>NZ_FWXT01000001.1:0-2400000 GCF_900176535.1 Pedobacter africanus | reverse complement strand
AATAGGTAAAGATGACGCCGCTGAAGAGCAGCGCTTCACGGAAACGGTTTTCAGGGATATTGCCCTGAACGAAGTGATTGCTGAGATCGCCCGGCTCAAAGCGGACCAAGGCTATGCCGCCCGCGACATTGCTGTATTGGTACGGTCCAATGCCGAAGCCGTAACCACAGTTAAAAAGCTGATGGCCCAGGGTATAGAGGTAATCTCGGGCGAGGCGCTACAAATCTCCAACAACATAGGGGTTCGGTTGATTATAGATACGATGAAAGCCCTGATTGGATTGGATAGTGAAACTACGCTCTACAAAGCTAATTGTATTGCCCTGTACAATTCCTTGCAAAATATCACACCAGATGCCAGTCATTACCTTAATTTAAACCATACTTCCTTTAGTGGCCTCACAGCTGTGCTCCCGGCTTCCTTGTGTGAAAACTGGCAAAGCTGGATGCAGCTGCCGCTGCCAGAGCTGGTAGAGATCCTGATAGATAGTTATGGGCTGGGCCAAATGGAGGCCCATCTTCCTTATCTGCTGGCCTTCAGAGACCTCGCCGCCAATGCAAGCCGACTGGGAGAGAAGGGGATTGTGTCCTTTTTAACCTGGTGGGATGAAGAAGGGGTAAACAAATCCCTGCCTTCACCCGAAAGCGCGGATGCCATACAGGTGATCACCATTCATAAATCAAAAGGGCTTGCTTTCAGGGCTGTATTTATTCCCTTCTGTAACTGGGAAATCAAAGGTAAAGCAAATGCTGTTTTCTGGGTGTCATCGGCAGACACCGCTTTTGAAGCTTTGCGGGGTATTCCCCTGAAATACAATGAGACGCTTAGTAATTCTGCGGTTGCAAAAGCTTATTATGAAGAGCTGTTGTACAACCATATGGATGCCTTAAATATGCTATATGTGGCCACGACCAGGTCGCGCGATTATCTGTACATCGCTACAATGGCAAAAAAGGACAGCACAAAACTCAGCACTATTGGCGATGTGCTGAATATGACCTTTGAACATGATTTTGACGAAAACAATGTATATGAGATTGTAGATGAAGTTCCGGCACGCCTGGGGCAAACTAATCTTTCAGGGCAGATTGAGCTGGATCATTATCCAACCACCAGCCGTTTAGCTGAGATCTATGTACCCGATCAGGAACAGCATTTAAAGCACGTGTTAAATATTCAGAAGTCGGGCCGCCGGGGCTCTTTACTTCATGATGTACTGGCCAATGCGGGGACGGGACAGGAAATAGATCGCTACCTGGCAGGTCTGCTGCTGGAGGGTACTATTTTAGAAAAGGAAATGGAGGAGCTTAAAACGGCTGTGCAGGAGGTTTTAAATCACCCCGAACTGCGGGCGGTATTAAACCAGGCTCCTGAAAGCATCACAGAAAAGAACATCATAGATGCTGAGGGGAAAATGCACAGGCCGGACAGGGTACTCCTGGCTGGCGATGAGGTCATCATCCTTGATTATAAATTTACTCTGGAGCAGACAAAGGAGCATGTAGCGCAGGTACAGGGTTACAAGGCTTTATTTACCGAAATGGGTTACAGCAAAGTAAAGGGTTATTTGTTTTACGCGGTTACCAAACAACTGAAATCTATTTAAGTATGAAGCCATTTTTACAGGAATTAGCAGAAGATCTGGTTGCAAAGTTTGGCAGCAGCCTACAGCACTGTGCCATCATTTTTAACAATAAAAGGCCGGCGGCCTATTTACAGAAACACCTGGCCGATCTCATTAAAAAGCCTTTTTTTAGTCCTTCCTTTTTTACTGTACAGGAGTTTTTTGCAAAATCGACCGATTACCGTTTAGCCGATTTTTATATACAGTTTTTTACGCTGCACAGAATTTATAACCAGCTGCTCCGGGAAGAGGGACTGGATCCCATTTCGGGTAATAAATTCTTTCCGCTGGCGAAGATCATGCTCGCCGATTTCTCGCAGATAGATATCGACCTGGTGGATGCGGACAAGATTTACCGCGATCTGGAAGATATTTCTGTGATCAATAAGGATTTTGACTACCTGAGCCCGGAGCAGTACCAGTACCTTTCTCAGTTCTGGACTTCCTATTCGGAAGGGAAGCATAAGCGACAACAGGAGCTCTTTATAAAGATGTGGCGCAGGATGCCTAAACTTTACCATAAGTTTCATCACGAATTAAAAACGCAGGGCTATATCACCAATGGGATGATTTACAGGGAACTGGCCCAGAGCAATGCAGCAAGGCAGGCCTTTATGGCGGACTTTGAAAAAGGAAAGGTCATTTTTGCTGGCTTTAATGCATTAAGCAATGCAGAGGCCCGGATTTTTGTAAACCTGCAGGACGCGGGTAAGGCCTTGTTTTATTTTGATGCCGATAGCTATTACCTGGACGATCCCTTGCAGGAAGCTGGCTTGTTTTTAAGAAAGAACATTCATCAACTGGGGATAAAAAATGTTTTTGAAAACAGCTCCAGTTTAATGCGGAATGAAAAACATCAGGTAAATGTTTACAGTGTGCAGGGGCAGGCCGCGCAGGCCAAAATACTGAATGCCATTTTAAAAGAGGATTATACCGGCACCGGTAAGGAAACCTCCGTTGCTGTAGTGCTGGCAGATGAGAGCCTGCTGATTCCAGCATTACAAACCATTCCAACCACTTATAACGGGCAGGAGGTTGAGCTGAACGTTACAATGGGTTTTGCCCTGGCGGCTTCCAGTGTATACGGGTTGATAGATCTTTGGAGCGGCTGTCAGCTGGAGATTCAGCAAACCGGGCGCTTGTCTTACAAAAATGTAGAGGCCTTTTTAACACACCCGCTAACCGGGCTGAGCCATGCTATGCGCGATAAGATTAAAAGGGCTTTGCTGACAGAGAAGGAAGTTGAAATTTCACAGTCCCGTTTAATTAACCAGAAAGGCCTGTTCGAAGTGTTTTTCAAAAAACTGAACCATGCAGGTGAGGTAATGGAACAGCTGCTGGAACTCTGTAATTTTGTGCTGGCAAGGCTTTCCAATGCAGGCGCATTAAAAAAGATTGATGCGGAACTCTTCGTTAAAATTATACAGGAGCTGAACAGATTGTACGACACTTTTGGGCGGGATGTAGGGCATGAAGAGATTCCTTTCATTATTTCACTGGTGCAAAAGGCAATTATGGGGCTTGCAGTGCCACTTTCAGGTGATCCTTTAAAGGGGATCCAGTTGATGGGCTTGCTGGAAACCAGGAACCTTAATTTTGATAAGGTGGTGATGCTGGGCTTTAACGAGGGTATTGTGCCTAAATCATCTGCGGGAAACAGTTTTATCCCCGACAGCATCAGGAGGGTATATGGCTTGCCGGTGCTGGAAAACCAGGATGCCATTTCGGCTTATATGGTGTACCGGCTAATCCAGCGGGCAGAAAACATCAATTTTGTTTACAACAGCCTTACAGATGAATCTACTTCGGGCGAGCCGAGCCGGATCTTAAAACAGCTGGCCTACGAAAGCGGCTTTGATTTCAGTTATTACAGTCTTGATCTGAATGTAAGAACAGAGCCGGTTAAAGAGGTGCAAATCAAAAAAGAAGGAAATGCAGCGATACAGGCTGGTTTGCAACGGTACCTGGATAAAAATAAAACGCTTTCGCCTTCTGCATTAACGCAATACATCCTGAACCCCATAGATTTCTTTTTCAATTACATTGCCGGCATTAAAGAACCTAAAGAGGTAACAGCCGTGGTAGAGGCCAATGAGGTAGGCTCTATCCTGCACAAGGTAATGGAATATTTTTATGAAGACTGCATTGGCCAGGAAATTACCGCCCCGCTGCTCAAGGCAAAAAGCAAAGACATTCCTGCATTGACCGAAAAAGCCTTTGCTGCGGTGATATTCAACAACCCGGATAAGGCGGTTGCTTTTAAAGGAATGCAAAAGGTAATACTGGCCATTGTAGAAGCTTATGTAAGAATCATTGTTAACCAGGATGAAACCCAAGCCCCCTTTCGCATTGCAAGCCTGGAGCAATGGGTGGAGGCCGACATCAGTTTCCCGCTCAATGGAAAAGAGGCCAGCATCAGGATAGGAGGAATTATTGACCGGGTAGATTTAAAAGAGGGTGTTACCCGGATAGTTGATTATAAAACGGGTAGCGATAAACTGACCTATAAGGATATCCCTGAACTGTTCAATACTGATGGTAAGTACATCAACAAAGCCCTGATCCAGACTTTGCTCTACACCTACGTTTATGAACAATTTTCGGGTAAAACTGCAGTTGAACCGAATTTATATGTGGTTAAAACCATGAGCCAGGAAGGGGTGTGGTTTAAATCGGGCAGGCAAAGTTTATCCGGCACTTATCTGGAAGAAGCCAAGGCAGCGTTCATATCGGCACTCAAAGAAAAACTTACCGAACTTTTTGAAGCGCCTTATTTTAAATCGAGCCTGGTAGAAGACAATTATAAATATTCTATATATAGAACTTTATTTGGCAAGTAGGGGCGATAGTGTAATTAAAACACGTTAAAATTATAGACTTGCAAAACATATATTTCCTGTCTTAACACTTTGTTTTTAAAGGTTTCAGGGCTATGGATAAACTTGCATTTGAACGCAATTTTATATAAGTTTGCGCCAGTTAATATTTGAATATACAATGAGAGAGATTCAATTTAGAGAAGCTTTGCGTGAGGCCCTTAGCGAGGAAATGCGTAAAAATGAAAACGTTTTCCTTATGGGCGAGGAAGTTGCGCAATACAATGGTGCCTATAAGGTTAGTCAGGGTATGCTTGATGAATTTGGCGATAAGCGTGTAATTGATACGCCGATTGCTGAATTGGGCTTTGCCGGAATAGCAATAGGCGCAGCAATGAACGGATTGGTTCCGGTTGTAGAATTTATGACCTTTAACTTCTCTCTGGTTGCTATAGATCAGATCATTAACGGCGCAGCTAAAATGTTATCCATGAGCGGCGGACAGTTCCCTGTGCCCATCGTATTCCGCGGACCTACAGGTAATGCAGGTCAGCTGGGTGCCCAGCACTCTCAGAACTTTGAAAACTGGTATGCCAACTGTCCGGGTTTAAAGGTAGTAGTTCCTTCTACGCCTTACGAAGCCAAAGGTTTGCTTAAACAGGCCATTTTAGATCCTGATCCGGTTATTTTCATGGAATCGGAGGTAATGTACGGCGACAAAGGCGAAGTTCCTGAAGAAGAGTACTACCTGCCAATTGGCAAAGCAAATGTGGTTAAGGAAGGTTCTGATGTGACCATCGTTACTTTTGGTAAAATGCTTACCCGCGTTGTTAACCCTGCCGTAGAAGAGCTGACCAAAGAAGGAATCAATGTTGAAGTGATCGATTTGCGTACAGTACGCCCTATTGACTATGCTACCATCATTGAGTCTGTTAAAAAGACGAACCGTCTGGTAGTTGTAGAAGAGGCATGGCCATTGGCTTCAATTTCTTCTGAAATTGCATTTAATGTTCAAAAGAATGCTTTTGATTATTTAGATGCTCCTGTACTGCGTATTACCTGTGCAGATGTTCCGCTTCCTTATGCGCCTACCTTAATTGCTGCAAGCTTACCTAATGCAGAAAGAGTAGTAAAAGCAGTTAAAGAGGTATTGTACGTAAATAAATAAGCGTTGCCCTGTTGCAACAAAAAATATAAATCCCCTGGGTAGGCCTTAGGGGATTTTTTGTTAACAATATATTTATTTGAGGATGTCAATTGTTAGGATTAATTTTGGCGGCAATTAGGATATCAAACAGAAATTAAATGAGCAATCATTCTAGAATCATTGCTGCCGAGCTGGCGGTAAAGGAAGAGCAGGTTATCGCTACTATTGAATTACTGGATGAAGGGGCTACAGTTCCCTTTATTTCACGTTACCGGAAAGAAGTGACTGGAAGTTTAGACGAAGTGCAGGTAGCGGGTATCCGCGACAGATTTCAGCAATTAAGAGAGCTGGATAAACGCAGGGAGGCTATTTTGAAGGCATTGACTGCGCTGGACAAACTAACCCCCGAACTGGAAGGCCAGATTAACGCAGCTACTGACATTGCTACCATAGAAGATATTTACCTGCCTTACAAGCCTAAACGTAAGACCAGGGCCTCTGAAGCGCGCAAGAAAGGACTGGAGCCTTTGGCCCTGTTTATTTTGGAGCAGGCTAAAGCAGATCCTGAAGCCGAAGCAGGCAAGTTTTTGAATGATGAGCTGGGTGTGGTTTCTACTGCTGAAGCGCTGGCGGGAGCCAGGGACATTATTGCCGAAATGGTAAATGAAAATGCCGAGGCAAGGACGGCGATGCGGAGCTACTTCCAGCAAAAAGCCGTCTTTAAATCCACTGTTATTAAAGGTAAAGAAGAAGAAGGGATTAAATACAAAGATTATTTCGACTGGGAAGAACCATTGAAAAATGCACCTTCGCACCGGGTATTGGCCATAAGAAGGGGCGAGAATGAATCCATTTTAAAACTTGATGCGATGCCCGACGAAGATGGGGCAATTGCAATCCTGGAAAACCAATTTGTTAAAGGAAACAATGCTTGTGCAGCTCAGGTTAAGCTGGCTGTACAAGACAGCTATAAAAGATTGTTGGGCCCGGCAATGGAAACAGAGATCCGCAACCTGTCGAAAGAAAAAGCGGATGAAGAGGCCATAAGGGTATTTGCAGAAAACGCGCGACAGCTTTTGCTGGCTGCGCCAATGGGCCAGAAGAATGTGCTTGCCATTGATCCCGGCTTCCGTACGGGCTGCAAAGTAGTTTGCCTGGACAAGCAGGGAAAGTTATTGGAAAATACCACCATTTATCCGCATACAGGACAAGGCAATGTTAAGAAAGCTGGCGATAAACTGACCGAGCTTTGTGCAAAATATGAAATTGAAGCCGTGGCAATAGGTAATGGAACGGCTGGCCGCGAAACGGAGGTATTTGTACGCAGACTGAACATTCCGGGGGTAGTGGTAGTAATGGTGAACGAGAACGGAGCTTCGATCTATTCCGCCTCGGAAGTGGCACGTGAAGAGTTTCCTAATCAGGATATTACGGTAAGGGGAGCAGTTTCTATTGGTCGCAGACTGATGGACCCACTGGCCGAGCTGGTGAAAATAGACCCTAAATCGATAGGTGTGGGGCAGTACCAGCACGATGTGGACCAGAATAAGTTACAGGCATCGCTTGATGATACCGTAATGAGTTGTGTAAACGCCGTAGGTGTTGAACTCAATACCGCTTCAAAGCAGGTGCTCGCTTACGTATCTGGTTTGGGGCCGCAACTGGCACAAAACATAGTGGCCTACCGTAATGAGCATGGTGCGTTTAAAAACAGGGAAAGTCTGAGGAAAGTGCCGCGTTTGGGCGATAAAGCCTTTGAGCAGGCGGCAGGCTTCCTGAGGATCAGAAATGCTGAAGCAGTGCTGGATTCAAGTGGTGTACACCCTGAGCGCTATGCCTTGGTGCATAAAATGGCAAGGGATTTAAATTGCAGCATCAGCCAATTGATGAAAGATACGGAGTTACAAAAGCAGATCAGGTTACAGCAATATGTAAGTGATGACATTGGTTTACCTACCTTGACCGACATCATGGCTGAGCTGGCAAAACCAGGCCGCGACCCACGTGAGCAGTTTGAAGTATTTAGTTTTACAGAGGGAGTAAATGAAGTTGCCGACCTTAAAGTAGGCATGAAGCTGCCAGGTATTGTTACCAATATTACCAATTTCGGCGCATTTGTAGATATCGGGGTGCATCAGGACGGTTTGGTCCACACCAGCCAGATGGCTGATAAGTTTGTGGCCAATGCTGCGGATGTAGTGAAGGTACATCAGAAAGTTGAGGTTACTGTTGTTGAAGTGGATGTTGCCCGGAAAAGAATTTCCCTGTCGATGAAAAAGGAATTGGACGCTAAGCCTAAAAGGGACCAGCATAAGCAGGCAGACAAGTCTAAAAAGTTTGCCAAGCCTGTAGGGGCTCAACAGCATAAAAAGCCGCTTAAACCACAGCATAATCCAAAAGCTGGACAAAAAGAAAAACTGCCTGATGGAGATTTACAGTTGAAGCTGCAGGCTTTAAAGGATATGTTCAAATAGAATCTATTATAACTCTATCTGCCTCCTGATACTTTCTTCGAGCGAAATCAGCGTCTCTGTACGCTGAATACCCGGAACGGCCTGTATCTCTTCGTTTAACACGTGGCGCAGGTGACTGGTATCCCTGCAGATAATTTTGGCAAACATGCTGTATGCTCCAGTAGTATAATGAAGTTCTACTACTTCTTTAATCTTGCTGAGCTGTGCTACAGCATCTTTATATTGTATCCCTTTTTCCAGATAAATTCCCAGGAAGGCAGTTACGTCATATCCTGCCTTTTGCGGATCAATGATTAAATGTGAGCCCCTGATGATGCCCATTTCCTGAAGCTTTTTCATGCGAACATGTATTGTACCGCCCGAAACGATCAGATCTTTGGCAATTTCAGTATAGGGTTTGGTTGCGTCGTGCATCAACTGCTTTAAAATGTCGATATCCAGGTTATCAATTTCTAAATTTTGGCTTTCTTTTCTAAGCATGATTTTGATATTTGTTAACGATAATCAAATATAATTATAAATATGCTAAAAATAAAATTAAATGATTAAAATATTTGTAACGTATTTGGGTTGTTGTTACATTTGTATCAAGCAAGTAACAAAAAATATAGTTCTTTAACATTTGCTTATACTCTGTAGGGTGGTGAAACTGGCAGACGCACCTCCTTGTCTCGGTGGTGGAGAATATGGAAAACCCGTAAGGGCTAACTACTCCTTGAAGGTTCGACTCCTTCCCCTACAGCTATTAAGAAAAAAGATTTTTAATCAACCTAAACCAAAAATCTTTTTTCTTAATAAAATTTAGTACTTTAACAGAATGTTGGGTGGTGAAATTGGCAGACACGCCTTCTTGTCTCGGTGGCGGGGATAAATGGATAAACGCAGTTTATGGGTTGACCACAAATTAATTTTTGAACTGTAGCTAACTACCCCTTGAAGGTTCGACTCCTTCCCCAACAGCCAGTTTTTTTATGAATAATAAGTTAGTTAAAAACGAGTGACCTTGGATGAGGTCACTGTTTTTTTTTATGCCTATTGTTTCCCGGCTTTATATTTATCGCTAAATTTCTTGTCGAGTTGTTTGTGAAGGTTATCCAGATTGATGTCCCGGCCCTGTATAAAAGCTTTTTCTACTTTGTTTGTCTTCATGTCCAATGCATCGCCATCCGAAATAAAGAAGGTTGCATCTTTACCTATTTCCAGACTTCCTGCGGTTTTATCAATACCTAAAACCTTAGCTGTATTTAAAGTGATGGTTTGCAAAGCCTTTTCTTTATCCAGCCCCCAGGCTGCTACAGTTCCGGCCATAAAAGGCAGGTTTCTGAGCTGCCAGTAGCTGTGCAGGCTCATAGATACATTAATGCCTGCATTGGCCAATACCCCTGCATTCTTATAGGGCATATTTACGTCGTCGTCATTCATAACGGGTAAATTGTGCGGTTCTTTGACTACTACACTGATGTTGTTTTCCTTTAAGAATGGGATAATGAGATACGCTTCATCGCCTTCAACCAAAACCGGTGTGATGTTGTATTTTTTTGCAAATTTTACTGCGCTAATGATGTCTTTCTGTGCGTTTGCAGTAATGAACAATTTTTGTGTGCCATCGAAAAGGTGTTTCATTGCCGCCAGCCGGCCATTTACAACAACTGGTTTCTCTGTTTCAGCATAAGCTTTTGCCTCTGCAAAAAGCTGGTCCAGTTGATTGATGGTGTTTTGTGTGCGGCTGCTCAGTTCGGCTGCCGACGGGACGCCCGCCCGGCTACCCTGGCCCCTGAATTTGGGGGTAACCGGCCAGTTCAGGTGCAGGGCATCATCTGTTCTGATGGCTGCGTCTTCCCAGTTCCAGGCATCCAGTTGTACCACTGAGGAACTGCCAGAAATTGTCCCTCCCTGAGGCGTAATCTGCGCCATTAGCACGCCGTTACTCCTGATGGTAGCAGGCACCTTTGAATCGGTATTGTAAGCAACCAAAGCTCTGATGTGCGGGTTAAGTTCGCCAATTTCACTATAATCCATTGTTGCTTTAACAGAGCTGATCTCTACCAGCCCCAGGTTGGTTACCGGCGCTATAAAACCCGGGTAAATGTGTTTGTTACTGGCGTTGATTAAGGTTGAGCCGCTGGGGTCTAAGCGCACAACAGTGGCATCGCCTAATCCGGTAATTTTGCCTTGCTCAAAAATCAGGTAGCTGTTCTCTATCACCTTTCCATTACCTGTATGGAGTCTGGCCCCCATTACAATTACTTTTTTATCCTGCGCTGGTGCCGGAGAGATGTTGGCCTGTGCCAGGCAGTTTAGCCCCAGGGCAGTACCTAACAGACTTAAAATGTATTTATTCATGGTTGTGGCTCCTTTCCAGGTCGTTCAGTTCAAGGGAGTAGTCTTCTACGGTTTCGCAATGAAATTCGCGCCGGGCCTCTGGTTTTGGCTTTTGGGTTTTGGCCCCGCGGCCTTTGCTCTCTTTCATTTTCTGGATCAGGCGGGCCCTTTCCAGCTTTTGTGCAGCCCTAATTTGGCCATCTCTTTCCATATCCCAGTAGGCGATGCCATCTACAAAAGTTTTTTCTGCTTTGGCATAAATAGAGAGGGGGTGGTCTGACCAGATGACCACATCCGCATCTTTACCTGCTTTAAGACTGCCTACCCTACTGTCTATATGCAGCATTTTAGCTGGATTTAAGGTTACAAATTTAAGGGCATCTTCTTCCGGAACGCCGCCATACAAGATCGCTTTTCCGGCTTCCTGGTTTAAGCGTCTGGCCATTTCCGCATCGTCAGAATTAAATGCGGTAGTGATACCGATGTTGTGCATGATCTTACCATTGTAGGGTATGGCTTCGGCTACTTCCATTTTATAGGCCCACCAATCAGAAAAGGTAGAGGCATTGATGCCACGCGCCTTCATCTTGTCGGCTACTTTATAACCTTCCAATATGTGGGTAAGGGTATTTATTTTGAAGCCCAGGCTATCGGCTACTTTCATGAGCATATTGATTTCGGACTGCACGTAAGAATGGCAGGTGATGAAACGTTTGTTATCCAGGATTTCGGCTATGGCATCCAGTTCCAGATCTCGCCTCACATTGCTTCCTTTTTTAGCCCTTTCAGCTTTATAGGCTTTGGCCCGGGTAAACTGATCTACAAAGGTTTGTTCTACGCCCATCCTGGTTACCGGAAAACGTGCCCCTGTTCCAAAATTGCTCTGCTTTACATTCTCGCCCAGCGCAAATTTTATGAACCCATCGGCGCCTTCAAACTTAAGCTCTTCGGGTAGTTTGCCCCAGCGCAGTTTTATGAGTTGTGATTGCCCGCCAACCGGATTGGCAGAACCATGCAGGATCTGGGAGGTGGTAACCCCACCTGCAAGCTGTCGGTAAATGTTGACGTCTTCAGAGTTGATGATGTCGCCCACGCGTACTTCTGCTGAAGAAGACTGCGCGCCTTCATTGATACCCCCGGTCATGACAATGTGCGAATGTTCATCTATCATGCCCGGAGTGATGTGTTTGCCCGTGGCATCAATTACCTTCGCATTTCCCGGGTTCAGGTTTTTTCCTACCGATTTGATCTTTCCGTTTTCGATAAGTACATCGGCATTTTGCAGGATGCCTTCCTTTTCATTGGTCCATACAGTTGCATTTTTCAATAAAACGCTTTCCTGTTTTAAGGGGACATTGTTACCAAAAGCGGTGAAGGGGTAGATCAGCGGTCCGGCAGGCTCATTTTTTAGTGGTTCGGTCTTTTTCAGCACAAGTCTTGAGGTGTCTTTTTCTGCATCTTTATTAATGAGTATAAAACGTTTGCCTTGCACCCAGTTTTCCTCAATCACATTTTCCTTTTTAAAAAGGCTGTCTGATGTGATGATAAAATTGGCCAGTTTTCCTGTTTCCAGGGTGCCGGTTTTATCGGCTATGCCCAGCATGGCCGCGGGAATTTCTGTAAGGGCTATTAAGGCCTGTTTTTTTGTTAACCCTTTATTGATAGCCTGTTCCATCGCCGGCCAGAAATCACTGGTGTTTTCCAGCCCATGGGTAGTAATGGAAAATCTGATCCCTGCCTTTTCCAGTATACCAGGATTGCCTGGTGCGAGTTCCCAAGCTTTCATCTGTGCCAGACTGATGTCGCGGGTTTCAATAGTATCTTCTACATCGTAGGCTTTTATAAAATTTACCGGGATGATCAGGCCGGCACCCGTTGCTTTAACTGCAGCTACGCGCTGGTATTCGTCGCCATTGGATTTGATGATGAATTGCCGGCCAAACTCTTTTCCTATCTTATCTACACGGAGGATATTTTGCCAGCCATCGGCCTCAAAAATCTGCGGAATATCTTGCTGCTTGTTGAACTCTTCCAGGGAAATGTTGTATTCCTCTTTTTGCTTGCCATACCATTGTGCATCGTAATAGGTCTGGCGCAGCAAGGCGATAGCGCCCATCAGGGATGTTGGGTAATCATTTTGGGAGGTTCCCTTATTAAAGGAGTAGTTGGCGGCCGAGCGGGCATTGAGTATGCTGCCGTTCTCCTTTTCATCGCTTAGCGTAACTGCCACTGATGTGCCACGCGCTATACCGTCGCGGTTAATCACATTTACACTGCCAAAGCCCAGCTTGCGCAGCTCCGCCGCTTTCCTGCTGTCGGCCGAAAATAAAGCACTGGCCTGGGTTTCAGGCCTGATTGCCTCGTTCCAGCCATAGGCACCTTTTTTTGTAGAAGTGAAGATAGATTGGCGGCCAGCCGTTCCCGTACGGGTAGGCTCCGGGAGTCCATAAGAGGTAAAGGCATCAATTAGTGAAGGGTAGATGAACTTTCCCTTCAGGTCAATAACCACATAGCCTTTCGGAACAGAAATGCCATTGCCGGCAGCCTGTATCGTTTGGCCTTTAATCAATAAAGTTCCATTACTTATGGTTTTACGGGTACTAACTACAATATTGGCATTGGTAAATGCATAGAGGCCTTGCCTGATGTCATAGGTGCCATTAACCGGATAGGTTTGCTGGGCAAACAGGCTTGTCCCAACAAATACCCCGGCAAAGAGAAGCAGGATTTTCTTCATAAAAGAATTTAGATGATAACACCTAAATCTATTATAAAAAATTGATTAAACCCGCTTATCACTTATTTTTTACGTTAAAGTGTACCCCGCTAATTTTCGGATAAAGCCTTTAACTTATCTAAAGCTTTAGGCCACATTTCAGCAAACATTTCTTTATATTCTTCGGTAATTTCTGTTAACACAGACAGTTCAGTATTCCCGTTTTTTTCTTCAAGAGTATAGTTTTCCATTGCCCCAGCCCATGATTTTACCTCATCACTGTCGAAATCTTCGGTGCCATCTTTAAGCATACCCAGATGTTCTATAGACATGAACTTATTGGGGATGTTATCGGCCACCCTTGATATCATGCCGTTGCCACTTGAATCCCCAAATACAATCCTGCTGCCTTTTTTCCAATCTGTTTCAGCACTTGATCCTTCGCTAAAGGGGGTTGTCCACTGACGATAGGTTTTATCTTCCCAAAGTGTATTCCATACTTTTTCTGCAGGTGCGTTGATAGAGATTTTGTATTCCAGCTTTTCCATAGCATTTAATTTATTGGTTAATGATATAACATTTTATCTGATATTATTGTTGAACCTTTTTCCTGGCCTTTTCGGCGGCAATTTCTGCGTCTTCCTTTACCCTGAATTTTGTCATTTCAGCGATCAATTCGAGTGGCAGGGGGCTATCATTCGGTATCTGTATGGCAGACTTGCTTGTTTTGTAAACAGAGAGCTCTTTTTTAAACACTTCGTATACCGGTGATGGAGGGATAGAAATGGAGATATGGTTGGTATAAGCCGAATAAAAAATGAGCATGCCATGCTTTTTGAAAGCGGGAATGCTGTAGCTGATCAGTTCTTCAGCGTCGGGAGCTGCGGCCTTAATGGCCTGCCTGATCTGGGTTAGCCTGGATTGTATGTTTTCGGGGAAATTGGCAATGTACTGGTCTACGGTGCTTGCCTTTGTTTTTTCTACTGCCATAAGATTTTGTTTTTATGATCTGATCAAAGATCAGCTACATTATTCAGATGTAAAAGGGGGAATAACGACAATCTAGATGGGTGGTTACGGCAAATTGCGGTTTCGGCCCCGTCGGGGCTGGTGGTAGGTTTGGTGCAGTTTTTGTAAAGAAGTTAAAAATAAAAAGCCCGAAATATCCATTCCAGGTTTTGGCGTTTTCCAAATACATTTTGCTTATAGCGCCTCGATTTCTTCCACACTAAGGCCAGTTGCTTCGGCAATAACTTCGATGGCAATTTTCTTACTTTTTAATGCTGTAGTGATTTCAAGGGCTTCATCATGGCGACCCTTGGCTTCTTCCTCGGTTTTGCTCCTGAGCTCCGCCTGTGCCACGGGGTAATCCATCACATTCTTATTGTCCCACTTGTGTTTTAAACTTCTGTTATACATCACTCTTTCCTCCGGTGTTAAATCGGCGTATTTGGCCAGGTTAAAAAACTGATTAAATTCCGGGCCGCTTAAATATTCAGGTCTTTCTTTGAATTCTGTTAAGTGTTTAAAAGCATACAACCACTTGTCCAGTTCCGCATATAACTCTGTTGGCCTTTTAACAAAGATTGCTCAATTAACCGGGTTTCATACCGAGTATAATTTCCAGCTTTTTTACAATGTTGTAAGGAAAACCTTATAATATATAATCTAGACGGTGCTGTGTTCTCTTTCTATGTGCCAAGAGTTATGGCGAGTTAAAAAGTAGATATTTTGCAAAACAGTTTATCTCGAAAAATGAAAGCTTATCTTTTTATGAGCAAAAATATCGGGTTGTTATTGGATAGGGGGATAAAATTGTTTCAACTTGCTCATTTTCGATGTCAAAGGTTGCGGTTGCAGGGATATACAACGGACTGTCATAGCCATAAAGTATTTTTTATCACGATTTTTAGGAAGGGTTACAGCAATGCTGTAAGTACTTCGGTTTATTTGGGTGAGGTAATTGTGGTATAAGGGTTTTTTCTGTTGCCATGAGGTTATGTTTATTGTCGTAATTTGCGATGTACAATCATTAGCATATGGAGATATTAAAATACAAGCCTTTATTCAAGGAAAAATGTGTAGCACTTTTTGAAAGCAATATGCCCAGATTCTTTGCGCCAGAGGAACTGCCGCTTTTTGTCGATTTCCTGGATAATGATATTGAAGACAATTATTATGTAGTTGAAAAGAATAGGAAAATCGTTGCCTGCGGAGGGATTTTTCTGGATACTGAAACTGACGAGGCAGGCTTATCCTGGGGTATGGTACACATTGCAGAGCATAAAAACGGAATAGGTAAACTGCTGACGGAATATAGGATCAATCTGTTAAAGGAAATATATCCTGGCAAAATTTATAAAATAGATACTTCTCAGCATACGGAGGGCTTTTATCTGAAAAGAGGCTTTCGAACTATAGCCGTTGTTCCTGATGGCTTTGCCAAAGGCATCGACAAATACGTGATGAAGATGAGCTAAAACAAAAATGCCTGTTTTTTTGGAACAGGCATTTTTTGTTTACAGACCATTGATCCATTTGACCAGCTCGTCGCGGGTTTTTCCGGTTTTTTGCTGCAGTTTTCCCAGCATTTCATCGTCTTTTCCCTCCTCATACTTCAGGTCATCATCAGTAAGATCTGCATAAGCCTGCTTTATTTTTCCTTTGAGCTCGTTCCAGGCCCCTTTAATTTCCAATTTATCCATAATATGTTTTTTATAAGTATAGACAAATAACACCAGGTAGCTGGTTTGGTTTTAAAAAGATGGATCTGGTTGGTCGAAAAATTTAAGGCGTTCGTCGAACGTATTTACAGACTCGCATAAAAGGAGAAAAATAGCTGTAACGTTTTAGGATTTGGGGAGACTTATTAGGAAACAAATTAAAAAAAACTTAAAAGCCTTACAAATATGAAAACTTCAGTAAAAGCATTATTCGCAACAGCATTAACAGCAATCGTTTTATCAACTTCAGCATTAAGTGCTAATGCGGCAGGGCCAATACGTACTGAGCTGAACCTACAGCAACGAATCAACTTCAATAAAGTGGTGGTTAAAGGGAATGTGCAGGTAGAAGTTATTCAGTCCAACAAGCAAGGTGTTGTTGTATATGGAAAGTATGATAAAGCAGTAACCCGTATAGAAGCAAAAGGAGATAAACTTTTCATCAGTTCTAACGAAGATGAGCCATTGCACATGGTAGTATACATGAAAGACCTGCAAAGAATTGACGCTTCGAATGCAGCTTCTGTAACTACTAAAGGTAAATTCTCATTAAGTGTGCTGCAGGTATTTCTAAAAGATACAGCAAAGGCTGATGTGATAGGTAATATTGGAAGTTTATATACTTATGTAGAAGGCAATTCATCTCTTAAGTTAAAGGGGACGGCTGCTGATCATAATCTGTTCAAAGGCAGGATGAGCCAGGTTAAAATCGAAGGACTGGCTGCTGTTAAAACTAAAATTACTGAACTGGATACCGCTTTTGCCGCCAGCCGATAACAGGCAAATCGTTTTATCTTTCTAATTTGGAATGATTTTAAATATCAGTTGCTATTTCTGCTTTTTAATGAATCAGAAAGTAATTGGTTAAGTTTGAAAGAAAAACGATTATGTATCAGATTCTAAAAAGCGCACATTCAGGCTGGCGTTACCTGGTTTTAATTTTATTGGTAATTGCACTTGTACAAGCCATTTCGGGGTGGTTGGGTAAAAAGCCATATACAGAAGGAAACAGAAAAATCAATCTCTTTACCTTAATATTTGTTCACACCCAGGTTTTAATAGGATTGGTCTTGTATTTTTTGAGCCCACTTGTAAAAGCAGGAATTGTTTACTGGAAAATGGAACACATAGGCATGATGATTTTTGCTGCAATTCTGGTCACAATAGGTAATGCAAGGTCCAAAAAAGGTAATGATCCGGCAGCCAGGCACCGCGCTGTAGCGCTTTATTTCGGGCTTGCACTGGTACTTATTATAGCTGCCATTTTGAGGATGACTATGGTTGATCCATCACGTTCATTCTTCGGCATCTCATAAAAATTACAAATTTAATTTTGCTTTGTAAGATTTATTTATATTTTTGTGACATATGATTAACAATATACATACATGGCAATGGCGTGGCACTCTAAAAAGGAGTCTAGTCGTAGCTTTGTGTACCTTATAGTTTATCAACCTAAACCAAACCACATTAAAACCCGACGTAGACCACACGTCGGGTTTTTTGTTTTATTGATTTTTTGAAAAGAAAGCCTGGAAAAGACCAGGCAATGATGCATATGAACAATTATATAATTAATACCACTTATAAGAAAAGACTTGCCGATACCACGACCCCGGTAAGTATTTATTTGCGGTTGCGTGATGTGTTTCCGAATACCATCTTACTGGAAAGTTCCGACTACCATAGCCGGTCCAATTCCGTAAGTTACGTTTGTGCAGAGCCCGTAGCAGGAATTACACTAAAAGATGGCCTGCTTGCTACGTATTTTCCGGATGGGCAGAAAGAAGAAAAGCGGGATTTTGTACTTACAGATGAAATAGATGCTTTTAAAGCTAAATTTAATCCACCCATTGTAGCCGATACCAGGTACATATCAAGTGGACTTTTTGGATATTTCACTTGGAACGCCGTGCAGCATTTTGAAGACATTAAATTTAGCTCGGTTGCACCGCAAGACCAGCAGATCCCCCTGATGCAATACCACATTTACAGGTACATCATTGCCATAGATCACTTTAAAAATGAGATCACCCTGTTCAAAAACACCTTTAATGGTGATGATAATGAAGATCTGGAAAAGCTGGAATACATTATCCAGAATAAAAATTTCCCGGAATATGATTTTAAGATCGATGGCGAAGAACAATCTAACCTGAGCAATGAGGGTTTTATGGAAATGGTAGAGCAAATGAAGAAACACATTTTGCGTGGAGATGTGTTCCAGATTGTGCCGTCCAGGGCATATAGCCAAGGCTTTTTAGGGGATGAGTTTAACGTTTACCGCTGCCTCCGTTCTATTAACCCATCGCCCTACCTGTTTTATTTTGACTATGGCAGCTTTAAGCTTTTTGGTTCCTCGCCTGAAGCCCAGATTACCATTAAAGACAATGTGGCCAATATTTTTCCTATTGCAGGAACATTTAAGCGTACCGGAAACGACGAAGAAGATGCGGAGCTGGCCAGGAAACTGGAGCAGGACCCTAAAGAAAGTGCTGAGCACGTAATGCTGGTAGACCTGGCCAGGAACGACCTGAGCAGGCACTGCAGCGGTGTTGAGGTTAAATCATTTAAAGAAGTGCAATATTATTCGCACCTGATCCACCTGGTATCAAAAGTAAGTGGCCATCTGCAGCCCAATGTATCGGCCTTTAAGGTGGTTGCCGATACCTATCCGGCTGGTACCTTAAGCGGGGCACCCAAATATAGGGCTATGCAGCTCATAGATGAGTACGAAGGTCTGGGCCGTAATTTTTATGCCGGTGCCATTGGTTATATGGGTTTTGACGACCAGTTTAACCATGCCATCATGATCAGGACTTTTATGAGCAAGAACAACCAGCTGCATTACAGGGCAGGAGCAGGTATAGTTGCCGATTCAGTAGCGATAAATGAGCTGAACGAAGTAAACAATAAAATTGCAGCCTTGCGTAAGGCAATACAAATGGCTACAGATATTTAAGACAATGGATAAGCAAATACAAAAGAAAGTACTGGTTATTGACAACTACGATTCCTTTACCTATAACCTGGTGCACCTGGTAAATGAACTTGGGCGCGATGTAGAGGTATGGAGAAATGATAAATTTGATTTGGCTGATGTGGACCAGTATGATAAAATTATTTTATCACCAGGTCCCGGCATTCCGGAAGAAGCGGGTTTGCTGCTCGATGTGATTAAAACCTATGCGGCAAGCAAAAGTATTTTTGGCGTTTGTTTGGGCCAGCAGGCTATTGCCGAAGCCTTTGGTGGAAGATTGCTAAATTTGGGACGGCCAATGCATGGCATTGCTACGCCAGTTACGGTGCTGGACAAAACGGAAATCCTGTTTGCCGATTGTCCTGAAACCATAAATGTGGGGCGCTACCACTCATGGGTAGTAAGCAATGAAGGCTTGCCCGATTGCTTTACGGTAACTGCTACTGATGCCGATGCGGAGGTTATGGCGTTGCGCCATAACGATTTCGATGTGCGCGGGGTTCAGTTTCATCCGGAGAGCGTACTGACGGAATATGGAAAACAAATGATGCAGAACTGGCTGGAAAATTAATTATGACTATTTTAGATAAAATTGTACTGCGTAAAAAAGAGGAAGTGGCATTGGCCAAACAAGCTGTTTCTGTACAGCAACTGGAAGCCGGCCTGCACTTTAAACGCAATCCCTATATATTTAAAGACTTTTTGCTGGATGAGCAGCGTACAGGCATTATTGCGGAATTCAAAAGACGATCACCGTCAAAAGGGATCATCAACGACCAGGTAAAGGTAGCCGATGTAACACAGGCTTATGCCGCGGCGGGCGCATCGGCCCTGTCGGTACTTACCGATATAGATTTTTTTGGCGGGCATACCAATGACCTGCTGGAAGCCAGGGCGGCAAATGAAATCCCGGTGCTGAGAAAGGATTTTATGATCGATGAATATCAGGTTATAGAGGCCAAAGCTTTGGGTGCTGATATTATTTTACTGATTGCTGCAATTCTGACACCCGCAGAGATCAAAAACCTGTCTGCTGTAGCCAAAAACCTTGGCTTGAATGTATTGCTTGAAGTACACAACGAGCAGGAACTGGAACGTAGCATTTGTAAAGATTTGGATGCGATTGGTGTAAATAACCGTAACCTGGCTGATTTTACGGTAAATATCCAGACTTCTTTCGACCTGGTAAATCAAATACCCGAAGACTTTATGAAGATTTCGGAAAGTGCCATAAGTGCAGTGGAAACGATTAAGGAACTGAAAACCGCAGGCTTCAATGGCTTTCTGATAGGTGAAAACTTCATGAAAACAGCAAACCCGGGCCAGGCCATGCGGGATTTTGCCGGGCAATTGATCTCGGTATAACTTTTGTATCTTTGTACCTTACATGGGAAAACAGAAATTTTATGATACTGCGCTTAAGCAGGAGCGGGCGGTACTTGTAGGGGTCGTAAGGCCAGGAGAGAAACCAGAGGAAACCAGGGAATACCTGGATGAGCTGGCTTTTCTGGTAGATACTGCAGGTGGTTTGGTGGAGCATGAATTTACCCAGAAAATGCTGAAACCCGATCGTGCCACTTTTGTGGGTACAGGAAAGCTGGAAGAGATACAGGCTTATGTAAAATCTGAAGAGATAGATATGGTTGTTTTTGACGACGAACTATCGCCTTCGCAATTGAGAAATATTGAAAGGGAACTGCAGGTTAAAATACTGGACCGCAGTAACCTGATCCTGGATATTTTTGCGGGTAGGGCACAAACCGCCCAGGCCAAAACACAGGTTGAGCTGGCCCAGCTGCAATACCTGCTGCCCAGGTTAACCCGCTTATGGACCCACCTGGAGCGCCAGAAGGGAGGGATCGGGATGCGTGGCCCGGGGGAAACCCAGATTGAGAGCGATAGAAGGATGATCCTGGAAAAGATATCACTTCTAAAATCACGACTAAAGCAGATCGACCGTCAAAATGAAACACAACGTAAAAACCGCGGGCAGCTGATCCGTGTAGCGCTTGTGGGCTATACTAACGTAGGTAAATCTACCATCATGAACATGCTGTCCAAATCTGATGTGTTTGCAGAAAATAAGCTTTTTGCCACATTGGATACTACGGTACGTAAAGTGGTCATCGAAAATCTGCCTTTTTTGCTGTCGGATACCGTTGGGTTTATCCGTAAGCTGCCCCACCACCTTGTAGAATGTTTTAAATCTACCCTGGATGAGGTGCGCGAAGCTGATATCCTGATCCATGTGGTGGATGTTTCACATCCGAACTTTGAAGATCAGATCCATGTGGTTAATGAAACCCTGAAAGACCTTGGGGCAAGGGATAAAGAAACCATTATGGTGTTCAATAAAATTGATGCCTATGTGAGTCCGGAGCCCTACCATGAAGAAGAAGAAAGAGCAGTACTTACCTTGGAAGATTTTAAAAAGAGCTGGATGGGGTCAGAAAATGCACCTGCCATCTTTATTTCTGCACTTCATAAAGAGAATTTAGAAGAATTTAAGCAGTTGTTGTACGGTAAAGTGGTGGCATTGCACACCGCTCGCTATCCGTACGATAAGCTGTTGTATTAATTAATGCTGTTAAAGTAGAAAGAGAAAATTATGGAAAGTAAACGTCAACAGAAATTTGCCGGAATTATACAGAAAGAGTTAGCCGCTATTTTTCAGCGCGAAGGTGCAGCATATTTGCCGAATACCCTGGTAACCATTACCAAGGTGCGTGTTTCTCCGGATCTTGCGGTTGCAAAGGTTTACCTGAGCTTTTTAAATACAAACAATACCACCTTATCGGTTGCCGAGGTAAACTCACATGCCGGCGAGATCAGGTATAAGCTTGGTGCAAGAATACGCCACCAGGCCCGCGTAATCCCTACGCTTACCTTCTTTGTAGATGATACAAACGAATACGTGGAGCATATGGACAGGTTGTTTGACAAGATTTCGAAAGACCGTAAAGAAAACGACGGAAATTCGTAAATTAGTGTATGACAAAAATCCTGGGTTTCGCATTTTTTATGTTGTGTGCACTTGGTTTAAGTGCCCAACCTGTTGTAAAAGGCGGACTGGAAGCTTTTGTTGCGGCTAATAATGTTTACCCTCAATATTCTCTTCAAAACTGCATACAAGGCACAGTGACCATCAGCTTTAAGCTTGACAAAAACGGCTTTGTGTACTATTCAAAGATCAGATCGGGTATCGGGACCGATCTGGATGATGAAGCTTTAAGACTGATCAGGCTGAGCAGCGGTAAATGGATTGTACCCAAAAATCACGATACCACTGTATTTCTGATCGCGCCCATAAAGTTTACGCTGTCTGGCTACAACTGCGAGAATAAAAACCCGGAGGAGATCAAAAGGGCAATAACCCTTTACCGCTCTAACCAGGGCCTTGCGGGCACCATTCAGAATTTTTACAGGAACAAGGAAAAAGGCACCTATAAAAAAGCTGAGGAAGCCAGGATTATAGCTTTGCGTACAGAACTGGGTTATGACGATGAGTATTTTCAGGAACGCATCAAAGACGGGCTTAAAAAACTGAAACAGAAAGACAAACTGGGAGCCTGTGAGGACTTTCTGTTTGTAAAATATATGGGCTCCGATCTGGCAGATGAAATGCTGGACAAATACTGCCGGTAAGCAGCTGTCTAAGCATTGGTGATCATGCAGATGGCTGCAGGAAGGAGATTTGCCTTGATGCTGTTTACCTTGCCAATATATTCCCCATCTACCTGGAAATGGGCCTTATGCCTGGTTTTTATACTCAGGTCTTTGGTTTGAAAGGATTCAATATTTTTAGGGTTAAAGGGCAGGTTGGTAAACCTGAGTTTTAGGATTTCCATCACCGAATATTCTTTCACCAATATCACCTCAAAGAGATCGTCATCCAATTTCCCATCAGGATTGATCTTAACACCGGTGCCATACATGGTGGCATTGGCAATTACCACCATTGCTGCCTTTGCACGGATGGTTTTGTCTTTAATTTTAAACTCAACTTCCATTTTATAATGTTTCCAGAGTGCCTGCCATGCTGCTTTGGCATAGGCCAGCATCCCCCGCTGGGGCAGGGCATCAAACTTTTTAACCAGATGGGCATTGAAACCAATATCGGCCAGATGTATACACAATTCACCGTTTACGCTAATGGCGTGGATTTTTTTGATGCTACCGTTTACAGCAATGTCCAGGGCTTCGGGGATCGCAGTAGGAATGCCCAGCTCTTTGGCCATCCCATTGGCAGAACCTGCCGGGATGATACCAATGGGTGTATCTGTTTGCAGCACACATTCCGATACCAGCTTAAGTGTACCATCGCCGCCCACAGCAATCACCCTATCCGCGTTTGCAGTTTCAATTGCCTTTTTGATCTGCGCTATGGCACAGTTCTTTGGCAACTCATAAATCTCAAAATCTTCCTCGCGCTCTGCAAAATAGTCGCCAATCACTTCGGTGAAATTAATTTGGCCGCTTCCCGATCCGGGATTAACAATAAACAATAATTTTAAATTTGAAGTACGCTTGCCCATCAGTAAATATCTAATTGTACAAACAACCGATGTGATCGGCTGTTTTAATTAATAATGAATAAATCTGTTAGTGTTAAAGTATATCACGGCTATGGACATGAGCACAACCTGGTGGTGTATGGACATGTGTTCCGTTTCAAAGCAAAAACTAAGCAGGCGTACAGCAACAACCTTTTTGTGAACATCTTTCACCTGCTAAAACTATTCATTTTAAAACCCTACCCTCACGTTAAGGTGAGGCTGACCTTTCAGGGCCAGCAGATATATAACAAAACTGAGTATGATGGGTTTTTTAAATTTGAATGGGCAGCTCATAAAACAGTAAGTGCGGGGTGGCATGGCGTAAAAGTTGAGGCCCTGGATGGAAATGATGCAGTAATGGTGATAGGGCATGGGCAGATATTTGTGCCACACCTTACTCAATATGCTTTCATTTCAGATATTGATGATACGGTGATGATCTCTCATTCTGCTACCCTGGGCAGAAGACTGAGAGAACTTTTTATCAAGAATCCGAGGACCAGAAAAACATTCAGGGATACCCATACGCTTTACCATGCATTTGCCTCATCACATACCAACGCAAATCAGCCCAATCCTTTTTTTTATGTTTCCAGTAGCGAATGGAACCTTTACGACTACCTGGTGGAAACATTCAGGTTTAATAAAATGCCAGAGGGAGCCTTTCTGCTAAACCAGATCAAGCGCTGGAAAGACCTGCTCAGGACTGGCCGGACCGGGCATGAAGGGAAACTGATGCGCGTGATGCGTATTCTGGATGCCTTTCCAAATCAAAAGTTTGTTTTTATTGGCGATAACTCCCAGCAAGACCCGGTTATTTATACCACAATTGCCAAGAAGTACCCCCAAAATATTGCCGCCATATATATACGGAATATCAGAGCAGAAAAGGCCACTCAGGCACAGGCGCTTTTGGATGAAATATCAGGCTTGCACGGTATTAAAACCTGCCTGTTTACAACCAGTCGTGAAGCAATCACTTATTCCATCAAAACAAAGCTCATCAACGGCTAAAGCCTATATAAAATCAAGTGTGTTAAACTTCCTGCTCAGGATTTGCGCATTGCTTACATCCAGCCATTTATCCAGTATGGTGCCGTATACCTGACGGAAATCGACCTGGTATTTTAAATCCCCGGATTCCAGGTCACTGAGGTTTGGAGCTGCATTATAAATGCCTTGTTTTTTTAGCCGGCCACCAAAGATGAACATATTGTTTGCGGTTCCATGGTCTGTACCATTGCTGGCGTTCTGTTCTACCCGCCTACCAAATTCGGAGAAGGTAATGACCAGTGTATCTTCAAGCCTGTTGTTTTGCTTCAGCTCTTTTATAAAAGCGTTCATACCTTCGGCATATTGCTGCAGCAGGCGGCCCTGTTGCTGCTGCTGGTTTACATGAGTGTCAAAACCACTCATAGATACGTAGTAGACTTTTGTTTTTAAACCCGAACTGATGAATTTCGAAACCGTTTTAAGCTGGCTTGCAAAGCCGGTATTGGGGTAGCTGAATTTCGACTGGTATATTTTGGAAGTATTTTGAATGTAATTGGCAGAAGAAGAAGTTTCGATCATGGTTTTATATAGGTAACCAAGGTTTTCTTCATCCAGGTGGGCTTTATCGGCTCGGATCATTTCCTTAAAAAAGGGTTCATTTGTATTTTTAAATAATGTACCTGCATCCTTAAGTGCAATCCCTTTTTTTGTTCCGCCTTTTAGGGCCATAGATAAGCTGTCGTCTACTTCTATAGCTGTATAAGGGAATTTACAGGTTTCACAATTCGAATCCAGGTAGCGGCCAATCCAGCCTGTCGAAAGGAACTGGTTGGAATCACTTGCGCTTTGCCAGATGTCCATAGAACGGAAATGTGATCTGTCGGGATTGGGATAGCCCACATCGTTAATGATGGTCATCCAGCCCTGATCGTATAATTCTTTCAGGGCGTTGAGATTGGGGTTTAGGCCTTGGATATCTGTTAGCTTAATTACATCTTCAGGCTTTATGCCAATGCTTTTTCGTTTTTGATAATAGATGTCATTGCCATAAGGAACAATTGTATTCAAGCCGTCATTCCCTCCTGAAAGCTGGATAACCACCAGGTTTTTGTAAGCACTGAGCTCATCCAGGGCAAGGGCCTCAAAAGGCTTCAAAAATGCCGGTACCATAAGGGCTCCGGCAGCGGCAAATGCAGAATTTTTAAGAAAATCTCGTCTTTTCATGGTCTTCATCTCCTATGGTCAGCAAAGCTGGTATTCGGGCATGCTGGTAATTTCTATTGCTGTATTTTTTAAGCTCAGGTTGTTCTGGATCATACCTGTAACTTTGGCACTCACAGCGGGCTGTAGCAGGAAAGTGGCCAGTTCAACAGGGCTGATCTTTTTAGGCAGGCCTTCCAGGAACTTTGGCCAGTCGGCTTTAGCATCGATGGCAGATTTAATGGGCTTGATGTTACTTTTTTTACCTTGCGCTATTACGGCTTCATCTTCGGGGTCGGCCTTTCCGCTGAAATCAATCAGGCCATCATTCAGCACCAGTGATGGTATTTTCATCCTCAGCATCAATGATGAGCTGTCGATCCAGTTTTTACCCCCTGGCCAGCCCGCCACATTGGGTGGGTTGAACAGGTATTGCCCAAGGTTGCTCTGCAGTTGAATAAGCACCTGCGGCTTATTGTAGGTTACATGAAATTCCCTGCTAAGGCCCACAAGAAATTCTACCGGCGATTTTATTTTGGTGCCGATATTTTCTTTGTCATAAAACCATGCTGAACTAAACATTTTCCGCATCAGATCGCTGATGTTGTATTTCTGACGGTAGAAGTAATTGCTTAGCTCTTTAATATGCGCTTCATTTGGGGTTTCGTTTACAAAAAACTGGTAGAGCTTGGTACAGATGAATACCGATGTTGCCGGCTTGTCCAGGATCTGATCAATAATAGCCTCACCATCGAAATTGCCGGTGTTGCCAAAAAAAACCTTAATCTGATCGTCATGTAAGGCTTTTTTAAATTCAAATGCCCCTTCTTTATTGTAGGTCCAGCCAGTGAAGGCCCTTGCCGATTCTTTAACATCTTTTTCTGTGTAGTTGCCCCTGCCAATCGTGAACAATTCCATCAGCTCCCGGGCAAAATTTTCATTGGGCCGGCCTTTTCTGTTTTGCTGATTGTTCAGATATTGCAGCATTGCCGGAGATTTAGAGACTTCAACCAACAAAGTTTTAAAGCTGCCGAGTGCATATTTTCGTTGAATATTATTAAGTTGCTGGGCAAACATCGGGTTATTAGACCGGCAGGCAAAATGCCCATGCCAAAAGAGGGTCATTTTTTCCAGTAAAGGTTGCTCTGTACCAATCAGGCGCTGCATCCAGTCGAGGTTAAGCTTACGGCTCTGCTCGTTTTGTATGCGCGTAATCTCCTGTCGCTCGTTCTTTTCGGCTTCCGTCAACTCTTTTTTTGCCCCAAGTTCTGATTGCCGCTGCATTTGGCGCCTCACTTCATCCGGATCAACTGTAGCCAGGTCAGCACTTTCTTTCGGGATTTCAAGAAGTTCGTTTACCACTTTCTCTATACTTTTTCTGCTCAGTTTGTGCAGATCGGAATAGGCAATTCCAAAGCCGCCCCTGTTATAGAGGTGTTTAATATTGATGAAGTTATCTTTTCTGTCCACTATTATAAAACGATGCTAGGGAGATAATGTTTTAGTCCGTAATATTGTAAATGGTTTTTAAATTGGACGACACTGAGATCGTTTTCCCGGATCCAGCTCTTGCAGATCCGGATGGTTTACTGGCTATAGGAGGTGATCTGAGACCCGAAAGATTAATGCTCGCGTACAATAATGGAATTTTTCCCTGGTTTAGTGAGGGCGATCCCATTTGCTGGTATGCGCCCAGGGAACGTTGCGTAATTTTTCCGGATAGGGTTGTGGTCAGCAAAAGCATGAGCAGATTGTTAAAGAACAATACTTTCAGGGTTACCTATGATCAGGCTTTTGCGGCAGTGATCAGCAATTGTGCCCAGATTGGCCGTAAAGATCAGGATGGGACCTGGATTACGGGGGAAATGCAAAAAGCATATATAGAATTGCACAGGCGCGGTTATGCTCACAGTGTTGAAGTATGGCAGGAGGAAACACTGGTAGGTGGATTGTATGGTGTGCATATCAATCAGGTTTTTTGCGGAGAGAGTATGTTCAGCAAAGCCAGTAATGCTTCTAAATACGCCCTGATATCACTTTGCCGGCAAGAAAGGTTTAAGATGATAGATTGTCAGCTGCCCAATGATCACCTGATGAGCCTGGGCGCTGAAATGATTGGCAGTGCAAGTTATCTTAACTGGCTTAAGTCTAATTGAGCAATTCCTGAATATCTTCTTTACTGAGCGATTTGAAAAAGCTTTCTTCTGTTGTGATGAGTGAGCTGGCCAGTTTCTTTTTCCGGTTTTGAAGCGCCAGGATCTTTTCTTCTACGGTATCCTTCGCAATGAATTTATAAATGAAAACCTTTTTCTCCTGCCCGATCCGGTGCGTCCGGTCTATTGCCTGCTGTTCAACCGCAGGATTCCACCACGGATCGAGGATAAATACATAGTCGGCCTGGGTTAAATTTAAACCTACACCACCGGCTTTAATTGAAATAAGAAATACTTTTAGCTCCGTGTTTTTTTGAAACTCCGCCACAATTTCACCCCGGCTTTTTGTGGCGCCATCCAGGTAGGCAAAGGAAATGTTCTCCTTTTCCAGATAGTGCTTAAAGATGTTCAGGTGTTTTACAAACTGCGAAAATATGAGCACCTTATGCCCCCCTTTAAGTACATTGTCGAGGGTATGGATTACATTCTCAAATTTGCCCGAATCAGAAGTGTAGGTATCATCAATCATTACCGGATGATTTGCGAGCTGGCGCAATGCCGTAAGTCCCTGTAGCAGCTGTACCTGTTTCCTGGCATGAGTGCCATCTTCCATGCTGTTGAGCAGATCGTTTCTGTAGGCCGATTTCGTTTTTTCATAATAAGCGGCCTGATCTTCACTCATATCGCAGTAAAAGACCTGTTCAGTTTTGGAAGGCAGCTCTGCTGCTACCTGCTCCTTTGTTCTGCGCAGCACAAATGGTTTAATGATGGCCTGCAGTTTCCGGGCTTTTTCTTCATCTTTTCTCTTTTCAATAGCTTGTACATATTCCTCATTAAAAAAGGCCTGGGTGCCCAGAAGCCCCGGATTTAAGAAGGTAAGCTGGGTCCACAGGTCGCTAACAGAGTTTTCTACAGGCGTACCACTAAGGATTAACTTATGTCTCGATTTAAGCGTTTTTACTGCTTTGAAAGACTTGGATGAAGGGTTTTTGATGTTCTGACTTTCATCCAGAATGATATAGCTGAAGTAAAAATCTTTAAGTACATCAATATCTACACGGGTAATACCATATGTAGTAATGATGATGTCAAAATCCGCAAAACGGCCTATATCCTTGTTTCTTGATGATCCGGTATGTGCATGGATCTTTAATTTGGGTGTAAACTTTCTGGCTTCATTAAGCCAGTTGTAAATCAGTGAGGTTGGCATCACAATCAGTGAAGTGCTGTGCTTTGATTGCGCCTGGTCTTCCTCCTTAAGTTTCTGTAGCATGGCCAGTGTTTGGATGGTTTTACCCAAACCCATGTCATCTGCCAGACAGCCACCGAAATTATATTCTCTTAAAAAGCTGAACCAGTTGTACCCCGCTTTTTGATAACTGCGAAGATCGCCTTTAAAATTCACCGGCATCTGTGTATCAGCAATGTTTTCAAAGTCATTCAGCTTTTGTAATTTTCGGCTTAAGGTGATGTTGGCAATGCTGTCTTCCGCAAGTTCATTGATCAGGCCGATGTGGTGCTTTTTTAATTTAAGCTGTTTCCCACCGTCGGCCAGGCTAAATAAGCTGCTGTATTGTGTGAACCATTTATCCGGAATAATTGCAATAGAGCCGTCTGGCAGAAGGAATTCTCTTTTTTTATGGAGAATGTGTTGCTTCAGTGAAATAAAAGGGACCGGGTGACTGCCAAAGTAAACAATGGCATTAATGTCAAACCAATCATTGTCCTCTTTAATGTCAAAGCTGATCTTATTAACGGCAAACAGAAATTTTTTAGTGCCCCGGTGCTGCTCTATCTCGAATCCGTTTTCTGTTAGCATTTCCAGGTGTTCATTAACCCAGTTGATGACTGCATAAGACTGGTCTTCCTCGTCTATCTGCGGGACTTCAAGGTGGTAATAAAGCGCGCTTGTTTTCTTCAACCCCAAATTTAGCAGGAAATCGAATTTTTGTTTTTCCCAGTTTACGTCGCGTTTTATGCGGGTAAAAATATAATTGTCCTGTTCTTTATGCAGGTGAACGGTTATTTTCTTCTCGTTACCCATGGCAAAGGCATGCTCACCGTACTTAAAATACAACTGCAGCTGTGATATTCCTGCGTCTACGTAAATTACTTTGATAATTGGCGCAGGGCTGTGTTTTTCGGTCCTGATCTCAAAGCCTTCCGCATATACATGATATTTTTCGATTAGCGGGGCAACAAATTTACCGAAGTAAGCTTCTTCTGTAGATTTGGGAATGGTGATGTACCGTTTGTTCAAAAATGGTAGCAGTTTCTTACCTTCAATATCCTGCTCAAAAAAATAGAGCATATCATTCAGCAATAACCAGGAGGGCTGGTTGCTGATGACCTGGGCATCTTTGTACATGAAGTCAATCCGCAGGCCCTGGTATTTTATCGTCGGAAAATAACGGGTTTCCACTTCGTTCCTTCTGAAATGGAACAATACTGTTGCCGCTTCGCTGGCGATTTCAATTCTCCTTTCGGCAGGCCATCCGTCTTTGTCCATCAGGTATAGCGCACCTTCCCGTTTCAGCACCTCTAAAACTTCGGATAGTTTTTTCTCAATTTTAGGACGGACATTTTCATAGAATTTATCATTAAAAAATTTGCTGAAGAACTCTACGGGCCTGATCGCTTTTTTATGGAACTTCCTGATGATATAATCCTGCTCGGTCTCATCCAGTGTTTTGATCAGCTTAAGGTCTGTTTCTGTTAAATGTTTGCTGAATTCTTTGGCTGTATGCGAAAAAATACGCTGATAGGTCAATGAAAAATCACCCTGAGGATTTAGCTGAACAATATGCGGTTCAATTAAATAGCCCAAATACGCATGTTTACATAAAGAGTATACAATTTTGAAGGGTTTGGAGCTATCTACGCGTAACATTGGCAAGAGATTAAAACAATCAGAGGGTAAGCATTTAAAAATCTCTAAACTTACGTCAAATTGAGGTGTTTTCAAACAAAACCGGTCTGTTTTTTTAGCCTTTTTTGAGAACAGTAAAGAAAATGAGATATCACTTGCTGATTTGATTCAATTCCGTGTTAAATCCAATTTTTACAAGTCGAACTTAATGCCCTGAGCCAATGGCAGGGTGGTAGAATAGTTAATGGTGTTGGTTTGCCGGCGCATATAGGTTTTCCAGGCATCCGATCCGCTTTCTCTGCCGCCGCCTGTTTCTTTCTCTCCGCCAAAAGCACCGCCTATTTCGGCACCGGAAGTACCGATGTTTACGTTAGCAATACCGCAGTCTGAACCGCCAGCCGAAAGAAATTGCTCTGCCTCGCGCAGGTTTAAGGTCATGATGGCCGAGGACAATCCCTGCGGAACGCCATTTTGAAGGGCGATGGCTTGCTCGAGTGTTTTGTATTTTATGAGGTAAAGAATTGGTGCGAATGTTTCATGCTGCACAATTTTATAATCATTTTCAACCTCAGCAATGCAGGGCTTTACATAACAGCCACTAGCATACTCCTCACCGTTTAGCACTCCGCCTTCAACAAGAAACCTTCCTCCTTCGGCCTTACATTTTTCTATAGACCCCATATAACTGGCAACGGCATCGGTATCAATCAGCGGGCCCACATGGTTGTGCTGGTTGAGCGGGTTGCCAATGCGCAGTTGTCCGTAGGCTTTAACCAGTTTTGCCGTAAAGGCATCATAAACGCTTTCATGGATGATTAACCTGCGGGTAGAGGTACAACGTTGCCCTGCGGTACCCACGGCCCCGAAAACAGCGCCAATCAGGCTCATGTCCAGATCAGCATGTTCGGATATGATGATGGCATTATTGCCGCCAAGTTCCAGCAGGCTTTTTCCTAAACGAGAGGCAACAGCAGCAGCAACCGCTTTTCCCATTCGGGTAGAACCTGTGGCAGAAATGAGTGGAATACGCATATCATTGCTCAGCATTTCACCAATTTCTTTGCCGCCAATAATCAGGTTTGAAACGCCTTCCGGAATGTCATTTACCTTAAATACACCGGCAATGATATGCTGGCAGGCAATTGCAGTCAATGGCGTTTTTTCAGAAGGTTTCCAGATGCACACGTTACCGCATACAAGTGCTAACGCAGCATTCCAGCTCCAAACTGCAACAGGAAAATTGAAGGCAGAGATGACCCCTACAATTCCCAGCGGATGCCATTGTTCGTACATCCGATGGCTTGGGCGCTCGGAATGCATAGTTAAGCCATAAAGCTGTCGGGAAAGCCCTACTGCGAAATCGCAGATGTCTATCATTTCCTGCACCTCGCCAAAACCTTCCTGTAAACTTTTGCCCATTTCGTAGGATACCAGGGTACCCAGGGCCTCTTTATTTTTGCGCAAGGCATCGCCAAACTGGCGTACAAGTTCACCCCGCTTCGGTGCGGGCTGGCTGCGCCAGAATAAATAAGCTTCTTCTGCCTTTTTTACAACTGCCTCATAATCTGATTTCGTAGCTACCAGCACACTGGCTATCTTTTTCCCGTTAACCGGTGAAAAGCTGTCGATGCGGGCTGAATCTGCCAGACTGCCCCATTTATTGCCCGTGCTGTAGGCTGGATTTAGTTCTACGATGCCTAAATTCTTTAAAATGGTACCGATGTTGTGCTGCATGTTGTAAATAATTAGGTGTACAAATCAACGAAAAAATACATTGATTTTACCGAATTCCGGATAATCTTGCGTTCTTTTGTAAAATAATTCTGATCATAACCCCTCTCGCATAATTAATATAATCAGTTACTTAACAGGTGACTTGTGTGTATGTTGAAAATTATTTGGCTTATTCAAGGTATTATAATTGTAAACTTATATTGTATTTAACAAAAAAGGGAACTGTTCTTTAATTATTCAATTACATGGAAGAGGAATTTTACTTTGATTTTAGTGATGATGCCCAACGGTCTGTTGAGCGTTACGAAGAGATGATACGCAATCAGGATCAGTACTTTTTTGATGCTCAGGCCTTTGAGAATATTATTGATTATTATATCGAAAAAAGTGATCCTGTAAAGGCATTGCAGGTAATAGAATACGCGGTAAACCAACACCCTTACGCGGTGGTCTTTCTGGTTAAGCAGGCCCAGTTGTTCTTTATAACGGATCAGGCAGAAAGGGCATTTCTTTCGTTGCAGAAAGCCGAAATGCTGGAGGCTTCAGAAGCAGAGATCTATATTTTAAGGGGCAATATCTTTAATAGCCTTGAGCGTTATTCTGAAGCGCTGGATAATTTCCAGAAAGCCCTTGAATTTGCAGAAACCACCGATGAAATCCTGTTGCAGATTGCATATGTATATCAGAACATGCTGGATTACGAAAATGCCATTATATATATTAAGCAAAGCCTGGAACAGAATATGGAAAACAAAGACGGGCTTTATGAACTCGCATTTTGTTACGATATACTCGACAAGCAGGAAGAAAGCATCAAATTTTATCAGGAGTATATCGACAATGATCCCTATTCTTATGCGGCCTGGTACAATCTGGCGAACTCTTACCATAAACTGGATTTGTTTGAAAAGGCAATCGATGCCTACGATTACGCCATTCTCATAAAAGATAATTTTGCTTCTGCTTATTACAATAAAGGAAATGCCCTGGTTCAACTCGATCGCTATATGGAAGCCATAGAGGTTTATAAGCAGACTTTTGAATATGAACCGCCAAATGCAGATACATATTGTGCCATCGGCGAATGCTATGAGAAGCTGGAGCGTATGGACGAGGCGCGTTCTTACTATAAAAAATCGGTTAAGATGGACGCCAAGATGGCTGATGCCTGGTTTGGAATAGGGGTTACGCTTAATTTTGAAGAACGTTATTTTGAGTCACTGCATTTTTACAGAAAGGCACTTGAGCTGGATGGAGAGAACCCGGATTTCTGGTTTGCTATGGCAGATGCACATTATAAACTTGGGCAGATAGAACAATCTGTGGAAGCCTATTACAAGGTTTTGGAGTATAACCCTGTAGATGTTGAAGCCTGGTTGGATTTTTCAACCGTGCTGTACGAGCAAGGTAAGCTGCTGGAGGCTTCAGAGACGATTGCAGACGCGATAAAGAACAATCCGGATGCGGCTGAATTATATTACCGTATGGTAGCTTATTTATTTGCTTTGGGCAATAAGAGCGAAGCGCTTTTGTACCTGGAAACAGCCCTGGTCACCGACCCCGAAAAGCATTATATTTTATTTGAGTACCTGCCGCAATTGCAGGACAACAGTGCAATTGTTGATGTAATCAGCCGGTATATAAAATAGTATTCTGCCTTTTATTGGATAGTATTGATAAAAACTGTCTAATTTTTTTCACCTTTGTGACCTATATGAATTACCCACTGAATAATATACCGGAGCGTCCTGTAAAACCACGTAATAAAGGAATTACAATGGTTATGGATAAAGGATTAAGCTTAAGGCAGACAGAAGATTTTATAGAAGTAGCAGGAATACACACCGATATCGTGAAACTAGGCTGGGCTACTTCATTTGTTACCCCAAACCTAAAAGAAAAGCTCCGGATTTATAAAGATGCCGGAATTCCAACCTATTTTGGCGGTACGCTTTTCGAAGCCTTTGTGATCAGAAATCAATTCGATGATTACCGGAGGGTGCTTGATCAGTTCGGGATGGAATATGCAGAAGTTTCTGATGGGTCCATCACCATAGAGCATGATCAAAAGTGTGGGTTCATTTCAAAACTGGCAGGACAGGTAACGGTAATTTCAGAAGTAGGATCCAAAGATGCGACGAAGATATTTGCCCCTTATAAGTGGATCAAATTGATGAACGCGGAAATTGAGGCCGGTTCCTGGAAAGTTATAGCAGAAGCCAGAGAAGGGGGGAATGTCGGCATTTATCGTGGTTCCGGCGAAGTTAGGGAAGGTCTGGTAGATGAGATCCTTACGCAAATACCAGAAGAGACTATCATCTGGGAGGCCCCTCAGAAAGAACAGCAGGTTTGGTTCATCAAATTGCTGGGTGCCAATGTAAACATCGGGAATATTGCACCCGCAGAGGTAATCCCGCTGGAAACCATCCGCCTGGGCTTAAGAGGCGATACTTTCGATCATTTTTTAAACCTTGAAAAATAGGCTTATAAGTGCATTCCTAAATAGATAATGAGAAAATTTGGTTTAATAGGTTATCCTTTATCACATTCTTTTTCAAAGAAGTTTTTTACCGAAAAGTTTAAAGAAGAGCGGATCACCACCTGTGAATATGAACTGTATCCAATAGAAAAGGTTGAGCAGTTTGTGCAGCTATGTTCTGATAATCCGGAACTCTGCGGCATTAATGTAACCATCCCCTACAAAGTACAGATACTGCCCTTCCTGGATGAGATGGATGAAGCCTCAACAGAAATAGGCGCGGTTAACTGCATTCTAATTGGCCGAAAACTGGGAGAACAATGTATAAAAGGCTACAATACCGATGCCTATGGTTTTGAAGAATCCTTAAAACCCCTGCTCGAAGCACATCACCGTAAAGCATTGGTTTTTGGCGATGGTGGTGCTGCAAAAGCCATCAAATATGTGCTGAACAAACTAAACATACCCTTTCTGGTGGTTACCAGAAAACCTTCGGAAAACAGCATCTTGTATGATGCGGTAAACGAGGGGCTGCTTAAGGAATATACCATACTGATCAATACCACCCCTTTGGGCATGTCGCCCAATAATGATTCCTGTCCGGATATCCCTTATCACTTATTAAGCGATAAGCATATTGGTTATGACCTGGTTTATAATCCTGAGGAAACACTTTTTCTGGAACAGGTGAAAGCTAAAGGAGGGAAAACAAAAAATGGCCTCGAAATGTTGCACTTGCAGGCCATACGTTCATGGGAAATCTGGAATTCATAACATGAGCAGATACAGTTGTCTTTTTTTATTGAGCAGTTTACTCGCATTCTCTGCCTGTAACAACAATAATTACACCCCGAAGCCAAGGGGCTATTACAGGATTGATTTTCCTGCCAAAGCATACCAACTGTACAACAAGGCCTGCCCTTTCTCCTTTGAATACCCAAGATATGCAGTTTTACAGGCCGATAGTAGTGCCGATACCCAGCCTTGCTGGTATAATCTTTCCTTTCCGCAGTTTAACGGGCGTCTGCATCTTACTTATTATGATGTATCTTCCCGAAAAGAATATGAAAACCTGGTAGAAGATGCCAGGACCTTTGCATTTAAACATACCGTGAAAGCAAATGCAATTGATCAGAAAATCATCAACTACCCTGATAAAAAGGTATATGGCGTTTATTATGCCATAGAGGGCAATACCGCCTCTTCTGTTCAGTTCTTCCTTACAGACAGTACAAAACATTATTTCAGAGGGGCATTGTATTTTAACGAAAGGCCTCAGTACGATTCCATTCAACCAGTTGTGGCTTTTATCAAAAAAGACATCGATCAGATGATCAGTACATTTAAGTGGAAAAATTAGATTAATAACATCCTATGATTAGTATTCAACAGTTCACATTTAACCCGGTTAGAGAAAATACATACATTCTGTTTGATGAGACAAAAGAATGTGTAATTATTGACCCCGGAATGTATGATGGTGAGGAGCAGACGGCGTTTGCCAATTTTATTAAGGAGAAAGGCTTAAAGCCTGTACTTTTGCTGAATACCCATTGCCATTACGACCACGTATTTGGCAATAAGTTTGTATATGATACCTGGGGCCTTAAGCCGCAGTTCCATAAGGGGGAACTGTATGTGTTACAGGCCATACCTGGCTACGTTCCGCAGATGGGCCTGCGCTACGAAATGTCTCCAGAACCTGAAGTATTTCTGCCCGAATCGGGTAAGATCAGTTTTGGCAACAGCCAGCTCGAAATCATTTTTGCGCCCGGACATTCACCTGCACATTTATGTTTTTATGCTGCTGCAGATAATTTCCTGATAGGGGGCGATGTTTTGTTCTATTACAGTATAGGCCGTACAGATCTTCCTGGGGGTAATCATTTGCAATTAATCAACAGTATCAAGAATAACTTGTTTATATTGCCGGATGATTGTGTGGTTTATCCCGGTCATGGCCAGTCTACAAGTATAGGTTTCGAGAAAGCGCACAATCCTTATTTAGGATAAGTAATATCGTTTTATATTGAATACACCGTTTTACATAGCCCGTCGGTATCTTTTTGCAAAGAAATCTACCAATGCCATTAACATCATCTCTACCATTTCTGTAGCAGGTGTTTTCGTAGGTAGTGCTGCGCTGATTATCATTTTGTCTGTATTTAACGGCTTTGAAGAGGTGGTGCTGAAAATGTTCAATACCATTACCCCGCAAATTGTCATATCTCCGGTTGAGGGAAAGACATTTGATCCCAATACCCCATACTTTAACAAGTTAAGAAAAGAAAAAGGGGTATATTCTTTTACCGAGGTGCTGGCTGAAAATGCGCTGCTGCGGTACAATGACAAACAGTCGGTAGGACTGGTAAAGGGGGTCAGCACTGATTATTTAAAGAACAAAAGCCTGGACAGTATCACTATCGATGGTAATTTTACCCTCGAAAACAAGAGCCTCAATTATGCCGTTATTGGTTCGGCAATTCAGACTTTTCTGATGGTAAATACAACGGATCCTTTTAATCCACTCCAGGTTTTTTCCCCTAAAAAGAAAGCCAGCAGTGCAAGCTCAGTTAACCCCGCAGAAGACTTTACCATACTTTCCATCCCTGTTTCGGGAGTTTTTGAAGTTCAGCAGGATTTTGATAATGTAGCCATTGTACCTTTAAGGTTTGCAAGGAAACTGCTGGAAGAACCGGTCAGGATTTCATCCATTGAAATTAACCTGGAACGTGGGGTTGATGCAGATCAGTTCAAGGCAAATATAGAGGAGCGTATTGGGCAAAATTTTGAAATTAAAGACAGAATACAGCAGAATAAAGTATTGTATAATATCTTAGGCAGTGAAAAATGGGCGGTGTACATCATCCTGACCTTTATACTGATCATTGCCATATTTAACATCATTGGTTCTTTAACCATGCTGGTAATTGATAAACTAAAAGATATTGCGATCCTCAGTAGCCTGGGGGCCGGTAAAAAGCTGATTAAACGAATATTTTTGCTGGAAGGCATGATGATCACCATGGCTGGCTGTGTATTTGGCCTTATTGTGGGGCTGGGCTTTTGCCTCCTGCAGCAAAGGTTCGGACTGGTAAAAATGACGCAGGACAATCTGGTCATTACCAATGCCTATCCGGTAGCGTTAAAATGGAAGGATTTTTTGCTGGTATTTTTAACAGTGAGTGTTTTTTCGTTTATGGCATCAGCTTTGTCAGCTAATTTGAGCGTAAAGAAGATAAATCATTTAAATCAAGATCTCTAAATCATGAATATATTTAAAAGCCTGCTATTTTTAACAATAGCCCTTGCTGTTACTGCAATGGCATGTAATCCCCGACCTGCAGAAACAAAAAAGGGCAATACCCGTGTTATAAAAGGTTTATACAGTTTTGGTCCTGAATTGAAGTCTTTTACCGATTGTGAGGAAGGTACCGAGTATTGGGTGGCCGATAGCGCAAAGACGTTGGAACTGGCTTACAGCAATTTTAATTTTGAAAAACCCTATGAGCCTGTTTATATTGAAGCAGAGGCACATGCCATTAAGTCGGATAGTTTAAGTATGTCCGCCGATTTTGATTCGACGATGGTAGTAACTAAATTACTAAAGATCACCAAAGAAATTCCTGACGGCCCCTGCAATTAAAGAACCGGGCTTGTCAGGTAAATATCCTGCTCAGCCACAGGGATCAGGCCTTTTTTTCTGGCCATTTCAAACAGCACATCTATCGCTTTTCTTCCTTCCATTCCCAGTTCAATGCTGTATTTGTTTACATAAAGTTCGATGTGCCTGTACATTACCTCTTCACTCATTTCCTGGGCATGCTGCCGGATAAACTCAATGCCCGATTTGGGATTGGCGAAGGCGAATTCAACAGACTTTCTGACTAACCTGTTTACTTTTTCTTTTGTCTCCTGGTCTAGCCTGCGGTTAACTACGATCCCGCCAAGGGGAATGGCACAGCCGGTTTTTTCTTCCCAGTAATTCCCCAGATCTATCACTTTATGCAGGCCTTTATCAGCATAGGTGAACCTGTTCTCGTGAATGATTAAGCCCAGATCAATCGTGTCTTCCAATAAAGCACTTTCTATTTCTGAGAAAACCATTTCCTGTTTGTTTGTCAAATGGGGGAAAGCAATACCCAACAGGAAATTTGCGGTGGTATACCGGCCGGGGATGCCAACCTTTAGAACGGGGCTTAAATGATCTTTATTGGCAGCAAGACTTTCGTTGTGGCAAATCAGCAAAGGGCCTACACCAAATCCCAGCGCGCTTCCTGAATCAAGCAGTGCATATTGCCCATGTACATAGGCAAAAGCATGGAAGCTTAGTTTTGTAATGTCCAGCTCCCCGCGAAACGCTTTTTGGTTCAAAGTTTCCACATCGTCAAAAAAGACTTCAAATTCTAAACCTTCCGTGTCGATCTTATGGTGGATCAGCGCATCAAAAATAAAGGTGTCGTTTGGGCAGGGTGAAAAACCAAGGCTAAGTTTCATGCTGTAAATGTAAGGACTCGCTAAAAACTGTTGGTTATGTATTTGTCAAAAATCCAATAGCCCATTCATTCAGGTTTTTAATGGCCAGGCCAATCTGCCAGTTCTCTCTATTTCGGGGTTCTATATAATTGGAAATGGCCCTGATCTGCAGGCAGGGCAAAGCGGCCTCATGACAGCAATAAAGTACAGCGGCACCTTCCATGCTTTCTGTTACAGGGTTACATTGTGCTATAATCCGTTCAATACTTGCAGCATCACCATGTACACGGTTTACGGTAATGCCCTTTACTTTCTGGAGTTTGTTCACATCCTCATGAAGCAGGTTGTTGACCGCCGTATATCCCGCCCTGCCAAAGCCCAGCTCATCAATACTCAGAAATTCAGCCCTGTTCTCTGCCCCGAGCTCAGCAAATTCGTCGCTGCTGATGTTCAGCACTGTCCCCAGCGGAATGCTGCGGTCAAAAGAGCCTGCGATTCCGAGGTTCAGCACAAGCTTATAGTTGCTGGAAAGATGTTTGCCCAGGGCATATGCGGTGGCGGTCATGCCAACGCCTGTAACCAGCAAATCAAAGTGCTCAGTTTTGACAAAATCCTTTTCAGGCACTTGAAAGTGAGCGGCCAGCGGTGCTATTTCCGGCCAGGTGGCGGCAACCAAAAGAATCTTCATACCAGCTAAGTTAGAGATTTAACCTTTCTACTTTAACCTTTCTGCGTATATTTGTCAATAATATAACAGAGCATGATTTATATAACCAGAAAAGCATCATTTAACGCTGCACATAAATTATCGAGGCCCGACTGGACCGAAGCACAAAATACAGAAGTTTATGGCAAATGTGCTAACCCCAACTGGCATGGCCACAACTACCAGTTGTATGTAACCGTTAAGGGCGAGATCAATCCCGAAACTGGCTTCCTGGTAGATCTTAAATGGCTTAAAGACATTACCAATACTTATGTGGTTGATAAAATTGACCATAAGAACCTGAACCTTGATGTCGATTTTATGAAGGGCAAACTGGCCTCTACAGAGAACCTGGCTGTAGCCATCTGGGACGAATTGGTAAACCTGATCGCAGAATCCGGTGCACAACTGCACAGCATAAAAATTTACGAGACCGAAAATAACTTTGTTGAATATTTTGGTCATTAATTGTACATATGGATAATCACACAAATCATTTAGATGATGAAGATAACGGGTACATTAAAATAGACCGTTATAACGAAGGTAAAATAGCTGCTGTTGCAGATCATTATAAGGACATCCTTGGTCAGCTTGGAGAAAACCCGGAACGTGAAGGCCTGATAAAAACACCTGAACGCGTGGCTAAAGCCTTACAGTACCTTACGCATGGATACGATGTAGATCCTGCCGGGATATTGCGCTCAGCGATGTTTAAAGAGGATTACAGCCAGATGGTAGTCGTAAAAGACATAGAGGTTTTTTCTATGTGTGAACACCACATGCTGCCTTTTTTTGGCAAGGCTCATGTGGCTTATATTCCTAACGGGCATATCGTTGGCTTAAGCAAAATCCCAAGGATAGTAGATGCCTTTGCACGAAGGCTGCAGGTACAGGAGCGTTTAACCAATGAAATCCGCGATTGTATCCAGGATACATTAATGCCGGCGGGTGTGGCAGTGGTAATTGAATGCAAACACCTGTGCATGGCCATGAGAGGCATACAGAAGCAAAATTCTGTAACCACGACTTCCGCATTTACCGGTGAATTTGCAAAGGATAAAACCAGGGCCGAGTTTTTGAGGCTCATTACAGCAAACCTGCATTAATAGCATAAAATAGCATTATGGGAGTTTTACTCCTGAGTTTTAAAACAGTAAATAAATGAAAGCATATATTTTTCCGGGGCAGGGTGCCCAGTTTTCGGGCATGGGTAAGGAACTTTACGAAAATGAAGTTGCCAGGGCCTTATTTGAAAAGGCAAATGAGATCATTGGATTTCGCATCAGCGACATCATGTTTTCGGGTACCGATGAGGAGTTGAAACAGACAAAAGTTACCCAGCCAGCCATATTTTTGCATTCTGTAATCCTTGCAAAAACATTGGGGGCTGAGTTTAAGCCCGATATGGTAGCAGGACATTCTCTGGGAGAGTTCTCTGCGCTGGTTGCAGCCAATGCACTTTCTTTTGAAGACGGGCTAAGGTTGGTGATTACACGTGCAAATGCCATGCAAAAGGCTTGCGAACTGCAGCCATCTACAATGGCAGCCATTCTGGGCCTGGAAAACGAGGTCGTTGAAAATGTTTGTGCAGGTATTGATGCCGTTGTGGTTGCCGCCAATTACAATTGCCCCGGACAGATCGTAATTTCAGGGAGTATTGAAGGGGTTGACCTGGCTTGTCAGCAACTAACAGAGGCCGGAGCAAAGCGTGCATTGAAACTAAATGTAGGCGGTGCTTTTCACTCGCCTTTAATGGAGCCGGCAAGGGTAGAGCTTCAGGAAGCCATAGAAAAAGTGAGTATTCAGTCGCCCGTGTGTCCTATTTATCAGAATGTTGATCCACAACCGAATACCGATCCTCAAAAAATAAAAGCAAACCTGATCACGCAGTTAACCGGTGCTGTGCGGTGGACGCAGACTGTTGAGCGTATGATTGCAGATGGTGCTGATGAATTTATCGAAGTTGGCCCGGGAAATGTACTACAAGGTCTGGTAAAAAAAGTAAGCAGGACCGTGCAGACCAGTTCCGCCACTGCCTGATCCATGAAATGAACATATAAAATACAACAAGCGTGGGTATAAGAGGTAAAATACGATTTCTTTTATTGATACTGGGCGCTTGTTGTATTGTTACTGCTTTATCTTTAAGGCATTCTATTACCAAGAAAGAGCTGCTCAGTTATGAAGCACATCAGCTTCAGAAAAACCTGGATGCAAAAGAGCAGATCGTTTATAATTTCTTATCCGACCCCAAGCAGGTAGAAAATGCAAAAAGCTATCACCTGAACGAGAATTTTGGCCTTTCTTTCATTAAAGCTTACCGTGGTCAGGGCATCAATATTCTGGTATATCAGGATGATGAACTTAAGTTCTGGAGCTCATTCAGGGCATTTCCATCCAATCCCGAAAACATAAAAGAAGGCTCCTCGTTTGTAGTACTCCGTAATGGCTCGTATGAGGTCATCAAAAAAAAGGCAGGCAGCTACACACTCGTTTTTCTGATAGATGTCAAAAGCCAGTTCGACATCCAGAACCAATACCTCGAAAATACCATTTCAAAACACCTCTGTCCTGCCAATTCCTTGTCGCTTGCCAGTTATCCCGACAGGGATGTTTATGGCATCAGGACCATAAAAGGCGAACCCCTATTTGAGGTTAAATTAAAACAGGGCTACTCCAGGGGCATTTATGCTACAATAGAAGTCTGGCTTTGGATCATCGGGCTTTTTAGTTTCTGTTTATTCTTCAACTCCCTTTCTGCATGGCTGGCAAAAGGCGGCCGACCGGTTGCGGGGACGCTATTGCTGATTGTTTTTTTCCTGGCCATCAGGATTACAGATCTGGAATACGGCTGGTTTAACCATCAGTTCAACCTGCAGATATTTAGCCCCACAATTTTTGGGGAAAGCTTTTTCCTGCCTTCCCTGGGTGATTTTCTGCTCAATGTAATTGCCATTACCTGGGTGGTCTTGTTCATGTACACCTACAGCGATAAGTATAGGGCGCCTGAATGGATTAAAAGCAGTAAAGCCGGTGGACTTGTTTTTCATTTGTTATTGCTGATTGTATTTAGTGGTCTGGCCTTTTTGTTTGACCAGGTATTTTTTGGCTTTATCAAAAACTCGAAAATAAACTTCAATATCACCAATATCATTAACCTGGGCTGGATCAGCTGGGTAAGTATCATCATTTTATGCCTTGCGTGGTTCAATATGTACCTTATAGGGAATATATTCATGCAGCAGACCCTGCAGTTGAATGTAAACAACCGCGAACGGCTGATCCTTTTCCTTGCAGCATTTTTTGTTTACCTGCTTTACCGCATAGCAACAGGCTTCAGCATATTTTTTATCGCTTATGCACTGTTCATTTTTATCATGGCATGGAACATCTACATCAGGAATAAAAAGTTCTCTATAGGCATATTTGCGGCCCTGTTCTTTTGCCTTGCCTTCATTACTTCCATTAAATACCTGAGGTTCACAGATTTTAAAGAGAAGGAAAAAAGGTACAATATCGCACAGAAACTGGGTTCTACAGACGATCCCAAAGTTATCAGCTCCATTGAAAGCCTGGAGAAGGCCGTTTCAACGGATGCTTTTATTGCCGAATATTTCAAGCAGCCGGCAATATTGGAATCCACTTTTGATTTACATAAACACGTCAATAAGATATTGCTGGGAGGCTACCTTACTCAGTTCGAATACAATTTATATGAGTTTAACGACAGCGACTCGATCATTTCCAATGAAAAATCAGTTGCATTAAGCTATTACAAAGACCTGGTTAAATCGGGTTCCGTTAAAGTTCCGGAATCCAATTTCTTTTACAGGCTCAACTATACTTTCGGGTATCAGAACTACTTTGGGATCATTCCCATATTTGTTGACAACAGGATCCGCGGTACGTTGGTCATCGACCTTAAATCACCGCAATACAATTACAACAGTCAGCTGCCCGAAATACTGGCTGATGGTAAGATTAAAAGCGAAGACGATTACAGCAATTATTCCTTTGCTTTTTACAATTCAGGAAAACTGATCAACCAGTCGGGCAAGTTTACCTATAAGCTTGCCAGTACCGATTTTAAGGGTTCCGTTGGAAAAGGGGAGATTGTTAGCGATACGCTGAACTATACCCACCTGGTGTACATGCCTGCCAGCAATAAAATGATCGTGATCAGCAAGGAAAAGGTGTCTTATGTGACCAGGCTGGCTACATTGTCCTTTTTCTTTCTCGTCTTTATCATCTTTTCCATTACCCTGTATGCGCTGATCTGGCTGCTTAAAAATATCGATGAAAGCTGGGGAAGTTGGTTTAATATCAATCGCTCGCTGATGATCAACGCTAACAAAATCCTTTATAAAACCCGCATCCAATTCTCAATCGTTTTGTCGGTAGTGGCCACATTGCTGATCGTTGGCTGGACAACCTATTTTTACATCCGGGAAGAATACCGCAAGCAACAGGAGAATTTTATCAAGGAGAAAATCCGGAAAGTACAGATGTCTTATGAAAAGCAGATTTTCAGTACAGGGGGAATCCCAGAGGTTAGCGACCAGGCCAATGCAGATTTTAACCAGTTTGCCAACATCAATGCCACTTACCTGAACCTGTTTGATGTCAATGGCGATCTGCGCTTTACTTCTTTGCCTAAATTGTACGATTATGGGATCATAGGCAGGAAAATAGGACCTGAAGCTTACATCAACCTCAAAATACAACAAAAATCGGAGTACATTAATCCTACGGAGCACATTGGCGAGAACTTTATATATGCTTCGGCCTATGCCCCGATAAAAAATTCATTGAATAAGACCGTTGCTTATATTGGTCTGCCTTATTATGCCAATGAAGCAGATTATCAGAGTAAAATCGGGCTGTTCATCAATACGCTGATCAACATTTACGCCCTGGTGTTTGTTGCAATCGGTATCCTTGCTGTTTTCCTGGCCAACCAGATTACCAGTCCGCTTACCTTTATACAAGACAGTATCCGTAAAACCAAACTGGGGCAAAAGAACCAGCCGATACAATGGTCGCGGCACGATGAGATCGGCTCTTTAATAAAGGAGTACAATAAGATGATCTCTGCTTTGGAGGAAAGCGCCGCCAAGCTGGCCAGGTCAGAGCGCGAAAGCGCATGGCGCGAAATGGCCAAGCAGGTAGCACATGAGATTAAAAACCCCCTAACCCCGCTAAAATTGGGCGTGCAGTTGCTGGAGAAGTCCTGGAGAGAAAAAGACCCCAATTTCGAGAAAAAGTTTGAGCGCTTTAATAAATCGTTTATAGAGCAGATCGACAGCCTTTCTACCATTGCTTCTGAGTTCTCCAACTTTGCGAAAATGCCGGATACCAAGCTCGAAAAGCTACAGCTTTTGCCCATCATTGAACAGGCCAGGGATGTTTTTACCAATGCAGAAGATGCCGAGATCTATATTTTCAATCACGCAGGCAGGGATGTGACTGTCCTTGGCGATAAAGATCAGCTGCTGCGTACCTTTAACAACCTGCTCAAAAATGGTATCGAAGCCGGTAATGCCAACAACAGGTGTGTGATCAAGATCAGGATTGTACACAACGAAACACATGTGTTTATTGAGGTAGAAGACAATGGCAAGGGAATAGACCCTTACCTGCAGGATAAGATATTTGTACCTAATTTTACCACAAAATCATCCGGTACCGGCCTAGGGCTTGCATTTGTTAAACAGGCAGTAGAAAACGCCGGAGGTACGGTTGATTTTAAATCGTCAGCAGATGTAGGAACTACGTTCTACCTGAGCTTTCCTTTATCGTAAGGTAATTGAGGCTTTACCCATTGTAAAACCATCTGTGTACAGAATAATGGAATAAGTTCCTTTTATGAAATCACCTGGATTAACCCATTCCATCGTATAAGAAGTATTGTCGTCGTTATAAGAGATGGAAGTAGACGAAGTGTACTGCATTTCCTGGCCATCTGCCTCAAACATATTGTTCTCATCTGCAACCAGATTACCCGCAGGGTCAAAAATACGCAGGTAAATTTTATGGTAATTTTTTTCGGCAAGCGGGTTAGGTACAATACCGAATTTAACACTTAGTTTTTTGGCTGTGCTTGCCCGTGTTACTTCTATGTTTTTTCCATTACTTTTCACCTTATAGGCAATAATGTACACATTGTTTGCTTTTAAGGAAGCCCCTGTTTTTACTTTGGCATTTAGTTCGGCATTCTTTTTTGCAAGTTCTTCGGCTTTGCGGCTTTCAGCATTGGCAAACTCCTTTAAACTGTCGCGCTGGTTTTTAAGGGCTGCATTCTCTTTTTCCAGCAGAGAAACCTGTTCGCTGTAATTTTTCACAAATGTCCTTAGCTCCATAACATCTTTTTGGGCTTCAGCCAGCTTTCCTTCAGTCAACACCCCTTTTTGAAGGGCCAGTTTTAGTTCAGCAATTTTTAAACGGGCCAGCTTTTGTTCTTCCTGCAGCTTCTCGCTCAATACCAGGTTCAGGTTGTTTGCCTTATCCAGCTCTACTTCAATTTTCTCTACCTCAAGTTTTAAGCGGTCTTTTTCGGTGTTTACGGTAACAAAGCGTTCGCTCTGTTGCTGGTCTTTAACATATAAATAAAGGTTGGTACCTAATAACGCAGCGATAACCACAATTAAAAAATAAATTTTATTGCGATCGCCCTTATTTATTATATCCTTTTGGTCTGACATTTTCTGGTTCTAAATCTCAAAAACAGTAAAAAAGGGAGGGAGTAAATGGCAGGATTAGGTAAAAAAACATTCAATTTGTATGAGACTTAAAAAAAAATCGTTTAATTGCTTGAGCCAGTTACTGTATTGTATACTGAAAACAACAAATGAAAACCAGATTTTAAGCTATTCTAATTACAAAAAATGTTCAAAACTATAATCTATGCACTATTATCAATATTAATAACCCCTATTTCCCTAATAGCACAATCCCCATCAAAAATTGCTCCAAAAAGAGAATTTCGGGGTGTATGGGTTGCAACTGTTGCAAATATTGATTGGCCGTCCAAGCCAGGGTTAAGCATTGATCAGCAAAAACAAGAGTTGATAGGTCTCCTGGAACAACATAAAGCTAATGGCATGAATGCCATTATTTTGCAGGTCAGACCAGCTGCAGATGCGTTTTATGCGAAATCAAGAGAGCCCTGGAGCCAATGGCTGATGGGCCGACAGGGGCTGGCCCCTGCCACAGGTTACGACCCACTTGCATTTGCCATTAAGGAAGCCCATTCCCGGGGTATGGAACTGCATGCCTGGTTTAACCCTTATCGTGCAACCATGAGTGCCAATGCTGTAGTTAGCCCCGATCATATGACCCGCAAACGGCCAGACCTTTTCTTTGTGTATGGTGGGAAAAAGCAGTTCGATCCGGGAATTCCCGAAGTGCGCGAATACATTGTGCAGGTAATTCTGGACGTAGTGAAAGGGTACGATGTAGATGGGATTCATTTTGACGATTATTTCTATCCTTATAAAATTGCCGGCCAAACCATTAACGATGCGGCAACCTTTAATAAGTACGGCAATGGCTTCGCCAATATTTCCGACTGGCGGCGGAACAATGTAGATATGCTGATCAAACAGCTCGACGATAGCATTCACCATTACAAAAAGTACGTTAAATTTGGGGTAAGCCCTTTTGGCATCTGGAAAAATCAATCTGAAGATAGCCAGGGCTCGGCAACAAATGGTTTGTCCAACTATTCAGAACTTTACGCCGATTCCAGAAAGTGGGTGCAGGAAGGCTGGGTTGACTATATCAACCCACAGATTTATTTTAGCTTTACACGCCGCGCCGCACCTTTTGGGGTAATATCAGACTGGTGGACCAACAACGCCTTTGGCAGGCACGTTTATGTTGGCCATGGCGCTTACCTGATCCACAATGGCACATCGCGCAAAGAAGCAGCTTGGGCCTTTCCAGACCAGATCCCCAACCAGATCAGGCACATCAGGGAGAGTAACCGCATACAGGGCAGCGTGTTCTTTAGCTCCAAGTCTTTCTCTACTATTGCCCGGGCTTTGGGCGATTCCTTAAAAAACAATTATTATAAATATCCGGCCTTGCCGCCACAAATGCCCTGGCTGGACGAAATTGTACCCAATCAGCCCCTTAACCTGACGGCAGAGGCACATGCCGATGGCGTACACCTGAAATGGGAACGTCCTTTAAAAGCCAGCGATGGAGAAACCGCATCGGGTTACGTGATCTACCGTTTTAATGAGGGAGAGAAGATTGATATCCTGAATGCAAAGAATATCCTCAGGATTAGTTTTGAGGATTTCCCAAGCTTTATAGATACCGCTGTAGAGAAAGGGAAAAGGTACAATTACCTGGTTACTGCGCTCGACAGGCTTAAAAACGAAAGCGAGCCCAGTGGTCCGGTAGGTATCCAGACCAAAGAGCTCGCCAGCGCCGAGTAGAACCGGCCGTTTATTTTTGTGGCATCAATACCAGGCGAATGTAATTGTCTTCATTCAGGTATTGCTGTGCAGTAGCTTTAGAACTTTCAACGGTAACGCTATCCAGTCGCTTTTTAAGGGAAAGTACCTGTGCCAGGTCTTCATCATTCTTTAAGCGGCCGCTCAGGTAGTTCAGCCAGAAGTTATTGTCGCGTAGACTAAGCTCTACCTGGCGTTGTTCTTCTGATTTGAACTTGCTGATGTCATCCGCTGTAGCGCCTTTGTCTTTGATCTGCTTCACCTCGTCCAGTGCTGCAGCAATCAGCTTTTCTACGTTTGCTGTTGCACAGCTAAAGGAAATGGTGAAATAGTAGTGTGCCTTAGGATATTTGCTCAGGCTAAGGCCTACCTGCGGACTATAAACCCCGCTTTCTTTTTCCCGCAGGCGCTCCAGAATTTTATTTTCCAGGGCCACCTTAACTGCTTCCATCTGTACATTGGTCTGTGCGCTGTACTCATAGTCGCCATGAATGTACAACTGTACTTCGGCTTTATCTTCAAGGCCTTTATAAACGGTTTTGCTCACTTTTCCTTTTGGCGGGTATATGCCAAGGTCAACAAAATTCTCGGCCTTGTTCTGGGCAGGCAAACTGGCAATATAAGTCTCAATCAAAGGTTTGATGCTTTCCAGGGTAAAATTACCTACGAACACAAAATTTTGACCGCTGTTGTCGGCAAAGCGCGCTTTGTAAAAATTAAAGGCCTCGTCTAAAGATATTTTATCCAGGTCGGACAGGTTTGTAGGCATAGCCCGCTTATGGTAAGAAGACATAACGGCCTGTACGGTGTCGCCAAAAACGCTTTCCGGATTGGCACTTTTGTTGGCCAGTACTACTTTATAGTCGCTGATGTTTTTATTGAACAGCTCAGCATCCTTGCGCGGATTGTTGGCATAGGCATAGATCATCTGGAAAGCCGTTTCCAGATCTTTAGGAGACGCACTTCCGCTGTAACCCTGATACAGATCGCTGACATAGGCACCTGCGCGTCCTGTATTTCCAGCAAGCAGCTTATTCAATTGAGTAGGGTTAAAGTCGCCCACGCCGCTCTCTGCAATCAGGCCTGCTGCTTCGGCCGACCGGAAGTTGGCATCTGTAGCCACCGAGGTTCCTCCTTTGGCGTATGAGCTGAAAATGATCTGGTCGTTCTTGAAATCTGTAGGTTTAAGCAATACCCTGATGCCATTGCTCAGGACCAGGCCTGTAACGCCTATCTGATCCATTTTTTCCTCTTTTACAATCTTTCCGGCTACGGGTTTTTGCTCCAGCAAAGGTTTGTTTACCGTATTGTCTACATACGCGGCAACATTATTTGCGGCATTTTTTAAAGCAGCAAGTAGCTGGGCCTCTGTAGGCAAACTTGCTTTTTCTTTTTCAGGAGCCTGTACTATAATGATCTGGTTTTCTTTGGTGATCAGTGTTTTTGCCAGGGCATTCACCTCTGCCAGCGTAATTTCGTCCAATGTCTTTTTGGTCAGCTCGTAAGCATATTCTGTAGATGGAATGCTGGTGCCGGTAAGGAAATTGTTCAGGTATTTCTGTACAAATGAAGAAGAAGAGGTCTTATCTTTTTCTTTTAATCGTTTTTCATTGCCTGCAAGGATGTTTTTGCGGGCAACCTCCAGTTCGGACTGCACAAACCCATACTTGCTCATGCGTTCGTTCTCGGCCAGTACAGCTGTAAATGCCTTTTCCAGTGTAGCACCCGATGTGGATACCGCTACCGATTGAAAAGCATTGATGCCGGGAACCAGTCCGCCCTGGTACGCTCCATATCCACTCTGGGCCTGTATAAATGGCGCATTGTCTTTTTGCATGATTTCCTGTATGCGGGCGCCCAGCATACTGTTGATCATGTTGTACAGCATGCTTTTTTTATAGTCTGCCGTTGTTTTTAACATCCCACCACGTTGTTTATACATGATCTGTGCAACATTGTACTGCTGTTCCGGATCGGTAATGATCTTAACCAGTGGCTCCTTATTGTCGGGCAGGTCATAAGAAGGGCGGGGCCTTGGGTTTGCCGGGTTGCTGAGGCCAGAAAAATTGTCTTTAATCAATTGCTCAACCTCATTTACGTCAAAATCGCCTACGGCAATTACCGCCTGCAGATTTGGCCTGTACCAGTCTTTGTAAAAGTTACGGATCTTATCGTGAGTAAAAGAATGCAGGATATCCAGTTTTCCAATCGGCAGGCGATTGGCATAGCGGGAGCCCTTCAACAATACCGGCAGCAGCTGTTTGCTCATGCGTTCCTGAGCATTTTTACCACGCTGCCTGTCTTCTTCTACAATAACGCCACGCTCTTTATCAATTTCCTCACCTTCCATTACAATTTTACCGGCCCAGTTGGCCAGTATTTTAAAACCTGTTTTAAATACGGCTGCACTATCAGTAGGGATGGGCAGCTGGTAAACGGTCTGGTCAAAGCCAGTATAGGCATTCAGGTCGGCCCCAAAGCGCACACCCGCTTTCTGCAAATAATTGATGATCTCATTCTTAGGAAAATCTTTGGTGCCATTAAATGCCATGTGCTCAGTAAAGTGCGCAAGTCCCTGCTGGTCATCGTTCTCCATCAATGAGCCTATTCTTGTAGCCAGGTATAGCTCTGCCCGTAGCTTTGGCTCCGAGTTTTTACGGATGTAGTAGGTCAGGCCATTGGCCAGCTTGCCTATTTTTACATTCGGGTCGTTGGGGATCACCGTTCCCGCAATTTTTGCGGTACTTTGCGCTGGCTTTTTGGCCGCTGCAGTTTTCTTTTGCGCAAAGGCAGGCGTGTTGAAGACTACCGCTGCTGCAAGCCCTATGCAAAGGGCGTTAAAATGTCTTTTCATAATAAGAGTTAGTTTGTTCAAAACTACGAATGGGTTCGTAGGGTAGATGGTTTTTTAACATAATTTAACAGTGATATGCGAATATCACTTCTGGCAATTTAAACTTTAATGATGATCTTTTTCTTGTACATCACCCAAAGGATCAGCAGCCAGAACAGGATAAACGCGATAGCCCAGGCCAGCGAGGCATTGATGGGGGAGAGCCAGGATTCAAAGCCCGAGTACAACCAGGCCTGCAGGTTTATTTCCGAACCATCCGCGGCCTTTACCGTAAACATGCGAAGTGTACGTGGGATCAGCCCCGATAAAAAGAAAACAGTGATGGCATTTACACCATACACCACAAAAGGTTTGGTAAAGCGGTTGTATTGCTGCACGTCGATGATCCAGTAGCAGAAAGATAGGATGATGGTAGCCAGGCCGCCAGTATAAAGTACAAATGAGCTGGTCCATAAGGCCTTGTTGATGGGGAATTGCAAGTCCCAGAGCAGCCCCAGGGCTACTGCGGCAGTTCCTGTACAAAAGAGCCAGCTAATTTTCGTGGCTGCATCTACATCCCTACGTTTTAAATATACCCCAACCAGTACGCCGAACAGGCCGGTAGCTACTGCAGGCATGGTGCTCAAAATACCTTCTGGGTCCCATGTTTTGGCTGCTTTCCATAAATGAGCTTCGGTTAGTATGGTCCTGTCCAGCCATGCCCCCAGGTTGGTTTCTTTTTCCAGGTTGGCATAACCCACACCAGGAACGGGCACAAAGGTCATCAGCAGCCAGTAAACTGCCAGCAGGGCAATCAGAATCCTGAAAATGTTCCGCTCCGAATTTTTAAGAAAGATAGCAGACGAGATCAGGAAAACAACGGCAATGCGCTGCAGTACCCCCGGAATCCTTACCCCCTGAAACGCGGCGATAGGCTCAGTAAATACTTTTGGATAGAGGGACAGGAACAGCCCAAGCCCAAACAGGATCAGGGCCCGCTTCAATGCTTTTAAAATGGTCTTTCCATGACTTGCGGCATCCGTTTTTTTGCTGCCCATGGCATAGGCAATGGATACCCCTACAATGAACAGGAAAAAAGGAAAGATCAGGTCGGTGGGCGTACAACCATTCCATTCCGCATGCCTTAAAGGCGCATAAACATTGCCCCAGTCGCCCGGGTTGTTTACCAAAATCATAGCGGCTACGGTTGCACCTCTGAAAAAGTCGAGTGACAATAGCCTTGCCGGGGCAGAAGTTACGCTTAAAGATGAGCTCATAAAAGAGTTTTTAAACAAAAAAACCGCTGCCTGGTTAATCGGCAGCGGTTATAAATATAATAAATTTAACTAGAACTTATAACGTACAAAAGCTTCCATGGCTTCGTACTCTGCCAGGCCTAAGCTGTCGTAAGCCTGGGCAGTTTCCCTGTTCCGGTCTTCAGCCCTTTGCCAGAATTCCCTTGCATCATCACCCGGGAAAACAGCCCTGTCTTTTTGCGACTGGTGTTTGAAGATGGCGAATTTCTTTCTTTCCACTTCCTGAGGGCTCAATGGCACAGCCATTTCAATTTCGTAGGTCTCAAACTCCTGCCATGCACCGCGGTACATCCATAACCAGCAATCTTTAACCCAGTCTTCTGTTTTAGCCAAACGTCTCAATGCTTCCAGGATAATGTTAAAACAAACGATATGTGTGCCATGCGGGTCTTCAAAATCGCCTGCGGCAAATACCTGCTCTGGTTTTACCTTTTGCAGCAATTCCATAGTTAGCACCACATCGGCGTCGGTAACCGGGTTTTTCTGGCTTTTTCCGCTTTCATAAAACGGCAATGCCATAAAGTGGATGTGGTCATCGTCCAGTCCGCAATAACGTGCACCGGCAATAGCCTCACCTTTTCTGATCAAGCCCTTTACCGTTTGAATTTCAGGAGTATCAATCTGGTTAGGCTGCTTTTTCTCGATAAAAGAACGCATATCCTGGTACAGTTTTTTAAGGTGCGCTGCATCCAGTCCCATTTTTTCAGAGAAGTCGATGTTAAACTCTACAAAGCGCAGCGCATCATCGTCCCATACAGCGGTATTGCCCGAAGTCTGGTAAGCCACATGGACATCGTGTTTCTGGTCTACCAGGCGGATGAAAGTACCGCCCATAGAGATCACATCATCATCAGGGTGCGGTGAGAAAATGATGGAGCGCTTTTTGGCAGGTGTGGCCCGCTCAGGCCTTTGCGAGTCATCGGCATTCGGTTTTCCTCCTGGCCATCCAGTAATGGTGTGCTGTAATTTATTGAAAATATGGATGTTGATGTTGTAAACAGGGCCTTGCTCAACAGCAAGCTGTGCCATACCGTTGTTGTTGTAATCGTCTTCAGTAAGCTTAAGAACAGGCTTTTTAAGTGTGTTGGCCAGCCAGATCACCGCTTTGCGGGTCAGTTTCTCGTCCCATACACAGTCTTTAACCAGCCATGGCGTATCAAAGCGGGTCAGCATTGAGGCTGCATCCTTATCTAAGATGAACTCAACATTGTCCGATAACTGTAAATAAGTAGCCGGTACCTCGCTCGAGATCTCGCCTTCAACTGTTTTTTTAATGATAGGTGCTTTTTTCTTGTTCCAGGCCATCAGGATGATCTCCCTGGCTTTGAAAATGGTACCAACACCCATGGTGATTGCTTTTGTAGGTACAAAAGATTTACCCCCGAAATCTCTTGCCGCATCACGTCTGGTCAGATCGTCGAGCGTAACCAAACGGGTACCTGAGTTTGGTGCAGAACCTGGCTCATTGAATCCGATGTGACCTGTACGTCCGATACCGAGGATCTGGATGTCCAGTCCTCCAAGGTCTCCAATCTTCTTCTCATAATCCAGACAAAATGCAGGGATTTCCTCCAGGCTCAATGTTCCATCAGGGATGTTTACATTGTTCTTGTCGATGTCGATGTGATCAAACAGGTTTTCGTTCATGAAAGTCACATAGCTCTGTGCAGCAGTAGGCTGCATAGGGTAGTACTCGTCAAGGTTAAAAGTGATCACATTCTTAAAACTCAATCCCTCTTCCCTGTGCATTCTTACCAGTTCAGCATACACGGCAACAGGCGTTGCACCGGTAGCCAGGCCTAAAACTGCATGGGCATTGGTTTTTTGTTTTTCTTTAATGAGGTTCCCGATGCGCTGAGCAACGCTGAGCGATGCTTCTTTGGGGTTTTCAAAGACAGAAACAGGCAGTTTTTCAAAGCGCGTTTCCTCCAGAAGATTTAATCTAGCCATTCGTTTGTTCTTAAATTTTGTACGGAGCAGTAAATATAACTACTCTGCCGACTTTATCAAATTTTTTAAGAAGTGTATCTCACTTAATTATCGAAATTAAACGCCTGGAACATAAAATAAGCTATTGCGCAAACGGTTGATCAGTAATGAGAAGCCTCCGTAAAAAAAATTAAAGAATTTTTATTTTATATTTATAAATGAAGTAACCAACCAAACCAAATGACAGAAAATAAAGGTTTAAAGAAAACACTTACCCCTTTTATGTTATGGGGCCTTGGCGTAGGCTATGTAATCTCGGGCATGTATTTTGGATGGAACCTTGGCCTGGAAAAGGGCGGTACCGGAGGTATGGCCGCTGCCACGCTCGTCATCATGCTCATGTACGTTACTTTTACCTTTAGTTATGCCGAACTGGCCTGTGCCATTCCCAAGGCGGGCGGAGTGTTCGACTATGCCAGCAAGGCCATGGGAAAAGACATAGGCTTCATTGCCGGTATCGCCCAGATTGTAGAATTCATTTTAGCGCCCCCGGCCATTGCATTTGCCATAGGGGCTTATTTCAATGCCTTTTTTCCGGGAGTACCCATTTTAACCTGCGCCATCTCTGTTTACCTGGTCTTTACCGCCCTCAATGTTTACGGGGTTAAGGCTGCAGCGTCCTTCGAGGTGGTCATTACCGTATTTGCTGTGGGCGAGCTGCTTTTATTTTCGGGGCTGGCAGCACCAAAATTCCAGCTGGCCAACCTTACCCAAAATGCTTTCCCCAATGGCTGGCAGGGGATTTTTGCCGCCATCCCTTTTGCCATCTGGTTTTTCCTGGGCATAGAAGGCATTGCCAATGTAGCCGAAGAAACCAAAAACCCCCAGAAAGACATCAGCAAGGGCTTTGGCTGGGCCATACTTACGCTGGCCATTCTGTGTGTGCTCATTTTTGTCACCGCAACAGGCATTGCAGGCTGGGAAGCTATTGTCTATAAAAACGGGGTTAGCGGAGAAACTTCCGATTCCCCTCTGCCGCTTGCCCTGGCAAAAATAACCGGCAACACCCATATGATGTACCACCTGCTGATCACCGTCGGGCTGTTCGGCCTGGTGGCCTCCTTTCATGGGCTTATCCTGGCTGCCGGCCGTTCTACCTACGAAATGGGCCGGGTGGAGCATATCCCTGCTTTTCTCGGTAAAATCTCTCCGCGCTTCCATACCCCGGCCAATGCACTTATCGGCAATATGCTCATCGGCATCCTGGCCCTCTTATCGGGCAAAACGGCTGAGATCATCATCATTTCCGTATTTGGCGCCCTTACCCTGTACATTATTGCCATGCTGGCCATCCTCATCCTCCGTAAAAAAGAACCTTTACTGGATCGCCCTTTCCGAGTGCCTTTTTACCCGGTTTTTCCGATAGTTTCGCTAGGTATTGCAGCAATATCCATACTGGCCATGTTTATTTTTAACCTTAAACTGGGCCTTGTTTATTTTTCCATCCTGCTCATCACCTTTTTATTGTATAAAATTTTTAAACCAGGTAGCAAATGACCATACCAGAAATTTTAGCTTATGTAAAGAAACACCCATCCGGAAAAGTAAAAGTGGCCGTGGCCGATATTGACGGCGTATTGAGGGGAAAATATATTGCAGCCGAGAAGTTTGCGTCTGTTATTGAAGGGAGGCTGGGCTTTTGCGACGTTACCTTTGGCTGGGATATGGGCGACGTAGCTTACGACAATGTTAAATATACCGGATGGCATACCGGTTATCCCGATGCACAGGTGCAACTGGACCCCGCCACATTCCGTAAGGTGCCCTGGGAAAACGATGTGCCTTTCTTTCTTGGTGATTTTGTAGATGAACAGCACCGCCCGGCCTACACCTGTCCGCGCCAGCTGCTCCGAAAGGTGCTTGTTGATGCAGAGAACAGTGGCTATACCCCTTATTTTTCCCAGGAATTTGAGTGGTTCAATTTTGCGGAGACACCCGAAACGGCCAATCAGAAAGATTTCCGCCAGCTCAACCCGCTCAGTCCGGGCATGTTTGGTTACTCCATCCTTCGCAGTACGCTGAAGAATGAATACATGAGCGATCTTTTTGACCTGCTGTGCAGGTTTGACATCCCCATAGAAGGCCTGCATACCGAAACCGGCCCTGGTGTTTACGAGGCTGCCATTAAATATGCCGGGGTCCTGGCAGCGGCAGACCAGGCCGTGCTGTTTAAAACGGCTGTAAAGGAAATCGCCTACAAGCATGGGCTTATGGCCACCTTTATGGCCAAGATCAGTGAAAACCTTCCGGGCTGTAGCGGGCATGTGCACCAGAGCTTATGGGATAAAAGTTCTAAAAAGAACCTATTCCACGACGAAAAGGACGAGCGTAAAATGAGTGCGCTGATGAAGAGCTATATTGCCGGGCAACTGCATTGCCTGCCCGAAATTTTGCCCATGATTGCACCGACCATCAACAGTTATAAGCGGTTGGTAGAAGGCGCATGGGCACCCACTACCTTAACCTGGGGTATTGATAACCGCACAGTTGCCTTAAGGGCCCTGCCCGGCAATGCCAAAGCCAGCAGGCTCGAAACACGGGTAGTGGGCTCCGATACCAATCCTTACCTGGCCATGGCTGCCTGCCTTGCTGCGGGTCTGTACGGTGTTCAGCATAATATGAAGCTTGAAAAAGAAGCCACAACAGGCAATGGCTACAGAGACCTCTCTAATGGGGTACTCCCGCAAAACCTTCATGAAGCTACACAAAGAATGAAAACTTCTGCATTGGCCAAAGAACTGTTTGGCGATCAGTTTGTTGAACATTTTACGTTAACAAGAGAATGGGAGTGGCGGCAGTATGCCAGGGTAGTAACCGATTGGGAGCTGAAAAGATATTTTGAAATTATATAATGCGCCAGTATGACATTTGATAAAGTATACCAGTACAATTTCCCCACTACCATCCGTTTTGGTGCCGGGGCTATTAAAGAATTGCCAGCTTACCTGCAGCAGCACGCACTGAAACGGGCACTGATCGTAACCGATCCGACCATTGCAGCGCTTCCCTTTTTCAGGACCATCATTGCCGATCTGCATGCTGGCAGCATCTCTGCCGAGGTGTTTAGTGATATCCATAAAAACCCGGTAAAAAGTGATGTATATAAAGGAACCGAAATCTGGGACGACACCGGCAGGGATTGTGTAATTGGCATAGGCGGAGGCGCTGCGCTGGATGTGGCCAGGGCAATCGTACTGCGCACCAGTCACCGGGCAGACCTGTTTAAATACGATGACCTGATAGGCGGCGATGTGTATGTAACCAATGAAGTGCCGCATTTCATCACTGTGCCAACCACTGCCGGAACCGGGAGTGAGGTGGGCCGCAGTGCCATCATTGCCGATGATGAGACCCATCAGAAAAAAATCCTTTTTTCACCAAAGCTGATGGCCAAAATTGTATTTGCCGATCCGCTGCTGACCATGGAATTGCCTCCTTTTATTACCGCCGCTACCGGAATGGATGCGCTTACGCATAATATGGAAGCTTTTTTAGCCAAAAACCCACATCCCCTGTGTGATGGGATTGCACTCGAAGGCATTTCCCTGATTAAGGATGCCCTGGAGCAGGCCGTAAACAAACCCGATTTGCAGAGCCGCAGCAAAATGCTGATGGCCTCCATGATGGGCGCCATTGCCTTTCAAAAAGGACTAGGTGTGGTACATTCCCTTGCCCATCCGCTCTCTTCTCTTCTGGATACCCACCATGGCCTGGCCAATGCCGTCAACATTCCTTATGGCATGGAGTTCAATGTGGCAGGCTTTGAAGATAAGTTCAGGCGTATAGCGCGGGCACTGGAGCTTAAAGAAGAGACGGGACAAGCCGTAGTGCAATACCTTTTCGACCTGAACAGCAAAATAAATATTCCACATCACCTCTCAGATATAGGTGTAAAACCAGAACATATTGATAAATTGGCAGACATGGCCCTTGCCGATTTTGCCCATCCCAACAATCCAAAGCCGGTAAGCAGGGAAGACTTTAAGCAGCTGTATCTAAAGGCACTTTAGAGCGCGGTTAAGAGCGATTGAATGCGTTGAGGGTAACTGAACGCAGGTGTAAAAAAGGATTATTGTAATGAAAAAGAAAATAGGAATAAGCTATTCGGAAGCAAACTTCCAGAACTACTGGAACTGGTTTACGCCGGCCGAGCTTGGAGAGGACATCGAGCTGATCGAACTTTCCTTTCAGAAGAACAACCGGGAAGACATTAAAAGGTGTGATGGCTTTGTACTAACCGGAGGCATTGATGTGTTGCCGGCCATATACGGCGGGGCCGAAGAATATCCTTATATGCCCGAGCGGTTTTTGCCCGAGCGCGACGAGTTTGAGCGGCTCATTTACAAGTATTCGCAGGAAGCAAAAATACCGGTACTGGGCATATGCCGGGGCATGCAGTACATCAACATTATGGAGGGTGGAAAAGTGTTTGAAGACAATGGCGAAAAACTCCATAAATTCCATAAAAAAGAAAGCGAAGACAAGGTCCATGAGGTCATCATCAACACCCACAGCTTACTGTATGCCATAACAGGCCAGAAACGCGGTCAGGTAAACAGCGCCCATCACCAGGCCGTAAACCCCAATGCCCTTGGCGAAAACCTGATGGTAAGTGTATATGCCGATACCCCGAACCCCATCATAGAAGGGTTGGAGTTTAAAGACAAAACGGGCAAGGCCTTTATGATTGCTGTACAATGGCACCCCGAAAGAATGAAGGAAAAGGAGCAAAACCCTTTATCCCAAAAAATTAAAGAACAGTTTATTAAGGAAGTCAAAAATCATAAACGATGAACATAGTAAATCCCGCTACTGAAGAAATTATCACTACTGTAAAAGAAGACGACAGCAAATCCTTGTCACACAAACGCAACCTGCTCAAAATGGGACAGAAAAACTGGGCAGCTAAAACTTTACAGGAACGTAGGGCCGTCATCGCAAAGTTTTATGAACTGCTGGGAGTAGAAAGAGAGCAGCTGGCAGCCGTGCTGACCTCAGAAGTAGGCAAACCCCTGCAGCAATCCCGTAACGAGATCAATGGTGCCCGTAACAGGATCAGCTGGATGCTGGACCATGTAGAGCAATACCTTTCTGATGAGCAGGTAACGGATGCCGATGGCTTAAAAGAACAGGTGTCTTATGAGCCCCTGGGTGTCATCTGCAACATTTCGGCATGGAACTATCCTTACCTGGTAGGGGTAAATGTTTTCATCCCGGCCCTACTGGCCGGAAATGCGGTAATGTATAAGCCTTCAGAATATGCTACGCTTACCGGGCAGGAAATAGACCGCCTGCTAAAGCAGGCCGGATTGCCCGAAGACGTATTTAAAATGGCCATAGGCGGCAAAGAAACCGGCGAGCATTTGCTGGACATGAACTTCGACGGCTATTTCTTTACCGGATCTTATAAAACCGGCAAGCACATTTATGAACGTGTAGCGCCAAAAATGGTGCCCTGCCAGCTCGAACTGGGGGGCAAAGACCCATTATATGTGGCCGATGATGTAAAAGATATCAATGCTGTGGCTGCGGCTACAGCCGATGGGGCCTTTTATAACAATGGCCAGAGTTGTTGTGCTGTAGAGCGTATTTATGTGCATGAAAAGGTGTACGACGATTATATAGCCGCTTTTGTAAATGAAGTGAAATCCTGGAAAATGGGCCCACCAACACAGGATGGCGTGTATATAGGTGCCCTTACCCGAAAAGAGCAGCTGGATGTACTGGAGCGCCAGGTTAAGGAAGCTCAGGAAAATGGAGCTGTGTTGCTGGCGGGCGGTAAACGGATAGCAGGGCAGGGTTATTATTTTGAGCCTACCGTACTCACCCAGGTAACCAACCACATGAAGCTGATGCAGGAAGAGAGTTTTGGGCCCATCATCGGTATCATGAAAGTAAATGACGATGCCGAAGCCACCTATTTAATGCAGGATACGGCTTATGGCTTAACGGCCTCGGTTTATTCAGCCAGCATGGAAAGGGCAAAACAGATCCTGAAGCAGATCGACTCCGGAACCGGTTACTGGAATTGCTGCGACAGGGTAAGTGCCGGACTGCCCTGGAGCGGCAGGCGGCATTCGGGCATTGGCTCCACCTTATCACACCAGGGGCTAAGGGCCTTTACCAAAACTAAAGCCTGGCACCTTAAATCTTAAAGCTATCCTTATGAACGCAAACTGGGAAAAATTCTTTAACATCATTCAGAAACCCGAACGGATGATCATCGGACTGATGTCTGGCACCTCTATGGACGGGCTAGACATTGCCTTATGTGCCTTATCGGGCAGTGGCACCCAAACCAGGGTAAGGCTGGTCCAATTCAAAACGGTTGCTTATACCAATGAGTTTAAGGCAGAAATAAAGGCTATTTTTTCGCGCAGGGACGCAGACCTTCAAATGGTTTGCCTGATGAACGAAAAGGTGGGCCTGGTGCATGCCAATATGATCCTGGAAGCTATCGCTTCCTGGGGGCTGAAACCAGAAGATGTAGATGTCATCGCCAGCCATGGCCAAACCATATTTCATGCGCCCCAATCGCTGCATGGGCTTAAAGAGTATCCCAATGCCACCTTACAGATTGGCGATGGCGACCATATTGCCGTTAGAACAGGCATCATTACCATTGCCGATTTCAGGCAGAAACACATTGCTGCAGGTGGCGAAGGCGCTCCCCTGGCCGTATATGGCGATTACCTGCTCTTCTCTAAAACGGGCGAAGACCGCATCATGCTCAACATAGGCGGCATAGCCAATTTTACCTATTTACCGGGCGATAACGACGCTGCCAAAGTGTTCTCTACCGATGTTGGGCCGGGAAATACCCTGATGGACCAGTTTGTACAATGGCACTATAAAGGATTGTATTTTGATGAGGATGCGCGTATTGCTACCGCAGGAACAGCAAATGACGCACTTTTAAAAGCACTGATGCAGTCAGAATTCCTGGAAGCAGACTTTCCCAAAACAACCGGGCCAGAGCTTTTCAATCTTGAATATTTAGCGGAAGCGCAACAGCATTCAGGAACGGAAAACATCAGCAACGAAGACGTTATGGCTACACTTTGCCGTTTCTCTGCCGATGTGATCATCAATGCCATTGAAAAATGTTTCGGGAAAGGCCGCACCCCTTCAATTTTTGTGAGCGGGGGCGGCATGCATAACCCTTTACTGTTAAACAGGCTAAAGGGAGTCCTTAAAAATGCCAGCTTTTTCTCTACCAACGAGCTCGAAATTAATCCCGATGCCAAAGAGGCCGTATTGTTTGCTATACTGGCCAATGAAACCATGGTAGGCAATAAAACCAATTTCGGCGACAGGGAGGGGGTGCCATCAGTAAGCATGGGCAAAGTTTGTTTGCCCGAATAGTCAGATTAAAGTCAAATATTTTGGGTTTTGTAAAACATTATGTTGGTATAAGGTGTATTAACTGAAATAAACCAAATAAATGTATGAAAAAACTCTACAAACAGAGGTGCCGCAAAATCAGGCTGATTTTCTGGGTGCCTATTCTTGTGCTGGTTTTTATTCAAAACGTAAATGCACAAAACAAGCGCTACACCATTTCAGGAAAAGTAACCGAAGGTAGTTCCAGTATCGGAATTCCCGGGGTAGTAGTTAAAATACAGAATACAAATGCGGCCATGGCCAGCAACGGCGAAGGTAAGTTCAGCCTTTCGGCCGATCTGGCCCCCGGCAGTTACCAGGTGGTATTCTCTTCTATCGGGTATAAGTCACAAACCAAAACCGTTCAGCTGGGCGCCAGTGCCCAGGTTACAGTGAACGGAGAGCTGTCAGCAGATAACATCGGGCTAGACGAGGTTATCGTAACAGGTACCTCGCAGGGAACCACCCGTAAACAGATGGGTAGCTATGTTACCTCTGTTAAGGGCGATGACCTGGTGAAAGCCCCCAGCGGAAACGTATTGTCTTCCTTACAGGGTAAAGCGCCCGGCGCACAGATCAGCCAGAACTCTGGAGATCCTGCAGGCGGAATGTCTGTAAGGCTAAGGGGGGTGAGTTCCATCAATTCAGGCTCAGATCCGTTATATATCATTGATGGGGTAATTGTAAACAATGCCACTGCCCGTGTAACCAATACTTCGGCCAACTATGACGGTGGTGGTAGCGGTGTTGGAGGCAATGGAAACTTTGTAGGCGCCATAGGCCAGAACAGGATGGTAGACATCAATCCTAATGACATTGAACGTATAGAGGTCTTAAATGGTGCTGCTGCTGCGGCCATTTATGGTTCAAGGGCAAATGCCGGTGTAATCCAGATTTTTACCAAAAGAGGAACCAGCGGCAAGCCCGTGGTTAGTCTTTCTACCAGTTTTACACATAGCCAGCTCCGCAAGCAGGTAGAAACGAACCAGTCGCCGGTTAAGTTTGGCGGAACAGTTGATGCCTTTACACAGGATGTGATCCAGACGGTAGGTACACCTCCCGCATTGCTTACCAATACCACACCGGTAACCAGGTACAATTACCAGGATTATATTTTCCAGACCGCGCTGGGAACAGACAATACAGTATCCCTGGCCGGAGGCAGCGACAATACCAAGTTTTATACCTCACTGGGCTATTTCTCTAACCAGGGTATCATCAAAAACACAGATTTCAAACGCTATAACATGCGGGCCAACCTGGATCAGAAAATTAACGACTGGGCCAAAGTAACCGCAGGGTTCAACTACATCCATAGCGATGCCAATGAAAAACCTGATGGCAACTCTTTTTTCTCGCCAATGAACTCGGTTACCATTATCGGTAACTTTCATGACATCTTTACCAGAGATGCCCTGGGCAACCTGAAATCAGTAGGGGAGCGCGGCAGGGTAAACCCGGTATCGGTAATTGAGGACATCAAACAAAGGCAAACCGTAAACCGTGTAATTGCCAATGCCAAACTGGTATTAAACCCGGTAAAAAACCTGACGGTTGATTATACCATCGGGGTAGACAATACTACGCAGAACGGAACTACATTTATTCCGCCTTTTGCCTATAATGTAAGTACAGGTTTTTACGGTGGCGGACCAACACTAGATCCTTCTCTTAACGGCTACGCAAGTGCGGCCAATAATGTTGCTACGCTGTTCAATCATGAATTGAACTTTACCTATGATGCGAAATTAAGCGATGTCTTTCTGTCTACTACGCAATTGGGCGGTTCTTATCAGTATGAAAAGAACAACTATCTGCTTTCTAATGGTCGCGGGCTTGCACCTTTTGTTCAAAGTGTAAATGGTGCAAGTACCATTTTGCCTAATAATGACGCCAGGCTACAGCAATCTATTAGCGGCGCTTACTTACAACAGAATTTTAAATATAAAGACCACCTGTTCGTAACCGGTGCGGTGCGTGTAGATCAGTCTACCGTTTTTGGGGAGAAAAACCGTACCAAGGCCTATTTAAAGGGTAATGTCAGTTATGTGCTTTCGTCGGCAGATTACTGGAAAGACTTTGGCGCATCAGAATGGTGGGATACCTTTAAATTAAGAGCGGCATATGGGCAATCGGGTAACTTAACCGGAATCGGCCCTTATGCCAGGTTTAATGAATATCTATCCTCTTCTTTCCTTGGCAAAACGGCGCTGGCTTCAAAAATTGAGCTTGCAAACGTTGACGTTGCCCCCGAAAGACAAACAGAACTGGAGATCGGAACAGATATGTCTTTCTTTAAAAACAGGCTAAGCCTGGTATTCAATTGGTATACTAAAAAGGTTGATGAATTGCTTGTTCCGGTGGTTATTGCACCTACCATGGGCTACAGTTCCTTGTTACAGAATAACGGGGCCTTAAAAAACAAGGGTATAGAGATTATGCTTTCAGGAACACCTGTGGCCACAGAAAACTTTAAATGGAATTCGACTTTCATTTTTAACCGTAATAGGAATAAGGCAGAGGGAACAGGTGCCCTGCAGCTCATCACCACCAATCCCGGAGCTCCGGTGGCCATCATCGATGGCGAACCTGTGGGGGTCTTTTATGGTACTTTCTTTGCGCGCAACTCCGATGGGAGTTTGCTGACCAACGCAGCTGGTATCCCTCAGCTGGAACGTGGTATACAAAACTCTACCACTACCTTTACCCCGCAAAGAGGGGCAGACGGCTTGCCTACCGGAACTACGCTGCGTAAGGTTATTGGAGATCCGAACCCGGATTATACCGCATCCTTTGTAAATGATTTTACCTATAAAAAACTTGGCTTACACATTCAGCTTGATGCTTCGGAAGGGGCAGATGTATGGAATGCCGACTGGCGCACACGCCAGGGTGTAGGTAATGGTAAGGTAGCAGAGCAGGAACAAATGGGTTTGTTGCCACGTGGTTATGTGGCGGGTGTGTATGCTACAGAAGAATGGCGGATAGATGATGGTTCTTATGTCAAACTGCGGGAAGTATCGCTCAGCTACAATATCGGGAAAGTGAAGTTTATCCAGGACCTGACCATTAACTTAAGCGGAAGAAACCTGATTTCATGGGACAACTATAAAGGATATGACCCGGAACTGAATTCAGGAGGGCAATCAACCATCCTCCGAAACATTGATTTTGGCTCTGTCCCAATCCCAAGGACGTTCAGTTTAGGAGTAAAAGCTAAGTTTTAATTGAATTAAGGACAAAAATCATATTCTGATGAAAAGAAATTATATATATAAAATAACCTGCACGCTATTGGTGCTGGTTATGATCGCCTCCTGTAAAAAGGAATACAGGAACCCATCCGGTGCAAACTCTGATGATGTGCTAACCACCGCAAAGGGATTGACCGGGGTAACAGTAGGCCTGCAAAGGGTGTATACTGTTGGCCGTTTAGGGGTTTACTTCAATTCAGTATCCACAACAGGTTTTTCAACCAATGAAATCATGCTGATGAACTCAGGAAATATTCCTGAACTGCAGTTGTTCACCGGTGGTAATAGTGTAGATGGTACGAATAATATTCTAACAAACCTGTGGACCTATAGCAATAAGATCATTTTTGATGCAGATAACGTGATCAACAATGCTGCAAACCTGTCCGATCAAAATTATGCTTCCGGACTAATTGCTTATGCCAGCTTGTATAAAGCCCTGGCCTTAGGAAACCTTTCTCAATACTGGGAAAACATACCTTCAGGTATCGGGAAAAATGTAAGCTTTATAAGCAGGGTTGAAGGGTTTAACAAGGCAATTGCGGTAATAGACAATGCACTTGCGGTTATTGCAGCTAAAAATATCAGTTCCGCTTTTCTGGCCAACATGCCTGCCGGGATAGATATTGTGAATAGCTTGTATGCCATAAAAGCAAGGTACGCGCTGTTTGCGGGCAATTATCCGGTAGCTTTGGCTGCAGCAAATAGTGTTGACCTGACTAAGAAGTCGACATTTAACTTCGATGCGCAGACTTTGAACCCGATATTTGAGATTGCTACTTCAACCAATAATGTGTTTCAGCCTACCAATGCCAATCTGGGTTTAACGGGAGCAAATACTCCTGATCCGGCCGATAAGCGCCTTGCCTTTTATACTGTGCCTAATGCTACTGCACCAACTGCACGTTTAGGCGGATTTGGATTAACAAGTACTACAGCCATCCCACTATACCTGCCCGGAGAAATTACATTGATCAAGGCCGAGGTGTATGCCCGTCAGGCAGCGCCGGATCCGGTTAATGCATTGGCAGAGCTAAATAAAGTAGTTACCAAACAACCCGCTGCGGATCCCTTTGGTGTGGGGGCGGGCTTGCCTCCGGTAGTAGTAGTACCTTTAACCCCGGCCAATATCCTGCCGCTCATTTACAAGCACCGCTGTATAGAGCTTTATTTATCCGGTTTAAAACTGGAAGATATGCGCAGGTTTGGACAGCCAAATGCAGACAGGAAACGGAATTTCTTCCCTTATCCTTTTGTAGAGCGCGACAACAACCCGAATACACCTGCCGATCCGGCGTTTTAAATAGGAGATAGAAAACCGGCATCTTTAACAGGTGCCGGTTTTTTTTATGATTGCCGTTACTTGTTAAAACTTCTCAGGTAAGTGCTGTTGCAAATCTCTTTCCTGTTCTCTGCTACAAAAGAGATATAGACCTCCATGCGTTCGTTTAACAATTCTGGTTGCAAAGGCAATTGAGCTGTTCCCTGCCTTCGGCTGGCCCCCGCCAATCCATACACTGCTTTGTGCAGGTCAGGGAAAATAAGCCAGCAGCATCGCCTTGCAGAGTTAACTGGCCTTTCAAAAGGGGAAATCGAATTGCTTTAAGTTTTGCCAGACTGCCAGATACATTAACTTAACAAAGGAGGAAAAGGATATGATCAGCGCAAAAACAAAAGCCAGATGGGACTATTATGCCGCAATAGGAGGTGCAAGAGACGAGGGGGAAGAAATAGGAGAGGCTCGTGGCAGAGCTGAAGGGATTTATCAAAGAACAGTTGAAATAGCGGGCAAGCCTAAAGCTGAAGGCTTCAATCTTGATAAAATAGCTGAATATACTGGGCTCAGTATTAATGAGGCTGAAGCACTGTAAAAAGAAGCTTCAGTAGCATGGTATGTAGTTAGCTGTTTTCTGCGATTAGAAATGCTGATCGGCTAAGATGAACGGAGTTATCGTCAAGAAATCAAGTATTCCAGTAACATAGTTTGGAGTTTTGTGTCAAAAACACAACTAACATCGGAATGAAAAAGATACTAACACTGACTTTCATTTTAACAGCTTTTTTTGCTGTTGCCTTTGCGCAGAATAATAAACCTGGTACAGATTCAGTTAAGCATTACGTACCGGCCCCTTATATTCCCGCGTCGGTAGAGTTGTACCGTACCATTGTTAAAATGGATAGTATCTATTTTGATACCTATAACAACTGTAAGATTGCCAAAATGGATTCACTTACGGCGGATGATATTGAATTCTATCACGACCGCGGTGGTTTTTCTAACTCAAAAAAGGATCTACTGGCCTCCATTCAAAAAAATATTTGCGGTAAAGTGACACGTATTCTCACACCGGGGAGTATTGAGGTCTACGAAATACCTGGATATGGCGCTGTCCAGTTCGGCTATCATAGTTTCCGCAATATCAATGAGCCCGGAGAAAGTCGCCCGAGTAAATTTGTTACCATGTGGCGGTTAAAGGATGGCCACTGGCAGATAACACGGGTGATCAGCTTGCATTAGAGGTTATGGCGCTGGAGGGAAAAAATTAAAAAGTGGAGCAGTGGAATTATCTGATGGTACCACATTATTTAATCATTATTCTACAAAAACAGGACAGTATACTTCGGATATAAATAAGGGCGGTGAAATTTATAAAATAAGAATTAATTCATGAAAGAATACCAAACAATAATAGATGAATATTCTCTAGAGGGATATGATATGTATTCGAAAACAATTTCTCGATCGGAATGGGGAAATTTGGAGATAGGTGAAGAATATTTGAGAAAATATTGGTTGTCTAATGATGATTATGAAAAGAAATGGAAGGCTATTTGGAAAAATGTATTTATTAATCAAAGCTCGGGATTACCTGAGTTAGTTTTTTCTGAAAAGTTTAATATCGTTGCTGTAGAAGGGGGGCGGCTTTTTGTTGAGGAAGATTTCCTTAAACTGCAGGATTGTATTAGAACCATTGGTGATGATTATTTTTTAATAATCGAGAATGATTTTAATGGGGCTTTAAAAGATCCAATGTTCAGAATGAAATTCCCCTCTGATATTTCGTGGAAAGAGCTTAATAGTGGGAACTTTGTGTCGTCAACAATGCTTGAATCAATTCATAAAGAATTTTTCGTTTTTGGCGAAAGTGGCTTATGGGGGAAATATTCTGCAAATGATTATTCCTATCCGTTAGATATAATTGGATTCAGGCCAGAATACAAAGAATTATTTATGGACAAATTTAAGCTAGCTGATGATGAGTGGAGTAATATTCAGAATCATTTGCCAGTAATATACAAAGAGACTATAATAAGACCTTAATAGTTTTATATTTATTCCAAATGAACACCTATTGGGGCATTCGCCCGATGGCCTTTTATCGAACGAAGCGTTCAGACCTTTACCGACCAGGTAATCTTGGAATCCATTAAAAATCAGAATTGTAATTACATTATCTGCAGCGTTTTTACCCGATAGGCATTCAATTCTGTCGCTTCAGGTTCCAGTTCCGTAATCAGGTAGTCTATATTTTCAAGTGAAGCCACTTTTAACCTCAATGAAGTATCCAGTTTTTCGGAAATACACAAAATAGCCGCCTTTTTTGAGGAACTCAGCATTGCTTTTTTAAGCTGGTTAATCTCCCAGTCGGTATCTGTTAAGCCATCGGTTGGATGTATGGCACTGGTTCCCAGCAGGCAAAGATCGGCATTGATCTCTGAGAGTTGATTGATGACATGCCCTCCGTAAGTTACCTGCGAGTTTTTGGAGAACAGCCCACCGATAAGGATCACCTCAACCCGGGCATATTTAGCCAGTTCTATAGCTACAAAGGGGCTGATGGTAAAAAAGGTTGCATTTAGATTCTCAGGGAGTTGCTTTGCCAACTCTATAATAGAGGTTCCGCCGCCGGTTAAAACCACCATCCCGTCTTTTATCAAAGGAATCGCTTTTCGGGCTATGCCGATCTTGGCGTCTTTGGCATATACATCGCTGTCGTCAAAGGTAGATTGGTAAGACTTTGAAAGCGCACCACCATGTACTTTGGAAAGCTGCCCTTTCTCTGCCAGTTCCTGAAGGTCCCGACGAATGGTATCTTCAGAAACATTTAGTAATTGTACAAGGTCGGAAGTCAGCACTCTGTTGTGCAGGTTAATTTGGCGCATTATAAAGTCGTGCCTTTCCTTTTTCAGCATAAAATATTTTTTAGCTAATGTAAATAAAATATCATAGAAACAAAATGCAGGTATTTGCGGATTTATGCAAATGCAATAGCGGGAAATTTCTGAAAATAGTTAGTAATTGTTTGCATTTTATTAAAAACATTTGTGATATTTACTAAAGGATTATAATTGTGCGGGTTAGTGCGTGTTTTGTAATCCTGAAAAACCGAACAAAACCAACCAACAAAACCATTACCTAACAAACCATTACCACCAACCAACACATTTTAGATTTTAATAAAAACTGGCGTTTATGAAAAAAAAATTACTCCTATTTATTGTAGGTTGTTTTTTGCTGATTGCGCAAACGTTTGCACAGCAAAAAACAATCACGGGTAAGGTCACCTCTTCCGATGATGGATTGCCTATCCCGGGTGTTTCTGTTAAATTAAAGGGAACCCAGACCGTTACCCAGACAACCTCAACTGGTACGTATTCTATTCAGGCAAAAGCGGGAGATGTACTGGTGTTCAGCTACATCGGAATGGTTCCGCAGGAAAAGAAAGTAGATGCAGCGGTGGTCAATATTGCCTTGAAACCGGATGACAAATCCTTAAATGAAGTTATTGTAACCGCCTATGGTGTAGAAAGGAATGCCAAATCATTAGGGTATTCCACTCCTAAAGTTAGCGGAGACGAAGTTACTGCGACAGGACGGGAAAATTTTATTAATGGTTTAGCAGGGAGGGCTCCTGGCGTTATTGTAAATCAAACATCCGGTGACCCCGGGGCTTCTTCGCAAATTATTCTGCGCGGTATTGTTTCTCTTACTGGTGACAATTCACCGCTAATTGTGGTAGATGGTGTGCCTGTTGATAACTCTGTATTGGCTCAAAGAAATACCGCAATGGATGGGAACAATAGGAGTCAGGATTATACGAATAGGGCATCTGATATTAATCCTGCAGATATAGAAAGTTACACCATACTGAAAGGGCCTGAGGCGACAGCGCTCTATGGGAACCTAGGAGCTAGCGGTGCCATTGTAATTACAACAAAAAAGGCCAAGGCAGGAAAATCTTCGGTGTCTTACAACGGATCGTTAAGAATAGAGACGGTTAATAATCCACCTGAAGTGCAGCAGGTGTACGGGCAGGGAGATGCTAATGGTATTTTTAACGGGGGCTCCTTCAATTTTTTTGGGCCTAAATATCCGGAGGGGGGTACGATTTATGATAATGTGGGTGCGTTTTTTAAGACGGGGCTGGCGCAAAAACATAACGTAGTGGTTGAAGGGGGAAAGGAATCCATGAGTTACAGGTGGTCTAACGAGTATACCAACAATGAGGGAACAATACCTACAACAAAATATGAAAGATTTGTTTCTTCTGTAGTAGGGGTGATACCTGTGTCCGATAAAATAAAGGTTACAACGCGCTTTAGCTATACCAACGCATTTAATAAGAAAGCGAATAAAGGTGTTCAAGGGTATCTTATGGGCTTGCTTAGGTTTCCGTCGCGGTTTGATGTGACCGATTGGATAGATCCTGTGGGTAACAGGATTACCACAACTGGCACAATTTATAATGAAAGTGACAATCCCTTTTGGGATGTAAATAAGAATCTTTCTCAGGACAAAACAAATGCCTTGATTGGAAATGCGAATATATCTTATAAACCAACCAAATGGTTGAATGTAACCGGTATTTTGGGAACAAACCTATCTAATACAGATGGTATTACTGTGTATCATGCTCAATCTTTCTCTGGTTCGGGAAGTGCGGCAAATCCTACCGGAGGAACAATAAATACTTATCAGCAGCTAAACAAGCGATTAGATGGCTCTTTAACTGCATCAGCTACTCATAGATTTGGTAAGTTCAATAATACGTATATTATTGGAGCAAATTTTTCGGATGTAAACAATACAACCAATTCTGCGAGAGGACAGAACATGTTTGATCCAAATTTCTATAGTATAAACAATACATTACCTACTACCCAGAGTGCAAGATTGGTAATTAACAGGTATAGAAATGCGGGCGCTTTTGCGCAGGCTATATTGGGTTACGAGTCGATAGTGTTTCTCACGCTTTCCGGCCGCGTTGATGCTGCATCTCGCTTAATGCCAAATAATCCTTATTTTGCTTATCCTGCGGCCAGTTTTGCTTTTAATTTTAGTGAACTGGAGGCTGTGAAGAAGCTTTCCTGGTTAAGCAATGGTAAGCTGCGGGCTTCTTACGGGATTACAGGTAAGGAACCTTATAGATTATATGCCTTAGCTACCAGGTTACAGACGGTAAATACCACAGGGGGTGGTTTTAGTTATGATGCCAATAATGGTGGAAACCTAGGGGTGGTGCCTGAGCAGACCAGAAATTTTGAAACTGGATTTGAATTAGGTTTTTTGGATGACAGAATTAGCGTCGATTTTACTTACTACCACTTAAATAGCCATAAGCAATTGGTACAGCCAAGGCTAAGCTATGCATCGGGTTTTGTATTGAGATACATGAACGGAGGAGACGTTGTTAATCAAGGACAAGAGATTCAATTGAAAGGCTCTCCATTTAGATCGAAAGATTTCAATTGGGATATGACCTTTAACTTTACACGAAACAGGGGTAAAGTATCTTCTATTTCCGAGGAACTGCCAGAATATTACGATTCTGATACCTGGGTTGCCAATGGTGTAAGAAGTGCAGTGTTTCCGGGCTCAAGTACACTTGCATTGGGTGGTTGGGTAAACCGGAAAAATAAAAATGGAGATTATTTAATTAATCCTGCTACTGGTTTACCTATGCTGGCCAGCGATCAGGACTTCCCGGTTATTGCCGATAGGACACCAAACTTCACTTTGGGTTTTTCAAATAATATACGTTATAAAAACTTCAATGTATCCTTCCTGCTCGACTTGAGAGTTGGTGGCGATGTTTATAACCAGACACAATACGAACTCTACAGGAGAGGGCTAAGTGTTAAAACATTGGATAGAGACGTACCTCGTGTAGTTACAGGAGTGTTAAATGATGGCTTACAGGATAGCGATAACCCTACCAGAAATACCATTTTGGTAACACCTTCTGCTAACACTAATTACTATACCTCTACTGTGGCTGGAATATCACCAGAAATGTTTGTAGAAAAGGATGTTAATGCACTTAGACTAAGAGACATTACAGTTGCATATGATTTTCCTGCAAAAATGTTTAGTAATACCAGTTTTATACGAAATCTTGGAGCTTATGTGACCTTGACAGACGTTTTTCTGATCACTAACTATTCTGGTATGGATCCGGATACCAATGCCAATAATCCATCATTAGGCGGAGCCGGAGGGTATGGAATTGACTATGGTAACATGGGTAGGCCGTTAGGTATTAATATTGGTCTTCGTTTAAAATTATAAGATTAAAGAGATGAAATACTTGAGAATAATAATATTAACGTTTGTTGTATTAAATATAACAAGTTGTAAGAAAATGCTGGACGTGAATAAGGATCCGGCATTTCCTCAAACTACAAAAGCAGAATACCTGCTTGCGCCTATCCAATTTCAAATGGCTAATAATACTGCAACAGATAACCGGGTTATCTTTAAATATACCCAGGATATGGTTGGTCAGGATCAAACGACATTTACTATTGCATGGGAAAAGCATGGCTATCAATCGAACAGCGATGTTGGTGGATCCATGTGGCGTATGGTTTATATCGGACTGGGTTTGAATCTTGAAGAAATGATTAAAGAGGCGGAAGCATCAAATAAGTGGACTTACGCAGGTATTGGTTATGCAATTAAAGCCTGGGGTTATCAGTTGCTTACTGACATTCACGGACCCGTGGTTTTAGATGATGTTTTTAAGAATCAGCTGGAATTTAGATATCAAGACCAACCAGAGGTATACGCTAGAGTTAGAGAGTGGAGCCAAAAAGCGCTGGAGTGTTTTAATAAGCCCGATGCTGATGGCGTTGCAGGTTTACTAGCGGGTGTATCTGGTGATCAGATTTATAAAGGCGACAGGCCAAAATGGCGAAAATTTATTTATGGTTTGCTTGCCCAGCAGTATAGTCACTTCATTAACAAGCCACAATTTAACACGCAATATGCAGATAGTGTTGTGAAATATGTTGATCTTTCTTTTGCTAATTCCACCGAGGATGCAACTATTAATTTTGGTGGTAATACCAGCGGCTCTGGTGGAGATTCAAATCCCTTTAGCCAGAATTTTGGAATTTACACGGCAACTGCCACGACTTCATCGACATTTGGCAGGATTGCCCAGCCTATTGTTAACCTTTTAACCGGTGGAGTAAGGGGAACTCCGGCAGTTGACCCTAAAACATCTGTTGATCCGAGATTAACCCGAATGATTAATCCGGTTCCATCAACAGGTATATATCGTGGTGCTTTCCCTTTTAATGGCAATGCAACCGTTCCTCACATCCTTGGGGCTTTAAGCGGCACTTCGCTTGTTCCATTTCCAGGAAAATACCTTTATTCAAATAATGCACGGTATCCCATCATGAGTTATGCGCAACTTCAATTTGCCAAAGCGGAGGCCTTGTTTAAAAAAGGGAATTCGGGAGGGGCGTTAACCGCTTATCAAAATGGAATAAGAGGCCATATGGAGTTTATTAACCTATATGGGCGAAATGGAACTCCTGCTGTGGCGGTTATTACTCCGGCGGAAATAAATGCTTATATGATAAGCTCTGAAGTAGCTCAAACCGGAACAGCTTTAACAATAGCTGACATTATGCAGCAAAAATATATTGCACAATGGGGCTGGGCTGGTATGGAGCAATGGAGTGATTTAAGAAAATATCATTATGATCCATTAATTTATAAAAACTACATACAGCTTCAATCAGGTGATTTTTTTGAAAAAAATAATGGAAAATACGCATACCGGTTAAGGCCGAGATATGCATCTGAGTATTCTTTTAATAGAAATGAATACAATAAATGGGGTTGTGGTGAGGATGGTTATCATACACTAGAAACTTGGTCTAATCTCCCATAATTAATTATTAAATATATGAAATCGATCATACAAATATTGTCAGTGATTCTCCTTACAGCCATTCTCTTTTCGTCATGCGATAAAAACGAGATCAACTACGGAGAGTTTGAAAAGTTGTCTTCTGATCAGGTTATGTTAAAGGTAAACTATAACATCGCTTATACAGCAAACCCTGGAGTTCAGATTAAAATTAATGGAGAACGTGTCAGTACTGTTATCCAAACCCGCTATCCTTATCCTGGTGGTGGCTATGGTACTCTTGGTGATTCAAGACCGGATTATTTAGTAACTAAGCCGGGCACTTCCGAAGTCTCTATTTCTATTCCTAAAAAAGGAACAAATGTAGATTCCGTAGTGCTTTATAAAACGGCTATAACAACTGAGGCAGGTAAAGCTTATACTTTGCATTTAACTGATACTGCAGCTAATACTACAAGTTTATTAGCGCTGGATAATTTTGCGCTTCCGGATTCTGGTTTCGTACGGTATAAGTTCATAAATCTGATGCCCAATGTGCCATCTGTAGATCTTTACTATGGTACAACGTTGATGCAATCCAATATTGGGTATCTGAAAGAGAGTAGCTATTTTGATATGGCAATTCCTACTACAGTATCGGGCTGGTCTGTAAGAGCTGCTGGTGGTACGACTGCATTAGCAACATATAGCAGTGCTAGTACCATTTTAAACCGACGGATTTATACGGTTTTTGCCACAGGGTATTCCGGGCGAACAGATGCGGTTCGCAAACCGTATGTTGCATTCTTCTTAACAAGATAATTTTTAATAACACAATCATTTACCTTTGGGACGTGTGCTCTGAATGCTGGTAATTGCACCGCAAGGCTCTAAGAAATCTAAAAATGGTCTCGTAAATGAACCTCCGCTAGTTTAACTGTCGGAGGTTTTTTATTTGGCGGATAGAAGCCTCAAAAATCATAGACGCTGTTGTGCGCTTTTGTGCGGCTTTATGCAACATATTTTTTACAATTCTTTTAAATATGTTTGCTTTTTGCAGGAAAAACCTGAAAAATATTGCACATATTTACATAAGTTTAATCATTTTGCGGTTATTTGCGTGTTTTGACGTCTGCGGAATGTTTAGCAATAAGAAACTTAATAATTAACCAAATAAGCTTTTATGAAAAGAAAATTACTCATTTTATTCTTGGGTACGTTTTTGCTGGTTGCACAGGCCCTTGCACAGCAAATTACAGTAACAGGTAAGGTTTCGTCTGCTGATGGGCCTGTGCCGGGGGTTTCCATTCGGGTAAAGGGAACTTCAGTGGTGGCCCAAACCAATAGCGATGGAAATTACTCTATTAAAGCTGCGACAAATGATGTCCTGGTTTTTAGCTACGTGGGTTATGCTACTGTAGAAAGAAGCGTTGGAAACAGCGCCACAATTAATGTAAGTCTTGCTGCTGATGCGAAAGGGCTTAACGAAGTGGTTGTGGTGGGGTTTGGTACACAAAAGAAAGAAAGTTTGACAGGGGCAATCACCTCTGTTGATGTTGCTAAAGTATTTGGTAACCGGCCAATAGCTGATGTCGGTAGGGGTTTACAAGGTGCTGTGCCGGGTCTTTCGGTAGTTGTACCCAGTGGTGAGGTAGGCTCAGATCCAATTATTAAGATTCGCGGCCAATTTGGTTCTGTAAATGGAAACAGTAATCCGCTGCTCTTGGTAGATAACGTAGAACTTCCCAGCATCCAGTATGTCAATCCCAACGACATTGAAAACATAACTATCTTGAAGGATGCTGCTTCAACTGCTATCTATGGTTCGAAAGCTGCTTTTGGTGTAGTTTTAATTACCACAAAAAAAGGAGCTAAAACTGATGGAAATAAATTTAGCTATTCCAATAATTTTGTGTGGCAGTCTCCATTTAAAGATTTAGATATTGCGGGTATCGATGGTTTGGAATATACCTTGGATGCACATGAAAACATGAAGCAGGTTGGTCCTGCCGGAGGTTTTTGGCGTATAGACAGAACGAGCTTCGAAAAGATCAAAGAATGGCAAGCAAAATATGGCGGTGTGGTTGGCAATAATGATCCTGTTGTGTATGGCCGTGACTGGTATTGGGACGGTGCTCAAAAATTTGGCTATAGAATTTATGACCCTGTAGAAGCGATGGTTAAAGATCATGGCTTGTCTCAAATTCATAACCTGGGTTTAAACGGTAAAAGCGGGAATACGACCTATAATCTGAGTATAGGTTATTTGGGGCAGGAGGGGATGATGAAGCCTGCCAAGCATGATGATTATAAAAGGTTTACGCCATCACTATCTTTATCAACTAAGGTTAACGATTATTTAACGGTTCGTGGTGGGGTAAGATATGCAGATGCGACAAAACGGAATCCAAATTCGTTAAACTCAGGTGGTTTTGCAGCCGATCCCTGGTTATACCTTTACCGCTGGAGCCGATTATTTCCAATTGGTGTACAAGAGAATGGCCAGGATATCATTGACCCTGCTTTCTCGGCCCGAATGTCCAATGATCAGATCCGTGCCAATAAGTTTTTGAACCTTACTCTGGGAACGACTGTTAATATAACTAAAGCCTGGAATGTAGAAGCTGATTATACCTACAATACCGAAAATGATTTGAGAACATCTTCTGTGCCATATGTGCAGGGCCGTACTACCTGGTATGGTGTTGAAGCCCTTAAAGACGCTAGCGGAGCACAGGTATATGTTGATGAAAATGGGGATGTTACCAATACAGGCGGCATGCCGGCGTATCAGTTTCCTTTAACAGATCATACAGTAAAGGCTGATACTTATTTTTCTCAAAATAATTTTCGGTCACGACGAAACACTTTTAATGTCTTATCAAACTACAATCTGGATTTAAATGATCACAAGATCAAGTTTTTGGTAGGGGCTAACATCATTGGTTTTGACTATTCCAGTCAATACTCAACCCGTGGTAACCTGTTGAACAACGACAATCCGCAATATGATTTTGCGGTTGGAACGGAAAATTCAGGAGGAACAGCCAATTGGGATTCACAAGTCGGGTTTTTTGGGCGGGTTAATTATGCATTCAAAGATAAATACCTTTTGGAGGCCACTTTGAGACGTGATGCATCTTCGAAATTTCCGACACGTTTGAAATGGCAAACTTTCCCTGGGGTTTCAGGAGGTTGGATCATCTCTAACGAAGATTTTTTGAAAGATAAGACAGCTGTATTGAGTTTTGCAAAACTTCGTGCGTCATGGGGTTTAATTGGAGATCAGTCGGTATCCAGTGCTTTAGCTATACCGGTTATGGGTATTAGCAAAAATTCATGGTTGGGTGCTGGTGGTCTTCCTAATTTTCAATTGGGTACTCCTGGTCCGTTTTCTCAGGATGTTTCATGGCAAAATATCGAGCACATGAACCTGGGGGTCGATCTGAGGTTCTTTAATAACAAGTTTGGCGTTACCGCCGAGGTGTTCCAGCGCTATACCAGGGATATGATTGTTGCAGGTGAAGCAATGCCGGCTACTTATGGCGCCTCAACCGCACCGCAGAGTAATTTGGGAGACGTGAGGACGCGGGGCTGGGAATTAAATTTAGATTTTAACCATCAATTTGACAATGGCCTTCGTTTAAGTATTGATGCAAATCTGGCAGATGCGGTATCCTTTATTACCAAAGGCGTGGATTATAAAGACGCTCCCGAAAACAGAATGCTGGCAACAAGTTATTCTACAGGCCAGAGGTTTGGTGATGTATATGGTTTTGTGACCGATCGCTTATATCAGAAAGAGGACTTTGTTTATGATGCCAACGGTAAGTTCGTGCAAACGAATATCATATATAATGGCAACAGCAGAACGACGAATAAACTTGCCGGAAGTAACCCGGTTTACCAAACCTATTTTGAAGATGGTAACCAGACCTTGCTGATCAGTCCGGGTGATGTAAAGTTTGTAGATCTCAATGGGGATGGCTATATCGATGCCGGAGATGGCACTTACGGCAATCTTGGTGACCGGACTGTAATTGGAAATACAACCCCAAGGTATCAGTATGGCTTCCGTTTTGGTGCCGACTACAAAGGGTTTGATTTGTCTGTTTTCTTCCAGGGTGTAGGGGAAAGAAAAATCTGGGGTGACGGGCAGCTGGCCATTCCTGGCTACTATTCCAAAGAAGGCGCAATGCCGCAGGCAATTGCCAAAGATTATTGGAAACCAGACCGTACCGACGCCTTTTATCCAAGAGCATGGAATTTGGGTGGTGCCAATGAAGGCTACGTGATGAGGCGTCAAAGCAAGTACATGTTAGACATGTCTTATCTGAAAATAAAGAACATCACCTTGGGATATAATTTGCCTGCTGCTTTACTTAAAAGCATTAAGCTGGCCAGTGCAAGGATTTATGTTTCGCTGGAAAACTTTATTACGTTTGATAAGCTGAGGGGATTGCCGATTGACCCCGAAGCGATTTCAGGAAATTCCATCCTGGGTTCTACCAGTTCAAATTATAATTTAGGCCGTACAGGTACTTCAAATCCTGCATTTAAGTCGGCTTCTGCGGGGCTTCAAGTTGGTTTTTAATTTAAAGGAAGAAAGAAAATGAAAATAGCATTTAAAATAATATTCGTTTTTATCATAATTGTTTCTGCTGGTTGTAAGAAATTTTTGGACCGGCCACCTTTGACCGTTGACAATGATGAAACAGCCTGGACGAGCGAAGAAAAAGTGCGTCTTTACGCAAACAAGTATTACACCGATTTTTTTGATGGTTATGGAAATGGTTTCACCACCGCTGGCGCACCGCTTGTTGGTTATACCAACAGCGACGATATGGTTGTGCAGGGAAATCAGCCTAACTTTACACGTTCGGTTCCTAATACTGGAATTTGGAATTATTCTATGATCCGCTCTCTTAACATCATGTTAGATCGGATAGAAACCAGAATGTCGGGTATTTTATCGGCTAGCGCAAAGGCACATTGGTTAGGTATAGGGCGGTTTTTCAGAGCATTCCGATATGCAGAACTGGTACAGGCCTACGGAGATGTCCCTTATTATACACGAGAGGTGTTTGATTCAGAACCGGATGAATTGTTTAAGGCCAGAACACCACGCAATGAAGTAATGGATCAGGTGTATGACGATATGAAATTTGCATTGCAAAATGTGCGTTTGAATGATGGAGAGCAATTTGTAAACAGGTATATTGTTGCAGGTTTTGTTTCCAGATTGGCATTAAGTGAAGGTACCTGGCAAAAATATTATTACAAGAATAATGAACGGGCCAAAAAATTTTTAGAACTGGCTGTTGAAGCTGCTGATATGGATATTTCAAGCGGCAAGTACGATATCGTCACCGATTATAAATCCCTATTTACTTCTAAAGATTTAAAGGCAAATAAGGAATGTATTTTATATAGAGGTTATGATCCTGCTGCCGGAGTTACCCATGCGATCGCATCTTATGGTAATTTGGCAGAATCAACACTTAATGGCCCTACCTCAGATTTAATTAAATCATATATTCTGACTTCTGGTGATGTTTGGCAAAATGCAAGCACTGCAACCGCGTCTTTTAATCTGGATAATTTGATAAAAACCCGTGACTCCAGGTTTGAAGCAACTTTTTACAGTAAACCAAGTCTGTTAAACAGAGGCTCCTTTTACTACATTACCAAATTTTTGCCACGGGAGGTGGAGAAACGTACGCAGGTAGATCTTTTAGGTATGCCTCCAGAATTTACGGGAGATAAAAATGAAACTGACGCCCCTGTGTTGCGTTATGCGGAAGTTTTGTTGAATTGGCTTGAAGCTAAAGCTGAATTGGCTACCCTGGGTGGAACGCCTATAGTGCAAAATGACATAGATAAAACGATCAATAAAATCAGACTCAGGCCATTGGCTCCAGAAGCAGTAACCAGAGGAGTAACATTGACTGCTCCCCTTAGCCTGGCAGCCCTCCCAGCAGATCCAGGTAGAGACCCACAAGTTTCAGCTTTATTGTGGGAGATCAGAAGAGAACGCAGAATGGAATTTGCGTTTGAAATTTTCCGTTTGGCAGATTTGAAGAGATGGTCTAAATTGGAATATATGGACAATGACCTGAACACGGATTTAATATCTGGAGGATGGGTTGATTTCCCTGCACAACTACCTGCTGCTTTAACTGCTGCGAATATTGGTAAAATTGCTGTAATAAGCACAACTGGAGTGGAGACCGTTTACAATGGAACCAACGCTGCGGCTATGAAAGGTTTTTATAAAAATACAGCAAATAAGAACCGTTTACCCTTTTTAAATCAAGTCAATATAAATCCTTATTTGGTGCCTATTGGAATTTCAGAAATCGACTTCTATGCGTCCAAAGGGTATAAATTGCAGCAAACACAGGGCTGGCCGCAAAATTAGAAATATATAAGCTTTATTATTAATAATAAACGATATCATATGAAACTAACATATAAAACATCAAAAATATGGCTCCTGGCAACCTTTATGGGGATGCTGACCCTGGCTTCATGTAAAGATGATTTCCCGGAAGCAATGGACACTTCTTCCCAAATGACTGTTTTGAACTCAATTAAAATCATGAATGCAGGAGCCAATGGAACTACAGTGCTGGAGGGAGTTGTTGATGAAGATGCAAAGACGGTCTCATTTCCCAGAATAGACCCAGCTACTAATTTCTCTAATCTTAAATTTGAGGCCAGTGTATCGGAAGGGGCTAAGTTGAGCCAGGATACTTATCCGGTTGTATTTGAAGAGGGGAAATCGGAGCAAACTATTACCATTAAAGTTTTAAATTCTCCGCGTTATCGCGATTATTTTGTTAAATTAAGGTTAAAAGTACCAGTATTCGGGGCTGATTTTGAAAAAGGAGCTACTTATGACTTTACCAGCAATCCATTGGGAAGTCCGATTTACGATGCCTTTACCGGTGCATTAACCAGGGGTAGCGGATTTGATGGACAAAAAGTCCTGGTTGTTAGAAGAGAAGCACCACATTTGTTGAACGTATCTGAGCTGAAGACCGGGACAATCAACAAAATTCTGTTAAATATGACAGGTGTTTCGCAGGGGACCTTTATTACGAATATGGGCGCCCAGGTAAACGGTCATACCTATATCGCAAATCTCTCTGGCAATACCGCTGCCAGCCCATTAAAAGTTTACCATTGGACTGATCCAGCCGTTGCCCCGCAAGTAATCGCGAATATCAATGTTGGAACTATAACCGGAGCTGGAGTTAGACATGGTGACAATTTTTCAGTAAGCTTGGATGATCAGGGGAATGGCTACCTCTTCTTTGGTGACAATGCCGGCACTAAAATATTAAGATTTGATGTTGCTAATTATATCACAGTTAGTAATCCGGTTGCTTTCGCAATTCCAGTTACAGGAGCTGGATCCTGGACTTCGTACAATCGGATTGGGAATACCAGCGAGTATATATTTACTGGTCACGATGCACCTGTTGCATTGGTATCCGAAGGAGGGGCAGCTGCATTTACTATGAGTAGAACGGCTATTCCTATAAGAAGCTCAGATGCACGCGTCGTTAACTTTAATGGCGAACGTTATCTGATTGTTACCACAGCAGCAAGAACCGGCGCAGAGGCTACTAACTTCATGGTTTACGACATTACGAAAGGCGCAGATGTAAAGGAGGCATTGACTAACTTAAATAATCAACCTGTTGTTAATGCTGTATTTAATTATTCATTAATGGGGCCTGTAAATACCTCCCCATCTTCACAAACAGGTTTTTATGTTAAAAAAGACGCAACGGGCAAGGATGAATCTTTATTGCTTTATGCTGGCGCAAATGACACGGGGTTTGTGTTCTTTGAATTTCCAAAGAAAGTTGCTTTAGATTAAACAGTGATGAAATTTAAATCTATGAAAAAAAATAACCTACATCTGGTGGCAGTGCTGATATTGGCACTGCTGCTGAACGCCTGTAAGAAAGGCGGAGGCGGCACTACACCTGATCCGGTAGACCCGCCAGTTGAAACGGGGCTTGTTTTCCCTAAAAAAGAAATGAGGGCAGTTTGGATTGCTTCTGTTTACGGCCTGGACTGGCCACAGGGGGTGTATACCATGGCAAACCAGAAGCAGCAATACATCAATTACCTTGAAAAGTTCAAACAACTTAATATTAATGCGATCTATTTTCAGGTAAAGGGAATGGGAGATGCATTTTATAATTCCGCCTATGAACCCTGGAGTGCATCCATAACAGGAACCAGGGGGACCGATCCGGGATATGACGTGCTTAAGTTTATGATTGATGAGGCGCATGCCAGGGATATTGAATTTCACGCCTGGATGAACCCGTATCGGATAGCAACACGTGCTAATTCTGGTAGCGCATTCCCTGCCCTTCATTCTTCGGTTAAACCGGAATGGGTGATGGACTTCCCGACTATACGTATTTATAACCCTGCGTTGCCTGAAGTGAGGCAGCGCCTGGTTGATATTGTTAAAGAAACCATAACTAAATATGATGTAGACGGGATACATTTTGATGATTATTTTTATCCGGAAGGCGAAACCTTTTCAGATCAGGCAGATTTTACAAAGTACGGTGCAGGTATAAACACCATTCAGGATTTTAGAAGAGATAACGTGAATAAGGCAATTAAAGGTGTATATGATGCTATAGTAGCCACTAAACCCGGGGTAGTATTTTCTGTTTCGCCTGCTCCAGACATCAATAAAAATTTCAATACGCTCTATGCTGACGTTAAGAAATGGAACCAGGAGGGTTGGGTGGATGTAGTTATTCCCCAATTATACCAGGAGATAGGAAACCAATACAACGATTTTCAACTACGACTTGCTGAGTGGACTAATAACAGCTTCAAAGCTGCGTTAATGGTTGGACATGGTTTTTATAAATTCGGAGACGCCACTGCACCTGCGGCTTTTCAGTCGTCAACAGAATTACAGAGGCAATTTGATCTGACCAGATTGAATAAGAAGGTAGTAGGTAATGCAATGTATAGCGCTAAATATCTTGACTTGAATAAGGTCGGTATTACAGATAAACTGGCCGCTATTTACAAAGACCCGGCTGTAATGCCGTTTTTAGGTCGTAGTGTTGCTGCGGCCCCGGTTGCAGCAACAAACGTTAGGATAGAAAGTGGAGAGTTGAAATGGAATGCTTCTGGAAGCGTGAAATCAGTGGTTTATTACTTTTCTGATTTAAAGAAAGAAGGAAAAGTACTAACGATAACTAAAGGTAGTAGCATTTCAATTAACACGGCCGGATATTATTCTGTTTCAACATTGAATATAGATAATCAGGAAAGTAAGCCTTCTGAAGCCATAGAGAAAAAATAGAGAATTCTATGTTACACCGCTGGTTGCGTTATTGTGCGTTAACCTGCGGTGTTTCTCATGCAAATGTAAATATATTGAATATAGCTTTTAAGGAGTAACCTTTTTTACGGCTAATTGTTGCAATTTAGTATGTGCGGTTATTTGCGGGTTTTGTGTGCCCTTATAACCCGATAAAACTTATTGCTAACTAAAATTCCGCTATGAAAAGAAAACTACTCCTGTTATTTATGGGCGTATTTGTGCTTGCCTCACAGGCCATTGCCCAAAAAGTAACTGTTACCGGAAAGGTAACTGGCGCAGATGACGGGCTACCCTTACCCGGCGTCTCCATTAAAATCAAATCAACCACTACTGTGGTGCAAACCAACTCCACAGGTGCCTACAGCATTCAGGCCGCACCAACAGATGTTCTGGTGTTCTCCTTTATCGGCATGGTGCCGCAAGAGAAAGCCGTAGGCAGCAACACCACCATCAATGTTGTTCTGGCCCCTGAATCGGAATCGCTGCAGGAAGTGGTGGTTACTGCATTGGGTATCAGGCAGCAAAGAAGATCATTGGGCTATGCAACCCAGGAAATAAAGGCTGCTGATATTGCCAATACCAACCAATCTAATATGCTGAATGCATTAAAGGCAAAGGCTTCCGGAGTACAAATTACCAGTACCGGTGGTGCTGCCGGAGCAGGTACCAGAATCCAGATCAGGGGGGTCAACTCCTTAAATCCTTCGGCAAATAACCAGCCCTTGTTTGTGGTAGATGGTATCCCAATCTCTAACAATACCGACCAGATTGCGGTGAACAACGACAATTTCCAGAACACCAACCGTGCTGCAGACATTAACCCGGATGATATTGAATCAATGACCATTCTGAAAGGACCTGCTGCTTCTGTGCTATACGGCTTGCGTGCTGCCAACGGTGCGGTAATCATTACCACCAAATCTGGCAAGGGTGGGAAACCTTCTTTTAGCTTTAAATCATCTTACAGCTTCGACGATGTAGTGACCAAGCCTGATATCCAGACTACCTACGGGCAGGGCAACAATGGTGCTGTAGTGGCTAGTATCAATACCTGGGGGCCTAAAATTGAAGGACAGCCGGTTTACAATCCTTACGATCTTTTTTTCAAGACCGGCCATCAGGCGCAAAATTCCTTTACCTTTAGCGGGGGGAACGAAAGTGCAACTTATTTTACCTCCATATCTAACGCCGATCAAAAGGGTGTGGTGCCCAATTCTGATTATGGAAAGACTTCCATCAGGCTGGCCGGAACATTAAAAGCTTCTGATAAATTTAAATTTGAAGGTTCTGCCAACTATATCAATTCGGGCGGGCAAAACCCACGGACCGGTATTTCATCTGGTACCATCTTTTACCTGATGCGCCATACCAATACCGTTGACCCTCGGGATTACCTGAACCCTGATGGAACAGAGAAAACGTACAACGCGTCTATCCAGAATCCGTTCTATTTCACTGAAAATGCCTTTATGAAAGACAATGTGAACAGGATATTGGGAAATCTTGGTGCCGAATTTAAGGCCAACGACTGGCTCACCTTTAACTATAAAGCCGGTATAGACCACTACACAGATTTTAGGCAGATCTACAACGAGGTTGGTTTGCTGATCAGCACTTTGGGTTCTATGACAGAACAAAGAATCAGCTATAACGAGATCAACTCCAATTTCTTTGCCAGGGCCAACAAGCAATTCGGAGAGAAATGGAATGTAAACTTGTTACTGGGTCATTCTTTTACCCATATCAACGGAACCAACCTTTCATTGAATGGCACACAGGCGGTAGTGCCAAATGTAGAGAGCATCAACAACTACAATGTTTATAACCCTACTACTTTTCCTTCGAAGAAAAACATCATAGGTGTATTTGGTGACCTTACTGTATCCTACGACAATACCATATTCCTGAATGCAACAGCCCGGAACGACTGGTCATCTACACTTCCGGCGGCCAACCGCTCTTTCTTTTATCCATCAACCAGCCTGTCGTATGTGTTTACCGAAACATTGGGCCTTAAAGACAATCCGATATTTAACTATGGTAAGTTAAGGTTGTCTTATGCAGAGGTGGGTAAAGATGCCGATCCTTATCAGATTGGCGAATACTTTTCTACTATCCAGGCCTTTAGTGGGGTAACCGGTGTAAGAAGGGACATTAAAGTAGGGTCTGAAACTTTGAGGCCTGAAAGGACCAAAGGCCTGGAATTTGGTGGCGAGTTCCATTTCCTGAAAAGCCGCATTACCCTGGATGCAAATTATGCTATCCTGAACAGTATTGACCAGATTGTGCCAGTTCCGATCAGCTATGCTTCAGGTTTCGATATCTTCGTAACCAATGCGGGCAAGATCAGGAACAGGTCGCTCGAATTTTTATTGAATGCCAACATTATCAATAACGAAAATTTTAAATGGGACATCAATGCAAACTGGTCCAGAACAGTTGGGCGTGTATTGTCTATGCCTCCGGGAGTAAGCGAGATCCAGTTTAACCCTGAAAGCCCCTGGGTAAAACAAATTATAAAAACTGGCGGCAGGCCAGGTGATTGGTACGGATGGCCTTATACCCGCGTAACTGATGGTGGTAGCCAGTACAATGGGCAGCTGATTATCGGTGCCGATGGGTATCCGATTGTGCCCCAGCCTTTGTCTAACAACTACCTTGTAGGAAATGCCTACCCGGACTGGACCGGCGGATTGGGAAGTACCCTGAAATATAAAGGCCTTACTTTCTCTTTCCTGTTTAACTTCAAAAAAGGCGGAGATGTATTCGATATTCCTAAAACACAGCGTTATACTACCGGTATAGGTGCAGAAACGCAGCTAAGAAACGCAATGGTTGTGTTTAAAGGGGTGAAAAATATAGGTACAGATGCTGCACCGAACTATGTGCCAAATGATAAAGCGGTTTTGATTGACCAGGCTTTTTATAACAATAGCTTTGCCTATCGCCTTTCAACCGAAAATAACGGTTTCCAGGATGCTTCCTGGGTAAGGCTGCAGAATGTTTCCCTTGCTTATGAATTACCAAAAGCATGGGTTGCCAAAAGCTTTATCAAATCGGCCTCGGTTAATGTATCTGCCAATAACCTTTGGCTAAGTACACCATTTAATGGCTTTGACCCTGAGGCAAGTGCTTACGGATCGGGCTCAAACTCTGTTGGATATGTAGGAACAGGTATTCCCTCAACCAGGAGTATTTTTGTTGGTTTAAATGTCAATTTCTAAGATGATGAAAACATTCAATATAAAGATGACGGCGGTACTGATAGCGGTAGCTTCGGTATTCAGCTCCTGTAAAGATGCACTCGACATCAACAACGACCCCTCAAAGTTAACCCCAGAACAGGCCAATCTGGCCGGGTTGCTCGGTTCTACCATACAGTTTACGGCTACTTCCTTTTTTAACGTAGGGCAATATGGTAACAGCTATCCGCAATACCTGGCGGGTTCAAATACTTACGAGGCGAATATAGACTCCTATAATCCCTATGGGTTTGACAACATCTGGGAGTCTGGCTATCGCGATGCGATGCCTAACCTTAAAGAGATGATCACCAGGGCCGAAACCTTGGGTGCCCCGCAATATGCTGGTATTGGTAAAACACTGATGGCTTTGCTTTTGATGCAAAGCACCGACATATGGGGAGATTTGCCCTACAGCCAGGCCTTTAAAGGGGCAGCGGTGCCAAGCCCTACTTACGATAAGCAGGAAGATATCTACAATGTTTCCCTGAAAGAACTTTTGGATGGCGCTATTGCGGATCTGGCGAAGCCGGTTCCTGCAAGTGCGGCATTGAAAGTGGGTACTTCTGATCTTATTTTTGGAGGTACCATTGCCAGCTGGCAGAAAGCTGCCTACGGCGCACGTGCCCGGTACTACCTTAACCTTTCCAAAAGAAATCCTGCCGGTCTTGTAAATGCCGCTGCAGACGCTGCGCTTTCGGTAGATGAAACCCAAAGAAGTGCCATTGATGTGCAGCTCAAGTACAGTACAGAAAGACCAAGCCCATGGTATACCAACCTGGGGCAGCCGGCACTTACCGCCAAGCAGCACAGGCCATCGTACTTTATGGTTAACCTGATGAATGGTACTGGTTATTTTGCTGGTGTTATCGATCCGCGTATGCCAAAACTGTTCGATAACAATGGTGCCGCTACCTATGTTGGCAGGCCTGTAGGGGCTTTAGGTAATGAGCAGGGTGCAAACCTGGCCAATTCTGACATCACCGATAAAACCTTTTATGGTGCGCGCACTTCTCCGGTTCCTATACTTACCTACGCGGAAATGCAGTTTGTAAGAGCCGAGGCCCTGATTGCTACGAACCCAACCGAAGCTTATGCAGCCTACATCAGGGGCATAAAAGGTAATATGGAAAAACTGGGTGTGGATGCAGCTGCAATCAATGCCTATACCACCAACCCGGCGGTTACGAAATCAGGAAATATCACTATAACCGATATTATGCTGCAAAAATATATTGCCCTGTTCCTTCAAATGGAAACATGGACTGATATGCGCAGGTACCAGTACAGCGCAACTGTATATCCAGGGTTGAAAACTCCGTTTAAGAACCTGCTGGGTACTGTTTATGTGCAACGTGGCAAGTATCCGGACAATGAGCCTGGTAGAAACCCTAATGTGCCACAGGTGGCCAATCAGGCAGTGAAACTTTGGTTGTTTAACTAAATTGGAATAGAAATGAAAAAGAAGATATTGACATACGCAGCCTTGCTTATTGCATCTGCTGCATTGTTTTCTGCATGTAAAAAGAACGACGCCGATCAATGGCTCAAAGATAACGTAAATGTGATTGGAAAGGTACCTGTAATTGCCGGCTTTACCGTAAAACCACCGCAAACCACCAATGTGGCTGCTGGTGGTACTGTTCAGCTAGACCTCAGGTACTGGTCTGATGACCCGATCGATAAGATCAACTTAAGGTCTACTGTTGGTACTGGTACCCAGCAAGCAGTTTCTACCACAGCCTATCAAAAGGCTTATTCGCAAGTGAGCAAGACAGACTCCCTGTTGCTCCCTTATCCCGTGCCTGCAGGCCTTGCTGTAGGAACAGCCATTGTAATGGAGGTAGAGGTGGTAAATAAGAATACACTTACCAAGAAAACAACACTGAGCTTAAAAGTTCAGTAAGCATTCTGAAAAGCCCCGGTTGGTACCAACCGGGGCTTTTTTTATGGCGTAGTTCTCCATTTTGTCTTTATATAGCTGAAGTTTTCAACCGGTTGAAAATAAAGTGGTTAAAAAATGTTAAATTAAAACAAAATATAAAACCTACTTAAAATTAATCTATATGAAAAGAAAACTACTCCTGTTATTTATGGGTATAGGACTTTGCATTACGCAGGTCGCTGCCCAGCAAATAACGCTAAAAGGTAAAGTTACATCGGCAAGCGACAACGCTCCATTGCCAGGTGTATCCGTAAAAATAAAAGGAAAACCCGGTGGAGCCAGCACTGATGGCGCAGGAAATTATTCCATTACCGCCCAAAGCGGAGATGTTCTGGTTTTTAGTTTTTTAGGAATGCTAAATCAGGAAATCCCGGTAACCGGGAGTGGCATGGTCAATGTAAAACTACAGGAAGACAGCCAGATATTAAAGGAAGTAGCTGTTACCGCTTTTGGTGTAAAACAGGAAGTCAGGGGCCTCGGTTTCTCAACGCAAAACGTCAAGGCCCAGGATATTGTAAACTCTCAGCAGCCCAATGTGGTCAATGCGTTGCAAGGTAAGGTGGCGGGTGTACAGATTACCAATTCCAGTGGTGCTGCAGGATCATCGGCCAACATTATGATACGGGGAGGAAGCTCTCTTAGCGGGAGTAATCAGCCTTTGTTTATTCTGGATGGTATTCCGGTAGACAATAGCACTCCGGTGTCTCAGGGAGGTCTGGTTGCTTCGGTTGCGCCTGCTTCGAACCGGGCTATAGATATTAACCCGGAAGATATTGAAACGATTACCGTATTGAAAGGTCCTGCTGCTGCTGCCTTGTATGGGATCCGTGCAGCTTCAGGGGCCATTGTTATTACCACCAAGAAGGGTTCGGGAGGTGCAGCCAGGATTGTTTATCAGAATAATTTTTCATTTGATCACATCAATAAACTTCCGGAGCTTCAGTCGCAGTTTAAACAAGGTGAGCAGGGTGCAGCTAACGCCACAGCATTGGGCTCCTGGGGCCCAGCTTTTACTGCTGGTGAAACAATTTATGATAACCTGGAAAGTGTTTTTAAAAATGCTTTTGCACAAACCCACGATGTTTCGGTAAGCGGCAGTACAGACAATTCCCATTATTATACTTCAGGGTCTTTTTTGGAACAGGGTTCAATTGTTGACAATTCAACTTTTGGAAAGAAATCTTTCCGGATAAATGCCGATACTAAGGTTGGTGAAAAGCTAACCATTGGAGGGAATGCCAATTATATTCGTACCGACAGGAGCTATCTTTCTCAGGGGAGCTTTAACGGCATTATGGGTGGGCTTTCCTGGCCCCGTAGCCTCGATATGAAAGATTACCTGAATCCTGACGGCTCACAGAAAATTATCAATTCCACAGGAACAGACAACCCTTTCTGGACCATAAATAAAAAACCTTTTACCAGTAAAGTAAACCGGATGATTGTACAGGGGAACCTGGATTACAATCCTTTTAGCTTTTTGAATTTTACCTACCGGATAGGTACGGATTATTATACCGAAAACTTTAAATCTGTAAGAATGCCGGGGACATTAGAGCCCAATGTAAATAGAGGTTCGATCATCCAGTCTGTGGCCAATAACCAGATCACAACATCAACAGCCATTTTAACCGGCAAAAAGAAAATAGGTGCAGAGATAAACCTTAGCCTTTCTGTAGGAAATAACATTGAAGTAAGCTCCTTGCAGACTTCTACAGCCACTGCTCTTAATTTTATCGACCCTACGTTTGCCAGTATCAATAACTCCAAACCTTCTGACCGGACGACTTCAGAAGAGTTAAGGCGAAGAAGGATATTCAGCTGGTTCGGAGATTTTAATATAGACTGGAAAGGCATCGCCTATGTAAATTTTAAAGGCAGGAATGACTGGTCTTCTACCTTGCCGGTAAAAGACAGGTCGTTCTTTTATCCTTCAGTGAGCGCGGCTTTGATTGTCACCGATCTTTTAAAAGAAATGGGGGCCAAATCTGATGATCGTGTTTTCTCCTATGGAAAGATAAGGGCAGCCTATTCTAATGTAGGTAAAGATGCTTCTCCATATTCATTAACCACTTCATTGGCTACATTGACAAATGATTTTACAATTAACCCAAGAGGGTTCATTATCAATTCAAACAATGCTTTTGGTAACCCATTACTGGTGCCGGAGTTTACACGTGCTTTTGAGGTAGGGGCCGACCTAAGGTTTATAAAAAATCGTTTGGGTATTGACGTAACCTATTATTTCAGCAAATCTGATAACCAGATATTACAGCTGCGTACCCCGCCATCCTCCGGATCTTTCCTGGCCACCCTAAACGGAGGGTCTATACGAAATAAAGGGATTGAAGTAATATTGAATGGCAGGCCTGTAGCAGGCGACGATTTTAAATGGTCAATAGATGTTAACTTTGCGCACAATACTTCTGTTGTAAAAGCCTTGCCCGCAAAGATTGACCGGATTGAACTTTCTGATGCCTGGGCAGCATCCAATGTAGCGCAGGGAGCCGCTTTTTTGAATGGAAGTTTATTTGGAATAAACGGGAATGTGTGGAAAAGAAATGCCCAGGGGCAACTCTTGCTCAACAACGCGGGCTATCCACAAGTGCAAACTGCCCTGGCCAATATTGGCGACAGGAATCCTGATTTTACAATGGGGATAACCAATACCTTCAATTATAAAGATTTTATGTTCTCTTTTATGGTAGATGTCCGTTCTGGCGGGCAGGTATTTAATGCCACAGAAAATGCCCTGGTCAGATCGGGCTTAAGCCTGAAAACTTTAGACAGGGGAACAAAGGTGTTTGATGGGATCATCGAGTCGACCGGTGTTCAAAATACCATAGCGGTTCCGTTAAATCAGAATTATTACCAGACAATATATGCCAATCAGGGCTATGATTTTGTGGAAGATGGAAGCTGGGTAAGGTTGAGATATGCTACGCTTAGCTACAATATGCCCACAAAATACCTGGGTAAATTAAAGCTTAAAGGCCTTTCATTTACGGTTACCGGGCGTAACCTGCTACTAATTACCGATTATTCTGGTGTAGACCCTGAAGTTTCGGGCAGTGGCGCAGGTGTAGGCGGAACAGGCTCATTTGGTTTTGACAACTTGGGGGTCCCGGCTACCAGGGGTTTTGACTTAGGTTTAAAATTAACATTGTAACGAGGAGGACTGACGATGAATACAATATATAAAAAGGGGCTGGTTTATCTGGTTTTGGCTATGGCCATTGTAACCCCATCATGTAAGAAATTTCTGGATGTAAATACGGATCCAAATAATCCAACGAAGGTAACCGCAGCGAACAGGCTGGTTGGTGCCATTACGACTTCTAATGGTGCAGCCATGTGGCGGGGCGCCAGGGAAATTGCAGGCGTAACCCAGTATGGCGTTACCAAGCTTTTAACCGGCACAAACCTGAATGCAGAGACCTGGCGCTTTACCGCAAGTTATTTTGCATGGCAAAATACTTATGTGTTTACGATGCCAAATTGTATCGATTTGATCAATCTGGGAGAAGAGGAAGGAAGCCCTTGTTTTGTTGGCGCCGGAAAAACCTTATTAGCGATGAACTTTGGTATGCTTGCTGACCAATATGGTGCTATTGTTATCGATGAATTTTATAACGGGAAAACCCAGCTTTCCCTAACGCCTAAAATGCAGGATCAGCAGACCGCTTATCAGCGGATAGATAAATTATTGGATGAAGCAATATTGGCATTCAATAACCCGGTAAACAACAGTACATTAAATTCGGCCGCGGGCGATATCATGTACCAGGGAAACATAGATAAATGGAAACGTTTTGCCTGGGCATTAAAGGCCAGGTACCTGAACCATCTTTCTAAAAAAGGCACACTTTATAATCCCGCAAAAATTATCGAAGCCTGTGGTAATGCCTTTAATGCAGATGGGATGGACGCTGAATTCCCTTATCTGGCCGGCGCGCTCCCGACCGATGAAAACCCGTGGTTTAGCTGGGGTGGCTTTACAGTGCCGCCTGGTACAACGCCTAACGACAATACCTATAATCCAAGGTATTTTGCCTGGAGCCAGTTTTTTGTAAACATGCTAACCACTTTGCCCGTTACCAATACCATTAGGCAAGATCCCCGGATCAGTAAAATTATGCAGCCGGCGTTATCAGATGGGCAATATCGCGGCTTGCGGTCTGGTGGTGGCTTAACCGGAGGGCAGGGCATTTTAGCGAATGGCCAGAATGGCGATGCTACCAAGAAAAATGCCAATGATTACGGGCTTTTTAGTAATAGCGGCTTCTATACGAAGCAAACGTCACCTTTTCCGTTTATTACCTATTCTGAAGTGAAACTTATTGAAGCAGAAGCCCGGCTCAGATCGGGGGATATTCCTGGCGCACTGGCGGCCTATGAGGAAGGTGTTAAAGCCAATATGCGTAAGCTGGGCGTTGCGAGCGGTGACATCACTACTTATTGGACAGCTCAGCTCGCCGACGGATTAAATGCACATTTTGCAAATCTGACGCAGGGTTTAAGTCATATCATGAGGCAAAAGTACATTTCCCTATGTTTAAATCCTGAGACCTGGGTGGATATGCGCCGGTCTGATTTTAGTCAGGCTATATATGGGCCATCACTGCTGAGGCCCTTAAACCTGAATACGGTCATCTTTGATGCAGGCAATCCGAACCAGTGGATTAGGGGAATGGTTTACGAGAGCAATGAACAAACCCGTAACCCGGATAATGTTGGAGACAATTCAGAAAAATACAGGTTGCTTACACCGTTATGGTGGGATACAAATTAATTCTAAAGTCTGCGCCCTGATTTAAGGGCGCAGATTACTTTGTTAAGCAATTATTGCTATTTTTGTGGCATGGCAAATTTTACATTAACCCCTGAAACCTGGCAAAAGGTTAAAATTAAATTTCTTAGAAAATACCGTGATCTGGCACAGGTTGAATTGTCTTTTACACCCGGACAGGAAGACCAGCTGGTAGAGCAGCTGATGGATCTTGTAAAAAGAGACCGGGCATATATTGAATTTACCATTAATAAAGCACTCGCCGATCCGGCAGGAAACAGACTTTAATTTGTTATCCTGTTATTGATATACAGGGCTTTTTTGTAAATTTACTCTGATAGATTGATGAACCCCATCTGCTTACGATGAAAATATATAAAATTGCCGCAGCCGCTCTTCTTCTTGCCTTTGCATCCTTAAGCTGGTCTTTCAGGGAAGACCTGTTCCAGGTATCTAAAAACCTGGATATTTTTGCCTCCCTTTATAAGGAAGTGAACATTAATTATGTGGAAGAAACCAATGCTTCCAGTCTGATGCGCAGCAGTATTGACGCCATGCTCGAAAAACTGGATCCCTATACAGAATATGTTCCTGAATCGGAAGTAGAAGACTATAAACTGAAATATGTTAGTACCCAGTACGGTGGCATAGGGGCAAGCACTATCTTTATTGAAGGGAAACTGTTTGTGAACGAGGTTAGTGAAGGATACCCTGCTGATAAACAAGGACTGAAGCCTGGTGACCAGCTCGTAAAGATCAATGGCAATGAGGTGAAGGGCAAGGAACGGGCACAGGTGAGCCAGCTGTTGCGCGGGCCACGGGGGTCGGCTGTAGAATTGCTGATCATCAGAGATGGAAGCGTGATGACCAAAAACCTGATCCGTGATGAGATTAAACAGCCTAACGTCTCTTATTCGGGCATGACAGCTGATAATATTGCCTATATCCGTTTGGACAAGTTTCTGGAAAATTCTGCCCAGGAAGTGAAAGATGCTGCGGTTACGCTCGGTAAACTACAGCCCAAAGGCATGGTGCTAGACCTGCGCTACAACGGTGGTGGAATATTACAGGAGGCAGTTAAGATCGTAAACATCTTTGTAAATAAGGACGTGCTGATTGTGACCCAGAAAGGACGTAACCCGCAGAAGACCATCAGCTACAAAACCCAGAACCAGCCGCTATTCCCTGATATCCCATTGGTAGTGCTGATCAGTGGTTCTTCTGCATCTGCATCGGAAATTGTTGCAGGAGCGCTTCAGGACCTGGACAGGGCAATTATTGTGGGGCAACGTAGCTTTGGCAAGGGCCTGGTACAGCAAACCTTTAACCTGCCTTATAACAGCCTGGTAAAAGTTACTGTAGCTAAATATTTTACCCCTTCGGGCAGGTGTATACAGGCCATGGATTATGCCCATAAAGATGCCAACGGTAAAACCCTGAAAATTGCAGATTCATTGATGACCAAATTCAATACAAAGACGGGCCGTAGTGTTTATGATGGGAACGGTGTTTACCCGGATGTGGTGGTCAATACCCCTAAATATAGCCCGATAACCATATCCCTGCTCAACAAGAACCTGTTTTTTGATTACGCGAACAGCTATAAAAAGAACAATAAAGCAATTGCGCCTGCGGGCTCTTTCCAGCTTACAGATGCCGATTATGCAGCTTTTGTGAGTTCGCTGGCCGGAAAGGATTATTCCTATACCTCTCGTACCGAACGCCTGTTGTCTGATTTAAGGACAGAGGCTGAAAAGGAAAATAAACTTCCGGCAGTAAAAGCCGATCTGGATGATTTGAAGGAAAAAATGCTGGGTGCCAAAAAAACTGACCTGACCACATTTAAGCCAGAAATAAAAAGGGCACTGGAAACACAGATTGTAAGCCGTTACTACTACGAAAGAGGTAAGGTAGAACAGGCCTTTCAGTACGATAAGGAGTTGAACGCAGCCAGGGGCTTGCTGAACAACAACACCAAAATGTTAGCTATCCTAAAGGGAGAAGGGGAGTATAAAACAATCGGCAGCCCTATTAAAACAATAGCAGCTGCCGTAGATCATAATTGATAGTTCTTTTTATTCTGCGTGGTGCAGTTTAACAACCAGGCCATCCATGGCGGGGTTTAACTGCAGCTGGCAGGCCAGTCTTGAATTGGGCAATACATCCGGTAGGGTATCCAGCATGGCGTATTCATCGTCGCTCATTTCATTGAGCTTGTCTTCGCCTTCCAGCACATCTACACAGCAGGTAGCGCAAAGCGCCATACCTCCGCAGGTGGCCAAAATATCATATTCACAGGCCTTGAGGTATTCCATAAGGCTCAAGCCCATATCTGTAGGTGCCTCCAGGGCAACCCGGCTTCCGTCGGGGTGTTGTACGTGTACGGTAATGTTGTTTTCCATGTTTAAAACTCTGATACACCGTTTACAGTGGTATATTTCATGGTGTATTTAATTCCTGGGTTCATATATTGGTAAGCGCTGTGGCTCATCAGGGCAGCTTCGTGGAAACCGCAAAGGATCAGCTTTAGCTTATTGGTATAGGTATTGATGTCACCAATGGCATACACTCCCGGGATATTTGTTGAATAATCGTCTGTATTTACTTCAATGGCGCTTTTACTGATGTTCAGGTTCCATTGTTCGATAGGGCCTAATTTAGGGCTTAAACCAAATAACGGGATCAGGTGATCAGCAGCAACAGTGGTCGTTTCCAGGCTCTTGTTATGGATCAGCTCTACGCTTTCCAGCTTGCCATTTCCACTTACCGAATTCAGGTTACTGTTTAATACGAGATTGATGCGTCCGCTTTCAGCCAGTTCCATTACCTTGTTTACCGAATCAGGTGCGCCACGGAAACTCTCGCTACGGTGAACCAGGGTCAGCTCATCAACAACATCAGCTAAAAAGATGGTCCAGTCCAGGGCAGAATCGCCACCTCCGGCAATCACCATTTTTTGTCCGCGGTATTTTTCAGGATCAAGGATCATATAATTTACGCCTCTGCCGTTTTCGAACTGCTCGAGTCCGGCTACAGCAGGTTTGCGCGGCTCAAAACAACCTAAGCCCCCGGCAATAACCACAACCTTTGCTTCTATAATGGTACCCATATTGGTGGTTAGCACAAAGTCGGCCTCACCACGTTTTTCAAGCCCTTCAATACGCTCGCCTAAGGTGAAGCCCGGATGAAAAGGCTTGGCTTGCTCCATCAGGTTATCGATTAACTCCTGAGCCAAAACAGTAGGGTAGCCAGGGATGTCGTAAATAGGTTTTTTTGGATATATTTCAGATAGCTGTCCACCTACCTGTGGAAGGTAATCTATTAAATGGCAACGCATTTTTAATAAACCTGCTTCGAAAATCGCAAATAAACCAACGGGTCCGGCGCCAATGATGGCTATGTCAGTAGAAATCATAGTTTAAAATTTGTGCGAATTTACGAACTTTTGTTATCAATAACGATTCTATTTTATAAAATCTATAAAGCCTGTAGGATTTATTTAAACTGAAGGGCCCATAATATTCTTTATCTTTGCCAGGTATTCATGAAAAAGAACATTTATTTCGCTTCAGATTTTCATCTTGGTTCGCCTGATCATGCCGAAAGCAGGTTGCGGGAAGATCGTATTGTAAGGTGGTTAAATTCCATAGAATCAACCTGTAGTGAGTTGTTTTTGATGGGCGATACCTTTGACTTCTGGTTTGAATACCGTACGGTTGTGCCCAAAGGTTTCATTAGGCTGCAGGGTAAGCTGGCCGCGATGACAGATGCCGGAATAAAGATTTATTTCTTTAAGGGTAACCATGATATGTGGGTTAAAACCTATTTCACAGAGGAGATGGGTATTGAAATTGTGAGCGATGAAATGGTAATGGAAAGGTCGGGAAAACGCTTCTTTTTACATCATGGTGACGGTTTAGGCCCGGGCGATAATAAGTATAAAATATTAAGAAAGATTTTCAGGAACCCGGTTTGCCAGTGGCTGTTTGCGTTGGTGCCGCCGCGTATCGGATTGGGCATTGCCACCTGGTGGTCGGGCAAAAGCAGGCTTGCAAGTAGCAAGGAAGAGGTGTTTGAAAGTGTAGAAAAAGAGTGGCTTGCGGTATATGCCAGGGAATTGCTGCAAGAACAGCATTACGATTATTTTATTTTTGGCCACCGGCACCTGCCTTTGAGTATTGATCTGGATAGTAAAAGTAAATACATCAATATTGGGGAATGGATCAACTTCAACTCCTACGCGGTATTCGATGGCAATGATTTAAGTCTGAATTACTTCGAAAAAAATTAAACGAAAAAGCCTATTTTTGTTGTCCGAAATAAAAACCGCCTGCCCGGGCCAGATCAGATCCTGGAATGATGCTGATTTTTTTGGCCAGGCAGCATGAAATATTTTCTGAAAGAAAGCATATGTTAGATAAATTAGAAGCCATTAAACTGCGTTGGGAAGATGTTGAAGAGCAGCTGAGTAACCCTGATACCGTGCAGGACATGAAGCGTTTTGCAGCTTTAAACAAGGAGTACAAGGATTTGGGGAAGATTGTAGAGGAATATAAAGTTTACAAAAATGTAATGAGTAACATCGACGCGAATAAAGACATCCTGGTAAATGAAAAGGATGCTGAATTGCGTGAGATGGCGAAAGAGGAACTGGAACTGCTGCTGAAACAGCAGGAAGAAATGGAAGAAAGGGTTCGTCTGATGCTGATCCCTAAAGATCCGGAGGATGCAAAAAATGCGGTATTCGAGATCAGAGGCGGAACAGGTGGTGATGAAGCTGCACTATTTGCCGGCGACCTTTACCGGATGTATAGCCGTTTCTTTGAGCAGAAAGGTTGGACTGTAGAAACCATTGATGTAACTGAAGGTACTGCCGGCGGTTACAAAGAGGTAATCCTTAAAGTAAGCGGCGACGATGTATACGGGCAGCTCAAATACGAATCTGGTGTACACCGGGTACAACGCGTGCCTGACACAGAAACCCAGGGCCGTGTGCATACCTCGGCAGCATCGGTAGCGGTATTGCCGGAAGCAGAAGAGATTGACCTGTACATCAACCCAGCCGATATTGACCTGCAGACTTCACGTTCTGGTGGTGCAGGTGGGCAGAATGTAAATAAAGTGGAAACTAAAGTGCAGCTTACCCACAGGCCTTCGGGTATTGTGGTGGTTTGCCAGAAAGAGCGCTCGCAGCTGGGCAACAGGATCATCGCCATGGAGATGCTGAGGAGTAAGCTTTATGATATAGAACTGCAGAAGAAAAATGGTGACATCGCTGCAAAACGTAAAACCATGGTATCTACCGGTGACCGCTCTGCAAAGATCCGTACCTATAACTATCCGCAGGGAAGGGTTACCGATCACCGCATTGGATTGACACTTTATAACCTGAACGGCATTATGGATGGCGGGGTGCAGGAACTGATAGATGCGTTACAGTTCGCAGAGAATGCAGAGAAGTTAAAAGAAGGTGCTGTAATTTAAGGACTTGCAATTATTTTAAAATAAATGTTGCAAAGTTAAATAAACACCCTATATTTGCAATCCCGAAACGAAACAACGATACAGAAACGGGAAAAACGGACCGGTAGTTCAGCTGGTTAGAATGCCGCCCTGTCACGGCGGAGGTCGCGGGTTCGAGTCCCGTCCGGTCCGCAAAAGCGAAAATTTGTTCAAAATTGAATAGATTTTCGCTTTTTTGTTTGGCATTATTCTGATTTTTAGATAGTTACAATGCGCTAGACGAGTTCGATATATTTTTACATCGTCATTAATTCAGAATCAAACTAATGCGCGGATAAAATCTGGCCGTTTGTAATCATCTAAATATTAGCTTTTTATGTTTTTATTTAATGCATCTATAGATGTCCTTTTCCTAAAATGTGTTGAGAGCGAACGGTACTCGAACCTGCTTAAATTGCATTTAAGCATCCATTTTTATATTTGAATAAGAATCTATACGGTAGTTTTACTAACAACTTTAGCGAAAACAGAGAGAAAATATAAAATCCTGCTAGCTGTCGCATCTCCTAATTTCAATTTACCTCCGTGAATAATGTCTTCTAGTTTTATAATTGTTTGGGTATAGAAAGCCGGATCCATAGATTCTTCGTAATACATTGTTTTTTCGGGTGCTTTCTGAGTCAGGCAATCTAGTTCAAACAGGATACCGACATCGGCATTAATCATTGTTCCTAGTTCAAATTCAATCTTTGGTAAGATAACGGGATATAACATTATATTCATCAGCTTTCTTTTATCAAAGCATTCCATTAAGGAAAAAGTTCTGCCAAATCTGGATAGTTTAAGTTTCTCTTTTTTTAGAGAATCAGAGTTTTTTTTTGAGATTATCTCCGCACGCTGGAGGTCAGCTCCGAGCATATGAATCTTACTCTCACAATCTTTTTTTATGAGTATATAGTCTTCATCTTCGATCTCGCCAATGAGTAATAATTCTTTTGCCTTAACTAACCTGTCGATCAGCTTGTCGATAGCTATAGAAATACTCTTTTCTGTAACTGCTACAATATTATAAGAGTCTTTACCGATATGCTTGAGTACGTCCTCATAAACATCAAGATACTTTTGTCCCAATCTCAACTTCTCGAATTCCTGAATAAAAAGTTGGTTAATTCCATCGGCCCTTGTACGGAAGCCGCATGGATAGCTGCAATGATAATAATGATAACGTTTACCCTTCTTTCCCCGAGATGCACTACCGGTAAGCATTTTGCTGCAAAGAGGACATAATAGAAAGCCACGCAGAAATAGTGGGTCGTTGGCCCTTAAATGATGTATCGGTTGATTCATTCGAGCCTTCTGGATAACCTCTTGTACTCTAAAAAATAAAGATTCAGTTATTAAAGGTGTATGCAGTCCTTGTACCAATGTGGAAGATTCATTTTCGAATGCCGGCACTACTATTCTACCATAATAAAATGGATTTCTGAGCAAACGTCGGAAGTTTGAACGGCTGCACTTTAGGCCATTAAGGGTAATTCCGGTGTAGATCGAGTTTATATTGTCGTGGTTTTCAGCTACCAGGTTGAAAGCCCTTCTGATAAATGTCGCCTCCGGTTCCTTCGGAATGATCTCCCGTTTCCTGTCCGGAGCTATTAGACTTTTATATCCTAATGGTACGTGCGCGGTCCAGCGGCCTTCTTGTTTCGCCTTATGGATTCCTTGTCTCACATTGAGTGATCGTCGATCGTTTTCTGCTTCGGATGTGGCAAGGTAAACGCCAAGTATTATCTTGTTCTCGGGAATAGAGAGATCGAGCTCCTGATCAATTGCCTGTGGCTGTATCCCCAAGTTGCGAAGCTGCGAGATCATGTAGTAAGCATCTCCCGTGTTTCTGCTGAATCTATCCCATTTGGTAAATAGGAGCAAGCCAGGGCGTGATCGTTTATTACGTCTTATTCTTGTCATCATGGAACACCATGCTGGCCGGTTGAAAGACTTTGCCGAGTGATCTTCAAAAACAATATCCCAAACGCTGATGTTGCGAGCAAGGCAAAATCTTGTCAAGCGATCCAATTGTGTTCGTTGGGAGTAGCCTTTTAAAGCCTGCTCATCTGTGCTGACACGGATATATAGATATGCCGCTTGCATTCAACATCCTTTCTGTTAAAGGATGTAATTATATAGTAGTTTCCATAAAAGTAGAATCATATTCAATTATGGAGAACAATTTATACCGTGCATTATTAGTGAATATTAAATGACAAAGTATTATATTCGTATAAAGTGTTTCAAATTTATTAACCTCTCAGTATGCCGATAACGCCACAACAAATTCAAAACGCCAATTTAATTCAAGATGCAGCAGCACAAGATCTAGCCCCAACAATTCGCTTGGTTGCAGGGCCTGGAACAGGAAAGTCATTTGTTATTGAAAGAAGAGTGCATTGGCTTCTCTCAAGTCAAAACATTCATCCAGAATCAATAATCGCAGTGTCTTTTACTAGGGCTGCTGCTAAAGATCTAAAAGATAGAATATATAGTTACTGTGCAAATCATAATCAAGGTAACGTAACTGATGTAAAAATCTCAACATTGCACGCTCTTGCGCTATATATGCTGAGACAAACAGGAAACCTGGCCTTGTACCCCACTGAACCTGCTATTATGGATGACTGGGAATTGAGTAATGTCTTTGATGCGGAGTTTTCCAACTCGGCAAATATCACTCCTACTAGAAGCGGCGATATAAGAAGAGACCATGAGGCATTTTGGAGTACCGGTGTGTGGAATCCGGCAAACCTTCCAGTACTGGCAGTCCCTGTAACACAAGCGGATCGGGCATCATTTAATGGGTTTTATGGACCGCGCACACAAACCTATTCTTGCGTTTTGCCGGGTGAAATGGTAAGGACTTGTGTCACTCAAATTCAATCAGGGCTTATTGATCCTGTCGCAATACTGGGAGTCCGACATCTAATTGTTGACGAAGTTCAAGATCTTAATCCTTGTGATTTTGAGTTTATTAACGCCCTGATTATTCGGGGTGTCAATGTGTTTATTTCAGGTGATGATGACCAGAGTGTATATTCATTTCGATTTGCCTTTCCTCAAGGAATTCAGAATTTCACCAACGTTTATCCTGCGTCAACCAATCACGTGTTAAATCATTGTTTTAGATGTACACCTTCTATTTTAACCGCAGCTCAAAACGTTATCCTAAATTATCCTGCTCCGAATAGAATTCCCAAACAGTTGACTTCAGTTTATACCGCATCCAACCCAATAAATAATGGATTTACACAATCAAATGCTTTTAATAGTCCAGTTCAGGAAGCAAGGTACATAGCGCTGTCATGCCAACAATTAATTAATAGTGGTATTCCTCCAAAGGAAATAATGATTCTAATTAGTAATAGGAGACTGCAGCTAAGTGCAATTACAAATGCATTGGACGCTCTTAACATTGGTTATGATGCTAATCAACGAGAAGATTTCAAGGATTCTGATCATGGACGATTTCTACAGTCGTTATTACGCATAAAAAGTAATGAAAATGACTATGTTGCACATAGAATCATGTTAGGAACCCCCAGAGGAATTGGTTTAGGAACATGCAGAAATATTGCAGATAAAGTCATTGCTAACAATCTAAATTATCATGATTTATTTTATAACCAACTACCTCCACAGGTCTTCGGAGGGCGTGAAATTACTGCTATTAATAAAGTAATTACAAACATCGCAGTATTTCAGACTTGGAATCTTACTGATACGATCGGCCTTAGAGCTAACGACATTGATCAAATATTTCTGAACAATTTTACCCAAGTAGAAGTAACTAATTGGAGGGGGTTTATTGCTGGGCTTCCAGTTGATATGACCCTAGAGGAATTGAAAGATTTTTTGCAAACAGATTCACAAGAGGAAAAAGACAAAATATTGACTGTAATCAATGCACGTGTAAACCCTGGTCCTCAAAATCAAGTCGCAGTAGCGATAATCGATAAAATACGCATCATGTCCTTTCACTCATCAAAAGGGCTTAGTGCAAAAATCGTTTTCATACCTGGACTGGAAGAAACCATTTTTCCAAGCGTACCGGCTCAGAACGCACCGGGTCTAATTTTAGAAAATGCGAGACTTTTTTATGTGGCAATTACACGTGCTAAAGCTGCCTGTATACTAAGCTATACAAGATTCAGAAATATATTTGGCGCAAATACTGCGATGAATCCTTCGCGATTTTGTGCTGCAACCGGTACAGTATTTAGCCAACAGAATAATAATTCGTTGACGCCCGCCGAATTAATTTTGATAACGACAAGCATTGCAAATTTATAATGTAAAAACCACTAAATATATCCTTTAGGCATTATACAAACCGGTATATAATAGTTTTAACTCTCAGATTTAAAGTGCTTTCTGATTATATTTATTTATCTTAGCTAATATTTAAATATATGGGTCACGAACGTATCGGTACCTTACCTAAAAGTGAACGTTGGAAGAGTATTGTTAATAGTATCAGTGATTATACTGATGCCGAGGATACAATTGTAGAAATTGCTGCACAGACTACAAAAAACGTTAGAAAAAGATTTCAAGACATTAATACTGATGCCGGTGTTTTCGGGGCTTTCAAATTCATAATAACTCTTTCACATTTCGCAAAATCAGATAACGCGCTTGACAGGTTAGCAGAGGAAGGTATTGTTCTCCCGAAAAATTTTAATCTGTATGATCTTGCATTTTGTATTCAGAATTATATTTCTCAAAATGAGGATTCAAAAGAATACTCGTCATTTGCTACCCAGTCAATTATAGAAACTATAAGTGACTGGGCTAGGTCGCATCAGACAAATCAGCAGAGTTTATTTGACTCTAATGATACGGGTTTGGAGATTTGGCAACAGGCTTCTAATGGTGCAGGTTTTTGTGAACTTTCCAGATTATTCTTTTCGAAATTTACCGAACGATATTTAAAATATTTTTTAGAGCGAGAAGCTGCTTCTGGAATTGATAATCTTTACGATAGAACTCAATTTAATAAAAATTTAGAAACCCATATTGACAGAATTTCAAAGCATGCATTTGAAACTTCAAAAATAACTCAATCATTTGCCGCTGCATGGTTTAATAAATATGCAAAAGAGAAATTGCCTAGCAACAAACGTATAAAAGGGTTTCTTTCTTTTGCTTTTCAAAAAATAAACAGTGAACTAATAAGAGAAGAAATAAAATATGATTAACTCCAACAGCCATATAGTTTTATGTGGTGGAGTTAGTCCTTCTCCTCACAAAACGAAAAAATATGCCTCCAACCATATCCATAGATTAATTATTGATCCATCTAATCCTGGACACAATATAAATCTTGAACTACCACATTTCATTCAGCTGGTAAATTGTCATTTTCCGGATCGAATTAAAGATTTGTTGGAGATTGCAGGATACGTTTACGCGGCTGACAGAATGATTGGGCGTGGGGCCAATAACAGCCTTGAATATCATAGTTGGTCAAGGCAATTAAATTTCATTATAAGAGTTCGAGATGTTTCTTTCTGGTCAAACCCAGAGATTACAAAACGTTTGTCTGATGCATTAACTTTCGTATCCGGTGATCAAGGATATTCTTTTATTTTCAAAGATGGGGGGGCTGATATTGGACAAAAAAGTCTTTACGATCATGAGGCAATCCAGTTACAAAAGAGAGAGAACTCTATTATTGGACTTTTTTCTGGTGGCTTGGACTCTTTGGCTGGCGCCCTAGAAATCCTAACTACAACTGACAAAAATCTAATCCTAGTTAGTCATCGCTCCAATACAACCGGTGTCTCCAAAATCCAGAAAGGTATACACCGACTTCTTGAAACTGATTTCCCAGGCAGGATCCAGTACTTTGCTTTCTATTGTAACCTTCACGGAGAAAGGGCTGTTGAGGAAACGCAACGTACACGAATATTTCTATATACCGCAATTGCGTATTCTCTGTCAACATTGGCCTCAGAAAAGGAAATTCATGTATTTGAAAATGGAGTTACATCCCTTAATTTTTCAAAAAGAGCTGATTTGGTTAATGCTCGTGCAAGCAGAACAACTCACCCACAAACATTAAAATTACTGGAAAACTTCTATTCCGCGGTTGGCGAAGAACAGCGACCAATTGTTCATCCATTTCTTTATAATACAAAAACAGATATCTTTAACAAGATCAAGGCTGCGGGTAAGGTAAATTATATTAATTCAACAATCTCTTGCACAAAAACATTTCTCAGTTTTGAAAATAATTCTCAGGCAACACATTGTGGTGGATGCTCACAATGCGTTGATAGAAGATTAGCTGCTTTTGCATCTGACTTACAGGATTTTGATGCAATTTATGATATCGATATAGCGAAAGATCCCATCACAAGTCCAGAATCCCGTACACATTTGAATGACTATATTAGGGCAATCGTAAAGTACAATAATTTTACTGAAATGAATTTTCAGTATGAAATGTTGGCGGCGTTAACTGACATCATCCCATATTTAGAGGGGCAGAGACCATCAGAAAAGGCGATGCGCATTTACGACCTGCTTAAAACGCATACTAGTCAAGTGTTAAACGCAATTAGAAACATTCAGCTTTTGCAAGATCCGCTCAAACCTAAAATTGCAAATACGTTGAATGCCTACATCGATGAGAGGATGCATCTTAAACCACCTATTGAATGTCTTATTGAAACAATCAAGGCTAAACTAACTATCGCGATACCCCAGGCGTTCGAACATGAAAAGCCGAAGCATGAAAATGCATTGAATGATGTAATACATGCGCTAATTCAAGGTGAGAGTATTGATTACGGAAGAGAATACCCAACCATAAAATTCTCAATTGCTCGTGTTATTCCCGATCATTCCTTTTTAGAAATTTATGATCTTCTCATTGAGGCTAAGTATCTGCGTGGAAACACATCAAAAGCAGCTATTACAGATCAGATCGGTGCCGACATTACGAAATATCCTAAGGAAAAATATAAGCTCTTTATAATTTATGATCCCGAAAGGAAAATCGCAAATGATGTTAACTTTTCAAAGGATATTGAAAAACAACCAAACTGCAAGGTATTTATAATTCGATAAATCTTCAAAAGTACGAGACAATAAGAGCTATTCTTGCGATAACTAAATTACCATCCATCTGAGATGTTTATAATTTTAATCTCCTTTTTCTTTTGTTACCGGGCTTTGCTGAAGTATAAATAAACTGATGTCTTTTATTTTCCGATTTAACTTGAATCTTATCAGGAACTATCGGGATATTAATGGATGCTAATTTCTTTATGTCAATCAAGAAAAGGTTCGAGATTTGTACCGTACGGCCCGCAAAAAGCCTGCTATTTTAACGATAGCAGGCTTTTTTGTTTTAGCATGAAAATGCGCTATGCGCTTAATCTTTTGATAATTTCTATGCAGGCCCTGCCGTTATGATATGGACATTTCCAAAAGCCTGCCTTATCTTGTCCTGCCATTAGGGTATAATCTCGATGAACACCCCAATGCCATTCCCCCTTATCGTTTTTAAGGTGTCTTTTGATGAAGGACCAGCTTTGAACAGATTGCTGTAAGTACCTGATATCAGCACTATTTTGCCAGGCATTCAAAAAGCCTACCATGGCCTCGGCCTGAGGCCACCAATGAGCCTCTTCTTCCCACAGGCCCCCGTCTTCCGCTAAGCTTTTTGTTGCGGCTCTGGTTAATTGTAAGGCCAGTTTCTGGAAAGTTTCGGTCTCTTCTTCGTCTTTAAGGACAGTTGCCGATTCCTGCAGTAACCAAGCCGCTTCAATATCGTGGCCAAAGGAAAATGTGTTTGATCTAACTTCCCAGTTTTCTGCAAAAAACAACTGCAGATGGCAGTTGCTTTTATCTATAATATGGTTTTTAAAGTTCGAAAGCAGTCTTTTGATGGCTTTTTTCAGCTTGTCATCTGGCCAAATCGAGTACAGATTGGTATAGGCTTCGATCACATGCAGGTGCGTGTTCATGGATTTTTTTTCGTTCCGGTCTTTATCACTTAGCCGCAGGTCTTCCAGCGCTCCCCAGGTTCTGCTTAATGCTTCTATATAGCCGGTGTTGACCGGATCAAAGCTGTACTGCTCCAGCAATTCAAAGGTAATTTTAGCCAGAGCCAGGGCTTTTTCATTGGACGCTATCTTTATGTACTCTGCCAGGGCATAGATCACAAAGGCCTGTCCGTATACTTGTTTCCTGGATGCCGATGGTTTGCCTGTAAAATCTACCGCCCAGTAGAACCCTCCATATTCACTGTCCAGAAAATAAGTAGTTAAATAATCAAATGCCCTATGGGCAATGGCTAAATATGCTTTTTTGCTGTTTAGCAGATAAGCCGAAGAAAAGGTATAAAGGATTCTTGCGTTTAATACCAACCCTTTTTCTGCTTGTGGATTAGCAATATTGTCATTGTCTACCTTTCCATAGAACCCGCCATGCTCCTCGTCAACAGTATGAGTCATCCACCAGTTTAAGATGTCTGATAGCTCAGTAATCAGTTCTGCTTTAAAAGTAGCTAAAGGTGCTGGATCCATGCTAAATTCTTATTCTGGTCTATAATGCCGATAATGGTTTCAACAGAGGTGGCAGACCTCAGCCGGTCTTCAGGATTGTGCTTCACGTAATCCAGCAATTGCTGAATAGTTGTAGTTGCTACATGCAGCCTGCTGTCGGAAGAGGCATAGTAAATGTACACAGTTCCATCTTCATCTGCAATCCAGCCATTGCAAAAAACCACGTTGGATACATCGCCCACTCTTTCCTCCCCCTCTGGGGCAAGAAAATAGCCCCCCGGTTTATGTGTTACTTTGGTAAGATCGTTCAGATCGGTCATAAACATATACAGCACATACCTTAGCCCTGCTGCAGTGTTCCGCACACCATGGGCAAGGTGCAGCCAGCCTTCGGATGTTTTTATGGGGGCGGGGCCCTGCCCGTTTTTTGCCTCGTAAACGGTGTGGTATATTTTTTTATCAATTACAATTTCTTCTTCAATGCATGCATTTTCCAGGGATGAGGACAATCCAAATCCAATGCCCCCGCCATTGCCTGCTTCAATAAAGCTGTCTTGTGGGCGGGTATAAAAAGCATATTTTCCATTTACAAATTCCGGGTGTAAGACTACATTGCGCTGCTGGGGGGATTTTGTTTGCAGGTCGGGCAGCCTTTCCCAGTTGGTCAGGTTTTTTGTGCGGGCGATTCCGCATTGGGCTATAGCGGCCGATTGATCTCCTTCAGGGGCCGAGGGGTCTCTTCTTTCGGTGCAGAACAATCCATAAATCCAGCCATCTTCATGCCGTACCAGCCTGATGTCGTAAACATTGGTGTCGGGCTCATCTATTTCGGGCATCACTACCGGATATTCCCAGAACCTAAAATTATCAATCCCGTTAGGACTTTCCGCAATGGCGAAAAATGATTTTCTATCGGTTCCTTCAACCCTGGCCATCAGGATGTATTTGTCATGCCATTTGATGGCTCCGGCATTGAATACGGCATTGATGCCAAAACGCTCTATTAAATACGGGTTGGTTGCCGGGTTAAGGTCGTATTTCCAGGTAAAGGGTACATGCGCTGCTGTTAACACCGGGTTCTTATATCTGTCGAACAAGCCATTTTCCGCTTCCGCTTTTTGATTTGGGGCTTTAAGTAATTCGTTTTGTTTCGAAGCTAGTTGTGTAATATGTTGTTTGAAATCTGTTTTCATCTTATTCTCTTAATCTTCTAATCTATTCCACCATGTTCTTTTTAAAATGAGGCTGATTACCGTTAAAATGCCTGTTGTTATCCATAAAGGGGCATACATCCCTGTGATCAGATACATGGGGAAAATGGTAAGGCAAAGCTGAGCCGTGATACCCAGCGCCACATTGAACATATCCAGTTTAAAATCCTTGTTGGCCTGAAAGGCAGGGTCGTCCTGAACAACCAGGTCGTGTACCGGCCCCCAGAACCCCCAGGGCCGGACATTCCTGTAAAAAGATTTTAATATCCCAATATCTGTGGGAGGCGCACTATAAGTGCCTATAAAGCAGCCTATGAGGGATAATACGAAAAGCAGCGGCCACCAGTATAAAGGTAGGCCGGTTGTGATATAAGGCATGAACAGGGCTGCCACTACACCAATGGTCATTCCCCAGAAAAAACCATTGGCATTGAATCGCCACCAATACCATTTGAGGCAGTTGGCAGCTACGTAACCACCATATAAGCCGCCGACAATCCATTGCAGGATGTCGTTGACATTATTGGCCATAAAACCGAAGAAGATGCCTGTGGTTACCACCATCACGCCTACGGTATAATTCATGGACATGATCTTTTTGGTGCTTGCCTCAGGGTTAACATACTTCAGATAAATGTCATTCACAATATAGGCTTGTGCTGCATTAAGTGTTCCGCTGAAAGTACCCATAAATGCACCAAGTAAGCCCGTTAATACGAGGCCTAAAACACCGACCGGCAAAAAGTTGTTGATGGTTGCTGGCAAAATCCTTTCAAAATCTGTGACGCCGTCAGGGCCTTTCAGGTAAAGCTGATTGTAGTATAAAAGAGCCAGGACGGTTAAACCGGTAATCATGGAATAACGGATGGGCAGCAATATGATACTTACGAACCCGGTCATTTTGCTGGCCTCTTTAGGGCTGCGGGTGCTGAGTACTTTTTGCATGTCGTAGTTTGGCGTTGGCCCTGCAAGGGAGGCAAAAACACCCTTCATAAGCATCATCATAAAGAAAATGCCGAACAGGCTAAAGCCATCATCTGCAATCTTTTTATTGGCATCAGCAGCAATTTTACTCCAATCCAGGTTGAGCTCCCAGCTGAAAAAAGGATTGTTCCATCCTTTGGGTACATTCAATGTCTGCCCATGCAGGTGCTGAACAGCAATTATCCCTATAGCAATACAGGCAATGGTCATGATCAGGTACTTAATGGCATCGCCAAGTACAATACTGTGCAGCCCGCCAATGATGGAATAGAACATGGCAAACAGGGTAAATACAATGCCATAGAAATGGGGGACATACTTTTCGGCCACGGTAAAGGGAATATAGTCCTTAATTACCTCCCAGGGGATGAAAACCTGGACGAATTTACCTAAGCCCACAAAGCCATAGGCCAGAAAGCCCAGGCAGCTGATTAGTGCAAAGGCAATTACGATGATGTGCGAACTTTTGACTCCTTTTCCTGTTAAACCAAATCTGGTTTTCAGCCATTCGGCGCCGGTTGTGGCATTCGATCTCCTGAGCCATTTAGACAGAAACATCATCATAAAAACCTGATTGAAAACGGGCCAGAGCCAGGGAATCCAGATGCTTTTAAAGCCATACACAAAACAAAGGGCTACCATCCACATGGTGCCGCTGATGTCAAACATATCGCTGGCATCACTAAGGCCAAGCATGTACCAGGGTAATTTCTTGCTGCCCATCAGGTAGCTTTCTTTATCCTGTTTGGCCTTGTTCCTCATGTAAAAGCCAATGAGTACCATGGTGAGCAGGTAGGCAAGGAGGATTAAAATGTCAATCAGCTGTAGTTTCATATCAATTGGTCTCGTATATTTTTTTATTGCCTAAAGCTTTTTCGAACAGCATCCTTTTGTTTTGATAGAATTTCTTAAAATCGGGGGCTGAAACCTGACCTTCGAAAGGGGCATAATAATGCATTTTCTTCATTGAGGGCATATATCCTGCGTTTCGCCAAACCAAAATATAGGATAAAGGGTACTCTTTGATTGCCGGCAATAAAGTACCGGTCCACCAATTTGCGTCTGGTATGGCTTCATATCCGGTTTCGGCAAAGGCGGTTAGCTTGCCGCGTTCTTTTGCAATCTTGCTGAGAATGACCAGATTGTTTTTTACGGCTGCGGTAAATGCGTTTTTGTCCTGGTTTTTGAACTGATACAGATCGAAACTCAGCACGTCCACTACATCGTTGCCGGGGTAGTATTTCAGAAACTCCTGCTCGCTGGCAACCCCATTTGTATTGTAAACAAAAATGAGGTTGTGCAATTTCTTCGTATGGTTCAGGTAATCCACCGTGAACCGCCATGCTTTTTTAACTTCAGCCGGGCTTGCGACATTCCTTCCCCACCAGAACCAGTTCCCGGATATTTCATGAAAAGGCCGGAAAAGTATCGGGATGGCTTCTCCTTTGCTTCCTTTTAAGCTGGAAATAAACTTCGAGGCTTTGTCCAACCAGGAGATGTAAAGCTGGTGTTTGCTGCCGCCTGGTAAAATCGCCGCTACTGAATTTCTGGTGGTATCCCATGATGATCCCCCGGTTAGAGGGTTGTCGAAGTGCCAGCTCAGGGTAATGACCGCGCCTTTCCCATATCCATCCTGAATATACTTTCGCATTTTGGAGAAAGGAATGCCATCGATGTTTCTTAGCGAGTCGTGTTCAATGCGTCCCAGATCCCAGCCGTAGACACCGGGATAGTCATTTACCACATCCTTAATGTCACTTTTGCCTGCGATATATTTCCAGTTTACGCCATAGGCCAGGTCGTCCTGATGACCAAATATGGTGTGTTTCCCGCTCAGTTTATAGAGGTTTTTATAGAGGGCAACAGTTTCTTTGCCTGCCGATTTATCGCTTAGCGATTGAGCCGCCGCCTGTAGTTTGTTTAGAACGCAGAGGCATAAAAAGATAATCCTAATAGAAGCCCACATCATCTACATAAATTTGTGAGGTAAGTCCGCTGAATTCCTGGAAGGTGATGGCCGTTATCGTGGTAGGGTTCCCAAGATTTGTAAATGGAATCTGGTAGTCTGTCCAGGTCCCTTCGGTCAGGATGAGCTCGAAAGTACTGGCGGCTGGGGTCAGTGATATCCTTACTTTTTTGCCCGCCGTGCCTGCACCTCCATAAATAGAGATTTTAACCCCGGTATAACCGCTGGTGCTAAATGCCGGTGCCGCTTTTGTAAAACGTACCGCACCGAAACCAACGGTAAATTTATTTACAATGGCTTTTGTTCCTCTTCTTACAATAGCGGTCTGGTTCATGTCGTAGGTGTTGCTGTATGAAGTGTTGGTCCAGCCGCTGGCCATGGCATCGTCAAATATTGTAGCTTTTAAACCAAATACTTTTGCCGATTTTACAGTTCCTACCGGGGTGGTAACGAAGATGTACCCGGAAACAAATCCTGCAGGTACTTTTACTTTGATCTCGGTTTGCGTGCTGGAAACGATAGTTGCCACAGTGGTTTCGAATCTGACCTCAGTTACACCTTTAAAGTAATTTCCTTTTATGCTGATCTCGTCATTCGGTAAGCCTGCTCCCGGATCGAAACCGGAAATTGTTGGCGCGGGTTGTTTGATCTGGAAATTTAAGGTGGCCGAGCCATACTTTGTGCTTACCGTAATCGGATTGTTTAGCGGGTCTGTAAGTTGTGCAGGTATTTTAACGGTTATTGTATTGTCATCCCCATAGATCAGGGAATCTGCCGCTAATGTGCCATTAAAATCGACTTTATAGGTGCTGCTCAGGTTTGTTCCTTTGATGCAGATCCATTCTCCATAATCTACAGATGTTAACAGAATATCTCTGTTTACCAGGTTGCTAATGCCTGTTATGGTAGGAGGATCGGTATTTACCGGATTCTCCTTTTTACAGGCGTTAAAAAGAAAAAGCAGTACCCCAATCAGTGCATAGCTGCTTATTGATGGCATTTTTTTCATAATTGCATGATTTAAATTAATCATTAAATAAATATCTTTTACCAATCCGGGTTATTTGATGGGATGGCTTTATTGGAATTCAGTTCGTTTAAAGGAAGAGGCAGTAATAGGTTTCTTTTGGCCCTCACTTTTGAAATGTTGTTCTGGCCGGTAGAAATCTTGTTCATCACCTGCAGGTAGATTCCCCAGCGCATCAGGTCGAAACGCCTGATCCCTTCCAGGTTAAACTCACGTGCCCTTTCTGCCAGTACAAAACTGCGGAATTGCTCTGGACTCATGTTGGCAGGTGCATATGCAGCGGGCACAGGTACTGCGGGTGTCCCTGTTGTAGGGTAACAGCGGAACCTTACCGTATTTAGTGCATTATAGGCAAGGGTGGTTGGGCCGTTGATCTCATTTTCGGCCTCAGCATACATCAGCAATACTTCCGAGTAACGCAGCAGCGGATAAAAGGCATCGCTGTTTGCTACGCTGGGATCGGCAACAGCACTGTATTTGATGGTATAAGCCCTTTCTGCGGTGGTGCTGTTGGTATTGTTGTAGGTGATGCCGTTAACCACTTTGTACAATGCGGCCTGGGCAAAAGGGTAAAAAATATTTGTTCCCTGTAAAGTGGTATAATTGTGCGTGATGCCATCCAAAACCCGGGCATCAGCCTCGTCGTAATCTTTATAATGGTTGTTGGTGGTCCATACGGCCCCTTGCCCGAAGGTAGACCTGGCCGAGAAATAAGCACCCAGATTATTTACAAAGGCTGTTCCGGCAAGCGATTGCAATTCCCACATTTGTTCTTTATTGTTCCTGCCTGCAATGCTCCACAGGTCTTTCCAGCTTGGTGTTAAGGTGTAAAGCTTGCTGTCTATCATTTCCGCGGCCTTATCCCTTGCCAGCGTATAAAAGGCCTTTGAGTCTATGCCTTCATAGCCGGCAACTATGGTTTTGGCATAGGTGTAATAGCCATTGTCGGTACCTCCCCGAACGGTTACATTGCCTGTTGCTGCACCCGAGGCCATAGTAAGATAGGTTTTTGCCAGAAATGCTTTTGCAACACCCTGGTTTACCCGGCCAGTTTCCCCAGCTTTTGGATGGCCCAAAGGCAGCAGCCTCGTTTCGGCATTTTTAAAATCACTGATCACCACGTCATAGGTTTCTTTAACGGTAGCGCGCGGAATATTGGTCTCGGGCTCGGCGGCCGACAGGGATTTTAAACGGATAGGCACACCGCCGTATAACTGAACCAATTGAAAATAAGCCCAGCCCCTTAGAAAATAGGCTTCGCCGAGGATCCTGTTTTTGATCTCCTCATCCATGGTGCTGATATTGATTACATTCTCCAGAACGGTATTTGCCCTGGCAATAATGGCGTAGCAGCCTACCCAGGGTTTTTCCCAGCCAAAATAAGCCTGAGGGTTCCCTGCTCCTGTGGTGCCTAAAAACCAATCGGCACCCGAAACATGGTCGTCGTCAAGAATGGTCATGTTCCAGAAAGGCTGCAGGTACAGATCGTAAGTATAAAGCTCTGCATATACCCCGTTGATGGCCGCCCTGGCATCGCTTTCATTTTTGTAAAAGTTCTCCGGCGAATAAAAGGAATAAGGGGTTTCTTCCAATGCTTTTTTACAGGAACCGGTACCCAGAAAAAGCAGTCCGGTAGCAAATGCGGTAAAGTATTTTGAAAATGCTTTCATGTTCTGTTTTTAAAAGGTTAAAAATTGCAGCGTAAAGAAAGGTGATAGGTTCTGGCATTAGGATAGCCCCCCAGGTCGACCCCGAAAAGTGCAGGATTATCACCATAACTGTTGATCTCTGGATCGTAGCCCGAATAATTGGTAAATGTGTAAAGGTTGCTTACGGCAAGGGAAACCCTGAGATTATTGATGACTTTGGATTTGAGCGGAAGCTGATAGCTGCAAGTCACATTTTTAATTCTTACAAAGCTTCCGTCTTCAACAAACCTTCTGCTGAACAGCTGGTTCCTGAAAAACTGGCGCATCACCTTAGGCCCGGTAGCATTGGTATTGTCGTTCCCCTCGGCCCAGGCGCCATCCAGCATCTCTTGGGTGATGTTTTTATTGGTGCCCAGGTTTCCATTAAACCGGGTATTCATATTGATAATGTCGTTGCCCTGAACGCCGTTGATAAATATGCTCAGGTCAAATCTTTTGTAGCTGAAATTGTTGGTAAAACCAAAGGTATAATCGGGATTTACGTTGCCGATAAAAGTTCTGTCGGTTTGTGAAATATTGGTCCTGTCATTATCCAGGTTCTGGTATTTGATCTCACCAATGGTTCTCAGGATGATCGCTGTGCCCTGACCGCTATAGGCCGGGTCGCTTCTTACCTCGGCTTCATTGTCGTAATATCCATCTTCAACATAACCGTACAGTGCGCCGATTGGCTTGCCTACAGTCTGGATGAAAGGTGCATCGCCGGTAGAGATATTTCTTCCGTATTGCTCGGTTACATCCGGACTTAAACTTAAAATTTTGTTGCGATTGAAGGCTATGTTGAAGCTGGAGTTCCATTCAAAGTCTTTGTTCCTTAAAACAACGCCGCCAAGTGTAACTTCCAGTCCTTTATTCTCTATTGAGCCAGAGTTTACCAGTTTGGTTGGGAACCCGGTAGAAGAAGGGATGATCAGGTTTTGTAAGAGGTCGTCGGTTATTTTTTTATAGAGATCGACCTGCAGATTGAATCTTTTGTTAAATATACTGAGGTCTAACCCAGCGTTATAGGAGGTTGTAGTTTCCCATTTCAGCTTTTCATTAGGAGGGCCAGAATAAAGGTCGTTGGCAAGGCCTGTCTGCACAGCGCCCCCAAATACATAATTGTAAACACTCAATTTGGCCAGGGAAGCATAGGAGCCAATGCCTTGGTTGCCGGTTTGTCCGTAACTCAGGCGTAGCTTTAAGTCGTTAACCATCTTCACATCTTTCATGAAGTCTTCGTTTGATATCCGCCATGCAGCGGCCGCCGACGAAAATCCTGCCCATTTGTTGTCTTTACCAAATTTGCTGGAACCATCCTGGCGATAGGAAAAGGTAAGCAGGTACCGGTCGTCATAGTTGTAATTTGCCCGGCCTAAAAAAGAGATCAGTGTAGATTGATAGCGTGAAGTGATGATCGGGAGGGTAGCTTCGGCCGCAGCCATATTCTCGTTTTGCAGTGCATCATTCGGAAAAGTTTTGGCTTCCGTCCTTTTGCTGTTGCCGTTTGTGCGTTCAAAAGTGCCTGCTCCAACAATGTTTAAGCTGTGCTTCTCTATCTTTTTATTATAGGTCAGAATACTCTCGGCAACACCACTGTTCCATATGTTGTCGGATTTTAAGCCCCAGCCTTTAACAGCAAAGCCTTCGTAAACACTTCTTGGATAATATTGATCGCGGGTACTGGATGCGTAGCTAAAGCCAAGGTTCTGCCTGAATTTGAAATCCTTTAAAAAGCTTGCTTCCAGGTAATTTGAAGTAAAAATGTTGATCCCCTTTACGCGATTTAAAACGTCATTAACATAAATGTAGGGGTTGGTGATAAAGGCGTCGCCCACACCGTCGTAATCAATTGGTTCTGATTGAGTGGAAGGAAAGGTGATGGCAGAGCGTATTACTCCGGCACTTGCCGCATCCGATTTATCGGTGCCGGTTTTTACACCGTTGGTACGGGAGCTTGCCAAAGTTGTGCTGGTTCCGATCTTAAAGGTTTTGCTGATGTTCCTGTTCAGGTTTAAACCGAGCCCGAATTTGTTGTAGTCTGAATTTGAAATGGTCCCTTCCTGATTTAAATAGTTAAAGGAAATGCTATGACTGCCGGCATTACCACCTCCGGAAACGTTTATGGTATAATTCTGAAGCGTGCCGGTGCGAAAAATCCGGTCCTGCCAATTGTTGTTATTGCCGATAAAATCCTGCGGTCCTTTGGCATAATAGGTGCCGCCCGGGTTTAAAGGGTCGGGCAGGTTTGTGCCCGGGTAGGGCAGGGTATACGCAGTTCCGGTATATTTGTTGGAGTTCAGGTAAGCCAGATTCTGGTAGGCGGCATACTCAGCAGGATTTAAAACATCCAGTTTTCTGGATACCTGTGCCTGGCCTATGGTGAGGTTAAATTCGACCTTGTCCTTTCCTGATTTTCCTTTTCTGGTGGTAATCAAAACGACTCCGTTCGCCCCGCGTGAACCATAAATTGCAGTTGCGGAGGCATCTTTTAAAATGTCGATGCTTTCAATATCGCTGGGGTTCAGGAAGGCCATAGCATTTAAAGTCTGTTTTTCGTCTTCGCCGATAGATTGCGGGGTGGTGCCAGAGCTGCTGTTGTTGAAGGGTACTCCGTCTATCACATATAGAGGTTCTGTATCGCCAAGAAAGGAGTTGGAGCCTCTTACCCTGATGCTCAGGCCTGCCCCAGGGGCACCATCATTCTGTGTCACATTTACCCCCGCAATTTTCCCCTGTAATGCCTGCAGGACATTTGTAGGTGCATCTTTAATCAGATCGTCCCGTTCAATTCTGCTGATGGCACCAGTCAGGTCGGATTTTTTTGCTGTGCCGTAACCTACTACAATGACATCGGAAAGTGTATTGCTTGTAGGTTTTAGCATGATGCTGAACGTCGTTCTGCTGCCAATGGCGATCTGCTGTTCTTCCATTCCGAGGTAGGAAATGGTTAATGCCTGAGCTGAGGCCGCAATGGCAAGTGTAAAGTTGCCTTGTCCATCTGTAATGGTTGCTGTTTTTGTATTTTTTATACTAACTGAAGCACCTGGAAGTGGGCTGCCGTTTTCATCAGTCACTCTGCCGGATACTTTTTTGTCCTGGGCAAAAGTGTTGGTTATAAATAACAGGCATGCAAGTATTGCCAATAAATTAATGGATAGTTTATTAAGCATAAGCGGTTTATTTGGTTAACATCAAAAGTAGTCCTCGATATGTGCTGAAAAATAATACTATTTTATCCATTTGTGATATTTTTATCGCAGTGATCTTCGTTGTTTTAAAAATTAGGCGGTTTTATGAGTTGCTGAACCTGTTTTAATTGCTGAATAGATGTCTTTAGTCTTATATTTGAATGTGATATTATTTTATCCATATCATTGGTGTTATTTATACATTTATTGTGCAAAAGGACATGTTAAAAGAAATTACCCCCTTAACCAACAGTGATTGTTTTACTATTTTTGAACGGAAGAAACAGTATTTCGATTTTCCGTTGCATTATCATGAAGAGATGGAGTTGAACTTTATTTCCAATGCCAGCGGAGCAAGAAGGGTAGTTGGTGATCATATTGAAGAGATCGGAGATGTGGAACTGGTATTGGTGGGGTCTAATCTTCCGCATGTATGGGAAACCCATAAACTGGATGGAAGGGAAATTCATGAAGTGACCATTCAATTCCATAAGGATCTCTTCGACGAGAAGTTTTTACGCAGAAATCAGCTGCGCGTAATCAGGGAGCTGTTCGAAAAATCAAAATGCGGAATCCTGTTTTCCAGGGAAGCGGCACAATCCATAGGACCAAGGCTGGTAAAACTGAATAAGAAACATGGGTTTGATTCTGTTTTAGAACTGATGTCTATTCTGCACGATTTATCAAGCTCTAGAAATATGCGGACACTTTCTGACTCAACTTTCAGCCAGGCAGAATTCTCTTACAATAGCCGGAGAATAGAAAAGGTGATGGAGTACATCAATTTAAATTTTGATAAACAGGTAAACCTGGCCGAAGTAGCAAAAATTGCCAATATGACTGAAGTTTCTTTTAGCCGCTTTTTTAAAAGCAGGACGGGGACTAACTTTACCGATAGCCTTACCGACATCAGGCTGGGCCATGCTTCCAGAAAACTGATTGATACCACAGAAGCGGTAGCTGAAGTAGCCTACAATTGTGGGTTCAATAATATCTCTAATTTTAACCGCATCTTTAAAAAGAAAAAAGGCTGTACGCCCAAAGAATTCAGGGAGAACCTTTCGGGCAACAGGGTTTTTGTATAACATAAAAAATAAATTATATCCAGATGAAAAAGCTAGCGCTGATTTTATTTCTCTTAACTGCCTTTGTAATATCAAAAGGACAAAACACCCCCTTTTATAAAGATATCCAGTATTTTAAGAAACAAGACAGTATCGATTTTCCGCCCAAAAAGGCCATACTTTTTATTGGAAGTTCCACTTTTACCAAATGGAAAGATGTGAATACCTATTTTCCGGGACATACCATCATCAACCGGGGTTTCGGAGGTTCATCGCTGCCAGATGTGATTCGGTATGTTGAGGATATTGTTTATCCTTATCATCCGCGACAGGTTGTTATTTATTGCGGTGAGAATGATTTTACAGGTGGAGCTTCAGCTGAAGCCGTGGTAGAGCGGGTTGGGCAGCTGCTCAAGTTAATAAGAAAAAAATACCCAAGGATTCAGGTTACCTATATTTCTATTAAACCAAGCCCTTCCAGGGAAAAATACTGGACTTTAATGCGGGAAGCAAATGCAAGGATCGCAATGATGATTTCGAAAATGAAACGGACCAGTTATATCAATACCTACGATGCCATGTTCAACGCCGATGGTAATATTAGGTCTGACATCTTTTTGTCAGACAACCTGCATATGAACGCAAAAGGATATGCCATCTGGGCAAAAATTATGCAACCTTATCTTATTAACAGATAAAAAACACAATGTCGGAGTTTATTAATGTGCCTAAACTTCATTAGATCGGTACGTTTCTGTATGGGGTGATTAAAGATAAGCTACCGCATTGATGGAAAATTACCATTGATGAGGATAATATTTTTAAGAGGCATTATTTCCACCGTAATTTGCTAACATTGTTTTAAAATTTGTATTACCTAAGAATGAGTGGGCAAGACATAGTTGATTATAGTAAATTACCGGATGCAGAACTGGCTGTCTTATTAACAGGGGGTGACCAGGCTGCGTTTACGGAGATTTACGACAGGCACTGGAAGCTGATTTATGTGCATGTCTATAAAATGCTGAGGGATGAGGAAGATGCGAAAGATATTGTTCAGGAAGTTTTTGGTAACCTGTGGATCAGAGCAGAATCCATAAAAAACAACACCAATATTGCTGGGCTGCTGTATACTGCTGCCAGGAATAAGGTGTTTGATCTGATTGAGCGAAATAAGGTGAGGAGCGATTATATCGGCGAGATTGCCAGTTTTATTTCAGGTACAGGAAACGATCAGGTAGATACCATCGATGAAAAACGGATTATTGAAATTCTGGAAAGGGAAATTCAGAAACTACCCCCGAAGATGAGGGAAATCTTTGAACTGAGCCGTAAGGAAAACCTATCACATAAAGAAATTGCAGCTAAATTGAACATTTCGGAACAAACCGTAAAGAAACAGGTACAGAATGCACTTAAGGCAATTAAACCCAAATTGAATGACATGGGTATTGGCATTGCGATACTGCTGTTGATGCGTTAATAGCATGGTATGAAAATATTTTAAAATTTTTCTACCCCCAGATTTACTTTCACCCGTTTAGCTGTAAATGAACTCCAAAAAGAATGGATAGGCAACAGGCAAAAGCATTGGTTAAAAAGTATAACCGCGGACTGGCAACAGCTGAAGAACAAGCAGTGCTGGAAAACTGGTATATGCAAAAATTGGACAGCCTTTTTCTTCAGGATGATGAAATAGATTTCGGCCGGCTTGGACCGGAACTGAAAGCCCGTGTACTTAATCATGCCGGAATTGCTGCCCCGATTGCTCAAGCCAGGAGCCTTAAGTTATGGCCGAGTATTGCAGCTGCTGCAGCTATTATCTTAGTTGCCGGAGCTGGCTTGTTCTATTATGTTAAGGGGCCTTCAAATGAAATAACCGGTCTTTCCAGACACAACGACATTGCTCCCGGATCCAATAAAGCCGTTTTAACACTTGGAAATGGCCACCAGATCACTCTGACCGATGCACAGAACGGAGCACTGGCTACGGAAGATGATGCCATCATCAGAAAAACTGCAGATGGACAACTGGTGTATCGAGGAGCTGCTGTAAATGATACCACCGCTGTATACAATACGATTTCTATTCCGAAAGGTGGTCAGTATACTTTGTCGCTTTCAGACGGAACAAAGGTGGTTTTGAATGCAGCCTCTTCACTGAAGTATCCGATCCGTTTTAAAGGGGCCAGCCGGACCGTTGAATTAACCGGCGAGGGGTATTTTGAAGTCGCGCACAACCAGGCGAAGCCCTTTAAGGTTATTAGCAGGGGCCAAATTGTGGAAGTGCTGGGTACACACTTTAACGTGAATGCTTATGCGGATGAGCCAGGTATCAGGACCACGCTGCTGGAGGGGAGTGTGGATGTGAATGGTACAATACTTAAACCTAATCAGCAGTCGGTTCTGTCGGACGATAACATAATTCGTGTGAGAACAGTTGATGTGGATGATGCTGTGGCATGGAAGGATGGTTTATTTAAATTTGATCATACGGATATTAAGACTCTCATGCGCCAAATTTCACGCTGGTATGATGTGGAAGTGGCCTACGAACCAGGCATTAAAGATGAACAGTTTTACGGAAAAATTGAAAGGAGCTATACACTCTCTGAAGTGTTAAAGGTACTGGAGCTCGGCAAAGTGCATTTCCGGGTAGAGGGTAGAAAAATAATAGTTATGCCGTAATAGGGAAAAAAAGATACACCTAAAATCAACTCATAATTAACTAAAACTAAACCAACCAAAATGAAAAAATCTCTACAACAAAGCGGCTAAACCAGTCAGGAGGTTAGCGGTAAACAAAAAAGCCCGGAGAAGGCTTCGACACTTTTCTCCGGACCTACGTTTGGGCTAACCCGATCCGATAAATCGGAATGATGTATAATTCTTGAAAATTAATCCAAACCCAAACAATACAAACGTATGAATTTATACTCATATGCGAAAGTTTCCCATAAACCAGGGGGACAGCTGCGTAAAATCATTATGGTAATGAAACTGATTTTTTTCATAATCACCATCGCTTGTGTGCAGGTATCTGCAATTGGATACGCGCAAAAAATAAGCATCAATCAAAAAGATGTTATGCTTACGAAAGTTTTTTCTAACATAGAAAGCCAGACGGGCTATAGCTTCTTTTGGAAGAATGAAGACCTGACAAAGATTAAGATAGATGTAAAGCTTCAGAATGCGTCGTTGGAAGATGCTTTAAAAGAGATTTTCCAGGCATTGCCATTAACATATTCTATCTCCAAAAAATCAATCGTGGTGCAGGCGAAAGCACCTTCTTTACTGGATCAGCTTACTGAGGTTTTTAAAGATACGGATGTTCGCGGTGTTGTTGCAGATGCAAAAGGTGAACCGCTTCCGGGTGCCACGGTTTCTGTCAAAGATGGAAAGGCCAGGACCATAACGAATGCCCGAGGTGAATTTGTATTGAAAAATGTAGCCGATGATGCCATTTTACAGGTCTCTTTTATGGGTTACGTAACCAAAGAAGTACCTGTTGGAAATCGCATAATAGGAATCAGACTAGAATTGAGTAACTCAAAACTGGATGAAATTCAGGTGATGGCTTACGGCAAAACCAGCCGGCGTTTTTCTACCGGGAATATTACTACCGTTACCGCCGAGGAAATTGCAAAACAGCCCGTGATGAACCCTTTGCTGGCCTTGGTGGGCAAAGTGCCTGGAATGACCGTAACACCTAACACCGGGTATGCAAGTGGAACCATTAAAGTGGAAATCCGTGGACGGAGTACCATCAGTTCAAAATTTCCTTCAGATCCTTTGTATATTATCGATGGTGTGCCGCTCACTTATTTAGATATCAGTGGAAATTCCAGTTATGAAGCAGGTTCTCCAGGAATTATACAGAACGGAAGTTATACGGCAGGCTGGGGACAGAGCCCACTGTTTAATATCAATCCTGCCAGCATATCAAGCATTGAGGTCTTAAAAGATGCTGATGCTACAGCAATATATGGTTCCAGGGGAGCCAATGGCGTTATCCTGATCACCACTAAAAAAGGAACACAGGGCCCAACAAGCATTTCTGCAAATGTTGCTCAGGGTATCAATGTGGTTACCCGCTATTGGGACCTGTTAAATACAAAAGATTATGTAAAAATGAGAAAGGAGGCCTTTAAGAATGATGGCATTACACCCACCTTGCTCAACGCTCCTGATCTTATTGCCTGGGATACCACTAGATATACCAACTGGCAAAAGGAACTGTGGGGAAATACAGGAAAAGTCACAACTGTCAATTTAAGTATTTCAGGGGGCAATGAAAACACCCAGTTTAACATTAATCCGGGATATAGCAGGACAACTGATATCATGACAAACAGCGGATCCAATAAAAGTGCCAACATGGGGTTTAGCATCAGCAATGCTGCCTTCAATAAAAAATTGAAAACTAATTTTCAGGGTGCCTATACTTTTACCAGTGTCAATACAAACAGTACACCCTCGGTAGCCGGACTTGCACCTAACGCACCACCAATATTCGACAGCCTCGGACAGCTCAATTATAAAGAATGGAATGATGCAGGATTACCAAATTCCTATCCTTTTGGTTCGCTCAATGCTTTGGCCTACTCAAAAACATCCTTAATATTAGGGAGCCTGGATATTTCTTATGAGTTGTTTACCGGACTTCAGCTAAGCAGCCGTTTTGGCTACAATACCAGTCACAACACCGGTGGTGGGGCACAGCCGATTTCTTCGCAAAATCCTGTGACCAGTCCGACAGGTAGCATGATGGTTGGAACCAACGACAACCAAAACTGGAATATTGATCCGCAATTGAACTATCAGCGAACTATAGGTAAAGGTAATTTATCTGTACTCCTGGCGGCTACATTGTCGGGCAGTATTGCTTCAGGTCAGAATATTATGGGCTTTGGCTTTGAAGATGATAACCTGTTGGGTTCTATTTCTTTTGCTCCATTTAAGCTGATTAACGATACCTATGGCCAATATAAATATGCGGCGCTATCGGGTCGGGTTACCTATAACTGGGATGGTAAATATTTTGTGAACCTGAGTGGACGACGGGATGGATCTTCACGTTTTGGTCCGGGAAAACAATATGGAAATTTTGGTGCTATAGGCCTGGCGTGGATTGCGTCACAGGAAACCTGGGTTAAAAACGTCCTGCCTTCCTTTATGGGCTTTTTAAAATTCAGAGGCAGTTACGGACTAACGGGCAGCGATGGCGTAGGGGATTACCAATACATTAGCCAATGGTCAAGTCAGCCGGGTGGTACACCTCTGTATACTTATGGTGGAATTACACCGCTGGTAAGCCTGCATGCTGTAAATCCGGATTACCAATGGCAGGTAAACAAAAAGCTGGAAGCCGCAATGGAAATGGGGCTTTTTAATGATAGAATTACACTTAGCGCTGTTTACTATCAAAACCGATGTGGAAATCAGTTAACCAGTTACCCTACCCCTCGTTATACTGGTTTTGATGGGGTAACGGCCAACTGGGCAGCTACCGTTCAAAATAGCGGATGGGAGTTTGCTGTGAATAGCAATATAGTCGCTGAACAGGATTTTAGCTGGGATCTGGGTTTAAACGGGGGAACCAATAAAAACATCCTGCTCAGGTACCCTGATCTTAAACTCTCACCTTATGCAACCCAATATGTTATCGGTAAGTCTGTAAATGATAAATATCTTTTACACTATATCGGTATTGATCCAATGACTGGTCAATATGCTTTTGAAGATCGCAACAAGGATGGCGTGATTGATATAAATCCATTTGAACAGCCTGGACAGAAAGATGACCGTTATATAGTAATCAATTCTGACCCGAAATTTACCGGAAGCATAGAAAACCGGTTCCGTTACAAAAATATGGCATTGAGTTTTTCCATGTATTATAAAAATCAAATGGGCATAAGTGCTTTTTATAGTGGTATGCCCGCAGGAAATTTTGGGAACATACCAACAGAAATTTTTGAAAACCGTTGGCAATATCCCGGACAGCAGGCTAAATATGCGATCCTGACTACTACTTCGGGCGGACCGCAGAATGGATATGTATCATCTTCCGATCTGTATTATACTGATGCATCTTACCTGCGGCTGCAAAATGTTTCATTTTCTTATGCCGTGCCGGAGAAAGTGCTGAAAAATAAGAAGCTTAGTTTTTCTGTAAATGCACAGAATTTATTGGTGTTTACAAAGTATAAAGGCATCGATCCCGATACACAAAATTTTGCATCAATGCCTACTGCTAAAATAATTACTGCTGGACTTAATCTTACATTTTAAACTATGATTATGCTTAACCATCATACAAACAAATTACTGCTGTTTATATCAGCCTTTTTATTGGTTTCCTGTGATAAACTCCTCGAGATTCCGGAGCCTAAAAACAGCCTCACTACTGAAAAAGTGTTTAACAATGAAACACAAGCAAAAGGTGCGATGGCTGGTGTACTTACCCAGATGATCAATAGCAGTGCATACGGCTCTTTTAGTGCCGGACTCAGCAGTCAGCTGGGGCGTACTTCGGCCGATGAGCTGGACAATGTATTGAATCCGGGAGATAACTATTATAGAAATGCACTTACCGCTCAGGACGGTCAAAGTAACGGAATCTGGAACTCTGCCTATCAAACCATATATGGTGCAAATGGTGTGATAGAGGGTATCGCCGAATCAAAGTCGCCTTTATTAGGCGAAAAACTCAGAAAAGAGCTGACGGCTGAAGCTAAGTTTATCCGCGCTTTTTGTTATTTCTACCTGGTAAATACCTACGGGGACGTACCATTGGTACTCACTATTAACCTGGCTAAAAATACAAATATAGAACGCACACCAACAACAAAGGTTTATGAACAGATCGTTACTGACCTTAAAGATGCGGCAAATATATTGCCAGCAGATTATGCCAGTGGTAACGGAGAACGGATCAGGGCTAATAAATGGGCGGCAAAAGCTTTGCTGGCCAGGGTCTATCTTTACACAGGAAATTATGGGGACGCCATTCTGGAAGCAACAGATGTAATTGGTCAAACCAGCCTTTATCAGCTGGAACTTGTTGATCTGAACAAGGTCTTTTTGAAAAATAGCTCAGAAAGCATCTGGCAGTTGCAACAGAACACACAAGTAGATTTTTCCGGCAATGCGGTGCCCGAGGCGATATATTTAATGCCTAGCCCGCTCCATACCGGGGTTTCCAGTGATCTTTCTCCCAACCTGCTCCGTGCTTTTGACGAAGGAGATCTCCGAAAAGCAGCCTGGATAGATAGTACGGATTTTGTTTCGGGGAGTAATATGGTCCATGCAAGGTTCGTGTATAAATATAAAACAGGTCTGCACAACAAGGTCGTTAATGCCGAGGCTCCCGAATATTATATGGTATTGAGGTTGGCCGAAATGTACCTGGTGAGGGGCGAAGCAAGGGTATTGAATGGACCAATCAGCACAGGCATTGAGGACCTCAATGTATTGCGCCGTCGTGCAGGCGTAGATCCATTACCTACATCACTTGGAAAAGAAGAGGCCCTGGCTGCCGTTGCAAAAGAAAGGCAGGCAGAACTTTTTGGAGAATGGGCACACCGTTGGTTTGACTTAAAAAGAACAGGAAAAGCAGAAGCTGTACTGTCTGCAATTCCGGCCAAACAGCCCTGGAGAGGCAATTACCAGCTATTGTATCCAATTCCTAAAGAAGAACTGGAAAGAAATCATTTCCTCAAACAGAATCCAAACTATTAGAAACAGTCTTATCATTAAAAATTGAGCATCATGAAAAAACTGATTTTCCTATATATTCAGACCGGTTTATTTTTATCTCTTGTAGTTTCCTGTAAAAAGGAGCTGGTGCCCCAGGCTACTGCGGCTTTTACCATTGTAAATGCAGTATCAGGTTCCGATAATTTAGTAGCCAACTTTAATACCAACTATACAACTGATGGGATTTATCCTGTGGGGATGTATGTTAAATACAGGGTGTATACCCCTCAGAATCATTTGACGATTCCGGCCGGCGAACAACCTTTGTTAATTTACAGGTTTCCCGCCGCTGCCGACCAAAATAAACCTGTTTACCAGCTTAGTGTTAATCCTAATGCTGGAGAAGCAAGTACTTTATTCCTTACCGGAACGCTGGAGCAGCCGGAAACGCTGCTGATTACAAAAATGCCACCGTTTCATGCCCTTGCAGATAGCGTGCTTGGCTTGCGTTTTGTAAATCTTGCGCCAGCTAAAACTCCTGTGCGAATCCGCATTTCCGGAGAGGGAACCGAGCTGTCGGTCACTAACCTGGCCTATAAATCCGCTACAGATTATCTGTCTGTAAAAGCCAATGCTAAAGTTGGTGATGTACTTGTCGAATTTTTTGACCAGGGTTCGGGCACACTTTTACAAACCTATACCCTGAAGGACGTGGGCACGACGAGCCTGGAAAAAAATAAATGGCGTTACCGCAACTATACGCTGGCATGGTTGCCTGATGATGCAAAAGGGGTACTTGCCGGAGAACCCTTTCTAATTGATGATTTTTAACTAAAAACTGCCATCCTGGACCTCATTTGCTCCTCAATAACTGTGGGGTATGGGATGGTTACTGCTTTTTTACACGGTTTTCTAACACATAAACTATCTAATTCAATAAAAACTATGGAACCAATCGTTCGTATCAGCGGACTGTCGCACCGTTATAGTACCAGCTGGGCTATAAGAGACATCAATATTGAAATTCCCAGGAGTGGAATTGTTGGACTGCTTGGCTCTAATGGTGCCGGCAAGTCCACAACCATGAACATTCTTTGTGGCGTACTAACGCCAACAGCAGGATCGGTAACCATCAATGGCATTGATCTGAGCAAAGAACCGGAACGCGCAAAACAGGAAATCGGTTTTTTACCACAAACCCCACCGCTGTACATGGATTTAACGGTAGATGAATACCTGGTACACACAGCGATCCTGCGTTCAGTAGAAAAAAGCCAGTTAAAGTCAGCGCTTGAAGAGGTAAAAGAACGCTGTGGCCTTACGCACATCAGCAAAAGACTCATAAAGAACCTTTCCGGAGGGTATAAGCAACGTGTGGGTATTGCCCAGGCCATAATTCATCATCCCAAACTGGTGGTGTTTGATGAGCCAACCAATGGCCTTGATCCGAACCAGATCATTGAAGTACGTGGATTGATTAAAGATATAGCGGCTGAAAGGGCAGTAATCCTTTCTACACACATTCTTACCGAAGTACAGTACTTATGCAAGGATATTGTAATGATTGAAAGCGGAAGAATTGTCTTTGCCGATACAATGGAAGCTTTTGATAACTATATCGCTCCGCACAGTATGCTGGTGGTAATGGAAAATGCCCCCCCGGCAGAAGCATTGCTGGCCATAGAAGGTGTCATAAGAATAGAAACACTTACTGAAAAACAATTGCGGATCTATTTTAACGGTGACCGCAGCATTTCGGAAGCCGTTGTTCTCGAAAGTGCAAAACGGGGATGGCGGTTAAGGGAACTGAATATGGAAAAGAACTCTTTAGATGAAACTTTTGCCCAGTTATCCAGAATCTCGAATTAAAGACTTTACGATAAAATGAAAAAAATAATACAGATAGCCAGGCTCGAACTCAGCCTGCTATTTTATTCTCCGGTAGCCTGGTTGCTCATCATGGTATTCTTTGTACAAATGGCCCTTGCTTTTATGCCAGCGGTGAGGCAGATCCAACACCTGCAGCAATTCGGTATGGATTTCCCTTTCTTAACAGACAGGCTCTTTACAACAAACGTAGGAACGACTTTTGGAATTTACTTTGAGATCCTTAAAAGCCTCTACCTATATACGCCGCTGATCACAATGGGGATCATTAGCAGAGAAACCAGTAGCGGAAGCATTAAATTGCTGTATTCGTCGCCAGTGAAACTAAGCCATATTGTTTATGGGAAGTACATTTCCATATTGGTCTATAACCTTGTTATCGCAGGAATATCAGGGCTTTTCTTTGTTTTTGGGGCACTGTTTATCGAGAATTTTGATTATCCGCATCCTCTGGTTGGTATGCTAGCCTGTTATTTGCTGTTGAATGCTTATGCTGCCATAGGAGTCTTTATGTCCAGCCTTACCAATTACCAGGTAGTGGCAGCCATCAGTACTTTTATGGTGCTTGCTTTTCTAAATTATGTAGGTGGTTTTGGGCAGGGAATTGATTTTGTACGGGACCTGACCTATAGCTTGGCGATGCCGAGACGCGCAAACCGAATGATAGCAGGTTTACTGAACAGCCGGGATGTCATCTACTACATCGTCATTTCCGGTATCTTTTTAGCTTTTACCATTACCAGACTTGAAATGGCCAGGGTAGCCAAGTCATTTCTGCACCAGTTTTGCCGTTATGCCCTCATTGTAGTTGTTGGGGTGTCCATTGCCTATATCAGCTCAAGACAACCGGCAATAGCTTATTACGATGCGACGGATACAAAAGTAAATACCATTGTCAAGTCAACCCAAAACATCCTGAAGCGGATGGGAGCGGAGCCTGTTGAAATGACAGAGTACATCAATGGATTGGATGCCAGTTATTCTTATGGTGCCCCGGATAAGCGAATCGGTGCTATGGAGCGCTGGGAACCATATTTACGGTTTAAACCAAATATCAACCTGAAATGGGTTTACTATTATGACAGTATTCCGTATCAGCAGTTCTATGCGGCAAATCCTGGTAAAAGTTTGAAAACTTTGTTCAGGGAAAGGGCAAAAGCCGCAGATTTGGATACTAATGATTTTATTGGACCTGAAGCCATTCGTAAACAGGTTGATCTGCAGGGGGAAAACGGGCGCTTAGTGATGCAATTGAAATATAAAGGCAAAACTACTTTTTTAAGAACATTTGATGATGCGCAATTTTGGCCTGGGGAAGCAGAAATAGCGGCAGCGTTAAAACGCCTGATTGTAACCCCTCCAAAAATCGTTTTCGCAACCGACGGTTATCAGCGCAGTGTGGATAAGGTGGGCGACCGCGATTACAAAATGCTGATGAATGTAAAAGGGGCACGCAGCTCATTGATCAATCAGGGGTTTGACATCGACAGTATGGCTTTGGAACATGACGAAATTCCGGCCGGCATTGCCGCATTGGTTATTGGTGATCTGAGGGTGGCCTATAGTCCGGTGGCCTTAACTAAATTACAAAAATATGTTGCCTCAGGTGGAAATCTGATGATTGCCGCCGAACCGGGGAAACAAAACATAGTTAATCCTTTGCTGGAAGCTATTGGTGTAAAACTGCTAAACGGAACAATTGTCCAGCGCAGCAGAGACTATTCTTACGGATTGGTTACACCAACTTTAACGAAGGCTGCGGTATCAATGAGCGTAGCATTGAAAAAGCCTTACCTGGAAAAGTCCTTAGTATCAATGCCCAGTGTAGCGGCATTGAGTTATGATCGTAATGTTGGTTTTAATACCAGGCCGATTTTGATGACCAATGCAAAAACCAGCTGGATAAAAAAGGGTGTGTTTGTGTTGGATTCGGCAGCATTGGTATTCGAGGCGAAGAACGGTGATGAACAGGGCGCTTTCCCCGGCGCATTAACGCTTTCCCGAAAAATAAGCAATAAGGAGCAACGTATCCTGGTGTCTGGCGATGCTGACTTTTTTAGCAATAAAGAGTTAGGGAGAAATAACATGCAGATCATAAACGGATCTGTTGCCATCTCGATTTTTAGCTGGTTCTCCAATGCTGAATTTCCAATCGATCTGTCACGTCCGAATCCGAAAGATACCAAACTTAAGCTAAATAAAGCCGGAGTTAAAACATCGCAAATATTGTATTACGGAGTGATCCCAGGCACGATAATCCTGTTGGGTATGGTCCTCCTCATCCGCAGAAAACGTAAATAATTATGAGCTTTATAACCGATAAACAAACAATCGATGATTTGAATGTTTTCTCCAAATCGGGGAGCGATTCAATCTACCATATTTTTAATAAGACCTATACCCAGGGTGGGGCGGCCCTATTGGAGGAAATGTTCCGGAGCCCGCTTTCAGATCATAAAGCGATCAATGAACGGGTAGCAGTTTTGCGTTACTTCCAGGAAAGCAAGACTGCTTTTCCTTTGCAGGGAAACCGGTTTGAAGAAGCTGAGCGCTATTTGTCAAATACCGATCCGCGCAGCAGGCTTTCTAACCAGGGCTTTAGCATGGCAGATTTTAAAGCGGCAGGGCAAAGTGTAACTACACTGATTGAGATTTTGCAGGGCTTAAGAACCTTTATGTTGGAGCTGAAGCCAAGAGTTACAGATCATACTTATGGTAAGCAGGTAGAAGTAGTTTTGGCCTTACTCGCAACCAAGGAGCTGGAACTCATTTTTGCAGACCATAGCAAAGGAAAGATCTCTTCAGGTAAGATTGTCGAGTATGACAATATCATTCGTTTTCAGCAGCGAGCGCTGATGGAAAAGATCCTGCAGCATATTTATCACCTTGACGTGTACATTTCTATCGCCCGCGTAGCAACAGAGCGTGGTTATATTTTTGCTACCGCATTACAGCGTGATGCCAATCGTTTGCAGCTGCAGGATGTGTATCATCCCTTGTTGAATAAGCCTGTGGCCAATAGCCTGGAAATGACTCCTGACAGCAATGTCTTATTCCTTACAGGAGCGAATATGGGTGGGAAATCTACTTTTATGAAATCTCTGAGTATTGCCATGTACCTTGCACACCTGGGTTTTCCTATAGCGGCTAAAAAGATGGATTTCTCTGTCTGCGACGGTATGTATACCACCATTAACCTGCCAGATAACCTGGCTATGGGTGCCAGTCATTTTTATGCGGAGGTGCTGCGGGTTAAAAAGGTAGCTAATGAACTGGGGGCTGGGAAAAACCTTTTTGTGGTGTTTGATGAATTGTTTCGCGGTACCAATGTAAAAGACGCCTATGAAGGAACCATAGCCATCATGGAAGCTTTTGCGCGTAAACCACATTCCTTGTTTGTCATCTCTACCCACATTATGGAAGCTGGAGCAGTTTTAAAGGAAAGGTGCAGCAATATGATCTTCCGTTACTTACCCACCCGCATGGAAAATGGAAAGCCGGTTTATACCTATACACTAACAGAGGGTATTACTGATGACCGGCATGGGATGATCATAATCAACAATGAGGGCGTAATTGAGCTGATCAAAGAAAAAAAGCAAACTAAACAACAGCATGAGCATTTTCTGGCAGATAAACAGACCGTAGAAGACCTGAACCTGCAAGGCAAGTTTAAGCAACGGTCTGTTTACAGCTTGTTTAACCACTTACAAACCCGTGGAGGAGAACAGGTGCTGGAAGGGATGTTTGCACGTCCGCTAAATCATCCTGATCAGATCAATAAACGCAGTGCTTTGTTTGCATTTTTTCAGCAGGGCAGGGTGGTTTTTCCCGTGATCCGCTCACAGATTGAATCTATGGAGGACTACCTGGCAGGTGGTGCAGGGGCGTCTTTGCCGCGAGTAGCCTGGGGGATTTTTACCAAGAAGTTTAAACAGGTACTTTTTCATAATGCCGAGTTATTGCAACTGCAGGCCGGACAATCTGTTACTGTTGAAGTGTTACAGGCCTTTTGTAACTTCTTTTCAGAATTGAATGAGCGGGAAGACGCAGCCATATACCGGGAACAGCTGGATGTTGCCCTAAAAATTCTACAGGATTCCAGGCTTCAGGGAATTTTAAATGCGCCGGAAGGGCAGCTTTCGCTGATGCAGCTGATCCGCAATGACTATGTGATCCGCCATGCCATGATCAGTCAGATGGAAACACTGACCAAGCTGATTTATGAACTGGATGTATTTGTAGGGGTGTCTGCGGTAGCGGCAGATCAGGGATTTGTATACGCTAAAGCTTTACCGGCAGATCAGATGGTGCTGGATATGGAAGGCTTCAGACATCCGGCACTTAAAAATGGAGTCACTAATAACCTCTGCTTAACCGCTGAACGCAACATGCTGTTCCTTACGGGCGCTAACATGGCAGGTAAATCTACCTTCATGAAATCGATGGGCATTGCCGTTTATCTGGCTCACATGGGTTTTCCTGTTGCAGCCAGACATATGGAATTTTCCGTTAAAGACGGGCTGTTCTCTTCCATCAATGTGTCTGATAACCTGGATATGGGCTATAGCCATTTTTACGCCGAAGTACTGCGTACCAAAACCGTTGCCAAGGCAGTCAATGACTCCATGGATCTGTATGTGTTGTTTGATGAGCTATTTAAAGGAACCAACGTAAAAGATGCTTATGATGCCACACTGGCGGTAAGCAAGGCTTTTGCAGAGAACCGGAATAGCTTTTTTGTGATCTCTACCCATATCATTGAAGTAGGAGAAGCCTTAGGTAAAGCCTGCAACAACCTGCAGTTTTCTTTCCTGCCAACCTTGATGGTAAATGGTGTGCCGACATATCCATATACACTTACTTCAGGAATTACTACTGACAGACAAGGTATGATCATCATTGAAAATGAAAAGATTGTTGACATTATCCAAGCTAGTGAACCAGTAACCACCCAACCTCATTTACAATAGACATGTTAATCAGATATAGATTTTTAAGCTTTTTTTTAGTTACCGTGTTTTGCAGCCTTTTTTCCTGCAAAACACAGCTGAATGACCAGCCCCTTTTGTTGGATCCGGAAGTAAAGACAGGAAAACTGCCCAATGGATTTACTTATTACATCCGTAAAAACAAAACACCCGAAAAACGGGTCATGATGTACCTGGCAGTAAAGGCTGGCTCCATCCTGGAAACCGATCAGCAAAGAGGGATCGCCCATTTTGTGGAGCACATGAGTTTTAATGGGACCAAACATTTTCCTAAAAGGGAACTGTCCAACTACCTGGAACAATCGGGTGTACGCTTTGGTGCAGACATCAATGCCAATACTGGACAGGACGAAACAGTTTACCAGTTGCCCTTACCCTCAGACAATCCTGAACTGCTTGCCAATGGTTTACAGATTATGCGCGATTGGGCACAGGAGGCCAATATTGAAGCTGAAGCTGTAGAACGGGAGCGCCATGTGATCCTTGAAGAAAAGCGCTTTCGCCAGGGCATGCAACAGCGTTTTGAGGAACAGTGCATCCCAATGATTACCAACGGTTCCCGCTATGGTATGCGCTTACCTATCGGGACGGATGAAGTATTAATGAAAGTAACTGCGGATGAAATCCGTAGTTTTTACAAAGATTGGTACCGGCCAAATTTACAGGCTTTGATCATAGTAGGTGACATTGATGTTGCGGCTATGGAAAAGGCTGTTAAAATAAAGTTTGGGGACCTTAAAAATCCAGAAAAGGAGAAAGAACGTACTGCATATCGGGCAGAACTGACGGGAAAAAACCAGTATATGCAGTTCATAGATCCGGACTGGGGTGGAATTTCTATTGAAGTGCTGATGAAACGTTCGCGGGCTACGATCACTACAACGGCAGATTACCGGGCTGTTCTAATGAAAAATTTATTAATGCAGCTAGTCAGTGCCAGATTCAGGCAATTACCTTTTGTAACATTCAATGACGTCGCCGGAGGGTTGACAGCCATGTCTGTTAGCTTAACCACTAAACCTGCCGAAACGCAGCCCTCATTCCAGAGTCTATGGCTGGAACTGCGTCGCATGGAAGAACAGGGCTTTACATCAGCAGAATTGGAAAGAGTGAAGAAAAGCTATGGACACAAAATGGATGAAGCGTTAAAGGAAAAAGATAAAACTGCTTCGGAGGTGTTAATTAAATCATACCTGAATCATTTTCTGACCGGCAACATTGCCCTTGGCATTTCCAAAGAACAGGAGTTGAGCAAAGCCCTGTTACCCGACATTGCGCTGGCAGAAATCAATGAACTGATGAAATCGTATATGAAGGGCACTGATCGTGACATTATCGTTAAATCGTCTGAGGAAAACAAAGCATTTCTGCCCGATGAAGCGACCGTGTTGAGTTGGTTAGAGCAGGTTTATGTGCAGCCGCTTAGCCCGTTTGTAGATGATGTTCAGGATGCCCCGCTGTTAAAACAAATGCCACAGCCAGGAAAGATCATTGCTACGGAAAATTTCGACAAAGTAGGTGTTCAAAAGATCACGCTAAGTAATGGGGTAAATGTGCTGCTGAAGAAAACTGATTTTCAGAATAACCAGATTATTTTCAAAGGCTTTGCTGAAGGAGGAGCTTCCTTATACCCGGATGCGGATTATCAAAATGCCATTAATGCCGCCAGTATTGTTTCAGCAGCAGGTGTAGGGAATTACAATGCACAGCAGCTGAATACATTTCTTTCGGCCAGACAGATGCAGGTTGGCCCTTTTGTAAATGATACCTATCAGGGCATTAGCGGGCTTACCCCCATAGAAGATTTACCAGCTGCTATGGAAGTCGTGCATGCTTATTTTACAGCACCCAGGAAAGATGAAGAGGCCTTTAATATTTTGATCGGCAGATCGAAAGAAACACTGGCTAGCAAGGGAAATGCGCCCAGTCAGGTGTTTTCGGATACCGTAAACTTTGTGCTGGGTAATTACCATATGCGCAGAAGACCACAAAGTATCAACAGCATCAATGCCATTAAGCTGGACAGGGCCTACGAAATTTTTAAGGAACGCTTTGCAGATGCTTCCGGTTTTACTTTCGCGTTTGTAGGAAATATAGACCTGGAAACAATAAAACCGTTGCTGGAAAAATACCTGGGCTCATTGCCTTCAAAAGGCAGGCGGGAAAAAGCACGTGATCTGGGAATCAATACCCCTGCAGGACGGATTTCTAAGACGGTGTATAAGGGTGCTGTGCAAAAATCCAGTGTAATCCTTACCTATTCGGGGCCTTTCGTTTACAATTTCGGGAATACGATAAAGATGGATGCCATTGCTGACGCGCTTAAGATCAGCCTGACGAAACGACTGCGCGATGAAGAAGGTGGAACTTATACACCTAATGTGCAAATGAACATGAGCAAATACCTGAAGCAACGGTTTAGTCTGATGATATCTTTTGACTGTGCCGTACAAAATGTAGATAAGCTGATCGCTTCTGCACAGGATGAGCTGAATAAAGTGAGAACATCCGGACCATCCGCAGGGAACCTGCAGAAATTTAAGGCTACAGCTAAGGTAGAATTGCAAAACGGATCCACAAATAATGGGTTCTGGCTCGACTATCTAGCGGGAAAAGTGATGAATAAACAGCCTTTGATCCCTCTTTCAGACTATAACGATGCACTTGATCAGATTACGGTGCAATCAGTCAGGGACGCCGCTGCAACTTATATTCAGGATAAAAACTATATAAGACTGGTGTTAATGCCGGAAAAAACTAACCATTGATCGTAAAAATATGAAGAAAATCATACAAATAGCCAGGCTGGAGCTCAGCCTGCTATTTTATTCCCCGGTAGCCTGGTTATTAACCATTACCCTTTTTGTTCAGCTCAGTTTAATGTTTATGGGCGCTATGCCTGCACTAACAGGCGGACAAGACTTAAGCTTTTTGACCAGCAGCATTTTTACCGATCTTCAAAAAATCGGCATTTTATCACAAATGCTGGAACACCTTTACCTGTATATTCCTTTAATTACTATGGGTATCATAAGCCGGGAATTGAGTAGTGGCAGTATCAAATTGTTATATTCTTCTCCGGTAAAGCTGAGCCAAGTTATTTACGGAAAGTTCATTTCCATGCTGGCCTTCAATTTTGTGATTATTATGGTCATGGCATTTTTTGTGCTGCTTGGCGCATGGCATGTTCCTAACTTCGACTTTCCGCATATTATAATTGCTTTACTTGCTATTTATTTGCTGTTGAGTGCCTATGCAGCTATCGGGATTTTTGTGTCCAGTTTAACTACCTATCAGGCGGTAGCTGCTATCAGTACATTTGTGATGCTGGCATTCATGAATTATATCGGCACCGTTGGACAAGACCTTGATTTTATACGGGATCTTACCCATAGTCTTTCTATGCCCAGTCGTACTGAACGTATGATCGCAGGACTACTGAACTCCCGGGATGTGATTTATTATCTTGTCATTGCAGGGATGTTCCTGGCTTTCACCATTACCAAACTCGAACTGGAACGCTTGTCCAGAACTGCATTTCAACAGGCCATACGTTACGTCGGCATCTTAATCATAGGGTTAACTATTGCTTATCTCAGTTCTCGTCAGCCCCTCATCGGTTATTATGATGCAACGGCAACCAAAGTGAATACCATTACCAGGGCAAGTCAGGAAATCCTTAAAAAAATTGGTGATGGCCCCATTGAGGTGACAGAGTATATTAACGGATTGGATGGTTCTTACTTTAATTCAACTCCGGCTATGCGCATTCCTAACATTGCACGGTGGGAACCTTATTTCCGTTTTAAGCCGAATATCAACCTGAAATGGGTGTATTATTATGATAGTGTTCCCGGTATTACGCCACATTTGATTGAACAAAAGATGAGTTATAAACAATATGTCAACTTCATGGTAAATGTCAATGAACTGGATCTTGGTAATTTTTCTACCGCTAAAGAGCTGGCGCAGCAGGCAGATTTGCGTGGTGAAGACGCACGTTTGGTCATGCAGTTAAGGTATAAAGGTAAAAGCACTTTCTTAAGGACCTTCCCGCCGCCTGATCAGAAGTTCTGGCCTTCGGAGACAGAAACTGCGGCTGCATTGAAACGGTTGACAACAACTCCGCCCAAATTGGTATTTGCAACAGATGGCTATCAGCGTAGCATGGATAAAATGGGCGACAGGGACTATAAGATTTTGGCAAATAATAAAGCTTCCAGGTATTCCCTGATCAACCAGGGATTTGATGTTGACAGTGTTTCTCTGGAGCATAATGAGATTCCAAAAGATATAGCCGCGCTGATTATCGCCGATCCAAGGGTAGAATTTACAGCAAAAGCAAAAGCAAAGCTTCAAAGATACATAAGAGAAGGCGGCAACCTGATGATTGCGGGGGAGCCGGGTAAACAAAATGTTATCAATCCCCTGTTGGATTCATTGGGCGTTCAAATGCTGAATGGAACCATTGTTCAAAAGAGCAGAGACTACTCTTATGACCTGCTTACACCTGCCCTGGCGCCTGGTGCTGTTGCGATGGACAAGGGCTTGCAGCAGTATTATTCCTATAAAATGATTGTCTCTATGCCCAGTGCCGGAGCGTTGAGCTACTCAACAAATGGGATATTTAATGCCCACCCGCTTTTAATGTCAGACGCCCAGTCAACCTGGCTCAAAAAAGGCAAAATTGTATTGGACTCTGCTGCATTAGAATTTGACCCGGTTAAAGGCGATCAGCAGGGAAGTTTTCCTACGGCTTTGATGCTCACCAGAAAGGCGCGTAATAAAGAGCAGCGGATCATTGTGACTGCTGATGCAGACTTTTTCAATAATATGGAATTGAACCGTTCAAACATGCGGACCCTGAACTCCGCATTTGCAATGAGTATGTTTCGCTGGTTCTCCTATGGCGAATTTCCGGTAGATGCCAGCCGGCCACTTTCAAAAGATAATTCAACCACATTAACCAAGGAAAGCATAATGCCTTTGCAGGTCTTGTGTTACGGGGTGTTACCAGGTGTGTTATTCCTAACCGGCCTGATCATCTTAATCCGCAGAAAACGTAAATAATCATGAAACATTTATTTGAATCCATTAGCTGGGCGTTTCTCATTACTATAGGCCGTTATTTTATCATTGCGGGTATCTTTTTTTTAGTTTTTTACCTGCTTTTCCCCAAAAGCCTGTTGCGAAATAAAATTCAAAGCAGGCTGGCGGGCAGGGCCGATTTTCTTCGGGAAATTCTTCACTCTTCAATATCCAGCGTAATGTTGTCCATTACCGCAATCATCGCTTTATCGGATAGCCTCAGACCGTATACCTTTATCTATACCGATTTGGACGACTATCCTGTATGGTGGGTCCCGGTAAGCCTTGTGCTGACTTTACTCGTGCACGACACTTATTTTTACTGGATGCATAGGGCGCTGCACAACAAAAAACTCTTTAAAATAACCCACTTGGTGCATCACCAGAGTACAAACCCCTCGCCATGGAGTTCCTATTCCTTCCATTTCCTTGAGGCGATAGCGGAAGGTGCAGTCATCATCCTGCTGGTTTTCACTATGCCTTTGCATCCTTTAACCATAGGATTATTTGCACTTTCATCTTTCGTTATTAATGTATATGGGCATCTTGGGTATGAAATTATGCCTAAAGGCTTCAGAAAAACCATTCTGTTTGAAATCATCAATACCTCTACTTTCCATAACCTGCACCATCAAAAATTCAAGGGAAATTATGGATTGTACCTGCGGGTATGGGACAGGCTGATGGGTACAGAACATCCTGATTATGTAAAGCATTACGATCAGCTCCAGCAAAAACGGTTTGGGTAATTCAAAATATAAAATCCCCGGATAAATGAATATCCAGGGATTTTATATTTTATTTCTTGATTATTTTATCGAATGATTGATGTCAACAGGACTTTACATCACTTACTTACTTCGAAACTGTAAGTGGCACCCTGCCATGCAGCGTTGTAGGTCTTGCCATGGTGTGTGCCGTCTTTTTTCTCGCGTGCAGCTACTTCCAGCAGATATCTTCCAGGCCAGATCGGACTGAAGGTAATCATCCCTTTTTCGTCAGTTGTTATTTCTTTGCTCCAGCCTTCCGGAGAAAAAACGGAAACCGCAGTTTTGGCTAGTGGCTGCCCGTTTGCAGTTGCTTTTACCTGTACCGATGCATTTGCTTTATAAGTTTTAGCTTCTGTAGGATGCACTTTAACCGCAACCGGAATGGCCGAATGATCTATTGCGGCTGCTTTACCCACAGATACCAGTGCAGTAGCTATAAATTCATATTTTGTGGTACCGCCAAGTTCTTTTGCTTCATGGCTAACCGTTAATACATACTGGCCGTTTCCTTCAGGAGTAAAGGTTGCGCTGTAATAGTTACTTCCAGGAGTGGTACTAAGTTTAATTTTTTCCTTACCGGGAGCCGTTAGCCATAGCGTAAACTCTTTAACATCAGAATACCATTTATCGGTTTCCTCACGCTCGTTTGTAGCATACTCTCCATAGTATATTTTTACCTGCTGCGCCTGTCCAACCTTGCCCGAAGTGGCTGTTTCTATCCATAACGCATGTGCGAATAATTGACTTGTTCCTAATGTAAAAAGTAAAGCCAGTAATAATGATTTCATATCTCTGCTATTTAGATTGATTAAAAATTAAGCGAATGTAGGAAGTATATCCCGGCTTAGGAAATTTATTTAGAATTAATATAAATAAGTGTACTGGTGGTTAATCGACGGAACCTGCTGCGGGAAGTGCATTCACGTATTCCTTGGGGCTCTGCCCGAATTGTTTCCTGAATTCCCGGCTAAAATATTTGGGGTCATTGAATCCTACCAGATAGGAGATTTCTGAAACATTATATTTTTTCTGCACAAACAGCTGGGCCGCTTTTTTGAGCCTGATGGTTTTGATAAAGTCATTTACCGAAAGATCAGTAATGGCCCTTATTTTTTTATACAGGACCGGCTGGCTCATCCCTATGTGTGCAGCCAATTCTGGAATGTTGAAGTCCTGATCGCCCATGTGATCTTCGATATACTGTAGCATTTTAGTCATAAAGGTATGTTCAACGCTGCTTATGGTAACATTTTGGGGTTGTAGGGTTACCTGCTGGCTAAATTTCTGGCGCATGGTTTTCCGCGACTGCAGCAGGTTCCGTACATTCAGCTTCAGCAGATCTATGCTAAAGGGTTTGGTTACATAACTGTCAGCCCCTGTTTCAAGGCCATCCATTTGTTGTACATGCGTTGATTTTGCAGTAAGCAGGATAACCGGAATATGACTAGTCCGTTCATCTGTTTTAAGTTTGCTACACAGTTTCAGCCCATCCATTACCGGCATCATAATGTCGCAGATGATGAGGTCTGGCAAAAGCTCGGTAGCAGTTTGCCAGCCCTTTAATCCGTCTTCACTTTCTCTTACTTCATAATCTGTATTTAAATAACCCCGCAGCATTTGCCGGATTTCCGGATTGTCCTCTACAAGAAGTATGGTTTCTGCACCTGTTTTTTTAGGCCCTTTTTCAGAAACTGCTGCCGACTGGTGTAACGAGCCGGTGTAAAGCTGATAGCTACCTGCCTGTTCCGAAGTGCCGGTAAGCTCACTGGCCTTAAAGTGTGCCTTGCCCTTTTTAAGTGTTACGGTAAAACAGGTATCACCAGGGTTTTCATTACTGGCCGGACTGCTTTCTATAGCTATGCTTCCGCCATGGGCCTCTACGATGCTTTTGGATAAGGCCAGGCCTATACCCGAGCCAATATGGCTTGATCCAGGTTCGTCAACCTGGAAAAAATCGCTAAACAGTTTATTCTGGCTTTCGTAGGGAATCCCTTTCCCGTTATCTCTTACCTTAATAATCACCTGTTCGGCCGTAGCTGAAGCAGACACAGAAATCCGGCCTTTATCGCTTGTAAATTTAAAGGCATTGGAGAGCAGGTTAAACAACACTTTTTCCAGCTGTGCCCAGTCGAAATATAATTCTATTTCTTCCTGTTCGCAATTAAAGCTATACTGGATTTGGTGTACGGTAGCCAGGTGCTGAAACGATTGGAAGATCTCCTTAATAAAGCCAATGATATCACCATTGGCGACGCTTAGTTTAAGATGCCCTGTTTCCGCTTTTCTAAAATCCATCAGTTCTGTAATAAGTCGCATGAGTCGCTCTGCATTATTTCTAATCGGGAGAATCTGATTGTTGATCTCTGGATTGTCTTTGGTGGTTTTTGATAAGGTTTCAAGCGGGCCGAGTATCAGGGTAAGCGGGGTCCGTATTTCATGAGATACGTAGGTGAAGAAATTTAGTTTCATTTTTTGAACATCTTCAGACCTTTTGAGCAGAGCACGTATAAACAGGTAACGGACGATCAGGAACAGGATAATAGAGAAAATAAAGATATAAATCAGGTAAGCCCACCAGCTGGCCCATATCGGGGGCATAATACGAATGATGGTACTGGCCAGATTAATGCCGGGAATACCATCGTTATTTATGCCTCTTACTTTGAACTGATATTTGCCGGAAGGCAAATTGGTATAGGTCGCGCTTGGTGTTTCTGCATAATTCCACCCCTTATCATAGCCCTCCAGCTTGTAGGCGTACTTGTTCTTGTCAGACTTAATGTAGTTCAGCAATGCAAAACCAATGGTAAAATGGTTCTGGTCGTGTTTAAAGATTAGTTGCCGTGTCAGCATCATGTGTTCCTTTAATAGCTGGTCTGGTCCATTTACAACTACAGGCTGGTTAAACAGCTTAAGTCCGGTAAAGACCACTGGTGCAGTAAAGGTATTGGTTTGGATATTTGAAGGATAGAAGGAACTGAGGCCGTTTAGCCCTCCAAAAAATATTTCGCCCCGACTGCTTTTAAAGTACGATCGCGCATTGAACTCATTGCCCGCCAGACCATCACTTTTGGTGTAATTCCTAAATTTTTTAATGCCTGCATTAAATTCAGACAAGCCATTCGCTGTACTGATCCATAAATTTTCTTTATCATCTTCAATAATACCCAATACATTGTCGTTGGCCAGACCATCTTTTTCTTCGTAAGATTTGAAATGGTTGGTAGCCGGATCATAAATGCTAAAGCCGCCAAAATAAGTGCCGATAAGGATTTTACCGGCCTTGCTCTGGCTGATGCAGTTGATGAAATCGGAATACAGCCTGGTACTGTCGGTTTCGTTTTTCAAAAAAGAATGCAATTGTTTGGTATTAAAATTATACCGGTACAGCCCCGCAGTGGTTCCCATCCAAAGGTTTTTTTCGCGGTCTTCAAAAAGGGCGGTTACCCCATATCTGCCTTTATGTACAAACTTATCCAGCGGACTTTTACTTGTTCTCCAATCAAAAAACCCATTTTTTTTGCGGAGCACGGATAAACCGTTCATTGAACCTACCCAGAGGGTGCCCCTGCTGTCGTGTAGCAAGGCAATAATTTCGGCCGTTCCGGGTACGTTTTTGTCGTTTTTTACATTAACAATATGCCTGAATTTACCGGTTGCAGGACTAAAGATATTTAATCCCCCATAATGCGTTCCGATAATTAGGTCGCCGTTGCCAGATCGGTCTGCACACATGATTTTGATGAGGTTAGAGGTGATGCTGTTCGGATTATCGGGATTTGTCTTGTAATTCCTATAAACGTTATGTTTAAGATCGGCATAATTCAGGCCTGCGCCTTCTGTAGCAATCCATAGACTCCCGTTTTTGTCTTCCACAATAGAACTGATCACATTTCCGCTGATGCTGGGCCGAAGTTTGCTGTTTTGATAAATTGTGAAGCGCGTAGCAATAGGATAGGCAAAGTTTACCCCGCCAAAATAAGTGCCTACCCACATGGTTTTTGCATTATCCTGAAAAATGCTGTGTATGGAGTTGTGGCTAAGGCTACCCTTTACCTCGGGCTCATGCTGATAATTGTTGAATTTCATGGTTTCAGGGTCAAGTATGCTTAGCCCTTCCTGCGTGCCAATCCATAGCAATTCCTTATCATCTTGCCTTATCTCCCTTACATCATTGTGGATCAGGGAGCCAGGATCGAGGTTGTTGTGCCTGAAGGTACGGAAGTTTTTTCCCGAGGGGTTAAACAAGGCAATTCCATTGTCTGTGCCTATCCAGAGGTTCTGCTGCTGATCTGCTGCAATGGCGGTTACATAATCGGAATTAAGGCTGCTGGCATCTCCGTTTTTATGCCTGAATACCTTGTAGGTATAGGTGCCGTTTTTAAAGGTCATACAAACCAAACCCCTACCTGTACCAACCCAGATGTTCTTATCCTTATCTCTGAAAATGCAGGAAATGCGGTTAACCGCGTCCGATTTGTTCGGGTTAAAAAGAAAGGTCCGGAACCTGTTTTTGCGTTTGTCTGTCAGCAGGTTTAACCCATTGATGGTACCCACCCAGAGGTTGCTGTCTGCATCTTCATAAATACTTTCTATATAATTGGCACTTAATCCATTTTTTTTTGTAATGTTAATAAAAGCGTCCTTTTCCTGATCATATCTGTTCAATCCGTAAGGAGTGCCTACCCATAGCTGCCCTGCGGCGTCGGTTAATAGGGCCTGTGCTTCGTTGCCCGAAATGCTGTTTGGATTGCTGGAACTGTTTCTATAGATTTTAAATTGGTAGCCATCATATCTGTTCAGTCCTTGCCTGGTACCAAACCATAAAAAACCTGCGCGGTCTTGTGCAATGGCGATCACTGAATTTTGCGAGAGTCCGTTTTCAATGGTCAGGTTACCAAAGCTGATCGGTAGCTGGGCCATTGCCGCCGTCCCGGCAGCAAAAATGGAAAGACAAAAAACGAAGATTTTCCATCTGGCAAATTTCATACAGCTTAATGAGCGTGGTTTATGGTTTGATGTACTAAAGATAGGTATATCTGCGTTTAACGGCCTTGTTTTTATGAATTTTCTACCCAAAAGTTTAGAATATTCATCTTTTTTAAACGAATAATCATCCAGATTTGGATATCTGAACAGCGCATATTTTATCGTCCGGAACAAAACAGCGACACCTGAAAAGCCCAAACCAGCTTTAAAGAAAAAAAATGCAGTTGTTCAATTAAGAACCTAAACCAAACTGTATGAATAAAAAATTTACCAAACCCTAGAGGCTTTCTTTTACCATTTATTTCCTTTCGCTGGTTTCCAGCCGGAAACATCTTTCGTCAACGCGATGACGAAAGATTCGGTACAAAAAACAGAATACCCCACAAAAACAACCAACAAACGAAAAACAATTATAACGGATGAGAAATACCCGAATTAACAAACACAGGCATTGTCAATGGATACTTGTGTCTTTTCTTCTTGCAGGTCTTGGTTTTCCGCTAAGCGGATATGGTCAGGATGCCAGGCCTGATTCGGCAAAAGACACTGCAGCCAGGGACTCAGGAAGTGTAAAGCTTCAACGCTTTGTATCCTCAAAAAATATGGATTCATTACCGGTCAAACTATTGAGCCATGTTCCGTTGAGTACCCTGCAGCAGGTATTGAAAGGAAATGCGGCAGGTGTATATGTGCAGGAAACTACCGGTGAGCCGGGAACTTCCGAACAAAGTATGCTGATCCGAGGCCTGCCTATGCCACTGCTGTCCAGAAAAGACATTTACCAGGCACAGCCTGCAGTTTACCTGAATGGCATCCCCTTGATTCAGGATAACCCATTTATGTTTGATGTACAGCGTTTCGACTATTTACCTATTGGGACGGCAACGAGTTTACTGTCGGCCATTGACCTGGACAATATAGAAACCATTAACATCATCAAAGGTGGGGCTGCAGCAGGTGTTTATGGCCCAAGGGCTGCAAACGGAGCTATTTTTATCACTACCAAAAATGCACGTGAAGGGCTGAGCCAGATCACTTTCAACAGCTATTATGGCATGACGCAGAAAGATCAGGTTATACCTGCAAATGCAAAAAATGAGAGCGACTTCAGAATGCCCTTTTATCAAAAGTTTGCTTCACCAGCTGATTTTGATGCCTATCCGGGCTATCTGCGGGATGTGACCAATGAGAACTATTATGGGCCTTCCAACTGGACAGATCTTTATTTTAAAAATAGTCCTGTACATACCCTAAATGGAAGTATTACAGGAGGTACCAGCAGGTCGAATTTCCGTTTTTTTGGTGGAAATTCCACAAATGCCGGCAATGCCGATGGGACAAAGCTTGACAAGTATACGGCTTCCTTCTTCATTAATATGCTGCCTTTAAAGTGGCTTACGGTTTCCAGTATGATCAATGCCAATCGGATGGAACGCGACAGGAACCGTTCGTTTCGTGACCGTTTTTCGGAAATGCAATATGTGCCAGACCTGTTCAGTCCTATTTCTCCGAACAAGCTGATCTATGGCAACCTACTGAAAGATTATGAAACCAGTTCTATCGATAGAAATAAGAACAACTCCATTCAAGGGTATTTTTCCCTTACCGGTAAGTTGAACAACCTGGATATCATTTCTCGTATAGGGTTTGATTATAATGAGGGGCTGCGCGATGTTTTCTTTCCTTCAACCATGCTTGATGGAAATAACTATGTTTCTAATTATTTTGGCTATAATCAGCGCTTTATTGTCGAAAATACGGTAAAATATATTTATGACATCAATTCTGCGCAGAAGTTAAACCTGGAAGCAGGACATTCTTTCCAGGCTGATGTGAACAAATACAATTATGCTTATGGTTATAAAGGCTCGAGCGACTATATCAGGATCAATGTGGTGAACGGCGACCCTAAAAATGACCAGTACCTGCTTCCCAAAGATTTTATTGTTTATCGTTTCACCGATCGTCAGAAAGCAAACCTGAGCTCACTTTATGCCAGGGCTACCTACGAATACAATAAAGATTTCAGTATAACAGCTGTTGCGCGTACCGATGGTTCGTCCAATATGCAGCCTTCGGCTAAGTGGTTCTTCTCGCCGGTCATCAGCGCAGATTATAATCTGAAAAGTGTCTGGTTAAAAAACAATACCGTATTTTCCAAACTCATGCTTTCGGCATCATGGAGCCGCATTGGCAACCTGCTCCTTACCGACCGTTTTGCCGCTGGTCCGCAATATAATGTTGATCTGGGCTGGTCAGGAAGCCCTGCTTTCTATTCTTATGGAGGTTTTGGAACACTATCCAGGCCATATAACCAGGGCTGGGTAGGATATGATATTCCATGGTCTTACGTACAGGAAAGCAATCTGGGCATTGATGCAGGCTTCTTTGATAACCGTTTACAGACAAGGCTTGAGCTTTATGCTAAAAACAACAAGCGTATGTTGCTCCCTATGCCGATAAATGCTGAGTCTGGCTATACTTCTGCCTATCAGAGCGGAATGGATGTCAACAATTCAGGAGCCGAATTGATCCTGCAGGCGGAAGTGCTTAAAGGTCGGCAATTCAATTGGTCCAGCAGTTTTAACGCCAGCTACAACCGGAATAAACTGAACGCACTGCCTGGTGGGGTATCAGAAATCCTTATTGGCACACAAAAACTGGTGGTAGGACAGGCTATAGACAAATTTTGGGTATTAAAGACCGATGGCGTTTTCAACTCGGATGTGGATGTGCCGGTTAATCCGCAGACCTTTCAGGTGTTGAACTACAAGGGGGTGCCATTTCGTGGAGGAGATCCCCGGTGGAAAGATCTGAATGGCGATTACACCATCAATGAGGCCGATAAAGTGGCGCTTGGGAATTACATGCCAAAAGTAAGTGGCAATTTTTCCAACCAGTTCACTTACGGTAATTTTGGTTTGAATTTCAATGTATATTTTGCGCTGGGCCGTAATATCATGAACCAGGCCGTGGCCAACCGTTTTGATTTCATCAACAGGAAGGGGCAAAACGACATCTCATCTGTAGATGAGATCACTTTCTGGCAAACTAATTTCGATGCTTCAAAATATCCGGTGTACAACCCCTGGAGTGCAGTCCAGTCTTACCGTTCTGACCAGGATATATTTATAGAGAATGGCTCTTATCTGAAACTCCGTTCTGCTTCATTGAGCTACGATCTGAGTAAGGTGAACTTTTTTAATCCGAGAAAGCGTCTGCAGAACAGGTTCGTAGTTTACATGACAGCTACCAACCTGTTTACCATCACTCCTTATAGCGGAGGCGACCCGGAAGTAGCGAGTTATACAGGGGTTGATACAGGGTATGGCCTTTCCATGCCTAAAACGTACATATTAGGTATTAAAGTCGATTTATAGAAATTAAGATATGAGGTTCAATACAATAATAAACTCTTTGCGCATCCTTGTAGGGACAGTCATGCTTAGCATGCTGATGTCAGGATGCAATAAAAAGTTGGACATCGATTCAACACACCTGGTAAACGAGAAAAACAATTGGCAGTCCATTACTGATACCCGTTCTGCATTGCTGGGCACCTATGGCCTGTTAAGGGCTGCAATGGCCGATAATAATGGTCACTGGCTGTATGGTGAGCTGCGTAATGGCGATTTTCAGGCCACCTCTCGGCTCGATCTGAAGGCAATTATAAGCAGTAACCTGAATGCACCCTACCCTGTGGTTCAGTCGCTCAGCAACTGGCGCCGGTTTTACGCGGTCATCAACAGTGCCAGCCTTTTCATTGCGCATGCACACGAAGTAATGGAAAAGGACAAACAGTATACCGAGAAAAATTATCAGGTAGATATTGCCCAGATGCATGCCCTGCGTGCTTTTGCCTATTTTTATATGACGCGGATCTGGGGCGATGTCCCGCTGATCAGGTCGGCCAATGACGGCACATTTGAACAGGCCCCGCGCAGTCCGAAAGCAGAAGTTCTTGGTTATGCGGAAAGCGAATTGCTGAAGGCTGTAACTGACCTTCCTTACCGGTATGGAGACGTTAATGACCCGATATTCCCCGGCTTGTATTATGGCCAGTCGACAGGTGCCTGGAGCGGGGTATTGCTTACCAAGATTTCAGCTTATGCCATTCTTGCCCATATTGCCGCCTGGAGCGAACGTTATATTGATGCTTCAGGTTATGCAGGGTTTGTTCTTAACAATGCCGGCAAGGCAGGTGCAGGTTTCGTGGCTACACCATTGCTGACCAGGGTTGATGGTCTGTTTTACGACAAAAACTCCTTTCAGCTGTTCGGATTGCCCTTTGCCTGGAGCGACAGGGAAGCCAGCCTGGATGGACATATCGAAGACCTTACCCTTGCAGCTCCACTGGTGGTAAAAACCGTACCGCAGATATTTGTTACTGACCAAACCATACTTTCGATCTTTAATGAGGATAAGGATCAGCGTTTCTCTATCAGCGCAGAAACAGGCAGGGCGGTGTCTGATTATTTTACCGGATTTGGCAGCTCAAATACCGTTTTTAGTAAAATAAAATGTATTCGCAATGCTTCAACAGATGGTTCGCTTGGGCTTTTCAGTTCTGCGATCGTTTTTACCCGCCTGGAAGAAATATCCCTCCTGTATGCCGAATCGATGGCCGTGATCGGTAATATCCAGCCGGCAAGGGATGCCCTGGACCAGGTTCGTATTGCACGCGGATTGCCACAGTATAACGGGCCTGCCTCAGGTCTTATTGACGCCATCTTTAAAGAACGTAGGCGTGAACTGATGGGTGAGGGCTGGCGCTGGTACGATCAGGTCCGTTACAACAGGATCAAACGCAACAATCCAGAGTTCAATAAACTCATTAGCAGCGATGGCATCTTCTGGCCAATCAGCCAGGATGTGCTGAGCCGTAATTCTTCACTGGTCCAAAACGAATATTGGAGGTAATCACATGAAAAGAAAATTAAATTTCATCCTGCTGCTGGCAGCAGCGATAGCATTTACAGCCTGTAAGAAAGATAAAGGGGCCTACGATTATGAGAATAAGGTAAATGAGTACGATGGGCCTGTTTATAGTTATTTGAAGGCGCAACCAAGCACCTATGATTCCCTGTTAAGGGTGGTCGATCGCATTTCCTGGTTAAAGGATTCCCTAAGTGCGCCAGGTAAATTTACCGTATTCGCACCAACCAACCGCAGCTTTGTCTTGGCCATGCTGAACCTGAATAACCTTCGTGCTGCACAAAAAAAGCCGCTTCTTAACCTCGGTAATGCAGATGTCAGCCAATTGGAAACCTTGTTAAGCAGGTATATCATCAGTGGCAGGTATACAACAGATAGCTTGCAGCTTACGGACGGGGTAATGTTGGACAACATCAAACATGATTATGAAATGCATGCCACAGAGATCAATTCCAATGCATATGGATTTGTAAAGGGCGGGCCAAAATCCATCATGTTCAGTGATATTAAATACTCGCAGTACATTGTAGAGTGGCAACGTACAACCACCCAGGCAGTAAACATCTTTACCAGCAACGCCGTGGTACATGTGCTTACTCCTTCACACGAATTCGGTTTTAGTGAATTTACCCTCAGGCTCAATAAATAACGGTTATGAATTCAGTTAAAAAGATCATGATAAATAAAAAACAGCTGACCGCTGTATGCGCGGTTTTTGTGCTGTTGCTGCCTGTAATGTTCAGCGCCTGTAAAAAGCTGCTGCCTACAGACCGCGACACTTTTAACCTTGAAGCGCGTTTTACCCAGACCATCTATAAGCCGGTACTGGGGCGTACTACCCTGATGAGCAATAATTTTGACTCACAGAATTCTACCCTGCCTTTGACCTTCAGGATTGTAAACCCAAGGAACAACGATGGACAGGTCGCACCCGAACTCATCAAACCTTTTGATGTTTTGGTCTGGAAAAAAGCCTATACCGGAACAGAACAATCCCTGGCAGAGATTGAAGCCAAGAGGGCCATTGAAAAACACCCGCTTTTTGAGGTCCGTGAACATTCAGGAGAGTTTATTCTCTGGGCGGCGGCCAACAATTCCGTCCTTAAATCTTTGCCCGATTCAGGTTATACTTTTGATGTTGAGGTAACCAATAATGGCGGACGCCGTTATTTCAATAACATGAAACTGCAGCCTTATAAGGAAAGACCTTATGAGCCTAACTCCATGGATGCAGTTACCGGTGCCAGTTCAAATGCGCCCATAAGGCCTACAACTGTTCTGAATATGCTCGGTGAACGCACCTCTACTGCACTTACAGCAAATGACATCAATGTTTATTTAAACCGCATTGGCGATGGAAATTCCCTAACCATACGTTTTCTGGACAGTACACAGCATGTCATCAATCCCAATAAATTCAACCTCACCAAGTGGGAAAAACTGGTGCATGGTTTCAATTTGGAGAAGACCAATACCTATATAAAATATGATGTCGCATTCCCGATCCCGCTGGTAAATATTCCAACGGCATATACTACCATAGATGGCAGGCAGGCACAATTGATCTTCAGCTACGACCGTCTGGGCTTTGGCGGGATCAAAGAGCTTGGAGGTTTCTCCTTTAATTTCAGCATTTACCAGCAAGGCGCATGGGAAATCATTTTTTGGTTCAACCGGGATAACCCAAAATTCGAAAATGAATGATGTATACCAGGCAAAACAGATTTAAGCGAAACACATTAAAACAATACAGGACCATGAAGCACTTGTTGAAACTTTTATTGATCCTTGGGCTGGTGCTGAGCTCCGGCATGATGGCCTATGCCCAGAAAATGGTGACCGTAAAAGGTGTCATTCTGGAAAAAACAACCAATCTGGGTTTACCGGGCGTTAATGTCGCCATGGGCAACCCACTTAAGTCGGTAGGTTCTACAGGAGGTAATGGTTCTTTCACCGTTACTGTACCGGAAAATACAGAGTTAGTATTCAGTTATATCGGTTATAAACCACAAAGGCTCCGTGCAAACGATAAGCAGCCAATGCGTATTGTAATGCAGGAAGCCAATAATACCCTTGAAGACAAGGTGATTATTGTGGGTTATACCGCAAAAACCAAAGAAGTATCAACCGGTGCAACTACTACCATCAGCGGTAAGTCGCTTCAGGATGTCCCTGTAGCCAACGTAATGGAACTGCTGCAAGGTAAAGTTGCGGGACTGAATATCCAGAACAATACGGGTAGCCCGGGTGCAAGAGGCTCTGTATTCCTGCGCGGTTTATCTAGCATAGACATTCAGGGAGCAGGCAGTGACGCATTCCTTACCCCCACTTCGCCTTTGTTCGTGATCGATGGTGTTCCATTGGATGCCAACTCCAATTATGAATACGGGTTTTCACAAGGTGGCCCTGGCATCAGCCCGCTTTCTCTTATCCCACCAGAAGATATTGAAGAGGTCAGCATTTTAAAGGATGCACAGGCTACTTCCTTGTACGGTTCACAAGGTGCTTATGGGGTTATACTCATTACCACCAAAAGAGGTAAGTCCAAAACTCCGATCATCCAGTATACCACTAACTTTTTTGTGAATACCCCTCCAAAACTCCGAGAGGTGATCGGCGGGAAAACCGAGCGCGATATGCGCCTATGGCAGCTGTACAACTACAGCCTCAACATGTATGATGCGCGGCAGCGGATAGACAATAGTCCTTTCCTTGCCGATAGCCTGAATGCTTTTTACAACAATTCTACCGACTGGCAAAGTGTGTTCTACAGGACAACCTTTAACCAGACCCACAACGTAAATGCCTCGGGTGGAGACCAAAGGTTTAACTATAAAGTCAATCTTGGGTATTATGATGAAAAGGGAATTATTGAAAATACAGGACTTACCAGGTACTCACTGGGGATGAATGTGCTGTATCAGCCCAACGACAAATTCAGGTTATTCTCTAATGTTTCTACGGCTCTTGGTGTAAGTCAGAAAGGAAGTGGGAACGGGGTTCAGCAGGGAGGTGTGGGCAAAGGGGCTGCGGCATCTTCTTTATTGCCTCCGCCATCGCTGTTCAGCGGAGCTGGCGATGCAACAGGGGCACTGATTGTAGACAATAACAACAAATCGGCCAATATTAAAACCAATCTTGAGGCCAGGTATCAGTTCCTGAAATCGCTGGCTGTAACCAGTGTGGTTAACTATGATTACAATACCGGTACCGAAGATACTTTTAAACCGGCCATTCTGAACAACAACAAATCCAGTCTTTATAGCTACAACGACAGGAGAAGCACGCTGTACAACCGGAACATGATCAACTTCACCGAAACCTTCAACAACTTTCATAACCTGAGCTTCTTTCTGTTCAATGAAATGTACATCCGTAATTACCAGGCGCATGTGATCAACCAGGTGCGTACGCCGAACGATCAGTACCAGGGACCCGGTGGCTTCAATGCCGGGGAGTCAAAAGGAGGGGTATTGAACAGCTATGCGGATTCCAGATCAGCTGCCCTTGCTGCTTCTCTTTCTTATAACTTCGACAAAAAATATGTGGTAGACCTTTCTTACCGCCTGGATGGTGTGTCGAGCAGCGGACCTGATGTACCCTGGTCTAAAAATCCATCAGTTGGCCTACGTTGGAACTTTAATAAGGAAAAGTGGTTTGAAAAAGCAAAGTGGCTTGATTACGCCTCCCTGCGTGGCAGCTGGGGCAAAAACATTGTGCCCGTTGGCGATGTATTCGATGCCTTCGGCTCCTATAACTACAGCGGTTCTTACAATGGCTCACAGGCTATCGGGATTGGCTACAAACAATTGCCCAATACGCTGTTGACACCAACGGTTACCACACAGTTCAACGCCGGGCTCGACCTTGGTCTTATGGAAGGTAAGTATCAACTGACTTTTGATACCTATTATAAAATGGTAGATAATCAGTTGCGGACTAAAGCCTTGGCAGATCACAATGCCTTTGAGGAGATCAGGACCAACGAGGTCAGCTTGGTGAACTATGGTTACGAACTTTCCCTTACTGTGCGTCCGCTTGCCAAGAGTAGCCCGGTAAACTGGACAATATCTGCAAACGGTGCCATCAATAAAAATGTACTTACCCGTCTGCCGGATGCTGTACGTTCCATCATGTTAAAGGATGCCAACACCGGTCAGCACATCCTGTACCGCCTGGGCCGTAACAGTTTGTCTAACGTATTGTACAATACCAAAGGGGTATATGCCACGACCGACCAGGTTGCGGTTGACCCTGTTACCGGGCTGAGGTACCGGACTTCAAACGGTACAAACACGGTTTATTTCCAGGGTGGGGATCCGTACTGGGCGGACATTAACGGCGATTATGTTCTGGATGAACGCGACCTGGTGATTGCAGGCAACTCCTTTCCTAAAATTACCGGGGGTATCACTTCCTTCATTTCCTATAAAAATTACTCTGCCAACCTCAACATGTCCTTTACTTTAAAAAGGGATATCCTGAACAATGCGCTGGCAGAACAGTTTCAGAATTTTGCCAATCCGGTTGAACAGGGAAACCTGGTGCCGCTGGACAGGTACCAGCACTGGAAAGCTACAGGGGATGCTTCTATGTACCCTAATCCTTACGATTTTCTGCGCTACAGTGCCTATGCGCCTTTCAGGTTTGACCAGACGCTCTTTCAGGAAGATGGCTCTTATCTGAAAATCAACACCCTTACGTTAGCCTATACCTTCGACAGGAAATTTGCTGAACGTTTGGGTATTACTTCTATGCGTGTCTACTGTACCGGGAACAACCTGTATACTTTCACAAACTATTCGGGGCCAGATCCTGAAAATGTGACAGACCTGGGGCGCGACAATTCTAAAGGTTATCCGAGCAGGCGCAGTTATTCACTCGGTCTTAACGTACAGTTCTAAATGAAATTGAAGATGAAAAAGATCTTATACATAATCCCTCTACTGGTGCTGCTGATCGCAAATCCGGGCTGTAAAAAGTTTTTAAATGTTGAACCCGTAACCAGCTTGTCGGGCAACAACTACTGGAAAACGGCTAAAGATGCCGAAGATTTTACCAAGGATGTATACCGGCTGTTCCGTACGGCAACCATGTCCAACATTTTGCTGGCCATAGGCGATTTCCGCAACAGTTATGCAAAAGCCGGATCTACATTTCCGAAACGCTATGATTTTGATTATATGGCGGCAAATGATGTGAAAAAAACGTTGGCAGCAGATGCCACCAGGACCAGGCCCGACTATAATGCCGAACTGGAGTGGTACCAGGCCCGTGCCCGTTATGACATCATTCCCAACTGGACACCGTTTTATAAAGTGATCCAGTCGGCCAATATCCTGTACAAGGAAGTAGATCGCGTACAGGACCCTGCCTTTAGTGAGGCTTCGAGGAAACAATACCGGGCTGAGGCTGTGTTTATGCGCTGTATGGCCTATTTCTTCCTGGTAAGACTATATGGCGATGTGCCTTATTACATCAATGCTTACAACCAGGACCCCTTGCCACGTACCAATATGGTTACCGTGTTTAAAAACTGTATTGCCGATCTTGACAAAGTAAAAGCAGACTTGCCCTGGACTTATAAAGATCCGGCAAATCGGGCGGTAAGAGCAATGAGAGGTAGTGCTATAGCGCTGATGATGCACCTCAATATGTGGTGCGCCGGTTTTGACAACCTCAATTCCCAGGAATATTATAAAGCAGTAGATGAGCTCGGAAAGGAGATCGAGGAAATTGGCATGAAGCAACAGGGTGCCTACGCCTTATTGCCAATTGAACAAACCTATCTGGTGATGTTTGGCCGTTCGCAGGAAGGACTTTTTGAGATCCAGCTGAGCAGTAACTATGGTGAGGTCAGCGTAGACCGCAGGCATAAATTTTCCAACAGCGTGGCACACCTGCCTTTCCTTACCTCTACAGATAGGTCGGTAAGTGAGCTGGCCTACCGCTCAAGCTATATGCGTACCCTTTACCCGGAAACAGTGGCAGATAAGCGCAAATCCATCTGGTTTGATCAGGCCGATATTTATGATGAGACCGGTAAGGCCATTATTTACAAGTTTTTTAACCGATCAGCGCCTACACAAGGTGATGACGATAATCCGATCATCTTCCGCCTGGCAGATGTGATCCTGCTGCATGCAGAAGCCCGCGCTGAAATGGGTGATGATGCAGGTGCCCAAACCCTCCTCAATGTAATCAGGGCAAGGGCAGGAGCGGATGCTTTCCCTGCTAATCCGGGCGAGGGAAAGATCAAGGATGCTATTTATTACGAGCGCTGTAAGGAACTGATGGGTGAAGGACATTATTATTATGACCTGGTGCGTACCAAACGCATTATGGACCCGAACTTCTCCTTCAGGCCAATGTCTTATTCTGCTTTTATATCCGGGGCATGGACCTGGCCGATCGATAAGAAAGCATTGCAGAACAATCCATACATGACTTTAAACAACTATTGGCAATAAGCTTCATTTAAGAAACAGCTATGAACAAAAATATAAACCACATCAAAGCATGTCTTGTCATTATTGCAGCAGCGCTGTGTTTTGCCATGGGATGTAAAAAAGACCATTACATTGATACCGGGCTAACCAATCCAAAGTTCAATGGCAGCATCATGCAGTACCTGGAATCCAAACCCCTGCATTTTGATACCCTGGTACAGGTGATCAAACTGGCGGGAATGGAAGACGTATTCAAAAAGGAGAACATCACCTTTTTTGCACCGCCCGATCCTTCTATAGGCGCAACAGTAAAACTGCTGAATGCCTATCTCTATATCTCCGGGCGCGATACCATCAAAACACTGGACGAAGTAAAACCAAAAGTATGGAAAGAGATGCTATCTATGTACATATTTAAAGGTACCAACCGGCTGAAAGACTACCGGCAGGTAGATACGCTGGCGCTGGACACCTATTCCGGGCAGGGCTATACCTCTTATAACGACAGGCCGCTCAATATCGGTGTAATTTTTAATGATGCCGTAAACGGGCCTGCAGAAAACCGCGTAACCATCAAGTACGCGGGGTACCGCCAGTTGATGATCTCGTATATCCCGGACCTGTCAAAGCCCAAAAGTTTCTGGATCAATGCACCGGTGGCCTCATCAGATATCAATCCGGATAATGGAATTGTACATGCACTCAGGTTTACCAATCATTTCTTTGGGTTCAGCCCATTCAATTTTATAAACCTGGCAATTGAAAATGGAATTGGAAAGTAAAGGTATAGGAGATCAGAAAATGCAGATTAACATCAATAAGAAAAATCAAAACAGAAATACCAGGATATGGTACCTGCTGTGCCTGGCGAGCATGATGGCATTTGGCCTGTCCTGTAAAAAAGCAACAGACCTGCAGGCCGATCCCTATGCGGGGGGAAAGGAGCCGCTGGGCGTAAGGTTCTCCAATGAATTACCCAAACCTGCCAGCGGCAACAGTGGGGCTGAGGTCGTATATCAGATCTCGGGACTGCTGCCCTATAAGGATAAGCTGAAGTTTTATATGAACCAAACTGAAGCCAGCATACTTGAGATTACCGATAAAAGTGTGAAAGTAAAAGTACCTGCGGGTGCAAGTTCCGGTGGGGCAACGATTGTGATAGATGGGCAGATCTTTTTCGGCCCAGAGTTTACCGTTTCGGGCAAGGCAGGTATAGATCCCACCTTTAAGGCTGCTATAGGTGCCAATTCCATGATCAGCCAGATCCTGCGCCTCCCAAACGGCAACTTTATGCTGGTAGGCAGCTTTACGGATTTTGAAAAAAATGCATCGGCAAAACAACCCATTAATGGAATTGCTTTAACCTCTTCTGATGGACAGTACCTGCCTTCACTGGCTACAGGGGCAGGGCCCAATGGTTCGTTAACCAGTGTGCTGCGGCTAAGCAACGGACAATACATGGTAGGGGGAGTGTTCAACAGTTACAACAAACGCAAAAGCATTGGCAACATTACCCGCTTAAATACCAACGGTTCTCTGGATTCGGCTATTGTTGAAGTAGTTAACCTGACCCCGCTGATCCCAAAGAACAGCTTTGATACGGTCGCTGCATTTAATGGCGCAGTGGCAGGTGGGGTAAGTAAACTTTTCAGTTACAGCAATAAAACCATTGTTATAGGCGGCTTTACAAACTACTATGAGCATTTTTATGAGCGATCTACGCGCGACAATAAAGTGTTGGGCTATACCCAGATGTACAATCTGTTGCGCTTGAATGCCGATGGTAAACTGGACCAGACCTACAATTTCAACGCTGCCACAGGTACCAGTTATGAGCGCCCGAACGGGGACATTATAGATGCTTATATGCAGGATGATGGAAAGGTGATCATTGTTGGTAGTTTTACCCGTTTCCAGGGCAAAGCGGCCAACTACATTACCCGTGTAGACAACAATGGTATCATTGACCCTACATTCCAGGTAGGAACAGGGGCCGATGGCAGTATCTCTGCCATCCGCTACAATGCTGTTACCGAAAAGTTTATGGTTTCAGGTTCTTTTAAAAACTTTAATGGCAAACCGGCCAATGGAGTGGTCATGCTCAATAAGGACGGCTCTTTGAACGAAGGTTTTAAACCAGGGACCATTGAAGGCGGAGGGGTGAGTTTCTCTGCTCAGCTTTCCAGTGGTTTGATCATTGTGAGCGGATCATTTGAAAAATACAATGGCGTGGTACGGCAGGGCTTTATGATCCTGAACCCAGACGGTAGCCTGGCACAGGGCTACAACAACACAGGCCTGTTCGTTGGCTTCCTCAATGATATTTATGAGACCACTTCCCCGCTGGGCTTTCCTGCGGTGGTCATGGTAGGATACATCTCCAAATTCGACAATAAAACAGTAGGAAATATAGTACGGTTCATTTTACGTCCATAACCATAAACAAGCAATGAAAATACATAGGTTATATCAAAAATATCAATCAGGACTTAAAATGTTCCTGATGGGAATGGGACTGCTTACCATGCTTTCCTGCAACAAGGATTTTGACAACAGGCTCGACCTGACTTTAAAGCCCGACAGTCTTGCGGGATATAAAGCACCCAAAATACTTTACATCATTGTGGATGGTGCCAGGGGTACGGTGATCAACACCATACAGGCGCCTAACTTAACTGCCATCAGCGAAAATGCCCTGCAAACTTTTAATGGGGTGAGCGATGAGAATGGCCTGTCTGCAACCTCCTGGGCTGATATGCTGACAGGTTTCAATAAGATAAAACATAAGGTAACCAAAGCCGATTTCAGCGGGAATAATCTGACGAATTATCCCATGTTCTTTAAACAGCTGAAACAAAATAATGCTGCCCTGCGCACTGTGGCCTTCTCTTCTACACCTGCATTTAGCCAGAACCTGGTGAGCAATGCCGATGTAAACCAGAATTTTAGCAATGATGACGTCGCGGTAAAAAATGCGCTGGTCAATGAGTTGAAAAATGTCAGGGCAGATGTTGTTCTGGCCGAATTCAACAGTGTAGACCGGGCCGGACAACAATATGGCTATGATGGTAGCGTGGCTCAATACAGCGGTGCCATACTGAATGTGGATACCTACATCGGCGAAGCTATCAATACCTTAAAGCAACGGCCGGACTATGAAAAAGAAAACTGGCTGGTGATCGTGGCTTCTAATCAGGGAGGGAATTTTCCTGTACCTCCTGCACAAAACGATGGTACGCTGTTCAGCAAACCGCTGCTGAATAGTTTTGCCATCCTTTACAATCCGAGGTTCTCTTTCCAGTACTATGCGAGGCCAAATACAATGGAACTGCCTTTTGAAGAAAAAGGAGTTGTGTTGCATGGTGATACCATAGCCCGTATGCCTGCGGCCAAAGCTGCAGCCTACAACTTTGGTACGACCGGAGAATTTACTGTTGAGTTTAAATTAAAGGTACTGCGTTTTCCTTACCTGATGGACAAATCAACACCAACCAACCGCTCAGGAAATGCACCTATTCTGTTTAAAAGTGCAAGCCCTGCAAATTCAAGCACAGGCTGGTGGGTGATCCACTCGGGTGTAGATGGGAACTGGCGTTTAGGCGGGCTGCCTGCGTCGATTATGGTTTCCAATCAGCCGCCACTAAAGCTCAACGAATGGTATACTCTGGGCTTCAAGATCTACAATCAGAACAGCAAGCGTTGGGTAATGATTTACCAGGACGGTGTAAAAGCTTATCCTAACCCGGTTGACATTACCAACAGGAATGTGAACAACAATGAAGACCTGGTAGCTGGTTTCCGCTCTGGTTTCGGTAACACAACAGAACAGATCATTGCTGATATTCAGATTTATAATACAGCTATTCCTGACGAGTTTATTGCTGCCAATGCCTGTAAAACAGCGGTTAAAAGCAGTAATCCTTACTACAACAACCTGATTGGTTACTGGCCGGCCACAGATGGTGTACGTGGTATCTTTCAGGATAAAAGCCCTTCGAAGAATGACTTCGCCCTCGAAAAAAGTTATGCATGGGTGCCTTTTAGCGACTATTCCCCTAAGCTGTGTGTAGACCTTGCTGATGACATTTACACCCGTATTCCTAACGGGATCGATATTCCAAGCTTCATTTATGCCTGGATGAATGTCAAGACCATTAACCTCGGGCTGGATGGCAAAACCTGGATCCCGGTATATAAAGATGTTAAACCTTAAAACGCAGGAACAATGAGAAAGATAAATTTACTGAACTGCATGACCCTGCTGGTCCTGCTTAGCGGTATGATCGGCTGCACCAAGAACTACGGTCTTCATCATCCTGATGGCACAACTGATGGAAACCACCCTGTGGATACTTTCGATCTTGTGCTGGATACTTCAAGAAGTAAAATAGACAAATCGCAGTTCAATGCTGCAAGGGCATTTCCCGGGCTGGTAGATATTGCCGAGCCCCGGCTCAGCGGCTATAAGGTTACACTTGATCTCGACTACGTCCAGGTAAAGTCAAGTGACTTAAGGATCAGTGTAGCTCCCGGTGGTTACTTCAGTACCGGCTTGTATGCACCTGCTGGTGAACTCATCATCATTAATTTACCTTCCGATACCTACGGATTGCAGGTACAGGTAGGCGCCCATAACGATAACCTTACCGGTAAAGATCCACTTCAGCGTGCACCCATCATTTATACAAGGGTGCAGCTTTTTCCGGGTACCAATTATGTGCGTAACCTGTATGGAGGTACCATCTGGATTATCCCGTCCAGATCGATGGGCCGCAAAGTAGAGCTGAAGTTTACCGGAGCAGTAAAATCGCCTGATTTTGTGCTTGGTGAAACCACCGATGCTGAGTGGAAAGCCATGATCGCCAAAACTACCGTGCCCTGGTTTGAGTTGCGGGGCAAAAGGATCATTTTTACTTTACCAACCAATAAACTGGCGAAATTCCCTATTGCCAGTCCTACTGCACTCATGACTGCCTGGGATGATGAAATCCTGCATAGCTATTGGGAATGGTATGGCTTATCCGAAACTACTACAGATGTGCGTAACAGAAACCCAACATTACCATGGCGCGATGTGCACGATATCCAACCTTCAGTTGGTGCCCAGCACTCGGGTTACCCGGTGGTGGCCATGGCCACCGATGCTTATTTTAAGCAGGCCGTTTCCATTGACCAGGTGGTAGGCGCAAACTGGGGTACTTACCATGAACTGGGGCACAACATGCAAATGGGGAATTCCTGGAGCTGGTCTGAACTGGGTGAGGTATCCAATAACCTTTTCTCTTTTAAAATTACCAACCGTCATGGTTATAAACATACCAAGTACAGGGAGATCATGCCTGGGGTAATTGCCTTTACGACACCTGTGGATGCAAACAAAAAATTTGCATCTGCAAGTCTTGACGCCCGCATGGGGATTTTTGTCCAGGTCTTTGAAAGATATGGGTTCGACTTTATGACCTACCTGTGTACCCAGGCCCGTATGGCCCGCTTTGGTGCCAACAACGAACAGGATAAGGTCGACTTCTTCTACGAAAGGCTATCGGAGTTTACCAAGAAGGACATGGAACCTTTTATGAAACAATGGGGATTGTATGTGAGCAGTGTTTCCAAAAACAAGATAGCAGCCCAATACCCGCTTTTAACAGAACAGGTATGGCTGTTTGATCCGACTAAATAACCATTGGCTGATTATCCATTAAGAAACAGATAAATGAAATATATTAAATCTTATCCGGCAGCAGGACAGCTAAAGCTTATGCTTGCCGCCTTTGTGATGGCGCTGCTGTGCCTGCAGGGCTGTAAAAAATATTTTGATCCGCCTTTTGTAAACGAAGAACAGCAGCAGATCATTAAAAAACAGAGAAAAGTGTTATTGGTGGTGATTGATGGTGCTACCGGTACCGATATCAAAACCATTGCGCCACCAAAAATAACCGCCATGTTGGCCAACAGCAAATATTCATGGGATGCGCTGGCCGATTTTATTCCCAGCGATGCGGGAACATGGAAGAACATCATGACTGGAGTTGGGGTAGGTAAACATGGCATCGAAGACGATACTTTTGAAGTGCCGAGCGGGGGCGATGGCCATGAGCACGACGCCACTACTTCCTATCCTACATTGATCGAAAGGCTGCAGGCTTCGGGTAAAATCAGGCGTTCGGCCGGAATTACGACCTGGGCACCCCTGAACAACAAGATGTTTGTTTATGCCGACTACCCGATAAAAGTAGCGACTGATGCTGAAGTTAAAGATTCGGCACTGGTGAAACTGAAGGGGCTGAGTAATGACCTGGTTATTGTAAACTTCGGCGATGTGCTTAAGGCTGGTACCACTTTTGGTTTCTCTCCAAATGTTCCGCAGTACAAAGAAGCTGTCCTGAAAACAGATGGTTATATCGGTGAAATGCTGGATGCCATTAAAGGTAGAAAAACCTATGCTGCCGAAGAGTGGCTGGTTATTGTGACCTCCAACCACGGGGGCACAGGAACGGGCTATGGCGAAATTTCCAACAGGACACGTGACAGGAACATCTTTAGCCTGTACTATTCGGCCAATTTTAAAGGAAAGGAAATTGTGCCCCCAGTGGCGATTGATGGGGTGAAGTTTACTGAAGGTGCGATAACGGCAAAGCTTGCAGGAACTAACGCCGACCTGTATAATCTGGGTTCAACCGGCAGTTATACAATAGAGTTCAGATTGAGGATATATGCCTTTGGAACACAGAATTCAACCATCTTTTTTAAGTCCAATAGTCCGGCCAACTCCAACCCGGGATGGTGGTTCATCCATAACGGCTCCAACGGTACCTGGAGGTTTGTAGTAAGAAGGGGACCCACAGGAGGGGCCAATAAAACACTTACTTCGGCCGATCTGGGTGCTGCGGCACCACCTAAGATGGTAACCGATAAATGGTATACCCTGGCAGCAAAAATTTATATGGAGGGCACCAAACGTATGATGATCATTTATCAGGATGGTGTAAAGGCTTCTGCACCAATGGATATCACCGGCGAAGATATTGTTTCGCCAGCAGAACTTTTTGCAGGATGGAAATCTGGTTTCGGGAACAATACCAATCAATCAGTATCCAATATCCGGATATGGAATACGGCCCTTCCCGACAGCAAAATTCTGGAAGATGCCTGTGCTGATGGTGTAAGTCCAACAGATGCCTACTACAATAACCTGATCGGTTACTGGCCATGTAACGATGGGTTGGCAGAATTTGTAAACTACAGCCCGCAGGCAAAGGGTAAAGATTTGATACTGACCGGAAATTATGTCTGGGATTTTCTGGAAAAACCGGTTTGTGCCACTGCACCAAGTCCTATTTTGCCTGGACAGTTTGCACTGCGCAATACCGATATTACTTCACAAATCTTCTACTGGTTTGGTGTAACCATTGATGCCAAATGGAAACTGGATGGCCAGGTGTTCCTGTCAAGTTTTGAATCTGAATTTATTAAATAGCCGATATGAAATATCTGAATAAAATTCTCCCGTTCCTCCTGCTGTTGCTTTCTATGGCTGCCTGCAAAAAGCTGACCACCGATGCTTTCAGGGAACATGATATAGCAAGGGCCCCTTTGGGCATTACCGTAATCAATGATGACGACCAATTACCTGCACAGGGCGTAAGGGTGATCATCAGCCGTAAAATTTCGCCAAAAGGAGACTTTTTAAAGGTAGATACCATCCGGACCGATCGGAAAGGCCAGGCCAGTTTTGATTATCCATACCCCAATATCTTTAAAATTGAAGTAGATACGGCTTTCTACCACAAGGCTGAGCAGGTGTTGGAGTTCATAGACAGCAAGGGGGCACAGGTTGTTCTGCATTCCAGTCCGAAGTTTGGTATGGGGCCGCTTGATATAGCAGTTACCGACAGCAAAACTGCACAGCCACTTTCCGGTATCTCCGTTTCTATCAGTAGAAAGGCATCCGGGCAGGAAGTATGGGGCAGCGCAGAAACGGAAAATGTAGACAACGCTGGTAAATTGCTGGTTTCGCTGCCTTATCCGAATGAAGTGCGGGTTGCCATTGCCGATACGATGACTTATTTCCCGGATACGGCATTGGTATCACTTACCAGTATCAAAGGGGCTGCGGCCAAATTGAAAACAGAAATGAAACCAATAGCCATGGAAGTCAATCTGTATTGTGCCGAATATGGTGCTGCCAATAAGAGGGCGGCCTTTGGTACCCAGGTAAAGATCAGCTACCGCAAAAGAGGCGAAACAACGTTTACTGATTTTCTTACAGATGTAATTGCAGCCAATGGAAAACTGAAACTGAACATCCAGAATGCCGAAGAGTTCAGGCTGGCAGTGACGGGAGATCAGATCTATGCCGACAAAACTATGAATGTCACCAACCCGGGTACCCGTCTGGTAAGTGTAGATTTCCCAATCAGTTTACGTGCTGCCAAATATCCGGAGCCCGTGCTGACCAATTTGCAGGTAGGGACTTTGGAGCTGAACAATGAACTCAGCGTGAACAAGCCCCAGGATATTGTAACAGACAAGTTTGGCAATCGTTACATTACCGAGGGCAGTGGCAACCGGATATTGCGGGTAGACCGTTTTGGAAATACCACCGTACTGGCGGGTAACGGTACGGCAGGAACAGTTGACGGTGCCGGGGCTTCCGCTCAGTTTAATGCACCATGGGGCATTACTATTGATGCCAGTGGAAATCTATATGTTACAGACAACGCCGCTTCGGGAGGTAACAAAATACGCAAAATTACTTTAAACGATACTTACGTTGCTGCGGTGAGCACCATCGCTGGCAGTGGGGCCGCAAGCTCGCTTGATGGTGCTGGTGTTGCTGCTACCTTTAACAGGCCTGCGGGCATTTGTTATGACCAGGCTCGCAATTGCCTGTATACGGTGGAGTGGAGCGGGCACCGCCTGCGGAAGATCGACCTGGCCAATAACCAGGTTACCACTCTTGCAGGTTCTACCAGCGGAATGGCCGCAGGTGTTGGGACAGCCGCAAAATTCCAGATCCCATGGGGAGTAAGGATGAGCGCCGATGGTAATTTTGTATATGTGGCCAGCTGGAACGGTAATGGTATTAGTAAAGTGCGCCTGTCTGATAACAATGTTACAATACTGGGTATGGGCAAAACAAACATGTCCTCGCCAAGAGGCTTGTACGTTAGCCCGGCTAATAAGGTATTTATTGCCAATACGGGTGGGCATTACATCTCTAAAATATTGGCCGAAGCCGATGGAAATGCCACTACTTTCGAAAAACTTACCGGAGGTACAACTGCAGGGTATGTAGATGGAACAGCTGCTGCTGCAAGGTTTGCAGGGCCTGTTGGTATTACCTACGATCCTTATACTGGTATATTTTACATTGCTGATGGTGATGGTGTAAATCAAAAAATAAGGACTATGAAATCAGCAGATGTTCCTTAAATCAAATCATGAACATAAAATCTTAATTATCAAGGCAGGCGTGTACTTACATGCCTGCTAAATTCTGTAACCAATGGAAGCTTATCAATGGTATATTGTTGTATTAACTTTTCTGGACGTCTTACTTGTCTTGGGTTTGATTGTTCTGGATAAGGCAGATAACACAAAAGAGAGATTTTAAATTAAAAAGGGCGTTTTTTCATGATTTTTCTACCCAAACGTTTAGAATATTCATCTTTTTTAAACGAATAATCATCCAGATTTGAGTAGTTCAACCACATATATCTTAAGACCTGCAGGGGGCATGTTAAAGATTAAAGCTTAACCAGCTTAAACGATGTAAAGTTGACAGGACAAACAAACCTAAACTAAACGGTATGAAAAAAAATGTACTCAATGAACTTAACCGTTCAAAATCTCGCTGGGGATTCCCGGTGCTGATCCTGTTGCTGGGCATCTTGCCGTGCAACATAACATTGGCGAGAGCTTCTTCCAGGGTAGTAGTAATGCTGAAACCCGTTTTGCAGGAAACTGTCAGAGGAACAGTTAAAGATGAAGATGGATTGCCGATACCTGGAGTCAGTATCCTGGAAAAGGGAACTAAAAACGGAACCAGTACAAATGCAAGTGGTGAGTTCTCAATAGTCGTTAAAGATCGTACAGCTACATTAATTGTAAGTAGCGTTGGCTTTGTACAGCAAGAAGTAACCATTAGTAGTAAAAACCTTAGCATCACATTGCAAAGCGATAAGAAGGCACTTGAAGAAGTTGTTGTTGTAGGATATGGTGTTCAGAAGAAAGCCAATCTAACAGGCGCTGTAAGCCAGATCGATTCAAAAATGCTTGAGAACAGGCCTACTTCAAGTTTAGGCCAGGCGCTTCAAGGCTTGATGCCAAACTTTAATGTAAACATTTCAAACGGAAGCCCTAACACGTCGGCAAGTTACAACGTAAGGGGTGGAACGTCTTTTTTTAAGGATGCCAATGATGGCAATAAGATCAAATTTCAAAGCGGGCAACCTTTTATTCTTGTGGACGGTATAGAAATGGATCCATCACTACTAAATCCTGAAGATATTGAGTCTGTAACCTTGTTAAAAGATGCTGCTTCCGCTGCGATTTATGGAGCAAGGGGCGCTTTTGGAGTGCTTTTGATCAAAACCAAATCAGGTAAAAAGGGTAAGTCTAATGTTACCTATTCTAATTCTTTCCAGTGGAGTTCACCCACAGCAGTACCTGATCTGCTGAACGCCTATGATATCCAGGATGCCATTCTTAAAGCAGCAGCATTAGAAAATGTCTCGGCAGGATCAAACGAAATATTGAAGCTGCAGAAGATAAAGGAATATATGGATGACCCGGTTAACAATGAGCCTTATTATTTTGCAGATCCTACAAAAAATACTAATGATATCATATGGAGGGGCAACGTAAACCTATATGATGAGGCATTGCTGAAAAACTCGCCTATGCAGAAGCATAACCTCACCATATCGGGCGGATCAGAAAAAATAGCTTACTATGGCTCTTTCGGTTTTCAGGACCAGGACGGATTGTATAAAATCAATACCGATAATTTAAAACGCTATAATTCGCTTTTAAACGTAAATGCACAGGTAAACGACTGGTTTAAAATAGATTTCAGGACTGCCTATAATAATTCTACTTATCATGAGCCTGTAAGCCCTTCGGGTAAGGGAGGCTGGTGGACGGCCATGTCTCAGGAACCTTCGCGTAACGTAAGCATGCCAATATATGTACCGGCATCTTTAAATGTGAAGGCAAAATATACCGACAACATCCTGTCGTTTATGGATTATGGTTCGTCTAATACCGAAAATAAATCCAATATATTGTTGTCGGCCTCGCCAATTTTTACGCTTACAAAAAACTGGTCTTTAAAAGGCGACCTGTCGTACCTAAACAATGGAATGATCCAGAAAACCATTGTGCCACTGCTGGAAAGGTTGGAAAATACAAGAAATTCTACAACTACTGTTCATACCAATCCCGACTACATTTCGCGGTACAACTTTAATTCCAATAAATACACCATCAACGTGTATACAGATTACACCAAAACCTTTGGGGGAAAGCATAATTTTCAAGGGTTGCTTGGCTATAACCAGGAATGGTATACAGACCAGGACCTGACAGCGCGGCGCAATAACATCAACAACAATGTGCCAACGCTTGGACAGGCACAGGGCGAGCGTACTGTAGGTGACAGTGAATCGCATTGGGCAGTGCAAGGGGTATTCTATCGACTCAACTACAATTATGAAGGCAAGTATTTATTTGAATCCAACGGACGTTACGACGGAACATCAAAATTCCCGTCCGATACACGTTTTAAATTCTTCCCATCCTTTTCTGCCGGATGGCGTATAACGGAAGAACCTTTTGCAAAAGGTATAAAGTCTGTTGTAAACGACTTGAAATTAAGGGCTTCCTATGGCAGCTTGGGTAACCAGAACGTAAGGAATTACCTGTATATCTCCAATTATGGAACGACGTCGCAGATTAACTACCTACTGGGCGGATTAAGGCCGGTAGGTGTTACACCTCCTTTGTTGATTGATCCGAGTTTAACCTGGGAAACCGCAACAACTATTGATTTTGGGTTTGACCTGACCGTGCTGAAAAAACTGGAGATCAATTTTGACTGGTACAGAAGAAGAACTACAGATATTCTTACTGACGGCTTAAAATTCCCTGCGGTACTTGGTGCTGCATCACCGCAGGTCAATTCAGGCACCATTGACACCAGGGGCTGGGAATTGATCGTGAAATATAGTAACAATACCGCATTTGGTTTGAATTACGATTTTGCCTTTACCCTGGGAGATTATCAGTCTAAAGTAGTGAAATTTGACAACAACCCTGCTAATAGGATAGGTGATGATATTTTGTACGAAGGGCAGAAAATGGGCGAGATATGGGGTTATGAAACCTACGGCATTTTTCAATCGGCCGATGAAATTACCACAGCACCAACGCAAAAGCTTATAGCTGCACAGGCTTCCTGGTTCCCAGGGGATGTAAGGTATAAAGACATCAATGGCGATAATGAAATCACATTCGGGAATAATACGCTTGGTAATACAGGCGACAGAAAAATAATAGGGAACAATACCCCTCGCTACCAATTTGGTCTGAATACGAACTTAAGTTACAAAGGGTTCGATCTGAATATGTTTGTACAGGGTGTAGGGAAAAGAGACCTATGGATAGGTAATAACCTGTATTGGGGCGCAGGGACAACCGGTACTTATGAGACTTACAATAACTCATGGACACCTGACCGGGCCAATGCTTTTTACCCTGCGTATAAGAATGCAGCCAGAAACAGGCAGGTCCAAACCAGGTATCTCGAAAATGGAGCTTACCTGCGTATGAAGAACCTGGCGCTGGGGTATACCTTACCTAAAAATTTAACCGACAGGATTAGCCTGCAAAGAGTAAGGATCTCAGCGTCCGCCTATAATCTGTTCGAATTTAAAAGTGTTCCTAAAACATTTGACCCTGAACTGGTTGGTATGAATTATCCAATCATCAGGTCCTTTGCGTTGGGTATACAGGCCACATTTTAAATTGATCGACAACTTTAAAACTCAAATCATAAAGAGATGAAAAAGCATATCAAAATATTTATACTGGGAATAGTATCAGGTTTACTGTTGCTGGGCTGTAAAAAAGATTTTTTAGACAGATATCCACTTGACAATATTGTAGACCAGAATTTCTGGAAAACGGAAAACGATTTAAAGCTGTATGCCAACAGCCTTTACCCAACTTATATTGTTGGTTTCGGAACCGATTTTGCCGATGGAACAGTGCAGCCCTGGGGCGTAAATGTGAATACCCTGGTTTATGGGGATGTAATTACAGATAATGCGGCACCCCTTACTTATTCGAAGGTTGGAACAGATGAGTATATCTCACATCTTTCGGGAACAAATGAATCGGGTGGCTGGAATTTTACAGGCATAAAACAGCTTAATTTTTTTCTGGACAATTATAAACGCGCGGATATTCCTGAGGCCACTTCAAATATTTATCTTGGAGAGATCCTGTTTTTTAAAGCATGGGATTATTTTAATAAGGTGAAATTATTTGGAGATGTGCCATGGTTAACACATTCCTTAAATGTAAACTCCCCAGAATTGTACGAGGCCAGAACGCCGCGTGCGGCAGTTATGGATTCTGTAGTAATGATACTGAACAAGGCCATTACCTGTTTACCTGCCAAAGGTTCGGAAGAAAGCAACCGCATCAACAAAGACATGGCACAATTCCTGAAATCGAGAATTGGACTTTTTGAAGGTACGTTCAGGAAATACCACCCAGAGCTTGGATTGGATGCGAACAAGTTCCTCAAATATTCTACTGAGGCCTCGGAAGCACTGCTTAATAAATACAGCCTGGTACAGGGAAACGCTGGAACTGTTTACAATAACCTTTTTGCTACAGAATCGTACCGCGGCAATACTGAGGTCATTTTATGGAGGGAGTACTCTGCGGCACTTACCTATGGGGCCGCCTTCAGCCGTTATTTTGCACAAAATTTGCGGCACCAGTTTGGTGCCACCCGCAATCTGGTAGATGAGTATCTATGTACAGATGGTAAACCGATTTCATCAAGTCCGTTGTTTCAGGGCAAAACTTCAATCCAAACTGAAATGCAGAACCGAGACCCAAGATTAACGCAAACCATTGCAAATTTTGGAACTTATAACCTGGCCAGCACCACGATTCAGGGGGCCAATAATGCGCCCCTGCCAAATTTGCCGGGCATGAGCGGAAACAAATGCCCTACAGGTTACCGTTTGGCCAAATGGTTTTATAACAGCCCGGTAGATTGGGACAGGGTAACAAGCGGCCAACAGGCTGCGCCTGTATTCCGTTATGCAGAGATCCTGCTGAACTATGCAGAGGCTAAATATGAACTGGGAGAGGCTAACCAGTCGGTTATTGACCAGACCATAAATAAACTGCGCAGCAGGGTAGGCATGCCTGGGCTTACGGTTGGTGCCGAACCTACAGATACCCGTTTGGATGACATTTACAGAAATTATGCTGGAGGGGTTATCAATCCCTTACTTCGGGAGATCAGGCGTGAAAGAAGGGTGGAAATGGCTTTTGAAAACACCCGCTGGGACGATTTAATGAGATGGAAGACGGGGCGCTTTATAGATATACCCGTTGAGGGGATTAAATTTGTTCAATCACAATTTCCGGCAGTGGTGGTAAATAGGGATATTTACCTAAGCGCCGAGGGATATATTTTGCCTTATTTTAAGACATTGCCGAACGGAAGAAAATTCAATGAATCAAAGGCATACTTATTTCCAATCCCTGTTGCAGATATTCTGTTAAACAACAAACTGGTACAAAATCCAAACTGGGAAAAATAGAAACTATGAAAATAAACATAAAAACCTTCTTGTATATGTTCATCTTTACCTGCTGTGCACTCTCTGCACAGCAGGCCGATGGGCAGGAAAAGCTGCAGTTGAAACACGGCAGCCACCGCGTTGGCAAACGTACAGATGCTGTAATGGCCAAATGGCGCGGCTATGGACTGGGGCAATTCATCCACTGGGGCTTGTATGCCATCCCGGGGGGCGAGTGGAACGGTAAACAATACAATGGTGCGGCGGAATGGATCCGTTCCTGGAACGGCATCCCGAAATCTACCTACGATTCGCTTATTTACAAGTTCAATCCTGTAAACTTCAATGCTGAAGAATGGGCGGCAACGGCCAAACAGATGGGTGCTAAATATGTTACCATTACCACCAAACATCACGATGGTTTCTGCCTTTGGCCGAGTAAGTACACCAATTATACGGTGGCCAACTCTCCCTGGAAAAAGGACATTATGAAACCCCTGATTGATGCTTACGACAAACAAGGCATCGATGTGATCCTCTATTTTTCGGTGATGGACTGGAATCACCCCGGCTGGCGTTACGACATCAAAACCAAAGAAGACAGCATCGCTTTTGAAGGTTTTAAACAGTTTACCCGCAACCAGCTGCTGGAGTTACTTACCTTATACCCAACAGCTAAAGGGTTGTGGTTTGATGGTACCTGGGACAAATCCTGGGTAAAACAGGCCGCCTTTGCTGATGAGCTGGAAACCGAGATGCGCAAGCTGAGGCCTGGTCTCATTATTGGCAGCCGCTTCCGTGCTGATGAAAATGGAAAACGTCATTTTGACTCGAACGGGGTTTTAATGGGCGATTACGAACAGGGCTGGGAGCGTAAAATCCCAAATAAGATAGAAGATGTGCATGGGAACGACTGGGATTGTGTGATGACTGTTCCTGAAAATCAATGGGGTTACAACAAAGCCTGGAAAGGACACATCAAAACCACGAACGAGTTGTTGGAAATGACGGCCAAATGTGTTTCCCTGGGCGGAAATTTTGTGCTCAACTTTGGCCCGCAGGGCGATGGTGCGATAAGGAAAGAGGAAAAACAGCTTGCCGCTCAGATTGGAGACTGGATGAAAACCAACAACGAGGCCATTTACAACTGCGAATATGCCGGACTGGAAAAACAGGATTGGGGCTATTTTACTAAAAAAACGGGTTCCGATAAGCTGTATATGATTGTGTTTAATGTTCCGGTTTCAGGGGCGCTGAAGGTAAAACTACCGGCTAACACCAGCATAGGTAAATCTTATCTGCTGGCACAGCCGGCACAATTGCTGAATACTGAAGAGATCAGTGGTACAGAATATTTTATCCACCTTAAAAACACAGCAGCCGGAAAGCCATTTGTTGTGGTGCTGGAGCCTAACGCAAAAAAGGGTAGCGGCAATACATACGACAAGGCAAAAACATAAAGCAAGAAATACACACAAATAAAACATGAGAAAGTTGATACTTATTGCCGGTTTTTTACTGGTAAGCGGGATGCCATTTGCGCAGCCACCCGAAAAGAACAGAGAAAAGATGAAGAGCCTGATTGATGAACAATTCAGGTTTGCGGCTACGCAATATAAAGTGCTTGCTAAAAATGTACCTTCTCATAGGATGCCCAAAACATATTATGCCAAAACCAATAAGGTAGAAACCAGTGATACCAAATGGTGGTGCAGCGGGTTTTACCCGGGTGCGCTGCTGTATATTTACGAATACACTAAAGATCCTGACATCCTTAAAGAAGCGGAAAGCAGGCTAGCCATTCTTGAGCCTGAAAAGCATTATACCGGCAACCATGATCTGGGTTTTATGATGTACTGTAGCTTTGGAAATGCCTACCGCATTACAAAAAACGAAGCCTACAGGCCAACGATTGACACTGCTGCAGCATCTTTAATTACACGTTACCGCCCAAATGCAAAGGTCATCCAGTCCTGGAATGCGAGTAAAAAATGGCGCGGGCCCGTAATCATTGACAATATGATGAACTTGGAGCTACTGGCCTGGGTTACAGACAATGGCGGAGATAAAAAATACAAGGAAATTGCCATCAATCATGCCAATACTTCCCTTGAAAATCATTTCCGCCCCGATTACAGTTCATATCATGTGGTAGATTATGACATGAATACCGGGGCAGTACTGAAAAAAGGAACCGCCCAGGGCGCAGCCGATAGCTCGGCCTGGAGCCGCGGACAAAGCTGGGGGCTGTACGGCTATGTAATGATGTACCGCTTTACGAAGGATAAGCACTATTTGAAACAGGCCCAGCATATAGCCAGCTTTATACTAAACCATCCGAACATGCCGACAGATATGGTGCCTTATTGGGATTTTGATGTTCCCGCAACGCCAAATACCTGCAGGGATGCTTCGGCAGCTGCAGTTACCGCATCCGCTTTGCTGGAGCTTGGGCAGTATACCTCCGGTAACGACCGCAAAACCTATGTTTCGGCAGCAGAGACCATGCTGACATCCTTGTCATCTCCGGTTTATAGGGCAAAGCAAGGAGAGAACGGCGGATTTTTACTGATGCATAGCACCGGTGCCCTGCCCTTAAAATCAGAAATAGATGTACCTTTAACCTATGCCGATTATTATTACCTGGAGGCATTGTTGCGCTACAAAAACTGGTATTTATAAAAAATAACTATGGAAAGAAGAAAATTTATAGGTGCCTTATCTTTTGCCGGGATACTGGGTACACTGATACCCCAAAGAATATTGGCTGATGAAAAGCATGAACCAAGTGTCTATGCAAAAAACGATCGGGATTACTGGTATAAACTCTTGTATAAAATTGCAGGGCCGGTAGTGCATAACCTGGCCAATGGTACGCTGATTAAAAACATGCCTCTGGAAAAATCGCCTACGTTTGATTCCCGTTCACCTTCAGTTACTTATCTTGAAGCCGTAGGCCGTACCTATGCAGGTATTGCGCCCTGGCTGGCTTTACCGGATGATGAAACCAAAGAAGGTATTTTAAGAAAATCGTTTAGAAATGAGGCCATAAAAGGGCTCAATAAATGTTTTACGCCAGGTAGTGCCGACGCTTTGAATTTTTCAAAAGACCATCAGCCCATTGTAGATGCAGCCTATTTGGCGCAAGCCTTTTTAAGAGCACCTAAAGCATTGTGGGAGCCTCTGGAAGCGCAAACTAAAACCAATATCATTACTTCCTTCAAGTCGTTACGAAACCGGAAGCCTTTCAAAAGCAACTGGCTGCTTTTTGGCTCTATTACAGAAGCTTTTTTACTTACCATAGGCGAAGAGCCTGATACTGTCCGTTTAAATGAAGGACCTAAGATGTTGAACGAATGGTACAAAGGCGATGGCTGGTATGGCGACGGCCCCAATTACGCCTTCGATTATTACAACTCTTTTGTGATCCATTCTATGATGGTAGATACACTGGCAATAATGGCAGCTAAAAACCTGGTGGAACAAAAAGTGTATGATCTGGCCTTAAAACGTATGCAGCGGCATGCAGTAGGGCAGGAGCGTATGATCTCACCAGAGGGAACTTATCCGCCTATAGGGCGTTCCATCACTTACCGAACCGGTGCGTTTCAGGTGCTGGCCCAGGTGTCCCTTATGGAAAAACTGCCGGCAGGAATAAAACCGGCCCAGGTACGTTGCGCGCTCACCAAGGTAAAGCAGAACATGTACGAAACACCAGGAACTTTTGATAAAAATGGTTGGTTACAGCTGGGCTTTTGTGGGCATGAACCCGAAATTGCCGATTATTATACCTCTACAGGTAGTTTGTACATGGCTACATTATCGTTCCTGCCATTAGGGCTGCCTGCAGATCATGAGTTCTGGACAGGCGCTCCTGTAGCATGGACTGCAAAACAGGCCTGGGCCGGAAAAGGTTTTGCCAAAGATTATCATGTAGATTACTAGCACATTTGATTGGTTTTCTTGCTATGTAACTCAAATTTTACATGTGCGATGTGGTCTGCTCCAGCTGCGTAAGCAGCTGGTTTTTTATGTAGGCTAATGTTTTGAATATTAGCTTTTTATTGTCTTTTTCTTCCGAGGCTTGCCCGAACTGTGTAAAATAAAACTATAATTAATTAAACATATTTAATTGAGATTAAGCTGTATTTATCTTGATTGGCAAATTTTTTTTTACATATTTTTGATGTAGTTAAATCTAGCTCATCACTATGAAATATACGCTCTTTCCTGTTAATTCCAGTTAATGCCTGTATACGATATAAATCGTGAATACTTCTGCATGTTCAATCCCTGTTTGTTAATTAAATGAAATAAATGAAAAAAGTTTACTACTTATTGATAGTTTTTCTGGCTATGGCCGGAGCGCTTCGGGCACAGACCTCTACCGAGCAATTTGAGACAGAAAGCCATGGCTCAACCAGTTTTACCGATAATGGGGTTATATTTAATATTATTTCCCATGTTAGTGTATTTGATATCCAGGGAAACTTTCCTGGTACCGGATGGAACGGTGTGGCTAACGATAACAGATATATTGATAATTCCAATGATTCTGCTTTTCCGCCATCTTTCAGTATCAAGACAACCTCAAACCTTTTTAAGGTGAACCGGTTCTGGATGTATTTGTCTGCACTCAACTTGGACCTGAACGTTGCGGGAACGCTTACGGTTACAGGTAAATTAAGCGGTATCACCAAATTTACCCAGACCAAAACCACCGGGTTTGCTACCTCTTTAGGCTCAACAAATGGTTACACGTTGATTGATTTGACGAATCTGAACGGGCAAAATTATAGCAATATCGTTATTGATGAACTTCAAATTACCTTAGGAGGTAATTTTCGGTATGTAGGCTTTGATGCTTTCACCTGGGTAAAAGACTCCAATGTGATCCTCCCTCCAGGGCCAACGGCAAGTATTGTAGTGGCCAACAATGCATTAAAAATTGGAGAGAGCTCGCTGGTAACCATTACTTTTAACGGAGCTGTTAGCGGTTTTGACAATGCTGACCTCACGGTAGCCAATGGCACATTGAGTAATGTGAGTTCCTCAGACGGGGGCACAACCTGGACAGCGACATTCACGCCGACAGCTGGAATTACCGATCCAACCAACATAATTGCATTAAATAATGCCGGCGTTACAAATGGTAGCGGAATTGCCGGGACAGGCACAACTAATTCCAATAATTACGTTATTGACACACAGCGGCCGACAGCCACCATTGTAGTAGCGAATACCAACTTGGGTGTTGGAGGAACCTCGCTCGTTACCTTTACCTTTAGTGAAGCGGTTACTGGTTTTACCAACGCTGATCTTACAATTGCAAACGGTTCGCTGACAGCGGTGAGTTCATTAGATGGTGGGATTACCTGGACGGCTACCTTTACACCATCAGCTGGCATTACAGATGCAACCAATCTGATTACTTTAGATAACACAGGCGTGCAGGACTTAGCAGGCAATACAGGTTCAGGTATTACCAATTCCAATAATTACGGTATTGACAGCCAGCGGCCAGTTGCAACAATAGTTATTGCCGATCCTGTTTTAACTGCCGGAGAAACCACAGTCGTTACCATTACCTTCAGTGAAGCGGTTACCGGTTTTACCAACGCTGATCTTACGATTGCAAACGGTACGATGACAGCGGTGAACTCATCAGACGGGGGCATTACCTGGACGGCTATTTTTACACCAACAGCCGGTATTGCAGATGCCAGTAATCTGATTACTTTAAACAATGCCGGGATTAGCGATCTTGCCGGAAATGCCGGAACGGGTACGACCAATTCGGCTAATTACACCATTAACACGGTACGTCCTACGGCAACAATAGTTGTAGCCAATACTTCGTTGAAAATTGGAGGAACCTCAATGGTAACCATTACCTTTAATGAAGTGGTTACCGGTTTTACCAACGCCGATCTTACGATTGAAAATGGCACGCTGACTGCAGTAAGTTCATTGGACGGAGGCATCACCTGGACCGCCACCTTTACACCAACAAACGGGATTACTGATGCAAGCAACCAGATTGTATTAGATAATACGGGTGTTACAAATACTGCAGGTAATGTTGGGGCGGGCACTGCCAATTCTAATAATTACGCCATTGATACGAGACGCCCCACAGCCACTGTTATTGTAGCCAATACTGCCTTGGGTATTGGAGGAACTTCATTGGTAACCATCACCTTTAGTGAGGCTGTTGTTGGTTTTACCAATGCAGACCTTACCATTGCCAATGGTACGCTGAGCGCAGTGAGTTCATCAGACGGGGGTATTACCTGGACAGCAACCTTTACACCAGCAGCTGGAATTACGAATCCAACCAATCTGATCACTTTAGACAATACGGGTGTGCAGGATTTAGCAGGCAATGCAGGTTCGGGCACTACTGATTCTAATAATTACAGCGTTGACAGCCAGCGGCCAACGGCAACAATTGTGTTGGCAGATAATGCCTTAAGCATAGGAGAGAGTTCCCTTGTTACCTTCACCTTTAGTGAAGCAGTTACTGGTTTTGCTAACGATGATCTTACGATCTCCAATGGTACGCTGACAGATGTGAGCTCATCAGACGGTGGCGTAACCTGGACGGCAACCTTTACACCAACAGCTGGTATTAAAGATGCCAGCAATCTGATCAGCTTAAACAATACCGGGATTAGTGATCTTGCAGGCAATACCGGAATAGGCATTACCAATTCGGCTAATTACACCATTAACACGGTACGCCCTACGGCTACAATTGTTGTTGCCAATACAATTTTAAACGCTGGCGCAACCTCGCTGGTAACCATTACTTTTAGCGAAGCGGTTAGTGGTTTTAGCAATGCAGACCTTACTGTTGCCAACGGCGGCCTAAGCGTTGTAAGTTCAACGGATGGCGGCATCACCTGGACAGCAACTTTGACTCCATCTGCCAACGTTACTGATGCAACCAACCTGATTGTCTTAGACAACACGGGAGTGCAAAATGTAGCTGGCAATGCAGGTACAGGGACCACTAATTCTAACAATTATGCCATAGACACACAGCGGCCAACTGCAAGCGTTTTGGTAGCCAATGCGGTTTTACGTGCTGGGGAAACAACACCGGTTACCATTACCTTCAGTGAAGCAGTTACAGGTTTTTCGACTGCCGATCTTGGTGTTGAAAATGCTGTGGTAACTGGCCTTAGTTCATCAGATGGTGGTATTATCTGGACGGCAACTTTAACGCCGGCAGCTGGAATAGAAGATGCCAGCAACCTGATCACTTTAGACAACACAGGCATTATTGATGTAGCGGGCAATACCGGTAATGGCACTACTATTTCCAATAACTACACCATTGACACCAAGGCGCCAGGGGTTCCGACAGGGCTTGCTGCAACAGGGGGTGATGCGGAAGTTGTGCTGAACTGGACAGGCAATCCGGAAACAGATATTGCCCGGTACAGGATCTTTGCCGGTACAACTGCCGGTCCGGCAATACTGTTAACAGAAGTTGCTGCGGGAGGCACAACCTATACAAATACAGGTTTAACCAATGGTACAACTTATTATTATCGCATACAAGCCATAGACCAGGCCGGTAACATTAGTGCAATAAGTACCGATGTTGCAGCCGTACCAAAAGGTAATCAAACCATTACCTTTAATGCTATAGCAGCTAAAACCTATGGTGGTGCAGCCTTTACCCTGGGAAATGCCAATTCTTCGGCAGGGTTAGCCGTAACTTATACCGCTGCTGATCCTTCAGTGGTTTCTATCAGCGGAAATACCGCCACCATTCTGAAAGCAGGAAGCACTTTAGTTACTGCCAGTCAGCCTGGAAATGCCACGGTTAAAGCGGCTGCTAATGCTCAGCAAACCTTGATCGTTAATAAGGCGCTGTTAACCATTGCCGCGGATAACAAAGAGCGGTTTGCCGGCACAGCAAATCCTGTACTTACGGTGAGCTATTCCGGATTTGTGAACAGCGAAACCAATGCTGTATTGACCACAGTACCAACAGTAAGCACTACAGCTACCATCGGAAGCCCGGTAGGAGATTACCCGATTACGGTAAGTGGAGCAGCGGCAGCGAACTATAGTTTCAATTATGTTGCAGGTACACTTAAAGTAAAAGGAGGCGCACCAACCAACATCAGTCTGGCAGAGATAACCCTTTACGAGAACAGTGCGAGTGGTACCAATGCGGGTGCCCTGAGCAGTACTTCAGATGATCCGAGTGCCACTTTTACCTATACATTGGTTGCAGGCACAGGCGATACCGACAATGCATTATTTGCGATCAGCGGCAACAAGATCAATACTGCAGCGTCACTTAACTTTGAAAATAAAGCCAGCTATAGTGTACGCGTAAAAAGCACTACGCAATATGGCTTGAGCCTGGAAAAAGTATTGAACATAGCTTTAAGTGATTTAAATGAGATTCCTACACTGGCAGCCATTGCCGATCAGACCATCTGCTTTACTACAGCAGCGCAAACAGTAGCTTTAAGCGGCATCAGCGCGGGGCCAGAAAGCGCGCAAACCACAACATTAACAGTAAGTAGCAGTAATGCCAACCTGTTTGATGCGCTCACTGTTAGCGGAACCGGTGCTACAGGAACCTTGAACTACCGCGTTAAGGCAGGTGCCGTAGCCGGAACCGCTACAGTTACGGTAACCGTAAAAGACAATGGCGGCACGGCCAATGGCGGGGTAGATAGCTTTAGCCGCAACTTTGTAATTACTGTAAATGCGTTGCCGGTGGTATCCATCAACAGCGATAAGGGTACAAACCTAAGCAAAGGTGAAACAGCTGTACTTACGGCAATAGGAGGAACCAGCTATGTATGGGCAAATGCCAGTGGGATTATTGGTTCAACCAATGGTGCTGTGTTAACGGTAAGGCCAAGCCAGACCACCACCTATACTGTAACTGCTACCAATGTCAGCGGATGCATCCAAACTCAAAGCGTTACTATCGTAGTAAATGAAGACTTTGCAAAAATCAAGGCTGCAAACATCCTGACTCCTAATGGAGATGGATACAACGACAAATGGGTGATAGACAACATCGATTTTTATCCGAACAATGAGGTAAAGATTTTTGACAAATCTGGTCGTTTGATGTATAACAAAAGAGGTTATGATAACAGCTGGGACGGTACATTTAATGGCATAGCCCTAAATGAAGGAACCTATTATTACATTGTTGATTTTGGCGACAGAACAAGGGTATTTAAAGGTTTTATTACCATTGTTAGAAATGATTAAAGACATTATAAGAATGAAGATAACTATTAAAATACTTGTGCTGATGGCTGTAATTGCCATCAGTACTACAACCATAAAAGCGCAGTTAAACCCGCTATCGGCACAATATTATACCAACCAGTATCTCATCAATCCAGCTTTTGCTGGAGCAGGAGAGGGCCTGAAACTGAACGGTGCTTACCGCAAGCTCTGGAGCAATGTACCTGGCTCACCTTTAACGCAAAACCTTACAGCAGATTATGGTTTTGGTAAGGTAGGTCTGGGTTTAGCTGTTAACAACGAAAGTGCAGGTTTGCAGCGGCAAACCAGGGTAGTGGGCAGTTATGCGTACCACCTGAAATTAAGCGAAAACAACCATAAACTGCACTTTGGCGTTTCCCTGGGTTTCATGAGCCAAAGGCTGGAAAATGCCGACATTTATGGCAACCCGAATGATCCTATGGTGGGGCAGTACAACGACCGCAAAACTTACCTTGATGGTGATTTTGGTATAGCTTACACTTCGGATAAGCTGAACATTCAGGCTTCGGTACCCAATCTAAAAAGCGTGCTGAAAAAGGATGTGATCAAACTGGCCGATGTGGCTACCTTTTATACAGCAGTAAGCTATAAGATCAAGCTCAGCGAAGGGCCGGAAGGCATAGACATGGAGCCTAAAGTTGCCTACAGGGGAGTAAAGGGCTTTGGCAACATCTGGGATGCCGGCTCGCAGTTCAGTATTGCGGGCAAACAGGTGTTTTTACTGGCCATGTACCACAGTACAGAGAATGCAACCTTTGGTTTGGGGATGGATTTCAGAAAAAAATACCTGATCAGTGGCACTTATACCACCCAAACATCGGCTTTGAGTGGTTATACCAATGGTAGTTTTGAACTGAATTTGAGGCTGAACCTGAGTAAGTAAGGATTGGGGCTGTCTAAAAGTCGGCCCCAATTACATAAATTATTACTTGGAAATGAACTTTATATATCGTAATATTGCGATGTATAATTATGGGACTTACAAAAACAGAAATATTTACAGATGAGCAGAACCAGCTGGCAACCTGGTTAAAAGCTATGGCACACCCTGCCCGAATTGCTATTCTGCAAAGAATATTAATTTCCAATACCTGTATTTGCGGTGATCTTGTCGAAGAACTGGGCCTGGCGCAGGCCACCATTTCTCAGCATTTAAAGGAGCTGAAGAATGCAGGAATTATACAAGGAACAATAGAGGGGGTTAGCGTCTGCTATTGCATCAATCCAAAAACCTGGGAGTTGTTAGAGAGACAGTTAGGAGCATTTTTTGCCGGATATAAAGGTGGAAAGTCTTGTTGTTAACCTTTTTTTGTTTAGATCAATCGTTAAATTGCAATAATACTATAAATAGATAAATTATGAAATTATCAGAAATAAAAGAAATCCTTGCTAAGGCTGAAGCTGTAAATTTTAAACTGGAAAATGGGAGTTCAGTACCCGAGCATTTCCATGTAACCGAGGTAGGAGTGATTACAAAAGACTTTATTGACTGCGGAGGAACAGTGCGCCATGAACAAGTTGCGAACTTTCAGTTATGGGATGCGGATGATTATGAACATCGTTTAAAAGCAGGAAAATTACTTCATATCATCTCTCTCTCGGAAAAAGTTTTGGGAATGAAAGATCTGGAAATTGAGGTAGAGTACCAGGCACAAACTATTGGTAGGTATGACCTGGGGTATGACGGAGAGAATTTTCTTTTAATGAATAAGAAAACCGCCTGTTTAGCACCAGATAAATGTAGTGTTCCGGCCGAAAAGCAAAAAATTGAAATGATAAATCTGGCCTCTGGCCAAACTTGCACTCCAGGTGGTGGATGCTGTTAAAAATGTATTGGTGTTGTGTACCGGCAATAGCTGCCGTAGCGAGATTGCAAAGAGTTATTTGAGACAATTTGCAAATGGTAAAGTTCAGATTTACAGCGCTGGGATTGAAACATAAACCCGTTTAACATTATTTCTATCTGAGGTATTGGCATCAGCTTTTGATAAGATTGAATCCCCAGTGCTGATTCTGCTAAGCCGTTGCATTCTTTACTTCCTCTTGCAGTAAAGGTAAAACATTGCTTTCCAAAGATGAAGTATACAAACATACAAGACGGAGTACTTTCCTTAATAGATTTTAAATATTATATCTCACTAGTGAGAATTAATTTTGAATTATTGCGAATTGAATTTACATTTGTACCATTGAATACAGCAATGTCCATTCTCTTATGTTCTGACCTATTTCAATTATCTATCAAAAAACAAAAAAGTCATGAAAAAATTATTTATCGCATTGGTTTGTACAGTGATCGGATTTAGCGCTTATGCTAATGATGCAAACCCAAAGGGAGTGGCTCCTGTGGTAACAAAAACAGAAGTGCGCACAGTTCCTAATGAAAACAACAGCAAGCCAGTTGAAAGTGAAACCGAAAAAGAGACGCTTCGTCGTCGTCAGATGGCCTTTACATTTTATGACGGCTGCGGTACGCAGATGACTGTATGGGTATCTGGCGGCAGCTGGTCAACCGACGGCGATTTGTACGGAACTGCTTATGCATACGCAGAAAGCACCCTTACCGGAAACGGTTGTTTCCCAAGATAAGAACATGCTTTCGGGCATAACAAAACAATCATTTATCTATTAAAATTAAAATCATGAAACATTTATTTATAGCATTAATATGCTCATTTATGGCAGTTGGCACATTTGCCAATGGCCTGTCACCAAAAGAAGCTGCTGCTGTAGTAACAAAAGCAGAGGTAAAAAAAGCTACAAGCCTTAACAAAAGTGAAGCAAAGAAAACTGAAACCGAAAAAGCAGCCTTCCGCAGACAAATGGCTTTTCAGTTTTATGACAACTGCGGGCAGATGTTAACAGTTTGGGTATCTGCAGGAAATTCTGTTTCTAACGCTTCAATGGCACAAACAGCTTATAACTACGCCTGTGGCTATGCCAATGCAGGTGGCGGCTGTTTCTAGTTAAGCACTCTTCAGGACATACAGAGAACGGACTTTCTTTTATTTCAGAATACCCCGGGTACCGCCCGGGGTTTATTTATAAATCAATAATTAAGATATATGCCTTACTACCTTAAGCTTTTTGTATCTGCATTGCTGTTATGCATCTTTTATTCCTTCAGCTATAAAAATAAAAAAAGCACAGATGCTTCCTCAGGCGTAGCAATCTATCATTTCTTTCACATTCGCGATACTACGAATACAGGCCGTATCTGGGAGGAGGATTTCCAAATGGCATTTAATACGCAAAGAAGTTTGTATACCAGCTATACGAAACAAATGCAGGATTCCATTTTGAAGTCAAAAGTTGAAGCTGCCGCCAGTGCTGGCAGCAACCAGATAAATATGGGCCTTTTCGTTCCCTCAACCGCCGAAAATATCTTCACCTCAGCAAATGAAAGAACGGTCTATATAAATAAGTTTTTCAGCGAAAACAATTACCTGATCAAAGAGGTAATGGAACAGGTTAACTGGAAAATTGAAAAGGAGACCAAAATACTGTTGGGTTATACCTGCCAGATGGCTACCGGGATCTGTAAAGGCCGGAAATATACGGCCTGGTTTACAACCGATATCCCCGTAAGCTTTGGCCCCTGGAAATTGCAGGGCCTGCCAGGCCTGATTATGGAAGCCTATGATGACAGTCAGAGAATAAAATTTACCTGCACTAAAATCACATTGGGTACCTCACTCCCCGCGAACATATCCCTTGACCTACCTTCGGACGCCGTTGTTACCAGCCATTCAGATTATAACCGGATGGAAAAAGCCTATAAAGAAAGCCTGAGCGCCGGCGGATATGCCGGAACTGAAACATCAATAGATAAAGTAACCGTGCAGGGAGATCCCCAGGAAAAAGTCCGTAAAAAGTTTACGGTAAATTATCCGCTGGAACTGACAAACTAAGCCGATTACCGTTTTGGACGTAAAACGCCTGTTTTTAATTTTTTATCTGCTGTTTTCTACCTCCCTGTTATCTGCGCAGACCAGCATCAGTGGCCTGGTAAAAGACAGCATTGGAGATCCGGTTGCAGGTGCATCTGTAACCATTGTGGACAAAGATGGTGCTGGCATTGTATTTGAAAAAACAGACCAGAAAGGTATTTTTAATTGCAGGTATCAAAATAGCAGCACAGAGCTATCCATTAAAATAACGGCCTTGGGCTATCAGCAATCTATTGTTCCGCTTGCAGGCGGCCCAGATGAAAAGTATGTGATCACTTTAAAGAAGGTTGCCCGGCAATTACAGGAGGTAGTCATAAAATCGAACAGCAAGATATTGCTGTCAAGCGATACCTTAAAATATAGTGTAAAAGCATTTACGGATAAAAATGATCGTGTGATTGCCGATTTAATTGGCCGGTTGCCCGGTATACAGGTTGATGAAAAAGGTGCCATCAGCTACAATGGAAAGCGCATTGACAACGTATATATTGACGGGGACAACCTATTAAGCGGTAAGTACAGGCTTGCCACCAATAATGTGCCTGTTGGCGCTGTAGAGCAGGTACAGGTAATAGAACGAGACCAGCCTATAAAAGCCTTAAACGGCTATGTGGTTGCGAATAATGTTTCCTTAAACCTTAAGCTGACCGACAGCGCCCGCACCATGACGATCAATACTGGTTATATTGGCTTAGGCAATAAAGCTTACAGCGCCGAACTGAACAACCTTATTTTTCAGCAAAAGCTGAAGGGCATCAATAACCTCAAAACAAACAATATCGGGGAGAACCTGGAAACTGAAAATGCTGATATCGGGCTATCAGTAAATGGTAATGAAATCAATTTAAGGAGCCCAAAGCCTTACATTTCGATGCAGAATGAAACCCTGCCTGCTGTTGCAGAGCAATATTATTTAATGAATAATGACAATGCAGCAAACATCAACACTTTGTTCAAATTTAAAACAGATTGGTCTTTGCGCTTAAATATCTCTACACTTCAGCTCAAACGTAAAAACAGATTTAACAACCTGCTGAATTATTTTCTGCCCGGTGCAGATACCATAAGTTACGATGAAGCACAGAACAGTACATTTAAGCTGAACCAATGGCAAGTCCAGGCCCAGATCGAGAAAAACAGCAATTCAATATATTTAAGGTCGGTTACCAGGGCCGATCTTCCAAAATGGGATCGAATCGGAAATACAGCCCAGAACGGGCAGAGTTTTAAGCAAAACCAGCCTTCCTCTTATTCGTCCTTAAGTAACGAGACTAACCTGGTTAAGGCCCTGGGCGTAAACAATATTCTTCAATATAATTCCTTGCTGCAGTATTACAAACTAAATGAAGCTTTGACCATTCTGCCAGGAATACAGGAAAACGTTGTTAATGACAGTATAGGGTACCTTAAGCTAGACCAGCAGGTACGTACCCGGAATGTTTTTATTAACCAGTCGGTTACTTACAAAACAAAATTTGACCAGTTTATCCTTTCTGGGGCCCTTGGGATTTCCTACGAATGGAATACACTAAATTCAGGGCTGTATAAAACAGACAGCAGCCAGGTGACAAGGCCTGTAGGAACCCAGTTTAATAATGACATTGCATTTAACAATCTCAGCTTTTTTGGTAAGGTTTCGGCCATTTACCTCTTCGAAAAAGGGTCTTCTTTGAGCATAGAGGCAAGTCCGACTTACAGTTTTATTCATTACACCGGACAAAAACCACCTGCGTCTGGCAAAAATGCCTGGTTCCTGCCTAAACCCATAGTAGAGTTTCGCAAAAAGATAGGCAAATATGCAGAGTCGAATTTCAGGTTTTCCAGGCAGACGGAATTTGGCCAGGTCAATGATATTTATCCGGGAACCATGCTGGTGAACTACAGGCAGTTTAATCTTAATGATGCCCCTCTGCCAAAAACAGACATCAGTTCAATGGGCTTAAGGTATGCTTACAGAAAACCGTTAAAAATGTTGTTTTACAACCTGGGTTTCAACTATGACCGGACAAAACAAAACTTTATCAATGCGTATACCCTTGATAGCGGCCTTACAAGGTCGGTGGCCATTGATTTTAAGAATAGGGCCGACAGGTATGCCCTGAATGCAAACCTTTCAAAATATTTGTTCTTTCTTTCTGTCAATGTCTCAGCTTCGGGCAACCTGAGCCTGCAAAAAGGAAATAGTTTTTACAATGGCCAGATCTCACCATACCATTCCTATATCATCAATCTTTCCGGTAGCGTCAGAAGAAAAGTATTTAGTAAAGCAACGGTTTCAGTTACTGCAGACGCTGGAAAATTTATAAACGAACAAAAAATATCAGGTGGTGCTGTAACTAAAAACAGCACAGACTTTGAGAAAATAAAAGCAGAATGGCAGCACAATTTAAATGAGCAGTTGCTGTACGGTGTAAGTTATAAATTCAGCTGGTATAAACAATCTTTACAGAATCCGGTAGCCAATCATTTCATAGATTTTAATGTAATATATACTCCTGCTAAATGGAGGAGCTATTTTGAGCTGAATGGCATTAACCTGATCAACCAAGGGGTATACAAACAGGTTTTTTCCAATTCCAATCAGCTGTCGGTATTCCAGATGCCGCTCAGGGCAAGGATGTTTCTGCTAAAATACGCTTTTACTTTTTGATGGCCGTATAAGTTGAATTTATCGGCAAAAAGTTACAACTTGCAAGGGCCTCAAAAACGGAATATGATGTCAAAAAGCAAGAAAGCGGAAACCGAAAACAAGGAACCAAAATCCAGAAAAGTATCTTCAGGGCCTCTTCGGGAGAAGGCCCGCTCCATGAAAAAACTGGTAAGCGCTGTAGGGAAAGTATTGCAGAAGCATAGCTACCCGGGGCTTACAGCAGTTAACATTGCCAATGAGGCAGGATTAAACAGGAAACTGATCTATACCTACTTCGGTACGCTCGACAACCTGATAGAAACCTATATTATGGATAAGGATTTTTGGAAATCAGGGGCAAAGAAAATGCTTAGTAACTTAGTGGCAAATCCGGATAGCCTTGGTAAAACAATGGTAAATGCACTATTGCAGGCCCAGTTTGATACTTTGCTGAATGACAAAGCCCAGCAAAAAATTATGCATTGGGGCTTGGGGGGAAAGAATAAAATGTTACGGAGTGCGGCAGATCAGCGTGAGGCGACAGGCGAAGCCGTGCTCGGGATTTTGGACAAGGATTTTGAGCAGTCCGGGGTTGATATCCGGGCCTTTTTGGCATTGCATATTGCAGGGATCTATTATCTGTCCTTGCACGCAAAATCCAATGGCAGTAATTTTTGTGGTATCGACATCAATGAAGCCAAAGGAAAAGAACGTATTTCTAAAGCCATTCAGCATCATGTTGAAACGATCTACAAGATGGCTGGGGTTGATAAATAAGTTCTTTCAGGAGTTTGGATTCTTATGTTATGGATGGCCTGTAGAACAGGGTGCTGGCTCTTTATGGCTTAACAGTTTGTAACGATTTGTTATTATAAAACTACCATTATTGCATAAAGACTAAATACCGAAATGAGTGCCCATAATGTTGTGCCCAAAACCAGGGGCTTGCTGCCTACACCTTTTAAGGTTTTAAAAGACAAACCTGAGCCTATAAGAAACAAAGTTAAGCTTAATCCGGATTTGGCCAGGCTAACGAGGTAATGGCTGTAGCCGGTTAGAAAAGGGAAATAGGTATTTGCCAATACCGCCAGCACAAACAAGGCGATGAAATATGGCGCCTGCACTTTGGTTTTATTGGTTTTAAATAAGTAGGTGGCACCAAAGGACACTGGAATGATCCATAGTGCACGACTAAGTTTTACTGTAGTGGCAACATGCAGGGCCTGCTCGCCGTATTTACTTGCGGCACCAACCACCGAACTGGTGTCGTGTATGGAAATGGCACACCAGAGGCCAAATTGGTTTTGCGATAAATTCAGCCAGTGGCCTACAGCAGGAAATAGGAACAGGGCTGCAGAATTGAGTATGAACACGGTGCCAAGTGCCACCGAGATCTGTTGCTGATTGGCCTTCATTACCGGTGAAAGGGCTGCTATAGCACTGCCGCCACAGATGGCTGTACCGGCAGAGATCAGTGATGTGGTTTTAAAGTCTATTTTCAGTTTCCTTCCTACGAAATAGCCGGTTGCCAGTACAATCAGGATGGAGGCTAACGTAAAAAGCAAGCCTTCTTTTCCTGCAGTTATTGCGCTGTAAATGTTCATGCCGAAACCCAATCCGATAACCGAAATTTTGAGCAGGAGATGCGTAGCCTTTTGGCTGGATTGCGGATAGGGGTGTTCCATGGTTTGAGCCAGGACTAATCCGAGCAACAGGGCCAAAGGGGCCGTAATGAAAGGACTTAAGGTAAGTGCTGCTACGGCTAGAAAAATAAGTTTGCGGATATTCATAGTATTGCTGTATTTCTATTGCAAAACTATGCCGGCCACTACTGGAATTTATATTCCAAATATTTATGACTTATTACTTCATGTTATAGTGAAGGCGGGCGAAACGCATTAGTTTTTCGGAAAGTACGTCTGTATGACCTTGAAGGTGGATGAAATGTAAACTTCTGGTTATAGATAGTTCCTGGATGTCGATAACCCGTAGGTCGCCATTTAAGAGCTCTCTGCTAATCGAGTGGACAGATAAAAAAGCAAGTGTAGACGAATGCATCAGGTACGATTTGATGCTTTCAGTATTACCCAGTTGAATCTCGATCCTTAGATCGGCCAGGGTCAAACCAGATGTTTTTAATGCGTGGTCTATTACCTGACGGGTTCCTGAGCCCTGCTCACGCACAATGAAACGGTGTTCTTTTAGTTGTTCCGGTGTTATTTCTGAAGTTTTGGCCAGTGGATGTTGTTTATTGCAGACCAGCACAATCTCGTCCTGCATAAAGTCAGAATAGCTAATTTCCAGGTTTTTGGATCGGCCTTCTACAATACCCAGCTCTATTTCTTTTTTCAGCAAAGCCTTTTCAACCTGTTCGGTATTACCAGTGATCAGTTTAAGCTCAATATCGCTGAACTTCTTTTTGAAACCAGCAAGGATGGGCGCGATAAGGTACTGGGAAATTGTGGTGCTTGCTCCCAGGTGCAATATACCAGCGTGTTTTTGCAGCAAAGCGTTCATATCAAAATCTATAGACCTGTAAATGGCAAAGAGCGATTCGGTATGATTCAAGAGCACCTGACCCGCAGAGGTTAACCCTATTTTGTTGCCCTTCCGGTCGAAGAGTTTGTTGTTGTACTGATGCTCCAGCTCGCGGATGTGTTTGGTTACCGCAGGCTGACTGATGTATAATTCTTCTGCAGCCTTTGAAAAACTAAGCCTCCTGGCAACAGTATAAAAAACGGTTAAGCGAAAATCGGCCATGATTCCGGATTAATTTTATCAAAGATGTAATTTTAGTACTGGTTTTACGACTTATTGTTCAAATTGAAATAGGATGGAGCAGGTATTTATCGAAATGATAAACAAACACCGCGGAATTATATACAAGGTTTGCAACCTGTATGGCTTGAGCAGGGAAGATAAGAACGACCTGTTCCAGGAGGTTGTGCTTCAACTATGGCGGGCTTTCCCATCCTTCAGGGAAGAGTCAAAACAAAGCACCTGGATGTACCGTATCGCTTTAAATACAGCCATCACCAATTTTAGAAAAGAAAGTAAACGGCCAGAGCGCAGGGAAATTTCGGCAGATGAGTTTCAGATCCCTGACTTGGGCGCATATCCGGAGGAAGATGAACAGATGTTTATGCTAAAACAAGCCATTGAGGCATTGACAGAAGTAGAAAAAGCCATCATCCTGTTGTATCTGGAGGAGAAGAGTTATGAAGAAATCAGTGAAATCATCGGGATCAGTAAAACCAATGTTGGGGTCAGGATCAACAGGATTAAAGTCAAATTGGAGAAAATAATTAAAACAGATCGTTATGAACTTAGATGAGTTGAAAACCGCCTGGCAGGAATACGACAGCAGATTGGCGGCTACCGAAGAGATTAACCAGAAAGTAATTGCGAGTATGATCAGAGAAAGATCTGTCTCCAGGGTTGCGCGGATCAGAAGGCGTTATACGGAAATGTTGTGCCTTTTCCTTTTTTATACAGTTTGTCTTAGCGGTCTTTTTTTCGGAAACCCCTTCGATTATACTTCCCCAACGCAATACATGCCGCTTGCAGCCTTAGTACTATGTTGTGTACTAATGGTGATTTTTTTGTTCAGGGCGCGTATGGCACTTAAAGAAATAGGCCTGGACAGGCAAAATCTCCAGGAAGCATTGGTACAGATCATTGCTGTTTATGCAAAATACAAGAAAAGTTTCAGGTATATTATCAGTATGATGTTCTATTCTTCTATATTACTTTCCTTATCACGTATCATAGCTAAAATACCTGAATCGGGGATTTTGGAGGCCGTTTTTTCCATCCTTATCTTTTCAGCACTGATAGGTTTTTCTTATTATTATGCAGGGAAAAAAACAAACGGCTGGCCCGATTTAGGGAAAGAAGAAAAAGGCCTCTATGCAGATCTTGAAGAATTGAAAGAGCTGAGTGTGCAATAAATGAGTAAATTTAGGTGGACTGGAATAGAATTTGTAGCTTTGGCGCGAACATGAGACATATAGTTACCTTATCGCTGGTTTTTTTTAGCCTGACCCACCTTGCAAAGGCGGAACGGGTAGAAGGACTGCGCATTGTAACCAAATATTGTAATAGTCAGCAGCTGGAAAAGAAATCGGCAGCAATAAGACTAAGTCAACCTGATGATCAGCACCACCCTTTCTTTTTGTCTTACAGCGCCCTTAGTGCTATTGGTGTATTGCCAGAGAAACGCATTGAGCAGCATAGCATCAATAGTTACGTTATTGTTGATCTGGCCATAAAAGAACAAACCAAGAACAACAGCCCTTAATTCTCAGTCCATTCTAGTTTTTTAACACCCTTCAACTGACATTGTGGCTCAATTGGCCGCGTGGCCTGGTTGTTGTAATTTCACCATTTTTTAAAAAAAATATAAATACAAAATATTATATGTTAGGATTTTTAGCCAAGATTTTTGGAAGCAAATCGGAAAGAGACATTAAGGCCTTACAACCTATAGTTACCAAAATAAATGAAGAATATGCAAGATTGTCAACTTTAAGCAACGACGAATTGCGTGCAAAAACCCCATACTTTAAAGACATCATAGCTAAGGCCCTGGCCGAAATTGATGGCAAGATAAGCAGTTTGAAAACAGATGCTGAAAGCCAGGATTTATCACTGGCAGAGAAAACAGCATTGTACGATCAGGTTGATGCATTGATTAAAGACCGCGATAAGGAATTGGAAGTTGTTTTACAACAAATCCTTCCGGAAGCATTTGCAGTTGTTAAGGAAACATCGAGACGTTTTTCTGAGAACGAAACGCTTGAGGTTACTGCAACCCAATTTGACAGGGACTATGCTGCAAAAAAGAAGAATGTAACTATACAAGGCGATAAAGCACTTTGGGCTAACCGTTGGGAAGCGGCAGGAGTAGATGTAGTATGGAACATGGTACACTACGATGTGCAGCTGATAGGCGGTATGGTACTGCACAGTGGTAAAATTGCTGAAATGGCCACTGGTGAAGGTAAAACATTGGTAAGTACATTGCCGGCCTACCTGAACGCACTGGCCGGACAAGGTGTACACATTGTAACCGTGAACGATTACCTTGCCCGTCGTGATTCGGAGTGGAACGGTCCGCTGTTTGAATTCCATGGTATTTCTGTGGATTGTATTGATAAGCATGAGCCGAACTCGCAGGAACGCAGGAATGCTTACCTGGCCGATATTACCTATGGTACAAATAATGAATTTGGTTTTGATTATCTGCGTGACAATATGTCGCAGACCCCAGATCAGCTGGTTCAGCGCAAGTTGCATTTTGCCATGGTAGATGAGGTCGATTCTGTTTTAATTGATGATGCGCGTACCCCTTTAATCATTTCCGGCCCGGTTCCTTTTGGTGATCAGCATGAATTTCATGAGCTGAAGCCAAGAATTGAGCGCCTGGTAAATGCCCAGAAAGAGTATGTAACCAAGGCATTAAATGATGCCAAGAAGTTAATAAATGAAGGTAAAACCGGAACCGAAGAAGGCGAAGGTGGCTTGGCGCTTTTACGTGCCCACCGTGGCTTACCTAAAAATAAAGCTTTAATCAAGTTTTTAAGTGAGGGCAGCGTAAAGCAGACCTTATTGAAAACCGAGAACCATTACATGGCCGATCAGTCGAAAAATATGCCTAAGGTAGACGCTGAGTTGTTTTTCCATATTGATGAGAAGAACAACCAGGTTGAACTTACCGAAAAAGGTATCGAGCTGATCACCAAATCTGGTGAGGACCATAACTTCTTTGTACTTCCTGATGTGGGTACCGAGATCGCAGAGATCGAAAAATCATCACTAACAAGTGAAGAGAAGATTGCACAAAAGGATGCCCTGATGCGTGATTATTCGATTAAGGCAGAACGCATCCACTCGGTAAACCAGTTGTTGAAAGCTTATACCTTATTTGAAATTGATGTGGAATACATCATTGATGAGGGTAAGATTAAGATTGTAGATGAGCAGACTGGCCGTATTATGGATGGCCGTCGTTATTCGGATGGTCTACACCAGGCAATTGAGGCTAAAGAGAATGTGAAGGTCGAAGACGCTTCGCAAACCTATGCTACAGTTACCCTGCAGAACTTTTTCAGAATGTACCACAAGCTTTGTGGTATGACAGGTACAGCAACTACCGAAGCGGGTGAGTTCTGGTCTATCTATAAACTGGATGTAGTAGAGATCCCTACAAACCGGGTGATCTCCAGAAAGGACCAGCAGGATTATGTGTATCGTACAGTACGCGAAAAATACAATGCCGTTGCTGAAGAAATTGTGAAATTGACCCAGGAGGGAAGACCTGTATTGGTGGGTACCACTTCGGTAGAAATCTCGGAATTACTGAGCAGGATGCTAAAACTTCGTGGCATTAAACACAATGTACTGAATGCCAAAATGCACCAGAAAGAGGCTGATATTGTGGCCGAAGCTGGTCAGACAGGACAGGTAACCATTGCGACCAACATGGCTGGCCGTGGTACCGATATTAAATTAGGTCCTGGCGTTAAGGAAGCCGGAGGTTTGGCCATCGTAGGTACAGAGCGACACGAGTCGCGCCGGGTAGACAGGCAGCTGCGCGGTCGTTCCGGAAGGCAGGGAGACCCGGGTTCATCTCAGTTCTTTGTGTCGTTGGAAGACAACCTGATGCGTTTATTTGGATCGGAAAGGATCTCTAACATCATGGTTAAAATGGGTATTGAGGATGGTGAGGTAATCCAACACTCGATGATTACCAAATCTATAGAGCGCGCCCAGAAAAAAGTAGAGGAGAACAACTTTGGGATTCGTAAGCGTTTACTGGAATACGACGACGTAATGAACTCTCAGCGTTCGGTAATTTATGCAAAACGTAGAAATGCCTTGTTTGGTGAGCGTTTGGATGTTGACATGAGCAATATGGTATTTGATGTTGCTGAAGACATTGTAACTGAATATAAAGAAGAAGGTAATTTTGAAGGCTTTAAGCTGGAAGTGATCAAAAACTTCTCGGCCGATACTTCAATCGATGAAAATGAGTTCAACTCCAAAGGCATCCACCATTTAACAGACAAGCTGTTTGAAGAGGTTACGGCTTTCTACGCCCGTAAATCAGATGCGATCATTGAGCAGGCCATGCCGGTCTTGAACCAGGTGTATGCAGAACGCGGCGCACAGATTGAGCAGATAGTTGTGCCGTTTACAGATGGTATGCGCAGTATCCAGGTGCCGGTAGGATTAAAGAAAGCGATAGACAATGGCGGTCGTGAAATCACTAAGTCATTTGAAAAAACTATTGTACTGGCCCTGATCGACGAGTCCTGGAAAGAGCACCTGCGTGAAATGGACGAATTAAAGCAATCTGTACAGAATGCGGTTTACGAACAGAAAGATCCATTGATCATTTATAAAATGGAAGCTTTTAACCTGTTCAAGAACATGCTGAATGCAGTGAACAAAGAGGTAGTGAGCTTCCTGTATAAAGGAGGTATCCCGATACAGACAGATCCGAATGATGTGCGTGAGGCACAGGCGCCAAGACCAGCACCAAGCAGGTTAAAAATGTCTAAACCCGAGTTCGGACATGAAAGCAGCAGTGCTGAAGTGATGGAAGATACCCGTGAACTGGCTCCGCAGCAGCCCATCCGCAAGGAAGTAACAGTGGGCAGAAACGAGCCTTGTCCTTGCGGCAGCGGCAAGAAATTCAAAAACTGTCACGGCGCAGGATTGTAATTTGTAATAAACATATAGAATGCCGAGTTTTGTAAAAAATTCGGCATTCTTTTTTTATCCTTTCATGAAGAAATTGTTAACTGGTATATTGTGTTGCTTTTCTGCTGTGGTGATGGCCCAGACTAAGGGAGTAGTTGCAGTAGTTAAAGATCCGATGATAGACAGTTTGATTGCAAAACGTATAGAGTTGAACCTGAAACCCGCTACAACAGGGGGTCCAGGTACTGTAATCCCGGTAAGGCCGGGGACCACCATCGTTTCGCAAATGGGTTACCGGGTACAGATCTATTATGGGTCGGACCGGCGCGAGGTTTATAATGAGCAGAGCAAGTTTAACTCCAGCTACCCGGAATTAAATACCTACATTACCTATAAACAGCCGAATTATTATTTACGGGTTGGTGATTTTAGAACGCGGCTGGAAGCACAGCGCCTGCTAAATGAACTCAGACCAATGTTCCCTACCTTATTTATTTTCAGGGAAAAGATTAATGCACCTAATTTAGAACCACAGCAATGATGATTAAAGACAAGATCCAGGCCCTTTCGGGTAATATATTTGAACAGGTTGTTGGCTATCGCCAGCATTTACATGCCAATCCGGAACTTTCTTTTCAGGAATACCAGACTTCAGCCTTTGTAAAAGGGATTCTGACTGACTGGGGTATCCCTTTTACAGAAATGGCCGATACCGGCGTTGTAGGTTTAATTAAAGGGGAACTCCCTTCAGATAAAATCATCGCCCTGCGTGCAGATATGGATGCACTCCCGATAACAGAGGCAAACAATAAACCTTATGCTTCTAAAAATCCCGGAGTGATGCATGCTTGCGGTCATGATGTGCACACTTCTTCCTTATTGGGAAGTGCATATATTTTAAATCAGTTGAAAGCAGACTTTGGCGGAACTATAAAGCTGATTTTCCAGCCTGCTGAAGAAATACTTCCTGGCGGTGCGAGTATCATGATCAAGGAAGGAGTTCTGGAAAACCCTAAGCCACAGCATATCATAGGGCAGCATGTAATGCCTTTGATAGATGCCGGTAAGGTAGGTTTCCGCTCAGGAATTTATATGGCTTCTACCGACGAGCTTTATGTTACCGTGCGCGGCAAAGGTGGACATGGGGCACAACCACATCAGAATATAGACCCCGTGCTAATCACCTCACACATCATTGTTGCCCTGCAGCAGATTGTGAGCAGAAATGCAGATCCGCGTCTCCCTTCAGTACTTTCATTCGGAAAGGTGATTGCCAATGGGGCCACCAATATTATCCCTAATGAAGTGAAGCTGGAGGGTACTTTCAGGACCCTGAATGAGGAATGGCGTAAGGAAGCCAAACGCCTGATGAAAAAAATGGCGGAGGGTATTGCCGAGAGTATGGGCGGAAGTTGCGAATTTACCATTATGGATGGTTACCCTTACCTGATCAACGAGGAAAAGCTGACTGCCAACGCGCGTGCTTTTGCTGAAGATTACCTGGGCAAAGAAAATGTACTTGATCTGGACATCTGGATGGCTGCGGAAGATTTTGCTTATTATTCGCAAATCACAGATGCTTGTTTTTACAGGTTAGGAACAGGAAATAAAGAAAAAGATACCTACTATTCCGTACATACACCAAATTTTGATATTGATGAAGACGCATTAAAGGTGTCGACAGGTTTAATGGCCTATGTAGCGCTGAAACAGCTGGGTAATTGAAGAAAGTAGTGATTTATATGGTGTTGATGATCCTTGCAAAACCCGGTTTTGCACAGGAAATTCAGCGCTTTAATCCGGATACGATCAAAACCATCCAATTGGATTCTGTAGTGAATATCAAGGCACAGAAGTTTGGTGTGGAGACCTTCATCAATGCCATCATTACAGATCAGAGTTTTTATCAGGCCTTCAGGAACATGAAGCGCTATAATTTTATTGCTGAGAACCGCATTTATACCTACGATAAGAAAAATAAAGTAGACGGCCGCATTTACCGTAAGATTAAGCACACCAACCAGGGGTCGGAAAAAATGGTATACCTGGCCAAACAGGATACGGGCAAGGTTTATAAGAAGAACGGTAAATACCAATTGTATACCATAGAAATGTTTGACTATATTTTTATGAATGCCTATAAAACGGATTTTGTGAAAGAAGGGCCAATGACAGGAAATAAAAATGGTGAGACCAACGAAAGTTACAAGGATAAACTGAAGACCCTGATATTTGCCCCGGGAAGGCCTATCAAAGGCCTGCCTTTTATAGGCAGCAAAACCCAGATTTTTACGGCCAACATGCGTCAGTATTATGACTATGCTTACCATAGTGGTACCTACCTTGATTCTATACCGGTTTACCGGTTTAAAGTTACCGTTAAAAAGGACCTGAGCAAAGGCACAAAGGATGGCCTGATGATCAAAGAGCTTACTACCATTTTTGACAAACGCAATTTTGAGATTCTGGGCCGCTATGTAGATATGAAATACAGCAATATGCTGTTCGACTTTGATGTGCAGATGAATATCGAAACCAGTTATTTTGGAGAAGAGAAGCTGCCAACCAAGATTACCTATCAGGGAAACTGGGATTATCCGTTTAAAAAGGAAGAGCGTGCCAGTTTCCTTATTGTGCATAAGGATTATCAATCGGGCAAAGAAAAATAGTTAAATTAGTAAGATGATCAACCAGGATACCATAAACAAAATAATGGATACCGTCCGCATTGAGGAAGTGGTGGGCGATTTCGTTGCGCTTAAAAAGCGTGGTACCAGTTTGATTGGTAATTGTCCTTTTCATAACGAAAAAACACCTTCCTTTAATGTTTCTGTAACAAAGGGTATCTATAAATGCTTTGGCTGTGGTAAGGGTGGTGACTCCGTCCACTTTATTATGGACCACGAGAAGTATTCCTATCCGGAGGCGCTGAAATACCTGGCCAATAAATACAATATAGAAGTTGAGGAGACGGTTCAGTCGCCCCAGAATATAGAGGCTCAGAATGCCCGGGAAAGTCTTTATATTGTTTCTGAATTTGCCGCCAGCTATTTTGCAAATGAGCTCTGGACTGGCAACGATGGCCGTGCAATAGGCCTTAGTTATTTTAAAGAGCGTGGTTTCAGGGAAGACATCTTAAAGAAATTTCAGCTGGGTTACTCGCCGGATATCTGGGACGCCCTGATCCAAAGTGCTGCGGGTGCGGGGCATAAGGAAGAATACCTGGAAAAAACAGGCCTGGCCATCCGAAACGATAAAGGGAAGTTGTACGACCGTTTCCGCGGCCGTGTGATGTTTCCCATCCACAACTTTACCGGAAGGGTAATCGGTTTCGGTGGGCGAACACTTAAAACAGATAAGAATGTCCCGAAATATGTAAACTCCCCTGAGAGTGACATCTACCATAAATCCAATGTGCTGTATGGTTTGTACCATGCAAAAAAAGCAATAAGGGACTTGGATAATTGCTACCTGGTTGAGGGCTATGCGGATGTGCTGGCGGTGCATCAGGCTGGGATAGAAAACGTGGTGGCATCTTCAGGAACTTCACTGACAACTGAGCAGATCAGGCTGATTGGGCGCTTTACACAAAATGTGACCATTCTCTATGATGGCGACGCTGCTGGTATCAAGGCTTCTTTACGAGGGCTGGACATGATCCTGGAGGAAGGCCTGAACGTGAAGGTAGTGCTTTTTCCGGATGGCCACGACCCAGACTCCTACATGCACCATGTGGGTTCGGGTGAGTTTAAAAAGTATATCGAAGAGAACCGCAGGGATTTCATTTTGTACAAGGCGAATATCTTATTGAAAGAGGCAGGCACAGACCCTATTAAACGCGCCGGTATCATCAGGGACATTATCGAAAGCATTGCAAAGATCCCTGATGACATTAAAGCTGCCGTCTTTGTCAGGGAATGCAGTAACCTTTTGCAGGTAGAAGAGAGGATCCTGCTTTCGGAGCTCAACAAAATGCGGGTTGCGAAGCTGAAAAAAGCTTCAGGAGGAACACAAACTCCACAGCAGCAATCCTTCCATCAACACCAGAATGCATCAGGTCCTTATGGGGATATGCCCCCTGATAACCTGTTTGAAGCCGAAGGCCCATATGAGGATCCCGGTCCGCAGGCCCCGGTAAACAATGACCTGGTGCAGGAACAGGAAATTGTGCGTTTGCTACTTGCTTTTGGGCATGAACTGGTAAATTGGGATGGTATAGACAATATGTATATTGGTTCCTTCATAGTTCAAAATCTAACGGATGTGGTGTTTGAGGACAAGCTCTGCAATGTGGTAATTGAAACCTACAGGGAAGAAATAGAGAACGGGCACTTACCTGTGGCCAGTCAGTTTATTAAAAACCCAGACCGGCAGATTGCAGAACTGGCCATTAACCTTTCTACCTCGCCCTATATTTTAAGCGAGAACTGGGAAAACAAGCATAATATTTATGTAAGGGATGAAACAGTAAATTTAAAAGCCACCATATTGGGTGGGTTGTTTCACCTGAAAAAAACAAAAATAGCGGGGATCTTACAAAACATCTCTAATGAAATAAAAGCAGAGACGGATCCCGTAAACCTGGAGATCCTGATGCAGAAATTTGTACTGATGAAGAGTGTAGAAAGAGAGATTTCCAAACATCTGGGCATAACCATTTTGAAATAGGGAATGGCTGTACACAACGACCTGGGCAAAAGAGGGGAGCAAATTGCTGCAGCATACCTGGAAAACCTGGGCTACCGCATTTTGCATGTGAACTGGAAATGCGGAAGGGCAGAGGTGGACGTGATTGCTGACCAGCAGGGTACGATTATTTTTGTGGAAGTAAAAACACGGAGTTCTACGGATTATGGTCACCCCGAGGATTTTGTGGACTATAAAAAGGAGCGGCAGCTGGAGTTTGCATCATCAGCATATATAGAGATGACGAACCACCAGAAAGAGATTCGTTTTGACATTATTGCAATTGTTTTCGAAAATAAAGACCTTTATAAAATTAATCATATAGAAGATGCATTCTGGCCAAGTTAAAAATACCTTTCGCAGTGCAGTTTTTTGCCTGCTGTTTAGTTTATTGTTCATGATGTCCTGCAAGGATAAAACATCTCCCGGTGTTTCCTTTAAATTGCCTGAGCAGGGACAGACCATAGGTTTAGGTGATGAGCTGAAAATAGCCCTGGATATTCCGGAAGGAACAAACATCAGTTCAGCTACTTATTTGCTGGATGGCAAGCCCCTTGCAGAGAAAGCAAATGGGGAAGCCGTATCTTTAAGTACGAAAGGTCTTTCTCTGGGCTACAAACTGATCACAGCTGTGGTTGACAATGGCAGTAAGAAAGATACGTTAACGATCAATATAGAACTTACATCAACGGTTAAGCCGCAACAGTATGGTTATCAGTTAGTGAAAACCATGCCACATGATACTTCAGCCTATACGCAGGGGCTGGAATACCATAACGGACGGTTTCTGGAAAGTACAGGAAGGGAGCAGCATTCAACATTAAGGTGGGTGGATGTGGCATCGGGAAAGGTGCAGCAGCAGGTTAAACTGGAAGATAAATATTTTGGTGAGGGGGCAACATTGGTAGGAGACAAGGTGGTGATGCTGACCTGGAGAGATCGTTTAGGGCTGATATTTGATGCCAAATCATTTAAGCAGCAGGGTACATTTGCATATTCAACCGGCAGAGACGGCTGGGGCTTGTGTTTTGACGGCAAACAGCTGATCATGTCGGATGGTTCAAACCAGCTATATTTTATGAATAAGGATACCTACAAGGATGAAAGCACAATAGCGGTCTACGACAACAATGGTCCTGTAGAATCACTAAACGAACTGGAATACATAGATGGCAAGATCTATGCGAATATTTACACCAAGAACATTGTGGTAGTGATTGACCCTGCAACAGGTGTTGTAGAAAAGCAAATTGATTTTTCTGGTTTATTGCCGGGCGACTATTTTAAAACCGAAGACGATAAGGCAAACAATGTGTTGAACGGGATCGCCTGGGACAAAGCCGGAAAACGCCTGTTTGTTACCGGAAAAAAATGGCCTCACCTGTTTGAGGTGAAGCCTGTTATTAAAAAATAACCTATTTCTTTTGTTTAGGCTCGTTGATGTATCCGTTAAAGGATATGGACTGCCTGTTGTTGCTATTTACATTTAAGGTGGCATAACCATTTTCAGATACGTTAAGGGTCATAGATTGGGTATCCTTGGTATCTTTCGGATTAATGGTGATGAGCCATGAACCTTTTTTCTTTTTATCGGCTTTATATTTAAAGTTTTTCGATTTGAACTTAATGCCCGAATCGTCGGGGTTCATGGTAGCGGTATATGCCCTGCCATAATAAGGCAGATAAGCTTCTACGCTGTCTTTAGTAACTGTAAGTTGGTACTGCGAGCCTGTAAGCTGAATCAGGCCACCCCCATTGCCGCCAGGCATTTTGCTTAAAATGTTGTTTACATCCATATTGGCCATTGGCATAGCCGAAGTGGCATTGAATATAAAATTCTGCGCATTGATTACCCTGATGGTGGTTTCCTTATCGGTTTGGGCATTTACCTGTATGCTTATAATCAGCAGGACGGCAAATGCCAGCATGTTTTTAATTGTTTTCATCTGTATATTATTTTAGCGTTTAACTAATTTAACGTTATGATGCAGGCATCAGCCTTTTTCCATAACCAACATACATAAAGATACAAAAAAACAAAGGCAATTACCTATCTCCAGCTTTTGTACTGATTGATCAGGCCATTGGTCGATCCGTCATGTGTAGCCACCTCTTTATCGTCATTAAGTTCTGGCAAAATGCTTTTCGCAAGCTGTTTGCCCAGCTCCACGCCCCATTGGTCAAAACTGAAGATGTTCCAGATGATGCCCTGCACAAATATCTTATGCTCGTACATAGCAATAAGACTGCCGAGGCTAAATGGAGTAACTTTTTTCAGCAATATGGAGTTGGTAGGCCTGTTTCCCTCGAATACCTTGAATGGCGCAAGTTTTTCAATCTCCTGATCTGTTTTTCCTTCTTTTTTAAGCTCTTCCTTTACCTGTTCAATGGTTTTGCCATTCATTAAGGCTTCGGTTTGTGCAAAGAAATTGGATAACAGGATAGGATGGTGGTTGCCAATAGGGTTTAGACTTTGTGCCGGCGCAATAAAGTCGCAAGGGATAATTCGGGTTCCCTGGTGTATGAGCTGGTAAAATGCATGTTGTCCATTTGTTCCAGGTTCGCCCCAGATGACCGGGCCTGTTTCATAACTTACGTCATTTCCATTGCGGTCTACATGCTTGCCGTTACTCTCCATATCACCTTGCTGGAAATAGGCCGCAAAACGGTGCATATATTGATCGTACGGTAAAATGGCCTGCGTTTCTGCGTCAAAGAAGTTGATGTACCACACGCCTATAAGTGCCAGGATAACTGGGATGTTGATCTCAAATTCAGCGTTTTCAAAATGCTCATCGGCGGCATGTGCCCCTGCCAGCAGCTGTTTAAAATTATCATAGCCGATGCTTAACGCAATAGGGAGGCCTATGGCACTCCACAAAGAATACCTGCCGCCAACCCAGTCCCAGAATTCGAACATGTTCTCCGTGTCAATACCAAAAGCCGAAACGTCTTTTGCATTGGTAGACAGGGCAGCGAAGTGTTTGGCGATGTCTTCCTTTTTAGCTCCATTCTGCAGGAACCATTCGCGTGCCGTATTGGCATTGGTCATAGTTTCCTGTGTAGTGAAAGTTTTGGAAGCGATCAGGAATAAAGTAGTTTCAGGGTTTACTTTTTTAAGGGTCTCTGCAATGTGTGTTCCATCAATGTTGGAAACGAAATGCATATGGAGATGGTTTTTATAAGCTTTTAGGGCTTCCGTTACCATTACAGGGCCCAGGTCAGAGCCGCCGATACCAATGTTTACCACATTAGTAATGGCTTTGCCGGTATATCCCTTCCAGCTTCCGGAGATAACCTGGCTGCTAAATTTTTCCATTTTGCTGAGCACCCGGTTTACTTCCGGCATCACATCTTTTCCCTCTACCAGGATGGCATTGTTGCTTTGGTTGCGCAGGGCGATGTGCAGTACCGGGCGGCCTTCCGTCTGGTTGATTTGCTCGCCACTAAACATGGCTTTAATAGCTTCGTCTAACTTACATTCCCGTGCAAGCTGGATAAGTAAAGCAATGGTGGTATCGTCAATCCTGTTTTTAGAATAGTCCACCAGGATATCCTCGAACAGCAGGGAAAATTTCTCAAAGCGGGATTCATCTTCTGCAAAAAGCTCTTTCAGGTTTTTCTTATTGATGTCGATGAAGTGATCGGCAAGGTACTTATACGCAGCGGTTTCTGTGAAATTTATTGTAGGAAGCATAATATTAATGTTATATTTATTAAATATATCGATGTTACATTTATTCAACGGAACAAGATAGTAAAACCTTTAAAAAAACACCTATGTTAGAAAATTTAAATCAACTCGTAAAAGAAAATGTTCAGGACGCTATTGTAAACAACAATGCTGTACCGAACGAACAGAACGAAGCCGCTATTGGTGCTGCGTCAGGTTCAATTATTGACGCACTTAAACAACAACTTTCATCTGGTAATATTGGTAACCTTGTAGACGCATTTAAGGGCGGCAATGCCGAAGGCAGTGCGGTTGCACAGGAAGCCACAGCCGGATTTTCGGATAAGCTTGCAGCAATGGGAATCAATATAGAGTCGGCCAAGAACATAGCGGCATCGGTGATCCCTTCTATAGTAGGTAAGCTGGTAAACAAGACCAACGATCCGAATGACAGTTCTTTCAATATCCAGGACCTTGTGGCCAAGGTTTCGGGGCCTGATGGAAAATTTGACCTGTCTGATGTGACCAGGATGTTCACGGAAAAAACAGATGTAAACGGGGATGGTAAAGACGACGGTATTGTGGATAAATTAAAGGGACTTTTTAACTAAATCGACCGCTTAACTTTAAAAAAGGGCTTGTATCAAAAGGAATTTGATACAAGCCCTTTATATTATATATTTGTGCTTATGACAAAAGAACAAATTCAGGATTTAAGGGACAGAGTAACGTCGCTGAGGAGGTACCTTTGACGTTGAAAACCGTTTAGAGGATATTCGTATTGAGCAGGAACTTACCCTGCAGCCGGACTTTTGGGATGACCCGAAAAAGGCCGAAAAACATATCGCAGAAATAAATGCCAAAAAAGTATGGACGGATGCCTGGCAGCAAGCAAACAGCTTGCTGGAAGATACACTCGTGCTGTTTGAATTTTATCAGGGTGGCGATGCAGGTGAGGAAGAGATGCAGGAGCAATACGACTTGTGCTTAAAGGCAATAGAAGACCTGGAGCTGAAGAACATGTTGAAGAACAAGGAAGATCAGCTGCCTGCGGTAATGCAGATCACAGCTGGTGCAGGCGGAACGGAGAGTTGCGACTGGGCTTATATGCTGATGCGCATGTACATGATGTGGGGCGAAAAGAACGGTTATAAGATTACTGAGCAGGATTACCAGGAAGGTGAGGTTGCGGGTGTCAAATCGGTTACGCTTCAATTTTCGGGTGATTTTGCTTATGGCTACCTGAAAGGTGAAAACGGTGTTCATCGTTTGGTAAGGATTTCCCCTTTTGACTCTAATGCCCGGAGGCATACCTCTTTTGCTTCTGTATATGTTTACCCGTTGGTAGACGATACCATAGAAATAGAAGTGAAGGACGCTGAGATTGAATTTGAGACTTTCCGTTCGGGCGGTGCCGGCGGGCAAAATGTGAACAAGGTGGAAACTGCAGTGCGTTTGTACCACAAACCATCCGGAATTATCATTAAGAACCAGGAGTCGAGGTCGCAATTGCAGAATAAAGAGAACGCAATCAGGTTATTGAAATCGCAACTTTATGAGGCAGAAATGCGTAAGCGTATGGAAGCTACAGCCTTAATTGAGGGGAGTAAGAAGAAAATAGAATGGGGTTCTCAGATCAGAAGTTACGTGCTGGACGACCGTAGGGTAAAGGATCACCGGACAAATTTTCAGTCGTCCAATCCACAGGCAGTGCTTGATGGGGAGCTTAACGACTTTTTAAAAGCGTACTTAATGGAATTTTAATATGAAATATTTAAGCGGACTATTCATGACTGTACTGTTATCGGCAAATGGGCTAATGGCCCAGCAAGTGCTGCCCCTTTATCCGGGCCCTATCCCCGGAGCAAAACCTACACCTGCAGATTACCAGGAAACCACGGTGATGCGCGAAGGAAGAGGAGCAGGGGTCAGTAAAGTTTCGATACCGACGCTTACCGTCTATCAACCTGCTAAGGATAAGGCAAATGGTACAGCCGTGATTGTTTGTCCTGGAGGAGGCTACTCTGGCCTGGCAATAGGGCATGAGGGCTATCCCGTGGCCGAGAGGTTTGCAGCTTTGGGCGTAACTGCTTTTGTATTGAAATACCGCTTGCCGAGCGACGAGATTATGCAGGACAGATCAGTAGGACCGTTACAGGATGTTGAACAAGCCATCTATACGGTTAGAAAAGATGCCTCCAAATGGGGAATTAACCCTTCAAAAATAGGTGTGATGGGATTTTCCGCCGGCGGCCATCTCGCATCGAGCTTAACCGTACACTATAAAGATGTAAAGATTGAGAACAAGGAGGGTTTAAGCTTAAGACCGGATTTTTCTATTCTGATTTATCCTGTAGTTTCCTTTACCGAGTCGGAACATAAGGGCTCGGCAGAAAAACTGGCCGGCAGCAACGCTACATTAAGGCAATATTTTTCTAACGATAAACATGTTGATGCCGAAACACCACCAACCTTTCTGATTCATGCAAATGATGATATGACCGTTCCGGTTCAGAACAGCATGCTATTTAATCAGGCCCTGGTAAAGGCTAAAGTAAAAGCAGAAATGCACATTTATCAGGCCGGAGGGCATGGCTTTGGTCTAAAAAACAAAACTACGGCTGAGGATTGGTTTAAGACCTTGGAAAACTGGATGAGAGGCAATCAGTTTTTATAGATCTGTATTGCTTAGAATATCCTGCAACTGTTTCAGTTCGTTCACTTTTTCCGCAGAGCCAAGATTTTCGTAGGCAGATACCAGGTTGCGGATGATTCTTCTGATGATTTCTACATTGCTGCAGGGCGCATAAAAGCCCGGTAGCGGATCAAGGTTAAGCTGACGGAGGAATTGATCTACATCGTGCTTGCCAAAAATAGCCCCCTTGTTAAAGGCATTGATGTAAAAAAGAACGCCAAATTCATGTTCTTCACGCCTGCTTTCGTCAATGTATCCCAAAATAAAATGCTGGGGCAGGTTTACGCCATACACTGGAATATCCAATTTCTGAGCTAGTGTCGCATAAATAATGGCCAGCGAGATCTGGTTGCCTTTTTTGCTTTCCAATACCTGGCTGATATAGGAGTTTTGCGGGTCGTGATGGTTTTTGGTATTTCCTCCAAAGCCGTATACGTTGTAAAATACATGATTGATGAGCTTTATTTTTTCAATAGAACTCATTTCATATTGCAGGCCCAGCCAAATTTCCCTTTTTATTTCTTCAATCTGAAGGATTACCTTTTCTTCGTCCAGATCAGGGTACTGGTACCGGTTGATGACCAGGGCACCCTGCAAAAGGTCAAATGCCCCGCTATGGTACCATAAGTTAAGGTCTTCTTTTACACTTTGGAACTGGATCTTGTGTACAATATTTTCTATCCGCTCCTGTAGCAGGGTATCCAGAGAGTGTTCCCATTCATTCTCGAGGAAGTCGACCACTTCAGGGCCGTATTCGAGCAATCTTTTTTCAACATGTTCATATACCTCAAGATCAGGATCGTCAAGAAGCTTAATCAACGCACTTATTTCTTTACTATTTTCCATTAAACATGCAAATTTGAATACCTATTTTTGCGGCTATGGTTTTTAATTTTATCAGTGACTACATTAAGCACCGTCTTACTGCGAAAAGCAGGCACGGTACCCATTCCCCATTTGTATACAAGCTTACTGATGAGGTAATTTACGATTTTAACTCCAAAACCGATTATAAAAGTATTGAAGCGCAGCGAAAAAAACTTTTTAATGACGAATCATTGATCACTGTGACCGATTTGGGGGCGGGTTCCCACTTGAATAAGAACAGGACCAAACAGGTAAAGCAGATTGCAAAAAATGCATTAAAAAGCCCCCGATTGGCGCAATTGATTTATCGTTTGGCTAAAAATACCCAACCCTCCAATATCATAGAATTGGGTACCTGTCTTGGCATTACCACGGCATACTTATCCAAAGCTTGTCCGGATGCAGAAATAATCACCATAGAGGGCTGCCCCGAAACAGCAAAGGTTGCAGGTCGCAATTTTGAGGAACTCGGATTGGAAAATATTGAACTACAGGTTGGGAATTTCGATGCCCTGCTCCCTGGCGTGATTGAGGGGCAGCAGCAACTCGACTTTGTTTATATAGATGGGAACCATCGAAAGGAAGCTACATTGGATTATTTCAAATGGTGCCTGCCTAAGGTGCAGGAGCGTTCATTGCTGATATTCGATGACATCTATTGGAGCAAGGGTATGAAGGAAGCCTGGGAAGAGATTAAAAACCACCCTGAAGTTACGGTAACGGTTGATCTTTTCTGGATTGGCCTTGTTTATTTCAGGAAGGGCCAGGTGAAAGAGCATTTTAAGATAAAATTCTAGATATAACCAGCTTTAAAAGGCTTCGGCCAGGCTAATGTAAAAACCCTTTTGGCGTTTTTCATTGGCGCGTTTTTCGCCAATCCCATAATCTACGCGAACACTCAGACCTTTTTCAGGATCAAAGAAATACCTTCCTCCAGCACCATATGAGGGTTTAAAATTTTTAATTCCTAAACCACCATTTTCAAATACCTGCCCGGCCCCACCGAAAACTGCAGCACCAAAGCGGTTGTTGTAGCGGTACCTGAGCTCTGCCTGGGCGGCAAGGAGGTTCCTGTCGCGGTACCTTCCGGTATAATAGCCTCGCATCATTTCGTCATTACCCATTTGGGGCAGCAGGTAAAAGGGTACATTTTTGCCTTGGATGCTGTGGAATAATCCATTCACACCGATCACAAATTTTGGAGAGAGTGACCAAAAACTCCGCACGTTTGCTTTGATGAGGCTGCCTGTAAAGTTCTCTTTCCCCCAAAAATCGGGCGCATATTGGTACGACACTTTGGCCATCATTCCTTTTGTTGTATAATTATTGGAATTTCTGGTGTCGTAGGTTTGAGACACTCCGGCATAAAATACAGAGCCACCTATCTTATGAATAATGCTGGGGTCTGTCGTAAATATGCCTCCAACTTCTTTATCGGTAAAATGGTAATTCTCGAAGCCTGCAGAAAACCCGGTGTACATGGCAGGCCAAAACCTTTTTTCTGCTTCCAGTACTACCTTAACGAAGCCCTGTACAAGGCGATCTTCATTAGCAGCATCGGTTTCATTCCCAATCCCGTAAAAGTTAAAGGGCATGCGTTTAAAGCGAACTTCAGAAATGTAATGGTGTGTGTTTTTTTTTGTCCAGATATCACTTTTAAGGGTAACATTGTACTGTCCTTTAGTTGATGCAGATACTACGCCCGAGAAATTTGAACTGCGGTTGCTAAGGTCTTTTCTGTCTAGATAAGTTGAATAGAGCAACCCAGCACCAAATTCAACTCCTATTTCCTGGCTATAACGAAAAATAGGGACTGGCATAAAGCTGGGCCTGCGGGAAGAGTCTGTTTTGTTGGATAGGTAGCGGTCTATGAGTTTCTTTTGCGCCAATGCGTTTGCGGTGATCAAAACAAAAAGGGTACAAATCGAAATTTTCTTCATTGGCCTAAAATAGGGGAAAGGATTTAATTCTGAGACTCTGCTAACAACTTTGAGGCCAAATGGCTTAAAATAATAATATTTGCCTATTTTTGCGGCAACAAAATTAGATTAAGATGAGTACAACAAGAGGACCGATTTCTCAGTTTATGGAGCGCAATTACCTCCATTTTAATGCGGCGGCCATGATGGATGCAGCCAAAGGGTATGAAACACACTTGGACGAAGGGGGTAAAATGATGATTACCCTGGCTGGCGCAATGAGTACAGCGGAGTTGGGTATTTCGCTGGCAGAGATGATCCGCCAGGACAAAGTTTCTATCATTTCCTGTACAGGGGCTAACCTTGAGGAAGACATTATGAACCTTGTTGCACACTCACACTATAAACGCGTACCGAATTATCGCGACCTGAGCCCGCAAGACGAATGGGATTTACTGGAAAACCATTATAACCGGGTTACCGATACCTGTATTCCTGAAGAGGAGGCCTTCCGCAGGTTGCAAAAACACATCTACAAGATCTGGAAAGATGCTGATACAGCCGGCGAGCGCTATTTTCCGCATGAATTCATGTATAAAATGTTGTTGAGCGGAGATCTGGAGCAATATTATGAAATTGATCCGAAAAACTCCTGGATGCTGGCAGCGGCAGAAAAGAACCTGCCTATCGTTGTGCCTGGATGGGAAGATTCTACGATGGGGAATATTTTCGCTTCTTATGTCATGAAATCGGAGATTAAGGCAACTACCATGAAGAGCGGCATCGAGTATATGGGATGGCTTGCCGATTGGTACATTAACAATAGCGCAGGAAAAGGAATTGGATTTTTCCAGATTGGAGGCGGTATAGCGGGCGATTTCCCTATTTGCGTAGTGCCTATGCTTTACCAGGATATGGAAATGGAAAATATCCCATTCTGGAGTTATTTCTGCCAGATTTCTGATTCCACCACATCATACGGTTCTTACTCAGGTGCAGTGCCTAACGAGAAGATCACCTGGGGTAAACTGGATATCCACACGCCTAAATTTATTGTGGAATCGGATGCGACAATAGTGGCGCCACTGATATTTGCATGGATATTAAAAATGTAATTCGAAATAACAAATACAGCATCAATATAGGGCTGACTGAGGATCACCAATTTTTGCAAAAATTGGTGATTTTCTTTGTTTAAAGCATAATAACGGCACTATTTAGATTGATTATAAATTGTATTTACTGTCATTTCTTTGTCATTGGTACGTTAATAAATTTTACTTTTGTGGACGTTTTGGTGAAGGACTCAAGTTTAAACATCAATTACGTTTATAAAGTTTTTTAAAAAATAGCATAAAATACTCATTATGAGGGATATCTCATTGATCATTAGAAGAGTTTGGAAGTCGGCATTCATGTTTACGGCTCTATCTGTTTTAATCGTTTCTGCAACACATGCGCAAGATGTAGTGGAGGGAAGAAAAATATTTAAAGATAAATGTGCTTCTTGTCACCAATTAGACCGTAACAGTACTGGTCCGGCTTTAACACCTAAACTGACTGAACTGGATGAAGCATTCGCTATCAAATGGATCAGAAACTGGAAGGCTTTAGTTGATGCTGGTGATAAAACAGCGATCGAAGCTGCAAAGTTCTCTCCGGCAGAGATGACCACTTTCCCTACTTTGACTGATGACCAGATCAAAAACGTAATTGCCTATGCTAAGGCGGGAGAGCCTAAAAAAGAAGGTGATAAGCCAGTTGAAGTGGCTTCAGAGGGAGTTTCAGATTTTTCTATTGCAGGGATTGCGCTGATTATTCTGATCTCTATCGCTGTACTGGTAGTTTTAGGCCGTGCTGTAAAAATGCTGGAGCGTTTGATCCTTAAGAAACAAGGTGTAGAAGTTGTAGAGAAAGAAAGTTTGTCTTTCGGAGCTGCTACCCGCAAAATGTTCAAAAACAAGAAATTTGTGATGTTCTTTGTGCTGTGTTTAATTATAGCATTAGGTTCATTTGGATGGATGGGCATGTGGAACACAGGTGTACACACGGGGTATCAGCCAGTTCAGCCGATTAAGTTTTCTCACGAGTTGCATGCGGGTGTAAACCAGATCGACTGTCAGTACTGTCACTCAGGTGCGTTTAAATCTAAAAATGCATCTATCCCTTCGGTTAACGTATGTATGAACTGTCACAAGTCTGTACAGGCTACTGAAAAATACAATGGAGAGATTTCTCCTGAGATTCAGAAGATCTATACTGCAATAGGTTACGATCCGAATACCATGACTTACGATAAATCGAAAGAAAAGCCGGTAGAGTGGGTGCGCGTTCATAACCTGCCTGATTTTGCCTACTTCAATCACTCACAACACGTAGTGGTTGGTGAAGAAGCCATCAGAAAAGAAAAAGGTTTACAGCCAAACGAACCAGTATGTTTTGCATGTCACGGTCCGGTTGATACAATGGAAGAAATCTATCAGTATTCACCGCTAACGATGAAATGGTGTATAAACTGCCATAAGGATGCTCAAATCTCTGGTAAAGACAACGCATTCTATACGAAGGTGATCGAGACCCATGAGAAAATCAAAAAGGGTGAGAAGATTACCCCGGCAGCATTGGGTGGTTTAGAGTGTGGTAAGTGCCACTATTAATAGTAGAGTTTAATAACAAAGAACGTTCGATAACAGTAATATAGCTTAAATGGAAAGCAATAAAAAATACTGGAAAGGCTTAGAAGAGTATAACAACACTCCGGATTTTGTTGAAAACAACAAGAACGAATTTGCTGAGCCCCTTCCAATAGAAGATGTTTTAAATGAAGCAGGGTTAAGTACAGTAACTCCACGCCGCGACTTTTTAAAGGCTTTAGGCTTTGGTTTAGGTGCGGTAACACTTGCGGCTTGTCAGACAGCCCCTGTGCATAAGGCAATCCCTTATGTAATTAAACCTGAAGAGGTTGTGCCGGGTATCCCTAACTACTATGTGTCAAGTTTTAATGGTCAGCCTGTATTGGTTAAAACCAGGGAGGGAAGGCCAATCAAAATAGAGGCAAACACAAATGCGGGTACATTTAACCGCGGTACCGACGCACAGGCACAAGCCTCTGTACTGGACCTGTACGATGTATCTAAACTAAGATCGCCTTTATTAAAAGAAAACGAAACTACCTGGGCAAAGGTAGATGAGTTTGTTAAGGGTGAGCTTAACAAAGCGCAGGCTTCCGGAAAGAAAATCAGGATCGTTTCCTCTTCTGTAAACAGTCCTTCTACAAAAGCCGTTATTGCTGATTTTTCTGTTGCTTATCCAACTACAAAGCATGTGCAGTACGACGCAATTTCCTACACTGGTATCATTAAAGCAAATGAGAACAGTTTTGGAAAAGCTGTTGTACCTAAATATAAATTTGATAAGGCAGACCTGATTGTAAGTTTCGGGGCTGACTTTTTAGGTACCTGGATCAGTGGCGAGGAGTTTACTGCTCAATATGTATCCAACAGGGATCATAAATCTTTGAAAAACGGCAAAATGTCGCGTCACTTCCAGTTTGAGGCAGGCATGAGCTTAACAGGTACAAATGCAGATACCCGGGTTCCAATCAAGTTATCGGAAGAAGGCCCTGCTTTGATTGCCCTATATAATGCAATTACAGGAGCTGGTTTAGCTGGCGGTACATTGCCAAATAACGTAACAGCAGAGAAAGCGCTGAAACTGGTTGGTAAAGAACTGCTGCAAAATAAAGGAAAAGCTGTTGTGGTTTCAGGATCGAATGATGTATCTACACAGATCCTTGTAAATGCCATTAACTCTGCTATCGGCAGCTACGGAACTACCATCGATCTGGATAATCCTTGTAAGCGTTACGCGGGCAACGATGCTGAATTTGCAGAATTCATTAACGAAATGAACAGGGGTGAAGTTGCTGCTGTATTCTTCCTGGATAGCAATCCGGTTTATGATGTAGCCAACACGAAAGCCTTTACCGATGCACTGGCAAAGGTAGCGTTGAAAGTGTCATTTGCTGACCGTAAAGACGAGACCGCTGCACTTTGTGATGTAGTTGCTATTAACCACAACTATCTGGAGTCATGGGGAGATGCAAGTGCTTACGAAGGAACTTATTCAATCGTACAGCCAACCATCAACCCGGTATTCAATACCCGTCAGGCAGAAGAAAGCTTACTGATCTGGTCTGATAATGTAGTTAAAGAGTATTACCAGTATGTACGTAACAACTGGGAGAAAAGTATATTGCCTGCAGTAGGTGCTACCTGGAAAGATGTATTACAAAAAGGAGTGTTCTTTGCAGCTGAAAAACCAGCGGGAACTTACACTTTTAACCTTTCTCTGGCAGCTGTAGCGCCATCGGTGCTGAATAACAGCAAGACTCTGGCAAAAGATGTAGAACTGCAGGTATACGAAAGTATTCCGATGCGTGATGGTAAACATGCCAACAATGCGTTCCTTCAGGAACTTCCTGATCCGGTTTCTAAAGTAACCTGGGATAACTACGTGGCTATTGCGCCTAAGTATGCAGAAAAACTTGGCTTTAAAGAGTTTGATATTGTTACTGTAAAAGCTGCAAATGGTTACAGCATTGATCTTCCATTGTTGATCCAACCAGGACAGGCAATTGGAACGGTATCTGTTGCATTGGGTTATGGCCGTACCAAAGTAGGTAAGGCCGGAGACAATGTAGGTAAGAATGCTTATCCGTTTGTGAGTTTCAGTAATGGTACTTTAAAATATGCCACTTCAGTTACTTTAACAGGAACAGGCAGAAGAGAAGAGCTTGCCCAAACACAAACGCACTATTCTTTTGAAGGCAGAAATGTAATCCGTGAGGCTACGTTTGCTGAATACAAAAAGAATCCTGCGGCCGGTTCGGGTAATGACCACGCTAAACATAAAACTTACGATTTATGGGATAAATATGAGAAACCAGGTAACAACTGGGTAATGGCAATCGATCTGAATGCCTGTACCGGTTGCGGTTCTTGTATTGTAGCCTGTAACGTAGAAAATAACATTCCTGTTGTAGGTAAGGAAGAGGTTCGCAGGCGCAGAGAGATGCACTGGATCCGTATCGACCGTTACTACAGCTTTAACCAGGATGGTGAGGCCCATGCAGAACATGGTGCACACGCTGGCCATGGAAACGGAATCAATTCGGTTACAAAAGAAAAAGAGATTGCACACCTGGACGAGAACCAGATGAACAATGTATCGGTTGTACACCAGCCTATGCTTTGTCAGCATTGCGATCACGCTCCTTGTGAGACTGTTTGTCCGGTATTGGCAACTGTACACTCATCAGATGGTTTGAACCACATGGCTTATAACCGTTGCGTAGGTACACGTTATTGTGCAAACAACTGTCCGTATAAAGTACGTCGTTTTAACTGGTTCAATTACTGGAATGACTCACGTTTTGATAACTACCTGAACAATGAGTTTACACAGCTGGTACTTAACCCTGATGTAACTACACGTTCAAGAGGGGTTATGGAGAAATGCTCGATGTGTATCCAACGTATCCAGGCTGGTAAATTGACTGCGAAACTGGAGAAACGTCCGTTGAAAGATGGAGATATCAAGATGGCTTGCCAGCAGGCATGTTCTGCAAACGCAATCATCTTTGGTGATGCGAACGATCCGGAATCAGAAGTATCTAAAGCATTGCGTAGCGAGCGTATCTACTACGTTTTGGAAGAGATCAACGTACAGCCGGGTATAGGTTATATGACGAAAATTAGAAATACAGATACAACAGTACAAGCGTAAGCGCGCAGCTGATATTAAAAGAAAATAAATTATGTCAGGACATAACGAATCAATATTAAGAGAACCATTAATCACCGGCAAGGATATCACGTATGCAAAAATTACGGATGATATTTTAATGCCTGTTGAGAATAAGCCGAACAAGGCATGGTGGATAGGGTTTACCGTTGCACTTTGTGGTGCCTTACTTTGGGTAGTAGCTGTAAGTTACACCTTCTGGTTTGGTATCGGTGCGTGGGGATTAAATAAAACAGTTGGATGGGCATGGGATATCACCGGCTTCGTATGGTGGGTAGGTATTGGTCACGCAGGAACGTTGATCTCTGCGGTACTGTTACTCTTCCGTCAGAACTGGCGTAACTCCATTAACCGTTCGGCAGAGGCGATGACGATCTTTGCAGTTATTTGTGCGGCAACCTACGTTGTTTCTCACATGGGCCGTCCTTGGCTGGCTTACTGGGTACTTCCATTGCCAAACCAGTTCGGATCATTATGGGTTAACTTTAACTCACCGCTGGTATGGGATATGTTTGCCATCTCTACCTATTTCTCCGTATCACTATTGTTCTGGTATACAGGTTTGTTGCCTGATATCGCTACAATTCGTGACCGTGCAACCGGTACGAAAAGAAAAGTTTATTCTATCCTGTCATTCGGATGGGCTGGAAACGTAAAAACATGGCAGCGTTTTGAGGCGGTATCATTGATCCTTGCAGGTATTTCTACACCGCTGGTACTTTCGGTACACACCATTGTATCGATGGACTTTGCTACTTCGGTAATTCCTGGATGGCACACCACCATCTTCCCTCCATATTTCGTTGCAGGGGCAATCTTTTCTGGATTTGCGATGGTACTTACCTTATTGCTGGTAGCACGTAAAGTATTGGGCCTTGAAAACTATATCACCATGTTCCACATTGAGTCGATGAACAAGATCATCATCTTAACAGGATCTATTGTAGGTGTGGCTTACTTAACAGAGTTCTTCATTGCCTGGTATTCAGGTTCTGAATATGAGCAATATGCATTTATCAACCGTTCTACGGGTCCTTACTGGTGGGCATACTGGATGATGATGACTTGTAACGTAATCTCTCCACAGTTGCTGTGGTTTAAAAAGATCCGTACCAGTATCGCTGCAACCTGGATATTGTCTATCGTTGTAAACATCGGTATGTGGTTTGAGCGTTTTGTGATCATCGTAACTTCATTACACCGTGATTACATTCCTTCCAGCTGGGCGATGTTCTATCCATCCTGGGTTGATGTGAGTGTATTTGTAGGATCGATAGGCTTATTCTTTACTTTGTTCTTATTGTTCTTAAGGGTGTTGCCATCAATTGCAATTGCAGAGGTGAAACTGTTGCTGAAGAGTGCAAGTGAGCAGGCCAAACTGGAGCTAATTAAGGAAGGTCATCTGGATAAAGAACAGGTAGCAGAATACGTAGAGTCTTTAGACAAATTTGATAGTGTTAAACAAGAAGATTACGCAAAAATATAACAATGAATAATATCAAATATATTTTAGGCAGTTTTGGTGATCCTGATGAAATGATGCATGGCATCGAGAAATTGCAGGAGAACAACATTAAGATACATGATGTTTATACACCAATGCCTATTCACGGCATAGAAGCCAAATTAGGGGTTAAACGTTCACGGTTAGATATTGCTGCTTTCTTCTTTGGAATCACAGGAACCTGCACCATGCTTACGTTCGTATATTTTGCGGCAGCGTACGACTGGCCAATCAATATCGGTGGTAAGCCACACTTTGCCCTTCCGGATTTTATTCCGATTACATTTGAGCTAACCATATTGTTTTGTGCTTTTGGTTTGGTAGGCTCTTATTATGCATCAACACATTTATTCCCTGGAAGAGCACCAAGGGTGATGGACTTAAGGGCAACAGATGACAGGTTCATCATTGCAATTGATGCAAAAGAAAATACTGAGCACAGTAAGATTGATGATTTATTAAAGCAAGCAGGTGCTTTGGAAGTAAAGCATAATGAAAGGAAGTATGTTAGCTATGAATAGGAATAAAGTAGTTTTAGCCTCATTTTGTATTCTTGCGAGTGCTGTTGTTTTTACAGCATGTAAGGATAAAAGAAGTACGGGTTTAGAATACGCAAGAAATATGTATGATCCGATTGCTCCGAATCCAGACCAACCGGTTTCTACAACCAATGAACTTTTGAAAAGTTTTAAAGGGCAGACTGCTCAGACACCTCCGGCACATACCAGTCCGGTTGGATTTGAGAAATACGACTACCCTAATACCAAAGAAGGTTATGAGGCAGCAGGTGCGGCCTTGGTAAACCCACTTGAAGCTACCGAAAAAAACCTTGAAGCAGGTAAGCACTATTTCAAAGTATTTTGTTCTCCATGCCATGGAGAGAAAGGCGACGGACAAGGTCACCTGGTTAAAATCGAGAAAATTAGTGGAATCCCTTCCTATCATGGTGATGCAGCTTCATCCCGTGGTGGTTTAATGAAAGACCTTACGGCAGGTAAAATTTATCATACCATTATGTATGGTTTAAATAATATGGGATCACATGCATCTCAGCTAACTCCTGATGAAAGATGGAAAGTAGTGATGTATGTTCAACAATTACAAAAAATACAATAGAAAAGCAGAATATAAATGGGAACTCACAATTATAATTTAACTGAGCAGTTTGAGTTTACAGGTAAAGCTAAAACTTTAAGCATCGTAGCTATTGTAATAGGTATCGCGGCTATTGCTTATGGTTTTTCCGGAAAGGAGCTTCATGAGCGCACTTTTGCCAACCTGTTGCTGATGGCTTATTACTTCGCATGCGTATGCATGTCTGGAGCATTTTTCCTTGCTGTTCAATTTGTAGCACAGGCAGGATGGTCTGCTTCTATACTACGTGTACCACAGGCAATGGCCAGAACCCTTCCAATAGCAGTACTTATACTACTTGCAGTAATCGGAGCTGGTTTATACACGCACAATTTATATCATCACTGGCATGCAGATGGATTAACTGATCCTAATAGCGCCAACTATGATAAACTTATCGATGGTAAATCGTCATTCCTGAATGTGCCTTTCTTTATGGCGCGCCAGGTGATTTTCCTTGGAGTTTACTCGATATTCGCTATGCTTTTATCGAAGCTATCTGCCAACGAAGATCTGGAAGGTGGTTTGAATTCTTACAGAAAGAGTTTCAAATACTCATGTATCTTCCTGGTAATATACGGATTTACCACTCCGGTATTTGCTTTTGATACCGTGATGTCACTGGAAGCACACTGGTTCTCTACCATGTTCGGATGGTATAACTTTGCAGCCATGTGGGTAACCAGTCTGGCTACTATCGCTATCATCATTATCCTGCTGAAAAAATCGGGGTACATGAGCTGGGTAAACAACAGCCACCTGCATAACTTAGGGCAGTTCATCTTCGGTTTCTCCATTTTCTGGACTTACGTATGGTTTGCACAGTTCTTATTGATCTATTATGCCAACATGCCAGAGGAGACCGTATATTTTTACAAAAGGTTTGAGCACTATGAGTTCTGGTTTTACCTGAACCTTGTATTGAACTTTTTAGCCCCGGTATTGCTGTTGATGGACAGGGATAACAAAAGACAGGAAAATATTTTACTGACGGTATCAATTGTTGTTTTATGCGGTCACTGGGTAGATTATTATCAAATGATTATGCCTGGAACAGTTGCTGAGCATCATGCATTTGGCTTTATTGAGATTGGGATAGCGGTAGGTTTTGTAGGTTTGTTTACTTTTACGGTTTTAAATGCCTTAAGTAAAAAAGCATTAATAGCTAAAAACCACCCGTTTTTACAGGAGAGTCTAAACCACCATTTGTAATTGGTGGTTTTTATAAAGTATATAAAATAATAGTATAATAGAAGTACAGCGTTACTACTTTTAAGGAAATGAGTTTAAGAAAATTTATAAGTAACAAAACAATAGCGGCACTGGCAGTAATCATGACTGCATTTGCAAATACCAGCGCATTTGCACAAGCTGCAGCTGCTGAGACCGCTAAGAAGCCCGTAGATATGGGGCCGGTTTATAAATCGGCGATATTTTATGCCATGGCCTTCCTGTTGCTATGCTTGTTTGTAGCCATTATAGGAAAAGCATTAAGGGTATATGAATTGACCCGCGAGGCTCAGGACAAACCTAAAGGAATTAACTGGAATACAGTTAATGGTGTGTTATTCGCCCTGTTCCTTGTTGTAGGACTATATGGTGTATATTGGGAATATACAGTTCATGGCAACATGATCCTTCCGGAAGCAGCATCTGAGCATGGTAAAAAGATCGATCAGATGTTCAATATCACATTGATCCTTACCACTATTGTTTTTATCGTTACGCACATTCTTTTATTTGCATTTTCTTATTTCTACAGACACAGCGGAAAAAGAAAAGCTTACTATTATCCACACAACAACACTATCGAGCGTGTGTGGACCATCATTCCAGCCTTGGTTTTAACCGTATTGGTATTGATGGGCTTTCTTACCTGGAGATCAATTTTCTATAAAATTGAAGACCCTAACAACAAGCCGATCAGTATAGAAGTAACTTCGTCGCAATTTGCCTGGGCTATCCGTTATCCTGGAGCAGATGGTATTGTAGGAACGAAAAACTTCAAGCTGATCAACTCTATCAACGCGTTGGGTATCGATTTTAAAGATAAAAATACACTAGACGATCAATCTGCAGATGAAATGGTTATTCCTGTGAATAAGCCGGTTCGTTTGATCCTGACCAGTAAAGATGTAATCCACAGTTTTTATATGCCGCATTTCAGGGTTCAGTTGAATACAGTTCCTGGTATGACTTCATACTTCGAATTTACGCCAACTATCACTACTGAAGAGATGAAGGCCAAAACCAATGACCCTGCTTTCAAGTATTTGTTTTTATGTAACAAAATCTGCGGAGACGGTCACTATAAAATGCAGAAAGAAGTTAAGGTTGTTTCTATGGCCGAGTACGAGGCATGGGTGAAACAACAGCCTGCCTATTTAACTGACGATTTAAGGAAGGAATTTAAACTGCCGGTAATAGCAGCACCTGTTACTGCTCCTGCAGATACAGCAGCAAAAGATACTTCTGCAGCTAAAACAAATCAATTGGCTTTAAAACATTAATAATACAGGAATAGCACATTATGTCAACTATATCATTACACGATACACACAACCACGATAGCCATGATGATCATGGACATCATAAAGAGACCTTCTTAACGAAGTACGTCTTTAGTCAGGATCACAAAATGATTGCGAAGCAGTTCCTGATAACAGGTATTATTATGGCTGTTATTGCGATGGGCCTGTCGATTTTGTTCCGTTTGCAGTTAGCATGGCCAGATAAGGAATTCCCTCTTTTGGAATCCTTCCTGGGCAAATGGGCTGAAGGAGGACGTATTAAGCCAGATTTTTACCTGGCGCTGGTAACCATACACGGTACCATCATGGTATTCTTTGTACTGACTGCAGGTTTGAGCGGTACTTTTAGTAACTTATTAATACCACTTCAGATTGGTGCAAGGGATATGGCCTCGCCATTCCTGAACATGCTGTCATACTGGTTCTTCTTTATGGCCTGTGTCATCATGATGGGATCATTCTTTATCCAAACAGGACCTGCGAGTGCCGGATGGACGGTTTATCCGCCATTATCAGCTTTGCCTACTGCTATCAGTGGTTCTGGTTTAGGTATGACTTTATGGTTAATCAGTATGGTACTTTTTGTGGCCTCTTCATTAATGGGGGGTATCAACTATGTAAGTACAATTCTAAACATGCGTACAAAAGGTATGGACCTTTGGAAAATGCCTTTGACAATCTGGGCATTCTTCCTGACTGCTGTATTGGGTATCTTGTCTTTCCCGGTTCTTGTAGCCGGTGTGGTATTGCTGATCTTCGACAGAAGTTTCGGGACGAGTTTCTACCTGTCGGATATCGTTATGGGTACACAGGTATTGCCTAATGAAGGCGGATCTCCGATTCTTTGGCAGCACTTATTCTGGTTCCTTGGACACCCTGAGGTATATATCGTAATTATGCCTGCCATGGGTCTGTCATCAGAGATCATGTCTGTGAATGCAAGAAAGCCTATCTTCGGTTACCATGCGATGATTTATTCATTGATCGGTATTACAATCCTATCGTTTATCGTTTGGGGGCACCACATGTTTGTAACGGGTATGAACCCATTGCTGGGTGGTGTATTTATGATCACAACATTGATCATTGCTGTACCGTCGGCGGTTAAAACCTTCAACTGGCTGGCTACATTGTGGAGAGGTAACATCAGGTTTACTCCTGCCATGTTGTTTGCTATCGGTATGGTTTCCTTCTTTATCTCTGGTGGTTTAACAGGTATCTTCCTGGGTAACGCCTCACTGGACATCAACTTACACGATACGTATTTTGTTGTGGCCCACTTCCACCTGGTAATGGGATCTGCAGCGATCTTTGGTATGCTTGCCGGTGTTTATCATTATTTCCCTAAGATGTTTGGAAGGATGATGAGCAAAAAATTGGGCTACCTGCACTTCTGGATTACTTTTGCTTGTGCCTACCTGGTATTCTTCCCGCTGCACTTCTTAGGTCTGGACGGTGTTCCACGTCGTTACTATGCATTTACCGAGTTTGAGTTCATGCACAAATGGGTTACAGTGAACATCCTGGTTACATGGTCGGCCATTATAGCTGCCCTTGCGCAGGTTGCCTTCCTGTTTAACTTCTTCTATTCCATCTTTAAAGGTAAAGTAGCTTCGCAGAACCCTTGGGGGGCAAACACCCTGGAGTGGACTACACCTGTTGAGCGTTTACACGGTAACTGGCCTGGAGAAATCCCAACTGTTTACCGTTGGCCATATGATTACAGTAAACCTGGAGCGGAAGAGGATTTTATCCCTCAAACCATTCCTTTCTCACAAACAATGAGTTCAAATATGCCTCATGATTTTGAAGGCAACAGTGAGTCTGAGCGTATCCAAAAAGAATGGGAAGAAAAGAACCCATCTGTAGATGCGTCAAAATTAGACTAATACATATATCTAATACTATGAGGTATCTGCAGTAGGTAAATACTTACATCAGATACCTCATTTTTTTTAATCTGACACATACCATGGTTCCTAAATCTGAAACGAGATTTATCAGGCTAAACCTTATCACTATTGTAGTTACCCTACTGCTTATTTTAGCTGGTGGGATAGTACGTAGTACGGGTTCTGGTATGGGCTGCCCGGATTGGCCTAAGTGTTTTGATCAATATATACCCCCAACTTCAGTTACACAGCTTCCTCCAGATTATAAGGAGAAATATGTAGCCGAACGTGTGGCAAAAAATGAGCGTTTTGCAAAAACACTCGATAAAATGGGCAAGGGACATCTTGCAGACAGCATCAGACATGATGAGTCTATCCTTGTTCCGGAAACTTTTAATGCGGCAAAAACCTGGACAGAGTATATCAACAGGTTAATGGGGGCAACAACCGGCTTCCTTTTACTCGGGCTTGTCGTATTTTCATTCACCTATAAAGGCAAAGCAAAAAGAATTATTGTATTGAGCCTGTTGAACCTGGTAGTGGTAGGCTTTCAGGCCTGGCTGGGTTCCATTGTGGTTTCTACCAATCTGATGCCCTGGATAGTGACGGTACATATGTTGCTGGCCCTGGTGATATTGGGGATCCTGGTATATACCTATAACTATGCACAGCAGCTGCATAAACAGGAAACTGTGATTATGGGCAAATTGGTTTGGCTTAAGGCTTTAATCTTATTGTCTATAGTGCTGAGTATTATACAAATTGTATTGGGAACAGAAGTGCGGGAAGCCATTGATGCCATTTCCAAGCAGATGCTGTACAACGGAAGGAGTACCTGGGTTGCTAAAGTCGGCAATATATTTTCTTACCACAGGGACCTGGCGATGCTGGTACTGATCCTGAACATTGTCGTTTATAAAATTGTGAAAGACAAGTTTAGTGGCAAGGCAACTGCATTAAGGGTAGGCAGTTCAATAGGTATTGTGCTGATCATTCAGATTGTTACCGGATTATTGTTATCCAACTTAGCGCTTCCGCCTTATGCCCAGGCGATGCACATTTTATTTTCAACGCTTTTATTTAGTTTACAGTATTATTTGTATTTACTGGTTTATGGAACAAGTACATACAATCAAAGAGATTAATTATATATAAATTGAAACATTTTTTTGCTGATTTCTCTAAACTCATCAAATTCAGGCTCACCTTTCTGGTGGTGTTCTCTGCTTCAATCACTTTCCTGATCGGACAGAGGGCGCAGATTTACCGCGGCGAGCTGGAGGGGATCAACTGGATGAACTGGCTGATCCTGGTTGCCGGCGGATTTTTAGTTACAAGCGCAGCAAACTGCTTTAATGAGATTATAGAAAAAGACCTGGATAAACTGATGACCCGTACCAAGGACAGGCCAATGCCTGCCGGTAGAATGACTACAGGGCAAGGACTGGTTTTGGGTCTCATCATGGGCATGCTGGGCACCTGGTTATTGGGCAAACTCAACCTGGAAACAGGAATTTTATCAGTATTCTCTATCCTTTTATACGCCTTTGCCTATACACCTTTAAAACGGAAATCGCCAATTGCGGTTTTTGTGGGAGCAATCCCTGGGGCATTGCCGCCATTGCTAGGCTATCTGGCAGCCTTTGGCAAGGCTACTCACTTTGTCCCTATGGATTATACCATAGCGGTTATTTTATTCCTGGTCCAGTTTGTATGGCAGTTTCCGCATTTCTGGGCTATTGCCTGGGTTCTGGATGAGGACTACAGTAAGGCTGGGTTCCGGCTATTGCCTACAACAAAAAGAGATAAGATAAGTGCTTTTATGACTTTCTTAAGTACACTCGTATTGATACCCGTAAGCTTATTACCAACATTTTACGGTTTTGGCGGCTATTATGTTGGAGGGGTTTCGTTGCTGGCCAGTCTGGTTTTTGCATGGCTCGGATTTAAATTATGGGTAAAAATGGACCTGGCGAGTGCAAGGAAGGTCATGTTTTGCTCCTTCTTTTACCTGCCCCTGGTGCAGTTGGTTTTATTATTCGATTTTATAGTTAAATAAAAATGGTACACACATTAAAAGAACAGGATTTGAAGATGGATGAGGGCTTTAATGCGAAGCCAAAGAAATTCGTCATTTGGTTGTTTGTGGTTTCATCAACCATTATGTTTGGTGGCTTTACAAGTTATTATATAGTTTTTGCCGCATCAAAAGGTAAGGGGCATGGCTTGGTACTCCCTGAGGTATTTATGTACAGTACTGCTGTATTGATTTTAAGCAGCATCTGTCTTTTTATGGCTTCCAGAGCCTTGAAAGCAGGCAATTTGAGTGCCCAGAAATTATTGCTGATGGCAACATTTGTATTGGGCTGTGTTTTTGGTTACCTGCAGTTTGATGCCTGGAGCGCTTTGTTCCATACAGGTGCTGCCATGGTAAACAATAATGCCGCTATTTCAATGATTTATATTGTATCCGGCATGCACCTGCTGCACATCTTTGCGGGCTTATGTATGGTATTGAATGCCCTGTTTGGGGCTTATAAAGAAATGTCTGTAGAGAAGCGCAAATTCCGGATGGAAATCGCCTCTATATTTTGGCATTTTATAGATATATTATGGATATATCTGTATGTTTTTTTACTTTTGAACAGTTAGAATTTTTAACAAACTATTACTATTTACAAAATGAGTTCATTATCACAATTAGATCAGGTAAAAACCACTCCATGGAGCGGAGGCCGCTCGCCGTGGTCTGTAGAGTACGGCAAAATAATGATGTGGTTTTTCTTGGTTTCTGATGCATTCACATTTTCTTCATTATTGGTTTATTATGGTGCGCAGCGCTTTAGTAAATTCACCTGGCCAGATCCGGATTTGGTTTTCCAATCTGTACCAGGCTTAGCGGATGGCGGTTATCCACTGGTTTTTGTGGGTATCATGACCTTTATCCTGATCATGAGCTCTGTAACTATGGTATTGGCTGTTGAGGCTGGCCACAGAAGATCTAAAAAAGAAGTGATCTGGTGGATGATTGCAACGATTATAGGAGGTTTTATGTTCCTTGGCTGTCAGGCAGCAGAGTGGACACACCTTTTCCACGAAGGCTTTGGCTGGGGTAAAATTCCACCAATGGAAACTTTACACCATTTGTTTACCGGAGAGGTATCAACAGTATCTGCATTGCAGTTTTCTAACCTGTTCTTTACCATAACCGGTTTCCACGGCTTCCACGTATTCAGTGGTGTGATCATTAACATCATCATTTTATGCATGACCATTAATGGCACTTTTGAAAAACGCGGACACTACCTGATGATCGAAAAGGTTGGTTTATACTGGCACTTTGTAGACCTTGTTTGGGTATTCGTATTTACCTTCTTCTATTTAGTTTAATTTTTCTCAATAAGATATTATGTCAGAATTACATACAGATCACGCTCACGGAGAACATGCACATGGCGAGCATGCCGGTTTAGACAAAAAGAAAATCTGGCAGGTGTTTGGTATCCTGCTGGCCATTACGGTAATTGAGTTCATCATTGCATTGTGGGCCATTCCTGGCAAACACATGTCGCAACACGTTGGCAATTACGTATACATTGCTTTAACGTTAATGAAAGCGTTTTACATTGTTGCCTATTTTATGCACCTTAAATATGAAAAAGTTGGACTGCAACTTTGTGTATCGGTAGTTTTTATCTTTATTCTTTACTTTATAGTACTGATGCTTATTGAGGGAGGCTATTTGCATATTCATATGCCATTGGTTTAATGAAGGCAGCTTCAATAAAAAAAGTTTTAATCCTGGTCACCATTTTAGCGGTACCAGGATTTTTGTATAATTTACTGGTCGAGAAGGGGAAGAACCGCTATAAACCACTGCCAATTTTTGGTTCTAAAGTAGTAGCTTCAACTTTTCATTCTGTAAGGGGTAAGCAGGTCCCCGATACCATTTACCATAAAGTAGACAACTTTAAGCTGCTTAACCAGGAAGGGGACACCGTAACAGCCAAAACTTATAGCGGCAAGATTTTAGTCCTAAACTTGTTTTATACCACCGGAAATACCGATGCAGTTAATTTTGCTAACCGGGCAATGAAAGCTTTGGAGCATGCGTATCATAAAAATGAGGTTGTACGTTTTGCCAGTCTAAGCATCGATCCTGCAAGGGATACACAGGAGGCCCTGGCCAAATACGCGAAAGGTGTTTCTGCACAGGCAGATAAATGGAACCTGCTTACAGGAGATAGTGCTATGGTCTATAACCTGATCAATAAAGAGCTATCTGTAGATGCCCATAAAGAGATACTGAACGGGGAACCAAAATTTACATACAGCAATTTGTTTGTGCTGCTGGACTATCAGCATAGGATACGGGGCTACTATGAAGCCACCAATCAGGAGGCGCTCACTAAGCTGGACGATGAGATCAAGGTCTTGATCGCAGAAGAATTAAGAAACAACAACGACGGAAGATAAGCTGTAAGAATTATGACAACGAATAGTAGCGCAATCGAGAAAAAATACAACAAATGGATTATTCTGCTCTCTATCGTAATACCACTGGCTGTAGCGGTATTGTTTGTTGTTAAGATACCAAATGCTACACCACTGCCTTTTTTACCCCCTATTTATGCCACTATAAATGGCATCACAGCAGTTTTACTGGTAATAGCCGTAATGGCGGTTAAAAATGGGAAGCGTAAGCTGCACGAGAACTTAATGAAATGTGCCATCGGCTGCTCACTGTTGTTCCTGTTGATGTATATTGCCTATCACATGACCACACCCTCAACCAAATTCGGTGGTGAAGGGACTATTAAATACGTTTATTACTTTATACTGTTAACGCATATCCTGCTGTCTGTAGCGATAATACCCCTGGTACTGATTACCTATGTCAGAGCATTGGCCGAACGCTTTGACAGGCATAAAAAGATAGCGAAGATTACATACCCGCTTTGGCTGTATGTAGCGGTTACCGGAGTAATTGTGTACCTGATGATTTCACCTTATTACATTTACTAAAGATAATTTCTTTTGGTGCCATCCTTTTTTTAATTCAAATAATTTTTTAAAAGTCCCTGTAACGTTTCTGCTTTTTTATTCCTGAGAATTGAGTTTTTGTGCTATAAGTCGTATTTTAGGCTTTAGTATTTAACCTCTTAACTATTCTAGTATTTACCAGATATGGGGATCCCTAAAAAATCAGACTCAATAATAACCGGCCAGGATCTGTTGCTGCTGATAGAACAAAGGGATACCGAAGCATTTACAGGATTTTATATTGATAATTTTAAGAAACTGATCCTGGTCTCTGATAAATACGTGCGCGAAATTCCCGTTGCAGAAGAGATCGTACAGAATATCTTTTTAAGAATATGGGAGGATAAACAGTTGCTCACAGATATATCCTCAATTAAATCTTACCTGTACAGAAGTGTGATCAATGCTTCCATAAACCATGTCAACAGGGAGCGGAGTCTTGAAAAACACCATCTGAAAATTGCAGAAAGCCTGAGCGAGGAAGATTTAGATAGGATGGATGAGCAGAATGAACTGATTGTTTTGTTGTATCGGGAAATCGAACTGCTGCCCGAAAAATGCCGGGAAGTCTTTAAGCTCAGCAGGCTGGAGGGCATAAAGTATAAAGCTATTGCTTTGCAGCTGGGCATCTCAGAAAAGACGGTAGAGAACCATATGGGGCATGCACTTAAGGTTTTGAGAGATCGTATTCTACACCAGGCTAAAGGCGCCACGCCGATGACCAAAGTAAAGTATTTGTCTATTCTGGGCACCTTTCTGTGCTAACGCTTAAGCCAGCGATAATTTAATATTAAATAATTGTGTTTTTTTTTGAAAATGACTAGGGGTTTTTTGTCTGCTATTTGTCATCAGAAAAAAGAAAGCATACATTGGAAGGAAGTTCAACATTTCAGGAAACTATTTTAACGCATTTAAATGATCCGGAAAATCCTCTTTTGTTGGCGGAAGTAACCCGGATAAGACAGTTGTCGGCAGCCAACGAACAGGAGTTTCAGGATGTAAAGAAGATATGGGATCTTGCAGCCAGTACAGGTCGTTTGGAGGATATTGATGAAGCGGAGTCTATCTCAAAATTAAAAGCAAAACTGGTACCGGATGTTCAGACAAAAAGGAGAAGTATTTATACCTGGCTGGGTGCTGCTGCCGCGATATTGGCAGTGCTAACTTTGGGCATCTTATTATGGCCCGGTACACAAAGCAAAAAGACAGGCTTACCCACGGCCAGCGTAAAAAAGGATATCGCCCCGGGTGGCAACAGGGCTGTGCTAAAGCTGGCAAACGGTACTGAAATTGTACTGGACGGGCATGCTACAGGCTTGCTGGCAAGCGAAGGCAATACAAAGATCAGTAAAACCAAAGACGGGATGTTAATTTATGATGCAAGCGAACAATCCACGGCAACTGCCGGAGTTGCAGATGAGCCGCGCATCAACACCCTGATTACCCCAAGCGGGGGGCAATATATGCTGGTTTTACCAGACCGGAGTAAAGTCTGGTTAAATGCAGAGTCTTCTATTTCTTATCCCTCTGTTTTTACCGGAGCAGAAAGAAATGTTACTGTTGTAGGTGAAGCTTATTTTGAGGTTGCCAAAGATAAACAGCATCCTTTTACAGTTAAAGCGGGAGCTGCCGAGGTGAGGGTATTGGGCACACATTTCAATATCATGTCGTACGCCAGCGAGGGGCAAACGCAGATCTCCCTGGCCGAAGGCTCTGTGCGTGTTGACCTGGGTAACGATTCCCGGGTTTTATCTCCGGGGCAGCAGGCATTGATAAAAACAGGCACCAACCGGATCATTCTAAGGGATATCGATATTGACGAAGCCATAGACTGGAAGAACGGGTTGTTCCAGTTCGACAATACACCTATAGACCAGGTAATGAGACAGATCAGAAGGTGGTACAATGTAGATGTAGTATATCAGGGCGTTAAACCTGATATCTATTTCACCGGAATGGTGTCAAGAAGTAATAATGTCTCGAAAATACTGGAACTGATAGAAGAAGCCGGAGGGGTGAATTTCGAGATTGGCGATAAACAAATTATTGTGAAAACTAGCAAAAGGAGGTAACCATGACCAGATAAATACTTAAGCCCATCCTAAAGGTTAGCCTAAAATAACCTTCCCGGATTGCAGTCCGGAAAGGCTAAAAATCCTGCTTACAACAGGCCCATAGGGTTACCCTTTATTTAATCGTGAAATCAACTAAGACCTAAACCCTACATTTCAAATATATGAATGATTATCCACATTCAATAACGCGCGCTATTGTGCGCTTCTTTTCCGGTACATGCCGGGAAAGCACAGCCATTGCTATAAAAAAGCTCTTTCTGACGATGAAATTAACCGCTATTATTATCCTGGCGTTGACCTTCCAGGCAGCTGCATCCGGTTTTGCCCAGAAAGTCAGTATCTCCAAGCGGGATGCCAGTTTAAAAGAACTATTTAAAGAAATACGCCGGCAAACCGGTTATGACTTCATTTACAATAATGAGGTTATTGAACGTGCAGGAACCGTGAACGTTCAGGTAAAAAGCAAGGACCTATCTGAGGTGCTTAAAAACGTATTCAGCTTAAAACGTCTTACTTTCTCTATTGAAGATAAAAACATCATCGTTAAAGTAAAGGATGCTGTTGCCGAAAGAACAATTAATGGTAAAATTGTAGCCGATGAAGACGGACAGCCCTTACCAGGGGTATCAATTAAAGTTAAAGGCTCAGTAAAATCTACCTCTACCAATGGCAATGGAGAGTTTTCCATTTCAGTTAATGATGGGGATATCCTGGTCATAACCATGATCGGATATACCACCCAGGAGGTTTCTACCAACGGCAAGAATACCGTAAATGTTCGTTTGCGCCAGGACACCAAAGCGCTGTCTGAAGTGGTGGTTACAGGTTATCAGGAACTGAACAGAAAGCTCTTTACCGGATCAGCAACCAAGCTTAAAGCGGTAGATGCCCAAAGAAGCGGTATTCAGGATGTCAGCAGGATGCTGGAGGGCCAGGTAGCAGGAGTTTCTGTACAGAACGTTTCCGGTACTTTTGGTGCCGCACCTAAAATCCGTATACGTGGTGCCTCTTCGTTAAATGGCGACAATAAGCCCCTGTGGGTAATAGACGGTATCATGCTCGAAGATCTGGTTAACATCTCTAACGAGCAGCTGTCCAGCGGTGATGCTGCCACATTGATCGGCTCATCAGTTGCAGGATTAAACCCCGATGATATTGAGAGTTTTGAGATCCTGCGTGATGCTGCTGCTACTGCGATGTATGGTGCAAGGGCGATGAACGGGGTAGTGGTAGTAACCACAAAAAAAGGTAGAAATACAGAAGGCAAGCCTGCCATATCTTATTCAGGAAACTTTACCACGTATCTGAAACCAAATTACAACCAGTTCGATATCATGAACTCTGCCGATCAGATGCAGGTTTATTTAGATATGGAAAACAAAGGTTGGCTAAGACATTCGGATGTATCCAAAGCAGCAAATGGTGGCGTATATCGTAAAATGTACGATCTGATGTATGATTACAATCCGGCTACAGACCAGTTTGCTTTAAGAAATGATGCGCCAAGCAGGTTGCAGTTCCTGAACCGTTATGCCAATGCCAATACCGATTGGTTTGATCAGCTTTTTCGCAATTCTTTGATGCAGGATCACTCTTTAAGCATCACAGCAGGAACAGCAAAATCCAAGTTTTATGCATCAACCAGCTTTTTGCATGACAATGGCTGGACGGTAGGCGACGGCGTAAAGCGTTTTACAGGGAACATGCGTGGAAATTTCGACATCACCGATCGTTTGCAGATCGAAATTTTAACCCAGGGATCAATTCGTGACCAACGTAGCCCCGGAACTGTGAACAAGGAAGATAATGAGGTTTTAGGGCAGGTTGACAGGGACTTTGACATCAACCCTTTCAACTATGCATTAAGGGCCAGCAGAACCCTTACCCCTTACGACCAAAATGGCAACCGCGAGTTTTTTACCCAGAACTATGCGCCTTTTAACATCCTGCAGGAGTTAGAGAACAACAGCATACAAACTACATTGATAGACCTGAAAATTCAGGGGGGCTTAAAATATAAAATCCTTGACGGGCTTAAATATTCATTTACCGGAGCCTACAGGTATGTAAAGTCAGACAGGGAGCATAGCATTACCGAATATTCCAATGCAGCAAATGCATACCGTGCCTATGGCAACAGTAACGTAATTGAAAACAACAAATTCTTATACAGGGATCCATCCAAACCAGGCTCATTGCCAAGCATTGTACTGCCCGAAGGTGGTTTCTATAATGTAACCTCAAATGGTCTTGTAAATTACTTCATGCGTCATGACATAGAGTACGACAAGATATTCAATAAAGACCACCTCTTCAACGTTCTGGGTGTGGTAGAGATGCGGGCTAATGACAGGCAAGACCGTTTCAGCAACGGAATTGGTTATCAGTTTGATAACGGAGGAATACCATTTATCAATTCCGACTACTATAAGCAAGCCATTGAGGCCAACTCTTATCCTTACGGAATGGGCAGGGGCTACGAGCGTTTCCTTTCATATGCGGTTAAAGCAGCCTATTCCTACAAAGGAAAATACAGTTTCAATGCAACCGGACGTTACGATGGCTCTAACCTGTTGGGTGAATCGCCAACTGCAAGATGGCTGCCAACCTGGAACGTATCAGGAGCCTGGAATATGCATGAAGAAGATTTCTTCAAGAAACAGAATATCCTGAGCAGGGCTACAATAAGGGCAACTTATGGTTTAACTGCCAGTACCGCCAATGCAAAGAACTCAAGCATGATCCTGAGGAACCAGACGGCCAGAAGAAAGGATGATGTAGATAAGGAGACTTCCATCTACATTGATGGTCTGGAAAATTCAGAGCTTACCTGGGAGAAGACCTATGATACCAACCTTGGTTTCGACCTTGGGTTTTTAAAGGATAGGTTTTCACTTTCTATTGATCTTTACAGACGAAATGGATTTGACCTGATCGGCTTGTTCCCAACTGCAGGTATTGGTGGCGAAGGCCTGAAAAATGCCAACTATGCAGATATGAAATCCAAGGGTATTGAGCTTACCTTGAATGCCAAGGTGATCAACAATACCCAGTTCAAATGGAACACCAATTTAAATTTTGGTTACCACAAAGGAGAAATCACCAGGCTAGACTATGATCCGGATATTTTTAAACTGGTTACCCCAACAGGTGGCGCCAGACTGGGCTATCCGCAAAGCGCCTTGTTTTCTATCGTATTTGACGGGCTTGACCACAATACCGGTGTACCAACCTTTATTGATGAAAACGGCAATAGGAATTCCAAAGAGGTTTATTTCCAGAGCAATAATTTGCAGTACCTGAAATATGAAGGACAGGTGGATCCTAAATTTACAGGCGGTTTTTCCAATAAATTCATTTACAAAGACTTTACCTTGTCTGCCCTGGTAACTTTTAGTGCAGGGAACAAAGTCAGGTTAAACCCGAATTTCAGCGATACCTATTCTGACCTTACTGCAACATCGAAAGATTTTCTAAACCGATGGACCAAACCTGGTGATGAGCTGTTTACCAATGTGCCTTCAATTGCAGATAAATTTGTTGTGGGTAATTTTGGAAGTACCGAGAAACCTTATAATGCCTACAACTATTCCACTGTTCGTGTAGCCGATGGAGGTTTTGCCAGGTTAAAACAGGTGATGCTTTTTTATCAGTTGCCTAAGGTATGGGCTTCAGCCATAGGGGCTACCAATGCTTCTGTGGGGCTGGTAGGAAACAACGTTTGGTTAATTTATTCCGATAAGCGCTTAAACGGCCAGGACCCTGAATTTTTTGGCACTGGTGGTGTGGCGATGCCAATTCCACGTCAGTACACTTTGTCGTTGAAGGTTGGATTTTAATAATATAGAAGATGAAAGCAAAAAGATATATTTATTTACTGGCTGTCCTGATGGTCTTTTCGGCCTCCGGATGTAAAAAGTTTCTGGAAAAAAGTCCGGATCTAAGAACCCAGTTAAATTCAAAAGAAAAAGTTGCACAACTATTGGTATCGGCCTATCCTAAAGCAGAATACCTGTCGTTCACAGAGAACGCATCAGACAATGCTGAGGATAAAGGCCCTCGCGTAGATTACCTTAGTGTATCGTCCGAACAAGCTTGGACCAAAGCCTACCTGTGGGAAGACTTTGAGAACGGAGGTGAGGTAGCCGGTTCAACAGATACTTACTGGAATGAAACCTATTTAGCCATTGCTTCTGCAAATACAGCTTTACAATATATTAATGCCCATCCTGAGCAGACAGATCTGCTCCCGTATAAAGGAGAGGCGCTGTTGGCCAGGGCATACGCTCATTTCATGCTGGTAAGTTTATATGCCAATATTTACAAACCAGGTCAGGCCAATAGTGATCCTGGAGTGCCTTTTGTAACAGATCCTGAGGTTACTGTTTCCCCTCAATACAAAAGAGGTACAGTTGCCGAAGTTTATACAAAAATTGAAAAGGACCTGACCGAAGGCCTGCCATTGATCAATAATTCGGTTTACAAAACGGCACCAAAGTATCATTTCAGCCAGAATTCAGCCAATGCTTTTGCAGCACGGTTCTATTTGTTTAAAGGCGACCTTCCCAAGGTAATTGAGTACACTAACAAAGTATTACTTACACCCGATCAGGCAAAAACCATGCTAAGGCCTTGGAACAGCACTTATGCCGCTATGATAGCAAGTGCATTGGAAACGCAATTTACCAAGTCATCAGAAAATTCAAATCTACTCCTTGGTGAAGCAAATTCCGGTTGGGGCAGGCATTTCTATATCCGTTATGGTCTAGGTAGGATTATTACAAATACGGTTTTATTTGGCCCTAATGTTTCTGGGGGTAACTATGCTTACAAGGCTACCCCTTATGTAGAACCATATTGGTCAAGCAACAAATTTGATGAGCTTTTCTTCGAGAGCAAAATTGGATCAGGATTTGGGCAACCCTATGTTATGGTACCTCTGCTTACTGCTGATGAATTAATCATGAACAGGGCCGAAGCTTATGCTTCATCTGGTCAGTCTGACTTGGCTTTACAGGACATCAATACTTTCTTAAGCACAAGGATCAGCAATTATAGTGCATCTGCTCATGGGGTTACACTGGCAAAAATTGCCGCTTATTATGGTATTACAGATCCTAAAGCAGGTCTTATTAAAACCATTCTAGATCTCAAAAGAGCTGAATTTATAACAGAAGGTTTGCGCTGGTTTGATATCCTGAGGCATGATCTGACTGTAAAGCACAACAAGCTGGATGCCAACGGTGCAAGTACAACTGTCGAACTGAAGCCAGGCGATCCACGCCGTGTTTTCCAATTACCGATACCTGCACAAAAAGCAGGATTGGCACTTAATCCTAGATAAACATAAAGATTATGAAAAAGATTTTTTTATACCTGATGTTGTTGTTAACGGTCGCTGTATCCTGCAAAAAGGAAGGTGCACTGAATGTTGACATCACCAAGTCAAACCTGGATACCTATGCAAAAGGTACATTGGACAAATGGCTGGAAGATAATTTTTTAAATCCATATAACATGGAAATCCTGTACCGGTTTGACCGCTTTCAAGCCAGTATAGACAAGGAAATCGCTCCTGTAAAGGAAGAGAAAGTTCAACCGATTATGGAGGGGGTGCAGCAGATCTTTATCCAGCCTTATCTGGATGTTTCCAGTAAAGCATTTCTTTTGCCAATTCTCCCTAAAGAGATAGCACTTTTTGGTACCGGAGAGTATTCTGACAATCAAATTACGCTAGGTACAGCTGATGCGGGAAGGCAGATTAATCTGTACGAGGTAAATGATTACGATAGAAATAATGTAATAAGTGTAATGGGCACCCCAGAAAGGCCTGCCGCCTTTCATACCATGCACCATGAGTTTGCACATATCCTTCACCAGAATGTTCCGGTTCCTCCGGGCTATGAAGAGATATCTTCAAACTACGTGGGCTCATCTTGGGTAGGCTCTGGTAATTCGGCGGCAACTGCAAAGAGCTTAGGTTTTGTTACCCGTTATGCCCGCAATAATAAAGATGAAGACTTTGCAGAGATGATTGCTACTTTGCTGGTAGCCGGGCAGGATCAGTTTGATGCTTATGTAAATACAGCAACAGATCCTACGGCCATTACAAAACTGAGAAAAAAAGAACAGGTAGTGGTAGACTATTTTAAGGCTGCGCATGGACTTGATTTCAGGAAATTACAGGCAAAAGTAAGGACTGCAATCGAAACGTATGCCCCAGCTACAATCGTTCCTGTTCCTACCCGTTTATCGCAAGGCTCTTTCAAAGGTTTTACTGTTGATAAAAATGCAGCGAGCCAGGGTTCGGAGTTTGTTACAGCATATAATGCATCTATTGCAGCAGCAAGTGCTCCTGCATATGCCTCGCCGGTATTCCCAACATTTGAACTGGTATTTACGAATCCAGCAGTGAACAGGACAGACATGATCCTTAAATTTTCAGATGGCGCTTATGCTTATTGGTATAATATGACAGCTACAATTACTACAGGAGCGTCAGGGACCATTAAATTAGCAAGGGCAGCACAAGGCACAACAGCTCAGTATTCAAATGGGACATTTCTTCAAGTACCAATGAAGCCTTTGTTGGATTATCTTACCACAAAGACTTTCAGGGTAAACTGGATAGAAAGTTTAGTGCCAGGTTCCAGAAGTTCCCTGCTAGGATTTTTTGACACTTCAAATAGCCAATTGGGTTTTTATGGTAATATACAAAGATAGACTTGTCGTAAACTGTAAATGAAATTACACATGAAAAAAATATTTATACTAGGCCTTTTTGCATTATTAATAATGCAGGCCTGTAAAAAGGATCAGCAAGAGCTGATCGATGGCAAAAGGCCCGAAGAACGGGTAGCCGAAACAATGGAGAAGTACAGTAAGGAACTGGTTGGTAGCCCACAGGGTTGGGTTGCCCGTATCAAGACTAACCTTATTGAGGGTGATTATAGCTTTTATATGGAATTTGGTGAATCCAGCAGGGTAAAGATGTGGGCAGATTACGCTCCTGACGCCGCAGAGAGCACCTATAGACTTAAATACGTAATGGCTCCCTCTCTTATTTTTGATACTTATAGCACCTTACATTTATTACAGGATCCAAATCCTGACTCATTTGACGGGGTATATGCGGAAGGCTATGGTTCTGATTTTGAATTTGAAATCAGGGAACAGGTTGGAGATACGATAAAACTCATTGGTAAGAAGAGACTGGCGGAGCTTGTATTGGTTAAAGCAACTGCAGCTGACAAAGCTTTTTATACCAGTGTGGTTACTAACCTGAATACCTACACGGATGAACATCCTTACTTATATATTCCTGATCCAAACGACAATACCAATCGTATTCAGGTCTCTGTTAACGCAGATGTTCAAACCAGAACAATTTCTTTGACCTCCTTACAGAGTGGCGTAGTTAAAAGTGAAAGCGCGAAATTTATTTATGATACCAAAACCGGTTTAAAGCTCACTTCGCCTCTAGCATACAACGGACTTACTATTGTTGCGGTAAATTGGGACAATGCAAATAGTAAGTTGTACCTGGTTACCTCCACAGGGACCAAGATAGAAGTTCTGGTTTCTGGTGTGCCTATTATGCCTTTACATCTGGTTCTGGGTACTAATTATGTCAATGTGATTGTACCTAAAGCAACAACTTATGGTGGATGGAGTGCTAATTTCGTCACCAGAAGGGCTACAGCAGCAACTGAAGTAGGCAGGTTTTCACTTGGAGGAGTACCTTTGGTTCTTGATCGGATAGTTTTTGTATTTAACGGGGCAGCCAAAACCATTAACCTGGTAGTACTTACTACTTACGGCGCTAATACGCTTCAGTTGCCTTATCCTTACACTTACACTAAAACCGCAAATGGTATATATAAATTTACTGCACTTCCGGCCAGTGGAAATTCAGCAGCACTTCAAGCGGCTTTAAATACATTGCTTAGAGACCGCATTAATGTAGATACGTTTACTATCGATTATTTTGCAGATCCGGCAACAGGACAGGTATTAGGACAATTTAAGAGCATAGAACATCCCGATTTCACCTTTACAGGATCGTTGCAATAATTAACTTAAAACTTAAATCATGAAACTAATAGTGATGTACTTTATAATATTCAGCATAATTTCTTCGCTGGTCCTTTATCTCCTCGAAGGTGAATTTGACCCGAGGATGCTGTTAGCAGGTATACCTGCAACATTTCTTTTCTTTTACGGAATAAAAAAAATTAAAAAGAAAGAGAGTACATTACCATAAACAAAGAACCCTGCGGTATAAGCCGCAGGGTTCTTTGTTTATTTTAAATACTATATTTATATATTATTTAACTAAAACATAAAATATGAAAAAGCTCTTGTTATTTGCGCTGCTGGCATTTGGATTAACTGCCTTTTTTAGTTCATCCGCATTCTCACAAACATTTCCACCACCAGAGCCACCCCCACCAAGTACGGGACCCGTTGTGTCAGTCAGTGTTTATAGTGCTGATTATTGGGGTGAACTATCTTTTAATACGTTTACACGTGAGTTTAGACAGGGTACGATTTATCTTTCTTCAGGTGATAGGGTTATTATTAAATCACTCACTGGTACTTTAGTTGAAGAGTATCGGGGTATTGTTGGACCAGATGGCGGTTATCCGTACGGACAAGACTGGTATTATCATTTTGAAGGTGTTCTTGCTTATAGATTTAGTCCGTTTGGACCAACTTATACGTTAGATTTAGATCGTCTTAATAATATATCGATACCGTATTAACTAACTTAGCCAGAATAAGCAAAAACTATTTTAGTGAGGTATAAAAAGGTCAGGTAATATTAGTTGCCTGACCTTTTTATATACTACCCACTCCAAGGTTTATTACCGGTATTAATTTCTCAATCTTACTACCAAAACCATCTCTTGCAATGGTGAACCCGTGATCCACATGTATCTGATAGTATAAGAAGTCAAATCTGCAAAATTATGAGCAACAAGAAGGCCACTTCGACCTAGCACTAAAACTCCCGTTGTACCGTTGAAAAAGTACCAGTTTCCATCGTTTGCATCCATTAAGCTTGGTATTGATTCATTATAAGGCTGCACAAGAATCCTTGTCAAACCATTATTTATCATCACGTCGTTTAAAAAAACGTCGGTTTGAAAACCGTCTAAAAAATTTCCTGGTATTTCAGTCCATTCTAATGGTCCATTGTTACTCACATTATTTTGAAAATAGTCAATGAAATCTTGCTCGGTAGCAAATTGATTTTTAATATCTTCAACATAATTCTTATGCTGAGGCGCACAGTCCTTTAAACTTATTACAGCAACAACATGAGAAGCTCCCCATAAAGCCGCAGCGGCAACAGTTGCTGGCCCGCCAACAAAAAGGGCTGCTATAGTTAATCCTACCCCTGCGATGGCGATCGCACAACTCCAGGATATTCCCTGATTGGTAAGTTCTAGGATTATATAGTCAAACATCATCTGTTGTTCAAACGCTGAAAAACCTGCGTCATTCAGTTCTTCAAAAGGGCCGGGTTGAATTGTATTAGACAATGGATTAGAGTTTGAATAGGAGAATTTTTTAATCTGCAATGGTAGTCCGTGCTTTAAGCTAGAGATCCTTTGCAATGCACCTTTTACAAATTGATCCTGGGTTTTCCCTTGTACCGAAGCCAAAATACTGGCTTTGCCCTTCTCAGTTATTTTGTTCTTACTTACCAGATCGCTTAATATATCTTCTAAAGCTTTATTCCCATATAATAGTGCGCTTTTTTTTAATGTACTTTGTACATCAGCTTCTGTCACCCCTTTTTTTAGATGAGTAGATTTATAGTTGTTCAAGGAAAGTGGTTCGTTGTTTTCAACTTCTGTATTCTTTTTACATGCATAAAATACCGACGAACCGACGGTTAATATAAAGAATAAGGTTAAGAATTTTTTGAAATGATTTTTCTTCATGAGCTTAATTTCTGTTAAATATTTTTGTTAATTGTTTTGGTGGGTAGGCAATTGATAATTTCCTTTTTCCAGTAAGAGTTTTGAAAGGAGGGTTAAAGGCAATCTTGCTGAGGCAGGAGTTTGAGGCATTAATCTAAGTTTATGTGTGGATCAATAGACTATTTTAAGCAAAAAATTAATCAATCTATAATGTTTTACGTGAATGACCTTATATACTACGCGAATGATACAGTTTCTTACGTGAATGCATGTTGAATCTCATTGTTAGTTACAAAGCGCAAACAATTAGTTTAATAATATTATATTTATGATAATATTTAACTAAAACATTAAATATGAAAAAGCTCTTATTACTCACAATCCTACTAAACAATATAGGAATGGGAATATTCATTTTTTTTCGGGTGGTTCTGCTACCATAACTTCAGTTTACGGAGATTTATTTGAAGAGTATTTAGTTATAGGTGAATTAGGCGGGCCAATTCCAGAATATGAGGGAAACTATTATTATCATTTCGAAGGTACACTTACCTATAAATTCAGTTATTCTGGTCCCGAATACTCGATAAATTTAGATGGTACTAATAATTGTTCCCTACCTTATTAATTAGATTTAAAGTTTGTAGAATAAAAGGAGGCTTCTTCATAGAGCCTCCTTTTTATTTAAATCGTAGAGTTACACCACCACTATCTCGCCCAAATACACACTCGTACTTACCATATCGCCTTTCGCATTAATATACAGCATCCAAGCATGTACGGTGTCCCCGGCAAACCTTTTCGGCAGCCGTAATACGGTTTCTTTATCCCGCCTTCTTGCTACACCTTTAAAAGATACAAATTTCTCTTTCTGCGGATTGTAAAAGATAAAAGTGGCCTTATCGTCAGCCTTATTGAACAAAGATTCAGGGCCGTTGTCCCATTTAACATTCAACATCGCACTGGCCAGGCTCAGCACTTCCAATATCCACGATACCAATAACTCGCCTCTGCTGAAGATCGCTTTTTTAAAGTCAATGGCTACTTCCTTACCGTTATCAATCAGTGCCTCTTTCATGTGATAACTTACCGCCCGGTTCATGGCGGTTTTATCTCCTGTAAAGATTTGAAAGCCAATATTGATCAATGCCAGTACCGGCTGTAGCCAGGCAATGATCACGCTAAACTTTAAGCGCTGGTGCAACTGTTTTTCTGTAGCAGGCTTGGTTGTTTCTGGTAAACTGCGGATGTAGCTGATCCCCATATAGGATGCGCCAACCACTGCGCCAATTTTTCCGGAGAAAGCTCCGTTTATTCCGTTTTTATATTTAGCCATTTGTTTAAATTTTATTGTTCGAAATCCAGTCAGCAAACCTGCTAACCGTTTTTTTATGCCGAATGCGTTGGTAAACACCATTGCCGTTCCTGCTGCCGTCGGGCGAAGAATTCCCTTCAATGCTGTAGATCCAATCGCCTTTAACACTGACAACCAAACCCACATGCGCAATGCGATTTAACTCTGGAAACCAGAGGCCAAACACGTCCGCAGGCTTAGGCTCCCTTACAATCCTCGCCACCGGAAACAGGGCAGGGGACCAGGCACTTTTAGGCTGAGTATAGCCCGCTTGCCCAAAGCACCAGCTCACGTAAGCACTACAATAGGCCGCCGGAACTTTAATCCCGGTGTAAGCGAGATACTCCGCTATTCGCTTTCCATCATTGCGGCCTGTCAGTTCTCGCACGCCAACCTCGGCTTGCGCTATCCGCAATACGTCATTACGCCTCTTTGTCATCCCGACTCTGGAGGGATCTACTACACCACCGCCATCAAACACCCCAAACCCACCAGCAATACCAAGGCAAATGATGCCCATAAAAATGCCAGTTTTTGCCATATCTCTAAATCTTCAAATTGTACAACCATATGTTCCATTCCGGGCAGTCCGGTCCTTAGCCAGAACCTGTTAAACAGCCACCAGCTCAATTCCAGTAGTAGCAGAAAGGTGATCAGCCCCAATACCACCATTAATGGGATGCTCTGGTTAATCCCGATGCTCATTTCCGGCTTGCTTAAAAAACAGGTAATCATGCCCCAGGCAAGCATCAGTATCCCAAACAGCCGGTGTTCTTTCTTTACCTCGTTTACAAGGTTAATGAGGCTTATAGCCCAATATTTAATAGCTAGTGTTTTCATATCATTCTATTTAAGATAAAGAGGGTGCCCGCAGGCACCCCCATCATTAAAGCACCAGGACTTCACCGGTGTAAACACTGTTGGAAACCTGCTTTCCGTTAGCGCTTACAAACGAAATCCAGGTATGCACGTTGTCTGCACTCCAATCCAGCGGCAGTTGCAATACATAAGCCTCTGCCGATCTTGGAGCAGCAGCAACCTTTCTGGCAAACTTGTCCTTCTCAATGCTGTAAGCCAGCACCGTAACCAGGTCTGTACTGCCTGTAGGGTCTTCCTCCGGGTCAGTATCATCTGTCCAGCTAAAATCAAGTTTGGCGCCTGCAGTTGGGGTAACCAAAGGAGTTACATCCGCAGATAAACTGCCTACACTAAACCTCACCAGCGCATAGTTTATGGCATAGTTTGCAGCGCTGGTGCCGGTTACCGCGTTTTTCAAATGATAGCCGGTTGCCGCATTCATGGGTGTAATGCCCTTGGTAAAAGACTGGTAACCCACTGTAATCAATGTTTTCAATCGCTGTACAAAAGCTGTTACCAATGCCAGCTTTGCGCGCACATTAATTTGTGCAGGAGTTGGGTTATCCGCGCCTACGTCGGGTAAACTTTTCATGTAGTGTATCCCACGCCATACAGAACCTATTACGGTTCCTACAATTCCTCTAAAATGGCCGAGGATGCCTTTTTTGTACTTTCCCATTTTTCTAAAATTTAAGGGTCCTGAATCAGCATCTTTCTGTTCGCTCAAAGCCCCGGCCGGTTAGCTTTCGCGTAATGCTGAAACAAAAGTAATTCACCTCAGTATCAGACGCTAATGCTGCGGTACAATACGGTAAAATGTGGTGTAATGCGGTGTGATGTGATAAATTTTAATTTAATTTCTATACCTTTAGCAAAAGATAACCTATTCCACTGCTAACTAACATTTTGACATGGCATTCCAGTCAGATAAACTCTTATTTACCAGATATTACAAAACCCTGTGCTATTTTGCGTTCCAAATGGTAAAGGACCAAAATCTGGCGGAAGATCTGGCGCAGGATGCATTTGTTAGCTATTTTCAGAATAAACCAGCAGTGGCAAATGATGAAAGGGCAATCAAAACCTTTTTGTATTCCTCGGTAAAGTTTGCCGTATACAACCTCAGCAGAAAAAGCAAGACGGTCAGGAAATTCTGGGAGCGCAAGGGCTTTCAGGAATTTGATGAAACCGACTATGAGCACCAGATCATCAGGACCGAATTTATGCAGGCCATAAACGAGGCATTGCAGAATTTACCCGAGGGCTGCCGTAAAATCATGTCCATGAGCTATCTCGAAGGTCTTTCCAACGATGAGATCGCGGGGCAGCTGGATTTAAGTATAAATACCATCAAAACGCAGAAAAAGAGAGGTTTAAGCGTGCTTAGAGATAAGCTGCGGCCCGATTATCTGACACTTCTCCTGGCGGTATTTTTCCTCCGTTAAAAAAAATAAAATTTCTTGTCACCCCAATCCATGGTTTCGGTTTCTTATTAACAGATTATGGATAGGAACACTTTTGATATCGCAAATATTCTGGCCAGAAAATATAGAAAGGAAACACTTTCTGTAGCAGAAGAACAAATGCTGGAGTCCTGGCGGGAATCAAACCCCCGGAACGGGCAGTTGTTTGCCGAGCTGATGGCTAAAGAGGACCCCCTGGAAATGGCCTGGCTCGAGCAGATCGATGAGGACCAGGCCTGGGAGCGTATCAAACAAAAAGGAAAATTTAAAGGAAAAAAAGTTTGGGGCTGGGCTGTCGCTGCTTCAGTTGCCATCCTGTTGTCGTTCAGCTTGTACTTTATATTGAACAACAAAGACCATAGTGCAGCTCAAAGATTTGTAGAGAGCAAAGACGAAAAATACAACAACGATATTCTGCCGGCCAACCTGGGCGCAAAGATTATACTTGCCAGTGGTAAGGAAATTAAGGTTAGTGATACCCTCAATGTTCCGGAACACGGAGAATTGGTTATCGCCGATGCTCAAAACGGGCCTCAGACTAGTAACACCTTATTGTTGAACACCTTGGTGGTCCCGGCGGCCAACTTTTTCAAGCTTACCTTGGGCGATGGCACCCTGGTTTGGGTAAATTCCAACAGCAGGCTGCAGTTTCCATCCCAGTTCAGCAGCAAAGAGCGCAGGGTTTATCTAAGCGGAGAAGCCTATTTCGAGGTTGCCAAAGACAGGGGGCGCCCATTTTTTGTAGAAACCGGAAGTGTAAAAGTACGGGTTTTGGGCACCCATTTTAATGTCTCGGCCTATAACAGCAATAACGTTAAAACATCGCTGGCCGAGGGTGCTGTAGAGGTTTCAGGAAACTCCGGTGCTGTGGTTATCGCTCCGGGGCAAAGCGCCGAATGGAATAGCCAGAACCTGCGTGTAGGGGTTGCTAACCTGCAGAAAGACCTGGCCTGGAAAAACAATGAATTTTATTTTAAGGGCGATAACATTGTCAGTATAGCCCATCAGCTGCAGGTTTGGTACGATCTGGACATCACACTTTCCGAAGATCTGTCACTCACAGAAACCTACACCGGCCAAATCCGCAGGGATGTTCGCTTATCAGAGGTATTAAAGATGCTGGAACTTGTAAGCGATCTTGATTTTAAACTGAATGAGAATAAATTATTAATCATTAACAAAAAAGCGAAAACCATGAAGTAAACCTTACAAACTAACCAAAATAGCTAATCAATAAAATAAAAACAGAGGTGCTGCTACACCCCTGTTTTAGTTCATTAAGCTAAAGAAAAAATTTCTAGACCTTTTACATTAACTCAAAATCAAATGTATGAATAACTTATCATTTGGCAAAGGGAGCGCCTATTCCCCGGGAACCCTCTTGCCAATAATTCTCCGGATTATGAAAATAACAACATTGTTATTGTTTGTTTTTATGACCTGTGTATATGGTAACGGAAGGGCGCAAAAAGTGACCCTATCCCTACGCAATGCCAAACTTGAAGACGTTCTCAAAGAGATCAACAAACAAACCAGTTTTAGCTTCCTCTATAAGGATGCGCTAATCAGGGGTGCCGATCGGGTAGATCTGAAGCTGGAAGATGCAAGCCTGCAGGATGCTTTGTCCAGATTGCTGGGAAACAGAAAGATGACCTTTAAGATCATTAACAAAACAATTATCATCAGTTCCCTGTCAGAAGGGGCGTTGGGCAATGTGCAGCAAAACCAGGTCAAAGGTACAGTAAAGAATGCCGAAGGAGAGCCGCTTATAGGGGCCTCCGTGCTGGTTAAGGGTACCAGTACTGGTGTAACAGCAAATGCCGAGGGCGAGTTTAGCATCAATGCGGCCGCAAATGCCACATTGATTGCGCGGTTTATTGGCTACAAAACAAAAGAGGTACAGGTTGATGGGCGTAAGAACATCAGCATCGTGCTCGAGAGCGAAAGCAACACGCTCAATGCCGTTAGCGTAGTAGCTACCGGGTTTCAGAACATCAATAAGAAATTGTTTACAGGGGCAGCCACAACCATCAGCGGTACAGACGTAAAGCAGGATGGGGTAATAGACATTAGCCGTATGCTCGAAGGTAAAGTAGCCGGGGTTTCGGTACAAAATGTTTCAGGTACATTTGGTACAGCGCCAAAAATCAGGGTGCGCGGGGCAACTTCAATATCGGGCGAAAATAAGCCACTGTGGGTAGTAGATGGAGTGGTGTTGGAGGATGTAGTCAACATCTCCAACGACCAGCTGTCCAGTGGTGATGCCACGACCTTGCTCGGCTCATCTGTGGCGGGTATTAATGCCGACGATATTGAGAGTTTTAATATACTCAAAGATGCCTCTGCAACTGCACTGTACGGAGCGCGGGCGATGAACGGTGTGGTAGTAATTACAACCAAGAAAGGTAAGGCCGGTAATACTGCGGTAAGTTACAGTGGTAACTTCTCATCTTTCCTGAAACCAAGCTATAGCACCTTCAACATCATGAATTCTGCCGACCAGATGTCGCTCTATGCCGAGGTTTACCGTAAAGGCGGATTGACGCCTAATATTGCCAACGGCATGAACGGGGGCGTATTTGCAAAAATGTACCAGCAAATCAATGCTTTTGATGCCAGCACAGGTCAGTTTGGCGTGGTAAATACTGCCGAAGGCCGTTCTGCATTCTTAAAGAGGTATGCCCTGGCTAATACGGACTGGTTTGATGTATTGTTTAAAAACTCCTTTGTTCAGGAACATTCGGTGAGCGTATCCTCAGGGTCAGAAAAATCACAGCATTATTTTTCTCTGGGCTATTATAATGACCAGGGTTGGACCATAGGAGATAAAGCCAAAAGATATACAATGAACTTAAGGGGCAATTATAACCTGTCGCCCAAGTTAACTGTAGGGATACTGGGTACAGGGGCACTGCGAACCCAAAGGGCGCCGGGCACACTTGGCCGCAGCAGTAATGTGGTAGAAGGTAAATACACCCGTGATTTCGACATCAACCCTTTTAGTTATGCTTTGAATACCAGCCGCACCATGACCCCTTATGATGAAAACGGCAATCTGGAGTATTTTACCCGCAACTATGCCCCCTTTAACATTATTGAGGAATTGAACAATAATTATATCGATCTCGATATGATGGACCTTAAAATGCAGGGCGAATTAAATTATAAATTCATGAAGAATTTTGAATTTAAATCGGTTGGTGCCTTGCGTTATGTAAAGAGTACCCGTGAGCATAAGATTACCGAATATTCCAACATGGCTAATGCCTATAGGTATGCGCCAAACTCAGTCATCGCTAATGCCAATATCTTCCTGTATAATGATCCGGACCGTCCTGAAATTATTGACCGGGAGGTTGTTTTACCACAAGGAGGTTTTTATAACAGGAATGATGACAACTTGATGAGTTATGACATCAGAAACCAGATTGATTGGAAACAGAAATTCGGCAAACACGATGTCAGTGCATTTATAGGACAACAAACCAAGTTCGCCGACCGCCAAAACAGTTATAACAATGGTTATGGTTACCAGTATGATAAAGGGGGTGTTCCATTTACAGACTACCGCATCATTAAAATGTTGCTGGAGGGGAATTACAACTACTTTGGCCGGAACAGATTTTACGATCGTTACGCTGCGTTCTTCATGAATGCGAATTACGCATATGATTCCAAATATATTTTTACCGGTACTGTAAGATATGATGGAGGTAACCGTATGGGCGAATCGTCGACTGCCAGATGGCTGCCTACCTGGACGCTAAGTGGGGCATGGAATATGGATGAGGAGGAGTTCATTAAAAAGCTTGACGCAATCAGCTACTTAAAACTTCGTGGTGGATATGGACTGACAGCCAGTTTGGGAGATGCAAGCAATTCATCGGTAGTTTTATTGAACAGTACCACCCGAAGGCCGCGTTTGGCGGAAGTAGAACCCCGGATTGTTATGGATGCGCTGGAGAACTCAGAGTTAACCTGGGAAAAACAATATGAGGCAAATGCAGGTGTTGACCTGGGTTTACTCAATAACCGTTTAAATTTCTCCTTTGATTACTACAGACGCAATGGTTTTGACCTGATAGGCGATGTGGTAACTTCGGGGATAGGTGGCGAATCGGTTAAAACAGCCAATTATGCTGACATGAAATCCCATGGGGTAGAGGTTACTTTAGGTGGCACACCATTTAGAACAACCGACTTCAGCTGGACTTCCAGTTTAACTTTTGGTTACAATAAAAATAAGATCACCAACTTAAAAAGTAAACCAAGGATTTATGATCTTATCATAGCTGAAGGTGGACCTGCAGAAGGAGGTGCTGTAAGAGGATTGTATTCCATCGATTTCCAAAAATTAGATAAGGTAGGGGTGCCTACATTTATTGATGAAGAAGGCAAGCCGAACAGGGCAGTATATGTTCAAAGCACCAACACCCAATATTTAAAATATGAAGGGCCTGTTGATCCGTTATATACCGGAGGGTTTAGCAATACATTTAAGTATAAAGACTTTACGGTTAACTTGTTTGTGTCTTACCAGGCAGGCAATAAGATCAGGCTTAACAATGTTTTTGCAACAGCTTATAATGATAATGATGCCCTGCCAAATGAATTTTTGGACCGTTGGACTTTACCCGGAGATGAAAACCTGACCAATACCCCTTCTATTGCCGATTACCTGGTTAGAAAAGATTTGAATGGTCTTTACCCTTATACGGCCTATAACTACTCAAGCGATCGTGTGGCAGATGGTTCCTTTGTAAGGTTAAAACAAGTATCAGTAGCGTATAACCTGCCTAAAAAATATAGCAATGTATTGGGGGTAAACTCTATGTCGCTTAAACTGCAAGGGAACAATGTGTGGCTGATGTATGCTGATAAGAAATTGAAAGGCCAGGACCCTGAATTTTTTGGTTCAGGGGGGGTAGCCCTTCCTATTCCAAGGCAAATCACATTGTCGTTAAAGGTTGGATTTTAAACAGAAAGATCATGAAAAAATATACAATATATCTACTGACGTTGCTGGCGTGTATTGGATCGGGATGCAATAAATACCTTGACCAGGCACCCGATGACCGCACCAAGCTAAACACACCGGCCAAGGTATCCGAACTGCTGGTTACTGCATATCCGCGTGGAAATTACTTTCTGCTGGCCGAGTCCATGTCAGATATCCCTTCCTTTGTAAGTACCGCAGGTATAGACTTTCCTGTAAACCAGGATGGTTATTTCTGGAGGGATACCCAGGCTACAGATCAGGATAGTCCTACTTATTATTGGAATGCCTGTTATACTGCTATAGCAGCGGCTAACCAGGCACTTGATGCCATTGCTAAAGCTGCCGATAAACAAGCCTATAGCGGCCAAAAGGGCGAAGCTTTGGTGGCCCGTGCTTATGCACATTTTATGCTGGTTACTTTGTTTTCCAAATGCTATGACCCTGCAACGGCCGAAACCGATATGGGTATCCCTTATGTTACTGAGCCCGAGAATGTGGTATTTAAAAATTATGACCGCAAAACAGTGGCCTATACCTATCAGCAAATTGAAAAAGACCTGTTGGAAGGTATTCCGCTCATCAACGACAATTATACCGTTCCGGCCTATCACTTTACCCGTAAAGCAGCTTACGCTTTTGCCTGTCGTTATTATCTCTTCAAAAGAGATCCGGCTAAGGTAATTGAATACGCCGGCCTTGCTTTTCCAGGGAATAACTTTGCTGAGAACGTAAGACCCTGGAAATCTTATGCTGATTTTAGTGTGGAGCAACAGGAAACAGCATTTACCAACGCTACCAATCCCGGTAACCTGTTAATCTGCGAAACCGTTTCCAGGCTGGGAAGGAATTATAAAAGACCGGTTTATTCCATAAACCAGAACCGGTTGAATTTGATTCTGGCGCCTGTTGGTACAAGCCTGAACGCCTATAGGATTTATTCCAATTCGTCTACATACTACTATTTACTAAAGTTTGTAGAACACTTTGTGCGTACCAATATCAATGCAACTACCGGAACAGGTTATACCATGGTGCCGGTACTTACTACCGAAGAGGTGTTGTTGAACCGTGCCGAAGCTTATATTATGCAGGGTAAATATACTGAAGCATTGGCAGATATGAATACATTGATCAGTACAAGGGTAACCAATTACATTCCTGCTACACATAATTTTACAGAAACCAAGATCAAGGCTTATTATACCAGCACAACAGAGACTAAGCAAGCTTATTTGAATGCTTTGCTTGATTTGAAGAAAGCGGAATTTGTACATGAGGGAATGCGCTGGATGGATATTTTAAGGCACAAACTGCCTGTTGTTCATAGAAATGCTGCTGGTGAAGAGTTCAAACTGGCTGAAGATGATGGCAGGAAGTTATGGCAGATTCCACCGCAGGTAACCTTATCCGGGATTACACAAAACCCACGTTAAACCCTAAAGAAAATCAAGATGAAAATAAGATATACCCTATTGCTTATGTTACTTTTTGGGGTAATACTAAGCTGTAAAAAAAGTGAAAATCTGGACAGGGAGATTGTTGGCCTGGGTGGCGATACCTGGACAGAGAGTACACTTGATAAATGGCTGTTCACCAATTTTACCGATCCGTATAACATCAATGTAAAATACAGGTGGGATGGTGCCGAGTACGACAGGGACAAAACATTAATCCCACCAAAAATAGACCGGGTGCAGCCTTTAATGGAAATGGTAAGGTCGGCATGGATTGATCCCTATACCGCCGAAGTGGGGCAAAATTTTATTAAAAAATATGCGCCAAAAAACTATGTGCTGGTAGGTAGCCTTCAATACAATGCCGGTGGAACGGTTACATTAGGCGAGGCCGAAGGCGGTATTAAAGTAACCCTTTTTAATGTCAATAATTTTGACAAAACCAACAGGGCAGTTTCGCAAAGGGTCTTAAAAACCATTCACCATGAGTTTACCCATATTTTAAACCAGACCATCAGCTTTCAGAAGGAGTTTCCGCAAATTACTCCGGCAGGTTATACGGCCGACTGGAATAACACCACTCTGGTTGAAGCTAACAACGGAGGTTTTATTTCACAGTATTCGCAAGCATCACCCGACGAAGATTTTGCAGAGATGACTTCCATTATGCTTACCGAAGGAAAGTCATCGTATGATGCCATTGTGAATAGCATTGTAGTGCCTAAGCTCGATTCCATTCCCGATCCGGCCAATCCTCCTTTTATCATTGTAAGGGAAATGCCAAACGCTACAGCACAAGGTAATATCAGAAAAAAGGAACTGAGTGTAATTACTTATTTCAAGCAAAATTATGGTGTTGATTTTGCCAAAGTTCAAAATAAGGTAAACTATGCCCTTTCGCAGGGCGCCCCAATTGAATTGTCAACCCTTTTTGGCAATCGCAAAAAGTTCACTTCAGTTGCTGTTGATCCGAACAATGTACCTGGCATGTCAGCAAGTTTCATGACTACCTGGGAAACGGCAAAAACAGGCCTGGCAGCTGTTGGTGGTGCAGGAAGGATATTGGGCAATTTTGTATTGTTCTTCTATCCAAGGGCAGGAGAGCTGGTGCTGCGTGTAAATTATACAAATGCTACAGGTTCACCGTTTATTGCCCATTTTGCGTATAAGGTAACTTACAATGCCAGTCAGCAAATGACGCTTACTTATGTAAGGCGTGATGGCAATGCCGATGTTATTGCACCAGGTGTGGTGGCCCTCACAAATTACCTCACTACGGGTAGTTTTGCGTTGAGCTGGCGTTATGATGCCAACTTGCTTGAGTACGGACAATGGACCAAAGTTTCAGATCCGGCATCGTCCTTTTTTGGAACCCTGGGCGTAATTAAATACTAATGGAACTGATTATGAACAGCTATATGAAAAGATTTTTAACATATGCAATCTTGATTGCAACCATGTTTGTGTCAGGTTGTAAAAAGAACAATGATCCGGTATTTGAAGATCCGGATACAAGACTTAGTGCCGAACTGGCAAAAGACCAGGCATTGCTGCTTTCTGCTGCTGATGGCTGGTTGGCTACAATTTATCCAAAAGGTGGAAAAGGCTTTTCTTTCTACCTTAAATTTACAGCAGAGGGTAAGGTGAACATGTTGTCGGACTTTAATACAGCTTCCGCTGCAACATTGAAAGAAAGTACCTACAGGTTAAAAGCCCTGCAGCGGCCAACGCTGATATTTGATACCTATAGCTATATTCATTTACCGGCCGATCCGGATGCAACTATAAGCGGAGGCAGTGCAAGTACCGCAACCGGACTTGCTTCCGATTTTGAATTCGCATTTACAGAAGTTGTTGGGGATACAGTTAAGTTTGAAGGTACTTTTAATAAGAACGCCATGAAGATGGTGAAATTGTCGAACGCAGCAGCACAAAGTATCCTGGGTGGAGGAATTAAAACGATTATTGACGATGCTACTGTCGCGGTAACAGGAAAGATACTATATGTAATGCTTGATAACAAACAGGTTCCTGTATCGTTGAGTATCCCAGGGAAGTCGACTTCTATAGGTGGGCAATCCAGTTCCGCTTATGCTTTTGTTTTGGATGGATTAGAACTAAAAACTCCACTTAAATACGGTAGCTATACTTTTACGAAAGTGTATTGGGAGCCAACAGATAAGTATTTTTATTTATTGAATGGAACTACCAGGATCAGAATAGAGATTTCTCCTGCGCCGCTTCCTTTAGAAACAACACCAGCTTTGCACACAGTTCTGGGAACCCGATGGACTTCCATGCGGATTGATGTGGCAAATTTATCAGACCTTTCTGCAGATTTTAAAGCGAAATACAATACGGCAAATGCTTCTCTTGGGACTTTGGGCAACGCGGGACGCTATATTGAATATATAACGTTATTGTTTAATCCTAATGGAACAGTAACTTTCCAGATTAGGTATAGAAACCCAAGTAGTCCAACCAGTTTCTTTAATGCAGATTTTATCTATAATATGGCATTGGATGCCAATACTGGAATTGCGAGGTTTACCCTGGCTGCAACGCCTACAGGAAACGCCAGTACCATCAGAACTTATGTAACCGCATTAACGGATTATTTTTCAGGATCTAATTTTAAAATTGCTTACATAGCAGCCGGAGCTCCTGCAGGTGCAACGGTAGGTGGCTTTTTAAATCAAACCAATACGGCATCATTCTTTTACGGAGTTTTGTTGCAGTAAGTTATTTTTTGATTGAATTTTTCTAAAGGTCCCCTCGTGACCTTTAGAAAAATTACTAATTATATAAACTTAAACACTTTTATTAAATGAAAAAAGACAATGTCCCTATGTTTAAAAGAACGAGTTTCTTTTTTACGATTTCCTGTTTGTTTGTTCTGCTAGTTAGCATATACGCCTGTAGAAAAACTCTAGGCGATAATGCAGCGGAGTACTCTAAAAAAGGATACTCTACCGAGCATCATAAAATTGACTACAATTCTAGTGTATCTGATAGTGTATTGAATTTTAGTGTCCAGGTTTATAAAAGATCTGACAACACAAAAGAAATAGACGAAATATTTGAGATTGATTTAAAAAAGGTTTCCTTTAGTAAAGATGTTTATGAAGCTCTTGCTGACAAGGCAGATAAATCTGAATACAATAATTTATCAACAGCTGAAATAAAGATGATTTGTAAATCAATAAAAATGATGATTCAGGAAAGTACAAGATCATTAAATCCAGTGGAAGTAAAAGACCCTAAAATTCAAGGTTTATACATGAGTTTGTCTTTTGTAAGAAGGATACTAAGCAATAAACTTGGGCTGTCGCAAAATTTGAAAGCCACACATTCTCGGTCAGGAAAACACTTAAGTAGCGTTAACAATGATTCTGACGATCCGGAAGAACAGGATTATCCTTCATATGAACAAGATGTATTTGAAGGGTATAATTTAGGTCTCTCTTCATTTGCGCTTAACGAAGATATAATTGTAAATAAGCCATTATTACAGGCTATAATTTCCCAAGATTTAATCTCTGCATCAAGTGACAATAGAGGACTGTATGTATTTCAAGATGTCTTAGAAACAATGAACAGTTCTACATTTACGCTAAAAGATCTTTTGGCGGCATTTGATGTTTATAGAAACTCACATCCGGAGCTTAATTCATTTGTTGGTTGGTGGCCAAGAGGTAGCAGTCATGGTTGTTGTGGAAATTATAGCGGTGCATGTTACTACTGGCATCCGATATGCTATGTTCATGATAAAATTTGCAAAAAGTGCACTCCAAGCTGGTTTTGTTTCTCGGGGTGTGTACCAGATGCTGATGCTGAAGATAATAAGCCATTTACATTTGTGGAGGACAGCATTGATACCAATACAATTGTCTTGACTATTCCGACGCCGGTACCTCCATTTGCTTATTATCTAACTAATTTATCCCAATACGACCCTGAATTGGAACCGGCTGACACCTCCCTTTACTACAATGCAAATGATGGAAAGTACTACTCCGATACCCAATATCTTAATGTATTGACGGATGCTTATTACTTTGTTGACAACTATGCCACTGGCAAATATTACAAAATCGTTGGAGGGAAAGTTGTTAAAGTTGGGTTCGTTTCGGCCCCGTAAATTACAGTTATAAATTTGGGAACTATTGTAAACTAGTATAATGTTTCACTTGAAGTATTACAAGGGATAATGAAAAAAAATATAAAGCTATTTTTTTATGCAAGTATTGCGTCGTTGATTTATTTTTCCATACTATTTAGTGGTGTGCTTAAAGGCGCGAATTTGGCAATAGCTTCATTTATAGTGGAACTAGTTACCATTCCACTTATAATATTACAACTTATAGCTGCGTTTTTTGCAATCAAATACCTTGTTACTAGTAAGTCGAAATTTAGCTATGCCGCACTTAGCATCTTGTTTATTTCCCTAATGATTTTAATCGGTATGATATTAATCCCGTAATGGTTAAATGTAAGGACGGTGTCGAAAAACTATGGACACCGTCTTTTTTAACTAGCCAGTTCGAGTTTTTGCAATTCAATTGGATATTAAATCAGAACATCCGAGAAAGAATATAACGGAGTTGTACTATCTATCGTTGATCGAAGATGAATCTAAAAAGGAGCTTATGCTCGTTCTTGCAAAGTATAAGCCTGTATGAACATCTTAGTGAAACTTTTAATCATTGCCATTGCTCTAATGGTAGTGCCTTGCGCGCGAGCAGAATCAGGTACTGAAATGACTAAACCGGGTTTTTCGAAACATAAATATAAGCCGGGCTTTGCGAAATTGCCTTCAAATAAACGCCTGCTTCCGTAAAACTACCACCAGTAGCAATATACAATCGGTTATCCTTATCGATGTGAAGGTTAAGCGGCTGCCTGTTTTCAATTGGCGGCGTAAACCTGGTAGTTGTTCCCGAAGCTGTTGTTTTAATAATGTAAGTCTGGAGTACCCAGTTGTTGCTTTTGTCGCCATTTAAATCGGCCCCGGCGCGGTACTGAAGTTTAAATTGGGTCAAATCTATGCTGCTGGCTTCACCATTAACCATAAACATGTTTGGCCGGTGCGTAGATACCCAGGTCTTACCCTTGTCTAGCGTGTAATAAGTGCCCGTTGCTGCATAATGTTTTTCAAATTTTGCATCGTAAGATTCTCCTGCCAGGGCAAAGATGGTATCTTTTACCGTAAGAAGGCCGGGAATATAGTTCAGGTTTTTTGAAGCGGGTGTTACCTTGGCGCCGTTTTCGGTCACCAGGTAAATGTTGTACCTTGTGGCTACAACTAAAGTATCGCTTATGTTGCCCGCAATGGCCGAGGCTTCAGCTCCACCGGGTATTTGTATCCGTACCCATTCGCGTTCATTATAATTGTTATCGGGGTTTTCAGCTGGCGTTGATGTCTTTTTACAAGCAAATAGAAACAAGGAAGCCAGGAACAAAGCGAAAATTTTTCTCATAGTATAGAAGTTAGTGTGCCTCAAAAATATATAAATCTGAGCTACGCCCGCCTTGTTTATTGTAACATTACCGCCGCATTTATCTGTTTAAATAATTCTCCAATGACCTCCTTTATCTGCACCTATACGTTCTAATTTCTTTTCTTTTTTTAGCTTTTGGATATTCCATTCCATACCTCGCCTGGTTAATCCAGTTATCCTTTGTAACTCAATAGCAGAAATAGAAGGATTTAATTTTATGGCTTCTAAGATTAAAGTAACTGGAGTTTTCTCCACAGTTTTCTCCACAGTTTTCTCCACAGTTTTCTCCACAGTTTTCTCCACAGTTTTCTCCGACGTTTTTACTGTTCCAGCCTCGAAAGTAATTGTAAATCCAGGAGCATCGTAGGCAAAAAGTGGCTCCGGTTTATTTTCCTTTTTGCACTCCGTAATAATTTTTTGCATTCCTTGTCCCCAGGATTCGATGTGCCCTGCCCGGAAAAAGGCGCTTGCTATATCTGGATTATATGGTTCTGAAGAATGTTTCTGTAGTAGCTTTTCTATTGTCCAGGTAGGTGGCAGGTAGCCTTTATTCCACAACATAATTTTATCTTCATACACACTGATCTGAATTGGGATGCAACTCGCATAATCCTTGTGGGCAATGGCATTTAGAAGAGCTTCCCTCAGCGCCTCTTCCGGAAACATATAAGTTTCTATTCTACTTACACCTTTATAGCTTATAAGGGCCTTTTGATATTTTGTGAGTAACAGATCCATCGTTTTTTCAACCTGTTCAAAGAGATGGCCATAAATGGTGTCCTGATAAAGCAGTAGATGGTCGGCATTAAAAAAGCCGACTTTAATATAAGCGCCCGTTACCAGTTCTTCAGGATCAGGATGAAAAAGTAAAATGGCTGCCCGTTTTAAATGACCTCCTTCCAAAAGCTTCATTTTTTCAAGCAAATTCAGATTGTTTTCTTCTAGTACATCGTTAGATACTCTTTTGCTTCGAAAGGCAAGTTTTCTGAAAAGGGCAAAGGCTTGTTCGCTTAAATCTCCAATTTTAAATCTGGGCGCAGGTATACCGTCCCAATGCTTACCATATTTTTGAAGCAGAAATTTATCCAAGGCTACTCCTTTTAACTCCTGTTTGGTACTTCCGCTTCTGTAATGGTACTGACCTTTATAGTTAATTGGATTAGGGTAGGGGTCAACAATTATTTCCAAATATTTCAACTCCCCGCTTCTAAGTACATTTACATCAATCATCACCCCCAAAATGTCTCTTACTTTATTAGGGATCTCTTCAAGTAACTTGTCAGCATTTTCTATTCCTGTAATCTTTCCGGAGTCATCAACGCCGATAAATATTTTCCCGCCATGTGCATTCGCGAAACCACAAATCCATTTTAGATATTCATCTCTCCAGGATTCTTTGTACTCTATATTTTGATCTTCAGACATATTTAAAATCTACAATACAAATTTACTCAAAAGAAGAAAATTAATCAAAAATTAATTATTTGTAATAATTATCAATTTTTTAAAAAATATTCAAATGAGTTGGGGGATGGGGGCATTTTAAGTGCTTTACAGTTAAACACTATCCATGTTAAAACGTAAACAATAAAATCAAACACTATGAACGCAAAAAAACTAAAAGCCATTTCCTGTAGTATGGTGCTTCTTACAGCCCTGTTAGTCGTTTCCTGTAAAAAAGAAGATGCGGCCTCGACAAAGCAAAAAGATATTGAAAATGCGATGCTAGAGGCTGGCTTTACTCCTGTGGCCGAAAAGGACATACCTAAAGATGTAACCCCACTACAATTAAGCGAAGAACAAATCAATAATTTTTTAAACGGGAATAAAAAAGATAGAATTTCTTCATCAAAATCTATTAGATATGCAAGCATCAGGATTAAAAATTCAAAATTATCGGTTACTGAGAGCTTAGATGAAGAGCCTCCTATTGAACTTGAACCTGGGCAGTATTATGGAAGCAAACAATATTATTATTTTAACAATTGCAATGTCAGGGCATCTGTTACTTTTCAAAAGAATACTTCAAACCAATGGGTACACAAAACTCATGGCGTAAATATAAGCAATGCAGAAGACAATGGGTCGAGCAATTATTTCTCTGAAGCCCCGGGCTATTCCGCTACAAATACTGGTACAAGCGTATTGTATTCATGCCCTGGTAAAATCTATTGCCGTATTACCACTCAAACTTACAGTAAAAATATAAGTGTTTCCGGAAACAATAGCAAAGCTAATATCACCGCTAATTTAGTCCTTACAATTTCAGATCAATGATAAGAAAAAGGCTCGCCTACACATTGTTCTTATTTCTTATTGCGGTTAGGGTAGCCTACAGCCAGGAAATGGTACAGGCCGAAATATTCACGATAGAATCCAGCTACAAAGGAAAACCATATGGGCCATACCTTTACCTGATGATTTATGGCGATTTGGAAGTTGGGCAACTAGTTACCTCGTCTTTAGGTCCTGAAGCAGATGGAAAGCTGGATGCATTGACTGCCGAATCCGGAGAAATTTCTATTAAGGGTTTCCCCACGTACAATTGGACCAACTACACAACAGGTGCACGTTGGGTACTTACCGAGGGCGAGCGATATAAGATTGCTACTAAAGAAGAACCCAATAAAACAACAGATTCATCTTCTCATTACAGCCTTAAATACGTTGAAGTCTATCAAAAAATCGGGGATTTCCCTTGTCAAAAAGTAGTGGTTACCAATAAACTTACAAAGCAGCGAGATTCTATGTACGTTTGCAGTTCGCTTAATTACTACAATTACAGAGTGATAAGAAAATATGGCAAAACAGATTTCATTGTACGCATGTATACGCATGAAAATGGTAAAACTCAAACTTTTACAGTGATTTCAGCAGCTCAAAAATATGTGCCTTCTGCCACTTTCAAAATATCTAAGGATTACATTTTTTTCAATTCTTCTAAAGAAGAGAATGATTGGATAGAAAATCAAATAAAGCGGCGGGAGCAAATGCAAAAAGAAATGAGATTTCCCTTTCAATAAAAATGAAACCCAAAGGTAAAAACCACCCGTAGGCAGCGGTGCCTAAGGGTGGTTAATGCAAAAATCAAGGTATTGCTCAATTCAACTGCGCCTGCACGGCCTCAACATCCAGCCGCATATAATCGCAAAATTCCCTGATCGTCAGGGTGCTGTACCGTTCTATTTTCAACTGCCGTTTGATGGCGGTAATCAAATTTTGTGCTGCGGTTTTGCCCTTGCCGGTAATGCGCTGTACATCTTTGGTATAAATCAGTAATCTGCTCAATTAAAACACCTCCTTTCTGTTTATTGTATTGAAAAGCTAAGCAGGTACTTGCCATACAAGGCAATAATCAGGTTACCACGCACAGCAAAGTTTGTTAAATCCTGCTTTTTGTACTTGGGCAGGTAAATGCTGTGGCTGTATTTGCGGTTATCCAGTCGGTAAACATCCAGCACCTCATGGGCTTTAAAACCTTCCAGCAGCTCATTATCACCGGCCAGTCCGGAATGGTTGTAAAACCAGCCCGAATCTGCATAGCCCCGCTTGTTTACAACCACCGCAGGCGCTGCCATAAAGCGTGCCCAACAAAGTTCACTTTCTTTGTACTCCGTTACCTCTATTTTAGCAACCGTGTTGGTATCAATCAACTTACCGGTATACAGTAGCTGCAGGGCCGTATCTAAACCTACAAAGCTATTCCGGTAGTAATAGGTGTATAAGATCCGGCCTGCCGGGATATCCTTTACCACATAGCCATCCATGCCAAAGCCACGGTCTGCTGGTTTTATTTTTTCTGATATTTCTTTTCTCAGCCATTCCAGCTGCTCCCGGCTATCATCCGGGGCAGGTAGCCTTTGGTACAGGGTATCCTGTAAGTTATACCCGCAGCTAAATAAATTCAGCCTGGCTATGGTGTTGCCAAAGTAAATGCGGTTGCTGTCCAGGCGGTTAATGTACCAGTAATTGTATTTAAGTTCCAATGAATCCAGCGGTTTAACCCTGTAAACAGGGCCCCGGTTAAAACCGTTCTTTACAGGTTTATCCTGCATAAAATAAAGGCTGGCAACTGCACTGATGCTAAAAACCAGTGCCAATAATATTTTGTAGCGTGTTCTCATAGCTTTTAAAAAAGAGGGGGAGTACAAGCGCCTCCCCCAAACCAATTACGGTTGTTTTTTACCAAGAATGGTTGTTACCTCATGGCCAACCTGGCAGCCCTGCGCATCGTATACAATTCTTCCTTCAAAGACTTCAGAACACACAGGTCCTTCAAACTCAGGCGAGCATTGTACCGGCGTGTCACATTCATTCTCTAAGTAATAAGTGTACACATTTGCCGGTTGTTTTTTAACCGGGGTGTTCATGGTGGCATAAACGGCACCCGATGCCAGCGTTACCATTAAGGCAAGTCCTAATAATGACTTTTTCATTGTTTTATTTATAAAAGTTCAATTTGCCTACTCTGCTTTTTACGAGGTTTTGGGCTTCCCCTCGATTCATGCGCATTAGAATACCTTATCCCTCTCCCTGCCAGGTAGAAGTGGCCGAAGGCCGGTGAGGGTTAGCGAGGGCAGAGAGGGCAACCCCAGCCCCGGCCATTGCCGTAAACACTATATTAAAAACTAAATGCTGGCTCCAATTCATTTCCGAAACAACACCTCCACAATTACAAGGCGGCTTTTCCGGAGACTGTAAAATGATAAATACGTATGCGGTAAACACCGCCATCAAGCCCAGCGAAGCATACAAACCAAACTGCCGCAAGCCCTTAAACACCAGCATCACCGCAATTAGAACCTCAAGCGAAGGCACTGCCCAGGCCAGCACACCGGCATAAGGCGTTAACAGGGCACTTTGGCCAATCGTGGCCTCAAACTTCCCGTATCCGTTCAGTTTACTTATTGCGGTATACATAAACAAAGTTCCCAGGCTATAACTAATTACTACTACTAACTTTCTCATAAATAATTATTAAAATATCTTAAAACCATCCCTAAAATCACCAAACCTGCCTTCCCACTCAAACACCAGCACCTTACCGCTATCACCTGTTTTAAGCCGCAAAGCCAAATAAACAATACCAGCAAACCTAAGCTCAAACTCATAAGCAGCGCTGCTCAAATCGGCCAGGGTAAAAAGACTGTGCGGGGCAGCACCGGCGTTAACCGATCTAATGAATTGATCTACCTCTGCGGCCAGGGGCACCACATCTAGCAGTTCAGCAATCTTGTAATATTTCCCGGGTGCCCTCAGTACCATACTGCCAATGTTCATGTTGTTTAAATAAATGGTGAATGTTAAATGTTTGTTCATAAAAGCGCCTGTTAATTTATACTTACAAAAGTAGGGTGCCACAACCAAACAGATCATGGCACCTATACCACAAAACCTATACTTTTAACAGGCTTTCGGCAATCAGTTTTTTTTATGCGCAGGCAATTGTTAAGTGTTTATATCAAAGTTTTGGATTGGTTCAGCTTTAAAAAAATCCCAATACCAAATACCCCCAGGTAAACATACCCGGCAGCATCAGCTGGAATTAAAATGTTGTTTGTTGGAATTGGGTACAGATTGAAACAACGCAGTCTTTATTTTTACCCTTTAAGCTTTTTGTTGTCTTTTAAATGGAGGAAATTCTTTGGTGTCACTACTTTTTTCCCTGTTGTTTGCTCCAGTTTTTTTCTGGCTATTCCGGCAATGGCACCACCTTGTTTGGCTGCCTTTTTATTCTCTTCAAACCCCTGTGCATCTTTATTTTTGGCAATCTCTGTAGTTGATGCCTCACCAAGCATGGTAAAAATCAATTCCAAATCTGTCATGTGGTCCCTTAAATTTTCGGTGGGTTTGGTTAGCCCTTTTATTTTCCTATGATCTGAAGGAATAATACCAAAAGTAGCTTTACTAATTTCGGCGGTTAATATGCTATATTCAACGCCTTCTTTCACATCACGTTTTTTCCATTCCCCGGTCAGTCCGTCTCTAACAGCAATGCCCCTTATCCGTTTTTCAATCCAACCCTCGGTGTAGCCTTTTGCACGGTAAATATCCCGCATTCTGGCCTGGGCCAGCTCGGGGTTTTCAATTTCTTCTAACCTGTCCGACCCAACCTGGGCCAGCCACAATTTAAAAGGTTCGGCTTTTGGCGAAGGAACGGATTGAATGATGCGTAAAAGACCTTTAGTATCTGTACATCCCATTTTCTGTTTACCTCCAGAAGTTTCTACCGCAAGGGTGGGTACAATTTGTACCCACCCTTTGCCAAGTTCTTCGTCCCGTTGTCGCATCTTTTTAATATATTGCTTCGGATCTTTACTATCCGTTAGAATACTTATAACATCTTCAACTACAAAATACCACTTCTGCTCAGCCTCGTTCCATACCGAACGGACATGCTTATTTTCGAATAATTTCATCTCCATTTTGTAAAGCTAAATCATCCGCCGCAATTAAAAAAACTTTTGTTTTGTAGTTAAAATCAACGTTTTACATTAAAAAACAATATCCTTTAACACTTTCCAATAAATAGTAAATCAAAGAACAATCTTGCCTCTTTTATCTAAAAAATCTATACTTTTAGCAGCCCTTCGGCAATCAGCTTGTTCCTTACCCTTCTAAAAGTATCTATATTCATTTTAAGGTAGCTCGCTATATACAAGTCCTGCAAAGGGCTTTTCTTTGCCGGTAGCAGATCTGGCTTGTCACTGTAAAATTCCAGTACCCGCTCCCGGTTGCTTTTGTTCAGCAATTCGTCGCGTTCCTTTTCCAGCCTTTCATAGCTGGCCGAGGTTTTAACAGCAAGTTCATCCACGCCTGGTACATCACGATAAATAGCCAGCATGTTATCGTAGTCTATACTAATCAATACCGCTTCGCGCATGGCAATTATGTAATAGGGCGATGGCTTGTTCTGCATAAAAGCATCAATGGCGATGATCTGTTCACCAAAGGCAATGCGGACTACACGTATTTCGCCTTTATCGTCTATATAGCATACCACAACATAACCGCTAAGTAAAAAGTAGGCATGGCCTGGCTTTTCGTCCTGTGTAACCAGTGTCTGGCGTTTTTTTCTGAAAGATATATCTTTCATCCGGTCTTTTAATTCAGGCTCCAGTTTGGGCGATAGGGGAGTTGCAGGATCAATACGCTGCAAATAGGCCATTAACCTGGCCAGGAATTTTAAATTTTTTAACATTTTTAAATCTCATTTTAAGTTAGTTTGCCGCAGGGCCTGTCTGCTCTAAATAGCCCTGCTAAGCGCTGTGCCTATGGCACCAATTAATTGTCTCTGTTTTTGATGGGGGTATACCCCGGTTGCGGTTAATAATTACTGCGTTAATTCATTTTCATGGTTTTTGTAGGTTAGGGTTTAGATGTAAATGGGCTGTCTATCACCCTCCAGCCCGCAAAGGGTAAGCATTTACCCGGGTAGCGTATATTTTTGTTGATCGTTAAAAGCGTTTGATTTTTATATCAAAATATTGTTGAGCGCTGTCTAAAAAAATAGCTATGCCGGCAACAAAGTTTCCATTTCATCCAGGGTTTTGGCGGTGCTAAACTTACCGCAGGTGGTGTGCAGCACAGTGCCATCACCTACAGCCTCAACGGCTATAATTTCCCGCAGGTCTACTTTACAAACCTTATCCCCGTCTTTTGCCAAAACAAACCTAAAATCCATAGTATTTATAAAGGCACTGTTCACCACATTCAATATGCTTTGTAATTCCTGTACACTACTGCTATCAGCAAAAAAATGAGGCAGGCCCAGGCCACAGCAGGCTACAGGTTCCTGCTCTGCGCTGCCCAGCAAAACCAACTCTGGCATGTCTTTAATGCTGCCATATTCCGGGAACAGGCGATGGTCCCATAGTTCAAATCGTACAAACACTGCGGTAATTTGCACCGATGCAAGGAGTTCCTTTACCTCTGCAGGCTCATGGGTTTGGTTGATACTTAGCGTACCTTCAGTTTCTGCTATAGCCAGCCGCAAAGCCCTGCTGGCAGGGGCATGGTGGTCAATAATTAAATAGTTCTTCATATTTATGGTTTGTTTTCTATTCCTGGTTTTCTGATAATCGCCCCTTCCTGTTTCATAAACTCTTCAATTAGCTTTTTTGCATAATCGTCTGATAGTTCCTGGTATAATCTCAATTGTGAGCCGTCTGGCCTGTCAATAATCAAAATTGGTTCTTGTTTTTCTTGTTGCATGGCGTTTGTTTTAAGTAGCGGAGGGCTTGGCGAGCCCTCCACTGGTTTTATGGATGTTGAGAGGTGTTAACCGAGTTATTCACGAGCTCAGCGTAGCTAATTACGGGTTCTTATTTAACAGGAATTGAAAATTCTACTTCCAGTGGTGGTGTACATTGTTTATCTGTACATGCCATATATTCTATCTTACCTTTCACAACAGCATCAGGCTTTTTCAACTTAACACTTTGCTGAAACACAACCTCCTTTTTGAAATAATCTACCTGTAGGCCATACACCTCTTCAAATTTCGAAATCGGTTTAGGCTCCATTACATTCCCAATCAAAACAAAACCTGACGAAGCGGCAAACTTAAAACTGGTCTTCAATGGGCCACCGTCCTTTTGGTTTACTGAATAAATATGCCAGCCCGAGTCCATAGTCGCTTTTAGATACAACACTGCTTCTGTCGCAGAAATTTTCTTAGCTCCGTAACTCCAGTTTACGGGGTTCAGTATCTGCGCTTGCGTACTGCTAAACAGCAAGCACAGGCTAAATATTAATAGTCTATTCTTCATATTAAGTTAATTATTCTCTTAGATCCCTTAGCACCAGCATTGGAAACTCTCCTTCCACCTCTACAAGTTTCAAATCATATCTATTTAAGGCGGTATTCCAATATTGTAAGTCGTTCCTTTTAACTTTCTCAAGTTTCAAATCTATATTTCCTGAAAACCCTGTTTGGTTAAGTATGATATAAGATGGGAAACTTCTATCCAAACAATTGGTCACAAAATCTTTTATAGTACCATTCTTAAATTCAATATTATCCCATTGAGGAGACACCATTTGCTCATAACCCGCTTTTAAGTTTCGACTTACAAATCTATTTCCATCTGCGACCAAGGCTAAATATTTTACTTTTCGGTTTTCGATCTTAGAGTTTACAAAAAAATATCGATCGAAATCCTGCCTCATGATCTCATAAATTTTATCCTTGGTAAAGCTCTTGGGCATGATTAATTCATAGCTGAAATAATTGGAATTCAAAAATGATTCAAATCCCCAATTGTCTAAGTATTCCCCTTCATAACCTCTTCGATAAAATGTCCCTGGACTTTTAGATTCAACTAATATTCTTTTATTGTAACTATCGCCAAATAATTCAGGCAAATCATCTTTATATACCTTAACGTAATAATCAAATACTGTTTGATTTGCGGCAGAGAACCTCCATCTAACCGAGTCTGAGTAATCATCTAAATAACTATCCTTGTAAGTATTCTGATATTTCGAAAGTATCGAGCCATAATGTTTTAGTTCCACTCCGCCATTTTGACTGATCAAAAAGGTTTCGGTTCCAATTCTTTTAGATTTTAATTGTCTTGTAGGTAAAACATAGTTCTTGTCTCGTAAAACAGCAGCTATATTAGATTCTGTTAACGCAGTGTGATCAGTAATAGCAATTAAACGCCCATCACCATCAATCCAAACTTCATGCGGCATTGATTCCCAGGGAAATAGTTTATAAAAGACATTCTCTTGCCACGCGGAACCACCAACCTTCCATTGACTGACAATCGAGGGCAAAGCTAATTCGTAAAATGTACCGTGCAGTTTCTGAACAAATTTTTTAATTTCCCCTGTATTGTTTGCATATTCAAATCCTACGGGTAGGATTATAACACCATCACCCATCTTCTCCTGCAACTTATTTATTTTCGGAAATTGCTGAATACAAACGGTACAATGTGTATTCCAAAAATCCAATATTAATAGTTTCCCTTTAAAATCGGATATTCTTGCTGATCTTAGCGTGGGATGGTTTAGCATTTGACCCAATATAAAATCTGGAACCTTTTCCCCTGGAATTAAGGGCTTTGAGCTCAATTGAGACGTAAGTTTCGCTTGGCTAATTTTACTTCCATCAGCATGTTGTGCTTGTACATAAAACACTTGCAGAACAGCGATAAATGTTATTATTAATTTCATAACCTTAATTTACTATAAGCTAAAAACTTATCTGGCGTTTTGGATAATAGATGGATTTATGCTAATTACATTGGGTGGAATCAGAGAGGTGTACCTCTTATCATTTGGTTTAAGCGTGTATGTTTGGTTTTCTAATATTCTAGTTATGCTAATATTATATCCCTCTAAATTTAATCGCCTTAAATCCGTCCACCTCGTACCTCTTTGCACAAGCTCTTTTCTACGTTCCGTAAGAATCAATGCTAGTGCAGTGCTAGGATCTGAGGTTGAGAAAGGAACAAAGCTACCTACCTTCCATCTTTTTACCATTAATGTATTCAAATCTTGAAGCCCCTCAGATATCAAACCCAATCTTACTTTATTCTCAGCTCTAATCAAGTAAAGCTCGTCAACCGCCAGGCCGCTAAAGTAATTATCAAAATAGCCGATATAGTTTCCTTTAAAGGTTACGTCATTGGCGGCGTTAGCAGTGAAAAAGACATTCCTCCTCAAATCATTAAGCTCATAAGATTTATAGAGAGTACTGTCAATTCTTGCCAATGATGGAGAGACAATGGTATTGTATGTACCCATAAACATGCTAAAAAAAATGACTTCAGGATTGTCAACTGGTATCGGTAATGCCGTAGAGGTTTGAGTTGCCGAAGTAAAGTCATTGAAATCCATTAGCTTATTCTGTATAGTCAGGGCTGAATCAGCATATTTTAATGACTGTTGATAGTCTTTTGTTAGCAGTAGTACTTTTGCTAGCATCATGTAAGCTGCTGCTTTATTTGGCCTTGTTTTATATGGTAAGTTTGTCGTCACGGGCAACCTTACAGCAGCTTCTTTTAAATCCCCAATAATTTTATCATAAGTTTCTTTTACTGTACTTCTTTTCAATTTTTCGTTGACATCCGATTTTAACCTCAAAACAACTCCAAGATCACTTTCAGCGGTTAATGAATTATAGGGCGGAGCAAAAACCTGCGCTAGTTGAAAAAAAAACCGCGCTCGAAAAAATAAGCTGGCACCCTTCACAAAATCATATTGTCGGCCATTTTCATTATTTTTGACAATTTGATCTAATCCGTCCAATGCTGCATTTGCGTAGAAAATAGCGGTATAGATTCTACTCCAATTATCAACCTCTGTATCATGCATTTTATCGTTCCAAGTATACAAATTGCGGAAGAAAGGATCGCTAACTATTGTGGTTAAATTTGGTTCAGGCATAAAATAGTCGTCAGCTCCAATCAAGAGATAATTTGGATCAATTCCAGTTCTTTCGCGTCCATTCATGAGTAAGTCATAATCCAACAACGCCTGTAATTGATCTAATGTTTTTAACTCTAGCTTCGACGAATCGGGTTCTTTGCTTAGAAATTCAGCTTTGCTGCAACCACCAAGTATATATATTAGAAGGAGCAGGATTCTTATATGTTTCATAATTATCTTGTTTTTAAAAGTGTTTTCGATCTTTCTTACAGGGTAATATTTAAGCCGATAGAAAAAGTTTTCGATGGTCGTGAAATATTGTCGTAATATGGATCGATATCCTTCTTGGAAGCATTCCACATTAGCATGTTAACCTGACTATAAGCATAAAGGTTTATTGTCTTAAAAGGCATGCTCTTCCATAAAGCCTTAGTTATAACGTATTCCAGCTTAACATCTTCGAGACGTATATGATCAGCCCGTTCCACCAATGAACTTGAATTAAGATAGAACTCCGATCGGTTAGGATCAATTGGATAAACGAAAGAAGGAACATCAGTATTCTTTTCGTCTCCCGGTTTTTGCCAGCGTTTACTGTAGTCACCATGCCCTCCCCATTGAGTGATCAAAGTGGTATAATTTATTGAATTTCTCTGAAAGTAATATCCTAGCTTATAACTTATATTAAATGATAGGCAGAGCGATTTCCACCTAAAAGTATTCATAATTGACCCTGAGTAAATTGGCTCTCTTGAACCATTATATTTCAAACTATCCAAAGTTACGTCTCTCATCAGAGCTTCATAATCTTTACTTAAGGCATTTCCAACGTACCCTTGTGGATCTCCGGTATTTGGATCCAAAGGCCCTGCTTTATAGGTGTACAAACCATACAGTGATTTACCTAAAATTGGTACCACACCACCAGAAGAAAGATAGGTCTGTCCCGTATTCGATACCGGCATTAACCATTTCGTCAATTTTGAATTAGAGGTCGAGAATAAAAATCGTGTTGACCATTTTACGACTCCGTCAGTATTTCTCGAGTCTAGGACTACTTCTAAACCCTGACCTTTAACCCCGGCCACATTTGCAGACAATGTATTACCCACACCCAATGTAGGATCTACTGGGAATGTTGCCATTACATCGGTAGATTTTTTTAAATAAAAGTCAAGCGTTCCAGTAATTCTATTTTTAAATAAGCCAAAATTTGCTGAGACATTAAAGGTTTTAACTTGCTCCCACCTTAACCGTTCATTTGGTGGATTTAAAATAGTAGCCGTAGGAAAAAGAGTTACATCAGAAGGCTTCTCAACAATTGTAACAACTGCTGTTGTCCTGCGTGAAATGTTACCGCCACTTCCATAAGTCACCCTAAAGTTTAACAACGGCATCCAGTTTATATTATAAAAATCTTCATTCGAAACCGCCCAACTAGTACCCAGAGACCATAATGGAACACCTCTTTGCTTATTGGTTTTAGCTCCAAAAAGATTAGCTGCATCACTTCTGCCGCTTGCCGAGAAGGTCAATTTACCAGCATAGGTATAAGCAAAATTTGCAAAATAGGAAACAAATCTATCCGTAGTTTCGCCAATGCTTTCTTTATAGGGGATTTGGTTAGTGTTAACGGGGCTGTAATACATCTTATAACTATTTGTATAATTCAAATTAGAAGACACAAAGCTCCCTTTTTCTTTATATCCATAATAAATCCCTGAAATATTCTTTTGATTTAAATCTTTAATTTCGGCTCCTGCGATAGCAACAATTTCATGTCTTTTACCAAGTTTCTCATTGTAAGACAGGCCTACTCTTCCTTGATGAGAAATTAGTTGACTGTTATTTGTTTCTAATATATCACCTTTTGGAATAGGATACGACAAATGGCCGTCTTGACCTACTTGGGTAAACATATTGATCAAATTTCTAGTATGATACGACTCAAGAGAATAGTTTGTATTACCTCCTCCTACCAAACTCTGATTTTGATATTGAACATTAGCCTTCAACGTTGGGGTTAACACGATATCCAGCCCAGCTCTTATCGTGAAATCTTTCTTAATATCCCTTGTTACAGTGGCTTGGATGTCATTTAAGGGTTTATAAGTCCAATCCATTAATCTACCATTCCCTACCGTGTCGATATACATTTGACGATACTGTTGTACCAAAGCTAAAGCCTCTCCTGAATTGCTTGCCAAATCAGCATAAGGATATAAAAATGACTTTTGTCCAGCAGTAATAAATTCTCCACGATTTGAACCTATATAAGTTGAATTATTTACATAACTTAAGCCAAGATTAATATTGACCTTGCTAGTTACTTTTATGGTGTTTTGGCTTTGTATCGTAACTCTGTTAGTTGAATTTCCGAGCAGAGATAAACGAGCGTTGTCTAATCCAGCAGAAAAATAGTAATTTAGGTATTGTGTATCCCCACTTAAGTTAACCGCATGTTGCTGACGTAAACTAGTCTGGTAAAAGTATTTTTTAATGTCTTCTCTGGCATCAATGCTACGAAAGGAATTTATTTTATTTGTAACCTCGTTGGAAGATATTAGTCCTTTTCTTTCTGCTAATAAAAGTTCAACAACTGGTGTAAATGGAGATCTAGCAATATTTAAATTATTTAATAGTTCTAGAATATTATATTGTCCTTTTGTGAACAAAAATTTTTCTAGATCTATATAGTCACTAGCTGATATACTTGAAGTATTATATAAATCAGGCCGAGGTTGTACGATTACATTTTGATTTGTTGAAACTGAAGGCTTACCACCTTTCCCCCTTTTTGTCGTAATTACAATGACCCCATTACCAGCCCGAGATCCCCAAATCGAAGCCGCAGCTGCGTCCTTTAAAATAGTTATATTTTCTACATCATTAGGATTAATATTATTAATATTTCCATCGTATGGAAAATTGTCTAGCACAATTAAAGGGGACACATCTAATTCCATACTGTAGCGTCCTCTAATAATTAATGGATCAACTCCCACCGGATTTATTGATACTCCAGCAGTTAGATTCTTAATTCTGTCTAAAATTTTGTCTCCCACGCTACGATTAATCATCGAGTTATCAATAAATTCAAAACTACCCGTAGCTCTTTCTTTAGGTATTTTCTGGTAACCCGTGCTGTATTCCACATTTACCTCTTCCAATTCCCCTGTCACCTGATTTAGTTTTATATCCAACGGCATAACAGCCCCCCTAACTGAAAGTTCCAGTTGTTTATAACCCACATAAGAAATCACAAGTACCGCATCATCTGCTACATCTTTAATCACAAACTCACCTTTATCATTGCTCGTTGTAGCCTTGCTAGTCCCTTTTATCTGGATGCTTGCGTTCGGCATCGGATTGCCTTGCTCATCCACCACACGGCCCCGCACATCACGATCAGCAAAAGCAGATTTGATTTTATCCAGAAAGGAAGGCTCTTCTCTGGTCAGCACAATATCCTTGCTTACAATTTTGTAGCTCAGTTGTAAGTCCTTAGTCAGGCTTTTTACAGCTTCTTCAATTGTGGCATCCTTAAGTTTAAGCGTTATTTTGCGGTTGTCCAGGTCTTTTACGTTGTAAATAAAACCATAGCCAGATTGGCTTTTTATAGATTGTAGAATTTTTTCAATAGGCGCGTTAATTTCATTCAGGGTTATTTTCTGTCCGAATCCTCTGGCACTTACCTGGGCCAGGGCTATCATTAAAATGAAAGTGGTTAGCTTCATTGTTAACAGCAGTTTAGGCGGTATACGCAATAAACGTATACCTGGGTTATGAGCAAATAAATGCATAACTTTACTTTGGTTGAGTTGATAAAATATTGTTCTAGCAATTGTTTTTATCCCTGCCGGCTTAGGCCTTAGGGAAAGGTTAGCTCAATCGCCCGCCGGATGGTACTTCGAACTACTATCCGGCTTCTTATTTAAAGCTCCCTGTTCATCATTCCTTTTTACGTTCGTTTTTCTGTTTTCATTTTTAGTTTTTTTTTGGTTTATAGGATTAGTTAAAGGGATGATGTCTTTTTTATTTCTTTACAATTATGGTGCGGCCCTGTATTTCAAATTTCACTTTCATAAACTTTAAAATGTCAAGCGCCTGGGCCAGGGTATTGTTCCGGTTTATGTTACCTGTAAATTGTTCGTCTGGTATGCCATCGGGGTATTTTATGTCTACGTTGTACCAACGGCCCATTTCGCGCAGTACGGCTTCCAGGCTGGTTCTGTTAAAGGCAAACCTGCCGCTTTTCCAGGCTATGGCATCAGCAGCGTTTACGGCTTCTACTTTTATAGCAGTACCGGTGTTTGTGGCCTGCTGGCCAGGTTTAAGGAGTACAGCGTCTTCCCGACGATAGGAGAGATCTCTCGTCGCTGCGCTTCCCTCGAGATGACGGGAAAGGCGTACCGAACCTTCCAGTAGGGTAGTTCTTATCGCTGGTTCATCGCTGTAGGCCTTTACGTTAAAATGCGTACCCAGTACGGTTACTTCCTGGCCGTGGCTTCTTACAATGAAAGGCCGCCTGGCATCTTTTACTACTTCAAAATAAACTTCTCCTGATATCTCTACAATTCTTTGGGCGGTTTTCCCAAATTTTGAAGAAAAGCTCAATTTACTAGCGCTATTTAACCAAGCTTTTGTGCCATCTTGCAAAATAATGGAGTAAAGCTGGCCTTTGGTTGTTTGTGCTATGATCTCGCCCACTTTGTCATCCCGCTGTTTGCCTGTCATCCCGACTTCGGAGGGATCTGGATCCTTCGCGTTCGCTCTGGATGACAAAGGGTTGCTCTGGATAACAAGAGTATGATCATCATACCTTAAATCATCCCCAACTATTACTCCGTTCTTCTTATCACTCAGGTTTATGGTTTTGCCGCTGGCAAAAGTTAAAGTTGCACCGTTATGGCCAGGGGCGATGTCGTTTTTAGCAGAGTTCAAGAGATTTCTCGTTGCTCCGCTTCCCTCGAGATGACGGGAGGTGTTATAAAACCAGATGCCGAAAACAATTGCAGCTGCCGCCGCGGCTGCGCCTATGTAGCGCGGCCATAAAGGCCTGCTCTCCCTTGCTATTGTGTTATGGGCTTTATTCTGTCTTATCCTTTCTTCCAGGTTGCGGTAAACAGCATCCAGGGTTTCCTTGTCTGCACCATCATAGTTCATTTCCCTTTTCTCCAGTTCAAAACCCTTCATGATGTAGTTCATCAGGTCCTGCTCAGAAGCCGTATTAAAGTGGCCTATCAGCAAACGCACTTCCTCCGCCGAACATTCGTTCCTGTAGTATCTCTCTAAAATGGTATAAACCTGGCTGTCCATTTTTTATGCTGTTTTAAGGGTAAGACGCTCGGCAGGTAAAAACCATCTGCTCGGTTTTAAAATATTTTTAAACTTTTTTGTTTACATCTCCTTAATGGGCTATTTCATATCCTTTACCAGCCGACATCAACAAGAATTTACTACCCACTCCATATGACTGTTCACCAATAAAATGTTACCGGGAAAAAAGCTCCGATAGTTCAGTTAAGTTGTAACAAATCATTCAACATTGGCTCAAATTCAAACAAGATGTATGAAAAGAATTAAAGTTATAACCCTGGTTTTATTGCTAATGCTGCAATTGAATGTCTGCAAGCAGTCAGGTCCTATCACTAAGATAGATTTTGATCAAAACCTGAAATCTTTGGGGATAGACAAAAATTCAAGTAATGCTAACCAACCTATAGACCTTTGTAAGGTGGTAAATGTGGATTGGGATTTGATCTGGATAATTCCTCCCTATACTACTGCTGCATCATTAAAAGCCATTGATGCAGAGAACTTTTCTGAAATAGAAGACAAAGTTCTGGCTGCTTCAGATGCAGATTGGTTTCAGCAGCTGGTGGTTGTTAAACAAAACAAGGTGGTTGCTTATGGCGAAATAGCCCTGCTGCCTTTAGATTCCACAAAAGCGCGACGTTCTGAAGGTTCGCTGGTCTCCATAACAAAGCAAGACTGCACTCCTAATGCCGGGTTAGCTAGATAATAAATATGCTACTCACTTAATTGGTTCTATTGTACTTACGCAATTCGGGGGACACTGCCCCCCGAATTGGGCTTTGAGAAACAACTTCTATTATTCTTCAAGGTAACAGAAAGATTATTTAGCTGTTAAAGCAATTTTAATAGCCTGCTCTACAGGGCTGCCGAGCCCGATATTGTTAATGTCAAACCCGCTGCGCATTAAAAGGGGCGGCTGTGCCATAAACTTAGGTAACAAACCCCGGTGCCGCTGTGCCGCATGAACCAGGAAGGGGTGGCATAGGTATACTGTACCGGCTTTGCCGGTGGCCAGTACTTCAGCATTCCCAGGCATCTCTGGTAGTTGTTTGGCAAGCTCCATAAAGGACAGCCCCCTTTCACCCATGGGTTCCAGCAATCGGGCAACATCCTGATGCGATCCTTTTAATATCCGGGTAGGGGCATCTAGCTCACTTACATCCGAAAATAGAAAGAGCATCAGTAAACCACGGCCTTTGGAATGCACGTTGATCCGGTAATTGAAATAGTCGTTAGGGTCATCACCCGGAAACCCGGCATCTACGTGCCAGCCGGTATCGTTCATTTCAATGGTTGATGGGAAGCGGACAGGAAATGCGCCCATGTTCCTGCATGGAATCCATTTCCCTTTGCCTACCAGCTGGTCAAAAGCGTTGTGCAATACAGGCGTATTTGCAGCTTTGATGAAGGGCTCTTGGGTATACATTCCCAGCCATACTACGGGTTGCGTCCAGGTAGCCCTGTCGTTTTCATTGGCCGGAATGTCCTTCCATAAAATGGCTCTTGCTTCGCTGGCAAGCTCAGCAGAAAAGGCGTTGTTAATACGGATAAAGCCGTCTGTAATAAAGGATTGAATTTGTTGTGGATTTAAGAAGTTATGCATGTTATTTAGTATAAAAATTCAGACAATAAAGATTTTGTGCCCTTTGCGGGGCATTTGCCTTAAAGACTTAAAAATTTATATTATAACATCACAGTCATTCTCATGTAGTAAAGGTAGTTGTTTATTTTTAATCATGAAAGATTTGTAAACATCACCGGGTTATCGTAATATTGCGATATAATAGTTCAAGATGGGCGCAAGTAAAACAGACTTATTTACCAAACGGTTTATTTGGGGACATACCCATCGCTGATCAGAATTGTTGTTAAAAAAATTTGAAATCATTAATCGTAATATTACAATAAACTAACAGATATGAAGAAGATTTTAGTGCTATGTACGGGTAACAGTTGCCGAAGCCAGATCGCAGAAGGGTATTTAAGGCATTTCGCCGCAGGCCGCGCCGAAATTTATAGTGCCGGTGTAGAAACACACGGGGTAAACCCCCGTGCCATTGCCACCATGAAAGAAGATGGCATTGATATTTCAGGCCATACCTCCAACAATATGGACGAATACCGCGACATCGATTTTGATTTCGTGATCACCGTGTGTGATAACGCCAAAGAGCGCTGCCCTTTCTTTCCTTCCAAAGCGCTGAAGTTCCACCACAATTTCCCCGATCCTGCAAAGGCTTCAGGAACTGAAGAGGAGATTATGGCGCAGTTTCGTGCCGTTCGGGAAGAGATTAAGGCCTATAGCGAAGCGTTTATCAGGCAAAACATAGATTAGATGAGTGCAAACAATTGTAACCCGGCCGCAAACCGCAAGCGCCTGGGCTTTTTAGACAGGTATTTAACCTTATGGATCTTTCTTGCCATGGCTATCGGTGTAGCCATAGGCTACTTCCTGCCTTCATCATCCGGCTTTATCAATTCTTTTTCCAGCGGAACAACCAACGTCCCTTTGGCAATAGGACTGATCTTGATGATGTACCCGCCACTGGCAAAGGTGAAGTATGAAAAAATGGGCGAGGTATTTAAGAACATAAAAGTGTTGGGGACTTCCCTTTTTCTAAATTGGGTAGTTGGTCCCATACTGATGTTTGTCCTTGCCATTACGTTTTTACACGGCTACCCTGAATACATGATTGGGCTGATTCTGATCGGCCTTGCCCGTTGCATTGCAATGGTAGTAGTATGGAATGAACTTGCTGAAGGCAACCGTGAGTATGCCGCCGGGCTGATTGCGCTAAACAGTATCTTCCAGGTGCTGCTGTACAGTGTTTATGCTTACGTTTTTATTACTGTACTGCCGCCGCTGTTCGGCATTAAAGGGCTGGAGGTAAACATCACGATCGCCGAAATTGCAAAAAGCGTGGGCATCTACCTGGGTATCCCATTCGTAGCCGGCGTGATCAGCCGTTACGCGCTGATTAAAGCCAAAGGTGAAGAATGGTATCAGCAAAAGTTCATTCCTTTTATCTCACCGATTACTTTGATCGCTTTGCTCTTTACCATTGTAGTCATGTTCAGCCTGAAAGGTGAGCTGATCGTGCAGATCCCAATGGATGTGGTACGCATTGCAATTCCTTTGGCCATCTATTTTGCCATTATGTTTGTGGTCAGTTTTTTTGCCGGCAAGAAAATGGGAGCTGACTATTCGCAAAGCGCATCCATTGCTTTCACTGCCGCTGGGAACAACTTTGAACTGGCCATAGCTGTTGCCATTGGTGTCTTCGGTATCAATTCCGGTCAGGCATTTGTAGGCGTTATCGGCCCATTGGTAGAAGTTCCGGCATTGATAGCCTTAGTTAACCTGGCTTTTTGGTTCAGGAAGAAATATTATGCGCTTTAAGCTTGTGGGCTTTTCTTAAGTTTGTATATGCTTCGGCTTTTGTTTTTTCGCGGCACATTCCACAATTTCAGCAATGCGCTTATGCCTGGTCTCTGGTCGTTTGGCAAATAAAACCCAATGCAGCAGCATCTTTTTAGATGACTTGCTAAGGCCATCAAAGAACTCCCAGGCTGCCGGATCGTTTTTTAGCTGGGTGTATAGGTCTTCAGGAACAGTTAAGTCTTCAACGCTATCTAAAATCGTCCAGGAGCCGTTTTCTTTTGCAACCTCAATGCTCTTATACCCGGCTTCGGTCATCAAGCCCTGCTGTATCAGCTGCTCTGCTTTGTCCTTATTGATTTTAGACCAGGTGCCTTTTGCTTTCCGTTTGCTGAAAAACTGGTGCGTCCTTTCCTCATCAATTTTTATTTTCTTGCTGTCTATCCAGCCAAAACATAAAGCCACTTCTACAGACTCTGCCCATGTTACCGATTTTTTACCCGACTTTTTGTTGTAGCCAACAAGCCAAACGGACTGTTTGGACTGATGGTTTTCCTCCAGCCACTTTCTCCATTGTGCCGGGCTCTCCGGGTAAAATACTTCTATTTCTTTTTCCTGCATTGCTTTATTTGTTGCTTGCTAAGTTAATCAAAAGAGGCTGGCATCAAATGCCTTGTAACAAATCTTCTTTTTGCAGCGTCAAACCCTATATACTGAACCTCTTACCTTAAAAAATATTTATGCTCAGACGCCATATCTTGGGGCTTAGTTTTGCCCTCACATTCCTCACCTTTAGCTTTAGCTATGCACAACAAGACAAAGAGCAATACCAAAACATAGTGGAGCAGGTAAAGGCCAGCTTCAATCTAAATCAGCCTGAAAAAATATATGCCCTAACCTCAGAAGTGTTCCGGAAGAAAATGACGGGCGAACAATTTGCGGTGGGCATGAGCAAATTTCATGCAAAAACGGGCGACTGGCTCAGCAGCGATTTTAAAGAAGAGAATGAAAAAGGCCTGGATTACCTTTCGGTATTTGAAAACTCCCGTCAGGTATTTTCCATCAAACTTAACGCCCAGGGCAAGATAGACAGGCTCAATTTCGCTTCTGCCCCTATAACCATTCCTGCTAAAACTGAACAGGTGCCCAGCAATAATCCACTTAAAGATTCCCTCGATCTTACAGTGGAGCACTTGGTAAGGCCTTACATTCAAAAAGGGAATACCTGCGGGTTGGTGCTGGCGGTTGTGCGCAATGGTAAGGTGCGCAAATACAGCTATGGCTCGGTCAATAAAGCGGGAAGCCAACTGCCCGATGCCGAACAAACGATCTTTGAGATCGGCTCGGTAACAAAAACGTTTAATGCACTATTGCTTGCCCGGCAAGTGGTTGCTGGCCGGATGAAGCTCGATGATCCGGTAAACCTTTACCTGCCCGATTCAATCCCAGCCCTGAATTTCCAGGGCAGACCCATTACCTTACAAGATTTGGCTAACCATACTTCAGGCTTTCCGCGGCTGCCTGCAAATATTTTCAATGCTAAAGTAGATCCCAAAGACCCATACAAACATTACCTTCCAGATTCGCTTTACAGCTTTTTAAAGCATTATCGTGCTACTGTTATGCCGGGCACCGTGTTTTCTTATTCCAACTTTGGCGCCGGGGTGCTGGGCACCATACTGGAGCGCAAGTTGGGCAGCAGCTTTGAAACGCTGATTGTAAACCGGATCTGCAAGCCCCTGGGCATGCTGCACACCAGTGTTACACTCAACAATGCCGCGCAGCAGAACTTCGCCCAGGGCTATAACGAAAGCGGTGTGGCCACCGCCCCCTGGGACCTCGCTTCGCTAAAAGGCTCTGGCGCCATCCGCTCTACGCTGAACGATATGGTTAAATACGCCCGTGCCCAAATGGAAATTAAAGGCCCTTTGGGCAAAGCAATCCTGCTTAGCCATCAGCAAACCTTCAGCAGCAAAGCCCAAACTATGGCCCTGGGCTGGCGCATTAACCATAGCGGCCAGCATACCTACCTACACCACTCGGGCGGCACAGGAGGGTTCCGCTCTTTCGTTGGTTTTGATCCCGACCGGCAGACAGCCATAGTTATCCTTTCCAACGCTGCAGAAGATGTGACTGCTATTGGCGAAAGCTTCCTGAAATAGCAACTGGATTATTAGGCGTGCCGCATATTTGGATAGGCTAGACGTTAATTGAATGGACTAAACGTTAAATACCACAAGCGCCGCCGCAATACCGATCATGGCATTGTGCCCCGGCCCGCCTAAGGATAACCGTATGGCCTTGGTAGCTTTAACAATATGGTCGTTAATGGTAGAGGTAGAGACGCCAAGCAGGGCACTTACTTCTTCATAGCTTTTGCCTTCTATTTTGCAGAGCGTAAATATCTTTTTGCGCTGCGGGGGCAGCTCATCTATTGCCTTCTGGAACAGGCCCTGGTTTTCTTTAGATATGTACAGTTCTTCAACCGTACTGTAAAACTCAGAAGCGGCATTAACCAGGTGCTCCATCAGCTTCTTGTCCCGGCCGGCCTTTCTGAAAAAATCCCTGACCATATTTTCAGAGATCCTGTACAGGTAAGCCTGAAACGAAACCTCTACATTCAAAGCTTCCCGCTTTTCCCAGACCTTAAAAAATACTTCCTGAAGCAGCTCCTTTGCCAGCTCATCATCCTTGGTAAGGCGTTTCAGGTTGCTGTAAATTCTGGGGCTATAAATTTTGTAGAGTTCAGCAAACGCAGGCTCATCGCCCTGCGTTAGCCGGCCGGCCAGTTCCTGATCGGTGTATTTGCTGTAAGCAGACATAATATGTTACCCCTACATTAAATTTAAGAAAAATTTATTGCAAGTGTAGAAATTAATCGGTATTGGCTGGTAATAATTTATCAGATTTATTTTTGGGGCGGGAGTTAATAGTATACAGAACTAATATCAGGGCCAATAAGTCTTTTTTGAAAATCAAAAAGTCAAGCGGGTATAAGGTAAAAAAAGGAAAGCAAGTAACATTGTGAATGTAAAATCTGAACTTATCCCAAGCCATTTGCTTAGATTTGTTGGAAAACTACACGCTATGACCACACAACAATCGGCTGAAAATTTCCTTGCTGCCATGGGGCAAAGAGACCTGGAAACAATAGTTGGCTTATTTGCCCAGAATGTTGATTGGTATATTCCTGGTGATGAAAAGCTGGCTCACTGGCTCGGAAAACGTTCGGATAGAAATGGTGTGAAGGATTTTTTCTCTACACTGTGGCTCGCCACCGAACCGCTTTCAGCAAATGTGGAACATTTGTTTGTTGAAAATGATAAGGCGGTGGTGATCGGTGAGTTCTCTACCAGGATGCTGGCAACGGGCAAGGTGGTTGATTCGATGTTTCATATCCATATGACTTTTAAAGATGGACTGATCATTAGGTACCGTCTTTTAGAGGATAGCTTGGCGGTACAACGGGCGCTGTCCTTGTAGATTGCTGCCTTTGCTTAAACCTTCATTTCTTTACCAGATTTTCCACCATCTCCTTTTGCAGATTGATTTATTTTTTCAACTCTAGGTTTTAACTCGTACTGGCGCCAGCTTCCACCTTTGACATTTTCGTTTTTCAAGATCAACAAAAAACTTCACCCACTTTACCAAATATTATCTATAATTGCGAATATTTCATGATTTTATCAGATGAGGAAATACAAGGGGCTTACAGAAAAGGAACTGATTATTTTGCTACAGCAAGATGACCAGGGTGCATTACGCCCATTGTATGAGAGCCATCTAAAACCATTACATTATTTCATCCTGCGTATTGCTAAATCAAGGGAATTAGCTGAAGATGTGGTACAGGATGTATTTGTTAAGTTATGGGATAACCGTGAGCAGATCGATCCAGATCAACCCTTTAAAACTTTTCTTTATACCATTGCTAAACGTCATTTGCTGAATTTGCTGAGAAGGGTGCAGCATGAGACGCAGATACTGGACCAGATCAAAAAATACACTGCTTTTTCTGAAGATACAACTGATCTTCAATTGGATTACGCTGAAAGTAATGAGTTGTTAAATGAAGCGATAGAGAAATTACCGCCTCAATGTAAAACGATCTTTATCAAATGTAAAATTCAGGGAATGTCGTACAAGCATGCCGCGTTGGAGCTTGGAATCGCCGAAGGTACTGTACATACACAGATGGTAAAAGCACTGAGATTGATCAAGGAATACATTACGTTTAAAAATGCAATTCTATTGTTGCTGGCGTATCTTAAAAATTATTAGACTTTAAATCAGTTAGTTAATAATTAATTGGTGTTTTTTCAATGCCTGGAATATACCGGGTGCCGCTGCCAGTTGTATAAGTTACAAAATGGCGAAAATTGGAAAAGCAAATCATAACCCTATTTCAGAAATACATCAATCAACAATGCAGCCAGGAGGAGTTTGAAGAAGTATTTGCGATATTAAAAAGCGGTGCGTATCCATCGGAATGGCAAAAGGTGATCGATGATGAGGCGGAAGATGTACTGAGTTCTGGTAAAGAAAGTGAGCTCTCGGTACAGGAGGTGAATGCCATTTATGCCGGGATAGCGGCAAGGCTGAAATCAGGAAAACAGGTTCAGAAACTATGGCCGCGTATTGTTGGGGTTGCAGCAGCTGTGTCACTGATTGTTTTCGGTTTATATTTCCTCCAATACAGGAATGATCAGATAAATACTGGTACGACCAGTTCTTATGTTCAGGATGTGAAGCCCGGAAAAGTTGGAGCTACCCTTACCTTGGCTAATGGTAAAAAGATCCGCCTAAATGATGCAGGCAGTGGAGAACTGGCGAATGAGGCGGGAGTCATGATTACTAAAACGACAGCGGGTCAGCTGATCTATGAGATGGAAGGAACAGGGGTGGCGTCTGATAAAATAAATGTTTTGACAACCGCCAAAGGGGAGACCTATAAGGTACGTTTGCCAGATGGCTCTTTGGTTTGGCTCAATGCTGCTTCTGCTTTAAAATATCCTGCATCTTTTGCAAACCTAAAAGAAAGGCATGTGGAGCTTGTTGGAGAGGCATATTTCGAAATTAAAAAAGACAAAAAACATCCTTTTTTGGTGCAGAGCTCTGGACAGACAGTTAAGGTGCTCGGTACACGTTTCAACATCAATAGTTATCTAAATGAGCCAGCAACGGCCACAACACTGTTAGAAGGATCGATCATTTTGGTTTCTGGAGGTAAATCAATCAGACTTAGTCCGAAGGAAAAGATGCTAGTTTCAAAAGAAGGGATGAGGATGGAGAAAAATGTGAACGTAGATAACGTTATGGACTGGCAGAATGATGATTTCAACTTCGAGGGGATTAAACTTAAAGCCGCATTAAGGAAGCTTGAACGCTGGTACAATATCGAATTTGTGCTAGACAATTCGATAAGCGACGAGATGGAAGCTGGTGGATGGATTTCTAGAAAAAATAATCTCTCGGTAGTGCTAAAACTGATCAGCAAATCCGGTCAAGTAAAATTCAGAATAGATCAGAATAAGGTTTATGTGTCTCGCTCATAGAATTAAAAAATAAATTCACCTTAAAATAAAACGATGATAAAAGAGCTACCACCTTGAATTTTTAACGATAAAAAAACCAGAAGCTAAATGCTCCTGGTTCGCATTTGGCTAATTAATTGAAGATCAACTAACCTGTGGAATGCCCAATGTTTTCGACGACCCGGGCAGACCGCATAAACCAAACTTAACAAATGTATAAAAATTATACCTGGAATCCCGGTACGGCAAAGAAGCTGCGCCATAAAATATTGCTTTATATGCGATTAACCACCGTAATCATATTGGCTTCCCTGCTGCAGGTTAGTGCAGCCACATTTGGACAAAAAATAAACCTAAGTGAGTCCAATGTAACCTTAAAGTCCATTCTGAAGGAAATCAGGAGACAGTCCAAATATGATTTTTATTATGATGGGAAACTCGTTCCAGATAACCAGAAAGTTAGTGTTTACGTCAAAGATGCAACTTTGCAAGAAGCCTTAAATACTGTCTTGAACGGGCTTGACCTTTTTTATGACATTGAGGGTAACACCGTTTCCATTCTAAAACGCGTGAAACAGCATAGCACTCAAAATAAGTCCAATCAAAAGGCAATTGATGTGAGGGGCCGTATTGTCGATAATGAGGGACGGCCGTTGCCGGGAGCCACCATACGCGTGGTGGGTACAAACAACGTTACTTTATCTAATGCAAATGGTGAATTTATGCTCAAAGACGTTGCTGCAGATGCAATACTCGATGTTAGTTTCACTGGGTTTACTACCAAACGCCTGCCAGCAGGTGCCAATCTTGGAACAATCGCCTTGGAAGTTTCCAACAATAACCTCCAGGAAGTCGTGGTGAATACGGGTTTCCAATCGATACAAAAGGAAAAGCTAACAGGAGCAACCGTCACTATTACCTCAAAGGAACTGGAAAAACGCTACACGCCCAACATTCTTACTAATCTTGAGGGCAGAGTTCCCGGATTGGTTAACTATCGGGGAACAACGACCATTAGGGGCGTCAGTACTTTTAACAATGGTGCACGAAGTCCGCTGTATGTGGTTGATGGCCTTCCGATTGAGGGTTCCGTAGCCAACATAAACCCTTATGATGTGGAAACTATTACCGTATTGAAAGATGCTGCGGCTGCAGCCATCTACGGTGTCAGGGCATCAAATGGGGTAGTTGTAATTACCACTAAAAAGGCGAACCAAAATGGTACAACCATAGAATTTGCAACCGATGTTACACTCACCGATAAGACCGACTATGACAAGTTCAACTTATTGACCGCAGCCCAGCAGGTTGATGTAGAGAATGCCTATACAACGTGGCTCTTTACCAATCCAACAAGCGGTCCAGCCAATATTACCACCTACAACAATCAGATTAACCAGGGGCTCCCTGTAACACCAATCGTATATCTGAACCTTCAATTGGCGCAGAATTTAATTCCCAAAAGCCAGGTAGATGCTGCGCTTGCCCAATATCGCCAGAACGATTTCAGGAAAGAGTTTGCTGAAAAGGCACTGCGGAACCAACTTTTGCAACAGTATAACTTTGCCGTTCGTACGGGATCCGACAAATTCCAATCGAGTCTTTTACTGAACTACAAAACCGATAACAATGCAATTGCCAACGCCTACAACAGGCAATTGAATATTTTCTACAAAGGCACTTATATGCCTCTGAAATGGGCAACGATCGACTTCGGGATCAATACGGTATTGGGCAAGGCAAAAGAAAGCAACAGTAACTTTGCGACAAGCCCGCTCAATGTTCCTTCGTACCTAAGGTTGGAGGATGCCGATGGAAACAGACAGTATTATACCACTGCCGATTATAACCAGTATACAACGGTCAACAACAGCACGATTCCACAGCTGCAGAGTATGTTAGTCAATCATTTGGATGAATTGGAAAAGGACATAAGGAATACCCGTCAGAACTTCGGAAGGTATTTTGTGAACCTGAAAGTTAACATCATTGATGGCCTCACATTTTCGCCTCAGTTCCAATATGAGAACAATAGCACCACGGCACGTACTTATTCTGAAAGCGATAGTTATGCCATGCGCTACCTGCGTAATTCTTTTACCACCAGAGCAGGTACCGCACCAAATTATACTTACACTTACCTTACACCACAGGGAGGCCGATTAGCAACAATCCAGCAGAATGTTGATGCCTGGACAGCGAGGGGTCAGCTTGATTACATCAAACAGTTTAAGAAACACGAAATTAATGTACTGGCCGGTATGGAGTTCAGGGAAAACCTGACCAAAGGTTCGAGAGGGTTATTATTGGGATATGACGACCAATTGCAGTCACAGTCTATGAATACGGTTAATTTCGCTGCACTCAGTACAATGTCAAACTCTACATTCTTTAAACCAGGTATCAATCCCTCAGGTGTTTATAGTGCAAACATCGGCAATTTTATTGGGGTCGTACCGGAAACAAGGTCTAGATCAAACTCCGTATATGCGAACGCGACTTATACTTATGATAGTAAATACAATGTTTTTGGGTCATTCCGTAAGGACTACGCTGATGCTTTTGGTCTGGATAAAAAGTTCCGTGGCCGACCGCTTTGGTCTACAGGTGTATCATGGAACGCACATAATGAAGATTTTATCAAAAGCCAGCCTTGGATTAATTTCCTGAAGCTTAGAGCTACCTACGGAATTACAGGAAATATCGCCCCTGGACTGACCAGTTTACTCGTTGCCAACTCAGCGGTTCCGGCAAATGCCGCAACACAACTTCCGGTTTCGGAAATACAAAGCTCGGCAAATCCGCAGTTGAGATGGGAAAAGACAGCTACGGCCAATATTGGAATAGACTTCACCTTGTTCCAGGGCAGAATGAACGGAGCATTGGATATTTATCGTAAAAGAGGATCGGATATTCTTGCTGCTACCAGGATTGACCCATCTGAAGGTTTTCTATCACAGATTATTAATAATGGCGATTTATTAAATAATGGTATTGAGCTGAACTTGCAATACCAATGGTTCAAACCGTCAAAAGCATCAGGTTTCGGCTGGTCCAGTAACCTGGTATTGAGCAAAAATAAGAATAGGGTTACCTACGTAGATCAGATTGCCAATACTCCGCAGCTGCTTGCCGAGGGCGGGTTAAAGGCTGGGTTTCCAGTGCAATCGTTATTTTCTTTCCAAAACGCTGGACCGAATTCGGTAGGCGCATCTCAATTTTATAAGGCAGATGGCACGCTGACTACAGGATTGCTTACCTCTGAAGATGTTGGCGCTATTGTTTTCTCTGGAGGGTTAGATCCTAAAATCAATGTTACGCTAATTAACGAGCTTAGTTATAAAGGTTTCAGCCTCAATATACTTGGTGTATATTACGGAGGACACTTCCAGCGCGCGTTACAACCAACGTTTGTAACCGGATCGGCTTACGGCTCACTTCCGTCGTACACTTTGGACGCATGGACACCGAATAATACAGATACATATATACCTGGATATGGTCAATACGCTCCAACTACCGCTTTAAGCCCAGTTCAGATTAATAACTCGGATGTGTTTGTGCGCCCAAGTGATTTTATCAAAATCCGAAGTGTCGGTTTGGGATATAAACTGCCTAGAGAACTGACGAGCAAACTTGGAGGCAGAAATGTTTCCCTTCGCTTCCAGTTGAACAATCCAAAGGCTGTCTGGATCAAAAACAAGGTCGGTATTGATCCTGAAACTGGAGCGGCTCCAACCCTTACCTCTTATGTATTCGGTTTAAATTTCAATTTATAATCAGATGAAAAAAATAATATATAGCCTGTTATTCATCGGTCTGTTGGCCTGTTTGACAGCCTGCGAAAAATTTACGGAAATTACCCCAAAAGGCAAAAATCTGCTCAATAAAGTGAGCGATATTGAAACCGTACTGAATTTTAATTTTAGCACCAATGGAGGTGTGGCGGTAGGTTCTCCTGCGGCCAGGAGCAGTGCGGAAGGTGCATTCTATTTTCAGGATGCAAATGTACTGGTAGGCGACTATACGCCCTTTGTCCAAAGCGTGACGGGGATCATCACTGCGCCAAGTAAAACATTGGATTATGTAAATATGACCTATGATGAAGCCATTAACAGAGCTGCCCTGACCGCAACAGATATCAAGTACTCGAAGATGTACTTTATCATCAATAATGTGGCCAATGCGGTAATTGCCAATGTTGACGAAGCTACCGGCGATCGTACCAAAGGAAACCAATTAAAAGCTGAAGCACTCGTACTTAGGGCATATTTTCATTATTGGTTGGTGAACCTATTTGCGAAGGCTTACAATCCAGCAACTGCGGCGAGCGATCCGGGTATTCCATATGTAAAGGAGGATAATGCCATTGGTGAAGCAAACAAAAAAAGCACAGTAGCCGAAGTTTACACCAATATCATGGCTGATCTGGATGCGGCCCTTGCGCTCAACAGCCTTCCAAACAAAAACGTAAATGCGATGAGGGTGGGACTTGGGTTTGCTTATGCCGCAAAAGCGCGGGTGTTGCTGTCCATGCGTAGATATCCTGAGGCACTGCAGGCTGCAGATCAAAGCCTTGCCATCAATAACCAATTGGATGACCACCGAAAATATGCGCCTGTTGGCACAACTGTTTTTGCACATCCCGAAGTAGTGGCTCCAGAAGAATATTTTTATGCCGCGGATGCCCCCTCAACTAAATTTTTTCTAACTATCACTCCAGAGGTTATACAGTTCTATGAAACCGGAGATATCATCAATCAGTATGTCAAGCCTTATTCAACAGCCCTAGATCCGCTAATTGGATTACCGGGCTCTTTAACCTGGTTTAGTGGAACTTACGCCAAAAACACAGCAGGATTAAATACCAGTGACTCCTATCTAGTCAAAGCGGAATGCCTGGCTAGGGCCGGTGCACAGCAGAATATTGCTGGCGCCATGCAGATCATCAATTTGATGAGGCAAAACAGGATACATCCGAGCGTGTATGCACCTCTAACAGCTTCCACCGAAGCGCAGGCGATGGCCGCCCTGAAAAAGTTCAGCAGGATAGAATTTCTTTATACCGGCAAAAATTACCTGAACATCAAAAGGTGGAATACAGAAGACGCCTATAAGGAAACCATAAAAAGGACGATCAATGGGACGGTGTATCAGTTGAGGCCCGAATCTCCGCTGTGGATCTTCCCTTTTCCGCAAAACGCAACAGATTATAATCCAAATCTTACTCAAAATTATTAAAACAAATAGGGCATTTATTAAGATTTAGGAGCGCGGAATTCCGCACTCCTAAATTTAGGCCCTGAAATTTTCTGGATAGCAGTTCCTGGTATTATTTAAACAAGTCAAACACATGAAAAACAAAAACCTTTGCTTAACTGCTGCATTATCATTTCTGGCATTTGCAGCAATGGCACAAGTAAAACCCTTTGCCATTAAGGGGAAAATAGCTGGTAAAACTGATGGTACCATTTATTTGATATATCAAAAAGGGCTTCAGAAGATAATCACAGATAGTACTAAAATTACCGCCGGTGCTTTTATGTTCAAAGGCACTGTCGATGGGGTTACATCTGCAAGGATACTATCAGAACTGGGGTCATCAACGGATGCAAGAGCATTCCAGATATTCGTGTCTCCCGGAAGCCAAATGGTTACGATACCTGCTGGCGATTTTTCAAATGGACTTTTGAGTGGCACACCGGTAGCGGAAGAGCTAAAACAGTATAATGAATTCGTAAACGACATTCAGCCTCAGTTGGACAAAGTGATGAGAGATTATTACACAACTAATTCAGCGATCATGAAGGCTACAAGCGATAAAGCCGATGCGGTGACGCTGACCAAGCTCAAGACTGACTTAGGCAACCTCAGAACTGCTCTCTCAGTGTTGGGCAAGCAGATGCAAGAGAAAAAGCTCGATTATATCAACAAATTTCCTAATAGCTACGTCGCCGCATGGATTTTAAGCGAAAATCTAACAATGCCCGATATAAACGAGCGTTATGCAAAGTTAAGTCCAGATGTTGCCGCAAGCAATGTTGGCAAACAATTAAAGAAGGGGATAGATAAAGCTAAATTAGGAACCGTAGGTTCCGTAGCGGCCCCATTCTCTGGCAGCGAGCTGCGCGGCGGACAACTGAGCCTTGCAGACTATAAGGGAAAATATGTGCTACTGGACTTCTGGGCTTCATGGTGCGTTCCGTGCAGAAAAGGCAACCCACACTTGATAGATGTCTATAATCAGTATGAATCCAAGGGATTTGAGATTATTGGAGTTTCTGATGATGATAGGGCTCCTGACAGCTGGAGAAAAGCGGTTGAGGATGACAAGATTGGTATTTGGAAACATGTTTTAAACGGAACTAAATGGATGTCCGGCGGCGGTATCAATTTTGATAGTTCAAACTCCATTTTAGATAAATATAACATCAGTGTTCTCCCAACCAAAATACTAGTCGATCCAAATGGTGTTATCGTTGGTAGGTATGGAAGTGACGACGATTTGGATAAAAAACTGGCAGAAATTTATAAATAAGCTATCAACTTGAAAATTATGAAAATGACATTTAAAAAAATATTAACATGTACGTTGCTTTTGGTTAGCTGCTCTATGGCGCTGGCTCAACAAAAAGTACCCTTAATCGTTGGCGATGACGCACCGGAGATAAAATATTCCAAATGGCTCAAAGGAACACCGGTAAAGTCCTACGAAAAGGACAGGATTTATGTCCTGGAGTTTTGGGCGACCTGGTGCGGTCCCTGCATTGCAGCTATGCCAGGGCTTTCCGAGTTTGCCAGAAAGCATCCGGAGGTTACCGTGATCGCGTATAACGTCATGGAGAAAGTAGGCGGAAGGCCTTATGAATCCGCATTGCCCAATGTTGAAAAATTCGTAAAGTCCATGGGTGATAAGATGGACTTCAGTGTTGCGGTAGATAATAACGACCAATACATGCTAAATAATTGGCTGAAGAATGCCGGGATCAGTGCCATCCCTTCGACACTAGTTGTAAAAGATGGCAAACTGATCTGGATCGGATCTCCAAAAGGATTAGAAAACATCTTGGAACTGATCAAAAATGGCACCTATAACGTAACATCAGAAGGATCAGAAGCGCAAAGGGCTGAAGTTGCCGCCACCATAAAAAGCCAGGAAGCAATACTGGTGGACTATGATAAAGCAATTGCGATAAAAGATTATAAGGCTGCGATTGCCGCGCTCGATAAGATAGCTAATGATAATCCCGAAATGATGTATGGGGTAACGATGAAGAAATTCACCACCTTATTAGATTTTGTAGATGAGAAACAGGCGGTTGAGGTGGCACGAAAGTTCCTGGCATCTATTACCATTGGCGGCAATACGGTTGGTAATTTTGGAACTGCAATTGCCGACCGTACAGGTCTTAAACCGGAAACCTATCTTTTCGGAGCGGAATGCCTTCAACTGTATATTTCCAGAAGCAACGGAGCGCCAAATCCATTGGTATATGAGTATATCGCCAAGTGTTATGCGCAAGCCGGTGATTACGCTAATGCAGTCAAAAATCAGCAAATTGTTTTTGAAAAGTCACAGGATGCCCTGGCTTCCGGCAAGGGCGGTACCAGGATTACCAAGGAACTAGTTGCCCAATATGAAGAAACCTTGAAAGCGTATCAGGCTAAAGCAGGCAAAAAGAAATCCTAACCTATATTTTGTCTTCTTTCCAAACGACTAAAAAGTATACTTATGAAAAGCACAAAATTACGTACATTCAAAATGATCGTACTGCTCGCAATGTCAGGCAGTTCGTTTCTATCGGCAAATGCACAGAACGTTAATGCACAGAATGGACCTACGCTCCATGTGAACGATTCTGCCCCTAAGTTAGTTGTTGGGAGATGGGTAAAGGGTAAGCCTATCGATGATTTTAAAAAGGGGCATGTGTATGTCTTAGATTTTTGGGCCACCTGGTGCGTGCCCTGCCGGGAAAGTATGCCTCATATGAGCGCACTCGCAAGACGATACAGAGATCAGGCTACTTTCATCGCGATGAATGTATCGGAAACTCCGCGTCAGGATCGGGATGTTTTTACCATGGTTGATGCCTTTGTAAAGATGATGGGGAATAAATTGGATACGCATGTTGCAATGGATAACGATGCCAGTTTAGTGAACCATACCTGGTTGCGCGCAGCAGGAATTAGAAGCATTCCGTCTGTATTCATCGTGGACCAGGAAAGCAAGATTGCCTGGATAGGGCAGCCACAGGGCGTGGACAGTGTTTTAGCTGCTGTTGTGGCGGGCACTTTTGACGCTGCTGCCTTTGCAAAGCGAAGGGCCAGCCAGCCAAAACGCCAGGCGATCGATGACAAGGCAATGGCTGCGCTCATGCAGATCCGGCAGGCACTCATGGCAAAGGATTATCCGCTGACGGTTTCCTTGTATGAGAAGTTTATGCAGGATTATCCAGCGAACTCGGACATTATGAAAGGAACATACTTACGTGCCCTTGCGCATGTTAGTCCCGAAAAGGCACTGAAGCAATTGGTAACGCTAAAGGGTTCAGAACAGGAGTACGAGATTGCACGTGCCCTCAGCGAAGATGAAGGGCGACTTGACAAGAAGTTCTATGTTTTTGTGGCTGACTATTATACGCGACGCTCGGAGAATGACTTCTTTGCTATGGGAAAGGTGGCAAAAGCATATTTTGCATCCGGAGATATTGAGAGGGCAATTGCCGTACAGAAGAAATTCGTTGCTGACCTGAAGCTTCCTGCAACGCCTTCAACAGATGAGTACATTAGAAGGGAAGAGGAGACATTGAAAAAATATACTGCAGCAATGCAATCCGGCAAATCGGCTAATTAACAATAAAAGGAAATGATAAGGAATTAGGACTAATAAAATCTTCAGAATCTTCGGCTAGTGTCATGAGTGCATTACTCTTCTTGATAACCTAGTTTTATCCATTCGCTGTCCTTTCGCTAATGATTGCGAAATAATAAATGTAACAGCAGCAGCACGTTCTTGAGCCGACTTTCCCAACTCCAAATCATGCTCTGCATCATCAGCTTCTTTCATCTGCACCTTTCTAATCACAGGCGCTATTGCTCTAACTTTAGTATAAATGGCCTTAGGTTTACTAATAATGCTTTTGCGCTACTTCAGATGTGAAAGCAAAGTCTGACTGGAATACAGGTATTCGTTACGAAGAGCAAAAAGCAGCAGAAAAAGCTAAGATTGAGGAAAAGCCCGAGATAGCAATTGAGATGAAGAAAGAGGGCTAATCAAATGAACAAATCATGAAGCTCACTAGGCTCTCTATCGAAGAAACAGAAAAGCTCTATCTTTAAAAAGAAAGGCAAAAGCGAGAAGTGAAATACACCTTGCGGTGTTCCTGCTCTGACCAAACTGAGCTACACTGGCTGGGCCAATGGCCGGACTCGAACCGGCGACCTGGCGAGTGGAGTCGAAGTATCACTTATCTACGGCACTTTCTTTTATGTTTTATAAGGAGCAACAGGCGAACCGGGACGGGGGAACCGCTTTTGGGACTCGAACCCACAGCATCATTTGCACAACACTGCCCACCCCCTCCAATGGCGCGAAGTATCCCGTTTCTACGGCATCCTTATGAATCTCTTTTTTTTAAAGGTATGGGGCGTTCTCCCCATACCTGATTTATAATTCTATTTCATTGATTGCGTCTAAGGCTGTTTTGCCATTTTCCAAAGCGGCAAGCACTTCAAACACTTTGTCGCTCCAGCCTGCAATCAGGTAAACATCATCGCGCAGTATTTGCAATGGCGTCCGGCCATAACCCTGCAAATCGAACAGGTAAAGCCTGGCTTCCGGAGATACTTCTTTTTTATACCGCAGCCACAACGTCTGTATACGACTGCCCAATATAGAAGAGTCCCACAACTGGCCATCGGTAAACAGCATCACCTTATCCATTCTTACCTTGCGGCGCAGGATATCCTGGATTACCAGGTAGCCATTGGTTGCATAACCTACTTCACCTTCGCGGCGGTAAAACTCCTGCACATTGCCCAATATGTTGGTTCTTGGCACGGAGATGGTTTTCCAGGTATCACCAAACATGCCGACTTCTGCATTTTTACACCGGGAGTGCAAAAGCATACCCAGCATCAGGCCCACATCGTACAGCAAGATCTTAGACTTTGCCGATACAGGTTGCTGCATCGATCCCGAAACATCGCAGGCCAGCAGCACACGGGTTTCATGGTCAAAGCCTTTGATATTTGCCGCACTTGCCCGGACCGCTTTTTCCAATGCATCCAGTAAGAGGCCGGTATAGCCTTTTTTATTGCCCTGTGAACCGATCAGCTCCCGGTAGGCAGCAAGGTAACGGAACGGGAACTGTTTTGCTTTTGCCACTTCCACGGCATCGCCCAAACGTTCACATATCCTTTCGAAGTGCATATAACTTACACCAGCATCCTGGATGTTGCGCAGGTTCCTCAGCAGGGCCATATAGCCCAGTTTTCCGCTGTCGATCAGCTCCTCCCATTTGGCACGAAAGGCCATGGTTTTTGCTTCTGCACTGTCAAAATTCATTTGTCCCAATGCCGACAGTTCCGTTTCCCAGGTATAAGGGGTTTGCAAACCGCCACTCGCAATTTTGTTGAAGAGCAACTGCTGCAATTCATCCTTTGCTTTTGGGTGAACCAGGAACAAAGCATCGCGCAGCCTGATGGCACCATCACGGCTGTACTTGCCAAACTGGTATTCATCAAAACGGTTGAACGCATTGGATAAACCCTTTTGCAATTGCTTAGACAAGCGGTTTAGCCTTTTAGGGCCTTTACGCTCGTTCAGCAATTCATAGCAGGCCAGTAATTCTGTGATCTCATCTGCCCGGCCTATAACACCATCGGTAGCCCTGGCAACCAGGTTATCACCAGCGTGCTGCCTGGCCAGTTCTGTTACCAGAACAAGCGGCACTGAGCGCATATACATTTTAGTTCTGGCATATACCGCCAGCTTACCCACAAATACAGGGGTGCATTTGGCAATCAACACGCGCAAACGTTGCAGCCTTGCCTCATCCTTTTCATAAAAGGAATCGTTTAAGCTCCAGGTCACCACCGTCGCGTACAGCTCCATTTCCGGAGTCATTGCAAACGCTTTTGCACCTTCGTAGTTTATGGTTTGATTTTTTGTTCTGCTTAACAGGTTAAATTTCATGTTGAACCTCCTTTCATTCTTTTTAATCTTCTGGTTTTTCTCTTGCATCCGCCATTCTTACAATACGCGGCTCAAATTTCGCAAGTACCTCAACCAGGTCATTTTGTGCGGCCATAACCGCATGTATATCTTTATAGGCCATTGGCGCTTCATCCACATCACTACCCATCAGGGTAATCCGCTTATCTACCAGGTTAGCAGCAATCTGCTTTCTGTCCAGCGTTTTAAAAGCCGCACTTCTGCTCATCAGGCGGCCTGCACCATGGCTGGCCGAATTGATGCTGCTGGTATTGCCTTTGCCGCGCACCAGGAAGCCCGGTGTACTCATGCTTCCAGGAATGATCCCCAAAACACCTTCGCCAGCAGGGGTAGCACCTTTACGGTGAACCATCACCTCCGTACCGTCGGCCAGCTGCTCTTTCCAGGCAAAGTTATGGTGGTTCTCTATCCTGGTCATCGGGTTAACACCCAAAGCACGGGCTATCTTGTTGTGGATCTCGTGGTGGTTTGCACTTGCATATTCACCGGCAAGGTTCATGGCAATCCAGTATTCCTGCCCTTCATCTTTATCCAGGTCCAGCCAGGCCAGGTGCTTGGCCTCTGCGGGCAGTTTTGTTTTGGTCATCGCTATCCTGCTATAGTGGTCTGCTACCGCTCCGCCAAATCCACGTGAACCGGAGTGCGACAGCAGGGCCAGGTAGCTTCCAGCCGGAATGCCTGTTAAAGCACCCTCAGCAATGGTCAATTCGCCCCACTCCACAAAATGGTTGCCCGTTCCACTGGTACCCAGCTGGGCATAAGCCTTGTCTTTCAGGTTACGGATCACCTTGGTTTCGTTCCAGGCCGCACTATCGAACAGCGAGCTGTCAAAGTATGATTTTGTGGTGCAGCCTATACCAAAATAGGTGTGGTCTACCAGTATATTTTTTAATTTATCAGCTTCAGTATCGATGGCTGCTGCAGGCAGGTCAAATATGCTCAGGCACATTCTGCAGGCAATATCTACCCCAACCGCAAACGGAATGATGGTGTTTGCTGTAGTAGCCAGTACCCCGCCAATCGGCAAACCGTAACCCTGGTGCGCATCGGGCATCAAGGCACCTGCAACAGCAATGGGCAATTGTACGGCAGTACGCATCTGTGCCAGTGCGCCCACTTCAATCTGTTCCAATCCCCACACCGGAAAGTCTGCTATTTCTTCTTTCAGCTTAAAATTGCTGCGCTCTTGTTTTACAAATTTTCCTTCCTTCCGCAGGGCGATCACCTCTTCGGCCAGGTTTTTAAACTTGCCGCCTTTTTTCAAAGCATAAGGCATCGGGTCATCGATCAGCGCTGCGATATTGGCCAGGATTTCAGCCTTAGGCATTACCTCATGTTTCAATAAACCATTGGCTACGCGGCTGAACTTGATGAGGAGCTCTACTGATTCGACACCCAAAGCCCTTAATTCGTTGTTGCTGATTTTCTCGTTTTTCATGACTGTTTTATTGTTTACTGAGGCAAAGAAATATAGCATCTGCGCAGTGTATTTGCGTAGTTAAAATTAATTCATAAATTCATTAAAATAATTTCAAGCACATGCCTGTTAACAGAAATGCCCTCATCCGCTACCGCACTATAGACCAGTGCCTGCAAAACCGTTACAAGAAATGGACCCTCGACGATCTGATTGAGGCATGCAGCGATGCCATCTATGAATACCAGGGCATCGACACCGGGGTAAGCCGAAGGACCGTGCAGGCCGATATAGAAATGATGCGCAGCAATAAGCTGGGCTATGAGGCACCGATCATTGTAACCGATAAAAAATATTACACCTATAGTGATAAAAACTATAGCATAACCAACAGTCCGCTGAACCAGCAGGATATGCAGGTGCTGAGCGAAGTATCGGGCCTGCTGAAGCAGTTCAAAGGCTTTAATCACTTTGCAGACCTCAATGAAATGGTGAGCAAGCTGGAAGACAAGATCTACACGCAAAAAACGCACAGTGCCCCGGTCATCGATTTCGAAAGGAACGACAACCTGAAAGGGCTGGAGTATATTGAAGTGATCCGCAAAGCCATTGTCGCGAAAAAAACGATCTGCATTACCTACCGCTCATTTAAAGCCCGGCAGGAGAGTACCTTTTGTTTCAGCGGCTACCTGCTTAAAGAATACCGCAACCGCTGGTTTGTACTGGGCGTACAGCATAAGCGGGCGGCAAGGAACCTGTATAACCTGGCACTGGACAGGATTCAGGCCATAACCGATCATGAGGAGCCTTATCATGAAAATACCACGCTTAACCTGGCTACCTATTACGACAACTGCATCGGGGTAACCAAATCTCCTGAACAACGGGATTGCGAAGTGGTTTTTTGGATAGATAAGGAAAATGCGCCTTATGTGGTTACCAAGCCCCTGCACCATACGCAAACCTTGTTAACCGAAGACGAAACCGGTAAAATATTCAGCATAAGGGTAGTGCTGAATTTTGAGCTGGAGCGGGAGCTGCTGGGCTTTGGCGCTAAAATGAAAGTGCTGGGCCCAAGGATTTTGGTAAAGCAGCTGAAACAGCAATTGCAAAAGACGATTGATCGGTATACCCATCCTTGCGAGTAGAAATTTTATGATCACTGTCAGGCAAATATTAGTATATTTAAGTACATGAGGATATTGTTAACAGGTGCTACTGGTTATATTGCTCAGCGGTTGCTCCCTATTTTGCTTGAAAATGGGCACCAGGTGATTTGTTGCGTTCGGGATAAAAACCGATTTGATAAAAGTAAATATGCAGGGTTTGATTTAGAGGTTATTGAGGTAGATTTCCTGAATAAGAACAGTTTTGACCATATACCTGCAGCTATTGATGCAGCCTATTACCTTATGCATTCTATGTCGGCAACAAAGGGTGATTTCTCCGAGGCTGAGTTGTCTACAGCAAATAATTTCAAAAGCATCATAGAACGCACATCTACAAAACAGGTTGTCTTTTTAAGTGGAATTGTGAATAGTGCGCATTTGTCGAAGCATTTAAATTCTCGTCTGAGTGTTGAGGAGGCCTTGCAATCGGATAAGTATGCCTTAACTACTTTACGAGCGGGGATTATTGTGGGTTCTGGAAGTGCGAGTTTTGAAATTATCAGGGATCTTGTAGAGAAACTGCCTGTAATGATTGCACCTAAATGGCTCAATACCCGGTGTCAGCCCATTGGTATTCGCGATGTACTTCACTTTCTTGAAGGTGTGCTGATGCAGGATTATGCTTTCAATAAAGCATATGATATCGGTGGGCCTGAGGTGATTACTTACAAAGCGATGCTTTTGCGTTTTGCTAAAGTGAGGGGACTGAAGCGATGGATTTTTACTGTACCGGTAATGACTCCAAAGCTTTCTTCCTATTGGCTATATTTTGTGACCTCAGTTTCTTATCCTTTGGCCGGCAGTTTGGTCGAAAGTATGAAGGTTGATGTGGTGGCAAAGCCAAACGATCTACAAGAAAGATTAAATATTAAGCCGGTTAGCTATGAGCAATCTATTGAATTGGCTTTTGATAAAATAGAACAAAACCAGGTCATATCAAGCTGGCGGGATGCGATGAATGGATATGTTTATCCTGATCGGTTTAAAAAACTCATTGAAGTTCCTCAGGAAGGCTGTTTTAAAGATGTTCGATCAATGCGGGTAGATGATCCGGAGCGTGTATTGAACAATGTTTGGGCCATAGGCGGGACAACCGGCTGGTATTATGCAAATTGGCTTTGGGGAGTTCGGGGCTTTCTGGATAAGTTATCTGGTGGAGTAGGATTGCAAAGGGGAAGAACAAATTCCAATGTCCTGTCAACCGGAAGTGTAATTGATTTCTGGAGAGTAATTCTTGCCGATAAAAAAGATAGGCGGTTACTGTTGTATGCAGAAATGAAATTACCTGGTGAAGCCTGGCTGGAATTTAAAATAGATAAGGAAAACAGGTTTATACAAACAGCTACTTTTCGACCTTTAGGTCTGACCGGAAGGTTATATTGGTACGCGGTTTTGCCTTTTCATGCTTTTATTTTTAAAGGAATGATAAAGAATATTGTTGGCCATCATGCCTCCTCTTGACAATTTTTGGAAAAGCAGCCAACCCTATTAACTTTGTTTTTATAAACACCCTCAAAACTAAATATTACTTATATGAAAGCAGTTATAGTTTTTGTATTCACTATGCTAACAGCCACAGTTTTTGGACAAAACAAATACAACTATACTAAAATCACAGAAATTGAAGGGACAAGCTTTGTAATTTCCACCATTGAATCCTGGGGAAAATCCGAAAGCGCAAAAAATCAGTACTGGCTTTTTATCGATACAAAAAACGGACAGGTAAATCGTATGGAGCTTCCTGTTGGGGGCTGGTTTAATAGCAGGCCCGAGCAGGTAAAAATAGATGAACTGGATATAAATATTATTCTGGTAGCGGTTCAATGTATTGACATGGACGGAAAAAATGGGATAGACTATAGTGACCCAAGGCAAATAGCTGCAGTGTCAACCGATGGGACAAAGCGCACCCAACTTACCGATGATAAATTATATGTGCTATCCTGGGCAGTAAATAAAAAAACAGGGACATTGGTAGTAACTGGCTACTATGATCTGAATAATAATCGGAAGTACGATATAACAGATAAAAATGAAATCAGTATTTACGATTTAAAAACACTCAAGCTAACAACAAAAATCTGACCTTGTCATATTATAATTGTTGACGTGGGGGCCGACATAATTTCAAAATTTTGGTTTAAAAACCAGCTTTTTGTACTAAAAAACTTTGTTTTGGACGTTGTGGGTCTAGGGGGCACAAACACTTAAGTTTGTAAAAAACTAACTTAAAAATTATGACCTTAAACACTACTATCCTGTCGGACATTAAAACAACTATCCATTCTGCACGTGAAAAGGCTGGCCATGCTGTGGAGGCTGAACAAGTACTCATGTACTGGCGAATTGGTCAGCGTATCTTTTTGGAAGAACAAAAAAGCGAAGGCCATGCCGAGTCTCTCATTAAAATGCTTTCTGAACAATTGCAACCAGAGTTTGGAAGCGGGTATTCCATCAGTCAGATCAATCTTTATCTCCAGTTTTATAGATGCTTTCCAATTGTGCATGTGCTGCCTGCACAATTAAGTTGGGACCATTATAAGCTGCTATTAGGTGTTGAGGATCAGTCAGGTAGAGATTTCTACATTGTAGAAGCAGTCAAAAATAATTGGTCTGCTGGACAGTTGGAGCGAAAAATCGCCGGCAAGCTGTTCGAACATATGAGTGCAATAACTAAAGAAGAGTATTCAATTGAGCAAATTATGGAGCAACACGAAAAACAGGTGCCGGGAATTAGCGAAGAATTTATAGCAAGGCTATCTGCCGAGAATCCCATATTTAAAAAAGTATTTGAACGTCTAAACTATGATAATGCAACTGAGGAAGAACGTGAGTTGTACCATTCAGACTTAAAAGCGAAATCTGACTGGAATGCGGGTATTCGTTATGCCGAGAAAAAAGGTAAACTTGAAGAAAAACTCGAGATAGCCCAAAAAATGAAAGACAAAGGACTGTCTCTTGATGAGATTAAAGAGCTTACCAGGTTTCCTATAGAAGAAATAGAAAAGTTTTAAAATAACTGCTCATTTCTACTGAAATCTTAATTTATCTGCCAGGTCATTAAAGTACTGCTCATTCCAGATTTCAAGTGCAGCATCATCTTTTATGAATGGCAAAACATCTTCTTTTACATTGTCAAATGAGACTGACTTAAATTTCTCGCGAAGCAATACCAGTACATCCTCCGGGATCAGTTTATCTTTGCTCCAGTTGCCGGTATCTTTTGCCCTTAGCATAAAATGGTGCAAGTCAAGTGGAATCCCTTTTTTTATGTACCATTCCAGGTCATACCAATCCCTTCCTTTAACCCGGTTTTGCCATTTTCGGAAGAGCAGCGCATGCATTTTACCTGCAAACAAACTTGGCCTGTCAAAACATTTTACATAAAAGGAAAAAGGACGTGTTAAAAGTTTCATTTCTGTTGTGAACCCAAGAGGCGGGTTACGGTCTACCTCGATCTTAATTTTCATAGACCTGTTCGTAGATTTTATACCTGCCTGTTTTACAATATCCTCTAGTATCAGTTCCTTCCATTCAGTTTCTGATTTCAGGAAAGCCGAATCGATATTTGTTTTTTCCTTTTTCTCCTTTTCCCGGATGCTCACTCTCATACCAATGGATTCAAATTCCGTTACAATATCATCGAAATAAGGCTCAAGGGAGAAATTAGGATCGGCCTCCAGTAGCGAAAAATCCAGGTCTTCAGAGAATCGGTCCAGGCCATAAAATATACGCAGGGCAGTGCCACCATAAAAGGCTGCTTTTTCGAAGAAGTCTGTCCTTGATAGGCCTGCTAATGCAACTTCCTGCATAATTTCTCTTAAAGCCGAAAGTACATCATCTGTATTTTTGGGATTATATTCAGCTATCCATTCTTTAATCATAGTTTTTCAAGTGTTTTAACAAGCATTCTTAAACTCTCCTTTTTTGGAGCATCCTCAATCCAGGAAGACAGTTCCTTAATATTAAGCTTTCGAAGCGATTCCTCGTCTATCCGAAGATCTTCCAGCAGAAAATTAAGCGTTTGGGTGGAACTCCTTAACACAAGTCCGGCCGTAGTGACTATCTTATCACACAGTGCTTTTTCGGGTGTTGCTACAATGGCAACCTGTTCAGGCGATAATTCTATACTTATAATTCCGAAACTGTAATATGGCGAAGGCACAAAGCGATAGCTGAACCTGCCCTTTGGTGTTTTATATTTTTTTGAAAGCTTCATCGTAATGGAGCTGATTTCATAAACCCGTTCAGGAATTAATCCCCAGTAAGACAAAGCCGCTTCAAGTGACACATAGCTTGGACCCCATAAGTGATTTGCGATCAGAAAAAGCTCCGGACCTGCTAAATCAGCTTTTATGCCAGGAACATAAAGCCCCTTTTTTAATGGCAACAGATCACCGCTCTTTATCAATTCACTGATTTTATCATTAGGTCTTCTATAATCCTTAAGCATGTCCAGCATGATGGAGCGGGTCAGTGGGGCATTGTTATAGTATTTGGCTAAATATTTAAAATCCATTATTGTTAAATTATTCATCTAAAATCGGAAAATTTCCGATTTAAAGCAAATATTTATACATAATTTATTGTCATATTATGAATTGATAATCGGAAATTTTCCGGTTATCTGTGATTATACATACATATGTGCCAAATTTCAAACTTAAATTAGGTATTGTTATTTTACTTTGCCATTTATAGCCAATATAATCAGCATCCTATTAACGGTGTTTTTTGCAGCCTGGGTTATTTTACTCGGATTTTTCGGTTTATTGATTGTTAAAGGGAGTCTTCAGAGATCGCCAATGAAGGGATAGCCTATTGTCCAAATGATTTTGCGGTTTGTTTTCAATTGTTATCTTTGGTTATGTATAGTAAGCGTTTAGGAAGTATCAAATTTTACACATGAACTAACTTAATGATAAAAGCATGAAATTTAAAAATGGAGATATGGATCAAATTCTCCTCAATTTTTTAGCAAAGTACATTCAACTTTCTGAAGAGGAAAAAAATGCCATAATTGATGTAGCTTTTTTCACAAGTTTTAAAAAAGGAACAATTTTATTAAAAGAGGGCCAACTATCAAAAGATAGCTATTTTGTAGTTAAGGGATGTATTAGATGTTATTACATAGTTGATGGGGAAGAAAAAACTACTGCTTTTTACAGCGACGGGGAATCCCTTACTCCTCCAAGTGCCCTAACCAGGAAACCTTCTGAATATTATATTTCTTGTTTAGAAGATTCTGTACTTTCAGCAGGTGATGCTGAGCCAGACGAAGAACTTTTCAAGAAGTTTCCAAAATTGGAAAAACTTTGCCGCATTTTATCAGAAGACCTTCATTCCAAAAGTCAAATTGCATTTGATAATTTCAAGATATCCAGCCCGGAGCAACGCTACTTGCATCTATTGGAAACAAGACCAGATTTGGTTCAGAGAATACCACAATATTACTTAGCAAGTTATTTAGGGATTACTCCGCAATCATTAAGCAGAATGAGAAACAGGTTGGTAAAAAAGGTATCCTAAAAGCAATTACATCATCATATTTTAGCAATACAGAATTCATTTGTTAACTTAAGTTAATGGGTTTTGCGTGTATCACTTCTATCTTTGTACTGAACAAATCACGCCAATTAACATGAAAAGCTTATTAGGTTTACTATTCTTTATATGTATTTCTTTAGTGGTCCAGGGGCAAAATTTACCGGAATTTAATGACAAGCCAGCTTATTTAGATCCTAAAACCAGGCAATTAAAAGAATTGGAAAAATCAGCATATAGCACCATGGCAAGGGCAAAAGGAATATTTAAGGCTGAGGGCGGTTTTTCATTAAATGGAATTTCTTCTTCAGTTAAGCTTCCTAAACAGGATGAATTAAAATTCATTGTAAAAATAACACCGGGCCAAGATCCTACATCCATTTTTGATTTAGCCCAATTTGAAGTGAGGAAAGATCAACGGGTTTTAATTACCACCCTGGCAAAAGCAACAAGTACTTCAACATCCTTTGCGAAAATTAATTATGAAGTAAAAAAAATTAAGGACGGATATTACTACCTGATTGCAAAAAATCTGGATAAAGGAGAGTATTTCTTTGGTTCTAAGGATTTTATGTTTGCTTTTGGAGTTGAATAATCACTAAAAAGCAAAACCTGCTAAGCAGGTGGCGCAATAGGCATGAGTTCAATACAGGCCGGATCATGATGTAGCCGATCAGCAAATTGTCCTGGAATAAAACCGCAGTCTGTAAGCGGGCAAACAGCCAAAAATTTTTGAAAAAAGTAAAAGTTGAGATACGCTTCTTAACTTAAGTGAACGAGTTCTGGCATCTCGCCAATCTACTTTTGCAGTATCATTTAACAATTTATAGTATTGATATGCAAAAGAAAAAAACCACTCCTGCACCTGCCATTTTACGTCCTTTTACATTTAATCTGCTCCTTTTATTTTGCTTATGCACCTCGGCCTTCTCCCAAAATTTCAATCAAACTGTGAGGGGGGTAATTACTGATCAGGACAGTAAACAGCCTATAGCGGGCGCAACCGTAACCATAGCTGGCAGTAACCCTTTAAAAGCTATACTAAGCGGCAAAGACGGGAGCTTTAGGTTTGACCATATGCCAATTGGAAGAATTACCTTATACGTGTCAAACCTGGGGTACCAAAAAATCATACTTCCTAATATTGTGGTGAATTCGGGCAAGGAGACGGTATTAAATATAAACATGCAGGAAGCTGTTGCTCAGCTGGAAGGTATCGTTCTAACTTTCGATAAAAACAAAGGGCAACCCTTAAATGATATGACCCTGGTTAGCGGCCGCTCTGTTTCTCCGGAACAGACGAATAGATATGCAGGCGGTTTCAATGACCCCTCAAGGATCTTGTCTAATTTTGCCGGGGTTACCAGTTCTCAGGATGGCAGCAATGATATTATTGTGCGGGGGAACTCTCCTAAGTATATGCAATGGCGTTTAGAGGGTATGCAAATTACAAATCCCAATCATTTTTCTGATCAAAGTGCGGTAGGTGGTTCTATTAGTGCGCTAAATAATAACTTGCTGGCCACGTCAGACTTTTATACAGGTGCCTTTTCAGCAGAATATGGCGATGTTCTGTCTGGTGTGTATGATGTTAAATTAAGGCAGGGAAACAACGAAAAATTCGAGTCAACATTTGGTCTGGGTGCGTTAGGCACAGAGTTAACCATAGAAGGACCATTTAAAAAGGGCTATAAAGGTTCGTATTTAGTGAATTACCGCTATTCTACCATCTCGTTGTTAAGCGATCTTGGGCTGGTTGATGGTTTAAACGGGACATTAAATTTTCAGGACGCTGCTTTTAAAGTGGTATTGCCTACTGAGCGAGCTGGACTGTTTTCTATTTTTGGCCTGGTAGGTTTTAGCAATTTTTTGTTTAAAGATGTATCACCTGCCTTGTGGCAAACACCTGGAAACAGGTTTGTGCCCAACAAAATAGCTGAAGATTACAATAAGGGTTCGCACCTTGCGAATTTGGGCCTGAACCATACCTTGACGATAAATAAAAACAGCTATATCAATACCGGACTGTCTTTTTCGGGCGAGGGTATTGATGATGATGTTTTCGAGAATTTCAAAACCGATACTTCGGAAAGTAACCAGCTGAATTTTAATGGCAGATTGAGGAGATCGGCATACCGGGGCGAGATCACTTACAACAACAAACTGGGTCCAAAGCTTAAGCTGCAGGCGGGTTCTAAATATGCTTTGCTTGATTACAATTTTAATCAGAGTATGTTCAAAGATAGTTCGAACGTTAGGTCTACGTTGGTTAATTTCAAAGAAAACATCAGTACGGTTAGAAATTTCATCAGTTTCAGGTATAGATTTAATGAAAAGCTGACTACTGTATTTGGTGTGCAAAACATGAATGTTTTGCTGTTCAGCAGGAGTACGGTCGAACCAAGATTTTCGCTGAATTGGGAACTGGATAAGACCAGCGCTATAAGTGCCGGCTATGGCAAGCACAGCACAATGGAAAGTATTCATCATTATTATGCCCAGGTAAAATTACCAGACGGAAGTCATACAGAGCCCAATAAAGACCTTGATTTATTAAAAGCGCATCATTTTGTGCTGGGGTACGAGAAACGTTTCGGTAAGCATATGATGGTTAAGTTAGAGACCTATTATCAGGATCTTTACAACTTGCCTGTAGCAAATTCTAAGGATAATATATTTGCTACTATTAATGAGGGGCTCGATTTCCATTACCTGGATCTGGTAAACAAAGGAACCGGTAAAAACTATGGTGTAGAACTGACTGTTGAACGTTTCTTTAATAAGAATTTCTATTATCTTCTGAATGCCTCGGTATACAACTCGACCTACAAGGCGCTTGATGGGATTGAACGTAATACACGGTTCAATGGAAACTACCTTGTAAATGTTCTTTTTGGTAAGGATTTCCCAAAACTTGGCAAGGCAAAAAATAAGACGTTAAGCTTTAACAGCAGAGCTTTTTTTGGCGGAGGTAAAAAAATAATTCCGTTGTTGAGGGGTTCGGATGGGAACTTGGCAGTAGACCCTGCCAGTAATAGGTTTTATGATTATAGTAAGGCCTATGACAAGGATATTGAAGATATCTACCAAATTACAATGTCGTTTAGCTATAAGATAAATAAGCCAAGGGCAACTCACGAAATTTTTCTGAATATAGATAATGTGACAAATAGCAGGGCAAAACTTACGGAATTTTACGACCCGGGGGAAGCAGGCGCTGTTGGCCATATGAAACAGATGTCTGTGTTCCCTAATTTGATGTACAGGGTTTATTTTTAGCCTTTTTGTACGGTGAGCAGCAACATAAACTATAAACCAGATGAAGGCAGTTATTTGCACCCAATACGGAGCCCCTAAGGTTTTACTGGCTTCGGGATTTCCCTTACCTCTACTTTTCCACCATATAAAAGAACCGGGCATGCTTTTGCAAGTGCCAAAGCCTGTTCCATGCTTTCTGCACGGAGAACAATATTGCTTACTACTTTAAGGTTGTCTGATAAAACCGTTTCTTTTTTTACCGACTTCACATTTCCCGTTACCGTATAACTTTCTCCCGGAAAGGCAAAGCTCAGGACATAAACGCCCTCTGCTTTCCATTTTTCAATTAATTTGTCCCATAGCGGGCCTGCCGATTTTACCTGTTCGATAGTATACGTGTTAGGTACCCTAACCAGTAGACTGTACTGTTTCTGCGCATAAGTTTTTCCACTTACGAGGGCCATGCAAATCACAACTGCTGCTGATAAACCTGATTTCATTTTGCTTAATTTTTTAATACAAATATCAAGCTGCAGCTTAGCCGATCATTGTAAAAAATCATTGATTTACCAATACAGGCCTGATTTGAAAAATTCTGTCGGTGTCTGGCCAGTGAAAAGTTTAAAATCTTTATTGAAGTGTGGCTGATCGTAATAGCCGTGTTCAAATGCAATATCAGTAAAGGAGCCCGAGCCCGTGTTTTGGTCAATAATGGCTTTTAGCTTTATGATGGAAGAAAATTGCTTGGGCGTGGCTCCAACTGCTTTTCTGAACCGTTTTTCAAAAGCATCATCGCTGATATATAAACTTCTGGCCAATTCCCTGATCCTGATTATCCCATTGCTGGAATAAATGCTGTTGATGGCTTCCAAAACCAGCTTATCAGGTTTATTATAGAATAGTTTGTTGTATAAAAACTGCTCTACAATGGCAATTTTTGCAAGCTTGTCTGGCGCTTCGCTTAAACGCTCTTCTACAATTGAAATCTCTGATTGCGGAAAGAAGTTGTCTAACGAGATACTTTGTTCAAATAACTCATGAAGCGGATGTTTGAAAAATGCCAGGACACCTGTTTCTTCAAACTGTACAATTAAAGCCGATGTCTGAGCCGCATAGTTGAAAAGTCTTACAGATTTTCGCAAACCTGAAAACGTTGTGGCTGGCAAGGCTGTTTTGTGCCCATCTGCGATAGAGGAAATCTGCCCCTTAAAGCGAAATGCAAGTGCAAATGAAGTATTTGGTACAACCCTGTTGGTCCTTTCATCTCCGCTTTCAATAATTTTATAGGCTTTAATGAATGGCCTTAATAGCGCAGCAGGCGTATACGTTTCCATTTTCATTGTTTCCGTTACTTTTTATCTGTTTGGGCACGCTAAAGTTAAATAAAATGGTAAATAAAATAGCCCCATCTTCCCCCTTTGTTCGGGGCTTATGCCGCCTTTACCCCTAAAAAGTACCTTTCTCCCGAACAAAGGCAGAATTAAGGCATAATCAGGGCAGGTCAAAGGTGCTTTCAGGCCCTTACTTGCCCGCTAAATGAGGTTGCGGAATCGCCTAGGATTCTAGAAAAATTCAAATTTTTTACCAGTGGATACTCCGTTTTGTGGTTGTTTGTAATCCATCATTTGTAAGAAATGATTTGTTTGTGTGTTACTTATAAGTTACCTTTGCTATGAATAAAATAAGAGAGGTTATTGCCTACAAAAATTATTTCGAAGACTTTTTAAAAGAACAGCCACAAAAAGTTCAGGATAAGATCTTCAAAATAATTGAAGCTATTGAGATACTGGAACGTGTTCCGGTAAATTATTTGAAATATTTAGAGGGTACAGACGGGCTATATGAAGTCCGCATCAAACTGGCTGCTAATATCTGGAGGGTCTTTTGTTTTTTTGATAAAGGTAGATTGGTAATCCTGTTAAATGGATTTGTCAAGAAAACGCAAAAAACACCGAAGGAAGAATTAAACCGGGCTATTAAATTAATGAACGAATATTATAAAAAGAATTTGTGATTATGACTACGACTAATTGGAAGGATATAAAAGATAAGGTTTACGGTGAAAAAGGTACACCAAGGCGTGATGAACTGGAGCGCGAATTAGAAGGGTTTAAAATAGGTTTGCTTTTAAGAAAAGCACGCGAAGAAAAGCACCTTACGCAAACTCAGCTGGCCGATCTTGTAGATAAAAAAAGGAGCTACATATCAAGAGTAGAAAACGATGGGAGTAATTTAACACTTAAAACACTGTTCGACATCGTGGAAAAAGGCCTTGGTGGTAGGGTAAACATTTCGATAGAAGTATAGCCTCAACAAAATTCCTTATATTTGCTGCCATGAAAAGGATCGCATTTGTTTTCATTTTTACATTGCTATCGGCCATTGCGGTAAGCAATACAGCCAGCGCACAATGCGCCATGTGCAGCGTCAACGCAGAGCAAAGCGTTAAAAATGGCAATACCCAGGGTAAAGGACTAAACAACGGAATTTTATACCTGCTGGCCATTCCTTATCTGCTGATTACCGGTGTTGGGATATTATGGTACGTTAAATACCGCAAAAAAACCATCGGCTATGGGCAAAACATCTAAGCTTTATGCCATTGTAAATGGCAAATGCCCGCAATGCCGTCGTGGCAACATCTTTACCGGCAGCTTATACGGTTTCAACATCCAGCGTACCAACGAGGTATGCCCGCATTGCGGTCAGCGCTTTGAAATAGAGCCCGGTTATTTTTATGCTGCAATGTATGTGAGCTATGCTATGAATTGTGCAGAGATGATCACGCTTGCTGTAGCTACTTATGTGCTTTCCGGGGGAAACCTCGATTTCGACTCCTTTTGGCTATACATTACTGTAATTTTTACAGGATGTTTACTTTTGGCGCCTTTTAATTATCGCTATTCACGAGTGATTTTACTACATTGGCTTTCTCCAAAAATAAAGTACAACGCCTATTACGATAAGCCATGATTAAGTCAGACACGCTAGCTTTTATTGCTGATGTAGCAAAAAATAACAACAGGGAATGGTTTGCTGAAAACAAAGAAAGATATGAACTGGCCAAAGCAGATGTGCTGGCCCTGATTGACCAGCTGATACCCAAACTTGCTGCTGTAGATCCAAAGTTTGCTATAGATACCCCGGCAAAAAAATGTCTGTTGCGTATTTATCGTGATGTAAGGTTCAGTAAAAATAAAGACCCCTATAAAAACAATTTTGGGATTTCCTTTAACCTTAAAGGCAGTGATATCCATAGTGCAGGCTATTACCTGCACATACAACCAGGTGAATGTTTTTTTGCAGCGGGGTTCTGGATGCCTGAAGCTGCAGTGCTGAAAAAGATCAGGGAAGAAATTGATTACAATACTTCCGAGTTCCTGGAAATTGTTAACGATAAAAACTTCAAACGTCTGTATCAGCTGAGCAGGGAAGACACCCTTAAAACAGCGCCAAAGGGTTACCCGGCAGACCATCCCCAGATTGAATTCCTGAAGCTGAAAAGCTTTATTGCAATCTATCCTTTGAAAGATGAAGACTTCTTAAAACCCGGAATCGTGGATAAGTTGAAAACTGCTTTTGAAAGTGTATATCCCTTTATACTATTTTTGAGGAAAGCTGTTGATCAGTAACACAGAATGAAACCTAATGACCTGCCTGCTTTCTGAAAAAGGCAGTTTGCAGGTCTATAATCCTTAAAACCCAATAACACTAATGAAAAAAATCAGTTTGTTTTTATTTGTTGCATTGCTGGCCAGTGCATTTACTTCCTGTGTGGTGCTGTCGCCCAAAAAATATAAAGCCCTGTTGGCCAAACAGGATTCCTTAAGCAATGGCTGGACCCAGTCGCAGCTCATGAATGAAAACCTGGAAAGCCTGATCGCCAAATTGAGGAAAGATACAACCGGCCTGAGCAGTGCGCTGAACGACATGAAGAGCAGATACTCCGAGATGGACAACAATTACTCCAAATTGCGCAGCAACAGCTCCAACGAGATCAATAAGCTATCGGCAGATCTGAAGAAACGTGAGCAGCGTTTGAAAGAAGTGGAAGAGATTCTGCGCAAACGCGATGAAGCCACCAATAAACTGAAAGAAAAACTGCAGCAGGCCCTGCTCGGCTTTACCAAAAACGGCTTAACGGTTGAGATCAAAAATGGTAAGGTATATGTTTCCCTGACAGACAAGCTGCTGTTCCCATCGGGAAGTATCATTATTGACGAAAAAGGTAAGCAGGCCTTAACCCAGCTGGCCGATGTACTGAAGCAGCAGCCCGAGATTAATATAGCGGTTGAAGGACATACCGACTCGCAGAAAATTACCAACCTTGGGCAGATCAAAGACAACTGGGACCTGAGCGTGCTCCGCTCTACTTCGGTAGTAAGGTTCCTGACCGAAATATGTAAGGTACAGCCCGTGCGCATGACCGCAACAGGTAAAGGCGAATACCAGCCTTTGGGGCCAAATACCAGTGCCGAAAGCCGCAGCAAGAACAGAAGGATCGAAATTGTGCTTTCACCGAAACTGGACGAGTTGTACGACCTGATTAAGCAGTAAGCCCTTAAAACCTTTGCAATGAGTTGACCAAAAGTGTAAAACGCTTTTAGTCAACTCATTTTTGTTTTATAGCATTTGTTTTTTTATATTCGGGTACGTAACCAATATCTGATGCCTAAACCTGTGTATACCAACCTGACCGACCGGCAGCTGCTCTATCTATTACAGCAGGGCGATGAAGCTGCACTGGCCGAAATTTATGGGCGGTATTGGTCTAAACTGTACCTGCAGGCTTATAACATCATCCGCGACAGGCAAATTGCCGAAGACATTGTGCAGGAGGTTATTGTTCAGCTCTGGATAAAACGCTCGGTAAATGAAATCGCTTCCTTAAATGCCTGGCTGTATACCTGTGTCAAATACCAGGTGTTTAAAGCACTTCCGGTAGCCAGGGCCAAAATAAATACCATGGAGGCCCCGCCGGCTTTTGTAGCCGATACCGACAGCCTGCTGATGACCAAAGATTTTCAGCGGCAGCTGGACGAGGCCGTGGCTAAGCTCCCGGCCAAATGCAGGGATGTCTTTAACTTAAGCAGAAAAGACCATCTTTCTACCAAAGAAGTGGCCGTACGCCTCGGTATATCCCCAAAAACTGTAGAAAATCAGCTCACCATTGCATTGCGCCGGATCCGCTTTGCACTAGGGAGTGCATCCCCGCTTTAATTTTTTTATTTCCTTTTGGGGGTAAGCGCCTGTATCTGGTACTTACAGTTTACAACCATGGACAGAAAAGAATTTGAACATCTGGCAGCGCGGTTCCTGAAAGGAAACCTCAGCACCGAAGAAGGGCGACGCTTAGCGGAGCATTATGATGCCCTGCAGGAAAAGGAGCGCGGCTGGAACGAAAATACTATGGGCGTAAAAGACGAAGTACAACATGCAATATACGGTAAGGTTTTACAGGAAATAGCCAGGCATAGGGCGCCTGATCAGGAGCGCAAAAGCAGGAACATCTTTTTGAGCTGGCAGGCTGCGGCAATATTTACGGCCATAGTTTCCGCTGCTGCATTATTTTTTTACATACAAAGCCCTGCAGAAAAGCCCTTAAAAAGGACGGCCAGGCCTGCTCTTGCTCATGATGTGGGGCCTGGGGGCAATAAGGCGGTCTTAACACTTGCAGACGGTTCGCAGGTCACATTGGACAGCGCAGGGCCGGAGTCAGTTTACCATATGAAGGCGGTTGCGCCTTTGGCAGCTGATGAACAGCCGGCCTACAACACCATCAGCACCCCGCTTGGCGGACAATACCAGCTGGTACTAGCCGATGGGAGTAAGGTCTGGCTCAATGCAGGCTCTTCCATCCGCTTCCCCATCGCGTTTGGCCAGACGGAACGAAGCGTAGCGATAAAGGGCGAGGTTTATTTTGAAATTGCAAAGGATAAGAAACGGCCGTTCAAAGTCCAGTCGGGCAGGCAGCAGCTGGAAGTGCTGGGTACGCATTTTAATGTGAATGCCTATGACGACGAAGCCGAAATTAAAACAACGCTGCTGGAAGGGAGTGTGAAGGTAAGGGAAGGGGCGCATGGCCAGACTGCAATGCTCAAACCCGGACAGCAGGCCCGCTTATCGGGCAGTACCGGCCAGATGGATGTGGTTAAAGTGGACATAGAAGAAGCCGTGTCCTGGAAGAACGGCTATTTCATTTTTGACAACGAAGAGATCCATAGCGTAATGCGAAAAATATCGCGCTGGTACGGGGTGGAAGTGGTTTATGCCAATGCACAGATCAGCGAAAATTTTGGGGGCACCATATCTAAGTTTGAAAATGTATCGCAGGTGCTCAAAATACTGGAAGCAACAGGAACCATTCACTTTAAAATTGAAGGGAGGAAAATTATAGTCATGTAAACCTACCACACCATACAATGGAGGTAAAAAACCGGGAGCGGGTCGAGCGCTCCCGGAAAATGGAGCCCATTGATTGATAACAAGCAATATTCACCACTCAAATTATTCAAATGTATGAAATTTAATCTATTACACTTGCCTGGTGCAGGCTGCCCGGTATTTTATAAATTTCTTTTAGTAATGAAGCTGACATTGATTTTACTCTTAACGGCCCTGATGCATGTACATGCCGCTGGTTATGCCCAGAAAATTACTTTGGTGAGCAGAAATGTGCCGCTTACCGAGGTTTTAAAGGAAATCAGGAAGCAAAGCGGCTATAGTTTTGTGTACAATCAGAAGAGTTTAAAAAGCGCCAGAAATGTAAACCTGAATGTAAAGGACCTGGATATACACGAAGTTTTGCAGTTGTGTTTTAAGGAACAGCCCTTTACTTATGAGGTGCTGATGAAAACCGTAATCATCAAGGAATTTAAAGGCGAAAAGCCCCTTACGCAGCAGGCCGATATGAAGGTTACAGGCACAGTTACGGATGTAAAGGGGATTAGCATCCCCGGTGTAAGTGTGAGGGTAAAAGGGCGCAATGCAGGGATATCTACCGATATATCCGGGAAATATGCCATCAATGCACCTGAAAACGGGACACTGGTGTTTTCTTTCATTGGTTATGCCACCCAGGAAGTTGCGGTAAACAAACAGGCTACCATTAACGTAAAATTAAAGGAGGATTCCACAGCATTGGAAGAGCTGGTAGTGGTGGGTTATGGTACGGTTAAAAAAAGTTCGCTTACGGCCGCCATTTCGAAGATCGAAAATAAGAACCTGGACCAGATCCCGGCAGGGCGCTTTGAAACCGCAGTGGTGGGGCGTATGGCTGGGATCAACATTTCAACCACGCGGGCAAGGCCGGGCGAAGCACCCATAATCCGGATCAGGGGAGCCTCATCACTGGATGCGGGAAATGAGCCGCTGATCGTAATAGACGGTTTCCCGGGGGGAAGCCTGGATAATGTGAACATGAACGATGTAGAGTCGATGGAAGTTCTAAAGGATGCTTCTTCGGCTGCCATTTATGGTTCACGCGGCTCGGGCGGGGTAATCATCATCACCACCAAAAAAGGAAAGGCAGGCAAGCCGCAATTGAACTTTAATGCCTATACCGGTATTGCCAAAGCTATGGGGCACGACGACTGGATCAGCGGGCAGGAATATTACGATTATGTAGTGCGCTACCAGAACAGGGAATATGTATGGGCAGGAGGGGATCCAAGCATTCCGGTATGGGGCGATGCCAGGCGGCCTGCGGCCTACCAGGTGAACCCCGTGATCAAAGAAGGCAATGTAAACTGGCAGGAGGAGGTACTGGAAACTGCGCCCATACAAAACTATAACCTCTCTGTTTCGGGGGGCAGTGAAAATGCAAAATATTATGTTTCCGGTACATTTAAAGATGAAAGGGGAACGATCAGGAATACAGCCTATACCAGTTATGCGGTCCGCGCCAATGTAGACCTTAAAATAAACAGCGCACTGAACATGGGCTTTATGCTGAGCCCTAATTATAACAACCGCAGGAACCTGGGGCTGGGCATTGAGGCCATGGTCAAGTACCCGCCTTTTGTAGCGGTTAAAAACCCGGATGGTACCTATCCCAAGGCCCGCGACTACTGGGGCATTGTGGTTACAGGCGGATTGAACCCTATGGCGGTGCTGGATGCCACTAAAAACTACACCAATGCCATGAACAACGTTGGCGAAATATATGTTGGCCTGGATATTCTGAAAGGCTTAAAACTGAGGTCTTCTGTAGGTGCCAACATCACCTATACCACCAACGATGTGTACCAGAGTGCCTTTGGAAATGCGACCAATGCCGCCACCGGATCGGCAGCCGATACCCGGAACTTTAACCTGATCAACGAGAACGTGCTGAGCTACAACAAAAGCTTTAGCGGAGGGCATAGCCTGAGCGGTATACTGGGTGCTTCTTTTCAGAAATCAAAGACACGTGCTACCGCCATGGGCATTGTTGCCGGCAGCTTTAGCAACGATGTGATAGAAACACTGAACAACGCGGTGATTTCGCCAACACTTACGCGTACCAGCAAAACAAGCTGGGGGCTGGCATCCTATTTCGGCAGGATCAATTACGATTTTAAGGAGAAGTACCTGCTGGCCGCCTCTATGCGTACAGATGGCAGTTCCAGGTTTGCCCCGAACAACAAATGGGGCTTTTTCCCTTCGGCTTCTGTAGCCTGGCGCGTTTCCAAAGAAGATTTCTTTAAAGAGAACAAGCTGGTCAGCAATTTAAAACTGCGCGCCAGCTATGGCGTTACGGGTAATTTTAACATTCCTGATTTTGGTTACCTGGGTGGAATAAGCGATGTGTATTATGCGCCAAACGGCGTGCTTACCAAAGGCCAGGCGCAAACAACTTTTGGGAATAAAGACCTGAGATGGGAAGAAAACCGGAGCTATGATGTGGGAATGGAGCTTGGTCTATTTCGTGACCGTATAAATATAGTTTTTGACTATTACAACAAAAACACCAGCGACTTATTGTACCTGGAATCTATACCGGCAACTACAGGTTTCATCACTTCCCTCAGGAACACCGGGGAAGTAAACAACAGGGGGATAGAGTTGGAGATCAACACCAAAAACTTAACCGGTGCCTTTAAATGGGAAACCTCTTTTAACCTTACCCGCAACCGGAACAAGGTGGTAAGTCTGGGTGGTGTAAACGAGCGCATCAATACCGATACCTTTGGCATGAGCTGGATCCTGCGCGTGGGAGAGCCCATGTTCTCGTATTACGGCTTTAAATCCATAGGTGTATTGCAGGATGCCAATGATGTGGCAAACTCGCCGGTACTGGCAGGTTCCCTGCCCGGAAATACCAAATATGAGGACGTAGTTAAAGACGGGACCATCAACTCATCCGACAGGGTAATCCTGGGCAGCTTTCATCCCAAGCTGTTTATGGGGATGGTCAACGATTTCTCCTGGAAAAATTTTGACCTCAGTATTGTAATGCAGGCTTCCCTGGGTGCCAAAATGTATAATTTTGAAAATGAATATTACCAGGGTGCCCTTGCCGGTGCAATGCGCCGCTCTCTGGTAGAAACCCAATGGTGGTCGGCCGCCGAGCCTGGCGACGGCAAAATGCCCGGAGCTGCTTTAAGTAAACTTACCTGGCAGGCCAATTCTGATGTGTATATAGAAGATGCCTCTTTCCTGGCTGTAAGGAACCTGAACCTGGGCTATACGCTGCCAAAGGCAATTGCCCAGAAGCTGCGCATGCAAAGCTTCCGCATCTATACTTCCATCAGCAATCCTTTTATGCTTACCAGGAAAGGTTTTCATGGCTATAACCCTGAAGGCTATACGCAGGGCGAGATTGGAGGCCTGAACAGTAAGCCCGGCTATAACGGAGGCTCCGAACCGATCAACAGAATTTATACCCTGGGTTTGAATGTAAACTTTTAAAGCCACACATCATGAAAAGAAATGGATATATAAAAATGCTTGCGGTATTGCTTACGCTGAACATCACCGCCTGCAATAAAGACCTTACCGAAATTACGCCTGATTCTGTGCTGACTACAACCGATTATTACAAAACAGCGAAAGATCTAGACCTGGCCGTAATTGGCATATACAGCAGCTACCAGAGCCGTAAACCAACAGACTACATTTTGCTGGAACTGCCTACAGACAACCTTTACCGGACAACCTATACCTTATCGGCCGGGGCCGATGATGTAGACAATATGGCCATCACTTCGGCAAACCAGCTCTTTGCCACCTTCTGGGAAGCCAGCTACAGTGGCATATTCAGGGCCAATGCCGTGCTGGCCAATATTGATAACCCTAAGGATTATAAAGCAAAGCAAAAAGAACAGCTTACCGGTGAGGCCAAATTTATGCGGGCACTCTTTTACTTTGATATGGTGCGGCTTTTTGGCGGGGTGCCCAAAGTCACTACATTGCTGGAAATAAATGAAGCCAAATCTACACCAAGGGCCAGCAAGGAAGAGATCTATAATCTGATCATCAGCGACCTTAAAGATGCCCTGGCTACCTTGCCTGCAAAAGCAGATATGCCGAAAGGCCGGGTTAGCAATGGGGTAGCGGCAGCCTTGCTGGGCAAAGTATACGTGTACCTGAAGGACTGGCCCAATGCCAAAACCTATCTGGATATGGTGACAGGTTATGGTTATGCCCTGCAAACGGATTTTGCTTCCCTCTGGAAGCTGGAAAACGAAGACAATGCCGAGCTGATCTTTGCCATCAAATACATAGAAGGGACAAACGGCCATACACTGAGCAGCGCATTTTTGCCTTTTGGCGGTAAGACCGGCATCGCCTCATCAGGCCTCGAATCGGTATTCCCTTCATGGGATCTGCACAAGCTTTTTGAAACCGGCGATACACGCAAGGCCGCTTCCATTACAGAGTTTTACAAAACGCCCACACCGGCCAATTCGCCTACGGTATGGTTTCCGCATGTGAGCAAGTACGAGGTGAAGCACCTGCTGAACTCCTCGGGAATAGACCTGCCTGTTTTGCGCTATGCCGATGTCATTTTGCTGCTGGCCGAAACGCAATACGGCTTAAACCGTCCGGACCTGGCACTGGCAGAGCTCAACAAGATCCGCAGCCGCGCCTTTGGTAATGCCACTAAAAACTATACGCCGGCTGATATTGCAACGGCCGAGGCCTTTACCGATAAGATTTTGCTGGAACGGCGCCTGGAGTTTGCCTTTGAAAATGAAAGGTGGTTTGACCTGGTGCGGACCGGAAGGTTATTGAGCGAGCTGGCTTTTGAAGAGCGGGGGTATAACCCGACTACGCAGACCGCACTGAAATTTACTTTGCAGCCTAAGCCGCATTATGTGCTTTTTCCGATACCGCAACGGCAGATTGAGGTGTATAACCCAGGTGTGCTGGCGCAAAACCAGGACTACTAGAGCTGCAGGACAGGAGGCTGTATAAATGAAGCTTTTGTACAGCCTCTTTAAATCGGGACTGATTTTATTTGGTTACGTACACAATACATATCCAACTATGTTTATGGCAAAAGAAAAAACGCAAATCATGAGGGATTTTAAAATTATATGATTATTTTCGGTAACGTTAACGGAGTTTAATGCACACACCAAATGAAACCGAATTTCAAATTGATTTACCTGTTCATGGCAGCCGGGCTGTTGTGGACTACCGGGCTCTATGCCAACCGGATTTACGGCGGTTTTTATACTGAAGATAAGATCGCCAATTTAAGGGCCAACTGCGGGCGTTACGAATGGGCGCGAAAGCAGCGTGATGCCGTTATTTCAAGGGCTGCAAAATGGCTGGCAAAATCTGATGAAGTGTTGTGGGAGATGGTGCCCGGTCAGGACCTGCCCCGCTGTATTGACGTGACGTTCGACCGCCTCACCAAAGGACCGAAATTCCTGGGCTGCCTGGAATGCGGCCACAAAATTTCCCGCTATGGCAATTATCCCTATAACCCCGATTTTGAAAAACTGCCCTGGAAACTGACCTGCCCATCCTGTCAGGCCGTTTTCCCGACCAACGATTTCGGGAAATACTATAAAACTGCCATTGATGAACGGGGCCTTTTTAACCCGGCAAAGGGCGACAGGCGCTTACTGTATAACACGGCACACCCGGACCCCAAAGATCCCCTGCACAAATACGGGGTAGACGATGGTTTTGGCTATATCAATGCCGAAGGGCGCAGCTATAAGTTTATTGGTTATTATACCTGGAAATACTGGGACGAAATAGGCGATGGCCTGCGGGTCCTCGCAGATGCCTTTTTATATACGGGCGATAAACGTTATGCTGCCAAGGCCGCCATATTGCTGGACAGGATTGCCGACGTATATCCGGATATGGACTGGAAGCCCTATGCCGACAGGGGTTGGTACCATTCAGACGGAGGACGGAACGTGGGCAAAATTGAAGGCGCCATATGGGAAACAAACGTAGTGCAGAATTTTGCTGATGCCTACGATAAGATCCTGAGCGGAACCGCTGATCAGCCCGCTCTTTACACGTTTTTATCACAACAATCTAAAAAATACAAGCTGGGAAAGGCAAAGGGAACACGTGCGCTTTTGGTAAAGAATGTAGACGATGGCATCCTGCGTACAGCGTTTAAAGCTGTTGTATCGCACCGCGTATATGGCAACCAGGGCATGCACCAGCTGAGCGTGGCCAGGTGCGCCATTGCATTGAACAGCAACCCGGAAACAACAGCCTGGCTCGACTGGCTTTTTGCGCCTGAAGGGGGCGATATTCCGGGGCTCATGATCCGTAACTTTGACCGCGACGGCACATCAGATGAGGGCGCCCCGGGCTATGCCTTTATGTGGGGTAACCTGGTGGCTAAGCTGGCACAAACACTGGCCGGCTATCCGGCTTACACCAAACACCATATTTACCGCGATCTTCCCCAATTCAGCGCAGCCTTTATGACGGCCTACCGCATGGCAGTGCTGGGTGTAGCTGTACCTAATATTGGCGATTCGGGCTCAACCGGACTGGTTTCCAAAGGGGCAGTCAGCCCGGATTTTATTGCCCTGGGTTATGCACAAACGCGCGATCCTGAAATGGCGCTGGCCGCTTATCGTGCAAATGGCAACACCGCAAAGGGACTTGGCCGTGATATTTTTGCGGAAAACCCGGAACTACTGGGCCAGGAGATTGAGCGTGTAGCCCTGCAGGCGGCAACAGGCCCCAACAGGGGCAATCTGATGAGCGGCTTTGGTCTGGCCACACTCGAGGCCGGAACAGGCATGCAAGGCACTGCGATAGCCAGCAACTATGGCCGTACCATCAAACATGCACATCCCGACCTGCTCAACTTTGATCTCTTTGCCTTTGGCAAATGGATGGCGCCCGACCATGGCTACCCCGAATATGCCACCCGCTGGCCCAGCAATAACGAATGGACAGGAAGCACCATCTCCCATAACCTGGTTTATGTGAACAAACAACCGCAGAAAGAGGGCTGGGGCGGACATACCCGTCTTTTTAAACAGCTTAAAGGTTTTGGTGCCTTTGAGCTGGACGGCAGCAGCGCATACCCTTCGGTAAAGGAATATACACGCACGATGCTGCTGATTGGCGGAGCGCCCGATATGGGCGGGGATGCCGACAGCAATGCTTATGTTCTGGATGTATTCCGGGTAAGCGGAGGTCATGACCATGTGTACAGCTTTCACGGCCCTCCGGGCACAGTAACTACGGCCGGACTGGAGCTGAAAAAGCAGGAGAAAGGCAGTTATGCCGGTGAAGATGTGCCGAAGGGCGTTTTGGCCGGAAATACGCCCATTGGATATGCCCACCTGTACAATGTGCAAAGGGATAAGCAGCCGCCTGGGCAATTTATGGTCGACTGGAAAGTAGATCCTTCCTACCGGGGCATGAAAGCCGGAGAGGATACGCACCTGCGCATGCATGCGCTAAGCGCCGCACAGGATGTGGCCATTGCCGATGGTGACCCGCCGCAAAACAAGCCCGGCAACCCCAAAACCCTGGGTTATGTGTTGATGCACCGGCAGGGTGAAAACCTGAACAGCAATTTTGTTTCGGTGCTGGAGCCTTATCAGAACAACCCTTTCCTGAAATCCCTGAAAAGGCTGGACGACGGAAAGAGCAATCAGGTAGCTTTAAAGATAGCGCTGCTGAATGGTGAAATGGATTACATCCTGTATAACCCGGATGGGGAAAAGCCCTTGCAACTGGATAATGGCATGCTGCTGAAGGGTAAGCTGGGCTATATCAAAGAAAAGGCAGGAAAACCCGTTAAAGGAATTCTAATAGATGGCAGCCTGCTGAAATATGATCAGCTGGAGCTGAAATCTGAAGGTGCCTTTACAGGTAAAGTGCTGAAAATGAACAAGGGCCTGGCTGGGGGCGGATGGCTGCTGGTAGATACCGCATTACCTGCTGATGGCAGCCTGACAGGAGAGCAGCTCATTGTAGCAACCAAAGGCAACCGCGACGCCTGCTATACCATCAAAAACATTACCAGGGAAGGAAATTTAACCCGTGTTGATTGTGGGCCGATAACTTTTGTGGCCGATTACAGCACCGTTACGGGAGAAAAAGGTGCCGGGCAGACAACGCGCAGGTATACTTACGATTTCGACGAAGGTGCCGCATTTAAAGTGACTTCACATGCCCGCTGGGAACCCATATCAACCAAACCAAAATCTACTATGCAATACATCGGCAATTCCAGACATACAGGCGGCGCATTGGCCGTAGTGGCAGGCGAAGGCCCACTGGCACATACCACACAGCTGCTGCCTACAGACCAAAAGGGTAAAATTATAGGCAAAGCCAACCCGGGCCTGCAACTGAAACAGGTTTTCGACAATGTAGACCGCGCCTTAAAAACAGGGGGCTCTGGTCTTGACAGGGCCGTTAAACTCCATGTTTGTGTTGCGGACGACAAATTCATCCCTGAATTCAGGAAATACATCAGTAATCGTTTTAAAGCCGGTAAAAGACCCGCTGTAAGTCTGGTAACCGGAGATATCATCCCTTCTGAAGCACTTTTTGCAGTTGATGCCATAGGTGTTTCTGATTTATCTGCAGCTCCCCCTCACCAGTCCCAGGTTGCCGTTTTGCCAGGGGCTGGTGTTGTATATGTGTCCGGTCAGGCCGCAAACGGAGAGATTGCCGGGGCAGCACGTGCAACCCTGAAGCAGCTGGATTCTACCCTGCAATACCTAGGCCTGAAAAAGAGCGACGTGGTTCAGATCAAGTCCTTCATTTGTCCGGCGGCAGATATTGACCTGGTAAAAAAGGAAATGGCTGCTTTTTTTGAAGGCCATACCCTTCCGCCTGCGGTATATGTAGAATGGACCAGTAAAAAGCCGCTGATAGAAATTGAACTGATTGCCCGGGTTCCGCAGGCTTTAAGTAAACCGCAAACGCAGCTGGATTTCATTACGCCCACGGGGATGACTGCCTCGCCGGTATACAGCAAGGTTGCTCGGATCAACTATGGCAGTAAGGTATACCTCTCGTCGCTGTACGGCGAAACCAGTAAGGAGGCAGCAAATGAATCGGCAGCTATTTTTAAGGAGATGTCGGGGATTTTAAGCCAGGCAGGGACTGATTTTGACCATCTGGCCAAGGCCACCTATTATGTGGTGACCGACAGCGCCAGTAATGACCTGAACACCATCCGCCCGAAATATTACAAGCCGGAAAGTCCGCCCGCGGCATCAAAAGCAAAAGTGAAGGGCGTAGGCATACCGGGCAAGGAGCTTTGTATGGACATGATTGGTGTGGTTAAGGAAAAATAAAATAAACAGAAACATATGTGTTTAGCCAAAAGAATGATAATGCTGCTCTTGTTCGTACTGCAGGTAAAATACGGTATGGGGCAACCGGCAGCTGCAGCGCCAACTGTAATTGAACTGAAAGTGCTTCCGGGCCTGCAGTACGATGTGGTGCGCTTTACCGTAAAGCCCGGAGCGGCGGTGAAACTGAACTTTACCAATACAGACGACATGAGCCACAACCTGCTCATCACCAAACCGGGCGCCAGGGTAAATGTGGTCAATGCAGCCCTGCAGCTTGAAGAAAAAGGGCCTGCAATGAATTATGTACCCAAATCGGCCGATGTGCTCTGGTCTATCCCCGTGGTTTCCCCAGATCAGACCAGGTCGCTCACATTTAAAGCACCGGCAAAGGCAGGGGCTTACCCTTATGTCTGCACTTTTCCGGGCCATGGCTTTGTGATGTACGGGGTGATGTATGTAAACGCCGGAGGGGAGATGCCCGACATTAAAACAGACCCTAATATTCCGCCTTCAAGGCAGGAAGAGCAGGTCGCTGCTGCGGCTTCGCAGGACATGCACAATCAGCACGACATGCATAAAATGGCGGAACCCAAAAAAGTGCAGGCCAATCATCCCTATACCCCCGTTGCCCCATACCTGTACCGCATTTTTATGGAAGATGCCGGGCCGGCTGCCATAGCCGTAAGCCTGCCCCAGGAATTGTCGTACTGCTGGGATGCAGGCTTATGCCGGCTCAGGTATGCCTGGAAGGGTGGTTTTGTAGACAATACCGGCATCTGGAAAGGCCATGCCGATGCCGTGGCGAAAATTGTCGGTACCATCTTTTACCGCGAAATCATGAGCAGCCCATTGCGCATCGGCAAGGCCGATGAAATCCCGGTTGCAGCTTATAAAGGCTACCGCCTGGTCAACAAATACCCTGAATTTCACTACACCCTGAATGGCACAGATGTCTACGAGCTGATTTTGCCTAAGGAAGACGGGAAGGGCCTGATCCGTAAGTTCCGCATCCCCGATGCAGGTAAAACGGTATGGCTGGCCTGCGGCATCAGCAACGAATCGGAAACCTACGAGGCTTCCTCTGGTGTTTGGGAAAAGGATAAGCTAAAGCTCAGTCCGCAGCAGGCCCGCGATTTTTCGGTCACCATTACCAGTTATCCATTGGTTTACAATAAAAAAAGACGTTGATATGAGGTCAGTAAGCATTAGCGGGGCTACGGTCCTGTTGCTGTTTTTCGCAAGTGTTTTTGCTGTGAAAGGACAGGAAGCCTATACCGTAGAAACCATAACCATGCCCGAGGGGCTGACCAGCGAAACAGGGGGGGTCGATTTTCTGCCCGACGGCCGTCTGGTTGCCTGCTTTATCCGTGGGGAAGTGATGATCTACGATCCGGCAACAAAGCATTGGAGCGTATTTGCCGATGGCCTGCACGAACCGCTGGGTGTTTTGGCGCTGAGCAATTCAGAGCTGGTGGTGATGCAGCGCCCTGAACTTACGCGCATTAAAGATACCGATGGGGACGGCAGGGCCGATGTGTATGAAAACATGACCGATGATTTTGGCCTTTCCGGGAACTACCACGAATTCAATTATGGTCCGGCGCGCGACAAGAAGGGCAATCTTTTCATTGCCCTCAATACGGCTTCGCCGGGAGGCTCGGTAAACCAGGAGCTGCGGGGCAGGTTTAACCCCCTGGGCCGCGATCTTCAGCAGGGGCTTTATGAAATGTACTCCGTAGTGCCCTACAGGGGCTGGGTAATGAAGCTTAGTCCCGATGGCAGGCTGCATCCCTATGCTTCGGGCATGCGCTCGCCCAATGGCCTGGGCTTTGACCTGGAGGACAATCTGTTTGTAACCGATAACCAGAGCGACTGGGTAGAGACCAGCACGCTGTACCATGTAGAGGAAGGCAAATTTTACGGCCACCCTGCCAGCCTGGTCTGGCAAAAAGACTGGAAAGGCAAGAGTCCGCTGGCGCTGCCGATAAAGGAGCTGGACGCCATGCGTACCAAAGCCGCTGTGCTGTTTCCGCAGGGCATTATGGCTAACTCCCCTTCACAGCCGCTTTGCGATGCTACAGCGGGCAAATTTGGGCCCTTTGCCGGGCAATTGTTTGTGGGAGAGATGAACCGCGACAGGATTGTACGGGTGATGCTTGAAAAAGTGCAGGGACAGCTGCAGGGTGCCTGCATCCCATTTTTGGATGGACATGGCTTAAGGAAAGGAAACAACCGTTTGGCTTTTGCGCCCGATGGCAGCCTATGGACAGGGCAGATTGCCTATGGATGGAGCGGCGATATCGGCATTCAGCGCATCGTTTTTAACAACAAGCCCCCGATGGATGTCTATACCATGAAGCTGACCAATGATGGCTTCGACCTTACCTTTACCCAGCCCCTAAACAAAACGGCAGCATCAAACCCCGAAAATTATAAGTTCAGAAGTTATTTCTATAAATACCAGCGGAAAGTTAAGCATGAAGGCGCCGACAACACCATGCAGCAAGACCTGCAGGAGGTCCCGGTTACCGGCATCAGCATTTCGGCCGATCAGAAAAAAGTGTCGCTGAAACTGGGCGCCCTGAAGCCCGGTTATGTTTATGAACTGAAACTGGGGGGCATCAGTTCAGACGAGGGGACGCCCCTGGCCAATAAGCTGATCTGCTATACCCTCAATAAACTATTAAACCCTGCGGATGGGAACAGGTAAGGACATATTGAAGGAAGCCTTAAAATACAGGAAGATCGATGCCTATGCCAATGCCTATTCACAGGATGCGCAGGCAGCGGCCCAGATCGCTTATGCCGATACCCTGGGGATAGATAAGCTTTTTATAGCCCTGCCTGTAGCTAAGAAGATGGGAGACAGGCCTGAAGAGATCAGGGCTTATAACGATCTGGTGTTGAAAGCGATGAAAAGGTATCCCGGCAGGTTGATAGGCCAGGTCACCATCCATCCTGCATTCCCTAAGGAAGCGGCCGAAGAAATTAAGCGCTGCACAGACCTGGGCATGACCGGCATGAAAATCTACAACCAGGTAAAAATAAATGATCCCCTGTTTTATCCGGTTATTGAACAGTTCATCCCTTATCAAATGATCATTCATGTGCATGGCGAAAGCCAGCTTGGCGTTGGCGGCTACCGCATGAAATATGATGTGCAGACTACCCCCGGTATCTCTTTGCCTGAAGATTTTGTGGACATGGCCACAAGATACCCCGAGGCCATGTTCCAGTATGCGCATATTGGCGGGGGCAGCGACTGGGAATATGCCTGCAAGGCTTTTAAAAATCACCCTAATATTTATGTAGATACAGGAGGAAGCAACAATGAAGAAAACATGATAGATTTTGCTGTAATGACCCTGGGCGAGGACCGCGTCTTTTTTGGATGCGATGGTTCTTATTTTCAGGGTATTGGTAAAGTAATTTCATCCGGACTGGATGAAGCCCGGAAAAGGAAGGTATTTTTTGAGAACTACAACAATATCCTCCGGAAATCGGGCAGGAATTTTTAACCTAAACAATAACACAATGGACCGAAGAAAATTTTTTGCCAGTACCGGGCTTTCGGCCGCTGGCTTACTGGTAAGCAAAAGCCTTTTTGGATTTGATCCCCAAAGCAGCCGGGCGCAGCCGGCGGTAAATGGCCAGCCCCCTAAGTACGACATCGTCAGGGAAATGTTGAAGTACCCCAAAATAGATGCACACGTACATTGCGACCTGGGGAACGGCAATCTTGAAGCGCAGAAGAAGTTTGCGGAGATCCTGCTGGACTACGCCGAAAGGTTTAACATCCGCAAGCTGGTACTTTCCAAACCCGTAACCCGGCTCATCAAGGGCATTCCTGATGCCAGCCCGGAAGCCTTCATTGAACACAACAACATCATTCTGGGCTTAATGAAACTGCATCCCGACAGGATTACCGGCAGCTTTACCTTTAACCCCATACACCTCAAAGCTTCGCTGGAAGAGATCAAACGCTGCGTAGACCAGGGGATGGTAGGCGCCAAGACCTATTACCAGACCAAGATCAGCGACCCATCATTCTATCCCATTGTAGAAAAGATGATCGACCTGAAAATGATCATCCATACCCATGCCGAAACACAGCTTGGTGTGGGCGGCTACCGGATGAAATACAATGGCAACAAGCCTAAAAATGTGTCGATCCCCGAAGATTTTGTAGCCATCGCCGCAAGGTATCCGGAAGCCATGTTCCAGCATGCGCATATTGGTGGCGGGGGCGATTGGGAGTACATGTGCAAGGCCCTTAAAAACAGTCCGAATGTATATGTCGACACTTCCGGCAGCAACAATGAAGAACACATGATCGACTTTGCCCTGGAGCAGCTGGGTGAAGACCGCCTGCTTTTTGGCTCCGACAACTGCTATTACCAGAGCGTGGGCAAAGTACTGGCCTCAAACCTGACTGAAGTACAGCGCAAAAAACTATTCTTTGACAACTTTAACAACATCTTAAAAAAAGGAGGCAATCATGTTGATTGATATCAATGCTTACGTGGGCCACTGGCCATTTCAACAGCTCAAACACAATACCTGCGCAGGCTTGCTGGAAAGAATGAACAAGTTCGGGGTAGACATTTCGGTGATCAGTAACCTGAACGGCATCTTTTATAAAAATACACAGTCGGCCAACGAAGAGCTGATGCAGGAGATCCGGTCGAACAAAAAATTCCATGACCGCTTTATCCCTTTCGCAGTCATTAACCCGATTTATGCCGGCTGGAAGGACGACCTGGATACCAGCGTTAAAAAGATGGGTTTTAAAGGTGTGCGGATCTATCCCAAATACCACGATTTTGACATTGTTGACCCCGCCTGCATTGAACTGGTTAAGCGTGTCCGCGATCATGGCTTGCCTGTGGCCTTCAATTTCAGGATGGTAGACAGCAGGCAGCGCTCCTGGATGGATATTGATTATATAGTGGGTACACCTAAGCCGGAATGGAACATGAAAAGTATCCTGCCCATTATAAAGGCAGTGCCCGACGCCAAATTTATGATCCTTAATTTTTGCAACAACGCAGCCTTAAACGAAGAAGAAATGGCCCTGGTGAAAAAGCCTGGTGTGATCATCGACAATTCGGGCAGGGCCATCACCAATATGGCCGATTTCATTAACAATTATGGTAAGGACAAGTTTGCCTTTGGCACCCATGCACCTATACTGGATTACCTTACCGCACAGCTCAGGATTGAATCCATGCGCCCAAATGAGGCCGATGAGGCAACCAAGGAGCTGCTAAGGTCGGGCAACGCTAAAAAATTCCTGGGCATTTAGGCTCAATTGCCCTGCTTAAGTTTACGCTCCCATTTTAACAGCGCGGCACATACCGCCAGACTTTCCTCGCCCCGGTTCAGGTAGGTCTGGCGTATGGCTTTATAAACTTCGGGGTTGACTTGCGCCAGGTCTGCCCAGCCGTGCAGCGCCTGGAAGTATGCAGGGTATTCTGCACCTCCATCCACTTTGCGCCGCACGCTTTTACGGTCTGGCGTTAAAACGTTAACCAATAAGGTGTTGGCAAAGCGGCTTACATCCTGCCGGTCAAAAACGATCCCGGCCTGCTGTGCTGCAACGATCATGGCAATATCCAAAGCACCATGAGAGATGTCCTCTACATTGGCTGCACCCTTAAAGTATTTTACATTCTGCGAAAGCTGGTCTTCCGGCACCCAGCCCTTGGTGGTCATGGGTTCATACCAGTAATTCCAAACGTACAGATCAGATTTTGCGTTGTACTGAAGCCTGTTTTTCAGCAGCTGGCACATCTTTTTAGACCTGTCCAGATAGACTTGTTTTCCGGTTAAGCGGTACAGGGCCAGCTCAGCACATACATGTTTGCCCAGGAAGTTGAAAGGCGCACCTACATTGTCGGCCGGAAAAGATTCCCCCCTTTCGCAGGTTAAATAATAGCCTTCATCATTGCCTGGACCGTTGCGCCATAACCTGGCTGCCGCATCGGCATAAGATTCTTCTGCAGCTTTAATGAAGCGTGCTGAGGCGGCTTGTAAATGTTTAAGTGCGGGCCTGCCTTTAACCAGTTCGGCACAACGCAGCAGGGGCGTATAAATGATGCCGATATAACCCATGTAGGCCAGGGGAATGGGCTGGAGCGTCATGTTCTGGACTACCGGCAGGGTTGTGCCGTTGGCCTTTACGGCAATCAGATTGGAACGGTCTGTATAGGTCCCGGCTTTTGCGGAGTAAGGGGCCATAGGGTCATTGACCACTTTTTCGACATAACGTTCATCTGCCGGATCCATGCTCAGGTTGGTAAAGGTTTCGGCACGTTTCCAGAATTCGTTGCTTAGCTGAAAGGTAAACCTTCCTGCTTTTCCGGGTTCATGTGCAACTTCCACATGGGTAAGCTGGTTATTGGAATAGGGGGTAGAGCGGATGCTGATGATGACATTGCCATGTTGATCCATTAGTCCGCCTTTGGCCACCACGTACTTATAGCCCATGCTCCATGCCGGCCTGCTTTTTCCTGATCCGTCGGTCACACCACGTTTATCATCCCTGTGCGACAACAAGCGGTCGCCCCTTCGGGCCAGCTCTTCCAGGTACCTGGGGTCGGCTGTTGCCTCATACATATCTGCCAAGGTGCTCAGGGTAGCCGCTTCAAGCCAGGCAATGCTGCTGGCGTCGGGCATGCGTTCCCATGGGTCTCTTTCAGATACCCTGGATAAGAGGTAATCGGCACGGCTGCGCGAAATTTCTATCTCTGCTCCCCGCTCCGGCAGTACAAAGCAGCTGAGGCCTATGGCCGTCATCAGAATTCCAATATTGTTCATAAACAAATATAATTGATTTATATAAAAATCGGTAACGTACACAAGTGTTGCTCAATTGAGACAGGAACCTACAGGATGTGCTACCTAAAGCAATGAAAGGGTTTCATTCCTGTAACCGGCAAGCAAAGCGCTTTCGGGAGGCAATTCGGTAATGAGGTAATTGATCTGGTTTGGACTGCAGATCCTGATCTTTTGGGTGCTGTTGAGTTTTTCTGAAATACTCAGCACCGCAGTCTTTTTGGAAGCGCGGATCAGTGCCTTTTTGACCTGAACGATATCCCAATCCAGGTCCGTAAGCCCGTCTTCAGCAGAAAAGGCATTTGCGCCCAGCAGGCACAAATCCACTTTAATATCTACCAGCTGGTTGATCACGCTTGCACCCACATGCAGGTTTGCGTTTTTGTTGAGCTTGCCGCCAATGGTAATGACTTCCAGATTGCTGTGATCGGACAGGGTAATTGCGACCTGCGGACTGATCGTAAAAAATGTGGCTTTAAGGTTTTCCGGGATCATTTTAGCGAGTTCCAATATGGTTGTTCCACCTTCGGTAAGCACAACCATGTCGTTTTTTATCAGTTTTAGCGTTTTTTCGGCGATCTTCTTCTTCTCATTTAACGCATAAACTTCGTTCTGCAGGTTGAAGGGCGCGACAAATGATTTGCTGGCCGCACCTCCATGCACTTTTAAAAGCTTTCCTGTTTCAGCAAGTTCCTTAAGGTCACGCCTAACGGTATCGTCAGAAATGTTTAGCAACACGCTTAAATCGGTAGATAAAACCTTGTTGTGCAGGTTTATCTCTCTCATAATCAGTTTATGTCTGTCTTCTTTTCGCATTGGGAGTTCCGGCGTAAAAGTATAAAATCCATATCAATTAAGCAGACTCTACTTTTTGAATGGGCAAGATAGGATTATTTGCGGCTTTTTTGCGGTTTTATTTCGTTAAAAACTTGTGTATTATAATTTTGCGTTTATATTTGTATTTAAAACCGAATAAAAAACGCAATACATATGACGCCAATTACAGAGCAATCGTCACTGTACGATCAATTAGAAAACAGGTCAGTCGAAGAACTGACAGGTTACATTAACCAGGAAGATGAAAAAGTAGCCGCAGCAATTAAAGCTGTTCTTCCGGATATTAATAAGCTGATTACAGCAATAGTGGATAAACTAAAGGCCGGGGGGCGGATGTTTTACGTAGGTGCCGGAAGCGGTGGCCGGTTATCTGTTTTGGATGTGATTGAGCTTCCTACAACTTATGGTCTGCCCCAGGGAATATATAATTCCGTTCTTGCCGGAGGAATTGATCGCCTGGCTGATGCGCTGGAAGAAAAAGAGGATGATCTGAATGAGGGCTGGGATGCTTTGCTGAAGGCAGGAATCAACCCGGGCGATATTGTTGTTGGTATTTCAGCAAGCGGAACAACACCTTTTGTACTGGAAGCCCTAAAGAAATGCAGGACAGCAAATATTACCACAGGCTGCATAGTCAGTAATCCTGCTACACCAATAGCTGAGCAGGCTGATTATCCGGTAGTAGTGGTAACAGGACCTGAATTTATTACCGGTAGTACAAGAATGAAGTGCGGAACGGCCCAGAAAATGCTTTTTGATATGATCTCTACCACCGTAATGATCAGACTTGGGCGGGTTGAGGGGAATTCCATGGTAAATGTTAAACTGATCAATGATAAAATCCTGGACCGTGCGGTGAAAATCCTGATGCAAAAAGCAGGAATTGAAGACTATGCCGAGGCAAAGTCAACCCTGCTTACACATGGATCGGTTAAAGCTGCAATGGAAGGATCAGGCGGTTCTGGCGCTGCAGGAAAAAAAAAATAATTAAATTTCGGTAACGTACACAATTGTTCTTATATTAGTATCATCAGCTTCAGCGCAAGGAATGTAAGGGTGGTATTTGAAAATTTTTTATTGAATTGGTTCCTCATATTAAATCACATAAACAACATCAATGAAATACACTAATGATCGCCGGGACTTTATTAAAAAAATGTCGTTAAGCGGCCTCGGACTGGTGCTGGCAGATGGTTTTTCTGCAGTTCATGCCCATACCCCGGAACAGGCCGTTGCCGATCCCCGAAAACTGATCCTGCCGCATAACCAGGGGCCTTCTGTACCTTTTGTACCACGTCGTACGGCCAGCTGGTGGGTAACCATAGAAGATCTGCAATGGTCGCAGAAAAAGGTGGTTGACCGGATCAAGCGCAGGGCTGCGGCTTTTGCCGAGGCTAAAATAGATATGGCCATCCATTATGGCTGGCACATCCGTTTCGATTTTTCCAATTATTTCGGTCAGCTGCACGGGTATATGGCCAATGTGTGTGATGAACTCCATAAATACGACATTAAGTTTATGGACCATTACTCCTGTAACCATGTGGAAAGGCCGCGCGGACAGGAAGAATTCCGTAAGCTGCACCGCGGTCAGCGGCACCATGTGCTGTTGTTTCACGACCCTAAGGCTGCTGAGTTTGCGCAATATGAAGGCCATTTCTTTAAAGACATCTGCGAAGTGGATATCCGCGATGGGAGCAGGGGCTATGCCCGGCAGTACCAGATGGAAACCTTTTGTCACAATAACCCGGGCTTCCTGGATATGCATGCCAGATACCTGGAAAGGCTTTTCAAAGAAGTGCCCCTGGATGGGATAGAGGTAGATGACATGTGCGATTATTCGGGCCTGACCACCTGCGGCTGTAAGTATTGCCGAGACCGCTTCAAAAAAGACTATGGCCATGAAATACCAAAATTCGGGGAAAAGGAATTCTGGGGCGATGTAAGCAAACCAATGCTGCAATGGGGCAATTATGAAAACCCTGCATTCAGGGACTGGCTGAGAATGAAAACAGATGTAATTGTTGACCATGTAAAAATGGTGAAGGGTATTGCCGGTGATAAACCTTTGATGTCCTGCTGCTCCAGCACGGGGCCTATGGTGCTGAATGGCATTTCGCTCGACCTGGAAAAGATGGCGCCCTACCTCGACTTCTTTATGCTCGAAAACGTTGGTACCAATATTAAGAGTGTAGACTGGATAAAGATGGATGCCGAGGCGTTGAACCAAAAAGACATAGCCGACAAGCGCGGTAATGCGCCGGCAATGGCACTGAGTTATACCATTTATGAAAAAGGGGGATACCTGGGCTGGGCATTGAGCCGCTTCTGGGGGGTGGCCAACTGGAGCAGCACCCACAACCAGCGATTGGAAGAGGATCCTGCAGATGCCATGGAAATGGAAGACGTAATCAGGCCTTCCAATTTATGGGAGGTAAAACACAATGACCTTAAACCCCGCGATGGAAAAGACCTGGTGGAGATAAGGGTAGTGAACAATAAATTTTGCAAAGACAACGGCTGGCGCGGAGCGGATGGCCTGGAGCATTGGGACCATGCCAAAGCCTGGTCAAAAAAGCTGGTCGAAAATAGTATAGGTTACCGTTTTGTGCGGTACGAAGAACTTGCTGATGCTGCGGCATTGAAAAAGGAAAATACCCCTTTGGTGTTGGACGGCGTAGGTTGTGTGTCGGAACAACAGTTTAAAGCCATTCAATCTTATCTGGCTGCCGGCGGTAAAGCGTGGATGTCCCTTCCGTTCGGGACACATGACGAAAAGGGCTTTAAGCGTGCAAACCCCTTATCTGATCAGCTGGTAAAAACAAAATATAAAAACCTGCAGCTGGTAGATCCGATCACCAAATCGGACGTGCTCGAAAAGATGGTTGCTGAGGGCAGGTTGAAACCTGTTTTACGCCAGGTTGCTGGTGAAAAGGGCTGGGTAGCCCGGGTTAGGAGCTATAAAGGTAAGCCCGTTATCCATTTAATGAACACTGCATTAACCGGTATTCCGCACCCTACAATTAAAGACAATGCGGGGATCAGCATTCTTGCAGATATAGGTTCAAAAATTCAGAACAATGCATTGCAGTTTAAAATCAATACTGCTCAGTTAAAACTGTCGGGCCTGAAAGTGATGAGCCCGGAACTGGGAGATGAACAGCGGAAGGTCTCTGTACGGAAAGCTGAAAAAGGGTATGCGGTTTTGGATTTCGACTTAAACAACGTGAAAGTTTATGCAGAAATACTGGGCTAATTGACCTTAAGCTCAATAAAATATTTGTTTACAAAGCTTTAATGATAAAATAATCTGATTTAGGTTTGTTTTTTTAAAACTTTGATGTATATTAGGGTACGTAACCGTAAAATGCAAAATGCTGATTATCTGGTTATTTGTAAAGGGGAATAAAATTGTTATGATAAAGATGACTGATCTGACCAAACGGCTTCTTATTACAATATCAATACTCATGCTTTGCGGAGGAAGCAGCTTTGCTTTACCAAAGCTGGCCCTGCCTGCATTGAACCCGAAAGATAGCCTTCTTTACTTCAGCGGTAAATCTGGAAAGACGGCCGCCGTCAGGAACCTGTCCGACTGGCAGCTCAAGCGTAAACAGATCATTGAAGGTATGGAGCGGGCCATGGGCAAGCTGCCCGACCGTAACCATCTGCCTGCTTTAAATGTACAGGTAACAGACAGCCTTGCAGAGCCCGATCATATCCGTTATACCATTCGTTTTACCATAGCACCTGACGAAATATTGCCTGCCTATTTGTATGTACCGCGACAGCGGGGAAAACCTGAAAAACGGCCTGCAATGCTGGTGCTGCATGGCACAAGTGCGCTGGGTAAGGGGGCGGTAAGCGGTATCGACCCAAAACCGAACCGGGCCTATGCCAAAGAACTAGCCCAAAGGGGCTATGTGGTCATCGCTCCCGATTACCCGAGTTTTGGCGATCTAAAAGACTACGATTTTGAAAATGACCGGTACCAGTCGGGAACCATGAAAGCCATTTTTAACCACATGCGCTGCATAGACCTGCTGCAATCCAGGAAGGATGTGGATCCCGACCGTATTGGTGTGATCGGGCATTCCCTGGGTGGGCACAATGCGATTTTTGCCGGGGCATTTGACGAACGGATCAAAGTGATTGTTTCCAGCTGCGGCTGGACCTTAATGGAGCATTATAACGCCGGGGACGAGGTTACCAAAAAGCATGGCGGAAAACTGGGCCCCTGGGCGCAAACGCGCTATATGCCGCTGATTAGGGATAAATACCAGCTGGATGCTGCTAAAGTGCCCTTTAATTTTGATGGGGCCATAGCGGCCCTGGCCCCAAGGCCTTTTTTCTCCAACTCCCCAACCGGAGATGCGAATTTTGATGTAAAGGGGGTGAAGGAAGGGATGGCAGGTATTGCTGCGGTTTACCGACTTTTTAAGGCGGTCGATAAGCTCCAGGTAAGGTATCCTGATGCCGGGCATGACTTCCCTCCGGAAACCAGGCTGGAAGCCTATAAATTTATAGATGCGGCACTTCATCACCAGGCTGCAACGGATAAACTACTGTTTTAATTTTTTATTGCTAATTACGGGTACGCACACGATATTTATAACAACCACAAAACTTAAAATTAAACCACATAACATGCTGAAAATTTACTTTACCACCAAAAGTCCATGGCAAATCCCCAAATGGGGATTGCTCATGGTCGTTTTACTTGCCGCACTAGTCCCGGGGCAGGTAATCGCTCAGGAATTAAAGACCATTCAAGGTACGGTTACCGAGGCCTCCAACGGGCAGCCGCTGCCAGGCGTCAGTGTAAAGGTCAGAAGTACCCAGAAGGCCGTATCTACAGACAATAAAGGGCAGTACAGCATTCAGGCCAAAAGCATTGATGTGCTGGTGTTTTCGTTTGTAGGGACAAAGAGCCAGGAGATAGCTGTAGGCTCAAAATCGACCATTAATGTAAGGCTGGAAGACGATGCAAAATCGCTCGAGGAAACCGTGATTATTGGTTATGGTTCCGTCCAAAAGAAGGACCTTACCGGATCTGTGGGCAAGGTAAATATTGAGGACATGTCAAAAGCCCCGGTAAGTTCTTTTGCAGAGGCCCTGGCAGGGCGGGTGTCTGGTGTGCAGGTTACGGCCAACGATGGGCAGCCTGGCGGGGGCATTAACATCTTCATCAGGGGAGTGGGCTCATTAACCCAAAGCTCTTCCCCTTTATATGTAATAGATGGTTTTCCGATCGAAGACCTGGACCCGGCAACCCTTAATCCCGAAGAAATTGAGTCCATGAGTATCCTGAAAGATGCTTCATCCACAGCAGTTTATGGATCCAGGGGGGCAAATGGGGTAATCCTGATCCAAACCAAACGAGGTAAAGCGGGGAAGCCTGTGGTTAGCCTCAACAGCTCGCTCGGGTTTTCAGCTACACCAAAACCAATGGAGGTCATGAGCCCATACGAGTTTGTAAAATACCAGGCAGAGCTCAATCCTACCAATGCAAATGTAACCGCTTTCTTTGCCTATGATGCTGCTTTAGGGAGGCCGAGGACGCTGGATGATTATAGAAACATGGAAGGGGTCAACTTTCAGGATTACATGCTGCGGACTGGAGCTGTACAAATCCATAACCTGGCTGTCCGCGGCGGGAACGACCAGACCCAGTATTCCATTTCAGGCTCCTATTATGATCAGAAAGGGGTGATGATCAATACCGGTCTCAACCGTTATACGGGCAGCATAAAATTAGACCAGTCTCTGGGCAGTAAAATTAAAGTCGGAATTTCCGGAACTTATAATGTGATCGACCAGAACGGGCAAGGCATCAGCAGCAGTGGCATTTCGGCATCCAATCCTACTACCTTCCTGCTGCCCAGGGCATGGATGTACCGCCCTATATCTGCCGATCCGGGAGATGATCTGCTCAATGAAACGGCAGATGATGAGGCCGTTACCACTTCTGATATCAGGATAAACCCGGTAATAGACCTGGAAAACCAGCACCAGGTTTTCAAAACCAATGTGCTCAGGGCCGACGGTTACTTCAGCTTCAACATTACCAAAGAATTGAATTTTAAGTCGACCGCCGGCATTAGCCACGACAGGCGGCTTACCGAACAATTCTACAATTCCAAAACCTCTCAGGGCAGGATTCACTCCAGCAACAGCACCAACCTGGTCAATGGTTTTATAAGAAACAACTTCCTGAACAGTTTTTCTAACGAGAATACCCTGAATTATAAAAAGACCTTCAATAAAGCGCATACCATTACCGCCCTGGCCCTGTTCTCTGTGAACAGCTTTAAATCCTCTACCAATGCCTATGGCGGCAGGCAGCTGCCCAACGAAAGCCTGGGCATAGACGGGCTCGACGAGGGGATCATATTTAACCAGGATATTGGCAGCAGCGAAAATACCATGGTTTCGTATGGTGGAAGGCTTGATTATAACTACAAGTCAAAATACATCATTACTGCGGCTTTCAGGGCCGATGGTTCGTCTAAATTTCTGAACCCCTGGGGTTATTTTCCTGCGGCTGCCTTTGCATGGAATATGCAGAATGAAAGCTTCTTTGCAAAAGCCTTGCCATTTGTGTCCACTTCCAAGCTCCGCGCCAGTTTCGGCAGTAATGGCAACAACAGGATCGGTGATTTTGCCAATTACGCAAAGCTTACACAGACATTAGATGGCTATTCTTTCAAAAATGGGATTCCAACCGGTGCTGTATACGTATCCAGCGTAGCCAATCCGGATTTGCAATGGGAAACCACTACCCAGATCGATCTGGGCTATGAAGTGGGCTTTTTAAAGGATAAAATTGCGCTTGAAGTTGGCCTGTACCGAAAAACGGTGAGCGACCTGCTCCTCAATGCGGCCCTGCCACCAACCACAGGTTTCTCTACTGCTGTAAAAAATATCGGTAAGCTGCGGAACGAAGGTCTGGAGTTTACTTTAAATACCACCAACGTTAGTACCAAAACTTTCAGCTGGAACAGCAGCCTTAACATCAGTTTCAACCGTAACAAGATCATGGAACTGACCAGGGGCCAGCAGAGCCTGCCTACCGTGGCGGCCTATGTTTCACAGTTTGGTAAGCCGCTGTACCTGGCCGAGATCGGCCGCCCCGCCGGTATGATGATCGGATACATCTGGGAAGGCAATTATCAGTATGCCGATTTTGATCAGCCTTCTCCGGGGGTGTATGTCCTGAAACCGGATGTACCTACAAATGGTGCCGTGCGGAATACCATACAACCGGGCGACATCAAGTACCGGGACCTGAACGGTGATGGTGTAATGACCGATGCAGATGTAACCTTTATTGGCCGCGGCCAGCCCATCCATATCGGCGGTTTTAACAACAACTTTACTTATAAAGGCTTCGGGCTGAACGTATTCTTCCAGTGGTCGTACGGAAACGACATTTACAATGCCAACCGGTTATTGCTTGAAGGGAACAGCAACGGTTATGCACTCATCAACCAGTTTGCCAGCTATGCCAACCGCTGGTCACCCGATAACCAGACCAATGCCAATTACCGTACACGCGGACAGGGGCCTATTGGTTTCCATTCCTCAAGGGTAGTGGAAGACGGCTCCTTCCTGCGATTAAAAACAGTAGCATTGAACTATAGTATCCCGGTAAAGTATATCAGCAAATTTTACTTAAGCGGGCTGAGCATCAATGTAGCTGCCCAGAACCTGGCTACCTGGACCAAATATTCAGGAATGGACCCGGAAGTGTCTACCCGTAACCCTATCCTTACACCGGGCTACGACTACTCTTCCTATCCTAAATCGCCTGCCGTTGTTTTCGGGCTGAAGGCAACATTCTAACCATTAAATCAGAAGTAAATGAAAAAGATATATTATTTACCCGTGCTTATTTGCCTGCTTAGCTTTGGCTCATGTAAAAAATACCTGGAAACCAAACCAACAGACTTTCTGAATCCTGATGCCTATTATGAAACAGAGGCACAGCTTGAATTTGCACGTGCTGGTGTTTACCACAATGTTGGTGCACCTCAGCTTTGGGGCTCCTGGGCAAATTACCTGCTGGGCTGGCAAGCCGATGAGGGATACATGAACAGGTTTACCTTAACCACCGGCCCGTGGAACTATTTTTATTCCTCGGCCGATTCCTATAATGCCGGTTATTGGGCCAACCTCTATAACGGCATCAACAGGGCAAATGTACTGCTGGCCAATGTGGATAAGAATCCCGCAATCAACAAAACCAAAAGAGATATCATCCGGGGCGAGGCGATGTTTCTGCGCGGATATTTCTATTTCCAGTTGGTGCAGTATTACGGTGGCGTACCTATAAAAACGACGCCTACCGCATCTGTTGTAGATGTCGATATCCCAAGGGCAAGTATAAAAGATACCTATGCGCAGATCATCAGCGACATGGAAGCTGCAGAACCACTGGTGCCTGGCATTGCAGCATTGGGCTACGGTGGGGCAATCAGCAAGTCGGCCGTACGCGGTATACTGGCCCGGGTTAACTTGCATATGGCCGGTGCCCCGCTGAACGACAAGAGCCGCTATGCCGAGGCCAGCAAATGGGCAAAAATGGTTATAGACGATACGGAAGCTGCCCATGCCTTAAACCCAAGTTATCCGCAGATATTCATCAACCTTTGTTCAGATAAATATGACGCCAAAGAAAGCATCTGGGAAGCTGAATTCTGGGGAAACAGCTCAGTCCAGAACAGCGACTTCAGTAATATCGGTTATATCAACGGTCCTACCTCAGCTGCGACCACCATTAATGGTGATGGTGTAGCCTATCTCAGCATCACCTCTAAATTTTATGATGTATTTGAACCCGGTGATAACCGCAAATGGTGGAGCATTACCCATTTTAGCTATACTGCAACAGGTAAAAATATGGGCAACCTACCCGCTACCCAGGCCGCCAAGAACACCATCAGGCCTGCAAAATGGAGAAGGGAGTTTGAAGTGGTGCAAAAAATTGGGGCCAATACGCCCAACAATGCGCCTATCCTGCGTTATACAGACGTCCTGCTGATGTATGCGGAGGCACAGAATGAGATCAATAACGGACCTACACCTGAAGCGATAAATTATGTAAACCTTGTGCGTAAACGTGCCTGGTCTACCGGTATCCGTACCATTACCGTAACCAATGGGGGTTCTGGTTATACCACCGCACCAACGGTTACTTTTTCGGCAGGTGTTGGCGGCGCAACAGCAACCGGAGTGGCTACAATCTCGGGAGGGAAAGTTACCGCAATTACCTTAAACCGCGACCTTACAGGAACCATATTTAATGTAGAGGGTAAATACAGCTCAGCTCCAACCATTACCATCACAGGGGGCGGGGGTACCGGCGCAACGGCAACTGCTACCATTTACAGTGCTACTGATGCAGAACTGAAACCTGCACAAACGGCTTCCAAGGCCGCTTTTCTGGCAGCTATACAGGACGAGCGTTTTCGTGAATTCAATTATGAAGGCTTAAGGAAAGCAGATCTGCTGCGCTGGGGGATATTTCTCCAGGTGAACCAGGATGTGGGTAACCTGCTGAGTAATGAAATCCCGGGCGATCAGGCAGTGAAGTATTTTACGAATGTCAGTGCAAAAGACCTGTTCATGCCTATACCTACCACTGAAACTACTACTAACCTGGCGATTACGCAGAATCCCGGATGGAATTAACAAAATATTCAGATAAGATGAAACTTAAACATTATATGATATTGTCGGCGGTGCTTTTAATGGCATCCTGCAGTAAAGAGCTCAAAGTAGACAATGCCCCGGGCTTTGATGTCAGCACGGCTTCAAATACCTATAAAGTAGGGCAGGAAATCAAGTTCAACATAACCGGGGGTACAGCACACATCATTTCCTTCTATTCTGGCGAAACTTTAAAAGATTATGCCTTCAGGGAAGGAAGGACTTTGAGCATCAGGGATGCCGGGGCTACACTCGAATTTCAGAACAGCGTACAGGTGGGCACACAAGCCGGTCAGCTCTCCTTTCTTTACTCCACAGATTTTAACGGAGATTACAGCAGTCTGGCCAGTGTTAAGGCCGCAACCTGGACCGATATTACTTCCCGCTTTGCCCCGCTGGCTACCAGTGCAACTTTTGTGCCCACTACCATTAGTCCGAAAGACATTTCAGACCTGATTGTACCCGGAAAGCCCATTTACTTTGCTTTTAAATATGTAACCAAGCCACAGGCTACCAATGGGCTGGCCCGGCAATGGTTCATCCAGACCTTTGCGGTGAAAAGCAAATTAAAATTAAATGGTACTACTACCCTCACCATTGCCGATCAGGTAAATGCAGGTTTCAGGATTGTTGACGAAAACAAGGAAAACGCACCCGCAAGGGCCTCAGTAACCTCAACCCGGGTTACACTGTACGGAAACGAATACCTGACCGCTGATATGCCGAGGTTTAATCCTAATGACCCTATGTATGATCCTAATGACCCCAGGTATAACCCCCGCGACCCTGCATACAACCCAACAGCAAAAATCCCGGTATATGTGCCGTTTAATGCTGCTAGCCCTTACAACGACCCGACAAGTGAGCACTGGGCCGTTAGCAAGGCCATCAATATTGAAAGTGTAAACCTGGGCCCCGACCTGTCTACGGCCCTCAAAGGAATTTCAAGCCCTAATCTGGATGCACATTTTTACACCTATACCGCACCTGGTACTTATAAAGCTGTATTTGTGGCTTCGAATAACACCATCGATGATGTTAAAGCAATTGTAAAGGAAATTACAATCACCATTACACCGTAAACCAGATTGAAGTAGGGGGGCTTTGTCTCAAACGAATAAACCCATCACAATTAACCAATAAAACAATGAAAACAAAAAGCGCTATTCCTGTTGTAGTCCATAATCTTAGGACTATTTTTAATGATCGCTGGTACGGGGAGCAGTTTTGCTTTTTATAGTATTTATACTGTGCCGGGCTTTACGACTTACAATATTGCCACAGTACCTGTTGTCTATTTGTAAGTCAAATTGAATAAAATGATGGCTTCGTCTGTAAAAGGCGAAGCCATTTTCATTTTTAACCGCACCGTTTTCTGGCCCAGGCCGGGAAAAAAGATTTATTTAAACATTCACTGGTGTTTTTGACTAAAAAATTATACTTTAGCACCAAAACGTGTACGTTACCGAAACGTGTTGTACGCATATTAAACCAGATTTAAAACCGCCCTTAGATGGAAAACAGAACAATTGGGTTTGGAATAGTAGGAACAGGTGCCATAGCCGGTATTCATGCGCAGGCCATCAAGGCCATTAAAAACGCAAAATTGCTGGGCGCCTATAGCTTAACACAAGCCAGAGTAGATGAATTTGCAAGACAATACGATTGTACAGCTTATCATTCGCTGGATGAATTGCTGCAAACAGCAGAACTGGATATTGTTTGTATCTGTACCCCATCAGGCGCGCACCTGGAACCTGCATTGAAGGCAATTGCAGCCGGTAAACACTGCCTGATTGAAAAACCAATAGAAGTGACACTGGAAAAGACCGACAGGATCATCGCGGCGGCCCGGGAAAAAAATGTAGAAGTAGCCGTAGTATTTCCAACCCGCTTTTACCAGGGCAGCCTGGATTTGAAAAAGGCGATAGGGGATGGCCGTTTCGGACAGCTGACCCTGGGTAGTGCCTATGTAAAATGGAGCCGTACACCAGCATATTATGCTTCCAACAAATGGCGGGGCACCTGGGAGCTGGACGGAGGCGGGGCACTTATGAACCAGGCCATTCACAATGTGGATATGCTGCAATGGTGTATGGGCCCTGTTGAATCCGTAATGGCCATTGCCGGTAATGCCAAGCACAAAAACATAGCCGTAGAAGATACCCTGGTGGCCATTTTAAAGTTTGCCAACGGAGGGATGGGTACCATAGAATGCTCAACAGCTGTTTATCCGGGCGCTTATAAAAAAATCGAGATCATGGGTACTGAAGGTACAGTGGTGATGGAAGACAACGACATTATCCAGTGGCAGTTCAGAGATCAGAGCGCAGAAGACGAACAGATCAACACCACCAGTGGCAGCCACAATTCCAGTGGAGGGGTGTCCGATCCAAAGTCGATCAGCTATGCCGGACACCAAAAACAAATGGAAAATATGATCGCTGCCATTTACAGCAATGGCAAATTGCTGATCGATGGGGCAGAAGGCCGCAAATCCGTAGAGATTGTGCTGGCCATTTACAAAAGTGCACAAACCGGTCAGCTGGTAAAACTTCCCCTCTAGTCTTTCAGCTGGGTATAAAAACTAAACCAAACACAAATGGAAAAAATTGATTACATCGTATTGGCCGGATATTTTCTGCTCCTCGTTTTGATGGGCATATGGGGCTATACCAAAATTAAATCCTCAGCTGATTTTTATACTGCCGGGGGCAAACTGCCCTGGTGGCTGTCGGGCATTTCGCACCACGTTTCGGGTTACAGCGGAGCGGTGTTTGTGGCTTATGCAGCCATTGCCTACAATTATGGCTTTACCCTTTACATGTGGTGGGCCCTGAGTATTGCCATTGCCATGGTAGGTACGGTATTGTTTATTGCGCCACGATGGGCACGGCTCCGGTCTAAAGCAGGCATCCAATCGCCGACCGAATACCTGGCTACCCGTTACAACCTGCCCACACAACAGGTGATGGCCTGGAGCGGGGTGATCATTAAAATATTTGATGTAGGGGCAAAATGGGCAGCTATTGGCATCTTGCTGAATGCTTTTACAGGTCTTCCTTTAGGCACCGGGATTTTAACTGCCGGACTGGTGAGTATGATCTACATTACCATGGGTGGCCTGTGGGCCGATGTGGTGAACGACCTGGCTTCCTTTCTGATCCAGTTTACAGCAGGCATTATCATGATGGTGATGGTATTGGCGCAACTGGGCGATGGCCTGAACGGCATATTTACCATGTGGGACCGCCTGCCTGCTGCACATGGGCAGCTGTACAATGGTCCATATACCCCTGCTTTTGCCATCTCATTTACAGTAATCTGTTTTTTCAGTTTTAGCGGCGGCACCTGGCACCTGGCTACCCGGTTCATTTCATCGCCGTCTGGTACCGAAGCGCGTAAGGCGGCAACGCTTTCCATGCTCATGTACCTGATCTGGCCACTGATCCTGTTCTTCCCGATGTTTGCTGCGCCGATCTTTATCAAAGACCTCGCCGATCCTACCCAATCTTATGCCATGATGGCCATGAAGTTTCTGCCGCATGGATTGATCGGTTTATTGCTGGCTTCTATGTTTGGCAATACCCTGGCCATGACAGCGGCTGATGCCAATACGATTTCTGCAGTTATTACCAGGGACATCCTTCCGGTATTGTATAAAAAGCTGAAATCCTTCGACCAGAAAAAAATGCTGGTTATAGCCAGGCTTACCACCTTCCTTTTTATCGTAACTACGCTGATCATTGCTTTTCAGTCCAAATCTTTTGGTGGGGTGTTCGGCCTCATTATTACCTGGTTCTCTGCCCTTGTTGGGCCAACTGCCATCCCAATGATCCTGGGCCTACTGCCTGCATTTAAGCACAGTGACAGCAGGGCAGCCTTATTTTCTATTTTTGGAGGGCTGATCACTTTTGCGGTAATGAAATCGTTTATGACGGTAAGTTTAACTGCAGAGCTGGCTTCGCCAATTGTTACCTCCATGATCATTTATATTGGCTGCGGCCTGCTGTTCCGGACTAAAGTTAAGCCGGAAGTAGAAGCGCTGCTCAATTCTTTAAAAGAGGACGAAGAATTGTGATTTGGTAGACTATTGAAACCCTGCAGAATATAAAAACGGCTGCCCTGAAGTTCTCAGGGCAGCCGTTTTTTTAAAGTTTGTAGCTCATTAAATGAGAGCCGCTAACGAAAAATATCCGCCCGTTGGCATAATCCCCACCCGCTTTAATCGTCGAAGGTGCGGTGGCAATCAGCTTCAGGGCATAACTTTGCGGATCGACCTGCACGATAGCACCTTTGTTAAAAAGCATGTACATTTCGCCCTTTGGTCCTTCCACAAAAATCCTTGGGCATTGCTCGGCTGTAGTCCTGCCATAGGTAGGCAGCAGATCTTCCTGGTGCAGTACCTTACGTTTTACAGGGTCAAAGACAAAAAATAGCCTTTTGTCTGCAATACCATATACCTGGCCGTTGGGCATCAGGCGCATTTCGCTGTATTCCTGCGTTCCGGGGAACAATGCGGTTTGCCATTCTACCTTCTTGCTGGCCATATCCATCAGGTAAATTACAGCTTCTGTGGCTTTCTTTTCTCCGCCCGTTCCGGGAGTAGTGGTACTGCCGCAAAGTAATTTGCCATTCTTTAAAGGCACAATGCTCATGGTCGACTGGTTTTTTACCACCTGCTCGTCGGTAAGCAATACCTTTTCTTTGGCCTTACTGTTCCAGAAGAGCAAGCCTCCGCCGGTTGCTCCGTATTGTGGGCTGCCACTCATGATCAGCGTATGCCCATCGGGGTGTGCAACCAGACGGAAGGGGCGTATAATGGTGGGGTAAACGGTGGTCAAATGAACCGGGTTGCTGGCTTTGTCTTTGGTAATGCCTTTCCAGGGCTGGTATGGATCCCATTCTATGAGGTGCCCACCGCTATAAACGCCAAAAAACACCTTGTTGTCCTGATTGGCCAGCGCATTAAACTGTCCAATGGCATAACGGTTGATCCATTTGTCCTGTTTCAGGTTGTAGTTAAAAAAACGCATGGGGAACGCAGTACCACCGGTGATGGTGCCATCTGGTGCAGCGCCTACGCCCATTACTATGGCGCCATCGCTTGAATAGTTGAAGTTTACTTCTGTTGTTTTGCCGGTTTTGGGATTGTTGGTAACCAGTATCCGGTTTACCAGGTCAAGTTCTTTGATCTGGCTGCCATCCGGAAAGGTTTTATGGAAAAGATTTTGCGTGTTGGTGATTACCGGCTTTAGCGTCTGGGTATTGTATTTTCCGCTTTTGTGGCCTTCACCCTTGTGCAATTCATAATATACGGGGTCTTTATCGCCCGGTACCTGTCCGTATACCTTACCATTCAGATCGCGGTATACCAGGGCCATACCCAGCTTGCGCTCATTTTGGGGTACTATACTTTTGGTTTCAGCTGTTTGCGGATTAAAGGCAAAAATCTGGCAGGAGGCATTGCCCAGTCCGAAATAGATCCAGCCCGCATCATCGGCCGCCATGGTTTTCTGATATTGGTACCAGTTTTCTTTGTTTACAGATTTATAGTCCTTAAATGCCCGGCTGCCCGGGTCAAAGCATACCAGTCCGCTGTTGGGATAGGTTACCGCCCAGATCTTACCCGCATCGTCCTCGGTCATGGCCATGGCCATCTGGGGAGTGGCCTTGCTGACAAAGGTGAATTTCCTTTTTACAGGATCGAACTCCACAAAGTGATCGCGGTACATGCTGTAAAACTTGTTGCCGGAGGAAAGGATAGAGGAGTAGGGAGTGTCCTGTTTGGGATCAAAGGGTACCGGGAATTCCTCACTTTTACCGGTCTGGGCATCAATCATCAGCAAGGCATAGCCACCCCTGTGATCAAACAGCCAGATCAGCAATACATTTCGGCCTTCGCCGTCGACTGTAGCGACAACACCGCGGTGATTGCTGATGGGCGAGGCCACACCATGGTCGTAAAAGCCCGAGCCCAGTTCTTTTGTTTTGGTTGCTACAGTAAAACCGCTCTTGTCGGGCAGTGCAGTAATGCTCACCGGCTGCTGTGCGTAAGCAGAGGACAGGAGCATCAGGCTGGCTGATAATAATAATTGTAATGGTTTCATTTTAGTTTGTGTTTTATGGTTACGTACACGTAAATATAAGTATACTGATTATTAAAGTGCTATGAATCTGATAAAATGTTGAATTCAGCATAAATTATTTCAATTTTATATTTTTTTGTTTCAAAAGATTTCATACCTTAGATATAATTCGGGTACGTACACTTAAATCGTACCGGCTTTACAAAACCTGGCAACCTAAACCCAATGAGATGAAAAAATCAAACTTTTCCAGAAGAAATTTTATTGCGGCTGTAACTACAACTTCAATTGCGGCTGCTTTTTCCAATGTCATTTCTGCGCAAGGCCATCTGCGCGTAAAAGACAACGGGAAACTGGCAATTCTGGGCGGCACCCCTGTCCGGACCAAAGCATGGATCAGCTGGCCCAATGTGCTGGCCGATGAGCAGGTAATCGCATCTATTGTGAACACCACCAAAAGTGGTAAATGGAGCCGTATACAGAACCTGGCCAACGGTACGGTGGCTACCTTCGAGAAAGATTTTGCCAGTTTGCTGGGGGTAAGGTTTTGTGTTGGAACAGGTTCAGGAACGCAGGCACTGAGTACCTGCGTGGAAGCGCTGGGTATTGGTCCGGGCGACGAGGTGATTACTTCTCCCTATACCGATTTCGGCACCATTTCTGCCATCATTGGCAGCAGGGCCTTGCCGGTAATGGCCGATCTGGACCCTAAATCGTATCAGCTCGATCCGGCTGACGTGGAAAGAAAGATCAATAAAAATACCAAGGCCATTATGCCGGTGCATATGATGGGCATGCCTTGCGATATGGAGCGCATCATGGCCATTGCTAAAAAACATAAACTCTTTGTCATAGAAGACGCCTGCCAGGCCAATTTTGCCCGCTATCAGGGTAAGCAGATCGGCAGTATAGGCGATCTGGGCTGTTTCAGTTTTCAGGCCAGCAAACAAATCTCCTGTGGTGAGGGTGGTGCGGTGATCGGCAACGATGAGGCCCTGATGGATAAGGTCTATACGGTACAAAATCACGGAACTGACCGCAAAGGCAAAAACGTCACCATAGGGCCTAAATACAGAATGAACGAGTTTGAAGGTGCTATTTTACTGGGGCAGCTGCCTGGAGCCAAAGATCGTTTTGCCCGTCGTAACGAGAACGCAGCCTACCTCAGCTCCAAGCTAAAAGATTTCCCGGGATTGGTGCCCCAGAAACAATACCAGGGCACTGAAAGCAGCGGCTATTACTTATATGCAATGAGTTACCATAAGGAGCATTTTAACAATGCCGACCGCAGTAAATTCCTGAAGGCAATAGGTGCCGAGGGGGTTCCTTTGAGCCCCTATATTAAAGGCCTGCATACTGAGCCCTGGGTTGAGCATATCCTGGGCTTAAAGGAATACAAGACCATGTATAGTGCCGAAAGGTTACAGCGTTTTAAACAGGATGCGGCCAATATGCCAAATACCGATCTGGTTGGCCAGGAAATGATTGTGCTGGGCGGTTCTGCCCAGCTTCTGGGTACAAAGTCTGACATGGACGATGTCATCAGGGCCATCATGAAAGTTTACGATAACCGCGATAAATTAAACACCATTCCATAATGCAGGTAAAGAAGATCATCATATTATACCTGTTGCTCGGCTGCTTTGCTTTGGACATACGGGCAGCCGTTACTCCGGTTGATTCGCTGAAACAGCAGGTGGCAGGCTTAAGCCTGAGCACCTTTGATGTGGATGCTACGCCGCCTGTAGGTTCGCATCTGACTTATGATCCTATGGTTAATTCCTGGGATCTTGGCTTAAGGGCCAAAGGTTTTGTATTGCTGGGCGCGGGTAAACCCATTGTGGTTTGTTCGGTAGATTGGATAGGGATTTCCAATGACAGTCAGGACGAGTTTAAAAAGGCAATTGCCAATGCTGCGGGTACCACACCCGATCATGTGGCGGTCCATGCCATTCACCAGCACGATGCGCCCACATCTGATTTCGGTGCAGAGAAAATCCTGCTTGCTGCGGGTATCAATCCCCGCAGTTTCGAGGGGGCTTTCTCTCGTGAACTCATCCGCCGGCTGGATATAGCTGTTAAAAATTCATTGGCACAGGCGCAACCCATTACCCATCTGGGGTTGGGGGCAGCCAGGGTATATAATGTATCTTCCAACAGGCGGATCATAGGCGCCGATGGTCTGGTTAAGGCCAGCCGTACTTCGGCCACCAAAGATTCAGCCATACGTGCGGAGCCGGAAGGTCTGATTGACCCTATGGTTTCCCTCATCAGTTTCTGGAACAAAGACAAGCCGGTGGCTGTACTCAGTTATTATGCTACGCATCCGCAAAGTTATTACCGCACTGGGGTGGCCAATCCCGATTTCCCGGGTATTGCGCGTTTTATGCGCCAACTGGCTGTGCCAGAGGCCCTGCACATTCACTTTAACGGGGCGGGGGGCAACATCACCGCAGGTAAATATAACGATGGCGCTAAAATTAACCGGATGATCCTGGCGCAAAGGCTGGCCGACGGGATGAAGCGCGCCTGGGATTCCACAAAAAAAGAACCGATTAGCGCAGCACAGGTACATTGGGCCATTGCGCCCATCAGCATCCCTTTAAAAGCTGACGTGGGTACCATGGAACAGAAGATGCGGACTGAAACGCCGGTATTCCTGGCCAATAACATGTCTAAACTGGTGCTGCTGCACAGACAGCAGGCAGGAAAAAAGATAGACCTGACTTGCCTTACACTGGGCAATGCCCGTATTCTTCATTTGCCAGGCGAACCCTTTATTGAATACCAGCTGGCCGCCAAGGCTTACCGTAAAGACCTTTTTGTGGCAGTGGCGGGCTATGGCGATTATGGCCCGGGCTATATCTGTAACGAGGAAGGTTACAAGCAAGGCGGATATGAAGCCGGACAGGCATCGGCAGCCAACCCCGAAATTGAGAAAGTATTGATGAACGCTATACACAAACTGCTAAAAAACTAACACAATGAACCACACACAAAGAAACAATTCAGAAGCCCGGCGCAGCTTCCTCAAGTCGGCCGGGGTTTTTGCAGCAGGCATGATGCTCAGTCCTTCATTGTCGGCCGCAAATAACAGCCATCCAAGCACTGCCTTGGGTGTTTCGGGCAAACCGGCCATTATGGGCGGCAGCCCGGTGCGGACCGCAGGCTGGCCTAAATGGCCGATATGGAACCCGGCAACCGACGAGAAACGGGTTACCGAAGTGCTGCGCAGCGGGGTTTGGTCGCGCGCCAATGTAGCCACAGAGTTCGAAACGGCATGGGCCAAAGCCCTGGGCGTAAAACGCAGCTTAACGGTAGTCAACGGCACTAATGCACTCATTGTAGCGCTTAACCAGTTCGATATTGGTGCGGGCGATGAGGTGATTGTTCCGCCCTATACTTTTATTGCCACCATTTCTGCGGTACTGCTGAACGGCGCCATCCCTGTTTTTGTGGATGTAGACCGCGAGACTTTTCAGATGGACCCCGATAAGATAGAAGCCAAGATCACGCCACGCACAAAGGCCATCATTCCTGTTCATATTTTAGGCTTGCCCTGCGATATGGACCGCATCATGGCCATCGCTAAAAAACATAAGCTGGTGGTGCTGGAAGATGCCTGCCAGGCCCACCTTGCAGAATACGATGGCAAAAAGCTGGGTACCATAGGCGATGCCGGATGTTTCAGTTTTCAGAACTCTAAAAACCTGCCTATAGGCGAAGCTGGGGCAATTGTGAGCAACAGCGATGTGTTTATCGACAAATGCTTCTCTTACCAGCAGTATGGCTATCCCTTTGGAACCGCTTCCGGAGGTATAGGGATTGGCAGCACGGTGCTGGGCACCAAGGTGCGTACTTCTGAGTATGCATCGGCCATAGGGCTTTCTTTGCTGCCGCGGCTGGAGCAGGAAACTGCCACACGTAACGAAAACGCAGCTTACCTGAAATCGAAGATTGAAAAAATACCGGGTATTATCCCTTATAAACTATACCCTAAAGCAAACCGCTGTGCTTTTCACCTCTTTCCGTTCAGGTACCAGAAGCAGGCCTTTAAAGGTCTGTCGCGGGATGCTTTCCTGAAAGCATTGAGGGCAGAAGGCGTGCCTTGCTCCAGTGGTTATACCCCGCTGATGGATATGTCGTTTATTAAGCAGGCTTTTGAGTCCAAAAATTTCAAAAAGATGTATAGTGCGCAGGAGTTGGATTACAATAAGTGGGCAGCCCAGAACAAATGTCCTAACAACGATATCCTTTGCAATGAAGAAGCCGTGTGGCTGTATCAGTACATGTTGCTGGGCACTAAGACTGATATGGACGATATTGCCAATGCCATCGCAAAAATCCATAAGAATGCCGATCAATTAAGTAAAGCAGGGAAATGATGAAAAGAACAATTCAGATTTTAACCTCCTTTTGCTTTATCTTTTTGAGTACAGTGCAGGCACAACAGGCCGACTGGAAAGCTGGCGTGGCGCGCATGGTGATTACCCCTAAGCAGCACATGGCCATGGCCGGTTTTGCAGTACGCACCCATCCATCGGAAGGTAAACTACACGATCTATGGGCGAAGGCCCTTGCTTTGCAGGACGCCAGCGGCAAAAAGGTGGTGCTGGTTACCAGCGACCTGCTGGGTCTGCCCAAAGCGGTGTCCGATCAGATCAGGGACCGCATCCAGAGTAAGTACGGCATCACACGTAATCAGATCATATTGAACAGCTCGCATACGCATTCAGGTCCGGTTTTGCAGAACGCCTTATCTGACATCTACCTCCTGGATGCAGCGCAGCTGGAACAGGTTAAGCAATACTCGCGCGCACTGGAAGACCATATCGTAAAACTGGTAGGTGATGCCCTGGGGAAAATGGAACCCGCCGAGGTCTATGCCCAGAACGGCGTTACCCGCTTCCAGGTAAACCGCCGTAACAATCCTGTAGCCACCCTTACCAAGGTTACCGAACTGCAAGGGCCTAACGATTTTGCGGTTCCGGTGCTAAAAGTGCTCAATAAAAAAGGCGAACTCAAGGCCATTACCTTCGGTTATGCCTGTCACCCTACCGTACTGGAAATTTACCAATGGTCTGGCGACTACGCAGGCTTTGCACAGCTGGAACTTGAAAAAGCGCACCCTGGTGCTACAGCTATGTTTTTTCAGGGGGCAGGTGCCGATCAGAACCCTTTGCCAAGGCATACCATCCCGCTGGCCAGACAATATGGCCGTGAACTGGCTGCGGCGGTAGACCGTGTGCTGGAAGAAGACATGCGCAAACTACCCGCTGCGATCACTACGGCCTATGCTGAAGTGAACCTGCCTATGGCTCCGCTGCCTTCAAAAGAAGAGCTTTCCAAAATCAGTCAAACTGCACCTGTAGCCTACCAGAAGCGCTGGGCCGAACGTATGCTGGGTAAAATGCAGAATGGTGAACAACTGTCGCGCCTGTACCCTTACCCCGTACAGGTATGGACACTGGGCGGCCTGCCGCTGGTAAGCCTGGGCGGTGAGCTGACCATAGAGTATGCTATCAAGATCAAGCAGATACTGGGACAGGATGCGTTTGTGCTGGGCTATTGCAATGATGTAATGACTTATATCCCTTCCTGCTCCATATTACAGGAGGGTGGATACGAGGGCGATGCTGCCAGGATGGTATACGGGCTGCCCGCAAAATGGGATGCCACCATTGAAACCAAGATATTAACGGAAGTGATTGCGCAATGCGAAAAAGCAGGTGCGCTTAAGATTGTTAAATAAAAAAAGCAACAAACATGGATCATAAAAACCCTAAAACCCCAATATCCCTGTCCCGGCGCCAGTTCATTGCCGGGACAAGTTTGTTGCTCAGCGCAACGGCCCTGAGACTGAATGCCAGTCCGGTTTCGCTGCTCTTTGCAGAGCCAATCATCGATATCCATCAGCATACCGATTATATGGGCCGGACCAACGACATGCTGGTTGCGCACCAGCGCGCCATGGGCGTTACCAAGACCATACTTTTGCCGTCGGGCAGATCTGTAAACCAGGCCTCTACCCATTTTGGCAAAGGCAATGGCTTGCAGGCCAAAGCTACAGGCAATGCCATATGCCAGGCCCTGGCCAAAAAATACCCTCAGGAGTTTTTGTATGGCGCCAATGAGGTGCCCGATATACCGGAAGCCATCCAGGAGATAGAAAGATACCTGAAAATGGGAGCCTGTGTAATCGGGGAATCCAAATTCGGGGTAGAGTGCGACTCGCCCGAAATGCAGAAGATATACGAGCTGGCCCAGGCTTATAACGTGCCCGTATTGATGCACTGGCAGTATGAAATGTACAATTACGGCCTGGAGCGTTTCCATACCATGCTCGAGAAATACCCTAAAGTGAATTTCATTGGTCATTCCCAAACCTGGTGGGCGAATATCGATAAGAACCATACCGACCAGAGTGTGCTGTACCCAAAAACAAAGGTGACCAGAGGCGGCATTACCGAACAGCTGCTGAGCAATTATGACAATATTTATGGAGATTTCTCGGCCGGTTCAGGACTTGGCTCGCTTACCCGTGATGAAGACCATGCACGCTGGTTCCTGGAAAAACACCAGGACAGGCTGCTTTTTGGCAGCGATTGTACCGATATCACCGGGCATATCGACAATTGTTTTGGCGCCAAGCTGATCGATGCGATCAAAAGGCTTTCGCCAAGCAAAAAAATAGAAAGAAAAATTTTATACTACAATGCTAAAAAGCTGTTCCGTTTGTAGGGCAAAAACAGCATACGATACGAATCTGATAATGAGCAATACTTTAACTGCAAAACAATACTATTCTGGCTTTGAGCTGGCACACGATACCTATAATGCGATATCGGCCGCCAGTGATGGCCGCATTTATTACGTCCTTTCTTCCGAATCTTATGATACCGGTGGTAAAATCTATGTGTACGATCCTAAAACAGATGCTACGGCACTGCTGGCCGACCTGACCGAAGTTTGCGGCGAAAAAGACAGCAAGGCCATTCCGCAGGGCAAGAGCCATGTGCGTTTCTACGAAAGCAATGGCAAGCTGTATTTTGTAACCCATGTAGGGGTTTATGATATGGTCAATGATATGGAAACGCTCCATAAGGTACCCCCTGCCGGTTACCAGCTTTATCCGGGAGGGCATATCGTGTCGTACGAGCTGGCTTCGGGCAAGTTTGAGGACCTGGCCATAGCGCCTGAAGGCGAGGGCCTGCTGACCATGGCCATTGACAAAGACAGGGGACATATCTATGCGCTTACCTGGCCCTTGGGCTATCTGGTGCATTACGATATGAATACCCGTAAACTCAGCAACATTGGCCTTACCTGCGGCCGCGGAGAAGGTGGAGCAGTTGGGCAGGACTACCGGGTAATTTGCCGCTCAATGTTTGTAGATCCCGCCAGCGGAACCTTGTACCTTTCTACTGCAGAAGGTGATATCCTGACCTACCAGCCGGGAGATGCGAACTTTGGCAAGCTGGATGAGGTTGACCTGCGCCTGGATTATTTTGGCAGTTATGATGCCACCCTTCCGGGCAGCATGGGCTACAACTGGCGTAAGATATTCTGGTACGAACCACACCAGGTGGCTTATGGCGTGCATGGCAATTCGGGTTACCTGTTTAAATTTGATCCGCGTAAACAGCAGATTGAAATTGTAGACAGGATTGCCTCCCTGCCTTCGCAGAAAAGCGGCATGTTCGATCAGTTCAGTTATGGCTACCTGGGCTTTCAGCCCGGCCCGGATGGAAAAACCATTTATTACCTTACCGGAGGACCGATTTATGTAAATGGAAGACGCTTAAAAGGCAAGGATGCCATTGCAAAGGGAGCGGCCAAAGGCCTGGAGAACCTGCATTTGGTGACCTACGACCTTTCCAATGGGAAATATACCGACCACGGCGCCATCTTTTATGCTGATGGCAGCAGGCCAACTTATGTTAACTCCATCACCATGGATAACGACGGAAATGTATACACCCTGGCCAGGTTTATGCACAACGGCCATGAAATCCAGGACCTTGTTAAAATAGATAATCCATTTAAACACACAAACTCATAAAATATTTAAGCAATGAAACGAACCAACTTAACCCGAAGCCTGTTGCTGATTGCTGTTTTTGCAATGGTATGCAGTTCATGCGCAAAGAAAAAGAAATATGAGGGCTCCCGTACGCCTGAAGAGTCTATAGAGACATTCGATATCTTGGATGGCTTTAAAGCCGAAGTATTTGCTTCGGAGCCGCAGGTGAAAGATCCTGTAGAGCTCACTTTTGATGAAGATGGCAATGCTTATTCCATTGAAATGGGCGATTATCCTTATAAAGCGGTACGCGGACAGGGAAAAGGCATTATCCGTAAACTAATTGACAAAGATGGCGATGGCAGGATAGATACCTCTGTGGTTTTTGCAGATAAACTGGAAAGCGGTACCAGTATCCTGCCTTGGGAAGGCGGTTTGCTGGTTACGGCTGCGCCCGATCTGCTGTTCCTGAAAGATACGACCGGCGATAACCGGGCAGATATCCGTGAAGTGCTGTTTACCGGCTTTTTTCAGGACAATTCCGAGGCCCAGATCACCAGCTTAAGGTATGGGGTCGACAACTGGATCTATGCCAATAACGGCGGCCAGGCTGGTGAAATCACCTTTACCCGGAAACCGGATGTACCTGCATTGCAGATAAAAGGGGGCGATTTCCGTTTTAGGTTAGATAAAGGCTTGTTCGAGGTAGAATCGGGCGCCGGACAGTATGGTCTGGATATGGACGACCTGGGGCACCGCTTTTATACGAACAACTCAAGGCACATTTCCAACTCGCCGATAGCGGCAAGGTACCTGAAACGCCATGGGCATATGAACTTTAAATCGGTAGTCAACATTTACGCTGCCGAGCCCATCATGTACCAGGCTACGCCCGCGCCATGGTGGCGTGCCGAGCGGACCAAAGCCCGTAATGAAAACTTCCAGAAAGAGAAACTGGACCGGGTAGAATATGCCGAAGGCCGTTTTACGGGTGCTTCCGGAGGTACCATCTATGCTGGTGATACTTATCCTAAATCATTTTATGGTTCTCATTTTATTGGCGATGTGGCAGGAAGTCTGGTGCACCGCGACATTATAGAACTGAGCAATGAGGGCCCCTTCTTTGCTGCAAAACGCAGTGCAGAGGAACAGAAACGTGAGTTTATTGCCGCTACCGATACCTGGTTCAGGCCATGTAACTTTACCTTGGGCTACGATGGCAACCTGTATATGATAGACATGTACCGCCAGCACATTGAAACCCCGGTTTCCATTCCTGATTCTTTAAAAATGGATATGGATTTCGACAGGGGGAACGATTTTGGCCGTATTTACCGGATTGTGTACAACAAGGCTACGCCTAAAAAGGTATTGCCCCCACACATGACCAAACAATTTACCCAGGAGCTGATCCCTTATCTGGGCCATGCCAACCGCTGGTGGCGTTTAACCGCCCAGCGGGTTATTATACAGCGTAAAGATAAAGGTGCTATACCTGCATTGACCAAGCTGTTCAATACCGATAAAAACCCGATCACCAGGCTGCACGCCCTGTACACGCTGGAAGGATTGGATGCATTGGATGCAGGTCTGGTTACGAAGGCCCTAACTGATGCCGATGCCGGGTTAAGGGAGCATGGGGCCATCCTGGCAGAGCGTTACCAAAGTGATGCTGCCCTTTCAGGTTTGCTGGTAAAAGCCATCAATGACCCGGTAGGACTGGTTGCGATGCAGGCCACCCTTAGCACGGGCCAATTGCCGGCGGCACAGGTAGTGCCGGCTTTTGCAGGCGTAATAGAAAAGAAATATAAAGATCTTTGGTTTACCACTGCAGTGTTGAGTTCTGATCCGGGTTCTTCATTTGAACTGCTCGGGCAGCTGGCCAAAAACGGCACTTTCTTTAACGGTACCGATTCGGCTAAACTGGCTTTTATGAAGAACATCTCTATCATCATTGGCTCACGTAAATCTGTAACTGAAGTGGGCAAACTGATGGAGTTCCTGGCTTCGCCGGCTGTTAAGGCCAATGCGGATTGGGTACAATCGGCACTGAGTGGTTTGGCCACCGGCTTGAAAAAATCCAAGAACAAAGCCGCGGCCCCGGCATTGTTGAATACCGCTAAGAAACTGGAGGGCAGCGCTGCCGAAGAAAACAAAAAAGGCTGGCAGGACATTGCCGAAGCCCTGAAAGCAAGCTGACCTTTTACTTATTAAAAACATAAACACATGAAAACTCAAGATCATTCGCGCAGGTCCTTCCTGCAAAAATTCCTTTCGGCCGGATTGGTTGTGGTTGCCGGAGGGGCAGCGCTGAGCAGCTGTAATGGTGACGCACCTAAAGAAAATACAACAACCGCAGGCGATGCGCCCAAAGCAGCGGCAACTGATACAGCTGGTAAGGCTTCATCAGGTGCTGCAGATGATTTTAAATGCGGCGATTATACCGGCGTAAGCCAGGAAGAACTGGCCAAGCGTAAAAAACTGGGCTATGAAGAAAAAGCTTCCGATCCAGAACGCGAGTGCGTAAAGTGTAACCTTTTTATTCCAAAAGGAGCGGAAAAGGATTGTGGTGGCTGTATCCTGTTCAAGGGGCCTGTTAACAAAGGCGGTTCATGTACCTATTGGGTAGAACAGGTTTCTTAAATACGCTAAAACATCGGATTAATGCTTCAAAACCAATATAAAATTATCAACGGAAGGATCATTACACCCTACCGGATAATTGAGCGCGGCACATTAATTATAACAGGAGATACAATAACTGCAATTAGCGAGCATGACATAGCGGCCCCGGGTGCTATTGAGATTGATGCTCAGGGTTGTTATGTAGCTCCGGGCTTTATAGACATACACATTCATGGCGGGGGCGGGCACGATTTTATGGACGGCAGTGAAACCGCCTTTCTTAAAATTGCCGAGACCCACGCCAGGTATGGCACCACCGCAATGGTGCCTACCACACTTACCAGTACCCGAGAGGAATTGTTGAATACGCTGGATATCTATAAGCAGGCCCACCGAAAAAATCTCATGGGTGCGCAATTTCTGGGGATGCACCTGGAAGGGCCTTATTTTGCTGCAGATCAGCGTGGAGCCCAGGATGCCCGTTTTATCCGCAACCCGGACCCTGAGGAGTATAAGGCTATCCTTGCGCATACTGATATTATCAGGCGCTGGAGTGCAGCACCGGAGCTGCCTGGGGCGATCGACTTTGGACGTTTTTTAAGGAGCAAGGGTATCATTGCGGCGATAGCGCATACCGATGCCATTTATGAAGAGGCATTGGAAGCATTTGAAAATGGCTATACACTGGCCACGCACCTTTATTCCTGTATGTCGGGTGTTACCCGCCGGAACGCTTACCGGTATGCCGGTGTGATTGAGAGTGCCTACCTGATCGATGAGATGGATGTAGAGGTCATTGCCGATGGGATCCACCTGCCCGCAGCCCTGCTGCAGCTGGTCTACAAAATAAAAGGGGCGTCCAGAACAGCGCTGATCACCGACGCCATGCGTGGCGCCGGTATGCCGCCCGGCGAAAGCATCTTGGGCAACATCCATACCGGCATGAAAGTAATTGTAGAGGATGGGGTAGCCAAGCTGCCCGATAGGAGCGCCTTTGCCGGGAGTGTGGCTACAACCGATCGTCTGCTGCGGACTATGGTTCAGCTGGCACATGTACCATTGATTGAAGCTGTGCAAATGCTGACTACCACACCGGCAAAAATTATGGGGGTTGCAGACCGGAGGGGCTCCTTAATTGAAGGAAAACAAGCTGATATCGTTATTTTTGACGGGGAAATTTCTATTCAGACTACCATTGTAAAAGGAAACCTGGTGTATACGAAATAAAAAAAGCCCGTTTAAAACGGGCTTTTAAAATCTTTAAATGAGGAAAGCACAAGGTCTTTTTCAGACAAAAGCAGTTCTTTCCCTGAAATCCCGCTGTTCCAGTTGATGTTCAAGTCGGGGTCGTTCCACATGACACCAATTTCGGAAGCTTTATCGTAATAATTGGTTACTTTATAAGTAAAGATGGTTTCATCCTCAAGGGTCAGGAAACCATGTAAAAAGCCAGGGGGTACCCATAGCTGTTTGTGGTTCTCTCCACTCAACTCTATGCTGAAATGCTGCCCGTAAGTGGCTGAGGCTTTTCTGATGTCGACCGCAACGTCCAGCACTGCGCCTTTTAGTACCCGTACCAGTTTGCCTTGTTCAAAAGGCATGTTCTGCGCATGCATGCCCCTTAAAGCACCTTTTTGTGAAAAAGATTGATTGTCCTGTACAAAATTGCCTGTTATCCCGGCTTCGGCCAGGATTCTGGCGTTATAGCTTTCATAAAAATAGCCGCGGTTATCTTTCCATACTTTAGGCTCAATCACCAAAAGTCCGGCTATAGGTGTTTCTGTAATCTGCATAATTTTAAGCTATATATTCCATTAAAGTGCGGAAGGCCACAAATTGATTTTCGAAATGTTCATTGATCTCCGCCTGTAATGCCGGGGCGAAATTCTCCTGGTAGTCCAGGTAATCGGCCATATGCTCGGCCACGTACTGGGCACAATAGGTTATGCCTTCGTTTGGTGAATCCAAAACCCTAAGCAAACGGTTGGAAATAAATTTCCCGGTGGCCATTACGTTTGGGATATGGACGTCCTGCATCCACTTCAGCCACTTGTCGGCCACTGCTTCATCAATTATTATGGTTACGTTGTATAATAGCATGCCGCAAAGATACTACTAAGTCCCAATATTATCTCCCCGAAGTTTCCTGAAACGTTTCCGCGCTTCGTTGGTAAACATACTGCCGGGATAATCGTTAATCAGTTTCTGATAAATGCTTTTCGCCTGCGCGTTGTCTTTGAGGTTGTTCTCATACAAATCGGCGAGAGTAAACAGGGCATCATCTGTCCAGATGCTGTTGCTTTGTTTTTCGGTCAGCATTTTCAGTGCAGTTATGGCATTGGGGATATCATTGTTTTTGATATATATCCTTGACCTGGCCATTAAGATGTCATCCGTAAGGCTATTGTTTGGAAATGCAATGGCAATACTGTCGAGCTTGGCCAGTGCTTGTGCTGGTTGGTTCCTGAACTGGAGCATTTCGGCGTCGGCATACATTTTAAGGGCGCTGCTGTCTGTTTTTGATTGCAGGTTATCCGAGATCAGCAGGCTCAGGTTCAGGGCGTCGTTGGCAATCAGCTGCGATGTAGAAGCTTTCAGAACATCGGCCTGCGATTTGGCATAGTTAAAGTTGCCCTGGTAAAAAGATAACCGGGCGGCCCTGTATTTTGCTTCATTGCCGATGTCCTGGTTTTCAAATTGTTTGGCAACCTGTTCATAGATCAGGAATGCTTCCCAGGGCTGTTGTGTCAAAATATAGATATCACCCAGGTCGAGCTTCACCTGGCCGGTTTCAGCTGCAGAAATCCCTGGCGTTTTGAGCAATTCTTCCAGGGTTTTTTCGGCTTTAGATAGTTCGTTCAGATAATAGGCCTGTAAATTGGCCAGCTTGCTGAGGGCAAAAAGGGTTTGCCTGCTTTTTCCATATTCATCAATAATGGCCTGGTATGCCGCGGCCAGTTCGCCGATGGCATTTTTATCAAACTTACCCGAAATCACCAGCTGGTATTTGGCGTTGATCATTTCAACTTTTGCCGGCAAGTACCAGGGGTTTTCTTTTCCCTTGGTCAGCAAATACTCATAAGCCTTGATGGCGGTGGGGTAGGCTTTATTGTCTAAAAAAGTGTTGGAGGTATTAAATAAAATAGCACCATCGTCTTTTATCCGCTTATCCTGCGCAATGAGCTGCCTTAAGGCCATCTCATATTCCTGTTGCTGCAGGTATTGCCAGATGAGCAGTTTGGTATAGATTTCGGTTTGCGGTTCTTTCTGGATTTTTTTGAGCAGGGCCGATTGCAGGATCTGGTAGTCGGCATTGTCCTCAAATACAGAAGAAAGTACGCTTTCTGCCTGTGGGAGGAGTTGTGGGAGCTGGGGGAGTGCATTCAGGTATTCCTGCACCAGCATGTTTTTGTCTTTTTTGTAGCGGTAAATGCTCAGCAGCTCGTAGGTAAAGGGCTGATCGTTATTCAGGAGCTTACGACCCTGTAAAAAAGTAGATATGGCCAGGTCGTAAGCCTGGAACCCATAAAAATGATTGGCAATTTCCCTGATCTTAAATTCATCGGCAGGTAAATTGGCAATTACCTGCATGTACATTTTATTTGCCGCTTCGGCCTGGCCTTTGTCCTGGTAAACCCTGGCCAGGGCAATGCCATACTGCAGGTTTTTTGGGCTTTGTCTGATTTGTTTTCTGGCCAGCTTCTCTGCCTCATCAAACTTTTTAAGTTTTAGCAGGGAATTGAAATAAAGTTCAAAATACGCATCGCTTTTGGTGTTGTTAAACAGTTTTTCCAGCAGTACAGCGGCCTGCTGGAATTGGCCTTGCTGGTAATACTGATAAGCCAGCGCATCGTCTACGTTGTCCTGAGCCCGGCTTAATAATTGTAACAGGCACAATAAAACAGTTACTGCTAGTTTCTTCATTTTCAACTAAGATCGGGAATTTAGCGAATAAAATAGTAAATTCATTTTTCTAATTCATGCGCTATGTCAACAATGGATGGAATACCCGACCTGGAACAGTTGGAAAGAAAAGTTCTGGAATTGAATTCAAAATCCGAAGTTTTGGTTAACCAGGTGCTGTTTTACTATGTTCAGGGTATTGAAGCGCTGTTTCCGGAGATGCATTGTTCTATCATGAAAGTTAAAAACGGCAGATTATATGGCTGGGTAGCGCCATCCTTGCCTAAAGATTTCCAAGAGCAGATTGAGGGGATCAAAATTGACGACAACATGGGCTCCTGCGGCACTGCAGCTTTTTTAAAGGAAACGGTAATTGTGGCCGATATTGCACATGACATCAAATGGGAGGGCTACCAGGAAATTGCCCTGGCGCATCATCTTCTGGCCTGCTGGTCTCGGCCGATCGTCAATTCATCGGGCCAGGTTATGGCAACTTTTGCCATGTACTATGGTAAGGTTAAGGTACCGAATGCGGAAGAGTTAAAAATAATTGAGCGGGCAAGTTCTTTACTGCAGGTTATTCTGGAGAGCAGGCAATATGCTGAAGCGCTGAAATCCAGCAACGAACTCTACGATTATGTGAACAGGGCCACCAATGATGCCATATACGATTGGGACATTGTTGACAACAACCTGGAATGGGGGGGAGGTTTTTTTCGGGTGTTTGGCTATCAGCCGGATGGTGAAAGGTTTCCTATCCAGCGATGGGTAGAAATGATTCACCAGGAAGATCTGGACCCGGTTACCAAAAACCTGAGGGAAGCTTTAAGGGATGCTGCGAAGACCAACTGGACCGCACAGTACCGGTTAAAGCGGGCCGATGAAAGCTATGCGTTCATAGAAGAAAGCGGCTATATTGTAAGGAATGATGAAGGCGAGGCCATCCGGATGGTAGGAACCATCCGCGACATCACCGAACGCATCAATTATATTCATACCATTGAGCAGCAGAACCATAGGCTCAAAGATATTGCCTGGGCGCAGACCCACCTGGTAAGGGCTCCCCTGGCCCGTATTATGGGACTGGTGCAGCTGCTCCGGGAACCGGAAAGCGAAAATGTAGACGAACAGCAGGTCATTGCTTATTTACATGATTCTGCAAAGGAACTGGACGGTGTAATTAGGGGGATTATTGAAAAAAGCCTGAGCTGACTGCAAGAAAAATTGCTTAGACATCAAGTTCTATATTGATTACTGTGCCTTCACCAGGTTTTGAATGCAGTTCAATGCTGCCATTCAGGTGTGCTACCCGGTTTTTAATGTTGCTGATTCCCATGCCGGCAATTGGTGCAGTGCTGTCAAAACCCTGGCCATTGTCTTCAACAGTAAGGTAAAACCTTTGCCGGTTTTGGCTGCATTGAAATAGAATTGAGGTGGCATGGGCATGTTTGATCACATTGGCCAGGATTTCCTGTGCAATTCTGTAAATGGTAATCTGTGCATTTAATGGGATGGTTTTTTCCAGGTTTATCGCTTCAAAATGCAGGCTCAGGTTGTTGCGCATAACCGATTCACAAAGCTCCTTTAAGGCGGCTTCCAGTCCGTACAGCAGCAAGGTTTGCGGCATCATATTGCGGGCAATGTGCCTCAACTCTGTTACCGAGCCATCCAATTGGGCAACGATTTGCTGCAGTTCAGCATCCTGTGTTTTTGTCTTTGCCCAGGCCGATAAACTGATCTTAATGCCGGCCAGCATACTGCCCAATCCATCATGCAGATCCTTTGCCAGTCTGTTTCTTTCACTTTCTTCTGCATTCAACATGGCTTTTACCAGCTCTATTTGCTGTTTCTGCTCTAACTCAACTACTTTTTGGCTGGCAATCTTTTTCTGACTTTTATAGTAGAAAAAGATAAAGAATACCAGGATAAAAAGAAAGAGACAGGCGCCGGCCAGCAGCCAGCTGTAAAGACGGTTGTTTTTGAGGGTCAGCAGCGCATGTTTTTTCTCTGCGCTAAGCAGTGCAATCTTTTTCTGCTTTTCGGCAGCCTGGTATTTAATTTCCAGTTCATTGATGTCGGTTTTTATCCTTGCCTCACTGGTGCTGTCCAGCAATAGCAATGCTTTATCAGACCATTCGTAGGCTTTACGAAAATCACCGAGTTTGCCGTAGGTACCGGCCAACTCATAATAATGTCTTATCCGGTTACTTGCAAATGGGAAGGTTGGCTGTTGAAGGATATGTAACAGCACCTGTTTTGCATTTTCATACTGGCTTTGCCTGGAATAGGTTTTGTATTTTTCAAATAAAAGGCTTTCAACACTGTAGGATTTGTTTTTCTGTTTAGCAAGCGCAATGCCCTTGTCGAAACTAAGTTGTGCCTTGATGTAAAGCCCCATCCTGTCAAAATACATGCCTTCCACCTGGTAATAATCTATGGTAAAAACAGAAGCTGGATAGGGTTCGAGCAGGGCTTTTGCCTGGTCGAGCATGGCCCTGGCCGAGGTGAATTTTTTTTGAAGAATGTAATTTTTTGCTGCTCGCATGTACGTGTCGGCAAGTACCGAGGAGTAAGGCGATGACTTTAAAAGCGGAATGGCCTTTAAAAAATATTCGGCTGCTTTCTCGTAATGCAGGGTATTGGTAAAAACGAGCCCGATGTTCAGGTAACAATTCCCCAACATGCCCATATCTGGTGCCTGTTGCGCCAATGGGATGCAGCGGGCCAGCAGAATGTCCATAAACTTTTTTTCCTGATCTTCATTCTGCAATAAAGACCCGTAACCCAGCCATGCCCTGGCCCGGTATTGGTAGGCTTCAGGCAACCGGAACCTGGCCAGTAAACTGTCGGCCTTCATGTACATCCGTTTTGCCAGCGGTTTGTTCGTTTCCCAAAAGTAAGCTGCAGTAAAATAGTTGCTGAGTGCCTGGAGATAAGGGTTGTTCTTACTTAGCGCTTTTCCTTTATTGAGGTACTGCCATGATTGGGCTGTGTCCAAATCAGACCAGTAATAGGAGAGCGCAAAATTTGCCCTGGCTTTAACTGCAGCATCTGCATTGCCGTTTAACAAGCCGTTTAAGCTGTCGGTAAATTTCTTTTCATCCAATGGAGCGGTTTGTGCAGCAGCATCAAGACTAATGCCCAGGAAAACGGTAATAAAACAAATCAGGCGGATCATGAGACAAGATAAAAAAAGTAAGTAACAATTAGGCTTTAAAGTAACAATATTGGTGTATTGCCTTGGTACAAAGGGCATGTTGCGTAGCTTTGTAAGCTAATCAGTGATATGACCGGATTTAAAAGATATTTTAAGCTCTTTTGCACGCTTTCTTTTGCGCTTTTCTTTGCGTGTTTGTTGCCTGCCTGCCAACAGCAAAAGGAGACAAGGGTAATCCCTGTTGACGATTTTTTTAAATCGCAGCAAAAGATTGCTTACCGGTTGTCTCCGGATGGCAAACACCTGTCATACCTTAAATTGCAGGGCAAGGACCAGAACCTCTATATTGAAGATGTTGAAGGCGGAAGGGGCAAAAGTATTACGCACCTGAAAAACAAGAGCATCGTGTTTTATTTCTGGGTAAGCAACAATGAACTGATCTATTACAAGGAAATTGATGCCGCTAAGCGCCAATCGGATATCTTCATTATTGACAAAGATGGAAAAAATGAGCGGCAGTTACTGAATAATGATAAAAGCCGCTTAAAGGTAATTGAAGACCAGCTGATCGACGATAAATACCTGCTGGTTTCGTCCAATAAAAGAGATTCGACGGTTTTTGATGTTTACCGCTTAAATGTGCGGAACGGGGAGATGGAGATGGCCGCTAAGAACCCGGGAAATATTGTAGACTGGCGTACGGATTCAGAAGGCAAACTGCGCCTGGCGGTAAGCAGTGATGGGGTGAATTCGACCATACTTTACCGGGAAAATGAAAGCGAGGCCTTCAAAAAGGTGCTGACCAGTAATTTTAAGGACACCTTTCATCCCGTGGCTTTTGACCACCAGCGGCCAAATGTGATTTATGCTATATCTGATGTGAACCGGGATAAAACCGCTTTGGTAGAGGTGGATTGCAATACCGGAAAAGAACTAAAGAATATTTTCTGTAACGATACGCTGAACATCACTGATGCCCAATATTCAAAGAAAAAGCAAAAGCTTTCTTTTGTGGTGTATGAAACCTGGAAAAAGGAGAAGCACTTTCTGGACGATTCTGTGAAGCAGCTTTACAGCAATCTGGATAAGCTTTTACCGAAAACAGAGACCAGGATATTTGATATGGATGAGGCAGAGAGTGTATTTATACTCCGGACTTTTACCGACCGTAACCCGGGTTCTTATTATTTGTATTTTGCCAATACGGGCAAGCTGAGAAAGCTGAGTGATTTTAATGCTTCCCTTCAAGAAAATGAGCTCTGCGAAATGAAACCGGTAAGCTATATTTCGCGTGATGGTCTAAGGATTCATGGTTACATTACCTTGCCTTTAAATAAGGCTGCACAAAACCTGCCTGTAGTGGTATTGCCGCATGATGCTGCAGCGCAGAGAAACCTGTGGGGTTATAATCCTGAAGTTCAGTTCCTGGCCAACCGAGGGTATGCGGTATTTCAGGTTAACTACAGGGGTTCTTCCGGTTATGGGAAAACATTTGCCGCAGCTGGTTTTAAAGAGTGGGGCGGGAAAATTCAGGATGACATTGACGATGGTGTGAAATGGCTGATCGGTAAAAAAATTGCCGATCCTAAAAGAATTGCCCTATATGGTAGTGGTTTTGGTGGTTATATCGCTTTAAACGGCCTGTACCTGAGCAAGGGGATGTACACCTGTGCTGCCTCAAATTCAGGGGTGATCAACCTGCTTACTTATCTGAAATCTATCCCTCCATACCAAAAACCCAATCTGCAGATGTATTACGAGGTCATAGGCAATCCGGTAAAGGATATGGACAGGATGAGGCAGGTTTCGCCGCTGTTCCAGACCGATAAGATCAATGCACCGGTGCTGCTGGCCGAAAATATCAACGACCCGAACAACAATTCGGGTGAGGCTATACAGTTTGTAAAAAACCTTAAGAAAAGAAATGTCAGCATCACCTACCTGGAAACCGATGGGGATGTGATCTTTGGCAGAAACCCCGATGTAAGGCATAAATTTTATACCGCCCTGGAAGAATTTTTAGAAGTTAACCTGAAAAGGAAGTAAATTCACACATGGCTTCAGAAAAAAGAAACGGTTACCGTAAGAATTTTTCGTTGATACTTACCTTCATCGTGCTGATGTCTGTCCTGTTCCTGCTGTCCCTTGGGCTAGCCTACAGGTTCAGCACAAAATACATCGAAAACGAGTTTGTTTCCGAAAAAGTAAACGTATTGGAAGAGAGCATCAAACCTTATAACGATTTTTTTCAGAAAAAGCTGCCTGAGGTTTCTTTTTACAATGGATACCTGGATTCGGCCACAGCGGCCAGCTTTGTAGATACGGTATTGCTGGAATACCCTTTTGTTTCAAAGGTTGTTTTTTATGACTCCGAGGTGAGCAACACTCCGGTTAGCGATGGGCTGAATATTGGGAAATTCTCTTTTGGACCTAAAAACATCTATCAGTTTGGCAGCTTGGTACCCCTGGATTCTGTGCAGCTTTTTTCCAGGAACAATACCCGTAATTTTATAGTGGGCGATGATTTTAATGCATTAGGCCTGAAACTGGTATCTTACATTGAAAGCCTGGATACTACACGTGTGCCGGGGCAGGATGAGTTGTTTAGCAATTTCAGTAACGTGCGTTCCAACAAGATCACTTACCTGAACATCCCAAGACTGGAAGACCTGAAGGCATATAAACACATGATGCGAAACCGCCTGGATGCTAATCCTGTTTACCAGCAGGATATGCTTTCCTTTCAGCTCGACCCTTATAAAATAAAGATTGTAAATACCAGGCCGCTGCTTTACCAGTACATTAAAATTGAGCCGCTTACTTACGACCCTCTGGATACCACTGAGGTGTACCTCAGTACGGAGATTACGTTGCCCGGGCCGTTTTCAGACTATAAGCTTTATTTTATTTCCTCAAAATCTTTCATAGAAAAGGAAGTCTTCAGCTATTTTTTACCAATAGCACTTGCATTGCTCTTGTTTTATGGCATTGTTGTACTGGTGGCTTTTCTCATTTACCGTAACCTGAACATTAACCAGAAGATGTTTAAACTGCAATACGATTTTGTAAACAATCTGACGCATGAATTCAAGACGCCCGTCAGTGTGATAAAAATTGCGGGGAACAACATTAAAAGCGCTACGGTGCTGACAGACAGGGAGCTGAAACTATATGGTAAGATCCTGGACGAAGAGGCCGATAAGCTGAATGGACTGATGAATAAGTTGCTGGCCTTTACACAGATAGAAAATAAGTCAATAGCGCTGAACCGCGACGAAATCAGGATTGTTGATTTTATGGAAAGCACCGTTGAGGCACACCGCTTAAAGCACCCCGACTTTGATTTTACTTACGAGGTTTCGGGATTCAAAACCTTTGTTACCGATCCGGTGCTGCTGGGCAGCTTGTTCGATAACCTGGCTGAAAATGCTTATAAATACTCACCTGCAGAGCGGAAAAAACTGCACATCAGTGCAAGGCTGATCAAAGGAAAGGTAGTATTCAGGTTTGCTGATCAGGGGATCGGTATCCCCGCCTCAGAAATTAATAATATATTTAAGAAGTTTTTCCGCATCCAGAACCAGTACAACCAGAACGGTAGTGTGGGCTTGGGCTTGGCTTTCTGTAAGGAACTGGTTAACTTTATGAAAGGCGAAATTACAGTGAGGAGCAAGGTTAACAAAGGAACAGAATTTAAAATTGTACTACCATATAATGATTAATACTATGTCGAAAGGAGTTAAAATACTGATTGTTGAGGACGATGAAAATTTACGTTTTTTAGTGGTACATCGTTTAAAGGCCGAAGGATATGAGGTTTCGGAGGTGGGCGATGGAGAAGCTGCGGAAAGGGTCATCCTATCGGAAAAACCTGATATTGTTTTGTTGGACTGGATGTTGCCCGGAAAACAGGGTGCACAGGTTTGCGAGGAGGTACGTAAGCAGGGATTTGACAACCTGATCATTATGATGACCGCCAAAGCCCAGGACGTGGATAAGATCGATGCCTATAATTTTGGAGTTTCTGATTATGTGAGCAAGCCTTTTAACATGGACGTACTGGTAGCTATGCTGGATAGTAAGGTGAAATTTATTTTAAACAATGAACGTTCTGAAGTGCACCGCTTTGGCAATATGGAGCACCATCCTAATATCCACACCTTGTTCAGGGAAGGTAAAAAGATAGAACTTACAATCCTGGAAAACCGGATATTGTTGTACTTTTTGCGGAACCCGAATAAGGTTATCAACCGGGATGAGCTGATGCTGGTGGTATGGGGATATAATTCCGATGTGAATACCCGTACACTTGACATGCATATTGTGCGCCTGCGTAAAAAGATAGAATTAAACCCGGATAATCCGCAATTGCTGCAAACTGTAAGGGGGGTAGGTTATCGTTTTAACCCGGCTTAACTGATAAAGCTGATCAGTACAAGTACAAGGTATTGCAGCAGCATAGTGCCATCCAGGTAAAAGAAATAGTAGTATTCATTCTTTTTGATGTTGGACTTGAAGATCAGCCAGCCTGTGAGCAATAGGGTTAGCGTGAGACCAATGGTATCTATATTTACGGTCTGGTTAAACAGGATGAGCAGTACCAGGTAAGCCACAAGCAGGAACTGACAGAAGATGTAGGCCTTTTTTTCTCCCAGCATTACGGGGATAGTCTTTAACGCATATAGTTTATCCTGGAAGAGGTCCCGTATGTCGAACGGTATGGTAATGGCCGCAATAAAGAGGAAACGTTTGGCGACCAGCAATAAGGTTTCTGCTGATGAAATGTTGATCTGGTAATTGTGTTCCAGTTCTACCACAGGCAGCAGCACGCAGCTTACAGACCACACCAATGCAATCAGGAACAACTTGATGCCGGGTATATTTCTGAGGCCGATCTTTTGGTTGTTCAGGGTTAAAAAAGGAACATTATAGCCCAGGGCCAGCACTGCGGTAAAGATCATGAGCAGCTGGGCCTCAATGCTGAGGTACAGCAGGCCCAGCGGGATGAGGCAGAGCATAGAAATGAGCGTAATGGAGATGATGAGCCGGTGATGGGAAAAGATCCACCTTACCCTTGCAAAAGGAGAGTCTTCGGGATTTTTGGGTTTGGACAGCAGCATGCTGAAATTGTAAATGCTCAGCGTGCCGAAAAAGATAATGGCCAGAATGTATTTATCTGGTTTTGCATGTAGGAGGTGATAGGTTACCAATCCCTGGGCTACTGCGCATATGGCAATAAACAGGTTGCTGAAAAGCAAAAAATCAAGAATAGGCAAGAGCACTTTTTTGATCATGTGCAGCAGGATATTTGGATTTAGGCCCGTGTCAACTCAAATATCGTTATTTCCGGCAAAATTCCAACTCTTCCTGGGTAACCTAAAAAACCATAGCCCACATTTACATACAGTTGCTGGTTTTGTTCCCGGTATAAGCCCGCCCATTCTTTATAGATATATTGTACAGGGCTCCACTGGAAATGCTCGGTGCGCACACCAAACTGCATCCCATGGGTATGCCCGCTGAACATGGCATCAATCTGCGGATACTTTTCAAGTACCTGCCCGCGCCAATGTGAGGGGTCGTGCGACAGGAGCAGCTTTACGGGCAGGTCGTCGGTATTCTGTACTGCAAGTTCCATTTTCCCGTATTTAGGGAAGCGGCCCATGCCCCAGTTCTCTATGCCCAGGATCCCGATTTCTTCCCCATCTACTTTTAACCGCCTGTTTTCGTTCATGAGCAGGTCCCAGCCCATTATTTTATGGGTTTTGATTACATCCTGCAGGTTTTTTGCTTTGGCTGGCGATGGGGTTCTGCCGTAGTGGTAGTCACCATAATCGTGGTTGCCAAGGGTAGAATACACACCCAGGGGAGCCTTTACTTTATTGAAAATGTCCTGGTAGTTGCGCATTTCGGAAGCCATATCGTTCACCAGGTCGCCTGTAAAGAAGACGAAGTCGGGCTTTTCGCCAAGTAGCAGCTCTACTCCGCCCATTACGGCTTTTTTGTTATAGAAACTGCCGGAATGAATGTCGGAGATCTGCGCCATTTTTATGCCGTCAAATGCCTTGGGCAGATTGGGCAATACCAGTTTACGGCGTTTTATTTTATAGTCGTAGGCCCCGGATATCACGCCCCAGCTTAACGAGGCCAGTGGAATGGCCGCTGTAACCAGTCCTGCTTTCATTAAAAAGGCAGAACGGCTGATGTTTTCCTGGGGAGCCCTGGTTGCCGTTGTTTTGCGCGGACGCTTTAACCTGATGGTTAGCCTGCGGAGATCGTCGATGAGCAGGAAGGGCAGCATCACCATTTTACAAACTACAGTAAGGAAAAAGGCCACAAGGATCACCGCTCTTACAGTGAGGTAAAGATTAAGGTATATGCTGGCAAAAACCCCCAGGAGCAGGCATATCGTATAAGTCCACCATAAAATGCCGAATATCTTTTTGGTACCGGGCTTCCATTTTTTAAAAGTATTTAATATGGCGCGAAAACAGTAATAGTCGAACACCAGCAGGAAGGCACAGAAGAACAGAATGATTGATAACCTACCCATAATTTTCCTCGTCGTCGTCTTGTTCAAGATCCAAATTAAACAGGCTATCGAACATGTCTGAGAACCCAAAGCCACCTTCCAGATAGTTTTTATTCAATTGGGAATATTCGGCCAGGCCGTGCAGCACAAATTCCATAAGCAGCAGGGTTTGGTTTTCACTTAACTTGGGATGAAATTTCTTTACCAGGTCTTTGAGCCCTGCAACTTTCATCAATTCCTTTTTGTATTGTGCAGCACTCAGGTCATCCGAGATATCCAGGCTGTGCCCCTCGGTGAACCACTCAGTTATGTTTAAGTAAGGGTTTGCAGATTTGCTTTTCTTTGCCTTTTCGGGATCGGGGAAATAACGGGTAAACAGGCTTTTAATGGCCTTTCCGATCAGGGTATTGGCTACTTTTGCAGGGCCTTCCAGCTCTCCTTCATATACCAGCTCAATTTTTCCGGTTACAGCCGGAATGATGCCGGTAAGATCGGACAGGCGTACCACTGTGGTTTTCTCTCTGTTGATGAGCATCCTGCGTTCAGCGGTACTGATGAGGTTCTCATAAGCCGATATGGTGAGCCTTGCCGAGACCCCGGATTTCTGGTCAATAAATTCACTTTTTCGGGCTTCAAATGCAACCTGCTCCACCAGGTCTTTTACGAGCCCATCGGCCTCAATACGTTGTGTCTGTTCTGCACTGATCCTGGCTTCCTGGAAAGTGATCTTTCTGGAAATGGCAATGGTTTTAGGGTAATGGGTAAGGATCTGGCTTTCAATACGGTCTTTTAGTGGGGTCACAATAGATCCGCGATTGGTATAATCTTCAGGATTTGCGGTAAACACGAACTGAACATCGAGCGGCAGGCGCAGTTTAAAGCCCCTGATCTGTATGTCTTTCTCCTGAAGCATATTAAATAGCGCAACCTGTATGCGTGCCTGGAGATCGGGTAGCTCGTTGATTACAAAAATGCTGCGGTGCGCCCTTGGGATCAGTCCGAAATGGATTACCCTTTCATCGTTGTACGTCAGTTTAAGCGTAGCTGCTTTAATGGGGTCTACATCACCAATCAGATCGGCAACCGTTACATCCGGAGTGGCCAGTTTTTCGGTATAGCGTTCCGAACGGTGCTGCCAGCTGATGGGCGTATTGTCGCCATGTATCATAAGCTCATGTTTGGCATACCAGGAAATGGGGTTCAACGGATCGTCAAAAATCTCGCTGCCGCTGACGTATGGGATGTATTCGTCTAACAGGTTCACCATTAAACGCGCAATACGGGTCTTTGCCTGTCCGCGTAAGCCCAGCAGCAGGATGTTGTGACGGGATAAGATGGCCGTTTGCAGCTCTGGTATTACCGTTTCATCGTATCCTAAAATGCCGTCAAAACCGGCATCTTTATCCTGCAACTGCCTGATCAGGTTTTTACGCAGTTCTTCTTTAACGGAAAGCGGGGTGTAATTGGAGGCTTTTAATGCTCCAAGTGTTTTGATATTGATATGGTCCATTATCTGACTGTCTTTCTCCTGTTCTTAATGTAATCTTCAAAAATATATTCTCCCAATCCGTTCAGTGAGCTATAAAATGCCCTTCCGCCGTTGATTTGTGTAAACTCCCTTACAAATTGCTGCAAATAGGGGTCTTTGGCAATCATAAAGGTGGTAATAGGAATTCCCAGGCGCTTACACTGGGCTGCCATGTTCAGGGTTTTGCTGATCACTTTTCTGTCGAGTCCTACGCTGTTTTTATAATAGCGGCCGTTTTCTTTCAGGCAGGTAGGCTTGCCATCGGTAATCATAAAGATCTGTTTGTTGTGCGTTTTGCGTCTGCGCAGCAGGTCCGTGGCCAGCTCCAGCCCTGCAAAGGTATTGGTATGGTAAGGGCCAACCTGCAAATAAGGCAGGTCTTTTACGGTAATGGGCCAGGCATCGTTTCCAAAAACTACAATATCCAGGGTATCCTTAGGATACCGGGTATTGATGAGTTCTGCCAGCGCCATAGCTACTTTTTTTGCCGGTGTAATGCGGTCTTCTCCATACAGGATCATAGAATGGGAAATATCAATCATGAGTACGGTAGAGGTAAGGGTTTTATAATCCTTTTCTTCTACCTCCAGATCGCGCTCGGTAAGGGTAAAGTTGCCAATGCCATGGTTGATCTGGGCATTGTGTATAGAGGCGGTCATGTCTATCTGATCCAGGCTATCGCCAAAAGTATATTCCCTTCTGTCGGCATTTTTTTCCTCACCGATTCCTGAAATGTTGCTGTTATGGTTCCCTTTTCCTGCCTTTTTTAGCTTGCCAAAGATTTCTTCAAGCGCCGATTGGCGAATGGTCTGTTCTGTTTTGGCAGTTATGCTAAGGTTGCCATTGGCAGGGTTTTCCTGCAGGTAGCCCTTTTCCTTCAGCTCCTCTATAAAATCGCCCATACCATACTCATTGTTGGTAAACTTGTACTGCTTATCCAGCTCATTCATCCAGGCAAGGGTTTCCCCGGCATCACCTGCGGTGTAATTGAGCAACTGGGTAAACAGCTTCAGCAATTCCTCAAAACCGCCTTTTGGCAGGTCGTCAGGTTTAAAATCAGAAAATCGGAACCCTCTCATGTATTCAGTATAAACGAATTACCGAAGGTAAAAGTTTGTGCGCGCAGTAATGTTATCCGCTTGTAAAAAGACCGTAAGGTATAGTTTACTTCGGACTGCCTTCAGCCAGTGCGTTTTCCGCTCTTTTGATAGCCAGGCGTTCTCTCCATTTAGCATATGGGGCTTTGAAAGCCATTTTAAGCACACTGTCCAGTCCTCCTTTTACAGCCAGGTTAAACACACTTTGTGCTTTGCGGGTAATGGAGGCATCCCAGGCCCTCAGGCTCAAAGAGAAGGAACCGTCGAGGTATTTCATCCAGTGCCACATACCTGTTGGCATAAACAGGGTATCGCCATGTTCCAGAAATACTTCATATCCCTCCACACCTTTCAGTGCCGGGAATTTTTCGAAGTCGGGATTGGCTACATCATAGTCTTCCAACGCATAAGTTGCATTTGGAATACAGTAAAGCCTTTTTTTCCATTTGTTGTCGAACAGGATGATGTGTTTTCTGCCGCCAAAATGGGTATGGAAAAGATGGGGCAGATCTATATCGTAATGCAGGAAGGTAACAGAATTGGAGCCGCCAAAAAACATGGCCGGCATGCTCTCTATAAAGCCGCCCATCAGGTCTTTCGGGATGACGATGTCATTGATCAGGTCGGGATGATGTTTGAATAGGTTAAAGAAAAATATACGAAGTTCTGTAGGTTCCCTTTTGATCAGATCGAGGTAATCTCCGAATTTCATTTCTGCAACCGAGGCATTGATGGGCTTGGAGGGGTCGGCCTTGGAATTGTCCATCAGGCTTACGGTAATGTCTCCGCCTATCTTTTTCAGATATTCAGTATCCCATTTTTCGCGGGCAGGCCATGTTTTGGTCAGGCCTTTAATGATCAGCGGACGGCGTGCATCCAGGTAATTTTTTTTAAAATCAGCAGGGCTAATGCTCTCAACGGTATCTACCGGCTTTAAAATAAAGCTCATATCATTCTATGATAAGGTACATGGAAGCGGCTCAATGCTTGCTGCCGACCTTATTTACAACAAATGTAAATTAAAATTTACAATTTCATAGATGATGTGCATCAAACCCGCCGTTTATGCGGGCCATTGTTTTGCCAAGGCTTTATTAGCTCTTTTTATGGCCAGTTCTTCTTTCCAGTTCATGTATTTTTCCCTGAAATTGGCTTTCATAAAATCATCAAACTTACGCTGAAGGGTAAGGTTGTATAGGCTTTTGGCTTTTACAACCCAGGATTTATCCCAGGCCCTCAGGCTTATAGAAAAAGAACCGTCCAGGTATTTCATCCAATGCCAGTAACCCGTAGGCATAAACAAGGTATCGCCATGTTCCAGAAAGGCCTCCACACCCTGAACGCCCTTTAATGCCGGAAATTTCTCAAAATCAGGCCGTTCTACATCGTAATCTTCCAGGGCATAGGTGGCGTAGGGGATCTGGTATAAGCGTTCTTTCCATTTGTTTTCGAACAGGATCACGTGTTTACGCCCGTTAAAATGGGTATGGAAGATATGTGCAAGGTCTATGTCGTAATGCAGGAAGGTTACAGAACCTTTTCCCCCAAAAAACATATTTGGATAGCTGTCCAAAAAACCGCCCATTAATTCTTTAGGAGCCCGGTAATCGTCTAGCAATTTAGGGGCGTGTTTAATCGGGTCAAATAAAAATATCCTAAGGTCGGTGGGGGTATTTCTGATGAGTTCAATGTAATCCTCAAATTTCATTTCAGCTGCGGATGCATTAATAGGCTTGGAGGGGTCAGCCTTTGAACTGTCGTACAGGGGTACAGTCTTGTCGCCCACTATGTTTTTCATGTAATCCAGGTTCCATTTCTCATATGCAGGCCAGGTTTTGGACATGTTTTTTATGATCAATGGCTTGCGGGCATTCAGGTAGTTTTTTTCAAAATCCGCTTTGCTGATGTCATCAACGATATCGATTGGAGTCAGGTTAAACTTCATATGAATTTAGAGTTAAGATGAAGATGAAACAAAACTATATAATCGGGAAATCGAAAGGTAACCTTTGCAAGAAAAATGGAATAATTCTGACAAATGCCGTAAAAAAGTCAGGGTTTAGCTTTGTGATTTTCTTACCTCGTTATCACTGTGTTTTGTCGCAAATGCACTTTAAATTGTCGTATATTACCCTGTTAAATGTCTGTTTTTACTGGCATCTTTGTTAAACAACAAAAAGAAAAAGACCATGTCAGAAAACAAAGTTTCATTGCACAGAGTAATTAAGGCCTCACCTGAAAAGGTTTATCGGGCCTTTACCGAAACCCTGGCCATTGCCTCCTGGCTGCCGCCATATGGTTTTCTTTGTACCGTACACAATATGGATGTTCGTGTAGGTGGTACTTTTAAAATGTCCTTTCACAATTTTACAACCGGTAACGGCCATTCCTTTGGCGGAGAGTACTTAGAGCTGAAGCCAAACGAGTTTATTAAATACACAGACAAATTTGACGATCCTAACCTGCCAGGAGTAATGACTACTTCTGTATGGCTTCAAAAAACATCTGTAGGTACTGAACTGAGGGTATTGCAGGAGAATATCCCAGCCGTGATCCCTGCCGAAATGTGTTACCTGGGCTGGCAGGAATCCCTGGAAAAACTCATTAAACTGGTAGAACCAGAAATTCCGGATGCCTGATCTTTAAACCTTCGCAAACTTCCGGTGTCATAGCATTGTAATCAAGATAAACATGGTATGAAAGCACCGGCTAAAGTTCTCTATTCTTTTGGTTTAGTATTATTTATCGCAGTGCTGTGCTCCTCTTTTCAAAAAGAGAAGCCGGCAGCTGTGAAGTTTGCATTCCCGTATAAGCAGGCGGGACTTACCGAGCGACAGGCCGCAGCGCACCTGCTCAGCAGGTTTACCTATGGGGCCAAAGCAGAGGATATTGATGAAGTGGTAAAGACCGGCCTGGAAAAATGGTTTAAAGAGCAACTGGATGGGCAACAGGCCGATCAGCTGCTTGATGGGAAACTGAAACAATACGAGGACATCAACCTGAGCAATACCGAGGTTGAAAATAAATATCCCCGCCCAGGACAGGCTGTAAGGATGGCTGTTAAGGAAGGTTTTATTGACAAAGACTCTGTAAACAAAGCTGATGGGAAGGAATACCGGCAGCAGGTGAAGGCCTATATGGATTCCAAAGGCTATAAACCGCAACAGGAACTTTACCGCCAGTTTTTTAACCAGAAAATATTAAGGGCTGCTTATACCAATAACCAGCTGCATGAATTGCTGACAGACTTCTGGTTCAACCATTTTAATGTTTCTTTAACAAAGAACCAATGTGCCTCATTTGTTCCGGCATATGAACGTGATGTGATCCGCCCGAACGTTACTGGCAAATTCCAGACTTTGCTGATGGCTACGGCAAAATCACCAGCCATGCTGATGTACCTGGATAATTTTTCAAGTAGCGGGCAGCCTGCTGCAGCAAATAACACTTTGGAAATGCAGATGGGCGAAGGGCCTATGGCCAAAAAACGCCAGGCGGCCCGGGCAAAATTAATGGCAAACTCGCCAGCGCTGAAAAAATTACAGGCCAATAAGAAAAAACAGGGCGGTTTAAATGAAAATTACGCACGTGAAGTAATGGAACTCCATACTTTAGGCGTAGATGGTGGTTATACCCAAAATGATGTAACCCAGGCCGCAAGGATACTGACCGGCTGGACAATAGCGCCCATGGGCGAGAATGGCTACGGATCGGCCGCCAAAAACCTGATGGAACGGGTTGGCGAAAGTACCCTTGAAAAACGTGGCTACGTACATGATGGTGACTTCCTTTTCGTCCCTACGCGCCATGACAATGGGGAGAAGGTGGTGTTGGGTAAACGCTTCCCTGCAAACAGAGGGTATGAGGAAGGCGTTGAACTCCTTACGATGCTGGCCCACCATCCTTCTACCGCCAAATTCATTTCCAAAAAACTGGCTACAAGGTTTGTGAACGATAACCCTTCCCAGCAGCTGGTCGATAAAATGGCCGGAGCATTTACCCGGACAGATGGCGATATTAAACAGGTAATGATTGCCATGGTCTGTGCCCCCGAGTTCTGGAACAAGGAGGCGCTGAGAGAGAAAACCAAATCACCGTTTGAACTGGCAATCAGTGCGGTCCGTAGCCTCAATGCAGAGATTACACAGCCTTATCAGCTTTATGCCTGGATCAATAAAATGGGTCAAAGGATGTACTATTACCAGGCCCCAACCGGTTTTCCTGACCGCGGACAGTACTGGATCAATACGGGTTCTTTGTTGAACCGGATGAATTTCGGGCTGGCACTGGCTACGCAACGTATCCCGGGAATTAAGATCAACCTGGCTTCTTTGAACGACAACCATGAACCGGAAAGCAGCGATGCGGCCCTGGTTACCTATAGTAAACTCATTATGCCTGAGCGGAACCTGGAAGAAACGGTTAAACGGTTGAAACCAATGTTAAATGACCCTAACCTGGCGAACAAGGTAGAAAGCGCAGCCGCCAAAGCAACACCTCCTGCAACCATGGATACCATGACAAATGAGGAGGAGGGAATGATGGCTGCCGGCAAAAACCTTAAAGGAAAGCCGGGTAAAAAAGCGTATGGTAAAAATGCAGACGCCCTGGCTATGGCAACAGGCAACAATACGATGCTGGCCCAGGTGGTAGGTGTAATTATCGGCTCTCCTGAATTTCAACGTAAGTAAACCTTAAAATACGATCATCATGACTTCAAGAAGAGGATTTATTAAAGCTGGCGGACTGGCCCTGTTTGGTATAGGATTGGGTGGTATCCCAGGTTTTTTGGCAGAAGCTGTAGCCGGAACAAAAGCGCCGGGTTTGTTTAAAAGGAAAAAGATTCTGGTGTGTATTTTTCAGCGCGGTGCCATGGATGGCCTGATGGCAGTAACACCTTTTACAGATAAATATTTAAAAGCGGCAAGACCTACCCTGTTTATGGACGCGGCGAGGGGAAACGGAAAGGGGACACCTTTAATTGATCTGGACGGCCGTTTCGGACTGCACCCTTCGATGGCTGCTTTTGAGCCGATGTTCAGGGAAAAAAGAATGGCCATTGTACATGGTATCGGATCGCCCAATAGTACCCGTTCGCATTTTGATGCCCAGGATTTTATGGAATCGGGGACACCTTTCCGGAAAGGGACCGAGAGCGGCTGGTTAAACAGGGCAGTAGGTTTGTTAGGCCATGATGCCGCTACACCTTTTCAGGGAGTGAGTCTAACCTCTTCGTTGCCAAGGTCGTTCTATGGCGAAAACCCGGCAGTGGCCATCAGCAACCTTCAGGATTTTAACATTCAGCTGAGAGGAAATGTGAAGGGAGCAAATATGGCTGCAAAAAGCTTCGAGGATCTATACGATACGACTTCATCGGGTTTGCTGAAGGAAACCGGAAAAGAGAGTTTTGATGCGATAAAAATGCTGCAGAAGGTGGATACAAAAAACTATAGACCATCAAACAATGCGGTATATCCGAATACTGCGCTGGGCAATTCATTGAAACAGATTGCCCAGTTAATTAAAATGGATGTAGGAATGGAAGTCGCTTTTGCTGAATCAGGTGGCTGGGACACCCACTTTAACCAGGGCGCAGAAACAGGGATTTTTGCCAGGAACGTGAACGACCTGAGCAATAGTATTATGGCCTTCTGGGCAGATATGGGTACTTATCAGGATGACGTGACGGTGATGACCATGACAGAATTTGGCCGTACGGTAAAGCAGAATGGTACCGGTGGAACAGACCATGGCCGTGGGTCCTGCAATTTTATTCTGGGCAATGGCGTAAACGGAGGATTGGTACACGGACTGGTAAACCCGCTTGCCGTAGAAAACCTGGAAGATGGAAGAGACCTGGCGGTGACCACCGATTTCAGAAGTGTATTTAGCGAGGTGGCTGATAAACACTTGAATATCAATAACGATAAGGTCTTGTTCCCGGATTGGGAAGGTAACAAAATCGGTGTAATGCGCTAGCTTTTTCTGCCCTATTTAATTTATCCTTATTTTAGTCGGGTGAAAAGAATTATTTTATCCTTGCTGGCGGTGGCTGCAATTGCCGCCTGTAACCAGCGAAATACAGCTGGCGGTGGGAACGTTGACAGTACCATGAACAGTGCGGTTGATACTACAGGGAAAGCAGATTCCAGTTGTTGTGATGCCAAGCTGCCCAAAAGGTTTGGTTCACTTACCCCAATAGATTCACTGGGCTCTGGTACAGGAGAAGGCAAAGCATCTCATACCGGAATGAAGTTTATCCCTACGGGTAGTTTTATCATGGGAGCGGCCGATCAGGAAGGACGGGCAGATGAATATCCTGCACACCAGGTGTCGGTAAAGGGCTTTTGGATAGATGAAACCGAAGTAACCAATGCCCAGTTTGCCCGTTTTGTAAAGGCCACCGGCTATGTCACACAGGCAGAGCGCAAACCAGATTGGGAGGAACTCAAAAAACAACTGCCCCCAGGAACACCAAAGCCTGCAGAAGAATTGTTGCAGCCCGCCTCTTTAACGTTCAGGAAGCCCGCCGGACGTGTAAACATTAATGATGTTTCGCAATGGTGGAGCTGGACTGCAGGAGCATGCTGGAAACATCCTCAGGGGCCAAAAAGCAATATCATTGGTAAAGAAAATTATCCGGTAACCCAGGTTTCGTGGGTAGATGCTGCAGCATATGCAAAATGGGCGGGCAAAAGGTTACCAACAGAGGCCGAGTGGGAATATGCTGCCAGAGGCGGGTTGAAAGGCAAGAAATATCCATGGGGAGATGAAGCATTGGACAAGGGTAAGCTCAAAGCCAATACCTGGCAGGGAGAATTTCCTTACAACGACTTAAAAACAGATGGCTTTTCGAGTGTTGCACCTGTCAAATCCTTTGCCGCAAATGGTTTCGGATTGTACGATATGGCCGGAAATGTATGGGAGTGGACGGCCGACTGGTATACGGCTGACTATTATAAAACTTTAAAAGGCACTGTAAATAATCCTAAGGGGCCGGTAAAAAGCTACGATCCTGAAGAGCCCACAGTTCCAAAGAAAGTGATCAGGGGAGGATCATTTATGTGTCACTCTTCTTACTGCAAAGGTTACAGGGTGAGTTCAAAAATGAAATCATCCATAGATACAGGCCTGGAGAATACCGGTTTCAGGTGCGTTGCCGATTAATCAGCGTGTGACCTGTGCGGTTCTCATGTACCGGGAAAAACGCAGGGGGAAGAGGCGTTTAAACCATACTCCTTTTACCTCTTTACCACCGATGTAGACCTCTTCTTTGTGCTGCTGAATGGCCTGTATGATTTGTCTGGCGCATTCATATGCCGGCATTCCACTGGCCTGACCAGCGTCCATCGTTCCCTGCGGACTGCCATTGCCGGTCAGCGCATTTACAGATACGTTTGTCTTGATAAAACCGGGACATATGATGCTGATCTGGATGTTTTTGTCGAATACCTCTGCACGAAGGGAATCAAAATAACCATGTAATGCATGCTTGGAAGCCGAGTAGGCGGACCGCAAGCGTGTGCCAAATTTGCCTACCAGGCTGCTGATGCAAACGATCTTGCCGCTTCCGTTGGCAATCATAGCTGGTAATACAGCCTTGCTCAGTACAACCGTACCCCAAAAATTCACATTCATCAGCCGTTGCTCGGTTTGCAGCTGGGTTTCCAGGGCCAGGCTACGCTGACTGATGCCGCCACTGTTGATGAGCATGTCGATATAGCCATAGATGCGTATGGCTTCCTGGGCTTTATCAGCAAGCAGCTCTGTTTTTTCCAGGTCAAGCGGGAGGACATGAATATTAACCGGACTTTTACAAGCACTTTTAACCCTGTAAAGTTCGTCGCGGTTACGGGCCGAAATGATCAGTTTGGCGCCTGCATTGCTGTAAGCATAGACCAAGGCTTCGCCAATGCCTGAAGATGCGCCGGTAATCCAGATGACTTTATTGTTCATGGTATTGTAGTTTAATGATGATCGTCGGGTATTAAAAATAATTCTGAGGCAATATGATCTGCAAACAACTTTCCTTCTTTAGTCAGGATTAGGTGCTCGTTGTGGTTCATCAGCCATTTTTTTTCTACAAAAGGCCTGCTGTTTTTCAGTGTATCTGCTAAGAACTCCTTTCCGAAATCTGCTGTTATTTTCTGCAAGCTGCTGCCCCACATGGTACGCAGAGAGGTCATGATGTACTCGTTGAAGCGGTCGTAAATATCCAGTTTTTCAATGCTTTCGGCCAGGTTGCCACTTTGCAGTGCGTTTAAATACGCTGCGTTATTGGCGATATTCAGGTAACGTGCTTGTCCGTCAAAGCCATGGGCCGAAGGGCCAATGCCCAGGTAAGGGATGCCCCGCCAGTAATTGGTGTTGTGTACCGCATATTTTCCTGGTTTGCTGAAATTGGAGATTTCGTAGTGCTCAAACCCTGCTTCCTGAAGTTTTTCTGTAAGTGTTAGGAACTGTGTGGCGCTTTGTTCATCGTTTACCGGTGTTTGTTTACCTCTTTTGATCGCACTGGCCAATGCGGTGCGTGGCTCAACGGTTAGGGAGTAGGCCGAAATGTGCGGTACCTGAAATGCAATGGCTTTTTGAATGTTGCTGAGCCATTTGTTATCTGTAAGCAAAGGATAGCCATAAATAAGATCGATGCTCAGGTTTTCAAAGCCCGCATCCTGGCTCCGTTTAATGCAGCTTTCGGCTTCCGAGGCATTATGGGCGCGGTTCATCCAGATCAGGTCTTCTTCAAAAAAAGACTGGATACCTATGCTGAAGCGGTTTACTGGAAGCTGTCTGAGTTCTGCTATTTTTTTTGCGTTGAGGTCGTCGGGATTGGCCTCAATGGTAATTTCCGCATCCGAGGAAACAGAAAAGTGCTGCTCCAGGGTGCCGAAGATCTTTTCAAATGCTTTGGAGGAAAGTACAGAAGGTGTTCCGCCACCAAAATAAATGCTGCCCACCTGCCCGTTTACCCGGTCTTTCTTTTTAACAATTTCTGTGCAGATGGCATCCGTCATTTCATCCGCATATTTCAATGAGGTGCTGAAATGGAAATCGCAATAGGTACATGCCTTTTTGCAGAAAGGGATGTGGATGTAAATTCCGGACATTTGGTAAAGGTACGGGCAAATCTGATTATCCGGATGTGTTTTTATCAACTTGCTGGCATTTTATACTATTTTTGAAACCTTCTAAAATTTGTAGGCTTGTATTTTAAATTGTTCAATTGTCAGAATAACAGCTAATTTTGCAGATGTTGGGTAAAACAGGTATTTTAAGTAGAAATTAATTTTAGGAATATGCTGGCTTATGGTTCGTTTTCAGATTCAGAACTCATAACCCTTCTTAAAGAAGGTGATGCCAGCGCTTATACCGTTATTTACAACCGTTATTTTGAGGAGCTTTACATTCATGCCTGCCAGCGCCTGCGCGATAAGGATGAGGCCCAGGATGTAATCCATGAACTTTTTGCAGCGCTTTGGAATAAAAAGGAAGCATTGGAGATCAAATCCAGTCTTGCAGCTTACCTGTATACTTCGGTGCGCAACCGGATCATGGATGTGATTGCCCACCAGCAGGTAGAAACTAAATATGTAAGTTCACTACAAAATTTTATAGAGACAGGATATTGCATTACTGACCATCAGGTCAGGGAGCGGCAGCTGACCGCCCTGATTGAAAAAGGGATCTCGGAGCTTCCTCCCAAAATGAGGGAAGTGTTTGAGCTGAGCCGCAAACATGTAATGAGCCACAAAGAAATTGCCCTTCAGCTGAATTTATCAGAGCAGACCGTTCGGAAACAGGTAAATAATGCCCTCAAAATATTGCGTTTAAAGCTTGGAATGATGTTGTTTTTGGTTGTATAAAATTAATTTTAAATTTTTATTATTTTTTTCTACCCCATACCTACCGTTCTCGCCGTCTATCATTTAAACGGGTAATTTTTAAATATTGTAATGCAGAATAGAGAAGCGAAGGAATTGTTAAAGAAATACAGAGAAGGCAGCTGTACCGCAGAAGAGATTGCGTTACTGGAAAGCTGGTACCTGGAATATGAGGATGAGACTAAACCCGATTTTACACCTGAGGCGATAGCAGAAGAAAAGTCCAGGATATGGCTGGGATTGCCTGTACATCAGAAACAGGTTAAACGCATTGTGCTATGGCCATGGATTGCAGCTGCATCGGTAATGTTGTGCGTAACGCTGGCGGTACTTTTTCAGAAGAAAGATAAAGAGCTGGCGGCGGATGCTGCAACTGCCAAAATAGTACCTGGTGGCAATAATGCCATTCTTACCCTGGCAAATGGCGATAAGATAGTTTTAAACGATGCTGCAAATGGGAACCTGGCCAGCCAATCGGGCATTACAGTAACCAAAACCAGTGATGGGCAGCTGGTGTACCAGGTTGGTAAAAGTACTGAAACAAGGGCGGTTGAGTACAATACAGTTACTACACCGAAGGGCGGACAATACCAGGTTAACTTGCCTGATGGTACTAAAGTCTGGTTAAATGCCATGTCTTCCTTAACCTTCCCTGTGGCTTTTTCGGGTCATGAACGTGAGGTCAAATTAACAGGAGAAGCTTATTTTGAGGTGACGCATAATAAAGAAAAACCTTTTAAAGTGATTTCTAATGAACAGAGTGTTGAGGTATTAGGAACGCACTTTAATGTAAGCGCTTATAAAGAAGATGGTTATGTTGCTACTACTTTGCTGGAAGGTAAAGTTAAGGTGCAAATAAAGGAAGGAGAAGTGTCTACGGTATTGAGACCAGGCGAGCAAAGTATGCTGAAAAACCAGAAACTTAATACCAGGTTTGTGAATGCAGAAAATGATATAGCCTGGGTAAATAATGATTTTGCGTTTGATAACGAAGAGTTAGGTAGCATTATGCGGAAGATAGCCAGGTGGTATGATGTAGAGGTAATCTGTCCTCCAGAGATGGAAAAATTAGAGTTTACGGGGTTTATGTCCCGTCAGAAAAATATTGAGGAAGTTCTGAAAAGAATGGTTATACCAGACATTATTCAGTTTAAGATAGAAGGAAGGAGGGTTACTGTTATGCCATAGTTCTACACTTACTGCAGTAACCCTGAACAAAAAAATCCAGGAGCGGTTGCGACGCCCCTGAATTGTATTTTACTCATGATGAGTAGCTGTTCGGGTGAACCTGTTCAAATAAATCGACTTTACTAAACATTGGACAAAAACCCAAACTAAACAAATGTATGAATTTTTACATGACATTTAAGCATTGCTTAAAAGGCAGTGTGTATGCCAATATTTCATTGAAATTGAAACTGACCTTTATCATATTGACCACTGTAATTCTGCAGGTTAGCGCAGCCAGCTATGCCCAGATTACATTAAAGGAAAAAGGCGCTCCACTTGAACGGATCATACAAAGCATCAGAAAACAAACCGGCTATGATTTCTTTTACAATGCCAACATGCTTTCCAAGGCAGATCCGGTAACCATTAACGTAAAAAATGCCTCTGTAAAAGAGGTGCTTGACCTTTGTTTTGCCGGACAGTCTTTATCTTACAGGATTGAACAGAATACCATCATCGTACAGAATGCGCGGCCGCTTTTAACGCGTGCAATTGTATTCCTGGGCAAGGTTGTGGATAAGAACAATAAGCCAATAGGAGGGGCCTCCATCCGGATAAAAGGATCCGATACCAGAGCGGTGGCCACAGGCCAGGATGGAACATTCAGGATTGTACTGCAGTCGGAAAAAGATGTACTACAGATCTCTTATATAGGCTTTAAAACGCAAGAAGTGAAATATTTACCTGGGTTTCCTGCTGGAAGCTATCGGATTATTGTTATGGAAGATGACGAGAAGCTGATGAATGAATTTGTTGTAACTGGTACAGGCATTACCCGTAACAAGAATAGTTTTACCGGGGCTACTGCAACTTTTAGTGGAGACCAATTGAAAAGCATAGGCAATAATAATCTTATTCAGAGTTTACGAACATTAGATCCATCATTTATCCAGATGGAAAATAACCTTGCAGGTGCGAATCCCAATGTATTGCCAAACATTGAGGTCAGAGGTAAAACAAGTGTACCAATTGCTACCTTAAGAGATCAGTTTGGTGCGGATCCGAACCAACCCTTGTTTATATTGGATGGTTTTGAAACTACTTTACAGAACATTGTCGATCTGGATATTAACAGAATCGGTTCGGTTACGATATTAAAGGATGCTGCCTCTACCGCCTTGTATGGTGCAAGGGCATCAAACGGGGTAATTGTTGTGGAAACCATTAAACCAAAGCCAGGAAAACTTCAGTTTTCTTATTCAAACGATTTCAGGGTTGAAATGCCGCTGTTATCGGTATACAATATGATGAATGCTAAAGAAAAATTGGAATTTGAAGTTTTATCAGGAAGATACATCACAACTAGCGGATCTGTAAGCTCACAGATTGAGCTCGATCAGCTCTATAATGACCATAAAAAATTGGTAGAGCAGGGAGTAGATACCTATTGGTTAAATGAACCGGTAAGAACTGGTTTCTCAGAGAACAATTCCATCTTTGCGCAGGGAGGAGATGATAGTTTCAGATATGGGGTAGGGGTTAACTACAAAACGCAGACTGGTGCGATGAAGGGCTCCGGAAGAGATACCTGGAGTGGAAACATCAACCTGACCTACAGAAAGAAAAAAATAAACATCAACAATAATTTGTTTGTTAGAGGATACAAGGCAAATGAAACCCCATATGGCTCTTTTTCAAATTTTGTGAATGCAAATCCTTATTTTAAAAAGGATGTTACCTCTCCCTATTTAGAACAGACGCGTACAGCAAGAGGAACGGTACTCAGGGTTTCCAATCCCCTTTACAATGCTTTATTGCCAAATATCAATTCAGACAACAATCTGGAGGTACAGAACAACTTACAGCTGAATTATGACATTACCTCTGATATCCGACTATCAGGAGGCCTGCAATTGATCAAAGGAGCTACAGAAAGTACTTTGTTCCTAGCCCCTGAACACAGCTCATTCGAAGAGATTCCGTTACTCAGAAAAGGAAAGTATACCAGAAATGAGCGCGATAATTTTTCTTACCAGGCCAATGCTTTGCTTACTTATGGAAAGGTGTTTGCCGAAAAACATTCTATCACGGCCAACGCAAGGGCAGAAATTAACAACAGAGAGTTCCGGGCATTGCAAATGATCGCAGAAGGTTTTCCGGAAGGGGCCACAGGTAATCCGCGTTTTGCCTATAGTTACCAGGCTAATGGGGCTCCTACTGCATCTTCAAGTGTGTCGAGATCAGTGAATGCTACTTTATCTGCCAACTATGCTTATGATCAGCGGTTTCTTTTGGATGCTTCTTACAGGCTCGATGGTTCAACCGCATTTGGCAGTAACCGGCAATTTTCGCCATATTGGTCAGCAGGACTAGGATGGAACCTTCACAATGAAGCTCTGCTGAAAAACCGTAACTGGCTTAACCGTTTAAGGGTATATGGAAATATTGGTGTCACGGGTAATCAAAACTATGCCTCTATCTCTTCTACCTCTACTTACGATTATAATTCCAACACCAATTATAACCAGTTTGGACAGGGTGTAACATTAAGCACTTATGGTAACCCTGATCTTGCTCCGCAAAAAACAACACAAATTAGCGGTGGTATAGATTTTTCATTCTTCAAAGATCGTCTTACAGGGTATATAAACGTCTATAACAAGCGCACCAATCCACTAGTAGTTGCGGTAGATCTTGCCTCCTCCACAGGGTTGGTCGCATTCCCTTTTAATGTAGGTACTATGAATACCCTGGGGGGCGAAATTAAGATTGGTTATTCACCTATTTATAAATTAGAAGATCGTATTGTGTGGAATCTGAATATAACCGGAAGCAGTTATAAAAGTAAATACAGTGGATTGGGCTCAGCCCTTGCCGGATTAAATACCCAGAACCAGCAAAACCAAACTATAACTACCAAGTTGCTGCAGTTCAACGATGGATATAGTCCTGACGATATCTGGGCTGCAAAATCGCTGGGCATAGATCCGGGCACAGGGCGAGAAATGTTCCTGAGGCCCGACGGGCAATACACGTATGATTATAACGCTGCCATCTTATCTGCTGTAGGCAATACTAACCCTGTAATTGAAGGTGTTGCTTCTACGTATTTTTCTTACAAAGGTTTTAATGCAGGTGTAAACATAAGATACCAGTTTGGTGGTGATATTTTTAATACCGCGCTTTATAACAAGGTTGAAAACATTACCTATGCTTCCGTAGCAAACAACCAGGATAGAAGAGCCCTGTACGACAGGTGGAGAAATCCGGGAGATGTTGCTTATTTCAAGGCCATTTCCCAGACCAGCGTAACGCCACAATCTTCGAGATTTGTACAGCGAAATAACAACATCACAGGTGAATCTATCAGTCTGGGTTATACCTTCGACAGGCAGGCCTGGTTAAAGCGCGCCGGGCTAAGTACGGTTACATTAACAGCAATTGCTAATGATATTTTTCAGGTATCTAGTGTGTTAAGAGAACGCGGGGTAGACTACCCTTTCGCAAAAACAATTTCAATGAGTTTAAGGGCATCATTTTAAAAGAAGCGAATCATGAAAAGAAATTATATAAGAATAATGGCGGTGCTGGTAGCCCTTGGTATGTTGGCATCCTGCAAAAAATTTCTGGATGTAAAACCGGAAGACAAAGTGCTTGAAGAGGATACTTTTTCTACAGTGAAAGGGGTCAATACAGCTTTGAATGGGCTGTACATTAACCTGGCCAAAAACAGTTTATATGGCGATAACCTTACCCTTAGTACGATAGATATTCTGGCACAACGCTACAATGTTCCCAGTTCACATACATTACTGACCCTGTCTACGTACGATTATGCTACGAAACCGGCGGTTGACAAAATTGACGCGATGTGGAGTGCCGCATACGTAAATATTTTAAATGCGAACGTATTTATGGCGAACCTCAACAAGTATATGGGTGTGCTGGATGCCAGTACAGATTCTATTTACAGGGGAGAAGCAATCGCCATCAGGGCAATGTTGCATTTGGATCTGCTTCGTTTATATGGGCCTATGTACAATTCGGCTGATTCTGTTAAGGAATCTATACCGTACTATACACAAGCGGAATCTTCGGCCAATAAATATCTGCCGGCTAACCAGGTCATGTCATTGATTTTGTCAGATCTGGCAAAGGCCGAAACTTTGTTAAAAAATGATCCTGTCATTGCGAACGGAGTAATGCCAACATTTATAGATGGAGAAAATAATTTTATGCGTAACCGGAATTACAGGCTAAATTATTACGCGGTAAAAGCCCTTCAGGCCAGGGCTAATATGTACAGAGGTAATAAACCCGCGGCTCTTGAAGCAGCAAAAGTTCTGATACAAAATACCGCCAAGTTCCCCTGGATCACCTTAGCTGCTGCGGTAAGTGAAAAAACAAATCCAGACAGGGTTTATACGCAGGAAATGATACTGGGTATTCAGAATTCTCAGTTGTACAACAATTATAACAACTACTTTGCGCCTGAGCTGGAAGATAAAAATATACTCGCCCCAGTTGCAGGCCGGTTGACCACGGTCTTTGAGACCAATGAAAATGACTACAGGTACAACCCGCAATGGGCTGTTCCGGGCAATGGAAGTAAAACTTACAGAACCTTTTACAAGTATGCTGACGTAATTGATAAGGCCAAAACATTCCGTTTCAGTATTCCTATGATCAAGATCAGTGAAATGTTCTATATAGCTGCCGAATGTGAACCGGTTGCCGCCACCGCAATTGGTTATTTAAATACTGTTCGGAACAACCGCGGTCTGTTGAGCCTTGCCGCTACAGCAAATTTAAACACTGAATTACAAAAGGAATATCAAAAGGAGTTTTTTGGTGAGGGGCAGCTGTTTTATTACTACAAAAGAAGAAATATTACTTCAATCCCTAACGGCTCGGCTGCAAGTGGAAATGTAACCATGAACGCAAGCAAGTATGTATTGCCTTTACCTTTATCTGAAACTCAATACCGTCAATAAAAAGGAGGAAAACATGAAAAATATTCTATATAGCTTAAGTGTGTTGTTTCTATTTATAGCAGGTGTCTCCTGTAAAAAGAACAATGTAATTACCTACGAAGGAAAGCCTGACATTTATTTTAATGCAGCAACAAAGCTTCCCGATTTTAATGGAGAAGTAATCAGTGATTCAACAGTATTGTCGTTCGCTTATTCAACAGCAACTGATTCGGTCGCAAAAATTATTATCGGAGTAACGGGAGCTATGGCCAATCATGACAGAGCCTACAACTTGGTTGTAGATCCAAGATCGACAGCAATTGCAGGAAAACACTACGATGCTTTACCGACCACTTTTACCATAAAGAAAAACAAGTTAAAAGATACAGTATTGTTAAAGACACATCGTACCTCCGATATGCAAACTGCTGAGCCGCTCCTGATCTTAAATCTTCAACCAAACGAAAATTTTGTTACAGCTATGCAGGATAAGGTATTAAACGCAACAACGGGTAAAAAGTACAGTTACGTTAGTTACAAGGTATATATCAATGATATTGTGAAAAAGCCGTCCGGCTGGTTTGATTTTTATCTGGGCGTATTCAGCCGTAAAAAATTGTTCCTGATGGTAGATGTCTTAAGTGTTGAACCCAGTTTTTTTGTAGGTTCCCCTTCACTTGGTATACTAGGGGCATATGGTAAATATATGCAGCGTTATTTAAACGATCAGAAAGTTGCGGGCAAAACTGTCTATGAAGATGACGGAACCGAAATGATCATGGGCGCCGGAGTTCAATAGTATTAACCATTAAAAATGAAATTTATGTTTACTAAAATACATACTTATCTGATCGCCCTGGCGATAATACTAGCATATTCCTGTAAAAAGGACCTTGGCAATTACGATTATAAATCAGTTAACGAGGTGCAGCAATTTGGTGGGGTTAACGACACCACTGCGGTTTACGGTAGTCAGTTTACAATAAAACCAATACTGTCGTTTACGGCTGATAATGGCGCAGATACAACAAAATATAGTTATGAATGGGCCTATGTAGGGCCGAACGGGCTTGGAGGTGATAAGATGTTTGTATTGGCCACTACCCGCAACCTGAATGTAAAAATGACCTTGGTTGCAAGGGCATACACATTTTATTATGGAGTTACCGACAAAGCCAGCGGAGTGAAATATCGTAAGAAATTTACTTTAACGGTGCAGAATGAAATCAACGAAGGATGGTTCCTGATGACAGATGTAAATGGGACTGCGCGGCTGGATGTAATATCCAGGAAATCAGATGGCAGTTTCGTAAACATCATAGACCTGCTAAAAGTTACAGAGTCCGGGCTCACGTTAAAAGGCAAACCTGTAATGGCTTATACTTATCCTACTGGCTTGCTGATCGGCCCTGATGCAATCTCTTACGGCTTATATCTTGGAACCGATCAGGGCACTACTAAAATAGATCCAAATACTTATAAATGGACCAAAACGATGGACCTTAGCTATGAGATGTTTGGTGAGATACCTGTTGGTTTTTATGCTCAGGCAATGAAAGCTAGAAATAATTCCAGTGCGTATATGCTGGGTAAGGGGAATGTATATCTCTATGATAGACCGGTAAATGTGTATTACGCTACCCCAATTAATTATATCGATGCAGAGAAAAAAGGCTTTACAGCTGCTCCGTTTCTTGGTTCGGATGAAACCAGCCCTGTATTACCATTAATCCTTTATGATTCGGATAACCGAAGGTTTGTGAAGCACAGTGGTACAGCAGCTTCCTGTACAACGCTGCCTGAGCCTGCTGCGGATAAAAAACTATTTAGCTTCAGTACCGGTATGGATTTGCTTTATATGGAGTTTGTCCGTTTTAATGGTACCGAAGTGTTTGCCATTTTAAAACAGCCAACAGGAACAAAGAGATTTTTGGCAAGGTTTAACATTTCCAGCAATGAACAGTCTTATTATGCAGAAATTCTGGCAACAGATTTTGATAAGGCAGAACAATATGCGATTAGTCCTGACCTGGCTTATGTTTTCTATAATGTAGGGTCAAAAGTATATGAATATGACATCTTCCTTAAGACAACCAAGCTGGTTGTAGACAAGGGAACAAATAGGGTATCATTAATTAAATTCCATGTATTCCGGTCTACAACAAAATATCCGGAAGGGAATAAACTTATTGTCTGCAGTTACGATCCGGCTTTACCTGAAGGAATAAATGGTAAGATGGAACTTTTTACTGTCCCTCCTTTAAACGCCGATTTGCAATTATATAAATCTTTCAGTGGGTTCGGGAAAGTACAAAGCCTAACCTACAGGGAACGATAATAGACGAAGCCAGGTGTCCGATAACACCTGGCTTTAAACAATCAACACACATAAACTAACTAACATGATTAAAAAACTGTTTAGCGCGGCCTTATTCATAAGCATGGCCGCACTTCAAACCCAGGCGCAATTGCCGGTAGAGATCAGCGGGCAGCTGAACAAGGAGAGAAAGAGCCCTGTAAAACTTTTTAAAGTAGTAGAAGGGCGCCCCGTTGAAATTGCCGTGTCAACCCCTGAAGAAAAAGGACGCTTTGGCTTTCTTTTTTACCCGGAATATGAAGGTTTTTATGTCGTAGGGACAGGCACTGTGGGCAGTCCTAACGACAACTATAAGTTTTACTTTAAGGGAGGCGATAAACTTTCGCTGACCATTTCGGAACTGACTTATGCACTCGATGGAAAGCAGAATTCAAAAGAGAATGTGCTGATGACCGAATGGCACGATTTTACAAATCCATTAGAGCAGAAAGCCATCAATTTCATGAAAAACCAAAGCACTTTTGTTGACTTCTTCCCTCAGTTGGAGGAAATCACTGGAAAAGCTAAAACTTTCCTTAACGGCAAGGTAACAGGCAATGCAAAGTTCGATAAACTGATGAAGGAAAACATGGCATGGGATCTGGCCAGCTATGCTACCAATTTCCTGAATACCCCGCGTTCGGCGCATCCTTCGGTTGAAGAGTATAGTCCTTATTATGCTACGTTAAAGACACAGGATTTTGCTAAAAGCGCTGCGGCAGTGTACCGTCAGCCTTGGGGTTCACGTACACTGGGTGGTTTGATCAGCGTAAACATGAGGCAACAAAATATGAAGTATACGCAGGGGCTTGAAGGCCTGAAGAACGACCTGAGCTTTATTCCTAATGATACCTTAAAAGGCGATTTCGTTTTGGAAAACGGCGCGCGTATGAAAAGTTATGATGAGTACCAGGCGCTGACAGCTGCCTATGGTAAATACTTGCTGACTAAAAGTCAGCAGCAAAAAAGCCGCGATTTGCTGGCCCCTCTAGCCTCATTAAAGCCAGGCGATCCTGCTTTTGCCTTTTCTTATCCTGATAAAAACGGAAAGACCGTAACAATGGCAGACCTGAAAGGAAAAGTGGTATTGGTTGATGTATGGGCAACCTGGTGCGGCCCATGTAAGGCCGAGATCCCTCATCTGAAAAAGCTGGAGGAAGAAATGAAAGGTACCGATGTACAGGTAGTCAGCATTTCTGTGGATGAAGCAAAAGATAAAGATAAGTGGTTAAAGATGATCAAAGATGAGAACCTGGGTGGCCTGCAGTTGTTTGCAACCGGCTGGGGCGATCTTGCCAAGTATTATAAAATTACGGGTATACCACGTTTTATGGTATTTGATCGTAATGGAAAGATCGTAACCATCGATTCCCCGAGACCGTCTAAACCTGAACTGAAACAATTACTGGAAAAAACGCTCGCCGCAAAATAATACAAAGGCCGGTTGATCCGGCCTTTGGTTTTATATTCCGAACCTAAATGATATACACATGAAATCTTTTTTAGCGGTAGCTGGCTTGATGCTGGGGAGCCTCATAGCAAAAGGACAAACCGACAGCATTTTCATTAAAGGAAACCTTAAGGGATTAGGCAACAATAAAGTTAGCATTTCCTGGACTGGAGAAGGCAGTAAAAACGGATATATAGTTGTTCAAGGCAATGCCGATCAGTTTTCTGCACGTGTAGCCGCACGGAAAACTCCGGTTGCTGCACGACTTAATATTTCCTGGCCGAGAGAAGGCCAACATAACCAAATTCCCATCGCGCCATTTAATTTTTTCCTTCTTGATCAAGACATCTTTATGGGCGGGGATGCCCGGTTTCTGCAGGGGGTAAAGTTGCAGGGAGGCAAACAAAACAAGCTCTACAATGATTTGCAGCAGAGCATGGTGGCAACAGAAGTTAAACAAAAGCGTTTGATGGGCCGGCTGCTCGAAAAGGATAAAAAACTTACAGCGGCCGATTCGCTGAAGTTGCACGAAGAACTGATGGCAACTTACCGGGAAAATTCTGCAAAGGAAAAAGCTTTTATAAAGGCCCATCCTGATGCTTTTGCTTCGGTATTCATTTTATCGCGCACAGCCAATGGTTACGGTGCTGATGAATACATTGCCGCATGGAATGCATTGGCGCCTGATTACAAAAATACTGTCCAGGGGAAAGACATTGAACAAACAGTTCAACGCTTGTCGCTCACCAAGGCGGGTACTCCCGTTCTGGCATTTGACCGGGTAGACAAAGATGGCAACCGGGTAAGCAGGGAAACACTGAAAGGCAAGGCTTATATCCTTGATTTCTGGGGTAGCTGGTGCGGACCGTGTAGGGCAAGCCATCCGCATTTGAAAGAACTCTACAAAAAATACAAATCAAAAGGATTTGAAATTGTGGCCATAGCTCATGAACGGGGCAAAACGCTTGAAGACTCCAAAAAGAGCTGGCTAAAGGCGATTGAAGAAGATGATATCAGATGGGTGCATATCCTGAACCAGGATGGCATTGAACAGCAGAATATTGTAAAAACATTTAATGTAAATGCTTTCCCTACCAAGATACTGGTTGGTGCTGATGGAAAAATCATTACCCGGACCACCAGCGGGGCTTCTGATGCCATTGACAAAGCACTGGAAAAGATCTATGGTTTCTAAGTCAATCTAAAACAAAGAAATAATGAAGTTTAAAAACAGCTATAAACATTTCTTACTACTGGCACTGGCGTTACAATTGCTGGCCTTTGTTTCAAAAGCAAAAGAAATTGCGCGGATTCCTTTTGAAAGCCATAACGGCACCATCATCCTCACGGTAAAGCTAAACGATTTTCCGCGCCCTTTAAGGCTGTTGTTTGATACGGGAGCCGATGGTATGGCCATAGGGCAGGGCCTGGCCGATTCTATAGGGCTAAAAGTGGCCCGTACCCAGAAAGCCTCAGTAGTGGGCGGTTCTATGGATATTTCTGTTTCTACGGGAAATACAGTGCATATGGGCGATTTTGATTTTAAGAACCAAAGCATCGCGATTTTTAAAGAAATGCACAAGGAAGGAACTGATGGCATCATCGGCAATACCCTGGCCCGGCATTATATTGTTAAAGTGGATTATGACCGCAAGGAAATGCTCCTGTATAACTTCGGCGATTTAGAAGAAAAGGGAGGACAGGCCATTCCTTTTACAATCCCTGCCGGTTTATTTATCATTCCTGGCACTTTAAGCATTACGCCCGACCAGCCGCACACCGGTAATTTTGTATTCGATACCGGTGCTGCATACAATCTGATCTGCTTCAGGCCATTTGTAAAACAGCACAAACTATTGGTAAGCGGATTTAAAGCCGAAAGTCATGGCAGCACCGTAAGCATGGGAATGAACACGCCTACATTTGCCGGAAAGGCCGCTGCTTTTTCTTTTTCAAATGTGGAGCCAATAAAAAATATGTTGGTTACGCTGATGGCGGGCGGCGGTCAGAGCGAAAGCTGGAACCCCGGCTTTGACGGTTCTATAGGCGTAGGGCTGATCAGCAAATACAACTTCAGCATCAATATGCAGAAAAAAGAGATTTACCTAATTCCTAACCAAAACTATAAGAAATGAAAACATTTAAAATTTATTTAAGCCTGATGCTGCTGGTATTGACGGCAAGTGCACAGGACGGCCAGTTTACAACAACCTCCGATTGGAAAAGCCTGCTGGCCCAGGCCAGGAAAGAAAACAAAATGGTATTTGTTGACGCCTACTTTGTAGGCTGCCATCCCTGTAAGCAGATGGACGATGAGGTTTTTCCTTTGCCAGCTGTGATGAAGCAGATGAAAGACAATTTTGTAAACGTTAAAATTGATTTTTACAAAGAAGACCTGGGTAAGGAACTACAAGTGAAATACATGGTTACCGGATTCCCTACCTTTTTGCTTCTGAACAGTGATGGCCAGCTGGTGAATAAGTTTTCAGGGTACCAGGAAGCAGATAAATTCCAGGAGCTGCTTAGTGAAGCCGTTGTAAAGTCGAAGAAAGGTATTGCCCTAAAAGGTTTTAGTCCGGCGTTGGATGTGGCACACGTCGATTTTTATAAGGCAGTGTTTACGGAACGTAAGCCGGTTGATCAGGATAAGCTGATTCCTTACATTAAGGGGAAAGATATCCTTGCTGAAGTGAATGCTGTTCCTTTTTTAATGACCAGATCACTGAATTCGGAACTTGCTGACCTGCTGCTTAAAAACTATAACCAGTTTGAAGCTTTATATGGAAAAGACCTGGTTTATGGACGGAGGAATGAGATTATGGCCGCCAGAATTAAAGCTGAGCTCCCGGAAAAGAATGATCTGAAATTTGAGATGTTCCTAGACAAAGTAAAGCCTTTATTCTCTAAGACCGACTGGCCTTATGCACGCCTGGATATGGCAGAAGCTTATTATTACAGACAGCTGAAAGACCGTAAAGCATTTTTTAAATATGCCGCCAAAAACTTTAATGATGATGACAACAAGATCCGTTACATGGCTATGTACCTGTATGGTGACGGTATTGATGAGGAAGAAAAGCAGCTTTTTGCTGATTGGATGGTAAAAGTGGTTTCAGAAAAATCACCCTATAGCGTATTGGGTACTGCAGCCGGTATGATGAAGGCCCAGAACGATCCCGAAAGGGCGCGCTTGTATGCAGAATGGGGAATAAGGAAGGCAAAAGCGCTCAATAAACCTACAAAGCATTTTGATAGTATATTGAATTAGCCGCTTAATTACGCTCAAATGAAAAATAAATTAACGTATAGCTCAATCACATTAGGTGATTATATTAGAAAGATAAGACTGGAGAAAGGATATTCCCAATATTATATGGCAGATGCGCTTGACATATCTCAAAACTCATATTGTCTTTTAGAAAATGGTCAAACAAAAGCATCATTAGACCGGATTATCCAGGTTGCCTTGATTTTTAAACTTAGCCCCCTGGGATTTCTGGAGGGCTATTTTAATCAAATTGATAGATGATATCTATTTTCTTTATCTGTTGCTTTCTTCATTTTTATCTCAGTAAATTTTGGTTCTACATTAAACTCTTTTATGAAAGGCTCTTATCTTCTCCTATTTTTATTCTTTTTATTTATTATTAGCTGTAAACCGGACAAAGCTGATATAGACTTTAGTGGTTTGGAGAGTTTGGATCAAATACTTCAAAAACAAAAAAAAGAAAGTAAATATGTTGTGCTAATTTTAACTAAATCTGGGTGTGATTTGTGCGATATCTATAAGAAAGAGCTAAATGGACTGAATAATAACAAAAATGCAGCCTTTGGTTCGGACTTGATGATGAAATCTGTTGAAGCGAAGCGAGAGAACCTGTGGTTAAATCAATTGCTTAGGGAATATAGTTTTCCATTGACAATTGTTTTGGATAAGGAAGGAGATGTTCGTGGCTTCTTTAGGGGGGCCAGGCCAGAGGTTTTAAATATGGCCTTGCGTGCTATTTATTCTGGAAAGATCTATTATGAATCAAAAGCCCAGTTTCTTAATTTAGATAGTGCTGCTGTTTTCTCAGATGAACAAAAAATTAAGCTTATAGATGAATTGTTGAAAGCGTTTATTGCTATTAGAGCCGGTAATGCGTTAAATAACCACCAGTTGGCAGGGGTAATAAGAACGGTTAAATGGCAGCCTTATTTCTTTAATAATTATCTGTTGACTAAGGCAATGATTATGGCTAAGGACACCATTCAAGCGCAGAAGCTGGCATATCAAACATTGAACCTATATAATGAAGAGTTGGACGCGATTCTTTATCCGTCTTTAAAAAATGAACTACGTTATCTGGTAAATAGAAAATACAAGTTTTTTGAGGATGCACTTATTACTACCCCAAGAACCGAAATAAATTTTGGTAGTGAAAACGTTGGTGTATTAAAAACTGTAAGAATTCCTATTAGAAACGTAGGAAAAAAGCCACTTATAATTAATAGCGTAAAGGTTTCATGTGATTGTTTGAAAGTCACATGGCCTCATGAACCCATTTCTCCCGGAAAAACCGGTGAGATTACCGTTGGTTATAAACTTAAAGAGGTGGGAGCTTTTAATCAAAGTTTGTTTGTTTTTTCAAGTTCTCCTACGGAGCCACTTCAAATAAATATTACTGGAATTGCGCAAATTATTTAAACCAAACTATATGAAAAAAACAATTTTTGCTTGCTTATGCCTTCTGGCATTTTTTTCTGTCACGGCTCAGGACCCTCCAGAAAATCCCTGCGTAGGGAAGGAACAGGACGTTATATATGCTTATCCAACAGATTGTCGTCGTTACTTTGTTTGTGTTGAAACAGATCCGGGTATTCTTATTCCTATTATGGGTGTATGCGCCACAGGTACTTACTTCAGCGATTCTGAAAAACTTTGTACTACAATGGCAAATGCGAAGAATCCCGCACCACCGTGCAATTATGTCCCACCAACGCCTTAACTTTTATAAAGGTGTAATTGTTTAAATTTGAGTAATTACACCTTTCCTTTATTAACTAAACCTATGACATATAAAATACTGATCGCCGTTGTTTTCCTCGTGTATTGCAATGGTATAAAGGCTCAACACATGCAGCAAGCCGTAGTGCCGAAATGGCTTTCAAACGTTAAAATTGATGGAAAATTGGATGAATGGGCTGAACTAAAGTATGAAAAGCAAAATAACCTGTGGTTTGCTTTGGCAAACAGTGATAAATATCTATACCTCGCCATAAAAAGAGATAAGAATCTTTCAAAAGTTGATCGGGGCGGAATTAATTTTACGCTGTCAACAGACAAAAAAGACAAAATCAGTTTTACTTATCCTGTTTTACTATCAAGTAAACCGGATTTTGATGTTATACGCCCTCAAGGAATCTCTATTATTCCTGATAGTATTATTTCTGTTTATAATGAGCATGGAATTAAAGCCGCATTGGTTAAAGAAACAGGGGTAAATGGTTTAGTTTATAATATCGAATTTGCTATTCCATTAAAGTTGATACGAGAAAATCTACCGGACTACGATAACCAGGTGCTTCACTACGCTATAATTCTAAACGGAAGTAGCAATACAAAGGCTGCAGCTCTATTAATGAGCTCCTCCATAGAAGCTCCGACACCAGAATTGAGAGAAAAAGTAATTGATCTTTATACTCGTACAGAGTTTAAAGGGACTTATAACATGGTACGCAAACCAGAATAGTGATGGTCTAAAATTGTTATGTCTAAACTATTAACAATTATTCTTCTTTTCGTTTTGTGTACTGTAGCGCTGGCACAGGATAAGGAAACTCCTACACTTTCGGTTCGGCAAGTAAGCGGAATTGTATTGGACTCCGCTCAAAATGGAGTTTCGGGTGCCGTTGTCATCCTCAAATCTGCGGCGGATACTCTTAACGCAATAAGCAACGAGGAAGGTGTGTTTGTTTTTAGCCGGGTTAAATCTTCAGTATTTAGCCTTACGATATCCTGTCTTGGCTACCTTCCGTTGGTGCAAAAACATCTCCAAAGCGATAGCAAGAATTTGATTGTGCTTAAGCCTATACAGCTAAGAACCGAAGCGTTTCATCTGAAGGAGGTAACCATAAGTGGTAAAGTAGGAATAAAGTATAAGCAGGATACTGTTGAATATAGGGCAAGCGATTATAAGGTCATGGACTATGCTTCTTTAAAAGACCTGATAAAAAAAATGGACGGTTTTGACGTAGATGCTGAAGGAAATCTTACCCATAATGGCGAAACGATCAGAAAAGCGAAATTTAACGGCGCTACTTATTTTGGTGGGAATGTAAAAAATGCCATTGACGAGTTGCCTGCTGAGATTATAGAAAGAATACAGGTGATTGATGATTACGGTGAACAGGCCAGGTTTACCGGGCTGAAGGCAAATTCGCAAAAGGTGTTAAATGTGGTTTCAAAACCTGATCGTTCAGTTGGCTTACTGAGTAACCTAGAAACAAAAGGTGGAACCCGTGATCAGTTAAAAGCAGGTGCTGGCTTAAAACGTATTGATGGATTGGACCAGAAAGGAGTGGGTATTGTTTATGCTCAGAAGCCACTCGGCATTACTGAACAGGGAATCACCCCTGTGGTAAGCTCTGGAATGGATAAGAATAAAGACCTTAATTTGGTATGGAATAAGAGCTTTAATAAAGTTGATGTCGAAAATACTTACAGTTTTTCAGATAGGGTCGTACATTCTTTTAAAAATGTGTCTGGGTCGGAATTTTATGATGATAATTCTGTAATCTCAAAAAGTGAGATCGAAACAGACGTAAAAGATAAGAAGCATCAGCTAAATAGTAAGATTAACTATCATCTTGATAAAAACCAGGATTTTATTTTTGGAGCTTTGCTTACTCATCAGCATTCGTCGGTAGCAAACGACCGTAACACTGCTTATGATGGTTTGCAACGGCAAGTGCAGTCGCTTAATGATTACCATAGAACCTCAAAGCCATCTTTTAACATAAACGGTCTATATCGACTTAAACTAAACGATGCAGGAGCAAATTTAGCAATTACTGCGCAGATTGGACGCGAACTCATGGATAGGGATAGAGATCAGCAAAATAAAGTGGTATTTTATGAAGATGCCACGGGTGGGGGAATTAACCCAGCACGGTATAGGTTTGGCTTTTTTACCGCCAGGCAACAATATCAACTTTCTGTAGTACTTGGCTATCCTTTAAGCCACCGGGAATCTTTGATTTTGCAGGCCAGCAGCAATTATAACTCAACGAAGAATCATTCCTCTGCAAAAGTAGAAGATAGTGAAAACTCCTGGAGGTATATTGATTCGCTGGGGCAGCAATTCGAATATAAAAATATACAGTATCCGGTACTTGTAAGTTACAGGTATAAGTATAAGGAGTATGAGGTAGCAATAGGAGCTAAGACCATTTTCACTGGGTTGAAGACTTTAAATGCCTTGTCGGGCAGCAATTCTGATAAAATATTTTCTAGGATAAGTCCTGATGTTCACTTAAGGTATACTGGATCAAATAACCTTCAGTTTAGTCTGAAATATATCGGGGAGATAACAGCCCCTACATTTGAAACGGTGCAGCCGCTACAGGATATCAGCAATCCGCTGTATCAGAGATTTGGCAATACTGAACTAAAACCAGTATTTGCCCAAAAAATCGATTTAAAATATAACCAGTATTTTAATTCTAGCGGCGTGTATTTGATGTTGGCAATTGGAGTCGGTTTGGCAGAAAAAATTGTAGAAAACCAATTTCTTAAAATAGAAGATAATGTTTACATCCGTGAGACCCGATATATTAACAGTAGAAACAATCGTTCTTTTCAGTCCAATTATAGCATTGGCAAGCGTTTTTCAGGCAGCGGGTATAACTTGAATTTAGTGGGGATGTTTCAGTATCAGGATAACAAAATCGCTAACAATTTTATCTTTTCTAAGAACAATTTTTACAGCCTCTATCAGAATATAAATCTCGCATTTACTTTAAAGAAATGCATGGAAACAAAGATCTCAGTTATTTATTTGTATAATCGCATGTCTTACGTAGCATCGGATCACAATTTCTTTGAACAGCGCTGGCATGCCGTGGTGGATGGGAAGGCTTATTTAGATAATACCTTCAATTTGATCTATGAACTAAGTCAGCAAATTGTTAGTGGTTTGCCATCCAACACTGTCAGAAACCCTTTTGTAGTAAATCTGATGGCAGAAAAACGTTTTCTTAAAGCCAAAAATGCAACATTTTCCTTGGGCGTTTCTGATCTTTTTAAAGCAAGCAATTTTGTCAACCGGATAGCTGCAGTAAATGGTATCACAGAGATCAAAACTAATGCAAATAGCCGTCTATTTATGTTGAAATTTCAGTGGGCACCTCAAAAGTGGTCAGGTTCAAAAAGCAAATCGGGTGTCAGGAATAGTGACGGAAGTTTCAAACCATAGACCCAAAGATAAGTGAACAAACATAAAGTTCTAAAAATATGTCGCATACACAATCAGTGCGAAATTTGATTGACTAAACAAACTTTTAATTATGGAAAAATTTATTCCTCTTACAAAAGCAGAAATGAAAAAAGTAACCGGTGGCGGTGGAATTTGCCCTGAAGGCTTATGCTGGAACGCAAACACTCAGACGTGTGACTTTATTTTTGAAGGAGAGCAGTGCCCTGACACCATTACCTGTATTATTGTAGCCAAAACTTCTCCATCCGATTGTGGAACCGGTGGATATATTACAATGCCGGCTACCCAGGACCCCTATGCCTGGTGTGCGGCCCAGCCATGCTGTGGTGAAATAACCTGCTTTAATTAATCTTTCGTTCAATACGACTATAAGCCACTCGCAGGTAGTATTACTACCTGCGTTTTTACTGTTTTTTCTAATATCTTTTCTATCTTTTACTGTTTACGCACAGACAGATCAGGAAAAAGCTAAGGCGTGGGCGCCAATAGAAAGGACGTTGATGGAACAAACACGTTCTTTGTTTGGTTGAAGCTGTGTTTATCGAAGTATTAAGCAAGCCTTTGGTATGGGTTGTTTAAACCCTTTTGGTATTGGAACCCTTGGTTAACCCTTACCCAAAGGTTTGCCAAGGGTTAACCAACCTGGGGAACATTTCAGAAAGCTACCCTTTTAGGGATTCGATTTCGTCAATGGTAAGGCCAGTTAATTCGGCAATTTCTGGTGTTAAAGGGCTTTAGTACTGGATGGGCAAAATTATATTAGGTTTTATGCTTTCACACTGTCTTCGTAAGTAGGGCCATACATACCAGGCACTTTGTTGCCTGTTGCACGCAGGTAAACGATCATCTCGCCACGATGGTGATAAATGTGGCTAAAAAGAAAACCACGAGATACAATGCCTCTTGGCATAGGGCCAAGAACAACTTTGTCGCCAACCTTCATGGTCCAGTTGTCCAGTAGCTTTTGCTCAGTAAGCGAATTTAGTGCCGCTCTGGCTTTCTCAACATTGCTTTCGAAAAGTTCCAGAGTAGCTTTAATATCGTTTGTATCGCCACGTTGTAGGCTATCAGCAGCCATATCATATACGTCTTGGGTAAGTGTGCCAACGTACCAATAATAAATGGTGGCAATATGCTGGGCAAGCTCGCCCATGGTCCAGGAAATTTCTGAGGGCCTGTAGCTAAGGTCTTTTTCAGGAACTGCCTGTAATAATTTACGGGTACTTTTTACTTCGTTTTCGAATTCTCCGATAAGTTGTTCCAGTATCATACGATAATAGTTATTTGGGTTAAAATGTATACAACAACAGCATTTTGGTTTTGTTTGTTCCTTTTTCTTTGCTAAAAGGCTATCGGTACGCCGATTGGGTAAAATGCCTTTTCATCGATCCAAACTGCCTTTCTGCCTATTCCTTATTCTTTGGCAGGCACATATCCCGTAATTTTATTCCCAATCTAACACCTTAGTGATTAGGAGGGCAAACAGGGGAGAGGTGTTTTTTAGGGTTGCAGATCTTTTCTGCATGTATAATTTATCCGTAGGTAGTGGCGCTACCTGCGGATTTATAAAACTGGCACGCGTTATGCATTGTTTCACTATACCAAATTTTAAGATCATGGAACGTAAACAGAAAACAGATCCTTTTTCAGAGCAGATCAATCTTATTGAGAATTTTGAAGTAGAATATTGGGCGAATAAGCTGGGAATTAGGCCAAGGCTACTTCGGGAAATTGCAAAAACAACAGGTAATAATGTACACGATATACAGAAGTACCTGAACAAATAAGTATCAATTAAAAATAAAGATAAGCCCCTGTCAGCATAACTGACGGGGGTTTTTTGTTTACCTGCAATTCATTTAAAATAAAGCCTTATTTATTTAGATTGATTCCAATTAATTGTTAGATTTGCGGAAATTTAAAGCATATGTATAAAAAATGTACCCAAAAGAAATATTTTATGAAATTATTGCTGCTCTTGGGCAGTGTTTTATTTCTGCCCCTCATGGGTTACGCATCTCACTATAAACTTACTGAAAGAATTATAACAATAACTGACAAGGGCGGCATCAAGGGCACTGTAAGGACCAGTGACGGAAAGCCTGCCGAATTTGTAACCATTACTATCAAAGGTGTAAAAAGCGCTCAGGTTGATGCGAGGGGCAATTACATATTGAAGGAACTGGAGCCCGGAAATTATAAACTTGTAGTTAGTTTTATAGGCAGGGTTGTTCAGCAAAAAGAAGTTACCGTTGTAGCAGCCGAAACGATAGCTGTTGATTTTGAACTTACCGAAAGCAACGAACAGCTGGAAGAAGTTGTGGTAAATGGTGGCAGCACCAATAAATTTGCGGTGAAAAGAACGACAACCGCGGCCAAGATGCCTTTGGGTAACCTGGAGAACCCGCAGATTTACACCACCATACCTAAAACCCTGCTTACCGAGCAAATGGTTACAGAGTTTAGCATGGCGTTAAAAAACAGTCCCGGCATTTATAAAATACAGGGCAGCAGGGGGATCAATGCCGATGGGGCCTCATTCTACACGATGCGTGGTTTCCGTACAGAGGCTTCGCTCGTAGATGGCATACCATCGCAAACCAATGGTGAGATAGATCCGGTAAACGTGGAACGTGTAGAACTGATAAAAGGGCCTTCAGGAACGCTTTACGGTGGTGCAGTGGTTGCCTTTGGCGGTGTAATCAATATTGCAACCAAAAAACCAGTAGACACCCTGGGCGGGGAACTTAGTTATGTAACCGGAAGCTACGGACTAAACCGGCTTTCGGCTGACGTATATGGTCCGGTGAATAAAGATAAGAAGCTTTTATTTAGAATGACAGCGGCCTATCAAAATCAGAACAGTTTTCAGGATGCGGGTTTCAGGAAGTCAATTTTTGCGGCACCTTCATTTGAATACAGGGTAAACGAAAAGCTGACACTGAACTTAAACGCAAGTTTCTATGAGCTGGAGGGAACCAGTACACCTTCGATCTTTTTAACGCGTAACCGACCGTTTATTGCAACAAAGCCTGAAGAGTTGAATTTCGACTGGAAGCGCTCATTTACCAGTAACGACATTATTATGCGTAACCCTACAGTAAACGTACGCGGGCAAATTACTTATAAACTGTCCGATCAATGGACTTCACAAACTATTTATTCCAGCAACACCAGAAAATCTGATGGCTTTTACCAATACCAGTTTATGCGCGCTGCAACAGACAATATATTGGAGCGTAACATCTCTCTGCAAAATTCGGTAAATACAAACACAGATATTCAGCAGAACTTTATTGGTGATTTTAAGATTGCCGGTTTACGGAACAGGTTAGTTGCTGGCCTGGATTATCTGAATATTACTGTAAATAACGATAACTCTCCTTATATTGCTTTTGATCAGGTAGATGCGTTAAACAACGCTGATCCGAATTACCTGAAACTTTCGCGGGCGGCTGTGGAAGCCAAACTTGCAGCTAGTACAGGGGCACCGACGAAAAACAGTATCAAAAGTAATATTTATAGTGCTTATGCCTCTAATGTGCTAAACCTGACCGACAGGTTATTAGCAATGCTGAGTTTGAGGGTAGACCGCTACCATAACCGCGGCATACGCAATCAGGCTATCAATGCCCTGACTCCAAACAGTGCATATTTGCAGACTGCAATATCACCAAAACTTGGCTTGGTATATCAGGTGCTGAAAGACAAGGTTTCGTTATTTGGTAACTATATGAACGGTTTTAGTTACGTAGCCCCGTATGCGCAAGCTCCGGAAACAGGGCTTTCCAGTACTTTTAAGCCTCAGCATGCCAATCAGTTGGAGGCAGGGATAAAAATGGAATTGCTTGAGGGCAGGCTTAGTTTTACAGCCAGTGCTTATGACATAGAAGTAGAAAATGTGACACGGGATGAGGTTGTTAATATAGGTGGTGTAAACTATAATGCCAGGTTTCAGGACGGAACACAGAAAAGCCGTGGTGTGGAGCTGGAATTGATTGCGAATCCTTTTGAAGGGTTGAACATCATAGCAGGTTATAGCTATAACGACAGCAAGCTTACAAAGGCTATTCCAGAGCTGATAGCCCGCAGGCCAACATCAGCTGGGCCGGTAACCTTAGTCAATTCATGGATCAGTTATGTTATTCCAAATGGTAACCTGAAGGGCTTGGGCATTGGTACCGGTATCAATTATATCGGTAAGCACAAAACAAGCAATCATAAAACTACAGGTGTATTTACCCTGCCATCTTACATTATGGCTACTGCAACCGTATTTTATGATAAACCACAGTATAGAATAGGGGTTAAAGTTGATAACTTAGCCGATGAAAGGTATTTTGCAGGGACAGGAGTTCTTACCCCGCAAATGCCAAGAACAGTGGCAGGTAGCTTTACCTTTAAATTCTAATTATTGACGATTAAAAAAATCATAGCACAAATTCACCTCTGGCTCGGATTAATTTCCGGGCTGGTTGTGTTTGTAATTGGCCTTACAGGTTCAATTTATGCTTTCCAGGATGAAATTAAAGACCTGGTTTATAAAGAGCGTTTGTATGTAGAGGTGCCTGCAGGTGCACAGCGCTTGCCCCTGAGCCAATTGATTGCAGTGGCCGAAAAAGCATTTGGTAAAGACCGTAAGCCATCAAGGGCCGAGCTTTCGCAAATGCCAGGCCGTACGTTTATGTTCAGGGCGATGAAACTGAACCGGGAGGCATTTGGATATTGGAATTATTACCAGTACTATGATAAAGTATACCTGAACCCTTATACCGGGCAGATAGTATTTAAGGAGAACGCTAAAAAGGAATTTTTTACAGTAGTGCTGGCTTTGCACATGAACCTGTTGATGGGCGACAATGTAGGCCATTTTGTTGTAAAATGGTCTGTAGTGTGTTTTGTTGTTTTGCTGTTAAGCGGCCTGGTTTTGTGGTGGCCAAAAAAATGGAAGCGCAAGCAGCTGAAAAAGCGCCTTTCGGTAAAATGGAATGCCAAATTTAAACGGCTTAATTACGACTTGCATAATGTTATTGGCTTTTATAGCTTTTTGGTATTGATGATTATCGCTGGTACAGGCTTAATGTGGTCGTTTGACCTGACTACCGATAAGAAAGCCAAAGTCTTATCGGATACCACCCAAATGAAGGATATAATGCCGGCAGACCTTATCCTGAACCAGGCTCTTCAGGCATCACCTGAAACAGCATATTTTTTATACAATTTCCCCTCTGCCAAAAGCGGAACTGTGAACGTTTCGGCTTACCAAAGTGAGATGAAGCTGTACAACAGGGTGCAGTATAGGTTTGACCGGTACAGTGGAAAGCTGCTGCAAGCCGGAGAAACCTTTAGCAAACTGCCAGTAGGTGCTAAAATTATAGCCATGAATTACGACCTGCATACCGGAAGTGCACTGGGATTTACGGGAAAATTGCTGGCCTTTTTGGCCGGGCTTATTGTTGCGGGCCTGCCTATAACCGGTTTCCTGATCTGGTGGAAACGAGGGAAATCAAAACAAATGTAAAATAAACATGACATATTGATTTATTTGCTTGACATTTATGTAAGAAATACTTTACATTTGGTAAAATAAAATTGATGTTATGAAAAATCATTTACTTCTTCCTGGCAAATACAAGGTATATGGTTGGGTTATTTTTTTAGTTTTTGTGTTATTGCATGTTTTTGCAAATGTCCTTTACCCTGAACTAGGCTCAAAACTTCCACTATCTTTTCAAAAAGATGGTCCGGAATCTTTTTTTGATCCAGACTCGAACATGACTTTTTCTGGAGCAGGAATCCTGCTAGGTTTAGTGCTAATTTGTTTTGCTTCAGAAAAACAGGAGGATGAATACATTTCTTACCTTCGGCTACGCTCCTGGCAGCTTTCCGTTCTGATTTCTTATGGGATATTGTTTGCAGCAAATTTGTTGGTATACGGCGGTGCTTTTTTTAGTTTTATGATTTATAACCTCCTTACGGTGTTAATCGTGTTTATTATTACTTTTAACCTAAGTTTATATAAACTTAAAAGAGAAAGGCTTGCTGATGAAAAATAACCTGCGTGTACAGAGGGCCATTAAAAACATTACCCAGGCGGAACTGGCCGAAATGATCCAGGTATCAAGGCAAACCATCAATACCATAGAATCTGGTAAATACGTGCCCTCAACGGTGCTTGCCTTAAAAATGGCAAAGGTGTTTGAAGTGCCTGTAGAAACAATTTTTGAGTTGGGAGAAGAGGATTGATTAATCGGAATTTTAGATTATTTTTATCTATCATTCTAAATTATGCCAAACCAAAATTCACCACTTTACCAGAGCGCCAAAAAGCTGTGGAATACGGTAGTAAAAGAAGATGCTACCCATGCTTACGAATTACAATTGGAGCTCGATCTGCATAAGCGATTGCTCAATCTTTTTCAGCCTGGAACTTATTACTATTACGTTTTTAATATTTTCCAGGCCGAATTTGAATTTGTGAGTGCCGGTGTTACCCAGGTGTTGGGTTACCCGCCTGAAGAAATGACCATTCATCGTTTCCTGGAAATAATGCATCCCGATGATAAGCCCTACTTTTTGCAGTTCGAAAAACGGATTACAGAATTTTTCAAAGCCTTGCCATTTGACAAGATCCCTAAATATAAGATGCAGTACGATATCAGGATGCGTGCCAGTAATGGCCGGTACATAAGATTACTGCACCAGGCCGTGCAAATAGATTATGACGAATCCAATTATTATCGTACGCTGGATATTGACACCGATATTACCCACATTAAGCCCGAAGGCACACCAACTTTTTCTATTATAGGCCTTGATGGAGAACCGTCGTACCATAATATTACTGAAGCTAATACGCTTACACAATCTTACGACTTGTTTACGAGAAGGGAAAGGGCAGTTTTAAAACTGATTGTAGAAAACAAAAGCAGTAAAGAAATAGCGGATAGATTATTTATAAGCCCGCATACTGTAAGCGCCCACCGCAAAAACATACTGAGAAAAGCCGATGTTAAAACGCCTGTGGAACTGGTGTGCAAGGCCTTGCATGAAGGTTGGATATGATGGCTAAAAGCTGCTTAAAAAATAGCTATAGCTAGCTATTTTTTAAGCGCTGAACTTGCCGGAAATTTGTAAGGAACCATGAACTAATCCTCCCTTACAATGAAAAAACTTTACTTTTTGTTCGTCTTGCTGTTCAGTGCAGTTTATTGCTCAGCACAAAAGAATTTCGGCCCCTGGGAACAACTCAGCTGCTATAAAGGCCTTTATGTCAGGATCGAAAAAGATCATTATGATAAAAAGACCAACCAGTGGTTTTATTTGATCGAATTCCAAAACAGGTACAATAAAAAAGTTGGCTTTACCTATTATTTTTATAATCCGGCAACCGAAAAACCCAAAGAGGTAAACCCGGGATATACTTTTGGCGATGCCTATCCAAGGCTTAAGCCTGGTGATATAACACGCCAGCAGATTGCGGTTATTGGCGAAGGAAACCCTATTGCCCAGGTATTTGATGTTTGTTTTGTATTTAACAAAGACGGCCAGACGAGCTGCACAGCTGAAGCATTTAAAGGAAACGGTGCTTTTGCGCAATGTGATAACGGAACACCTAATTACATAGTTTATACTACCACCGCAGAAAATGACAGCAGTACTGCTAAAAGCACAGGTAATTTCGGTAATGAAACCAGCCCTGGAAATGCTCAGCAGAAAAAGTTTGATTACATGATTGTTCAGGGTGACAGTGCTTTTGGCAATAAAAGCTATGATAACGCCATGACTTATTATATGCAGGCACAAAACATAGCCGTAACCGAGGATCAGAAAAGCACAGCCCGGCAGAAATACAACCAGGCTGCTGAAGCCAGACAGGCAGTAATAAGAGGGCAACGCGTAGCAGCAGCAAAAGACAGGGACAAAACAGAGGATGTAGCTTATACTGCTGCTGCGGGCGCTGCAATAGGGGCCATGTCGCTTGTAAATGATGGCTATACACATCAGGGTTTTTCGGGCAAGTTCCAGGTGGGGGTAGGCTATGACCAGACCCCAATGGTAACCAATGCCGTAGCGGCTTCTTATGCAGATAAGGTAGCTTACCCGACGGTTGATTTTGGATTAAAGCTTGAAATGCTGAATAACAAGCCTGTTAACATTAATCTTAGAGGACTATATTCTGTAGGGCTTCATGCTTTTGAAACAGGTGTCAGCGGAACGCATGTGATCACCGGCGTAGACGGGGCCCTACAATTCTGGTACAAAACGGCTACAAAGTTTAAACTGTTTGCAGACTTTGGCTGGTACCATAGGGTTGGCGACAGAAAGCGGGACCAGGATGCTGTAAACGGAGGCGAATCGGCTACCGATGATGTGCGGGAAGGCAAATACAACTATAAGGTAATGCGGTTTGGCTTTGGACCGATGTTGCACATTAGAGATAGAGGTAAAGAAACGTGGCTAAAACCCGGAGTGTATTTCGATAAGGTTTCTTTTGCCAGGGATGACAAACCTACAATTGTATTTTCATTAAATGCCAATATCAAAAGTGCCATTAATATTGAGGCTGCTTACGGCAAAGACTATCCGGCAGGTGGTACAGCGAATTTCCCGAATGCTTTCACAGCTGCCAAACAGAATTACTTTTCCGTCAGAATAATGAGGCAGGGAAAACTTTGGTAAAAACTATTTGCTATTTTTGTATCATACATTTGATGCGCTCGATGATACATGAGGGAAGAAGATTTAAGCCGTATTCCGGATGATGAGCTGCTGCTGCTTTTTAAAGCAGGGGACAGGAATGCGTATGAACAAATCTACAACCGTTACTGGGCCATTATGTATGTATATGCACGTAAAATAATGGCCGATGCAGACGATGCGCAAGATATTGTACAGGAGGTTTTTACCTACCTGTGGCATAAAGGTGCGGAGCTTAGCATTAAGACTTCCCTCGCTGTTTATTTATATACTGCGGTGCGTTACCGTATCTTTGATCTGCTAGACCATCGCAAAGTAAGAACGGATTATAAAGCCTACCTGCAGCAATTTATTGATGAAGGTGAATACATTACGGATAATCAGCTTAGGGAAAGGGAGCTGGTTGCTGTTATTGAAAGGGAGGTGGCCCTGCTGCCCGCCAAAATGAGGGAGATGTTTGAAATGAGCCGCAATGAAGGGCTTTCACATAAAGAGATCGCTGAAAAGCTGGGCGTTTCAGACCTTACGGTAAAAAAACAGGTCAGCAATGCCGTAAAAATCCTTAAAGAGAAATTAAAGCTGTTCTCGATATTTATTACTATCAATTTCTGATGATAAAATAAATTTTACTTTGATCTACTCCATCTGTTTTACCTAACCTACATATCTCTAAGCAACCTTATTTAAGCTTAGAAGATGAAGCAAGATTACCTACCGGAGGATTTATTATATAAGTACAAAACCGGCACCTGTACTGAAGAGGAACGGGCCATAGTTGAAAGCTGGCACATAAAGGAGCTGCAGCAAAGCAGTTTTATGCCGGATGAAGCTGAGCTTGACAGGGTGGGAAAGGCCATATGGGCTGCCTTGCCTGTTCATGAGGAGCTACCAACACGTAAAACAATTCCGCTATGGCTTAGGTACTGTGCCGCGGCATCTATTGCTTTAATTTTGGCAATTGGGGGATGGTATTTCTTTAACCCAAAGCCAGCTGCAGAAAAAACAGAAAGTCAGGCCAGCAGGTATAAAAATGATGTAGCGCCAGGGGGCAATAAAGCTGTACTTACACTTGCTGATGGCTCAGAGATTAGTCTGGATGATGCCGTCAAGGGTAAAGTTGCCAGTCAGGGAGGCATTGTGATCCGTAAGACTGCCGAGGGGAAACTGGTTTACGATGTGCTGAAGCAGGATCAGTTGAGCGCTGCTGCACCCCGGTACAATACCATTGCCACGCCGCGGGGCGGGCAATATCAGTTAAATTTACCCGATGGGACAAAAGTATGGCTAAATGCGGCTACTTCGCTCAGGTTCCCGGCTTCATTTGCCGGTTTGGCCGACAGAAAGGTTGAGCTTAGTGGGGAAGCTTATTTTGAAGTAGCTAAAAATAAAACCCATCCTTTTATTGTAAAAACATCTGGTCAGGAAGTACTGGTATTAGGTACTCATTTTAATGTAGAAGCCTATCCGGGTGGATCTGCTGATAAAACTACCCTGATGGAGGGGAGCATAAAGCTGAAATACAATGCAAAAGATTACCTGCTAAAGCCCGGGCAACAGGCTGTCCTGGCCGCTGGCGCTAATATAGAAACTGCGGACACCGAAGCGGTAATGGCCTGGAAAAACGGGAATTTCATTTTTGTGGACAGCAACATTAAAAGCATTATGGAAGTGCTGCAACGCTGGTACGACATTGATGTGGCATATGAGGATAGTGTGAACCAGGTGGGCTTCAACGCAGAAATATCAAGGGAAAGATCTTTAATACAGGTGCTTGCCGCGCTGGAAAAATCGGGGAACGTGAAGTTTAAGATTGAGGGGAGGAGGGTGACCGTTATGTAATTGGAAATCTACATAAAATGTAATCCAAAAAAGAACCAGGAGTGATTGGACCCACCCCTGGCTAAATGGCCGGATTACTTAATTAAAATATACGTAAGACTATAATCAACTAATTACCAAACCAATCTCTGAAAAGAGAATAAACTCAAATGTATGAATTTTTATGCGCTATTTAAGCGCAGGCAATTTGCTTGTGGAGCAAATAAGATACTGCGAATTATGAAACTGACCATTGTCATATTAGTTACCTCCCTGCTGCATGTAAGTGCGGCTGGTTTCGCTCAGCGGATCAGCATGAATAAAAATAAAGCTTCCCTGCTTGAGGTGATCAGGGAGATCAGGAAACAAAGCGGTTATGATTTTGTGATCACCAGTCCACAGATCAGGGCTGCCAGGCCGGTGAGTATTACTGTTCAGAACAAAACCCTGAAAGAAACCCTGGACGAATGTTTTGCCGGACAACCATTTACATATGCGGTTGAAGGCAATATCATTGTGATTATGAACCGACCGACAAACGTTGCGGCTAATCCCCAACCACCTGTCGTGATCAAAGGCCGGGTAAAGGACAGCAAAGGAAATCCCTTGCCAGGGGCGTCTGTGATGGTATTGGGTACCCGCAGAGCGGCCATGACCAATGCAGAGGGGTATTTTTCTATTGTGGTAACAGAAAAGTCTGTACTGCGTATCAGTATGATAGGCTTTGAATCTGTTGATGTTCCGGTAAGCGACCAGAAAGAGCTGGACATTACGCTGAAAGAAATGAACCTGGAACTGGGCGAACTGGTGGTGGTAGGGTACGGACTGGTCAAGAAAGAAAACCTGACTACTTCGGTAGCTACCATTACCTCGGAGCAGATTACGCAGATGCCAACCACCAATCTTTCGCAGGTATTTGCGGGGCGTATCCCAGGGATGCTGGCCCGAACCAGTTCTGGTGTTCCGGGAGCGGATGATGCTACTTTGCTGGTTAGAACCAGTAACGGTTCACAACCTCCCCTGCTTGTGATTGATGGGGTTCCACGGATCAATGCTTTTGGTAACGGACAGTATGGGCTTGGGGACATAGATCCTAACGAAGTGGAAAGCATCTCGGTATTAAAGGACAATGCAGCAGGAGCCGTTTATGGTTCGAGAGCCGCAAATGGGGTAATTATCGTGACTACCAAGAGAGGTAAATTGGGTAAACCGCAATTTAATTACATCAGTAATTTAACGTGGAGCAGGGCAGGTAAGATGGTGAAGAATACGGATGCCTATACTTATGCCTTGACCCAGAATGAATTTTACACGAACAGTGGCCTGACAGCGCCTTACTCCGCTGCAGTTTTAGATACCATACAAAGGCAGCTAGCCCCCTATAAATATGCCAATACAGACTGGATTGGTTTGCTAACTGGAAAACCAGCCCTTGTTCAGAACCATAGTCTGAATATAAATGGCGGGGTTGAAAGTGTTAAATACTTCATATCGGGGTCCTATGCAGACCAGCAGGGAATGTACCCTGGCAATAGTTTGCAGCGCTATACTTTGCAAAGCAATTTTGATGTAAACCTGAGCAAACAGTTTAAAGCACAGGTGAACCTGGGGTACAGAACTTCCAAGCAAAATATTCGCGGAGGATCTACTGCAATGAATCAGGCTGTTAATACTTCTCCATTAACGCCGGCTTATATGCCTAATGGTACATTTGGTGCTGGCACAACCACTGCCAATCCATTGGTTACCATTTCTGAGCAATCTGGCTATCAATATATAAAAGATAATTTTCTAACATTGGTAGGGAAGCTGACCTGGGAACCAACCTTTTTAAAGGGCTTTTCAGCGTATGCAAATATTGCTTCTGAAAAACTGTTTCTTAGAGGAAAGTCCTATCAGGTGCCAGTTCCGCAATTCAGGCTGGATCCTTCTTCCCCAACTGGTTATTTTCAGGCTGCTGGTGCAGGAAAACCAACGCTTAATGATAATACTAATGATGCCAATAATTATACCCTGGATATGGGGATGAATTATAAGTATCGTTTTGGCAAACATGGCATAGAGGCCCTGGCTTTGTATACCCAAAGTGAAAACAGTAGTAATACAAACAGTGACACCCGTCTGAACCTTGTTGCACCCGGTCTGGATATTCTGAATTTAGGTTCTACCATTGGTGAGACTACAAGCGGGACGCGGGGGCAGATGGCACGTGCCGGATATGTTGGCCGTTTGAATTATGACTTTGACAACCGCATATTTTTTGAAGCCAGTTTCCGTTTTGATGGTTCTACTTTTTTTGCGCCGGGCAACCGCTGGGGTTTCTTTCCGGGTGCATCAGCAGGCTGGATAATTTCTCGGGAAAACTTTTTTGCTGGAGTAAACGACGTGGTGAATTCCTTAAAGTTAAGGGCTTCGGTAGGTTTAACCGGGGATGATTCGGTAGGTGCAAATAGCTATTACTACACATACAGGATTGCCAATACAGGCGTTCAAAATGCTAGCGGCTATATCTTTGGTACCGCTTATACACCAACCTTTGTACTTGCTAACGGCAGTTTACCTAATGAAAATATTACCTGGGCGAAGAACAGGCAAGAGAATATTGGCATTGATGCTGTTCTTTGGGACCGCAAGTTGGGGCTTACTTTTGATATTTATCGAAAAAACCGTTACGATATGCTCCGTACGAGTGATGCTGTACTGCCGGGTACTTTTGGTATCAATGCTCCGATCCAGAATTTTGCAAAGATGCGTGACAGGGGCTTTGAGCTGGAACTGACCAGCGAACAGCAGTTGGCGGCGGACTGGAAATTATCCCTGAATGCCAACTTTACCTATGTGCGCAGCGAATGGGTTGAAATGGGTACCAGGTTGTTACCAGATTATCTGCGACAGGAAGGCCGCTCTACCAATGCTTTGGTGGGCTACCATTCACTGGGTATCTTTCAGAATGCAGCGGAAATTACCGCATGGCCGGTAGACCAGGATGGGCTTAAAAATAGCAGCATTAAGCCCGGGGACCTCAAATTTGCTGACCGGAACGGAGATGGGAAATTAACGGTAGATGATCAGATCTGGATGGATAATATGGGCTTTCCACCAATCAATTTTGGTTTTGGTTTTAACCTTAAACATAAAGGGGTTATGCTAAGTGCCTTTTTTAATGGTGCGATGGGAGGTTACATTCGTTATGGAGCAAACACCAACTGGCAATATATTTATGACAACTCCTGGAGGCCTGGTAATGAAGGTGCAAAATATCCAAGGCTGGCCTCATCCACCAATAACTCCAGAGTTTCGGACGCCACATTAATCAAAGACGATTTCCTGAGGTTAAGGGATGTACGCTTGAGCTATGAACTGCCAAAAAAATGGCTGGATGCGGTAAAATTGAAACAGGTTAGGTTGTATGCGCAAGCTTCTAACCTGTTTACCTGGACTTCTGTACTGGGCGGTATCGACCCCGAAACGCCTAACCTGGGAACAGGTGGGGCAAGCGGTGGTTTTTATCCGAACCAGAAAAATATAGGCTTTGGTGTAAATGTTAACTTCTAAACTTACTGAAATGAACAACAGATATATATTAATTGGGGTTACAGCAATAATATTGCTGTTTGGCTCCTGCAAAAAAGTGCTGGACCTAAAACCAGTTGACCAGGTAAACGACCTGGTGTTGTGGAGCAACCAGGATATGGTACTTACTTATACCGCCAATTTCTATGCCCAGATGCAAAGCGGTTTTTCTGGCCCGCATGCTGGCTCCTCTATATTTACAGGCAACCTGCTGTCTGATATTACCGATGATGCGGAGGCAAACAGCACGGTTTATAATGCTTATTGGAATGGTGCGTATGATTCTTCTAATTCACCCCTGAATGGGTTATGGACTTCGGGGAGATGGACTTACATCCGCAGGGCGAATATTTTTCTTTCGAAAATAGATGCAGTTCCGGGTAATGCGGCGCTTAACCAGCGCATGAAGGGGGAGGTTCAATTTTTGAGGGCTTATTATTATTTCGACCTGATGAACTGGTTTGGTCCGGTACCTATCATTACAGAGGCACAGACTGAACTGGATGAATCGGCTTTTGTAGCAAAAGCCAGCAAAGATCAGTTTACCGATTTCCTGGTAAATGAGCTGACTGAAGCGGCAGCGGCTTTGCCGGTTACTTACGGTACTGCTGATTGGGGAAGGATTACCAAAGGGGCGGCCCTGGCCATGAAAGGACGTGTGCAATTGTATGCCGGGCGCTGGGCGGATGCTGCGGTAACAGAAAAGGCCGTTATGGATCTTAAAGCTTATGCGTTGCAGACTTCTTACAGTGCAATTTTTGCGAATAACAACAAAATAAATACTGAAGTGATCCTTTCGGTACAGTCCAATACTGATAGGTCTCAGCGCTCACATTTCTTTGATCTTTATAACCAACCGCCGGCCTTTGGCGGAAGGGGTGGAACTTTACCTACCCAGAATCTGGTAGATGAGTATGAAATGCAGACTACGGGTTTACCTATCAGCAATCCAGCTTCTGGTTACAACAGCCAGCAGCCATATGTGGGCCGCGACCCACGTTTTGCTGCTACCGTGCTGTACGACGGGGCAACCTTTAGGGGGCGTGCCATGCAGTTGTATAACGGCGGACAGGACCTGACGGTTTCGGGTGGAATTATTGCTGGTTGGATTACCAATACTGGCTATTACCTGCGAAAATTTACCGATGAAAGCATCAATTTTGCGGATGCCAATGCCGCAAGCGGTCAGAACTGGATCCTGTTCCGGTATGCGGAAGTATTGCTGAACTATGCTGAAGCCCAGAATGAGGCCATAGGTCCGGATGCGACTGTTTATGATGCCATAAACCAGGTGCGCAAACGTGCCGGAATGCCAAACCTGCCAACTGGCCTTTCGCAGGCTGATATGCGTACCGCCATCAGGCATGAACGCAGGGTGGAGCTGGCTTTTGAAGATGCCCGCTATTGGGACGTAAAGCGCTGGAAACTTGCCGTGAATTTATTTTCGACAGCCACCAATCCGATTAAAAAAATGGAGATCGTAAGGGATGCCGTAACCGGTGTGAAAACCTATACAGTTAAAAATATTGCCAAGACCAGGGTATTCCAGGAAAAACATTATTTATTCCCATTCCCGAATACTGAGTTAAGTAAGCCAGGTAATAAAATAGAGCAAAACTTTGGCTGGTAAGTAGTGGTGGTATAAAAACAGGAAAATCAACAACACATAAAACAATAAAAAATGAAAAAAATAATTTTGTCGGCAGCAATGCTGATCAATGCTTTGTTTGCCTCCGCCCAGATGAGCGAAATCCGTGGAACCGTAAAACCGGATAAGGCAACAATAAAAGAAAACATCTCTTTAATGAAAATTGAAGATGGCCAGCCGGTAGTGATTGCTTCTACCGCACTGGCTGCTGATGGCTCATTTGGTTTTTTGTTTAAGCCAGCCTATGAGGGTTTTTATGCGGTGGGTTCTTCCGATCTGCTGAAAGGTCAGTTCCCTGTTTATATCAAAGCCGGTGATAAAGCCGAAGTAACGTTTGACAATGTAAATGCAGAATTTACAGGAACAAATACACCAGAAAATACCGTATTATCGAGATGGAGCAACCTTACCAAAAGCTTAAAAAGGAAATCGGTATATTTTATGGGATCATTTAGCACTTACGAGGATTTCTTTCCGGAGCTGACTGCTGTTGCGGCACAAACCGATGCCTTCAGAAAAACCATCCAGACTAAAAATGCGAGGTTTAACGAATTGATGAAGAAGCTGACTTTTTATGACATGGATTTTTATGCGGTAAATTTTCTGCGTACCCCACGTTCCAAACACCCGGAAAAATTGGACAGACCTGCTTATTACAATACCATTGTTGAAAAAAACAAGTTCGCTGATGATGATGTACTGAATACCTTGTATGGTGCCAGGTACCTGGGCATGTATGCTGATTTTGCTGCGGGATCGCCCAGCACAGTGGAACAAAGGCTGTCCTTTTTAGGTACTAACAGGCAAAAGGGCGAATACATTCTTTCCAATGAAGGCCGGGGGATAAAATCGTATGATAGGTATAAAGCAATGGTAGATGCCTATGGACAGTACCTGCAAAGTCCTACCCAGAAAAAACGACTGGATGAAATGAGCGCCCTGCTTTACAATACAAAGGCCGGAGGTATCGCATCCGACTTTGAGTATCCTGATAAAACCGGTAAAATGGTGTCGCTAAGTGGCCAGAAGGGTAAGGTAGTGCTGGTTGATGTATGGGCAACCTGGTGCGGTCCGTGTAAACAGCAAATTCCCGCTTTGAAACAACTGGAACAGGAAATGCATGGGAAAGATATCGTAATTATGAGTGTTTCTGTTGATGAGGAGAAGGATAAGGAGAAATGGCAGAAAATGATAGCAGATGAAAATCTGGGCGGTGTGCAGCTGTTTGCGAGTGGCTGGAGCAAAATTGCTAAGGATTATAAAATTACCAGTATCCCCCGTTTTATGGTGTTTGACAAAAAAGGGAATATCGTAACCGTAGATGCTCCACGTCCTACCGATCCTAAATTGAAAGAACTGCTGGAAGCTGAACTTAAAAAATAGAAAGACCGGATGAAAAAGTTAAATATTATAGCCCTGCTGTCAGCAGGGTTATACCTGACACCATGCACGAGCAGGGCGCAGCAAGGTACATCTGATATTGATTTTGTAAAACGTTTGCCCGTATTTCATTGGGTAGACGATAACCATTACAAAACTTATCGCATGAATGGTATGATGCGGGCTTCGGACGAAGTTATTGTTGATGTTTTAACCGGCAAAGAGACCATAACGGAACGGACAGGTCCGGTTAAGAGCAGGATTAATATAACCCGGAACGGCCTGGTCATTATCGCCAGAAAGAATGCTTCGGGGGCGGATACTTTGAAAGGGCTTCAAACGCCGGTAGTATCGCCCGATTCATCCAATATTGCCTATACGAAAAACAGGAACCTGTATGTGTATAATATTTCCGAAGGCAAGGAATGGCAGGTAACCGCTGATGGATCGGAAACAGTTTACAATGGCTGGTCATCATGGGTATACAATGAGGAAATTCTGGGCAGGGGAATGGCCTATCGTGCTTTCTGGTGGAGCCCTGATAGTAAAAAGATCGCTTTCATGCGTTTTGACGATGCCAAGGTCCCCGTTTATTACATGACAGATGATACCGGTATCCATCAGAAACAGATCGCTGTACGTTACCCGCTTGCCGGGGACACCAATCCGGAAGTAAAAATCGGAATAGCAGGCCTGGCCGGTAAAACCATTACCTGGGCAGATTATGATGCAAAGGCCGACCAGTATTTTGGTACACCGATATGGACGCCTGATGCTGAGCAGCTTTGGGTACAATGGATGAACCGCGGACAGGATACCCTGAAAATTGAAGCTATAGACCTGATTTTGGGTAACCGTAAGCCGGTATATACAGAAACACAGAAAACCTGGGTATCGCTTGACCAGGACAACAGGATAACTTTTGTTCCGGCTAAAAAGATGTTCCTGCTGATGAGCGATAAAGATGGCTGGATGCACATTTATCTGCACAATATGCAAGGTAAGCAGGTACGTCAGCTTACCTCGGGTAAATGGACTGTAACGGAAATCAACTACATTGATGAAAAAGCGGGACAGGTTTATTTTACCGGTAAAAAGGAAAATTCAACCCGTACCGATCTGTATGTGGTGAAACTTACCGGCGGAGAGGTTAAGCGTTTAACTTTTGGGGAATTTGCGCATCGCTTTGAGCTCTCGCCAAATGCAAAATATTTCATCACCACCTACAGCAACTTTAAAACCCCGGGCAAAGTTGCCTTGCTGGATACTAAAGGTAAAATGATCAGGGAGCTGGCCGACAGCAGGGGCAAAGATTATGAAAAGTATGTGGCTATAGCACCGAAATCTGAAATCATCCGTGTAAGAACAGCCGATGGTTTTGACCTGCCGGTGCGCATTTCTTATCCTGCCAACTTTAATCCAGCCAAAAAATATCCTGTACTGGCCAGTATTTATGGAGGGCCAAATTCTGTATTTGTAAATGATGGTTATTACTCGAGCTATACTGGGAAAGCGGACGAGAGGGAGCTGATCGGGGTGCAGATGGACCATCGGGGTTCAGGACATTTTGGGAAAGCAGGACAAAACTACCTGCACAGAAACCTAGGGCACTGGGAAATTGAGGATTACAGTACGGTAATCAAATATCTAACGAAAAAATATACTTTCATCGATGCCGAAAGGGTGGGTGTCAGTGGCTTCAGCTATGGCGGTTATATTTCTGCCCTTGCATTGGTAAAGGCACCAGAGTTGTTTAAAGTAGGCTTGGCCGGAGGGAGCGTTACCGATTGGCATTTGTACGACAGCGCTTATACCGAGAGGTATATGGATAGTCCGAAAGAAAATCCGGAAGGGTATAAAAGTTCGAGCGTATTTACTTATGTTAAAAGTTTGAAAGGCCATTTGAGCCTTGCCCAGGGTACCCTTGATGACAATGTGCACATGCGCAATACCATGAAACTGGTAGATGCCCTGATAGAAGCTGATAAACAGTTTGAGGTTATGTTTTACCCTGGTGCAGCACATGGCTGGTACTATCTGCCACATAAAGCTAAGTTTTATAATAATGCGAATGATAAGTTTATTAAAACTTACTTATTGCAAAAATCAAACTAGGATTGAAGTATTGATAAACCTCCGCAGTATTAATTATTGCCGGGATTTTAAAAGAAAAATTACCTTCTGCGAAGCGGCATAGCGTCTTTGCGCTTCTTCAGCGCAATTATGCAGCCGCAGAGCAGAATGGTTATTTTTTATTCCTAAGTTTGTAGCAATGGTTTTTATGCGGGTTATTTTTCTGGTCGGTTTATCTTTTGCCTTGCTTGCATGGAATGCAAATGCGCAGGTTGCAGCGCCGCTGCCAGATAGTACCGTTGTAGTAAAGAAAAAATATACCAGAATAGTAAGAGATTCTGCTTTTTATGCCAGACAGAAGCTCGTGACAGATTCTATCTTATCACACACCTGGCTGCTTCCGGATTCACTGATTGACAGAAATATCGTTATTGACAGTATTTTAAAAGCCAATACCTATGGGCGCTCTGGTTTGTATACGCGGTATAAGGATTTCAAAGCTTCCGAAAAAGTAAGCCGTTATCAGACCGGAACACCCGTGCTTAAAGGGAATCTTTGGGTATTGGGCGTTATTGCTTTATTGATGGTGCTGTTTGCTTCTTTAAAAGTGTCGTTCTCCAAACAGTTGCAAACCATTGTGCAGTCTTTTTTTAGCAACAGGATTTTAAACAACCTGAATAAGGAAGATAACTTATTTACTTCCTGGCCATTTTTGCTTTTGTTTGTGCAGTTTGGCTTCACTATCGGGATGTTCTTTTACCTGGTAACGCAGTATTATCATATGTCGTTTGCCGATACAGGTTTCCGCTTTTATGTAAGTATATCCCTGCTGATTGTTGTGCTTTATGTGTTGAAAATTGTATTGCTGCGTTTACTGGGTTACCTTTTTAATGTTCAGAAAGCTGTAAACGAATATGTTTCCATATTATATTTAAGTTATTTTAACATTGCCCTGATGTTTATTCCGCTGGTCATCGCTTTTGCGCTATCTCCTTTAAAGTATGGGCCTTATTATATTGCCATTTCCTTTATTCTGCTAATTATTGTGTTTGTTTTTCAATTTATTAGGGCAGGGGTAAATATTTTATCTCATTATCGGTTTTCAAAAGTATATTTATTTTTGTACTTTTGTGCCCTCGAAATCTGCCCTATATTAATATTAATCAAGGCGATAGGATTATAAAAGCGGTAATTAGGTAAAATGCAAGAAATGACAGACGATAGGTTACGCAAAGTTAAAAGTATATTGGTAACCCTACCAAAGCCAGAAACAGAAAAGTCTCCATATTTTGATTTGGCAAAGAAGTACAACCTGAAAATTGATTTTAGATCATTCATTCATGTTGAAGGCGTTCCGGCCAGGGATTTTAGAAAAGACAAAATTACTTTAAGCGATTTTACAGCAGTAGTATTTACCAGTAGAAATGCAGTTGATCATTTTTTCAGGATATGTGAAGAAATGAGATACGATGTTCCAGCCGATCTGAAATATTTCTGTATATCCGAGTCGACCGCACTATACCTGCAAAAATATATTCAATATAGAAAGCGTAAGATCTTTTTTGGCAAGCAGACCGCGGCAGACCTTGCCGAGGTGCTGAAAAAGCACGCCGATGAGAAATTCCTTTATCCTTGTTCTGATGTGGCTACTGAAGACACCATGAATTTCCTGCAAAAGAACGGCTACGATTTTACTCCGGCAGTGTTGTTCAGGACAGTTGTGTCTGATCTTTCTGATCTTGCTGAAGTTTTTTACGATATTATTGCATTCTTCAGTCCATCGAGTATACAGTCACTGTATACAAATTTCCCCGATTTTAAACAAAATAACACTCGAATTGCCGCCTTTGGGGTTAATACTCAAAAAACGGTTACCGATGCAGGCCTGATCGTTGATATAGCGGCCCCATCGCCAGAAGCGCCTTCTATGATTATGGCAATTGAGAATTATATAAAGAAATCGAATAAATAAAGTTTCACTGTTGCTTAACAGTTTAAAAAATTTCTCAAAAGGAGTTATCTTGGCAATAAAAATGCCAGAAATCTGCATTTTTTTATTTTAAGTCACATTTTTATGACCTAATAATTGTTTATATCAATCAAAATTGATAAAATTGTTATAAAATTGCTTGACGCTAATATATGAGAAACGTATACTTGGTTGCTTTTATTGCTATCACCGCATTATTTTCCAGTTGTGGAAAAGGAGGACAAGGCGAGTTGGTGGGAGTTTATAATAGAAAATTCAAAAACAACAGAATCCCTTTAGGGATGGTATATATCCCTCCAGGCCGGACTTTAATTGGGATGTCTGATGAGGATATCAACAACACGCAGAGTTCTCCTACACGGATGACTTCTTTCAGTGCATTTTTTATGGACCAGACCGAGATTACAAATGCCGAGTACAGGCAATTTGTAAATTGGGTAAGAGATTCTGTAGCTATAACTATGCTTGGCCCATCTGGTGCGCCTAATTTCTACAAACCAGCCCCTACAGGACCTGGTGGCGGAGCAGCCCTGGGTGCCAACAGAAATATCGACTGGAGAAAAGTGGGGAACGGTTCCGCACTTTGGAGTACAAAAAACAACGGATTGGGTAACAAGCTCAACGATATGTATTATAGCGGTGCTGATGCCCTGCCCGGCCGAAACGAAATAGACATCAGGAAACTGAAATATGCTTACAGCTATGTAAGTACCGATCTGGCCGTTGAAGGTAGAAAGGATCAGTCTAAAAAGAGACAGGATTTTATCATCACTTATACGGATAACCCAGATCCTGGTAATCCAAATCATCACCCATCTGTGGCTGTTTATCCGGATACATTAGTTTGGAAAGTAGATTATTCCTATTCCCAGAATGATCCTATGGTTAAAACCTATTTTAACCACCCATCTTATGATGATTATCCGGTAGTGGGCGTAACCTGGGAGCAAGCCAGTGCTTTTTGCGTTTGGCGTACCCGTTTCTACGAATCTGTAGCTGTGGCCAGAAAACAGCCATTAAATGCAAGACCGGAATATCAGCTGCCAAGCGATGCCCAGTTTGAATATGCCGCCCGGGGTGGAAATGTAAAAACCAAATACCCTTGGGGAGGCCCTTACGTGCGTAATACCAAGGGTTGTATGCAAGCAAATTTTAAGGTTGGACGTGGTAATTATTCTGATGATGGTGGCTTATATACGGTAAATGTAAGATCGTATTTCCCTAACGACTATGGACTGTACAATATGGCTGGTAACGTTGCAGAGTGGACTATAACAGCTTATAATCAATCGGCCGCACCAATGCTGCTCGATTTTAACCCTAACTTTACTTATGTGGCCAAAACCGGCGACAGCAAATACATGAAACGTAAGGTGGTTAGGGGTGGCTCGTGGAAAGATATTGGCTTCTTTCTTCAAAATGCCGTGGGTACTTATGAATACCAGGACCAGGCCAGATCTTATATAGGATTTAGGTGTGTTTCAGCTTATCCGGGTACCGATATTACTTATAGAAACTAAAAAACAAAAAAATAAAATTCCTTATTAACGAACAAAATGGCTGCAAAGAAAAATTTCGATTGGTTACATGTTGCAATATCCTGGGGTGCAAGTATTGTAATTGTGGGTGCACTTTTCAAAATCCTTCACCTGGGTGGTGTATGGGGAAATTACATGATTGGTATAGGTTTAGGGGTTGAGGCCATCTTATTCTTCTTAACAGGATTAAGGCAGCCAGCTCAGGAACTGCCATGGGAAAGGGTATACCCGGAACTGGATGATAATTTTACCGGCGAGTTGCCAAAGGCTACTGTTCGTCAGGCTGCTGCTCCTGCCGCGTTTTCTTCTACTGCTGCATTGGATAAAATGCTGGTCGATGCCAAAATTGGTCCGGAACTGATCGAAAGCCTGGGAACAGGTTTACGTACATTTGGGGATAAGGTTGCTGCCATATCTAATGTGGGAGATGCCTCATCGGCTACCAGCGAATTCACTGGCAAGCTAAAAACTGCCTCGGCCAGCTTTGATGCATTAAATGGTGCTTTCGAAAAGGCAACTTCCCAATTGGTAGAAATGGGCAATAGCAATACGGCCTCTACAGCATACCATGATCAGGTAAATGCTTTAGCAAAAAACCTTTCTGCTTTAAATGCAGTGTATGAACTGGAACTTCAGGATTCCAGTGCACACTTGAAATCTATGAATAAGTTCTACCAGAACCTTTCATTAACAATGAATAATTTCAATGAATCTATGGAAGATTCAAAACAGTTTAAAGAAGAAGTAGGCAAACTGGCTAAGAACTTATCTTCTTTGAACGCCATTTATGGCAATATGCTGTCCGCCATGAATCAGCCACGCATATAATTAGCAAGAATCAGTTAATATTTAACCACACAGACCTAATTAAAAATGGCCGGAGGAAAAGAGACAACGAGGCAGAAGATGATCAATATCATGTATTTGGTATTGTTGGCTATGCTTGCTTTGAACGTATCTGATACTATATTGAATGCATTTAAAAACATTAATGATAGTTTGGTGTCGTCTAAAACAAATGTAAATACAAGCATAGACCAGTTATTTTCATCGTTTCAGAATACAAAATTAAAAGATGAACCAGCTAGGGCACAGCCAATCTGGGAAAAAGCCAATAAAGCTAAATCGCTTGCTGATGAGTTGAACAATTACGTGCAGCAGTTAAAAGATAAGTTTCTTGAAGCCGGGGAAGGCATTAACGAAGAGACTGGAGATATCAAGCTGAGGGATAACCTGGATATTGCACAGAATATTATGGTTAACAAAGGTGAAGGAGCGAAGCTAAAGGCGAAAATCAATGAAACACGCGAAAAGCTGATTGCTTTGCTGGACGAAAAAGATCGTTCAGGTGTAACCTTTACGCTGGAAGCGAAGGATCCTGCAAAACCTGTAAATGGTAAAAAAGAGTGGGTAGACATCAATTTCGGAGAGGGAACCCCACTTACTGCGGCCAACACCATTCTGAGTAAAATCCAGTCGGACACAAAGAATGCAGAAGCTGAAATTGTTAAAAAGCTATTTGGAAACATGGACAAGGCTTTGGTAAACCTGGATCAGTTTGATGCGGTTGCTGTTGCACCAAGTTCATACGTAATACAAGGCCAGCCTTATACTGCACAGGTATTTTTAACTGCAAGTGATTCGAGGTCTACACCTTCCATTACCGTTAACGGGAATGCATTGTCTGTAAAAGATGGTAAAGGTACTTATACCGGTGGTACCGGAAGTGTGGGTATGTTTCGGTGGAAAGGCGTAATCAGTGTGAAACAGACAGATGGAACAGTAAAACAATATACAACCCCTGAGCAAAGTTACCAGGTAGCCAAACCTTCGGCAACGGTATCACCAGATAAAATGAACGTGATTTATGCAGGTATTGCAAATCCTTTCTCGGTTTCGGCTGCTGGTTTTCCACTGGAAAGTGTTAATGCAAGCATTTCTGGCGGATCCATCAAGAAAGTAGGAAGCGGGCAATACTCGGTTAATGTTGGTGGCGATCAGGTAGGAAAGACCTTAAGTATCAATGTTTCTGCAAGTAACGGAGGGAAAACATTAAACCTGGGCGCACAGCAGTTCAGGGTTAAGGCATTGCCTACACCAAGGGCTTATATCAAAGGTAAATCCGGAGGTAATGTTCCTTTAGAATGGATTGAAGGTGCCGGATCAATTGATACCCAGCTTGAAGATTTTGTATTTGACGTGAAATTCAGGGTGGTACGTTTCTCTGCAACCTTCATCAATCCCCGTTCGGATGCTGTTACCATTGCCAATAACGGTGGCGGTTTTGGTGGACAAATAAAAGGGGCCCTGAATTCGATTAAACCTGGTGCAACCATCATATTTAAAGATATTGTTTGTGAAGGGCCTGATGGAAGGCAAAAGGTTTTAGATGGGATTACATTTGTAGCTAAATAATATAGTGATGAGAAACATTGTAGGTATTATCGTATTTCTGATGTTGGGCCTAGGTGCTTATGCTCAGGTAAAGACTGCAGCACCCGCAACTACTGCACCTGCAGATACCGTTAAGAAGGCAAAGCTGAAGATTAAGACCCCACCAAAAGATGGGTACGCTGTGCGGACGGATGTAGACAGTAATGTGATGGTTCCTTATGCTGATGTGAGGGAAGAGGATGTGTATTATGCAAAACGCATCTGGCGTGAGATTGACCTAAGGGATACTATCAACTCCGTACTTAAAGCAGAAGATGCTAAACTAATTGATATATTACTGGAGGCTGTAGGAAACGAAGAGCTTACGGTGTACTCTCCGAAAGACACCACTGCCGGAAAGATATTGGAAGACAACGACTCATTCCGCATCGCGCTGACAGCTCAGCAGGCTTTGCAAGGTGCAAGGGGAGTAACAGAAGGTGTTGCAGACTCAGTAAGCGGTAAAATCGGTGAGCCTACATTAAGGAAACTGAGGTCTGACGAGTTTCTGAAATACAGGATCAAGGAAGACTGGATACTGGATACCAAACGTTCTATATTGGAACCTAGGATTGTAGGCCTGGCGCCGATGAAAATGGTTGAAGGGAACTGGCAACCGGTATTCTGGATCTACTATGATGACGCAAGGGAATTGCTGAGCAAAAAGCGACTGGTGAACCCCTTGAATGATGCTTCGCAGCTTACCTTTGATGATTTCTTTGTGAGACGATTGTTCTCCAGCTATATTGTGAAGGAAACAAACCCTGCCAATAAGAACATTGTGGATATACTTGGGCAAACTGATCCTAAGGATCCGAGAAAACTATACGAGTCTGAAAGGATTAAAAAGTCTATATCAGATTACGAGCAAAGTTTATGGGAATATTAGCCTTAAGCTATAATAACCTATCAAAAGCCTCAATGGATAACATTGAGGCTTTTATTTTGAGAAATAATCGAATACCGTTCTTGCCTGGGTCTTGGTAAGCACTGCTGCAAGTTGCTCTTCATTCGCCGCCTTTATTTTTTTTACAGATTTGAAGTGAAGCAGAAGCTTTTCGGCCGTACTTTTTCCAATTCCGGGAATTTGCTCCAGTTCTGTTTTTAGTGTGCCCTGATCTCTCTTTTTCCTGTGGAAGGTAATGCCGAAGCGGTGGGCTTCATCACGGAGCTGCTGGATGATTTTTAGCGTTTCTGATTTTTTATCCAGGTACAATGGATAAGGGTCGCCGGGGAAGAACAATTCCTCCAGGCGCTTGGCGATCCCGATTACGGTTACCCGCTTCTCTATCCCTAGTTTCTTTAAGCTGCTCATAGCTGATGAAAGCTGGCCTTTACCGCCATCTATAATGATGAGTTGGGGCAAAGTGTTTTCTTCTTCCAGCATGCGCTTATATCGCCTGTAAACAGCTTCTTCCATAGTGGCAAAATCATTTGGCCCCTCAACGGTTTTTACATTGAAATGCCTGTAGTCCTTTTTGGAAGGTTTGGCATCTTTAAAGACCACAATGGCCGATACCGGATATTTGCCCTGGAAATTGGAATTATCGAAACACTCTATGTGTACAGGTAGTTTTGTTAAGCCGAGGTCTTTCTGCATTTGCGAAAGGACCCGGTCTGTCCGCAGGTCTGGATTCAGTTTTTCGTACTGATTCAACTTTTCTTTTTTAAAGAAGAGTACATTTTTCTGGGACAGTTCCAGCAATTTCTTTTTTTCGCCCAGTTTTGGGACAGTGAACTTCAGGTTTTCGTCGGCCAGCGTAATATCAAAAGGAACGATAATTTCTTTTGAAGTACTGTTAAAGCGGGTCCTGAACTCGGTAATGGCAATGGTGAGCAGCTCTTCATCCGTCTCGTCCAGGCGTTTCTTGATTTCAATGGTTTGGGTCTGGATAATGCTGCCGTTCATTACTTTTAGGTAATTTACGAAGGCATAGCGTTCGTCTGAAGCAATGCTCACCACATCGACATTGGTAATGGCACTGTTTACCACGGTAGACTTGCTCTGGTATTTTTCCAGTACCAACAGCTTGCGCTGGTATTGATGTGCATATTCGAAATTCAGATCCGCAACGGCCCTTCCGATTACCTGTTTTACGCTTTTGATGACGCTGCCGATCTTGCCGTTTAGGATATCTTTGATCTCTTCGATGTTGCTGCCATAGTCTGCCTCATTCTGATAGGCCTGGCAGGGGCCCTTGCAATTGCCGATCTGGTATTCAAGACATACCTTGAATTTCCCATCGTCAATATTTTTAGGCGTAAGGGGCAGGTTACAGGTACGGAGCGGATAAGTCTCTTTAATCAGGTCCAGAATGGTATGCATCATACCTACCGAAGCATATGGGCCAAAATACGTGGAACCGTCTTTTATCATTTTTCGAGTCCAGTACACCCTTGGAAAAGGTTCTTTTTTAATGATAATCCAGGGGTAGGTCTTATCGTCCTTGAGCATGATGTTGTACCTGGGCTGGTGCTTTTTGATGAGGCTGTTTTCCAGCAGCCAGGCATCAATTTCGGTATCAACGATGGTAAAGGTAATTTTGCGGATACGGGAAACCAGTACTTTGGTTTTCCCGTTCATCTGGTTGTCTTTGTTGAAATAAGAACCTACACGGTTTCTCAGGTCTTTAGCCTTACCAATATATATGAGTGTGCCATCTGTATCCCAATACTGGTAAACGCCAGGTTTATGGGGTATATCGGTCAGGGCCTTTTTATAATCGAAAGCACTCATATGGGTAACAAATAGGAATTAAAAGCCCAGCTTCTCGTCGAGCTCAGTTTTTTGCTCCTGCTGCTGGTATTGATTGCAATCGTAGGTAATGGACACTCCATTTTTAGGGACTTCAAAATCTGCCTGCGAAATTTTTAGTTTTGGATTGGCATAAACACGCTTCATAAAGCCCGCAAAAATAGGCAGGGCAGTAGTGGCGCCATCACCTTGTGCAGTGCTGATAAAATGAAAGGCCCGATCTTCACAACCTGTCCAGACCCCGGCAACCAGTTGTGGTGTAATGCCCATGAACCAGCCGTCGGAGTTATTTTGTGTGGTCCCGGTTTTGCCGCCAATAGCACCTTTGACACCATATTTGCCTGCCAGTCGCCAACCGGTTCCGTTGGTTACCACACCCCGCAGCATGCGGGTCATGACATAAGCAACTTCTTCATTCATGGCAGGTACGGGGATAGGCTTTTCACTGTACAATACCACGCCGTTGCGGTCTTCAATCCTTAGGATATAAGTAGGTTTAGTCCACACTCCTTTATTCGCAAACACACTGTATGCACCTACCATATCGTAAACCGAAGCATCGAAGGAGCCTAGGGCGATAGATGGATAAGCTGGCACATCAGAGGTGATCCCCATTTTTTTAGCCAGGGTGGCTACAGCAGTAGGACCAACCTGTTTCATCAAATAAGCCGCAATGTAGTTTTGTGAAAGGGCCAGGGCCTTTTGCAGAGTGAGGTAACCAGGTACCGTTCCTGAAGATCTTGGTGTCCATGGCTGGCTTCCCGGTACTTCTATGGTTACAGGCTCGTTAAGCACGCTGAAACAAGGCGAATAGCCATTTTCGATGGCGACTGCATAGGTAAAAGGTTTTGCTGTAGAGCCTACCTGCCTGGTACCCATTTTTACCTGATCGTATTTAAAGTGTTCGTAGTTGATGCCGCCCACCCATGCTTTAACCAGGCCGGTTTGAGGATCCATGGCCATCATGGCGTTTCTCAGCAGCATTTTATAGTATTTTACGGAGTCAATAGGCTTCATCAGCGTATCAATGTTTCCTCTCCAGGTAAAGATGCTGAGTTTGGTTGGGGTGTTGAAATCTTCCCGGATCTCTTTTTCAGACTTTCCTTCCAGTTGAAGTGCTTTATACCTGTCGGATCTTTTCATCCCCTGCTCGATCTGCATTTCCTTACCTTTAAAGGGATTGCGTCCCTTCCAGCTTTTTAGGAACGAAGCCTGCAGTATTTTCATGTATTCTTTCTGGGCTTCTTCGGCATACACCTGCATGTCGTAGTTAAGCGTGGTGTATATTTTGAGTCCATCCCTGTCCAGATCGTAGGGTACGCCATTGTTTAATATAGAACGCTCCTGAAAGATTTTTTTGATATCACTTTTTAAGACTGTTCTGAAATAAGGGGCAATTCCATCATTTACAGTCGCCGCGCTAAACCTTAATCCCAATGGCTTTTCTTTTTCTGTATCGAGTTCCTGCTGGCTAAGCAGGTCTGCTTTCACCATTAAGCCCATGATGGTATTTCTGCGGGCCAGTGAACGTTCAGGGTTGCGGGTAGGAGAATAGCGGCTGATCCCTTTTAGTATACCGATCAGGGTGGCCGATTGGCCTACGGTTAATTTATCTGGGGTGGTATTGAAATACACCCGCGCAGCCGATTTGATGCCGTAGGCCTGGTTTCCAAAATCAACAGTGTTGAGGTACATTACCAGGATCTCTTCTTTGGTGTAGTTGCGCTCTAGTTTAACGGCAATTACCCATTCCTGGAACTTCTGAAGGATACGTTTGAGGAAATTCTTCTGACGGCCTTCTTCGGAGAACAGATTAAGGGCCAGTTGTTGGGTAATGGTACTTCCGCCTTGTTTTTTACCAACAATTGCATATAAGAATATGGTAAAGGTACGTTTGAAATCTATACCCGAATGCTCTTTAAAACGAACATCTTCTGTGGCAATTAAGGCATTGATGACGTTCGGAGAGATCTCCTGATAACTTACACTGGAACGGTTCTGAACAAAATAAGTTCCCAGAACACGGCCATCATCGGCCAGAATTTCTGAAGCCTGGTTGCTTTTGGGATGCTCGATATCCCTGAATGAGGGCAGCTCACCAAATAAGCCAAATCCAATTGCTATAATGAACAGTGCAAATAATATCATCCCACCGATCAATAACTTCCATAATCCATAATTATACTTCCTGATGTCCTCTTGCGAAAGTTTTTTGTTCATTTTAATAATTGTTTTTATAAAATTCCAGGTATTTGTTCAGCAGGTCTTTACTGGTTAATTTATCGAAGTTCTCCTTGCTGATGATAAAACTGGTATATAGGTCAGCCTGCACCTTCATGATTTGTTTGAGCTGAGGGGTTATTCCATCAGCATATGTTTTTGCGTCCTCAAAATTACTAAAGTTCCCTACATATATGAGCTGATCATTGTCAAATTCTTTTAACTGGTGTTTTAGATTCTGCCCCGCATACTTGCCCCGGTTAAATTGTCCAATACCAAAACGCGAAGAACTAAGGGTTAGTGTGGCGTCGGCCACATCAACTACATAATAGTATACGGCGGAAACTGCTGTGCTAAAAATCCCTTCTGTTTTAACCGGCACAGGTGTTATTGCCACAGGTTTACCTGTTTCGGGCTTTGGCACTGTTGGCGATGGGGGTGTTATTGCTGCAACAGGGTCTGCTTTAGGGGCCACAGGCATAGCGTCATCAGGTAGTTGATTGTTCGCCGCAACCGGGGGCTGATATATGCTAAACGGAGGTTCGTTAGGGTCAAAGTCTAACAGGGCGATTTTTCTTTTTTGAAAATCGGTCAGATGAGCATTGATATAGGCGATATGGTCTTTTACCAATGGCGTAATCAGCTGGTCATCGGGATAAACGCTGATTAATGAGTTAAATGCAGTTAAAAGCGTATCTACATGACTTGTACGTCCAATGGAAATAGCTTGCAGGTAAGCGTATTGGGGTGCCAGGTAATTCTCCTGTGCGCTAATGAGCGTTCTGTTCACCTGTTGTATTACACCTGCAAAATCCTTTTTCTGGTATTGCTCAAAGACCTCATTGTAATTCTTATTGATGGCGGTTTCCCTTTCTGTTTGTTTGAGAGAGAATGAAGGATCCATAATAATTTTTGCATAATTGGAATTTGGAAATCCTTTGAGTACCCTGTTCTTATAGTCGTCTGATTTTGCTGCGTCCTTGTTTTTGTTGATCAGAAACAAACTGTAATAGACAGCTGCCAGATGATGGTTCTCCGGAAAGCGGCTTAACAGGATCTGGTAAACGGCTTCTGCTTCTGCCGGATCGTTCAGTTCCTGTAAATAGAAACTGGCGATATCATAGTAGGCATCAACGATCTTCTGATTGGATCTGCCCAGCAATTCTGGTGTCAGGGGCAATGCATCTGTATAGGCTTTTATATCGGCAGTTCTGTCTGCAGCAGGCTCTGGCTGTCCGGCGTTTGATGCGGCACCATTGGAGGTATTGTTCGCAATGTCCTGGGTAATGGTTTGTGCTGATGAACGGATGCTCTGGCGCCAGTTGTTCTCTAATTTTCTGTTTCCCCATTTTTTCTTGAAATCAGAAAAGCCTTTGCTGATGGCGGCCGCATTACTGAAATAGAAGGTAGATGAAGACTGTCCTCTGCCCGGAGTGTTCTCGTTTAAACGCAATGGATTGCTGCCGGAAGTGGCAGCTGCTTCAGTAGCAGGTGCAGATTTTTCGACCGGTGTAAAAATAGCCTGAATTTTGGCCTGTCTTTGCTGTTCGGGAAGACGGGCAATTGTCTGTAGTGTATCTTCATCGGCAATAATTTGATAGCGTTTGGTTAAATACTCCAGGTTTTGATTTTTTTTTACAATTGCATCATAACCTGGGTAATGCTTGGGTAAGGTATTTACCGCACTGTCGTAATACAGCTTTGCATTGAGGTAGTTGCGGAATTGTTTTAAATCCAGATCGGCCAGCTTTAAATAGGAAATGCCTTTCTGGTATTGGTTTTTTGTACTTTTCTGAACCGACAGCAGGTAATATTTTTTTGCTTCATCGTAAGCACCGTCGGCCAGGAAGCTCTCTGCAATCTGGTAATAAATCTGATCCGTATAATCTTCATTTTTATCGTCCTTTAAAAGGCGGAGGAGCTCATCCTGTTTGTTGATAGTCTTGTTGCTGAGTAGGGCATTTAGTTTGATTCTGCTTAGGTTGGCATTAAAATACATCTCGAAGGGCGCACTACTCTTTTGAACCCTGCGGTAATTCAACATTGCTTCAGGGTAATTTTTTTGCTGTTCCGAAAGCTGGGCAAGTATGTATGTCCATCTTATTTTATGCTGACTGTTGTTGCTCGCTTTGATTGCATCTTTCAAAAATGAAATGGCTTCAGGCATTTTTTGCTGGTATATGCACATCTGGGCAAGGGTGGCAAGTGGCTCCGCAGAATTTTTCTTCAGGTCGGTTAGTGCATACACCATGGTATCGAGCACCAAATTTGCTTCCGTTAACCGTCTTACCTGCATCAGGCTGCGCGCTTTCCAGTTCAGTGCTTCTATAAAACTCCTGGTATTCTTCCTGTAAGTTTTTGCTGCATAATCGAAATATTCTGCTGCATTGAAATAGTTCCCTTTAAAGAACTGCGCTTTTCCCAATAGGATATAGGCATCGTCAAGATAATTACTGTAACTCTTCTCCAGAATAATCACCTGTGCTTTTTTGATGATATCGTCCATCGCCTTATCGGCTCCGGAGCCGCCTTTTACCATAAAAGTTTCGTCAACTTCGGGGCCAATGTAGACAGGAAGCACCTGCTCATAATTATCGGCATAGGTTTCAGTAAGTTCCTGCTGGTGGCTGTCGAGTATTACATTTGAATTGTAAATGTAATTGTAGCGGGCAGTGAGGTTTTGCATACCTCTTCCTGTGGCAGTATCTTTTTGCGCGCCGCAGGAAGAGATTATGCTCAGGCATAAGCTAAATAATATTACCTTTAAACCGTGAATAGCGTAATTTTTCAATAGGATGAGTTAAAGCTTATAAACAATAAAATACATACAAAAGTATTTTATTCATCCATAACTTCTTAACAAAAGATATTTTATTTATAAGGCCTATGAATATGAAAGATCCTGAACAGCGGAAAAAGGGCTTAAACACCTTTGCAAGGTATTCTTCTATCAGTTTTCAGATGATTGTAGTGATTGGTGCTTTTGCCTTTGCGGGCTATAAAATTGATGAGTGGAGAAATTCAAAGACCCCTATCTTTACTGCGGCACTGAGCCTGGTGGGTGTGGCTGTTGCCATGTACCAGGTTTTTAAACAATTGAATAAAAATGATTCCTGATTGTTGAATCCGATAGTTATATATACTTTTGTGAAAAATATTAAATTGAGCCTAATCAAGTTTACCCTTTCGTATTTAGTATATACAGCCATTTTAGGTCTTGTTGCTTATTTTCTGCCCTTAGCTCTTCCCGGTGTGAAGTTATTGGTTTCTAAATTCTGGGTATTGTTTATCTTTTTGGCAGGCATCACTTTCATCGCCTATATTCTTGCTGATTTGGGTATAAAAAGGAATCCTGAAGCCGGAATTATGGCCATTATGGGGTCAATAGCACTGAAGATGCTTTTTTCTATGGCTTTTGTGCTGATTTACAGTCAAAACACTAAAGAAAAAGGGCTTGTTTTGGTGCTGAATTTTTTTTCTTTATATTTATTGTTCAGCTTCTTTGAAATATACTCTTTGTTACGTAACTTGCGCCACCAAAATAAATAGTAAAAATCTGCGACTAAATGGATTGTAGCCACGTTTTTAAGTTTAAAGTGAATAGGTTAATTGTTGTTTTTGCGCTTTTTTTAGCGTTTTTTTCTGTTACGTCGCCAGCTTTTGCCCAGGTTGACAGTGCTGTAGTTTCACCAGATTCTGTTGCCTTAGCCACTCCTGCACATGCCGGGCAACATGATACGTCACATGGAAAAGAAAAATTTGAACCTACAAAGGTAATTATGGAGCACATTGCGGATTCGCATATGTGGCATTTATGGGGGCACACTTCCTTACCACTTCCGGTAATTGTTTATACACCTGCAGGTTTGGATATGTTCTCTTCCGGTCATTTTCATCATGGAGAACACGATTATACCAGTGCAAAATATACTTACCGTTTAGTAGAGGACAAAGTTAAGATTGTGGGTGCTGATGGTCAGGTTGATGAAGCACTGTCGGCTCAGTTGCTGGATTTCTCTATTACCAAGAACGTTGCGGCAATGTTTGTTGCTATCGCTGTTATTCTCATTGTGTTTATCTCTGTCGCATCGGCTTATAAAAAACGCGTAGGTAAAGCGCCTAAGGGTTTACAGTCATTTATCGAGCCGATCATCCTTTTTGTAAGAGATGACATTGCAAAACCTAATATCGGTCATAAGTATGAAAAGTTTATGCCATACCTGTTAACCGTATTTTTCTTTATCTGGATCAACAACATGCTGGGTTTGGTTCCTATTTTTCCTGGAGGTGCAAACGTAACCGGTAATATTGCCCTTACATTTGTACTGGCGATAGGTACCTTGCTGATTGTGAACTTAAATGGCAATAAATACTATTGGAAACATATCCTTTTGCCGGATGTGCCATGGTGGTTGTATCCAATTATGATCCCTGTAGAGCTTATCGGTGTAATTTCTAAGCCTTTTGCCTTGATGATCCGTTTGTTTGCCAACATCACGGCTGGTCACATCATTGTACTGAGCTTAATTTCACTGATCTTTATATTTGAAACTTTGGCTATGGCGCCGGTATCAATTGCATTCGTGTTATTTATGGATGTGCTGGAATTGCTGGTAGCGTTTTTACAGGCCTTTATTTTTACCTTGCTTACTGCGCTGTTTATTGGAATGGCTGTAGAGGAGCATCATCATTAATTAGAAACTATTTTTTACAAATTATATATAAATTAAATTAGTTATGGTAGGTTCAATCGCGGCGATAGGTGCCGGTTTAGCAGTAATTGGTGCCGGTATCGGTATCGGTCAAGTTGGTGGAAAAGCAATGGAAGGTATTGCTCGTCAGCCAGAAGCTGCATCAAAAATTCAAACTGCGATGATTATCGCTGCTGCCCTTATTGAGGGTGCTGCTTTATTCGGTGTGGTAGTTTCATTATTAGGCTTACAAGTTTAATAGCAAACAGAATTATTTTTATGATCAGGAAAATAACGGTTGGTTATTTTCCTGATCTAAATTAAAATTACATTAAGAAAGTTAAGAACATATGAACCCTTTAGTTCTCCCAAGTATAGGATTAGTTTTTTGGACAACAGTAGCTTTTGTTGGTCTGTTGATTTTGCTTAGGAAATTTGCCTGGAAACCAATCCTGGCTTCCATTCACGAGCGTGAGCAAAGCATCGATGAGGCTTTAAATAAAGCTGAATTGGCTAAGCTTGAAATGGCACGTTTAACTACTCAGAACGAAGAGTTGATTAAACAGGCTCGTGCTGAGCGCGACCTGATCCTTAAGGAAGCAAAGACGCTGAAAGATAATATTGTTAATGAGGCTAAAACGCAAGCGCATAACGAAGGTGCCAAACTGATTGAAAAAGCAAAAATTGAGATCGAGAATCAGAAGAAAGCAGCTTTAGCGGAATTAAAAAGCCAGGTTTCCACTTTATCACTGGATATTGCTGAACGCGTATTGCGTAACCAGCTTCAGGATAAAGCTAAGCAGGAGGATTTAGTTGCTAATCTTTTAAAAGATGTTGAATTAAACTAATTGGTTTTTGTTTAGCTAGATATACCCCAAAAAATGTCAGAAAATAAAGCAGCATCAAGATACGCCAAATCATTAATTGATCTCGCAAAGGAGCGGAATGCCCTTGAGGAAATTAAAAATGATATGGTTTTTTTAGAGCAAGTGATCGATCAGAATCCGGAGCTGGAAGCCATTCTTAGAAATCCTATTGTTCCTTTGGATAAGAAATCAGGGATCCTGGAAAATATACTTGGCGCTAAGGTTAATGAAGCTACCAAAGCTTTTGCAAAGCTGATTGTGAACAAAGGACGCTCTGCAATTCTATTTGATATATCAAAATCATTTATAGCACAGTATAATGCCCTTAAAGGGATCGTAACTGCTTATGTAACTACTGCTACCGAGCTTACTGCCGAAAGCAGGGCGGAGATTGTAGCTATCGTAAAAAAAGAAATTGGTGCCAACGAAGTAGTAATCAGGGAAAAAGTTAATGATAAACTGATAGGGGGCTTTATTTTGAAAGTTGGTGACAGGCAGTTTGATGCCAGCATTGCCAGCAGTTTAAATAAACTTAAAAAAGAATTTGCCCAGGGGATTGCGTAATCCTGAGGGAAGATATAGATAACAAATACTGAATTTACAAAAGAAATAATATAAAATTATGGTAGAGGTAAGACCAGACGAAGTATCGGCAATTATCAGGCAACAATTGGCGGGCTTCAAATCAGAAGCAGAACTTGAAGAAGTTGGTACTGTATTGCAGGTGGGCGATGGTATTGCTCGTGTTTATGGTTTAACTAAAGTTCAATCGGGCGAATTAGTTGAATTTGAAACCGGCTTACAGGGAATTGTTTTGAACCTTGAAGAAGATAACGTGGGTGTGGTGCTTTTAGGCCCATCCGACAATATCAAAGAAGGGGATACGATAAAACGTACTAAAAAAATTGCCTCTATTAAAGTTGGTGAGGGTATGTTGGGTCGTGTTGTAAATACATTAGGTGAGCCAATTGATGGTAAAGGACCTATCCTTGGCGAAACCTATGAGATGCCGATAGAGCGTAAAGCTCCTGGGGTAATCTACCGTCAGCCGGTTACCGAGCCTTTACAAACTGGTATCAAAGCTATAGACGGCATGATTCCAATTGGCCGTGGTCAGCGTGAGTTGGTTATCGGTGACCGTCAGATTGGTAAAACTGCCGTTTGTATCGATACCATCATTAACCAAAAAGAATTTTATGAAGCAGGAAACCCTGTATTCTGTATCTATGTTGCCTGCGGACAAAAAGCAAGTACTGTAGCAAACATCGTACGTACTTTAGAAGAGAACGGTGCGATGCCTTATACTGTAGTTGTTGCTGCTTCTGCTGCTGAGCCTGCTCCGCTGCAGTTTTATGCTCCTTTCTCTGGTGCAGCTATTGGTGAGTTTTTCCGTGACACAGGAAGGCCGGCTTTAATTGTTTATGATGATCTGTCTAAACAAGCTGTTGCTTACCGTGAGGTTTCTTTGTTGTTGCGTCGTCCACCAGGCCGTGAGGCTTATCCAGGAGACGTATTCTATCTGCACAGCCGTTTATTGGAGCGTGCCGCTAAGATCAACTCAAACGATGAGATTGCAAGGGACATGAATGATTTGCCTGAATCATTGAAAGGTATCGTTAAAGGTGGTGGTTCATTGACCGCACTTCCGATCATCGAAACTCAGGCTGGTGACGTTTCTGCATATATCCCTACCAACGTAATTTCAATTACGGATGGTCAGATCTTCCTGGAAAGTAACCTGTTTAACTCTGGTATCCGTCCGGCCATTAACGTAGGTATCTCGGTATCACGTGTAGGTGGTAACGCCCAGATCAAATCGATGAAGAAAGTTGCCGGTACTTTGAAGCTGGATCAGGCGCAATACCGCGAGTTAGAGGCTTTCTCTAAATTCGGTTCTGACCTGGACGCGGCTACGAAATCAGTATTGGATAAAGGTGCACGTAACGTGGAGATCTTAAAACAAGGTCAGTTCTCGCCAATGACTGTTGAAAAACAGGTTGCGATCATTTACGTGGGTACCAAGAACCTGATGCGTTCTGTACCTGTAAATAAAGTAAAAGAATTTGAGGCTGAGTACCTGCAGCAACTGGAACTGCGTCATCCTGATACCTTGAAGGCTTTAAAAGCTGGAAAATTTGATGACCAGATTACTGGTGTACTGGAAACTGTAGCAAAAGAGCTTTCAAGTAAATACTAATCACCAGGTACTATCTACTATAAATTAAAAAATGGCTAATTTAAAAGAAGTAAGAATTCGTATAGCATCGGTCCAATCTACGCAGCAGATTACCAAAGCCATGAAAATGGTTTCGGCGGCTAAGTTGAAACGTGCGACAAATGCTATTATACAATTACGTCCTTATGCAACCAAGCTTAAAGAAATCTTAGGAAATCTTTCTGCAAGTCTTGAGGCATCATCTTCACCTTTTATACAGGAGCGTGAGCCAAACAAGGTGCTAATTGTAGTGGTTTCTTCTAATCGTGGTCTTGCCGGTGCGTTCAATATGAACGTAATTAAAGCTGCGAACAATTTAATTGCTGAAAAATATAGCGAACAGCTGAAAAATGGCAATGTAAGTATTGTATCAATCGGTAAGAAATCTCAGGATTTTTATGAGAAACGTAACTACAATGTAATTGGAAACAATAACGAGGTATTTTCAGCACTTACTTTTGAGAATGTAACCAAAATCACAGATGCCATCATGGATGGCTTTGTCAAGGGAGAATTTGACAGGGTTGAGGTGGTTTACAACAGATTTAAAAATGCCGCTGTGCAAATTTTAACAACTGAACAACTGCTGCCATTGCCTAAAGCAGAGGAAGCCGCAGATGTTAAAACCTCAAATGTAGATTATATCCTTGAACCTTCTCAGGAAGAAATTGTAGCACAACTGATCCCTAAATCTGTTAAGATCCAGTTGTACAAAGCTGTTCTTGATTCGCATGCATCTGAACATGGAGCACGTATGACCTCAATGGATAAAGCCACTGAAAATGCCGGTGATTTGCTTAAGGCCTTAAAGCTTTCGTACAACCAGGCACGTCAGGCTGCTATTACTACCGAGCTTACTGAGATTGTAAGCGGTGCAGCAGCATTGAATGGGTAATTATACCTGATATAGAGAAAAGGCCCTGGTCGCATAGATCAGGGCCTTTTTTGTTACTGAAGGTTGAGAATATTCTTGTCCTTCGGATATTTTACTGAATAGCTGATCCGGATGTTTTCGGTAGCCCCGGGCTTCAGCTTTAGTTTCCAGGTAAGCACTCCGGTCTCTTTGTTTACGGATGCCCCGCCTGCATTTAAGAGCTCCACTTCCATGTCCTTATCTGTAGAGACCGGATACTGATCTTTCAGCAAGAGGTCTACAGCTTCTTTTTTCCCGTTGCGTAACCGGATTTCATAGGTAAAGGTTTGTTTTTTACTGTTGCCGATAAATTTGACACCTGTTTGCTCCGCTATCTTCTCCCTTTTGATGGTGATTTTTTTATCTCTGCCCATACTCAGATTAAGGGTATCGGTAGTGGCATTTGGGTTGATGAAGGATTTGCCCACATAGCTATTTTCGAAAATGATATTGGCTTCACCCGGTAGCAGGTTCAGTTTGTCGTAATTTGTGATTTCGGCCATCAGGAATGCGTCTCCATCCATTTTAGGGACACTGTAGTATTTGAATGCTGCAGGCTGACTAAACTCTTTCAGAATTACGCTATGGGGTTTGCTGTTGGAGGCAATATCGTACGGAATTTCAATATCAAAAATGGCGTTAAGCATATTTTCGTTCTGCTGAACGGCAAGGCCATTGCTTTTTTTTGCCATCAGACTCAGTACTTCCTCTTTAACTTCAGGTGCCGGCATCGCCATAGATTGAATTCTGTTCTGGTACACCAATTTCTTGTTCCTATAGGCGTATTCAGGCTCTCCGAACTGCAGGAACCAGGCCGATAGGAGTGGGGCCGTTCCGTTTTGGGATGGATTGCCGGTAGAAAGGCTCAGCCTTACCTTTTTCCAGTCGAGCCCTGTTGACTGTGTTACGTTTGCCTTATAGACAATTTTAAGCGGTGTAGTGGTGTTTTCTGCCCTCAGATCGTAAAAAGCAATCCAGGCAGCGCTTGGTGTCAGGTAGCTGACACTAAGGTCTGCATTGGTAGCTGTAGAGGCCATCAGCTGTAAAATAATCTGTCCGGATGTACCGCTTTTATCCAGGCTCAACTCCTGCAGCTGACGCTGCATTCTTGCTATCCTTTTTTGCTGCAATGCTTCGGCTTCTTTAAGATTGAAAATGTTGTTCCTTAATTCCAGTTGTTTGTTTTTGTAATAGTCGGCCACCTTCATCAGTTCAGCAACATTTACACCAGTGTTGGAGCCGCCAATGGCCTGGTTTTTATCGAGCAAAACTAACAGATTTTCTTCTACAACGCGCTTGTTTTCGAGTTTATTCAATTCTCTTTTGATGAACTGCAGGCTATCTTCCACTTTAATATAGGCCGGACTTTTGTTCTCGTTCTTTAAAAAATCCCTGGAGAAACTGGTAGATAAAATGGTGACATTGGAAGGTACACTGATCTGGATGCTGCTTTCATCAACTGTATTAGCTACATTAGCGAGAACGATTTCACTGGTGCCTGCAGGGAGGCTGACCTTGGCTTTATGGTTTAGTTCGGCGCCCAGGCTGTAGACCGTGACCGATTCCAGCTGACTATTGAATATACGGGGTGACTGGGCATAGCTGCAGAATGTGCTAAAACTTGTTAGTAGTATTAAAATGATGGATTTCATAAAATGATGTTTTTGTATAGATGCAAGGACTAAAGCTAATCCATAAGGAGATATAAGATAAAATTTTATCGCTGTGTTGTTCTGCTTTTTAGCTAATTAATATTATTTTTGTGCCATTAAATAAAAACAGTATGGAACAGACACCAAAGCACAATACAGAAAGCATGAAGAGAGCTAACGAGACTTCAATTTATAAATTGATGACCGTAGGCGTATTAATCAGTATTTTGGGTGTTTATTTGCGTTTTGCTGCAGACTCCACTACTTTGTCAATTGTGTCGTGGGTAATTCTGACCATCGGTTCTATCATCGCATGTAAAGCCGTATTTAAAATACTGGACGCATAAGCTGTACAAATAGATTTTTTAAATAAGGCCCTCATCAGCTCCGGTTGATGAGGGCCTTATTTATTTGTAATATTTTGGTTAGAAGGAAAAATAAGAGGTTACTTTGTCGTGTTGCCTGTATAAAGAGGAAATCTAACCATTGATATTATGAAAAAGTATTTCATCTACGTAGCAATTGTTCTGGGAGTATGGGGCTGTCAGAATGCCAATAAATCACATGAAAGTGCAGCAGACGCGACAGCTGAAAATCTTGAAGCAAGTGATTCTACACTTGCGGAAAAGATCATCAAAACTGCGGACATGCGTTTCAGGGTAAAAGATGTTCAGCAAACCAAGGAAAGGTTAAGTGCGGCCATAAGGGCCGAAGGCGGCACTATTGCAGAGTTTACCATTCATAGTAATATCCAGCAGAGCGAAAAAGTTAAATATTCAGCAGATTCGCTGCTTGAACTTACGGCTTACAGAACGGAAGGGGCCGTTACAGCAAAAGTTCCTTCAGATAAACTGGACGAGTTTACCAATAAGGTTGCTAAAATGGCCGTATTTGTCGATTTTCAGTCGATGAAACTTGATGATCAGAGCCTGGTTTACCTGAGCAATAAACTCAAAAACCAGAACCGGATAGAGGCTACGCAGCAGTTGAACAAACATGCCAGCAAAAAAAGCAATAATGTAGAGACAGCCCTAACGGTTAAGGATGATTATGTAGATAAGAAAATCCAGAATATGCAGATCGACAGCCGGGTACAATACAGTAACATTACACTTAACTTTTACCAGGACAACACCGTTAAGAAAATGATCGTAGCCAATGATACCCTGTACGATTACAAGCCTGATTTTCTACGCAGGTTTGTGTTGAATATTCAGAACGGATGGGTAATCTTTAAAGAATTTGTGCTGATCTTAACCAATTTATGGATGTTGTTCCTGTTGTTGATAGCCGGATATTTTACCTTCAGGTATTACAGGAAAAAACGCGCACAGGTATAACCGACCTATTTTATCCTTTTTTTATTGTCTTTAACAAAGGACTCCCATCCAGAGTAGGTTTTGCCCTTGCCGGCATTACCTACTTTTTGAAAAGAATGACAGACGGCTACAGCGAGTCCGTCGGTTGCGTCCAAGAACTCAGGCGTTTCTTTAAAATTCAGCAGCCTTTGCAGCATCGCAGCCACCTGTTCTTTTCCGGCACTACCGTTCCCCGTAATGGATTGTTTTATTTTTCGGGGTGCATATTCATTGATAGGAATATTTCTGGATAAGGCCGCTGCCATGGCAATTCCCTGTGCCCGGCCCAGCTTTAACATTACCTGGATGTTTTTACCATAAAAAGGAGCTTCAAGGGCCAAAGTATCTGGTTTATACTCGTCTATTAAGTTTATTGTTTTTTCGAATATCCGCTGCAGCTTTAGAAAGTGATCTTCGAGATGGTCCATCCGTACAATGCCCATAGTGATCAATTCAATTTTGCTTCCCCGCTCCAGGACTACCCCATAACCCATTATTGCCGTTCCAGGGTCTATACCCATGATCACCCTTTCCTTTTTTTCAGCCAACATACAACAATATTAAGCATATTTGCAGAGAGTAAAAGCAAAAAAGTTGACATCCCATTATAAAAAAATACTTTCCTACCTGCTTAAAGCCGCGATTGTAACTTTTGCATTCTGGTTTATATATCAGAAACTATCGGCTAATCAGAATTTAAAGGAATTTGAAAAGCTTTTGATCAAGGTACCACGTCAGGAAATCATCATTGTACTTACTACTGTATGTTTGTTAATGCTGATCAACTGGGGATTGGAGGCATTGAAATGGAAGCGGCTCATTGCAAGGGTTGAACAGATCAGCTTGTGGAGAGCGGTTGAATCTGTTTTTTGTGGTCTGACATGGGCGGTGTTTACCCCCAACCGGCTAGGTGAATATGGAGGTCGCGTGTTTTTTTTATCTCCTAAAAGACGCATTATAGGTGTGGTGGCCATGGCTGTTGGCAATATCGGGCAAATGGTGCTTACCAATGTTTTTGGTGCCCTGGCCCTCAGCATATTTATTTACCGTTTTGCAAATATAGACTACCGTCTTTTTTATGCGTTGGTAGCCCTTACAGTAATGTTTTGTGCGTTTTTTGTTGTTTTTTACTTTAACATCAGATGGCTCAACGGCATTTTGCTTTCCATGCGCTTTACGCGTAAGTATAAGAAGTTTTATAACATTTTGGCGCGGTACAGTAAAACGGAGTTGCTAAAGATCTTGTTGTTTTGCCTGGCCCGTTACCTGGTATTCAGCACCCAGTATTTTATTCTTTTTTTCTGGCTCATCCCTGAAATCCACCCTCTGGATATCCTGATGATGGTTAGTATTCTTTTCTTTGTACAGTCCACTTTACCTTCATTGGATTTATTTGATATTGGGGTTAGAAGTGTCACAGCATCTTACTTTTTTGGTTACGTAACTACCCAGGATGTAGCAGTAATTGCATGTACTGCCAGTATATGGCTTATAAATATTATAATTCCTGCTATATTAGGCTCTTATTTTGTGTTTAAACTTAACTTTTTTGGAAATACTCAGCATAATTAGTGTCCTTTCTTCTTTTTTAACGGGTTTATATATCTTAGTTGTTGTTGCCTTTATAAAAGGCTGGCATAAACTGAGCTACTTTAAACTGCAAAAGCAGAATCTGGCTACAAAAGTATCCGTGCTGGTCGCAGCAAGAAATGAGGCCGGAAATATTGCTAAAACTATAGAAGATCTGCTGGCCCAAACCTATGATAAACAGCTTACAGAACTCATTTTTGTTGATGATCATTCTACCGATCGGACAGCAGAAATAATAGGGACTTATGCTGAAAGGGGTGTTAAGCTGATTCGCCTTAATGAAGGACAAACACTCAATTCCTATAAAAAGAAAGCCATTCAAACCGCTATTGCCCAATCTTCGGGCAGTTTAATTGTAACTACTGATGCAGATTGCAGGATGGGCCCCGACTGGCTCAAAACAATAGTCGGTTTTTACGAGGAAAAAAACTACAAGATGATTTCCTCTCCAGTAGCTTATTTCGAAGAGAAAAGCTTCTTTGAACGTGCCCAAACACTGGAATTTTTGTACTTGATTGGTCTGGGGGCCTCTACCATAGGGAATAAAAAACCATCTACCTGTAACGGTGCTAATCTTGCTTACGAAAAAGATGCCTTTTATGAAGTAGGGGGCTTTAAAGGCATAGATGATCTCGCCTCGGGCGATGACGAACTATTGCTGCATAAAATGGCCGCAAAATTTGATGGCAATATTGGTTTCCTGAAAAATGAAGCAGCAGTGGTGTATACGCACCCTAAGGCTACGTTGAAGGAGTTTATTCAGCAACGCAAAAGATGGGCATCGAAAAGTACACGGTACAAGAACAAATCTATCATTGTATTGGGGGTTTGTGTCTGGCTATTTAACCTGAGCATACTTGTAAATATAACAGGGGGGATTTTTAACATCTTTTATCTCAAACTGGCTTTGGTGCAGCTGCTGTTGAAAATGACAGTTGAATACTTATTTTTATACGATGTAACAGGTTTTGCCAAGCGGCGAAAGCTGCTGGTGTTATTGCCGGTGCTTAATCTGCTGCACATTTTATATATCGTTTATATTGGTATTGCAGGGAACAGCGGAAAGTACAATTGGAAAGATAGAATGGTAAAATAATGGAAAATAACAGCAGCCCTTCAGCTAAAATCTGGAAGCGTTTTAAGAAAAATAAAATGGCTTTTGGTGGCTTGCTGTTTATTTTGCTGTTTGCTCTGATGGGTATTTTGGGCTACCTGATTACGCCCGACCAGACCCCGATGGCCAACACCATGCACCTGCAGTTGAGCAATAAAAAACCCGGTCGTAGCTTTGATTTCTTAATCGTCAGTAAAAAGAACAATATTAAAAAGGTAAATTTTCTGGAGCGGATGCTTTACGGACAAGAAGCTGATTTTAAAAGTATTCCTATTACGGCCTATCGTATAATCGGAAATAAAGTATACGTCAGGGAGTATATCGGAGATGACGAGCAGGCGGAAGAATCTGTATATCCTTATATTGATACTGAGCAACGCTATCAGCAAACCTATTGGCTGGGAACCGATATGTATGGACGGGATTTACTGAGCCGGTTAATCCTGGGCATCCGTGTGTCCTTATCTGTAGGACTTATGGCGGTACTCATATCCCTTTTCATTGGGGTAGGTCTGGGGGCACTGGCGGGTTATTTTGGCGGTAAAACTGATGCCGCCATCAGCTGGTTTATGAATGTGATCTGGTCGCTGCCATCTTTGTTGCTCGTTATTGCCATTTCCTTTGCTTTAGGGAAAGGCTTCTGGCAGATATTCATTGCTGTAGGGCTGTCTACCTGGGTAGACGTGGCCCGTTTGGTTAGGGGGCAGGTAATGGCCCTTAAGGAAGTTGAATTTGTTGAAGCGGCGAAGGCGCTTGGGTATTCTACTTCAAGGACCATAACCAGGCATATATTACCAAACATTGCAGGCCCTGTATTGGTGGTGGCCTCTGCAAATTTTGCAGCCGCTATTTTGCTGGAAACCGGTCTGAGCTTTTTGGGCTTTGGTGCTCAGCCGCCTATGCCCAGCTGGGGGGGGATGATCAAGGAACATTACGGGTATATCATCATGGATGCTGCTTATCTTGCAGTGCTCCCTGGCCTGGCCATTATGCTGACGGTATATGCATTTAATTTGCTGGCCATTGGCCTCCGTGATGCTTTTGATGTTAAATCACAAAATATATCTGTGTAATGCTAATTTATTAACTTTGTAACATGCTACTGAACTGTTATCAGCAAGAATTTCTGGAAGCCGGCTGCGATGAAGCCGGCAGGGGCTGCCTGGCCGGACCGGTATTTGCCGCAGCCGTAATCCTGCCTCCCGATTACATTGCCGGAGAGTTGAACGACTCCAAGCAGCTTAGCCATAACCAGCGTAAAAAACTCAGGCTCATTATAGAGCGGGAAGCCGTTGCCTGGGCTGTTGCAGCGGTGGACAACATAGAAATTGATCAGATCAACATTTTAAATGCTTCTTTCCTGGCCATGCACAGGGCAATAAAACAGCTACAAGTGCAGCCTCAATATTTAAGTATTGATGGCAACAGGTTTAAAAAATATGCCGATATACCGCATACCTGCGTAGTAAAGGGGGATGGCAAATATCTGAATATAGCAGCGGCTTCCATACTTGCAAAAACCCATAGAGATGAGTTTATGGAACGCATAGCTGCAGAGTATCCGCACTACCAGTGGCAGCAGAATAAAGGCTATCCAACAGAGGTGCACCGCACGGCCGCTCTTCAATTTGGGCTTTCGCCATACCACCGTAAAACTTTTACCGTTAGTCCGCCGCAGCTAAAGCTCTTTTCCGAAATATGAGGATAATTAGTATTTTCACATAATTTGAAAACACTGATCCTCACAAACAGAGTACCTTTCCCTCCCAACAGCGGTTATCCGATAGTGGTTTACAATACCATTAAAGGCTTGCTGAACTTTGGGGCAGATATCACCTTGTTCAGTATCAACACCAACAAGCATAGAATTGATGTGGATGATATTTACGACCCAGTTTTTGAACAGATAAAATTTCATTCCTTTAGTATCGATACGGAAGTAAATGTATGGGGCGCACTGATCAATATCTTTTCCAATGAATCATATAACGTATCCAGGTTTTTTGATGAGGATGCTGCACGTTTACTGGAAGAAATTTTGAAGGAGAATGAATTTGATATCATTCAGTTTGAGGGGCTTTTTGTGGTGCCTTACCTGGATATTGTGAAAGCGAACAGCACAGCGAAGGTAATTTATAGGGCACACAACATAGAGTTTGATGTATGGGAACGAAGTGCTATGCGCGAACAATTTACGCCCCGAAGAAAATACCTGCAATTTCTGGCCCGGCGTTTAAAGCATTATGAAACAGAACAGATCAATCGTTTTCACCAGGTATTTGCCATCAGCGAGCCTGACAGGCAAAACATTCTAAAGATGGGCTGTGAGACCGCCTTAGAGGTTTTTCCGGTTGCCCTTGATTTTGAAAAATACATTACAGATCCCTCTAAAACCAGTTTCCCCACGCTTTTTCACCTGGGGGCTATGGACTGGAGACCAAACAAGGAAGGATTGGAATGGTTTCTGGATGAAATATGGCCTGATATCGAAAAACTCAATTCCGAGCTCCGGTTTTATATTGCCGGGAAGAATATGCAACGCCAGTTTTTTGAGTACGATTCTGAAAACCTAGTGGTAGAGGGAGAGATATTTGATGCCGTAGAGTTTATCAATTCCAAAGCCATCATGATCGTACCCCTTTTGTCTACCAGTGGAATGCGGGTGAAAATTATTGAAGGCATGGCCATGAGCAAATGTATCATCGCTACTAGTATGGCTGCAGAAGGAATCAGCTGTGAGCATGGAAAAGATATCCTGATTGCCAATACTGCGGATGAATTTTACCGGTCTATTCTGCAATGTATTACCAATCCTAAAAAGTGGCGGGAAATAGGCGAAAATGCGCGGAAAACCGTAGAAAGGGACCATGATATTAACAAGATTTCCAAAAGAATGATGGATATCTATGAAAAATTAATTAGTGGCTAAATTTATATACCTTTGCCGAGTTTTTATAGATATTAAACTGTATGAAGAATACCGCACTAACCGATAAACACATTTCATTGGGCGCCAAAATGGTGCCATTTGCAGGATACAATATGCCTGTTCAGTACGAAGGGATTAATGCAGAGCATGCTGCTGTAAGAAGCAGTGTTGGCGTTTTTGACGTTAGTCACATGGGTGAATTTATACTGAAAGGGGAAAATGCATTGGATCTTATCCAACGCGTAACCAGTAATGATGCTTCAAAATTATACGATGGTAAAGTTCAGTATTCCTGTCTGCCAAATGAAGATGGCGGTATTGTAGATGATTTACTGGTGTACCGTATTGATGAGCTTACTTATATGCTTGTGGTAAATGCTTCAAATATTGAAAAAGACTGGAACTGGATCCAGAAATTCAATACCAAAGGTGTTGAAATGCATAATATATCTGATAAGACCTCTTTGCTGGCTATTCAGGGACCAAAAGCTGCCGAAGCACTGCAAAGCTTAACAGATGTTGACCTTGCTTCGATGGAATACTACAATTTTGTTAAAGGCCGTTTTGCGGGCATCGATAATGTAGTGATCTCTGCAACAGGTTATACCGGTGCAGGTGGCTTTGAAGTTTATTTTGAAAATGAACATGCTGATGCCATCTGGAAGGCAATTTTTGAGGCTGGAGAAGCATTTGACATCAAGCCCATTGGTTTGGGGGCTAGAGATACCCTGCGCCTGGAGATGGGTTTCTGCCTGTATGGCAACGATATTGACGATACGACTTCACCAATCGAGGCTGGTTTAGGCTGGATCACCAAATTTTCTAAGGTATTTACGAATTCAGAGGCGCTGCTTGCACAAAAAGAGGCAGGTGTAAAACGTAAGCTTATAGGCTTTGAAATGATCGACAGAGGGATCCCCCGTCATGATTATGAGATTATTGAAGCCGATGGCAATGTAATTGGCCGCGTTACGTCAGGAACACAATCACCTTCGCTGCAAAAAGCGATTGGAATGGGCTATGTAGACAAAGCCTTTGCCAAAGAGGGAACGGAGATCTTTATACATATCCGTAATCAGAAAATCAGGGCCAGAATTGTTAAATTCCCTTTTTATAAATAATTAATCTTACACTGCAATAGCACATCAATTGCCCCCCATGCAAAAAAAAAGCATAGAAGTTTGTTTAACGCCCGCACTATTAAACCTGTACGACATTAAAGAAAGCGTTGTCGTGGTTATTGACATTTTAAGGGCGACTTCATCAATGGTTTATGGGATTGACAATGGCGCCGAAGCTATTATTCCCGTTGCCCATGTTGAAGATTGCTTAAGTTATGCGGATAAGGGCTTTTTACTGGCTGCAGAGCGAAATGGAGAAGTTGTTGAAGGTTACGACTTCGGCAATTCTCCATTTTCCTATATTGGTGAAAAAGTGAAAGGTAAAACGGTAGTGCTCACTACCACAAATGGTACCAAGGCCCTGCATATGGCGCGTGAACAGGCACATCAGGTAGTGATTGGTGCCTTCCTGAATTTAAAAGCGCTATGTAACTGGCTTAAGGTCCAGGAAAAAAATGTCCTGCTGCTTTGCGCAGGATGGAAAGACAAGTTTAATCTGGAAGATACCCTGTTCGCAGGTGCGGTTGTAAATGAACTGCGTAAGGACTTTACCCATTTTGATGATTCCTGTATTGCAGCGGAAGACCTCTATCTGCTGGCGAAAGACGATCTCAGGGCCTATCTCCACAAATCGTCGCACAGTCACAGGCTTGCCGAATTAAACATAGAAGATGATGTAAGGTTCTGCTTACAGTTCAATATCTGCCAGGCCATACCTGTGCTTGTTGGCGAGGCTTTGGTAGCGATGGAGCCTGCTAAAGGCTAAGCGCACTTAGCGTTTCGCTGTTTTTTATCGTTTTAAGCGCCTCTTCATAAGCCAGCCAGTAAATGGTTTCGGCTTTGGCCATATCAAAGGTATTGATGCTGCCCATTCCTTTGGGCTCTACCAGAATATTGCATGAAGCTACTTTTTGTTCCATATCTCTGTTTACCGACATGATGGCAGCCCTGGTCATCAGTGAGATGAACTTAGTGATTTTATCTACCGGGTTTAAATGGTTGCAGGACGAGCCTATGATAAAGTCACAGTCTTTAAGCAGGGGCTCTACCGGAAAGTTGTTCAGTACTCCTCCATCTACATACATCTGATCATCAATCATAATGGGCTTAAAAATACCTGGGATGCAGCATGATGCTTGTATGGCTCTGATGAGCGGTCCTTTATTGAAATATACCAGCCTGCCTTCACTGAAATTGGTGGTGGCAATGGTAAGCGGAATTTTCAGGTTTTCGATCTTATCTTCTGGGAAATAAGATTTTAGCAGGTCGGAGGTATGTTCAATGTTAACCAGGCCCATAGCCCCTAAAGCAGGCCTCACAAAGTGAAGCAGCTTGGTTTTGATAAAAATGTTCAATCCTTCTTCCGGGTCAATACCGGCAGCGTAAAATGCACCGGCAATAGATCCTGCGCTGGTGCCGCTGACGTGACTGAATTGTATGCCAGCATTCATAAAGGCCTTTAAAACGCCTAAATGCGCGATTCCGCGTATTCCGCCACCAGATAATACAATACCTATTTTAGCCATACCTTGAGTTTTTATGATTTGGGCTTATATTTTGACTGCTGTAGTATTTTTTGCATGTCCTTTTCGGCCATCAGCTGCTGTAAAGTTACCTGCTTGTTTTCCTGCATGTATTTTCTAACGATCTGCCAGCCAGTCCATATCCCGAGTTTTGGAGCCGATTCGTTTTTTTCTCCCAGCCCCGGTGTAAAGGGGCCTTCGCTTAAAAATACCTGTATTTTCTGGTAGTCTGTTTCAAACAGTAAATCGTTTTGCAGATAATAGCCCCATATGTCGCGCTCAAAAGTTTTACACCAGGCCAGCTGTTTGGCGGTATAACCTATTTTTACGGAGTCGGGTGTTCCATCCGGAAGTACCTGATCCATAAAATACAGGATCTTCCCATTATAGATCATTTTGGAAAGTAATGAGCGGTCTTCATCCTGCTCCTTAAAGAGCTCCTCCCTGGCAAAAGTTTCTGTAGTGCGGGGTACAATATATTCCGGCCTGAATCGCCGTGATAAATACAGGGGTACACTCTCTACAATAGCCCGGTAAAATTTGCTGTTTTTTCCTAAAAACATATCCAGTCCTATACCCATGTAGTTATCGCCGATCGGGGTTTGAACGGCAAAGCCCGAAATGAAAGCGACAAAGCGCGGCAAGGAGGTCTTTGGATAATAATACCGGATGTATTTAAAAGTCTGCGTCAGTTCTTTTTCTATAGGTTTCATGTCACTGAAAACACTGTCGGCCTCCTTGTTTAAATCGTAATAGGCCTGATCTTTATACAATGTAGATAAGATTTCTGTGTTGCTGTACTCAAAATTGCCTACCATACGGTGCATGTAATCATCGTAAAATGCGCCGTACTTTTTATGAAGCAGTTCATCTGTTTGCTGCAGGCCAGCTGATTTCCCCTGGGCCAGGTCGCGATCAAAGCGTTCAATTTTTACATTAAGGTCAATATGACTGACATCGGGCTTGGCCGACTGCTTACATGAAAAAAAAGTAAGGACAACAAGAAAAAATAGATAGATTTGGCAGAGTTTTACGTTATATATCATCATAACAAATATACATATGAAAAGACTGTTTCCCGGCTTCCTGCTATTTTTTTTAAGCACTAACCTTTTTGCACAGCAGTTCAAATTACCCGAGTACGGTTTCCGTCTGGGCCTAACGGCACACCCTACAATTGGCTGGGTAAAACCTGAAACCGGTAAAAGCAATGGCATTTCCCTGGGCTTTTCCTATGGACTGCTGGGAGATTTTAATTTTGCTGAGAACTACAGCTTTTCTACCGGACTAACCATCACCACCATAAATGGCGAAAGTACTGAAGCGCAGACCGTAAATTCATCTCAGATTGCTATTGAAAGAAAGTATAAACTTCAGTATATCGAAATTCCGCTTACCATTAAACTGCGGACGGGCCAGATGGGCGATGTGCGCTGGTACGGACAATTCGGCCTATCCAACGATTTTAAAATTGGGGCAAAGCAGAGTGGAGATGGCGTGGTTAAAGATGGCGGTCAGACTCCGGATAGCGAGAGCATTTCAAAGTATACCAAGTTTTACCGTGCGGGACTGATCATTGGGGCCGGCGCAGAATTTGATGTGGCGGACCATACTACAGTCGCAGCAGGACTTAGCCTGAACAATGGCTTTACCAATATCCGCACCAGCGAAGCCAATAGCCTTCGCAACCATTATATTGGCCTCAATATAGGTGTATTCTTTTAATCAGTATTCTAAGAAAAACGCATGAAAATCGCATTAGCACAGCTCAACTATCATATCGGTAATTTCGAATACAATACAAAAAAGATCATTGACCATATTGAACAGGCCAAGGCAAAGGGGGCAGATCTCGTTGTGTTTGCTGAACTGGCCATATGCGGGTACCCTCCACGCGATTTTCTGGAATTTGACGAGTTTATCGACCTCTGTGAAAAAGCTGCCCGGGAGATCGCAACGCATTGCAAAGGCATCGCCTGTATTGTGGGCTTGCCTGTTAAAAATGATATCCTGGCGGGAAAGGATTTGTACAATGCGGCTTATTTCATGGAGGATGGTCGCCTGAAACGTGTGGTGAAAAAGGCTTTGCTACCCAATTATGATGTATTCGATGAGTACCGTTATTTTGAACCTGCAAGTCATTTTGAATGTGTAGATTTTAAAGGGATTAAAATTGCGGTTACCATTTGCGAAGACCTCTGGAACATCAACAATAACCCCTTGTATGTGGCTGAACCTATGGACGAGCTGATTCGCCAGAAACCAAAACTGATGATCAATATTGCAGCCTCTCCCTTTTCTTACTGTCATGATGACGAGCGTATTGAGGTGCTGTCTAACAATGCTAAAAAATATAACCTGCCATTACTGTATGTGAACCAGGTGGGGGCACAAACCGAGATCATTTTTGATGGCGGATCTTTAGCCTTTGACGCCAAAGGGAACCTGATTGATGAAATGCCTTATTTTAAGGAGGAGCTGCGCATTTATGAATTTGCAGACAATGTAATTACGGGGCATCACCCTATTCAGCATCAGACCATACCGGATGTAGAGCAGATCTACGAGGCACTTGTACTCGGTATTAAAGATTATTTTGCCAAATCTGGCTTTAGTAAAGCCGTGCTGGGCTTATCGGGGGGCATTGATTCTGCCCTTGTCTGTGCCCTGGCATGTCGTGCCTTGGGGCCTGAAAATGTAATGGCCGTACTGATGCCATCTAAGTATTCCTCAGATCATTCCATACAGGATGCGCTCGACCTGGTGAGCAACATCGGCTGCCAGCACGAGATTATCCCGATAAAAGACGCTGCTGATGCTTTCGATAGCATGATGGGGCCGGCTTTTAAGGGATTACCTTTTAACCTTACCGAAGAGAACATTCAGGCCCGCTGCCGTGGCATCGTTGTGATGGCCATGTCCAATAAGTTTGGCTACATCTTATTGAATACCTCTAATAAAAGTGAATGTGCAGTAGGCTACGGTACTTTGTATGGCGATATGTGCGGGGCAATCGGCGTGATTGGCGACGTGTATAAGACCCAGGTTTACCAGCTGGCCCATTACATTAATAAAGATGGAGTTGTCATCCCGGAAAATTCAATTGTGAAACCACCATCGGCCGAACTGCGCCCGGGACAAAAAGATTCTGACTCCTTACCTGATTATGATATTCTGGACAAAATCCTGCACCAGTACATAGAGCTAAAACAAAGTTCAACAGCTATTATTTCCCAGGGATACGATGGCGCCCTGGTTAAAAGGATCATCAAAATGGTGAACACCGCAGAGTTTAAGCGTTACCAGACCCCTCCGATTTTAAGAGTGTCGCCTAAAGCCTTTGGAATGGGCCGCAGGATGCCGATAGTAGGTAAATACCTCTCTTAGCTTTTCTTTTTAACCCAGCGGTAGTAAGGGATAAGCAATGCCAGGAGTAAAGCTGTAATGCATAGGAGTTTGGCAATAATGTCACCTGATCTGGTGTAAAAGGTCCGTTCATCATTTAAATTGATGTCAGCCTTCAGTGCAGTTCTTGTCCACCAATCCGCCTGTTTGATCACATCGCCTTTCTGATTGATGAAGCAGGAAATTCCGGTGTTGGCCGAGCGTACTACATACCTGCGGTTTTCTATGGCCCTAAGCCTCGCATACATCAGATGCTGGTCTTTGCCCGAGGTGTTGCCCCACCAGCCGTCGTTGGTGATCACTGCAATAAATTGTGCCCCGTTTTTAACTGCCTGGCCAACCCAGTCGCCCCAAATGGATTCATAGCAGATCACAGGTGCGGCACCAATGCCACTATATGCATAAAACACGCCCGGTTCTTTCTGTGAGCCATAACCACCTACTGTACCACCAAAACCCTCAAAAACCGGGGACAAGATAGCGAGTGCCGAAGGGAAGGGCATTTTCTCTACACCCGGAACCAGTTTGGATTTATGGTAAAACTGCACATTCGCCGAGTTTTCAATTTGTATGGCACTGTTAAAAACATCAACATAGGTGCCATTATCGTATTTCCTGGCCGATAGGGTTTGCTGATCAGGATAAAACCTGACGCTTTCCAGTCCGGTAATTAAAGTGCCGTTCTTGTATTTTTCCAGAAATCGCTGTGCAATCATGAAGTCGGTATTGCTCCTGATCCTGTCTTCATCCACGTTACTAGGTATGGCTGTTTCGGGCCATATAAAATACTCTGTATTGGGTTGTGCTACTGAATCGGAAAGATGCGTCAACACATTGAGCTGTTCTGCCGCCGAAAGTCCGCCAAATTTCAGGTATGGGTCTATGTTCGGCTGAACAGTTACCACATTTACCGGCACCTCCTTTTCTTTATACTGACTGTATTTGGTAAGCGATAAGCTGGCAGGCAGCACTACCAATAAAGTCCATATAAAAGCGGGCCTTATGCGGCCATAACCTTTGACATCGCTTTTCCATTTTTTCCAGGCTTCAAACGCTAAAATGTTGCTCAGTAGTATCCATACAGAACCGCCGTAAACGCCGGTATATTCATACCACTGCGCAAGCTGGTGCATGCCCGATAAACCATTTCCCAGTGTCATCCAGGGAAAGGCCAGGTCCCAGCTCTGGTGCAGGTACTCCATGGCCACATAAAAGGAAACCAGACCCGCGTAGGCCAGGTTCTTATTGACTACACGGCCCAGGCGGTAGTATAGCCAGAAAGCAAAGGTCATCAGCAAGGCCCCTAATCCAAAAGGGATCAACGAAACAAACGCCGCAACCACAGGGTTGTTCACCGCGCTAATGGCATTATATACCCAATAAATGCAGGCGGTGTTCCAGATCAGAAATGTCAGCCCGGCAGTCAGGAATACTTTTTTTCCGATTTTCCCTTCCTTGTTCTGCTTTAGTTTATCCAGGGCTACCAGTAGAGGCACAAGGCCTATCAGCAGTAATGGTGTAGTATAAGGAATAGGCGGCCAGGCCAGCCACATTAAAAAAGCACTTAAAAAGGCAAGTGGTGCAGTGTTTTTGAAGTTCATGCAGCAGGCTTATAAGCTGTCTAAAATGTCTGCTTTTTTTGCTTCATATTCCTCCTGTGTAATCAGGTGCTTGTCGTACAGGCCTTTCAATTTTCTCAGCTTTAAGGTAGTCTCATCCTCAGGTTCTTCTGCGGGCGCCGGAGCAGGTGGCTGCGAGAAAAATGACTTTGGTTCATCCTCTACCACAGGCTGTTCAGCAGGAGCAGTATTTACCGTTACCGGCGAAGTTGAGGAACGTCTTTCTTCCAGTTCCGCCTGTCGCTGCTGTTCCTTAAAGGCCTCCAACTGCTCATAAGCTGCCTGGTATAGTTTGCGGGCCTGTACCTTAGGGATGTACTCAGTAATGATGTTTTCCCCGTGTAAAGGCACGCATATAAACTTAGAGCCAAAAATTTCTTCCTTAAAAGAAACTTCTTTAATGCTCTTCCAGGAAATGTCCTTAAAATTCATGGTGATCCCGAAATTGCCCGGTTCGCAATAAAAAATACGCTTGTTACTAACGGCTATACAATCGGGGAGCAGGTTTACCGCTGGCTTTTTTTGTACGGCCATGTAAATCAGTTCCTCATTGCTGGTCAGCATATCGTTTAGTTTGCCCAAAACTTTTTCAACGGCCTTTGGGTCTTGTTCGTCACTTAAAAATCTATCTATTAATATCATTCTGTTTCTGTTTAAATACTGTGTTATCAAAAATTGAACCTTTATTCCAGTTCGTCTTTATATTTGTTTTTCTTCTTTACTTCCTCACGTCCGGCCACACAAATTACAAATTCCCCTTTTAATATATTGTTTTCAAAATGTGATTTAATTTCTGTGAGTGTACCTCTTACTGTTTCTTCATACAGTTTAGTCAGTTCCCGGCTTACTGAGGCCTGTCGCTCTGCTCCCATATACTGCGCAAATTCTTCCAGGGTTTTTAGCAAACGGTGCGGACTTTCATAAAATATCATAGTCCGTTCTTCTTCTGCCAGTTTTTTCAGTCTTGTTTGTCTTCCCTTTTTTACGGGTAAAAAACCTTCAAAAACAAAGGTGTCGTTTGGCAACCCGGAATTTACCAGGGCAGGTACAAAAGCCGTTGCCCCGGGCAGGCATTCCACTTCCAGATCGTGTTTTAAGGTTTCCCTTACCAGGAAAAAACCCGGGTCGGATATGGCTGGTGTTCCTGCATCGGAAATAAGGGCCACATTTTTTCCCTCTTTCAAAAATCTGACGATCTCTGATGTGGCCTGGTGTTCATTGTGCTGATGGTGGGAATATGCCTTTTTGTCTATCCCAAAATGCTTTAACATGGGCGCGCTGGTCCTGGTATCCTCGGCCAGGATCACATCCGCTTCTTTTAAAATCCGGATGGCCCTGAAGGTCATATCCTCCAGGTTACCAATAGGGGTGGGAACAAGAAATAGTTTGCCGGGCATGTAAATCAATCTTATCTTTGTAAAAAAATAAATAATGCTGCAAGTTAACTATATCCGCGAAAACAGAGAGAAAGTTTTAGCAGGCTTAAGCCTCAAAAACTTCAAACAACCAGAGCTGGTTGATGAGATTATTAAAACCGATGAAGAAAGAAGACAATTTCAAACCTCGTTGGATAACCTCTCTGCTGTTGCAAATTCGAGCGCAAAACAAATTGGTGAGTTGATGCGTGCCGGAAAAAAGGATGAAGCTGAGGCATTAAAGGCCCAGACTACGGCTAACAAAGAGCAGATTAAAAGTTTGTCCGATGAGCTTAGTGCTGCTGAAGACAAATTGCATCACCTGATTGTACAATTGCCGAACCTTCCGCATCACCTGGTAAAGGCTGGTAGTACACCCGAAGAAAATGAGATTGTATATACGCATGGGGAGCCTGCAGTAATGCCTGATCAGGCATTGCCACACTGGGAGCTGACTGCGAAATATGATATTATAGATTTTGAACTGGGGACCAAAATTGCAGGAGCAGGGTTCCCGGTCTATAAAGGCAAAGGTGCCCGTTTACAGCGTGCATTAATCAATTTCTTTTTAGATCATGCCACTGCAGAAGGCTACCGTGAAATGCAGGTGCCGCATCTGGTAAACGAAGCTTCAGGTTTTGGTACAGGGCAACTACCGGATAAAGAGGGCCAGATGTACCATGTGGGCATAGATAACCTTTACCTCATCCCAACGGCCGAAGTGCCGGTAACAAACCTGTACAGGGACGTGATTTTGAAAGAAGAGGAAATGCCCGTTAAGAATACGGGCTATACCCCATGTTTCCGCAGAGAGGCAGGTTCTTATGGTGCACATGTGCGTGGCTTAAACAGGCTGCATCAGTTTGATAAGGTAGAGGTGGTTCAGATCGTCCATCCTGAGCAATCTTATCAGGTATTGGAAGAAATGAGCGCCTACGTACAGTCATTGCTCCAGGAACTTGGATTGCATTACCGTGTATTGCGCTTATGTGGAGGCGATATGAGTTTTACAGCAGCCATGACCTATGATATGGAAGTATGGAGTGCCGCACAGCAACGCTGGCTGGAGGTGTCTTCTGTTTCCAATTTTGAGACCTATCAGAGTAACAGGTTAAAGCTTAGGTTTAAAGGTGCAACGGGGAAAACCCAGCTGGCGCATACTTTAAATGGAAGCGCCCTGGCCTTACCACGTATCGTAGCTGCAATCCTGGAAAATAACCAGACCGAGAAGGGGATTAAAATTCCGGAGGCGCTGGTTAAATATACGGGCTTCGAGTATATCGATTAAAACATAAAAGCTTCCCCATGGGGAAGCTTTTGTTTCTAACAGGTAGATGTTAGGGTTAGTTAATAATACTATAGGATAAGGATCAGCAATAAAATGATGATGATGATCGCACCTACCGAAAGGTAAACACCACCGCTCATTGCGCGTGCCTCTTTTTTAAGTTCTCTTAATTCTTTACGTAATTCTTTTCGCTCCTCGCGGGAGAGATCCGATTTATCCATGTCCCTGATTTCTTCCACACGGGTCTTAATCCTATCTAACTGAGCCTTTTGTTCAGCAGTCATTTCAGTTTTTGCTTTTTTGCTGTCGGCAGCCGAAACAACATTTGTGCTGATAGTGAGCGTAAAAAGGAGAGCCAAAGTATAAATTAATCTTTTCATGGTTTATTGATTTGTGGTTTAACAGTATAAAGTAACTAAACAACAAAAAACCTACCAATTTGTTTTGGTAGGTTCATTGCATTATTTTTTATGAAAACTGTATACTCTACAGGTCAGGTTTATGTTATTTGATCTCAAATACTACATTCATTACGTAGTTTAATTTAATCTTTTTGAAATCGATCTCAGGGGCGGCAGCGCCAGCCATATCTGCACTTTCTGCTTTCATCATCATAACATTGCGGTACATTGGCTGAGGGTAGATCTCATTATTGATCTCCTGAATATCCAGCGCAGCTCCCAATTTATCGCCGATGGCTTCAACTAAATAAGTTGCTTTGGCTTTAGCAGCCTGCAAAGCTTTAATTTTAAGGTCTTTTTTCAGGCTTTCAATTTTGGAGTAATCGTAGCTGTCGATATTGGTATAAGCAACCCCTTTAGGGTCAACACTGCCAATAATTGCATTCCATTTGTTCAGATCGCTTACCTTTAGGCGGTATTGTTTGCTGGCCAGGTAATCCGGGTTTTTCTTTTTTTCAGCAACTGCAGTGTAGCTGGACAGGTTGTTGATCGTTAAGTTCTCTTTATCCAGTCCGGCTTTCTGTACTGCATTAAAAAGCTCATTTTCCAAGGTGGTAATGTCTACTTTTTTCTTGCTGTTTCCATCTTTCAGGTATTCCTTTAAAGAAATGCTGATGTAAATGATATCCGGGGTAACTTCAGTTTCTGCGGAACCGCTAACGTTGATCTTCCTGCGCAGGTCTGTTTGTTGGGCCATAGCGCTAACACTAAATAAGGCAACGATGGCAAGGCTTAATAACTTTTTCATAATGTAAATATTTCTTTTGTGTATTTGATATATAGATGAAACTTTCGTACCAATTCCATATCTACACGTGCAATTTTTATGAATTAATCTTCAACCATCTCATTATTAGGTCCAATTTCTTCAACTACTTCTTCTTTGAAGTAGGATTTCTGGAAGATCAGGATCAATATTACACCAACAGATATGGCTGCATCGGCAATATTAAACACCGGACGGAAGAAGATAAAATCTTCACCTCCCCATATCGGGACCCATTTAGGGAAAACACCCTGCACCAGCGGAAAATAAAACATATCTACCACACGGCCATGAAACAAGCTGGCATAACCATAGATCTTGCCATATAATACAGAGTCAATGATGTTGCCCAGTGCGCCCGCAAAGATCAGGGCTACGTTAAGGATCAGTCCCCGGTGGTATTTTCTCTGGATCAGGTAATGTAAGCCATAGCCGATTCCCGCTACTGCTGCAATCCTGAACAGGGATAAAGCCAGCTTGCCAAATTCACCACCAAATTCCAATCCAAAGGCCATTCCGTTATTCTCGGTGAAGTGGATAATGAACCAGTTGCCAATAATTTTGAACTCCTGGCCAAGGTACATATTGGTCTTTATCCAGGTCTTTAAAACCTGGTCGGCCAGTAATACAAGAAAGATGATCAATAAAGGTTTTGTATAGCCTTTCATTACGACTGCTTCAGTTTAGCTTCCATACTTAATGTAGCATGAGGAACTGCGCGCAGGCGTTCTTTCTGGATCAGTTTGCCGGTTTCCCTGCAAATGCCGTAAGTCTTGTTCTCAATACGGACCAGTGCTGCTTCTAAATTTTCAATGAATTTTTTCTGACGGGCTGCCAGCTGGTTCAATTGCTCTTTTTCAAGTGTTGCCGAACCATCTTCCAGTGTTTTGTAGGTGCCAGAAGTATCTTCTGTTCCGTTAGAATTAGGACTGCTCAATGAATTGGTCAGATCAAGAAATTCTTCTCTTGCCATTCTCAATTTCTCCTGGATCAATTCTTTAAATTCCTGCAATTCACTGTCAGAATACCTTGTTTTCTCTTTTTCCATAATAATTATTGTTGTGCAATCAAAATTTGTAGTTCAACGTCCTCGATTACTATTTTGTTTCCGTTAGCTAAAGTTTCTGTTAAGTTAATATTATCTGCCAAAATTTCAGCGCAAATGTAGGGTTTATTTTGAGCTACCGCATCTGCAATCAGGTTATGGTTTTGTAAAGTAACTGTAATCCTGTCTGTAACTTCGTAATTCAGTTCCTTTCTCAGGTTCTGGATCCTGTTAACCAGCTCGCGCGATAAACCTTCCTGCTTAAGGGAATCGGTAATCGACACGTCCAGTGCTACGGTTAAACTGCCCATATTGGTTACCTGCCATCCTGGAATATCCTCTGCAATAATCTCCACATCGCTCAGCTCAATAACATAATCCGTGCCGCTAACTGAATATCTGCCCTTATTTTCAAAATCTACCAGCTCTTCCTGGCTCATATTGCTCACTTTTTCGGCAACCGCTTTCATGTCTTTGCCAACTTTAGGCCCTAAGGCTTTGAAATTGGGTTTGATTTTTTTCTTGATAAATCCCGCAGTATCAGTGATGTATTCAATCGCTTTGATGTTGGTCTCCGATAAGATCAGGTCTTTTACCAGTTCCACCCTTTCTGCAAATTTGTTATCCAGCACCGGGATTAAAATTTTAGCCAGGGGCTGACGCACATTGATGCCCGTTTTCTTACGGAGCGACAATACCATTGATGAAATGTCCTGCGCAAGCTGCATTCTTTCGTTAAGTTCGGTGTCAATTTGCGCAACATCGGCATCAGTCCATAAACTCAGGTGAATAGATTCCACCGGGTTGGATTTGTCGCCCACCGTTAAATTGCGGAACAGCCAATCGGCAAAGAAAGGCGCTACAGGTGCCATCATTTGCGCCACGCTTGTTAAGCAGGTATATAAAGTCTCGTATGCGGCTTTTTTATCGGCAGTCATTTCACCTTTCCAGAAGCGACGACGCGACAGGCGAATGTACCAGTTGCTAAGGTGCTCATCAACAAAAGCCTGTACGGCCCTTGTGGCTTTGGTAGGTTCATAGGCATTATAGCTTTCATCTACTTCCGCTTTCAATGTTTGCAGTAAGGATAAGATCCAGCGGTCCAGTTCGCTGCGTTCAGCAATTGGGGTAAGCTTCTCCTGATCAAATACAAAGCGATCTATATTGGCATACAAGGCAAAGAAAGCGTAGGTATTGTAAAGTGTGCCAAAGAACTTACGACGAATCTCGGCAATCCCTTCAATGTCAAACTTCAGGTTGTCCCATGGATTGGCATTCGAGATCATGTACCAGCGGGTGGCATCAGGCCCGTATTCTGCCAGGGTTTTGAAAGGGTCTACTGCATTACCCAAACGTTTAGACATTTTCTGGCCGTTTTTGTCAAGTACCAAGCCATTAGAAACCACATTTTTATAGGCAATCTTATCAAAAACCAGTGTGCCTATGGCATGCAGGGTATAAAACCATCCGCGGGTCTGGTCAACCCCTTCAGCAATAAAGTCTGCCGGGAAGTCAGTACCGTTATCGATCTTATCTTTGTTTTCGAAAGGGTAGTGCCACTGTGCATACGGCATGGCGCCCGAATCAAACCACACGTCAATCAGGTCGCTCTCACGTCTCATTGGTTTGCCCGATGCTGAGACCAGGACAATTTCATCCACTACATTTTTATGCAGGTCAACCAAATCGTAATTGGCTTCCGACATGTTTCCAATTTCGAAACCTTTAAAAGGGTTTTCTTTCTGGAATCCGGCAGCTATTGATTTTTCTATGGCATGGTACAGCTGTTCAACAGAGCCCATGATCACTTCTTCTTTTTTGTCTTCTGTTCGCCAGATGGGCAATGGAATGCCCCAGTACCTGGAGCGTGAAAGATTCCAGTCGTTGGCATTTTTCAGCCAGTTGCCGAAACGTCCTTCCCCGGTCGATTTTGGTTTCCAGTTGACGGTCTCATTCAGGTCAAACATCCGGTCTTTCACGTCGGTAACCTTAATGAACCAGGAGTCCAGCGGGTAATACAAAAGTGGTTCATCAGTTCTCCAGCTGTGCGGGTAGCTGTGCAGGTATTTCTCTACTTTAAAGGCTTTATTTTCTTCTTTTAAGCGGATAGCAATTTCTACGTCAACCGATTTTTCAGGTGCCTGGCCTGCATCGTAATATTCATTCTTTACATATTTGCCAGCCAGCTCGCCAAGATGCGAAGTGAATTTACCCTGCAGATCTACGAGTGGCACCGGAATGCCGTTTTCATTCAGTACGAGCATCGGTGGTACTTCAGGTACGGCTTCTTTGGCTACCCGCGCATCATCTGCACCAAAAGTAGGGGCAGTATGAACAATACCTGTTCCGTCTTCCGTGGTTACGAAATCGCCGGATATTACCCTGAATGCATTTTCAGGATTTTGATACGGCAACACATACGGTAAAAGCTGTTCGTAGCGGATGTCAACCAGATCGGCACCTTTAAATTCCGCTAAAACCTGGTAAGGGATCTTTTTATCTCCTTCCTTAAAGTTCTCAAAATCTTCAGCGGCAGCGCTTTCAAAATATGTTTTGCTGAATTGTTTGCCAACAAGTGCTTTTGCCAAAATTACATTTACCGGAAGGAAGGTGTATTGGTTAAATGTTTTTACCAGTACATAATCTATTTTTGGCCCTACCGTAAGTGCAGTATTGGATGGAAGGGTCCATGGAGTTGTAGTCCAGGCCATCAGGTGTATATCGCCCTGTCCTTGTAAAAAAGCGGGCAGGGTATGTGCCAGGGCTTTAAATTGGGCTACAATAGTTGTGTCCGTTACATCACGGTAGGCGCCCGGTTGGTTAACCTCGTGCGAGCTTAAGCCTGTTCCTGCTTTTGGAGAATAGGGCTGTATGGTATAGCCTTTGTAAAGCAGGCCTTTATCGTAGATTTCTTTTAGGAGCCACCAAACCGATTCCATGTATTTCGATTTGTAGGTCACATACGGGTCGTCCATATCTACCCAATAACCCATTTTCTCGGTAAGGTCGTTCCACACATCGGTGTAACGCATTACCGTTTTTTTACAGGCTTCGTTATAATCTTCTACGGAAATGGTCTTGCCAATGTCTTCTTTGGTAATGCCCAGCTCTTTTTCGGTACCCAGTTCTACAGGTAATCCGTGGGTATCCCATCCGGCCTTACGTTTAACCTGGTAACCTTTAAGGGTCTTGTACCGGCAAAAAATATCTTTAATAGCCCTTGCCATTACGTGGTGAATACCAGGCATTCCGTTGGCAGAAGGGGGGCCTTCATAAAAAGTAAAAGGGTTAGATTTTGATCTGGTTGAAATGCTTTTCTCAAAGATGTTTTCCGCTTTCCAAAAATCAAGTATCTCTTCGCTTATTTTAGCTAGTTCCAGTTGTTTAAATTCCCTATACATCAATCAAGTATCTCCAAAAATTAAGGATGCAAAGCTAAGGTTTTCTAATGAAAAATTGAAGTGTTAAATTGCTAAAGCTTTAAGTTGTGATAATGATAAACTTCTGCCATATTTGTAAAATAACCACACTGGATGAATACCGTTACTGTATTGGCAATTATTGATTTTGAAGCCAGGCCTAAAGCGCCCCTTACCCGCATGATGAATGAGCGGCTGGAGCGTTTGGCAGCAGATTTACAGGTACTGCTAGAAAAAGAATTGCGCGAGGTAAGGGATTGTAATGACCTGACGGTTTACCTGAGCTATAACAGCAGTTATGCTATCAGATGGCGTATAACTAATGAGGTGCCCGAGCATGTAATACATACGGTAGCCGATAAATGTGCACAGCTGGGCTATATTGCCTGGAAAGCAAATGATATACGGAAGTTTAATCTGGATTGATCTGCAGAATAAGTCGCTGATCATCTATCTGGAGGCCCAATCATTGAAACTGAGTTCAAATTTAGTCTCTCCATTTGAATACCTGCCAACAGGAGTCCAACCTTGAAGCTTATAGAACCGCTCTGCCCGTGTATTTGGAGCTGTGCCCAAAACTACCTTATCTTTGGTTTGTTGAAAATACCAATCTATCATCAGATGATGTAATTCCTTTCCTATTCCTTTTTCCGCAAAATCCGGATCTACAAATAATGCCCATACACTCTTTTCTAACAGGTCGATAATTGCAAAGCCTACAACCTGGCCCTTCACCTCACAAACCCATCCCTTTCCTTTCTCCGAAATGTAATAGGCTACATCCTGATCAGAAACGAGATCGGGATTGCTTAAGGTATTTTCTTTAACCAGGTGTCTCACTACCTGCATCTGTTTAATATCTGAGTGTTCTGCAGTTCTGAAAATCATACTCACAAACCTAGCAATTCCATCAAACAAGCAAACACTTCATGCTTAAAAGGATTTTTTATTTAAAACCGGACAGCTTGTTCTTTGTTATTTCATAACGTAACCTAAAACAGGTGTTATGATCAAAGTATTGAGACTTCAGAAAGCGGTATACGTCATTTTGCTCGGCGTTATCGGATTAGTGGCCTATAAGCTTATAGAACCTACTAATGCTGCATATAGTGTATATGTGCTTAAATTGTCGGGGCTTCTGTTCCTGGTAGGTGCACTCTGGTTCCTTTACCCCATCATGTTTGCTAAAAAAGTAAACGATGTGGAAGTTCAGCTGGACCCTGAAAAACAACCTGATCCAGCCGAAACTACAATAACAGGCCAGCCATAAATGGATCTGTGATCGAATCTTCCCCGGTTTCTACGTGACCTGCATACTGTCTGCTGTACTGCTCATCACCATTTACCATAATGCTGAAATCGTACCAGCCTGAACTGCTTTTCAGGTCGAGCACGAGTTTGGTTTTCTGGCCAGGAGTAAGTGACACAACTTCCGCAAGCGGTTTTTTATAAGCGTTATGCTTAATCTCCAGTTTCAGCTCCTTTTTTCCCGTATTCTCCAGCAGCAATTCAATATTGCCGCTTGGTTTTTTGCTCAGGAAGCCGGTATTTTCATAATTACAGTTGGTTTTCAACGACGGATCATTTTTACTGCCTTTAAAACGGCGGAAAAATCCATTTGGGCCACTTACCTGTATGTCGTAATTGTTATCGGCAAAATGCTCAAGCTTCAACTGATCAGTCAATTGATCTCCTGCGGTTAAAGCGTAATTCCAGTTTTTTCCGTTTACGCCTTTGTAAACATCAGTGGTGTATACAGTAAAAGGTGCACCTTTAGGAACAGTTTTTTGTCCGAAATTTCCTTTTCCGCTTTCAAAATAAAGCTGAATGTGCTGTTTTTTTGCATCTAGCTGGCATTCGGCAAACAATTGATAAGGTAATGCACAGGCCAGGCTGGTGCCTTTTTCCTGCTGCGGCATAAATGGAGAAGATAGCGGAGAAAAGGATGGATTAGCATTGATCTTTTCGATGTCTTCCGCTTTTAAAGGATCTGGCTTAACCTGCGGAGGCTTGTTCCTTGCATTGTTGATGCTGACAATCACTTCCTCTTTCTTAAGCCGGGCAGGAATATGATCTCCCGCTTCTTTTGCAGGTCTGAAGGCCGAGGTGAGGTCACCGCAGATCGCCCTTCTCCAGCTGCTGATGTTATTGCTTTTAATGGTTTTTCCTGTTTTTTTACTCAGGAAATGCTCCAGGAATTGCAAACAGGAAGTATGGTCAAATACCTGCGAATTCACATACCCACCTTTGCTCCATGGCGAAGCGATCAGCATGGGCACCCTGTACCCCAGGCCAATGGGACTGTCTTTTTTAAGCTCATAATCTGGGGCAATGTCTATTTTCGGGGATACTTTTCCCGTATCTGCGGCATTGGGTTTGGGAACTACATATGGGGGAAGGTGATCAAAATACCCATCATTCTCATCGTAGGTCAGGATAAAAATGGTCTTTTTCCAGACTTCTGGGTTTTTGGTTAAAATGTCTATGGTTTCCGATACGTACCATGTACCATACAACGGGGCGCTGGTATGATCAGAGAAATTCTCTGGCGCTACCAGCCATGATACCGTTGGCAGTTTACCTTCATCTACATCTTTCCTGAACTGGTAAAAGATATCATTCTTCGGTATTTCCATGGTCTGCTTTTCTCCCTTGTCATCGGTGTACGAAAAAGGGGCCAGTTCCAGGTAATTGTCTGGTGCATTGATATTTGTAGCAAAAGCCTTATCGATCAGGTTCTTTTCCCTGTCAGAAAGTTTTTCATACCTGGCCCTTACCTGCTCGGCACTCAATGCTGGTTTTGCGGTATTGTCGCCATTTTTTCTGAAATAAGCAGAAAGTTTTACATTGTACCTTTTGACATACTCAATGGCATTGTCTCCATAATTGCCCAGCCAGGAATCTACATCTTTTCCCTGCAGGTCTGCCGTCCAGATCTCGTTCTGGTAAATCTTCCAGCTGATTTTATGGTCTTCCAACAGTTCAGGGAAGGTATGCCAGTCTACATATACATTGTTGCGAGACTCGGCTTGTGAGTTGTTTACTGCGGCTACAGACGTGCCGTTCTGCTCAGGTCTGATGGTGCCGGTCCAGAAAAATAACCGGTTTGGTGTTGTTCCTGTTAATGAAGAACAGAAATGATGGTCGCATATGGTAAAGGCGTCTGCCATTGCGTAGTAAAAAGGAACATCCGAACGATCATAATAACCCAGCGACATCAGACTTTTTACGGGTGCCCATTTGTCATAGCGCCCGTTATTGCGCGCAGCAACCTGGTCGTTCCAGGAATGTGGCAATCCGCCTTGCCAGGTAATTTTTGTTTTATTGATATCTACGTGAAATGGAGCGTAAGTCTTCCCTTCTTTATCTTTCTGCAGCCAGACCTTGTTCTTATCAGGCAAAGTATAAGCCCTGGGGTCGTTAAAACCACGTACCCCTTTTAAGCGCCCGAACATATGGTCAAACGAGCGGTTCTCCTGCATTAAAAATACAATATGTTCCGCATCATAAAAGGTACTTCCCGGATCTGCACTGATGGCCATTGCCTTTTGTATCGACATCGGAACAACGTTGGGCAGGCCTGCTGCGCCAGATAGTATGGCTGCTTTTTTTAAAAAATCCCTTCTTGAGTTCATTTGGTTATTCATGTGTGTAACCAAATGTAATCAGATTCCCTAAAGGTTCAAAGCTTTTCGGATTACTTTATAAACTTCTGTGGCCTGCAGGTTTTCCTTGTTTAATCGTTCATCTGTAATCAGTACCGGGTGAAATTCTACAGGAGTATTTATGCTGCCATGCGAGCCTTTGATGAGCATGGCATCCAGGGGGATAACGTCCATCACATACCTGAACCCTGCTTTTTTACGCAAGAGCTTATAGGCCGCACGGGGCTTTGACGACATGAACATCTCTACCGGGTCGTAACCGGGCTTTTTGTGGATATCCACACACCTGGCATAATCAGGGGCTTTGGCATCATCCAGCCAGAAATAATAAGTAAACCAGCTTTCGGGTTGGGCAACCACTACAAAATCCCCGGCACGCTCATGATCTATCCCATATTGTTTTTTGCCATCTTCGTCCAGCACCAGGGCTACACCAGATGTTTGCTCCAGGATTTCTTTTACCTGTTCCTTTACCACCGGATCATTAATATACACATGGGCCACCTGGTGGTCGGCCACCACAAAAGCCTTTGAAGCTCCAGCATCCAGTAATTCAAGTCCCCGTTCTACGCGGATCTGTAAAAGGCCATTTTGCCGGAATATCCTGTTTAAATGTACCGGCTTGTTCACCGGTGTGATCCCGTACTCGGAAAGAATGATGATTTCAGCATTTTTTTGCTCATAGTAATTCACCAGGCCTTTCAGCAGTTCATCTATTTCATTTAGTTCCTTACTCATCTGACTAAAATCAGGCCCGGACTTTTGCAGGCAATAATCCAAATGAGGAAGGTAAATCAGGGTCAGGGTTGGGTTGTACAAGCCATCGGTAATTACCGAAGCATCAGCAATCCATTTGGAGGATTTGATGTTTGCACCGGGACCCCAGAACTGGAACAAGGGGAATTGTCCCAGTTTCTCCTGTAAGGTATCGCGCAGTTCAGCAGGATAGGAGTAACAGTCGGGCATTTTCCTGCCATCCGCCAGGTAGTTTGGTCGGGGCGTTACCCCATAATCTGCATTGGTGTACATGTTGTACCACCAGAACATATTGGAGCAGGTAAAGGAAGGATCGGCTTTTTTAGCTTCATCCCAGATCTTTTCGGCCAGTACGAGTTTGTTGGATTGTTTCCAGAATTTGATTTCCGCATCGGTATGGTCGTACCAGCCATTGCCTACTATACCATGTTCGGAAGGTTCCTTCCCTGTTAAATAGGTTGATTGTACCGCCGTGGTTACCGCAGGCAGCATGGGCGCTATGCTTGCAAGGTTTCTTTTTTTAACGTATTGCTGCAGGAAGGGGGTGTGCTCCCCGACCAGGTTTGCCGAAAGGCCAACAACATCTATGACTACAGTTTTTTTCATATTACGCTCTTCATATTAAGGCTCTTATGCTTAAGACAGGGTATCAATAACCCAGTTCAGCTCGTTGCTGATGGATTGGGCAATGGGCAATTTTAACTGTTCCGGTAAAACTTCCCAGGTATAGGTCTCTACTTCCAGGTGATGGGTAAAAGGTTTTTTCTTTTGCAGTTCCAATACTTTTACAATATCATCCTGGGTAGACTGCAGCGGGGCGATTTCTTTAACTGAAATAGGAACGTGGAAATGGGCGCGCCATTGTGTAGCGGGATCATTGTCAAAGCGCTCCAGCGCCTCTGGCAGGTCAGGATAACGCAGCAACGCTCCTGTTGAGGTTAACGCCACCACCTGGTGCAGGTAAGTAGGCTCGTTAAACCTGCCAAATGCAGTTTGTATATTTTGCCTTTCTGTCTCAGTACCCGTTAAATCGGCTTGTAATGCTGCACTGATCTGTATTTTTCCCACTTTTATGCCTCTTAAATCCAGATCCTCTAAAACGGCTTCGTGGTCTTCATAGCCAATGGCAAAATGGCAAACATCATAGCACAGGCACAGGTGTCTTTTGATCAGTATTTCAGCTTGTTTTTCGTCGATGTTAAATGTGGCTTTTATCAATGGGATCCCTGAAGGTAGCAGATCGTTTTCATACCAATCGATAAATTCCCTCCCTGTTTCCAGAATACCATCTGGTTCCGGTTCAACATCCAGGTGCATGTGCAGGTCAATTTCCTGTTCTATGCGGATGAGTTCTTTTACAACCTCCAGCATGTTCAGGGTAGCTTTTTCCCTGGCCTGTTTTAAGGCTTCATCCGTTTTAAACCAGTGCCTGTAGCTTAGGGGGGAAGTAGAAATGCCAGCATCTATGCCTTCGGGTACCAATTTTTTCAGGATATGGAATAACCTTAAGGTGTAATCCCTGCGTTCATCTGTAGTCCAGTCAGGACTGTGTACCTCCGCTTTTACTATGGTGTGGTGAAAATCCCCGTAAGGGAAACCGTTCATGGTAAAAACGTAGGCATTATTTTCGTTCAGCCAGTGTTTAAAAGTGTTCAGTTCCTGCTCATTCGTTAATGCGTTGCTGGCTGCATGGGACAGCCGGAGTCCAATTCCCAGGGGCTGGGTTGGTGCAACAGCTTGTTTTATTGCCGGGAAATTCTCTTTTAAAGCTTTAAAATCTTCCACCCAGTTTTTTCCGGCATGAATATTTGTACAGTAGGTTAAGTGGCCAGTATTTAATTTCATATTAGTTGCTGCTGTTAAGGGAGGGCTTTTTGTTTGTGAAATCGAACACGTAATGACTGGCTTTGATCAGGGATTCCTGATCCATTTCGTGTACTTCTTTTCCGGTTCCCAGGCTATTCAATAAGGTAATGCTGAGCATACCTCCAAGGTGTTCCCGGAATTCAGCCAAACCCTGCAATATAGGCGATTGCGCACTTTCAATACGTATCAAGGGGTTGGAAATGTCAAAGGAAAGCTGCAACAGTACATTTAAGATCCTTTCCAGGTCAGCTTCTGAAAGAAGCCCCTTTAAAAAAGAGTAGGTGCTGTCCAGGGCAATTCCCATGGCTACTGCTTCTCCATGCAGGACTTCAAAATTGCTCAGCTGCTCCAGCTTGTGAGCACTCCAATGACCGAAATCCAGGGGCCTGGCCGATCCTGTTTCAAAAGGATCGTCACCAGCAATGTGTTCCAGGTGTAGCTTTGCACAGTGCCTGATCAGGTAATTCATACTTTCTGCATCTCTGGCGGCCAGCTTTCCGGCATGTGCTTCAATCCAGTAAAAAAACTCAGCATCTTTAATCAGCGCTACCTTTATGGCTTCAGATATGCCCGAACGGTAATCACGGTCGCTCAGGGTCATCAAAAAATCATCATCATTAAATACAGCTGCTGGAGGAGCAAACGTGCCTAGGAAATTCTTCTTGCCCTTGTAGTTGATGCCATTTTTAACGCCAATGCCCGAGTCGTTCTGCGAAAGCACAGTAGTGGGTATACGGATGTGCCTTACGCCCCGGTGCGAAACCGCAGCAGCATAGCCAACCAGATCAAGTACCGCGCCACCACCAATGGCGGCAATGTAGGAATGGCGGTCTATGCCGTGTACATTTACCGCTTCCACTATCCTTTCAAACAATGCCGTGTCATTTTTTGCAGCTTCCCCACCAGGAACGATCAGGATTTCAGGTATGAGTTGAACATCCTGGTAATGATCAAAATATTTTATGATGTCATCTTCCAAATGGGGATGCGCTTCGGTAACGCCCCCGTCCATTACGAAAAATATTTTGCGCAATGTTGTTGAAGATCTGCCTTTAAAAAAATCTGCAAGCGTTGTATTTTCCACATCAAATAATGAAGTGGTAAAGCAGATTTTATATTCAAATTTTATACTGAAAGACTGTTGTAAATAATTCATATCCTAAATATTCGAAGCTAGGTAACCGCAAAAGCTTTACCCAGCAATAATGATACAGGTAATAAAATAACAATAAAAAGGGCCACATGCCATACCCCAAAAGCGCTGGCCCATGCTGCATTCATTAAAATGAGCGCAATTACACCAGCCTTTACGGCTTTGCCTATGTTTTTGCCAATGGGATTCTGCATCGCCCTGATCAGTGGGATAAAGATCATGAGCGCAAAGCCCGCCACAAAAATGGATGTAGGTAACAAATGACCTTGTCTGGCTGCAAAAAACAAGATGCAGGCCAGCACAACAGCATATAGAAAGGCCGCGAAATAGAGCATCTTTTTGCTTCCACCATGTACCTCGCCCCTGCTGACCATGGTAATAGAGGCAATGTAAATAACAGGGACCAAGGCTAAGAACCACCATTGTTGTATCGCCGACGGAATTATGCTGATGCCCAGCAGCAGGTTAAGCCCCCGGCAAAGTCCCATGTTCAAAGGCCCGAAAAAAGCATTGTGCTTCAGAAAACGGTCATACACCAGGCAGGAGATCATTATAGCTGCTGCCAGGTATTGTGAAGCCGGATTGTAAAGACCAGCTGCAAAAATTCCGATAAAGAAAAATACACCGCCAAACAGGGTGGCTGCCTTTTTCGAAACCAATCCGCTAGGAATGGGGCGTTCCGGTCTTTCTTTGGCATCAAGTTCCGCGTCAAATACATCGTTCATGATGATGCCACCGCTATACAGACCTATGGTTGACAGGCAGAGCAGTACTACCGGCAACAAAGGAACCGATAGACCAACGCCTGTACTGCCAGGCAAAAATGATATAAAATATCCTGCAATGGCCATTCCCGCCAGCACATCGGCAACGGCAGTAACCACATTGGCTGGCCGCATTAGCCTTAAGTATCCGATTAATTTGTTCACTTATGCCGTGGTTAGGAAATGATGATGGAATTCTTATCTATTCTTGGCTGCTGTCCACCGCGCAATATAGAGTTACTGGCAAACTTCTGGCTCTGGTCTATGTTTTTGACAGCAACGAAGTCCTGCTCATTGATTTGTCCGCTCTGTGCAAATGCAGTGATGGCATTACGGTAGGTCACCAGTTCAATATCGGCCATGCTTATACCCGATCTTTTCATCAAAGCAGCTGTTTTAGGAATGGCCAGCGGATCACTGATACCCCAGTCGGCCGCCGAATTGATCATGATCCGTTCCGATCCGTATTGTTTTACTACTTCTACCATACGTTCATTGCCCATTTTGGTGAAAGGGTAAATGGTGAAGGCCGCCCAGAAGCCCCGGTCGAGTACCTCTTTTACCGTTTCTTCGTTATTGTGGTCTACAATCACCATATAAGGATCGAGCCCCTGCTCAATGGCAATATCCATACTGCGCTGCGTGCCTTTTTTCTTGTCGCGGTGCGGTGTGTGGATCTGCACAGGCAATCCAGCTTCTTTGGCCAGCTCTAACTGCAAACGGTAATATTTTTCTTCAGCGGCGGTCTGGTCGTCAAAGCCGATCTCGCCAACGCCTACTACCCCCTCCTTAAAAATAAACTGCGGCAGTATTTCCATCACCTGTTCGGCTAGTCGTTCGTTATTGGCCTCGCGTGAATTTAAACCGATGGTACAATAATGTTTGATGCCAAACTGCGAGGAACGAAAGCGCTCCCAGCCAATAAGGCTGCTGTAATAGTCGGTAAAACTGTCTACCCCTGTACGCGGCTGCCCTAACCAGAAGGCAGGCTCTATCAGCGCTACAATTCCAGCGTCGGCCATAGCCTGGTAGTCGTCGGTAGTACGTGAGGTCATGTGTACATGCGGATCAAAGAACTTCATTCCGCTGATCTCACTCAGGTCAAGGACAGTATTAATTTTCTCTCCCTTATTCCTTTCTTCAAAATTCTCATTACAACACATTGCTATATCTTTTGGTTCATTTGTTCAATCAGTTGGTAAATCTCGGGCGCTACACTGCGCTGGGCTGCCAGACGTTCCTGCACATAATCCTGCAGCGTGGCTGTCAGCGACTCATTGAGGCGTTCGTTTAACCCCACAATCTGTTTAACGTCTTTTTCGGTAAAAAATGCTTTCAGCACCAGTTGGTTCCAGGCCTGCTGCGATAAAAATCGGGCAGGATAAGGGTTGTGGTACATAATGGCTTCCAGTACAGTGCCGATATTGCTCCTGATGCCTTCTTCGCAGCGACTAATCCACTCTTCCGGGTAAAGGTACAGTGGAAGTGCCGAGTATAAAGCCACCTGCTCGTTCATTTCTGCCGCTGAAAACAGGCTGTTGATTTTTTTAACATAGGTCTCGCGGTTGTCGGATGGCAACTGCATCAGCAGCCATATTCTGCATAGCTTATCTGAGGTCCAGTCTGTTATTGTAAAACCTGGTAACAGCGCACTGATCGCTGTATTTTCATCATCAGTAGACATTACCAATTCCCTGGATGCAATACGCGGCAAATGCGCAAAGCAAAGATGAAGCTGCACAGATTTGTCTTCCTTTACCACCAGGCCTGCTTTGTTCTGCAGCCATTGAAATGCTTCGGCCGTTAGACTCCGTTCAATAATTTGCAGGAAAAGGCCATTAAGACTTTTTAATCCTTCACTGTCTATTAACAACATAATTTATTCTAGTTGACTGCCGCGAAATAGTTTATGGCCAGAGCTGCACTGATGATCAGTAACCCAAAAAATTCCCTGGTCTTCTCTATGTAGGGCTTTGTAGCCTGCATACTTTCTACAAGGCTGGGCGTTCGGTATTTCATGATCCAGTCGCGCACACCATCTTTGGCAAAAAACAAAAAGATCGCATAAATCAAATAGAAAGATATGGCAATCAGGTATACAGTAGGATAAAAATAATTAAATATGGCAAATCCACAACAAATGGATGCCACCATATAAATAGGGACCCACAGCCAGGAATCCGAATCGTTCAGGTTTACATAAGCAAACAAAATGAATGCAATGCAAAAAATAGCGTTTAAAATGCTCAGTAGCATAGTGGTACAGGTTAGGTTTGTGTGTTTGTTGTTTTCTGTATTACAAATAAACAGAATATTAAACCGAATTAGAAGATCATAGTGTATTTTAGATTTTTTTATTGATCAAATTACATTCTACAGTGGAGAAAGAGAGCGTTAATGAGCGTACCAGACCGCATACTCATGTTTTGGAAAATTTTAGTCTTTCGGGGCTAACTGTTTCCGATATCTTTCAACACAATAAGGTGGGGGTTGATACTGAGGCCAGAGGTTTTTATAACTTTTCTCCGGAAGATATTACCATTGATTTTGCAGTTTTTGGCTCTGCTTCAACCACACTTGAGCATCCAATGGTAACCATTACACAAACTTCAGGCAGGCTCATGTTTTCCTGCAGCTGCATGTCGACTATCGGTGGCTTATGTGAACACGAGATCCGGGTTTTGTACAATATCGTCAACCGGCAGCCCCTACGTATGTTTTTCGACAAGCAGCTTCGCCATCAGCAGCTGAAAGCTTTTGCAGTTGACTATGGACTTGAAAATGAACCTCTGCTCGACGAGCATTTTATCATCAGTTATGTAAAAGGGAGCGGAGAGCGTACAGAAAACGGAGAACACGTTAAAATCAATCCCAAAATCAAAACCCTCTTTCCGGTTACCAGGCAAACCAAACAGGAGCTGAAGGAATCACTGTTGCCGAATAAGGAATACTCTTTCCCTGGCTCAGGTGGATTGCTAAAAAAAGATGTTAGAACCATTGTCGTATTTGGACAGCACCGTTATTATAATCATCTTACGGTATCACTCTGTCAGGGGATAGCCAGTAAAGATGGTAAAGTAAAGAACCCACTGAAGGTTGTGGATCCCTCCGACCTGCTTTGGAATACCGAAAATCTTAGCGAGATGAGGTTTATCAATGGTGTCCTCAAATTTCAGAATAACTATAATGCCGACGCTTCAGATGCTGACCTGGAGGGCTTAAAAGCATTGGCAAAGAACCCACTTGGGTTGGACATGTACATTCACGATACTAAAGTATCACCCAACATCACTGCCAGTTCTATTGAACGCATTAAACTTAAAATCCTGCCTATTGATCTGGTTCTTTCTGTTCATGAAAAGGGCGATTTTTATGAGGTGTCGGGCAAATTGATGCTCGATGGTGACGATATTCCGCTTGAGAACCTGAATGTCAGGCACCACTATTTTATCCGGTTGGATAAAAAACTGTACCTGATTGATAATCCCGATTTTTTAAGGGTCATAGATTTCTTTAAGAAGCATTACGATAAAATGCTCATTCATAAGTCTAAATTCGACGATTTCTACGAAAATATCCTCTCCAACCTGGAAGAAAAAGTGCGGATCAATTATGCTTATCTGAAACCCGCCACCAAAACGCAGATTGAAGACAAAGGCTATGACCTGGAAAACGAACAGCTGATCTACCTGTCCGAGTCAGAGGACTTTGTGCTCATTACCCCTGTAATGCGCTATAGCAATATGGAAATACCCGTGCTTTCGCGCAAACAGATCATTGCCAAAGATAAGTATGGAAACACCTTTACCTTAAAGCGGGATGAAGAAGAAGAATTTCAGTTCATTGCCAATATTGTAAAGCAGCATCCATTTTTTGAGGAGCAGCAGAACGAGGAATTGCGGCTCGATTGTTTTTACATGCACCGCAAGCATTTTCTGGACATAGACTGGTTTCTGGATGCCTTTGAAGCCTGGCGCAGTAAGGGGATTACTATTTTGGGTTTTAATAAGTTAAAAGACAATAAGCTAAACCAGTATAAAGCAGATATTTCCATCAAGGTGATTAGTGGGATCGATTGGTTTGAGACTGTCGCAAAAGTAGAATACAACGGTGAAGCTATTTCCATGAAGCACCTGCATAAATCTATCCGTAACAAAAGCAAATTTGTAAAGCTGGATGATGGTACTATGGGCATTTTGCCCGATGAGTGGGTACAGAGATTTACCGGCTATTTTAATGCGGGTGAACTGGTTGACAACAGCATTCATACCCACAAAATCAATTATAATATGGTCGCTGAGCTGTATGACGAACAGTTGTTTGATGAATCCGTAAAAGACCAGCTGGCGATGTACCGGGGCAAGCTTTCCGGGCCGGAAAGTATCAGTCCTGTAGAAGTTCCGGATACCTTGCATGCCGAACTGCGGCAGTACCAGCAGGAAGGAGTAAACTGGCTCAACTTTCTGGATGATTTTAATTTCGGCGCCTGCCTGGCCGACGATATGGGTTTGGGTAAAACCATACAGATCATTGCCTTTATCCTTACCCAGCGTCAGAAGGTAATCCACAACACCAATCTGGTCGTAGTACCTGCTTCTCTTATTTTTAACTGGCAGGCAGAAGTGGCCAGATTTGCACCGTCCATAAAGATACGGACCATTTATGGCGCCGATCGCCTGAAAGACATTCATGAGTTTGATCAGTATGAGATCATTCTTACTTCATATGGGACATTACTTGCCGATATCCGCTTTTTAAAGTCCTACCGTTTCAATTATGTGTTTCTGGATGAATCACAGCATATCAAAAACCCCGACTCCCAACGGTATATGGCTGTGAGGTTGTTACAATCGCGCAATAAAGTGGTACTTACGGGTACGCCCATAGAAAACAATACCTTCGATCTGTACGGACAGCTGTCTTTCGCCTGTCCGGGTTTACTGGGCAGCAAGCAGCATTTTAAAGAACAGTATTCTGTACCTATCGATCAGTTTAAAGAAACCAAAAAAGCCAGAGAGCTGCAGCGCAGGATTAGCCCTTTTATTTTGCGCAGAACAAAAGAGCAGGTGGCCAAAGAGCTGCCCGATAAAACTGAAATGGTGATCTATTGCGAAATGGGCCGGGAGCAGCGCGAGGTTTACGAAGCCGCCGTGCAGGACATTAAAGATTATATAGAGGGCCGGGCAGAAGACGAACTGCAAAAAAGCAGCATGCATATTTTGCAGGGCATTACCCGGTTGCGCCAGATCTGCAATTCGGCCGAATTGCTGAAAGATGATAAATTTTATGGAAATGCTTCTTCAAAAATGGAGGTGCTCATGGAGCAGATCGAAAGCAAGTCGCCCAACCATAAGATCCTGGTCTTTTCACAGTTTGTAGGTATGCTCGATCTCATCCGCGAAGCACTGCGTAGTAAGGGTATTGCACATGAATACCTTACCGGACAAACCCGCAACCGGGCGGCAGCTGTAACCTCCTTTCAGGATAACCCGGAAGTACGTGTGTTTCTGATTAGCCTGAAAGCCGGCGGTGTCGGTTTGAACCTTACCCGGGCCGATTATGTATATCTTGTAGACCCATGGTGGAACCCGGCAGTAGAAAACCAGGCAATAGACCGTACCTACCGCATTGGGCAGGAAAATAATGTGGTGGCCGTACGTTTAATTTGTCCGGATACCATCGAAGATAAGATCATGAAGCTGCAGGATACCAAAAAGGAGCTGGTAGACGATCTGATTAAAACCGATACGTCGATCTATAAAACTTTATCAAAAAAGGATCTGCTAGGTTTGTTCAGCTAGGTTTTAAAACAATTGTAAACTGCCAGGCTGCTGTGTTGCGGCTGATGAACCACCTGATTTGGTGCTTGTCTTTATTTTATGTCTATTGATCCATTCCAGGTAATGTTCTTTTTTCAGGGGCTCTTTTAGCAGTCCCGCAGCAAATTGCATCAACGCCAGCCTGTTTTCAATAACCTGCCTGTACTTTATCAACAGGTGCTGTATCTGCTGCTGAATTTTGTTTTTAGGCTTAATCCTGATGTTCTTATTGACGTTATTCAGCAGTTGCATGGTGATTTCCCTGGTGAAATAAGTAAGTGCCGATTCGATACGCTCCTGTAAAACCGATTGCACGCCAAAGCCATCTTTATGGTGCAGCTGTTTAACCTGCTTCTGAAAACGGTCTGAAAGCAGCATCAGCTCATTTATCGCTTTGTTAAGCTGAGCCAGTAATGCTTTAAATTCAGGTAAATGGGCTTTTGCAATTTCCGTATTGGAGGCAATATTGTCCAGCCCAGATAAAATGCTGTTTAAAGCGAAATGGTCGAGTATCAGCTTGAGAATGAATTTTTCCTGTGCAGTAATCAGGAGACTATCCATTTCCTCGGCTTTTACCGGTTTCATATAATTGATGACCTCGACATTCGACCTTAAGCTTTCTGTACTGATCTTTGATTTTAAGATTAACCCACCCAGTGTGCGTACGCGGCTTAATGCGACATACACCTGTCCGGCTACAAAGGATTTACCGGCATCGATAATGGCATGGTCAAATGTCAGGCCCTGGCTTTTATGGATCGTCACTGCCCAGGCCAGTTTAATAGGGTACTGCAAAAATTCGCCCACCTGTTGCTGTACAATTTCCTGTTCCGGATCTGTTTTATATTCGAATGAGGCCCATGACGTTTTTTCCAGCAGCAGGTCTTCTTCCTGAGGAAAGGAGATGTAGATATCTCCGTTTGCTACCGACTTTACCTTACCTATTTTCCCGTTGTAGAACCTGCGGTCCTCGCCGGTATCGTTCTTGATGAACATGATCTGCGCACCTTCTTTAAGTTTGAGTGTTTGCTCGGCCTGCAGGCTCAGGTCTTTAAAATCGCCGTTGACCTCGGCTTCGAAAGTATATTCAGTGCCCGATAGTTCATCCAGTTTCTGCTGGTTGATGCTGTTGGCCTCAGCGTTATGGGAAGTAATGATAATGGGGTTCAACTCATCCGAAGCACTGAACTGTGGATTGTACCTTTGGTTCAGGAGGGCCAGACTATCTGCCTGGATGTCATTATTCCGGATGTCATTCAGAATATTGATGAAATCGGTTTCTGTTTGCCGGTAAACGGTAGTCAGTTCTACCTGCAGCAGCGGGCTACGACGAATCACCTGGGCATCGAAGAAATAGGGAGAAGGATAAGCCCGGTTCAAAAAAGACCAGTCTTCTCTTTTGGTTACAGGAGGGAGCTGGTACAGATCGCCGATCAGCAGCAGCTGTACGCCTCCAAAAGGGGACTGGTTTTTTCGTACAGCACGTAAAATGGCATCAATAACGTCAAGTAAATCGCAACGCACCATCGATACCTCATCTATTACCAAGAGTTCAAGCTCGTTAAAAAGGTTGAGCTTGTCTTTGGTGTAGCTTAGGTCCGATACCATCGATTGGATAGAGAGGAAGCCTGCCTGAAGATTTTCGAGGCTAATGTCGCCAGGAAAAAAGGAGCCCGGGGGCAACTGAAAGAAGGAATTTATAGTGGTGCCCTTGGCATTCATGGCAGCTACCCCGGTAGGAGCAATAACGGCCATCTTTTTGCTGCTATTTTCCCGGATGCGTTTGAGCAGGGTAGTTTTACCTGTTCCCGCCTTTCCGGTCAGGAAAATATTCTGATTGGTATATTCAATAAAAGCTAAAACTTTGTCGGAAACAGAACCGGAAGATGCGGCATTACTCATGTCCCAAATTTAGTGGATTTTTTTTGCTGTTGCAGGTATGAGTTTTGAACAGTCTGCATGCAATAAGAAAGCCCTGCCGTTGCGGCAGGGCCTCTGTTTTACTCAATTGTGTACGTGCTTTTTTGTATAAACGAGCGGTTAAACATATCGGTAGCTTTTACCTCAATGTTGTGTTTGCCCGTTGGTAATCTGGTAGATATAGGGCCTTTCCACAAATGGGTGCTTTTTGCCGGGTTGGATGGGCGCCTGGCTTTTTTTGTTTTATCGGTAATACTTTTCCATGTAGCTACTTCAGCCAGGTAAAAGGGGTCAAATTCGATGCTTTGTTCCATGTTTTTCCATTCGCTACCATCAATCCGATATTGTACCTGGTCATTTTTAGCGCCGGTGTAAAAATTCACATAAATGTAGGCAAGCGTGTCACTGTCCTTTTTAAGCTTTTCAGGAGCGATAATCCTCATTTGATCGGCAGCATCTTTACCTGCAACTTTATAGTCGATGATATACTGATTACCTTTAAAATGAATGAAACCGTATCCTTTGGGTGTGCCATCCCGCATGGTAGAAATGGGCGTCCCGTCTTTGTCGTTTAAACCTGAGTAGAAATCTCCCGAAGCAGTTCCTATGTTGAAATGATGATGTGGTTTGTCTTGCAGCCATTCAGAACCTTTTACATAAAAATCCTGACGCTGCATATGGGTATGAGCAGAAATAGAAAGGGTATTTGGAAAATCCTTAATGGCGTTGAATAACCTTTTTCTGGTTGCTGAACTGAAAAGGAATTCAGGCTCGCTCATCGGAATGTGCATGGTCAGTACAACCAAATAATCTTTAGGTACATGCCTCAGGTCGTTCTCTACAAATTTTAACTGATCTTCCCTCAGACCGCCATAGTAACCACGACCATCACGCGGATCAGGATACAATACATTATCCAATATAATGAAGTGTACTTTCCCATAATTAAATGCATAAGTAGCCGGACCAAAATGGGCTTCAAAGGATTCATCTGATAGGGAATCGGTGGGGGCATCGGCATTCAGGTCGTGGTTGCCCATCATGTTGTACCAGGGAATGCCCACACGTTTAACCGCTGCGGTATAGGCTGCAAACAGATCGAGTTTATCGCCAACCTCATCGCCCATACTGATGCCAAAGGAAATGTTTTTAATGCCTTCAACCTCCGTAATAACATCTTTTATAAAGTAATCTACCTGTTCCTGATTGTATACCTGAGGATCGCCAAAAATCAAGGCAGTATAGTTGTCTTTTTCTGTTGATGGCTTTAAGGGAAAATCAATCGATTTAGGCAATGGGCCGGTAGGGGCAACGCCCCTGTATTTAAGCTGGGGCGAACCCTGGGGTTTGTGGATGTAAAAGTATTGCGGCAGGTTATCGGCATTGACCGGCACCTGGTAGCCACTTGGTTTAATGACACTGATGATGTCATCATTGCCAACCCGAAGGGTATAAAACCCCTTGTTGTCTGTTTGTACCACTTCCTGCCCATTGGTTACCGAAACATTGGCAATGCCTTTCTCGGATTTATCTTTTTTACCGTTTCCGTTCGCATCGGCAAATACATAGCCGGTTGCAGTGGTTTGGGCTTGTAAAGTGCTTGCAGAAAAGCAGGTGAATGCCGCAAGTATAAAAAAACTGAACTGTTTCAATTGATATATGTTTAAAAGCTTTACATGGGTTGTTAAGCCCACGTAAAGCCGGGATGTTATTTCGTGTTAGTGTACTTGTAAACGGTTATTTTCTTGTCGGTAGTGGTGGTTACAGCAAGATAAGGAATCCCATCAGGTGAAACCTGCATGTCAAATGCGTTAATTTTTCCGGAAACAACCATTCTGGGTGTATTCCAGTTTTTAGTCTGATCATTAAAAGTACGCACGTACAGACCAGTGGTATTTGCGAACCCGAAATACAGCTTGCCCGTTGGATCTACAGCTAACGCATATTTATCGGTCTGGTCCTGGCTGTTTCCAGCTGAGCCAAGCTCTTCCCAAGTGGTACCGTTGAACTTCATTACACGGTTCAAACGTTGATTAGCAGATACCGTCTGAAAACCAATATAAACAGTACCATCAGCTGAAGCTGCGCCAATTACAGATGTAAAACCTGGTAATCCGTCGGAAGTTCTGAAGCTAACAGGCCCAACCGGCTTCCAGGTATTGTCGGTATATTTATACATGCTAAGATTCGAACTTCGGTCTAAAACCGCCATGTAAGTTTTACCGTCTAAGCCCTTAAATACCTGTACTCCGCCTATTAAAGGGTTTGTGATTGAGGGAGTAATACTATTCCATTGGTCATCCATATTTGCTGCAACATATATAGCTTGTCTGGCATAGCCTGGTGCTACTGCAGAAGCTGCGGCTGCAGCTATAGGTCTATTGAATTCCCCAATTGTGAATGAAAATTTGCCTAGTTTGACAGGGCTGAAATTTTTGTTGCCAACAGGAACCCAATTTTCATTGGAATATTTTAATACCGTTGCTTTTTGTTCATCTTTATAGTAATCTTTATAACCGACATATGGTACGCCAAGGTCATCAAAAGCGATTTGGGCGAGATCGGATTCGTCATCTGAGAAGCCTTCAGGGTTCCCAACATTTTTCCACCCTGTGCCTGTGTAACTGATTACCGCAATTTTCTCTTTTTCATCAGGAATGACAGCACCATTCTCGTCTTTCCCACTTCTTATGTATACCAGGTAAGGATATTTAGTGAATGGATGAATTGCCATTTTTAAATTTGATGATTCACTTCCTATGATGCTTTTATCACCAATCATCCACCATTTAGGGCCAATAAAAGAAAGTGCAACTTTAAAGTCTACTGAGGCAGGTAAACCTGCATCGGTAAAAGTGTACGCTACGGGGCTATTAAAATTGTTGGGTGTAACTTTGCTTTCCTGTGTCACTGCCCCAACTTTTATTATTGCCCCTGTTGTTGTCTGGAACCTGGCTACCAGTTTTGTGATGTCTACGGTTTCATGAACAGCAATATCAATAATTAATCCTCTGATGACCGCTTTGTAATCTTCTTCAAGCCCCGGGTTATCTTCTTTATAAAAGCCAAAGGATTGGAAGGCTACTTTCTTTTCGACGCGCACGGAATAGCTACGCGTGCTTTTGTCTTCCGCTTTTACACGGTAGGACACCGGATTGGTAAAATCCTGCTCAGTAATGCCACTTTCCTGGACTTCAGATCCTACCTGCACAATGGTGCGTGGATTATCCATCAAAAAGCTGGCTTTAAGATTTGTGACGTCTACCTCTGTCGGCAACTGTACCACAATCTCGTCGCCATTTATTATCCCTTCGTATTCTTTATTTGCATCAAGTGCATCTTTCACGATGAATTTAAAGGATTCAAATCCTTTGCCGTACATTACGGGGTCTTTTTTACAACCTGTATAAACACCCGCCATGAAAAGCAGGAACAGGATGGTGATATTTTTAAAAGTCTTCATAACAATTAGTTTAGTGTCTTAAAATTCTCAGGCATCAGTACTGCTTTAATGCCCGGTGTTTCAATCATGTATTTTTTAGCATAATCGGAAACCATTTCAGGGGTGATGCGGTTGATCATGTTTTCGTAGTTGTTGAAATAACTGTAATCCTTAAAACCGAAGTAAAACTGATTTCTAAGGGCCGAACTCCAGAACAGGTTTTTACCTACCTGTTTCTTATAGCCATCGATCTGCTGTGTTTTGATGTTGGCCAGTTCGGCAGCAAAATACTGCGGATTTGCTGCAATTTTTTTAACCTCGTCCCGGGCTTGTTTAACCAGAAATTCCGCCGATTCCGGAGCACAGGTAAAGGAGATCCTCGAGCGGATTAGCGGTGCAGGGACGCTGGTGGCTGATACCGAAACACCGACACCATATACGCCCGAATTCTCTTCGCGAAGGTTTAAGCGGAGCTTTACTTTCAATACCTCCTGTAAAAGCGTCTGAACCAGTATTTCAGGATAATCATAGTTTACCTGATTGTTTTGGTAAAAAAGGTTTACGGTGCTTTTAGGTGCAGTGCCCGCATACATCAGGATGTCTTTTGCTCCATGGCCTTCAATAGGACCTTTATAAACAAATTTTGCATTGTAATCACCACCGGGTAAACCGCCTATATACTGCTCAACCAAAGGTTTGATGCTGTCGGGGTTAAACCCACCTACAATGACAAACTGGAAATCTTTAGCTGAACCAAACCGGCTTTTGAAAATCGGGATGATGTCTTTTAATTGTGCTTCTTTATTCAGGCGGGCTTCCGACAGGTTTGACGCATAGTCATCGTCGCCTTTCAGCAGTTCAGCTATGGCTTTATTGTAGGCGTAATTCGGAGAAAGTTTGTTGTTCTCCATCTGTTCTATGGTTTGCCGCTTTGCCTGTTCAAATGTTAAGGGATCAGCATTGGGGTACATCCATTTCAGGTACATGAGCTGGAACATGGTTCTGGCATCCTTCCAGTCGGCACTGGTCACTACACCTTCCCTGGTATTTGATAAAACTAGGGTGGCAGAAGCTGAATTTCCGGTAAGGAACTCAGTTAATGCGCGTCTGCTGAAAGGGCCCGCACCACTCAGGCCGGTAACCGGCTTTACAAACTGAGCGGTTACATATTGTGCTGAATCCAGGGCGTAAATTCCACCTTTCCGGAAGCCCGATAAAGAAAGGTAATTTTTACGTTCTTCGGTCGGCTTCAGATAAACAATGGAGCCGTTGGATAAGGTCCATTTGGTAAGCCCAATAGGAGATATGATTTCCTGTTTGACCACTTTACCAGCTTTTGGTTCTTGTGCCAGCAGTTTTTCAGGAATGCTTAGCTGGTCTGACCAGGGCGCAATCTTTTCTGAGGCTGCTTTGGCAAACATGGCCTTTAAGGCTGGCTGGTCAGGTAAACTGGTTTTGTCCTTTTCCGGCGCGGTAAGCAATACCACGGTATTACCTGGCTTGTTTACCGATTTCAGGAAGTCGAAGAGCGTAAGGGAGTCAATTTGCGGTGCGTATTTGAGCGCAAGCCTGTTGCGTTCCGTTTTAGCCAACATGGTGCTGCCGTTGTAAAATACATCGTGTATTTCATTGACATAGGTTTCTCCTTGCGTTTTATCCTCCGAGGCTTCAGAACGTTTAATTGCTGCAATATACTCATCACGGTATTTTTTTATTTCATCGCTGGTGAACCCATAACGGAAAATCCGCTGCGTTTCGGTTAAGTACTGAGTAATTCCCTCTTTGATTTTGTCGTGATACAAAGCTGCCCCGCCCGAAACAATGCCATTTTTCAGCACAATATTGCTGACCGAGAAGCTGCCCTCCTTAAAATCATTCTGCAGTTGAGAGATTCTGCTGAAGCGGCTTTTGGTCAGAGCATTGAAAAATGAACGGATAAGCTGAGCTTTATAGTCCTGCTCTGTTTTGATCCCACTAAAAGACCTGATCTTATTAAAAACGCTCAGTTCAATGGCATTGGCTTCCTTGTCGGTAAGGATAGAAAACAAGGTGTCACGATGCTGAGGTAATTCATAATATATCCTTGGGGCCTTGCTTTTAGCTTTGTACTGGTTAAACTCATTTTTGATATAAGTTTCCACTTTTTTTGGATCAATATCCGTTATAATGGCAATAGACATTAGGTCGGGGCGGTACCATTTTTCGTAAAAGTCTACAATGGTTTGCCGTTTAAAGCTCTTCAGGATGTCAACCTTGCCTATCGGCAAGCGTTCGGCATACCTGGATTTGTTGAACAGTACGGGCAGGTATTGTTCCCTTAAGCGGTTCGCTGCACCTTGTTTGCTACGCCATTCTTCGATCACTACGCCACGTTCCTTATCGATCTCATGGCTGTCGAAGGTTATGCCAAATGCCCAGTCAGCCATAATGTCGATAGATTTCTCCAGGTTTTTCTCGTCCTCCGTATTGATACTGATCTTATACACCGTTTCATCAAAACTGGTGTGTGCATTCAGGTCGGCCCCAAACTTTACACCTTTAGATTCCAGGAATTCGATCACATCATTTTTAGAATAATGTTTGGTCCCATTAAAGGCCATGTGCTCGATAAAATGGGCTAGGCCCAACTGATCAGAGTCTTCCTGTAGTGAGCCTGCATTTAGAAACAATCTCAGAACCGAATTACCTGGTGTTTTGTTGCTTTTGTAAATGTAATAGGTAAAGCCGTTTTTAAGCCTTCCCGTTACCAGGTTCGGGTCTTGACGCAATTGCTGGGCATAGCCGCCGAAACTTAAAAGTGCCAGGCAGGCCAGTAATAACGGCATCAGATTTATATTTTTCCTCATCATTGCCTTCCCTACTTTTTAGTGATGATCAGTTGACGCTGTAGCTGGTCTGGCCCAGGCATACCCATTGTAAAGTTCCGGGTATTGCTGATTAGCCGAATGGTAATGGTATTGTCTTTTGCCGGATCAAGGACAGATTCTTTCCATGCAATTCTGATGGCACGCTCAAAAATCCCCTGTGGAAAAGTCAATTTATTACCAGTGGTAATTAGTGTAAAATCACGACCATCCTGCAACCCGTCACCCACTTTTACTTCATATTGCAGGTCAATAGGTTCAAACTGAAGCTGGGCACTTAGGTAAACTTTATAGTCTACGGTGTCTTTACGGTTGGATAAGACTTCTATAGAACTTTTATTCTCAAAATTGATATGAAAAAAAGGATTGTCATAAGGAACCTGTTCCTTTGAACAGGATGCAGCCAGTAATACCAAAGGTAGAATACAGATACTGAGCAGATTTTTTATATTATTTTTCATTTCTTTATTAGTTATAGCCAGGGTTTTGTTTCATTGCCTTGTTGGCATCTAGTTCCTTGGTTGTAATCGGTAAAACAAATTTATCGTTCGGGTAGTTGAGACTGCAAACCGTCGAGTTGCAGTCGTTCCCCCGTTGGAGATTTTCTTTACGTCTTACCAGATCAATCAAACGGTGCCCTTCAAAACACAGCTCACGGTTTCTTTCATCGGCAATCTGCTTGTAGAGGTCAGCAGCTGAACTGTAAATTATCGTAATGGTTTTATTCGGATGCGCTCTTTGCGATATGATCTGAAGATCTTTTGCTGCATCATCATATTTACCAAGGTTCCAGTTTGCTTCTGCGCGGTTCAGGTAAACTTCCGAAAGGCGGATTACCTTTATTGTAAATGGATTTGGAACTGTTGAAATGCTGTCTGCATATTTTTTGGTGATCGATTTTGTAGAATTGACAGAAAACATGTCTTTCTTTCTGATGTCGTTGGCATCAAACAGGCCAAGTAATTTGGCTGATGCTTTGTACCTGGCAGCTGAGAAAGATGAGAATATTGTGTTGATATCGGTGGCACCGTACTTGTCTTGTCCCTGAGCGGATAATTGGAACAAAATCTCAACTTTTGGTGAGGAAGAGCTTAAAGGGTAGGCGGTAAATACTGTCTTGTAACTTGATGCAGTGGCCAGCGCATAAGCCTTGTCGTTAATCACCAGATCCGCATTTGCAAGGCTTTGTGTCCAGTTACCCTGATAAAGATAAACCCTGGATAGCAGGCCCAGCGCTGCCTGATAACTTATCAACGCCTGATCGGTATTACCGTAAATTTTTAATACTGGAATTGCATCACTGATGTCCTTAATGATTTGATCATAAGTTTCTTTCATTGTATTGCGTGGTACCTGTTGGCCGGGATTTGGTGTTTTTAACAAAAGAGGAATTCCCATATGTGAGCCATCTGCTGTGAAAGTATAGGGTTGCGAAAACACTTTGCTCAAATCCAGGTGGCATATTGCCCTAAGCACCAGGGCCTGTGCCTGTAAAGCATCCAGCTCTCCCGTACTACCTGGAAATTTTGCTTTCAGTTCAGGTATGGCATTGATCAGATTGTTCACATTGTTCAATGTCTCATAAATATCTAACCATATGTGGCCTGCACCACTGGCTTCGTCTTCGGCTGTGCTGCTAAAGTTAAACTGTTCGGGCATATAAACATTGTTTGCCGGCACATTCACCAGGTTATCTGACGCTACATCACCATACATACCAAATTCATTTCTGTAATAATCGAGCATGGATTTATAAGAACCCATCAGCGCAAGCTTTGCGCCGTTAACGTCTTCAAACAGTACCTGTTTACCTACTTTACCTATAGGCTCTTTTTCAAGGAATTTTTTACATGAACCCACACTTAGAGCAAGCAAGATCAGTAATGCTATTTTAGCTATATTTTTCATTGTTGTTTATGTTATGGTTAAAAGCCTACGTTTAAGCCAAAAGAGAGCACAAGAGGTTGAGGGTATGGATTGAAATAGTTCTTGTAATCGTTGTAACCTTTTTTGGTTTTATAAGGTGTCCAGAAACCAACATTGTCTGCCTGAGCATATATGCTGGCGCGCCTAAGTCGTATGGCTTTTAATGCGCTTTCCGGTATTGCATAATTTACACTAACATTGGTTAATCTTAAGCTTGTCTTCCGGTGAAGGAACCGGGTTGAGTTACGTCCATTGTTTGCATTTTCACCCAGAACGGTTTTAGGGACGATGCTAAGGTCACCGGCTTCTCTCCAGCGGTCAAGCTGGTTTCTCGATTGGTTGTCGGAAGCAAGGTTCCTTCCATCTGATTCAGCATCGCGCTGCAAAGCACTAAATGCATATCCGCCTACATTATATACCATTAGCGCACTAAACGAAAAGTTTTTATATTGGAAGGTATTTGTCATGCCCCCAAAAAAATCAGGATTGGGATCGTCAAGTATGACACGATTGTTCAGGTCAAATTCCTTGGTAATATTGCCCCGGTTATCGTACCACAGCGGACCGCCGTCTCGGGGATCTACTCCGGCCCATCTGATCAGATAAAAGGTGCCTATGGCGTCACCTACACTTCTGATCGTATTGCCAAAAACCTTATTGTTGCCATTGTAAAGCTTCACAATATGGTTACTGTTGTGCGACAGGTTAAACCTGGTTTTCCACTCAAAATCCTTCTTCATGATGTTTTGTGTGTTTAGGGTAAGTTCAATGCCGCGGTTCTTTACAGTCCCTAAATTCTGAAGGATTCCTGTAAACCCGCTTGTGCGAGATACGTCTACGTCGTCCAGAATATTTTTAGTGATGTTCTGATAGGCTTCAAGTTCAAGGGAAATTCTTTTGAACAAACCAAGACTAATACCTCCATTTAAAATGTAGGTGGTTTCCCAGGACAGCACAGGGTTTTCACCATTTGACATGATTGCTCCAGGCATACCGATATAACTATTGTCTGTACCCATGCTGTAAATCCCTTTTGATTTATATGCCCCTATCCTGGAATTGCCGTTTGTACCGTAGCTGAGTTTGATTTTCGCGAAATCAATTTCTTTTACAGACCAGAACTTCTCTTTGCTGATGGTCCATGCGGCCCCTATCGACTTAAAGGTTGCCCACCTTACATCGGTTCCGAAATCCGAATTGGCATCACCCCTGAAGCTTCCTATCAAATGATATTTGTCTGATAAACTGTAGTTGAGCTGTCCATAGTAGGATAAACCACTTTGTTCGGCCGCCGAACTTGAACCCGTTCTGGTTGCAGCGTAGGTCACTTCTCTGATCTTATCGTTTGCAAAACCGATTCCATTAGCAGATAATGACCGCCTGTCCCTGTTGGTAGCTTCTCCACCCAATAAGGCAGAAAAGGAATGGTTGCCAAATTTCTTATCAAAATTAATGCGATGTTGAGAGTTCCAGGTAAAGACTGTACTTTGCCCTTTATAAGCTTCCCCGCCATCTCGGCCAAGGAATGTAAGCATAGAGGTATACATGCTCTCGTTTACTGAAGAGTAATCTATACCATTGGTGGTGGTATATGAAAGTTCGGGCAATATGCGGATTGTTCCACCAATATTTCCATTCATAGCCATGGTTTTCTGGTTGTCGTCATTAAACTTTGCGTCGGCAAGTTTATTGTAAAACTTCATAACATAGGATCCATCCGGATTGAAGGGGCTGTCAATAGGTCTGTTGATGTAATAGGCATTTCCAGGATTAAACATGTCATTCAGGTTATATGAAGCGCCCAGGCGGAAAAACATGTCAATTGACCGGTTTACTTTCTGATCAAGGTTAATTCTTGTAGAAAACCTTTGCGTAGTATTATTGATCATGATGGGTTTCTCTTTGTAGTAAGCCCCAGAAACATAATACCTGGTTTTCTCGTTTCCTCCTGAAAATGAAAGATCATGCTGACTGGTTACACCGTTACGGTAAAAGATGTCATACCAGTCGGTACTTGTTCCCAAATCCTCAACCGGATTCACTGATAATGGCGAATTGGCAAAAGATTCCGAAATGAGTTCTCTATACTCATTCGCACTGAGAACATGAAAGCGGTTGTCGTTTAAAAGGTTCAGACCAGTTCTGAAACTGTAGTTAATCCTGTTTTCGCCATCCCGTCCCCTGGTAGTTGTAATCAGTATCACCCCGTTTGCACCGTTTGCACCATAAATTGAAGTTGCGGTAGCATCTTTCAATACAGTTATTGATTCGATGTCATTCGGGTTAAGGTAGCTTAAGGGGCTAACACTGGTATTGGTGCCCGGGATCATATTGGTCTCATCACCTGTATTTATCGGGATTCCGTCTAACACCCATAGCGGCTCATTGGAGGAGCTGAATGTCGCATCCCCTCTAAGACGCGTCTGGAATCTTGGTCTGGCACTTGCTGCAGTTGCATCCTGCATGTCAACCTGTAAACCCGGTACAATACCTTCCAGCAATTTGTCAATCCTATCGAGAGGTTTACGATCCAGGTCTTTTCTGTTTACCTGAAATGCGCTCCCGATCTGGTTTTCTTTTTTTTCAGAAGTACCATAGGCGGTAACAATAACTTCATTCAGTTGGCTGGCTGTTTCTGCCATTACAATATCAATGATTTTATTTCCGTTAATAGCGATTTCTTTAGTGCCGTAACCTACCATAGAAAATACCAGGGTACCATTGGCAGGGGCCTTGATGCTGTATGTCCCATCGCCGAAAGTAAGCACAGCTTTTTTTGTTCCCTTAAGCGTAACTACCACCCCGGGAAGAGCCAGATCTGGCTGACCAGGCGCTTCTTTCGATTTTACGGTTCCTTTAACGATGATCTCCTCCTGCATAGTTTGTACGCTTCTTGCCTCAGAGATGATGACTGTCTTATCAATAATCTTATATTCCAACGCTTTTCCGGCCGTGAGCTGTTTTAAGGCCTCTGTCAGTTCGGCGTTTTTGAGTTCAAGGTTAACCTTTCCTGATTTTTTCAGCACATCGGCATCGTACAGGAAGAAATAGCCGGTCTGCTTTTTAATGTCCAGGCAGACGCTTTCCATCCCTGCATTGCGCACCGATAGGTTTACTTTTTGGGCATAGCCTGAGGCTTGTACAGCCAGGCAGCCCGCGATTAATAAGAAAATAGTTAACCTCATAACTAATAGTAGTTTTCTATTAAATGACCTGCATTCTCCCGCATACTTGCCGGGAAGGATTTGTTTCATATTTTTGTATGTGTTGGTTTTGAAAAATTGGTTGAATTCGAAAAGCGATCAAATAAACACAGCCGCACTTTTTGATCCGGGAACACTGCAATGCTCCCGGATTTTTTATACCTGTATTTTTAAATTCCGGTGATTGTTTAGTAATGGTTATTTCATGTGTTTAAAGTTTTAGTTGTTAAAGTCTACGGTTACGGTCCTGTCTTCCAGGCTGAATTCTGTTCCGCTTACTGCATTAAGCATTTCCAGCACCTGCTTTAATGTAGCTTGCCTGCGGATATTTCCGCTATATCTTTTGGTGCCTGGTTTACCTTTGTAAATAATTTCTACGTTGTACCACCGGAATACCTGGTCCATAATGTCTGTCATCAGGTCATCCTGGAAATAAAAAGCACCTTCTTTCCAGGCTATGGATTTGTAGGTATCTGTTTTATGGATGGCTACTTTGCCATCATTTACGATCGCTTCTTCTCCGGGTTTCAGCAGTTGTTGTTTGCCTGCTTCGGTCACTTTAACTGAACCTTCTACCAGTGTGGTTCTGCTTTGTTTGCCGAAAGTATTGATGTTAAAATGGGTGCCCAACACCTCTACTTCTGTGTTGTTAAAACTTACCCTGAATGGTAGATCCTTGTTATGGGCAACTTCAAAATAGGCTTCTCCTGTAAGCTGGACATGACGTTCTTCTCTATTGAAACTTGCCGGGAAACGTAGGGTAGATGATGCATTTAACCAGACCTTAGTTCCGTCGGGAAGAATCATTTTATACTCTCCTGCCCGAGGGGTTTTCAACAGGTTGTATCCTTTGGCTCTGCTTCCTTTATTGTTCCCAAAATACAGTGTTCCTTTTGATGCGCTCATGGCTACTTCCCCATTTTCGCCTTTCAGCAGGAATTTATTACTGCCCAGATCAAGAGAAGAGCCATCTGCCAATTGCAATACCGCTTTCTGACCTCCAGGCATAATATCTTGTGATGCCAGGGTACCGTTGGTACCGTTGGGTTTCCCGTTGTTATTTTTTGCAGTATAGTAATAAAGGCCAATACCTGTTGTGATTAACAGTATGGCAGCTGCGCTGTATTTCCTGATTTTATTCCAGAAAAATGCTTTTACTGGTTTAACCTGCATTTGTTTTGAAATTTCTTCCCAGCCTTTATGGGTGTCAACTGCATCTATGTAATTGATCTCCTGTTGTACAGCTGCGGTATTGCGGAAAGACTCCAGTAGTTCCCGGTTAGCCGGGGATGCATTAAGCCAAAGTTCAAGGGCCCTCTTTTCCTGAGCGTTAAGTTCATCTTTAAGGAACTTAATAATGAGTTGGGATGTGTACTTAAAATTGTTTTGTGTTTCCATAGACAACTATAGGAAACCCGAAAAACAAAAGTGGGTGAAAGAAAATCAAATTATTTTTTAATAATTGGATTATTTCAATAAAAATAAGGAAAGAATGGCAAAAAAATCTGGGTTAAGACGAACCTTTAGCAGTTGCAGCCCTCTTTTTTTCTGCGTTTTAACAGTGTTCACGCTAATGCCCAGCTCACTGGCAATTTGTGGATTTTTTAAGCCTTCCAGATAACCCATGCGAAAGATTTTCTGACAATTATCAGGTAATGTGGTGATCACTTTATGCAGCTCGGCCATAACTTCAGAGCGGATCATTGAATTTAAGACGATGGCATCTTCTACCGGATCTGCATCCTGGTCATTCAAAAATCCTTGCTCCAGTTTTTGCCTGCGCAGTTTATTGAGGCAGGCATTTTTTACAGAGGAATATAAAAAAGCATTGGTAGCAGAAGCGTTTGGGGCCAGGTTTTTGTCCATGTTCCAGTAAGTAACAAAAACTTCCTGAACGACGTCTTTGGCTGCATCATTATCCTTTAAAAATTGCATAGCAAAATGACATAGCTTGGCATAATTGTCCCTGAACAATTCTTCAAAAGTACTGGCAATATGGTGTGCTTGTTCCGGCAATTCAATTGATGTTGAATGAATTGCAAAAATAGTGTTTATGCAGGAGCAATACAAGGTGCGCGCGCGCAAAATGTATGCTCGTTAAAGAAATGACAAACTGTCTAAAAACAGTTTGTCATTTCCGGAGTTGTATTATTGCTGAGCATCAGCATAGGTAGTGCCTATCCTGATTTTTTTCACAAAATGTGTTGCTTGCGAAGCATCACCGCCATATACACCCCATTTTGGGTCGCAGTCATCTACATCCAGTGTTCTGCAATACAGGCGTTGGCTGCCATTTGTAAAGGTCTGTTTTACCCCGTTATACCAGAATTCGATGTAACCCACAGCGGGGTTCCGGGAAACCTTCATTCGGATCACGAATTTGAGCCAGGTGCTTGTGGAAAGGGCGGTAGACCAAGGTACGGTGGCCACATGGTTGTCGTCAAAATGCTGAAGCTCCAGGTTCCCAGATTTGGTCCTGAGCATTAAGGGGTGGTTTTGGAGTGAGCCGGCAGTTGGATACGATTTCCATTGGAATATGGCTTCTGTTTTTAAGGTAGTGGGCATATAGATCTTGCTGGTCCAGCCAATGTAGATCTCGTCCCCATCCTGGGCCTGGTAGCCTTCAGCGCCATGGCCTTCTGTACGGTGACTGTTGGCTGGCTTGAGGAATTTCCAGCATAGCGTGCCCGTTTCGTCGTTTACTGTTGTTACCGTTCCGGTACCTTCAATGTTGATGTCTTTCCACACATTGGAAGATCCGTTCGATGCATCTCCGTTAAAGAGCACCGACATGATTTGTACACCTCCGGAAGCTGTTTTTTGTACTTGTCCTGTTTTTTCGATCTCTTCAGCAGGAAGCTCCGAGGAGGTTTGTTTTTTGCAGCCATACTGCATTACAGCGGCGCAGGCGAGCGCCAGGGTTACTGATTTAATTTGTTTCATAAAAAATATATTTGGTTAATAAGCTCTAATTTAACTTGTTAAGGAAGTCTGTTATTCTGCGCTATAGGCCAATCATTAAACCAGATTAGCATTGTCTTTTTATGCTGCCAAGATGACTTACAGATATGCTTTTTTAACATATCAGTTTAAAGCCAGCAAAATCGTGCAACAGATCGGCAACCTTTAAATTTGAAAAAATCAGATATCAACTTGTTAAACAAAAAAATGATGAAGATAAAATTCGGCCTTATAGTTTATATGTTAACCATTCCGTTTTTAACAATTACCAGCTGTAAAAAAAACGCTAAACTAATCCCGGAAGAGCCTAAAAAGGAAGAGCCTGTAAAGAAACCTGAATTATGTAAATCCTGTAAGCTTGTGAAATCTGCTGCTGAGCTAGCTGCATTGAGTCCTATTGCGGGTGATACCATAATAATGGCTACAGGTGATTGGGCAAACCAACGGTTGATTTTCAAAGGGAACGGGACAGATCAAAAGCCTATTGTACTGATGGCTGAAAAAGCCGGAGAGGTGATCTTTAAAGGGAGTTCCTCGTTAAGTATTGATGGCAGCTGGTTGGTGGTTGAGGGATTGAACTTTAAAAACGGTGACTTGAGTGTTTCCAAATTGAATGTCATCGACTTTAGCGCTGTGTCAAGAAACTGCCGCCTGACCAATACAGCTATTATAGATTACAATCCCGCAGATCAATCTGTAGATTATCGTTGGGTTTCGTTAAATGGAAAAAACCATCGGGTTGATCATTGTTATATTAAAGGGAAGGCGCATTTAGGACCTACTGTAGTGATATGGGGATCAAATGATGCGCTAAACCATAGAATTGACCATAATTATTTTGGGACCAGGCCTGAACTGGGATCCAACGGGGGCGAGACCATCAGGGTTGGTACAAGTGCCTATTATTTAAGTGAAAGCCTGAATACTATTGAGGAGAATATATTTGATAAATGCAATGGAGAGACGGAAATTATTTCCAATAAGATGAGCAAAAATACGATCAGGAACAATTTCTTCTTTGAAAGTAGGGGAACCTTATGTTTGAGGCATGGAAACAATTCAGAAGTATATGGAAATTATCTGATTGGCAATGGCGTTGCAGAGTCGGGCGGGATCAGGATTATCGGTGAGGGGCATCTCGTATATAATAATTACCTGCAGGGAATTATTACAACAGGACAAACCTGTGCTATAGCTATGCTGGACGGTGTACCTGATTCAGAACCAAGTGGGTACTTCCAGGTTAAGAATGTTAAAGTCGTTAGCAATAGTATCATAAACTGTGCGCAGGGCTTTGATATAGGCGCCGGAAAGGGTGGGAATAGCCGTACTGTACCCCCGGCAAATTGTGTGATTGCCAATAATGTCCTGCAGATGAAGACAGGCTCAACTTATCTCAGGTTTACAGATATCCCTCAAAATTTTATGTATGCAGGGAACCAAGCCTTTGGAACCATTGCAGGAGCTGATTTACCTACGGGTTTTACAATTGTGGATCCTAAGTTGGGTTTAAATGAGTTGAATATCTATATTGCTGCAGCTGGTAGTCCGGTATATGGTGCGTTTACCGGAACATATAGCTTTTTCCAGTCGGCCGACGTTGGTGCCAATAAACCTGATAATTTGCATAAAGACTTATTGAAGGCTACAGGAATAGGCCCTTTGTGGTTAACTGGGCTGGGAAATCAACTCATTATAAAGGACTAAGAATGGATTGCCAAGATAGTTGAATGCTTGGGTAATTTGAGCAATTAATAATTGAAAACTTATTAGTCAATTGCATAAACCAAAATACTTTGTACGAGCAAAAGCAGGCGTTTCGGATTAAATGCTTGTTTTGTCGGTTATAACAATAGGGATATAGCCGGATAGTATAGGGTGTTTGGATTAGAGAATAAACCAAATATATCCGATATGAATAAAAATTTTACAAGAACAATTTCCTGTAGCCTGATGAAATTCAGGGTCACCAGAACGTTGCAGAAGCTGCTCATGTTTTTGGCAGTGCTGCAATTGCTGGCTGTGGTATCCTATGCCCAAAGTGTTACTGTTACAGGAACGGTAACCGACAGTAAAGGAGAAGCTTTGCCTGGTGTGAGTGTTAAGGTTAAGGGCACTAAAATATCAGCATCGACTTCTAATAGCGGTAAATATACGATAGGAGTTCCTGATAACTCGGCCGTATTGGTATTTACCTATGTAGGGTTCAAAGTTAAGGAAGAAGTGGTAGGGGCCAGGAGAACCTTGAATATTAAGCTTGAAGATGATGAAAATAGCTTAAATGAGGTAATCGTAAGTACAGGTTATGGTGGTTTGGCCAGGAAAAAAGACCTTACCAGTGCTACGGCTACAATTACAGCCTCGCAAATCGCTGAAAGACAGCCGTTAAATTTATTTGATGCTTTGCAAGGACAGGCTGCGGGGGTTTTTATCGTTAATGATAATGGTGAGCCCGGTGCCGAAGGTACAATTACAGTTCGTGGACCTTCTACTTTTTCTTCAGATGGGAATGGAACAAATCCACTGTATGTTATAGATGGGGTGATTACGCCTGATGCCTCCATTTTAAATCCCAATGATATCCTGAACATTGAGATTTTAAAAGATGCCGCATCATCTTCTATCTATGGTTCCAGAGCTGCAAATGGAGTAATCCTGATCACTACTAAACGTGGACAGGAAGGCAAGGCCCGTTTCGACGTCCAGTATGTTTTTACTATGGGCAAGCTGGCGCACAAAATCCAGGCGCCAAATGCTGATGATGTACGCTATTACCGGAAGTTACAAGCAGGTTTAACCAGCGGTTCTGGCGGTACTTTTACAGATTCTTTAAACCCAAGTTTTAATACGGATAATGACCTGCAGGAGCTGTTGCTGGGAAATACAGGTAAGAAGCATGATGTAAGGTTTACGATTAGTGGCGGACAAAAAGGGCTCACGTATTCAGGTAGTTTTAATTATCTGGACGACCAGGGAACTGCATTGAATTCATATAGTAAAAGGATCCAGTCTAGGATAAATCTGGACTATCAGGCTTTACCTAAATTAAAATACAGTGCCAATATGTCTTTTTACAGGCAGGCAGGTAATATTATCAATACGAATAACTCACTCCGGCCAATGTTTGACCGACCCGGTTACTTAAGAGTCTTTTATCCCGATGGGGCGCTAACGAGCTACTTGTTGTCGAAAAGAAACCCCGTCGCGAATGCATTGCTGGAAGACAATACCCGGGAAGAGTACAAGATCCAGTTTGTAAATTCATTAAATTACGATATTACGAAAGATCTGGTATTTACCGTTGCTTTAAATACGCAGTTGGATGATGGGAAATCGATTTATTTTATGCCACGATTTCTGTCGGCGCAGGGAAATGAAAATTTGTTGAGAAATGGTGCGACAAGAAGGTTTTATTATGAATTACAGACTTATCTGAACTATACCAAAACCTTTGGTAACCATACCATAAAGGCGTTAGCAGCATTCTCAAGAGACAGAAGAAAAAATGATGAGTCTTCATTTGAAGGAACAGGTATTATCGTTGAAAATGTGCGGACGCTTACCGGTGCAAATATCGTTGATTTGACTAAACAGCGTATAACGACATCCGCTGCCTCAACAGCTTCGGGAATAGCCAGGCTTGAGTATAATTACAAGGCAAAATATATCTTGCAAGGGGTGATGAGAAATGATGCATCGTCGAGGTTTGGTATCGAAAACAGATCGGGTACCTTCCTGGCTGGTTCAGCTGCATGGCGTTTTACCGATGAGAAATTCATGTTATGGAGTAAGAAATTTTTAGACGATGGTAAATTAAGGTTTAGTTATGGTAGTGCAGGTAATGACCCGATTTCAGACTATGAGTCTATTGCGCGAATTGAAATTGGGCAGAACAGCTATGCCGGTTCAGCCGGTGCAGCTACGCTTCCTGGTTTTTCCAATCCAACCATCAAATGGGAAAACACAGTTAGCAAAAACTGGGGAACAGATCTGACCTTTTTGAAAGGTCGCTTGGGACTTAGTGCCGATTATTACATCAAAACTACAAATGATTTGTTGTATGACAGACAGATTCCTAAAGAAACAGGTTACAATACGGTGAAGATCAACGTAGGTAATATTGAAAACAGAGGTTGGGAGTTTGCCCTTAATGGAACTCCTATTTCAGGTAAGGACTTTAAATGGGCCGTGAATTTCAATGCAACTTTTGAAAAAGGGAAAATATTAAAATTGTTTGACGGACAGGAATTTATTGCCGGAAACAAACACATTATTAGAGAGGGTGGAAGGATAGGCGATTTTTATGGATGGAAAAACCTTGGTGTTTACCAGTATGACGCTTCCAATGCTTATACACCTGATGGTAGAAAGCTAACTCCTGTTAACGTTAAGGTAACAACTACTGGCTCTACAGGACGTGCAGCAACTTCAGTCGCAGAAAGTTATCAGCTGGACGGGCAGCCTTATACAGGGCAGGTACTGCAAAAAAGTTCTAACAATACCGTTTTATTGGGGGGCGATACAGAGTGGTTGGATGTTAATAATGACGGAATTATTGATGACCGTGACCGTCACGTAATCGGCAATGCTCAGCCTGATGCCTATCTTGGTTTTGTAAATAATTTCAGTTATAAAAATTTCTCCTTGTCGTTTATCATTAATACGACGATAGGTGGACAGGTTTACAATTCATTTAAACAGGGGCTTACAAATAACGCGAATGCCGGTGGTCCATCACTACCGGAAGCAATACACGGGGCCTGGACAAAGCAGGGTGATATTGCAACATTCCCTTATTTCCCTGATAAAGATACCAGGGGTAGCCAAAGACAGAATGGCAACAGTTATTTCCTGGAAGATGCAAGCTTCTTAAGGCTTTCAAGTGCGAGGTTTACCTATCGTCTGGATCCAAAAATTGCTGGTAAGGTACTTGCAAGATCGATTTCAGCTTATATTTATGGAGTAAACCTGCTTACCTACACCAACTATACGGGATATGATCCTGAATTCAGTTCTCCTGGACTTACTCCAGGTGATGACAACGGCAAGTATCCGAAACGTAGGGAAATTGGTTTTGGTCTTAATATAGGGTTTTAATTAAAAGAGAGATAGACATGAAAAAGATATATAGTATAGCGATCCTGGGTGTATTACTTGTACTGGGGAGTTGTAAAAAGTTAGTAAATGAAGAACCGCTTTCACAGGGGCTTGCCAAAGATTTTTTCAGAACCAGGTTTGATGCAGAAGCTGCGATGGCGGGGATGTATGGAGAGTTCCAGTCGACAATGATCAGAGGAGATGGAACACAATCTGAAAACCGGATTACCTGGTGGGGAGAGGCGAGATCGGATAACTTTGAAAGAAGGGTGCAGTATGCCACCGCTTCCCAGAATGAGATAGATTTCAATAGTTTAAGTGCTAATAATACTTTCTCCGACTGGTCATTTTTATACAGTACCATCGGTAGGGCTAACCTCATGATCAAGCGTTTGCCAGAGATTAAGAATTATGCTTTGGCGGGTACACCAAATGAACTTCCCCTGGCTACCGAGACCAACTATATAGCACAGTGTTATGCTATGCGTGGTTTATGCTATTTCTGGATTGCCAGGGTATGGGGAAATGCACCAATTCGTACGGAGCCTTATGAAAGCATTACCGAGGATCCTGAATCGCCACAACAGCCACAGGACAAGGTTTTAGATCAGGCTATTGCTGATTTGCAAAAGGCTTATGACATGATTGCAAAAAATGCTACGCCAACTGTGTGGTATATGGGTGAAGGAGCAATTTGTGCTACAATGGCAGATATTTACATGTGGCGTAAGGACTATCCAAATGCAATTGTCTGGCTCAAAAATCTGTTTAAAGCAAAAGGCCCTACAGGCAAAGTTTACAACGCTACCGGTACACTAACAACTGGTTCCGGTGGTTTGGCCGCCGATCTGCAAACCGGACCAACCTGGAACAATCAGTTTGTAAACCCACCAGCAAGTGTGGAAAGTATTTTTAGCATTCATTGGGATTATATAGCCAATGGTTGTGCTTGTATGTCGGGTATATCCATTACAACCAATAACTCGGTAAGCCGGATGGCGGATGGATTGTGGACCAGCTGGAGAGCCAATACCGTAGATTTTCGTGCCAAGCAGACTTTCAATACAACCGGAACCTCGACAGCAATTCGCGATGCCAATCTCTGGAAATTCTATACAGGTACCTTTACCCCGCCGGGAACAAATCCTGTTACAAACTACAACTTTACAACAGGTAGCCCTGCAGCTACACGGACAACAAATGTTTACATTCCGGTGTACCGTTTAAGTGATATGTATTTACTTTATGCTGAAGCCCTAAACCAGATTGGCGACAAAACCAATTCACTAAAATATGTAAACCTGATCCGTACAAGAGCAAATTTGCCGGCTTTACTGGCTGCAAACTATACAGATACCAGGACATTGGAAACAGCGATCCTTCAGGAAAGACAGTATGAGTTGCTAGGTGAAGGAAAACGATGGTTTGATCTTGTACGTACAGATCGTGTGATGGAGATAATGGAACCTATTGTAAGGGCACGTCAAACCCTGGCAGGTTCTACTGTAACAGGTTGGGGAACGGATAAACGTAAGTACTACTGGCCAATACATCGTAATGTGTTGAATTCTAATCGTTTGCTGGTTCAAAATGAGCCTTATAATAACTAATCATGACTAAGATGAAAAATATAAATATTTTGTTAACTGGTCTTTTCTGTATTGCACTAAGTACTTCATGTTCTATGTTTGGGCTTGACCTGCAGAAAGATTATAAATATGAAAAGAAGACATTGGATCCTCATTTGAACAAATCTGCAAAGCAGTATATGCTGGATAGAGGTAAAGCACCCCAAATAGCCAGTGATACTCTTTTTAAATGGATGCAGCTTGGATTGGAATATGCAGGCATCGATTTAAGTGAATATGAACAATCCGGAAGAACATTCATATTCTTAGGGACTAATGCGATCAGGGTGCGGAATGCAACGACAGGGGCAATTACCGGGGGATTGTGGTTTGACTTCCCGATTTATGAAAAAAATCCGGATGGTAGTCAGGCATATCTTCCTGACGGAATTACACCAAGAACCCACCCTGCAACTTCCTGGAAAGAATATCCGGTTCAGGAAGTAAGAAATTACTTTTTATACCTGATACTGAAGGGTGATTATGGGTTTAACAATGCAACAACCAGCACTACAACGCTTGAAACACTGCTACCCCCGGGGTCTGTTCCGGGATCTATCCAAAGCAGTGTTTCCAGACTAGGTGCTATAGGGTTTGATCCTGAGGGCAAAATAGATATGGTTCTGGTTAACAATCAGGATTCTCCGCTACGGATTAATAGCGTAACCAATTGTACATCATCAGGCCAGATAGCTACAAACGGTCAGGTTCATGTGGTGTCGCCTACTAGTACTACAGGTGCTTCTGTATTCCCGCGCAGGGTTACCATTGTACAATAGCTTAAATGAAAGCGCTTTCAAAACTATTTATTATCTTATTGGCTTTAATGTGGAGTGTTTCCTGTAAAAAGAAAACGGTACAGGTGGATGAAAAAACGAATCCGCCTGTTACCAATCCACCGGTGGTGAACCCGCCGGAAAATACCACTTCGTTGGTTTATATCAATAGTGCAAATAAACTGGCTTACAATAAATTTGCCAATGAAGGCGAGAGCAACAAAGATAATGTGATCCCCGATTTCTCTACTGCGGGTTATCAGGGTGGAGGAGTAGCGTTACCCGATGTGCCGGTAAAAAAGACCATTAGTGCAGTTGCAGGCGACAATCGCCTGAATATTCAAAATGCAATAGATGAAGTAAAGAGCATGCCAGCAGACGCGAATGGCATCAGGGGCGCGGTATTGCTGCAAGCAGGAACGTACGAGGTAGAGGGTACACTGCTTATTGACAGGGGCGGAGTCGTGCTGCGTGGCGTAGGGCAGGGCAGCAATGGCACCATCATTAAAGCCACCAAAAAAGCACAGCATAATCTAATAGAACTCAATGGCTCGGGCTCGGGCATGCCGGAAGTTGGCGGAACCAGGAAAAAGATCAGCACGGAATATGTGCCAACCGGTGCTGTAAGCTTTGACGTAGAGTCTGCAGCCGGTTTTACCATCGGAGATCAGATCTCCGTGTATCGTGTGCCAAACCAGGAGTGGATCAATGCCTTGGATATGGCGCAATATGGTTGGACTGCAGCGGACTATGACGTCAATTTTGAACGTAAAATAACAGCTATTAACGGCAATACAATTACCTTAAACGCAGCCATTGTGGATCCCATACAGACCAGATACGGAGGAGGCTATGTTTTTAAGACCAATATCACCGGGCGCATCAGCAATTCGGGAGTGGAAAACATTCGCCTGGTATCTTATTATTTAAACGACGATGATGAACTGCATGCCTGGAATGGTATAGAACTGAACCGTACCGAGAATTGCTGGATTAAACAGGTCACTGCACAGTATTTTGGCTATGCCTGTGTATCTGTCAGTACCATGTCGGTTTACAATACCATAGAAGAATGCGCGATGCTTGAGCCTAAGTCCCAGACAACGGGGAGCAGAAAGTATTCTTTCAATCTGGAGGCCGGGTCTTCTTTTAACCTTTTTCAGCGTTGTTATACCGACGGTGGCCGGCACGATTATGTAACAGGGTCAAGGGTTCCGGGACCGAATGTCTTTCTGGATAGCTATTCTATTAATACCAAAGCGGATATAGGCCCGCATCACCGTTGGGCAACGGGTGTGCTGTTCGACAATGTTTTTGGGGGACAGATCATTGTACAGAACAGGAAGGCCATGGGCTCCGGACATGGCTGGGCCGGTGCCCAGACGATGTTCTGGAATTGTAAATCTTCAAATTACGACATCAAGGTAGAAAGTCCGAAAGGCGCTAAAAACTGGGGTATAGGCTGTGTCGGACAAACAAAGAACGGGGCAGGTTACTGGGAGAGCTGGGGTACTCCTGTATTGCCTAGAAGTCTCTACATAGCACAGCTTACCGAGAGAATGGGAAGTGCGGCGGTAAACAACATAACCACCGCTGCACAGCGTGCCGGATCTATACAAGAGCAACTTCGTTTATGGGCAGGTAAAGGAAAATTAGGAGGACAATAATGCAGATAAAAAGAAAGCGCAGCCAGACCTGGCTGCGCTTTCTTTTTATCTGTATCGTTCTGTACGCTATTTTTTTGTGCTTTTAGCCCTTACAGCTTTTACTTCCTGAACAGAAATGCCACTGGTTTTATTTTCAAAACTGTTTCTCACAAAACTCAGCACATCCGAAACTTCCTGATCTGTAAGGAAATTATGTGCAGGCATCACATTGGTATAAGTTTCACCATCAATTTCCTCGCCTGTTGCCAGGCCGTTCAGGATCACCTTAATGAGCCTGGTTTTATCGCCCAGTACATACGATGTTTTACTAAGGGGAGGGTTCATGTTCGGAACGCCTCCGCCGTCAGCCATGTGGCAGGCCAGGCAATACTTGTTGTATATCTTTTTCCCACTGGCCATTACTGCTGCAGTAACTGCCTGAGGTTTTGCCGCAGTGGCTTTTTTCCCCTTTGTCTGGGCAGACAGCCGGATGCTGCATGCAGCTAGAATCAATAAGGATACTAAAATTCTTTTCATCGCTACTGTTTATTTCTTAGTATATAGGATGCGGTAAATCAACCCCTTTGAATCATCCGTTACATAAAGAGAGCCATCAGCACCTTGTGCCAGTCCGCACGGGCGGTGGTCGGCCTTATTCATCGCAGCTTTTTCTGGTGTACCGGCAAAGTTATCGGCAAAGATCTCCCAATCGCCCGAAGGCTTGCCGTCTTTAAAAGGCTGAAACACGACGAAGAACCCTTTCTGAGGTTCAGGCGCACGGTTCCAGGATCCGTGGAAAGCGATAAAAGCGCCGTTTTTATATTTCTCAGGGAACATGTTTCCGGTGTAAAACAACAAACCGTTTGGTGCCATATGGGCTGGAAATGCAACCACCGGATCCAGGTATTTAGGGTCAGCTTCTTTTTTCTTGTCGCCGCCATATTCGGGGGCTACAATTTTTTTATGCTGAATGCCATCGTAATACATAAATGGCCAGCCGGCATTATCACCTTTCTTTAAAGCATATAAACACTCTGCGGGCAATTCTGCGGATTCTTTGGTATCGTAAAGCTCCGGCCAGGAGCTGTTCAGGTTGTCGCGGCCATGCTGCATCACAAAAAGCTGGTTGTTCTGCTGGTTCCAGTCTAAACCCACCACATTACGTAAGCCTGTTGCATACCGTATACCTTCAGCATAACTCTGGTTCAGTTTGTTTGCTTTAAACTGCCAGATGCCGGCTGCAGAATCCAGTAAAGGACATCCGGGAATGCCTTTAGATCTTAAGCCCCGGTCCTGCTCCTGGCATGAATTCGAAGGCACTCCAATGTTGACATATATATTGCCATCGTTATCCAACACTAATGATTTGGTTTCGTGCTGACGGCCCATTTTCAGTCCTTTAACAATCGTTTCAGGATTGTTAGGGTCAATGACCTCGTTTTTGTCGTTTAATTTATACCGGAACACCTCTTTATTGGAAGAAGCATAGAGATAGCCATCTTTTATATAGATGCCCGTACCACCATAATTGCCAAAGCCGCCGGTAATCTGGGCCCTGCCATCGGCACCTTCCCGAAGTACATAAATGCCTTTTTCTTCTTTTACACGGGCCAGTTTCACATAAATGAGCCCTTGCGGGGTTACCACAAGGTGCCTTGCCTTAGCCCCGATATCGGCCACCTTTAAGGCCCCAAATCCTTCTGGAAGTTTAAGCCCTACATTATCTGCATCTGGCTTTGGCCCCTGCAACGCAGAAATATCTTTAAAAGCGTAGAGGGTAAAAAAGGCAAGTGCACCAAGCAGAACCGGTACGATGAGTATTTTTTTCATTGTGTTTTTTTATTAAAAATATTCATTCCATTACTATGCTTTATCTTATTTGCGTAATAAAGCGGTTGCACACCATAAAAGCGGCGCCTGTCCATGGAGATCTCCAACATTTCTTTTGCGATCTAAATAATACTGGTAGTCGTTTTTCTTGTTGGTACCTTCACATACATCTGTAATGTCGTTATCTGTATTGATGTAAGTAATCAATTTTAGCCAGGCTTTGCGGGCAGCTTTACCGTACACTTCTTTGTCCAGCCAACCATTTTTAACACCCGTAATGAAAGCAAAAGTAAACATGCCAGTGGCAGAAGTTTCAGGCCAGGATTCTGGCTTATCGATCAGCTGGCGCCACATGCCTTCTTCAGTCTGATATTGTAGAAGTGAAGCCATCATGGTTTTGTAGCCTTTCATGATTCTTTCGTAATTCGGATTGCTTTTCGGCAAAGACCTTAATAGTTCGGCCATGCCTACAGCCATCCAGCCATCGCCACGCCCCCAGTAATAGGGTACATCGGGGGCATGATAGAACAAGCCGTTTGGTTTTTGCAGCTGATCTAAGTAGAATACCATTTCTTTTGCAGCCCGGTCAATGTATTTCTGATCTCCGGTAGCCCGGTATGCCTGGGCCTGTACGGCTGTGATCATAAACATATCATCTATCCATAAGCGGGTTTGCCAGGTATAGCCCTGGTCGTAATACCCCTGCGAAGCCGCAACTACCCGGGGGCCTTCCGGTGGGCCCCATTGTTTGTCGGCAATTGAAATGCCCAGGTCAAAATATTTTTTCTCTTTGGTCTGCATATATAATTCAAGCGGTACAGATCCGAATACACTGTAGTCAACATGGTCTGGCACCGGAATCATTTTAGCTTCCACGCCAAAAAGCGGCTCAAAACGGTCTTTTAATTTTCCAAGCAGTTTGGCGTCTTTAGTTTCCTTGGCAAAGGTAAGTGCCCCGTACCAGGTACAGGTTTCAGGATAAGTAATCACTTTTGGCGGGCCTGGCCGGTTGAAATTGGAATGCGGAGTAGTTACAAAACGGTCTGCAATTCTAACGCCTATTTCTTTTGGTGAGCTCCCTTTTGGCCAGCTTTTCAAATCTGATGCCTTCGATTGTGCATAACTGCTGCCCGTTCCCAAAAATAAAAGGGCGGATGCCAGGCAGGTCATGCCTAAAATAGAATTTTTGTTCATTATTTGGTTCATTTATACACTTAAAGTTAGTGTTTATTTGATGGCTAGGAAATGAACAAAGTAGCCTGTAATAGCGGATGTGTGCTTTTTGAGCTATTATCCGGGGTTAATGGTAAGATCGTTGACAATATGGCCAAATGAGGATAACATTTTGTCTGATAGAGAGGCTTGGATTGCAATCGCAATTCCCGAATTTTAAGATAATTATGTATTTTAACGGATATATTTAACCTCAATCCATTTTTATGAAGAAGTATTTTGCCCTTGCCCTGTTTGTCTTTGTTTCATTAGGTTCAAATGCCCAGCACCGTTTGGAAAAGCTGTGGGAAACGGATAGTGTAATTAATGTACCTGAATCTGCATTGCCTGATGTCAAAGCAGGTATTGTATATGTTTCTGTAATGGGAAATAACCCGAATGATAAGGATGGTATTGGTGGAGTTGCAAAACTTGGCCTGGATGGAAAGGTATTGAACCACGATTGGATAACCGGATTAAATTCGCCAAAAGGTCTGGCAAAAAGCGGCAATATGTTGTATATAGCCGATCTGACTGACGTGGTGGTTGTAGATATAGCAAAAGGTAAAGTAAAACAAAAAATACCGGTAGATAGTGCCAAATTTCTGAACGACATTACCGTTAGCGATAACGGCATTGTCTATGTTTCCGATTCCAGGACAAAACGGATCCACAAGGTAGAGGGCAATAAAGTGTCGCTTTATATGGAGAATGTAACAGGTGTAAACGGTTTGAAAGCCATCGGAAATGACTTGTATATTGCCGGGGGCAAGACACTATGGAAAGCCGATGCCAGTAAACAGCTAACCAAAATTGCGGAACTTCCTAACGGAGGGGATGGCATAGAGCCTGTGGGCAATGGCGACTGGCTGTTTTCCTGCTGGGGTGGGTATGTATATTATGTATATGCCGACGGTAAGTATGACCTGCTGCTGGACAGCCACCAGGAAAAAAAGAATACTGCAGATATAGGTTATGATCCGGTTAAGCGTATTGTTTACATTCCTACCTTCTGGAAAAAAAGCATCATGGCCTACCATTTGAAATGAGGTTTTGTAATTAAATAGCTTTAAATGGAAATCAGATTTAATATTTTTAAACAAAATATAACAAAAATTTTATAAGAAATACACATATTCCATCATTTTATTTGTGAAATTAGAAAGCTTATTTAACCCATAAGCCTTAAACACACAAACCTCAATTATGGAATCAAGAAGAGAATTTATCAGAAAATCCCTGCTGCTGTCTGGTGCTGCGGGGATTTCCACAATGCTGCCGGCATCTATACAAAGGGCACTGGCCATAGACCCTAAGCTGGGCAGTAGTTTTCTTGACGCGGAGCATATCGTTATCCTGATGCAGGAAAACAGGTCTTTTGACCATTGCTTTGGTACTTTGCAGGGCGTAAGAGGGTTTAATGACCCGCGTGCAATTACACTTCCCGATCAAAAGCCGGTATGGATGCAGACAGATGCGGCCGGTGATACCTATGCGCCCTTCCGCTTAAATATTAAAGATTCCAAGGTAACCTGGATCGGCTCTCTCCCGCATTCCAGGGCCAGCCAGGTGGATGCCTACAATAAAGGAAAATACGATAAATGGCTGACTTCCAAAAAATCGGGGAACAAAAGCTACGCGGGGATGCCGCTTACCTTAGGCCATTACAACCGCGAAGACCTGCCTTTTAACTACGCTATGGCCGATGCCTTCACGGTTTGTGATCAGAACTTTTGCTCCGGCATGACCAGCACTACACCCAACCGGTCATTCTTCTGGACAGGAAAAGTATCCTATCAGCTAGACGGAATACAAAAAGTAAACATTAGAAATGATGATTTCAGCTTCGGCAAATTACCATGGAAAGCCTTTCCCGAATTGCTGGAGGAGCACAATGTAAAATGGAAATTTTATCAGAATGATTTGAGCTGCGGTGGCGGATATAAAGGTGAGGAACGCGCCTGGCTGGGCAACTTTGGCTGCAACCTGCTCGAGTTCTTCTCTGCTTATAATGTAAAGTTTTCATCCCGGTACGTAAATAACCTGCAAAAAGTGGTCGAGACCCTACCCGATGAGATCAATAAGCTCCAGGAAGCAAGCCCTTCCAGCGAGGCGGCAGCAAAAAAGATACAGAAAGACCTGAAAAATAAAATGGAGGCCTTAGACAATGCGGCGTCGGAACTAAAAAAATGGAGCCGGGAGGAATACAATAAGTTATCCGATCGGCAGAAAGTGCTTTTTGAAAGTGCTTTCGTTACCAATGCTGCTGATCCGGATTACCGGAGCATTACCACGTTGAGTTACAAAGAAGGGAATACCAAACGGGAGGTCACTGTTCCTAAAGGTGATGTACTGTACCAGTTCAGAAAGGATGTGAATACCGGTAAGTTACCAGCAGTTTCCTGGCTGGCCGGTCCTCAGAATTTTTCCGACCATCCAAGTGCCCCATGGTACGGGGCATGGTATGTTTCAGAAATCCTGGATATCCTTACCAAAAACCCGGAGGTTTGGAAAAAAACCATTTTCATTACTACCTACGACGAAAATGACGGGTATTTCGACCATGTGAAACCTTTCTCTATTCCAGATGCCAATATTCCCGGAACCGGTAAGGTATCGCAGGGAATTGATACGGAAATAGAGCATGTAAGGCTCGCCAATGAATTGAAACAAGGAGTTCCTGAAAAAGCAGCGAGGGAAGCGCCAATTGGTTTGGGTTTCCGGGTGCCAATGCTCATTGCTTCGCCCTGGAGCAGGGGAGGAAGGGTATGTTCAGAAGTATTCGATCACACATCAACCCTACAGTTTCTGGAAGTATTTTTCAGTAACAAGCTGAACAAAGAGATTAAAATTGAGAACATCAGTAAATGGCGCAGGGCCATCTGCGGCGACCTTACTTCAGTATTTACGCCTTTTGATGGGGACAAACCGGATAAAATAGACTTCCTGGAGCGCGATGCAATGGTCGAAAATATTTACAATGCCAAGTTTAAGGGAGATCCTTCAGGATTTAAGAAGCTGACAGATGCTGATATTACTGCCTACCGGACAAATCCGCTTTCCGGAGCAGTAATGTCGGTCCAGGAAAGAGGGATACGTCCTTCCTGTGCGCTGCCTTATGAGCTTTATGTTGATGGAAAACTACACACCGATAAAAAGAATTTCGAAATCACATTTAAAGCCGGGAATGCTGTTTTTGGTAAAAAAGCTGTCGGCGCGCCTTTCGCGGTATATACACCTGTAGCCTATAAAGATGCCGAAATGGGTTCGCAGGTATGCCGGAACTGGTCCTTCGCTGCAGTTGCAGGTGATACCTTAACTTATAACTGGCCTGTATCAGGTTTTGAAAACGGGAAATATCACCTTAGGGTAGATGGGCCGAACGGCTATTACAGAGAATTTATCGGCTCGGCCAATAATCCGGATCTGGGAATCCGCTGTGCCTATGAAATGGAGAATGGAAAGCCGACAGGTAATGTGGTCTTAAAAATAGTTAACGGAAGTTCATCAAAGCGTTATACAGTTGTGATTAAAGATCTGGGCTATCGTAAAAACGATGTTAGGAAGGACCTAACTGCAGGCGCTACCCAGGAAATTGTACTGGATTTAAAGCAAACATATGGCTGGTACGATTTCAGCTTAAAAGTAGAAGGTGAAAGCAGCTTTGAGCAAAGGTATGCCGGTAGGGTAGAAACCGGGGCAGCCAGCTTTACCGATCCGGCAATGGGAGGAATTGTTTAGTTTATGTAGCATTGATAGGGAAGAATGTTTAAATTGGTGGAAACAATAAAATACATTCGTTATGGCTAAAATACATCAATATCAGGCGACACTTACATGGGCAGGTAATAAAGGCTCAGGGACAATGGATTACAGGTCATACGACAGAAGTTACATCATTTCCATTGATCAGAAACCAGATATAATGGGCTCTTCCGACTCTGCTTTTCTTGGCGATAAAACTAAACACAATCCGGAAGACCTGCTGCTGGCTTCTTTGTCTTCCTGTCACATGCTGTGGTATTTGCACCTGTGCTCGCAGAACGAGATCATTGTAATGGAATACAAGGATACCCCCGTTGGCGATATGCAGGAAAACCCGGATGGCAGCGGACATTTTACACTGGTTACTTTAAACCCGGTTGTGGTCATTACAGACGAGTCGCAGATAGAAAAGGCCAATGCGCTTCACGAACAGGCAAACAAGATGTGTTTTATTGCCAATTCATGCAATTTCCCGATTAAACACCAACCCAAGTGTATAGTAGAGCGTGGTTAGACCACGCTCTAAAAGTATTCTACTTTCCAGGAATTAGTACCGGATTGAACGCCCGGAATTTTCCAGAATTTCCCTTCTTGTATTGCCTTGAAAACTTTTCCATTTTTAAAGAGCCGATCATTTGCCGTTTTTCGTGGCAGATAGATTATCCCGATCGCATTGGGCGGAAGTATCGTATTTAAATGGAACATGGAGCTATCCCTGTTAAATTCTACCATTATTTTTCCCTTTAAGGTCGATAGCTGCAGGGCTGCAGTTTTAAGGCTGCCTGGCTGCGGCTTTATCTGTATGGTTTCAAAAGCTGGTGAGAGCGGCTCTACCCCCATTAATTTCCTGACAATGATGTTTGCGGGAGCTGCGCCCCAGGCATGGTTCCAGTCCTGATTGTTTTTATAGACGATATCCCAGGCCTCGGTGGTCATGGTAGCACCACTCCGTATCATATTGTACCAACTCCGCTTATGGGTTGCAGTTAAAAGCTGCAATGCATAATGATCTTCTCCCTGGTCGTAAAGGCCATCAAGCAGGAACTGGGCCCCATATACGCTGCAAGCCATACCTCTCGACTGAATATGTGCCAGCACAGCTGCCTTATTTTTTTCGGGAACCAGGTTAAAGGCCAGTGCAAACATGTTGGCATGTAAAGAACTGTGCCGTGTATCCTCGCCATCTTTTATGGTTCCTGTATCAGGATCTGTAAAAACGCGTTGAAAAGCGGACTTCACCCGGGCTGCATGCATCTTAAAAGAAATTGCATCTTTTTGTTCACCCAAAGCAACGGCCAGGTGGTGCATGCACACCAGTGCCTGGTAATGAAGTGCATTAACAACCGCATTGTAGTCGGTAAAAACGAAACCGTCAGTTTCCCCTGGGGCCTGTTTGTCCAGCCCGAACCCACCTTTTTGCGGCCAGTCCACAATATCCTTCAGTACTGCATTCTCATTGAATTTTTCAAAATGAATAGATCTGATAAAGGCCGTATCCTGTTTTCCAGTCCTTGTACTGATCAAACCATCTGCCCGTGCCAATGCTGTAAGCAGTTTTGGCTTTAGCTGAGGGTAAAGTGCCCTCACCATTCTGATATCACCTGAATAAAGGTAGTCATTCCAGGCAATCAGTAGGTTCTGTAGCGACCATTCTGTAGGCCATGTCGGATGGTAAATGAGGTATTCCAGGGTTCGTTTGGCCATACTGAACTCAGGATCTGTTGCATAATGCGATAACTGGTTAATGAGTGCATCGGCCTCATATGGAATACGCTCGCGGTCGCCATCTACATACAATCCTGTAAAGGACGTTGCTTTAATGGTGTATTTGGAAAGTTCCCATACCTGGTTTAGGACGGTGTCAGAACTTTTAAATAAAGCGGCTTCATCGTTAAAGGGATAGCTGACCATATAACGTTGCAGGTGTGCTATTGTGACCCCTTGTGGCAGGGTTTCAATCTCGGCATACCGGAAAGGCATTACCTCGCCGATATATTCCGGCATGCGAATGGCGTTGGCACCCGTATTCCGTTTGTCGGCCAAAAATTTAAGCTTATAATCATGTAGCCCTTTTTTTAGCGGCAGGCTAAGCAAACAATAGCGGATGGTGCCTTTGGGTTTTCGTTCCACACGTCCTGTACTGTCTGCCGCCTCTCCAATATGTATCTTTAAGGTATCGCCCCCTTCTGCAGAAACAACCCGTATACTGAGTTGCCCGAAGGCTGCCTTTCCAAAATCGAAGAGGGTATTTTTGTCCTTTAGTGTTTTGACGTTTACAGGTAGCTGCGCAGATTTAATCAGTGGATGAAAGGCCGTCCTGTACCGACTTAAAGTACCTGAAGTCCTGAAAACTGCTGCCTTTGAAAAGGGGCTTAGCAGTGACAGGTTGTTCCAGATCATCACTTTCCAGTAGTACGTGGTATTGGGCATAAGTTTACGGTCCGGATATGTTGCTGTCGGCCGCCGTTCCGCCCGTACTTTTCCCGAATCCCAAATGTCGGCTCTATTTGCGTCGAGCTTTTCCAGACTGGAAGCTATGAGTATGCGGTAAGCTGCCTGGTAGCTGTTTGTGGCAATATCGTTCATTACCCATGTAAAATGCGGCTGCAGGTTTGCAGTTAAAGGGACCGGAACTGGCAGAAGCAAATCTACCCTTAAATCAGTTGGTGCCTTTAAAGCCTGTGCTTGTGCTGTTATTGCCGAAACGAGTAGAACTACTGCCGGTAAAAGACACTTTATATAGCAAAATTGTCGGTAATTTATTTTCATTTCTGATCTTTTGGGTCAAACAGCTTCGGCAACCATACCCTGAAACGGGAAAATTCGTTACCGGTATTGCCTGCTGAAGCATAATCAGCTAAAGTTAATGATACCGGTTCATTTGGTCCTTCTTTATGGGATTCAATTTTAAAATCAGCTTTGAACTTCATCAAGAAGTCGTTATTACTGCCTTCAAGCGGCTGCAGGTCGATTGAACCCGCCTGGTTGAGAATGGGCGTCAGGGCATCATCTACATGAGGCCCGCCAAGGCGCATATCCCTTGCCAGCACAATAGGGCCTCTTAAAATTGCAAAATTTGTAGGTTGTACTCCCTGGTAAACAATGTGCCCCTGCATGTCAAGATCAAGTGTGATGATGTCCCCGGAAGTCCATTTGCGGCTAATCTGTGCATACTGGCCCGCAACAATTGCTGAAACAATTTGGCCATTGACTTTTAGTTGCGTCTCATTGCTCCAGGAAGGGATGCGTATACTGATAGAAAACTGTTCTGCCCGCTTTAACTTCAGGCTAAAGTTCACTTTGCCTGTAATGGGGTATTCCGTTTGCTGCATCAACTCAGCCTGCTGCTTCGCAGGTGTTTGGAAAGTGTAATTACCAGGAATGAAGAAGTTGACCTGAATCCCGTTAATACGCTGCATTACCGAGGTGGAAGGTAAAGTAAATAAACCCCTGGGGCCGCTGGCTACACAGCAATTGAGCCCCATGCCACATTGTTCGCTGCCTTCCAGCCGATGACCGGCCAAAGGACTGTATTTGGCCCAGTCGCTGCCATCGGGTTTCATAGCACCAAGCAGGGCGTTGTAAAACGCCTGCTCTATGGCATCTGCATATTTCGCTGCACCAGTGAGCCTCAGGAGCTGTTGATTGAGTTTGATCCAGGTTGCCGTTACACAGGTTTCCTGATAGTGGTTTATGGGCAGTGCCTGAAGGTCTTTTCCTCCAAACCAGCATTCGACAGAAGAGCCTGAACCAGCAACATTAATTTCCGTTTGATAGATACTTTCCCATGTTTTTTCGACGGCAAGTTTGTACCCGGGTTTTCCCGTTATCCGGTATAACTCAATTAAGCCTTCATAACAGGACATCATTTCGTAGGCTTTCTGTCCCTGTTCCCAGCCAAACCAGTGCCTGGGCTGGGGGAAACGTTTACCGACCTCGATCCCCGCCCTGGAAATAAGCTGAGGGCCATTTTCAGACTCCCATTGTTTCACTATTTCTTCGGCAAAAGCGAGGTAGCGCTCTTCTCCCGTTTTGTTGTATAACAGACAAATGGGTTCAAGCACAGAAGAGGCAGCCATGCCCCGGTGGTTGCCTTTCCTCACGATTGGTACATTGTGGTCTTTGAGTTCCCTGATCAGGTGGTCGGCCATTGCTTGTGCTGCTTTCAGGCTCCTGGCATCGCCAGTCAGATCGTGGTAGGCAAGCAACCCCAATAAACAGTACTTACGACCCCAGATATCCCATTGTTCCAGCCGGCTTTTTTCTTCATAATTTCCAATGTAACCATCGTCGCTTTGCGTAGCAATAAGTTTTGCAACAGCATCGTCAAGTACCTTTCTAAGCCGGAGTTCAGGACGGTAGCGATAGGCCAGGACGGCAGAGGTAAACCATTTCCCCCAAAATTCAGATTGCCAGTATCGCGTTTCCGTTCGGTTTTTAAAAGGTTCTACCAGGCGGTTTATATCCTGAGCAAGGATTCGGTTGGAATAGGCATCATTGAATCGTTGCGCAGGGAAACCGGTAATATGGCTGGTCCATACCGGCTTCAGCTGATCTGGTACCGGACCTGTTTGTGCCAGACAACCGAAAGCGGGAAGAAGAAATGCTGCGATCAGCACTGCAGTTATTTTTAGTGTCATGCTATTTTATAAAGTTAACTTCTTGAAATTTCCTGCCAGTAACTCCCCATCCAAATGAGTTTCAGGGTCGACCGCGAAGTAGTAGGGAAATCTGTATTGCCTGAAAGTCTGATGTTTGAGTTGTTTGTAATGGTGGTAAGTGAGTTGCTGAAAGTAAGCAGCAGTTCGCGGAACAGCTGTCCGCCAGTAATGTTGGTTATCGTTGTAGCTGCCGTATTGTTAAAATTCAATATCTGTGCAGCCTGAAGCGTGCCAGCCCCCATACCGCAGGATACCACTGTTGCATTATTTCCAATCGAAAGCCGCCCGCCGGCCGCGGTAGTGAGGAAGGCGGTCAGTGCCGATTCTGAAATATAGGTGGCAGGCGCCTGGTTAAATACAGGATCTTCAAGGCTTAGCCTGTTACTGGCCACATTGCTGCCATAAGCATCTATAAAAGTTCCGCTGCTGGCACCATAGGTCCTTACTGTTCTGACAACCGGTCTTCGGATCACCAGGCCCTGTGTCAGGGCTTTGTTGAAGACTATTCCGTTGCCCAAATTGTTGAACAGAGGACTGTCGAATTCAACACCTACACCATCCTTAATGTGAACAGCATAGCTGTCGTAGCTCCCATCTTCAATTCTTCCTCCGCCGGTAAAGTAGGGATTGATAAATTTGATGTTCCTTGGAAGGTCATTTGCCCCGTCCGAGTCGATCAATATGGCGTTCAGCCTCGATCCTTCAAATTGCTGTCCGGTAGATACAAGGTTGTAGGTTCCTCCATCCAGCCACATGTTGTGCTGGTCTGACAGGCTAACCTGTCCGCCAACAAAGTTCAGCGGGCCTATGGTACCTGTACTGGCATTTCTCCTGCCGATTCTTATCCCGTAACCACATTTGTAGACGTTGACATTGCTGTAAACTTTCATATTGATCTGTCCTTCAGATTCATTGGATTTGATATTTAGGCCTATTCCTGTCCAATTGCCGTTTCCAGAGGCCTGGCCACGGATCAGCCCATTCTGATGTTCGGTTTCCCAGGTCGTAACCTCGGTTATTCCGTTTCCGGTAGGGTTGTTGATCTGGACGGTATAGTTTTTAAACAGGATCTGCCCCTGGCAGGCCTCCAGGTAAACGACATTTGTGGTTTTGTTGCCACCCATAAAATTTACGTTCTCAAAATCAATTTGGCCGCCCATCGTAGCAGGACTGCTGATAGAGAAGAAACCAATACACTCAATCAGGTTGGCCGTTTCATTGTTTACATGGACAAAACCTGCTCCCTGAGGCTCAAGATCTCCGGTTGCTATGCCGCCGGCCTGACCGATAATTTTTATCCTGCCAGGCTTTGCCTGGTACCCTGGATTCTTCAGACTGTCCTTATACAGGTATAAGGTACGTGTCAGGTACTTCTTCCCTGCAAGCAATCTGATTTCAGTGCCGTTTTTAGAGCAGTAATTGAGCGCCTTTTGAATAGGGCCTGTATCATCTGAACCTGCTTTTGTGATGTAATTGTAATCACCTTTGGCTCCGAACATTTCCAGTGTAACAAAGGTAGATACACGTTTGTACCTTCTGGAACCGCTAAGGATGGTCATGGACCCATCATCCTGGCTTGTGCTATCATTTGCATCATATTGAAAGGTTCCGGAGCGCAGGCCATCATTGATGTATACTATGTCATGATGATCTGCAACTCCGCTCCTGAGCTGTGCAATGGTCAGATAGGGAACATGGTTGAGGCTGTCCGTTAAAATTTCTGGCTGCAGCTCGCTCATTTTCTGGCATGAGCTTAACCCGGCTATCAATAAGATAACCCAAAAAATATACTGTTTCATATTCTGGTTACTTAAATGTTAATACCTGATGTCTGTTTTTGAGGCGTTCGCTAAAATTAACCTGATTGATACTTTGTACCGCCCTATTTTCTTCGATGGCTATTGCAGCAGCGACCCCCGCACTTTCACCCATCACCATCCAGGCCGGCTCTACCCGTATAGATGAAAAAGCAACATGGGATGCAGAGACGCAGACCGGCACCAGCAGGTTTGTACATTCAGCAACCTTTGGCGTAATGCAGCGGTAGGGGATCTGGTAGGCGATGCCACGACCATCAATGCGGGTTTTGGCCGGAAAGATCGTCCCTTCATTGATGAACCCGCCATCTGGGGTAGCAATACGCTGGCAATCATGCGAATCTATAGGAAATGAACCAATTCCAATGGGATCTGGTTTTTCCCTTGTTTCCAGGATATCTTTTTGCGTCAAAAAATAGTCGCCCACCATTCTGCGTGCTTCCCTGACATACAATACAGGAGGGAAATGTCCATATCTGGCAAATTCATCCCTGGCATAGCCCAGGTTTTCCATCCGTTTTCTTACTGCTTCCGGTACAGCCGGATCGGTCATCAGAAAATACAGCAGACCTTCGGTGTAACTGCGGTGGTTGTCCCAGATCTCCTGTCTCTGTTTTGTCCCGGCGTCGGGATAGTCCCAGTTTTCACCCACCAGACCGGTAGAGAGTTGTGCTCCGATGCCGTTATTGCCATCAAACTTATTGCCCGGTATGGGGTAAATATCGAAGGGAATGCCACTTTTTGGAAAACTTTTATAGAAGCGCCTGAACAATTCGTACCTGTCGGCATTATAGCCTTTGGGTTTCTTAAAGGCGACCCTATTCGCCGGGTCTTCAGACAGGCACAGGCGGAAACTATAGGTCATGATCCTGTGGTCGCCCTGCCCTTCAGGGCTAACCATACTACCGCTGATTAATGGCAGCGTTTTTTTGTCGCTGTCGGCAGCAGAGATGCCCACTGCTTTTTTCTGATAAACAGCTCCCGCAAAAGACTCCCCAAACTCATCCCTGCCTTCACGCCCCACCCGGTAGGTTATTCCGGCAGCAGCCATCAGATCGCCTTCATAGCTTGCGTCAATAAATACTTTGCCCGAAAATACTTTACCCGATCTTAATTTGATGGTCTGGATAGCAGTGTTCTTTAGTTTTGCCGACTTCAGGGTTTCGTTGAGTACAACAGTAACACCAACTTCTTTTAACATGGAGTTAAAAACAAGTTCCGCTACATGGGGCTCGTAGGTCCAGTGCTTGGTGTCCTTTTCATCCACACGATAATTGAGCTTTACGCCACGTTCGGCGTATACCTTTTCTACACGTTTATGGAATTCTTCAAAGAGGCCACCTAAAGTTTCCCTGAACATCTGATTGGAATCGCTGAAGCCAAGACCCCCGCTCATCATTCCACCAGCAATACTTAAGGGCTCGATCATCACTACGGATTTGCCTTCGCGGGCAGCGGCCACAGCTGCAGTTACCCCTGCGGGGGTGGCACCGTAAACTACTACATCGTAGTCCCGTACTTGTTTCCAGGAACTGAAAACAAGGAGGACCAGAAGAGCTATATAGGTATGTTTCATTTCATTTTCTTAAAGTAATACAAAAAGCTTAGTATCCCGGATTTTGGGGCTCCAGCAAGGGGTTCAGATTGATTTCCCTGTAAGGTACGGGAAACAACTTTCTATCAGCAGTTATGCTCATATTGGAAAGCCTGGGGTCTATTGACAGGTATTTGGTTTTGAAGGCCTGCATAGTGGCAACCTCTTTCCCCCAACGGATCAGGTCGTGCCAGCGGTGGCCCTCAAAGCAAAGCTCAAGCCGCCGCTCTTTTTCTATGGCCAGCTGGGTGTCGGCTTTTGACAGGCCGGTAAGAACTGGCAGGTTTGCCCGTACCCGGGTCTTGCTGACATAGGTCAGGGCCTCATCTGTTTTATTGTTCTGGTTAAGTGCTTCTGCATACATCAGCAATACGTCAGCATAACGCAAAACAGGCCAGTCATTTTCACCTTCGTTCAGGATCGGCACATTATACACAAATTTCTTCGCCCAGTAATAGATCTTTGGGTTGGCACCATCTTTAAATATGCCCAGATAGGCAGTTTTACGAAGGTCTGAAGCTTCGAAGGCATCATAAAGGTCCTGCGTTCCGGTATTGTTACTGGCTGCACCGAGGCTTACAATCGAAGTCCCGGATTTTGAAGGGGCAAAAGCATGTGCAAAGGAGTTGCCCAGGCCCAGGCCACCAGAAATAAATTGAACAGAAAAGATGACCTCGGAATTGTTGTCGTTACCGGGGCCGAAAAGTTTAGACAGATTTGGTTCAAAAGTATAGGCAGGTATCACTTCCTGCAGTATGGCTTCGGCCTCCGGCCACTTTTTCTGCTGTAAATAAACTTTGCCCAGTAGTGATTTTGCTGCCCCGGAGGTAGCCCGGCCAACATTTAGTCCGGTAAATTTGGGAGGTAGCACACCTTGCGCATCTTTGAGGTCTTTTTCTATTTGCTGGTATACTTCGGATGCAGGATTTCGCTTATAGCTGTAGGCTTCTGCTTCCGTTTTCAGCTCCTTTAATATCAGTGGTGCATCTCCATAAAACTTAACAAGGTTGAAATACATTAAGGCCCGAAGAAATTTGGCTTCGCCTATGTACTGATTTTTAAGGTTTGCGGCTATGGTCACTGCCGCTATGCGGTCCAGAATAATATTGCTTGCCGCTATGGTACGATATGCCTGGTTCCAGGGACCCGAAACACCTCCGGTTGGGCGGTAGGTAAGCCAGTCGAACTCTCCATAACCGCCTTCATTTTCTGAAAATACCTGCGTATTGTCTGAGGGCAATTCTGCGTACAGCCAATAGTTGCTGTAAATTTCCCTCAGGTTGCTATAGGCTCCCGTGAGTGCTGCAGTAATGTCGGATTCTGTCTTGTAATAAGTCCCTACATCGATAATATGCTGCGGGGTCAGGTCAACAAACCCTTTCCCGCAACCTGCGGTTATTATGATCATTGCCATGACCAGGGTTTTATATATTTTAGAAAGATAACGGTCCATAATTTTAGTTTTAAAGCAGTTTATCATTAAAAACCCACGTTGATTCCAAAAATAAATACGCGGTTAGCAGGATAGGTACCCTGATCCACCCCAGGGCGGGTTACAGAGTCGCCGGTAACACTTGTTTCCGGATTGTACCAGTTGTACTTGGTAAAAGTCAAAAGGTTCTGGCCTGTAACATAGAAGCGGACGGTCTGCATGTTGATACTTTTTAATAAGCTCTGTGGTAAACGGTACCCAAGTGTAAGGTTACGGATCCGCAAGAATGACGCATCGGATACGGCTTTGTTTGTCAGGTTGTTTAAGGGAGTTACCCCGGATGCAAGCGGCGCCGGGTATTCCACATCCCTGTCGGGATCCTGACTGTCGAACATATTGTTGTAATAGGTAGGGCTGGTATTGACATTATGTACCCCAAACTGGTGGCGGATATTACCGTTGATGACATTTACGCCCTGAACACCTTGTACAATGAGCGACACGTCGAAGTTCTTATACTGGAAACTGCTCGACAGACCATATACAAAGTCAGGAAAACCATGCCCAACCACCGCCATATCTGCTTCATTGATCACACCATCATTGTTCTGGTCTTTAATGATCCAGTCGCCCACTTTATTACCTGTAACCCATTGTGGGTATTTACCCAGGTCCTGTGTGTTCTTAAAGATCCCCTGTACCTGATAGCCCCGCATTAAGCCCAGCGGGTCTCCCACTTTTACCTGGAATACATTGTCCCAGCCAAATATTGCAGATTGTGCAGGTAAAGACCCTGGGCCGCCCAGATCATCGACCCGTGTGCGGTTAGCAGATACGTTCGCATCTACTGTCCATTTAACTTCACCCAGGTTAAAATTGGCTTTTCCGCTGATTTCAAAACCACGGTTGCTCAACCTGCCAAGGTTGGTACGGAATGTGGTGGCATAGCCGATGATGCTTGGGAGATCTTTCTGAAATAACATTCCCTCTGTATGACGGGAATAGTAATCTATGGAAATACTGTATTTATCGTTCATAAAACCAGCCTCTAATCCAAAGTCTGTCTGGCGGTTCTTTTCCCAGGTAAGGTTGTAGTTGGCAAAGCCAGATTGTGCAGAACCGTAAGCTTTTTGCGAGCCAAAAACGTAATTACGGTCAATAATGTTATTGGACCAGGTAAAATCACCAATGTTGGCGTTCCCCGTTTCCCCATAGCTGGCACGCAGCTTCAGCTCATTCAACACATTTTTAAGTGGCTGCATAAAGCTTTCCTGGCTGATGCGCCAGGCTCCGGATAGGGAGGGGAATAGGGCAAACCGGTTGTTAGGCCCGAAACGCGAAGACCCATCTTGCCGTAATGCTCCTGAGAAGATGTATTTACCTTTATAATCGTAATTTATCCTTCCGCCAAAAGACAGAAATGAATTCTGGCTATAGGCAAGTGAGCCCAGGATTTCCGAAGAGGCCAGGGGGTTTTCCAGCAAGGTCGTGGTATAGGTGCCGGACCTTCCGTTAACGCTTGTCGATTTTGCATTGTACTTCTGTAAGGAATATAAAAGGAGGGCGCTCAGGTTATGATCGGCCCCTAAAAGTTTATGATAAGAAATGGTGTTTTCCCAAAGCCAGTCTAAGGTGGTCGATTGGGCCTCGGCAGCATAAATCTGGGTAATTACCGGCGTAGATAAACTTGCAGCCGGGGCACTTCCATTTGCCAGCGTTGCAGGGATGTAAGCATACTGGTCGTTCATATTTAAGGTGGCCCCGATCGAAGTCTTAAACTTGAGGTCTTTAACCGGTTCGTATTCCAGGAAGTTGTTCCCGAGAATGCGGTATTCACGCAGGCGGTTTTTATAGAGTTCCAGTACGCCCAGGGGGTTATAAAGTGCTGCCTGAAAGAATACCCCATTTGCTGCGTTCTTTAGCCCGCGATAGCCCTGTGCATAATCCCCGTCAGCGGCATAAACAGGTACAACAGGAGGCATCAGCACGGCAGAATGAATTGGGCTGGGCAATGCCCTTGCCCCTGTAGTTTCACTCGCAGAGGCTTCACTGAACTGTCCTCCCGCGGGTTGCCTGAATTGTTGTGAATAAGAGGGAGACATCGAAATGCCTAATTTGAGTTTCGGACTTAAATCCGCATCAAGGTTGAAGCGAAGGTTGTAACGGTTATATTTGGTCCCAAGCATTGTCCCGTCCTGCTTAAAATATCCGCCAGAGACCGAGTATTTTACTTTTTCGGATCCGCCTCTTGCAGAAATCTGAAAATCAGCGATCGGGGCCTGTTGAAATATCACATCCTGCCAGTCCACATCGGGCAGACTTTGCGGATCGGTGTCAAAAACGACGGGATAAGTAATGCCACGCATCCTTGTCGCATATTTGGCATAGTCTATATACTGGTCCCGGTTTAACAAATCGACTTTTTTCGCAATATTCTGTATTCCGGTATAGGCAGATACGTTGAAGATTGTCTTTCCGGCCTTCCCACGTTTGGTCGTTACAATGACTACCCCGTTTGCAGCTCTTGAACCATAGATCGCTGCCGATGCTGCATCTTTTAAAAGATCTATGGATTCAATATCAGCGGGGTTGATCAGACTAAACTGTGTTGACTCCTGAAGGGGGTAACCGTCAACCACATAAAGCGGATCGCTGTCTGTTCCTAAAGAGCCTATCCCTCTGATCCTGATGGTAGGGGCCTCACCGGGATATCCGCCTCTGCCAGATTGGACCTGCACACCGGAAGCCAGTCCAGCCAGGGCTTCCCCCGGAGTGGATACAGGCTGTACGCCAATGAATTTGCTTTCAACCCTGGAAATGGAGGTGGACAGTTTCTTTTTCGACTGTTCCCCATATCCAATAACAAGTACCTCTTCAAGTGCATTTTTCTGCTCTTTGAGGGTGACATTTATGATGCCGGCCTCATTTACCGGGACTTCATAAGTGCTGAAACCAATATAAGAGAATACAAGGGTATCATCTTTGCCCCCTGCCAGAATCTTATAATTTCCATTAATGTCTGTCACCACTGTGTTGGCAGTGTTTTTGGTTCTGATGCTTACCCCTGGCAAAGGTAGCCCTTTTTCGTCGCTTACTTTTCCGGTAACCTGGATTGGGGCCGTGGGCGGTTTTTCCTGTATAGGAATATTCTTTTCCCTGATCACGACCGTCTGGTCATCATTAAAAAGAATTTCAACTGTTTTTTCAGAGAAGCATTGGTTCAGCACGTCTTTTAAGGATACCTTGCGCACATTTAGCGTAACAGGGCCCAGGGTTTTGACCAGCCCGGCATCACAGATGAAATTGTAGCCTGTTTGTTTGGTTAGCAGGGAGAATACTTCTTTAATGGGTTTGTGTTTAACATTTAAGCTTACCCTTTGCGCATAACTCGCCGCATTGACCTGTAAAAATGTAACCAGTAAAAAAGCGAAGGTCAGTTTCATTCTTAATGCCCATTTAGTTTTTTCTGTCTTCCGCTGCCGGTTTAAATGAAGCAGTACGGACAGGAACCTTAGCGCGCAGGAAACGCTGTTCCCGGACGTAAGTTCAGTAAAATTTTCATACATTTGGTTAGGATTAATATTTGGTTGTTGTTTCAATTGATCAGATATCCTCACTGGCTTTTATTAGCTGGCCAAAGCCGGGAGTGGTCTCAACACTTCCGGTTTTAGGATAGTCTTTAAAGTATTTATTTTGCTATAACTTCAATCCTCCTCCCTTCAATTTTAAAATAGACTTTACCGGTTAATTCTATGTTCTTTAAAAGATTTTCAAGGTTTTTGCTGCGTGAATAATTTCCTACAAAATAGATTTGATCCATGTCACCTTTAAAAACGACTTCGACGTCATACCATCTGGAGATCTTTTTCATGATGCTTCTGATGTTTTCCTCATTAAAAATAAATAATCCGTTTTTCCAGGCTATGGCCTCCTCTGTGTCGGTCTCATAGACTTTTATTTTGCCGGAATTCATGGTGGCACCCTGCCCGGGTTTAAGGATTATGTTTGCTGTTTTTTCAGGATTCAGGATTTTAACTGAACCTTCGAGTAAAGTGGTGGTTGTGGACTGCTCGCTTGCATAAGCGCTGATGTTAAAATGTGTTCCCAATACTTTTACTTCCTGTCTGGCAGATTTTACAACAAAGGGCGCGTTTTTATTTTTCGCAATTTCGAAATATGCCTCTCCGTTCAGCTCAACTTTACGTTCCTTCAAACCAAAGAAATTTGCCGGAAAGGTGAGTACAGATGCGGCATTGAGCCATACTTTAGACCCGTCGGGTAAAATCAATTGGTATTCACCACCCTTAGGGGTCTCTATGGTATTGTAGTCAGGCCTGCTGTTATGCTGATCTTTCTGTGCAACTATCTGATACAATAAGGTACCTGCTGCGGTTTTGCTGATTCTTATGCCCGATTGCTCAGCAAGCTTGCCATTGCTCGCCTCGGTAAGTGCAATTTTTTTGCCATTTGAAAGGGTCAGAAAAGCCTTGCTCCCCCCTGCAATAATGGGTGCTGTTTTTACATGCTGAGGAGCAGGGGTGTTCCCGCTTTCAGGATAAAAATAAAATGCAAGTCCAACGCACAAGATAATTGTTGCGGCAACCGTAAATTTCTGCCATAATCGATAGGAAGGTCTGATCCTTATCTGTTGTTTAACTGCCATCCAGTTTTGCTGGTGCACTGCCTGGAGGTGCTCATCAGAAAACGCATGTTCAGATTCAGCATTAAAATTATGCAGCCAGTTTTCCAGCAGCGCTTTTTCTTCAGCACTTGCCTTTCCCTCTTTGTATTTTAATAAAAGCTCCCTGGCATCTTTCTGCATATGCAAAGCGGTTTAATTTTCTTCGGTTTTATCACAATGACAGGTAAGTAATGACGAGTGGGTACTGCAGCTGAAAAAATATTTACAACAGGTAACAAAGGTAGATGAGAACGCCCAGTTTGTTGCGTAGAATTTTCAAGGCCCTCTTCATATGGGTTTCTACCGTTTGTTCCGATATATTCAGCTGCAGGGCAATTTCTTTGTTACTCAGGTAATGGTTTTTTCTCAGTTCAAAAACTTCGCGCATTTTTTTGGGAAGTGCTGCGATCTCCTTTTCAATTAATGCCCTGATGTCTTTTTCGCGGATTAAAAAATCGGCAGATACCATATCTGAGTTGATGGCATGTTGAAGCGACGCGATATATTTCGTTTCGCTTTGCTTGCGGGCAATGATATTCAATATTTTATTCAATACAGCTTTATAAAGATAACCCGGAAGCGTGGTTTTAAGTACGAAATCTTTTCTGGCATTCCACAATTGCACAAAAACTTCCTGTACAACGTCTTTTGCTTCTTCAGTGTTCTGGAGCTTTTTATACGCGTATATATAGAGCAAACTATCAAAACGCCTGAAAATTTCCGCAAATGCCAGCTCATGATCTGCTTTCAATAAGGTCATCAGTTCAAAATCATCAAGATTGCTTAGTGAATGCATACAATACAGTTTGGCTGGTTTAGCAATATTAAAAAATTATTTCTAAATGTGCCATGCTATTAATTGCCAATACACATCATAGCTATTATTTCAAAATGTTTATTTTTATTTTATTTTGTTTTGAATTGTTTAATTCGCTTACTTTATGGTGCTTTGTGTTTGGAGCATATTCAAATACGATGCACTAACCAGATATATACAATTAAAGGGTTTGCAGCATGTCATTCTTACCAAATACGCGGCGTTGGTTTATTATTTTTATCATATTTTTAGCCATTGTATTTAATTACTTCGACAGGCAGATTGTTTCTATCCTTAAGCCTGTAATCAAGAAAGAGTTTGCACTTGATGACAATGGTTACGCACTTGTACTGAACATCTTTACCATTTGTTATGCTGCGATGTACCCTGTCTCGGGTTGGTTGGTAGATAAGTTTGGCGCAAAGCGTGTGATGTTTGCAGGTATTATTGGCTGGTCGCTGGCCTGTATAGGTGGAGGGGTTTCGCGGACCTTCGGCCAGTTTACTTTTTTTCGTGGCCTGCTGGGAATGGCAGAGCCAACCAATTTTCCGGCACAGTTAAAAGTGGTTGCGGTTTGGTTTCCTGGCAAGCTAAGGGCAACTGCAAACAGTTTATGTGTAGCCGGCAGTTCAATCGGCGCTATTATAGCACCGCCGCTGGTGGCCTGGCTGGCCATTACGTATAACTGGCATACCGTTTTTATGGTAGCGGGGGCTGTTGGACTTATGATCGCGCTTTTATGGATCATCATATACCGAAATCCCCCTGCTGAGGTCACTTTGGCAATTGCAGGGACTGCCAACCCCGAAGAAACACCAGCTTTCAGCTGGAAACAGCTGTGGGGAAGAAAGAGCCTGTGGGGTATTTTGCTGATCCGTTTTGTGAGTGATCCGGTATGGTATTTCTGCCTCTTCTGGCTTCCGGGTTATTTACAGGAGCAGTCGGGGTTTTCGCTTGCACAAATGGGAATGTTTGGCTGGATCCCGTTTTTAGTGGCCGACCTGGGTGCGATTGCAACCGCTGCCTGGTCAGACCGCATGGTAAGAAAAGGAAGAGAACCTTTAAAAGCCCGTAAGGTCATGCTGAGTTGCGCGGCGGCTTTTGCTCCGCTCTGTGTGCTGACCCCTTATCTGCCCAGCCCGTTTGTTACCCTGTTTATCTTCAGTATCGTAGCAGTGGCCTGCTTAAGCTGGCTGTTTACCATAAGCGTAGTCATCGCCGAAGCTTTTCCTGTTAAAAATGTAGCCAGTGTATTGGGTATAGCAGGTGGTTTCGGTGCACTTGGTGCAGTCGGCTTTAACTATTTTGTAGGTCAGTTTATGGGTACACTGGGTGCGGGGAATATATTTATTGCAATGGCCTTTCTGCATCCGCTGGCCGTGCTGATTTTGTGGACAATGGTAAGAAAGGAAAAACCGGCGAATGCTTTGTAAAATTGGAAACGACCTGATGATTTTTATGAATAAAGTGATGGATATGAAGAATGTAACGACAATAACGGAACCAGCCAGGGAACTTCCCGTACGTGTAGAGGTGGATGTGCTGGTGGTTGGGGGCGGACCTGCCGGAATTACAGCAGCGCAGGCTGCTGCCGAAGACGGGTTAAAGGTAATGCTGATAGACAGCAGGAGTTTTGTAGGTGGCAATATGACCATAGGTTTACCTATATTAGGGTTCCTGGGGCAAAAGGGAAACCAGATCATTAAAGGCATCCCACAACAATTTATCGACCGGCTGAAGGCCGTCGACGCAGCCAGTGAACACAGGCCTTGCCCCTTGCACATGAGTTTAACCCTGGTAGAGCCGGAAGCTGTTAAAAATATTGGTCTGGATATGTTGCTGGCGGCGGGTGTAAATGTTTTGCTGTACACTTTTTGTGTGGGGGTTGTTAAAGAAGGCAATCAGTTAAAAGGGGTGATTGTGGAAAGCAAATCGGGGAGGGAAGTCATACTCGCCAAAACGGTTATCGATTGTACCGGTGATGCAGACGTGGCTTTTAAGGCAGGCGTTCCATGCGAACAGGGAAATGAGACGGGCGGGGCACAACCCCCAACTTTAATGTTTTGTATGGGGGGCGTAGACACAGAAAAATTAAGGATGTCTATTGCCGAGGAGCCACGGACCTACCTTACCGATTTTATTCCCAGCGAATATTTCGGTCAGAATAATCAGTTTATAGTGGTGGGATTACGAAGTGTCATGGAAAAGGCCCGTGAAGCGGGATATCATTTGCCGGTAGAGCGTACCATATTAATTACCGGTTTACGCGAAGGAGAAGTTTGGGTAAATATGTCCAGGATTAACGGCGTAGACGGCACTGATCCCGAAAGTTTGACCCACGGCGAGGTTGAAGGACGTAAACAGGTAGAGGAGATCCAGCGTTATCTGAAGGAATATGTACCTGGTTTCGGGAAGGCCGTTTTTACCAAAATGGCCCCGTTTTTAGGCATCAGGGAAACACGTCGCATAACCGGGCAGTATACTTTAACTGCTGAGGATATTTTGGGCTGCCGCAGATTCGATGACGCCATTGCCGTTGCCAGCTATCCTTTGGATATCCATCATCCGGAAGGAGGGGGCTGTACACTGACCTGGTGCGGCGATAGTTATGACATTCCATATCGCTGTTTAATCCCTAAACAGGTGGAGAACCTGATCGTAGCCGGACGCTGCATCTCCACTACACACGAAGCCATGTCGGCCATCCGGGTTATGGCCCCTTGTATGGCCATGGGCGAAGCCGCAGGAAGGGCTGCAAAGCTGGCTGTCCGCAAACAAATTCAGCCATCGCAGCTGGATGCAAAGGAGTTGCAGGCAGAGCTCCTGGAAAAAGGGGCCTATCTTGAACCGGATCAAATGGCCTCAGGCCGAGAATCTGTATAAATAAGCATCCGATCGTAATTTTTAGCAGATAATTTGTATTTTCAGTACCGCTAATGGTTAATCACTCATTTTGTCTATGCTTAAAAGTATTGGTACCCTGGTTTCCGCAGGGTTAATTACGATAATTGGTTTTAGCTTTGTCAGTCCCGAAGAAGACACTAACATGGCAGGGCCTGATTTTAACCCGGTTTCGGCCGCTGAGTTTTTGTCAGACCCCGCTGTCAATTATAAGACTTACTGCGCCGGCTGTCATGGCGAAAAAATGGATATGTTTGTCGACCGCCAGTGGAAACACGGAAACACTAAAGCAGACATCTTTAAGTCCGTAAAATTTGGTCTTGAAAATGAAGGTATGCCAGCATTTGGTGCCAGTTTAAGTGATAAAGAGCTTAATGCACTGGCCGATTATATCCTGGAAGGTATAAAAAATGTAGATAAATATACGGACAATGAAAAGCCTGCTTCGGATCTGTTTAAGACAGAAGAAATGGATATCCGCCTGGAGCTTGTGGCAGAGGGGACGGATATTCCCTGGGCTATGGCCTTTCTGCCCGGGCAGGAAATGCTGGTTACCGACAGGAACGGTAAATTTTACCGGGTAAAAGCCGATAAAACCCTGCAAAGCATCAGCGGTGCACCCGAAGTATTGGCAAGAGGGCAGGGAGGCCTGATGGATGTCATCCTGGATCCGGCTTTTGCACAAAACAAAAGGATCTATCTTTCCTATTCAAAGTTTAAAAGTGAAGGCGCTGCGGTTTTGGCTACCACTGCAATTATGCAGGCTAAATTGGAAGGAAATACGCTGACAGAACAGAAAGATATTTTTGTTGCCGAACCTTATTCCCGTACCCAGCACCATTATGGTTCAAGGATGCAATTTGGTAAAGACGGTTACCTGTATTTTTCCGTAGGAGAGCGTGGTAACGAAAAGGTAAACCCCCAGGAAATTAAAGGTAACGATCTGGGTAAGGTGCACCGCATTAAAAGTGATGGCAGTATCCCTGCCGATAACCCCTTTGTAAAAACACCGGGGGCAGAGGCTTCCATCTACAACTACGGACACCGCAATCCCCAGGGAATGACCATTCATCCGGAAACAGGCAAGATCTGGACCAATGAACACGGGCCGCGTGGAGGCGATGAAATCAATATTGAAGAACCCGGAAAGAATTACGGCTGGCCTGTGATTACCTATGGCATCAATTACAATGGTAAGCCCATCAGCAACCTTACGGCCAAAGCCGGCATGATACAACCTGTGCACTACTGGATCCCATCCATAGGGCCAAGCGGATTGGCTTTTGTTGCCGGTGACCGATATAAAAACTGGAAGGGCAACCTGCTGTCGGGCTCATTGCGGTTTAAATTTCTGCAAAGAACTGTGCTCAAAGGCAATAAAGTGGTTAAGGAGGAAATCTTGTTTAAAAACATCGGCAGGGTAAGGGATGTCCGGATGGCCCCCGATGGGTTCATCTATATTGCGGTCGAAACCCCGGGCCGTATTTACAGGCTGGTTCCGGTGGATAAATAATTGCAGTAAAGAATACCTGTGGTGTATTAATTTCTTGTAATTTTAGTTTTTAAGGAGCAGGAAATTGCCGTAATGTTTAGAATAAAATCTTTTGTATTTGTATTGTTGCTGTGTGCTGCCTGCTGTGCAGGGCCGTTTAAAAGTGCCGGTGCTGTTTCTGCTCAGGATTCGCTCAGGGCGAAGATTACCGCATTAAACAAGAAGGCCAAGCAGCTAAACCAGGATGCGACCAATCAGGCTATCGCCTACGCCTACAAAGCCTACCTGCTGGCCTATGAGAATAAACTGAAACAGGAGGAGGCCGATGCACTGGTAATTCTTGCCGAAGGCTATCTGTACAATGACATTTACGATCTGGCTCTTGAATACGGTTTTAATGCGCTGGAAATTTATAAAGAAAAAGGTAGCCAGGAACAGATAGCCGATACATATACCATACTGGGCTGGACTTATTACGATGTAGAAAATGCAGAGTTTGCGCTGAAATACCATACCATGGCTTATAACCTTTACAAAAAGGCAGGCAAAAAAAGAAAGGCATCCGTCTCTTTGAATGGCATAGGACTTACTTATCAGCTGAAAAATGAGTTCAAAAAAGCTGCAGGATATTTCAACAGTGTCCTGGCACAGGCAAAAGAAGAGCACAACCAGGTGATGATCAGTGCGGCCTACAATAATCTGGGCATCAGCAGTAACAATGAGAATAACTACGAAGAGGCGATCCGCTTTTTCCTGCTTTCGCTCCAGCACGCTACAGGCAGGGTATTGTCGCTCGCCGAGATCCATAACCAGATGGCCTTTTCGTTGATTAAACTTGGGCGTTACCAGGAAGGAAAGGCATCGCTCGACAAAGCCCATGCCTATATTCAGCAATCCACGTCCAACTCCAAAAAAGAAAACCTGCTCGATTATTATAAGGTGCTTTCCCAGTTGTACCAGCTTACGGGTGATTATAAACATGCCTATGAAAATATCCAGCAGTACAATGCTGTACGCGAGGAATTTCTCTCCAAAAACAAGATCAACGCACTCTTAACCCTGACCATGAAACGGGAAGCCCAGGAAAAAGAACGGCAGATCAAAGCCTTAAACCTGGAAAAAAGCATGCGGTCTTACCAGCGCAATACCCTCGCCATTATAGTGCTCCTGCTATTGATTATTGGTTTTTTATTGTACAATAAACTGAGAAGCCGGCAGCGGAAAAATGCAGAGCTGGCCGAAATGAAGCAGCAGTTGCTGAGCAATAAGCTGGAATTTAACAATACAGAGCTGAAAAACTATTCCATGTATATGACCCACAGGAATGAAGTGATCGGGACCTTTATTGAAGAACTGGTTGCCCTCGAGAAGAGCGGAGGCCAAGATATGCCCCAGCGCCTGCACAAGCTGGTCAATAAATTCCGGTATGAGGTCAACAGCGAAAAATACCTCGAAGATTTTAACCTGCAGATTGAAGCCAAATACCAGGACTTCTTTTATAACCTTCAGCAAAAATTTCCGACCCTGACCCAAAACGAGCGCCGATTGTGTGCCCAGATCAGGCTCAATCTGTCGATCAAGGAAATCGCGTCCCTCAATAACATCTCGGTGAAGTCGGTAGAAATGGCGCGTTACCGGCTGAGAAAACATTTTGAGCTGCCAACCAGTGAGAACCTAAACGACTTCCTAAAGGCCTTTTAATGCCATTTAAGCATGCTTGTAGAGGTGTTGTAGGGGTGTTTTGTGTTCGATGTAGGGGTGCCTTCTATAGCATTTTAAGCGTGGTATTATTTAGGTTTGAGTAAGTAATCAGCCGGAAAACCAATCCGGAATTAATCAACTTAAACCAAATATTATGATTAGAAATTTACGATGGCCAATTCATTTCCTTTTTGGATTGCTCCTGTTGTTTAGTACAGGCAGCAGTTTTGCCCAGAGCATTTTAATTAAAGGACAGGTGTTCAATGAGATTGACCAGCCTCAGGCAGGTATCAGTATTAAAATAAAAGGAAGTACCACCGGAACAGCATCAGACGCTTCGGGGAACTTTGCCATTCAGGCCAAAGCACAGGATATTCTTGTTTTCTCTGCAGTAGGTTTTAAAACACAGGAACTCCCGGCAAGCCCCGGAAAGGAAATGCGTGTTAAAATGCTGATGGATCTTCAAGGCCTTGAAGAAGTGGTGGTAGTAGGTTATGGTACGCAGAAAAAGAGCAACCTCACCAGCGCCGTAAGCTCGGTAAATGGAGAGAAATTAGCACAGGTGGCCGCTAATAACCCGGTAAATGCTTTGCAAGGCCGTGTAGCTGGCTTATCTGTAAGCAGTCCGGGCGGTAACCCGGGGCAATCCTCAGATGTCCGGTTAAGGGGGATAGGTACTTTTGGCAGTCACCAGCCTTTATACGTAATTGATGGTGTACCGGGAGATCCTTACTATTTAAGCAGCAACGATGTGGCATCTATGGAAGTGCTTAAAGATGGTGCAGCAGCTTCCATCTACGGTTCCAACAGTGCCAACGGGGTTATCCTCATCACTACCAAAAAAGGGAAAAAAGGCGCTCCAGTTATTGATTTTTCAGGTAGCTACAGTTCTGTTAGCCCTACAGAAAAATACGATTTCCTGGATGCAGAAGGCTATAAAAAAGTACACACCCAGATGTATACCAACGCAGGGGTACAGCCTCCGGCTTTCCCGGCGTACCTCACTAAAAATACAGGGGTAAATACCAACTGGCAGGACCTGATGAACCGCAAAGGGGTATCGCAGAATTACAGTGTAGGCTTAAGCGGTGGCAGCGATTACCTCACTTATGCCCTTACCGGCGATCTTACCGACGATAAAGGTACTTTTATCGGCTCCGATTTCAATAAAAAATCGTTTAGGTCAAGAAATGAGTTTAACAAAGGCATCCTGAAAGTAGGGAGCAATATCGTTTATACGGAAACCCAGTCTGAAGCCGCAAAGTTCAATGTAAAAGACGGCTACTTTCAGTCGCCGCTGCTGCCTGTTTTCGACAGCAACGAGCCATATGGCTATGCCTTAACTGCCGACGGCCTGCCAAGGTTCCAGAACCCCGTAGGCGCAGATCATTTTCTGGATGCAGACAGCAAGACCAAATACCTTGCAGGAAGCCTCAACATCAATCTTAAACTGTATAAAGGATTGAGCTATACCGCTAACCTGAGTTATATCAATGCCCAGACAGATGATTATTCCCACAATCCACCTTACAGGGTAAATGCAAACGACCCGGCAATTTCCTATCCAAGAGTATACAACCGGGCCTCTACCTATAAAGAGCGCGTGATGGAGCATTTGCTGAATTACGAACTGGATATAGACAAGCACAGCTTTAAATTATTGGCGGGTTATACCGCCCAGGAAAAAACAAACCGCTTCCTGAGTGCGACAGTAGATGGCAAAACCATTGTACGTACCGTTGTAAATGGTAAAATTGTAGAAACAGAGGTGCCTGCAGGTTTCAATAACCCAGATTTCAATACTATCAGTGCCGGATTGGGTGGAACATTTAATGCTGCGGGATCCAATAACAAATATGTGCGCCTGTCGACCCTTGCCCGTTTAAATTATGCTTATGACGAGAAATATTTGTTACAGGTTTCTGTACGCCGTGATGGTTCGTCCGTGTTTGGCGAAGACAGGAGGTACGGGGTATTCCCTTCGGTATCCTTAGGCTGGAACATCAATAAAGAAAATTTCCTTAGCCAGGTAAGCTGGCTAAACAGTCTGAAGTTAAGGGCCAGTTACGGCGAGCTGGGAAATGAAGGTGCTTTGGGCTATTACGACCACCAGGCCCTGATCACTACAGTAAACAACCAGTCGGGTGGCTATGTGCAAGGCTCTGGAGCCACACCATGGCCTGGTTCTGCCAGCTATTCTTTGCTGAACAGGGATTTACGCTGGGAAACCATCAAATCCAAAAACCTGGGGCTAGACTTCGGCTTGTTTGGCAAGCTGAACGGTTCCCTGAATTTTTACGACAACGTTACTGATGGATTGCTGATCACAAAAGAGGTACCTCCTTCTGCCGGGGTGAACGACCCTATCCTGAATGTGGGTAAAATATCCAACAAGGGTGCTGAGCTGGAAGCCAGTTATAAGCTTGCTGCGGGCGATTGGAATTTTGACCTTGGCGGATCTTTCAGTCTGCTAAAAAATAAGGTGCTGTCGCTGGCCAATACCGATCAGGTTTTATATGGTACAGGTTTAAGGTTTGGTACAGACCATATTCCTACACAAACCATGGTAGGTAAGGAGATAGGTGCATTTTACCTTTACGAGGCCGATGGGATCTTTCAGACGGATGCTGAAGCCGCAGGCTACAAAAATGCAGATGGCGATGCCCTTCAACCCAATGCAAAAGCAGGCGATATCCGTTTCAGGGATACCAATGGCGATGGACTGATCGATGAAAAAGACAAGACCTACCAGGGATCAGGCTTTGCCAAATTTGAGTACGGGCTAAACCTGGCCGCAAACTTTAAAAACTTCGACCTTTCGCTGTTCTGGCAGGGTGTAGGCGGCAACAAAATCTATAACGGGAACCGCTTTGAGCTGGAGGGTATGGAAGCCGGAAGAAATTTCCTGGCCACTACCCTGGATGCCTGGACCCCGCAGCATACCAATACCGATATGCCAAGGGCCGTATTGGGCGATCCGAACAGAAATGCACGCGAGTCGACCAGGTTCCTGGAAAGCGGTTCTTACCTGAGGTTAAAAGTGGTTCAGCTGGGCTACACCTTCCCGCAAACCCTGCTTAAAGACATCAAAGTTTCCCGTTTAAGGGTTTACCTTAGCGGACAGAACCTGCTTACATTTACCAAATACTCAGGGCTTGACCCCGAAGTGGGTACGTTCAGCGCGCTGAACACGGGGGTAGACCGCATGTTGTATCCTCAGAACAAAAGGATCATGGCTGGTGTTCAATTAACCTTTTAATGCATTTAATTTCTCTAAAAATGAAAGCGAATAAACTATATATAAGCCTCTGCATGGCCTTAATGGTAACAGCAGGCTGCAAGAAAAGTGAGCTGGATCAAAAGGTTCCTGACCAGCTGACCGTAGATAATTTCTGGACCAATAAAGACCGTGCCCTTTCCGGTTTATCGGCCGCTTATTCACAGCTGGAAGGCTTTGTAGGCTGGGACAACTATGTGGAAGCGCGTTCAGTACGTGAATTTTACCGCGAGGATTACGTGGTTCCGGGAGCCGATGCCTATAATTACCCATGGTGGACAGAGCATTATAACTTCGACTTTACCTCGGGTAATTATGCCATAGATCTGCTGTGGAGAGAAAATTACAAGGGTATGAATTTTGCCAACCAGGTCATTGAGAATGTAGGGAAAATGCCGGCAACAGCAATTGACGATGCCAGCAGAAAGCAGATCATTGCCGAAGCCAAGTTCCTGAGGGCTTACTATCATTTTAAAGTGCTCAATAATTTTAACCAGGTCATCATCAGGGATAAGGTGCCTACTTCAGAAGCAGACCTGGCCAAAGGTTTCTCCTCCAGACAGGAAGTGTATGAGTTCATTCTGAAAGACCTGAAAGAGGCTGAACCGGATCTTCCATTGCGGAAAGACCGTCCTGCAACCGAGCAGGGCCGGATCACCAAAGGCGCTGCACAGGCTTACCTGGGCAAAGTATACCTGTACCGCGCCGGAGATGACAAAGCCGGTGCAACAGGCTATTATACCGAAGCAAAAAAATGGCTGCAGGCAGTAATCGATTCCAAGGCCTATACATTGGATCCCGATTTTGGCAATATGTTCAACGGTGTAACCAGGAACAGTCCGGAGTCGATATTTGAGCTGCAGCAAACAGCCGACGCAACCAGCGGTGCCAACTACCGCTCTTACCTGAGCGATTGGGTAGCGGCCTCAGAGCTGAACGGTTACGGAGAGATCTATGGAACACCTCGCTTGCTAACAGAAATGCTGAAAGAAGGAAAAATTGCAAATGGCGGTTACGATGCCCGCGTTTATCAGACCGTTTATTTCAGGGACAGTTATTTCAATGATGCCGGCACACCGCGGGTGTATGGCAAAACGTATAACCAGGTTTTTGGGGCTACCGCGCAGACCATTGCCTTCAGGAAATGGATTCCTGCAACGCCAGACCGGATTGGCTTGTCGAATGCCATCAACGTTCCGCTGATGCGTTATGCCGATGTATTGCTGATGTATGCCGAAGTGCTGAACGAGCAGGGCAGCAGTGATGCTGTGAAATACATTACAGAAGTGCGCAAAAGAGCCAATCTGCCAGATGCTGTAGCTGGTAACAAACAGGTTGTTTTTGATCAGATCATGCACGAAAGGGTGATGGAATTTACACTGGAAAGCAGTCGTTTTTACGATCTGAGACGCTGGGGATTACTTGCCCAGAATATGCAGGCTGCCGGAAGGAAATTTACGGCCGATAAAGCCTTCTACCCTATACCCTTAAAAGAGGTGGTCAACAACCCGCAGGCCCAATAACAGAATCAAATCATAGGGGAGCGAAAGCTCCCCTTTTCATAGCCTTTGCCGATGAATTTTTATAGGATATTACAACCCGCATTATGTGCGCTTCTCATTTTTCCTGCCTTATTGTTTGCACAGCAAAACGATTGGGAAAACCCGGAAAAACCTTCCCTGAATACGGTGCCAGCCCATGCTCATTTTATACCGGACGAGGCGGCAACCCTTTCCCTGGATGGAATGTGGCGGTTCAGGATCGTTCAGAACCCCTCGTTGCGGTCGGCCGATTTTTTTAAAAACACGGAGCAGACCCGCAGCTGGAAACAAATAAAAGTACCTGCCAACTGGCAGACGGAAGGTTTTGATAAATACATATTTACTGATGTGGAATATCCTATTCCACCAAAGCCGCCGCTGGTCCCCGCAGATTACAATCCCGTTGGTGAATACCAGCGCGATTTTACACTTGATCCTGCCTGGAAAGGCAAGCAGGTCTTCATTCATCTGGGGGCAGTAAACTCCTTTTTTTACCTCTGGGTAAACGGACAATATATAGGCTTTAGCAAGGATAGTAAAACGCCTACGGAATTTGACCTGAGCAAAGTTTTAAAACCCGGCAAAAATACGGTATCCCTGCAGGTGTTCCGTTTTAGCGATGCCACCTATCTGGAAGGCCAGGACATGTGGAAACTCAGCGGCATAGAAAGGAGCGTTTACCTGATCGCCAGGCCAGCCTTTCACTTGTTCGATTTTAAAGTAAAAAGCAGGCTGGATGCCTCCTTCAGAAATGGCTCGCTGGAACTGAAGGCCATGTTTAATAAGCTGCCTTTAAAAGCAGAACAAGGCAGTTTAAGCCTGCAGCTGTCCGACAAAAACGGAAAGGTTTTGTATCATACACAGCAGCAGATCAAAAATTCAAAAGAATTTAGCTTCAGCACCCAGATCCCCAATATAGAAGCCTGGAGTGCAGAGCAGCCCAGCCTTTACCAGCTCAGGTTAAGCCATCTGGATGCAAAGGGAAACGTGGTGGAAAGCGTTGCACATCCCATAGGTTTCAGAACGGTTGAAATCAAAAACGGTCTGTTCCTGGTCAATGGTAAGGCCATCAGTATCAAAGGCGTGAACAGGCACGAGCATGACATGCATACCGCCAAGGTGGTTACTGAAGCCGGCATGCTGCGCGACATCAGGCTGATGAAAGCACTGAACATCAATGCCGTGCGTACCAGTCATTATCCAAATACGGAGCGCTGGTACGAACTCTGCGACCAATATGGCCTATATGTGATAGATGAAGCCAATATTGAATGCGACGGCATGAGCTTTACACCACAGCTTACTTTATCCGACAACCCGCTCTGGAAAAATGCATATCTGGACAGGGTGCAGCGGATGTGGCAGCGCGACAAAAACTTTACCTGTATCGTAACCTGGTCTACCGGTAATGAAAGTGGTTTTGGGGAAAACCTCAAAGCTGCTTACCGGTGGCTGAAGGCAAACGACGACAGCAGGCCGGTTCAATATGAGGCTGCAAAGGACGAACAATATTCAGATATCTACTGCCCTATGTACAAATCTATTACGGTAATGGAAAATTACGTAAAAACCTGGCGCAACAGACCGCTTATCCAATGCGAATACGCGCATATGATGGGCAATAGCGGGGGTAACCTGAAAGACGATTGGGACCTGATCTATAAACATCCGCAGTTGCAGGGTGGTTTTATCTGGGATTTTTCCGACCAGACTTTCGCCATAAAGGATAAGCGAGGGAATAAAATATGGGGCTACGGACGGGATATGGGTACAGTGGGGCTCACCAGTGATACGAGTTTTTGTGCAGATGGATTGTTGTCGGCCGACCGCAGCTTCCATCCTCAGGCCTATGAGCTGCAAAAAGTTTATCAGAACGTTGCTTTTGAACTGAAAGATGCAGCGCAGTACCGCTTTAAGCTGATCAACCGCTTTGATTTCACCGATCTTTCCAAATACCAGCTTTACTGGCAGATCAAGGGCGAGGGCAAAGTCGTAGCGAATGGTAAACAGGAACCCTTTTCCCTGGCCCCGCAGCAGGAAAAGGAGATTGGCCTATCCATTCCTGCTTTTGAGCAGCGGCCGGGAGTAGAATATTTTATTGAATTGCAATTCAGGACCCGTGTGGCCGATGCTTTACTGCCGGCAGGTTTTGTGATTGCCAGGGAGCAGTTTGCCTTGCCGGTACAGGTGCTGGCGGTAAGGGCAATTCCAGAAAAGGTACCTGCATTAAAAGTGGTCAGCAGCGCAGAGAAACTGAGCTTTAGCGGTAAAGATTTTACCCTTGCATTTGACCGGAAGACAGGTTTGCTGGCCAGCTACCAGCTCATGGGCAACGAACTCATGCAACAGGCCCTTGAACCGGATTTCTGGCGCCCGGCTACCGATAATGACATTGGCAACAGCTTGCAGATCAGGAGCAGGGTGTGGCAAAATGTGTTTCAGCAGGCCGAGCTGAAATCTTTCAGCCATAGTAAAGACAAAGCCGGAAATTATACCGTAAAAACAGTGCACCAACTGCCAGGGGTAGCTGCATCCTGCATCCTGAGTTATCTGATAAAAGGAAACGGAGATGTTATGGTAGACTATCAGTTAAAAACAGGTGCCGGTAAATACCCTGAGCCACAGCGTATCGGCATGCGCATGGTACTGAAAGGAAGTTATGAGCAGGCCAGCTGGCTGGGCCGGGGTCCTTTTGACAACTATTCCGATAGGAGCTATGCAGCGCATGTCGACTTGTATCAGATGAATGCTGCTGATCTTTTTTACCCCTATCCAAGGGCACAGGAGAGCGGTTACCGTACAGGTGTGCGTTGGGTTGCTTTGCAGGACAGGGAAGGTTACGGATTAATGGCCTTCGGGAAGGAGGAACTGAGCACAGGGATCCTGCACTTCGACAGAAAACAACTTGACTTTGATAAGGATGCCCCGGAAAATGTCCATGGTGGATCTATGCAGCCTGAAGATAAAGTGTGGTGGAATATTGATATGCAGCAGATGGGCGTTGGTGGCGACAATAGCTGGGGTGCACAGACACATCCGCAGTACCGGCTCCCCTATCAGGACTATCACTATAGTTTTACACTGAGGCCCCTATTTAAACAACAGATTTTAACAGAAAGAGCAAAGGATTAAGATGAGGTACTTTTTAATTTTAATATGCAGCATCAGTCTGGGTAATACTTTTGCCCAGGTGTCACGTCAGGATTTTCCTGATGTATTGAAGCTTGCTTACCAGGTGCAGCAGGCAAAAAAAATAGAAACCAATGTTTTTTCGGACATGGGGGCCTGGCATGCCTACACTTTGCCAGCAGGAAGACAGGATAACGGAACATTTATTGGGCCTATGGTGATGGACCTGGAGGGGTACTGGCTGGCCAATAGTGTGGCCCGGCTTGCTGTGAAGGCCGATGGAAAACAGATTGACCTGGAAAAGGCGCAAAGCAGCAGCCATTATTACCCGGGCTTGCTGCAACAAGAGCTGAAGGTTGCCGGTTTGCAGATCAGTTTGAAACTGCTGTTCATATCCAACCGGGAAGCGATGATAGAAACCAGGATAACCAACCTTTCCGGGACAAAAAAAGAACTGGAAATCCACTGGGGGGGCAATTTGCTGAAAGCTGAAGTAGCATGGCAGAGAGATGGAAATACACTGAGCGCTGATCTTGGCAAGGGGCACCGCTTTCAGCTGCGCTATCCTAAGCAGGAGCCACTGCTTTTCCGGCTTGAAAAAAACAGGTATAACGCTATGCGGGGGAAATTGCTGTTGCAGGCAGGTAAAAGTTATTCCAGTTCGCGCATAGAGCGATACGATCTGGAGGAACAGCAGGCCTCCGGAGCAACAAAACAACGCCCGTTCGATGCAGAATTAAAAACAAACACGGCACGCTGGAACGGCTACCTGAATGCTTATTTTAATGCCTCAGGCGCAAATATCAAAGATGAGGTGCAGCGCAGGATTGCCGTAAAATCTATTCTTACGCTAATGACCAACTGGAGAAGCAAAGCAAAAGACCTGCTGCACGACGGGGTATTCCCCTCGCTGAACTACCAGGGTTTTTATGGTTTCTGGAGCTGGGACAGCTGGAAACAGGCAGTAGGGATCAGTTATTTTAACCCGGAGCTGGCCATAAGCAACATTCTTTCTATGTTCGACTATCAGGATGGGCACGGTATGGTGGCCGATTGTGTGTATACCGATAAAAAAGAAAATAACTTGCGGGATACCAAACCTCCGCTGGCGGCATGGGCTGTGTGGCTGGTACATACACGTGCGGCAGATCCGGATTTCCTTAAAAACATTTACCCCAAATTGGTCAGTTATCATAAGTGGTGGTACAAAAACAGGGACCATGACCAGAATGGGCTTTGCGAATATGGTGCTACAGATGGAACGCGCATTGCCGCAGCCTGGGAAAGCGGGATGGACAATGCAGTACGTTTTGACCAGGCCCTGTTGTTGAAGAACAATGATAAAGCCTGGTCGCTCAACCAGGAATCGGTAGACCTGAATGCTTACCTGTATGCCGAGAAAGAGTACCTCGCAAAAATTGCAGATGCCCTGGGCAGAGCAGCAGAAGCCAGGGCATGGCGGGCGCAGCAGGGTGGATTGAAAAAGCAGATCAACACTTTTTTTTATCATGCAGAAAAAGGCTTTTATTACGACAGGCTGATGGACAAGAGCTGGATAGCTGCAGAAGGGCCGGAAGGATGGATACCCTTATGGGCCGGATTGGCAGATCAGCAGCAGGCTGCAGCAGTAAGGGATATCATGCTGAAAAAAGAAAAATTCAATACCTATCTGCCCCTGCCCACACTTACTGCCGATCACCCGCGCTTCGACCCGATGAAAGGATATTGGCGCGGACCGGTATGGCTGGACCAGGTCTACTTCGGTTTAAACGGGCTGCAGCGGTACGGCTATCAGAAAGCGGCTGCTGAATTGCTGCGGCAAACTTTAAACCATGCAGAAGGCTTAGCTTTGCAGGGGCCAATCCACGAAAATTACCATCCTTTAAGCGGCAAAGGCTTAAATGCCATGAATTTTAGCTGGTCGGCCGCCCATTTATTAATGCTATTAAAAGAACAGGCTTTATGATACTTTCTGAAAAATATATTGAAGAACTGGTCCGTACCCGGTACGGACTCGAAGTTAACGTTACGTCCATTGCAGGTTATGAAGACCAGAATTTTCTGCTGAAAACCGATGAGGGAGCCAGATTTATCGTAAAGGTAAATGTCAACCCCTCAGATCCTGCTTTCCTGGAAGCCCAGATCAGGGTAATGCAGTTCTTAAAACAAAAAGACGAACAGCTGGGCATACAGCAGGTGATGCCTAACCTAAAAGGAGGGGGGCTTACGGTTGAACATCATGGAAGCGATGTGCTTTACCTGAGGCTGCTCTCTTACCTGGAAGGTACGTTCATGGCTGAGCTCGGGGAATGCCCGGATTCGGTTCCGCAAAGCCTGGGTGCCATGCTGGGCAATATGGACCAGCACCTCAGAGGTTATCATCTCCCCGCCGCCTATCGATACACAGAATGGGACCTGGCGCAGGTAATGGACTGCCACCAATACCTTCATTTTATCCAGGACCATGAGCAACGAACTATGGCGGCTTATTTTCTGTTGCAATACGAAATGGAAGTGCTGCCATTGCGCAGGCATTTAAGGAAGGCAGTAATCCATAACGACGCCAACGATTACAATATCCTGGTGCAGGATGGAAAAGTTTGCGGGATCATAGATTTTGGGGATATGGTAGAAAGCTGCCTGGTTGACAATGTAGCAGTCGCCTGCACTTACCTGATGTTTAAAAAAGCAGACCCGCTTAGGGCTGCAGAGCTGTTTTTAAACAGTTACCACAGCGTAAACCCATTAACGGAACAGGAATGCTCCATCTTGTATTACCTCATTGCCGCCCGGTTGAGCATGAGTGTGGTCACTTCGGCCATGAAACGGAGCCAGAGCAACAATGCGCACCACTTTGTATCCGAAAAAGATGCCTGGACTTTGCTGTACCAATGGATAAAACTTAATCCATTAAAGGTGCAGGACCGTTTTAATCTTTGCTGCGGACACCCATCTGTATTGGGTACTGAAACAGCAGATGCAGCACTGCAAAAGGAAAGAAAGGAAATTGTGGGTGCCAACCTGAGCATTAGTTACCAAAAGAAGCTGAAAATCACACGTGGCGCATTACAATACCTTTATGATGATAAAGGGGACACCTATATTGACTGTGTAAATAACGTAAGCCATATCGGGCATTGCCATCCTGTAGTGGTAAAGGCCATGCAGCAGCAGTTGGCCCGGCTGAATACCAATACCCGCTACCTGCACGATAGCCTGGTGAAATATGCCAGAATGATTACAGCTACATTGCCACCAAAGCTGAAGGTTTGCTATTTCTGCAACTCAGGCAGTGAAGCCAACGACCTGGCCATCCGCATCAGCAGGCATTTTACCAAACAGAAAGATGTGATTGTACTGGATCATGCCTACCATGGCACTTCAACTGTGGCCATGGAACTGAGCCCCTATAAGTTTGATGGCAAGGGAGGTCCCGGACAGCAGCCTTATATCCATAAAGGGATGAACCCTGATCTCTATCGCGGGAATTACCGTTATGAAGACGCAGAAGCGGGCCAGAAATATGCTGCAGATATCGAAAATATCCTTAAGGAATTATCCGCAAAAGGTACCGGGGTTGCGGCTTTCATTTGCGAGACCCTGCTGGGGGTGGGCGGACAAATCCCTTTGCCTGAAGGTTATTTACAGGCTGTTTACCGTCATGTTCGTGCTGCCGGAGGCTTGTGCATTGCCGATGAGGTTCAGGTAGGTTTTGGCAGGGTAGGCGAACAGTTCTGGGGTTTTGAATTGCAGGGGGCAGAGCCTGATATTGTGGTGTTGGGCAAGCCCATAGGTAATGGCCATCCCCTGGCAGCCGTAGTGCTTACCGAAGAAGTGGCTGCTGCATTTAACAACGGAATGGAGTATTTCAATACCTATGGGGGTAATCCGGTATCTATGGAAACCGGTATTGCAGTTATGGAGGTGATCCGTGACGAGGAACTGCAGCAACGGGCACTGGAAACCGGTAATTACCTGTTGGAAGGACTGGAAAAGCTGAAAGAAAAGCATCCGATTATAGGCGATGTGAGAGGAAAAGGTTTGTTTGTAGGCGCCGAGCTCGTGAGAAACCGGGAAAGTCTGGAGCCTGCTGTACCCGAAATAGATGAGATAGTGGAGCGCATGAAAGCGCGTGGTTTCCTGTTGAGCACGGATGGTCCCCTGCACAATGTATTGAAGATCAAGCCACCTATGGTGTTCAACAAGGAAAATGCCGGGGCTTTCCTAAAGCAGCTTGACGAGGTATTGCAGGGCTTTTGATCTTCCGGCTTAGTTCCTTGGTAACGCTATTGTTGGGTAGTCCTTCAGCTGCATCTTCGTCGGCTTGTATTCAGTCTTTGGCCGGCTACAGCCCAATCAACCTCGAAGAAAACCCGAAGAAAGTCCGAAGAAGATAGGGAGGTATATAGTCTGTATACTCCTTGCATAGCCCTGATATTGCTTTACATCAGTTCTGGAATTACTTGACATCGTCCTGAATGAAATCTTAACATATCCTGATTAAGGGTTAAATGCTATTTCATCCAGAATATAACAATGCATTTTGTTGTTTTTGTCTAAGTTCCCATTTTTCTTTGTTATGGTTTTTCAATTGTTTATTGAGTTCTCCCTGCTTTTGATGTGCCTTATAAAATAATAAAATAAAATTTACTCCATTTTAACTGGCTTCAATCTGCTCATTATCAGTGTCTGTCAATTTTTGAGACTAAAGATTGAGGTTAAATGTCGCAGGAGCCCTTTTCCTGGAGCCAATTTCAAAAATTTTAGCTTTTGATGAATTTTCCTTAGAAATTATTGTTTTAGAGGCCAGAATATTTGGCTGATCTTCTATAATCAGAGGGACTCATTTGTTTAAATTTTTTGAATAGTTTATTGAGATGGCTTACATCAGTTAGCCCAAATTCAAGGGCAATTTCGGTCAACCTGAAGTTGGTCAACAAAAGCCTGTTTTCTATCAGTTTTATTCTGTATGAATGAATATAATGCTGCATACTTTCTCCCGTCTGTCTTTTGAAAAACTCGCTCATATAATTGGGTGATACGTGAAAATGCTCAGCGATGACTTCTGTCTTTAGCAGATTGGGAGAATAGATGTTTTGATGTATGTAACCCAATACCGATAGCGGTTGCGAAGGATGATAGTGTCTTGCTGTTCCCAGTAAAGCAATATTCCTAGCGGCAATGGTAATGATCGTGTTGATCAGCTGTTGCAATACCTCCTGCTGATATGCATTTTTTCTTTTCTGCTCCTTAAGGATAGCCTCTGCCAAAGTTCGTATCAAGGGTTTATCTTCCACATTTTTGAGAATACAGCCGGGTAAATGATCGTGATTGTAGAAAATGTAATCCAGCTTCTGCAGCCATTCCTTAGATTGGGTCTTCAGGTAGCTCTCATTAAACCGAAGAAAAAAAAAGCTCGTTTTTTCCTGTACTTTAAAATCATGTAAATCTTTTGGAAAAAGCAAAAAAAGCTTGTCGGGAGCGTATTCCAGTTGATTTTCGTTAATCACCTGAATTCCTTTTCCTTTAAAGATAAAAAACATTTCAAAATAGGTATTTCTGTGCTCCTGGCTCACATATTCATCTGTTTCTATCAGGCCGGCTTCAAAGGGTAAATGGAGATTCTTAATTTTCATCTTTTAAATTTACCGATAATTCCAGCAGTTGTACAAATAGATCAAAAAATTCAGGACGAGATTTGCAGTATTACAAACATTAAAAATGAATTTTATGAACACACTTGTTTTTTTGATACTACGTCTGGCTATTTCCATTAGTATGTTAGGTCACGGATTGGTACGCTTACCCAAACTCAGCGCATTCAGCCAATGGATGGTGGGGAGCTTTGAAAAATCGCTGTTACCCAAAGCGTTGGTAGTATCCTTCAGTTACGTCCTGCCTGTTGCTGAATTTTCCATAGGATTAATGTTGCTAACGGGGTTGTTTACCAAGCCTGCAGCAGTTGCGGGAGCTATAGTTCTGCTGCTGTTAATTTTTGGCACTACAATGACCGAAAATTGGGAAGCCCTGCCATCCCAGCTGATTCATATTATTTTCTTTGCCATTTTGCTTCAGTTTATTGATAGCAACAGCATCGCTCTGGATGAAATATTTTTTAAGTAGAACGATATGAATTCAAGAAGAACATTCATAAAACAGGCAGGACTATTAAGTGCGGCAAGCATGATGCCATTTGGGCGTCTGTTGGCCAGCAATACAAAAAATAAAAAAATGGATACAAGAACAAAATGGAGCGATGGCTCACGATTGGTGGTTTCAATATCGATGCAGTTTGAAGCCGGCGGACAACCTGATAACGCAGAAAGCCCTTTTCCCAAAAATCTGGAGAAAGGATTTATCGACCTGCCAGCATCTACCTGGTACCAGTATGGCTATAAGGAAGGAATTCCAAGGATGCTGGATAATTGGGATGAGCTGGGAATAAAAGTAACTTCACATATGGTAGGCTCAGCGGTTTTAAAAAACCCTGAATTGGCAAAGGAAATTGTGGCCCGCGGACACGAAGCGGCGGCCCACGGCATGAACTGGAGTTCACAGTATAATTTACCTTATACAGAAGAAAAGAAATTTATAAAAGATGGTGTCGACGCCATCAAAATGACAACAGGTTTTAATCCAGTTGGCTATAACGCCAACTGGCTACGCAGAGGTGAAAATACCCTGAGTATACTACAGGAGCTTGGATTTAAGTATCACATTGATGATTTGAGCAGAGACGAGCCTTTTATCATCAAGGTCAATCAGCAAGATTTTGCGGTCGTTCCTTACACCCTGCGAAACAATGATATTCTATTGATTGAAGGGAAAAACTTTTCAGCCGATCAATTTTTCAATCAGGTAAAACTGGAGTTTGAACAGCTGTATGCCGAAAGTGAATTTAAAAGAAGACAATTGTCTATAAGTTTTCATGATCGAATTGGAGGAACGCCTCAAATGGTTAGGGCAGCAAAAGATTTAATACGGTACATTCAACAACACGAAGGTGTTGCTTTCAAAAGGAAAGACGAAATCGCCGAACTAACGCTGGGAGACAGGACAAGCATTCGTGAATAATTAGCTGACACCATTTTCCACTCCAAGCTCCCCTGGAATTAAGGGGCCATTTTCAATTGGAATGCAGGTTAAGAACAGATCTGAACCTTTTTTCTTTTTCGCTTTTACTCACAATACTGCGTATTCGAAATCCCCCATATGAAGCCAAAAAAAGCCGTTCTTCTTATCGAAAACGGCTTTTTGTTTGGTGGGAGATACTGGGTTCGAACCAGTGACCCCCTGCTTGTAAGGCAGGTGCTCTGAACCAGCTGAGCTAATCTCCCCCTTGGTTCTGCTCTTTTTATTTTGAAACAGCTGAGCGGCTGTTTTGGTGGGAGATACTGGGTTCGAACCAGTGACCCCCTGCTTGTAAGGCAGGTGCTCTGAACCAGCTGAGCTAATCTCCCCTTGGTTCGTCCCTCTCAAAGAAACCCTTTGTTTTGGGATTGCAAATATACACCCTAAAATCATTTTTGCAAAAAAAGATGTGGTTTTTTAAGACAGAACATCTTCCAGTACCTGGTGGGAACGGATCTCACCAAAAGACGCGGTATGTAAAGTGTAGTAAACCAGTATTTTATCTAGTATGGAGCGGCGCGTTTTATTTTCTATATTTATTTCATTTATTTTTTCAAAGGGCAAAGAAAATAAGGAAATGAATACCAAAGCATCTGCTTTGTTCAGGAAATAAGGGTGTACAGGTACGATAGATCTGAATTCCCCCTCCTGTAAATCGAAATAATTCTGGTCGCTTTTGTTTTCGGTACTCGGGGCAAAGCCTAAAAACCTGGAAAGCTTGAGTAGAAAGGCAAGATGAAAGTTTACGTTTTGTTCTTCAGTTTCATCAAACCAGCATATGGCATTAAAAATAAAATCAAAAAGGTGTTCATCTGTCGTCTGCTGCCGGATGCTTTTGTATAAGACCTCATTCAGGAAAATAACAATAGTGCTTTTAATGATGTCGTAAGGAATGTTTCTGAACACCGGGGCCGGGCGCAGTTCAGAAATACGCTGTATATTTGTATTGGCCTTATGGTAAACCACCATATCTACCAGATGCAGGGGCTGCAGCATGTTCATGCTGATCTTTGCCCGGGGCTTTTTAACCCCGTTGATCATGTACGACTGTATGCCAAACTTTTCAGTGAAGATCTGTACCACCACGCTGTTTTCGCTGTACAATGTGGTCTTTAAAACAATGCCCCTGGTTTTATGCAGCATGGCAAAGCAGTTTTGGGATCAAGATGATCAGGCCTATTGCCACAGCGGTAAGTGCCGCAACCAATACCGCCGCAGCCGAAACGTCTTTGATGATTTTTGCCTTCGGATGTAACTCCGGGGAAACCAGGTCTGTTAATACCTCAATTGCTGTATTCAACAACTCGGTTACCAGCACCATTCCCGCAGCGCCAATGATCCAGAGCCATTCTGTGATTGTCAGTTTAATCCAATAGCCCGATGCAGTTACCAGCGCCAATGCCAGCAGGTGTACCCTAAAGTTGAGCTGGGTTTTAATGGCATGGCCCAGTCCCGAAAATGCATAACCAAAACTTTTAATAAACCTGCTCATATGGTGTTGATTGGGTACAATAGCAAAACATACAAAGTAAACCTTACTTTCTTACATATCCAAGTTTCGCTAAAAGCTTTACCTTTGAGACATCTTAACCACCCATGTCCGAAGAAAAACATATCCTTCATCCCCGCAATAAGCACCGGTCCAGGTACGATTTTCCTGAGCTGATCAAAAGTCTGCCCGCTTTACAGCCTTTTGTGGCAGTCAATGCCCATGGGGGCGTGTCTATCGATTTTTCTGATCCCGCAGCTGTTAAAATGCTGAATAAGGCTTTGCTGAAGCATTTTTATGGCCTCAGTAATTGGGATATCCCGGCAAATTATCTTTGTCCGCCTATTCCCGGCAGGGCCGATTATATCCATTATCTGGCCGATTTGCTGGCCGAAGGAAATAAGGGCGTAGCACCGAAAGGCAGACAGGTTAAAGGACTGGATATAGGGATGGGGGCAAATTGCATTTATCCCATTATCGGCGTACAGGAGTATGGCTGGAGCTTTTTGGGCTCAGATATAGACCCGGGGGCAATTAAAGCGGCAAAAGCCATTATTGCGGCCAATCCTGCGCTGACAAATGCAGTAGGCTGCCGGCAGCAGCAACATAAAGGGCATATTTTTAAAGGAATAGTTAAGCCGGGGGAGCGGTTTGATTTCAGTATGTGCAACCCGCCCTTTCATGCTTCTGCCGAAGAGGCACAGTTGGGCAGCAGGAGAAAGCTGCAGAACCTGGGTAAAAATAGGGGGAAAGAAACAGTACTCAATTTTGGCGGAAAAAATTCAGAACTCTGGTATGAAGGTGGGGAGGTTGCTTTTATCCGGAACATGATCAATGAGAGTGTGGCTATAGCCGGTCAATGCCTTTGGTTCAGCAGCCTGGTTTCCAAAAGCAGCAACCTAGGTTTTATTTATAAAGCTTTGGAAAAGGTAAAACCAGCGGTTGTCAGGACTGTTGAAATGGCTCAGGGACAAAAAATCAGTCGTTTCGTAGCCTGGTCTTTTTTATCCGCATCCGAGCAGCAGCAGTGGGCCTGCAACAGGTGGCAGCCTAAAAAGTAAAAAGTACGGTCGCTTTTTTGTTTTTAAAGGTGCCGATCAGCTCTCCTGTAGTGTAATCCTTAAAATCAAGCAGGTCTTTCTCTTTAAAACGATGTTTCAGCATGCAATAGATATGCAGGCATTTGATCCAGTTCAGGGCCGTGGCCTGATCTTTCCATATGGCCGGATATACAAACACCTCATTCCCTTCAATCCTGAGCAGATTCTTTTCTTTAAGTGCATTCACATTTGCAATGATCTTAGCGTTCTGTGCTGCAAGATTGGCGGAAGGCTGTACTTTCTTATTCGAATAGATCATTTATTCCAGCAATAAAGGTTCATCGTCCTCATCTGTCAGGTTCAGCTGTATGCTGTCTGTTCCCGCAATGCCCTCGATGGAGCCGCGGATGTGGGCGGCATTCAGCATTACTTTTTCCAGTTGTTTTTCCCTGGCCTTCCATAGTTTTTCCATGGCATCGCGCTCCCTCTGGATAGACAGTTTCATGCTCATGAAGCCTTCCCGGATGGCTTTCCATTGCTCAGAAAATTCATTGCTGGTCAGGTAGTCGTACAGCATATGCATTTTATCGCCCCTGTTTTCCTGTGATTTGGCCGCACTGAACAGCTTTACAATCCCGTCCCTGAGGATATAGGATACTGCTTTTACCTCGTCAAAAGAACAGATCCATACCCCATCTCTTTCTCCAAAGCAATCCATGCCTTTCGGGTAAGCCTGGGTTACAATTACGGCTACATCTACACCCATGCTGCGCATGTCTTTTTTCAGCTTTTCAATCCATTCCATAGAAAAGTCCTTGGTCCGCTTGCTCTCATAGATGATCTTACCGCATTCCTGGCCAAACTGGTTCCTGATGTGGTGTACGCAGTCGGCCCCTCTAACCCCTTTCCCGACTTCTGTAACCAGGTCGAACGGAAAAGTATTCCGGAGCAACTCCTCAAGGATCAGTTCCTGTACTTCGCCCTGCAGTTGCATAGAGCCCTGTTCGGCCTTCCGCTTCATTTCTTCTGCCAGTTTTTTTTGGTCGTCAAGCTGCTTTTCGAGCTCCTTCACCCTTAACTGGTGTTCAGTCTCTTTTAAACTGTTTTTTTCGGCTTCCTGCTTACGGATCTGCTCTACCATTTCGGTACGCTGCTCCTGAAGTTTCCTTTGTACCTCCAGTTCCAGCTCCGCTTCCTTCTCTTTCATGGCCTGTTCCTTTTTCAGGAATTCCAGTTCTTTTGCACGTGCAAGCTTTAATTTTTCTTCGCTGTCCTTATTGGCATTGTCCAGCATTTGCAGCTTGTTCTCAAAATCGGAGGCAATGCTTTTTCGGAGGTTTTCTTCCAGCACCTGCTGCAGCTGTTTTTTTTCAGCTTCCAGCTTTTGTTCAAATAGCTGGGCCTGTTGCTGTTTCTGCTGCTCGAAAGCCTGTTCCTGCTGCTTCTGCTGCTGGGCAAATTCGTTCAGCTTTTTATTGTATTCCTCGTCCTTTTGTTTGGTAAAAGAGACCATCTTTTCGCGAAGGTCTTTTTTATATTCCTCTGCCATTACCTCCTCAATAGGGAAGGTATGCGAACAATTGGGGCATTTTATCTCTGTAGACATAGATACAAACTTACGACTATCTCCTTACAAAAAGACTTTCCGCAAACTTCATGGAAACACTTCTTGCTTCTTCTTTCTCAATCCCGATGGTAAGGGATCCGTCAAAATCAATTAACTCTAAAACTTTTATTGTGGTGCCTATCGTGATCTTTAGTTTCTCCAGGTATTGCAGAAATACAGCAGAAGTATCTTTAACCGCCACAACCATACAGGTTTCGCCCGCTTTTATTTCTGATAAAAGTACTTTATCAATGCTCGGAATATCGCCATTTGCTTTTGGAATGGGATCCCCATGAGGGTCGAATTCAGGGAAATTCAGGAATTCTTCCAGCTTATCTACCAGTTTGGCCGACTGGATATGCTCCAGTTGTTCGGCTACTTCATGCACTTCATCCCAGCTAAAATCCAGCTTTTCATATAAAAAGGTTTCCCATAAGCGGTGTTTCCTCAATATCGCTATCCCTTTTTTTCTGCCCAAATCTGTCAGTAAGATCTTCCCGTATTTCTGATAGGTTACCAGCTCTTTTTCTTTCAGCTTTTTCAGCATATCCGTGGCTGTAGCGGGTTTTACACCCAAATATGCGGCCATTTCATTGGTGCCGGCCTCTGGTCTTTCTGCGTTCTGAAAGCTAAGCATGAGCAAAGCCTTTAAGTAGTTTTCTTCCGTATAAGATAGCATAACGCAAATATAAAATAATAATTCTCAAATTATATTTGTTAGGTTAATCTAACTTTTATAGTTTTGTGATGTTTAATATTAAATTAGATAAATGAAATACTTTTCCATAACCCTTATTTTTTCGATCCTGTTTTCATTTCAGTCCCTGGCCCAACCGGGCCATATTAAGGGACAGGTATCAGCGGAAAACAAACCACTTTCAAACGTAAACGTTAGCTTGCAGGGCACATCATTGCTTATAAAAACAGATAGTGCGGGAAATTATGCTTTCGATAAAGTAGCTCCGGCTAATTATAAAATCCAGGTGTCTGCCGTAGGCTTTAGAAAAATGATTAAAACAGTTGCGTTGAAGCCAAATGAAAACCTAAAAATAGATTTTGACCTGAGTAATTTCCAGAACGACCTGAACGAGGTGGTGGTAACCGGAACGCTGAAGGAGGTAAGACGCCTGGAAAGTCCGGTGCCTGTAGAGGTCTATACCCCTGCATTTTTCAGAAAGAACCCTACGCCAAGTATTTTCGAGGCCCTGCAGAATGTAAATGGGGTGCGCCCGCAGTTAAACTGTAATATCTGCAATACAGGCGATATCCATATCAATGGTCTGGAAGGACCATACACTATGATCCTGATTGATGGCATGCCTATAGTGAGCAGTCTTTCCAGCGTTTATGGCCTGTCGGGCATCCCCAACTCGCTTGTAGAGCAGATTGAGATTGTGAAAGGGCCGGCTTCATCCCTGTATGGAAGTGAGGCCGTAGGAGGACTGATCAATATCATCACTAAAAAGCCGCAAAATGCCCCTTTATTTTCTGCTGATATTTTTGCAACCAGCTACCGGGAATTCAATACCGATCTGGGCTTTAAATTTAAAGCGGGTAAAAACACAGATGTGTTAACCGGGGTTAATTACTTCAAATACGGGCATCCTATAGATGATAACCACGATAATTTTACGGATGTAACGCTGCAGGACCGCGTTTCCGTGTTCCAGAAATGGAATTTTAAAAGAAAATATGATCGGATATTTACCTTGGGCGGAAGATATGTTTATGAAGACCGCTGGGGCGGGGAAATGCAATGGAATAAAAGCTACAGAGGAGGGGATGAAGTGTATGGGGAAAGCATTTATACCAATCGCTGGGAACTGATCGGAAATTACCAGCTCCCGGTCAGTGAAAAACTATTCCTTGCCTTTTCTTATAACGAGCACGATCAGGACAGCCGCTATGGAATCACTTCTTACATTGCCGAACAGAAAATCGGCTTTGCACAGCTTACCTGGGACAAGCAAATAAATAATCACGACCTGCTGTTTGGTGCAGCAATGCGTTACACCTATTACGACGACAATACGCCAGCTACCACAAGTATGAACCAAAGCCTGAAAAAAAATACCTGGCTGCCCGGGGTTTTTGTACAGGACGAAATTACACTGGCCCCAAAGCATAAGTTCCTGGCCGGGTTCAGGTACGATTACAATTCTGTACACGGTAATATATTTACACCGAGATTGGCCTATAAATGGAGCATCAACGACAATAACATCCTCCGCTTAAATGCCGGTACAGGTTTCAGGGTGGTCAATATTTTTACGGAGGACCATGCTGCATTAACCGGGGCGAGGGAAGTAAAGGTGGTAAATGAGCTGAAACCCGAAAAAACATACAATGTAAACCTGAACTACCTGAAAAAAATATACCTGTCCAACGGAACATTTTTCGGTATAGAATCATCTGCTTTTTATACCCATTTCAACAACAGGATTATAGGAGATTTTGACACCAATCCCAACCAGATCATTTACGATAACCTGGATGGATATGCGGTAAGTAAGGGCCTCAGCACCAATATAGACCTCACCCTTACCAATGGCCTGAAAATCATATTTGGGGGTACCTATCAGGATGTGGCTACTTATGAGAGCGGTGTTAAAAAACAGCAGATCCTCACTGAAAAGTTTTCGGGCAACTGGGCGGTTTCCTACAAGATCAGGCCCTTAAAACTAACGCTGGACTATACCGGCAATATTTATAGCCCGATGCGCCTGCCCTTATTAAATGAGCTTGATCCGCGTAAGGAATACTCACCAACATGGAGCATACAGAACATTCAGCTTACTTTCGGGGGCTTTAAAAAGATAGAGCTTTATGGCGGTGTTAAAAACCTGCTCAACTGGACACCTAACCGGGGCAATCCCTTTATCATTGCCCGCGCAAATGATCCCTTTGATAAACATCCTGAGGTAGACAATCCCTATAATCTGACTTTTGACCCTACCTATGTATACGGGCCAAACCAGCGCATAAGGGGCTTTATGGGTGTGAGATTGACAATTAAATGATGTGGTGTTTTGCCCTAAATGAATTAACTTTAGGGCATGATCTACCGCACAACCTATCAGGCAGCAAAAGTTATTGCCCCAAAAGTGGAAGCCATTTTTGCGCAACACCTTAGTGCTGCCAGTGAAAGCGGAGAAGAGGACCTGGCGCCGTTGCCTACTGCAGACGTGGTTGAAGCCATTCTGGATGCGACATTCTGGGCCAGTCTGCGTAAAGAAGAGGGCCATTCCCCAAAAATATCCCTTGCTTATTTGCCACCCCAGCAGGCCGGAAACCCCTTGCTTTTTAAGCAGCGGCTGCCTTTAAATCCCGGTACTTTAACAAAAATTGCTCCTGGTGTTGAACGCGCGGGCATACATCTGGGCATCTGGATTGAAGAAGGGGAATTGTATGTATGGGGAACTACGGTAAGCATACCCAACTTTTGTTTTGTGGTGGATGTATCTGAGCCGGCATTGCTGGTCATTAAACACCGCCGCATTTATGGTTTCGGTAAATTTACTAACCTGGCCGTATTGAAGGGCGATCAGGTCAAAGTTGTAGAAAGCCACCACAGCAGCCTGCCCGATTGTCCGCCAATGCTGTTGTCGCTGCTCGATTTAACCGCACCTTCCTACTGGAACGATGCTGTCAATGTGCTCATCCAGCTTGCGGTTTCTATGCGTGCCCATGGCCGGGGTGGTACGCTGCTTGTTGTGCCAAATGAAACCAGGAACTGGCTGCAGTCTATCATTAAGCCTATACAATATGGTATTCAACCTTCATTTACCGGGCTCTCCAAGTTGCTGCAGCAGGAGAGGAAGGAGGCTAGCCAGATCTTCTGGCAAACGGCGCTTAAACGTGAAGTAGAGCACCTGGCGGGATTAACAGCTGTAGATGGTGCCACGGTGATCAGTACATCATACGAACTGCTCGCCTTCGGTGCCAAAATAGGAAGGGCCAAAGGAAAAGAAAATATTGATGAGCTCTCTTTTTCGGAACCGATTATTGGGGGCGCTGCGGTAGTGCTCCATCCTTCTAAAGTAGGGGGCACACGGCACCTTTCGGCTGCCCAGTTTGTTCACGATCAGAGAGATGCCATGGCGCTGGTTGCCTCTCAGGACGGACATTTTACCATTTACAGCTGGTCGCCCCAACAGCAAAGGGTTCAGGCCCATAGAATTGATACTTTATTACTTTAAATCAATCAGGAAAAGACAATTGCGCCTATAATTACACCCAGAAAAAGTATAATCATTACAATCCGATCGGCATTGATCCATTCTTTTCGGCTCAGTACTCTTTCTTTTTTTTCTTCCTTTTGCCTGGCAAAAACCTGAAGAATGGGATTAAGATTGATTAACATAGGTAGATGTAATTTTGATAGATGTACCCAAATACTATCAAAGGCCAAGCCATAATGCATTAAATATGTGGAATTGTGGAAAACTTTAGTTTTTCCACCTTTTTTCTTCTTTAAATATCGAATTTCTTTTTTTATGAAAAATTAATTGTATTGATAATCAGACTTTTAATTTTTATTTTGTTGTTTTTATAGTACTATGTATTGCATATTACTATATAAAGCATATAACTTTGTATTATGATAGCAGAGAATACCCAAACACAAATGCGGAAGGGCATAATTGAATATTGTGTCCTGCTCATTATATCAAGAGGCGAAATTTATGCTTCAGATATCATCGCAGAATTGAAACAAGCCAGGCTTCTGGTGGTAGAGGGCACACTTTATCCCTTGCTTACACGCTTGAAGAACAATGGCTTGCTGAGCTACAACTGGGTAGAATCAACTTCGGGCCCGCCACGCAAGTACTACATGCTAACCGAAGATGGCAAAGCCATTTTAAAGCAGCTGGATACCACCTGGCAGGAGCTTGAATATGCCATAAATACATCCAGGAAGGTAGCCGATCAGGAATCAAAAGGACCAGTTAATCCCACAAACTCATGAAGAAGACACACAACATAAATATTGGCAACTCCATTATTCATATTGAAGAGGATGCCTATGAAATGCTTACCATTTACCTGAACGAGGTAAAGCAGCACTTTGCAAGAAATGCAGATGATTTTGAAATTGTAACGGACATTGAAAACCGCATAGCAGAGATGTTTGCTGAAATGCTGAGCGTTCAGCAAAAGCAGGTGATCGGTATTGCCGATGTTCAATCCGTTATGCAGCAGATGGGCTCTGTAAAGGATTTTGAAACTTCAGAAGAAACAGATGAAAAATATGCCGCCCCGCAGGAGTACGATTCCATAAAGAAATTATACAGGGATACCGACCAGGCTATGATTGCCGGAGTATGCGCTGGCTTGGCGCATTACCTGGACCTGAATGTGAAATGGGTAAGGTTGTTTACTTTTCTTACCATTTTCATCTTTGGTTCGGGCTTGCTGGCCTATATCATTTTCTGGATCATGGTGCCAAAGGCAAAAACACGTTTTGAACGGATGTCGATGTACGGTGAGGAACCCACTTTACGTGGCTTTGCCAACAGCCATCAGCATCCATTGGTTAAACAATCCAAAGGTTTTGTAGCAGAATTTTTTGAAGTGATCTGGAACTTTCTGCAGGGAACAGGAAGGATTATCCTTAAAGTCATTGCCATCAGCATTACGGTTTTTGGGTCATTCCTTATACTGGCCCTCATTTCGGCTGCTGCGGCGCTGTTTGGTTTCTGGGATGCTGATATCTTCAGTTATTTTCCCCTGAACATCATCAACCAGGAGTATATCCCCGCAGTGGTTTTTGCAGCACTCCTCTTGTTTGGTATTCCGGTACTGGCCCTTATTATTTTCTCGCTGCGGGTTGCTTTCAACGGTAAGCCCATAAACAAAGCCTTTTCATTTGGAATGCTGATCGTATGGCTGGGCAGCGTGGTGTTTGGTATTTATTATGTAGCCAAAATATCGTCGGAGTTTAAAGAAGGCGCGGAGTTTACACAGAATACGGCCATCAGGCCTTTTAAGGAATATACCTTAAAGGCCGATTTTACTAAGTTTTTCACGAAGGAAGACAGCCTTAATTATGGTATTGACCCACAGAATTATAAAGAGAGAAGAATTCTGGACGATCGTGACGATGATTTTGATGCGCCCCGGAACATCTGGATCAGGATAGAAAAAAGCGAGGACGGCAAGACCGAGATCAGCCAGAATTACAAAGCAAGGGGCAAAACCTTTGAAGCCGCTTTAAAGAACGCACAGAATGTCCACTACGGTTTTCTGCAGCAGGGCGCAGTACTGAATTTTGGCCCGATGCTGTGGCTGCCAAAAAATGCCAACTGGCGAGGACAGGAAGTGGCATTGACGATGAAAGTCCCGGTAGGCACCCAGATCAGGGTCAGCAGGTCACTGCACAGGTATCTTTCCATTTACGATTACTGGACCTGTAACGACAATGCCGGTGATGCCGAGTTCACAGACTGGGTAATGACCGAATCCGGGCTGAAATGCAAGCATTTGCCCATTGAAGAACCAAAAAAAGAGGAAGAATAAACTTATTTAACAGTATAGCGGTAGACAGCGCGGCTTACGTTCCCGTTTTTGTCTACCCCTTCTATCACCGCTTTGTAAGTACCCTTGCCATCGGCATTGTAATACTCCAGCGATAAACCTCCTGCGGCAGTGGTAACCACTTTAGGGTTCCAGTAAATGGTACTGCGCAGATCATTAAAGTTATAGGTTGCCGCGGCATTTACATATTTAGGCATGTAAAATTCACGCTGTTTGCTGTAACCTTTTGGTTTAATTTTAAGAACCGCAGGATCAGGGATCAGCTTTTTGAACTCTTCCATGCTCATTTTTGTGCCCTTAGGGACTTTCTTGGTATTGATCACCAAAACGCCGTTGGTGTTGTACATCCGGTTTACCGTGCCCAGATCATCCCTGGTAAATACCTCTACATTTTCTACATCTGAGGATTGTACGCTCCCAAGTCCGATATAGTCAATTGGCATCCCGTTCAAAAAGATCTGTACAGGAACCCTGCTGCCTGCATTGTAGTCGCGCGTAACATAAAATTTGTCTTCAAAAAAGGTCAGTCCTGTAGCCATAGTCTGTAAACACAGGGCCAGGATGTTACAGCCCTGGAAGCGATCGCCTTCTATAACGGTAGCGTTGATGGAGCTTAAACCAGAAAGTGAAGGATAATCAGAATGGCTTGGTCTTTTGGCTTTGGCACCTTCAATTTTTACTTCTTTAAGTGTGCGTAAATAGCTGTACTGTCTTTTGCTGTTGTTCAGGTAGGAAGACATGGCACTGTCTATGTTTGTAATTTCTTCTCCCGGATGCGGGTTCCCGGTTACCGGTGGGGCTGGCTGTCCATCCAGCATAATCATAGGCCCGTTTCCGTTAACACTATATTTGGCATTGATCACCACATCAGAGGAATCCTGGAAAGTAAGGTTCTGGAAAGAGAAAACACCCAGTGCAGTGGTCATTACTTCTTTGGCCTGTGTTGTTCCCGGAACAGTTAAACGTAAAGTGCCTTTTCTTACAGGCATGCCTGTTCTGTCCCGCAGGGTACCAGTTAAGCGCATATCTTGTTCCGGTAAAAAGGAGATGGCCGGATATTTACCATCAATGATCTCTTTATAGGTATATCGCCGGAAACCCTGGGTGAGCAGCAGCACGTCCAGGTCGGCCAGTTTTTTTGCATTGGTTTTGTTAAAATAATAGTTCGGTTTCTCCACATAGCCCTTCAAATCAGAAGTCAGCAATAACGAACTTAATATGGTGATCTCGGAATTTTCATCCACCAGCACTTTTTGTTCGTCGGTAACCGACACAGAAAAATTACCCTCAGCCAGTTGCTCCCCGTCCTTTGCGCTAACGGCCAGTTTAACTTTCTGACGTGGTTTGTAAGTAGGCAGATCGCTTTTTAGGTTCAGCTTTAGCCCGTCAGTCCTATAGTTGAAGGCAAGTCGTTCACTTATCGGATTCCCGGTTTCATTAAACAAAGTAATCTGTACGATGCCTGCCGGGAACTTGTCTTTCGGAATACGGGCAGAGGTAACCTGTGTGTTCAGTTTGGTTTTTGCCGCATAATAAATGATACCCCCATTTGTAGCTACTATAAATAAGGTTTTACCTTTGTTTGCTTGATAGTATGGGTCGTTGGCCACAATTTTCAGGTTAAACGCCAGGGAATCGGTATTGTTTACCTGAGCTGCGATGCCGCTTTCCAGGCTCTTAGGCAAGTCGAAACTTTTTGTGCTGCCATCTGCAAAGGTTACATTTGCTTTATAGGACTTTCCTGCCTCGGCATTCAGGTAAAAAGAACCCATGCCAAGGTTGGAAGAACTGATATCACTGAGCTTATTGCCTCCATTGTCTACAATAGAACCTTTTAAATTTATGCCGACCCCATTGCTGTTGATGGCTTTGAAACCAATTCTTGTGGCTATCCCTGTAATCAGTTCACCACCTTCAGGGAAAAACTGCAGGTCATTAGCCGATGCCAGGGTGGGCTTTAGCTTAAAAGATGCAGTCTGCACATCTTTTTCTGTTAAATTGATATCGGTAATGAGCTCCCCATTCTGGATGCCCTCTGCTTTTCTGGGATCAATTTTGATCCTTAAGATACCATTCTGATCAGTAAGCCCTTTGCCTTTACTTACAATATCATAATTGGACAGCACTTTCCAGTTTACGGTTTTACCGGCCTGAACCACATTGTCGCGGTTTTTAAATTGTACCACCGCATCAATCACCTGGGCTTTGTCTGCTCCGGTAGTTTTATAACTGAAATGGGTATTCAGCTGTTTGTCTATGGCCTCACCAACAGGGATGGTCTTGCTGAAAAAATAAGCGTCATCAAAATTCAGCATCCAGAGGGTATAAGCCTTGAAGTAATAGTTGCCCTGCTGGTAGGTCCCGGGGGTAAGGGGAATGTTTCCATAGGCTACACCACCTGTAACCGGTAATTTTATGGTCTGGACCAGGGAGTCCTTGTTGCTGATCACATCTACATACACAATTTTGCTGAGCTGCGAAAGCAGGTTCTGTTCCATGGTTAAATAGGCTTTAAACCAAATGGTATCTGCAACACTGTAATAAGGTTTGTCAAAATGCAGGTAAACCTTTTCTACCGGGCGCTCATCGCTGACTTTTTTTGTTTTTTTTAGAATGTTATCTAAAACGACACTATCCTGCTGCGCAAATACAGAAAGCTGCACAGTAACTGAAAGTATTATAAGGGCGATTGCAAATTTTATAAATCTCATCAAAACGTATGTATACAATAATATTGCTAATATATTCATTTATGAAATGAATAGGTCAACAACCTTGCATCTTTAACATTTTTTGACAGTTAAGGGCAAAAGAAAAAGGCCGTCGGAGGACGGCCTTTTACAACTATTTAAATTCAATAATGAAGTCCTTTAAAGGGGTGCGTACCTTTTTCAGACCTACCAGCCAGTCGCCGGCCTCATCCCTGTAGCCTAACGGCATAATGGTGGTGCTGCGTAACCCCATTTTGTTTAAGCCCAGGAGCTCGTCCAGTTTTGCTGGCTCAAAGCCTTCCATCGGTGTAGCATCCACTTTTAACAAGGCGGCCTCGGCCAGGGCAACCCCAAAACCTATATAGGCTTGTTTGGCGGCATGATGAAAATTCTCCTCTGAAGTTCTGTTGGTATAATTGTTCACCAGGTTGTTCACATAATCTGCTGTAGCCGACTCCGGTACACCACGTTCGTTATTGGTATGTGTAAATATTCCCCTGATCCTTTCTTCAGTATAATTGTCCCAAGCTGCAAAGATCAGTACATGAGAAGCGTCGGTAATTTGTTGTTGCCCATAAGCAACCGCTTTGATTTTTTCTTTCAGCTCCTGGTTTGTCACCACAATGATCTTGAAGGGCTGTAAGCCTGATGATGTAGGTGCAAGACGGGCAGCAGCCAATATCTGGTCAACTTTTTCCTGCGGTACAGGCTGTCCATTCATTTTTTTAGTGGCATAACGCCAGTTCAATGCTTCTATTAAGCTCATATTATTGTAATTAAATATCTTTTATAAATTGATAACCTAGCGGTGCTACTAAATGTTAACACCGTTAGCAAATGTATGCATGTTATTCTTTTGAATACAAACATTCTTTGCGATTTGACTTTTAAATGAAAAATAATTTTTATTATGCATGCATAGTTATATATTAGCTAAAACTTACACTCATTTACAATTGTTGTTAGCTTAACTAGCAACATTTTAACGTCTAACCAATTTTACCCATGAAAAAGATTCTATTCGGTATTCTATTTGCCATTCCGGTATTGGGTTTTTCCCAATCTTTCCAGGTCAACCTTCAGGGGCAGAAACAAACTGCAATGGGGGGTGCAGGCACAGGCCTTGCCCTTGATGAGGCCGCTGTATTTTTTAACCCCGGTGCTGTTTCTTTTCTTAAAAAGAACGGTGTACAGGTGGGTGCGCATGGTATCTGGCTTAAAACTGCTTTTAACGAAACCGGCACCCAGACAGTAGAGCATAATAAAAATAAAGTTCCCACCCCATTTGCGGCCTATGCGGTTTTTGGCGCTCCGGAAAGCCGCCTGAGGTTTGGTATTGGAGCCTATACTCCATTTGGAGGCGCTATGCACTGGAACGAGGACTGGACCGGTAAGTATACGGTTACTTCGCTAGATTTACGTGCAATTTTTATACAGCCTACTTTGAGTTTAAGGATTACAGATAACATTGGTATCGGCGGTGGTTTGGTGTATTCACTGGGGCATGTCGATCTTAGAAAAGCTTTGCCTTATACCAATAACGGGCAGCAGACCACAGCCCAGCTCAAAGGTGATTCAAAAGATTTTGGCTGGAATGCAGGTATCTTTATCAAAACCGTTTCCGGAATTTCCGTGGGCCTAAGCCACCGCTCGCAGGTAACGGCCAGGGTTGAGGGCGGAGAAGCCAATTTCTTTAATGCCCCGGCTTCTGTAACTCCGTTATTGCCAAGCAGCTTTGACGCCACGCTGCCCCTGCCTGCAACCAGTACCGTTGGCTTTGGCTTTTACCCTTCCGAAAAAACCACTATTGCGCTCGACGTAAACTGGGTATGGTGGCATGCTTATAAAGACCTTACTTTTTATTACGACAATGGCACTTCTACACCATCAGCCCGTAATTATCATGATGCCGCTACTTTCCGTGCGGGGATACAGAACGAAACCACTTCCTTCCTCACCTTACGGGCAGGGGTAGGTTATGCCCTGAGCCCGGTAGGAAAGGGCTATGTGACACCTGAAGTTCCTGATGCAGACCGCTTGCTTCTGAGTGCAGGTATTGGCCTTAAACCTTCAGAAAGGTTTAACATCGACTTGTCTTTCCTTTACGAGAACGTGAAATCCAGGACAGAGACCAATATTGAGACCAACCTGAGCGGTACATTTAAAACCGTAGCTTATATTCCTGGTATGTCCTTGTCCTATAAATTCTAATTTTCTAACCCGAACATCATGAAATCAACATACTTTTATAAAAGCGCGCTGGCGCTGGCCATTCTCGGACTGGCATCCTGCAAACCCAGCATTGATACCGTTGCCCCAACCAAGGGCAATGCCGATTTTACCCGTTACATTGCACTGGGAAATTCTCTTACTGCCGGGTTTTCCGACGGAGGCCTGTACCTGGAAGTACAGCAGAGCTCCTATCCACAGCTGATCGGTACACAGATGAAAGCTGTTGGGGGCGGAAGTTTCAGTACGCCATTGTTCCCCGCAGATAAATTTAACGGGTCTGGTTACCTTAAACTTACGGCTTTAACCAATGGAGTGCCCACTATAGTTCCAGAAACTTCAAACCTGGCTGTTCGCGGGCAGGTGGGCAGCCAGGTCTTATATACCAAGTATACTGGCGATATTGAGAATTTTGGCGTGCCGGGTATTAAACTGGTCCATGCCAACATTCCGGGGTATGGAACATTGAATAATTATTTTGAGCGGATGCTGCCAGATGCCAGCGTAGGTACTGCCACTTATCTGGGCTTTGCTACTGCAAAGCCATGGACATTTTTTAGCTGCTGGCTGGGAAACAATGACATCCTGGGTTATGCCAGTGCAGGTGCTACCGGCGAATTGCCAACTGCAAAAAGTACTTTTTCCGGTGCTTATAGTACAGTGATTAATGAATTGACAAAAAATGGTGCCAAGGGTGTAGTGGCCACCATTCCGGGAGTAACCAGTACGGCCTATTTCAATACTGTAACTTTAAAAACCTTACTGGCGGCTATTAATGCTACCCCGACGGGGGCTTCGGTAAAAGATATTTACATTCAGCCTGGTACTGGCCCGGCCAGGGTTGCAACTGCTGAAGATCTGTTTACCCTGCCTTTAAGTTCAGCAAATGTAATGGGCAAGCCGAACGGACAGGGTATTCCTTATGGCCTGCATCCTTTAAATCCGGTTGAGAGCAAATATGTATTGGATAAGGCCGAAGTGGCCATAGTGAACGACTATATCGCGTCCTATAATACCAGTATTAAAACCATTGCCAATGCAAAGGGCCTGGCCCTGATGGATGCTTATGCCATGCTGAATGAGTATGCCGGAGGCAAATCTGCAAACGGTATCCCGGTTAGTGCGGCATTTATCCAGGGCAACCTGTTTTCACTGGATGGCATCCACTTAACGCCGCTGGGTTATGCCATAACTGCCAATGCATTTATAAAAGCCATTAACGATAAATATGGTGCAAGCATTCCTGTTGTAGATGTGACTAAGTTCAGAGGGGTTAAGTTTCCTTAATTCTTATTTTTTAAATCAAAAAGGCCCTGGTATTACATTCAGGGCCTTTTTTTTGACTTCATGTCGGGAGCTCTCCGATCAATCAAATAATTGAGTAAAGCATGAATGAAGCGGAGGCTCCAGAATACTTAACTTGCAGGTTAACAAGCATCAGCTACTGGACAAATCAAGGGCTGGTCCAAGGTTGCTTAAGGTTTTATTGGGAAAAGGTACCTTTTATCCCAATAAGTTTCGAAGCAGACCTCAGTCAGACCTTGATTTGGTATTTACCTGACCCTATTTAGTCCTATTGCTTACCAAACTCCGATCCAAAAGATATCCTGAGGAATTTCAGCTCTGCCGCAATAAAATCTATTTCCCGGCATGTGTGTTTAGGCTTTCAGCCGGATAATTTTTCAAAAGACCTAGCTGGTTCGATCTGAATAGGGAGGCCTTTGTACGAGGACTGGAATGCGTTATTTTAATGCGATGTGCGTGGATGCGGCATTGCAAAATGGATAAAATTGATGTTTAAGCCGATGGCTCCAGCAATTTATCGATTTCTTTGGCCAGGTTCCTGTCCTTTTCGGTAACCACATTACCGGCATCGTGGGTGGACAGCCAGATTTCTACTTTATTCCATTCATTGGTCCATTTGGGGTGATGGTTGTGTTTCTCGGCCAGGAAAGCTACACGTATCATAAAGGTAAATGCTTCCTGAAAATCTTTAAATATCACGGCCTTGTACAATTTTTTATCTCTTTCTTCCCATTGTTTCTGCAAGATCTTTTCCATGACGGTAAATAAAAGACTGCTGCATTGCAGTCTTTTGCTAAAACAAAAATAAACGGAATAAGGTTCTCGATTTTATTGCACGCACCTTTAAAGTGCTTTAAAATCTACTTCCATCTGGTAGGGCTTCTTCTGTTCTATATAAGTCCGGATGAACCACAGAATGTCATCCAGGTTATTGTGCATGGGCGTACCGGCAATGTCATGCCCTATGTTGCGTACAGACTGGAAATAATAAGGATAGCTCTGTTTTTTAAAAAGGCTGGCCAGGTACCTGGAACCAAACATACCGCGGTTAAACAGCTTAACTTTGTTGTAAACCACAATCTTATCGTCAGTACCGTGGAACATCATGGTAGGTGCAGGCGGTATTTTGTAGCCGGGTTTGCCGGTGTAACTTAAAATGGCGCCCGCAAAGGCAATTATGCCCTTGTATTGAAAACTTTGCGGCAATTTCTGACTGATGGCAGTGTTGTTCCTTTTCTCCCAATCGGCCTGTAAACTGGTGACTGCTCCGGCGCTCGATCCGGAAAGGATCACCATTGAGGTATCAATGCCCAGCTTGTCTGCATGGGTAATCAGGTAGTTCGTGGCATCGTACATATCTTCTACTGCATAGGCAATGGCATTTTTAAGTACACTGGTATTGAATACCGTTGGCCATTTTTCACCCTTCAGCCCAAGCCGGTAATCAATAGAGATCACTTTGTAGTTGTGCTCAACCAGTTTTTTAAAATAGTCCAGGTAATATTTGTCGTCCCGTGTGCCCCGGATAAAGCCGCCCCCAAAAGCAAAAATAATGCAGGGCTTTTTTACCTGCAGGTCCTGATTGCTGTAAATGTCGAGTTTTAGGGAAAGGGTATCTTTTGTGCTGTATGCAAAGGTTTCTTTAACCTGGGCAGAGCCATACAGTCCGCAGGCAAGCAAAAGACAGGTTAAAAGCAGCGTTCTGTAATTCACGGTATAAGTTTTTATACGAATATAGTGACATTATTAAACAGAAGCCCGGTAAATTATTTTTTTAGCACATAGCTGTCTGCAAGTGCGCCGGTTACCTTATTGCCATCCATATCCAGCTGGGTAAGCGTATTTTCCCCTACAAAAAACAATCGGTGATGATCAACGGTTTCCAATGTAACTTTACTGCCTGTTGCATCCCATTTAAATTTGCCTTTCTCTTCATAAACCTTATCGCTTTTTCCTTTGTATTTTGTTTTGATCAGAAAGCTCAGGTCGGGGTTTAAGGTAACCTCGGTCTCTATCCCTTCACAATCGGCGCAGGGTGTAACACCTTTATAGGTACCGTTCCAGTCCAGCGAGTTTTGTGCATTGTGCGGATCGGCTGTTGCATTATGGTCTGTTTTAGTGGTGTCAACCGTGCCGGATATTGAGCTGGTGTCTGCAGCAGCAGTAGATTTTGTCTCATGGTTACAGCTCCAGATCAGTATCGGGGCCAGCGACAGCGCAAGCAATAGTTTTTTCATTTCCTTAATCGGATATTTTGTTAATAACTAACAACGGATAAATTCAAATTATCATATCTGCGGCAGGGAAAATCTTTGCGGCTCCGGATTAATGCTTAAGCCTGGCCTTAAAAAGCTTTTCCAGCTTCTCCATCTTCGGCAGGATTACCATGCGGCAATAAGGTGCGCTGCCGTTTTTGTTAAAATAATCCTGGTGATAATTTTCTGCCAGGTAAAAAGGGGCCGCTTTGCTGATGGCCGTAACCACCGGTTTATCGAAGGCCCTGGTATCGTTTAGCTCCTTTTTATACTTTTCGGCCAGCTGTTTCTGTTCTTCGTTATGGTAAAAGATGACAGAGCGGTATTGTGTGCCTACATCTGCTCCCTGCCTGTTTAATGTAGTAGGATCATGGCTTTTCCAGAAAACCTCCAGCAGTTCCTCATATTTGATTTTTGCAGGGTCGTAAGTAACCTCTATCACCTCCGCATGGCCGGTAGTTCCGGTACATACATCTTCGTAGGAAGGATTGGAAACATTGCCGCCCTCATAGCCAGAGCGAACAGCAGTGACCCCGTTTAACCGCTGGAACAATGCCTCGGAACACCAGAAGCAGCCCATACCAAAAGTTGCTTTTTGCAGTTTTTTCGATTGTGCATCTGCAGCGTTCACTGATAAAAGGATCAAAACTATAACTGATAAATACTTCATAACCTAAAATTCTGTGTCAGAGAACCATCTCTCTGTTAAAGTTACGCAACATCAGCGCTTTTAGTTTTTCCATTCATGTTTATTCCGATTTTTCTTACATTAGCTTGATATTACCTATAAAAAGAAAGCGATGTCAACACCTTATATTCCATGTTTAGATCTGGGTTCATACATTAACGGAAATGATGAACAACGTAAAAAATTTTCTGATGAACTGGGCAGGGCATTCCATGATTCGGGCTTTGTGACCATTACCAATCATGGCGTAAGCCAGCAACTGATTGATAAGTTGTACCAGAATATACAGGCTGCGTTCAGGCTAACACCTGAACAGAAACAGCAATATGAAAAAGCGGAGCTTGCCGGTCAGCGCGGTTATACGAGCCCGGGTAAAGAAACGGCAAAAGGAGCCAAAACGGCCGACCTGAAGGAGTTCTGGCAGATAGGCCAGGAGGTGACGGATGGCGATCCTATAAAAGAACAGTACCCTGACAATGAATATCTTGCCGAAATCCCGGAGTTTAATGAGGTAACCCGAGAGATTTATGTAAGGCTGGAAAACAATGGGAAGCACCTGCTGCGGGCCATAGCTACCTATTTAAATCTTCCTGTAGCTTATTTCGATAAGCAGGTACATAATGGAAATTCCATTTTAAGGGGAATACATTATTTTCCTATTGAAAACCCGGATGCTTTACCAGACGATGCGGTAAGGGCAGGAGCACATGAAGATATCAATCTGATCACTTTGCTGATTGGTGCCAGTGCGGATGGACTGGAAGTGCTTACCCGCAGCAACGAATGGCTGCCCATTAAAGCACACCATACCGATATTGTAGTTAACGTAGGCGATATGCTGCAGCGCTTAACCAACAATAAACTGAAATCGACAACCCACCGTGTGGTAAACCCACCGCGTGAGCTGATGAAAACGTCACGTTTTTCAGTGCCTTTCTTCCTGCACCCCAGAAGTGATATGGACCTAACCTGTCTGGAATCCTGTATTGATGCCGAACATCCAAAAGCCTATACAGATATGACTGCAGGTGAGTACCTGGATGAAAGGTTAAGGGAAATAGGGCTAAAAAAATAGCCCTAATTTAATCCTTTATCTATTGCTTTATTGATGACATCCTGTATGCGGCCCCTGATCCTCATGTTGATGAGTTTATCACTAACGGCAGGGTTTACACGGTTGGAAAGAAAAACGTAAACCAGTCCGCGTGAGGGGTCTACCCATATGCAGGTGCCGGTATAGCCCGTATGTCCGTAGGTCTGTGCTGAAGCCAGTTCTGAAGGATATTTTTTGCTTAGGTCTGGGTCCCACCTGTCAAAACCCAGGCCACGGCGGCTTACATCCGACTGCTTAGCTGTAAACATATCCACTGTTTGAGGTTTAAAGTACTGTTCGCCGCCATAATTGCCTTTGTTGAGCAGCATCTGGTAAATGATGGCCACATCATTGGCGCTGGCAAACAGGCCGGCATGACCGGATACACCACCTGCAAGGGCAGCTCCCTGGTCGTGCACATAGCCCTGCAGCAGGGTCTTTCTGAAATAAGTATCCTGTTCGGTTGGGACGATCTGGTTCCGCTCAAAGCGGTTTCTCGGTAAAAAGCCTGCAGTCTGCATGCCCAAAGGCTTGTAGAAATTATCCTGAACATACTGATCCAGGGGAATACCGCTCAACCGTTCCGAGATCTCTTTCATCACATACATACTGATGTCGCTGTACACATAGCTGCCCCTGGTTTTGATGGGCGAGTTGATCATCTTTGGCCACATCACATCCTTAAAGTAGTTTTTTCTGACAAAGTAGTTGTCGGCCACCTTTGTTGGATAGGCAGCACTCGAATCCCTGCTGTAATCGCTGGTTTGTATGGAATTGTGAAAAGGGATATAAGGAATAAAGCCCGCCTGGTGCAGCATGACTTCACGCACATTGACATTGTTCATTGGGGTTGTCCTGGCCCTTGGGATATAAGCGCCCACATTGGTGTCCAGTTTTAGTTTTTGCTCCTCAAATAAACGCATTACTGTTGGCGTTGTGGCTGTGGTTTTGGTTAAAGAGGCCAGGTCAAAAATATCGGTGACCTTGTCCGGGTATTCGGCGGTATTGTACGTATGATGGCCGTAGGCTTTGTTGAAAATCACTTTCCCATCTTTAGCTACCAGTACTACCATGCCTGGCGCGGCCTGGGCCCTGATGGTTTCGGCAGCAATATCGTCAATGGCTGTGAGATTGTTGCTGTTCACACCCGCATCTTCCGGAACGGTATATTTAAGCCTTGTTTTGGTAGTGATGAAGCCGGAGCCTGCAGTATACTTACCGGATACATTGGCTGCCAGTTTTTTGTTCAGCGCAATGCCGCCGAAAATGGCCTGTGGAACCACTGCAGCTGCGTTAACCGTGTTCTGATCTGTCCAGATAATGGGGCTGTTCAGCGCGTCAAAAGCCTGAAGGGCAGTAACTTCTCCGAACAGGGCGATGATTACCTGTTTGCTTTTGGAAAGACTGGCAATGAAACCGGCATTTCTCGGGTTCTGCACCTCCGATGACGGGAGGGCTATGATAACGGTATTGAAATATTTAAGGTCATCTTCCAGGTTGTTCAGGTTTGCATCAGCCTGGTACTGTGCGGAAGAATAGGAGCTTACTTTTGCATATTTGTTCAGCAGGCTGTCAAAAACCTGCTGGTAGCTGAAGCCCAGTGAAACCGATGCAATGTTCTTTTTGTCCAGCTTCATCAGCGGGACAATATTGTTCTGGTTATTTAACAGTACCGTATTGCTGCTGATGCTGTTCAATATGGCCAGCTGCTGCTCATTTTGCTGGTGTACCTGTGCGCAGGCACTGAAGGTAAACAGGGCGAAAAAGCAGGCGACAATCTTAATGGATGTGATAAGAAAAGGTTTCATAAGGCTAAAGATAGGAAAATGATGACAAATTATTCGGGAATGAAATCCCTGATGAGGCATATTTTCCCTAAATTAGCAACTTTACCGAAGATTGATAAATGTCAGATATTATACAGCTTTTACCCGACAGCATTGCCAACCAGATTGCAGCAGGCGAGGTGGTGCAACGGCCGGCATCGGCAGTAAAAGAACTATTAGAGAATGCCATAGATGCGGGGGCAAATAAAATACAATTGATTGTTAAGGATGCGGGGAAAGCGCTGATCCAGGTGATCGATAATGGCTCCGGTATGAGTGTTACCGATGCGCGGATGTGCTTTGAGCGCCATGCAACATCTAAAGTGCGCAAAGCAGAAGACCTTTTTGCCATCCGTACTATGGGCTTCAGAGGTGAGGCAATGGCTTCTATTGCCGCAATTGCTCAGGTAGAGATGAAAACCCGGAAGCATGATGAGGAACTGGGTACCATTATTCAGATTGAGGGCTCTGCGGTGCTGAACCAGGAACCTGCAGCAACTGCTGAAGGAACCAGTATCAGTGTCAAAAACCTTTTTTACAATACCCCTGCAAGGCGTAACTTTTTGAAAAGCAATCCCGCTGAAATGCGGCACATCATTGATGAGTTTCAGCGTGTAGCGCTTGCCCATCCGGCTATTGCTTTCAGCCTGCACCACGATGGCGTGGAAATCTATCGCCTGCCGTCCTCGGTGTTAAAGCAACGCATTGTGCATTTATTTGGCAACAATTATAACGAAAGGCTTATCCCGGTAGAAGAGGAAACCAGCATCATCAATTTAAAGGGCTATATCGGAAAGCCTGAGTACGCAAAAAAAACAAGGGGCGAGCAGTTCTTTTTTGTCAACAACCGTTTCATTAAAGATGCTTATTTAAACCACGCGGTGAACAAGGCTTATGAAGAGTTGTTGGCAGATGACCATTTTCCTTTGTATGTACTGTTCATAGACATAGATCCGGCAAATATTGATGTGAATGTGCACCCCACAAAAACAGAGATCAAGTACCTGGACGAGAAATCCATCTATGCGATCCTGCATTCAGCTGTAAAAAGGTCGCTGGGTAGGTTCAACATCAGTCCGACCATAGACTTTGACCAGGAGACCGGCTTTAGCAGTATGATTACCCATAAAGCACCGGAAGAAATCATACCGCCAAGCATCAGCTTTAATCCGGATTTTAACCCTTTTGCAGAAGACAAACCCGCTGTTGCCCGGGAGTCGGCCTATGCCAGTTTCCCTAAAACCTACAGCGGGGGCCGGGGGAACATACAGCCCAGTACAAAGAACTGGGGTAGCCTGTATGAGATTGCAAACCATAGCCCGGCAGAACAGTCTGCCCTTGATTTGCCCGGACAGGAGCCTGAGCACCAGTTTAGCCCGGTGCAAAAACAGCTGATGCAGCTGCACAACCGCTACATCATTTCGCAGATCAAATCGGGTTTAATGCTTATTGACCAGCAGGCGGCGCACGAAAGGATACTTTACGAACGTTTTACCCTGCACCTGGAAGACAGAAAAGGGGCTTCCCAGCAAAGCCTGTTTCCGCAAACAGTTACTTTGAGCCCGAACGACTATGAGCTGGCCAAAAGCTTACTGGACGATATAAAAAGTTTGGGCTTTGAAGTAAGAGAATTCGGTAAAAATACGTTAGTGATTGAAGGGATCCCGGTAGACCTGGGAGGCAGTAACATCAACGAAACACAGCTTTTTGAGCACCTGATAGAAGGCTTTAAAAACTCTCAGCAGGAGCTGAAGCTGGACAAAAGGGATGCGCTGGCCAGAAGTATGGCCAGGAACAGCGCCATCAAAAATGGCACAGTGTTGGGGCAGGAAGAAATGAACACCCTGATTGAACAGCTTTTTGCCTGTAAAACCCCTAACTTTAGTATTAGCGGTAAGCCAGTGATCCAAACCATTGGCCTGGCCGAACTTGATAAAAAATTTGATAAATAAGAATAAATGAACAACATCCATATCCCACCTGTAGTAAAGAACCTGCTGATCATTAACGCACTGTTTTTTGCCGCGAAATATGTAATGAAAAATATCGGGGTCGACCTTGATTATATGCTTGGTGCTTTCTATTTTGATTCTCCGTTCTTCCGCATATGGCAGCTGCTTACCTATATGTTTATGCATGGCGATTTTTTGCACATCTTCTTCAATATGTTTGCCTTGTTTATGTTTGGCGGTGTGCTGGAAGCCAGGTGGGGCACCAAACGTTTCATCAATTTTTACCTGATTACCGGACTGGGGGCCGTAGCCCTGCAAATGGTGGTTCAGGCTTATGAAGTCTATCAGATTACAGGTATGTTTATCAATGTGCCAATTACCGACCTTGTGCACCAGGGCAACTATATCCAGGGCAATATTCAGATCCCGGGATTGACAAAGTCTGCCACAGAGACCTTGCTGGGTACGTATGGCGCCCCAATGGTGGGGGCATCGGGTGCCATTTTTGGCTTGCTGGTGGCTTTTGGGATGTTATATCCCAACACTGAAATGTATGTGATGTTCATCCCCATTCCTATTAAGGCCAAGTACCTCATCCCGGTGTATATCCTGATGGAGCTTTCTCTGGGCGTAGCAAAAGTTCCGGGCGATTCCATAGCCCATTACGCCCACCTTGGAGGTGCATTGCTGGGCTTTATCCTGGTCAAGATCTGGGGCGACAAAAACAACGATAGATTTTATACTTACTATGAATAATAACCTGTTTAAAGATTTAAAATATAAAGTATTTCAATCAGGCAACCCTTTATTCTTTTATATAGGGATAAATACCCTTATTTTCGTAGCATTTGCACTGATCAATATCCCGTTTTTCCTCTCCGGCAAGGGTGGAGTTGCTTATGAGGCCTGGATCAGGGAATATGCCGGTTTCCCGGCATCCGTAGCGAAGCTGCCCTACAGGTTCTATACCATCTTAACCTATCAGTTTTTTCATGATGGCCTGCTGCATATTCTGTTCAATATGCTTTGGCTATACTGGATGGGCAGGATCTTTCTGGATTTCCTGAAACCCCGGCAGTTTCATTTTGTATACCTGGCCGGAGGTTTTGCCGGTGCCCTGGTTTTCCTTGCCGCTTATAATGTTTTTCCGGTGTTTGCTACGGCGCTGCCTGCAGCAACTGTTATCGGTGCTTCTGCATCTGTTATGGCCATTATTGTAGCTACTGCCACGCTGGTGCCCGATTACAGCATGCGTTTGTTGTTTTTGGGAGATGTGAAACTGAAATATCTGGCCCTCGCTTATATCGTGCTTGATATTATTGGTGTTGCAACCAAAGGTGCCGGTGGAAGTTTCGCCCACCTGGGTGGGGCGTTTTTTGGCTTTGCCTATATTAAACTATTGAGGGGCGGGACCGATTGGAGCAATATATTTAAACGCAAACCAAAATTAAGAGTAGTAAGAAACGAATCTTCCGGGGCAGGAAACAAAAAACAGTCCGACAAGGTGAACCAGGAAGAAATAGACAGGATACTGGATAAAATTTCTAAATCGGGCTATGATAAGCTCAATAAAGAAGAAAAGGAAACGCTGTTTAAAGCAAGTAAACATTAATGAAAAAAGGTAAACCAACATTTGTAGATCAGCTTGTCCGCTTAGGCGCACTTGTCCTGCTCATTGCCCTTGCACTGGGTATTGTGGCGGGCATGTGGGACCCGCGTAAACAAAAACTGATCGCTTTTTTTGGTCTGGCCTATCCTTATATCCTGCTGCTCAATATACTCATGATTGTCTGGTGGTGCTTCAGGGGCAGGTGGTCTTTCGCTTTCGCCACACTTTTGCTGATCCTGACTGGCTGGAGATCGCTCACCACCACCTTTGGCTTTATTGGTACTGAAGGTCTGGGCCCTAAAGCCGATCCGGACCTGATCAGGGTCATGACCTATAACGTACATAGCTTTAAGCCCTACGGACAGGAAAATGTGGAGCCGGTAAAGCAGCAGATGCTGGATCTTATAGAGGAAGAAAACCCCGATGTGATTTGTTTCCAGGAATATTTTACACGCAGAAAGGGGAAGTTTGACATTACAGATAGCCTGAAGAGGATCCTGAAAAACCCGTACTATTATTTTGTACCATCATCCGAAAATGATTATGAGGCTACCGGACTGGCCATTTTTTCTAAATATCCAATTCAGGATAAAGGAGAGATCAAATTTGTAAATGGCTGGGGCAATGGGAGCATATTTATTGATATCCTGGTTGGAAAAAAAACAATGCGCATCTATAACGTACACTTGCAATCTATTTCTTTTGATAAACAGGATTACAATTATATTGATCAGGTAAAACAAAAGATGGACCCTGAACTGTATCCCTCAAAAAGGATTCTGGTAATGCTGAGGCGGGCCTTTTTAAAACGCAGTGCGCAGGTAGATGTGATGAAAGCCCACATGGCCACCTGTAAAACACCTTTCCTGATTGCAGGCGATTTTAACGATACACCGGCTTCCTATGCCGTAACTCAACTCACAAAATCACTTAAAAATACTTTTAAAGAACAAGGGACAGGTTTTGGCAAGACTTACAACGGTAAGTTCCCGAACTTTCAGATCGATTATATTGCAACTACGCAGGATATAGATGTGATGAATTACCGCATCATTGGTGCGCGATTGTCAGATCATTTTCCTGTTCGCAGCGATTTGAGATTAAATCCCTAAAATATTTACCTTTGCAACATGGATAAAGGCCTACAACTGTACAATACACTTACACGAAAAAAAGAACTTTTTGAACCCCTTAACGCGCCTCACGTAGGAATGTATGTTTGCGGGCCAACCGTATACAGTGATGTTCATTTGGGCAACTGCCGTACTTTTATTTCTTTCGATTTAATATTCAGGTATTTAAAATATAACGGTTATAAGGTGCGCTATGTGCGCAACATCACCGATGCCGGGCATTTGGAGGGCGACCGTGACGAAGGCGATGATAAATTTGCCAAAAGGGCAAAGCTGGAGCAGCTGGAACCTATGGAAATTGTTCAGAAATATACCCTTGGCTTTCATGATGTGCTCAGGATGTTCAATACCCTGCCTCCGAGTATAGAACCTACCGCAACCGGGCATATTACCGAGCAGATAGAAATGATCAAGGTGATTATGGACAACGGTTATGCCTATGAGGCCAATGGTACCATTTATTTTGATGTTGAAAAGTACAGTTCAAAATACAATTATACCATTTTAACCAACAGGAACCTGGAAGACATGCTGGCCAATACGCGCGAGCTGGGTGGACAGGATGAAAAGCGCGGACGGCTCGATTTTGCCTTATGGATTAAGGCCAAACCTGAGACAATTATGCGCTGGCCATCACCTTGGGGAGTGGGATTCCCGGGCTGGCACATTGAATGCTCGGCCATGAGCGCCAAGTATCTGGGCGATGAGTTCGACATTCATGGGGGAGGAATGGACCTTGCCGCAACACACCATACCAACGAAATTGCACAATCTGAAGCCTGCAGTCATAAACAACCGGCTAAGTACTGGATGCACACCAATATGCTGACCGTGAATGGTACCCGCATGTCCAAATCGGCAGGTAATGGCTTTTTGCCGGGCGAGCTTTTTACCGGCGATCATCCTTTACTTGAGCGTGGGTTCAGCCCGATGACGGTTAAATTCTTCATGCTGCAGGCACATTACCGCAGCACACTGGATTTTTCGAATGAAGCGCTGGATGCTTCTGAAAAAGGTTTCAGGAGGTTAATGAACGCAGTAAGCCTGTTGGATAAATTGACGCCTTCGTCCGAAAGCGACTTTGAAATAGGACCGATCATCGAAAACTGTATCAAAGCCATGAACGACGATTTCAACAGTCCGGTTGTAATTGCCGAATTGTTTGAGGCTGCACGCATCATCAACACCATATATGACGGAAAAGGAAAGATCAACGCCGCTGAGCTGGAAAAGCTGAAAAAGCTGATCAGCGATTTTGTGTTTGAGATCTTTGGTCTGAAGGACGAAGAAAGTTCCAATACAGAACTAAATGACGTGCTTGACCTGATCATAGACATCAGGAAAACTGCAAAGGAGAATAAAGATTATGCCACTTCCGACAAAATCCGCCTTGGTCTGCAAAGCATGGGCATACAGCTAAAAGATAGCAAGGAAGGCACTACCTGGAATAAGGCGTAGCGCATGATGTGCAATTGTTAATTACTTTTTAAACCAACGAAAACATCCAAACCCTATATTCGTATCCTAACTATTTAAAATTATGATGAACAAGTTTCTTTATACCATTGCTGCCGCATCCCTAACGTTACTGGCACCCGCTGCTTATGCACAGAAATCAGATGGAAGCACCAAATCGCTGGTAAAGGCAGAAAAAGAATTTGCAGAGAGCCTGGCAAAACATGGCGCTAAAACCGCCTATACTAATTTTGCTGCAGACGATGCCCTGGTGTTCAGACCAAACCCTGTTAATGCAAAGACCTTTTACAGCTCGCAGCCAGAAAGCAAGGACATTAGCTGGAGCCCAACCTATGCAAGGGTGTCCAGAAGTGGCGACTGGGGGTTTACAACCGGTCCGTATACTGTAGGAGGTGAAAAACCTGCTTACGGTCAATTCCTGTCTGTATGGAAAGCTAAAAATGGCAAATGGGAACTTGCTTTAGATCTGGGAACGACTACCAACAAGCCGCTCAACAAAGTAAGTCCGGAGTTTATTGAACCAAAAGATTCCTATAAGCCTAAATTCCTGACCGACAAGCAAAGGGCGGCAGCGGCGGATATCATTGCTACTACCGAAAAAACTTTGAATACCTCGCTAAAATCATATGGAATTGCCGCTTTTTCAGGCTTTTTAAATCCGGATGCCAGGTTACTGTTCCCGGGCTATGAGCCTATTGTGGGTAAAGACAAGATTCTGCCTTTCTTTAACAGCATGGTAAGTAAAGTATCTTTCAAAACCACTAAAGTGGAGAAAGCCGATGGGGGTGATTTTGCCTATACCTATGGCGTTGCTACGGTAGATTATAAAGCTGAGTTAAGGGAAAGCTTTAACTATGTGTTCATCTATGAGCGTCAGGCAGACCACAACTGGAACATCATTGTTCAGGTGTTTGCACCCGCGGAACGCTAAATCTCAATTACAACATACAAAAGGTCACCTGATTGGTGGCCTTTTTTGTTTGGCTTCCAATAAATCCTTATTTTATGCCGTTATTTAATAATAAATGAAGAAACTAGTACTGATTGCTTTATTTGCCCTGACATTCCAGGTCAGGGCCCAGAAATTTATGTTGGTAGGTCACCAGGGGGCCAGGGGAATCATGCCTGAAAATACCATCCCGGGAATGATCAAGGCCCTTGACCTGGATGTCACTGTACTGAACATGGGTGTCGTGATCTCCAAAGATGGCGAGGTTGTCCTTTCGCATGAGCCTTATTTTAACAACGAAATCAGTACCCGACCGGATGGAAAAGCCATCAGCTTTAAGGACGAGAAAAAATACAACATGTTCAACATGGACTATGAGGAGATCAGGAAGTTTGATGTAGGTATGAAACTGCATAACCGCTTTCCGGGGCAAATGAAGATGAAAGTCTACAAACCCCTGCTGACCGAGACCATCGATTCCGTAGAGGCTTACGTCAAACAAAACAAACTTGAAAAACCCATTTATAACATTGAGACCTCACTGATCAGGAAGGGCGATGGGGTATTTCAGCCTGATGCCTCGGTATTCATAGAAAAGATCATGGAAATCGTGAAAGAGAAAAAGCTTAGCAAAAGGGTGATCATACAGTCGCTCGACATGCGGACATTGCAGTACCTGCACGAATACTTTCCTTCCATCAAAACCTCGTTGATGATTGATGAAAAGCAGGATTTTGAAGAAAGCATACAGGCCCTGGGCTTTACCCCAACTTACTACAGCCCGTATTACGTATTGGTAGGAAAGGGCTTGGTAGACCGCTGCCATGCCGCAGGGGTAAAGATCATTCCATGGACCGTAAATACGGCTAAGGACATGAGGTACTTAATTAACCTTGGTGTTGACGGCCTGATTACCGACTATCCCAATCAATATACCCGTGTAATGCAGGGCGGACAATAATATTTAATACAGGTTTTTAATGATGTGTTCTACCGACAGGCCTTCGGCTTCTGCACGGTAATTGCGCACAATACGGTGACGAAGGATAGCTTCGGCCACGGCCTGCACATCCTCAATATCAGGAGCGTATTTTCCCGAAATGGCGGCATGGCATTTGGCACCGATTACCAGGAACTGTGAGGCCCTTGGTCCTGCGCCCCAGTTGATGTATTTGTTCACCTCCTCTGTCGATAAAGCGGTATTAGGGCGTGTTTTGCCGGCCAGTTTAACTGCATATTCCACTACATTGTCTGTTACAGGAATGTTCCGGATCAGTTTCTGGAAATATTGGATCTGGCTGGCATTGATGATTTTGTTCAGACTCACATCAGTATTGCTGGTAGTGTTCTTTACAATCGTCAGCTCATCGGCAAAGGAAGGGTAGCTCAAATGTACATTGAACATAAACCTGTCCAGCTGCGCTTCCGGCAGGGGGTAGGTGCCTTCCTGCTCAATCGGGTTCTGGGTGGCCAGTACAAAGAAGGGGTTGGGCAATACATGCCTGATGCCTGCTGCGGTTACGGCCTTTTCCTGCATGGCTTCCAGCAAGGCTGCCTGTGTTTTTGGCGGTGTCCTGTTGATCTCATCCGCCAGGATAATGTTCGAAAATATAGGGCCGTTGATAAACTTAAAGTTCCTGTCTTCACCCAGGATCTCGGCCCCGATGATATCGCTGGGCATCAGATCTGGTGTAAACTGGATCCTGTTAAAATTCAGGTCCAGCACATTGGCTACAGTTTGAACAAGTAAGGTCTTGGCCAGGCCCGGGACGCCCACCAACAGGCAGTGCCCGTTGCTGAAAATGGAGATCAGTACAGATTTAACGATCTCGTCTTGTCCGATAACAACTTTGCCTATTTCGGCTTTTATATTGTTGTACGATTGATGCAGGGCATCAACGGCCTTGATGTCATTTTCAAACTGCATAAGCCTTTATTTATTTGCAGATGGGGCTGCTGTCCACATTTTCAGTTCATCGCAGTTTACATACTCCTCATCAATACGTACATAGGTATCTTTCCTTTTTTTCTCAAACCATAAACTCATTTCGCGGTTGGTTTTATCCTGCTGCGCATATTCTTTAAACTTGGCGTAATCCTGCTCTAAATTTCCTTTATGAGGAGGGATTTTAGATTTCAGGTAAAGGATCTTGTAGCCTTCTTTGCCACTCTGGTCTGTAAAAAGTGTTGGGGTCGAAATCCCGCCAACCTTCATGGTATCTGCCACAAGGAATACTTTAGGATCCAGCTTGTCGGCAGGTATAAAGGTTGTTCTGGCGGTAACATTATCGGCATACAGCATCATACCTCCATTATACTGCGATTCCTTATTGTCTGAATATTGTGAAGCTGCGAAAGAAAATGGGATTTTCTTGTCGATCAGGTTTTTATAAATGGTATCGGCATGAAGTTTAACACGCTCCAGACTTGCTGGTGGGTTTTGCGGGCGGATCAGGATATGACGTGCATGAACCTGCTCGCCACGACGTTCAACTACCTGTAAAAAGTGGAAACCATGCTCGGTTTCAAACACTGGGGATAGTTCCCCAGGCTTTAATTTAAAGGCCCAGGCGGTAAATTCCTTAACCATAGAGGTACGGTCAAAAAAGCCCAGGTCACCGCCCTCGCTTGCAGATCCGGGGTCTTCAGAATAAGACTTAGCCAGGAAGGCAAAATCCTCGCCACTTTTAACCCTTAAACGCAGGGCATCAATCTTGTCGTAGAATTTTTGCTTTTCTGCCTTGGTTGGCTTGGGGTACATTACAATCTCCCCGATCTCAAATTCCGTAGGGATATCTGGCAGGCTGTCTTTTTGATAAGAGTCAAAATATTTTTTAACCTCCAGCGGAGTAATGTTGATGTTTTGGGTGATGTGGGCTTCCATTTTTCTGGAAATCAGCTGTTCCTTGATGTCTGGTCTGATCTCGTCCTTATATTGAAGAACCGAGCGTTTTAGAAATTCCTCCAAACGCTCCTGCCCGCCAGCCCGCTGGATCTGGTAGCGCATTCTTTTTTCTACCTCTTCATCTACCTGGCTATCCTCTACCGTAATAGAGTCTATCTCGGCCTGCTGCTTCAAAAGCTTGTTGGTCAGGATCTGGCGCAATATTTCACATTTGATTTGGGGATTGTCCGGATTTCCCATGTTCAGGTATTGCGCGTATTGCTGGTTCAGGTCAGACAACAGGATAATATTGCTTCCAAGCACAGCCACCACTTTATCTATATTTTTCTTTTGTGCCTGAGTATTTAAAAACAAACAGATCAATCCGCCTGCAATCACTAAAAATTTCTTCATTATATATTTATTCAATTGTATTCCTTTTTTGCAAATTTAACATTCTCTATCATCTAATGGCAGATTAACTTACAACTTTGCCAGTTTCTTTACCTCATTCTGGTTAATCTTTACCGTATATTTCTTTCTGAGTGTATTTATCCATTCTTTCTCCAGTCGTTCCTGGTAATCGGCTATCACCTTCCCCTTCACTTCTTCAAAGGCCGCAGGTAAATAGGTATTCTTGTTTTGCTCATAAAAATTCCGGAGCTGGTTTTCGTCATTCTGTGCCTTGTTCCAGATCCTGATTTCTGATACATTGAACATCAAAGCCGCTTCTTTATATTCATTCATGAGCAGCTGGTAAGCCGGACTTGTTTTGGCTATTCTCTTTTGTGCCGCAAGCGCAAGCTCGTAATTCTTTACTTCCGAAAGGTAGGCCGTATCTGTGTCCAGTCCCATTTCTTTAGCGTCCAGAACTTTAAGTTTAAAATTGATATACTGATGCAAATAAGTCTCCAGTTCTGCATATGCAGCCGCACCGCTACCCAAATGATTTTTTTTGTAGAACCACATGAATTCCTTGTTACCTATGGATTTCCCGTTAATGCTGGCTACATTTTGAGCAAAAGCACCAGCAGCAAAAAGACTTAAAGTAACAGCGCAATAAACTTTTCTCACAAAAGAGTATATATTTTTAAGGCATAAAAGTAATAAATAAAGGCACTATAAGAAGATATTTAACTAATTTTAACAGAAAAAATATTCCGAGCAAAATTGTCATTGATGAATAGCCCCTTAACCGCTGGTAAAGAAGCCCTGCACTTATTTTTTACCGATGATGTTTACCTGGTAAATGAGCCTGGTTTACAACCTGATGTTACTGGTTCAATACCTGAGGCCAGCCCTTTGCAACAGGAAAAGAACATGCCTGCTGGCAGCCCTGAAACCCCGCTGGTTCAGAAACAGCCTGATTTTAAATTTTTAGGTAAGAACCAGCGCAATATTCTTATTCTGGTAAACGATCAGCAAAACGAAGTGAGCGATGAAGCAGGCAGGGAGCTGCTCCGTAAAATTGTAAAATCTGTAAACCTGACGGCCAATGATTTTGCCCTGCTGAATTATGCTGGCTATAGCGGTGTAAATTTTAAGCAATTGCTGGATTACTTTTCCTGCAGCCTTGTCTTTGCTTTTGGTGTTAAGCCCGAGGAGCTGGCATTGACCGGGCACCCCAAAAACACTATTGTAAATGAAGCGGCTGTAAGGATCATCTTTGCTGATGAGTTGCGCAGCCTGGATCAGAACCCCGCAGAAAAAAAAGCACTATGGGGCAGCCTCCAAAACCTTGGATTATAAAATGAGAGAACTTGTATTTGCAACCAATAACCTGCACAAAACGCAGGAAGTAAGTAAGCTTTTGCTGGGCCAGTATAAAATATTGAACCTTAATGACATTGGCTGTGATGTGGATATCCCTGAAACCGGAAACAGTTTTGCAGAAAATGCTACACTTAAAAGCCAGTATGTGGTTGACCATTACCAGATTGATTGTTTTGCCGACGATAGCGGCCTTGAAATAGCGGCCTTGAACCAGGAGCCGGGTATCTTCTCGGCCAGGTACTCAGGTGTTAGGAACGATCAGGAAAACTTAAACCTGGTACTCCAGAAAATGAAGGGGCAAAGTAACCGTAAAGCCCGTTTCCGAACGGTAATTTCCCTTGTCCGGAATCAGGAACATTTTCTTTTCGAAGGTATAATTTATGGCAATATCCGTGAAACACCGTTTGGAACACAGGGATTCGGCTATGACCCTATCTTTGAGCCGGAGGGCTATACCCAAACCTTTGCCGAAATGAGCATGGAAGAGAAGAACAAGATCAGCCATCGTGCCCTGGCCATGAACAAGCTCATTACTTTTTTAAAGGAACAGGCTTAGCTTTTGTATTGCCGGTTTTAGACGTTGTTTTAGCAGGAACTCCGGCTGCTGCTTTCTTTGTCGCAGCTTTAGCCTTAGGCTTACCGTTGATCACTTCTTTTTTGGACAAGGGCCGTTGTTCTGGCCGCCAGGTAAAGCCCGTCAGAAATACATCCTCTTTTAATTCGGCAATCGGTGTACGCAGGCCTTCAGGTTCCTTTATGGTCACTATCCTGCTGATCTGCTTTTCCTGAAAAAGTATTTTTATCCGGGCACTTACCGTCTGGTTCATGTCTGTATAGGCCTCTTTTTTGTCCTGGTTAAAATAAATGCTCTCCGCATTCCCATCTACAAACATGTTCTTCATTTTGCCGTCCTTAAAGAAGGCCGTGATCAATTTGCCCTTGATTTGGTTGTACCTGGCGGAATCGGCATTTACATTTACCAGGAATGCTTTTTCCAGTACCTGCAGGGTATTCAGCTTTTTGTTCTTCAGCTGCAGGTAAATGGTATCTCCGGTTTGTTGCGAGCCTTCCGACCATAGGATCGGATCTTTGTACCACCTCAGCGTCGAATCTGCACTGGTATAGAACAACGAATCGGCCCTGGCCTGCATGTTTGCTTTATACACCCTTACATTGTGATAGGCTTTAATGACCCTGGTCCGTACCGTATCCTCCGGGTTAAAAGGGATAGAGTCCTTAACCTTTATATTTTTGAGTTTACCGGCATCCGCTTTTCCTTTGGCCAGAAGACTATCGGTTTTGGCTTTTGGTGGCAAACCGGCCTTAATGGTTTTGCTGATACTGTCTTTGCCTTTCGTTGCAACAGGTGCTATCTTTTTGGTAAGCACCGAATCTTTCCATCCAGGCGGTGCTTTTTTTTGCAGGGTGGTGCTGTCCTTTAGCAGGCTATCTTTAAGTACGGAGTCTTTGAGCTTCAGGGCAGGGATTTCAGGAAGTTCCAGGTCCTTATTGTCTTTCTTTTTGCCCCGCTTTTCAGGTTTTTTCTTAACTGTGCTGTTTTCGGCTAAAACTTTTGGACTGGTTGCGCCTACTTTGGGCTCCTTCTTTTCGTCTTTTTCTTCTTCCCCAAGCTCATTATCCTTTTTGATGACCGGGGAAGAAATCAGTTTCAGGGTCTTTTTTAACACCATCTGTGTTTCCAGGGTATCGGCACCCATCCACAAGCTGTCGGGCTGCAGCTTGTTTTTTACCTTTATAGAGTCGGCCGTGCCCATGCCTACATAGGGGTTTTTGGTTACGAGCGTACGCTCGTCTTTTTTATAGTAGAAACCCAGCTGTCCGTACATTACCGTCTTATCTGCAGTATCCTTAAATACAATGTTCCTTACCGCTTTTCCATAACCGGCAATGCCGTCATAATATAAACTATCACCTTTCAGTGATTTTGTGCCCATGGTATACAGGTTCTTTTTCCCGAAATAGGCATATTGTGTTTTTGTGTTGTAAGCACCATTTTCTGTATACAGGTTGTCGTCTTTGCCTTTGATATTGGTGGGGCCATAAAAATACGTCCAGTTGGTAAAGGTATTGTAACGAAGGGTATCTGATTTGATGACGCTTTCCGGAGTAACTACGACTACATTGTACCTGAAATAGGCATCGCGGCTGTTCGAAAAATAATACCCGTTTTTACTGGTCAGTGTGACATCCTTATTTACAATTTTTCCCCCACTTACATAAGTCCCTACTTTGCTGGCCATATTGTAATCCAGGATATTGGTGGTCAGCACTGATTCCTTGTCAATCATCCGTACATTGCTGGTCAAATGTGCGATTTTGGTGTTTCCGTTATAGTTCAAACGGTCGGAATAAATATTGATGGTGTCGGCCTGGTTGATGTGCACGTTCCCATAAGCATCAAAAATGTTCTTGGTTACATAAAAAACGGCACTATCGCAGGTCAGTGTCGCATTATCTTGCCGGAATACAGGTTTTCTTAGATAAGAGATGCTGTTGTTTTTATCTGCAACATTGGTTGTAGAGGCTTCATAATGGTCAACATTGATCTTGGTCTTCTGCTGCGCCAGCACAGCGAAGGGGAAAAGCAATAAGATCAGGAAATAACGTAATTTCTGCACGCTACAAAGTTAGTTTTTTGCTTGCTGGTTTATATTCACTATTTAAATATTTATTTCTCTATTTTTGAGCAATGTTACCCCTTCAGAACTTTAAGGACTTTATTGCTCAGCATGCCCTTTTCCATGCAAAAGATAGAATTTTGCTGGCGGTTAGCGGCGGTAAAGATTCCGTTTTGATGGCGCATTTATTTAAACTCTCCGGATTCAGTTTTGGTATTGCACATTGCAATTTTAATTTGCGGGCCGATGAATCCCAGCGGGATGAAGCATTTGTGAAAATGCTGGCCGCTACGCTGGATGTACCCTTTTATGTCAGGCATTTTAAAACCAAGGCATTTGCTGCAGCACAAAAGGTTTCTACCCAAATGGCTGCAAGGACCTTACGCTACAATTGGTTTGAAGAAATCAGGGATACGCATAAGTATACTTGTATTGCCCTGGCACAGCACCAGGACGATGCCATAGAAACCGTGTTACTGAACCTGGTGAGGGGGACGGGTATTGCCGGAATGCATGGTATTTTACCAAAAAGGGACCGCCTGGTAAGGCCGCTGTTGTTTCTTACGGCCAAAGAGATTGCAGTACTGGTAGAGAAAAACAAGATCGACTATGTGGAAGACAGTTCTAACAGCAGCACCCAATATGCACGTAACAAAATAAGGCTAAATGTAATCCCTCAGCTTAAAGAGATCAACCCAAACCTGGAGGAAACTTTTGAACACAACATCAGGCGCTTTGCCGATACAGAGCTGGTGTTGCAACAGACTGTGGCTAATTTGCGGGAAAAGGTATGGATAGAAAAGCAGGGCGGTTTGTATTTGCCTATAAAAAGCGTTGCTGAACTGAGCCCTCAACAGCTGCTGCTGTTTGAGTTGTTGAAGCCCTTTAATTTCACAGAAGCAGTAACTGCAGAACTTCTGGCCAGTCTGGACAAGCAAAGCGGAACTTCTTTTTATAGCACTTCCCACCGCATTGTGGTTGACCGCGAAAATCTCATTGTCACTGCGCTTACTGCTGCGCAAACCATGCCCCAACATTTAATTCACCCACAAGACCAAATGCTTAACCTGGAAGACATGCAATTGCTCATCTCCAGATCAGCAAAGGTGTATTTTGAGAAAGATGAGCTAAAAGCTTATGTGGATACAGAGAAACTGATTTTTCCGCTTGTACTGCGGGGATGGCAGGCTGGCGACCGCTTTAAGCCAATGGGGATGAACGGTTTTAAAAAACTAAGCGACTTTTTTATCGGTCAGAAAATTCCTCTGGGCAGCAAAGACCAGGTGCCCATACTGCTGAATGGCAATGGGGAAGTGATCTGGGTTGCCGGGCTGAGACAGGACAACAGGTATAAGCTTACAGAAAACACCAAAAGTGTAACCATTTTTGAGTTGAGGCATCTAAGGTCATGATAGCTTCATTAAGCGATAAAAAGAAGTGATGCTATTGAAAAAACCTTAACTTTATTGCACAAACATACACACATGGGGAACCGATACGCTTTTTTTGAGAAACAGTACATTGGCCGCGATTACATCAGGATCTGCATCAGATTGGTAATGGCCGCTTTTTGTTTTGCCGCTTATGTTTATGAAAGGGACCGCGACAATACCGAAGACCTTTTCCTGATCGTAGGTTTTGGTATTATTGGTGTTTCCATCATCCTGCTTTTCCTGATCCAGTATAAAACCATCGTAGACCAGAAAAAGATCATTATAGATGGGCTTTGGTCGGCAAAAAAAGTGGAAATCGACCTGAATTCGATCGTTAAGGTCAGAAAAGACGTTTACAGCAATTACCTTTTCAATAACCCGGTATACAACCTGCACCGCAAGGGAAGCATCAGGTTCTATTCCTCTGGAAAAGATGCCGTTGTGCTTACAGACCGCGACGGGTTTGAATACTATATTGGTACGCAGCGCCCGAATGAGATGTACCTGGTTATCCAGGAGGAAATGAAGCGTAATTAAATAATTGCAATTGTTTAACACAAAGATCAGTTTAAGTACTGTACTTTGCAGCGTTAAATAATTTCGAAATGAAAATAGGTATTGTTTGTTACCCCACGTTTGGGGGGAGTGGTGTGGTAGCCACTGAACTTGGTAAAGCACTAGCTGATGAGGGCCATCAGGTACACTTTATCACCTACAGTCAGCCTGCCCGGCTCGATTTTTTCTCTGCCAACCTGTTTTATCATGAAGTATCGGTACGCGATTACCCGCTGTTTGATTATGCCCCCTACGAATCGGCATTGGCCAGTAAGCTGGTAGATGTGGTGCGTTTCGAAAAGCTGGACATCCTCCATGTACATTATGCCATTCCACATGCTTCGGCAGCCTTTATGGCCAAGCAGATCCTGGAAACCTATGGCATTCATATCCCTTTTGTAACCACTTTGCATGGAACCGACATTACCCTGGTGGGTAAAGACCCAACCTATAAACCTGTGGTTACTTTTTCCATCAATAAATCTGATGGTGTAACTACAGTATCCGAAAGCTTAAAGCACGATACGGAAGAGCATTTTGAGATCACGAACGAAATTAAGGTAATCCCGAATTTTATCGATTTCTCCCGCTTCAGCTTAAAGCCTAAGGATCATTTTAAAAAAGCCATAGCGCCAAATAACGAGCGGATCCTTATCCATACCTCTAACTTCAGGAAAGTAAAACGTACGGCCGACGTGATCCGGATTTTTCAAAAGATACAGGAGAAGATCCCATCTAAGCTGCTGATGGTAGGAGATGGCCCTGAGCGTGCTTCCGATGAACAATTGTGCCGCGATCTTGGCATTTGCGAGCATACCCGCTTTCTGGGCAAGCAGGACGCGGTAGAAGAAATCCTATCCGTGTCTGATCTGTTTTTGATGCCTTCAGATTCTGAGAGTTTTGGACTGGCTGCCCTGGAAGCGATGGCTTGCAAAGTGCCGGCAATTACTTCCAATTCTGGTGGTTTGCCTGAGCTGAATGTAGATGGCTTCTCTGGCTACATGAGCAATGTAGGGGATGTGGAAGATATGGCGCGTAAAGCCATCAGTATTCTGGAAAGTGATGAAACGCTGAAACAGTTTAAAGAAAACGCATTTGCAAGGGCGAAGGATTTTGATCTGAAAAAAATTCTGCCTTACTATGTAGCTTATTACAATAAAGTAATTGAAGAATCGCGCAAACTTAATGAAGTAAAAATATAAGCTTATTTAACAGGGGCAAAGATCAGGCAGACCGGCGCACCGATATCCATTCTTTTACCGGTATCCTTTAAGGTGCCGGTTTTTTTGTTGCGCTCAAAAATCACTACGTCATTGGTGTACTGGTGGCCAACAAGCAGGTACTTTCCAGTCGGATCAATAACAAAGTTGCGAGGTCCCTTGCCCATGGTACTTACTGTCTCTACAAAGCTGAGCTTTCCATCGGGTTTTACCGCAAATACAGAGATCGTATTGGCATCACCGCGGTTCGTCTCATATAAAAATTTGCCATCAGGGGATACATGAATATCAGCCGCATCAACCCGTCCTTCAAAATCTTTGTCTACAGTGCCGGTTTCCTGGATTTTGGTCAGCGCTCCATTGGCATAACTGAAAACTGTAATGTTGCCGTTAAATTCATGTGCCAGGTAGGCAAACTTTCCGTTCGGACTAAAAGTAAGGTGTCTGGGGCCGCTCCCCGCATTGGTTTTGGTGACATTTTTCAGGGTCAGGACTTTGTCGCCCCCCATCGGGTTGTAGTTGTAGATATAAACCTGGTCTTCCCCAAGGTCGGTGCATACTATATATTTTTTGTCGGGCGTAAACTGTACCTGGTGTGCGTGCGCGCTTTCCTGACGTTTTTTCGGGTCTATACTTTTACCGGTATGCTGCACCAGTTGTTTTAACGGACTTAAGGAGCCATTGCCTTCGATACTGAAAACCGATAAACTACCGCCGCCGTAATTAGCCGAGAAAGCATGTTTATCATTGGCCATTACAAAGCATGGACCTTTGCTGGTGGTGGCTTGTTTATTTAAAAAACTCAGTTCACCTTTTACACCGTCAAAACCGAAGGCAGCTACGGCGCTGTTGTCCGGGGCTTCGGCTACCGAGTAAACGAACTTGTTGTTTTTTGCGATTGCCAGGTAGCTGGGGTTGGTAACGGCTTTGGCCACACTGCGGAGTTTAAAATCTGCAGTGTTAAGGTCGAAATTATAAATGTAGATCCCCTCACTTTTACCCGGACTGGTATAGGTGCCCACTATTAGGTTATAGTCTTTCTTTTGTGTGAATCCCTGTGTTGAGAAAATCAGGACCAGTAAAAGTGAGGCGATGCTGCGCATATTTTATTTTATAAGGTGTTTAATCTGGATCAGTTCATGTTCTTCCAGGTAACGCCATCTTCCACGCGGAAGATCTTTCTTGGTCAGGTTGCCATATACCACGCGGTCTAACTTCACTACTTCGTATCCCAAATGTTCGAATATACGACGTACGATACGGTTTTTGCCACTGTGGATCTGTATGCCTACCTCACGCTTGGAGCCACCCGCCACGTAAGATACGGAATCTGGTTTAATAATTCCGTCTTCCAGTTCCAGACCAAACGCGATTTTATTCAGGTCGCCCTGGCTCAGGTTTCTGCCAAGTTCAACGTGGTAGATCTTGGTGATGCCATTTTTTGGGTGCGAAAGTTTATCTGCAAGATCGCCATCATTGGTCATCAGCAACAGGCCGGTAGTATTCCGGTCTAACCTGCCTACGGGGTAAATGCGTTCGCGACTGGCTTTTTCTACCAGTTGCATTACCGTACGGCGCTCCTGTGGATCGTCAGTCGTGGTGATGTAATCTTTTGGCTTATTGAGCAATACATAAACTTTCTTTTCGCGTTTCAGCAGTTCGCCATTGTAGCGTACCTGATCTTTTACCGGATCTATTTTATGACCCAGCTCTGAAACCACTTCACCGTTTACAGAAACCACGCCTGCTTCAATCAGTTCATCGGCTTTACGACGGGAGCAGATCCCGGCGTTGGATATGTAGCGGTTCAGGCGGATGAGTCCATCGTCTTTCTGTACCGGATTTTTCCTGCTGCGCATGGTTGGCGCTTTTTCCGGGCCGTTCCAGGTATTGTTGCGCTCCTGGCGGCTGCGTTCCGGACGTTCGCCGCGCTCTCCACGCTCTCCACGTTCTCCTTGTTTTTTGAAAGAAGGCCTCGCGCTGTCATCTTCCCTTTTTCTGAAAGGCCTGCTGTCGGTACTTCTTGGACTTTGTCCTTTTTTATCGTCAAACTTCCGGAAAGGCTGATCGCCATCCGAATTGAATTTATCTTTCTTAATGTAACTGCGTTTGTTCTCTCCGTATGGATTTTCTTTTGAGGCGCCAGGTTTGAAATCTCTGGAACCCGTGTTTCTTGAACCAAAGTTTTTAGGTTCTGAATCTTTTCTGAAGCCTTTGGTTTCTGCGTCTTTGCTACCCCTTGCCCTGAAATCTTTCTTGTCATCTGTCCTGGATTTAAAATCCCGGCTGTCCCCCTCTTTTGGTGTTCTTGGCTTGAAATCCCGGGAGCCACCAAATTTATTGTCTTTCCCCTCTTTGTCGTCAAACCTGCTTTTTCCCTTGTATGAAGATTTTTCTTCTGGTTTTTTGCCTGTTGTGCTTCGGTTTCCCGGTTTGGACTTGTCATCCCGACTGTTCCTGTTGTTGTTTTTGATCATGATACGCTTTTAACCGCATAATTTATGCGGCGACAAATTTAGGTAAAATTGGGCTGATTTGCAATTTTTGGCTTGGGTCCGTTGGCTGTGGTGTTTGTGTTCAGTTGGTACGCGTTCGGGATGCACCAGAGTTTGCACATGGATTAAGCAGGCGTTAGTTAGGGGTTGGGTAAGCTTTAGGGTATGCCAAGGCCTACCCAACCCCTAACCAATGCCTAACCAAGGATTAACCAATCTGGGTCGCATTCCGAACGAAAATCAAACAAATACCGGAAGAAATTCAGGATTTAAAAGGGATGTTTTGAGGCCAAAATGGACTTTGCATAAGACTCCCAATTTCGCTGGCTGAAGATAAATAAAAATCGCCGCCTAATCATATTTAAACGCAGATTTTGAGGGTTAAATTTGTAATTAGTTGATAATTAACTAAATATGTCGTATGTTTGCAGGCGTTTTAAAATTGTTAACCAAAAAAAGGAGGAAGATGATAAAGAAACACATAATAACATGTACGGTAATTATAGCATTACTGGTTATGGCAAAAGTGTTTGCTTACAACATGCCCCAAGCAGCGAAAAGTAATTCAAAAGACGAGAAAAGTACAACAAAAAAAGATACAGTAACAACAAAAATCAGGAAGCCATTATCTCTTATGGCTCAGTTAAATTTTGCAGAAGAGTCGTTGCCTCTTGGAGATACCAAGGTGGAACGTAAAATGAAAAAGACCCTTGCTGCACATTACTTCAGTAATCTGCAAACCAACAGCCTGCATAGAAAAGCAGCAGAATGGTTTCCGATCATAGAACCTATCCTTGCCGCTTACGGCATTCCGGAGGATTTTAAATATGTTCCTTTGGTAGAATCAGGACTGGATGGAGGCACATCGCCTAAAGGCGCTGCGGGTTTTTGGCAGTTTATGCCCGGAACGGCCCGTATGTATGGCTTAAAAGTGAACTCGAAAGTGGACGAACGCAAAAACTTGCGTAAGTCTACGGTCGCAGCGGCAAAATACATCAAAGAACTTTATGGGATCTTTGACAGCTGGACTCTGGTAGCAGCAGCCTATAATGTCGGCGACAGCCACATGAAGCGCCAGATCAACAGACAACATCAGGACAATTATTTCAAGATGAAACTGAACCGCGAAACAGGTGGTTATGTTTACAAATTGATTTCCATGAAAGAGATCATGGAGGATCCTGTGCGCTATGGCTACAGAGCGCCGAGGGCTTTACTGGCTTATAACGCTGAAAAAGCTGAGGCCAGGCAGTCGGAATAAAAATATAGAAATACACGCAAATGGGGGAAGAGGTTGATCATCGATAAGAGATGATCAACCTCTTTTTGTTTCCTGGATCCCCGTCCGCCACTGCAATGGAATGATCGGGGAATGCCGTTTTTTTATGCCGGGTTCTGGCTGAGGCCTGGTCATTACTCAGGAATTTGATAAAACGTCTCAATCTTTGTGCATCCGGTATCAAAATGCTGACAGCACTCCTTCCGCATCTGATTCTTTGATATATTTAGCTAGCAGAATATTTTTAACTTTAATCGTTAACGTACACAAGTAAAACCAGATATATAAAATGAGGATGAAACCCGTATTTTTTCTATTGTGCCTGTTTGGGCTCAACCACCTGGATGCTGCATACAGCCAGAGCATTTCTGTGATCCCGCAACCACTAAATATGCAGGTGCTCCCCGGCAAATTTAGAATTAACAACTTTACTAAAATTACTTACGATGCTGACAATTCCGACCTGAAGTCGATTGGTCTTCAATTTTCTGATCAGGTAAAAAAACTAACTGGTTACGCTTTAAAAGTACTCCCGGCTGCTGGTGCCGCAGGCAGCAATGTCATTGTGCTGACCACCAGAAACTCGGTAGATAGCCTGGGCGACGAAGGTTATATTTTAGTTGCCAATACAACTTCGGTACGCATCAGTGGCAAAAAAGCAAACGGTGTATTTTATGGTGCACAAACCTTGTACCAGCTCTTGCCGGTAAAGGGTAACAGTTGTGCCTTTGTTAAAGCGCCGCTGATCCCGGCCGTAAAAATTGCCGATAAGCCGCGTTTTGGCTGGAGAGGCATGATGCTGGATGTGGGCCGGTATTTTTACTCGGTTGAGTTTGTTAAAAAATACATCGACTACCTTGCTTTACATAAGTTGAATGTGTTTCACTGGCATTTAACCGAAGACCATGGCTGGCGCATCGAAATTAAAAAACATCCAAGGCTTACTGCCGTTGGGGCATGGCGTAATGGAACGCAATTTGCGAACAACCAAATCGACAATACCCCTCACGGGGGCTTTTATACGCAGGATCAGATAAGGGACATTGTGGCCTATGCGAGAAAACGTTACGTAACGGTGGTTCCTGAAATTGAAATGCCGGGTCATGCTACCGCAGCACTGGTGGCTTATCCTAAGGTTTCCTGCACTGGCGGGCCGTTTAAAATGCTGGTAGGATGGGGCATACAAAAAGAAGTTTTCTGCGCCGGAAAAGAAGAGACCTTTAATTTACTGGAAGATGTGCTTACAGAAGTTGTCGCACTATTTCCTGGTAAACTCATCCACATTGGTGGTGATGAATGCCCTAAAGACCGCTGGAAAGTTTGTCCGGATTGCCAGGCCAGGATGAAAAAGGAAAACCTGAAAGACGAGCATGAGCTGCAAAGCTATTTCATCAGGCGGATAGAAAAATTCCTGACCACTAAAAATAAAAGCATTATCGGATGGGATGAGATCCTGGAAGGCGGCCTGGCACCTAATGCCGCTGTTATGTCCTGGAGGGGTACCGAAGGTGGTATTGCTGCAGCCAGGCAAGCACACGATGTAGTGATGACCCCTTACGATTTTCTTTACCTGGATTATTATCAGGGCGAACCTTACCTGGAGCCAAAAGCGATAGGGGGCAATCTGCAACTGGAAAAGGTATACAACTATGAGCCGGTCCCTGCGGTGCTTACCGCCGAAGAGGCAAAATACATAAAAGGGGTACAGGGTAATGTATGGGCCGAATTTATCCATTCACCCGAAAAAGTAGAATACATGGCCTTTCCACGTGCTGCCGCAATGGCGGAACTGGCCTGGACCATACCAGCCAGAAAGAGCTGGACTGACTTTAGCCGCAGAATTGAAAAGCAATACCAGCGTTACGATGACCTGGGTATCAATTACGCCAAAAGTGCCTATAATGTATGGCATACGGTAAGTGTTGACAGCCTGGGCAATAAAGCAACGGTATCTTTCAAAACCAATAGCTATCAGCCTCAGATACGTTACAGTCTGGATGGTTCCATGCCAACTGTACATTCGCTGGTATACAGCAAGCCCTTTGAGGTTAAGCTGCCTGTAACCATTAAGGCTGCTACTTTTAAAGAAGGACGCCGCATGGGGGCAGTCAGTTCCAGGTCAATATTTATAGATCAGAATAAGCAAAGTAAATAGCCGGATACGAAGCACACAGATACCGCAGGGAATTCCTGAAGAAAGCCTGAGAATTATTATCCTCAACGATGGTTATTACATTTCGGCATATTCACTGTATTTTGATACAAATTGCACAACATTTGATCAGCTGGATCAAATATTAATTCATTTATTAGCGTTACCAATAGCTAACCAAACCAAACTAAAATTGCCATCATGAAAATTACGATACTCGGTCTTACTCAAATTTAACAGCCAGGAAGAAGAGGGAAGTTTATTCCCGGGATTCATGGCAGTTTCTCCGGCATACAATCTTATTTTTCAATACCGGGTACGTAACCATTATATAATTTCTTTGACAAATATTTTAAATAAGCAATGAAAGGAACATGATCCGTCCATGAAATAGACAGTAAAACCTAGTAATAAACGATATAAACAATTAATTATGAGAAAAAAAACTACAAAATTTAGTTTAATCGGCTCAATCAGGTGGTTAGGTACAATGGCTGTAGTAATTGTGCCGCCTTTTATTCCCCTTTCACTTGGTGCAAAGGCTGTGGATATGGGTAAAGCGGCGTCCGTTACCTATGGTCTTAATGAACGCATGTTTTTGTTTCAGGAACGTATCATAACCGGCCGGGTCAGCGACGCTAATGAGGCTGGAATAATCGGAGCGGGTATAAAGGTTAAAGGAACAAAGATTGCTACAGTTTCGGATTTGAACGGAAACTTTTCAATCACGATTCCGAACAACGACGCCATACTGGAGATTACGTCTATTGGCTATGCGTCAAAAGAAGTGCCCGTTAAAGGCTTAAAGGAAGTCCGTGTCACCTTGCAAGAGTCAACATCTACTATGGACGAGGTTGTCATAACCTCTTTTGGTACACAAAAAAAGGAAAGTGTGGTCAGTGCCATCTCAACAGTTCGACCTGGTGCCATGAGAAACCCGTCAAGTAACCTAACGACTGCTTTGGCGGGAAGGGTTGGTGGAGTGATCGCTTATCAACGGTCCGGAGAACCAGGGCTCGATAATGCTGAATTTTACATCCGCGGCGTTACGACTTTTAGTACATCAGGTAAACGAGATCCGCTGATCCTGATTGACGGTGTAGAAATGGCAACAAATGACCTCGCCCGGTTGAACGTAGACGACATCGCATCCTTTTCCGTACTAAAGGATGCCAGTTCCGCGGCACTGTATGGCGCACGTGGAGCAAACGGCGTGATTCTCGTGACAACAAAGGTAGGGGCAGTAGACAAATTGTTGATCAACGTAAGAGCTGAGCAGTCCAACTCTTACAATACCAAGTTAGCCGAACTGGCCGATCCTGTTACCTACATGAAACTTCACAACGAAGCGGTGCGAACACGCAACGCCCTCGTAGATCTACCCTATTCTTCTTCGAAAATCAGGGAAACAGAGCTGGGCACCGATCCGATTCGATATCCATCTGTAAACTGGTATGACTATTTAATAGACGATAAGGCGATCAACCGCCGTCTTAACCTGAACCTCACCGGTGGGGGACAGTCTGTACAGTATTACCTGGCTGCCAACTTTCAGAATGACAAGGGAATACTAAAAGAAAGCGAACAAAATCTAGTCGAGAATAACATCAATATCAATCGGCTTCAGATACGCTCGAATGTGACCATTAAGTTTGCACCAACCACTACTGGTGTTGTGCGTGCATACGGATCATTTGATGATCGGAGTGGCCCTTTTATTCCCAGTATGGTAGACGAGTTGGGCAACACAGTATCGGGCGGCGCGGCAGTATTCCGCGCGGCGCGAAATGCATCGCCGGTGAAGTTCCTCCCATTTTATCCGGCAGACGCAGCCAACGAATTTACTGAGCATATCCTTTTCGGTATGAATCCGGAAATGAATTTTTCCAACCCCTGGGCGCAAGTGGTGAGCTCATTCCAGGAATCGAAAGAGTCTATGATGCTGCTGCAAATGGAAATGGATCATAAATTTACCGGGAATCTGGAGGGTTTAACTGTAAGAGGAACATTCAACGCGATGCGAAAAGCGTATTATGCACAAAACCGCGCGTATCGTCCATTTTTTTACAGTCTTGCAAATACCATAGACGGTTCTTACCAGTTAACGCCGCTCAATCCAGACAGCGGTACTGAGTATCTGAACTTTGAAAGTCAGGGCAGGACGGTCAATGCGTCCCAGTACGGTGAACTTCGCATGCAGTACAATAAAACCTTTAATAAAAAGCATGATCTCAATGCCTTATTGGTTGGTACAATCAGGAACGAAACTGGTACCCTTCAAGCTGATGCGAGGGTGTCTGATGACCTTCAGGCCTCTCTCGCAAGAAGGAATATCTCTTCAGCCGGCAGGTTATCTTATGGATATGATTCTCGCTACTTTCTGGAACTAAACTTTGGATATAACGGTACCGAACGTTTCGCCGAGCAGAACCGCTGGGGATTTTTTCCTTCTGCCGGCGCTGGGTGGATGATCAGCAATGAACCGTTTATGAAGGGTATGCAGGATGTGATATCTACTTTAAAATTACGTGCTACGTATGGTAAGGTCGGAAACGATCAGATAGGCTCTTTGTTTGATCGGTTTTTCTACCTGTCTCAGATCGATATGAACGGGGCCGGATACTGGTTTGGTCTGAATAGAAACTACCGTTCGGGTATTTCTATTGATCGGTATGCCAACGACCTGATAACCTGGGAAGTTGCTAAAAAGACAAATTTTGGTTTAGAGCTTGGATTGTTCAAGGATCTGACGCTTATAGCAGACTTTTTTCAGGAAACCCGAAGTAATATTCTTCAGACCCGGGTAGATATACCAACTACGATGGGTCTTCGGGTAGTCCCTCAGGCAAATGTTGGAGTGGCCCGGGGAAAAGGATTGGATGTGGAGCTAACATACAACAAACACTTCACTAACGGTTTATCGTTAATGATAAATGGCAATTTCACTTATGCAGCCAGCACAGTTAAGAAGTGGGAAGAACCAGATTATAGTGATGTTCCATGGCGTACCCGCGTTGGACAGAAGATTAACCAGCCGATAGGTTACATTGCCGAGCGACTGTTCATTGATGAGGAAGAAGTAAACAACTCGCCCAGACAATTATTTGGAGAATACGGTGCAGGAGATCTTAAATATAAGGACATCAACAATGACGGTCAGATCAATTCGGACGATATGGTAGCCATTGGTTACCCGACTATTCCTGAGATCATTTACGGAAACTCGTTCTCGGTAGCATATAAAGCCTTCGACATCAACTTCTTTATTCAAGGATCCGCTAGATCCTCCTTCTTTATAAACCCCGCTGGTATCTCTCCCTTCCTTAACCAGGGACAAAAAGCGCTGATGCAAACGATCGCAGACGATCATTGGTCTGAAACGAACAGGAATATAGAAGCATTCTGGCCCCGCCTATCTGAGTACACCATCTCAAATAACAATCAGCCGAGTACGCATTGGCTGCGAAACGGAACCTTTATACGACTAAAACAGGCGGAAATAGGCTATACTTTACCCGAGCGGTTGACTAAAAGGGCCCGCATGAGTATGATGCGGGTGTACCTCAGCGGGACCAATTTGTTTTACCTTTCTAAGTTTAAGATGTGGGATCCGGAAATGGGCGGACTAGGCCTGGGATATCCGGTTCAGCGCGTGTTTAACTTAGGTTTGAATGTTAAATTTTAATAATGATCTAAGAATGAAGAATATAATGAGAATAATAGTAGCCTTTTCTCTGATGGGAATTATGAGCTGCAAATACCTGGATGTGGTACCAAATGATACAGCGACATTGGACCACGCCTTCTCCAATCGCTCAGTAATGGATAAGTTTCTGAGAACATGTTACTCACACTTGCCAGATCCGACCGATCCGTTTTACTACCCTGCCTATTTTACCAGCAGGGACGAGTTTGACTGGAGGAGCGATAACAGGGCTGGAAATACGCCCGCCGCCCAAATTTCACGTGGACTTCAAAACACGAATAATCCGCTGCAGGATTACTGGACGGGGGGGCAGGGAGGTAAATCAATGTATAGAGCCATACGTGACTGCAATATTTTTCTAGAAAACGCACATATTCCCCGTGATATTGACGAACTGGAACGCGCCCGATGGATCGCCGAAGTGAAATTCCTGAAGGCCTATTACCATTTCTTTTTAATGCAATTGTATGGCCCCATCGTGTTGGTGAAAGAAAACCTGCCCTTATCGGCTACTCCTGAGCAAACGAAAGTATATCGCGAACCAGTGGATGAATGTGTAAACTATATCGTGCAGTTGCTGGATGAGGCGGCGGTTGATTTACCATTGGCACTTCCAGATCCGACGACAGAACAAGGCCGGATTTCCCAAACTATTGTAAGGGGTATTAAGGCGAAAGTCTTAGCCTGGGGAGCCAGCCCATTATTTAATGGTAATCCGGATTATGCAGGTTGGGTCGATAAGCGCGGGAAACAATTAATATCCAGTACTCCTGACCCTAAAAAATGGGAGAGAGCTGCGGTAGCCATAAAGGAGGCCATTGATGCTGCCCATGAGGCCGGGCACCGCTTATATGAATTCAACAAGTTTGCAGGTGGCGCCCAAACATTCGCGATGAATGACAGTTTGGTGCAGCTGATGACTGTCAGAAAGGCGATTACTGAATCGATCGACCGAAATCCAGGCGTAATCTGGGCCACGCAGGAACAATTTGCAAATGGTAAAGGCGGTTCCACCTTTGCTCCGCTGGGAAATATGCTTGCAAGTCTTTTTCCGGTATTGTATAGTACGGATCAGCCTAGTTATATCAACTACATGTCTGCTTCCTGGCATATGGGTGAATTGTTTTATTCAAACAACGGTGTTCCGATTAATGAAGATAAAACCTATGACTACAATAACAGATATAGCTTAAAACGGGCAACCTCGGCAGATCATCATCAATCTTATATTGCTACCGGCGAAGTAACCGTCCTTCTTCACTTCTTTCGGGAGCCGCGTTTTTACGCCAATTTAGGTATCGACAGAGGATTCTTTGAGCTATCCACTACCACTACCAATGGCGGCGTCTCATTTGCCCCCTTCATTAAGAGTCGTCCTGATGAGATTGGACCAGCAGCAGGCCACGGTGCATATACTCCTAAAAAGATCATCCCGTTCGAGTCATCCGCCAGCCAGGGAGATGTGAATAAGCGATATACAGCACATCCTTATAACTTTCCTTTACTGCGCTTATCAGATCTCTATTTGCTTTACAGCGAGGCACTGAACGAAACAAAGGGCCAGCCAGATGCAGAGGTCTACAAATGGATTGACGAGGTGCGCGCTATGGCGGGATTGAATGGCGTAGTACAGTCGTGGCAACAAGCGGCATTTAATCCTGACGCACCAGCAAATAAAAATGAGATGCGTAAAATTATTCAAAGAGAGCGCCTGATCGAGCTTTCGTTTGAGGGACAACGCTTTTGGGATGTACGCCGATGGAAAACGGCTGGTCAGTATTGGAGCCTCCGTCCTATGTCCTGGACTCCATCAAGAGAAACAGAACAATTTTATGTTCCTTTCGTCTATAGTCAAGTTGTACGCCAGGTTACATTTAGAGATTACTTATATCCTATCAGAGACTACGACTTACGGATTAATCCAAATTTGGTTCAAACGTATGGCTGGTAATAACGCTAAGTACAGAATTGGAATTATTAATAAAGATTACTTTTATGAAAAAATATAGATTTATAATGGCGGTATTGGTTTTATGTACCTTTTTCGCCTGCAAAGAGGAAATTGACAAGCCGGGTGGCAGATGGTCTTCCGGACCAATAGAGGTTGATCAGATAACCCCTATTAACGGAGGAGCGACGATTACGTACAAACTCCCAAACGACCCCGACTTACTTTACGTGATGGCAGAATATGAGCGGAACGGGAAAATGTTTACCGAGAAATCGTCTGTTCATAAAAATACGCTTACAATCGAAGGATTTAATACGCTGGACAAAGTGCCATTCCGCCTGTACATGGTTAATAAACAGGAACAGCGTTCAGAGCCTCTTGAATTAGAGTTTAAGCCCCTGGAGTCACTTATCAGCATTGCCAAGAATTCTCTGAATATGATACCGGGATTTGGCGGTATTGTTGCGGATTGGAGTAATCCAAAAAAGACGGAATTTGGTGTCCGGTTGATGGTTAAAGACGAAAGAGACGGACTGGTAACCAAAGAAATGTATTTTTCCTCGAGTGAAAAGGAACGCCGCGCTTTTAGGGGCTTTAATCCAAAAGAGACTACTTTTGCGATCGCTTTTGAAGATAAGTGGGGAAATATATCGGACACGACAGTACTTAAGACAACTCCATTTTTTGAGACGATGGTACCGAAACCATACGCAGATTTTCGGTCAAGTATCCCTTATGACAATATCACTAATCTTTCTGGTAGAAACATTAGTGCACTATGGGACAACATTGTTAATACTGCCTCTCACGGATGGTTGACTCAATCCGGAGGCGGCAGCGGCATATCTATGACTATTGATCTCAAACAGGTTGTCAAGCTCAGCCGGATTGTTATTCATGGTTATCATCTCAACTCTGTTTACGGACAGGCAAATATTACTCAATTCGAGGCATGGGGATCAAAAACAATGGATTTTACTAAGTTGGCTGACCGTCCGTACTGGTTGGACGAGTATGCTGTCCGCAATAAGAACATCAGAGACCTCGATGGGATTAATGAAACCACCCAGCTTCCTGCCCGGACATTTAAAGATGACTGGCAATATTTGGGTTGGCATGCCATACCTCGCTATGACAGAATGGTTCCACCAGATCCACAGGGCGCATTAAACCTTGCGGCAAACGGTACGGAATACGAAATTCCACTGGATGCCGGCCCCGTGCGATATATTCGAATATTTGTACGTGAAATTGCAGGTGTAATGCCGCCTCCCGTAAGCAATTACTGGTCTATGGGAGAGATTACTGTTTATGGTGATAACACAGTTCCACAATAGAAATGGAATAAACTTTATACAGATGAAAAAGATAACTAAAATAGTTCCCATAATATTAGCCTTCATAGCAGTCGTTTTATTATTATTGCCGTCTTGCGACAAAATGGACGACATTCAGCGAAAATATGCTGAGAAAGAAGAGCAGGTCTATTTAGGAAAAGTAGACTCCATTAAATATTTTTCGGGATTCGGAAGAGCAAAGATAACATGGTATATCGGCTCCGATCCCAAGGTAGAAAAGACCATTATCTACTGGAATATGAGGAAAGATTCAATTGTGAAAGAATTTGTACGTAAAGGACCAGGAGTCCAAAAGGACTCGGTGATCATTGAAAACCTTCCTGAAGGCTCCACACTTTTCGAATTCAGGAATATAAACAACAGAGGGGAAACCTCATTATATTCGTCTTCAACCGTCAATGTATGGGGTTCAGAATTTGCAGATGGCTTGCGTGCGAGAAATTTAACAGCGTTTAATTTCGACTATGCACAGTCACTTTTCACGCTAAATCTTTCGCCATCGACCCGCGGGGATAGTGTTATCTATTCAGAAATTGTTTACAAGGACAAAGTTGGCGTGGAAAAAACAGTGAGAATAGAGCGGACTACAGAGCAAGTTCAATTACCTAACTTTCCCGACGCCGGGGAGTTTAAATTCAGAACTGTTTTCTTTCCACCTCAAGGGGTAGATATCGTTTACAATAAGTTTAAAACCTATCGGGCACCAGAGGCAGTCTCGAACAGAGGTGTAAAACTTTCCGTTACAGGAAGGATAGCAAGTAAATATTTTACGGGCGAAGGACAAAGTTTATATGAGTGGAATGCTACAGGCGGCATCATTCGTTATGCTGTAAACGCGGACGGATCGTTAACCCAAACAGCATCCATGGCTTCGCTCGTTCCCCGCGCTACTTATCGCGATTTCTTCTATTACGATGAGGATCGGTTTATCGGTATTAATACCGCCGGTGCTGTGTCCATGCACCAAATTCAAAATGGCCAGCTAATTTTTGTAAAAGCAACGCCCAGTTCAGCAAACACTTTCGGAACCGGATTTACTATGCCGAGGTTTTTACCCGGTAAAGGTTTCTTCTTCTCAGTACTAGCCGCCTCGGCAGATGTATTGACTTCAGGGGAGGTAAAGGCCTGGTATGCAAAAAATGATGCTACATTTGGGGCGCCCAACGGAATTACCGTAGGAAAAGGATATTCTATTTATGAACCACTTACTATGTTCAATAATCAATCTCTTTTGGGGGTTGACGTCAGTGGAAATCTATGGAGCATTCCAGTCACGGCGAATGGTTCTTTAGGATCTAGAAGTCGTATCGGTACCGGCTGGAATCGATTCAAAAAAATAGTGGCTGTTGGAACATCGTTGCTTTGTATGGAAGAAAACGGTAATTTTTACGTATTTAATAATTTTAATTCGACTGATAAATATTGGATTGTAAATTAGCGATGGTTATCATCCCATTCTTTATTTTTTACATCAGGAGGGCTGATAGTGATTGATTAATTTCGAGATAATTGATAGCCTGTACGCTAAGAGATAATTAAAAAGTATGGTTCATATGGGGTATTCTGTTCAAGTCTCCTATGAACCATACGCTGTAAACTATTAATCAGTTGTGATCAGGTGCTTCGATGCAGCATATTCAGAAGGTGTCATGCCAAACTGTTTAAGAAAAGATCTCCCAAATTGGGCCTGAGAACTGAAGCCCGTCATGGAAGCGATCTTCAGGATCTTATGGTTGCCTTCGACCAGGAGCTCGGCTGCCTGTTTAAGTCGGGTGATGTTAATGAGCTCGTGCGGTGAAAGGTTGGAAATGGCCTTGATTTTCCGGTATAGAGTTGGCCTGCTCATGTGCATGATCTCGGCCAGTTGATCTACGTCCAGGGATTTGTTGTCCAGATTTTTACGGATAGCCTCATAAAGTGTTTCCAGAAAAGCCTCATCTGCTTTATTGTAGGCCATACTCTTGATGTGAACCAGCGGAGAACCTGCAAAGTAGTTTTTAATTTTATCCCTGCCTGCCAGTAAATTGGAAACCTGGGTTAACAAATGATCGGGAGAGAAAGGTTTTTCCAGGTAGGCATCAGCACCAACTTCCAGGCCTTCTATCTTAGACTGCAAGGTGTTTTTGGCGGTGAGCAGGATGATCGGTATGTGTGCGTATTCCAGGTTCTCTTTCACCGCCCTGCACAATGCTATTCCATCTAAAACCGGCATCATGATGTCGCTGATGATCAGATGGACACTTTTTTCTTTTAAGATATCCAGCGCTTCCTGTCCGTTTCCAGCTTGTAATACCACAAAATTTTTAGCTAATTTACCTGCAATGAAGGTACTGATCTCTGTATTGTCTTCTACGACTAAAATGATGGGACAATTTGTCGCGCCTCTTTTTTGTAAGACGCTTTTTGCCATAGGGCTTGTTTCTGTTAAACTGATTTTAAATTCTTGTTCATGGCGTATGGGTAGGGTCAATACAAAGTTGTTGTATTTTTTATCCTCATTTTTTAGTCGCAAAGTCCCCTCATGCAATTCAGTAAGGGAGCGGGCCAGGGGCAGGCCAATTCCTGTTCCTCTTTCCGATCCTGCACTGGTCATTCTGAAGAAGGGTTCGAAGATCTTTTCCCGGAAATTTTCTGGAATAACTTTGCCGTCACTGGCTACGGTGATCACAAAATTGTGCTCATAGGTGACCAGCTTTACCGAAATTTCGCTTTTGGAATATTTTACCGCATTATCGATCAGATTACCGAATATCTTATTTAGTGCTTCTGGATCGGCATAAGCATAGAGTGGTATCTCTGGTAAATCTACAGTTAATTCCAGTTTTTTATGTTCAATAGCTGTTTTGAACCTGGAACAGTTCTCTTTCAGAATGTCGTTGATGTTTACATTTACAAAACTGAGGTTAAAGCCTTCAATCTCAGCTTTTCTGAAGCCCAGGAGTTGATCGGTCAGTTCTATCAGACGGTTGGTGTTTTTTTCCATGGTCGTCAGGTTTTCTTTGACCTGGGGCATGGCTTCTGCATGGCGCATCACTTCCTCTAAAGGACCTTTGATCAGGGTTAGGGGTGTTTTAATTTCATGGGTAACATAAGTGAAAAACTCGATTTTAGCCTGGTAAAGCTCTGTTTCCTTTTTAGACTCCCAGCGCTCAATCTTTCTTTTATTTTTATCACTGGTCCTTTGATGGTAATATTTTATCCCATAATATAGGGCCGTTACCATCATGATGGAGTAAAGCAGGTAGGCCATAGGGCTTGCCCAGTAAGGGGGGGCGATGATGATTTTAAGACTGATGATATTGGGATTCCAGATGCCACTGCTATTTGTTGCTTTTACCTTAAACGTATACGTACCCGGTGTAAGATTAGTAAAATAAACTTTCCTGTTGGTTTTAAGGTAAGTCCAATTTTGGTCCAAACCTTCCATGGTATAGGTGTATTCTGTCATTTCGGGCGCAGTAAATCCTAAGGCCGCAAAATCAATGCTAAATGTGGATTGGTGGTGTTCAAGGTTCAATACTTTGGTAAAATTGATGGATTGGGTTAAAGGAGAATTCTTTTGACCGATTTGCAGTTCTTTGTTGTACACCTGGAAGCCTGTAATGTAAATTGGTGGAACAAACAGGTTTTTTCTAAAGCCATCTGGCAGAAAGCTGATCATTCCTTTAACGCTGCCAAAATACATCCGGCCATTCTTATCCTTATACGCCGAACCATAGTTGAACTGATCGTTCAACAAACCATTGGATCTGGTGTATAGTGTTATCTTTTCATCTGGACTAAAACATACAAGTCCACGCGAGGTGCTGATCCATAGGTTCTGCTTTTGATCTTCCAAAATCCTGTAGAAAACATTGCTCTGAAAGCCATTTTTAATGGAGTACCTGGTGAAATTTTTTTCTTTTTCATTAAAGCGGTTGAGCCCGTTTTCTGTAGCTATCCAGATATTGCCTTTGCTGTCCTGAAAAATGCTGTTGACGGCATTACTGCTCAGGCTTTTTGTATTGTTCTCTTCCGATTTGTAGTTTATGGAATGTTTGTTGGCTACGGTGAAAACATACAGGCCGTACGTTGATGATCCTACCCAAATGTTGCCAGAGCGATCTTCCAGCACATGATGGTAATGCAAATTTCCAGGCACTTCATTCAACAGGCTGAAGTCATCGCTAAGTTTGTTGTATTTGTACAGTCCATAAGAACTAGCCAGCAGGATATCGCCTGTACTTGTTTTAAGGATGGATTCAATAAAATTGCTTTTTAGCTGATTTGGAGCTTTTCCTGCCCGGTAGTGCCTGATTACCTTTGAGGTGTTGATGTCCATGACATCCAGCCCGTGTTCAAAAGTCCCGATCCATAGTTCATTATCTGTAGCCAGCAGGCCATGGATATTGGTATGACTGATGCTGGTTTTTTTGCTTCCTGGTTTAAAATGTTTAAACTGTCCTGTTTTAAGATCCAGCTTGTTTAACCCGGCATCTTCTGTACCAATCCAGAGATTCCCTTTTTTGTCGCTACATATTTCGTTCACGGCATAGCCGCTTAAGCTGTTGTTACCAGTCTGTGGAATAAATTTATCAAAGGAAGTGAATTCCTTTGCATAATAGTTTACGCCCCCGAAATAAGTTCCGACAAAAATCCCTCCTTCTTTATCCTTGCATAAGGTGTATACAGCATTATCTGAAATGGAATAGGGATAGTTAAATTTATTGCGCAGGTTTTTATACCGGCCCGTTTTTAGGTTGTAAATAAACAATCCAGACTCGGTGGCGATCCAGTATTCGTCGTTTCCGATATCCATAAAATCACGGGCATAAATGGCAGTTTGGTCGGCGTTGGAGGTTAAAAGTTCTTTGTAAGTTAAAGTTTTCAAATCGAAGATTTTGATGCCCTGATTAGAGGTGCCTACCAATATGGATCCCTTTCCGGTATTGTAAATCTTTTCTATCCAGTTGGATATAGCGGGTTCAGATTTGTCAAAAACGCTGTAATTGCTGAATGAATCTGTTGCGTGGTTATATTTTTGAATGAAACCATCCATTGATGATACCCATATTTCGTCTCTTTCACTGATACTGAGAGAGGTTGTTCCTGGATGTGCTTTGTTCCTGTAGGTGATGTTCTGCTTTGTTTTTTCATTGTAGCGGGAAAGGAACAAGCCTGCTATGTACCATATATTTCCCCGGCTGTCTGCATTTACATCTCTGATGTCATATCCTTTTGAAGGGGAAACCAGGCTAAAGCTTTCCTTAAGTGGATCGTATTTATAGAGCCCGGCGAGTGTGCCAACCCAAATGGTCTGGTTTTTATCTTCATACAAGCTGTGGATGAAATTGTTGCCGATGCTTTCCGGATTATCGGGATCATTTCTGAATATTTTAAATGTATAACCATCAAATCTGTTTAAGCCATCTTTTGTGCCAAACCACAAAAATCCCTTCTTGTCCTGTAAACTGCAGATCACAGAGTTGTAAGATAGACCGTTCTCCACCTGGTAGTGCCTGAAGGAGTACGACTGGCTGTAACCAATGCTTACCACGCTGAACAGCAAAAAAAATACAAGGAATAGTTTGGTTATGTTGGTGTACATATCAGGTTTGTTGTGGTTATCCTAAAGATAGTTCTAAAACTCAGATAAACGAATATAAAATGTATCAGTTATTCAGACCAATAATAGACACATTTTTGATACAAATTGTACAACATTTGATCAGCAGGATCAAATATTAATTCTTCTATTAGCACCATTAACAAATAGACAAACTAAACCAAACTAAAAAATGTCTGTATGAAAAAAACTACTACAAGCAAAGGCTTTAACGACCTGAATTAATTCTGTTAAAAGTGGCCAGGCAGGCGTGCTGGTCTGCTTTGGTTTTAATTGCATCAGATATAAGGTTGTCAGCATGGCCGATCCTCATGCATTAAACCGGCGGATCATCCGTTTGCCTGTCTGCTATTACTGGAAAATGGGATTTATGGTCCCAATGTTAAAGCAAGCTTATTCTGCAAATACGGAAGTATGGACGATCAAAGGGCCTGTAGTAGCGGACACAGCTGCTGATCCTTTGTAATAGCACAATAAAAAATCAAGAATAATAAAAATCACAAACAATGAGAGACCTAAAAACCTATCTATCGCTATTGTTATTTGCCCTGGTGTTTCAGGCCTATGCACAAACGCAAACCCGACAAGTCAACAAGCAACCCAGAGAAATATGGACAGTAGAAAAAGCCAATAAATGGTATGCGCAATGGGGATGGCTGCGTGGTGCCGATTTTATTCCAAGTACTGCCATTAACCAGCTGGAGATGTGGCAAAAGGAAACTTTTGATGCTGCAACGATAGATCGGGAACTGGGCTTTGCTGAGGGTATAGGAATGAACTCTATGCGTGTTTATTTACATCATGCCGCATGGCAGAAAGACCGGGAAGGTTTTAAGGCCAGAGTAAAGACTTATCTGGATATTTCAGATAAACACCATATTTCTACCCTATTCGTGTTGTTTGATGATTGCTGGAACCCAACTTTTAAAACAGGAGCCCAGCCCGGTCCTAAGCCGGGAATCCACAATTCGGGCTGGGTTAGGGATCCGGGAGACCTTTATCACGAAGACCCTAAATTGGTGGATACGCTGGAGGTTTATGTAAAGGATATCCTGGCAACCTTTAAACACGACAAGCGAATTGTGCTTTGGGATTTGTACAATGAGCCAGGCAATTCGGGTTATGGTAATAAAAGTATGGATTTGTTAAAAAAAGTGTTTGAGTGGGGACGTACAGTTGATCCCGATCAGCCACTCTCTGTGGGCGTATGGAAGCGGGACCTGAAAGAATTGTCTGATTATCAGATCCGAAATTCTGATATCACCACTTACCATAATTATGGGGATCCTGCAGACCACCAGCATTGGATTGATGCACTCAGGAGCGTATCTGATCGTCCACTTATTTGTACCGAATATATGGCCAGAACAAGAAACAGTCTGTTTGGCAATATCATGCCGCTACTTAAAAAAGAACATATCGGTGCATACAATTGGGGTTTGGTGGCGGGTAAAACCAATACCAAGTATGCCTGGGATACCCCTATACCAAACGGTGCAGAACCTAAAATCTGGTTCCATGATATCTTTAATGCAGACGGATCGGCCTATAGACAGGATGAGGTGGAGCTGATCCGGTCGCTAACCAAAAAATAAAGTACATGATACTGAAAAGAAAATTGCTTATCATGCTTTAAGAGTTGACCATAGAACAGGAAAGGCAGCGGGAACCGACAGAAAGATGCTGATCAATAAAATTGAATACAGTGATGGCTGGCCAGAGGTCATCGTAAGCGTTTTTTTGTTATTTTTACCGCGCTATGGTAATGATCAAACTGCGCATAACCGAAATGACCTTTTGTCCGGGTGAAACACTGATCATCAGTTTTGAACCGGTAGGCGGACAAAAACCAGCCTACCTTGCCGGACAGTTTCTGACCCTTGTTTTTGATGTAAACGGAAAGGAATTGAGAAGATCTTACTCCATATGCAGTTCACCCGATACAGATGAGCCATTGGCGATTGCCATAAAACGTGTGGAAAACGGGGAAATATCCCGGCTGCTGCACCATAAAACATCGCTAGGGGATGTGCTTAACGCTGTTGAGCCGAGCGGGAGATTTTTTTACCAGCCGGATGCTGAAATCAAAAGAACTGTATTCCTGTTTGCTGCGGGTGTTGGGATTACCCCTTTATTTGCCATCCTGAAAACCGCACTTGTGCGTGAACAGAACAGCAAACTCATTTTGATTTACAGCAATCGTTCCGCTGAACAAACACTTTTCTACAAAGAGCTGAACACCTGGCAGGAACAATATCCGGACCGTTTTAAAGTGGTGTATGTTTTTAGCCAATCGCAAAACCTGATGATGGCACGCCTGAACGGCCCGCTTATAGAAAGGCTTGTGGCCGAAAACCTGGAATTCGATAAAAGTGATACTTTGCTGTATACCTGCGGTCCAATAGACTATATGGATGTCTGCCGGATCACATTGCTTAACCTGGGTTTTGACCAGGCCCAGATCAAAAGGGAAACATTTGTGCTTCCTGAAGATGAACTGGATGAAGATGATGCAACCGAGAAAAAGATCAGGCATACCAATACCTATACCGTAGTGCTGAATTTTCAGAACAATATTTACCACCTGGCTGTTCCCTATAACAAAACCATACTGGATGCAGCGCTTGAAAAAAAAATCAATCTGCCTTACAGCTGTCATGCCGGGATATGCAGTACCTGTACAGCCAATTGTATTAAGGGAGGAGTGGAAATGGATTATAATGAGGTGCTGATGGACGATGAAATTGCTGCCGGGAGGGTATTGATCTGTACGGGACATCCTACTGAAGACGGTACAACAATTGTATGGTAAGTATGCTGTGAAAATGATAAAATTTTTAGCATTTTTGCAGTTGAAAAAAATATGACCTTTAACGTATAGATTCAGTATCATTTTTTTAAATATATATGAGCAAAAATACCGTTGACCTTGGCGAGCAAAAAGATGTTGAAGTGTATGGGGCCAGGGTGCATAACCTTAAAAATATAGATATTTCTTTTCCAAGAAATAAACTGGTAGTCATTACCGGCTTAAGCGGAAGCGGAAAGTCATCACTTGCCTTTGATACCATTTACGCTGAAGGACAGCGCCGGTATATGGAAACGTTCAGTGCCTATTCCCGTCAATTTATGGGAGGGATGGAACGACCGGATGTAGATAAAGTTTCCGGTTTGAGCCCTGTGATAGCCATTGAACAGAAAACCACCAGTAAAAACCCGCGCTCTACCGTAGGTACCATTACCGAGATTTATGATTTTATGCGTTTGTTGTACGCGCGTACAGCTGATGCTTTCTCCTACAATACGGGGGAGAAGATGGAGCGCATGAGCGAGAATCAGATCCTGGAAAATATCTTCAATAAATTCGGTAATATGCCGGTTAATATTCTTGCGCCAGTGGTAAAAGGGCGTAAGGGGCATTACAGGGAATTGTTTGAGCAGATCCGTAAACAGGGTTATGTAAAGGTGCGCATTGATGGGGATATCCAGGACATTACACCTAAAATGCAGGTAGACCGATACAAGATCCATGATATTGAGATTGTGGTAGACCGGTTGATCATCGACCGTAAGGATGTAAAGCGGCTGCAGGATTCGCTGCAAACCGCGATGCGCTTAGGCAAAGGCATCATTAACATCAGCGACAAGGACAACAATGTATCCCACTTCAGCCGCTTTCTGATGTGCCCTACAACAGGGATTTCCTATGACGAGCCGCAACCCAACAGCTTTTCCTTCAATTCGCCCTATGGGGCATGCGAGAACTGCGACGGCCTGGGCTATATCTTTGTGGTAGACAAAGAATCAGTGATGCCCAACCCTAAATTGAGCATCATGAACGGAGGGCTTGCCCCTTTGGGCGAATACCGCGACATCTGGATGTTTCAGGTCTTGAAAGCCCTGGCAAAAAAATATAATTTCTCTTTGTCGACCCCAATTGAAAAACTGGGCGATGACATCATCAATATCATTTTGAATGGCTCGCCTGAGTTGCTTTCCGTGGCTGTAGAGTACAACAAATGGAATGTACAGAATTACCAGATCACTTTTGATGGCATTATTAAATTGCTGGAAGAGCAGCAGGAACGCAAGGGTGAGGGGGCTGTTGATGACATGGAGGCTTTCAGAAAACTGAAAACCTGCCCGGTTTGTAACGGGGCAAGATTAAAAAAAGAAAGCCTGCATTTTAAAATTGACGGCAAGAATATTTTTGAACTGGCTGAGATGGACATCAGCAGCATCAGGGCATGGTATGTAGACCTGGAGAGCAGGCTTTCTGAGCGCCAGAATACCATAGCCAAAGAGATCCTGAAAGAGATCAGGGCAAGACTGGGTTTTCTGAGTGATGTAGGTTTGAATTACCTGTCGCTAGACCGTACCGCACGTACCCTTTCGGGTGGAGAGGCGCAAAGGATCAGACTCGCTACACAGATCGGATCGCAGCTGATGAATGTAATGTATATTCTGGATGAGCCGAGCATTGGGCTGCACCAACGCGACAATGAACGCCTGATCGGCGCTTTAAAGAACCTGCGTGACCTGGGCAATACGGTTCTGGTGGTGGAGCACGATAAGGATATGATCCTGGAAGCGGATTACGTAATCGATGTTGGTCCGGCTGCTGGGGTGCATGGCGGTGAAATTGTTGCGCAGGGTAGTCCGGATGAAATCCTGAAATCAGATACCCTTACTGCCGCTTATCTTAATGGCAAAAAAGGCATAGAGGTGCCTAAAAAACGCAGAAAAGGAACCGGCCATAAACTTTCCATCATCAAGGCCAGTGGTCATAACCTGAAGGATGTTTCCGTTGACTTTCCGCTGGGTAAGTTCATAACCGTAACCGGGGTATCAGGGAGTGGAAAATCCAGTCTGATTACGGAGACTTTATACCCTGTTTTGAACCATCATTTTTTTCGGGCTAAGAAGCATCCTTTGCCTTATGAAAAAATCAATGGCTTAAAGGAAATAGATAAGGTGATCGAGATTGACCAGGCGCCTATTGGCCGTACACCACGTTCCAACCCTTCTACCTATACCGGCGTGTTTTCAGACATCCGGAATTTATTTGTTCAGTTACCTGAAGCCAAGATAAGAGGGTATAAGCCAGGACGTTTTTCTTTCAATGTAAAAGGCGGGCGCTGTGAAACCTGCCAGGGTGGGGGCATGAAGGTTATAGAAATGAATTTTCTGCCCGATGTGCAGGTACCCTGCGAGGAATGCCAGGGCAAACGGTATAACCGCGAAACACTTGAAGTGCGTTACAAAGGTAAATCCATCAGCGATGTGCTGGATATGAGTATAGAGGATGCCTGTGATTTCTTTGAACATATGCCTTCCATTTACCGGAAGATCAAAACATTAAAAGATGTTGGTTTGGGCTACATTACACTGGGGCAATCGTCTACCACTTTGTCTGGCGGTGAGGCCCAGCGGGTGAAGCTGGCTACAGAACTTTCCAAAAAAGATACCGGCAATACCTTTTATATTCTGGATGAGCCCACAACTGGCCTGCATTTTGAGGATATAAATGTGTTGCTGGGTGTGCTTAACGAGTTGGTTGACAGGGGAAATACTGTATTGGTTATTGAGCACAACCTGGATGTGGTAAAAGTAGCCGACTGGGTGATTGACCTGGGTGAGGAAGGCGGTGCCGGGGGGGGCAGGATCATATTTGAAGGAACACCCGAAGGCCTGATCCAAAGCCCGATCAGCCTGACCGGCAAATTCCTGAAAAAGGAAATGGGCCTGTAAAATAAACGTTATGGCAGTATTTTTAAATAGCTTTCTGCCTGATTCTGATGCCGACAGCAAATTGCAGCTGGTAGATGAAGGATTGGATAAGCTTGGTACCGAAGCGGACAGTTCGCCTTATAAACTGATCAATCAGGCCGACATTGCTACCATTTTAAAGCCTAGAAGAGCTTTTTCCCATAAAGGAACTTATGGTCATGCCCTGCTCATTGCTGGTGACATCAAAACTATGGGCGCCGCCCTGCTGTGTGCAAGTGGTTGTTTGTATGGGGGAGCCGGCCTGACTACCCTGTCTGTGCCCGAAAGTGGACTTACTGCCTTAAATTCAGTACTCCCTGAGGTGATGTACCTGGAGCGCAAGCAGCTGGTCAAGATAAAATCATTAAAAAAATACAATGCCATTGCCATAGGCCCTGGTTTAGGGAAACATCTGGAAGTGATAGGCATTATTGAGGAACTGGTAACTTTAAAAGTCCCTGTTGTTGCCGACGCCGATGCGTTAAATATCCTGTCTAAAAGGGCAGACCTGCTTTTTCACCTGGCAAAAAATTCCATATTTACACCACATTTAAAGGAATTTGATACCCTGTTTGGTAAGCACAAGAACTGGTGGGAAAGGTTGCAAACGGCCAGGACAATGGCAAAAAAACTGGGTGCTGTCATTGTACTGAAAAACCAGTTTACCTTTATTGTGGATCAGGAGGGGGATGTATTGATTAACCCGACCGGAAATCCGGCTATGGCCCAGGGGGGCATGGGGGATGTGCTTACAGGGCTTATTGCGGCTTATGTTGCCCAGGGCTATAGCGCCAAAGCTGCTGCCTTGCTGGGCTGCTATTTTCACGGAAAGGCCGGAGATGAATTGGCTGTAGATCATCACAACATCACAGCATCCAGCCTTGCAGCACAGCTGCCGCTAAGCGTTAAAAGGTTTTTGAGGTAGTTTCGCTAAAAATCGAACAGGTGTTTTTCTGCATGGTAAGAGGAACGCACCAACGGACCACTTTCTACATACTTTAAGCCCTTTTCCAATCCGATTTCCTTGTATCTTTCAAACTGATCAGGGTGGATCCAGTCTACTACAGGATGGTGGTTACGTGTAGGCTGCAGGTATTGCCCCAGTGTTAAAATGTGTACACCATTCGCTACCAGGTCGTCCATGGCTTCCAATACGTCTGCTTCAGTTTCACCAAGGCCCAGCATGATACCAGTCTTAGTACGTAATCCAAATTCTGAGATGCGTTTCAAAGCTTCCAGACTTCTGTCGTACTTGGCTTGTATGCGCACCTGCCGGGTTAAACGGCGTACAGTTTCTACGTTGTGCGATACCACCTCCGGGCGTTCCTCCAGTACACGGTACAGGTTGTCCCACTGCCCCTTAAAATCAGGGATCAGGGTTTCCAATGTCGTTTCAGGACTTTCCCTTCTGATGGCTTGCAGGGTTTCGGCCCAGATGATCGACCCTCCGTCTTTCAGGTCATCCCTGTCTACCGAAGTGATTACACAGTGTTTGACCTGCATCAGCTTCACTGAGTTGGCTACACGGTTAGGTTCATCTGTATCAACTGCTAGTGGCCTGCCTGTGGCAACGGCGCAGAAAGAGCAGGATCGGGTACAGATGTTACCAAGGATCATAAAGGTAGCCGTTCCGGCTCCCCAGCATTCGCCCATATTCGGGCAATTGCCACTTTCGCAAATGGTGTGCAGCTTGTGGGTGTCCACAAGACTGCGTACCTGTGCATATTCTTTGCCAACAGGAAGCTTTACTCTAAGCCAGTCTGGTTTACGTTGTACTTGGTTTTCTGAAACAACCGGTAATGCGATCATGATGCAAAGTTACGCAATAGGTTTGAATTGTTATAAACATGAAATGTTTACCGCATGTAAACAAAAACCTATTTCCTGGTATAGCGCATAACCACAATGTCACCTTGCAGCATGACCAGGGTATTGCCCTGTACATCGTAACCGGTTACTTTTTGCAGCATGTCTAAAAATACTTTTTCGCCGCCGCCTTCACAGTACCTCATGGTCATGGGGCCGGGCTGTGATATGCTCATGTTGTTCCCTTTAATGGTAAGCTTACAGCTAAAACCGTTACAGCTGGTATTGCCGCTGATGATTTCAGGGTTTTCTTTGAAATTAATTGTTGGTTTGTCATTGGGGAACAGGCCATCGAAGGCAATTCTTGGGCCTGTAATGTAATTCAATACCCAGTCTCCGGTTAATTTGCCTGCAGATTTGTTTTGTTTCATCGTGTTGCATGCTGTTAATCCGCTGATGCTGATGAGGATAAGAAAGATGATTTTTTTCATGGTGTTTGTGTTTATCTGTACTTAAAGTTAACAATTGCCGGGATATTTTATAAATAATAATGATTTACGCAGGATTGTTTAATTTTACATCATGAGCACTTCAAGAATAACTTATAATGGTGGTTTAAGGACCACATCTGTTCACCTGCGTTCGGGCAATGAAATCATTACCGATGCACCGGTTGACAATAAAGGAAAAGGCGAAGCATTTTCGCCTACCGATCTGCTGGCCACTTCGCTGGGCAATTGTATGCTGACCATTGTTGGCATTGCAGCCAATGAGCATGGTTTTAACATTGACGGGACAACTTGTGAGATCACTAAAATTATGGCGGAAAACCCAAGGCGGGTAGCCGAAATTGTAGTGAATTTTCAGTTCCCGGCCAACAATTATTCGGAAAAGGAGAAAACGATCATTGAAAGATCGGCCAATACCTGTCCGGTGATGTATAGTTTACATCCTGATATCAGGAAAACTGTAAGTTTTAACTATTAATGACCTCGGCCACTTCATCGGCCGAAATATCGCTATGTGAGGCATCCAATATGCAATCGCCGTTTTTGATTACCAGGATTTGCGGAGATTCATGATGCACCTGGAAGGTATCAGCTATCTGAGCAGAAATGTCTCGGTAGCTGATCAGGTCCAGAAAGTAGAGTGAGGTGTTTTCAGGTATAACAGACCAGTCCATTTCAAAACGTCTTTTGGCCATTGCACTTACTGAACAACGGGTACTGTGCTTAAAAATTAAGCTATATCCGTCCTGTTGCTGAATTTCGGCCACCTGTTCGGCCCGTGTAATATTTTTCCACTCCATCTCCATCATTTTTTATGCTATCAGCTTTTTTGTTAACCTCTTCTTCTTTTGCCTTCAGGATAAGAACTGTAAGCAGGGCAAAGTTTGTTAGAGCAGGCTTCCAAAATAGTTATTGCAAAAAAAACGCCAAGCAATAGGATTGCAACTTTCTTCATCTGTATTGGTTTTCTTAATGATATATGAGTACTAATTTACAGTTTTTAAGCAAAGAATCAAAGTTTGTTATACGGTAGCGGTCAGTTCCGCCATTTTTAGCGCTGTAATAGCAGCTTCATCGCCTTTATTGCCGTGTTTGCCGCCCGCCCTGTCTATAGCCTGTTGCTGGTTATCGGTAGTCAATACCCCAAATATTACAGCTTTACTGTGTTTAATGCCTACATTGCTGACGCCATTAGCTACTGCGTCGCAGATGAAGTCGAAATGTCTGGTTTCACCTTGTATGACACAACCCAGGCAAATTACTGCATCAAGGTCTTTGTGTTTCTGTAAAAGTATCTCCGCTGCAGCAGTCAGTTCAAAACTTCCGGGTACGGGTACTGAAATGATATTTTCGGCCTTTACGCCATGTTTAAGCAGGGTTTGTAAAGCACCATTGTAAAGGCTGCCAGTGATTTCTGCATTCCATTCGGCCACCGCAATAGCGAATTTATAAGGGCTGCCATCAGGTACCGTAGTATGAGAAAAATCGGATAGGTTTTTTAATTGTGTTGCCATGCCGCAAACTTAGCGAAAAATCATTTAAACTGCTATTTTGCCAGGAGTTCATTTACCATCATTTGCACACCGATAGTTGCAGGCTGCTCAATTTTTTTGAAATCGCCTTTGATATATGGGATTTTTACATCGATGGCATATTTCATCGCGGTAGCAGGTACATAGTCTGTAAGACTTGCTGCCGGATAAACGGCAAGTGATGTGCCGATGACGGCAAAGATATCGGCTTTTGAACAGATTTTAGCGGCGGGTTGCAGATTAGGTACATTTTCTCCGAACCATACTACATGCGGCCGCAATTGCATACCATATTCACATACCTCTTCGGGTTTAATCTCCCAGCCGTCTATAGGGTAGGTGACTGCAGGATCCACATCAGATTGTGAACGGGTAATGATCCCGTGCAGGTGGAGTACATTTTTTGCGCCACCCCTTTCATGGAGGTCATCAATGTTTTGGGTAATAATGTATAGTTCGTACTGTTCCTGTAGCGTTGCCAGGGCTTTGTGTGCCGCATTTGGCTGCGCTTCGATTACAGATTTGCGTCTTTCATTGTAAAAACGCTGTACAAGCTCTGGGTTGCGTTTCCAGGCTTCCGGGGTAGCCACATCTTCGATGTTGTAGCCTTCCCATAAGCCATCGGCATCCCTGAAGGTCTGTAATCCGCTTTCGGCACTGATGCCGGCACCTGTGAGTACGACGATTTTTTTCATGGCTTTAATCCATTGCCGGCAGGCCCATTTCCAGCCATTCTTCTTTCGACGGCCCATATAAGCCGGGGACAGGTAAACCCAGAACGCGCATAATGACAGTCATTTGCCCGCGGTGGTGCGCCTGGTGTAAGATAAATATCTGCAGGAGCTTACCTTTTGCCCATTGATCGCCATACATTGGGATCAGGTCTGTAAGAGAAGAACTGGTCCATTTGAGCTGGACTGCGCGTGCCAATAACTCCGAATTGTTTTTGTAGGTAGCAATGACCTCTTCCATGGTAGACGGGATGGCAACATGCTCAAGCGTATCGGTTGCAAATAAACCGGCTTTTGTACCCATCTCAGTTAAAGTCTGTGTAAGGTGCCAGGCTAAACGTTCCAATGAACGAACATCTTTATGAATTTTTTCGCTTTTGGTAGCGGCTGTGATCAGTTCAAAAATGCGAATGGTAAAAGCTTCTTCATTTTTCCAGTCTTTCAGGAAATCATCTATGCTGCGGTACATCTTATTCGGTTTTATTTGTGTCTGCTAAATTGGGAAAGATTTGACAAATTGCAAAAAAAAGCCTTGTACATTTTCACATGTACAAGGCCATATTTTTTTTGGTCTGGCTTATTTTACCTGGCCTGCAACACGGGCAATGTATTCATCTATCATTGCTGCTTCCTGGCTGTCAGGATATTGTGTCTTAATTTTCGTATAGGCTTCTTCTGCACCTTTAAAATCTTTTATGTTCTCGTAAACCAAGCCTAATTTTTTAAGGAACATAGGCGAGGTAAATTTGTTGCTGGCTTTGTCAGCCGCCTTTTTATAATAAGTTGCTGCTTGTTTATAATCTTTCAGCTCGCTGTAGGCATCACCTAAAAGGCCTAATGCCAATGGATCTGCAATTGCACTTCCTGTTTCGGTGTATTTCCCTAAAACTTCAGTGGCTTTTTTGTATTCGCCTTTGCGTAGGTAAATCCCCCCAAGGTATAAATTGGCCAGATTGGCAGACTTGGTATTGTCGTACTCTTCAGCAATTTTCTCCAAACCAGGGTAACCGCCTTCACCATTGATGGCTTTGTTGGCCAGGGAATCCGGCCCGCCGATGTATTGCTCTGCTTTATACATTTTTGCAGAAGCTTCTTCGGCCCTGTTTTTAAGATATACATTCTGATACCAGAAGTAAATGGCTATCAATACAACAATTGCACCTGCAATGAATAAAAGGCTTTTCGAATTTTCTTCTAAAAAAGAGCCTTTTCTTACCGGCTGATTTATTTCTTTTTCTGTTACAGACATTTTATTTTAAAAAATTAAGGATTGCAAAAATACGTTTTTACATCAAAGTATCAACCCCTTTTTCAAGTATTTAAATAAAATTAATGAACTGAGCGTTAATTCAATAAAAACAAATCATCGTATTCACAAAGCTAAACGGTAACTTTGCTACTGATACTATGTGGTTAAAAAACATTACCCTTCTTAATTTTAAGAACTACACAGACGCAAATGTTAGTTTTTCTAAAACTGTAAATGCTTTTGTAGGTAACAATGGGGCTGGTAAGACAAATTTACTGGATGCCATTCATTACCTGTGCCTGTGCAAGGGGTATTTTAACCCTATCGATACCCAACAGATCAAATCGGGGCAGGACCTCTTTCTGATCCAGGGCGATTTTGAACGTCAGGGGAAGAACGAAAAAATTACTTGCGGGGTTAAGCGTAACCAGAAAAAACAATTCAAGCGCAATAAAAAAGAATACGATAAGCTGGCCAGTCATATTGGCCTGTTCCCGCTGGTCATGATATCGCCGTACGATACCAATATCATTATGGAAGGGAGCGAAGAACGCCGGCGTTTTATGGACAATGTGATTTCGCAGACGGATACACAGTACCTGGACGAGTTGATTATGTACAACCGGCAGCTAATGAACCGCAATGCCCTGTTGAAGCAGATAGCGGTAACCAGGAGCTACGATCCCACACTGCTGGAAATTTACAATGAACAGCTGGTGGCATCGGGTATGCAGATCTATGCGAAACGGCAGCAGTTTATGGGGGAGTTCATCCCATTGTTTGACAATTACTATCAGTTTTTGACTGATGATAAAGAACAGGTAGCACTGCTGTATCAAAGTCAGCTGAACGATAGTGCATTTGAACAATTGCTGCTGCAGTCTTTTGAAAAGGATAAGATACTGGAAAGGACTACGGTTGGTATCCATAAGGATGAACTGGTATTTACCATATCGGATATGCCTTTGAAGAAATTTGGTTCTCAGGGACAGCAGAAATCTTTTTTAATTGCACTTAAACTCGCTCAATATGCTTATCTTCAGAAATATAAAGGTTTTAAACCTTTGCTGTTGCTGGACGATATTTTTGATAAACTGGATGACAACCGGATGCAGAAACTGATGGAAATGGTCTCACATCAGGATTTCGGACAGATTTTTATAACAGATACGGGAAAAGAAAGGCTGCTGGCGGTTTTTAATAAAATTGATGTGCCGGTAACTTTGTTTGAAGTAAATAATGGAGCAATAAATCATGCGTAAGCCTAACGATATTACATTAAAAGAAGGCATTGGCAAACTGCTCAATGTATACAAGCTGAAGGGGAAATTTGACGAGACCTCTGTTGTGGCGCTATGGCCCGACCTGATGGGGAAAGCAATAGCCAACCGGACTACCCAGATCTATGTTTCGCAGAAAAAACTCTTTGTAAGGATTGAATCTTCAGTAATTAAGAATGAACTGTTGATGGTAAAATCCGGCATCATTCAAAAAATAAATGAACGTGCCGGATCTGAAGTGATTACTGAAATTGTATTTCTCTAGGCCTGTTATCCGCCGAAAACTTTACTGATCAGCCAGATAATTAATGCCAGTACAAGTACAACCACAATTACGCCTGTCCACACCCCTGCTTTAAAAATGCCTTCGATGAGCTCGCAGCTGGCCAGGGTTGTAGAAAGGAATGCAATAATGGCCAATGGAAAATATCTTTTCGTTGTCATAAGTTCATAGTTTTGATGTTATTTATTAACAACAAACTACGACAATGGTTTTCTAAACGCTTATTTCCCGTTTACTTTAAGTAGCTCTATCTCGAAGATCAGGGTGCTGTAAGGAGGGATATCGGCTCCGGCACCACGTTCTCCATAGCCCAGTTCGTAGGGAATAAACAATCTGTATTTGGAGCCCGTCTGCATTAGCTGAAGACCTTCGGTCCAGCCTGCAATAACCCCGTTTAGCGGTAACGAAAGTGGCTCGTTTCTGTCGTAAGAACTGTCGAACTGTTTACCATTGGTCAGGGTTCCCTTATAATTTACCAATACGGTATCCGTGGCTTTCGGCCTGATGCCTGTTCCCCTATTGATCACTTCATATTGCAATCCACTTGGTGTAACTTGTATTCCCTGTTTTTTCTTGTTGTTTTCAAGAAAGGCTTTACCTGCGGCAATGGCCGGCGCATGTTTTTGTCTGCTGACGGTTTTAAACAGGTTCGCAATGGCCATCTGCGATTTCTCAGGGCTGATTTGTGGACTTGCACCGCCAAAAGCATCTTTCAGACCTTTAACCAGCAGTTCGTAGTTCAGGCTGTTCAGCCCGTCGTTCTTCATGCTACTGGCCATGGTATTGCCAAAGGCGTAACTTGCAGAGTCGAGCGTAGTTTTAAACACCGCAACGGCAGGCTTTACCGGGGTTTTGCTGGTTGCAGTTGTTTTTTTTGCCGTGCCTGTTTTGGCTTTAGTCTGCGCATTTCCTGCCACGGCACAAAGAGGGAGCATAAGTGTAATGATGATCTTCTTCATTTATTCTATTTGTTGTGCCCGAAAGGTACAAACTTTATAAAAAAATAAGCACCTTTTTGGGGCGCTTATTTTAATCGTTTTCGTGTTTTTTCTTTTATCTAGAAACGCTCAGCTGCAGTAAAGAAGAAATCGCCTTCAATCTGTGCGTTTTCATCTGAATCTGAACCGTGAACAGCATTTGCATCAATAGATTTGGCGTATTTCTGACGGATTGTACCTTCAGCAGCTTCGGCAGGATTGGTTGCCCCGATCAGTTTCCTGAAATCTTCAATAGCATTGTCTTTTTCAAGAATAGCGGCAACGATTGGACCTGAAGACATGAAGCTTACCAGATCCCCATAAAAAGGCCGGTCCTTGTGAACAGCATAAAACTGGCCGGCAGTTTCTGGTGTTAATTTGGTGTACTTTAAGGCTATGATCTTAAAACCAGCAGTAGTGATGTCATTAATTATAGCACCTATATGGCCATTTGCAACTGCATCAGGCTTAATCATGGTGAAAGTTCTGTTTGTACTCATCTTTTATATTAATTTTTTGCAAAATTACGTTTTATACGCTAAATATTAAAGTTTGAAACAGAGATAAACCGGAGCGCCTTAAATATAATTAAATTACTAGCTTTGCAGCCGAAACTTATGCTATCTATTTCAGAAATAAAATCTTTACTGGCTACGCCACAGAAAATTGTAATTACAACGCATCATAAACCTGATGGTGATGCGATGGGTTCGTCTTTAGGTTTGTATGCTTACCTGATTCAGAGGGGACATCACGTTAAACTGATTACACCCACTGATTACCCTTACTTTTTACACTGGCTGCCCAATAACTCTGATGTGATCATTTATACAGAAGCACAGGAGCAATCGGCAAAGCTGGTAGAAGAGGCTGCCCTTATTTTCTGTCTCGATTTTAATACACTCGGCAGGATCAACGAACTGGGGGAACTGGTAAGGGCTTCAAAAGCTTATAAGCTTATGATCGACCACCATCTGGATCCGGAAGATTTTGACGATTACCGCCACTGGAGCATCAATGCCTGCGCAGCAGCACAACTGGTTTATGATTTTATTGTAAACGAACTGGAGGACGGTGCAATGATGAACAAAGATATTGCCACCTGCCTGTATACCGGGATCATGACCGATTCGGGATCCTTCCGGTTTGAATCTGCCAACGCGGCAGTCTACCGTATTGCTGCCGATCTGATAGACCTGGGGGCAGAACACTGGCGCATCCACCAGCTGGTATACGATAATGCCACAGAAAACCGATTACGCTTTCTGGGCCATTGTTTAAGCGAAAAGCTGGAGATCCTGAGAGAGTTCAACACTGCTATTATTACGGTAACTAAGGAAGAACTTCAGAAATACCAGATCGTTACTGGTGATACTGAAGGGATTGTGAATTATGCATTGTCGGTCAATGGTATTAAATTGGCTGCATTTATTATTGAAAGAACTGATAAAGTTAAATTATCTTTGCGCTCCACCGGGGATTTTCCTGCAAATGAGATTTGCAAGAAATATTTTAATGGTGGTGGGCATAGAAATGCCGCCGGAGGCTTTTCTGATAAGAATTTAGTAGACACTGTTCAGGAATTTAAGGCGCTTTTAACTGATTATAAAAACCAATTATTACAATAAAATTAGAACAACAAAAAAATAATTTAAAAAACCACATGAAGAAAGGTATAGTAATTCTTTTCGCAGCTGCACTTGGTTTAGCTGCTTGTAACAACTACAAAAAAGGTCCGGGAGGTCTTTCGTACATCATTCATAAAGATGGCGGAGGTACAAAAATTAAAGAGGGTGATATTGTAAAATTGAACTTTATCCAGAAAAGTGAAAAAGATTCTGTGATGTTCAATACCTGGGATATGGAGCAGCCGCAGGTATTCCCTGTAGCTAAAAAAGTATATGCAGGTGACATGAACGATGTGCTTACCTTATTTGGAGAAGGCGATAGTGCTACATTTAAACTGGATCTGGATACTATGGCAGCGCGCAGCGGACAGCCAAAACCTCAGGGTACAAAAGATAAGTATATTGTTTTTACGGTTAAAGTGGAAAAAGTATTGGCTAAAGCAGCCGGTGAAGCGGATTCCACCTTCCAGAAAAAAGCAAGAGAATTTTTTGAGAAAGACTACAAAGCCAGCATAGAGAAAAAGAAAGGTGCTGAAGCCGGAAAGATCAAAAAATATATCGCAGACAACAACCTGAAAACTACAACTACGGCTTCTGGTTTACAGTATGTGATCAGCAAACCCGGTGATGCAGTTAAGCCAGTTCTGGGTGATACCATGATGGTGAATTATACCGGTAAACTAACTACTAAAAAATCTGACGGCAAAGACAATGTCTTCGATACCAGTGATGAAAAAGTAGCTAAAGAAACAGGTAAATTCCATGCAATGGCACAATACGGACCACGTCCGATTACTTTGGGCCGTGCGATCCCTGGATTTGACGAAGGCTTGCAATTGATCGGTAAAGGTGGAAAGATCACTTTGATCATTCCTTCTAACCTGGCTTACGGTGAAGGTGGTATGCCTCAGGGCGGTATCAGTCCTTTTTCTCCGCTTGTATTTGAAGTAGAATTAACTGACATCAAAAAGCCGGTAGCTGCACCAGCTACAGTTCCGGGGGCAACCGTTACTCCGGTAACACCAGCCCCAACTGTAAAAAAATAAACCTTATTTACTGCCTTCAGGCAGATCATAAAGGTAAAGAAACCCTGTCGGTCTAAACTGGCGGGGTTTTTTATTTGTTAAGCTCGGCTGGTTTTTATTAACTTCGCCAATGCTTTTAACTGACACCCATACACATCTGTATTACGAGACGGATGGGGAAAAACTGAACCAATTGATGCAGCGTTGCTTTGATAACCAGGTCAAACGCCTGTTCCTTCCTAATGTTGATGTTGCATCGATAGCCAAAATCGATAGCCTGGTACAGCAATATCCCGAAAATTGTTTCGCGATGGCTGGTTTACACCCCTGTGATGTAAAGGATAATTATGAGGAAGTGCTGGACGAAATCTGCCAGAGCATAGCCGACCGGGACATTTATGCCATTGGAGAGATTGGGATAGACCTATATTGGGATAAAAGCACATTGCCGTTTCAGCAAGCCGCTTTCCGTGAACAGATCAAATGGGCCAAAGACCTCGATCTGCCGATCGTCATTCATTGCCGGGAAGCTTTCGACGAGATTTTTGAAATACTGGAAGCGGAAAAGGATGAATTGCTGAGGGGGATTTTTCATTGCTTCACAGGAACGCTGGAGCAGGCAAATAAAGCTATTGGGTTGGGTTTTTATCTGGGCATAGGTGGGGTGGTGACCTATAAAAACGCGGGGCTCGACCAGGTGCTGAAAGCTGTTCCGCTAAAACACATTGTGCTGGAAACGGATTCCCCTTATCTGGCACCTGTACCCTACAGGGGTAAGCCAAATGAAAGCAGCTATCTGATCCATATTGCAGAGAAGCTTGCTGAAATATACGGAGCCAGCGTGGAAGAAATAGCGGAAGTAACTACGGCCAATTCTATCAGCATCTTTAAAATCTAAAACATGACCAAAATACTCATCATATACACCGGCGGGACCATAGGTATGGTTAATGATACTGATACCGGTACGCTTATTCCGTTTAATTTTAAACAGATCCAGCAAAATGTGCCGGAACTGGCCAGGTTGAATTATAACCTTGAGGTACATTCTTTTGATCCGATAATGGACTCGTCGAACATGCACCCCGATATCTGGGCCGAACTGGCACAACTGATTTTTACCCGGTACGATGAGTTTGACGGATTTGTGATCCTGCATGGTTCCGATACGATGGCATTTACGGCGTCGGCGCTGAGCTTTATGCTGCAGAACCTGAGTAAACCGGTTATTCTTACCGGTTCGCAGCTGCCTATCGGGGAGATCCGGACAGATGCCAAAGAGAACCTGATCACCGCACTTGAGATTGCAGCAACCAAAGAGCATGGCAAAGCCAAGATTCCGGAAGTCTGCATTTATTTCGATGCCCAGTTGTTCAGGGGCAACCGTTCTATCAAATACAATTCTGAAAAATTTGAGGCCTTTCGCTCGCCCAATTACCCTGTGCTTGCTGAGGCTGGTGTACACCTTAATTTCTTTAACAATTATATTTTGCCACAGCCTGAAAAGGAGTTACAGGTATTGCTCGATTTTAATTCGAACATCGGGGTTTTAAAAATGTACCCAGGTATTTCCAAACAGGCAGTCATGGCCATTACCCATTCATCTGTAGATGCGATTGTACTGGAAACCTTTGGTTCGGGCAATACGACCACGGCAGAATGGTTTATCAATTGTCTGCAGGAAGCCATAAATAGTGGTAAGATCATTGTCGACATTTCGCAATGCCAGCGCGGATCTGTAGAGCTTGGTAAATATGAAACCAGTAAAAAGCTGCAGGAAATGGGCGTGGTAAGCGGTTATGACATGACTTTTGAGGCTACGATTACCAAGCTGATGTACCTAATGGCGCAGGGACATAGCAATGAAGAGGTCGTTAAACTGATGGAGCAGTCGCTACGCGGTGAACTGACTGTCGGATAAAAAACTTATTTTTGTATTTCATAAAAAAACTGTAATGAAGATAGAGCAAATTTATACTGGCTGCCTGGCCGAGGCGGCCTATTATATTGAGAGTAATGGCGAAGCTGCAATTATAGATCCTTTAAGAGAAGTTGAACCTTATCTTAAAAAAGCTGCGAAAGACAATGCCGTCATCAAGTATATCTTTGAAACTCATTTTCATGCCGATTTTGTTTCCGGGCATGTAGACCTGGCCGGCAAATCGGGCGCTGCAATTGTATACGGCCCTACCGCCAAAACCTCTTTTGAGTCGCATATTGCCAGCGATGGCGAACAGTTTAAAGTTGGTGAGCTGACCATTACCGTGCTGCATACACCAGGGCATACGCCCGAATCGACAACCTATCTGCTTACCGACAAAAACGGAAAACCGTATTGTATTTTTACAGGAGATACCTTATTTATTGGAGATGTAGGCAGACCTGACCTTGCGCAGCAGGGCGATCTGACCATGGAAGATATGGCCGGAACCCTTTATGATTCTTTACAGCAGAAGATCCTTAGCCTTCCGGATGATGTGCTTGTATATCCTGCGCACGGTGCCGGATCGGCCTGTGGCAAGAATATGAGCAAGGAAACATTTGATACCCTTGGCCATCAAAGGGAGGTGAACTATGCGCTTAAAGCGACCAGCAGGGCACAGTTTATAAAAGAAGTTACGGACGGCATTTTGCCTCCCCCGCAATACTTCGCTAAAAATGCAGCCATGAATAAAAATGGCTACGAGAGTTTTGATGAAGTCTATGAGAAAGGGTTAAAGCCATTGGCACCTGTGGAATTTGAGGCCATGGCCAATTTAACCGGGGCATTGGTGCTGGATACCAGGGATCCTCAGGTATTTGCCAAAGGTTTTGTGCCTTCTTCGGTAAACATAGGGTTAAACGGACAGTTTGCACCTTGGGTGGGCGCCCTGGTTACAGACCTTAAACAGCCTTTGCTGCTGGTTTGTGATGAAGGCAAGGAGGAAGAAGCAATTACCCGCCTGGCCAGGGTGGGCTATGACAATACCATTGGTTACCTGAAGGGTGGCATTGCCGCCTGGCAGCAGGCTGGCAAGGATATCGATATGGTTAAATCGATCAGCGCTGCTGAATTTGAAAGCATTGCACAAGAAGATCAGAACATTCAGGTGCTTGATGTAAGAAAACCCGGAGAATATGAGTCGGAACACCTGGAAATGACCATGACTCGGCCCCTGGATTATATCAACGATTGGACCAGCGAGATCGATCATAATGGAACCTATTACATTCATTGCGCCGGCGGATACCGTTCAATGATTGCAGCCTCTATTTTGAAGGCCAGGGGAGTTGAGCAGGTTGTTGATATTGCGGGTGGTTATGGAGCCATTAAAAATACAGGGCTGAAACGTACAGATTTTGCCTGTCCTTCGAAAGCAATGAAAGCCTAATTCACCTTAAGGATGTGCTGAACAAAGCTGTTTACAGCTTTTTGAACGGCAGGGATATCTTTAGAGGTGATGTAAGAACCTATTACATGGTCTCTTGCATTGGGTATGGCTACACTGGTTTTTAACGCAGGAGGCGTACCCAGCAGGTTAAACATCCAGAGTTCTGCATCTACCTTCACAGTTTGATCCTGCTCTTTTTCATTTTTATAGTAATATAACAAAAGACAGGGTTGTTTTACTTTTTCAAAAACAGCCCTGTTCATGCTGCTTTCTACCAGTTCCTGAAGCTGAACAGTCGATTCCAGGCGATAGCTTGTGTACCAGTATTTTGCATATTCCAGCTTTTTTTCCTCTGAACTCCTGTCTTTGCCCCCGGTTACCAGCCGTGCCAGCTGTAATCCCCATGGGTTGTTCAGCAGGAAGGCCAGCCTGTCGTTTATCCTGATGTTTGGCGAAAGCAGGACCAGGCTGTTCACCTCAGGATAAGTGGCCGCCAGTTTAAGGGCAAGCGTACCGCCGGTTGAGGTGCCTGCAAGAATGACCTTTTTGCCCAGGCGTTTTCCTATTTCGAGTGCCAGCTTTGCACTTTCCCAGAGTTTGTCGGCTGTCATGTATTCCATGGCCGGAACTGTATCTATACCGTGGTCGGACAGTCGCGCCAGGTACAGGTTGGCGTGCAGGGCTTTGGCCAGGTGGTAATGAACAGGATTGCCCTCTTCTTTAGAAGCCGAGAATCCATGGAGGTAAACTACCGCATACTCAGTTTGCTGTTTGAGATTGCTGTCTGCCCACACAATTTCGGCTTCGTTGCCAGATTTAATTTTATGCTGGGATTCGAGTCGCTTTACATAGGCTTCGAGCTGGGGGATGCCAGGAACAGCCGGGAGTTGCGTGCTGTAGATTGGATGTGTCGGCCTTGGACCAGCCACGTAAATGCCTGCACCTATTAAAATGAGTGCAATTAAGAGCTTAAATGCTTTTTTCATTTTAAACTTTTTACTAAAAGTACGCTTTTAAAGATATTTAATTTATGTTTGCACGGATATTTTTTAACCTGTAATGCCAGGAATAAACCAGATAAAACTACCTATAGCAGCAGAGATTGATGCCTTTGAAGAAAAGTTCAAGGCTTCCATGCACAGTGATGCGCCTTTACTGGACCGCATTACCCATTACATCGTTAAAAGAAAGGGCAAGCAGATCCGGCCTATGTTTGTTTTTTTTGCCGCTAAGTTATGTGGCGGGATCATTGAATCGACCCATAGGGGGGCGGCCCTTGTTGAATTGCTGCATACCGCTACATTGGTTCATGACGATGTGGTAGACAACGCTTATGAGCGCCGGGGTTTCTTTTCTATCAATGCACTTTGGAAGAATAAGATTGCCGTATTGGTAGGCGATTATCTGCTGGCTAAAGGGTTGTTGCTGTCGGTGAACCATTCTGAATTCCGCTTGCTTCAGATTGTTTCTGAAGCGGTGAAGCAGATGAGCGAGGGGGAATTGCTGCAAATAGAAAAGGTACGGAGGATGGACATCAGTGAAGAATTGTACTTTGATGTAATCAGGCAAAAAACAGCTTCTTTAATTGCTTCCTGTTGTGCCTGTGGTGCTGCTTCAGCCGGTGCGGATGAGGAGACCATAGAAAAAATGCGTCTCTTTGGTGAAAAGGTAGGAATAGCGTTTCAGATTAAGGACGATACTTTTGATTTTGGTACCGATGATGTGGGTAAACCGTTGGGAATAGATATCAAGGAGAAAAAAGTTACGCTCCCATTGATCTATGCATTGAACCGGGCAGAAAAACCGGAGAAGAAGAGAATCATTAACCTGGTAAAAAACCATCAGGACGAACCGGAAAAAATTCAGGAGATCATAGATTTTGTAAATGCAAGGCAGGGTGTTCATTATGCCCAGGAAAAGATGCTTCAATACCAGCAGGAGGCCTTTGACATTCTGTATAGTTTTGAGCCAGGCGATGCAAGGACCGGTCTTGAGCAGCTGGTAAGGTATACAACGGAGCGTAAGAAATAGGTGTAAAAGTTAGGGCTACGGTTCCGAATGAACTATAGCCCTAAAAAGTCGTTGATTATAAATACGTTAATTACCTGACGATCTCAATCCGTAATTCCTCCTGCATAGTCTTTGCCACATTATTAACGGTATACTCATACGATAATAGGAAGACATTGAATTTACGGCCAAAGGATTCCTCAACCCTGAATACATTGGGATATCTTGCATCACCATTAATTTGCTTCACCTTTATGTCCTTATATGGTTTAATGGTGACGCTTTTGTCAGCTGCCACTTCTAGTACGATGGAAGTCTTATTGATCATGGGTTCTGTACTTTCAAATGATTCCGTTCCGGCAATTACTCGAATACTATTTGCCGATAAGGGAAACAGCTTCTTATTACCCGCTGTTACCATTCCGTTTACCAGGCCAGTCATGGAATAAAAAGTATTTTGTGCCTGAGAAGCATAATCGTTCTTGATGAGCACTTGGTAAAGAATCGTGGTTTTCTTCGAGTTGATTTCAACTCCAGGGCCAGCTGTAGCTTTTAATCCGATAAAATAAGTCGAATCTGGTGATAGGCCGTCTGGGCGCAACTTAACCATGGTCCGTCCGGTACGTTCTCCGGCTTTGATCTGGATTTTTGGATCTAAGATTTCATATTTGTTCCGGGGCAGCAGTTTTGCATATAATTTGGTGTCAAAATCAAAAAGAGACCGGTTATAAAAATCCAGCTGCGTAAGGTCGTCTTCCAACTGGATCACCAGGTCCTTTGTAGATGCATGTGTCCCCCCTGCAGAAGCTGCGATATATCCGGTTACTTCATTGCCTGTCAATGGAACGATTTCCTGAAAGGTATTGTAATAGCTGCTACTGATCAAAGCAACATCATTTTTGTACATTTCCTTTTCGAACAATTCATTGTCTTTGCACGAAGAGAGCACGGTTGCGAGTGCGAGCATCGTTATATACTTTTGTTTCATTTTTTTATATTTATAATTTAACCTAATAGCCCGGATTCTGATCTAAAGAAGGTAACCTTCTCATTTCGGCACGTGGTATGGGTACAAAAACTGCTTTTTTGTCTACTACACGTGTCATAAATGACGATGTTCCCGGTATAACACGTTGGTAATAGGCATCTTTGGTAGCGCCATCCGGATTCATACCGCGTATAGGTTCGCGTTCTGTTTCTTCATAAATGCCCCAGCGACGTACATCATAATAGCGCCTGTTCTCCCACAGCAGCTCAACCATGCGTTCACGTTCAATTTGTTTTTGAACTAGCGCAGCAGTACTGATTTGGGTGGCGCTCAATCCAGGCAGCCCGGCACGATAGCGAACGAGATTAAAGGCACCCTTTATCTCTTCCTGGTTTCTGGACATGGTGTATTCCTTATCTCCAAGCTTTACCGTGTGGCTACCTGTCAGGTTATTAAGCGCTTCAGCATAAGACAAGAGTATCTCGGCATAGCGGATGATGGAGTAGGCCTTTTTGATGTGACGCGCACCTGTACCTGAAAAAGCATCCATCGGGTGATTGAATTTTTTGATAACGTAGCCCGTGATTGGGTAGTTGGGTGAAGTCGCAGTCACTCCGCCACGACCATCAGGGGCCTGGTAGTAGTACTTGGCAGTATAGTTGTTGATGGTCGTACTGGACTGTGCCTGCCATACGGCCTCGTTAAATCCAATAGATGCATAAAAACGCATTTCGCGGTTAGCATACATATTGTAAACCCCGGAATTGAGTGGATATCCTGAAAAATTTTTGGCCTGTGTAGTATAGCCTGTTTCTGAATAATACCCATTGCTGGTGGCCTCTTCTTTGGTACGACCGTCGGCCATCAGATAGGCATCAACCACTTTCTGTGTAACGCAGAATCGCCCCCAACCACCGAGAGAAGGCGGCATAGAGCCCTGACTAATGGTTGTTACCATATAACCTGTATTTCTGCCCCAGATGATCTCTTTATTAATTTCAGCAACAGCCTCGCCATTAAAAATATCCGAATAGGATCTTAACGGATCTATTCCTCCTGCTCCATTTGGATAATCAAGATAGAAATTTGGATCCGAATTAACTCCGGCAGGAAGCGCAGGGGTTTTGTCATCTTTCACTGCGGTATATAACCTGTACTGACCAAGATCCATCACGCGCTTGGCTGCGGCTGCAGCCACCGCCCATCTTGCTTCATTATATTGCTGTGATACGTAATTGACATTATCGGTTTTACGTTTCCAGTTACCAAAATAAGAACTGGCTACCGGTCCGCCATTAAACAGCGGACTTGCATGGATCAGCCGCAGGCGGGCTATCAAAGCAAGTGCAGCTCCTTTACTCGGGCGGCCAAAATCCAGCAGCGAAACTTCTGCAGGCATAAGCATTGCTGCTTTTTCAAGCTCATCGCAGGTGTAGTCCATAGTTTCATCATAGGTCGCTCTGGGGCGGTCATAATATTCAAGGGATTCATTGGTGTTGATCACCTCATCACCCAGCAGGATTGCAGGGCCATAATCTACTAAAATGTTGTAGTAAGCATATGCACGGATAAAACGCGTGTACCCTTCAATCCTGAGCCGATCTAAATTGGTCATGCCCTTAGGGCGATCAAGGTTTTGCAGGATACTGTTACATTTACGGATAATCTTGTAGTATTTTGCCCATTGATTTAAGTTAGGGTTGCTGTCTCCATAGAAATCTGAAGTAATGCGCCCGGTGGCAAAATCCATTCCATAATACACATTGCTCGAGCCACCTCCGGTAAGCCCGTTCAAGGCTTCATCGGTTGCCATAGGGCCAGGTGTATAACCATAGCGAATGGTATTTGATTCATCTGGAAACATGGCCGCTGCACCCCACATATAGGCTTCCATATTTCGAGGGTTGGCAAAAGCGGAATCGATGTTAAATTCATCGTCAAAATATTCATCGATATTTAGGTACTTCTTACAGGATGTTGTCATCGCAATCAACTGGATGATGACCGCTGCGAATGCTAATCTTTTTATGATTGACGTTTTCATATCATTAATTTCTTGTTTGTATTAAAAATTGACGTACACTTGAAAGGAATAGGTTGTTGGTATCGGGTATTTACGCCCGTTCCAGGCGGCCTGTTCCGGGTCATAAAGTTTAACATTATCCCATATGTATAAATTATTGCCCACAAGTTGCAGGTCCATAGACTTAATTCCAAGGCGTTTCAGGATCGATGGATTAATGTTATAATTCAACGTAATTTCCTCCAGACGTACATAGCGCGCATCTCCCTGCCAGAAGGATGATAACTGGCTGTTGTTGGTGTTATTCCCGTATTGCAGGCGTGGGTATCGGGCATTTGGGTTTTCGGCCAAAGCAGGGTCTATACCGTTTGCCATGGCATAATCCCTCGGAATCCAGCGGTTTTTAGGATCGGCTGCTATACTAAGTACGTTGCCGAGATTGCCTTCAAAGAAGGGCATATAGCCCATTCCATTAGCTTTTGTTACATCGTTTACCGTTGTTGGCTGTCCTACATAGAAAAAGGAGGTTTTTCCTGTCCCTTTGAACAATACGCCTAGTGTCAGCTTTTTATAGCGGAATTCTCCGCCCATACCAAACATTGTTAAAGGATAATTGCTATGCGTTAGGGGCACCATATCCAGTTTGTCGATTATACCATCCCCGTTTACATCCTTATATTTGATATCACCCGGTAACACATCTCCAAACGTTTGCTTAGGGCTATATTTGATGTCGTCTTCGTCTTTAAAAAGTCCCAGGGATTGATAGCCTCTTATAGAATTATAGGGGAAGCCGTTGTACTCCAGGTAAGGATATTCAAGATAGGCTTGTTCCCAGTTCTGTACCAGATTTTTTGAGTAGGTAAAATTACCCCTTAAAGTAAGACCTATGTCTTTGGAAAGATTGGCGGTATAGCTGATGTTCCCATCAACTCCGGAACTTTTCATACGGCCCACATTTGCGAAGGGATTGGAAATGACACCTACGTAATCGGGAACCTGTACCCGCTGCTGGAAAATTCCATTACGCTGATCTTTGAAAAAGTCTACCACAAAATCTACCTTACTGTTAAAGAGCTTACCTTCAATACCTAAATTAGATTTAATTGCTTTTTCCCAGGCCAGGTTATCAGCGCCAATCCTGGTCTCATTAATTATTTCGATATCCGGCACCCCCCATACCGTGCCATTGCCCTGGTTGGCCTTGGTCAGGTAAGGGAAACGAATGCTTGAAATCCGGTCATTACCTACTGTGCCATAGGAAGCCCTGATTTTAAAATAATTAAGCCATGGTGCGGCTTCTTTTACAAATTTGTAGCCAGTAGGTACCCATCCCAGGGCTATTGACGGGAAAAAACCATATTGCCTGCCGGGCTGGAAGTTCTCAGAACCGGTATAGCCAAAATTGACATCTAATAGGTAAGTGTCCCGGAAACCATAGGTCAACCTGCTCGATACACCCTGATAACGTAAGGGGATGGCGTCCAGGTTACTGGTCGCGTCTTCGGTATCTTTGGCATCACTAATGTAGTAATAGACCAGTGCGGAGGTCCTGTGGTCACTGTTGAATACCTTATCATAATTGATAACAGATTCAAAGTGGTATTTGCGGTATTGACGGGTAGATTTGGTGTAACTCGCTTTTTGTTCTTGTACGGTTTGCAAGGTAATGAGCGAGCCATCGTAGGCCCGTCCTAAGGCATTATAAAGTGCCGGTTGTACGCGTCTGCGCTCCTCGAAGTAACTGTGTATATCGTAAGCCCCCTGAACCCGGAATTTAAGCCCGTCTAATATACCGGAAAGATCTTGATTGAGAGCCAATGTGGTTTTACCTTTGTACACTTCATCTGAGGCCTTACCTGTGCGGTTGATCATGACATACGGTGATGAGCGGTCTTCCCCACCAAGCCCGGGAAGCATGCCATTGGAATATCGTGTAGGAATAGTGAGCGGGGTAAGTCTTGATTGTGCTCCCCAGATGTAATCTGTATTTGCCAAACCTGGCTGGTCTAGTTTAGATAGAAACCCGTCGGAACCCAAGAAAATTTTAGTGGTTTTAGTTAGGTTAACATCCAGATTGATACGATAATTATAGGTGTTAAAACCAACATTAGAACTGTATTGGCTATTCTTGTCTACTTTGTAAGCAGCACTTTCACTCTTACCTCCCAAACTAAGGAAATAGCGTGCAACTTCTGATCCCCCACGACCACTCATGTAATAGCTCTGGCGCCAGGAATTCTTGTTAAGAATTTCGTCCTGCCAGTTTACATTTGGATACATGTCAGGATCCAGTCCATCGCGGATAATTCCCAGCTCTGTTTGGTTGTACAAGGGACTCTGTCCACGAACTATACTTGCTTCATTAGCCAATAGCGCATAATCATAAGCGCGTAAATATTCCGGTAAGCGGTTGAGACGGGATAAGGTAGTATTGGCGCGTGCAGTGAGCTGCATGCGGTCCACCTGACCTCGTTTGGTCGTAACCAATACGACCCCATTAGCGCCCCTAACCCCGTATACTGCGGTAGCTGATGCATCCTTGAGTATAGAAAAACTTTCTACATCTGCCGGATCAATGGTATTCAGGTCGCCCTCTAAGCCATCGATGAGCACCAAGGCACTACTATTGGCCCCAAATGTGCCAATACCACGTACCCAGAACTCGGAAATATTCTTCCCTGGTTCGCCACTCCCTAATCTAGAGATTACACCAGCTGCCCTTCCACCAAGAAGGTTTGCGATAGATGGTGCAGGGGATTGAAGCTCTTTTACATCTACAGTGGTGATGGCACCCACCGAGCTTATCTTCCGTTGCACATTACCCAGGCCCACTACCATTACTTCTTCCAGGGCCTCATTATTGTCTTTAAGAACTATGGTTAAGTTCTTTTTTGTTTCGATAGCAAGATGTTCTGCGTTTTTGAACCCAACATAGCTAAAAGCTACTTTGTCGCCATACGAGACCTGAATGCTGAATTTTCCTTCCTGATTGGTAGAGGTGCCAGCTGAAGGTTTATCCTTAATATAAACAGATACAGCTGGGATAGCTTCCCCCTTTTCATCGGTAACAGTACCGGCAATGGTAAGTAACTTCTTGATTTCCTGTGCGCGTAAATTCTTTAGAAACAGACACAGCGACAGCAAACACAAAATTTTAAAAGTCTTTGTCATCTTATATGTTTATTATACTTTATATATTTAATGAGATAATTTAAAGCGTATCATTCCAGTGGTTTTATGTAAACCAGACATTATTTGATCATATGCTTAATGGTTATTATTCAATAACTAATTTACGTATCCGGGCATTGCTCCAGTCTGCAATGTAGATGTCGCCCTGCTCGTTGACGGCCACTCCCCAGGGTTGATTAAACAGAGATTCAACAGGTCCGCCGTCTTTATAGCCAGATTTGCCCGGCTGGCCTGCTACAGTTGTTACAATATTATCAGCTGATACCATGCGGATACAGTGGTTGCCATAGTCTGCAACAAACATGTTCCCATTGTTGTCGAACTTAATCTCTTTAGGATCGTTGAATAGCGCATCTGCCAATGGACCATCGCGAAAGGCACTCCCACCAGGAGCATTGAGTCGCTTAAAACCTCCTGATCCGTTAGGGTCACGAAGATCCAGTACCGAAATACCTTGTCTGAAATTGGTCGGTGTGGCATTTGTGGTGAGGGTTATGTACAGGAGCCATGGTTTTTTTGGATTGATCGCCTGACCATATTGCGATCCATAAGGCCCTTGATGAACAATTTTCGCTTCGAACGTCCGGGGGTCTATTTTTGCAACCTTTCCATCTCTATATCTCGTGTAAAGATAGCCGTCATAAGGACAATATGTTACAAAGTTTTTGTACAAATCTGCAGTGACGATTGAGTTATAATCTGCCGTGGAGTATTTGAGGTTCCGTTGCCGAGGATACCAGGCTTCCCGTGGGTCAAAGGTGAAAATCACTTCCTTGGTAGACTCATGAGCAGCGGTCAACATTCCGGTGGCGCGGTCCACGGTCAGGCCATTGGCATATAAGATACGACCGGTTGCGACAGATTCAATCAGCGGGGTCACTATATTTTGCTTCTCATTTATTCGGGCTACACCAAAGGTAGCTGGGTTTCCTCCATCCCGCCAGGACATGAATATATTGCCTTCGGCATCTAGTTCCAGGTATTTACCATAAACTTCAGCTTCAGAAAGTGTTCCTGGCTTAAAGTTTTTTTGCCCGTTGCCAGTAACGGTGCTAACCTGAGCCTGAATGTGGTAGGTGAAGTTCTCTTTGTAAACGACCGAATCTTTACCAATAACTACAGAGATATGGGGGTTATCGCCCGGAAGTCTGGGTACGATGGCATAAATCCGATTTCCGCTTGAAGAGACAACTGAAGCTTTCGCATTGTTAAAATAGACCTTGATTTTACTTGGGTCATCTCCAAAGTTTTCCCCGTCTAAAAGTATCTTATCCCGGGCTCCTCCCTCATTGGGATAAAAGGAGGTAAGAACTATCGGCTTTGAAGAATCGTGTTTTTTACTTGGGTCTTCTTTTTCGCGTTTGCAAGATAGAAAACAAAACGAACTGAAGCACAGCCATAGAAAGGTGATAAAACACCTTTTCAAATACTTTCGGTGATTTTTCATTTAAAAAAAAGGTTTAAATTTGGTTAGTTTTAGTTTGTATTGGTTTGTGTAAATCGAATATATCGAATAAAAAGCAATAAAACGAAGTAAAATAAAAGAAAATAAAATTTTATACGCCATGATTTGTAATTAGATGAAAAAAATAATAATACAAAGTAAAAGCTTTGTGGTTATCTTAATGTTAAGATTAAATCAACATACTTATTGAAAACCACGATTCTTGGCGTGTGGTGGTAATGTTGGAATCAATAGAGCGATGTGGGTGTAATATGGTTATGCCGGTAAGCTACCGGTGTTTCGTATTGTTATAAGAAAGGGGGGGGGCTGCAGGTTGGATGAAATTGCCTTGAGCCACTAAATAATGGAGACCTTAATGCCTAGTCCCAGCAGGCTTTTGTGCATCTGATCAGATATGCCGCTGTCGGTAATGATATGGTCTACTTCTTCAATCCCGCAGATCCTGCCGAAGCCTCTCTTCCCGAATTTGGTAGAGTCGGCCAATACAATGACTTTTTGGGATGAATCTATCATCTGGCGGTTCAGGTGGGCTTCATAGGCATTGGTAGTGGTTAAGCCGAATTCGAGGTCTATACCATCTACACCCAGGTATAACTTGCTGCAGAAAACATTGCCGAGTACATTGTCGGAATAAGGGCCTGCAACAGAAGATGAGCTTTTTCTCAAAAGTCCGCCCAGTTGGATGATCTCGATATCGTTGTGGTGCAGCAGTTCAAGTGCTACATTTAAGGCTGAGGTGATGACTGTAAGGTTGCCCTTGGGTTTGATGCAGCGTGCCATAGCAAGCACGGTTGTGCCGGAGGCAATAATGATGGAATCATTGGCTTCGATCAGTTCCGCCGCCAGTGTCCCAATCCTCATTTTTTCTGAAGTTTGCAGGTGTTCCTTTTCATTTACAGGTCTGTCGACTGTGTATGGGTTATTCAGCGTTGCCCCGCCGTGTGTTCTGAACAGAAGGTTTTTGTCTTCAAGTAGTTTCAGGTCCTTCCGGATTGTAACAGAGGAAACTTTTAGTTTTTTGCAGAGCGACTTTACGTCGATGTTGCCGTCTGTCTGGATTTTATTTAAAATATATTGATGTCTTTCAGCTATGTTGATCATGTAGTCTTGTATATGGCTGTTGTAATATAAACATAATTTTCAGTTTCAAAGTTAAGTCTTCAATAAACTTAAAAGTAAAAATAAAACTGATAATTTGTTTTTTTACAATAAATATCTTTTTTTAGTTTCGTTTGTTTATATTTGATATTTAAAACGAAAGTTTGCGAAATATCTATACTTTAAATTGAAAATAAACGAAATGGTGTTTAGCCGAGATTCATTCATAGAACTGGTAGAAAAGCAGAAAGATTGGGATGTCATTGTTATTGGTGGCGGTGCAACCGGACTGGGTACAGCTGTGGACGCTGCAAGCAGGGGTTACCGTACTTTGCTGCTGGAGCAGTCTGATTTTGCGAAAGGCACATCCAGCCGGAGTACCAAGCTGGTGCATGGCGGGGTAAGGTATTTGGCCCAAGGTGACGTGGCCCTGGTGTATGAAGCGTTGCATGAACGTGGTTTGCTGCTTAAAAATGCACCGCACCTGGTTAAAGATCAGGAGTTTATTATACCGGTGTATTCCTGGTTGTCGAAATATAAATACCTGATCGGTTTAAAGCTGTACGATTTGCTGGCGGGCAGAAGCGGCTTTAAAAAGTCTTCATTTCTTTCGGCTGATAAGGTGCTGGCTGCAATCCCTGGTTTAAAAGCGGATGGGCTAAAAGGAGGGGTGAGTTATAGTGACGGGCAATTTGATGATGCCCGGCTTGCCTTGAACCTGGCGCAGACTACCGCAGAATATGGCGGGGTTTTGCTGAACTATGCCAGGGTAACCGGATTGACGAAGCAAAATGAAGAAGTTGCCGGTCTCAGTTTTACAGACACAGAAAACGGAAAAAGTTATACGCTAAACGCAAAAATTGTGATTAACGCAACGGGTGTATTTGTGGATGAGATCCTGAAAATGGATGTGCCATCTGGCAAGGCGATTGTAAGGCCTAGTCAGGGTGCACACGTAGTGCTCGATGCCTCTTTTTTGAAAGGGGATAGCGCCTTGATGATCCCTAAGACACCAGATGGGCGGGTGTTGTTTGCGGTGCCATGGCATGGGAAAGTACTCGTGGGAACTACGGATACGCCTTTAAATGAACACAGCCTGGAACCAAAGCCACTGGATGAAGAGATTGAATTTATTTTAACAACAGCTGGTAAATACCTGACAAAAGAACCTGCAAGGGTAGATGTGCTTGCTGCTTTTGCCGGTTTAAGGCCGCTGGCGGCCCCGGGCAAAGATACTGACAGTACCAAGGAGATTTCCAGGAGCCATAAACTGATCATAAGTAAGTCGGGCATGATTACCATTACGGGAGGAAAATGGACTACTTACCGTAGGATGGCAATGGATGTAGTAGACAAGGCAATCGCGCTTGGGAAGCTGGATGCGAGAAGATGCATAACCCAGGATGTTAAGATACATGGTTATGTTGCAAAAATGCGGACTGATGATCTGGGTTTGTATGGCGCAGATGCAGAAGGAATCAGGCAACTGATGAAGGAACGGCCGGAACTGAACGTTCGTCTGGATCCTGATTTTAAATACTTAAAAGCAGAGGTGGTGTGGATGGTCAAAAACGAAATGGTGCGTACGATTGAAGATGTGCTTTCGCGCAGGATGCGCCTGCTTTTCCTGGATGCAAAGGGGGCTTTGGTGCTTGCGCCGGCTGTTGCCCGGATAATGGCAGAGGAGATGGGAAAGACTGAAGATTGGGTAGAAGCGCAGGTGGAAGCTTTTACTGTCCTTGCAGCACAGTATTTATTGTATACACCTGCGCAGGAAAATGACGGTATTCATAAAGTAAAGGCAACGGCCTAACTTAACGAATCCTTAACATACAGTTAAAACTACAACCTTGATATTTGCAGCGAAATCAAGGGGAATCGAAATGAAACGAAATGCTGCAAAACAAAAGGAACTAACCAAATACTTAGAATCTGATGAGGAAAATTTCTGACATCCCGCATAATTGGGTTTTTAGGCTTGTTCAGCTTGTTTGTACTGTGTTTTCTTTACAGTGCATTTCCTTTTTATTTGTTTGGTTTTTCGATAAAATTAGTCTGAATAACAGTAATTATATTAAACGCTCCTACATAATGAATTGTAAACAAACGGGGAAACCAAATTAATAATAATTATGAACAAAAACTTTACTCACTACGGGCGGTTCAAAACACCATTTAAATATCTTGCTTTCGCAATGATATTGGTTTTTGTACAAATGCCCCAAATGCTTAAGGCAGGAACCGGTTTGCTGGAAAGCAACCTGTTTCAGCAGGAAACAGTTACTGTAAAAGGAACTGTTAAAGATGCTGGCGATGGCAGCGGTTTACCAGGTGTTACCATTTCAGATAACCAAAAGAAAGTTCTGGGTGTAACAGATGGAAATGGTGTTTTTACTGTAAAAGTAGTAAAGGGCACTGAAATTGCATTTAACATGATCGGCTATATCCAGGTAAAACGGATGGTCAATGTTGCAACCAGTACAATGGTTGTGAACATGAACAGTTCCAGCAGTGATCTTAATGAGGTAGTGGTTACCGCGTTAGGTATCAAAAGGGAAGAAAAATCACTGGGTTACGCTGTTACCAAGGTTGACAGTACTGAACTGACCAATGCAATTTCCAGTAACTGGACCGATGCTTTATCGGGTAAGGTGGCAGGTTTGAACCTGGTTCGCAATAGTGGCCCTGCTGCTTCAAACAAAATTATCCTGCGTGGGGAAAATAACCTTACAGGTGACAACGAAGCACTGATCGTTATCGATGGAGTTGTGGCCAGCAGTAGCTCAAGGCGCAGCGCAGCAACGGGCGGTGGTGTATATGGAACATCTGGAGACATTATGCCCGTGGATTTTGGCAGTGGTTTGAACGATTTAAACCCTGATGACATTGAAAGTGTTACGGTGTTAAAAGGACCGGCAGCTTCTGCGCTATATGGACAACGGGGTGCCAATGGTGCAATTATTATCACCACAAAATCGGCCGCCAAAAACAGGAAGACGATGGGCATCAATTTTACCTCAAACAGTGCCTGGGAAGATATCAACCGCGGCCCTGCAAGGCAGAATGAATTCGGGGCGGGTACAGATGGCACTACTACTTATCAGTTTGGAACAGGAAGCACCAGTTCCAGTTATGGGCCGGCCTTCTCAGAAAATTATATGTTTTACCAGTATGATCCCCTTACCAAACAAAAAGGGGTTGACAAAACACCATGGGTAGGGTACGGAGACCCGGTAGATCAGTTTTTTATTACAGGTTTCGAATCTACCAACTCTGTAAGCTTAGATGGTACCTTTAAAAAGGTAGGCTTGCGTTTGTCTGCCAGCCACGGCGAAAATGAATGGATTGTTCCCAATACAGGGCTGGAAAGAACTACAGTAGCGTTGAATGCCAATACCAATTTAACCAAGAAACTAAGTATCAATTTAAAAGCACAATACAGTAACAGGCATAGCGATAATTTACCAGCCACGGGCTATGGTAACCAATCGCTGATGTATTGGTTTATGTTTGCGCAGCCAAATATCAATACCGATTGGTATAGGGACTACTGGGCTCCGGGGCTTGAAAACCGCCAGTTTGTTAACCTAACCACATCTTTCCCTGAAGGACCTTATGCAATTTCTGAACAATATCTGAACCCGCAAAGACGTAACGGCTGGCTGGGTAACCTACAGGCCAACTACAAGTTTACAAAGGAATTTAGTTTGATGGTGCGCGCATCTGCTGATTATAATCAGGATACCAGGGAAACTATACGCCCCTGGGATACTTCTTCGGGAGGAAGGTTTGCACAAGGTTCATACCGTGTAGCCGGTATTAAATCCTATGAGATCAGCGCTGATTTTATGCTGAAATATGACAAGAAGATCAATAAGGATTTTCATATGACTGTGAGCGCTGGTGGTAGTCAGATGCGTAATGAATACCGCAGGTTGGAAAAACGTGCTGATGGACTTTTAATTCCTGGTGTTTATAGTTTAGACAACAGCATCAGTCCTTTGGTATATGTTCCGGATACCTCACGCTACAGGATTAATAGTTTTTATGGAATAGGTTCGTTGTCGTATAAAAATTACCTCTTTCTGGATTTAACTGCCCGTCAGGACTGGAACAGTACATTGGCAACTGCAACCAGAACTGATAATGTCGGCTTTTTCTATCCATCGGCAAGTCTTGCTTTTGTAGCTTCAGATTACTGGAAACTGCCAAAGGCATTCAGCTTTGCCAAGGTGAGGGCGTCTGTCGCTCAGGTGGGTAGTGGCAGTACTACACCTTATCGTACCGCTTATAACTATCTTATTGCTGCAAATAACGTATATCCGGATAGTGCGATGACCAATCCAAATATTTTGCCAAATCCAAATCTGAAACCATTGATTACAACTACCATAGAGTTGGGCCTGGATATCAAGTTATTTAAAAGCCGTTTGAATTTTGACCTGGCAGTATATACAGGTAATACAAAGAACCAGATACTTAGCCGTATCATCGACCGTTCTACCGGTTACAATGTTGGTATTTTTAACGTGGGACGGGTGGACAATAAGGGGATTGAGCTTGCTGTGAACGGAAGCCCGATAAAAACCAAATCTTTTGCCTGGACTTTGAACGGTACTTTCACCGCCAACCGTAATAAAATACGGGAACTCGCCGACAGTTCTGTAGTGCTGCGTACCGGAGGCTTTGGTAATGCAGGGCAGATTGTAGCCACCGTAGGTGGAAGCATGGGTGATTTATACGGAACAGGTTTTCAGCGTTCTCCAGACGGACAGATTATTTTCGATCAGACCACAGGCTTTGCCAAGCCTAATGCCAATATTGAATATTTAGGTAATACTTTGCCTAAATTCAGGTTCAGTTTTGGTACTGGTGTTACTTACAGGAATTTGAGTATGAACGTTTTATTTGACGCTCAGCTGGGTGCTGTAGGCCATTCCTTTACTTTTTCGAGGATGGCTTCAATGGGTAAGTCGACAGTAACATTGCCAGGTAGGTATAACGGTATTGTTGGCACTGGTGTAATTGATAATGGTGATGGAACCTATCGCCCTAACGATGTGATTGCTACAGACCTTGAAGGTTACTATAATGCCTTGTATTATAATGTAGCGCAAGGTGGTATTTTCCGTACGGATTACCTGAAATTCAGAGAAGCTAACTTAACTTATGCGTTCAGCAAGCGACTGGTACAGAGCTTGGGCATGAGCAAACTCACTTTAGGTGTTTATGGACGTAACCTGTTTATATGGTCGCCTTGGCCGGCATTCGATCCTGAGTTTGGAACTTTAGCCGGATCTGATATCCAGCAAGGCTTTGAAACCGGGCAGCTGCCTTCTACCCGGACTTATGGTGTACGTTTAGTTATGGGCATTTAATTATCAAGAAAATGAAAAGGAATAAAAATACGATTGTATATATACTTTTGGCGGGACTGGGCTTGTCGGCTTTGTCCTGTACAAAAGATTTTAATGAAGTAAATACAGACCCGCTGGGTAAAGAAGCCGTGGAAGCGCACCAGCTGATGGCGCCTACGATGGTGAACCTGATGTCGACCAATATGTTGCGTAACCGTAACTTCAACAACGAGTTAATGCAGGTAACCGTAGACCTTGGTGATGCGGAAGGTAAGATTTTCAGGTATGATATCAGGGCGAACGTAGCTGATAATACCTGGAACAACTGGTATGTCAATCTCACCAATATCGTTGATATGCAGAAGATTGCCAGTAAGCCTGAAAAATTAAACAAATCCTATCAGGGTATTTCATTGATCATTCAATCCTGGATATATTCATTATTGACAGATACCTACGGTGATGTGCCTTTTTCTGAAGCCAATAACGGCCGGGAAGGCAATTATCAACCTAAATTTGACAGGCAAAAGGATATTTACCTGGGGATGTTCGAAAAATTGGAACAGGCCAACAATTTGCTGAAAGAAGGTACCGCTATTGTTGCTACAAGTGATGCTATATATAACGGGGATGTATCCAAGTGGAGAAGGCTGGGCAATTCTTTGTACCTGAGGTTGTTGCTTCGTGTTTCAGCCAAGACAGAGGTGTCATCAACTGTTATTGCAAAAATAAAGGAAATAATTGATACCAATCCGGGCAATTACCCTATAATGGAAAACAACCAGCATACAGCCAAATTGTTGTGGACAGGCTCAAATGTCAGTACGGCTTTATACACCTCTCCTTTCATGGCCAGTATACGTGCTAATGATTTTTATGTGCCGGCTATAGGTGAATTTTTTATTGACAACCTGGTTGCATGGAGTGATCCGCGTATCATTCCCTCATATGGTCAGAACAATATCAATAGATTCGGGATTAGGCCTGGAACGAGTGGCTTTGTTGGTGTTCCAAGCGGCTATAACCCAGGAAGTGAGCCGGCTAAAGAATCCCGCTTTTACTCTTCCAGTGACAATGTGGCCATCAATTTGCAGACGGACAGGTATACGGGTATCATTATGAACTGTGCGGAGGTCGATTTCATTATCGCCGAAGCAGCAGCTAAGGGCTGGGTTAGTAAGGATGCAGGAACGTATTATCTAAAGGGAATTGCAGACGCGATCAATTACTGGTTGCCTAACGTTATGCCCGGCGGTGCTACAGACCCTGCAGTGCTTAACTATGTAGATATTGCGAAAATTGAATGGGACAATGCCCTGCCTCTGGAAAGCGCAAACGCCAACACGTTGAGCAAAATGTTGCTGATCCATCAGCAAAAATATTATGCATTGTTTCTTGTTGATTTTCAACAATGGTTCGAATACCGTCGAACTTCCTATCCCTTCCTGCCAAAGGGGCCTGGCATGCTTAACGACAAAGTGATGCCGGCACGTTTGAATTATCCGACAATTACACAGTCAACTAATCCGACCAGTTATAAAGAAGCGGTGGCCGCTCAGGGGCCAGATATTATTAAGACACAGGTTTGGTGGCAAAAGCCTTAATTTTTTTGAAAATGAATAGCATAGTTATGGAAAAGATATTTAAAAAATCGTTCATTCTGGCAGCACTTTTTTCAGTGTTTATGGGATGTAAACGGGACAGCGACTATATTGCTGGTACACCCAGTCAGTTCATTTCGAATTTTGACTTGCGTAAACTTTACAGAGGCGAAGATGTGACACTCAATGCTGAAAATATGAGAGGAGCGAGCGTAGTAGCTGGGCAGGTTGTTTCAGATCATTCCGGTAATAACCTGCCTGAAGGTCTGCTCCTGCTTCAAAACAAGAGGATTGTGGGTAATGCTATAGACTCTATCCGTGGTATAGCCATTGATATTGGTGCTGCTGCTAGGAATTATGTACCTGGAGATTCAGTGCATGTAAAAATTGACGGTGGAGTCTTGAAAAGGGTAAATGGTATCCTGGAAATTGTTGGCAAGAGCGGCACTGATGTAACTAAAGTTGCATCGAACAGGCCTATGATGATCAGACGGGGATTTGCCAATCTGATCCTGAGCCAGCCGGAGCTGTATGAATCAACATTTGTAAACGTATGGAAAGGTACCTATAATCCAAGCCTGGTACCAACAGAGAAAATAGCGGGCGATAAAGTCTTAAATGACGGTACGGCAGATATTATCCTTCATACAGAAGCCAATGCCACTTTTGCAAATCTTGTTCCGCCTTATATGGCCAACTACAGGGGAACGGTACTGACTGCTCTTGAAAATGGAAAGCTGGTCGGTAAGCACCGTTTGCGTACGGCTGCTGATATTTATACATTAAGTGCAACACCTGATGTGCCTGAATTTATCATTACCGGGTTTATCAACGATCCGGAAGGGAGTGATACAAACGCAGAGTACATTCAATGCAGGGCAACCACAAATATCAATTTCGCAACCACAAAATTTACCATTGTGACCACAAACAATGCAGGTGCCTCAGTTCCGATAGGTGTTCCTGTTGAGGGCTGGGCAACCGGACAGGTAAGAACGTATAAATTGGAACTCACTTCAGGAACTGTGTCCAGGGGAGAGATTTTTTACGTGGGGGCTTCCAATAAACTGATCAATGGTCCTTCTTCAACATCGATTGCCTCTGCGAAATGGATAAGGTCTGCAGCTTATAATGTTGCCAGTCCGTTCTTCAATTCAACAAATACAACCAGGGGCAATTCAACAACCAACCTGTTGGCCAATAGTGGCAATGCTTATGGTATGGCAGCCTTCCGTGGCATATCTATTGATAAAAACTCGGTTCCTATGGATGTAGTTTTTGTACACAATGGTGGAACTTTATATGATGCGGCAAATGGAGGAACAGGCTACAGAATCGGAAATACAGATGTTTATGATGTGATTGATCACAATAGTAACAGGCCTACACCATTTTATTTGTCAGGATCAAATACTTCAAGATTTGCCTATCAGCCCAATGCAGGGGCTCCTGATGGTTCAGGCCAGGGATATTTTTACGCCTTAGGTGGTACCTTCAATCTAACCCTGGGCAAGTGGACAAAAGCAAGGAGCAATGTTCACATTAAATTGACAAAGACTTCTTTAATTGAGGAAATCCAGACAACCAATGCCACTGAGATGGTTGGATTGTAATAGATAAATAGGGGGCATCATCAGCGTATACTTTCAATGTTTATGCTGATGATTCCTTAACTATAAGGACAGGGAGCGTAGTAGTGGTTCAGCATATAGTGATTGTCTAAGAGACTATTAATGATAATTAACCTTACAAATTTTAATTAAAAACAACTATGAAAAGATCATTCCTTAAGAAAGCCGCTTTCAGCCTGTGCTTTTTGTTAACCTTCGTAACCCTTTTTTCTTCACCTGAATCTTTTGCCGGTGTGCCAGTAGGCAAACCAACTGGCAAGATCATCAAGAACGACAGGTGGTTAAACTACCCCCTTGCAATTAACGGACAAAGGCAAATGCCACTTTGCGGAGATGTGGTAACCGAAACTTCTATCATTCCTCAGTCCGATTTACATGATCAGGATTATGTTTGCAGGTGTCAGTTGTACCGCTTTACTGTGCCGCTTTCATGTGCCTCCATATCATGGGGAGTATACAATGCGGTTATCGCGCATTCTTATTCTGCCTACGATAAACTGATCCGCTTTACCGATGACATTCTTATTGATGGTTATGCCAATGTGTGGGTTACCGTAATTGATCCGGTAACAAGCGATTCATATTCGTATGAATTTGCCTTTTATGGAGGCGAATGCTGCGAGTAAAATAATCTTTAATAAATCATTAATAGTATTAAGGAAGGAACCTGTCCTTCCTTAATTTTCAATTTTAAATACACACAACAGTGAACAGAAGATCCTTTTTACAAAGCGTTGGCTTTATCACAGGAAGCGCTTTTATCAGTCTCCAAACCAATGCCTTTGATCAGCTTGGCCGCAGCAAAATTCTAAAAGGCCGCGTAACAAGTGGTAACAAAGGTATTGCCAAGGTAGCCATTTCCGATGGCTATACTGTTGTTTTAACCGATGCCAAAGGAAACTACAGCATCGATATCAACGATAAAGCAAGCAATATATTCATGAGTACGCCTGCTGGTTATGAGTTTAAAACAGATTACCATATCGCCAGGCAATATGAAACCCTGGGCAGCAGAAATGAGTACGACTTTAAGCTACAACCGCTCAAAAGAGACGATAGCAAACACAATTTTATTATCTGGGCCGATCCGCAGGTAAAGAATAAGAAGGATGTAAAACAAATGATGGACACGGCAGTGCCCGATGTGCAGCAGCTGGTAAAATCAATGGGGCCCGATGCGCTAATTCACGGAATAGGGGTGGGCGACCTGGTATGGGACAACCATGCACTTTTTCCTGATTACAATAAGGCGGTAGCCGAAATGGGCATTCCTTTTTTCCAGGCCCTGGGCAATCACGATATGGACTACAGGATGGGTGGCGATGAAACTTCTGATAAAACTTTTAAAGAAGTATTTGGCCCAACTTACTATTCCTTTAACCGCGGCAAAGCGCATTATATTGTACTCGATGACGTCCGCTACCTTGGTGTAGAGCGTTCCTATGATGGTTACATCAGCGAAAACCAGTTAAACTGGATGGCGCAGGATTTGAAACATGTGGGGAAAGACCAATTGATCATTGTTTGCTTGCATATTCCTGTACACAATGCTGTTAAAAATAATGCCGATTTCTATGCCCTGCTGGATGGTTATAAAAATGTGCACATCATGTCTGGTCATACCCATTACAACCTCAATAACATTACAAACGGCATATACGAACACAATCATGGTACAGTTTGCGGTGCCTGGTGGACGGGGCCGATCTGTAATGACGGAACCCCAAGGGGTTATGGCGTTTACGAAGTAAAGGGCAATGAACTGAAATGGTATTATAAGTCTACCGGGTTCGATAAATCCAGGCAATTGAGTGTGTTTACCGAGGAACTGACCAATCAAAAGCGGTTGATCGCCAATGTATGGAACTGGGACCCGGAATGGAAAGTAGAATATTTCCTCGATGGCAAGCCAATGGGTGCTCTTGAGCAGCAAAAAGGATATGATCCCCTGTCTGTTCAATTGTACAAAGGGGATACCCTACCGGCAGGCAGGACTTTTGCCGAACCGAAGCTGATGGACCACCTGTTTATGGCACATTACAGCCCCACAGTAAAAGAAGTTAAAGTTGTAGCAACAGATCGCTTTGGCGAACAATATATGGTAATAGCCAAATCCTGATGACCAAACCCAACGCAACCTAAACCAAATGAAGAAAATTGTTTACCTGCTATGTATATTGGCCTTCTGGGCGGGTTCCTGTTCCTCAAAAAAAGCAGAACCAGGGCCGCAGAACCCGGATCCTGTAGCTTATAAAGCTACTTATCTCCTGGCGATTGATCAATCGCAAAACCGGATTGCGCGGATCGACCTCAAAACTCAAACCGTGGTATGGGAGTGGAAAGCCGCAACCGGCGTACCTGCAAATCATGCAGCCTGGTTCAGCAACATTAGTGAAGGCAAGCCTGTTTACAATGGCAAGTATATACTCATCACTGCTTCGGGAGGCGGTGTTGCCCTGGTACGGGTTTCCGATAGGGCTACTGTATTCTATTGTTATGTAGGGGGCAATACGCATTCGGCAGAAGTACTGCCCGACGGCAATATTGTTGCTGCCTCCAGTACAGGAGATGTCCTGACACTGATCAATGTAAACCTGGGCATATTCCCTGACAATGTGTATAAAAAAACACTGGTGATGGAGGATGCACACAACGTAGTGTGGGATAAACAACGTCAGGTGCTCTGGTCGGCCAGCAAAAACAAGTTAATTGCTTATACCTACAATTTCAACTGCAAGGCACCGGACTTAAGCGTAAAGGAAAGCATCACGTTGCCGGCAAGTGGCTGTCATGACCTCTTTCCTGTATATGGAAAAGACGAGCTCTGGCTGTCTACCAGTACCAAGGCCTGGGTAATTGACATGAAAACCAAAGCTGTAATCGAAGCCTCGGCATTACCGCGTATCAAAAGTGTCAGCTCCGGGCCTAACGGTTACCCTGTCATCACCCTTCAAGGTATCGATACGGATAAGCAGTGGTATAACGACAAGGTGCAGGACCTGAACGGTAAAACCATTTTTCAGATGGACGGCCTTAAAATGTATAAAGCACGCTGGGAGCTAGCAAACGAATTTAGCTATCCGGCCAAAGACGAAATTAAAACCTGTAATTGATGAAAAAGATAATTTATATGGCTGGCATAACACTGGTTGGTCTGTTTGGATGTAAAACTATGCAAAACAAACAATCGGCCAACAAGGCAGAATTCCCGGCTTTCAGCACCGAAGGGCACCGCGGAGGCAGGGGCCTGATGCCGGAAAATACCATTATTGCCATGAAACATGCGATCGACTTGGGTATTACCACCCTGGAAATGGATACCCACATTAGCAAAGATGGTAAGGTAGTGGTTACCCACGACGATTACCTGAGCCCGGCATTTATGCTTACACCGGAAGGGAAGGAAATCCCTAAAAGCGACGCTAAAAAATACCCGGTTTACCAAATGGATTACAGCCAGCTGAAGGCGTTTGACCTGGGTACCAAAGTCCATGCCGGTTTCCCTCAGCAAAAGAAAATCAAGACTTACATTCCCCTGCTTTCAGAACTGATAGATGAAGTGCAGCTTTATTCGAAAGGGAAGAAACAGATGTTCTACAACATAGAAACAAAATGCAGTGCAAAAGGAGATGGTATAGTAAACCCTGCGCCAGAGCAATTTGTAAAACTACTGATGGATGTGATTGAAGCAAAAGGGATCAGTCCGTATGTAGTGATCCAGTCATTCGACAAAAGGACATTGCAGATCCTGCATAAAAAATATCCGCAGATCAGGACCTCATTTTTGGTCGATAACAAAAAGAGCCTTCAGGAAAACCTGGATGACCTGGGCTTTAACCCCTTTATTTTAAGCCCGGCCTATAAAATGGTCGATTCCGATCTGGTTAAGCAATGCCATGAAAAGCAGATCAAGGTTATTCCCTGGACAGTGAACACCAAAGTGGAAATTGCCGCTATCAAAGCATTAAAGGTAGACGGTATCATTTCCGATTACCCGGACCTGCTGCTGGATTAACCAGGAACCAAATTACGTCAACAAACCAAACCAAATACAATTCATGGGCTTCAACATTTTCCCGCCACCGGCTGCACACCGGCCATTATTACCTCAGGCGCAAGTCAACTCCAGCTACTGGAAACTTCGTCTGCAGGTGTTTGCAGGTATATTTATAGGATATACAGCCTATTACTTTGTACGCAAGAACTTTTCATTTGCCATACCTGACCTCATTAAAAACGAAGGTTATACCAAAGGGCAGCTGGGCTTTGCCTTCTCGGCGCTTTCCATCGCCTACGGCTTCAGTAAATTCCTAATGGGCAACCTGTCAGACAGGAGCAATGCAAGGATGTTCCTATCTGCCGGACTGATCTTGTCTTCGCTGACCATGCTATGTATGGGTCTTTTCCCCTTTGCCACTTCGTCCATTACCATTATGTTTATCTTGCTGTTCGTCAATGGCTGGTTTCAGGGCATGGGCTGGCCCCCATGTGGCAGGGTAGTGGTGCACTGGTACTCTGTAAGGGAACGCGGAACCGCCATGTCGATCTGGAACCTGGCACATAATGTGGGTGGTTTTCTGGTTGGTCCGCTCACTATATGGGCTATTGAGCTGTTTATGGACTGGCAGAGTAAACTGTACTTTCCAGGGATGATTGCCATCGGGTTTTCTATCATCGCTTATCTTCTGGTAAGGGATACCCCTCAATCCTGTGGTTTACCGCCTATAGAGGAATACAATAACGACTACCCGAAAAGCTACGATGCCAGCCAGGAAAAGGAATTCACAGCCAAAGAGATCTTCTTCAAATATGTATTCAACAACAGGATGCTCTGGTATATTGCCATTGCCAATGCATTTGTATACCTGGTAAGAAATGGAATAGTGAACTGGGCACCAACCTTTTTAGGCGAAGCAAAAGGCTACAGCGCAACCCAGGCCGCCTGGGCATCCTCAGTTTATGAGCTGGCTGCAATTCCTGGGACCATATTGTGCGGCGTACTGAGCGACAGGGTTTTTAAAGGCAGAAGGGCACCGGTGACCATTATTTATATGGCCTTAACCCTTGTGTTTGTGCTCATTTACTGGAAAAATCCTTCAGGCAATCAGCTGTTGCAGAATGTGTCCCTCTGGGGCATAGGTTTTTTAATTTACGGGCCGGTAATGCTCATAGGTGTACAGGCTTTGGACCTGGTGCCTAAAAAAGCTGCGGGTACGGCAGCAGGGCTGACGGGATTATTTGGTTATTTTATAGGCGATCTGATGGCCAATGCGGCATTGGGCAGCCTGGTAGACCATTATGGCTGGGATGCCTGCTTTATTGCTATCGCAATTGCATGTATATTCGCCATATTCTTTACCGCATTTACCTGGAACAGAGAAAAACGTAATTTATCAGCCACTGTATAATTTGAAATGTTTATGAAAAGATTTTTTTGCGGGCTGCTAACCTGCTTTTGTTTGCTGCTTTTATTGAACCTGAATGGCCTTGCCCAGGAAATTAAATATGATACCACCTTCAGGCCGGGTAAATACAAAGAACAGGTGGCTAAATTTGCTGCCGATCCGATCACTAAAAAAGACATTGTATTTTTGGGGAACAGCATTACCGCTGGTACCGACTGGGCAAAATTACTGGGGATGCCAAACGCAAAGAACCGGGGCATTTCGGGCGACATTACCTATGGAGTGCTGGAACGCCTGGACCAGGTCATTGCCGGTAAGCCTTCAAAAGTGTTTATATTGATTGGTATCAATGATATTTCCAGAAACATACCGGATAGCCTGATCCTCAGGAATTATAAAAGTATGATCAGCCGCATCAGGGCCGGGTCTAAAAAAACCAATATCTATTTCTACACCCTGTTGCCCGTGAATGCTGCTTTCCAGAAGTTTAAAAACCATTACGGTAAAGATGAGCATATCTTATGGCTCAATTCAGCAATCAAAGAGCTGGCCGCTAAGAAAGTAACGGTAATAGATCTTTATACCCATTTCCTCGATAATGAAAACCACCTGAAAGCGGAACTTACACATGATGGATTACACCTTAAACCTGAAGGTTATCTGGTTTGGGCGGAAGTCCTCAAAAAAGAAGGTTACCTTAAATAGCCCTGGCCCGGTTGACGTGCGGGGTTTTCCTATAAGTCTCCTGGCCCAGCCTTTTCAGCGTTCTATAATGGGAAGCCAAGGCCGTACCGAATGACGAACTTTCTATATAATCCAGGTTAAATTCGGCTGCGGTCTGCTTTATTATTGCTCCAATGGCAGGGTAGTGGATATGGCATATTTTAGGGAAAAGATGATGCTCAACCTGCCGGTTCAATCCTCCGCAAAGAAAACCTGTGACCTTGCAATCCCCGGCAAAGTTGGCGGTAGTCTGCAGCTGATGCACTGCCCATGCTTCTTCAATATTGCCTTCCTCGTTCGGAAAAGGGAAGCTCGTGCCTTCAACTACATGGGCAAGCTGGAAAACCAGGCCAAGTACCAGCCCCTGCGAAAACTGCATCACCAGGAAGCCGATCAGAAATTGCCACCAGGTAATGTTCATTACCATTAAGGGAAGTCCGATGACCAGGAAATAATAAATGGCTTTATAGAAAAACAACCGGAAGTATTCAATTCTCGGATGATCGGACAGGTGTTCCCCTACCTTTTTCTGAAAGAATTTCTTGTAGTCTTTTCTGAATACCCAGGACAGCATGGCAAAGCTATACAATATAAAGGCATAATAATGCTGGTAAGATTGCAGTTTGTTTACTGTTTCCGACTCAGAGAACCTGATCAGTCCGGGTGCAACATCTATATCTTCATCATGCCCTGTTATATTGGTATAAGTATGGTGGACAATGTTGTGGCAGATATTCCAGACATACGGACTGGCGCCAATTAAGTTGAATACAAAACCAAATGCCCTGTTTACCGTCTGATTTGCGGAGTAGGATTTATGAATGGCATCATGACAGACATTGAAACCAACAAAGGCCCCGAACATGCCCAGCAATGCACATAATAAAATGGTAACTACAGTATGGAAGCCGCCAAACAGAACCATTAAATAAATAGAAAGCAAACCCGACAGGAAAAAAATTGTTTTGAACCACATGGCCGGGTTGGCATGGATAGAAATATTATTGTCGGTGAAATAAGCATCAACCCTCTTCCGCACGGTCACATAAAATGTCGATTTATCGGCATTTGTGAACTTAACCTTTTTTGTCATAAATTATTTATCCAGCAGAATTGATGGCCCCGCCATTGCTTGTGTTTTGCTAATGTACCACATTTTCCTTTATATTTACCCTGTATTGATCGCTTTTACCACTTTATTAGCTAAAAGTAGGTGCAGTATGTCAATGTCCAGGGGGAGCGTGTAACCAGTTCATCATGAGGAAGCTATTTATTGTATTGTTTTTTATGCTGTTAAGCAAATGGGCACAGTCGCAGCAGCTGGAGCGTATTGAGCCTATGTTCTGGTGGGTGGGCATGAGCAACCCCAAACTACAATTGCTGGTGCATGGCGCCGGTATTGCTAAATTGAGTGTACAGCTGAACCATCCCGGGGTTAAACTCGCAAAAGTACATCAGGTGGAAAACCCCAATTACCTGTTCCTGGATCTGGAAATTGCCAGGGAAGCAAAAGCGGGAAAATTTCCCATTGTTTTTACAAAGGCGGGAAAAAAAAAATTGCAATATACGTATGAACTGAAAAACAGGGTGAAGGAACCCTCGCGTATTCAGGGAGTGAGTGGTAAAGACCTGATCTATCTGTTGATGCCCGATCGCTTTGCAAACGGAGACCCGGGGAATGACATTGTAAAAGGGATGCGGGAAAATAAATTGAACCGGGATTCAATGTACTATCGCCATGGCGGTGACCTGCAAGGACTCATTGGTAAGCTGGACTACCTGGATGATCTGGGGGTAACTGCCATCTGGATGACACCGGAAATTGAAAATGATATGACCGAAGCTTCTTACCATGGCTATGCAGCAACAGATCATTATAAAATAGACCCCCGATATGGCAGCCTGGCCTTGTATAAAAAATATGTCGATAAGGCTCATGAAAAGGGCTTTAAGATTGTAAAAGATGTTGTGCACAACCACATGGGTACCGGGCATTGGCTTTATAGGGATATGCCTATGAAAAGCTGGGTTAACCAGTGGCCGGCCTATACGCAAACCAGCTATCGTGATGAGCCCGTGATGGACCCTCACGCTGCCGAAGCGGATAAAAAGAAGATGCTCAACGGCTGGTTTGTACCTGTTATGCCCGATTTTAATCAGCAGAACCCTTTTGTGCAGAACTACCTGACACAAAACAACATCTGGTGGATTGAATATGCGGGGATAGATGGCTTGCGCCTGGATACCTACCCGTATAACGATCCGGATTATATGAAAGACTGGATGCAAAAAATAAAGACGGAGTTTCCTACACTTTCTGTTTTTGGCGAGACACTGGTAAATTCTGTGGCAGCGCAGGCTTATTTTACCCAGGGCAATACCGTAAACCGGGGCTTTGATACGGAATTGCCCGGCATTACAGACGCTGTGCTGAAAAATGCGTTGTATGAAGCTTTAAATGGAAATACGGGCTGGACTGACGGAGTATTCCGGCTCTATGCCACGCTTGCTCAGGACTTCCTCTACCAGGATGCCAGTCGGAACGTGATTTTTTTGGATAACCATGACATGAGCCGTCTTTATTCGATGGTGAATGAGGACATCGATAAGTTTAAATCAGGAATTGCTTTGCTGCTCACTATGCGTGGCATCCCACAACTCTATTATGGCACAGAGATCCTGATGAAAAACCATTACCATCCGCCCGGACTGGTGCGTATGGATTTTCCCGGCGGATGGCCGGGCGATAAAGCAGATAAATTTACCGCCTCAGGTCGGACAGCACTGGAAAACGAAGCTTTTAATTTTGTAAGGATGCTGGCGAGGTACCGTAAAAGCAGCCCAGCCTTGCAAAGGGGTAAAATGATGCAGTTTGTACCTGAGAATGGAATATATACCTATTTCAGGTATTTACCGGAAGGAGGTAAACAGGTAATGGTCATTGTAAACGCAGAGGGCAAAGCAAAGGAACTGCCGACTGCGAGGTTTGCCGAAAGGATGGCCAGTGTTTCGGCCGCAACCAATGTCATCACCGCCCAAAAGCTGGAGAACCTGAAAATCATTACCGTACCCGCAAAAACAACACTTGTACTTGAATTGAATTAGATGGATATGACACAACAAACAGCCTGTATATTTGATCTGGATGGAGTATTGGTAGATACTGCCGTTTATCACTATAAAGCCTGGAAGCAGCTGGCCAACTCGCTGGGTTTTGATTTTACCCATGCCCAGAATGAGCAGTTAAAAGGAGTAAGCCGCATGCGCTCCCTGGATATGATACTGGAGTGGGGAGGGATAAGAAAATCTGATGCCGAACGTGAGGAACTGGCCAGTCTGAAAAACTCCTGGTACGTAGCCATGATCAGTAAAATGACTGCAGGGGAAGTACTGCCGGGATCACTGGAACTGCTGCGCCAGCTGAAACAGCAGGGAATTAAAATTGCTTTGGGATCGGCCAGTAAAAACTCGGCGCTCATTCTGGAACGTACGGGCCTGGCTCATTTTTTTGATGCCATTGTGGATGGCAATGCAGTAACCACTTCTAAACCGGACCCGGAGGTGTTTATTAAAGCTGCTGAATTGCTGGATACCGCTGCGGCCGGTTGTGTGGTCTTTGAAGATGCCTTTGCTGGTGTGCAGGCCGCAAATGCAGCGGGTATGGGGGTAGTAGGTATCGGTGATGCTGAAAACCTGAAAGGTGCACAAATTGTCATTAAAGATCTCTCAGAAATTACCGTTGCCGAAATCGAAGCATTGAACAGGTTTTTAAAATAAAATGTCTATTTTTACAGCCCGATTATGGAACAGATAAAAACATCATTTGATTTTGAAAAGCCTATTGCTGAACTGGAACAGCAAATTGAAAAGGTGAAACAAGTTGCTGAAAAAACCAAAGTAGATATGTCTGCTACCTTAACAGAACTTGAAGAGAAGCTGGACAAAACCCAGCAAACCCTATACAGTAACCTTACCGGCTGGCAAAAAGTTCAGATGTCCCGCCACCCTGAACGTCCGCAAACCCTGGATTACATCAGCATGATCTGCGATGATTTCATTGAACTGCATGGCGACAGAACGGTAAAGGACGATAAGGCTATCATTGGCGGTTTTGCAACCATAGATGGTCAGACTGTGATGATCATTGGTCACCAGAAAGGTAAAAATACCAAGGAGCGGCAATACCGGAACTTTGGTATGGCCAATCCTGAAGGATATAGAAAGGCACTCCGTTTAATGCGCCTGGCCGAAAAATTCAACAAGCCCGTTATTTCTTTTATTGATACTATGGGAGCATACCCAGGCCTTGAAGCAGAAGAACGCGGACAGGGCGAGGCGATTGCCAGAAACTTACTGGAAATGTCAGTGTTGAAAGTTCCGATCTTATGTTTCATTGTTGGTGAAGGTGCATCAGGTGGTGCATTGGGCATTGGCATCGGAGATAAGGTTTATATGCTGGAACATACCTGGTATTCGGTAATCTCACCGGAATCCTGCTCTTCAATTTTATGGCGCAGCTGGGACTATAAAGAACGTGCCGCAGAGTGCCTGAAATTAACTTCCGAAGACATGTTTAAAAACAAACTGATCGACGGAATTATTAAAGAACCCCTGGGAGGTGCGCACCAGAATCCTGAACTGATGGGACAGACCCTAAAAAAACAGATCCTGGACGACCTGAAGGTGTTGAAGAAAGAAAAAACAGAAAAAATGGTTACTGCCAGGATCGACAAATTCTGTGCAATGGGCGTAGTGAACGAGTAGTAACTCGCATTCTGCTCTCCGGCTGCATAATTGCGCTGAAGAAGCGCAAAGACGCTATGCCGGTTCGCAGAAAACTCATTACTTCCAACAAAGCAGGGTGTTTAATCAGGTAATTCAATACTGGTCACAAAAGAACTATTACGTATAATATATAAACAATAAGAAAGGCCTGCAAATCGATTTGCAGGCCTTTCTTATTGTTTAGTACTGTCTTTTCTTGCTGTCTATCTGTTAGCAATAAAAGTACTGACGGTTGTTCTTTGGCAGAAAACGAGTATGCTGTGAACCGGCATAGCGTCTTTTGGCTTTTCTTCAAAGCCAAATTATGCAGCCGGAGAACAGCTTCGAGGTTTCCCCTTATTGCTGCGGGAAATACATGGTAAACCTGCCTTCCAGACCCTGAAACTGACGGTTCAGGTTTTCACTAAGCTTGGTCTGCTTGTATTGGGCAGTTGTTCTTGCCATCTGGTTCAGGAAGGATAAGCCCAATTGAACGTTCTGGCTGCCAATCAGGTTGCGTTTGCTTTCAGAAACATCTGCCAGGTAGGTCAGTTCTTTCTGGATATAGGCCGCTGATTTTTCAATCAAGTCATTTGCCCTTTGGTTCTCATTGAGCAGATAAAGGTTTTCGGCCAGGAAGTAAGCACCCATCATAGAACGCATGCCATAGAATTTCTCCGGCATTACTTCATAATAACGGTTTACTACTTTTTTAGCATCTGCAGTCCTGCCTTCTTTGATCAGACCGGAGATGGTATTGTTAAATACATTGGTGAAGATGGAAATGTCGTCGGAGGATTGAGGGTCAAGATATTTTGCGTTTTTAATATTGCCCCACACAAATTTATACATAACATTCTTATAGAGTACCGGTGTATTGATCAGCTCTGTTCGGTTTGCCGTGGTATCCGGCTTCAATGGCAGCAGGCGTAGGGCCAGACCTTCATTGTACAGGTAATTGTCGAGACCATTGTACTGATCTGAAGGAACAGTGCTGGCAAAATAAACAGGTCTTTTCCAGTCGTTATGTACCAATATATCAAACATAGCCAATGTACCCTTGGTCACATAGTTTTTGTTGAAGGTCCAGTCCATCACTGCTGCAATCTTGCTTGAATCTGCAGCAGGCACCACACCATTTTTTAATACATCGGCACGGTTTACCGTAAGTTTAAAGTGTTTTGTGGGAATGAAGTTCTCTCTGCTGCCATCCTGCAACGGCAGTTTGTCTTCGGCATTGTCAGATAACAATATATCTACGATGTCTTTCAGTTCTACCGATCCGGCAATGTTTGCGTCCTGATAGTACATCACATCTCTTACGCCCTGTACATATTGGGAAGGTTTCATCGAAAGGGGCAGTGGGGCAGATTCGTTTTGTTTACGTTTCATGCCATTGATGTACCAGTCGGTATCAAATAAACTTAAGTTTACTAACCTGATGTCCGGACGGATATTTTCTACTTCCTGAGCATACCATAAAGGGTAAGTGTCGTTGTCTCCATAAGTAAACAGGATCGCATTTGGGGCACAGGATTGCAGGTAGTCGACGGCGATATCGTGTGCGACCATCTTGGTCGAACGGTCGTGATCGTCCCAACCCTGGGCCGCCATAAGCACCGGGGCTGCAAACAGACCGGTTGCTGTAGCCAGGATGGCGCCGTTTACAGGTGTAAGTTTTTTAAACAGCCACTCCCTGATGGCGAGCACACCAAGTCCTATCCATATGGCAAAGGCATAGAAGGAGCCCGCATAAGCATAATCCCTTTCCCTTGGCTCCATTGGTTTCTGGTTCAGGTAAAGCACAATGGCCAGGCCGGTAAAGAAAAACAGCAGGGCCACGATGCCCGCATCTTTCTGGTTGCGCTGGAACTGCCATATGGCACCTATTAAGCCCAATATCAAGGGTAAAAAGAAGAAGCGGTTGTAAGAATTGCTGTCTACTATAGAAGGTGGAAGGTTTTTCTGGTTGCCCAGCATCATGGCGTCGATAGGTTTTATCCCGCTCAGCCATTGGCCTTCATACAGGCTGCCTTGTCCCTGATCGTCGTTCTGCCGGCCTACAAAGTTCCACATAAAGTAGCGCATGTACATCTGGCCTACCTGATATTTGAACAGGAAGCCAATGTTATCGATGAGGTTCGGGAAATGACTTTCATCAAAGCCCATCAAATCCCTGTAATAACCAATATGTCGCTCATCATCGCTATACATCCTTGGGAATGGTGTTGTTCTGTCATACTCGTAATCGGTTTTTTTACCGGCTACTTCATATTTTTCATCACCTTTTCTATAAAGGGTTTTGCCCTGTTTAAGGTTAACTTTCTGCGAGTTGTAGTTTGGCCCGAAAAGCAGTGGCCTGTCGCCATATTGTTCCCTGTTCAGGTAGCTCAGGAAAGAGAAGGCATTATCAGGGTCGCTGTTGTTCAGGTTCGGATCGGCCTTGGCGCGGATAATGATCATTGCAAAGGAGCAGTAGCCAAAAATGATCAGTACGGTAGAAAGAAGTGCGATGTTCAATACTCTTTTCTGGTGTTTGATAGAATAACGTATGCCCCATGCCAGTCCGCCGATTAGTAAGATAGCAAACACAATTACGCCGGTTCCAAAGCCCATCCCTAATGTGTTTACAAAGAAAAGATCGAAATAGGCACCAAATGATACCAGGTATTGAATGATCCCATACTGGATCACCGCAAGGATAAGCACACCTATGAAACCGGCTTTGATGATCCCACTGGTTGTGGTTTTTTGCGTCTTTTTAAAATAATAAACAAAAGCAATTGCCGGGATGGTCAGCAAATTCAATAAGTGGATACCTATGGACAGGCCCATGATATAGGCGATGAACAGCAGCCAGCGATCAGCACCCGGTTCATCTGCATGCGCTTCCCATTTTAATATGGCCCAGAAAACGATGGCGGTGAATAAAGACGATAAAGCGTATACTTCAGATTCAACGGCCGAGAACCAGAAACTGTCTGAAAAGGTATAGGCCAATGCACCTACGATTCCGGCACCCATAATAGAGATGAGGGTAGCTTTGCTGATTTCCTCATTTTCTTTTACCAGGATCTTTTTGGCAAGAGCAGTAATGGTCCAGCACAAAAAGAGGATGGTAGCAGCGCTGGCAATGGCCGAGCCGACGTTCATGAAATAGGCTATTTTTTGTACATCACCAAAGGCGAATAAAGAAAAGAACCTCTGGATCATCAGGAACAGCGGAGCCCCGGGCTGGTGAACGACCTGCATTTTATAGGCCGAAGCAATGAACTCACCACAATCCCAAAAACTAACGGAAGGTTCCAATGTTAAAATATAAGTTACAGCGGCTACAAGAAAGCAAAACCAACCGGTAAGATTATTAATTTTTGAATAATTCATTTCTTTATTGAATAGTTAATATGTTATTGAGGCGATTAAAATGCAGCCGAAAATAAAGAATAAGATTGAGAATAGCACAAAGTAAAGCGGAGTTTAACATTTTTATTTAGGCCAGGCTGCACCTTTAGTCGGCCCTGGTTATTCGCCGGTTCTGCCTTTCTTCGGGAAAAAGGTACTTTTAGGAGCAAAGTCGGTATTATCTCCGAGGAAAGGCATAATGAGCCATATGGTTGAGTCAACTTTCCTGGTTATTTAAATATTTACATTATTTACATGGCTAATCAAATTGCTCATTTTGAATATTTTCTGTTTGGGGAACATAAAAATGATAAAATAATTTTATTTTTTTTGAATGCTGCTCTTGCAAAAATGAAAAATCTGCGTACATTTGCATTCCATTTCGAAGCAAGCCTTTTAAAATGGAAGATTGCCTGATAGTATAATGGTAGTACGACGGTTTTTGGTACCGTTTGTCTAGGTTCGAATCCTGGTCGGGCAACTAACAATATTCGGATTGTGGGTTTTATTCACAATCCGATTTTTTTTAACCAGCATTGATATACCTTAATCATGCCATTGCAATTTAACCCAGTTAAGCTTTTTGCCGGATCAGGTACAAAAGAATTAGCAAAAAGAATTGCCGAGCAATACGGCAAAGCGCTAGGCGATGTAACTTTAAATAAGTTTAGCGATGGTGAGTTTCAGCCTTCTTATGATGAAACGGTACGTGGTTGTGATGTTTTCCTGATCCAGTCTACCTATCAGCCTTCTGATAACCTGATGGAATTGCTCCTGATGATTGATGCCGCAAAACGGGCTTCTGCGCATTACATTACTGCAGTTGTACCTTATTACGGACTGGCAAGACAGGATAGAAAGGATAAGCCAAGGGTTGCCATAGGTGCGAAACTGGTAGCTAACCTGCTGAAATCAGCTGGTATCCATAGGATCATGACCATGGACCTCCACGCTGCACAGATACAGGGCTTCTTTGATATCCCTGTTGATCACCTGGACGGATCGGTAATTTTTGTGCCTTACATCAAAAGCCTTGGACTGGAGAACCTGACGATCGCTTCGCCTGATATGGGCGGTTCCTACAGGGCACGTACTTTCGCGAAGTTCTTTAATGCAGAGGTGGTCATCTGCGACAAGCGCAGGAAGCGCGCCAATGAAATCGAATCGATGTCGATCATCGGTGATGTGGTTGGACAGGATATTGTGCTGATTGATGACATTTGTGATACTGCCGGGACACTGGCCAAAGCTGCTGCATTGATTATGGAAAAAGGTGCGAAAAGTGTGAGGGCCGTTTGCACGCATCCGGTATTGTCTGGAAAGGCTTACGAAACCATTGAAAATTCAATGCTGACAGAACTGATCGTAACGGATACGATTCCGTTGAAACAGGAGAGTTCAAAAATAAGGGTACTGAGTACAGCCCCTTTGTTTGCAAAAGCAATTGCCAATGTAAACGAACACGGGTCTATCAGCGACCTTTTTAGAGTTTAAGAATAATTAGATAAATTAAATAAATAGAAAATGAAAACAATCGCAATTAGCGGTTCTCCAAGAGAGAACGTAGGGAAACGCGATGCTAAAGAGCTTCGCTACGAAGGTAAAGTTCCTGCAGTATTGTATGGTGGTAAAGAACAAGTTCACTTTGCTGCTGTTATCGCCGATCTAAGGGATGCTATTTACACTCCTGAAGCGAACTTTGTAGAAATTGAAATCAATGGCACCAAAACCAAAGCCATCATTAAAGATTTGCAATTTCACCCATTAACAGACGTGTTGTTACACGTAGATTTTCTGCAGCTGTTTGACGACAAACAGATCCTGATGGAAATCCCGGTTAAATTAACCGGCACTTCTCCAGGTGTTAAAATGGGGGGTAAACTGGTTCAGAAATTACGTAAACTTCGTGTTAAAGCATTCCCTAAAGATATGCCTCAGACTGTTGAAGTGAGCATTGCCAAACTGGAAGTTGGTAACTTATTCCGTGTACGTGATCTTGAAAAAGGTAACTACATTGTAACCAACACAGGTGAAGATACCATCGTTTCTGTAGCAATGTCAAGAGCTTTAAAACAAGCTGAACAAGAAGCGAACAAGAAATAATTGATTTCTTTTGAAAGCAGAAGCAGCACCATTACCGGTGCTGCTTTTTTTATGGATGGGTTTTGAACCATTACCTGTATGGTATAAACTATTATCTTTGCAGGTAATGAACAGGACTGCTGATTGTATAATTTATAGATGAAGTACTTAATAGTTGGTTTAGGAAATATTGGTCCTGAGTATGCGGATACCCGCCATAACATTGGTTTTATGATTGCCGATGAACTGGCCAGGCAGCTGGAAGGCACATTCACGAATACGCGCCTGGCCTATCATGCCGAACTTGGTTTTAAAGGGAGGAAGCTGCATGTGATTAAGCCCACCACTTATATGAACCTGAGCGGTAAGGCCGTGAATTACTGGATGCAGGAACTGCGTATTCCTCTGGAAAATGTGCTGGTAATTGTAGATGACCTGGCTTTGCCTTTAGGTAAACTCCGACTGAAGCTACAAGGCAGCAGTGCAGGACATAATGGTTTAAAAAGCATTGAAGGGCTTTGCGGCGGACAGGCTTATCCGCGTCTGCGGTTTGGGATCAGTGATAACTTTCCCAAAGGCAGGCAGGCAGACTATGTGCTTGCGCCATTCGACGATGATGAACTTCCGGAGTTACCGGCACTGATCGATAAGAGTACGGAGCTGATCAAAAGCTTTGTAACGATTGGCCCAGCAAAAACAATGACGGCTTTTAACCAGTAGTATATTCCTGGATTTTCTTATAAAGTGTAGCCGGTTCAAATGGCTTGCTGATGACATCATTGGCCCCGGCAGCGATTGCCGTTTCTTTGTCTGTGTCGAGCACGGCAGCAGAGAAGGTAATTATAGGGATATTTTCTTTTCCAGGAGCATAACCCTCGCGGATCAGTTTGATGGCCTCCAGGCCGTTCATTACCGGCATAAAAGTATCCATTAAAATCAAGTCGTAGTCGTTTTCTTTCAGTTTGTCTAATGCTTCCTGTCCGTTTTCAACCACATCCAGTTGAACCTGCCAGCCCTGCAGGATTTTGATGATTAGAAATTTATTGATCGGGTTATCTTCCGCAACCAAAATTTTTAGATTGCTAAATGGCATAAGTTTTTCTTCTGTTGATTTTTTAGGCGTATTGGCTTCCTTCAGTACTTCGTACCAATTGGTAAAGCTAAAAGTACTTCCTTTGAACTCCTCACTTTGAACTTCCAGTATCCCCCCTTTAAGTTTTGCAAGGTTTTTTACAATGGATAACCCAAGTCCGGTGCCCCCAAATTTGATGGTGGTCTGTTCATCGGCCTGCTCAAAGGTTTCAAATATTTTTTCAATATTTTCTTCAGCTATCCCAATACCGGTATCTGTTACTGAAAACCTGATCTGAAGGTTATTTCCTTTATGGTTCAGTATTTCTACTTTTAACGTTACGCTGCCTTCGTGGGTAAACTTAATGGCATTGCCGATCAGGTTCATCAGGATTTGATTTAAACGCAGGGAATCTGCCAGGATCATTTTTGGCAATTCGGGATCGAGCTCTAAATTAAGTGCCAGCTTTTTCTCTAAAGATGGGATGCGGAGCAGGTCCACCACAGCTACGCATATTTTGACAATATCTGTAGCCGCCCTGTTGATCTTAAACTTGCCCGATTCTATTTTGGAAAGATCCAGTACATCATTGATTACGCCCAGCAAAGAGTTGGAGGAGATTTCCAAGAGGTTTACCATCTCTCTTTGCTCATCACTCAGCTCTGTTTTTTTAAGGAGTTGCGCAATGCCTATGATCCCGTTGATTGGGGTGCGGATTTCATGGCTCATATTAGCCAGGAAATTGTCTTTTATCCGCTTTCCCTGTTCTGCAAGTTCTTTGGCTTTGATCAGTTCTTTTTGATAGGCTTCAAGCTCTCTGTTTTTGTTCTTTATTTCTCTCTGGTTTCTGACAAACTGGATAAAGGAATCTACCTTTGCAGAAGTCACAAAAGGATCCAGGGGTTTGTACAGATAGTCGACCGCACCGGTATTTAATCCTTTAACTGCATATTTGGTTTCTTTAGATATGGCAGTAACAAATATGATGAGGATTTCTTTTGTCCTGGGGTTGCTTTTTAAGATCTCTACAAGTTCAAAACCGTCCATTTCAGGCATCTGAACATCAATCATGGCAATGGCAATGTCCATTTCCCAAGATAACCTCAGGGCTTCATTGGGATTGGTGGTACTGATGATATTGATGTCGTTTCGCTGCAGAAGTGCTTCCAGGGCAATAATATTTTCAGGTCGGTCATCAACAATTAGGATGTTAATTTTTTCCATGTGTGCTGGGTTATTGGGGCATTTAGGCCCTATGCTATCTTTTGGTAAATGTTATTTTTTTTATCTATTATTTTAAAACGCCCCAACTCTGTGCTTCTTAATGTTTCTTTTGAACCTAAACATAAAAAGCCAAAATTGGCCAAGCTATTATAAAATAATTCGATCACTCTTTTTTGTAATTCCACATTAAAATAGATGAGTACATTTCTGCAGGAAATGACCTGAAATTCATTGAATACGCCATCCGAGGCTAGGTTATGAACAGAAAAAAGTATATTTTTTTTTAAAGAGTGATTGATGGATGCTGCATCATACTTTGCGGTATAATAGTTGGACAGCGTATGGGTTGTCCCTATTTTCTGTAAGTTCTCCGAATACTGCTTCATTTTTTGCAGGTTATAAATCCCCGTTTTTGCCTGTTCCAATACATCTACATTGATGTCTGTACCATAAAAAAAACAACGTTCGTAGAGCTGTTCCTGTGCAAACAGGATTGCAAAAGAATAGAGCTCTTCGCCTGTTGAGCAACCTGCATTCCACACTTTAATGCGCTGATAAGATTTTAAGTAGGGGATGATGTTGTCGCGTAATGATTTGTAAAACAAGGGGTCGCGGAACATCTCGGTGACATTTACAGTGACCTCAATCAAAAATGATTCAAAGTAATCGTGGTCGTTGGTTAACAATGTGCGGAGGTCGAACAGGTTTAGCCGTTGCAGGTGCATGATCCGGGTAACCCGCCTTTTTAAAGAGGCAGCAGAGTAACCCGAAAAATCAAAGCCATGGATATTCCTGATCAGGCTAATGAGATTGCCCAGTTCTTCATAGGTGATGATGTCAGTTTCTTTATGCATATCAGCTTAGCCAGACTCTTAACATTGAAAGCAGCTTGTCCATATCAACAGGTTTGGAAATATAATCGTTTGCACCGGCCTCAATACACTTTTCCTTATCGTTTTTCATGGCCTTTGCTGTTAACGCAATAATGGGCAGTTTAGCATATTCTTTTTTAGCACGGATTGCCCGCATCGCTTCATACCCATCCATTTCAGGCATCATAATGTCCATAAGCACCAGGTCGATGTTTTCCTGTTCTTCCAGTCGCGTGATGGCTTCCCGACCGTTGTTGGCGATCACAATTTTCAAATCGTAGGCCTGAAGGGCACTTGACAAGGCAAATATGTTGCGCATGTCGTCATCGGTGATCAGAATGGTTTTATCTTTGAGCACCTTTTCCATTGTAGAGGAACCTTTAGGCTTAACGGACTTGCCAATAGTTGCTGAAGATGCCGGACTTTGCTGCTTAAGTTTGTTCATAAACAGGCTTACCTCATCTATTAGCCTGTCGTTCGATTTATTGGACTTGAGCACCATGGCTTCTGTATACTGCATGATGTGCGCCATTTTTTCCTGGTCAAGTTCCATTGCCGTATTGATAATTACAGGTACATGTGCAATTCGTGGCTGTGATTTGATCATGTCCAGCAGCTCAAAGCCTGAAATATCCGGCAATTTAAGGTCAAGGATGATGCAGTCAAATTCCTGTTCTTCGAGGAGTTTCAGTGCCTCTTTTCCGGTAAATGCCTGTTTTACATCAACGCCCTTTTCTGTTAGCTGCTGTGTGAGTAACTTGCTGTGAAGTTCCTGGTCTTCAATAACAAGCACTTTGCTCAGGTTATACTTCAGGTGGGCTGCACTTAACAGTTCAAATGCTTCGTCGAGCTGCTCCTTTTCAATCGGTTTTTTCAGGAAACCGATGGCACCTTCTTTTTTTGCTTTTCCTTCCTTTTCGTTTCCTGCAGACATCATATGGACCGGGATATTTTTGGTTCTCGGATCGGCCTTTAATTTTTTGAGGATGGTCCAGCCGTCAACCACAGGCAGCATGATATCGAGTACAATGGCATCGGGTAGCTCGGAAAAAGCCATCTCCAGCGCTACATCACCACTGTGGGCAAGAATAGGACTAAAGCCTTTTTCTATGGCATAATCGTTCAGCACATCCGCAAAGGCAAGATCGTCCTCAACAATAAGTAATCTCTGGATGTTCGTATGGCTGTGTGGTGTTTGTATGGGTTCTGGGGCAGGAACCGGGAATATTACAGCAGTTTCCTCAGTCTCATAGCTGTTTTCCTCATTTTCAGTTGCCGCAGAGTGGTTTTTGGGTACAAAAAGCGTAAAGATACTGCCTTCTCCCTGTTTGCTACTCACCTGGATTTCCCCACCCAGGATGTGTGCCAGTTCTTTACTGATGGAAAGACCAAGTCCTGTACCCCCATATTTCCGGCTGGTTGAGCCATCTGCCTGTTGAAAGGCTTCAAATATCAGCTTTTGTTTGTCTTCCGGAATTCCAATTCCGGAGTCTTTGACCCTGATCGCAATGATTTCGTCTGTACTGCTTTGCAACTGGCTGGAGTAAAACGGTGTCTGTGGCTTAGCCATGCCGATCTCCAATGTAATTTCACCATGCTCCGGCGTAAACTTAAAGGCATTGGACAAAAGGTTCTTTACGATTTGTTCCAGCCGTGCCTGGTCAGTAAACAGTTCCTTTGGTAATTCGCTGCCAAGAATGCTGCGGAAAGTAATTTTTTTGCTCCTGGCCAGTTCAGTAAATAAGGCCTCCATATTTTGTTTTATGGCGGCAGGTTTCACAGGAAGTATGGAAAGATCGAGTTTACCGGACTCAATTTTAGAAAGGTCAAGAATGTCGTTGATCAGCGTCAGCAAGTCTGTGCCAGCATTGTGTATTACCCCGGCATATTTGATCTGGTCTTCATTCAGATTTTCAGGTCTGTTCTCTTTCAATATTCTGGCCAGGATGAGGATGCTGTTCAGCGGGGTCCTCAATTCATGGCTCATGTTGGCCAGGAATTCAGATTTATACTTGCTGGATATTTCCAGTTCTTCGGCCTTGAGGCTCATGGCCTCTTTGGCCTGGTTAATGGCAATGTTACGTTCTTCGAGCTGTTGTGCTTTTTCTTCCAGTTCTGCATTGGTCTGGCGGAGTTCCTCTTGCTGTACCCGCAGTTCTTCTTCAGAAGCCTGAAGCTGCTCCGATTTGTAGATCAGCTCTTCGTTGGTAGTACGGAGTTCTTCCTGCTGGCTTTCCAGTTCTTCTGCCTGTTGCTGGGTTTCTTCAAACAGATCCCTGAGCTTGAGCCGGGCTATGGTACTGTTGATGGCTACCCCAATGCTCTCGGATACGGTTTGAAGGAACAGGGAAGTGATGTCGTCAGGGTTCCGGGTTAATCCGATTTCTATGACGGCAATGGTTGCCCCTTCAAATAAAACCGGGAACAGGTACACAGATTTGGGAAGGGTCTGACCCAGGCCCGAACTGATGGTCATATAATCTGCAGGAAGATCGGTGAGTATTTTTTCTTTTTTTTCTGCGGCGGTTTGTCCAACCATGCCTTCGCCAAAAGCGTAGCTTTCTATTACACTTTTTTTGGGGCTGTAGGCATAACCTCCGGTTAGCTGCAGTGTTTGTTTATTTTCATTGCTCAGAAACAGGGCGCCTACCGGCGCTTTCAGGTAGTTACAGATTTCCGTAATGATTTTTACGGAAAGCTCTTTCATTTCCTGTTCGCCACGCATGGCTTCATTAATCAGGGCTGCACCGGAAAGAAGCCAGTTTTTTTGCTCGTTTTCTTCAGACAACTGTGCAAGCTGGGCATTGTTGTTCCTGATCTGCACCTCTGTTTCTTTTTGCTGGTCGAATGTTCTTCTGATGTAGGTGAACAAAAAGAGGATGAGGCAGAAGATGATCAATGCACTTCCGATAACAATGGCAACTGTCCTGTCTTTGCTCTTGTCTGTGGCCAGGATCCGCTTTTTGAGCAGTGTTCGTTCCCCAAAAATCATTTTTTCGCTATATTTGGATAAATTTTCCCGAATTGTCCTGATCTTATCTGTCTGCATCAGCGCGATTGCGGCTTCTTTTCCGGAAGCATTGTTGGCGTGCAGGATTTCTTTCAGCGAATTTACCCTTTTTGTGAGATAAGATTCGAGGCTGTCGGCATGACGCAATTGTAAGGGATTATCACTAACTAGCGTTTTGAGATCGTGAATGCTGTTTTGAACCTGGTCTATATTGGCCGTATAAAGGGGAAGGTACTTTTGGCTCTGGGTAAGGACAAAGCCCCTGAGCCCGCTTTCTGCGCTGACAATCTGTTGATCAATTTTTTGGGTCAGGATGATGATTTCGTAGGTATGGTTTTCCCAATCAGAATCTTCATTAAAGGAATCGATACTTTGATACGAAGTAATTGCAGAGATCATGACAAACAATAAGGAAATCGCAAAACCTGTGAGTACCTGTTGTTTAAAAGTTAGCTTAAACATGTTATGAGTTAATAATTAAGATCAATTTCTTGTTATGGCTAACAATATTAATCATAATATTTAATTAGCGGGTCGCAGGTAGATAAATTGTGGAAGAATTTAGCATAAATTATTCAAAGATTGAGCATAAGTAGCGCCTATAGGAATGACCTGTTCGCCAATCCATATCTGGAAGCGATCGAATTTGCTGATCTTTTCTTTTGCTACGATAAAAGCCCGGTGGGTGCGGATGAATTTTTCTGCGGGCAGCAGCAGGAGCATTTCATTTAACGGTACCCTTGTACTAAGTAATTTATCATTTTCGAGATTGATCTGTGTGTAATTGCCTGCCGCCTCTATGTACCTGATGTCACTGATCTGAACTTTTATTTGCTCATAACCATCTTTAATAAAAATAGAGAGAGGTTCTGTTGAGGCAGGTGTATGGTTTCTGAACTTGTAGAGTTCCTGAGCCTTGTTGCAGGCTTTTAAGAAACGGGGCAGGGAAAAGGGCTTTAATAAATAATCTATCGCATCGAGCTCAAAACTTTTTACGGCATGTTCTGAATAGGCCGTCGTAAATATGACCAGGGGCGGGTTGCTGAGGCTTTTTAAAAAGTCTATCCCACTGATGTCTGGCATTTTTATATCCAGAAAAATGAGGTCTGTTTTGTTGTGTTGCAGAAAGGCAATTGCATCAAATGCATTTGTGAAAGTGGCTTTCAGTTCAATAAAAGGAACCTTGGATGCATGCGACTGCACTACATCCAGGGCTATGGGTTCATCGTCTATTGCTATTGCAATCATTTTTAAAATTAATCATTTTCCCTCAACTGCAGGGTCAGGTGAATGAAAAACTCCTTGGCACTTTCGCGGATGATCAGTTCATGACGGCCAGGGTACAACAAAGCCAGACGTTGTTTTACGTTTTGTAAGCCAATGCCGCCATGCTGTTTTTCGGGGTCGCTTTCGTTTTTCTGGTGAATGCTGTTATGGACATCGAAATACAGGGTGTTGTTTTTTGTTTGAAGTGTAATTTTGATGTGTGAGGGATATTTTAAACTGATGCCATGTTTAAATGCATTTTCAACAAAGGGAATGAGCAGCATGGGCGCAATGGCAAGGTCGTCTGGTTGCTCTTCTTCAATCTGTGTTTGTATCACGATTTCGGGCGAGGTCGAGGTTCTTAGTTTTTGCAGGGCGATGTAGTTGTTCAGGTAGTCTACATCTTTTGACAAAAGAATTTTATCTTCTACGTTTTCCTGGAGCATGAAACGCATCATATCACCCAGTTTCTGAATGCCTTCTCCTGTCCGCTCGGCTTTTTCCTGCAGCGCAGTGCCGTAGAGGGTATTCAGCGCATTGAAAAGGAAGTGCGGGTTAATCTGTGATTTTAAGAAATTAAGATTAGCGTCTGATTTGCCAAGCTCCGTTTTCAGAGCATAGATTTCCTGGTCTTTTTTGTTGTTCCTGGCTTTGTAAATGTTCCAGGCAAACAACGGGACAACGATAAACTGTGCAATTGAATTTATGGCTGTAGAGAAACCAAGGACGTTATCGTGATCATGCGTATTGCTAAAGAAAAGCAGGGATGTCAGTACAATCAGCAGGCTTGATAGCGATGTCAATAAGAAAATGACGCCGATATATGTCAACTTGGGACGTTTTCTTTTTATAATAAGAGGCAGTTGTATGTATACCAGGTAGATGTAGCTAAAAATGGCCAGTGGGCTAACAAAAGTAAAGATGGCTACAATAAACGGATGGGCATTTAAAATCAGAGCGCAAGCATGAAGTAACATGGACCAGGCAACCAGAAGTGTGGCTTCGGAATATACTTTGTTAGGCATGTTTTGCTTGTACCTTGTAAAATAGATAACCATCAACTTTATGGAAAGCAGGATAATGAAATATTTGCTGATAAAGCCGGCAAGAAAACAAATGTGGATGAGCAGATATATAAAGAAGACAGCAGTTGAAATTTTTTCATCTGATTTTTCAAATTCCTTTTGTACATATAGGGCTAACAGTAAATAAAATACTGTGGTGACCAGGTGACTGAATAAGGTGTAGGTCCATATGGTATCGTTAAAGATAGTCCTGATATCGAAAGCGCTTCCCAATCCGCCAAGCGCGGCCAGGTTTTGCAGGAGAGAGAATAGGCAGGAGATCGCGATGAATGAGGTTACAATCCAAAGCTCTATTTTTGTGGTCTCTTTTAATTTGATCATTGGGTTTAATTTTAAGTCGACAAGCGACGTGATGATTTATGCCACAATACTACAAAGTATGAAGTGTTCAAAATTTAAAATGTGATGAAACCCCGAAAAAAAGTGATGAATTAAATCTTAGTTTTGCAAACATGATCGTATACGGAATACCCAATTGTAATACAGTAAAAAAAGCCAGGACCTGGCTGGAAGAAAATGGCTTTAATGCAGAGTTTCATGATTTCAAAAAGAAAGGCATTACGCCCGAAAAACTGAACGAGTGGTGTAATGTTTTTGGCTGGGAGCAGGTGCTGAACAAAAAAGGAACCACCTGGAGGGCTTTAAGTCTGGAAGTGCAGCAAAGGGTAGCCGATCAGAAAAACGCGGTGGAGGTTTTACTTCAGCATACCAGTGCCATTAAACGTCCGGTTATAGAGGTCGACGGAAAACCGGTACTTATCAGTTTTAACGAAGCGCAGTATGCTGCGGTATTGAAATAGTTTGCTGAATGACAGGGTGTTTGTAAAGTTTAACAGGAAACCTTTCTTGTTAATTTATGTTAAATTATATATTTAACTCATGAACACCCTTACATTTGGTTATGCTTAAACATCTGTTGCTGTTCCTGCTCATTGCCGCACCTTTTGCGCTGCTGGCCCAGAATTCGGTTTCGGGAACGGTGTACGATTTTGATAACAAAACTTTCCCCTTGCAGAATGTTAAGGTAAAAAACCTGAGCAACAACCAACTTACGCTGACCAAAGCTGCCGGTCAGTTCTCGATCTCTGCCCGGGTAGGCGATTTGCTGGAGTTTTCTATGATGGGGTACCATACTGATACGCTATATTTAATTAATCTCCTGCCAAAAACCGTATACCTGCCTGGAAATTCAACGGCTTTAAAAGAAGTAGAGGTAGTTGGCGTGAGAATTAATCCTTCAATTTTAGGGCCTGATCCGCAGGCAAGGGCCTACAAACGTTTTACACCCGAGGGATTGCAGGGTAAAGGCAATAACGACCGGGCTGGTGGATTGCTCTTTAACCTTGGCTATGGTAAATACAAGCGGCAGCAGGAAAAAATAAGGCAACTGGAAGAACGTGACCGTTACCAGAATGAGATCAATACCATTTTTACCGAGGAATATGTTGCTGACCTGGTTAAATTAAAGGGACAGGACCTGAAGGACTTTATGTCTATGTACCGTCCACCGGAAGAGCTGGTAAAGAGCGAAAGGCCTTTTAATTATGCGATGTATACGATCAAGGCCTATCATACCTGGTTAAAGCTTCCTCCTGAGCAAAGGAGGAACCCACCCATGCCGGTTTTAAAGGTTAACTAATAAAACCGTTACAATACACCTGTATAATAATTCATTTGATATCTTTAGTGGAAAACCAATACTTTCATATGATTCATAAACCAACTCTCACCTGGGTATTGCTGTGCTTTTTAAGTTTAAGGGTGCTGGCGCAGGAAAATACTGCTGTAAGTAATTACGACCCTCATGCGGCGTTCAGCCCTTTGTTTTACACTCAGAACGGAAACGAATACCGGTCGGCAAGTGGTGCCCCTGGACCAAAATACTGGCAGAACCGGGCAGATTATAACATTACCGCCAATCTGGATGAAGCAAAAAATACCGTTTCCGGTACAGTAAACATTACTTATAAGAACAATAGCCCCGACCGGCTGCCATTTTTATGGCTGCAGCTGGACCAGAACCTGTTTGCGCCCGATTCACGCGGCAATTCCCTGATCGCTTCCGGAAGCCGTTATGGTTCAAGGGGCGAACAATTAAAAGGTGGTTATAAGATCGATGGAATCGAAGTAGCCCAAAAAATGAAACCGGTAAGGTTCAGTACCCTAACTGAGGATACCCGGATGCAGATCAGGCTGGCAGTTCCTATGGAGGCAAATGGTGATGTGATCAGTATAAAAATGAATTTTTCCTTTGTGATCCCGGCCAATGGATCGGACAGGATGGGGCATCTGGCCACAAAGAATGGTGAAATCTTTACCATAGCGCAGTGGTTCCCAAGGATGAGCGTGTATGACGATATATTGGGCTGGAATACCCTGCCATATTGGGGAGCGGGAGAATTTTACTGTGAATATGGCGATGTGGATTTTTCGGTGACTGCTCCTGCCAGTCATATCGTAATGGGCTCAGGGGAATTGCTGAACCCACAGGAAGTTTTTACTGCGGAACAGCTGAAGCGCTGGAATGCGGCAAAGCTAAGCGATAAAACCATCGCCATACGATCGGAAGCGGAAGTGACAGATCCTAAATCCCGTCCGGCCAAAGATAAACTGACCTGGAAGTTCAGGATAAAAAACACCCGGGATGTGGCCTGGGGCTCTTCCAAGGCTTTTGTGCTGGATGCTGCCCGCATCAACCTGCCCAGTGGTAAAAAGGCGCTTGCCGTTTCGGCACATCCTGTAGAAAGTAACGGTCAGGATAGCTACGGGCGTGGAGTAGAGTATGTAAAAGGATCGGTGGAACACTATTCGGATAAATGGTTTGAATACCCTTATCCGATGGCGGTGAATGTTGCCTGCAATGTTGGGGGGATGGAATATCCGGGGATCGTATTTTGTGGCTGGAGGGCTAAAAAGGGAGCTGCATGGGGGGTAATTGACCATGAATTTGGCCATACCTGGTTCCCGATGATTGTGGGCAGCAACGAACGTAAGTTCGGCTGGATGGACGAAGGCTTCAATACCTTTATCAATGGGATATCTTCTGCCGTCTTTAACAATGGGGAATATAAACAGGAGCCTGCTGATATGCACAATATTGCCAGAAGCATTTCAAGGCCAGAGGTAGAATCGATTATGCTGAGTCCGGATGCCATGAAAGAGGCAAACATCGGCTTAAACCTATATTATAAACCAGGCTGGGGACTGGACATCCTGAGAGATCAGGTGCTTGGCGCTGATCGCTTTGACTATGCTTTCAGGAATTACATTGCCCAGTGGGCTTATAAACATCCAAGTCCTTTTGATTTTTTCCGTTCCATGGAAAATGCTGCGGGTGAAGATCTTTGCTGGTTCTGGAGGGGCTGGTTTTTAGAGAACTGGAAAATGGACCAGGCTATTGCTGATGTGAAGGAGGTCAAAAAAGATGGTGTCTTAGCCGGATACAATATTGTAGTGGCCAACCTGGAGAAGATGCCGATGCCGGTTATACTGCAGGTTAAAACCAAAAGCGGAAAAACAGAAAGAGTTAAGTTAGGCGTAGATATATGGATGAGGAATAAAACCTGGACCGTTTATTACCCGACTACTGAAGAGGTGGTTGCTGTAGTGCTGGATCCGGATAAGGTTTTGCCGGATGTAAATGAGGGGAACAACAGCTGGGGTCAAAAATAACCGTTCTCTTCTGAGGCTGTATAATTTTATTTTTTTCTATAGAAAAAATAAAAAGACGCTATGCCTCTTCAGAGAAGGTAATTTTTGTGTGAAGTAAGGGAGGAGACTCAGCTGACTTGTAAACGTATTTCAGTATAGGACAACTTTAGTTGTTCCAGTATTTCTGGTGTATTATAGGTTACTTGCTTCGGGCTTGGGTCGACGTTAACAGGGGGTTGGTTCGGCATTTACCGAACCAACCCCCTGTTAACGTCGACTGCGCTTCATCTGAAGCATGAAGCAGCAAAAGAGTAATATTGGAGTACAATTGAAAGAATATTACTGCAGCGCTTATTTTTGAAACTTCTCTTTCAGTTTCTGCAAATCAACCGACGGCTGAGGTTCGTCCAGGCGGATGAGCCAGCCCTTTTGTTTGAGCAGGGCAATTTCTTCTTTGGCTACAGAAAGGTCTTTGCCTTTAATGCTCCTGTGAAAAATAATGGGCGATTTGGGTTCAACGTTTGCCTTGGTACTGCTTAGTATTTCCAACCTGAATTCGGGCCAGATCTGAATGTCGCCCAGTTGGGCGGAATATATCCTTTTTGTGGTATTCGGGTCAATAATGCCTGTAAATTCTCCTTTGAAGGTACCCTGTTTTGCTGTTGTAAAAGCCGCCAACAGCTGATAGGAACTTTCATTAACCAGGTGGAAATGGGCTACAGAGCTGCTGTGCTGGTCGGCCACCAGGGCAAGATAAATTCCATCCTTTTTAAATTCTGCTTCCGGTACTGTGACCGGAGATTTGGAGGGGATGAGTTCTTCGCCGGGGATGTCGCCATGCACCAATGTTACCTTATTGGCCAGGACAGGGATTTCAAAATCATTGGAATCGGTTACGCCAATGGTGTCCTTGTCGATCATGCGGGTGATATATCCTTCGATGTTCTCGTCTACGAAACGAACAAAATCGCCTAGTTTTAAATTCATATGCTTAAATGTTTTATGCGCTGCCATAGCGCGGGTACCGGAATTGATGAGGCCCGTATGCAAATCTAGTTATTCTTGTTATTTTTGCACTATGGCAGAAAAAGAACAGGCAAATAATCCGCTCCATGGCAAAACACTGGAGTTTATATTGAAGCAGCTGGTATGGCACTATGGCTGGGAGGAATTGGGGCAGCAGGTACGCATTGCCTGTTTCAACAACAACCCAACCATGAATTCGAGCCTGAAGTTTTTGCGTAAGACCGATTGGGCACGTAAGAAAGTGGAGCGGCTATACCTGAATACATTTCACTAAAAACGATTGAGCAAGCAAACTTACAATGAGCATCCCAAAGCCAGTTAAATCTTATTCCCTTATTTTCTTTTTAAATTTAATATTTGCCGCAGCTAATCTGCATGCGCAGGAAATGCAGGATACCCGGAACAGTATAGAGTTTGCCCCGCAGGTATCATTAGGGGTATTTACCGCGCAGAACAAATTAAGTAGTGTGGCTTATGGGGGGGAACTCATTTATCATATGAGCACTACTGCAAATCCAAGGCCATGGATGAAAATGCTGAACCTGAAGAGCCTGGACCTTGTATTTAATTACAAGAACATGAGCGATATTGTTATGGAGTCTGATCCGCGGCCGGATAGATTTGGTGATTCCTACGCGCTGATAGCTGCACTTAATTTTTCGCTCCTGAAATGTAAAAATACAGAACTGTTTGTGACCCCCGGCCTGGGAATGGGCTATCTGGGTGAAACCTGGTTTACGAATGAGAATGTGCTGGTGGGCAGTCACCTTAATTTTTCTTCGCGGATTGCACTGAAGCTGGCGACCAAAATCGGGCCTTCTACGCGGTTGTCGGCCGGGCTGGATATCCTCCATTTTTCCAATGGGGGTACACGGGTGCCCAATAACGGGATGAATATCAGTAGTGTTAGTCTGGGATTGATACAATCTTTAAAAACAAAATCCGCGGCAGATACTTCTTCCTGGAGAAAGCCTATGGATTACAAAAAGCACAGCATAGATATTGGCGTGAATATAGGGCGCCGCGGCGTTTACAGGAGTAAAGATGGCCTGTACAAAACAGGTTTATATGCAGGATACAATTACCGCTTGAACAGGGTGCTGGGCTTTGGGGCCGGCTTGGACGCGGTATATTACCATACCATTTATGATCCTTTAAGAAATACAGAAACCTATCAGTCTAAAGCCAGTTCGTTTGACAGGTGGCGGGTAGGTTTGGCGATTGGACCGGATTTATGGATGGGACGAATGGCGATGAGTGTAAAATATGGCTATTACCTGCATTATAACAGTTTAATGAACATCAAGACTTATTGGACACCGGGACTGAAGTACAATGTGCTGGACTGGGCAGCTGTGCAGGCTAAAATATATATACATGAAACAGAAGCCGATTTTGTAGGGTTTGGCTTTATTTTTACGCCTTAGCTTTATGCTGTTTGTCTTTAAGGGATTAATTTTCTGTTAACCCCTTGATTTATAAAATGTATTGTCTTACCTTTGCAGTCCCTTATTGAGGGGTATAGTTTTTAAACATAAATAAAAAAGTAAAAAAGGAACAATGCCAACCATTCAACAATTAGTTAGAAAAGGTAGAGTAGCACTGGAGTTCAAGAGTAAGTCTCCGGCGTTGGACAGCTGTCCACAGCGAAGAGGTGTATGTACACGTGTATATACCACTACCCCTAAAAAACCAAACTCAGCAATGCGTAAAGTAGCGCGTGTACGTTTAACCAATGGTAAAGAGGTTAATGCTTACATCCCTGGAGAAGGTCACAACTTACAGGAGCACTCGATCGTATTGATCCGTGGTGGTCGTGTTAAAGATTTACCAGGTGTACGTTATCACATCATCCGTGGGGCACTGGATACTTCAGGTGTTGCGGGTCGTAACCAACGTCGTTCGAAATATGGTACTAAGCGCCCTAAACCAGGACAAGCAGCAGCGGCTCCTGCAAAAGGTAAAAAGAAATAATTAGGAGGAAAGAAAAATGAGAAAGTCAAAACCAAAAAAGAGAATTATCCTTCCTGATCCAAAATTTAACGACGTTCAGGTAACAAGGTTTGTAAACAATATGATGTTCGATGGAAAAAAATCTATCGCATATTCTATTTTTTACGATGCTGTTGAACTTGCTGAGAAAAAAGCAGGTGAAAATGGTTTGGAAGTATGGAAACGTGCTTTAGCCAACGTAATGCCAGCTGTTGAGGTAAAATCACGCCGTGTAGGTGGTGCAAACTTCCAGGTTCCTACTGAGGTAAGACCTGACCGTAAGATTGCATTGGGTATGAAATGGTTAATTTCATACGCACGTAAACGTGGTGAAAAAACAATGAAAGAGAAATTAGCAGGTGAAATCGTTTCAGCAGCTAAAGGTGAAGGTGCAGCGGTTAAGAAAAAAGAAGATACGCATAAAATGGCTGAGGCCAATAAAGCGTTCTCTCATTTCCGTTTCTAATCATATAGAATCATAAAATGTCAAGAGATTTAAAATTTACAAGAAATATTGGTATTGCTGCGCACATTGATGCTGGTAAAACTACAACTACCGAGCGTATTCTTTATTACGCAGGTGTAAACCATAAAATTGGTGAGGTACACGAAGGTGCATCTACAATGGACTGGATGGTACAGGAAGCAGAACGCGGAATAACCATTACCTCTGCTGCTACTACCGTTTTCTGGCCATACCGTGGTAATAAATACCAGGTAAACGTTATTGATACTCCGGGACACGTGGATTTTACCGTAGAGGTAAACCGTTCGTTACGTGTATTGGACGGATTGGTATTTTTGTTTTCAGCTGTTGACGGTGTTGAGCCTCAATCTGAAACCAACTGGCGTTTAGCGAACAATTACGCGGTTCCACGTATCGGTTTCGTAAACAAAATGGACCGTTCAGGAGCCGATTTCTTAAAAGTTGTTAAACAGGTTAAAGACATGCTGGGCAGTCACGCTGTTCCATTGCAATTGCCAATCGGTGCTGAAGATAGCTTCAAAGGTGTGGTTGACCTGATCAACAACCGTGGTATTGTTTGGAACGAGCACGATAAAGGTATGACCTTTACTGAGGTTCCGATTCCTGATGATATGCTGGATGAAGTTGCACAATGGAGAGAGAACTTACTGGAAGCAGTAGCTGACTATGATGAGTCGTTAATGGAGAAATTCTTTGACGATCCTAACTCCATCACTGAGCGTGAAATCCTTGATGCATTGCGTAAAGCTACTTTGGACGCAAAAATTGTTCCTATGGTTTGCGGTTCATCTTTCAAAAACAAAGGTGTTCAGACCATGCTTGACCTGGTAATGGAATTGCTGCCTTCGCCGATGGATGTGGAAGGAATTACTGGTACCAACCCGAACACAGGAGAAGAAGTAGTGCGTAAACCGGATGTAACTGAGCCTTTCTCGGCGCTTGCATTTAAAATTGCAACCGATCCTTTCGTTGGTCGTTTGTGCTTTATCCGTGTTTATTCAGGTAACCTGGAAGCTGGTTCATATGTATACAATGCACGTTCTGAAAACAAAGAACGTATTTCACGTATCTTCCAGATGCACGCCAACAAGCAAAATCCGATCCCTAACGTAGGTGCCGGTGATATTGCTGCGGTTGTAGGATTTAAAGACATCAAAACAGGGGATACCCTTTGTGATGAGAAAAATCCGATCATTCTTGAATCCATGAATTTCCCTGATCCGGTTATCGGTTTGGCCATTGAGCCTAAGACTCAGGCTGACGTAGATAAATTAGGTATTGCTTTAGGTAAATTGGCCGAAGAGGATCCTACATTTAAAGTTCAAACAGACGAAGAAACAGGTCAGACTGTGATTTCAGGTATGGGCGAGCTTCACCTGGACATCCTGATTGATCGCTTGAAACGTGAGTTTAAAGTAGAAGTAAACCAGGGAGCTCCTCAGGTTGCTTACAAAGAGGCAATTACAGGTTCTACCCAACACCGTGAGACCTATAAAAAACAAACTGGTGGTCGTGGTAAATTTGCTGATATCCAGGTAATCATTTCTCCTATTGATGCAGATTTCGAAAAAGGCGGATTGCAATTTGTGAATGAGATTGTGGGTGGTGCTATCCCTCGTGAGTTTATTCCTTCAGTGGAAAAAGGTTTTGCAGCTGCCATGTCTAACGGTGTTGTTGCAGGCTTCCCGCTTCCTGATATGAAAGTTCGTTTGATTGATGGTTCATTCCACGCAGTCGATTCGGATGCTTTATCTTTTGAGATTGCAGCACGTTCTGCTTTCCGTGAGGCTTTACCTAAATGTAAGCCAGTATTGATGGAGCCAATCATGAAAATTGAGGTACTGACCCCGGAAGAGAATATGGGTGATGTAATGGGAGACTTAAACCGTCGTCGTGGACAGCTGCAAGGTATGGACACCCGTAATGGTGCCCAGGTAATCAAAGCTTTGGTTCCACTTTCGGAGATGTTTGGTTATGTAACTCAGTTGCGTACCATTACTTCAGGGCGTGCAACTTCTACTATGGAATTTGATCACTACGAGCCAGCTCCTAGAAACGTTCAGGAAGAGGTGATTGCAAAATCAAAAGGAAAAGTTAAATCTTTAGATTAATTTTTAAAATAAACTGGCTGCCGGTTATTAATAGCTCTAACCGGCAGCTTTAATTCATAAATAACATGAGCCAAAGAATCAGAATCAAATTAAAATCTTACGATTATAATCTGGTAGATAAATCTGCAGAGAAAATCGTAAAAACTGTTAAACCTACGGGTGCAGTGGTTAGCGGACCGATTCCGTTGCCTACAGAAAAGAAAGTTTTCACTGTGTTGCGTTCACCACACGTGAACAAAAAAGCACGTGAGCAGTTTCAATTGTGTGCTTACAAACGTTTGTTAGATATTTATAGCTCTAACTCAAAAACAGTTGATGCTTTAATGAAACTTGAACTACCTAGCGGTGTTGAAGTGGAAATCAAAGTTTAACTATAACTGACAGTTAAAGGAAAAGCCTTTCTGAATTTTCAGAAAGGCTTTTTTACTGCTGGTTTCAGGAGTTTATCTTTTGCTCCTTAGCTCATCCAGTTTATTGCGTTCATCCTGAAGCTCGCGGGCAAGCTTTTTCTCTTTGTCGTTTGCCTTGGTCTTATAGTTCTGGTATTCCTGGGAAATCTCTTCGTATAAAGTGCTGCGGTACCGGGCTTCATGGATGTGTTTTGCTGACCGCAGAATCACAACGGCAAGTGCTGCTGCCAGTCCGATAATGAGACTCCATACAATTGTATTATAAGTGGATTTGGTAAAGGATATACCCAATACGCTGATCTCGTTTACTTTAGCATTTGTGCTGGCCAGTGAGCTTTCTTTACCACTGATCTGAGTTTTAAGCGCTGTAATATTTTGTTCTTGTTCCCTGATCTTTCTTGTGGCGTTTGCCAGCTGACGGCGGTCTGTAGCCAGTGTGTCCCTGACGTTTTGCCAGAAAGCGCTCATTCTGTTTGGGTTTACCAGTTTGTAGCCGTTTAAGGTTTTTGACTTTGAAAGCATGAGCTGGTATTGACCTTTTAGGCTGGGATCGGCCTTAGTGGTATCTGGTACTGACTGGCCCTGAGCATTGAAGCTAAGTATGAAAGCCGAAATAATTGGGAATAGAATTTTTTTCATCTTCAAATAAGGATATTGGTTTATGTCTAATTTAACAATGATATTTTAATTTTATTGTGTTCAGTTTGCAGATAGTATATTTGTAGCAATGTCGGTATTACTATTTACAATTATAGTTTTGGCTGGAGCTTTTTTGGCCGGACTGGTTGGCTCACTCACCGGATTGGGGGGTGGAGTGATCATTATTCCGCTGCTGACACTGGCATTGGGAGTTGACATACATTACGCAATAGGGGCTTCTATTATCTCTGTAATCGCGACATCCTCTGGATCTGCCGCTGCTTACGTAAAGGAGGGGATTACCAATATCCGTATAGGCATGTTCCTGGAAATTGCCACGACAATCAGTGCCATCATTGGTGCTGTCGTCACTGTTTATATCAACCCGGGTTACATTGCGGTTATTTTCGGACTGATCCTATTGTTTTCTGCTGCAATGATGGTAAGAAAGAAGGTGGACCGCTCCGATAATGATACTTCGGGAAAACTGGCGTTGTTTTTTAAGCTGAACGGTTCTTATCCGGTTGACGGCATGGTCAAAAAATATGCTGTCCATAATGTGGCCGGTGGTTTTTTTATGATGTTCATCGCCGGGATCATCTCTGGCTTGCTTGGAATTGGTTCGGGGGCTCTGAAGGTAATCGCGATGGACAACATCATGCGTATTCCTTTTAAGGTGTCTACTACGACCAGCAATTTTATGATGGGGGTAACTGCTGCTGCAAGTGCAATTGTTTACCTGCACCGGGGGCAGATTGATCCGGGGATTGCCATGCCGGTTACTGTAGGGGTGCTGCTGGGGGCTACTATAGGCTCCAAGATTCTGGTGAAAACCAAGACAGACAAACTGAAAGTTGTATTTGCCATTGTGGTTACTTTTCTGGCACTTCAAATGATTTATAATGGCTTATCGGGTAAGTTATGAGTAAAGGGGACAAAAATTTCTTTGCAGATAAAGACATCCAGGTAATACTGGGGACTTTGCTGCGCGTAGGGGTAATTTCAGCAATGAGTGTTGTGCTTGTTGGTGGATTTATCTATTTGTTTTTTAACTACAACGCAACTGTAGACTACGGTAATTTTGATGCAGGAAAGTCAGGATTGTCGTCCATTGCATCAATTCTTCATGGCTTAAAGACGATGGACGGGGCTGCAATTATACAGTTTGGTACAGTATTGTTGATCTTTACGCCGATTGCAAGGGTTGTTTTCTCCGTTTTCAGCTTCCTTATAGAGCGGGACTACTTGTATGTTCTGATTGGTTTATTTGTTTTATGCATCATTCTGTATAGTTTAAGTGATAAGCTGGTGGGCTAAAACTTGCTTTAACTGCATGCGGCACTGTCAAAACAAATTTTTAGTATTTATTTGAAAAAATAATTAGCTAACTATTTGAAAATTAAGATTTCTTTCCTATTTTTGCCGTCCCTTAACGGGGAGTGTATCCACCTTGAACGAAGCCCTACTGCTTCGATGGGTGTTAAATTAAAAAAAGAAAATGTCAGGTATTATTGGAAAAAAAGTAGGAATGACCAGCATTTTCGACGCCGATGGTAAGAATATACCATGTACGGTGATCGAAGCTGGACCTTGTGTTGTAACACAGGTAAAGACCGCAGAGAAAGACGGTTACGTTTCAGTTCAGTTAGGTTTCGACGAAGCTAAAGAAAAGAACACCACCATGCCCCTTAAAGGCCACTTTGCAAAAGCAAAGACTACCCCAAAACGCAAACTGGTTGAATTTGAGCCGTTTGAAGAATCGCTTAACTTAGGTGATACGGTAACGGTTAACATTTTTAACGAAGGTGATTTCGTGGATGTAGTTGGTACTTCAAAAGGTAAAGGATTCCAGGGTGTTGTAAAACGTCATGGTTTCGGCGGTGTTGGCGGACAGACTCACGGACAGCACAACAGGATGCGTGCTCCAGGTTCGTTGGGTGCTGCTTCGTATCCTTCTCGCGTATTTAAAGGTATGCGTATGGCGGGTAGAATGGGTGGCGACAGGGTAAAAATTCAGAACTTACAGGTTTTGAAAGTTTATGCTGATCAAAACCTGGTTGTAGTTAGTGGTTCCGTACCAGGAGCTAAGGGTTCTTACGTAATCTTAGATAAGTAAGCAGATGGAAGTTAAAGTATTAAACATTTCAGGAAAAGAAACAGGTGCCAAGGTGCAACTTCCTGAGTCGGTATTTGGCATTACGCCTGTAGACCACGCAATTTATTTAGATGTGAAGCAATATCTGGCGAACCAACGTCAGGGAACGCACAAGTCTAAACAACGTAATGAGATTGCTGGTTCGACCCGTAAATTATACAAACAAAAAGGTACTGGTGGTGCCCGTGCAGGAAGTATTAAATCTCCATTGTTTAACGGTGGTGGTCGTGTATTTGGTCCTCAGCCTCGTGATTACAGTTTTAAACTGAACAAGAAGCTGAAGTCACTGGCGCGTAAATCGGCTTTATCATACAAAGCAAAAGACAACAATGTAGTTGTTTTGGAGGATTTTACTTTTGATACGATCAAAACTAAAAACTACATCAATCTGGTTAGTGCATTAAACCTGGCTAACGAAAAGACATTGTTGGTTTTACCTTCACAAAATAACAATATCTATTTATCAAGCAGAAACATTCAGAAAGCGAAAGTAATCACTGCAGATCAGTTAAATACTTATGATGTATTGAACTGCGGCAAGCTTTTGTTAACTGCGGATTCTGTTAAAACACTGGAGGAGGCATTTGCCAAGTAATATGGAATTTTTAAAGAAACCAATATTAACAGAGAAAGCTTCTGCATTAACAGAAAAGTCTAACCGCTTTACTTTTAAAGTAGAACACAAAGCAAACAAGTTGCAGATTAAACAGGCCATTGAGAAAATGTACGGTGTAAGCGTTTTAGCTGTCAATACATTGGTTGTAAGTGGTAAAGTTAAGTCCAGAAACACTAAAGGTGGATTAGTTACGGGACGTAGCCCGAAATACAAGAAAGCGATTGTAACCCTGGCAGCAGGAGAAACAATTGATTATTACTCGAATATTTAATAAGAATTGAATTATTTATAAACTATGGGCTTAAGAAAATTTAAACCAGTTACTCCGGGAACCCGCTTTAGAGTTGGTGCCAGCTTTACGGAGATTACAGCAACCAAGCCCGAAAAATCATTGGTTGTATCTTCTAAGAAATCGGGAGGACGTAACAATACAGGAAAGATGACCATGCGCTATATGGGTGGTGGTCACAAAAAATCTTACCGTTTAATTGATTTTAAACGTGATAAGTTTGATATTCCTGCAACAGTAGCTACTGTTGAGTATGATCCTAACCGTACTGCACGCATCGCATTGTTAAACTATGCTGATGGCGAGAAGCGTTATATTATTGCACCGGAAGGATTGCAAGTTGGGCAAAAGGTAGTGTCGGGTGATACTGCAACTCCAGAAGTGGGTAATACTTTGAAATTGAGCAATATTCCTTTGGGATCTATCATCCACAACGTGGAGATTCACCCAGGTCGCGGTGCTCAGTTGGCGCGTAGCGCAGGTGCTTATGCACAATTGGCTGCACGCGATGGTAAATATGCAACATTGAAAATGCCTTCAGGCGAAACCAGGTTGATCCTGATCACTTGTCTGGCTACGATAGGAGCTGTTTCCAATTCAGATCATGCAAATGAAGTGTTAGGTAAAGCTGGTCGCAGCCGTTGGCTGGGCCGTCGTCCGAGAACACGTCCGGTAGCGATGAACCCTGTAGATCACCCAATGGGTGGTGGTGAGGGCCGCTCATCAGGAGGTCAGCCTCGTTCAAGGAACGGTGTATATGCCAAAGGCTATAAAACCCGTCAACTTAAAAAATACTCAAATCGTTTCATCATAGAGAAAAGGAAGAAATAATGGCTCGTTCGATTAAAAAAGGACCTTATATTGACCATAACGTAGAGAAGAAAGTAGTCTCTATGAATGATTCAGGCAAGAAGTCTGTAATTAAAACTTGGTCTCGCAGATCAATGATCTCACCAGATTTTGTGGGTCATACATTTGCAGTACATAACGGTAATAAATTTATACCGGTATACGTAACAGAAAACATGGTTGGTCATAAACTGGGAGAGTTTGCTCCAACCAGAACATTTAGGGGACACTCTGAAAAGAAAAAATAATTAAGAGATGGAAGCAGTAGCGAAATTAAACAATTGTCCAACCTCACCACGTAAAATGCGTTTGGTTGTAGATCTTATCAGAGGTGAGCGTGTGGAGAAAGCTTTACATATTTTAAAGTTTACCAATAAAGACGCAGCAGTAAGAGTTGAGAAACTATTATTGTCGGCTATCAAAAACTGGGAGACTAAAAATGAAGGTTCTCGCCCTGAAGAAAACCAGTTATACGTGAAAACGATAATGGTAGGCGGTGGTCGTCAGTTAAAAAGATTAAGACCGGCTCCTCAAGGACGTGGTTACAGAATACGTAAGCGTTCAAACCATGTAACTTTGGTAGTAGATAGTAAAAACGTTGAAACTCAAACTAATTAACAGAAATGGGACAAAAAGCACATCCAATAGGTAACAGGTTAGGAATCATCAAAGGTTGGGATTCTAACTGGTTCGGTGGCAACAACTATGCTGATAAATTAGTTGAGGACGAAAAAATAAGAAAATACCTTTCTGCACGTATCGCTAAAGGCGGCGTAGCTAAAGTGGTAATCGAGCGTACGTTAAAACGTATCACTGTTACGATTCACACTGCCCGTCCGGGTATTGTAATCGGTAAAGCAGGACAGGAAGTTGACAAGATCAAGGAAGAGTTGAAAAAATTGACTAAAAAGGAAATTCAGATCAACATTTTTGAGATCAAACGTCCTGAACTTGACGCACAACTGGTAGCAGAAGGTGTTGCAAAACAATTAGAGGCAAGGATCTCATTCCGTAGGGCAATGAAATCTACTATCGCATCAACTATGCGTATGGGTGCTGAAGGTATCAAAATTATGACTTCTGGTCGTTTAGGTGGTGCTGAGATGGCTCGTAGCGAACAGTATAAAGAAGGAAGAATTCCTTTGCATACTTTCCGTGCAGACATTGACTATGCACTGGCAGAAGCTTTGACTACTTATGGTAAAATAGGCGTTAAAGTATGGATCTGTAAAGGTGAGGTTTACGGTAAACGTGACCTTTCTCCTAACATCGGCTCAACGGGCAATGCTCCGGGCAAAGGTGGCAGGCCAGAAGGTGCTTTCGGTGGTGGAAGAGACAGAGACAACCGTGGCGGTGGCGACAGAAGAAACGATAACCGCGGAGGAAATCGTGGCGGAAGAGGCCCTGGTCAAGGCGGTCCTGGTGCCGGTAGAGATAATAGAGGTGGAAATTCTCAAAACAGAGGTCCTCGTAAATAATTAGTTAACAGATCGTTTAACGATAATATTAGAATAAAATGTTACAGCCAAAAAGAACGAAGTTCAGAAAGATGCAAAAGGGCAGAATGAAAGGTTTAGCAACTCGTGGTGCTGAATTGTCATTCGGATCTTTCGGGATCAAATCTCTAGAGTCGACCTGGATCACCAGTCGCCAGATAGAGGCAGCCCGTATCGCGGTAACTCGTTTCATGAAACGTGAAGGTCAGGTATGGATTAGAATATTCCCGGACAAACCGGTAACTAAGAAACCTGCTGAGGTACGTATGGGTAAAGGTAAAGGTGCACCTGAGTATTGGGTAGCCGTTGTTAGACCCGGACGTATTATTTTTGAAGCTGAAGGTGTTCCTTTGGAAATTGCCAAAGAAGCAATGCGTTTAGCAGCTCAGAAATTACCGATCCAGACAAAATTTGTAGTACGTAGAGATTACGTAGAGGCATAAAAAAGGATGGGTTGAATGTTGTAAGTAACTTGTTATTATAACCGCTGGACCCACAATATAAAAATTAATAAAATGAAGAACTCAGAAATTACAGGGCTTTCACAAGAAGAGCTAGTAGCCAGGATTGCAGAAGAGACAGAGAACTTAGTAAAGTTAAAGTTTGCGCATACAATTTCGGCTATAGAGAATCCAAGCCGCATCAGGAAGGTTAGGAGAAATATTGCCCGATTAAATACTGAAGTGACTAAGCGTAAAGCTCAGTCTGCTACTGAAACTAAATAACTTTAGAGTCGAAATGGAAAGACAATTAAGAAAAACAAGAACCGGGTTGGTGGTAAGCAATAAGATGGATAAATCTATTGTGGTAGCGGTAGAACGTAAAGTGAAACACCCGATCTATGGTAAGTTTGTTAAGAAAACTACCAAATTTATGGCTCATGACGAGAAAAACGATTGTGGTATTGGTGATACAGTACTGATCATGGAGACTCGTCCGCTGAGTAAGAACAAGAACTGGAGATTAGTGCAAATTTTAGAAAGGGCTAAATAACATGGTACAACAGGAATCAAGATTAAACGTAGCCGACAATAGCGGCGCAAAAGAAGTATTGGTTATCCGTGTACTTGGTGGTACCGGAAAGCGTTATGCTTCTATCGGTGACAAGATCGTTGTTACCGTTAAAAGTGCATTGCCTTCAGGAAATATCAAGAAAGGAACAGTTTCTAAAGCAGTTGTGGTAAGAACAAAAAAAGAGATCAGACGTAAAGATGGTTCTTACATCCGTTTCGACGACAATGCAGCAGTATTATTAAATGCACAAGATGAGCCACGTGGTACACGTATCTTTGGCCCGGTAGCAAGAGAACTGCGTGAAAAACAATTCATGAAAATTGTATCATTAGCACCGGAGGTATTATAAAATGAAAAATAAAGTAACTACACCAAAGATAAAAATCCGTAAAGGCGATTTAGTTAAGGTTATAGCCGGAGATTCAAAAGGTCAGCAGGGAACTGTGCTTTCAGTATTAATTTCTAAAAGCAGGATACTTGTAGAAGGTGTTAACCTGGTATCAAAACATACAAAACCAAATGCTGCTACCCCAAATGGTGGTATCATTAAAAAAGAGGCTGCTCTTCATATTTCTAACGTGGCGCTAATTGATCCTAAGACAGGTGCAACTACACGCGTTGGCAGAAAGCTTAATGCTGACGGGAAATTAGTTAGGGTATCTAAAAAATCAGGAGAGGAGATCAAATAATGGCTTACGTACCAAGATTAAAAAGTAAATATAAAGAGGAAATTGTAACTGCACTTAAAGAAAAGTTCAATTACAAGAGTGTTATGCAGGTTCCTAAGTTAGAGAAAATTGCAATCAACCAGGGAGTTGGACGTTTTTCTGTGACTGACAAAAAAATTATGGACAGCTCTATTTTAGAGATGACCACAATTTCAGGACAGCAGGCAGTAGGAGCAAAATCTAAAAAAGATATCTCAAACTTTAAATTACGTAAAGGTATGCCGGTAGGTGTACGTGTAACTTTACGTGACAATAACATGTATGAGTTTTTAGATCGTTTAATTTCCGTAGCTTTGCCACGTATCCGTGATTTCAAAGGTATCAATGATAAAGGTTTTGATGGAAAAGGTAATTACACTTTAGGTGTAACTGAGCAGATCATCTTCCCTGAGATCAACATTGATAAAATCAACAAGATTTTAGGTATGGATATTACCTTTGTAACAAGTGCTACTACTGATGTTGAAGCATTGGAACTTTTAAAACAATTTGGGTTACCATTTAAAAATCAAAAAACAGAGCAATAATGGCAAAAGAAGGTGTAAAAGCTCGCGAAATTAAGCGCCAGAAGCTGGTTGCTAAGTATGCTGAGAAACGTGCAGAACTTAAAGCTGCAGGTGATTACGCAGGATTAGACAAGTTACCAAAAAACTCATCGGCTGTACGTTTGCACAACCGTTGCAAGTTAACCGGTCGTCCACGTGGTTATATGCGTACTTTCGGTATATCAAGGGTATTGTTCCGTGATATGGCTTTAGCAGGTAAAATCCCTGGAGTAAGAAAAGCAAGCTGGTAATACAGCTTGCATGCGTTTAAGGTAATTGCCCTAAACCAACAACAAGAATTAACCGATGGAAGGTCGTCCCGAATGGGTCGGGAAGGAAACCACTATCACAATTATATAAAAGATGAATACAGATCCAATAGCAGATTATCTTACAAGAGTAAGAAATGCCATCAAGGCAAATCACAGAATTGTAGAGATTCCTGCGTCGAACCTTAAAAAGGAAATCACTAAAGTACTTTTTGACAAAGGTTACATTGCCAACTACAAATTTGAGGATACTACAACTCAGGGCATTATTAAAATAGCTTTAAAATACAATGCTATTACTAAGATCCCTGCAATCCGTACGTTAACCCGTATCAGTAAACCAGGTTTAAGGCAATATGCAGGTGTAGAGAATATGCCGAGAGTATTAAACGGTTTAGGTATCGCAATTTTATCTACATCCAAGGGTGTTATGACTGATAAAGAGGCTGCTAAACTAAACATTGGTGGCGAAGTTTTGTGTCACGTTTATTAATTAAAGGAGGATAGCAAAATGTCAAGAGTAGGAAAAGCCCCAATTAATGTACCTGCAGGAGTAACTGTTACTGTATCAAAAGATAACGTAGTAACAGTTAAAGGACCTAAAGGAGAATTAACTCAAGCAGTAGATTCAGATATCACTGTAAGTCAGGAAGACGGCGTATTAACTGTACAACGCCCTTCAGAACAAAAAAGACACAAAGCATTACATGGTTTATACCGCGCTTTGATCTATAATATGGTTGTTGGTGTAACACAAGGTTATAAAGTAGAACAGGAATTGGTAGGTGTGGGTTACCGTGCCACTAATCAGGGAAATACACTGGACCTGGTTTTAGGTTATTCTCACCATTATGTTTTCCAATTACCGGAAGAGATTAAGGTTACTACAACCTCAGAAAAAGGTCAAACTCCTAAAATCATTTTAGAGAGCATTGACAAACAATTGATAGGACAGGTAGCAGCGAAGATCCGTTCGTTACGTGCACCAGAGCCATATAAAGGTAAAGGTATCAAGTTTGTAGGCGAAGTGTTAAGAAGAAAAGCAGGTAAATCAGCTTCTAAAAAATAATCATCATGGCAGGGAAAAAATTATCTCGTAGAGATCGTATAAAAAAAGGAATCAGAAAAAGATTAACAGGTTCTGAAAGCCGTCCACGTTTATCGGTTTATAGAAGCAATAAAGGGATTTATGCTCAAATCATTAACGATGTAACCGGTAGTACAATTGTATCAGCTTCATCTTTATCTAAAGATTTTTCAGGTACCGGCAACAAATCTGAGCAATCAGTAGCAGTTGGTAAATTAGTAGCTGAAAAGGCAATAGCAGCAGGTATCAAGCAAGTAGTTTTCGATAGAAATGGCTATTTGTACCATGGCCGCGTTAAGTCGCTGGCTGAAGGTGCCCGTGAAGCTGGTTTAGAATTTTAATCTGAAAATTAGATAAGGATGTCAACTATCAATATAAAAAGAGTTAAGACTAGCGAGATCGAATTAAAAGATCGTTTAGTTAGCATACAACGCGTAGCCAAAGTAACCAAAGGTGGTCGTACTTTCAGCTTTTCAGCAATCGTAGTTGTTGGAGATGAGAACGGAATCGTAGGTTACGGATTGGGTAAAGCGAAAGAGGTAACAGAAGCCATTGCCAAAGGCGTTGATGATGCCAAAAAGAACCTGGTAAAGGTTCCTTTGCTGAATGGCACTGTACCTCACGAGCAGATCGGTAAATTTTCAGGAGGTTTTGTTTTGATCAAACCTGCTGCAGTTGGTACCGGTGTTATTGCTGGTGGTGCGATGCGTGCTGTATTAGAGAGTGCTGGTGTACATAACGTACTGGCAAAATCAAAAGGTTCATCAAATCCTCACAACGTGGTAAAAGCAACTGTAGACGCATTGACTAAAATGCGTGATGCTTATACTGTGGCACAGCAGCGTGGTGTTGATTTAAATAAAGTTTTTAACGGATAACATCATGGCTAAGATCAAAATAACCCAGATAAAAAGCGTTATCGACAGAAGCGAGCGCCAGAAAAGAACCATGCAGGCTTTAGGTTTAACTAAAATGAACCAAAGTGTAGAGGTTGAAGCTACTGCTGCCATTATTGGAATGGTAAGAAAAGTAAATCACTTAGTAGCAATAGAAAGTATATAAATTTTTTTAAAGGTTGTAAATGTAGTTAATATAATTACATTTGCAACCTTTGTATATTGTTTAACCGTTGTCCCTGATTAGTGAAAGCGAAGGGCAACAAAATAAGTTTCAAGAAATGAACTTAAGTAATTTAAAACCTGCAGCAGGTTCTACTAAAAACAGTAAAAGAATTGGTCGTGGTACCGGTTCAGGTCGTGGTGGTACTTCCACCCGTGGACACAAAGGTGCAGGATCACGTTCAGGACATTCAACTAAGGTTGGATTCGAAGGTGGTCAGATGCCATTACAGCGACGTGTACCTAAAGTAGGTTTCAAACCTATCAACCGTGTGGAATACGTAGGTGTAAACCTGGACGTATTACAAGGTCTGGCTGAAAAATTTAACTTAACAACTATAGATTTCGCTGCTCTGCAACAACATGGCCTGGCATCTAAAAATGATTTGGTTAAAATTTTAGGTCGCGGTGAAGTTAAATCTAAGATAGAAGTTAAAGCACATGCTTTTTCTGCAAGCGCACAAAAAGCTATTGAGGCTGTTGGAGGCTCAATCGAAAAATTGTAATTAATGAAGAAGCTGTTTACTACTTTAAGTAATATTTGGAAAATTCAGGAATTGAAAGAGCGTATCGTTTTTACGCTCGTAATTCTTTTGGTTTATAGGTTTGTATCACACGTGGTGTTGCCAGGTGTTGATGCAACACTTTTAGGCGATAATACAAAGTCTGGCATTTTAGGTCTACTGGATATGTTTGCCGGAGGATCCTTTTCAAGGGTGTCTATCCTTGCCTTGGGTGTGATGCCTTATATTTCTGCCTCTATTGTAGTTCAGCTATTGGGTATTGCCGTTCCTTCTTTTCAGAAAATGCAGAAGGAGGGAGAAAGCGGCAGGAAAAAGCTCAACCAGATTACCCGCTATTTAACTGTAGCCATTACCGCTGTTCAAGCGATAGGCTATGTTAAAACACAGGTTCCAGCAGAGGCCATCATCATAGATCATACCTTGTTCTTTGTTGTTGCCACCTTTGTTTTGGCAGCCGGAACCTTATTTGTAATGTGGCTTGGTGAGAAGATAACTGACAAAGGTATTGGAAACGGTATTTCACTGATCATTATGGTTGGTATTATTGCTCGTTTACCGGTTGCGTTATCTCAGGAAGTAAGTTCAAGAGTAGTGGGTGATGGTGGTGGATTAATTGCACTTATTATTGAGATTGTGGCCCTGTTTGCTGTTGTAATGTTTACCATTATGATTGTTCAGGGCGTTCGTAAAGTGCCGGTTCAGTATGCGAAAAGAATTGTAGGCAACAGGCAGTTTGGTGGTGTAAGACAGTATATCCCTTTAAAGGTGAATGCTGCCGGTGTGATGCCGATCATCTTTGCCCAGGCATTGATGTTTATTCCGGCTACTTTAACCGGGTTTTTCCCGTCGCTGCAAAATACCTGGTTGATACAGTTCAGTGATTATACTTCACTGGCTTATAGCTTAACGTTCGCATTTTTAATTATCGCATTTACTTTCTTTTATACTGCTATTACAGTTAACCCGACCCAGATGTCGGACGACATGAAAAAGAATGGTGGATTTATACCGGGAATTAAACCTGGATTATCTACATCCTCATTTATTGATGATGTGATTTCCAAGATCACTTTTCCTGGTGCAATCTTTTTAGCAATCATTGCTATTTTACCTTCTGTTGCAGTTAAGTTTGGAATCAAATCGGAGTTCGCACATTTCTATGGCGGTACATCGCTGTTGATTCTGGTAGGTGTGGTTTTAGATACTTTACAACAGATCGAAAGTTATTTATTGATGCGTCATTACGACGGATTAATGAAGACAGGTAGAGTTACTGGTCGTACAGGAATTCCTGCTGCGACTGGTAGTAATGCAGTGATTTAGTTAGCAAATGTCTAAAATCTATTATAAATCTCAGGAAGAGATAGAGCTGATCAGGGAAAGTTCTTTGCTCGTATCAAAAACCTTGGCAGAAGTAGCTAAAGTGATTGGTCCGGGAATAACGACAAAGAAGCTAAACGATCTGGCAGAGACATTTATAAGGGATCACGGCGCAATTCCGGCCTTTTTAAATTATAATGGATTCCCCTATTCTTTATGTATTTCTCCGAATGAGCAGGTTGTTCATGGTTTTCCAGGAGAATATGTCATTCAGGAAGGGGATCTGATCTCGGTAGATTGCGGTGTAATTAAAAATGATTTTTTTGGCGATTCCGCCTATACCTTTTCAATTGGTGAGATAGATGCGGAACGTAAAAAACTGGTAGAAGTTACACAGGAATGTTTAAGACTGGCGATAGAAAAAGCCGTTGTTGGTTCTAGAATTGGCGATGTCGGTTTTGCTGTCCAGGCTTATGCCGAGGCAAACGGATTTGGGGTAGTGAGGGAGTTGGTTGGTCATGGCGTTGGCGTTAAATTGCACGAGAAACCCGAGGTGCCAAATTATGGCAAGCGGGGGAGTGGAATTAAACTTGAGGAGGGAATGGTGATTGCGATAGAACCAATGATCAATGCGGGGACGGCAGGTGTTAAATTTTGGTCTGATGGCTGGACAGTTACCAGTAAAGATAACAAACCATCAGCACATTTTGAACACACTGTTGCCGTTAAAAAGGGTAATGCAGATGTTTTATCAACCTTTTCATTCATTGAAGAAGTTTTAAAAGAAAAAAAGTAAATAATTAAATTTTTTTATTTAATTTTGCATCCCTGTTTAATAGCAGCTAATTAAGTAAAAATCAATATTATATGGCTAAACAAGCCTCAATTGAACAAGACGGTGTAATAAGAGAAGCATTATCGAATGCTATGTTTCGGGTTGAACTGGAAAATGGTCATGAGATTATTGCACATATCTCTGGAAAAATGAGGATGCATTATATCAAAATTTTACCAGGGGACAAAGTCAAATTAGAGATGTCGCCTTACGATTTATCAAAGGGCAGGATTACTTATAGATACAAATAAAATGAAAGTTAGGTCATCAATTAAAAAACGTAGTGCGGATTGCAAGGTTATTCGTCGTAAAGGTAAGCTTTACGTTATCAACAAGAAGAACCCTAAATTTAAGCAACGTCAAGGTTAATTAAATTTTAGATTTTAGGTTTACGAATGAAGGTTACGTAATTGAATAGCGGTGCTGTTTAAACGTAAATCGTAAATCCAAAGATCGTAAATCAAAAATCGCTAAATATAAATATGGCAAGGATATCAGGTATAGATTTACCAAGAAACAAGAGAGGTGAGATCGGTTTAACCTACATCTTCGGAGTAGGGAGAGCAACTGCACAACGTATATTGACGGAAGCAGGTATCGATTTTAACAAAAAAGTACAGGATTGGTCTGATGATGAGTTATCAGCAATCCGTACCATTATCAACGACGGAATAAAAGTTGAAGGTGCTTTACGTTCAGAAGTTCAATTGAACATTAAGCGTTTGATGGATATCGGTTGCTACCGTGGTTTACGTCACAGAAAAGGTTTGCCGGTTCGTGGTCAGCGTACTAAGAACAACTCTCGTACACGTAAAGGCAAGAGAAAAACAGTTGCAAACAAGAAAAAAGCTACTAAATAAAATTAGTACTGAATAATAATTATGGCTAAGAGTAAAAAAGTTACCAAAAAGCGTATTGTTGTGATCGAGCCTGTAGGTCAGGCACACATCAATGCTACTTTTAACAATATCATTGTTACCTTAACAAACAACAATGGTCAAACTATTTCATGGTCTTCTGCAGGTAAAATGGGCTTCAAAGGTTCTAAAAAGAACACGCCTTATGCAGCTGGTCAGGCTGCGTCAGATTGCGGTAAAGTAGCATTTGATCTGGGACTGCGTAAAGTAGACGTTTTTGTTAAAGGCCCGGGTTCCGGTCGTGAGTCTGCAATCAGAACACTGCAGGTTTCAGGAATCGAAGTAACCTCTATCAAAGATATTACCCCGCTTCCACACAATGGATGTCGTCCTCCTAAAAAGAGAAGAGTTTAATTTATTAATTTTTAAAGCTAAGAGTCTGCAGCGTAAGGTTGTATGATACTTTAAAACGAAAAGCAATGGCAAGATATACAGGACCAAAGTCCAAAATCGCCCGTAAATTCAGAGAGCCAATTTTTGGCCCTGATAAAGTACTAGACAGAAAAAACTACCCTCCAGGGCAGCATGGTGTTTCTAAAAGAAGAGGGAAACAGTCTGAGTACGCAGTACAGTTAATGGAAAAACAAAAAGTTAAATATACTTATGGTGTATTAGAGCGTCAGTTCCGTAACTTATTTACCAAAGCGTCTTCACGTGAAGGTATTACAGGTGATAACTTATTACAATTATTAGAAGCTCGTTTAGATAACACAGTTTACAGATTAGGTATTGCTACTACACGTTCTGCTGCACGCCAGTTAGTTAGCCATAAACACGTAACAGTTAACGGTGAAGTAGTAAATATTCCATCTTATCAATTGAAAGCAGGCGATGTGATCGCTGTGCGTGAGAAATCAAAAACTTTAGAGGCTATCACCAATTCGGTAGCCGGTAGGGTAATCAATAAATTCAATTGGTTAGACTGGAATGCAAGTGAGTTGTCAGGTAAGTTTTTAGCTTATCCTAATCGCGACGAGATACCAGAAAATATCAAAGAAAATCTTATAGTAGAGTTATACTCTAAATAATATATTCAGTTAATTGCCTGCGGGCAATTAACTTTTTTACGTTGCATAATTTTAATAACGATCTAAAAACATTATAAATGGCAATTTTAGCATTTCAGAAACCCGATAAAGTAATCATGCAGAAATCTACTGATTTCGATGGTACATTTGAGTTCCGTCCTTTAGAGCCCGGTTTCGGTGTAACAATTGGTAATGCCTTAAGAAGAATATTGCTTTCTTCTTTAGAAGGTTATGCCATTACAAGTATTCGTTTTTCAGGCGTATCTCATGAGTTTTCTACCATAAAAGGTGTTGTAGAAGATTTAACAGAAATCATTCTTAATTTAAAACAGGTACGTTTTAAAAAGACAGGAGATGCTGGTGATTCGGAGAAAGTTTTTATTTTGGTAAATGGTCAGGAACAATTTGTTGCCGGCGATATTACTAAGTTTTCTAACAACTTTGAGGTGCTTAATCCTGATTTCGTTATTTGTAACATGGAGAAATCCGTTACTTTAGAAGTGGAATTGACCATTAATAAAGGACGTGGTTATGTACCTGCAGAAGAAAATAAAATCAGTGATGCTGTTGTTGGTGTAATTGCAATCGATTCGATCTTTACTCCAATGAAAAATGTAAAATACACCATAGAGAACTATCGTGTTGAGCAGAAAACAGATTATGAGAAGTTAATATTAGACATCTCTACTGATGGTTCAATCCATCCGGAAGAGGCATTGAAAGAAGCTGCGAAAATCCTGATCCAGCACTTCATGCTGTTCTCTGATGAGAACCTGGTACTGGAATCTCAGGCTAAAGAAGAAACCAAGGAGGTTGACGAGGAAATCTTGCATATGCGTAAGATCTTAAAAACTGAATTGGTAGATCTGGATCTTTCGGTTCGTGCATTAAATTGCTTAAAAGCAGCTGATATCCGCACTCTTGCTGATCTGGTTTCTTATGATGTTGCTGATATGTTGAAATTCAGGAACTTCGGTAAGAAATCTTTAACAGAGATTCAGGAACTTGTTAAATCTAAGAGCCTCTCATTCGGCATGAACTTGTCTAAGTTTAAACTGGACGAAGAATAGCAAAAAATAAAAAGTAAATAACATATTGTTAATAGTGTATAATTCCCTCGTATAGAATCAAAGAGACGGTATACACTGAATAAATTAAAAAATGAGACACGGTAAAAAGGTAAATCACTTAGGAAGAACAGATTCACATCGTAAAGCGATGCTGGCTAACATGGCTTCGTCGTTGATTAAACACAAAAGAATCTCTACTACATTAGCAAAAGCCAAAGCTTTGCGTATGTATGTTGAGCCAATCATCACAAAATCTAAAAGCGATACTACGCATTCACGTCGTATTGTATTTGGTTATTTGCAAGATAAAGAAACTGTTACTGAATTGTTCCGTGATGTTGCCGCAAAAGTAGCTAACCGTCCGGGTGGTTATACCAGAATCATTAAATTGAACAATCGTTTGGGGGATAATGCTGAGATGGCATTGATCGAGCTGGTTGATTACAATGAGGTTTATGGTAAAGAAGCAGAATCTGCTGAAAAGAAAACAACCCGTCGTGGTAGAAGCAAAGCGAAAAAAGCTGATGCACCTGCTGCTAAAGCAGAGAAAGCAGAAGCTGTTGCTGAAGAAGCTCCTTCAAAAGAAGAAGCTCCTGCAGCTGAAGAAAAAGCAGAAGAAAAAGGCGAATAGTTATTTCCTTATCATCATAAAGAAGGCCCTGACCAATTGCTGGTTGGGGTTTTCTGTTTAAAAGTCTATAGTGAATTGCTCGCGCTGAGGTCTTGATTCGAATTCTCTAAGCAGGTTCCAGTTTTTTCCATCGTGTTTTAGCAGGCTAAATTTGTTTACCGTAAACTCTGCTTTGTATTTTCTTCTTTTATATTCTTCCATGATTTGGGGATAGGCATCGCTGAGATCCCTGTAAGCAATGGTGACATGCGGGGTGATTGAGCCTTTGTTGTCGATTGAATAGGGTTTGAGCGCATTCTTAATGGTTTTGAAAAGTGCGCTGATAAATGGATTTTTCAAAGCGTTAATATAAACGGTGTGCGATGGAAATCCATCGAAGTTTTTCAGCTCTTGGTTGAAGGACGGAAAATTTCTTGCCAGTTCCAGGCTATTGAATAGTTTGGGTTCAAATTGTGAATTCAGTTTAAAGGGGGGCGCCAGGGTGATGTGAACAGGCGGTTTTAGGGCAGTGTATACTTTATGGTCAATTGAACATTGTTTTCTGATCTCATCAATTTCGGCACTGATTTCCTGAGGGGGGAGTATAGCTACAAAGTATAATGATTCCATAAAAGCTAATTTACTATTCCTTTTCAAAAGATTATCTTTGCTGCGTAATCTAATTCCATGTCCAATCAACTTCTTATTCAGCAATTTTTAACCCAGGTTTCTGAGGGGATTTCTTTGAACCAGTATGTTAAGCTTTCTCTTGGCCACTATCAGGGAAATGAAAAGGAATTAAAAAATGTATATGTCCGCAGAATAGAGATAAAAAGGGCAGATATGCTTTCTTTTACTTACCGCTATAAAACAAGAGATATCATTAAAAATTTCTCTGTTGAGGAAGGTATAACTTTAATTAGGCACTTTATTAGCAATGATTTTAAAGTTTGTACGCTGGTTATGATAGAAAAAGAAGTGATCCTTGAATATGGGAGGAAAGGGTTGATTTCTGTCAGGGAAAAAGGAACGACAGCTACAGTACAGCCAACATTATCTCATAATAAAGAAAAGAAACGCATCATTCAGGCTGCCGGAAAGACCTACTTGCAGGAATTGAGGATTAGTGATGCCGAGGGGAATGTATTTAAAAATGCTCAGGATAAATACCGGCAGATCAATCAGTATGTAGAGATACTGAGTTCTCTGATCAAAGAGTTACCTGCTGCAGAGATAAATAAAGTAGTGGATATGGGCTCGGGTAAGGGGTACCTGACTTTTGCCTTATATGATTACCTGCACCATGTGTTGAAGCTGGACAGCAAGGTGACAGGGGTGGAGTACCGGGAAGACCTGGTTGGGCTATGTAATGGAATTGCAGGGAACGCGGGATTTAACAAACTTGATTTTGTACAGGGAACAATAGAAGATTATGATGTGGATGCAATAGACCTGCTGATTGCCCTGCATGCTTGTGATACGGCAACAGATGATGCCATTTATAAAGGGATACAAGCCGGGGCACAATTGATTGTAGTGGCTCCCTGCTGCCATAAGCAGATCAGAAGAGAGATGGAGAAACACAAGGCTAAAAACGAATTTTCCTTTTTAACTAAATATGGCATCTTTATGGAAAGACAGGCTGAAATGGTTACTGACGGGATACGTGCCCTGATACTGGAGTATTTTGGTTACAAGACAAAGGTATTTGAATTTATATCTGATGCACATACACCAAAGAATGTGCTGGTGGTAGGGACCCGGACTAGCGAGATCAAAATTCCGAAAAAATTACAGGAAGCTAAGAAAGCTGAAATTGCCGCGAAAATAAAGGAAGTTAAAGCTTATTTTGGAATAGGATACCATCATTTGGAAAGATTGGCTGGCTTTGATAAGAAGGCTTAGCGGCGAATTTCTGTCATACTGTCACATTTTTGTAAGGGCTTTCCGCCATAAGTTTCTTTAATTATTCTTTGCGGGGAATATTTTCTGCCAAAAACCAATTGGCACATTGCTTGTTAAACAGATACTAAATAAAAAGATTTCATAACATAAACAGAGATAAATAGCATGTCAAAAATTATTGGTATAGACTTAGGAACAACAAACTCTTGCGTAGCCGTAATGGAAGGTAACGAACCTGTAGTTATAGCCAACAGTGAGGGTAAACGTACTACGCCATCCATTGTTGCTTTTGCAGAGAATGGTGAGCGTAAGGTGGGTGAGCCGGCTAAACGCCAGGCAATCACCAACCCAACAAAAACAATTTATTCAATTAAACGCTTTATGGGCAGCAGCTTTGCTGAGGTTTCAAAGGAAGCAGGCCGTGTGCCGTATAAAGTAGTAAAAGGCGACAACAATACACCACGTGTGGAAATTGATGACCGTAAATATACCCCTCAGGAACTTTCTGCAATGATCTTGCAAAAGATGAAGAAAACAGCCGAGGATTTCTTAGGACAGGAGGTAACTGAAGCTGTGATCACGGTTCCGGCTTATTTTAACGATGCCCAGCGTCAGGCTACCAAAGAAGCCGGTGAGATTGCTGGTTTAAATGTTAAACGTATCATTAATGAGCCTACTGCAGCAGCTTTGGCTTATGGTTTGGACAAAGCACATAAAGACATGAAAATTGTTGTGTTTGACTGCGGTGGCGGTACGCATGACGTTTCTGTATTGGAGTTGGGTGATGGTGTATTTGAGGTTAAATCTACAGATGGTGATACACACTTAGGTGGTGACGATTTTGACCACGTAATTATCGAATGGCTGGCTGAGGAATTTAAAGCAGAGAACGGCATGGACCTTCACCAGGATCCAATGGCCCTGCAACGTTTAAAAGAAGCAGCTGAGAAGGCAAAAATTGAGCTTTCTAGCACAACCTCTACAGAGATCAATCTTCCTTATATCACTGCTGATGCCACAGGTCCAAAACACCTTGTAAGAACATTGACCCGTGCAAAATTTGAGCAACTGGCAGGAGACCTGATCAAACGTACTATTGAGCCTTGTAAATCGGCCTTGAAAAATGCAGGTTTAAAAACAAGTGATATTGACGAAATTATCCTGGTAGGTGGTTCTACACGTATCCCTGCTATTCAGGATGCAGTTAAAGCTTTCTTTGGTAAAGAGCCTTCTAAAGGTGTTAACCCAGATGAGGTTGTGGCTATCGGTGCTGCAATTCAGGGTGGTGTGTTAACCGGAGAAGTTAAGGATGTGTTGCTGTTGGATGTTACCCCGCTTTCTTTAGGTATTGAAACTATGGGGGGGGTAATGACTAAATTAATTGAAGCCAATACAACCATTCCTTCTAAAAAAGCAGAGACTTTCTCTACAGCTGCTGATAACCAGCCTTCGGTAGAAATCCATATTTTGCAGGGTGAGCGTCCTATGGCGGCTCAGAACCGTACAATTGGCCGTTTTATTCTTGATGGTATTCCACCAGCTCCACGTGGGGTTCCTCAGATCGAGGTTGCATTTGATATTGATGCAAACGGTATCTTACACGTAAGTGCAAAAGATAAAGCTACAGGTAAAGAACAAAAGATCCGTATCGAGGCTTCTTCAGGCTTAACTGATGAAGAGATCAAAAGGATGAAGGAAGAAGCTGAAAAGAATGCTGATGCTGACAAAGCCGCTAAAGAAGAAGCAGAAAAAATCAACAGTGCGGACGCTTTAATTTTCTCGACAGAGAAACAATTGAAAGAGTTTGGTGATAAGCTTTCTGCCGATAAAAAAGCGCCTATTGAAGAAAGTTTGAAAAAACTTAAAGATGCGCATGCTGCGAGAAATTTTGCTGATATCGATTCGGCACAAGAGGCATTGCAGAATGCATGGAATGCAGCTTCTGAAGAGATGTATAAAGCTGGTCAGGATGGCGCTGCCCAACCAGAAGCTGGTGCTGATGCACAGGCAAGCGGACAAGCTACTGACAGCGGCGATAATGTTACTGATGTAGATTTTGAAGAAGTAAAAGACGACAAAAAATAATCGGTAAGCTTGTTAAAGCAAAAAGGCCCCTGATCATTTGATCAGGGGCCTTTTTATTATAATTCTTATTTATTTCCAGAGATTCTCAGGGTAAGTGCCATCTTTTACCAGCTGGTCAATACTTGCCTGCACAAAAGGTTTGTCTTCTTTATAAGTTACACCAAACCATTGGTTGTCGGTTGGGATCACTTTAAAGTTGGCCGTATTTGTTTTTACAAGGTTTTCACCAATTAAAGGGATAAAGAACTCTGCTTTTGGTTTGTCTTTATTTTCAAGCGCAAATACTTTAAACAAATCTTCAGTCAGTTTAAATACGGCTGGCGTGAAACCCCAGAAATTCATAGAAACAGGAGTATCAAATTCTAATGGATACTCTACGCCTCCTTCTTCATATACGATACCATCGCCTTTTTTATAAACCTGTGTACGTTCTGTAATTTCTTCCAGATAGCCTGCTGCATTGGTTTTGCAAACACCACGTGAAACCGAGCCAAAATCGGATAAGGTTTTTCCAATCTGATAGCCTACAATAGAATAATTGCTATCTGTAGCTTCAGTATTTAGGAAATCAACCATTTTTTTAAAGGCATCAAATCCATAATAATCATCTGCGTTGATGACACAAAATGGTTCTTTGATCACATTTCTTGCTGAAAGAATGGCATGTGCAGTTCCCCATGGTTTTTCGCGATAAATTTCCTCTTCAATGCCAAACTGCTTTAGATCGAAGTTCTGAAATACGTAGTCAGTCTCAATTTTTCCATTGAGTTTTGGTTCAAAGATCGCTTTGAAGTTGTCAACAAATTCTTCTTTGATGATGAATACTACTTTACCAAAACCTGCTTTTATTGCGTCGAAGATAGAATAATCTATAATGGTTTCGCCATTTGGTCCAAAGCCATCAATTTGTTTCATGCTGCCGTAACGGCTTGCCATACCGGCTGCGAGTATTAATAAGGTAGGTTTCATTCAATAAAAATAGTAATTAGGTTAATATTCAATATAATACGATGCTTTTCGCGGGGCTAAAAATACATTTTTTGTTTAAGGTAAAGATAGTTTTTTATTTAAAATCCGAAGATACCTTTTCCACCGCTGCTTCTTGGTTTTTTCCCAGTCAGCATACCGAACAATCCCCTTACAATTTCTTTGCCAATCTGCCGGGTAATGGTTGCTCCCATTACCCGTTCAATAATGCTCTTTTCTCCTTTTGCAGGCGCCTGTTCTTCTCTGGCCTGTTCCTGCGTTTGCTGTTCTGCCTGCCTGTCATTTACCCTTTTGGTCAGAATTTCATAAGCACTTTCCGGATCGATGATTTCCTGGTACTTTGCGGTCATGCTGCTGGATTGGATTAGTCCATTGTATTCGGCAGTGGTTAGGGGCCCCATTATAGCCCTTGGTGGCGTAAGCATGGTAGCCGCCACTTCTGTAGGAATGCCTTTTTCATTCAGAACAGTGATCAGTGCCTGTCCTGTTCCCAACGAAGTTAAAACCTGGTCAATTTTATAGAATTCTGAAGTTGGATAGGTATTTACTGTTTTTTTCATGGCGTCTGCATCATTGGGTGTAAACACTCGCAAGGCATGCTGTATGCGGTTACCCAGTTGAGATAATACGCTTTCTGGCACATCAGTAGGCGTTTGGGTGCAAAAGAACACGCCTATGCCTTTAGAACGGATCAGCCTGATGATGGTTTCGATCTGTTCTAAAAATGCTTTAGACGAGTTTTTAAACAGCAGGTGGGCTTCATCAAAAAAGAAGACCAGCTTGGGTTTGTCCAGATCCCCAGCCTCTGGCATATTGTAGAATATTTCTGCCAGCAGGCTTAACAAAAAAGTTGAATATAATACCGGTTGGTTCTGAACATCTGAAATATTCAGCAGGCTGATTACTCCTTTGCCATCAACCTTCTCAAACAGGTCTTCAATGTCAAAAGAACGTTCGCCAAACATAGCACCAAGGCCCTGTTGTTCTATGGCTACTATTTTTCTTAAAATGGTACCCGAGGTAGCGGTTGATATTTTTCCGTAGGATTCCTTGATCTCTTCAGCACCTTCCTCACTTGACAGGTAAGAAACCAGTTTTTTAAGGTCGTTGAGGTCGATGATCGGCATTTTATTGTCGTCGGCATATTTGAAGATAACGGCAAGTACGCCGGTCTGGGTATCGTTCAGGTCCAGTATTTTGGCGAGTAAAACAGGCCCGAATTCAAGGACGGTCGCCCTCATCTGGGCGCCTAGTTTTCCTGATAAGGAATAAACTTCCAATGGGAAACCCGCAGGGCTAAAAGGCCTATTGAGTTGTTTTGCCCTATCCTCGATTTTGGGGTTGACAGCACCTGGTTGATTTAACCCGGACAGATCGCCTTTCACATCCAGCATAAATACCGGTACGCCTGCGTCTGACAATTGCTCGGAGAGCAATTGCAGGGTACGCGTTTTTCCAGTTCCTGTTGCACCAGCTACCAGTCCGTGTCTATTCATCATGTGCAGTGACAGGTTTATCTCGGCATCAGACCATACTTCACCATCTAATATACCGGCCCCGAGGTAAATATATGATCCGCTGGGCTTATATGAAGCTTTGATCTTTTCTATAAATTTTGCTGACTGATTGCTCATGAGTAAAATGTTTTTGTGTACGAAGAATTATAAAAGTAACAAAAGCACTGGGTTTTAAAAAATAAAGGCCTGCTGGTGATGGTAGCAGGCCTTTAAGTCAATTATGAATTTGAATATCTGAAATCGTGATCTTTCTTTATGTTTAGCAGGGAGTGGTAGATCAGGCTGATGACATTGTCTACATCTTCCTTATGTATCATTTCTACCGTGGTATGCATATAGCGTAGGGGCAGGGAGATCAGTGCAGAAGGAACTCCACCGTTGGAGTAAGCGAATGCATCTGTATCTGTTCCGGTTGAACGTGAAGATGCCTGGCGCTGAAAAGGAATGTTGTTTTTCTCAGCGGTTTCGATCAGCAGCTTGTTTAGATTGGTTTGAACAGCTGGCGCATAGGAAACCACAGGTCCTTTACCGCAGGCAAGATCACCCTGAGTGATCTTATTGATCATTGGGGTAGTGGTATCGTGGGTTACATCGGTAACAATAGCTACATGAGGTTTAATCCTGTCGGCGATCATTTCTGCACCGCGAAGTCCGATTTCTTCCTGTACGGAATTTACGATATATAAGCCAAAAGGAAGTTTCTTTTTGTTTTCTTTAAGCAAACGGGCTACTTCGGCGATCATAAAACCACCGGCTCTGTTGTCGAGCGCCCTCCCTACATAGTAACGGTTGTTGAGCACCATAAATTCATCTTCATAGGTAATCACACAACCCACGTGTATGCCCAGCTTTTCTACCTCTTCCTTGCTGGTACAGCCGCAATCCAGAAATATATTTTTCAGTGCAGGGGCTTCTTCTTTTTCTCCGCCGTTGCGGGTATGGATGGCAGGCCAGCCAAATAAGGCTTTAACCATTCCTTTATCTGTGTGTATATTTACCCGTTTAGAAGGGGCAATCTGGTGGTCGGAGCCACCGTTGCGGATTACATAGATCAGTCCATCGGCGGTAATGTAATTAACGAACCAGGAAATTTCATCAGCGTGGGCTTCAATAACTACTTTAAATTCTGCTTTAGGGTTAATTACACCCACGGCGGTACCATAATTATCTATAAAGCTCTCATCTATATAAGGTTTTAAATAGTCGAGCCATAATTTCTGGCCTGGGTATTCAAATCCGGTAGGGGATGGATTATTGATATATTCTTCAAAAAACTGGAGCGATTTTTTAGTAACCACAGAAACATGATTCTGTTTGTCGTCTTTCTTTTTAGCCATTATTTTATTTTTAATCTAAGCAAATATATAAATCGGGTGTTAACCCTGAGTCTAATTGTTCAGTTGTAACTCCATAATGACAAAGTCAATTCCGTTACTTACACTGGTTTGCCGGGTTGTTGCAAAACCAAATTTGCTGTAAAAGCCCGTTGCCGAAACACGGGCATTGCACCACAATTTTTTACCACCCGCATTTTTCACATAAGATATGATGTGCTCAAGCAACTGAGTCCCGAAGCCTTTGCCTTGCGCAGCAACAATTGTCGCAAATTTTCTGAACTGATAACTGTCGTTTTTATGGAACAGTGAAACTACAGCAGTTAGTTTGTTGTCAATATACAAGCCAAAATGGGTACCTTCTTTGTCGTTGTCCAGTTTAATACTGTCAAAAGGAAGGTTAGGGTACATCACTTCATGTCTGATGCGCCAGGTTAAATCAAAGCTGATCTGCTGAATCCGGACTTTGTGCATCATCAAGGTTTTATTTTATGGCTGTAGAAATTATAGATCAGTATGTTTAGGATCACCACCAGGCTGGTCCCCAGGCAGAACAAAGTCCATTGCCCATTTTCCCATAACCACAATCCGAAAGCTGAGCCAACAGAGGCACCTACAAAGCTCACCGACATAAAAATGGTATTCAGTCGGTTCCTCGCTTCCGGGACCAAGGTGTATATCCTGGTCTGATTGGTAACGTGTATGGCTTGCTGGCCGATATCTATTAAGATAATTCCGGCTATAAAAAAGTAGAGCTGACTTCCGGTGAAATAGAAAGCCGCAATACTAATGAGCTGCAGGAGGAGACCGGTCAGTAGATTTTTCCTTGGGTTTTGTCCGCTGCTCAATTTACCTACCAAAGGGGCTGCGAGGGCACCGGCCGCACCTGCAATTCCGAATAAACCAATCTGCAGGGTTTGAAAATTAAAAGGGGGATTGGCCAGAAACAATACCATCGTTGTCCAGAATGCGCTAAGGATAGCGAAGGCCAGAAAGTTAATGATGGAAGCCTCTCGCAGTACCGGTTGCGTTTTGATGTAACCCCACATGGATGACATCAGTGTGCCATACGAGCCTGTAAATGTGGGTTTGCTTAGGGGAAAACGTTTGGCCATCAACAAGAGCAGCAGAAAGCAGATGCCGGCAGCAATAAAATACATGGTCCGCCAGCCCCATAAAAAGCCTATGCTTCCGCTTACTGCCCGTGAAGCGAGGATGCCGATCAGTAATCCGCTCATGATAATACCAATGGTAGGGCCTCTTTTCTCATCAGAAGTAAGGTTAGCAGCCATAGGCAAAATGAGTTGTGGGATGATGGAACTTGCGCCAATCAGTACACACGCAATTTGCAGCAGTAAAAAGGTATGCGAAAAGGCTGCAAGCAGCAATGCGCCTACGGCCAGACCGGTAATCATCAGGATTTGCTTGCGGCGTTCAAACATATCGCCCAACGGCACGAGTAAAAATAAGCCCAGTGCATAACCTGCTTGCGTCAGGTAAGTGATCCTGCCGGCATAACTTTCACTGAGGTGGAACTCGCGCGCTACAAGTATCACAAGGGGCTGGCAATAATAGATGTTCGCCACAATAAGCCCCGTACAAAAGGCCATCAATAAGACATCGGTACGACTAAGCTGCATTACAATGGGATATTTCCGTGCTTTTTACGCGGAGTATTCACTACTTTATTTTCCAGCATTTTAAAAGCCTTAATTAATTTGATCCGGGTTTGCGCCGGTTCAATCACTTCATCTATAAAACCCCGTTCGGCGGCGCGATAAGGGTTGGCAAAGGTATCGGAATAAAGCTTTTCCTTCTCGAGCCACTTTTCTTCAGGCTTTTCTGCATGCGTGATTTCTTTTTTGAAAATGATCTCCGCGGCTCCTTTTGCACCCATTACTGCAATTTCTGCAGTTGGCCAGGCGTAATTCATATCAGCCCCTATATGTTTGGAGTTCATGACGTCGTAGGCACCCCCGTAGGCTTTTCTTGTGATTACGGTAATGCGGGGCACGGTGGCCTCACTAAATGCGTACAGCAGTTTGGCGCCATTGCTGATAATGCCATTCCATTCCTGGTCTGTTCCGGGAAGGAAACCGGGAACATCTTCAAAAACAAGCAGGGGAATGTTGAAGCAGTCGCAGAAACGGACAAACCTGGCTGCCTTTGTTGAAGCATGGTTGTCTAAAACCCCAGCAAGGTACGCAGGCTGGTTGGCTACAATGCCAATGCTTCTGCCTGCCAGTCGCGCAAAGCCCACCACTATGTTTTCTGCATAGTCTTTATGTACCTCCAGAAAGCTGTCGTTGTCCGCGGTTTCTTCTATTATGCTCCTGATGTCGTAGGGTTGGTTTGCATTTTGCGGCATGATATCGTTGAGCGCAGTCCTGTTTTCATCTCCCATTTCATAGGGTAGCGAGTCGGGTACTTCTTCGCAGTTTTGCGGCATGTAGCTGAGCAATCTTTTGATATGGTTGATTGCATCCAGCTCATTGGCGCAGGCAAAATGGGTGACGCCGGATTTCGTGGCATGTGTAGATGCACCTCCGAGTTCTTCTGAACTAACTTCTTCATGGGTTACCGTCTTAACGACATTAGGGCCCGTAACAAACATATAGGAGGTGTTTTCGACCATCAATATAAAGTCTGTAATGGCCGGGGAATATACTGCGCCACCTGCGCAGGGCCCCATAATGGCCGATAATTGAGGTACTACTCCAGAAGCCTGCACATTCCGGTAAAATATATCAGCATATCCGCCCAATGAGACTACACCTTCCTGGATACGGGCACCGCCGCTGTCGTTCAGGCCGATTACAGGTGCGCCATTTTTCATGGCCATATCCATGATCTTGCAGATTTTTTCGGCGTGGGTTTCTGAAAGAGAACCTCCAAACACGGTGAAATCCTGCGAAAACACATAGACAAGCCGGCCATTGATATTACCATATCCTGTAACTACCCCGTCGCCCAGATACTTTTCACGCTCCATTCCGAAATCGGTACTCCTGTGGGTTACCATCATTCCGATCTCTTCAAAAGAGTTTTCGTCCATTAAGAAATGGATCCTTTCCCGGGCTGTAAGTTTTCCTTTTTTATGCTGACTTTCAATCCTGGCTTCGCCACCACCGGCTTTTGCCTGTTTAATTTTATCCTGGAGGAGCTCTATTTTATGCTTCATTTAAAATGATTTTGTCAAATATCATAAATATATCGTTACCAGCGGTATTGCAACCTGACAGTAAATACATCATCTTTCAGATCTTCGAGATAGCCTGCCAGCTGGGTTGGATCGTTTACTACATGCTCATTGTAAACCGTTAATTTCATCCTTGAATTGATGAGGCAGGCCATGCCATAGCCTAAGGTGTTGAACTTGATATCGCCTGCAGTGGTATTGCTTCCCGGTGCGCCAATCTGTGTCTCTTTGAGGTCACTGTTCGGGTCATAAGAGTCATAGGCCAAGAGTGCAGTAAACCTGCTTTTTGCGATCTGTTGGGTTAGCCATAAATAATAACCCGAAAAGGGGCGTAAATAAAGGTCGGTAGCAGGCTGGGCTGCAAAGCTCTGGCTGGCAACAGGCCCAGTTATACTGGACGAACTGGCTACACCTGGTTGTGTACCGGCGATGTATTCAGCTTTAAAAAGGGTGGTTCCAAAAGTATTGTCGTACTGTAGCTGCAGGTTTCCTCCGTAATAATTGCGTTTGGCATTCCAGTCTACATAATCAGGGCTCGTGTTTTTAACGAAACCACTGCTGTTACTGCTAAAATAACTTTCTGTATCAGAGCGTACAGAGCCCTGGTAAATGGATCCGCCAAATCCGATATGTAGTTTTTTATTAGCCAGACTGTCAAATTTAAAACCCAGGTTGCCGACAATGTCTTTTTTGGAATCATAATCCCTGGCCGAATGGCCGCTGCCATTTATTACGGCAACTTCGGCGGTAAGGAAATGAAATTTGCCGTCGGGCCTGAAAGTAAGCATTGCACCCAGGTCCCTTTCACGGGGCATTAAAGTTTGAAATACCCTTGCCCTTTCGGGAAAGTCCCTGTAGCCTGAAGAATAAACAATTGAATGTCCGAAAGGGCGGTTAAACAATCCTGCTGTAAATAACAGCGCCTTTGAAGTGGGTCTGTGCAATTGTATGAAGGCATCCATGAGTTGTACGCCGTTTTGTGTGGCATCAATCTGAAAAACGATACTTGAATACTTATCGGCCCGGTCTATTTTTAACCTTCCCCTGCGGATCATAAAGCGATCTTTAGAGTTTTTTGCAAAATCTCCGCCGGAAAAGGACAGTATACCGGCCGATTGTGCTCTTTGATACTGTGTCTGCAGGTATCCTGTTATGGCAATCTCGTGCGTATCATAGGTTGAGGGTGCATTATTGCTTTGTGCAAAAGTAAAAACAGCGCATAGAAGAAGCAGACCTAAGGGTATTAATTTCATAAAAGCAGGTAAAATATTTAAAGGGGCTAAAATACGTTTAATGCTTCGTTTTCCTATAACAAGCAAGTTTATTTAAATTCAAGTAGCACCAGTACAGGGTTTGATAACAACTAAATTACATTTTTATTACATGACAATTTGTTTGTTAGGATATTTTGGCCTTATTTTTGAAAAAATTGAATCAAAAAACACACACACAGTTATTAAATGTTTTTAAGAAAATACCGTTTGTTGATCATTATTGCCTTTTTGGGCATCTTTTCTGCAAAGATGGTAATTTCCGGTGCCCCAGTGTTTTTTAATCATATTGATAAAGAGATCATGAATGCTGTGATCATGCAGATCGAAGTAGAGCATAGTGCTGACGGCGATAGTGGTAAAGCAAAAGTAAAGCTTTGCGATTATAAGATTGACCTGCATTATGATTACAGTTTTTCAGCTGTACTCAGTCATTTTGGAATTAATAACAGTTTTATTGATCACTTTAAACGGTATGTAGATCCTTTCCACCCATCTGTACCTACACCGCCTCCCAACCGCTGCTAATTTTTACAGGTATGACGTTCCCGCATCAGCACGAATTGTTGTACGTTTTTTAGAAATTAGTTAGAACATTAAAACATAGTTTTATGCAAAGTGGAAACTCAGTCTTTTCGAGACTGGAAGTGAAGAAGTATATTTTAAAAAAGAATTTAAAGAAGGATTTGCCCGCCAGTATAGTGGTATTCCTGGTTGCGCTGCCCCTCTGTCTGGGTATTGCGCTGGCATCCGGCGCTCCCTTATTTGCCGGTCTGATTACCGGTGTGGTAGGTGGTATTGTGGTAGCTAGTTTAAGCGGTTCACAATTAAGTGTAAGCGGGCCGGCGGCGGGGCTTACTGCAATAGTTTTGGGTGCTATAGGGCAATTGGGTGGATACCAGATTTTTTTATTGGCCGTAGTATTGGCCGGGGCCATGCAGCTGATCCTTGGTTTATTAAAAGGGGGGACCATTGGCAACTACTTTCCTTCAAGTGTAATTGAAGGGATGCTGGCTGCTATTGGTTTGACATTGATACTGAAGCAAACTCCACATGCCCTGGGAGTGGATTCTGATTTTTTTGGCGATGAAAGTTTTTTTCAGAAAGATCATGAAAACACATTCTCGGCTATAAGTGGTGCCCTGAACCATTTCAGTGTGGCTGCTATAGTGATCAGTGCCTTGTCGATTGGTGTATTGTTACTGTGGCCTAAGTTTAAAAAATTAAGTCTCATCCCTGCACCACTTATTGTAGTGATATTGGGTATCGGTTTAACACTGGCTTTTCAGGGTACAGGTTACGCACTTAAAGACGAGCAGATGGTGGCCATTCCGGTAGTCAATGGCTGGTCGGAGTTTATGGGGCTGTTTACCACTCCTGATTTTTCTCAGCTTACCAACGGTAAGGTATGGGTCGTGGCGGCAACCATTGCTGTTGTAGCCAGTTTGGAAACCCTGCTTAGCATTGAGGCTATCGATAAAATAGATCCGATCAAACGGGTATCACCTACCAACAGGGAACTGATGGCCCAGGGTGCGGGAAATATGGTGAGCGGGATGTTAGGTGGTTTGCCTATGACTTCGGTTATTGTCCGCAGTTCGGCCAATGTTAACGCAGGTGGGCGGACCAAGATGTCTGCAATCTTTCACGGAACCTGGTTACTTTTATCGCTACTTTTTATTCCAGGTCTGATAAATATGATACCTTTGGCATGTTTAGCAGCTATATTATTGGTAACAGGTTATAAATTAACTAGAATAGCTTTATTTAAGCACATGTACCATAAAGGGTGGGACCAGTTTATCCCGTTTGTGGTTACCATTGTTGCGGTATTGCTTACCGACCTTTTAAAAGGAGTGGCCATAGGTATGCTGATCTCTGTATTTTACCTGTTGCGTACCAATATGCGTAATCCGTTCTTCTACAAAATCCAGGAAGAAGGCAACAAGAAAAACATACGAATTAAACTGGCAGAGGAAGTATCTTTCCTTAACAAAGCTGCTATACAGGTAGTGCTGAACAAAATTCCGAAAGAAACCAATGTAATTATTGATGGAACAAACTCGAGGTACATAGATCCCGATGTTTTGGAAACTATTTTTAATTACAAACATAATGCCTATACCAAAGGTATTATTGTAACGCTCGAAAATGTTAAGGCGCAGTATATTGTGCCAAAATTAAATCACAAAGTCATAGAAGAAATTAACAATTAAATATTATGTGCGCTAAATTAGAAAAACAACATAACGAACATATTACTTACGATAGTTTATTACAGGGAAACAAAGAATGGGTTGCAGCTACCCTAAAAGAAGACCCTCAGTTTTTTGACCGCCTTTCTGCCGGTCAGGCCCCCCCTGTATTGTGGATAGGCTGCTCAGATAGCCGTGTGCCTGCAAATCAGATCACCAATACGATGCCGGGCGACATCTTTGTACACCGTAACATCGCCAATGTGGTTACACATACGGATATGAACTTGTTAAGTGTGCTGGATTATTCGGTAAACGTACTTAAGGTAAAACATATCATCGTTTGCGGCCACTATGGTTGCGGAGGTGTAAATGCAGCATTGGGAGATAAACAGGTAGGTTTAATTGACAATTGGTTAAGGAACATCAAAGACGTGATCCGTATACATGAGCGTGAAATGTCGACCATTAAAGACCCGCAAAAAAGAGCTGACCGTTTGGTTGAGCTGAATGCTATAGAAGGAGCAGCCAATGTAATGAGTACTTCTATTGTACAGAACGCATGGGCATCAGGACAGGAACTTTCCGTTCATGCCTGGGTTTACAGCCTGAAAACAGGATTGATCTCTGATATGCAGGTAAGTGCGTCAAGTGCCGATGACATTTCGCCGGTGTTCAAAATGAATGCAGGAAAATAACCATCCTCTGAGAAGGTAATTTTCAGGTTAAGCAGAGGAGTCAAGTAAGATTGTTAAATAGACGGTTTGCCGATCACAATGCTTAATCATATTGAAAGTTTTAGAGAACGTTAAATAAAAGCAGAAAAGCTCCGGGTTCATCACCCGGAGCTTTTCTGCTTTTAATCAGATTTAAACAGGATTCGGCGCTTTGCCATTTGCATCCTGCTTAACCGGAAATTACCTTCTCTGAGAACGGTTGTTTGCTAACCTAAGAAAGGGTACCTGTAATCCTTTGGCGGATCGAAAGTTTCTTTTATTGCACGTGGCGATACCCAGCGCAAAAGATTGATCATAGACCCCGCCTTATCGTTGGTTCCTGAACCCCTTGCACCACCAAAAGGCTGTTGTCCAACAACTGCACCTGTACATTTGTCATTGATGTAAAAGTTACCAGCGGCATTTCTAAGGGCATGTGTTGCTTTCTCAATGGCGTAACGATCCTGCGCAATTACAGCTCCTGTTAAGGCGTATATGGAAGTGGTATCAATAATGCTCAGTACTTTGTCGAAGTCTTTGTCGTCATATACATAAATCGTCAAAACCGGACCAAAAAGTTCTTCACACATAGTGGTATATTTAGGATCATCTACCACAAGTACAGTAGGCTCAATAAAATAACCTTTGGTTTTATCGTAGCCACCACCTGCAATGAGCTCTACCCCTTTATCTTTTTTGGCTTCATCGATGTATTTGGCCAGTTTATCAAATGAGTTCTCGTCGATAACTGCGTTAATGAAATTGCTGAAATCTTCGGTGCCGCCCATTTTAAAGGTGGCCAGATCGCGCAGCATAAACTCTTTTACCTTTGGCCAGATGCTTTTGGCAACATACACACGTGAAGCAGCAGAGCATTTCTGTCCCTGGTATTCAAAAGCGCCACGTATAATTGCTGTACTAGAAGCCTCAGCCTCAGCAGAGCCATGCACCAGGATAAAATCCTTGCCACCGGTTTCGCCTACAATGCGTGGATAGGTTTTGAACTTATGAATGTTGTTTCCAATGGTCTTCCAGATGTTCTGGAATACTCCGGTAGAGCCTGTAAAGTGAATGCCTGCAAAATCAGGGTGGTTAAAAATTACTTCACCTGCATCCGGACCTGAAACGTAAACCAGGTTAATTACCCCTGCAGGTAAGCCTGCTTCTTTAAAGATCTCCATTAAAACGTTGGCGGCAAAAATCTGTGTGTTTGCCGGTTTCCAGACCACTACGTTACCCATCATGGCGGCAGATGTTGGCAGGTTGCCCGCGATGGCCGTAAAGTTAAATGGGGTAAGGGCAAACACAAAACCTTCAAGCGGGCGTTGCTCAACCCTGTTCCATGATCCTTTTGGCGATACGGGAGGCTGTTGCTTATAAATGTCGGCCATATAGCTCACATTAAAGCGTAAAAAGTCAATCAGCTCACATGCTGAATCAATCTCTGCCTGATAGGCATTTTTACTTTGACCCAGCATGGTTGCAGCGTTCAGTTTATAACGGTACGGACCTGCAATTAAATCTGCAGCTTTCAAAAAGATTGCAGCACGGTGCTCCCAAGCCAGGTTTTCCCAATCGGCTTTGGCAGCTAAAGCAGCGTCAATAGCTTGCGATACATGAGTTTTATCTCCTTTACTGAATTGTCCAAGTATATGTTGGTGATCGTGTGGTGGAGTAACTTTTCCTTTATTGCCGGTATGTACTTCCTTACCTGCAATGTGCATTGGTATCTCAATTTGTTTTGAACGGGCATCGGCAATAGCGGCCATTAGCAATTCACGTTCTTTACTTCCGGGGGCATAACCCAGAATGGGCTCATTAACAGGGGTTGGTACGTTAAAAAATCCTTTAAGCATGGTATAATAAGTTATTTTTTACAAAGGTAAGGTAATTTTTTATTACGCGGGTAATACTTATAAGGCGCTTAATAATTCCTATTTTTGAATGCTGAATATGATAAAATACCTGCGCTTACTGTTGCTTCCCTTTTCTGTCCTTTACGGCATCGTAGTGGTGTGCAGAAATAAATGCTATGACATCGGGCTGTTTAAGTCTACCAGTTTTGACCTGCCTGTAATTTGTGTGGGGAACCTGGTGGTTGGCGGCTCCGGTAAGACTCCGGTAACCGAATACCTGGTTCGTTTGTTAAAGGATTATAAAGTTGCCATACTGAGCAGAGGCTATGGCCGGAAAACGAGGGGATTTATACTGGCAGATGAAAATGCCAATGCACTAACCATTGGTGATGAGCCCATGCAGTTTTACAGTAAATTCAGGCATGTTACCGTAGCGGTATGTGAAGACCGCGTTTATGGAATCAATCGGCTAAAAGATAGCCATGACCTGATTATTTTAGATGATGCCTACCAGCACAGGAAAGTGAAACCAGGGTTCAGTATTTTGCTTTTTGAGTATGAGAAATTACTGAGCTGGCAGTTTCTGCTGCCTGCCGGGAATCTAAGAGAGCCCTTTGATGGCTACAAGCGGGCGCAGTCACTACTGGTTACCAAAGCTCCGGAAAGGTCTGACGCCATGGAAACCGCAGCCTGCGTCAAAAATTTTGGAAATATGCCGGCCGGCGGACTATTCTTTTCTTTTATCAGCTATGGAAACCTGAAGCACCTGTTTTCGGGTGCGGAACAGTCTTGTGATGCCATTAGTGCTGATACAAGGGTGTTTTTACTTACCGGAATAGCCAATCCGGGACCTTTACTGGTACATTTAAAAGGATACTCAAAACATATTGTACAGCACAATTATCCCGATCACTACCCGTTCAGCAGGCAAAATATCGAGCAGCTGGTTAATGCGTTTCAAAGTGAAGGTTCAAAAGAAAAGATCATCATCACAACAGAAAAGGATGCACAGCGTTTATTAGCTGTTACTTTAAAAGAATTACTGTTAAATTTACCGGTCTTTTATTTGCCCATTAAAATTGAGCTGCAGGAAAAAGATAAAGCTACATTTGATCAAAAGATTTTAAATTATGTTTCAGGCACTACACGAAACCGTTGAATATATAAAGCGCAAAACCAATAATTTCCAGCCCGAGATTGGAATTGTTTTAGGAACGGGCCTTGGGGGGCTTGTAACGGAGATGGAAATCGAATTCAGTTTAATGTATTCCAATATCCCTAATTTTCCAATCTCTACTTTAGAGTTCCATTCCGGGAAGCTGATTTTTGGAACGCTTAAAGGCAAGCGGGTAATGGCAATGCAGGGCCGTTTGCACTATTACGAGGGGTATAGTATGCAGCAGATCACTTTTCCGATCAGGGCAATGAAGGCCCTGGGGATACATTGTCTTTTTGTATCGAATGCTGCAGGCTCTTTGAACCCTGATTTCAAGAAAGGTGATCTGATGATCATTAACGACCACATCAATCTGCAGCCGGAGAGCCCTTTGAGAGGGCATAATGATGCCGATATGGGGCCAAGGTTTCCGGATATGAGCCAACCCTACAGTCGTAAACTCATTGCAAGTGCAATGCAGATTGCTGAAAAAGAAGGTATTACTTGTCATCAGGGTGTATATGTGTCTGTAACAGGCCCAAACCTGGAAACAAGAGCAGAATATAAATATTTAAGGGTCATAGGAGGAGATGCAGTAGGAATGAGCACCGTGCCTGAAGTTATTGTAGCCAATCATATGAGTGTGCCTGTATTTGCCATCTCTGTATTGACAGATGAAGGTTTTCCTGAAGAGCTGCAGCCTGTTAGCCTGGACGAGATCCTGGAGACTGCAAGTGCTGCTGAACCCAAAATGACTAAGATATTGAGCCAGTTAATTTCGACGCTATAATGTATAGACGCATTGTTTTATTTGTTCTTTTGCTTGCAGGTTTAAGTACCGGGCATTTGTATGCGCAGGATTTAAAAACTACAGTCAGGGAGAACAAGGAACTGGATTCTTTGCGTAAGAAAGAGGAAGGAGGGATCGACTCTGTGGTATTTACATCTAAATATGTTCGTTATACGACGCTAAAGCTTACAAAAGACAGCATTCAAACGCTGGCATTGGATACGAGCTTAAATGGCTTTCAGAACTTTAGTGTGCTTGTACAGCCAAGAAGACCTACGGTAGGTACCGGTAACCTGGGATTGGCAGCTATGCCCATGCTGTTTGAACCTTCAAAAACAATTGGTTTTGATGCCGGCTTTCACGCATTGGATTATTATGCCATGACCCAGGACGACATTAAATACTATAAGGCCAGGACGCCTTTTACCAGTTTGTATTATGTGGCGGCGGGAGATGCAGAACAGGTTTTTAAAGTGATCCACTCCCAGAATGTGAAGAAAAACTTTAATGTGGGCGCAAATTTTAACCGGATTGGTGCCAATGGTATCTATGCCCGTCAAAGGGGCGACGATTTGAACGGGGCATTGTTCACCTGGTACGAATCGCCCAATAAACGTTATAATTTATGGAGCAATGCCATATTCAATACTTTGAAGGCAGCTGAAAATGGTTCAGTGGGTAATGATGATATTTTTACCACCGAAGGCCAGCTGGGCCTAAACCGGATAGCCGAAAGGGTGCGCTTAAACAATGCCAGGCAAATATGGCGACAGGGTTCTTTTATGCTCAAACAAACCTATTTTGTTGGGCGTATAGACAGTCTTGCCCAGGAAATATCGGATAAGATCTTGCCAACGAATAAAATTGCCTATACATTTAAATACGATAAACGTTCCTATGCATTTCAGAAAAATGAAGATGACGATAGTTCTGTAATTCCGGAAGGTTTTGCCGATCCGAGTTTTACGAACGACAGTACCTTTTACAAGCACATTCAAAATGAGTTTGTATATAGTTTTTTTCTAAGGGCAAAATCCAGTTCTATCATTAAAAATGAATTAAAGGTAGATGCGGGCATCCGGCACGATTACTATAATTATACACAACTGGGCCAGTATCCCGATACCACCAATTTTTATAAATACAATTCTACTTTTCAAAACATCACTTTACTAGGCTCGGCAGGCTACAGGTTTAGCAACCGGATAGACCTGAACCTGGATGTGGAACAGATTTTTCAGGGTAGACATACCGGCGATTTTTTGTATGAGGCTAAGAGCAATGTGCTGCTCAGTAATTCGGTAGGCAGGGTGGTGCTGGGCGCTTATTTCCAGAACAAATCCCCGGAAGAGATTTATAACCGTTTTGTTGGAAACCATTACAACTGGCTGGGCGACAAGAATGGTAACAGCTTTGATCGAACCAAAACGATCAATTTCTCCTTTAAATACCTGAATGAGCGGCTGAAACTGGATGCTACGGCGCAATACTACCTCATCACCAATTATCTGTATTTTAAATCGAGAGCTTTAGACATGCAGACTACAACTACAAGAACCGATACGCTAACCCTAATGCCAGTTCAGCTGGGCAGCAGTGTTAACCTCTTAAAAATTGCCATCGGTAAAAAGTTCCGTTGGGGTAAATTTAACCTGGAAAGCTACCTGGTTTATCAGAAAACAGATAATCCTGACATATTGCGTACACCGGAGGTGTATACCTTCAATACTTTTTATATCAATCAAACTTTCTTTAAAGCACTCAAAACCAATGTCGGCTTTGACATCCGTTACAATTCACCTTACAAAAACTATGCTTACTCGCCAGCCTCGAGCCAGTTTTTTATCGGTGCAGACAGCAAGACATTTGAAAGTACCCCGATTGTGGATGTTTGGGTAAAAGCCAGTCTGAGAAAAGCAAACCTGTTTGTGAAATGCGACTATGTGAACCAGGGTTTCCCTAGTAAAGGGTACTATACCATTAACCGGTATCCGATGCAGGACCGCATGTTGTTCAAGTTTGGGGTGCAGTGGAATTTTTACGATTAAGTTTTCTGCGGTTTCTTCTTGGCTGCGGGGAACAGTACGTTGTTCAGGATCAAGCGGTACCCGGGAGAATTGGGGTGCAGGTTCAGGTCTGTTGGCGGGTCGCCCACCTCGTGTTTATAATCTTCCGGATCATGCCCCCCATAAAAGGTAAACTGACCCTTGCCTATTTCTCCGTTTAAATACCTGACTTCCTCGGCGCCTTTGTTTTCACCAAGTACGGTAATGCTGGGTTTTACCAGGCGTTTCCTGAAGGCCGTGGTCTGCCCCATAAAACCCTTTATCACTTTGTCATGATTTTGCGTGAGCATGGTGGGTACCAGGTCCCATTTGGCCGAAAAATCAAATAAGGTAAAGAAATCATTGCTTTGGTTTAATTCCCTGCTCCTGGTCTGTGTGACATCAATGTCCGAAAATTCGTAATTGGAAGGGTCCAGGTCCAGCATAAAATCCTTAAAGGCGAAAGTCCGGTTAAAGTTGATCTTTGCCTGTGCCTGTGGGTCGGCCGCATCACCATCAAACATCCTTTCACAAATGTCTACGCCTTCGGCGCTGAGGGCGATATCGAAGCTGTCGGTACCAGAGCACATGGCAAAAAGAAAGCCTCCGCCGGCACAGAATTCTTTTATCCGTTTTGCTACCGCAAGCTTCAGCTCAGAAACTTTTTTAAAACCATTTCTTTTGGCGGCGGCTTCCTGGTTTTTCACATCCTCCCTGTACCAGGTGGCGTTTCTGAAGGAGGCCCAGAAACGGCCATATTGCCCCGTGAAATCTTCATGGTGCATATGCAACCAATCATAGCCGCTTAATTTGTCTTTTAACACTTCGTCATCGTATAGCACATCATAGGGTATTTCGGCATAGGTAAGCACCAGGGTTACGGCATCGTCCCAGGGCAATTTGCTTTTGGGCGAATAGACGGCAATTTTTGGCGCTTTTTCCAGTTTTACCATTTCCATATTTACCTGTGGGTCACTGATTTCGTTCAGTATTCCGGTTACTTTGGCATCGGCCAGAACCTGGTATGAAACACCCCTGGCCTTACATTCATCCTCTACCATCTTATTGTATTTCACTAAAAAGCTACCTCCCCGGTAATTTAAAAGCCAGCTTACATCGGCCTGCTGTTTAATGCTCCAATAGGCAATTCCATAGGCTTTTAAATGGTTCTTCTGATCTTCATCCATATAAATAAGAATGGAGGAGGCTTTTATTACCATGCTACAGCAGAGCAAAAAAAACAAGATTGGGATTCGTTTGGCGGTCATAAAATGGGCATTGGTACGAATGTAACGATATAACGCTATTAAAAAAAGTAAATTGTAGCGAATGGGGGCCAAATCAATCCTGGTTTAGGCTGCCTGTAACGAGCTTTTTACCGCTTTGTTACTAAACCTTTTCTGCTTGCGCGTGTTTAATTATAAAACATTGGTTATGAAACGAATAACATTAGGCGTCATTTTGCTGGTAAGTGGGATGATGTGGGCTTGTAGTCCGATAACAAGGGTTACCGGATCGTGGGTAGATAGTGGTGCAAAAGGAAAAATGTTGGGTGGCCAAACGGTCTTTATTACATCATTAACCAGGAATATAAAAGTCAGGACTGAACTTGAAAATGGTTTTACAGCTTTGCTAAGCCAGAAGAACGTAAGAACCGTAAAAGGGAATGAGTACTTTAATCCGGAGTTCTATAAAAAGATACCGCCTGAAAAACAATTGTTATCAAAGATCAAAAATTCCGGCGCAAACTATATCATGACGATATCTATGATCGATAAAAACAGTGAAACACGCTATGTGCCCGGTACAAGAGGCTACGCGCCTTTTCCATATTACAGGTGGTACGGTGGTTTTTACAGTTATTACAACTACTGGGGTCCTATGTTTTATGAACCAGGTTATTATGTAACAGATAAAACTTATTTCATGGAAACCAATCTGTACGACATAGACAGCAACAAACTGATCTGGTCGGCCCAGTCGCAAACCGTTAACCCTGGTTCCATAGATAATTTTGTAAACACTTATCCAAAAGTACTGGTAGATCAGCTGGTAAAAGACGGCCTGTTGCCCATGTAGTGTACAGACTGTAGGGGCTTCGTAGTATCGCTGAAGATTAGTTAACATTGAGGTGAAAATTAATTAACTTTAATTGAAGATGTTTGACTAATTTTAAGAATAAATTACGACGATGGCCGCTTACAGCGCTTATACTGATCAGGAACTGGCAACCTTATTAAAGGAAGGCGATGGCATGGCCTATACTGAAATTTACGACAGGTACTGGCCGCTGATGTTCAGGCATAGCCGAAAAATGCTGAGGGATGATGATGAGGCCATTGATGTGGTACAGGATATTTTTACAGCGCTTTGGGCCAAATCAGCTGAAACCGTTTTTACGACTTCTATCCGGTCATTCTTATATTCTGCCACACGGAATAAAGTGATCGACCTGATCAACAGGAACAAGGTAAGAACCAATTACCTGGCGAATCTTCAGGAATTTTACGACAAGGGTGAGTTTCTTACAGAAGATATCATCCGGGAAAAGGAACTGATCAACCGCATTGAAATGGAGGTAGCAAAACTCCCGGCAAAAATGCGCAAGATATTTGAATTGAGCCGTAAACACCATCTTTCGTACAAAGAGATTTCTGAAATGACCAATGTGGCTGAAGGCACAGTAAAAAAACAGGTGCATAACGCGATTAAAATATTGCGTTTAAAGCTCCATCTAGTACTGGTAATCGGAGTAGGCCAGGTATTTCTGCTGCTCAATAAAATATTTTCTTAAAAATCTACCACTTTGATTCCAGCTGTTCGTCATAACCTCAAATGGCTGTTAGTGCAGTTGTGTAAATATGGAAAACGAAATAGCTAAAGGATTAATTGAACGGTATGCAAATGGTACCTGCAGCGCAGAAGAAAAGGCTATTGTGGAGAGCTGGTATCTGGATGCGATGCGGCAGGCAGACGATACCGATATGATGCCCCCCGATTTTGAAAGGGCTTCGGTAGTATTGGGCGCTACATTGCCGTTGCAACGAAAAAAAAGCTATCGTTACAAGCATATTGCAGCAACAGCTGCTGCAATATGCTTGTTGGCTATAGGGGCAGGTTGGTACCTTACAAGGTATAACCACAATAAAGCCAATCTGGTCCTTGCCGGGAAGGATGCTGAACCTGGTAAAAATATAGCCGTGTTAAGGCTGGCAAATGGCAAAACAATAAGCCTGAGTGATGCAAAGAAGGGCGTTGTGGTAGATGCACAAGGCTTAAGTTATAATGATGGTAGTGCCATTCAGGCCTCATCTACCGGAACTGCACCCGAAGGCGCATTGCTGAAAGCCAGTACTCCCCGTGGTGGTACCTATCAATTTACCTTACCCGATGGGACTAAAGTATGGTTGAACTCAGCTTCTTCAATACAGTTTCCTCAGGCATTTTCAGGCGTTAAAGAGCGCAGGGTACTGTTGACCGGAGAAGCCTACTTCGAAGTAGCGAAGATGAATTATAAAGGGAGGCGTTTGCCTTTTATTGTAGAGAGCAAAGGGCAGGAGGTAGAAGTGCTGGGCACACATTTCAATATCAACAGCTATACCGATGAAGAGGAGATCAGGACTACCTTGCTGGAGGGAAGTGTGAAAGTGCAGTCGGGTGTCAAAACTGTAACCATAACTCCTGGCCAGCAGTCGCGCATAAACAATTATTTGCCTGGAAAAATAACCGTAGTGCCTGGAAAAATAGAACAGGTAATGGCCTGGAAAAATGGTTATTTCCATTTTGAGAATGACAATCTTCCAACCGTAATGCGGCAATTGTCGCGCTGGTATGATGTGGATGTAGTTTACCAGGTAAGCAGAATGGATGATGAATTTGTAGGTGATATTCCGCGCACAGTGAGGTTGTCAGACGCCCTGAAAGTGCTGGAATACGGAGGCGGGCTGCATTTTAAAATAGAGAACAGGAAGCTGATCGTAACCAGATAAAAACAAAGAACCAGATATAAACTTAAAAACAAACAGCAGATGAAAAAATAATTACCAGAACCATCAGATCTTATTGAAGGAAAATAACCGGACCCTGGTGACAACAGGATCCGGCTTGTCCCATCCTTTATAGTCTGGAACTACGTTCCGGCCGATCGCAGAAAATACCTTGTTAAATAATTAATGGATTAACCAAAACATTCAAAAATATGAATTTTAATTTATGTAGGGTAATGAAACTCGTCGTAATCTTACTTATCGTTGGCTGCTTGCAGGTGTCGGCCGATGGCTACTCACAGAAGATTACCCTTGCTGAAAAGAATGCCACTTTCAGCAGTCTTTTTGGAAATATAAGAAAGCAAAGTGGCTTTACTTTTTTTTACAACAATAAACTGATCAGGCAGGAGGGGAAGATCAACATTTTCGTAAAAGATGCCAGCATCGAAGAAACACTGGACCTGATGTTTAAAAACAGGCCGTTTTCCTATACGATCGTTAACCGGACCATTGTAGTCAGAAGGGAAAAACCCGGACTGATCGGATTTCTCAGTAATATGTTCTCTGCCATCAACATCAAAGGAAGGGTAGTGGATAAGGAAGGCAATCCTTTACCGGGAGCGTCTGTGGTAATCAAAGGATCCGGCAAAGGGACTTCAACAAATGCCGCCGGAGAGTTTAACCTGGATGCAAAGGAAGGCGATGTGATCGTAGTTAAATTTCTGGGCTATGTAAGCAAGGAAATTACTGTAAATGCTGGGACAGGTACACTGAATATTGTGCTGGATGCTGAATTGCAGGACCTGACAGAAGTTGTCGTAACTGCGCTTGGTGTCAAAAGATCGGAGAAAGCGTTGGGATATGCGGTGCAAAAGGTTTCAGGGAAAGATTTGCAGACAGTAAAAGGGGTAGACCTTGGTACTTCGCTTACAGGGAGGGTTTCTGGGCTAGTGATTAAAAATTCAACCGAATTTAATGCCAGGCCTACAATCGAATTAAGGGGAGAAAGCGCTTTGCTGGTTATTGACGGGGTCCCTTATGAGAATATGACGTTAAGAGATGTGCCCACCGATGATATTGAAAGTATGGATTTGCTTAAAGGGCCGACAGCTTCTTCTTTATATGGGTCGCGTGCTAAGGGGGGTGTTCTAATGATTACCACAAAAAAGGGGGCGGCAGGTACGGGTTTTTCTGTTGATGTGAACAGCAATACCATGTTCCAGTTGGGGTATCTTGCTATTCCTGAAGTACAAAGTTCTTATGGGCGTGGACAGAACGGGGAGATTGACAACGACTATGTTTGGGGACCGAGGTTGGATGTAGGCAATACAGCGCGCGACTGGAACCCCGAAACCAAACAGTTTGAAGATGGACGTCCTCTCCTTTCTGTAGGAAAAGACAACCTGAAGAATTTTATGAATACTGGGATCATTACCAATAATAACATTTCCCTTGCACAAAGTACGGAAAACGGCAGTTTTAGGATAGGATTGAATCATATTTTTCAAAAAGGTCAGTTCCCTAACCAGAAACTGAACCTGATGAATTTTACCTCGGGTGGGGAAATCAAAATAAACGACCGTTTTAAAATAGAAGGCCGCTTTGGATTGAGCAGGGGCAGTACCCCGCAAATGTGGGGCAGTGGCTACGACAATCAGGGCTATCTTTACCAGCTGGTGATGTGGACAGGTACAGAATATGACATCCGTGATTATAAGGACTATTGGGTAGTGCCGGATAAAACTCAGAACTGGATGTACACAAACTGGTATGACAACCCGTACTTAATTGCCAATGAGAAATTAAACGGAGAGACAAAAAATAAGATGAATGCCAGTGTGACGGCCAATTACAAATTCAGTAATGACCTCAACCTGATGCTGCGTTTGGGGTATGATAATTTTAATGACCGGATTACCAAGCAAAACCCCACTGCCAATATTTTCTCAACCCGCGGTGGCTGGAATGCAAGAGGAATGTACCAGGTGAATGACCGTACCGGTATGTCGACCAACAACGACCTGATCCTGACCTACAATAAGAAAATAAGTAAATGGGCCGTGAGTGCACTTGCGGGCGGAACGTTGTTTTATTATAATAAAGATGACATTACAGCAACTACTAAAAACGGACTGATTTCACCAAGGTATTTTTCTTTAAAAGGTTCGGTTGAACCAATTACAACAACTTTTGACGCCGGAAGAAACTGGGCTCAGCAGATCAATAGTGTTTATGGACGTACATCCATAGGATGGAACGATGCAGTTTTTTTTGATGCGACCGGAAGGGGCGATTGGAATTCAAGCCAGCCGGCCACTTCCAGAACTTACTTTTATCCTTCACTTGGCTCAAGTGTAGTGCTTTCTGAACTGGTAAAGTTACCAAGAGTTATTGATATGTTTAAATTGAGAGGTTCATGGACTTTGTTTAAAAGTGCATTCGATCCATTTGACATTAATAAAACCTATGTAACGACCACCGCTGCCTGGAATACCTTGAACGCTGCCAGTTATCCGTCGAAATTGATTGGTGAGGGACTGCTGCCAAGTTCTTTCCGTACCTGGGAGATTGGAACAGCGGGTTATATGTTTGGCAAACGTCTGCACTTTGACGTAGCTTATTTTAATAAGTACTATTTTAACAGGCAGATAAATATAGACATACCCGGTTCATCCGGTTTTTCTACCATCCTCGTAAATACCGATGAAACCTACACCCGCCGTGGACTGGAAATCAGCCTGGATGGTACCATCATTAAAAAAGATAGCTTTGAATGGAATAGCATCGTAAACTGGTCCAACCAGCACCGGTATTATGACAATATTAGTCCGCTTTATTCTCCTGATAATTTATGGGTAAAAAAAGGGCAAAGATTGGACACCTATACCAGCTCATACTGGCTTAGAGATCCTGATGGTAATGTCATTTACAATAATGGCATGCCTGTTGAAAGTGATTACAATAAAAAGTATGGATACGGGGAACCCGATTTCAGCTTTGGTTTTATCAATAATTTCAGATATAAAAACTGGAACCTGGGTATCAATATAGACGGCCGGATCGGCGGCTTAATGTACAACTATATGTACGATAAAATGTGGGATACCGGTACCAATCCCGAATCGGATAACCAGTATCGATATGACCAGGTGGTAAACGGTTTGAATAATTATGTAGGAAAAGGTGTTAAGGTGATTTCTGGTGAAGTGAAATACGATAAGTATGGCAATATTACCAGCGATACCCGACAATATGCACCAAATGATGTGCAGGTGGGCTACCAGGATTTTGCACAGAATTTTAGAGGAGGAGATATGGGCATACAGGATGAAACTTTTGTGAAGCTTCGTGAAGTTTCTCTAGGATATAGCTTCCCTTCTAAACTCGCAAAAAAACTGGGGGCAAAAACAGCGTCATTCACTGTCACGGGGCAGAACCTTTTGTTGCTGACCAACTTTAAATTTTCAGATCCTGATATAGATACCGAGAATCTAAATTCTCCATCTTCACGTATGGTAGGTTTTAACTTCAGATTAGGTTTTTAATTGAAACCGGCTTAAATATTTACATTAATCAATTAAGATGATGAAAAGAAATTTTTTAATATGTACACTGATCACAGGTATCGCATTTACCAGTGGCTGTAAAAAATTCGAAGAGATCAATACCAATCCCAATGAAACTACACAGGTAAATTCGGCAATGCTGGCTAGTACCATGATTCTGAATATAACCCGTTCAGATATCAGTACCACAAAAGGCTTTATGCAGCCTTTTTTATTGGGCAAGTACCTAACCTGGGGTGAGGGTCAGGAAAGTTTTCAATATAACCGTTTAGGGCGTACAGATTTCAATCGGCTTACGCTCTTGCGGAATATTTCACCTATGGAAGGATATGCTACGAGCGATGCCTTAAGGAAATCGTACCAGGCCCTGGGGCATTTTGTGCGGGCATGGCAATTTTTTAACACTACCATGCAGGTAGGTGATGTGCCTTATTCTGATGCCGTAAAAGGTGAAAGTGGTACGATAAAGCCTAAATACGATACACAGAAAGCCGTATTTCTAGGCATTCTAAACGAGCTCGATCAGGCGAACCAACTGTTTTCAGAAGGCGCAAATTTTGATGGAGATCCAATTTATGGAGGTAAAACTGATAATTGGAGACGACTGACCAACAGCTTTGAACTCCATGTATTGATGAATCTGTACAAGAAAACCGGGGATGCAGACCTGAAAGTAATTGAGCGTTTTAAAGATATCGTGGCAACCCGCCCATTGATGCGCGATTACAAGGATAATTTTGCATTGGCCTATAACAACACCGCCGGACAAAACTATCCCTGGTCTGATGTTCCGGCAGGTTCTGGTAACTCGTTTGTAAAGTCGAACTATACGATGCTTACGAATACCCTGCTGGCGCCTATGAAAGCTACAAACGACAGGCGTTTGTTTTATTATGCCAAGCCTTCTCCTGTAAAGATAAGCGCAGGGGTTTCACAAACTGACTACGCTGCCTATCCTGGCGTCGAGCCTTCTGATGCTTTTTCGGCTTTGCAAACCAGGAGGGTAGGAAAGGATTATGCCGACCTGAACAACCGTTATGTACAGCTGGTAAATGCTGAGCCTGTTAGCGTATTCAGTTATTGGGACCAGCAGTTTCTCCTGGCCGAAGCTGCTGTACGGGGATGGATTATAGGTACTCCCGCGCAAACCTACTATGCTGCAGGAATCATTAATTCCATGAATTTTATTGCTGCTTACACGCCCGATCTGACCGATTATCACCACAACATGAAGATGGATGTCACCTATATCAATGCCTTTCCGGCTACAGCAGGGGTTGCATTAACCGGGACCAATGAACAGCAGATTGCGCAGATCGTTACCCAGAAATATCTGGCCAACTTTTTACAAGGTGGTAAATATTTCGCCTGGTTTGAGAACCGCCGTACCGGTTATCCTGTATTTACGTTAAACAGCACCACCAATCTAAATACCCCTTCTTCCAAATTTCCGCTGCGCTGGCTTTATCCTTCAAATGAGCTAAGCTATAACTCTGCAAATATGGATGCTGCGGTGCAGAGCCAGTACGGAGGAAGCGATGATACCAACCAGATCATGTGGATATTGAAGAATTAACGCTTTTTAACATCATTCGTCTTTTCTAATCATTTGATTTTACTATTTTTGCTTTTTACACAAAAAATATCATGAGCAAAGCAATAATTAAAACAGAGAAAGGTGATATGACTGTTCAGTTCTATGATCAGGATGCCCCAAATACAGTTGCTAACTTTAAAAAATTAGCCAGCGAAGGTTTTTATAACGGAGTAACTTTTCATAGGGTAATCCCTAATTTTGTTGTTCAGGGTGGTGATCCTACCGGAACAGGTGCTGGTGGTCCCGGCTACAAAATTGATTGCGAACTGACAGGGGACAACCAATATCACGATCGTGGTGTATTATCTATGGCACATGCCGGAAGAAATACAGGCGGTTCTCAGTTTTTTATCTGCCACAGCAGAGACAATACCGCCCATCTTGACAGAAACCATACCTGCTTTGGTAAGGTAATAGAAAATGTTGATGTTGTGGACAGTATCAGACAAGGTGATAAAATTTTAGGTATCGAAGTAATAGAAGATTAATATGAATTTAAGAGGAATAGTAGCAGTATCTGGCAGACCAGGTTTGTTTAAACTTGTAGGTCAGAACAAAGCAGGATACGTTCTTGAAGGTCTGGATGCCCAGAAAGTTAAAATTGTAGCCAATATCACTACAACCAAGCTGGCATCACTGGAAGACATTACCGTATATGGCGAGGATGAGGATCTGAAATTAACGGATGTTCTGGCCAATATGGTTGCTGCTAAAGGGAATGTTCCTGATGTAAAAGCAGAAACAACTGCATTGAGGGCATTTTTTAAAGAAGTGGCTCCAGGTCATGATGAAGAGAAGGTATATGCTTCAGACATGAAAAAGATCGTGAGCTGGTACCACCTGCTTAAAGACCTGCCATTGTTCAGTGAAGCGGCACCAGCTGCGGAAGGCGAAAATGTAAAGGCTGAAGATAAGGTAGAGAAAAAGCCTAAAGCTACACCTAAACCGGCAGCAAATGCCAAAGCGCCGAGTAAAACTGCGCAGCCAGCTAAAAAAGCCAATATGACGAGTAAAAAGGGAGTGTAGGCAATCCCTGCAATAAACCACAAAAGCCACCTTAAAGGTGGCTTTTGTGGTTTAAGCTAAATACCATATCAGCAAAAATGCAATGATGGATATGAGAATAGCAATGATATAGCTGAACCTGTCTTTTTTTGTATCACTTTTAAATTTGTAATTCCTTTTATACTCCGATGGTAAACGCATAATAACCTCCTTTTATATCATGATGATTTGTGGATGAAGTTTCCACAAGCCGTTTTTAATTTATTCGTGATGATAGGGCTCGCCCTTTAATATGCTGAAGGCCCTGTAAAGCTGCTCTACAAAAAACAACCGCACCATTTGATGAGAGAAAGTCATATCGGAAAGTGATATGCTGCCATTGGACCTTTTGTAAATACTTTCGTCAAAACCATATGGTCCTCCAATTATAAACACCAAATGCTGAACGCTTCCGATCATCTGTTTGTTTAAATAATTTGAAAAGGAAACAGAACTGTATTTTTTTCCCCTTTCATCCAGAAGAATAACCATATCCGGATTACTGATCTGTTTCAGGATCAGCTCAGCCTCTTTTGTTTTTTGCTGTGCCTCGGTCAGGTTTTTCGTGTTTTTAATATCCGGTACCACCAGCAGGTTAAAGCCAATATAATGTTTCAGCCTGCTTAGATATTTATCTATGCCTTCAATCAGGTATTTATCTTCCGTTTTGCCTATAACAAGCAGGGTTATCTTCATATTGTTTATCTTTAAGCCTTAAAGACGTTCCCGGTGCCCGTAACATCTTAACTTAACTGCGGTCAAAAGTTAAAGCAATCAATTATTAAGGAATTTCAAATATAATGGTAAAAGCAGACTATCAAAACAAAACCATACAACAGCAACAGCTGATAGATGAACTGAGACGTAAATTAAATAAAATTTCGTTTGCCCGTTTGGGCCTCTTTATCGCCGAAATTCTGATTGTTGCGCTGATCATTAATTTTGGCTTTGAGTGGTTTTTTGGTGTATTGCTACTGATTCCCCTGGTTTTGTTCCTGTTCCTGGTAAAAAAGCAAACCTTCGTTCAGCGGCAGTTAACGTATGCAGGCCAGCTGCTTTGGGTTTATCAGAACGAGATTAACCAGCTTAGTACCGGTAAAAATGGATATGACGATGGCTCGGCCTATGCCGATGAGTACCATCCCTATTCATCCGACCTGGATATCTTCGGGCCGGGTTCACTGTATTCTTTTGTTAACAGGTGCAATACCATCGAGGCGCTCGATATGCTGGCCGCTAATCTGGGTGGCCCTAATGATAAACTGACGATTCTGCAAAGACAGGAGGCTATAGCAGAACTAAAGACCCATATAGCGCAGACTTTTCACTTCCGGGCCGAATTGCAGGGCCATAAGCCTGGTCAGCTAAAAGTGATTAAAGATAAATTACAAAACCAGTTGCCTGGCCAGCTTGGTTTTACCCGCAACCGCACACTTCGCCTTTATGTGAAGCTTGTCCCTTTTGTAACCCTGGGCATGCTGGCCCTGTGTATAGGGTTTGGAGGACTTTTGTGGCAGTTTTTTGCACTTCTGCTGCTTGCCAACGCCGGGCTTACCTTTTTTAAGCTTGGGCAGATCAATAAAGTATATAACGGCTTTAGCAGGGAATCCAATTTGCTGAGTGCCTTTGCCGATAGCGTCAAATGGACAGAAGATGTAAATTGGAATTCGCCCTATATCCTCGGGTTTTTTGACAAATCGTTTTCGGGTAAACCCATAAGTGCGCAGATCAAAAAGCTAGCTACCATTATTCAGAATTTTGATGCCAGGTTAAATGTTATAGTGGGTGCTGTGCTCAATTTTTTCCTGCTGTGGGACCTCAGGTGTTCCATTGCCCTGAGTAACTGGCACGATCAGTCGGCCATAGCTGTAATAAAGGGCCTGCAGCGGATCAGCAGGTTTGAAGAACTGATTTCCTTCGCTACATTGAGCCATAACCAGGCGGGCTGGAATTTTCCGTTAATTGAAGATACATTCCAGCTGAAGGCTTTAAACCTTGGTCATCCGCTGATTCGTGAGAAAGCACGTGTCGTGAATAGTTTTGATGTAGCAGAAAAACCTACGGTTGACATTATAACCGGTTCTAACATGGCTGGAAAAAGTACTTTTTTGCGTACTGTTGGGATTAATATGTCGCTCGCATTCGCCGGTGCACCGGTATGTGCCGATCGGTTGTCACTGTCTATTTTCAAGGTCCTTTCCTATATGCGTATCAAAGACTCATTAAACGATCACACTTCTACCTTTAAAGCCGAGCTGAACAGGCTTAAAATGATCCTGGATGGGATACAGCAGCACCCGAATTCATTTGTGCTGATCGACGAAATGCTGAGGGGTACAAACAGTAAAGACAAATACCTGGGTTCAAAAGTGTTTATAGAAAAACTCATCGAACAAAATATGCCCGCGTTGTTTGCTACACATGACCTGCAATTGTCTGAAATGGAGGATAGTTACCCCCGGCAGATCAGGAACTATCATTTCGATATACAGATTTCTGAAGGGGAGATGAACTTTGATTATAAATTAAAACATGGCCCTTGCAGTACTTTTAATGCCGCTTTATTATTAAAGGAGATTGGCTTAACGTTAACTTAATATGCAATTGCCATATTGCCCGCTATAGAAAAAAATATGATCAAGGCCTCTGATTTTGGAAGCGATTTTATATGGGGCGTAGCTACGGCGGCAGCGCAGGTTGAGGGTGCGGCCGAAGCATATGGTAAAGGATTATCTATCTGGGATACCTTCTCTAAACGGCAGGGGAAAATTAAAAAAGGACATCTGCCAACTACAGCCTGTGACTTTTACCATAGCTATAAAGCAGATGTTGAGCTGGTTAAGTTGCTTGGTTTTAAGGTATTCCGATTTTCCATCTCCTGGCCCCGGATTCTCCCTGATGGTAAAGGGCGTGTGAATAAAGAAGGCATTTTGTTTTATCATCAGCTAATTGATGAATGCCTGCGGCAGGGCATCGTGCCTTATGTGACTTTATACCATTGGGACCTGCCCCATGCGTTGGAAGAGGAGGGGGGCTGGACCGCATTTTCAATAAATAACAGTTTTAATCATTTTGTGAGTGTTTGCGCAAAAGAATATGGAGATAAGGTAAAAAACTGGATTGTACTGAACGAACCCTTTGGCTTTACCTCTTTAGGTTATATGCTCGGTGTGCATGCACCAGGCAAGACCGGGCTTACCAATTTCTTTTCGGCAGTGCACCATACCGCAATTGCACAGGCGGATGGGGGCAGGATTCTGAGGGCAGAAGTTAAAGAGGCCAATATTGGTACCAGCTTTTCCTGTTCCGAAATTATCCCGCATACACACAGCGAGGCCGACCTGCTGGCGGCTAAACGTGTAGACTGCCTGATGAACCGTTTATTTATAGAGCCGGCATTGGGCATGGGATACCCAACGGCCGGTTGGGAGGTTATGGAACGTTTTTCCATCCAGCATTCTACCTGGCGCCATACCGAACGGCTTACTTTCGATTTCGACTTCATTGGCATACAGAATTATTTTCCGCTAACGATTAAATACAATGCTTTCATCCCGGTAGTTCAGGCCTGGGAGGTAAAGGCCAAAAACCGTAAAAAACCACATACCGCTATGGGCTGGGAGATTAATCCAGATAGTTTTTATAACATTATCCGGCAATTTGCCACTTATCCTAATATCCCGCAGCTGATGATTACAGAAAACGGAGCTGCTTACCATGATAAATTGAACAATTATCAGGTGCATGATCAGGAACGCATCGCTTATTTTCAGCAATATCTGGCTGCTTTGTTAAAAGCGAAGCGCGAGGGATTGAACATTGCTGGTTATATGGCCTGGACGCTGATGGATAATTTTGAATGGGCAGAAGGCTATAATGCCAGGTTTGGTCTGGTGTATACTGATTTTAAGACTCAGCAGCGTACGGTTAAAGACTCCGGACTTTGGTTTCAGGACTTTCTGAACCATTGAAAGCTTTTCTTATCTTTATATTCAAACTTTACCTATGGATAAGATCATTATTTTTGAAACCTTTTACAACCCTATAGAGGCCAATATTGTAAAAGCCAGATTAATGGATAGTGGTGTACAATGCTTTCTTTCGGATGAAAATACCATTACCATTAACCCTTTGTACACGCAGGCATTGGGTGGTGTTAAACTACACCTGTTTGAAAAAGATGCGGAGCGGGCCAGAAGTATCCTTCAGGCAGAGGAAGGAGAAATCCCATTAACAGAAGAAGCCGAGGCCGCTACTGTTGCTGTTTGCCCGAACTGTGGTTCTTCCAATGTGGGTTATGTACAGGCTACTAAAAAACGTTTCGGGCCATTTACTGTAATTGTTTCTTTGTTGTTAATGATCTATCCATTTCATGCGAAAAAAACACACCACTGTTTCAATTGCCAGAATGAGTTTTAAAATAAAACCCCGTTTTGATCTAGATCAAAACGGGGCCTAAATAAGTTTACAGCTACTTAGAAACCAAAACCAATGGTTACGCCTGTACGAAGGCCGAAACCTTCTATACCACCTTTGATCTCCGGTTCGTCACTGCCTGATGAAGCTTTGTAGTTGCCGTTGTTATAACTTGGGCCAAAGAACAGATCTAAAGCAAAACCACTGCCGAATACCCATTGGTAGCCCATTACGGCACCACCGCCAAAAGAGGTATATTTACCTTCGTCTGCATCATCAGATACCGTATAATTCTGATACCTTAAAAATGGGGCTGCATATAAACCGGCAGGTGCATGTTTTTTCAGGTAAAAACGTACTTCCGGTGTAACGGCAAGACCAGTAAATTTAGTGTCGTCCAGTTTGATACCAGTATAGGCTACTCCAAGTTGGACAGACATGCCATCGTCTACTTTTCTTTCATAGAATACAGATCCGGTACGCAGCAATGCACTTAACGGATTAATTTTAATGGTGTTTTTTACTTCCTGCGCTTTTACACTGCAAAATGTGAATGCAGTTAAAGCACACAATAGAAATTTCTTCATAAATCTAATTTGTTTGATCTTATTTGTTTGTGCGGCAAAAGTAAACTTTAAATCGGTTATCACAAATAAAAAGCCCATCCTGAAGAAACAGGATGGGCTTTATGTCATTGTATTTGAACCGAATGTGTTTGTTATGCGTTTTTAGCAGCGGCTTCTCTGCGGATAATGTTCAATGCACCCCCTGCTTTAAACCATTCGATTTGCTGTGCATTGTAGCTATGATTAACAACAATCTCTTCTTTAGTGCCGTCTGCATGGTTCAGGACCAGGGTTAACGGAACGTTCGGTGTAAAAGTTGTCAGGCCAATAATGTCTATGGCGTCATCTTCTAAGATTTTATCGTAATCGTCTTTGTTTGCAAAAGTTAAACCCAGCATACCCTGTTTTTTCAGGTTGGTTTCATGAATACGGGCAAAAGATTTTACCAATACCGCACGCACACCAAGGTGACGGGGCTCCATTGCGGCATGCTCCCGGCTCGAACCTTCACCGTAGTTTTCATCACCTACTACAATAGAGCCAATACCAGCGGCTTTATAGGCACGTTGCGTTGCTGGCACTGGACCATATTCACCTGTCAGTTCGTTTTTAACGTTGTCAGTTTTTTCATTGAAGAAGTTCACTGCACCGATCAGCATGTTGTTAGAGATATTGTCCAGGTGACCGCGGAACTTCAACCATGGACCAGCCATAGAAATATGGTCTGTTGTACATTTTCCTTTAGCTTTGATCAATAATTTCAAACCTTTTAAGTCGGTGCCTTCCCATGCAGCAAAGGGATCAAGCAATTGCAACCTGTGTGAGGTAGGTGAAACAATCACCTGTACACCGCTGCCATCTTTGGCGGGCTCCTGGTAACCGGCATCTTCAACAGCATAGCCGTTTACCGGTAGTTCATCGCCTTTCGGCGGATCTAATTTCACCTGCTCACCTTTATTGTTGGTCAGTGTATCAGTTAAAGGGTTAAAGCCAAGATCTCCCGCAATCGCAATCGCTGCTACCACTTCCGGAGAAGTTACGAAGGCATAAGTATTAGGGTTGCCATCGGCACGTTTGGCGAAATTCCTGTTAAACGAGTGAACGATGGTGTTCTTTTCTTGTTTTTCGGCACCAACCCTGTCCCACATACCGATGCATGGTCCGCAGGCATTGGTAAAAATGGTAGCATTTAAATCTTCAAAAGTAGCCAGCAGGCCGTCACGGTTTGCAGTATAGCGTACCTGCTCAGAGCCCGGATTGATACCAAACTCCGCTTTTGTAGTTAAGCCTTTGTCTACCGCCTGTTTGGCAATAGATGCCGCCCTTGATAAATCTTCATAAGAAGAGTTGGTGCAAGAACCGATCAGTCCCCATTCCACTTTCAAAGGCCAGCCATTTGCTGCGGCTACTTCTTTCATTTTAGAAATAGGTGTAGCCAGGTCAGGTGTAAAAGGACCATTCAGGTAAGGCTCCAGTTCCGACAGGTTAATCTCGATCAGCTGGTCAAAATATTTTTCCGGTTCTGCATAAACTTCTGCATCACCTGTTAAGTGAGCGGCTATTGCATTTGCAGCATCGGCTACATCAGCCCTGTTGGTAGCGCGCAAATAGCGCTCCATGCTTTCATCGTAACCAAAAGTAGAAGTGGTTGCACCAATTTCGGCACCCATGTTACAAATGGTTCCTTTACCTGTACAACTCAGGTTTTTAGCACCATCACCAAAATATTCAACAATAGCGCCAGTACCACCTTTTACGGTTAATATACCTGCAACTTTAAGGATTACATCTTTTGGAGAGGTCCAGCCGTTTAGCTTTCCGGTTAATTTAACACCAATCAGCTTAGGGAATTTAAGCTCCCATGGCAATCCCGCCATTACATCACAGGCATCAGCACCACCAACACCGATGGCCACCATACCCAAGCCACCTGCATTTACAGTATGTGAGTCCGTACCGATCATCATACCGCCGGGGAAAGCATAGTTTTCCAACACTACCTGGTGGATGATACCAGCACCTGGTTTCCAGAAACCAATGCCATATTTGTTAGATACTGAAGACAAAAAGTCGAACACCTCCTTGCTTTCTGTATTGGCCGCAGGCAAGTCAATTGCCGCACCAAGCTTGGCGGTAATCAGGTGGTCGCAGTGTACTGTCGAAGGAACGGCGACTTTAGGCCGGCCAGCCTGCATAAACTGTAACAATGCCATTTGGGCAGTAGCATCTTGCATGGCCACACGGTCAGGAGCAAAATCCACATAATCCACACCCCTGTTGTAAGAAGTGTTCGTATTTCCCTCCCAAAGGTGGGCATAAAGTATTTTTTCTGAAAGTGTTAAAGGTCTGCCTACTAATTTACGGGCCGCCTCTACACGGGGGCCAAAGTTTGCATACACCTTTTTGATCATTTCTATATCAAAAGCCATTGATAATATGTGTTAAAAGGGTAAGTATTACTATAATTGGTAGCGAATTTACAAAAAAAAACAGGCCTTGATGATCATATGCAGATCATTATATTATTTATACCTATTCTAAATAATGTAATGCGTGTAAAACGGACACTTTAGCCCTCCCGGAAAGTTTTCCGGTCCCTAAAGGACCCCAAACTGATATCCTTTTTCGCTGAAATGTTTCAACGCCCGGGGCAGGGTGTATTCCAGCCTTTCAAAAGCCTTTAAGCTATCGTGAAAAACAACAATAGAGCCATTTCTGGTATGCTTAATCACATTTTCATAGCATTTATGCGGTGCAAGTGCAGTGTCAAAATCGCCGCTTAATACATCCCACATGATGATCTGCGTATTGGGCTTTACAGACCTTAGCCCTGCAATCTGGGATTTTTTGATACGGCCATACGGAGGGCGGAACAATTCGGTTTGTGTAAGCTCCTGGCATTTGCTGAAATTTTCGATGTAAGTCTGGTCTGGAGTTTTCCATCCTTTTAAATGGTTAAAAGTATGGTTCCCAATCCGATGCCCCCCTGCTTTTATCTGTTCATATACCTCCGGATGTTTAAGGATGTTGTCACCTATGCAGAAAAAGGTTGCCTTTGCATTAAAGCTTTTTAAAGTTTTTAAAACAAATACTGTAACATCAGGTATAGGTCCATCGTCAAAGGTTAAATAAATAACTTTTTGAGTACGGTTTTTATTCCAGGTTAAAGATGGATAATACCATCTTAATAAAAGCGGAGATTTGACGAGGTACATAGCCAAAAGTAAGAAATTACAATAAGTGTACCCAAAAATTGCAAAATGTATAAGTTGTTTATGCTAATATTGTGAAAAACTTAATTTATGAAGACAATCATCTCCTATAATGCCTCATTAAAGCTTTCCCTGGCTTTAACCTTTATTTTTCTTGCGGGAGTTGCACAGCAATCTATAGCACAGGAAGTCATAACTGTACAACGTGCCATCGAATTGACCCTTCAAAATAACCTCCAGATTACTAAATCGAAATTAAGCGAGGATTTAGCAGAAGAGAATTTTAAGCAGGCAAAATTGGCGCAGTATCCTCGCTTGAACGGATCGGTTGACCAGAGAATGTCATGGGGACGGAACAATACCGGTACCTCGGGTATTTATGAAAATACACAGAATTATAGTTTTAGCCCTGGCTTGGGCCTGGGTGTGGATCTGTTCAATGGCTTTTCCAAGATCAACCAGATCCGGCAAAATAAACTCTTGCTCGAAGCGGGTAAAATGAACACGGATAAGATCAAAAATGATCTTACTTTAAGTGTAGTAACTTCTTATATGGAGATATTATACAATAAAGACCGTCTAAAAGCTGCTAAGGAGCAGTTGGAAGTTGCCCGTAAAACATTAAAGCAGCAGCAGGCACTTTTAGATGTCGGGAACAAAACACTTGCAGATCTGGCTGAAGCTAAATCGCAGGTGGCTACGGCAGAATTGGATGTAACCAATGCAGATAACGCACAGACCATTTCCTTTATTACCCTGGTGCAGTTAATGGATATCCCTTCTTCTACCAGGTTTGAGGTTCAGGCACCTAATGCAGCGAATTTTACGAAATCCAATTCGGCCTATGATGCAGAAACCATATATGCAGAGGCGTTGACTTACTTCCCTGATATTAAACTGGCAGCGCTTCAGACTGCAGCTGCAAAAAAGGGTATAGATGTAGCGAAGGGAAACCTGTATCCCAGCCTTTCTTTTAGCGGTAGTTATGGTTCATACTATAACTATAATTATAATCTGCCTGCAGATCTTCAAAATCGATCTTTCAGAGATCAGATCGAGAATAACGTTTCAAAGGGGGTTGGCTTGAGCTTAAGCATACCAATTTTTAATGGCCTCCAAGCCAGATCTAGTGTTAAAAAAGCAAGGATAAACCTTTTGCAAACACAGGCAGATGAGCAATTGGCAAAGAATAATTTAAACAAAATCATCTACCAGGCAGTTGCAGATTTAAAGGCTGCCGAAAGTACCAATGAATCGGCCATAAAAACCTTTAATGCGCAAAAGGAAGCTTTTTCTGTCATCGAGCAGCGTTACAATGTAGGACTGGTGAATTCATTGGATTACAGTACTTCCCTCACCAAAAGGAATAAAGCCGAGATAGACATGATCAGGGCTAAATACGATTTATTGTTCAAAGCAAAGGTGATAGATTATTACCTCGGTAAACAAATTGTTTTTTAAACGTTCACAGAAAATATATATAACATACACAAAATGAAACTAAAAACCATATTAATTATAGTGGGCATTGTGATCGCCTTGCTGGCCATTGGTGTGTTTACCGGGGTTATCGGGGGCGATAAAAGTGAAAAGGTAACTACAGAAAAGGCTGCCAACAGAAAGGTAATTGAAACGGTTACGGCCAGTGGAAAAATACAGCCCGAAACGGAAGTGAAGCTGAGCTCAGAAGTATCTGGCGAGGTAACCGAGTTGTTGGTTAAGGAAGGTGATGTGGTAAAAAAAGGGCAGCTGCTGGTTAAGGTTCGTCCTGATGTATTGAAATCAGGGTACGACCGTGCAGTTGCTTCTTACAGTTCCCAGAAGGCAAGTGTAGCGGGGGCTGCACAGCTGCTCAAACAATCTGAAGGTACCTTTGCCAATGAAGAGGCCATCTACAAACGTAATGTTGAGCTGTTCAATAAGAAAGTGATTTCCCTGGCCGAATTTGACGCGGCCAAGGCTGCATATACCACTTCAAAAACAAACCTGGCCCGGGCCAGGGCAGAGCTTACGGCAGCTAAGTATAATTTAGAGCAAAATGGAGCGAATGTTCAGGAAGCCAGTGCCAACCTGGCCAAAGCTACCATATTTGCACCTGTCGACGGGGTAATTTCTAAATTGTCTGTAGAGTTGGGCGACAGGATTCTGGGAACTGCACAAAATGCAGGTACCGAGATCATGCGTATTTCCAATCTTTCCTCTATGGAGGTAAACGTGGATGTGAACGAGAACGACATCAACAGGGTTAAAGTGGGCGATCTGGCCTCTATTGAAGTAGACGCTTTTGCTGATAAAAAATTTAAAGGAGTGGTAACCGAAATTGCCAGTTCTTCTAAAGATGTGGGTTCAGCTACCAGTACGGTAGACCAGGTCACCAACTTTAATGTAAAAGTGCGTATTCTTGCCGATTCCTATAATAACATTACCAGTGGAGCGAAAGACCTGCCTTCACCATTCAGACCGGGGTTATCTGCAACTGTAGATATAGAAAGCGAAACGGTGAATGGCCTGTCGGTTCCGATCCAGTCTGTATTCACAGACGACAAAAAGAAAGGGGATAAAGATAAAAAAGAGGCGCAGGGCAATCAGGAAAATGAAGAAAAACAAAGAAATAAGCTGACAGATAAAAAAGTGAAGCAATTTGTTTACCTGTACAATGCCGATCAGACGGTTAAGCAGGTAGAAGTAACCACAGGTATACAGAACGATCAGTTCATCATCGTGAAATCTGGCCTTAAAGCCGGACAGGAAGTCGTAACGGGACCGTATTCTGCCATTCAGAACAAACTGAAGGATGGGGCGAAAGTAAAGAAAGTTACTAAGGATCAATTGTTTGCTGAGCCAGGTAAGAAGTAGGCTTTTCCAATCCTTTTTAAATAAGTAAATTGTCCCGGTTTAAAACATTAAACCGGGATTTTTTATTTATAATGTATGATACCTAAAGTCGCAATGATTGGTGGAGGTAGTTGGGCTACTGCTATTATAAAAATGCTCTCTGATAACTTTTCAGCTAAAGAAATTTACTGGTGGATGCGCAATGCCGATTCTATAGCACACCTGCAGAAATATAAGCACAATCCAAATTACCTGAGCTCTGTAGAGATCAGAATTCCTGAAGACAATATCTCGGACGACATTGCTGCTATTATTGGTAAGGCAGATTATATTGTATTGAATGTTCCGGCCGCTTTTCTTAAAGAGACTTTAGCTGGCATCTCGCCAGAACAGCTTAAAGGGAAGAAGGTGATCTCGGCCATTAAGGGCATTGTACCAGATGAGAACCAGATCATCGGCGAATTCCTTAACCAGAAATACCAGGTGCCTCTCTCAGATATTCTGGTGATTAGCGGCCCTTGTCATGCCGAAGAGGTGGCACTGGAAAAGTTATCCTATCTGACCATCGCCTCTGTAAATGTCGGGTTGGCCGGCTTTTTTGCCAACCTGCTCAATACCAGGTATATTAAAACCAATGTTTCAGATGATATATTTGGTACAGAATACGCTGCCGTATTGAAGAATATCTATGCTGTGGCCAGCGGCATATGCCATGGTGTGGGCTATGGTGATAATTTTCAGGCAGTTTTAATTTCCAATGCCATCAGGGAGATCAAACGGTTTGTAGATGCGGTTCATCCGATTTCAAGGGACATCATGGAATCTGCTTACCTGGGCGATCTGCTGGTGACTGCCTATTCGCAGTTTAGCCGTAACCGCACATTCGGAAACATGATAGGGAAGGGATATACGGTAAAATCGGCTCAGCTAGAGATGAATATGGTGGCTGAGGGTTATTACGCTGCCAGCTGCATGCATTTTATCAATAAAAAATATAAAGTGGATATGCCGATCAGCAGGGCAGTTTACGCCATTTTATATGAAAAACATTCGCCCCATATTGAAATGCGCCTGCTCACAGAACAGTTGAGTTAAAACAAAAGTGCCGCGGTATTGTTTTCTAAGAAAATTGAACTTATGAAAACAAAATTTATGGCGGGACTGCTCTGCCTGGCATTATGCACTACAGCAGTAATTACTTCCAATGCACAGGAAAAGAAAAAAGAAACCGTTGGACAGGCACTGGATAAAACCGGTAAGGCCATTGGTAAAACGGCTACAAAAGTAGGTAATAAAACTGCCGAGGTTGCTGTAAAAGGAGCTTCAAAAGTAGCTGATCAAACTTACAAAGGCAAAATGGCCCCTGATGGGTCCGATGTATATATCGATGGTAAAAACAAAAAATATTATATCAATAAAAAGGGAGCAAAAATCTATCTGAAAGCATCCCAGATTAAAGACAGACCAGAAAGTAAAAACTAGAATTCCAATAAAAAAGGGCGGGTGTTCATTGAACACCCGCCCTTTTTTATATAATGGTTATAAAAACTTAAGATCTGCGTTTTCTATCGCTTCCGCCATCACGACGACCACTACCGCCTCTGTCTTCACGGCTTCTTCCAGAGAAATCCCTGAAACCACCACCGCTGTTACTTCCTTCACGTTTTCCGCCATAACTTCTGCGCTCTCCACCATCACGTCTTCCGCCACCATAGCTTCCACCATCACGTCTTCCTCCGCCAAAACCACCGCGACTACGGCCACCGCCGCCGTCACCGTCAGCTGTTTTTTCGATCCTTACACCGCGGTTGTTAAATTCAACGCCTTTAAAGTTGTTGAATAAAGAATCAACGGCACCGCTTTCTACTTCAAAGAAGGAGTAAACGCCTTTAAGATCTATTTTACCTATACTCTTCCCGCTGATCTTCCCATTGTTGCATACAAAAGAAAGTAAATCGCCCCTGGTGAAGTCGTCAACAGAACCCAGGTTAATGAACAGGCGGGTATAACCGTCACTTGTCCTTGGGCCTCTGTCGCCACGCTCTCCGCGCTCACCGCGTTCTCCACGTTCGTCTGAGGCGTTCAGGTCTGGCGCGTTTTTATAGTATTCTAAAAAGCGGTTAAACTCTAAAGATGCAAAACGTTTGATGACTTCTTCTTTAGTCAATTCAGCAAACTCATCCATAATACGCGGGATGTACTGCTCAATCTGGTTTTCGTTCACTTCAACATTGTGAACTTTGTGAACAAGGGCAAACAATTGTTTTTCACAAACGTCAAATCCGGTTGGGAGGGCAGCTTTTGTAAACTGCTTACCAATGATCCTTTCGATCTGACGGATCTTACCCAATTCTTTCGAATTTACGATACAGATAGAGATACCTGTTTTTCCTGCACGACCCGTACGGCCGCTACGGTGGGTATAACTTTCAATCTCGTCTGGTAAGGAGTAGTTAATTACGTGGGTCACATTGTTTACGTCAATACCACGGGCAGCAACATCGGTTGCAATTAACAATTGCATGTTACGGTCGCGGAAACGCTGCATTACCTTGTCGCGCTGCTGCTGAGATAAATCTCCGTGCAGCGCATCGGCATTGTAACCATCTTTAATCAAGTGCTCAGCTACATCTTGTGTATCGAGCTTGGTTTTGCAGAAAACAACACCGAAAATTTCAGGGTTAAAGTCAACAATACGTTTTAAAGCTGCGTATTTATCTCTTGCGCGTACTACATAGTATTCGTGCTCAATATTTACGTTACCTGTGTTTTTGGTACCCATGGTCAGTTCAACCGGTGAGTCCATGTAGTTCCTGGCTATCCTTCTTACCTCAGGAGGCATAGTTGCCGAGAATAGCCATGTTTTTTTGTCATCAGGTGTGGTCGACAAAATATCATTAATGTCTTCCTGGAAGCCCATGTTCAGCATTTCATCTGCTTCGTCGAGCACTACATATTTCACATTACTGAAATCTATGGCTTTACGGCCAATGATGTCTAACATACGGCCCGGTGTAGCCACTACAATTTGTACACCGTTTCTAATTTCACGCAATTGCTGCATAATGTTTGCACCGCCATAAACGGCAACAACATTAGCACCAGGGGTGTTTTTTGAGAAATTCTTGATGTCGCTAGTAATCTGCAAGCAGAGCTCTCTTGTAGGGCATAAAATCAATGCCTGAGGCTTATTGCTTTTGAAGTCTATCAATTCTAACAGCGGCAAACCAAATGCGGCTGTTTTTCCTGTTCCTGTTTGGGCCAAACCAACAAAATCGTTATTGCCCTCTAACAGCACAGGAATACTTTGTTCCTGAATAGGTGTTGGATTTTCGAAACCTAAATCCTTTACAGCATTAACAACGTCATCACTTATCCCCAATTTACTAAATGGGTTTATCATGTATTTTATTTATTAAGCCGCAAAGGTAAGTTTAATTTTTGGAATTTTACAGATTAGTAACTAAATAAAAATCAAGCGGTTAATTATCTGAGTCTGTCGGCGGATCTTAATAATTGCTCATCTTTTCTGATTCCGCGGATCGCAAGCATGCAAAACAGCAGGGCAAGGACAAACATTCCTGAACCAATATGCAGTGAAGCCCCACTGATTCCACCCGGTAATAAAGATGCATTTAATACCGACAATACAGCCGTAGCGATGATCAGGACCATGTTGATCATGATCAGGCGTTTTTGCATCGGGCGGTTCTTAAATTGAAAAATACAAATCAGGCATAATAAGATGGTAACGCCGTTTAAGATCATCGCGCCTATATGCTGTCCGTCTATATAAAGTAAATACTCGGTATTATTTACACTTTTAAATAGCAGCGGGAAAAAGAATAAGCTCACAAGCGTCAACGCTGCCAACAAAAGCCATATAGATTGCACTCTTTGTATCATATCAGTTCAATAATTTTAACAAATATATTAAAAGGCCAAAACTAAGCAATTCGATATCCGATTAAAAAGATAATTTTGTACTATTGAACACGCAACGGTATTTTATTGAATTGTCGTACGACGGCACCCCTTATCATGGCTGGCAGATACAGCCCAATGCTACTACGGTACAGGAATGCCTGGATAAAGCTTTATCCACTTATTTCCGGCAGCCGGTAAGTACGCTGGGCTGCGGGCGTACAGATACAGGTGTACATGCTACGCAGTTTTACGCACATTTCGATCTGTCGGTTCCGCCTGATGGGGAAAGTATTGAGGCAAAGGCGAAGTTGCCGGATCCCTTATGTTCGGTGACGGGCATTAACGCGCTTCTGCCTTATCAGATTGCGGTAAAAAGGGTATTTAAAGTTGATGCAGATGCCCATGCACGCTTTGATGCAACCGAACGTGCCTACCATTACTACCTTCATTTTCATAAAGACCCTTTTAAACTGAACCGTTCCTGGCTGTATAAAGGCGAGCTTGACATTGAAGCCATGAATGCAGCAGCAGAGCTCCTGCTCAACTATACCGATTTTTCCTGTTTCAGTAAATCCAATACCCAGACCTTCACCAATAACTGTAAAATTACAGCCGCTTTTTTTGAGGAGCAGGAGAGCGGTTTGCGGTTTACCGTTAGGGCCGACAGGTTTTTGAGGAACATGGTGCGTGCTATTGTGGGCACACTGATACAGGTAGGTAAAAATGAACTTAACTTAGCTCAGTTTAAACAAATTATAGAAAGTAAGAACCGCAGTAATGCAGGACAATCTGTTCCGGCCTGTGGTTTGTATTTAGTAAATGTAATTTATCCCTTTGTAAAGTAATATGTCAAAAATAACCGGTGATGCGTTTAACTTCAGCTTATTGAAAAGGGTTTTTCAATATGTAAAACCTTACCGCAGTATTTTTATCTGGTCTGTAGTACTCACCATACTCCTGGCGGCCATTGCGCCGCTCCGGCCTATCCTTATCGGTTATACGCTCGACCATCATATTCTTACCGGAGATTATGGAGGTTTATTGAACATGACCATCCTGATGTTCATACTCCTGATCCTCCAAACGGTCTTCCAATATAGCCATACCCTGCTTACCAATACCCTGGGGCAGTCGGCCATCCGCGACCTGCGCATCAATGTGTTTAATCACATTACCAGGCTGCGGTTAAAATATTTCGACAATACACCGATCGGCCAGCTCATCACCCGTACGGTTTCTGATCTGGAGACCATTGCCGAAATTTTCTCCGAAGGCCTTATCGTGATTATCGGAGACGTTTTAATGGTCATTGTGATCATTGGTGTAATGGTATATAAGGACTGGACACTTACCCTGGTGGTGCTGTTGCCTATGCCACTGCTGATTATGGCCACATCGGTTTTTCAAAAGGCCATTAAATCGGCCTTTCAGGAAATCCGTACAGAAGTTTCCAATTTAAATACCTACCTGCAGGAACACATCACAGGTATTTCCATCATTCAGTATTTTGCAAGGGAGGAGCAGGAATACAAAAAGTTTTTAAAGATCAACGGCCGCTACCGCGACGCCAATATTCGTTCCAACTGGTACTACTCCATATTTTTTCCTGTGGTTGAGATCATCTCGGCCATGTCGCTGGGCCTGCTGGTTTGGTACGGTGCAAAGACCATTCTGAACGATCCTGATGTTAAGCCGGGTATCATCACAGAATTCATCATGTACATCAGTATGCTCTTCAGGCCAATCCGCGAGCTCGCCGATAAGTTCAATACCCTGCAAATGGGAATGGTGGGTGCAGAGCGGGTATTCAAGGTGCTGGATACCGATGAAGTAACGGTGAACAAGGGCACTTTTGTTCCTCAAAAAATGGAAGGTTCAATTTCATTTGATAAAGTTTGGTTTGCATATAATGAGGAAAATTACGTACTGAAAGCTATTTCTTTCCAGGTACCGGCAGGTAAGACCATTGCACTGGTAGGCGCTACCGGCGCAGGTAAATCATCGACCATCAATATATTGAACCGGTTTTATGAAATCCAGAAAGGAGAGATCAGGGTAGATGGGGTTAAAATAGAGGATTACGAACTCAGTTTTCTGCGTAGCAATATTGCTACTGTACTACAGGATGTGTTCCTGTTTTCGGATACGATTTTTAACAACATCACACTAAACAATCCGGATATTTCCATGGAACAGGTTATTGATGCTGCTAAAAAAGTAGGGGCGCACGATTTTATTGAACGCTTGCCTGGCGGTTACCAGTACAACGTAATGGAGCGTGGGGCGACACTGTCGGCTGGTCAGGCCCAGCTCATTTCCTTTATCAGGGCCCTGGTGTATAATCCATCCATACTGGTGCTCGATGAAGCTACCTCTTCCGTAGATACAGAAACCGAGATGCTGATCCAGCGTGCCATAGAAAACCTGATGAAGGGCCGTACCTCCATCGTAATTGCGCATCGTCTTTCTACCATACAAAAGGCCGATAAAATACTGGTGCTGGATAAAGGAGAGATCAAGGAAATGGGAACGCATCAGGAGTTACTGAAACTGAACGGATATTACAAAAAACTGTACGACCTGCAGTTCAATTCAACCGGAATTTCTGCAGATTAAAATTAAAAATAAGCATTACTCTTCGCAGGCATAGGAATAATTGATGCCCTTCAGCATCAATTATTCCTATGCCTGCTCTGAGAACGTATATTTTTTTCTGAAAACAACCAGAAATGGTAAAAAAACAATCTCGTAGCCCGTTTGTTAATCCCTTGTGAAAGAGAAAGCATCATGAAAAGGCTGGTCACTATTCTCTTGTTTTTCGGTGTCTTGCTGTGTTTTTCCTGCAAGGTTAAACGAATAGCTGGTCCCGCTGGTGTAACCACACCTGTTATTCAGGCTGCAATAGCCAAACAGGGAGCTGAGGATTTTCAGGATGTATTTAAGCGTGTACTGGAAAATAAGCAGGCTCAGCTAAGCTATCCCAATGCCATCCGCTCATTTTATCAAAGTAAAACATTTCAGCCGGTACTGATATCCCATTTTATGCTACAAGATCAGCTGCAAACTTTGTTGTCCTATTTTGAAGCGGTTTCTCGACATGGTCTTGATCCTAAGCTATTTGCTGTTACTAACATAAGAAAAATGAGGGAACGTCTGTATGTCAAAAAAGGGCTTACCCTTAATGTGTACCAGGATGTGGTAGAGCTGGAACTGCAGGTGGCCAGCTCATTGCTGAAATACAGCAATGCCCTGCAGTTTGGTCTGTTGAATCCGGCGCAGATAGACAGCAATTATTTTACACCTACAGCGCAGCCAGATAGTATTTTAATGTTGCGTGTTTTGGAGGTCAAAGATCTTAGGGGCTATCTGGACAGTATACAACCAAAGGGTAAAAAGTACCTGGCCTTGCAGGCAGCATTAAGAGATGAAATACAGGCCCCCAAAAAAACGCTCGAAGAAACACAGCAGACTTTAAAAGTGAACCTGGAGCGCCTACGCTGGAGAAACAAGCCAACTGAACAGAAATTTGTACGGATAAATATCCCTGAATTTAATTTACAGGTAATAGAAAAGGGTATATCTGTACTGCAGATGAAAGTTTGTGTAGGAGAAAAAGGCAAAGAGACCCCACAGCTGGGCAGTAAAATTTATAGTGTACAGGTAAATCCGGTCTGGAACATTCCTGAAAGCATCGCAAAAAATGAGATCTCAAAGTATGCTGGCCGCGACAAGTATTACCTGGCCAATAACAACATCCATGTCTTCAAGCAGGGTAAACTCATAGATGATCCCGAATCTATAGACTGGGCCAGGGAAAACGTAAGTAGTTATTCTTTCAAACAGCAGCCCGGCTACCGGAATTCATTGGGCAAAATCAAATTTCTGTTTAAAAATGAAAGCAGTGTTTACCTTCATGATACCCCCGTAAAAGCTGCTTTTAACCAGCCTATGCGTGCCATCAGTCATGGCTGCGTTCGGGTAGAAAAACCCTTGCTGCTTGCTCTTGCCCTGTTCGAAAAGGGGAAAAAGTACGAGCAGATCAAAAGTGCAATGCAAAGTGGTTACCCAAGGGCCAAATATATAGGGTTGCCGGTTTCTGTGCCCGTTTTTATTACTTACTATACAACAGATATCGATGAAAAAGGAAGACTGCTGTTTTACGACGATATTTATGGGCTCGATAAAGCGCTATATGCCAAACTGCAGGACAATTAGCGCTGGTTGCGTGATAACGTGTCAGATAAAGGACTGACCTGGTGCTCGCCAGGAAAAGTATACTTTTTCCCGGGGAACATCAGGTCAGTCAGTCCGAAGCAGTATTTGACCTGGTATATGTCTTTTCAGGTTGACATACTAATTTAGGACAAGCTCCTGTCAATTTGGCTTCGCTAATATTTCGGAAAGCTTTTTTTCCAGTGCAGCCCCTTTCAGGTCTTTTGCTATGATCCGCCCGTCCGGATCAATTAAAAAGTTTTGAGGTATACCGGTGATCCCGTATAGCTTTGCCGCATGATTTTCAGCTTTTAAATCTGAAACCTGCGGCCAGGTTAACCTGTCTTTGTGGATCGCCTCGATCCATTCTTCTTTTCCTGAAAGTTCATCCAGGGATACACCAATGATGGTAAAGTTTAAGTCCTTGTACAATTGGTACATCCTGATCAGCGTTGGGTTTTCTTTCCTGCAGGGGCCACACCAGGATGCCCAGAAATCCAGCAATACATATTTTCCACGAAAAGCAGAAAGCTGTATTGGTTTTCCGCTGGTGTCTGGCTGGGAAAAGTCGGGGCCAATCTTACCGATGGCTACATTTTTGAGTGACTGGATTTTGGAGAAAAGCCCTTTGCCATCCCCGCTGTTACGGATTTCTGGTGATAAACCCAGGAATAAAGTTTCCAGTTCTTGTGGATCGGTAGAAGAAAGCATTGCGAATAAGGCCCTCAAGCAGATAATGGATGATGGATGTGCCTGAATGAATTGCGCTACTGTTCCCTGGGTCAATGCCGCCTGATAGCTGGCATCTTCGGCCACAATCTGTGTACCAGAGGCGGTTGCCGCTTTGGCAGATCCGGTACTGCTCAATGTAGTGGTGCCCTTATCGATGTATAAATAGCGGTAATCCTCGCGCGATGGCCCTGTACCTTTGGTATTCAAATAAAATATTCCACGGTTAATTGCGCTTAAATAGCCCCTGAGCTCAAATTTGCCATTACGGAGCAGAGCGGAATCAATTTTTGTTTCGGTACCGGTATAGTATTTCAGGTAAACTTTGGCAGGGGGCTGCAGCCTGCCAATGGTCCCTTTTATAACAAAGTTGTTTTTTTGTGAAAAGCCTGCAAATGGCATCGCCATAAACAGTATGAAAAGAATTCTAAACATTTTAAATTGGGTTAAGCTGCTTACTGATAATTTGGGTTCTGAACAATATTGGGGTTTACATTGATTTCTCCCAGCGGCATTGGCATTACCCTCCGGTAATCTCCCGCTTCAATAATGCCGCTGGGATATTCCTCTGTCCGGTTGATATTCTGGTTCAACCTGTTGAGGTCAAAGAAACGGTCGCCCTCAAAGGCAAGTTCTTTGCGTCTCTCGTTTACAATGTCGGCCAGCAGGGATACACCAGCAGAAGCATAAATTAAGGAAGGATCTCTCTGTGCCATCAAAGTGTTTAGCCATGTCAGGGCTTCGCTTTCCTTGTTCAGACGGTAGGCGGCCTCAGCAGCAATTAGCTGAACTTCCGCTAAACGGATCACCTTTTTTTCATTGAAGTCCCCAACTACAACAGGATATTTATTCACGATGTAAGCAGGGTCTTCGCCACCAACCCTGTTCCGCACACCTTTAATGATGAGGCTCTTCCTGACATCCGCTGTGGTATAGGCATCAAATAATGATTTGGTCGTTAACATTTCGCCTTCGCTGTTATCGGCCTGCACAAAATGCGTTGCAAGTTCATCTGAGGCATTGTTAAAAGCATCTGATGCAAGTTCAAAAAGTGTTTCAACTTTATTGCTTTGGTCGTGAGGTATTGCTGCGGCCCAGTAGGCTGCCAGATCGGCCCTGTTAACCGGAGTAAAACCGCTGTTGGCCAATACATTTTTGGCATCGTCATAGGCTTTCTGATAGTCTCCTTTATATAAATTTACTTTGGCCCTTAATGCTATTGCAGCATATTTGGAAAATCTTGCTGAGCCATTGTATTGCGACATCAGACTGATAGCCTGGTCCAGATCTGAGAGGATTTGGGTATAAACTTCGGTAACCGTATTTCGCTTAGGTAAGGCTGCAGGGTCGTAATGCAATACAATGGGCACACCAAGTGTATTGGGTGCCAGGGTATAAGGTTTTCCGAAGAAACGCACCAGGTCGAAATAAAGCAAAGCGCGAATGGCATAGGCTTCACCTTTATATTGCATCACCTCGCTGCCCTGGTTCAATGGGGCATCTATAATGTTATTTACCTGTAAAGCGTTGGCGTAGGCAAAAAACCATACCCGGTTGCTGTAAGCGCCATCTGTGGTGATGGAATAGGCATTCTCCCCGTTAAAAAGACCAATATTGACTGTCGAGAGGTAGATGTTATCGGCAAGCAGATCACCAAGTATTGGAACAGCAGCCCCACGAAGCTCGCCATTGCGTAAGTTTGCGTAGGCACCGTTTAGTGCTGTTTTAACATCAGCAGCTGTTTTAAGCGCATCTTCTTTAGAAATACTGGTGTAGGGCTTTTGATCCAGGAAGCTTTTTGTACAGGAAACAATGGAAAGCAAGGTTATAAAACCTCCAATCAATAGTATATTATTTAAATTCTTCATTTTATTACTCAGATTAAAACTTTAGGTTAAGACCCAGGGTAAATACTTTTGGCATTGGGATGTTATAGTTGGATTGTCCGGTTAAGCCAGCTTCCGGATCGTAGGGCAATTTCTTGTCCCTAACCCAGGTGGCCAGATTTGTTCCGCGCACATATATGCTCAAGCCTTCAATCTTTGCTTTCGATAGCACTGCCTTCTGAAAAGCATAGGCCAGTGTTAATTCTCTTAGGCGGATGTAGTCTCCCTTATAGAGAAAACGACTGGAAGCACGGCTGGAGTTGTTGGTATTGTTGAAAATATAGATTGGAACATCAGTTATATCGCCTGGTTTCTGCCACGCGCCCAGCTGCGAGGCAAAATGGTTAAAAGAGCTGTTGTCCCCATCAGATTGCGTATATCTCGACCAAAGGTCCATCACATGATTGCCAAAGTTGTAATAGAATAACCCATCCAGGCTAAAGCCTTTGTAGGCAAAAGCAGAGGTAAAACTGCCAAATACTTTAGGCGTGGCAGAATGATTGGGAACAAGCTTGGCCAGGTTGTAATTGCTTGTGGTTGCTGTCCTGGTCTCGTCGGTATACCAAAGCGGCTTTCCGTTGGCCGGATCAACACCAGCCCATTGGCGCAGGTAATAAGTTTGAAAGTCGAGCCCAACCCTTCTGATCACAGAAGAACCTTTCATGTCTTTTCCATCTACCAGGGAAGTAATTTTGTTGATGTTCCGGGAAATGTTAAAGCCTGCGCTCCACTTAAAGTCAGCAGTTTGTACAGGTGTTCCGTTGATGGAAAATTCAACACCCCTGTTTCTCATCGAACCGATGTTGTTTAAAAAAGCACCTGCACCTGTGGTACCGGAGGTAGGCTGGCTGAGCAATAAATCAGTTGCCTTCCTGTTGTAATAATCGAAGGTAAAAGATAGCCTGTTGTTAAATAAACCGGCATCAATGCCCAGGTTCAATTGTTTGTTGGTTTCCCAGGTCAGGTACGGGTTTCCAACAGAAGTAGGGCCGCTGCCCACCTCGCCATCGTAGTTAAAATTATAGTAAGAGACCGAGTAATCGCTCGAAACCCCATAGCTGTATAATTGTCTCCAGCCATAGTCATCAATATTTGCATTACCTGTAAGGCCATAGCTTGTTCTTAGCTTTAAGATGTTAATAAACTTAAGCGGCTTTAGGAAAGCTTCTTCCTGTATGTTCCAGGAGGCACCGGCAGACCAGAAATTTCCGTAACGGTTTTTTTCGCTGAAGCGGGAAGAGCCATCGCGACGGTAACTTCCGGAAATGACGTATTTTCCCTTATAGGAGAAGTCGGCCAGACTGAGTAGTGAAGCAATGGTATAATCAGAATTGGCTCCTGAAGCTTCGAAAGGATTGGTCCCATTTGAAGGAACCGTTGCTGCCGGGTTTCCTGGTAGCCCCGTAGTGCTGGCTGTAGCGGTATAATTCTGCGATTTTTGGGCTTCATAACCCAATTTAATGTTGGTTACCCAGGTCTGATCGCGTTTAAGGTCTAAATGGTAATCGATCATATTGGTCCAGGTCCAATTAAAGTAACGTGTATAGGCGCGCGAGGAGTAACCATTGTCGTAAAATGCGCCGGCCCCATGCGTTGGGTTATAGTAGGTGTCTTCTTCCAGGTTGTTGTAATCCGTACCAATCCTTGAGGTAAAACTCAGGTTATCGGTAATTTTGTATGCTGCCGATAAGGTTCCGAGGCCTTTAAGCTGGCTGAGTTTGTTTTTGTTGTATTTGGCAGTGTAGAGTGGGTTTGATTTTGAACCAAATACTGCCGCGTCTGTGTTGTAGGTGCCATCTGCATTGTAGGGTGAAATAAAAGGGAACAAGTGTACCGCGGCGGTAATAGGATTGTCGGAAGAGCTGCCATTTGCGGGAGAATTCTGGCCATTGGCCCCCAGAATTAGGGTGGTTGATAGGGAAAGACGATCCGTAACTTTGGTTTTTAAATTCACCTTAAAGGAATAGCGGTTAAAATCTGAGGCAATCACGGTTCCCTGCTGTTTAAAATACCCACCCGAAACATGGTATTGTGTGTTGCCCGTGCCCCCGCTGATGCCCAGGTTATACTGCTGCTGCCGGCCGTCCCTTTGTACCAGGTCAAGCCAGTTGGTATTCAGTCCGTTTCCAGAACCAAATTTGTTATCCAGGAAAGTAAATACATTGTCGGCCGTTACCCCATTGAGTTTGGCATAGGATGGATTGTTTAATACTCCTTGTGCGGTTAACGTTCGCCATTGCCCGGTTGTGAGCAACTTACCAGCTTCGGGGATTTTTCCCAGCTTTGTGATGCCATACTCGGCATCAAAATTAACTTTTGTTTTGCCTTGGGCGCCTTGTTTTGTGGTAATGATGATGACCCCATTTGCTGCCCTTGAGCCATAAATGGCCGAGGCCGAGGCATCCTTTAAAACGTTGATGCTTTCGATGTCATTAGGGTTTATGGCTGATAGCGCGTTGGAGGTAGTGGTAGCTCTGGACAATTGGCCGGCACTTACGATTACACCATCAATAACAAAGAGGGGATCGGACCCTGCAGAGATGGAGCCTATTCCGCGGATGCGGATTTGCTGCAGTGCACCCGGCTGCCCTGATGAACCAACGGACTGTAACCCGGCAACCCTTCCCTGCAGCGATTGGTCTATAGAAGTATATGCACGGTTTTCCAGCTCCTGAGATTTAACCAGGCCTACAGCTCCCGTAGTAATGGCTCTGGCCTGTTTCCCGTAACCATTAATTACTACTTCGTTCAGTAAACCGCCCAGGGGCTTAAGGCTAATATTCAGTGCCCCGCTTACCGGCAAAGGCTGTTCTGCAATCTGGTAGCCCACAAAGCTAAAGATCAGTACATCGGCAGCATCGGGCAGGGTAATTCGAAACTGGCCCTTTGGATCGGTAACGCTGGTGATGGAGGGATGTTTCTGTGATCTGATGTTTACACCGGGAAAGGGCAGGTTTTGCTCATCGCTTACTGTTCCCTGCACCAGTACAGCTTCAGCCGGATTGGTTGTTGCCGCAGGTCTGTCAATGGCACTTATGACCACTACATTGTTAACCACATTGTAGGTCAAAGGCAGTTTATCCAGTAATTTGGTCATGATTTCTGAAATCCCGGCATCTTTAACGTCGATGTTCACCAGTTTTTTAAAGGGAACTACCTCATTGTTGTACGCAAAGCGGTAAGTGGTTTTCTGCTCAATTTTTCTAAGCACACTGCTCAATGGGGTATTCTTCAACTCCATGGTTATACGGGTTTGAGAATATAGCGAGGCCCTGGTGTGTATGGTGAGCAGCGCAAGTATTAAAAGTAACTTCATTTTTAGAAAATGTTTTCGGTAGCACCTGGCAAAATGGTTCTGAAAGAAAAGTTTGGTTTTCTTCATATATTTGTTTTGAATAGTTGATTAATAAAAGGTTGATATTTTTCTCTTTCCGGGGGAAATCATCAGTCATCAATTATTTGCTAACGGGGAATGCGACAACATTTCCCGTTTATAATTAACCCGACATCAGTTTGTAATCGTCAGTTTTTTTCCATTCAGTTTGTAGTTAAAGGGTTTAGTAATTTTCATTATTTTAAGTATGTCGTTTATACTTTCGTCATTAAATATTCCTGTATAGCGGTATTTCATGACCTCCTGGTCTTTAAATTCGACATTGATGTCAAACCGTCTTTCCAGCATGACAGCGATGTCGGACATGGGACAGTTGGAGAAAGCTATTTTATTATCCATCCAGGCGGTTTCCACTACCTGGTTTTGTGCATTCAGGCGCAGTAGATTGTCTAACTTAATTTTAGGTGTATTTTCTGCTTCGGCATTGTCTGGCTCTGACTGATCTTTGCGTACCGTGAGTTTCTCATTAGGGCGCAGGATGATATTTTCAGAGGGCCTGTCATTAAAACTTACTTCAATCCGTCCCCTGATCAGGGAGGTTTCGATAACCTGATCTTTCGGGTAACTTTTTACGTTGAAAGCTGTACCCAGTACTTTAATGTTGATTTTATCGGTATGGATTATAAAAGGATGTGCCGGATCTTTTTTTACATCAAAAAATGCTTCTCCATCCAGCCATACTTCGCGTAGTTTGCCTTTAAAGTTGTCGGCATATTGCAGCCGGCTGTCCGCATTTACCCATACCGAACTGCCATCTGGCAGTTTAACCATAGTTTTGGAACCCTTTTTTGTTACCACCTGGCTTTTTAATGCCGTGTTGCTGCCAAAAGGAGAAAATAGTAACATAAAAATCGTGAAGATCAATAAAAGCGCTGCACTGGCAAGCAAAATGCGCTGCCGATTTTTACCCTTGCCCAAATGGCGGGCTGGAGCCGCCGGAACATGGAGGTGCATTTTTAAAGAATGTAAGGCAAAAGCCTGTTCGGCTTTGCTCAGCTCTTCTTCAGAAATCTCGCTTTCGGTAGCATGAAATGACAGGTATACTTTTTTCAGTTCAGGGTCTGCATCAATCATTTTTTTCAATTGCTGCAATTCTTTTTCAGTGGCTTCACCGGCCAGCTGCCTGCTTAAAAGTTTAAAAAAAATATCTTCGGCCATAGATTTCCGGTTGTTTCAATTAAGAGACAAAAAAATGGAAGGGAACCACCGGTCTGATAAAAAATATTTTAAAGATCCAGGTGCTGTCTCATGTACAGCGTAATCTTTTTCAGCGCATTGGTCATGTGACCTTCAATGGTATTGGTAGAAATGCTTAAGATTTCAGATACTTCCTTATAGCTGAACCCTTCATTTTTAATCAGCCTGTAAACCATCTGGCATTTAGGGGGTAGCATGTCGACTGCTTTATTCAAATTCAGCTGAAGTTCTTTTTCAATTAGATGTTCAATTGGGGTTGCGCTGCCTTGAGGTATTAGCTCAAGGTCATCCAGACCTACGAAACTACGGCCTTTATGTTTTTTGAGGTGATTAAAAGCGGAATTTTTGACCAGGGTAAAAAGGTAAACCCTCAGGTCGATAACCTGTTCCAGTTTCGGCCCCATCAACCAGATTTTCATCATTGCATCTGCATAGAGTTCTTCGGCAAGTTCTTCGGAATGTACGATTGTGTTTGCAAAACGTATAACAGGTGTATGAAACAATATAAATAATTTACGGTAAGCAGCTTCATCGGCATTTTTTGCCACTGCACTTTGTAAATTAGTTATATCTGTTAAAACGGACGCCATGTTTTAGTCGAATTTATCCCCAAGAGCGTCCAAACTTACTGATTTCTAATTAATATTTATACTGCTATACAGAAACAGGGCGGTTAAGCATCATGCTTAACCGCCCTGTTATTCAAAAAAAAACCTCCTCTGATGGCACATCATTTTTATGCGCTTTTAGCGCCTTAAAAATCAGTGCAGGAAGAGAATGGTCATTTTTTAATTCATACGCACTGCCGGAATGGATTTCTTTGTCATCTTTTCCAAACCAGCAGCATAGCTGTCAAATTCAGCAGTCAACTGTTTTACCAACGCTTGTTTTGCGTCCGAATCACCACTTACTAAAGCCCTCCACTTTACATTTGTTTTGCTGCCATTGGCCTTAAAGAAAATGGCATATTGTGCTGCTTTGATTCCTTTCGGCAGGTTGCTGTCAACAAAGTCAATCGCTATCAGTTTGTTGTGAGCCTCGTTCTGAGTAATGTTTTCTAAACGATTGCCGCCGTTTGAAAAGCCAATCTTTCTGGATATCGGCATATTCGCGTCTATCACTTCTATCGCACTTACATAGCCATCTGAGGCTTTTTTGAGCAGTTCGTTATTTTGAAAAACGTCCCATACCGCATCGAGTTCCATATTGATGTCTGCTTCTTTTTCAATGTCCCACTTAACCTTTTGTGCTGCTCCCATTTGAGCATTGGCTTTGTAAGCGGAGAAGCTTGTTAACATCAGTAATGATAATATGATCTTTTTCATTTTATGTTTTGTTAAAGATGGCCAGAGGTCTGGCCATCAGGTTTTACATGCCAAATATTTTTTGCATGGCTTTATCTAAAGATTCACCACGCACATTTTTCTCTACAATTTTTCCTTCCTTATCCACCACTACCAGGTAAGGAATGCCACTGAACATATAAGAAGACATAACAGGTTTAGATTCTACCGCATTAATTTGCGGCCATGTCATACGTTCTTCGTCCATCGCTTTTTTCCAGGCTTCTGGTTTGGCATCTACAGAAACGGACAGGATCTCCAGGCCTTTGTCTTTATATTTTTTGTACACTTCTTTCAGGTGAGGAATTTCCTGACGGCAAGGGCCACACCATGAAGCCCAGAAATCGATGATCAGGTATTTGCCCCTGTAATCTTTTGGTCCCCATTTTTTGCCGTTTACATCCGGGAAAGAAAAATCGGGTGTTTTCTGACCATCGGCAATTTTTGCAGCCTGGGCAATACCATCCAGGATTTCTTTCTTTTTGTCTCGTGCCTGTGTAAGGTTAGGGAATTTTTTGGTCAGGTTATCCAGGGTAGTCATGATCAGTTCCTGATCTCTTTTGGTACTTAAATAGTTCAGCGCGTACAATACTGAAGGCTGGTCTTTGTACTTATTAACCAGGTATTTGATGCGGAAGTCGCGGTCTTTACCGATGCGGTTATAACCATCTTTCATGTATTCTATCCATTTGGGTTCTTTTGAAAGACCGGCCTGGTATTGTTCCTGACCAACTGCGATCATCTGCTGGTAATCAAGGTAAGCCACAAGGTTCACATCATTGATCACATCATTCTCGGCAGATGTGTTTTCCATATAAATATACGGAGGGTTTTTGATCTTCATTTTGGCGGTATCAATACCCCTCACATTGACATGGATGTTATCTTTATTTGCCCAGAAGTCAATACGGTCGAAATAATAAACACGTACCTGGTAAAAATCCGGTTTATCGGCTGGTACTTTAAACGAGAAGTTGTTGTTGGCATCTAATTTTGTACTGTCTATTGCTTTAAAAGCTCTTTTAAAACCTTCACCTTCATATTTGCCCAGGTAAATAGGGTATTTGTTTTCTGTGTCGGGGAATTTAACCGTACCTGTAAAAGTTACTGTTTTTCCTTTTTGGGCAAAGCTGCTGCTTAGTATAAACAGGGCTGCAATTGCCAGCATTAAAACTTTTTTAATCATTGTTTTTGGTGTTATATATATTTAAGTTAATTCTTAGTCTTTCATCATTGGAGGGGTCATCTGACCTTTTTTTCCTGCCTCTTTTCTCAGTTCCATTGCTTTGGCCGCCATGGCTTCAGCTTCAGCGGTTTTTCCCTGTTTTTTCAGGATACGTTTCCTGAGGTCAGTTAACTGGATGTTGGTAAAATCACCCGCAGTTTTCTGGAGCTCATTTGCCCATTTTTCGGCAACAGGGTAATATTTTGCGGGCGCTGCGGTAACTACGTCGTTAGCTGCGGTAACCACAAGCTGGTCTTTGCGCGGGAAACCGGCATCTGCAAGTACAGCATCTATCTTTGCAGTAAATTTATCCCACTGGTTTGCTGCGGCAAACGCTATCAAGTCCAGCTGGGCCAGCATAAAAGCCGATCCTTTTGTAGGTTTAGCAGCCTGCAGTTTCCTGATGGCTGCAGCAATTTCTTTGGCTTCATTAAGATTGTCCTTTTTCTCGTATGCCCTTTTAACGGAATAAACAGACATATTCATGGTGTTCTCGAAATACATGTTCACCTTATCAGCCCCATATTTCTTTCCCAGCTCTGCTTTATTGGCATACAGGTAAGCAAAGGCTTGTGACGATGGGTTGTTCAGGTATTTCTGGACCAGTTCCCATTTGCGGGCTTCCAGTAACGAGGCTTTAGGTAAACCATCGAAATAGATTTTTGCCACACTACCCATTTTGTCCGATTCATACGCTTTTTCCAATGCTTCGAGATAGGCAACTGCGGTAGCTTCTGAATGATCGCCGGCATTGAATTTCTTGGCCAGCCCAAATGCAGTGCTTTCGGGTTTCAGCGCTTTATTGGATTCAGTAATGAATTCCTTGGCCGACATGCTGCCCACAATTTTATGTACTACTTCGCCCTCACCGTTGATGAACAGGTAGGTAGGATAGGCTTTTACATCATATTTGTCTTTTAATGCCGGGCCTTCTCCTTTTTCCATATCGTATTTAACATTATAGAAGGTACCATTGAACAGATCGGCAACCTCGTTTTTGGTAAATACATCTTTGGCCATCATTTTACAAGGGCCACACCATGATGTGTAGGCATCGAAGAAGATGATCTTGTTCTCTTTTTTGGCTGCGGCCAGCTGTGTTTTCCAATCGCCTTCCTTAAAAGTGATCTCGCGGTCCTGAGCAGATGTCGATAGGGCAAGGATGCAGGCAATTCCGGTTAATAGTTTTTTCATTTTGTTGTTAGTTATGGGTTTGCTAATTGGAGCGGAATTTAGCGTAAGCACCGGACCGGCAGTCGGTCCGGTGCTTATATTTTATAATGGGTTTTGTTCCAGGTTCGGGTTCAATAAAATTTCTCCCGGAGGTAAAGGATAGATTACAGTTTTATCATTAGCTTCTTTGGTCAAAGGAATATTTGTAGAATAATCAGTATAGTTCCTAACCATTGGGAGTCCATTCCGGAAGTTATCGAATGATCCGTGACCTTCCCATGCCAGCTCTAATCTTCGCTCGTTTAATACTGCCTGGAAGACCGTCATGCCCGCTGCAGCAAGTGTTGTGGTTGTCCATGCAGGTGCCAGGGCCCTTGTTCTAACCAGGTTCAGCGCAATCAGCGCATTGGTATTGTCTCCCGATTTTGCAAGTGCTTCTGCTTTGTTCAGGAACATTTCCGCTAAACGGAGGTAAGGTGTAGCACTTCTGCTGTGCGCACTGAAGTCAAACCCTCCCGGAGGCGCAATTTTCTGAAAATCGTATTTAATGACTGAATTCCTGCTTTTATCGGCCAAGGTAATGCGGCTATCATTTTCGACTTTGATAAAGTTTTTTCTCAAATCGCCCGGGTTTTGGTTCAGAATAGCCATATAATCTGGAGATGCCGCGTATTCACCCTGGTAAATAGTGCCAAATATATTCATCGCAATCAGGAATTCATTGATGTTATTGCCATTGGCATCATCATGTCTGAAAGCAAATATGTATTCCTTATTGGTTTTGCCGTCTATAGCAAAGGAACTGCTGTACGCTGTGCCTTGCAATAAAGTATATTTATTAGATCCAATTACTTTATCTGCATATTCCACGGCCTTGGTATTGTACTCATTTTGCGGAGCGTTTGATGTGCCACCCATATACAAATAAACACGAGATAAAAGTGCCCAGGCAGCTTCCTTGCAGGCATAGTTATTAGGGTTACCTGCGCGCGGCTGGTTCATTAATGAGGCGGCTTTTTCCAGATCGGAGATGATCTGGGCATACACCTCTTTAACCGTATTGCGTTTTGGCTGATAGTCCTTATCTACCATTGAGCTCAGCGATAGTGGTACCGCAAGGTTGGATGCATTGTTGTCATAATATGGACGACCATAAACCCTTACCAGGTTGAAATAAGCCAATGCCCTCAGGAAATAGTTTTCACCTTTAAGCTGGTCATAAGCTGCACCCTGTCCATCATTGATGGCATCAATGATCTTATTCACACCAAATACCAGACGATAGGACATTCTCCAGAATGAAGCCGTTGGACCCTGAGTAGGCGAATTTCTAAAAAGATAAGCATCGCTTCTGGTTTGGGGAAAGGCCTCAACCACCGGACGAAGGTTATTGCCTTTAAGTTCACTTAAATTGAACCAGTTCATAGCATATTGGCTATCGCCAGCCGATTTGGTAACCATTAGGGCATAATTGCCGTTTGTAGCAAGTGCTAAGCCATCAAGAGTTGCTAAGAGTTCTTTGTCAGATTTATCGTTAAAAGGCCTGATGTTTTCATCAATTGCTTTTTTGCAGCCAAACAATACAATTGCTGCAAAACATATATATGCGGATAGTATGTACTTTTTCATTGTCTGCTTCATTAAAATGTTAATTGTACGCCCAATAGATACTTGCGGCTGGCACCATAACCTGCACTCACGCCATAATTGTTGGTGTCTCCGGCCAGGTTACCTTCAGGGTCAGATCCGTAAAAGGTTTTTTTGGTAAAGACAAACAGGTTATCACCACTCAGGAAGATGTTTGCGCGGGTTAATTTTGCTTTGTTTATGATTTGAGCAGGAAGAGAATAGCTTAGCCTTACGTTACGCACCCTGATGTGACTGGCGTCTTCCCAGAATCTGGAGAGCAGCTGCTGATCAGCACCATCTGTACGGCTGCGGTAAATCATAGGCTCTGTGGCTTTATCACCTGGTTTTTCCCAGATTGATTGCCCGTTTCTTGGTTTGACCTGGTTATACCTCAACACATTGTTTCCCTCTGAGGAAAAATAGCTGCTTCGCGAGTTGTTATATACCAGATAGTCGGCGGCAAAATTCAGCAATACAGACAGCTCAAAGCCTTTGTACCCAAAAGTATTCAGTATACCACCATAGTATTTAGGAGCGCCCATGCCTACCAACTGGTACTGCGCTGCAGCAGCATCTCCGGTTAAACCTTTAAATATATCATCATAAACGTTTACGATTTTGCTGGTATAGGTGTTTGTGGCCGGGTCAAGTTCCAGGCGTTCAAATTGAGGTGCGCCCGTTTCACTGTTTACACCCATCCATTTCACAGCACGTACGGTATTAATGTCATCCCCTTCTTTAAGAAGTCCAAAATATCCGTTTTGAAGTTTGCCATCGTACAGTTTGGTGATCTTGTTTTTATTGAATGTAAGGTTAAAACCAGTTTCCCAGGTGAATTTGCCGGTAAGGTTTCTGCTGGAAAGGACCAGTTCTACACCTTTGTTAACCATAGCACCTATATTTTGGTACTGGCTGGGTACGCCTAATACAGAAGGTGTGGCAACTCTTTGAAGCAAATCTGTATTGCGTTTCCTATAGATATCGGCCGATACGGTAATCCTGTTGAACAAGCCTAAATCAATACCCAGATTTCTTACGTAAGCACGTTCCCAGGTAATTTGCCGGTTTCCTAGCTGGTTGATGATACCTGCCGGATCGCCACCATACTGATAGTTGAAATTGTAGAAGCTCTCAGTCAGGAAATCTTCTCCAGCTACTTTACCACTGGTACCATAACTTGCCCTGATTTTCAAATTGGTAAGGTATTTATTGCCTTTCAGGAACTGCTCATTGCTGGCCAGCCAGGCGCCGCTTACCGAATAAAAATGACCAGCCCTTTTTTCTATACCAAAATTGGTGGAGTAGTCCATTCTGTATGAAGCATTGGCGAAATAACGTTCGTCATAGTTGTAATTGCCCTCAGAAAATAGTGAATAGGAAGCCCTTACGTATTTTTCTCCCGCGAAGGATTTTCCGCTAAAGGTATTCCACACTTCTGCAGCTGCAGAAGGAACCTTAACGCCTGTAGGCATGTTTTTTACCGCGAGGGCATTAAATTCAGAGCCATTTTTATTGTATTCGAAACCTCCTAAGCCACCTACAGTATGCAAACCAAATTGTTTACGTGCGGTAACCAGGTTGGAAGTCATGAAAGAATAAGTATTTGTTTTGCGTTGTGAAAGCCTTCCTTTATCTCCCGTACCAGTTAAGGACAAACGATCTTCATAAGATTGATTGTCAATGAAGGTGGTATTGTAAGAGTTGTTAGAAGAAAGGGTCAGCCAATCGAACAATTTGTATTTTGCTGAGAATACACCAAGTACCGTTTGGGTTTTGGTAATGTTACTGTTGTAAGGTAAATCGTATAGCGGATTTTGAGAAATATTGTTCAGCACATCTGTGCCCAATATTTTTTTAGGGGTTCCATCATCGTTGTTTAAGGTGTACCATGGCAGCAAAGAAAGGGGGGTGATCCCGCCAACCGGGCTTCTGTTTCCAGTGTCAAATATTGTACTAATATTGGCGTTAAGACTTAGCTTACTGGTAATATTATGCTCCAGATTTAACTTAAAGCTATTTCTTAACAGGTCGTTGCCTTTTAAAGGACCTTGCTCGTCATAGCGGTTGGCCCCAAAATAATAACGTGTTTTTTCCGTTCCACCAGACAAACCGATATCTACAGTTTTCACCATAGCATCACGATATATTTCATCGTTCCAGTTGGTGTAATTGTTTAATACCGAAGTGGGCGGCAGGTATTTTGTGAGGTAAGCATCCTGACTCAAGCCTTCATTTCTGATGGCAAAGGAGTTCAACAACATTTTGCGCTGGTGTTCATATAATTCCTGGCTGTTCATGAACTCGATTTTACCCATGTATCTTTTGCTTACACCAAAAGTGCTGTTGATATCCAGTTTCATGTTGCCTGCAACGCCTTTTTTTGTGGTGATCACCAATACACCCTGGCTGGCGCGTGAACCGTAAATGGCTGTTGATGCTGCATCTTTTAATAGGGTGATGCTTTCTATATCGGTTGAAGAAACGATATCGCTTGGATAGGCCACATCGGGATAAATGATCCCATCTACTACAATTAATGGATTGAGGTTATTGGTGACACGAAGCGTAGTACTACCTGTTATTGGTAAAGTACCCTGCCCGCGTACAACAAAGGATGCTTTGTTATTTGGGTCTCCTGAAGGTTCAGTGATGTACATACCCGCAACTTTTCCTTTCAGTAAAGATATCAGGTTGTTGGTGGTTACACCTTCCAGTTGCTTGGCATTGAAAGTTTGCAATGCACCTGTGATCTCACTGGCCTTTTTGGTGCTGTAACCCATTACTACTGCTTCCTGTAATTGTGCAATGGCTACATTTAAAACCACGTTGATTTCTGTGTTGTCGTTTTCAGTGATCACCTTTTCAATGCGTTTACTCTCGTAGCCAATAGAGGTAAAAACAATACGATAAGTACCAGGAGCCAGGTTTAAGGTGAAGTATCCGTTTGCATCCGTCATGGTGGCCATATTCGTACCATCAATTCTTACAGAAACTCCGGGGATAGGGCCTTTGCCGTCTGTTACCCTTCCGCGTACTGGTTTTTTAGCCTCAGGGCTGTTGGGTCTATCAGTGGCGGCAGGCTTTTCTTTAATGATAACGGTGTTGTTTACAATAACAAAGGTTAAAGGCTGGTTGCTTAGTGTTTGCTGTAATGCCTGGTCTACCGTTGCATTTTTTAAGGAGAGGTTAATTTTAGAAGCGTTATTTCTGAGCAGGTCTATCTTATAGAAAAAAGAGTAGCCGCTTTGCTGCTCAATTTTTTTAATGATACTTTCTATGCTTGCGTTTTTTTCACTCAAGCTAATGCGCTGGCTAAATGCTGTTGCACTGGCCTGGATACTGATGATTAGTAAGCATATAATTAATTTCATGACCCTTAATGCGTCTAAAATTTTATTCATATTTTTGTTTGGTTTAGTCGTGGCAAACCGTTTCCCTTTTTGAAGAGATTCCTTTGCCCGATTGGGTTGATAATTGAATGTGGTCTATCCCGATTTCATTTTTTTATTTACCTGAAACTTAAGTCCGGGGGTGCTCGTAACACTTCCGGCTTTCTTTTTCAAGTAAAATCTTTTTGGTTATAATTTTACTATAAGCATTCTCCCTTCTATTTTAAAGTTAATACCATTGTACTCAAATATTTTTTGCATATCTGCCAGGCTAATGTTCCTGGAAGCTGTAAAGTGAAAAAGTTCTGCTGTAGGTTTTTTCTCGAAACTTACATCAACATTGTACCATCTCGAAAGCTGACGCATGATGCTGCTCAGGTCTGCTTCATTAAACCGGAAGTCACCGTTTTTCCAGGCTATGGCCTCTTCCGTATCTACCAGGTAGACATTCAGATCATTACCGCGTAATGCAGATTGCTGGCCTGGTAATAAGAATCTTTCTGCGCCTTTGGAAGACACTTTTACGCTGCCTTCCAGCAAAGTTGTTTTCGTTACACTTTCATCCGCATAGCTGTTGATGTTGAAATGCGTGCCCAGCACCTGGACTTCCTGTTTATCTGTAGCCACAACAAACGGATGCGTTTTGTCTTTAGCTACTTCGAAATAAGCTTCTCCTGTTAGTTCTACCCTGCGTTGTTTGCCATTAAATACTGCAGGGTATTTTAATGAGGATGCGGCATTCAGCCATATTTTTGTACCATCGGGTAGATTTACCTGGTATTGGCCGCCCCTGGGTGTAACGATGGTGTTGTAAGCCAGAGCACCTGAGGTTTTTGTTTCCTGGTCTTTTGTTATGTCGTATACAAGCTGTCCATCCTTGGTTTTACGTATGATGATCCCGGCCTGAGTGGCAATTTCTCCTTCAGCTGTATTGTCCAGGGTAATTACTTTTCCGTCAGACAGGGTTAAAGTGGCTTTATTTGTTCCCGGAGGAATGTTGACTGCTGTTGGATTAGACGGTATGGCAGTGGGGGTCTTAGAGGTATAAAAAAAGATGGCAGCGCCCAAAACCATTACGATAGATGCTGCTACGGCATAAGGGTACCATCCGATTTTTTTGACTACTGATTTTTTTTGCTGACCGAGTATGTTGTTCAGCATGTCTTCCGGATCATCCAGTGACTGCATTTCTGCTGTATTTATTTTATTCCAGGTACCATCAAGCAAACCTGTAAGTTCAGGGTCGTCAGGGTTTGCTGCAACGATAGAAAGCAGTTCTGCACGTTCTTCGTTTGTACAGGTGCCTTCAACATATCGCTGGTATAAATTTTCTAATTTAATATGCATAGGGTGGATGTTCTAAACTCCTTTTCTTATATAGACCCCCGGCGAAGCAGGTCGGAGTAATGGAAAAGAAAAAAAGTTGATTAATGTAATTCGGCAAGAAAAGTCATGAGGATGACCAGCACTGCAATATCGGTATGGGTGCTTACATAATTGCGCAGAAAGCGGAGTGCATGCTGCATATGGGTTTTTACAGTGAGCTTGGAGATGTTCAGCCTTTCGGCGGCTTCCTCATACTTCAAGCCTTCCTGATGGCATAGCAGGTATACTAATTTCTGCTGGGCAGGGAGTTGCGCAATGCCCTGGTTGAGGATTTTTTCAGAATCTTTAAAGATGATGTATTCCTCGGTCTCATTATGGGTTTCTGTATAGCCCGGGGCCATCATTTTGTTGGTCCTGACTTCCAGCGCCAGTCGGCGCAAAACTTTTAATGTTTGATTACGTGTGAATACACGCAGGTATGCATCCAGGTTTTCGATGCTATTGAGCTGTTCGCCCAGGTTCCAGATTTTTACAAATACTTCCTGGGTAATTTCTTCCGACAGCGATTCAGATTTTACAATTTTTAAGGCATAGGTGTAAACCTTAGGGCTGTAGCGGTGAAAAAACACACTGAATACTTTTTCATCTCCGGTGGAGATTTGATAGAGGAGCGTTTTTTCTTCGTTAAAATCAGCTTCAGGGTTCAGTTGCATCATGTTGTGGCATAAGCCTGCAGGGCCTATATGTGGTTCGCCACAGTAAAGGTAGAAAAATAACCGTTCCCCTCAAAGTCCGGGGATTTAAGGAGAAAGGTTATTTTTTAAAGGGATTAAAGGTTAATTGGCCTTTCCAGGAATGCTGTATGATTAATTTTGAGGCATATCCGGATTAAAGTTCAACACAGCGGCAGGTATCTTGAGCACGTATTTCGGGCTGTGAGGCTCCAATGTGCTGATGATGTCTCCCTTTGCATTTAAACGGTTTACGGCTGGCATTCTGTTTTCTGCATCCAGTTTGCGCATATCCATCCACCTCATTCCTTTAAAGGCGAGTTCAAACCTGCGTTCCAGAAGTACACGCTGTAACACCACTTCTTTGTCTGACGATTGGAAAGGCTGATAAGCGGCGGTCGCGGTACGGAATTTGCGGATGTCGTTCATTTGGTCTAATGCCAACTGCAGGTTATTTGCCCTTGCCGCTGCTTCGGCAATGATAAGTTTCATTTCCGCTACAGAAGTACCAAAACTAACGGCACTACCATTTGGTGAAAACTGGCTTACCCCACGGGTAGGAAATGTAAAATCGCCCAGTTTTGTATAGTATAGTTTTAAACGCAGGTCATTTTTGTCAAACATCTTCAGGAATTCTACCGTAGGAAGTACTACCGAAGCCGGATTTGTTCCATAACGGGCATAGATTTCCTGTTTGTTGATTGGCATATTGGGGATATCTGCTTTAGTAGCAACAGGATTGTAATCCATCAAACCTGTTCCTGGTTCTTTTAATGCAAGGTCTGCATATTTTGCAGCTTCTGTAAAGTTATTCATGTAATAATAGGTCCTGGCTAGGATACTATATGCTGCGTTTACTGATCCCCTGAATTTGTTGGTGTTGTTGTTTGCCGGCAGGTCGGGTATAGCAGCATTGATGTCATCAATGATTTTTCCGTAGATGAAATTTACCACAGACCTTTCGGGTGTTTTGTTCATGATGTCTGTTGAGATAATGAAAGGAACTGCCAGGTCTGTATTGGCTGTTGCAGCGTTATAGGTCCTGGCATATAAATTTACCAGGTACAAGTATTCAAATGCCCTGCCTACCAGTGCTTCAGCTTTAAGCTTTTTCTTTTCCTTTGGAGTTCCAGTTGTTGCCTGTTCAACACCATTGATTACTGCATTAAAGGCATAGATATTAGCATAATGCTTGCCCCATACCAACGGGCTTTCATTAACTGTCGGGTTAAGGTCGTTGGACCACACATAACTCAATATGGTGGTTGTCCTGGTCATAGGATCTACAGTTGGAATATCCAGGTCGTCAGACATTTGGTTGAGCAATTGCTCTCCGCTGCTGGTCAGGTTTTGGCTGTTCAGCAGCAGATCATAATCGGTAAGTGTTTTTAAAATTACTTTCCCCTTAGGCTCTACTTCCAGGAATTTTTTACAGGAAGAGAACAAGCTGAATACACAGCAAACAAGCAAAGTATAGTATATTCTGGTTTTCATGATCTGGGATTAAAAGTTAGTGAATAAGCCAATGGTGAAAGTTGGCACAAGGTTTCTCCTGGCATAATTTCCGGTAGCAAGGCTGTAATTATATTTATTGAAGCCTTTAGTGAAAAGGTTAGATCCCTGAGCTTTCAGCTCAAAATTGCTAAAGCCGAGTTGTTTAAAAACCTGATTTTTAAATCGGTAAGATAGTGTAACATCTCTCAATAAAATGTAAGAACCATTTACAACGTATTTGTCAGAATTGTCATACACAGCGAAAGTCCTTGTGATATCCATGTTTGAAAAGGCATAAAAGCCTAATACATCAGTATTTGCTTCGTCTCCAGCTGTTCTGAAATAGTTTTCTGCACCTTCCAGCGGGCGGTTACTAAATATCGAAGGCCTTGGAATGCGGGTTTTAAAACCAGTATACAGATCAACCATCGCATATAAATAGAAAGGGCCAATATCAAAGCGGTTGCTGATACCTATTGCGTAAGGCGGAACGCCATTTCCGGAATAGTTCAGATCGTTTATTCCTTCGTCGTTGGTATTGGCATAAAGTTCCTTGGTATTCCCATTTTTGTCATACACAGTAGGAAGCCCTCTTTGATTTAGGCCAGCAAACCTAAAGCTGAACATGGCACCAACCGGATAACCTACGATGTAATTGTTTGCGTTTGAGCCATCTACATATTGATAATTTAGTTTAAGGTTGTTCTGGTAAACGTTCAGCACTTTGCTTGTATTGTAGGAAAATGCAATACCGGTGTTCCAGTTAAAGCCCTTGCGATGTAACCAGTCGCTGTTTAGACTTATTTCAAGTCCTTTATTGTTTATTTTTGCAGAATTTAACGTCGTAAATGAGGCTCCTTTGGTAGGGTCGATTGCTGTATTACCTAATAAATCGCTGCTTCGTTTGCTGTAATAATCAATACTTCCTGATATGCGGTTAAACAGGGTAAAATCTAGACCTGTGTTGAAATTACTGGTTTCTTCCCAACGCAGAGCACTATTTTCCAGACTCTGAATATTTAAACCTGTAGAAGTGGGTGAGGTACGTAAGTTTTGAGCATAATTGGCAAGAATCTGAGGTAAACTGGCCTTGGAGACATTTCCGTTAAAACCATCCGATATTCTAAGCTTTAGTTTGTTTATCCATACTGCATTTTCCATAAAAGCTTCCTTGTCTACATTCCATGCCACACCAAATGACCACAGTGGTTTATAGCGGTATTTCGGGTCAGTCCCGAAAAGATTAGACTGGTCAATACGGATACTTCCGGAGACCATGTACTTTGATTTATAGCCATATACTCCATTGAAATAGGCAGATGCAAAACGGTCATCACTGAAGGTTTTCTGGAAAAGATCTGTATAGGAAAGGGAGTTGTTAGGGAAAAGCGTATTGAACCAGGAACCTGTCAGGATTTTATTATAATCTACTGGTTGCTGCAATAACGTCTGCTCACTGTAACCAAAATTTGCGTAGCCATTTAACTCTGAAGTAACTTTACGGATTTCAGCACCAGTAATTACATTGATAGCGTGATCTTCATTTAATTTTTTGTCGTAGTTTAACTGGGCACGTAAAGTATAGCCTGTAGTAGTACCCACCTTGGTTTTGTTGTACCCTCCTTTTGGCAAATTGAATTTGATGCTGCCGTCTGTTCCTACCTCTGAATATAAATTTACGTATTGCTTAATTTCTGCAGCGTTCTCGGAGGCGTAATGTTTAATATTGTTGCTGCTGTACTCATAAACCCCACCCATTTTTAACGTCAGTCCTGGTATTATCTTATAGAACAAATCACCTACTACCTTATTAGATGTTGATTTACTCTGATCGCTTACCTCATTAATCTCTTTTAGCGGGTAGTAACGATTGTCATAATATCCTTTGGCAATAATACCTGGGTTATATAGCGGGTTGGTAGGTGAGCCCGCAAATGTTGATAAAGGAGTGCCATTGTCGTCCTGGAACCGCTCAAATGAATAGAAGTCTGTATAATTGTATACAGGAGTCCCATTACCCTTGTTCTGCATGAAATCGGTGGTCAATACAAAAGATAACTTATCATTGAAGTTATAGGTCCCCCTTCCTGAAAGAAGGAAGCGCTGGTCGTTCGATTTTATCTTTGAATTCTGGTTCCTGGTGAGGTTTGATGATATGTAGTAAAGGGCCTTTTCCGTACCACCAGAAAAATTAAAGTCGTACTGCTGTGTTACTTTATTTTGTTCGAAAAAACGGCTATAATCATCTTTGTTATCATAAGCATACTGTTCTGCCATTCTCTTTTCCATCTCGGCCCTTGTAATTAACCCAGATGCCAGGTCTATTAGAGGTTCATCACCTCCGTTATATCTTCCCGGGTTATTGGTGAAATAATCACGATTCTGGCTTCCGGTTCTATCGTAAGAATCTATTCTATAGTTCATCCGTGCAGTGTTTGGTGCCAGTCGGTAAGTGGTATAATCCTCTTTCGATGTTACACTAAGGGTACTCCTGAATTCGAATTTCGCATCACCTTTTACTGCCTTTTTGCGTTCTACAATAATCACCCCGTTAGAGGCCCTTACCCCATAGATGGCAGCAGCAGCGGCATCTTTTAAAACGGTTACCGATTCAATTTCATTTGGGTTGATGGCGTCCAGGCTTAGTTCTGTAGGATAGCCATCTACTACAACCAGGGGCTGTTTGGTAGCAGAAATGGTAGAAATACCCCTGATCTGGAACAGTGAATTGCCTTCGAATTTTAAGTCGCCATTGATTAAAACTCCTGGCAATTTGTTTTGAAGCCCCTGTAAGAAATTATTGGTAATGATAGGGGATTCGTAGGCTTTTTTATTAATTGTTGAAGTTGAGCCGGTCAGTTGTTCTGTTGGTATTTTCTGATATCCGGTAGATACAACTGCTACTTCATTTAATTCTCCAGTATTGATTTCCAGCCTTACCACCGGGTTCTCCTTAAGCACCTTAGCCGTTATTTCCTTTGTGATATAACCTACAAAATGGATCTGCAGGATTGCATTTTCATTGAGGTTTTCCAATAAGAACTCTCCGTTGGAATTGCTTACGGTTCCTTTATCAGAACCTTTAACTTTAATGGATGCCCCGGCAAGTGGGTTGCCTTTTTCGTCCAGCACTTTGCCACGGATTTCTATTGCGGTAAAAAAATCTACTACTTTATCAAAAATAGAGGCCTGCTTGTGTTTGATCACTACGGTTTTGTCTTTCAAAGTGTAGGAAAGGTCCTGGTTGGCAAAACAAAGCTCAAGTGCCTGTGCCAGGCTTATTTCTTTTACGTTGATGCTCACTGGTTTAGCCGTTCTGATCAATACTGTATTGCCTATGAAATCGTAGCCGCTCTGTGCCTGTATTTTATTAATAATGGCTTCAAAACTTGCATTTTTCTCATTCAGCGTAATTTTCTGAGCAAAACTGCCGGCACTTACCTGAAGGAGAAAGCTGGTCATTAAGATGATGATTAGGTTTATCCTCATTATCCATTTGTTTTTACATGCCCGGTAATTTGCAGGCATAAATTCTTTAAGGATATCAGCAGCTTGCTTTATCCCAAGATTAATATAAATCATATATTTGATTGTTTGGGTTTGGTTTGTTGACAATTGTTTAGCACGATTTTGATGGGTAAACTCAGGCATTTGCCGGGGGAGGGTCGGATCTCTCCTGGCTTTTTTAAGCTCCCATCTTTCCTTTTGTATTCAAATTGGTAGCCTTATTTCATAACTGTAATTCTCCTTCCTGCTATTTTAAAATGAACATTTCCAGTTTCTTCAATGAGTTGCAATACAGATGAAATATTTTTATTGCGGGAAATGACGCCAATGAATGATATTTTTTGAGTATTATCCTGAAAATCAACTTCCACATCATACCATCTGGATATTTTGCGCATAATACTTTCCAAGTCTTCGCCGGTAAATACAAAACGTCCGTTTTTCCAGGCCATCGTTTGGCTGATATCGGCATTTTCAATAAGCACACGATTATTTTTTAAATTAGCCTGTTGCCCGGGAATTAATAAATAACTGGCATTAAAAGCATTTACTTTCACAGAACCCTCCAATAGCGTAGTTTTTTGAATAGGTTCTTCCGTATAACTGTTAATATTAAAATGTGTACCCAAAACTGCAACTTCCTGCTTATCTGTAGTTACAATAAAAGGCCTGGTTTTGTCTTTGGCCACTTCAAAATAAGCCTCGCCTGTTAAACTGACCTTTCTTGAGCCCTGTTTGTCAAATACTGAAGGAAATTTAACGGAGGAAGCGGCATTAAGCCATACTTTGCTCCCATCAGAGAGGGTGATCTGATAAGTGCCTCCTTTTGGGGTAGCTGCAATAACAGCTTGCGTACCGGTGGCGGCGCTGATATTTGTGCCATCGTTGTAGACCAGTTTTCCTTCGTTTATCGTCACGCCCGTCTTTGCAGTACTAAGGTTTATTTTTTCTCCGCTGGCAAGGGTAAGTGTTGCGGTGTTTTTGCCCGGTGCAATATCATTGGCCAGTAATTCTTTTCTTATCCCATGTTCACGTTGTTGTGCGGTATAAAACCAGATTCCGGCGCTTACTGCGATAACTACAGCAGCTGCAACAGCTATTTTAGGCCATAAACTGAGCGTTTTGGGGGGCGAAGGCTTTGAAGGCATGTTAAGCCACATTTCCTTTTGCAAACTGAGCAACTCTGCTTCTTCAAAAGTATGATCATCATTGTTCCACTGCAAATACCAGCTTTCCAGCTTTGCTTTTTCTTCTTCGCTGCAGGTCCCGGCTTTGTACCTTTGGAGTAATGCGGTTGCTTCTGTTTGGTTCATGGTTTAGCCTTAATGATAACCAATACGGCAATGGGCAGTCCAGGGGGGATACGAAATAAAAATATTTTTAGCGGATAAAATATATAGCGGCAATGACCAGTCCGATACGTGGTTTTAATATCTTTAAAGCCTTTTTTACCTGGTCGGTAACCGTTTGTTCCGATATGGCCATGCGTTCCGCAATTTGTTTGTGGCTCAGGTTTTCTTTTCTGCTCAGTTCAAAAACCTCGCGCATACGTGGGGGCAGTGCCGCAATTTCCTTTTCAATAATGGCTGCAAGCTGCTTTTCGCGTACCAGGTGGTCGGCCAGAAAATTTCCCTTGTTTAGGTATTCCTGCAGGGCCACAACATGTTTCTGGCCCACCTGTTGCCGGGCAAGCAGGTCAAAGATCTTGTGTTTTAAAGCGGTGTATAGATAACCGCCCAGGTTGTTGGCTACGTCAAGTGTTTCGTGCTTGTGCCACAAGGCCGATAAGGTGTCCTGTACCACATCTTTTGCAGTTTCCCGGTCCCTTAATTTTTTAAAAGCATGGATGTAGAGCAGGCTGTTGTAGCGGTCAAAAATCTCGGTAAAGGCCTTATGGTCACTGCTTTTTAACAGTGCCGTCAGTTCCTGATCCGTATAATCCCTATAATTACCCATTACATTTGCGCCGGCTAAATATAGGGAATTGCTGCAAATCAGCCTAGTCTTGGTTTGTGTTTCCATCTTTTGTGGCTCCAGAGCCAGTAAGCAGGTTCCTTTCTGATCATTTCTTCCAATACCCGGGTATGCATTTCCGTGATCTCGAATTCAGCAGTTTCTGCCGGGTTCAAACATAATGGAACACAGTCTACGGTATAGTAGCCTCTTTTAATACGATTCACTTTAAAGTAAAATATGGGCTGGTTCGTTTTTCTGGCAATCTTCTCTATGCCCAATTGTATAGAAGCGGGCTGGTGCAGAAAAGTGGTCCAGTAGTGCGATTCATTCCACGACGGGGCCTGGTCGTTACCAAAGCTGAATATACTCAATTGATCTTTAGCTTCCTGAAGCGCCCTCAAGGTCTGCCGCATGGCGACTAGTCTATTGCCAAAACGACTGCGCACTTTTTTAAACCATTGATCAAAAAAAGGATTGTTTAATGGCTTGTATATGGGGTAATGATTTGCCTTAAAATTTAAACCGATTCCTAAAGTACCCCATTCCCAGTTGCCATAATGTGCAGCGCAGATCAGCACGCTTTGTCCGTTTTTTAGATAGGTTTCAATCTGATCCTTATTTTTAAAAATGAAACGTTTCCGGATTTGGGTCTCCGAAATGCTCTTCATTTTAACAACTTCAAATATCAGGTCTGCAAGGTACCGGTAGAACCTCTTTTCAATGGCTTTAAGCTCAGCCGGTGTTTTATCAGGGAGTGCATTGGCCAGGTTTTGTCTGACAACCTTTTTACGGTAACCAAAAACGTAGTAGATGAGGATGTAGAGGCCATAAGCAAAAATGTAAAGAAGCGTTAAAGGAAGTAATGATAAAAAGCTTATGGAAAATATCCCGAGGTAAGAAAAGAGCTTTTTTATCATTATGTACTGAATTAAAGTGCAAAATTAAAAAGCAGATAAAAAAAAATCTGCCATCGGAATGTCGAATTTTTTTATTGTGCTACCAGCATCTCCAGGAAATAAGGTAAGGCCGGATTGCTGTTTAGTTTTTTCCAGACTGCGTATAAGGCTGTTTGCTGCGGAATATCCTTTAATTCAATAAAACGGATATTCGGGTTTTCAGTGGAGGCCAGTGAAGTGGGAATGACCGACAGCCCCATCCCGTTTTCTACCAGCCTGAAAATGGTTGGCGCATGAATGGAACGATGGGCAACCTTGGGCGCAAAACCCTGGTCTGCACAAAGGTTAATGATCTGCTGGTAATAGAGCTGGCTTTGTTCATTTGGAAAAAGAATGAAATTCTCGTCCCTGAACTGACCTATATTCCTGAATCCGGCATCGGTAACCGGATGATTTGCCGGTAAAACCAGTGAAAAGGTTTCGGTATATACCCTTTTACTGCTAAAGCCGTCCGGTAAATGGTTGGAACGCATAAAGCCAAGGTCAAGTGTTTCATTTTGCAGGGCAATCAGCTGTTCTGCATTGTTGAGCTCATCCAGTCTGAACCTGATATTGGGGCAATCGCTATTAAATTGCTTAAGTAAAGCAGGTAAAACAGAAGCCATTGCCGAAGCTACAAAGCCAATCCCAATCTGACCGGTATTTCCCGCGGTGTACAATTTAATATTGGTTGCTGCAATTTCCACTTTGTTCAACACCTGCAGCACATCTTTATAAAACAGTTTGCCGGCATCGCTTAATGCTACCTTTCTGTTGGTTCTTTCAAATAAAGAAACTTTCAATGTGCCTTCCAGGTGTTTAATCTGCTGGCTTAAGGCCGACTGTGAAATGAAAAGAAGCTCCGAAGCCTTCCGGTAGTGAAGCTCTTCGGCCAGGACTTTAAAATAATTTAGTTGCCGGAGTTCTAATTGATTAGCTGTACTTATCATTTGTTAATTATTATGTATTGTTTGCTAATGGTAAATGTATGGATATTTGAGCTGTTTTTACCAAATATAATATAGACCAATGATTGAAAAAGTATTGACACTTGGCCTCGGCAAAGTAGGTACACTGGTTGGCGTACTGCTCAGCAAGCAGTTTCAGGTAACCGGTATGGACAAACAGGCACCTCATTATCCTTACGAACTTCCGTTTAATGTAGTTACGGGAGATGTTACAGATGAGGTACTGATGCAGCAAATGATTGCCGGCCATGACGCAGTAGTTTCGGCCCTGCCTTATTTTCTGAATAAAACCATAGCCAGGATTGCACACCAGGAAGGTAAGAGTTATTTCGACCTTACCGAAGATGTGGAGACGACCAAATATATCATCGGTTTAAGCGAGACGGCTACAGCAGTAATGGCCCCGCAATGCGGGCTTGCACCCGGTATTATTGGTATTATTGGGGCACACCTGGCCAAAGATTTTGAAAAACTGCGTTCTATTGAAATGCGTGTAGGCGCTTTGCCTAAATATCCGAATGGCGAGCTGGGTTATTCCTTTACCTGGTCGGCCGCTGGCGTGGTAAATGAATACATCAATGATGCAGAAGCCATTCATAATGGACAGCGTAAGCAGGTTGTGAGTTTACAGGGCAAGGAAACGATCAATATAGAAGGGGCAGCCTATGAAGCGTTTTATACTTCCGGAGGTCTGGGCACCATGTGCGAAACCTACGCCGGACGTGTAGATAAGCTGGACTATAAGACCATCCGCTATCCTGGACATTGTGACCTGATGAACTTCTTAATCCATGAGCTGCATTTAAAAAATAACAAACAGCAGCTGGAAGATATCCTTAAAAATGCCAAGCCGGAAGTAGCGGAAGACGTGGTATTGGTATATGCAGCAGCCGAGGGCTGGAAAGACGGGCAGCTGAAAAGGAACGAGTTCTGTAAGTCGTACAATCCTGTTACCATAGATGGGCAGACCTGGAGGGCAATTTCCTGGACTACAGCAGCCAGCCTGGTTGCAGTTATTGAAATGGTGGCCAATGGCGCTTTGCCAGCCAAAGGTTTCATTAAACAGGAAGACATCCCATTTGAAGGATTATTGGCCACGCAGACTGGTCAGCTTTTTGAAAAGGGCATTTTAGGTGAAATTGAAGTAGCATAAACACAAAACCGATGAATTTTGACAATCAAAGTCCGCTGGACACTTTTTTAAATATCCTTTTTGAAAGGTACAGTCAGCAGGTTCCGGCGGTAAAAAAAATAACCAATGCATTGATCAGTAACGGTGTAATACAAGGGCAGGACGAAATCGTTAACGATCATATTGCTTTCCGCACACTGGGTGTGCCACACCTGGGAATTGCATCTTTTGAAAAGATATTTCTGCATCACGGCTACCGGAAAAGGGACAATTATTACTTTGAAGGTAAAAAGCTAAATGCTTACTGGTATGCCCCGCCTTCACCGGAATATCCGAGGATATTTATGAGTGAGTTAATGGTAGAAAAACTTTCAGACAGGGCGCAGGCTTTGATTGAAAAATATACCAGGCACATCAGTGCAGACCCGGTTGATGCGCTGAACCTGGACAAGGGGGAGCAGATCGGTGAATTTTTTCACCAGCCTTTATGGCAATTGCCTGAAAAATCTGATTACCAGGCCCTGCTGGAAGAAAGCGAATATGCTGCCTGGGTAATTTACAACAGGTATTACCTGAACCATTATACCATCAGCGTGCACGATCTGAAACCGGGGTACAGACATCTTGAGGATTTTAATGCTTTTGTAGAATCCTTAGGATTGAAACTGAATACAGAGGGTGGAAAAATTAAAGTGAGCCCTGATGGGCTGTTGCGCCAAAGCAGCACCGTAGCAGAAATGCAGGAAGCGGTTTTTGCCAATGGCGAAAAAATGGAAATTGCCGGCAGTTATGTGGAGTTCTCTGAACGACTGGTACTGCCGCAGTACGTAGATCTACCTGCAGCGGAGATTCGGGCTGAACACCGCAGAGAGGGCTTTGAAACCGGCAATGCCGATAAGATCTTTGAAAGCACGTACACCAAACAAACAAAAGGCTGATCAAAAAAAGAAATGATGAAAATTACTGAAATATTGACCCGATTGGGTATTAACGAAACGAACTCCGGGACCTCCACAGGTAATCACTGGCTGGAAACCGGTGGTAAAAACATAGTGTCTTATTCACCGGTGAATGGACAGGCCATTGCCAGTGTGCAGGTAGCTGATGAAGCTGCCTATGAGGCGGTAATGAAAAAAGCAGGGGAAGCTTTTCTTTTCTGGCGCAATGTACCTGCTCCAAAAAGGGGAGAGATAGTAAGGCAGTTTGGGGATGCACTACGTGTGCACAAACAAGACCTGGGTACCCTGGTATCTTACGAGATGGGTAAAAGCCTGCAGGAAGGTTTGGGTGAGGTACAGGAGATGATCGACATCTGTGATTTTGCAGTCGGACTTTCGCGCCAGCTGTATGGCTTAACTATGCATTCCGAACGTTCCAATCACCGCATGTATGAACAATGGCACCCTATGGGGGTTGTGGGGATCATTTCGGCTTTCAATTTCCCGGTAGCGGTATGGAGCTGGAACACGGCCCTGGCTTGGGTATGCGGCAACGTATGCGTATGGAAACCTTCCTCGAAAACGCCTTTGTGTGCGGTAGCCTGTCAGCACATCATTGCAAAAGTGCTTAAAGACAACGACATGCCTGAAGGGATCAGCAGCCTGCTGATCGGTAATGCGGTGGGCGATAAGATGAACAACGATAAGCGGATCCCACTGGTTTCCTTTACCGGTTCAACCCGTGTTGGCCGCATCGTTTCTGCAGCTGTGGCCACAAGGTTTGGGCGCAGCATCCTTGAACTGGGAGGTAACAACGCCATCATCATTTCCAGGGATGCTGATCTGGAGATGTCTATTATTGGTGCAGTTTTCGGGGCTGTAGGTACCGCCGGTCAGCGCTGCACATCTACAAGGCGGCTGATCATCCATGAAGATATTTACGAGGAATTCAAAAATAAACTGGTTAAAGCATACGGACAGCTGCGCATTGGTGATCCGCTGGACCAGCACAACCATGTTGGTCCGCTTATAGATACCGCCGCGGTTGAACAATATACACAGGCCATAGCAAAGGGTAAAAAAGAAGGTGCTGAATTTGTAGTTGAAGGCGGGGTGTTGGATGGCGATGCCTATGCTTCGGGCTGTTATGTAAAACCCTGCATTGCCGAAGTAGAAAATCATTGCGAAATTGTGCAGGAAGAGACATTTGCACCAATTCTGTACCTGATAAAATATAAAACGCTTGACCAGGCCATCGCCTTGCAGAATGGTGTGCCGCAGGGATTATCTTCAGCCATCATGACCCTAAACCTGCGTGAGGCAGAACAATTCCTGTCGGCCGCAGGCTCTGATTGCGGCATAGCCAACGTTAACATTGGTACTTCCGGTGCCGAAATAGGTGGCGCCTTTGGCGGCGAAAAAGAAACAGGTGGTGGAAGGGAAAGCGGATCCGATGCCTGGAAAGCTTATATGCGCAGACAAACCAATACCATTAATTATTCCAATACCTTACCTTTGGCCCAGGGTATTAAGTTTGACCTGTAGATAAATGAAACAAAAGCTGAAGCATCTGGCTAATGAGCTTTCGGGAGAATTTTATAGCGATGAGCTGATGCGCATCCTGTATGCTACGGATGCTTCAGCTTATGCCGAAATGCCACTGGCAGTAAGCATTCCTGCAACGGTTGCAGATCTGAAAAAACTCATTGCATTTGCGGCCAAGGAACATGTTTCGCTTATTCCAAGGGCTGCAGGCACCTCCCTGGCAGGGCAGGTAGTAGGCAACGGTATTGTGGTTGATGTATCCAAACATTTTAACCAGATACTGGAATTGGATACCGGTAAGCGCCAGGTGCGTGTACAGCCTGGTGTGGTAAGAGATGAACTTAACCTGTTTTTAAAGCCTCACGGGCTTTTTTTTGGTCCGGAAACTTCTACTGCCAACCGCGCTATGATTGGCGGTATGGTTGGTAACAATTCCTGTGGCTCCAATTCGGTTGTTTATAAAAGCACCCGTGAACATACACTGGCCATAAAGGCCTTGCTGAGCGATGGATCGGAAGTGGAGTTTAGGGCATTGAATTTTGAGGAGTTTATTCAGAAATGCGAAGGCGATACGCTTGAAGCGACGCTCTACCGTTCGGTGAGGGGCCAGCTGGGCAACTATGAAAACCAACAGGAAATCCGCAAAGAATTTCCCAAAAAAAGCATAGAAAGGAGAAATACCGGATATGCGGTAGACCTGCTGCTGGAAACTGCGCCTTTTACAGCCGGTGGACCAGATTTCAATTTCTGTCAGCTTATCTGTGGTTCAGAAGGTACGCTGGCTTTTATCACGGAGATCACACTGGGGCTGGAGCCTTTACCTCCGTTGCACAGCGGTTTGTTGTGCGCTCATTTTTCGTCTATAGAAGATGCGCTGAAAGCCAATTTGATTGCGCTTAAGTATCAGCCCTATGCCGTAGAACTGATTGATCATTACATACTGGAGTGTACTAAAACCAACCTGGAACAATTGCAGAACCGTTTTTTTGTAAAGGGTGACCCAGCTGCACTGTTGGTTATAGAATACGCTGCGGATAAGCTTGAAGAAGTTGAACGGATTACAGCAAGGGCTGAGAAGGAAATGCGTGCTGCGGGCCTGGGTTATCATTTTCCGGTATTGTATGGCGCCGATACCAAAAAGGTATGGACACTCAGAAAGGCCGGACTTGGTCTGCTCAGTAACCTTCCCGGCGATGAGAAGGCGGTACCTGTAATTGAAGATACCGCAGTAGATGTACAGGATTTGCCGGCTTACATCCGTGAATTTAATCAGGTACTGGAAAAGCATGGGCTACATTCGGTGCATTATGCACATGCGGGTTCAGGTGAACTTCATTTGCGCCCTATTCTGAACCTGAAAACGGAGGAAGGTAACCGGATGTTTCGTGTTATCGCCGAAGAGGTGGCTACACTGGTGAAAAAATACAAGGGTTCGCTGAGTGGCGAGCATGGCGATGGCAGGCTTCGTGGAGAGTTTATTGAACAAATGATCGGGCCTAAAAATTATGCCTTGCTCAGGGAATTGAAAGATACCTGGGACCCCAAACACATCTTCAATCCAGGAAAAATTGTTGACACCCCAGCCATGAATACCATGCTGCGGTATACCCCGGGACAGCCAGCAAGAGAAATATCAACAGTATTCCGCTATCATGGACAAAATGTACTACAACATGCAGAGCAATGCAACGGCTCGGGTGATTGCCGCAAATCGCAACTTGCAGGGGGCACCATGTGCCCTTCATACATGGCTACAAGGAACGAAAAGGATACTACCCGGGCCAGGGCCAATGTGCTTCGGACTTTTCTGACCAATTCTGCTAAAGCCAATCCTTTTGATCATCCTGAAATTAAGGAAGTAATGGACCTATGCCTGGGCTGTAAAGGCTGCAAGTCTGAATGTCCTTCCAATGTTGATATGGCCAAACTGAAGGCCGAATTTTTACAGGCCTATCAGGATGCAAATGGCGTTCCGCTCAGGTCGCGGATGGTGGCCGGCTTTAATACAATTTCCAGGTTTATGGCATTGATGCCTCAGCTCTACAATTATGTAATTGCGGGTAGGGTAATGAGCACCCTGATCAAAAGAATGGCAGGTTTTGCTGTTCAGAGGAGCATGCCGGAACTGCATCACACTACCCTGAAAAATTGGTTCCGCAGAGCGGCTAAAAAGGAAAGAGCGCAACCGCAAAAAAAAGTATACCTGTTTTGCGACGAGTTTACCAATTACCAGGATGCCGAGATCGGCATTAAAGCGGTACAGCTGTTAAACAAACTGGGCTACCAGGTCATCATCCCAGAACATAAAGAGAGCGGCAGGGCAAGCATTTCCAAAGGCTTGCTGCGTAAGGCAAAACAAATTGCAGATTACAATGTAAAACAGCTGAGCCTCCTGGTTTCCGCAGATACACCCCTTATTGGTATAGAGCCTTCAGCCATTCTTACCTTCAGGGATGAATACCCGGACCTGGTCGATGAAAGCCAGATCGCTGCTGCAAAAAAGCTGGCCTCAAATACAATGCTTATCGATGAGTTCCTGATCCAGGAAATGAAAGCCGGACGCATTTTAAAATCACAGTTTAGCACTGGACATAAAACCATCAAGCTGCATGGCCATTGCCAGCAAAAAGCACTCGGACTATTAACAGCTACCGAGCAGCTGCTGCGTTTTCCGGAAAACTATAAAGTTGAAACCATCGCTTCGGGTTGCTGCGGCATGGCAGGGTCTTTTGGTTACGAGAAAGAACACTACGCCTTGTCCATGCAGATCGGCGAATTGGTTTTATTCCCGGAAGTAAGAAAGCAAGCTGAAGGCGTAGTAATCGCCGCAACAGGAACCAGCTGCAGGCACCAGATTAAAGATGGTACAGGCAAACGGGCTTTACATCCCGTAGAGATCCTGTTTGATGCATTGCATTAGTCTGCCTGAGTTTTTAGCCCAACGGCCCCTTGTTTAAAATAGGTAAAGATGATCCCGAATAAAAAGCAGGTGTTAATGGCTATATGCGGAAAAATATTAATCATAGGGCTGCTGTCAGCTAATCCTTTTACCAAAACCGCTTCTGAAATGACAATTAAAACCGCATAAATTAAGGCTGCAGATTTAGGCGCGGGCGATTTTACGATGAACAGCCTGATGACATACATGCATAAAGCGATGCCCCCAATGTAAATTAGGTACCAGAAAATATTCCCCAGACTTAATGCCTCCGAAAGGCCCATGTTCCCATAACGAAAGTTGGAAATTTCACTAAGTGCAAATTTTGCCAATACAAAGTAAGCGAGCAGCCAAAAGATGTAGAATACGATAATAAAAAGACTCCATCCGAGAACCAGTTTGAATTTAGAATTGTACATAATTTTAAGGTTAATTGAGTATTTAGACTGCAAATATAATAAATACTACTAAATAGGTAGATTTAATTTGTTTTTTAGAAAAATGCAGCTACATTTGTCTGGAATTGACGGATCAATAAACAAATAAGACCATTAATGATAATGGTTGAACTAAAACTCAAATAATGAAACAAGCTTTACATTTCAAAAAGGAAATTGCGCTCTGCAGTCCAGATCTATTGAGGGGTTCCGCTCGCTGTTGTTGCTGTTTCATGCAATAGCATTTCAATTAAGAACAAACAATAAAGACAGGATGAGTATCCTGCCTTTACCTGGCCTTCAGTACGCAACGCCAATCACTTACTGAAAAGCCAATTCGTTTTAACCAACAGATTTTATTAATTAAAACTTTTTAAAGTTATGCAAAATTTTAAAAAGGCCGGGCATTACCATTATGCCTGTTCTTTATTAAAAAAGGTACGGATATGCCGCATCAGTATTGCCGTATTGTTATTATTGCCATTTGTTTCTATTGCGCAAACGCAACCCTTGATCAACTCAACCCTGAAAGGACAGGTCATAGATTCACTTACCAAACAGGGGATTCCTGGAGTAAGCATACACATTACGGGTACTACACATACGGTACAAACCGATCCGGATGGCCGTTTTGATTTTGTAACCGGGCAAAAATTTCCTTACACACTTGAGATCAGACATATTTCTTATGAAAAAAAGGATGTTGTTGCGAATGGGAGCCCTATTCTGATCAGGCTGAAAGAAATCACCGGTCAGCTGAATGACGTGGTCATTATAGGCTATGGCACGCAGCAACGTAAAGATTTGATTGGCTCAGTGTCTAAAATAGACCCTTCAGGAACAAAAAATATTCCTGAAGCGGGTTTTGATGCCCAGCTGCAGGGGAAGGCTGCAGGCGTACAGATCAATTCAAATACCGGCGTGCCGGGATCGGATATATTTATCCGTGTTAGGGGAGCCACTTCCATCAATGCGACCAATGATCCCCTGTATATCATTGATGGGGTTTGGGTCAATAACAACAGTCTGCAGAATATAGCGCAGGAACGGGCAACATCACCACTTTCTGATCTCAATCCTTCAGATATTGAAAGTATAGAAATATTGAAAGACGCTACAGCCATTGCCATCTATGGCTCCAGGGGCGCCAATGGTATAGTGCTGGTGACAACAAAAAGGGGGAATTTCGGACAAAAGACCAGGATAGAATTTAATGGCTCGGAGGGTTTAGGCTGGGCGCCGGAAGATAGGGTATGGAAAACCACTACCGGAGCAGAGCATGCGGCGCTGATAAATGAGTATAGCCGGAACATGGGCAAGGCCCAGCCTTTCCGGCCTGCAAGTGAGGTCATCAATGGGGTTGCCGGTCGGGGTTTGCCAGAAGAACAGCCTACTTATGATAGAATGAGTTATCTGAACCGTACAGCATCCCTGCGTAGTTATGACCTTTCGTTGCAGGGGGGCTCAGACAGGACGCGGTTCTATCTGGGGGGAGGCTATACAGATCAGGAATCGATATGGAAGCCGATGTCTTTTGACAGGGCGAGCTTAAAAGTTAACCTGGACCATAAACTCAATTCAAAAATAGCTTTGGGAAGCAGCAATGCCATTTCCAGGAGCCACCGTAACCAGGCACGGCCTGCAAACGGGGCCAATGGAACATTATTGCAGGCCTCTTTAAATATCCCCACCTATCTTCCAATCTTTGATGAGAAGGGAACGCCTTTAAAATGGGTGAACTTTGACAATATCGCGGTACTTACCGGGACGGTAAACTTATGGTCTTACAGCTACCATTATATCGGCAACATTTACCTCGATTATGCAATCACACCAAAACTAAAGTTTCGTTCCACCTTCGGTGTGGATTACAACAATTATGAAGAAAATGAATACTGGGATACCCGCACCATCCTGGGTAACAGCGGTGGAAGGGGGAGTCAGAGCATTACCCAATCTTCAACAGCTATTAATGAACAGACACTGGCATACAGCGATAAAGTTGGCAAACATAGCTTTGGCATCCTGATTGGAAATACCTTGCAAGGTGCTGAGGTAAAAAACGTATCAGCTACAGGTACCAATTTCCCAAACAATTCCTATACACAGATTTCTTCGGCGGCAACACAGATTGCAGGTCAGTTTAAAACAACAAGTACACTGGCCTCTTTTTTCTCGAGGGCCGATTACAATTATGCGGGTAAATACTATGCTGAGTTTACCCTGCGGGCCGACGGTTCTTCAAAGTTCGGTAAAAACAATAAATGGGGATATTTTCCGGCAGTGGGTGCCGCATGGCGGGTAAAAGAGGAAAACTTTCTTAAAGATGTGCCGCAGATCAGTAACCTGAAATACAGGATCAGTTATGGCATTACCGGTAACCAGGCCGGGATCAACGATTTTGCCTCACAGGGTTTGTGGACAGGTGGTTTTGGCTATGCAGACGTGGCAGGAGGTGCAGAGCTGCCCGGAACAGCTCCATTACAGCTGGCCAATCCTGACCTGAAATGGGAAAGCACGGCACAGTTTAGCACAGGGATAGATATCGGTCTATTTGAGGATAAACTGAACATAGAGTTCAACTATTACAACAAATATACCAGTGATGCCCTGCTTCAGGTGGCTGTTCCAGGATCCTCTGGTTTCTCTTCTTACCTGACCAATTTTGGTGAGATCAGCAATAAGGGATTTGAACTGGCCATTAATTCTACAAACCTGAGAACAACCGGCTTTACCTGGAAAACAGATTTTAACATTGCCAGAAACAAAAATACTATCGAAAAAATACCTGCGGACATTCCCTTTGCAGGAAGGGACCTGATCCGCCTGCAGCAGGGAAAGGAGCTGTATTCGTACTGGCTGTATAAACAATTATCTGTGAATCCCGAAAACGGGGATGCCGTGTTCGACGATTACAACAAGGACGGCAAAATAACAGCAGATGACCGCCAGATCGTGGGCAGTACCTGGCCCAAATTTTTTGGGGGGCTGACCAATAATTTTACCTATAAAGGTCTGGACCTGGGTATTTTCTTTACGTTTTCTTACGGCAACTACATCTGGAACCACAACCGTATGCTCGGAGAAACAGGGGGGACGCTGGATGCCGGACGTGTGCTGCTGAAAAGCCAGCTGGACCGCTGGACAAGCCCTGGCCAGATTACCAATACCCCAAAATTAAATGATGCCAATTACGCCCGCCAGGAAAACAGCCGCTTTTTTGAGGATGCTTCATTTTTAAGGTTAAGGTCGCTAACCCTCGGATATACTCTGCCCAAAGCATTTACCTCGAGAATTAAAATTGAAAAGCTAAGGTTCTATGTGATCGGTAGTAACCTGTTGTTATTCACCAAATACACAGGGGCCGATCCGGAATCCAATCTTGGCACACAAAACATCCAGGGCTATGATTACGGTACGCCACCACAGCCGCGTACCGTACAACTGGGATTAAATGTTACACTATAAATTCTAGAACTACAGATATGAAATCTATAAAATATATTGTCTTTTTATTGACCATAACCTCCTTAACTTCCTGTGAGCGTTTTTTAACCACCGAGCCGGTCAATGCTGTTTCGGATGAAAACCCGATATACGACAAAGGCTCCAGTGAAACCGCATTGAGGGCGGTTTACCGGCAATTGGGCAGCGTAGGGTATTATGGTGAAACCTATGTAACCCTGGGCTATTTTCCAAGCGGGGATATTAAAAACCTGACTACAGGTGGTTCTGCCAACCTGGTAAATGTAAATTTCAGAACCGATGAAGTATTCTTTAATACAGCCTGGATTGCCATTTACAACACCATCAACCGCGCCAACCATGTGATCAGCAAAGTGCCAAATGTGACAGACCCTTTGCTTACCCCCGCCCTTAAAAACCAGTACATTGGCGAAGCTAAATTTATCAGGGCCCTGGCCTATTTTGACCTTGCCCGGGCATGGGGCGGTGTACAGCTCATTCTTGAACCTACAGTATCGTTAGAGAACCGCCCTAAAGTAAAAAGAAGCACGCTGGAACAGACTTATGCCCAGGTGCAGAAAGACCTGGAAGATGCAGAACTGTTATTGCCGGATGTGGTAAACCGGATAAGGGCAACCAAACGTACCGTCTGGGCATTGAGGGCCAGGCTGCACCTCTATAAAAAAGAATGGCTGCTGGCAGAAGAATATGCCACCAAACTGATTGATAAAACAGCTGATTATACCCTGGTCAAACCTTTCAGCGCCTGGTTTGCCAACAATGTAAGCGCAAGCAAAGAGTCGATCTTTGAACTGCAGTATAGTGTGCTGAACCCCAATGCCATTCGTGTACAGATGCAGCATTCTACCAACGGCGGGCAATACCGCTATGCACCCAATGACAGATTTGTGCAGCTATTAAACGATCCTGCAATATCAGGCGGAAGGAGCGCTCTGATAGGTAGTGTAACACAAAGCGGGATTACCAACTGGTTTGGAAACCTGTATTACCGTAAAGATGCTACAGACCCTGCATACATTTTCCGGATTGCCGAAATATACCTGATCCGTGCCGAAGCCAGGGCACAGCTCAACAACCTGTCGGCAGGCAGCGGGGCATTGTCCGACCTGAACCAGGTTCGGGACCGGGCAGGTATTTTACCATCTGCTGCGGTTACCAAAGAACAGATCCTGCTGGCCATTGAAAATGAGCGCCGCATAGAGTTTGCCTGGGAAGCACACCGGTGGTTTGACCTGGCCCGGACCGGAAGGGCCAAAGCTGTTCTGGAGGCTTTGGACCCCAATACCAAAGTAGCAGATCATGAGTATGTTTTTCCAATACCGGTTACACAAATCCAGCTCGACCCAAGCCTGGAACAGAATAAAGATTATTAACCTTAAAGACCAAAGCCATGAGTTCAAATTACAAAGTACTGCTGCGTTTGCTCTTCATTTACTTTTTTATCCTCACAGTGCCGTTAGACTGGAAATTTTACCGTGATTTGTTTGGTACGGATTGGGCAAACCTGTCTTTTTATGATCTGTTTAAGCTAACCACCTATTCGCCCCGTTTTTTTTCACTAAGCGGATATGAAAACTGGGCCGTTGCCCTTATTATTGCTGTTGCAGGAACAATTGCCTGGCCTTTTATCCTTAAGAAAGAAAGCACCGATTACCATAAGCTTTACTATTGGCTGCGTGTAATGCTGCGGTACCGCCTGGCTGTAGGCATTATTGCGTTTGGGTTTATCAAGTTGTTCCCTTTGCAAATGCCCTATCCTTCACTTAGTAACCTGCATACCAATTATGGCGACTTTCTTCCCTGGAAGATCTATTTTCACACGCTGGGGATTGCCCAGCCCTACGAAATCTTTCTGGGCGCTGTTGAAGTATTTGCCGGGCTGCTGCTGCTTTTCCGGCAGACCACAACTTTTGGTGCAGGCATCATCCTGGGCTTTACAGGAAATGTTTTTGCCGCAAACCTGGCTTATAATGCCGGGCAGGGGGTATATGCTGCTTATCTGACTACAATTGCTGCGGTATTGTTTGCCTACGATGCACCCCGCCTGTACAAATTGCTGGTTTTGCACCAATATACCCTGGCCAATAAGTTTAACCCCGTGTGGAGTAAAAACCTGGGAAAAATAAGGGGCTTGCTTAAAGGGTTGGCCATTTTATTCATCGTGGCGCTGGGCTTCAGTACTTACGCCAATTATAAACATCATCCCTACAAAATCCCCAAAGCGGCGGGCTTAAAAGGCAGTTATGGGTACTATAATGTTCGCGAGTTCAGGTTCAACAACCAGGTTCTTCCTTATTCCAGAACAGATACCAACAGGTGGCAGAATGTTGTTTTTGAAAAATGGGCTACCATCAGCATTCAGACTGCAAAACCAGTTAAGCTGGATACCTCTATTGCCGATGGGTTTTATGCGCATGATATTGACCGGAATTATGAATCGGCGGGTGTAGGTGGCCGTTTTTATTATAGCTATACTGCCGATACTGCCCAGCACCAGATTCAATTAAAAAATAAGAACAAGCATTATCGGTCTGAACATTATTCCCTGAAATACAATTTTCTGAACGACTCCACCCTGGTGTTGCAAGGCGTAAACGGGAAAAAAGATTCAGTTTATGCGGTGCTGGAAAAGATCAACAGAAAATACCTGCTGTTTGAAGGACGCAGGAAACCAATTAAACTGTAAAAGATGGACCTGGAAGCAACAAATAAGATTGAACAGCAAAGTACATCGAAAAGCTGGACAGCTATTGAAAAATATCTTTTTCGCACATTTTTCATTTTCTTCTTTATACTTATTGTTCCGCTAAATACGGCCTATTACCGGCAATGGTTTAGCACCGATTGGGCTAACCTGCACATCAGGGATATCGGTAAACTTAGCGGTTCCTCGTTTGACCCCATTAAGGTTGCCGGAACACGACCGGGCGCCAATGATACCGGTGGGATACCGGTATCTAAACAAAGCATGCTGACCATTTATCCCGAAAGCGGGGAATTTGGATTGGCCAGCTATGTAAACTGGGGGCTGGCGCTTGTCCTGGGCCTGGCCGGTGCAGCATTATGGTCAGTGTTTGACAGAAAGGAAAGGAATTACAGCCTGGCTTATTATTTCTTAGGCGCAGGTGTCAGCTACGCCATGATTGTCCAGCTGCAAGGGCTTACTTTTTCGAAGATCTTTCCTACACAGATGCCGGAGCTGGCCCTTACGCAATTGAATACACCTTTTGGCGACTTTGTGGCACAAAAGCTTTACTGGATACAATTTAGTTTTGTACCGGGGTACGAAGTTTTTGCTGGTTTTGCAGAATTGCTCATCATGCTCTTTTTATTTTTCAGAAAAACAAGGGCAATCGGTGCCGCCCTGGCAGTGGCCATGATTGGCAATATTGCATTTGCCAATCATGCATATGACGGCGGAATACATCTGGCAGCTTCATTTTATGCACTGGGCGGGGCATTTGTATTGTGGCGGTACCTACCTTCTGTCTGGAAACTCATTGTAAGGGAGGAAAATTCAGGACCAGGTGTCATTTATCCTTCTTTAACCAAACCATGGCAGAAGTATGGGCGCATTTTGTTTAAGGTTTTTATATTCGGATTTTTCTTCCTCACGAGCGCTTATCTGCACTGGCAAAATTACAAATACGACTCCTACAAAGTGCCTTCACGGCCAGGACTGGCAAATGCAAGGGGCTTGTATGAAGTTTCGGAATTCCGCATCAACAACAAAATTATCCCGTATTCGCCCCTCGATTCCCTGCGATGGCAGGATGTTACCTTTGAAAAATGGTCGACCTTGTCTTTTTCCGTATTTCATACTTTCATGATCCACGGTGAGGCCGGAAGGGGAAAACAATTTAAGGACATAGACAGGACCTACGAATCGGCCGGTACCGGCGGCGGCCGCAGGCATTATTATTATGAAGCAGACACCCTCAACCGAATCCTGCATTTACAAAACAAAAACAAGGTTTACAGGCAGCAGACTTTAGACCTGCATTATTCCCGCCCTTCGGCATCCAGAATAATTTTGTGGGGTAGAAATGAATACCAGGATAGCATATATGTGGTGTTAAACAGAAAGAATAAAACTTATCCATTGTATCAAAACCAACAAGATTTATGTACGCAGAAACTTTAACAGCAAAGCCCGCAAGCAGGAAGCCTGATGCCAGACAAGTGCCGGCGGCATTTCATCACAACAAAGCCTGGACTGCACCGCAGAAGATCCTTTTCAGAATTGTGTTCATTTTTGTGACCCTGTTCTCGTTTCCGCTTGATGCAGGTTTTTACCAGATGATCTGGAATTTTGATTATGCGCACCTTAACTACCGGGACCTGACAGAAGTGGTGGCTTTTTTTAACCCGCAGTTCATCAATATATTTTCGGAAGACGGTTTTTTTGGTGCTGCCAGCTATATCAACTTTCCTTTTGTCCTGCTCATTGCCATTATTGGGGGATTCCTTTGGACCGCTTTGGATAAAAAGAGCACGCAATATAGCGTACTGTATTATTGGGTTCGGGTATTTGCCCGCTACCGTGTAGCTTATGCTGGCATTGGCTGGGGATATAAAAAGCTGTTTGTGATGCAGATGCCACGGGAGTATGAGGGTTTGTGGAATACGGAAATGATTGATTTTTTTGCCAAGCGGCTGTATTGGGAAGCCCTTAGTGTAGTACCGCGCTACGAAGTATTCCTTGGGTTTGCAGAATTTATCGGTGGGTTTTTATTGCTGTTCAGACGTACAACAGGTATTGGCGCGGCCATAACCCTTGTGGTATTTGGTAACATTGCCATCTCTAATCATGCATATGATATTGGCGAGCAGGTGCCCAGTGCGGCTATGGCCATGCTTTCCCTTTTTATTCTCTGGCACGACATCCCCGGCATCTGGAGCCTTATTGTAAAGCAAAGGGATACGCAGATTTTACACGATTACCCGGCGTTTAAGAAAACCTGGCAAAAATATGCCCGGTTAACCATTAAATATACTTTCAACTTTGTATTTGTGGTGCTGTTCTTCATTTTTGAAGTTTATGGCTATACCCATAACGACTTTTACAAGATCCCGAATACTCCGGGCCTGAAAGCCACTGCAGGGCTGTATGAGGTGACTACATTTAAGCTAAACAATAAGGTGCTACCTTACACGCCCCAGGATTCGATCCGATGGCATGATGTTACATTTGAAGACTGGTCATCCATCAGCATCAAGCTTGCAAACCGCCCGCAGGATATAGAAATGTTTGCTGCCGGAAGTTACCCCCGCCGCACAGAGGTGTACAACGGGAAATGGCATTTTCACTGGCAGGGCGATATCCGCAGATACGGCGATCCTAAAAAACATAAAAAGAAAGACCCTGCAAAAAGAGACCTGAACATCACCTGGGAATCGAGCGGAATGTCGGGAAGGCACTGGTATTATTACAGGGCTGATACGGTTGGCCATATATTATACCTTCAGAACAAAAGCAAGACCGGCCGCCATCTGAAACAGGTACTGCATTATTCGAGGCCATCAGAAAACAGGATCATTCTTTCAGGTACCAATGAATTTAAAGATTCTATTTATGTAATTTTAGATCGTTCTAATAAAAAGTACCCATTGCTAACAGGAAATCATTCCTATAAAAACAATTGAATTGAACAGAACAGATTTTGATGCCGTGGTTGTTGGTTCGGGTCCAAATGGGCTTGCTGCAGCTATTGCTATGCAACAGGAAGGCCTGTCGGTACTGATCATAGAAGGGAAAGCCGAAGTTGGCGGCGGTTTAAGGTCTGCAGAACTGACCCTGCCGGGTTTTGTCCACGACGTTTGTTCGGCCATTCATCCCCTTGCCATCGGCTCACCATTTTTGAATACCCTGCCCCTGCAGGATCATGGTTTGTTGTATGCCTATCCCGGTCTTGCTGCTGCGCATCCTTTTGATGATGGGACTGCGGCGGTGTTAAGTTCTTCCCTGGAAGAAACGGCCAGGTTGCTGGGCCAGGATGAACAAGCCTATCTGAAGCTGATAAAGCCTTTGGTGAAGGATTGGCCCGATATTGCGGCTGATGTGCTCGGACCGTTACATTTTCCCAAACATCCCCTGGCAATGGCCAGATTTGGGCTAAACGCCCTTACCTCAGCTTCTTTTCTGGCCAAGCGTTTTAAAACCCAGGCTGCGCGGGGCTTATGGGCAGGAATGGCTGCCCATTCCATACAGCCCTTAGCTAACCTTACTACCTCGGCTATAGGTTTGGTGCTGATGACCGCAGCCCACTTAAAAGGGTGGCCCATCCCGCTGGGCGGTTCGGCCGCCATTGCCAGTGCATTGGCTTCCTATTTTATAGCCATAGGTGGCAGGATTGAAACAGGAAGGTTTATCGGGTCGCTGAATGAACTGCCTTCGGCAAAAGCCATACTTTTTGATGTTACCCCAAAACAGCTGTTGCAGATTGCAGGGCACAAGTTTTCTGCCCTTTACAAATGGCAGCTGGAAAAGTATCGTTATGGCATGGGGGTTTTTAAGGTAGACTGGGCCCTGGACGAAGCCATTCCCTTTACAGCGGCACAGGCGCGGCAGGCAGGTACAGTGCACATTGGCAATACCATCGAAGAAATTACTTTATCTGAACAGCAATGCTGGCAGGGGAAACATGCCGAAAAACCATTTGTACTACTTGCACAGCAAAGCCTGTTCGATTCGTCGAGGGCGCCCGAAGGTAAACACACGGCCTGGGCTTATTGCCACGTACCCAACGGCTCTGAAAAAGACATGACCGCTGCTATTGAACAGCAGATAGAACGGTTTGCTCCGGGCTTCAGGGACAGGATACTGGCCAGGCACACCATGAATACCGGCCAGATGGAAGCGTATAACCCGAACTATATTGGAGGCGATATCAATGGCGGGGTAATTGACCTGGGGCAGATCTTTACACGCCCTGCTCTGAGAAGCTCACCCTACCGGACCTCTGCAAAAGGGCTTTATCTCTGTTCATCCTCTACACCTCCGGGAGGGGGGGTGCATGGCATGTGCGGCTACCATGCTGCAAAACGGGCGTTAAAAGATCTTTTCTCTATTGAAATTTAAAACACACAAAATCAACCATATGTCAGCAACCAAAAAATTAAACATTCATGAAGACTGGGTAGTCGTTATACTCGGTGCTTTAACCATTATTTTATCGCTTTCAGGGCTGTTATTGCCTGTTCCTGCATTTGGCTGGAAAAATATAACAGAACTCTCTTCTACGGTTTTATCGGCTGGCAACCTGGGCCACATCGGATTGCAGTTTATTTTTGTGCTCGTTATTGCCGCAGTCGGAGCCTTGCTTAGCGGTAAACCTATAAAAAGCGCAGTGCTGACTTTTCCGGTGGTCTACATCCTGACCATCATTGCCCTCATTCTGGCGGGCAATAGCCAGGTTAAAGCATTAAACCTGGAAGCTGTAATCTTCAGTCTTGCCATTGGATTGCTGATCAGCAATTTTTTTACCCTGCCGGAATGGTTCAAAACAGCTTTGTCTACAGAGCTGTTCGTTAAAATAGGGCTGGTATTGCTGGGCACCAGTGTTATTTTTTCTGATGTACTGAAAGCCGGTTCTCTGGGACTTGTACAGGCGCTGGTAGTTGTACTTTCGGTATGGTATTTTGCTTTCTGGATCTGTAAAAAATTAAAAATAGATGAAGAGCTGACCATGATGATCTCCAGCGCAGTTTCCATCTGCGGGGTATCAGCCGCAATCGCTACTTCAGGGGCAATTAAGGGCGACTCCAAAAAGCTTTCCTATGTCATCTCTATGGTGCTCATTACCGCCATACCCATGATGATCTTCATGCCTTACATTGCAGCTTATTTCAACTTTCCACAGGCCGTTACGGGGGCCTGGCTGGGTGGTAGTATAGATACAACCGGGGCAGTGGTTGCTTCGGGCAGCCTGGTTGGCGAAGAAGCATTAAAGATCAGCACTATTGTGAAATTTTCCCAGAATGTGCTGTTGGGTATTGCGGCCTTTGCCATTTCAGTGTACTGGACTTATACCCAGCATCCGGCAGGGAAAGATAAAGCCACAAAACCTACATTGAAAGTGATCTGGGAGCGTTTTCCAAAATTTGTGATCGGTTTTATAGCAGCGTCACTATTGTTTTCTTTTTTTATTCCCGCTGAAGTGAATGCCGAGGTGAAAGGCAGCCTGAAGAATTTACAGGGACTGTGGTTTGCGCTGGCCTTTACCAGCATCGGACTGGAAACGAATTTTGCAGATTTGTTTGGTAAAAACAGTAAAAAGCCATTTTATGCCTTTTTAATTGCACAGGGTTTTAACATCATTGTTACGCTGATCATTGCGTTTTTACTTTTTAAGTAAGCCAGCAATCGCAGATTTAGCGCTCGTACATACATTTCTGGGTAAAAGAGCATTAACAGGAGGATTGGCTGGGGCTTGCTGGGTTAAAGGTACCCTTTAGTCCAATAAGCCCTAACCCAGTCTTCACTGAGCCCTAACCCAGTTATTCTGCTGTCTCGTAGACCAGGCTCAGGCAACTTATGCCACTCAATCATTCCTGGAGGCGGTAAAATTAGCCTTGCTGGTTTCCCATTTCAGAATAGTGAAAGAAGTTCAATTGCCGAGATTTCGGCTGGGTTCTCAAATTGCCTGCGATAAAGGCTTTCTGGTATGGTAAGTTGACCAGAAGTAGTCTGTACCAAAATTCCCTGTTCTGTTTTTTTGCAGGAAACAAAGTCTCCGACATCTGCGTTCAGTTCATTCAGCCTGATCAACAGTTCATAAACCACATAGGTTGCTATCTGCATGTCGCAAAATTAGGAAACATTAAGATAACCGTAAATTATCATTTTGTTAACAAAAACTGTACGGCATATCTTAAATTAACCCTGTGCAGCCACCCTGCACCTCAAGATGACCAGCAGACCGTTAGCGCGTAATGATCTTTTCGCGTTGTTTTTCGTTGCCCTTGCGTTTATTACCTAAATCAGTTTTAGGGATATCCTGATCCTTTACTTGCTTATCCGTTTTCGTTTCGTGCTGATTGTTTAGATTTTCGATGGCAGGCAGTTCATTGCTGCTTCTGCGATCAGTGCTGCTGTGGTATTGCGGCGTATTTAGCTGCTCTGTTTTTTCCGGGTTGTATTGCTTTGAACCGGGTTTTGGTGTTGCACGGTTTTTCATAGGAATAGGTTTTAGGTTAGATATCGCTTCCTGGCGTAGTTCCGGGCTCATGACTTGAGCCTAAAGGCTTATGTTTTCTTTCCGGTCTGGAAACAAGGTCTGTTCTGCCAAGATCGGCAACCGAAGAAGTTTCTCCGCTGTCTGGTTTCTTTTCGTTGATGCGCTCCTCTGTCTCTTTATAAACAGTTTTTTTTTGAACCTCATCTTTTTTCCGCTTATCTTGTTGATTTGCCATAATTGTAAGTTTTAATTAAACTTGTTTTTTGCTTTTATCCAATCGCAGTCTTGCTTGTCTGCTATTCCTGAACAATCTTTGGCAAAAGATTGTTTAAACAAAAGCGCGTTAATTCAGCGCGCGGTAGCAATTTAAAGGTCATCTGCCAGCGCTTTAGGCCGCAGACAAACACTGTTTAATCTTACGGAGCAAAATGAACAGGTCAAATGGTTTTGCTATAAATTCTTCCGCTTCACAATTCTTTGCAGCATCTTGATTTGACTGGGCAGACATGATCAAAATAGGTAAGCGTTTACTGCGGGGGTCATTTTTAAGCCGGTGGCAAATATCAATGCCGTTTCCGTCTGGTAACATTACATCTAAAAGGAACAGATCGGGCATTCCTTTTTTCAGGGCATTGTTAAATTCCTTTGCTGTAGACAATACTTTGACCGCAAAGCCTTCCTCATTTAAAAATAACTCGAGTATAAAGCCAATATCAGAATTGTCTTCAACTATATAGATGCGTTGCTTGGGGGTATCCATAGTTTTCCAGGGTTGATGTTAATTCTACAACCATTCGGAGCACTAATAGTTTTACGATTATCCTGAAATATGCTTTCTGATAATTTTATAAAGGAGGTCCAGGTCAAATGGCTTTTTAATATAGCCGTCGAATCCATTTGTGTTGTATTGCTCATGGACATTGTTATTACAGCTTAATGCAATAACCGGAAGGTGCGGATACTTAAGCTTAATTAGCTTACATACATCAATGCAATCCTGGTCTGACATCCTGATGTCGAGCATTACCACATGAGGTCTTTGCTGATCAATTAATTCCAGAATCTTTTTTTCATCACAGGTATTGACAGAGATCACTTCAAATCCTTCTTCCTGAAGGGCAAGAGAAAGCACGTCTAAGACCGCATCATCCTTGTCTTGTACCAATATAGTTTCCATTTGTTCGGTATTAAGTCTGATAACCCGAACGATGCGGCCCTAAGCTGCAGGGTTTGGTTTCAATGGGAGAAATTAGGTATTTCTTTTGACTTCACAAAATTTTAAGGCGAAGCATTTGTAATCTGATGATGAGCGTGGACCGTGAAGGCTTAAAGCGCTTCTATTTCTTGGATTGTAAGCTTAGTCAGCTTTGCAATGGTCTCAACCGGAAATTTATCTTTTTTCATCTCACGGGCAATTTCCAAAGCTTCATCATGCCGGCCTTTGGCTTCGCCTTCTGCAATTCCTTCTTTTTTAAATTTATCCAGTAAATATTCTTCAGTCCCCATAGGAGTAGTTCTTCCGGTTAATGCTTGAAGTTCTCTATCAAAAGTAATCATCATTTTAGGGTTTTCAAAATTCATATAGTATTTAATAAAATTCATAATGCCTTTGTGTTTAACCGCATCAGGTTTTCTTTTTGTCAGTTCCCGGTTCAGTTCGTGTTTTATGGCCTTTAATTCCAGATCGGTTACCTTCTTTTTTCTAATGGCAGAAAGGGCCGCCAGGATAACAACAGCAAATGGGTTTGGATTGGCCTGTAAGGCGGCTTCGCGCTGATCCAGTATGGAATAAACGTTGTATTCGTAAGTTAGTTTAGTACCTAAGCATTTCTCAACATAAGGTGTAGGTTTGAATTTGTTATTGCTCCCTGTTATAATTGCAAGCGCTGTAATAGACACATTATATTTTTCCTTCATTAAGTACCAGTACCGGATCATCCTGGAGCTAAAGTCTTCCTTGCCGCGCTGATTTTGGACCTCCACATGTATTGCAATCCATTTTTCAGTTCCATTTTTCAGATAAACCTTAATCAGTTTATCTACATACCGTACAGCTGCCGTATTTTCTTCGTACGGAAAGAAGGGGTCAAATTCTTTGTCCAGGTACTCACATTTTCTGCTGAAATCAAAAAGAGCATCTGCTTCCGGGAAGAAAAAACGCAGGAAGTCTTCTGATACGTCCTCGACAATTGCTTTCCATAAGAGATCATCTCTGCGGCGCGGCTTTCTTCTGGCTTTTCTTTTCTGCTGCTTTGGTTTAACAATGCTGGTGGTTAGTTCCAATTTTATAGGTTTTATAACAGCAAACCTAAGCCCTTGTTTTTCAGCTAACAAAACTATTTTCATTTCCGGAACACGTCCGGAAATGGCTATGTTTTTTAGAATTGGATTTTGTTTGAGAGGTTTTTTAAAGGGGCAAACAGAATAATATTTGTTTGCCTTTTAGCCGGCGGTAACCCGTTATCCCTGTAACTATAACACCCCTTCGGTTCCATAGCAACATGGTTTTTCATTTTCAATTCGCTTTTTAATTAGTTCAAGGGTGATGTTCCAGTAAAATGCGAGGTGCTGATAAATCGTTTCTGTTGGGAAGTTGCTTAAAGTTAAGTTCAGGCTGGTTTTATCGTTGCCGGGAATTAGCGTAAACGTAATAACCGTATAGTTTTCGATAAGATCTGGCAGCCTGGACAATGCGCTTAAATGACTATACTGCAGAATATGTTCAGGCTTGAATTGCAAAACAGTTCCTTTGTTTTCAAAATAATCCTTATACGAATTGGCCTGTACCAGCATTTTTATCGGGCTGCCTAATCTCCAATCTGTAAGTATCTCAACTTCCGAATCAGATACCCATCGTTTCATCAAATCGGGTTTGGTTAGTACCTCCCATAATTTTTCCGGGGAGGTATTGATGTCAACGGTTTTGCTGAATGTTTTTTCACCTGATGTTTGCATGGCATTAATTTACACAGAAATGTGCAAACCGAAAACCTACTCCTATGGATGAAATTAAAACCATTGGCTGCCAAGCGTGTTTAATGAATAAAAAAATACTAAAATGGAAACGCAAAATAACCAATCTAATAAACCGGTAATTCCGGAAGAGGAAAAGCAGCCCGGGGAAATTATCTCAGAACTGATGCGGAAAGAAAACATTGATGAGCAGGCTATCCGGGAGGCACGGGCGGCTGTGGGTGATGATGAGCAGAAAATCAAAGAATACCTGATCAACAACCGGGGAATTTAGGCGTTTTAAGAACCAGGCCTGGACGGCATTATTTTAAAAGAAAAATGTGCTCATATGAAACCAATGTATTTCGAGATTGATGAACACCTGCCGGTGATGGTTATACCTGATGCAGATGCGCATGTAGATGGGCACCCGGTACTGACCTACAGTTATACCTTGTACAGGGCAAGGCCAGAACTGGAAGAAGATGAGCCCTTAGATATGGATGCATAGCTTTGGAGGTTGTGAAAGTACTTCTCAAAAATTTTATCAGAAATAATTTTTCTTGTAAAAAGAAAATAATTTACCGCCTTCCTATAGCTTTGAAGATGGTTTTTGTACCAAAGTGCCTGATTGTCACTTCGTAAGTTGTGGTTTATTTGTTTCAACATACATAGTTTTACATTTATAATTCGAAAATACAAAAAAGGCATCCTCGGCAATTTCAGAGGAAAAGTTGGGTCGGTTGTAGGATCGAGCTGGAACGGGGTACACTATTTGAAAGTGTTCCTGATTTTGGGGATTACACCCCCACTGAAGCACAGCTGAACGTAAGGTTTAAGCTGGCCATGGTTACCACATTTTTAAAGCGGCTTAAACCGCTGATCAATGTAGGTTACCAGCAATTCAACAATGGCATAACGCCTATGAACGCAGCAACTTCTTATCATTTGAAGAATGCGGTTACCGGAACAAACATGGCAAACTATGCCATTGATTACACCAAGGTGATGTTTAGCGATGGTGATTTACCTGAAGCGGCCAATGTGGCGGTTGCCGCTACGGTTGCGGCCAAGCTGGACTTTAGCTGGGACAATGATGCCCCTATTGGTAGTACCGGTGGCACAGACCGGGCGACGGTGCTGGCCTACAATGTAGATAAGGATAAGTTTACGATGCTGCCATCTGCAGCTGCAAGATCAGCTGAAGCTTATGTATTGCAGCTGCCGCCCGATTGGAGTGGTGACACCGTGCATTGTTGGATCTCTTTTGTAAATGCGCTTGGAAAAGAGGTTTCCAATAGCAACTACATTGGGGAGTTTACGGTTCTTTAACCTAAGGGGGCTGGAAAAGGCCAGCCCCTCTTATTCATTTAAAACAGAAAACATGAAAACAATAGATATAAAACATTGGGGTATGAACCTCATTGGCTTTTTGAATGAAGCCAAGAAAGAACATCGGCTATTTGTATTGCTGATGCTGATATGGGGCGGGATAACCAGCTTTTTGGATAACCCGGAAATGACTACCGGGATAAACCAAAGTGTACCCTTAATGGTGGTGCTAAGTCTGGTTACATTTTTACTGCTGCTGGAATTAAGCTGGTGGCTTTTCATCAGGTTTTGGCTGCGGATGGGCCTGCCGGGAATGGACAGGATGGTTTTACACTTTGAAGATTTACAGGTATGGCAAAAGCTGGCATTTTTATGGGCATCGTTTTGTTTGGTGCTATTGGTGGGCTTGGGGTGTGTGGTAGCGGTGGTGTAATAGATCCCTCCGAAGTCGGGATGACAAGTAGGCGGGACAAGGTGCTTAGTATTGCCAGAGCCGAAGTTGGGGTAAGGGAGGTAGGGAATAATGAGGGTAAGCGGGTGCGTGAGTACTTAGCTTATACTGGAATTAAAGTTCCAGCGGCATGGTGCGCTTCCTATATCTCCTGGTGTTTTGGAAAAGCTGGTTATGATCGGCCCCGAACTGCCTGGAGCCCAGCTATGTTTCCGGCATCAAGGATAGTAAAAGAGCCTAAGCCTGCGGATGTGTTTGGGGTATGGTTTCCGGACTTGAAAAGGATTGCGCATGTAGGGCTTGTTGCTGAGGTTAAGGGTGATTGGATTTACAGCCTGGAAGGTAACAGCAATAACAATGGAAGCAGAAATGGGGATGGCGTTTACCAGCGCTTGCACCATAAACGAACAGTATATAAATATGCAGATTGGGTTTCAGCCGCCAATCAAAAATCAAAAATCAAAAAACAAATATTATGGCAAGATATAAAAACGGAATAAACGGCACCTTTAAGGGCAAACTGGGCAATGTGGTTGGCGCGTCATCGCGAGGTATAGATTACATGCGGAGTTTACCAACACCCACACTAAAGGCCCCATCAGAAAAACAATTGAACCAGAGGGCACTGCTGTCTATGGTAAGCAGCTGGCTAAAGCCGCTGAAAGCATTGATATGGATAGGTTACCAGATTTTTAATGGAGAGAAAACGCCAATGAACCAAGCTGTGGCCTTTCATTTAAAGGAAGCTGTTACCGGCAATTCGGCAGCAACCTATGCAATAGATTTTGCCAGGGCGGTGTTTAGCCGCGGTGAGCTATTGATTTCTTTAATTAAGCAAGTGCTGGCATTGGCAGATGGCATACTGAGCATAGAATGGGAAAACCCGTCAGCATCGGTCTTTTGCAAGGATGATGACAGGGCTACTGTTGTAGTTTACAATCCGGCAAAACAGGAATTTGTGACCTTTCAGGATATTGCCCTGCGGGCAGAGCAGAAAGTGGATTTGCAATTGCCGGAAAACTTTAGCGGCGATGTGGTACATACCTGGATGCATTACGTGAATGCAGCAGGTGATGCGGTAAGTACTACGCAGTATTTAGGGGAAATTCAGATTTTCTACCAAATTGATCTATAATTTTGCATATTTTGTATGAATATGCTTAAACAAATATTCAGGGGCAGGTACTGTGTCTTTTTTGCTTTTATATTTGTCTTTATACTGCTCTCATTTTTAATCCGGACCCTATTGCTGGTGGTGTCTATACCTAAAGCTGATTTTGGTATAAACGGATTATTGAGGATCTATTTCCTGGGATTAGATTATGATATTGGGGTTGCTTTGTTTATGACCGCCTTTTACAACCTCTATTTGCTGGTGCTGCCAGACAGGTGGCTACGTTCTACAGTAAACAGATTAATTACTTATACTGGCTTGCTGATTGCTTTGCTCATTCCCTTTTTTTCTTTTTTTGCTGAAGTTACCTTCTGGCAGGAATTTGAAAGCAGGTTTAACTTTATTGCAGTTGACTACCTCATTTATACTTATGAGGTAGTTAACAACATTAATGAATCTTATCCCTTGCCATTGCTGATAGGCGGTGTGCTGGTATTGGCTTTGGTGGTGATGTGGCTTTTTAGCAGGTTCGGTGTATTTCGGATGTCGTTTCAACCGGGTATATCTTTTAAGCGCAGGTTGATGGTATTCGGTGTGCTGTTCCTTGTAACTTTATCTTATCCTGTATTGCTTAGCAATGCCTATGCTGAGTCTGGTACTAACCGATATGAAAATGAACTGGCAAAGGCCGGTATTTATTCTTTTTTTTCGGCCTTTAAAAACAACGAGCTGAATTACAATGATTTTTATTCGGTATTGCCCCTGAACAGGGCATATCAATTGGTGAGGAAAGAACTGAGTGAAAAGCACAGTTTATTTTTGGGCGGAGGCCATTCTATTAAAAGGAGAATAACAAATACCGGAAAATATTATAAACCCAACGTGATTATGATTACGGTTGAAAGCCTGAGCGCAGATTTTATGGCACATTTTGGCAATACCCAGAATTTAATGCCTGTGCTGGATTCTGCAGCTAATCATAGCCTGTTTTTTACAAATATGTATGCCACAGGTACACGTACCGTGCGGGGCATGGAGGCGCTTAGCCTTTCTGTGCCACCAACACCTGGAAACAGTATAGTACGCCGGCAGGATAATCAGGACCTGACCACTGTGGGCTACATTTTTCAACAGAAGGGTTATTCAAGAACATTTTATTATGGCGGTGATGGCTATTTTGACAATATGAATGAGTATTTTGGGGGTAACGGCTTCGATATAGTAGATAGAGGGCGTAACCTAAAGATCAATGATACTTATAAAACCAAAAGAAGGGTAATTCCTGATAGTGCTGTACACTTTGAAAATGCCTGGGGGATAAGCGACGGGGATTTGTTTCAGGAGGTTATTAAAGGTGCAGATAAAGACTTTAGGTCTGGCAGGCCGTTCTATAATTTTGTAATGACCACTTCCAATCACCGCCCGTTTACATTTCCGGCAGGGGCTATTGACCGCCGGCCTGGTAGTAGGGAAGCTGCCGTACGTTATACCGACTATGCTATTGGAAGGTTTTTGCAGGCGATAAAGAATAAAGCGTGGTATGGAAATACAGTAATCATTATCGTTGCAGATCATTGTGCGGGAAGCGCCGGAAAAAATGAAATAGAGATCAGTAAATACCATATTCCCTGCATGATCCTGAACCTGCCTGATGACAGAAAAGGCGTAATTGGAAAAATGTGCTCGCAAATTGATCTCTATCCCACACTATTCTCGCTGCTTGGCTGGAACTACATTAGTAACCTTTATGGGCAGGATGTTCTGGATCCTGGTTTTGAACCCAGGGCTGTGCTTGGAACTTACCAGAAACTGGCCTATCTTAAAATGGACAGCCTGGTAATTTTAGGCCCTCAGCGGAAGGTAGGAACTTATTTGTACGCTCCTGTAAGCGGCATGCAAAAGCCGGATAAACTCTCTGCAGGCCTTGTAGAGCAAGCCAAAGCAAATTACCAAACTGCCTATGATCTCTACAAAAATGGGGGCCTACATCAATAAAATTTAACCAGTTGAGGTGATACTGCGTATAGAAATTACACCGCTTTTCTTTTTTTAGTCCTGTTTATCCACATGATCACTCCGGTAATTGGAAAGCTAAAGGTTACCAGGGCCAGAATGAAATTGATAATTTTAGTTGGCATGCCAAACAACTCACCGGTATGTATTGGTTTTATGTAAGATCGTATGCGCTGGCCCAGGTTTTTGTCTGTGAATTTAAGCTGTCCGATTACTGCACCGGAATATTGATCGACAAAATAAGTCTCCGATTTATGCTCCATACTGCCTTTTGGAAGCACATTGACAGCATAGGTTCCCAGTGAATCTTTTGGTGTACGTATGTTGTAGAATTCAACTGCCTTAAGATCGATCATTTGTATGGCCTGTGCCATTGAAATTGCCTTTCTGCCTGGCTGATAAACAGAGGAAGGAGGTTCTGGACTCTCCATACTGCTTCCTGTTAGCGTGAAGATACCTTCATTGACCCAGTTAAATGCCATAACCAACCCTGTTAATATTATGACCAATAAAAAAACAGAAGTGTAAAAACCGGTAACAATGTGAAGATCATGATTGAGCCTTTTAAAGCTTCCATCTGTTTTAAATTTTAACCGCTGTAACAGTATTTTTTTGTTTTTGGGCCACCACAATACGATCCCCGTAAGGGTAATGATAAGGAAAGACAAAGTGGATAATCCAATTATTGTTTTGCCAATGCTGTTTTGTCCTCCGAGCAGAAATCTATGGAGCATTTCTACTTTAAAGAAGAAAGATTCGCGTTTATTGTATACATCAAGTACCTGCCCTGTATATGGATTGATATAAACGAAAAGCCCAGGCTTTCCTCCGCCTTTGGCTTTTTTTTCGTTTCCTTTTACGGCTTCTTTACCCTGTTGTGGGCCCATTCCCTTTTTTTCAGAAAGCACCATCGCAAATTCAACCGATCTTTTAGGGTCTGTGAACACCTTTACAGAAGAGAGTTTAGCTTTGGGAATGTTATGCTGCTTTAACTTTTTTAATAAGGCTTCAAGAGGCAATCTTTCATTGCCGGGTGTTACTTCATATCTTTTTGAATTGACTATATGGTCCAGTTCATCTTCGAAAACCATGATGGCCCCGGTTGCACAAGATAACATAATAACAAGGCCGGCAGCAAGGGCCAGGTACAAATGGACATTTCGCAGAAAGATTTTCATACGGAATTAAAACTTATAAGTTAAAGTTGTAGCGAATTGCCTTGGTGCAATAGGGTTTACACTGTAGTTTTCGTGAATAAAATAATTTAATTCGTTGCTGATGTTCGATATTTTGCCCAGTATGCTAAATCTCTTATAGGTATAACCGGCAGATAAATCAAAGGTAGTGAAACCCTTTACAGGAATAATACCGCTTGATGAGCCGGCTTTATTTGTATTTCTTCCGCCATTACGGTCGCCGGTATAGAAAGCCGATGCACCCAGTTTCAGGCCTTTTAAGCCGCCGTTCTGCACGGTGTAAAATAAACTGGCATTGGCTGTATTTTTGGTTGTTCCCACCAGGCGTTCACCTTCTACAATTCCGCTAACCGTTGTTGTTGCGTTGGGGTTGGCAGGAGTAGGGGTAGGTATTACAGTAAGTGGCAGGGTTTCTGTATAGCGCATATAATTGTAGCTATATCCGGCAATAAAGTTTAAGCCTTCTACAATTGTAGCCGTAATGTCTACCTCTACACCATCACTTTGTGTTTTTCCTGTGAACTCTTTCAGGTTGGCATCGGCATTGGCGGAGCCATCAGCTTTAAACAAAGCCTGCTGGGCAAACCTATCGTTCCTGATTTGGTAAGCGGTTACATTCACAGACAACTTACCATCCATAAAATCATTCTTTATGCCCGCTTCATACTGATCGATAATGGATGGGCCCATAGGCGCATTAGTTGCAATATCTATACCGCTATTGGATGTAAAGTTATTGGCATAGCTGGCATAAATTGAAGTGGATTTAAGGGGCTGATAAATTAAACCAAACTTTGGTGAGAAGGCCTTGTCAATTTTTAAGGCCGTAGTCCCTTTTGTTTCCTGTTGCGTAGCTAAAGTATTGATGGTGGTTACCGGGGTTTTCTGGAAGGTCCATCTTATCCCTGCCAGGACCTTAAATTTGTCTGTAAGACTGATCAGGTCTTGTGCAAAACCACCAAACCTATATACAATGGCTTCGGTATTGGTAAGCAATGTAGTTTCTGGCTTTATAAAATTTGAGGGTATATTGAAGCTTGCGGGATCAAGCAGGTTTACCTGATCGTAATATTTTGTACTGCCCCCTAATAAGTTCGGGTTGGTAAAACCACCTGTGATGATTTTGGATTGATCGCCATCTGCGCCAATTAAAAGCTGATGGCTGATGCCAAATGTTTTAAGATTTCCGGTTAAATTGACCTGCTCATTGTAAGTTAGTTCTCTTGTTTTTGAACGCGTAAGTGCGCGGTTCCAGCTGCCATCGGTTGTAAACGGACGCTCGGATGAGAAATAATCACGGATGTAAGATTGAACGCCTGCGGTTACATTCAGTTTCCAGTTGTCATTGAACTTCTGGTTTAAAACGGCCTGCAAGGTTCCGGTATTGGTTTTATTATAGGCCCAGGCGGTATTTACAAATGTATTACGGCCAAGCGGTGAAATGGCATTGCCAACGGTACCGATTCCGAAATCGGGTGTAAAGTCACTTTTAAGGTAATCGGCCTGTATCAGTATGTCTGTTTTTTCGCTGATTTTATAGAGTAGTGACGGGTTAACATAAATTCTGTCGGATTGTACGTGATCTCTATAGCTGCCTGCTTTTTCATAGGAACCAATCATTCGGTATGCTATATTTTCAGACACGGGGCCATATACGTCAAATATCGGTTTATACATGTCGTAGCTGCCTACACGCATAGATACCTCGCCACCAGATTCGAATTTGGGTTTTTTTGTGACCATATTTACCACCGCGCCTCCGGTAACTCCACCGTAAAGCAATGCAGCACTACCTTTAAGCACTTCTACAGATTCGAGCGTACTGGCCTCTGGTATGCCACCTATGGATGTTCTTGCCCCGTTTTTAAATACATTATTGGCCCCAAGGCTATAGCCCCTGGCATAAAAATTTTCGCCTACCGAACCACGGTTGGCGCCCATGGCAACACCATTTACGTTTTTCATTACGTCGCCTAAGCGATTGGCCTGTTGATCTGCTATGATCTGTGTGCCTATTACCTGTACTGCCTGGGGCAGATCGCGGGGGGCAATGGCTATTTTGCCCAGGGTAGCTGGCTTCTGATTCGGACTTTTGTAACCACTGATGGCAACTTCATCCAGTTGTGCTGAACTTTCAGACAGTATAAATTCTACGCTGGCGGTTTCGTTTTCGGTTACTGTTACTTTTTGCGATTGTACTTGTAAGCCCACAAATGATGTTCTTAAAGTATAGGTGCCATTTTTTAAATTGTTGAAGGAGAAAGTTCCATCTTCGTCAGACAATGCTTTTCTGTTGTTCTCTACAATAATAATGCTTACATAGGATGCAGGCTTGCCATCATTGGACCTTACTTTTCCTTTAATACTTCCCCTTGCAGGAGCCGAAGCCAGCTGTGCAACAACAGATTGACTAAAGATGAGGGTAATGCACAAAACTGTTACAGCGTATAAATATTTCATTGCCTTTATTTAGATTAATTCTAGTGGCGGCAAATGTAGTAGGAGATATTTATATCACCAAATTTATTTAGAATAATTTTAAATAATTTGCGTCCTGAATTCCAGATCTGCTAAAACTTATAATTATAGCCTAAGCGGAATACCTGGGTTTCAAAATAATCGGTACTGACCAGCTTAAAGCCATTGCCATTAATCTCTTTTCTTGGCCTTAGGGTGTTGAACAGGTCCGTGCCGTTAAGGAACAGCTCAGCTTTGCCTTTTTGGATCTGTTTTTTCAACCCCATGTCTGCAGAAAACCTTGAGCCGATACGGCCTTGTGGAATAATGTCTGGCGCAAGATAAACCGCCGACAGTTGCAACTCAGTTTTTCCTGGCAGTTTAAACATTCCGTTAAACTTGGTGTTCCAGGAGGTGACGCTTTCCTTGCCCATCGTATATTGGGTTGGAACAGGATATTTGTTGGTTATCGTAAAAGCATTGATGGTATTTCTGTACAATGCGGCACTGGCATTAAAAGAGAACCATGCTGCCATTTCCTGCTGGAGGCTAAGCTCTCCGCCTGTATTGCGGCTTTTGCCCGCGTTCTGAAAAATGTTATAGATTAAAGTATTCCCCGGTACTACTGTTGCAATCCTTGTAATGGTGGCATCTACCATTTTATGATAAATGGCTGAGTATATGCTTCCCTTGCCCCAGGTTAGCTTATGTCCCAGCTCTATATTTTTGGTGAACTGGGGGCGTAATGTAGGATTGCCTACCTTAATTACTTCTGGCTCATCATACTTAGGGAAAATTCTGATGTCTACCTCATTTGGGCGGTCAACCCGTTCATTGTAAAATAAGGAAATCTTGTTTTTATCATTTACTTTGTAGGCCAGGCGCAGGCTTGGGAAGAAACGGTTATAGTCATAGCCATCACTGGTATAGGTATTGTGATTGGGATTGACATCGTAGTTTACTTTGACATACTCAAATCTGAGACCTGCCTCTACCTCAAAATGCCTGCTTTCAAATACATAGTTGCCATACACCGCTGGAATGGTTTCTTTATAATCGGCCCAGCCCCCTGCGTTCACATCTATAGGAGAATTGAGGCCCGGAAAAAACTGCATGTTGGTAGGGATTGTTCTTCTTCTGAACTTAAGGCCTCCGTCCAACCGGCCATGTTTCAAAGGTTTGGTGTAATCCAGGTTCAGATCGGCCACATGCTCATCAGACAGCAGCTTAAATGCATCTTCTCCTGTAAAATCGGGCATAATGTTGGTAAAGAAATACTTTTCGTCTTCGCGGTGAAAGGTATAATTGAACCCGGCGTTCAGCAGGTGACCCGGCTGCTTAAATTTATGCTGGTACAGCAGAGATCCGGTGGCAGTATATTTCACTTCATCTTCCAGGAATTGCCAAAGACGGCTGCGAACACTGAAGTCTTTGTTGAAATAAGGGATATCGCCCTTGTCTAGTATCTTTTCTCGGTTCAGGTACACTGCGGCTGTAAAGGTATTCTGATTGTTGGGGTTCCAGTCTACCCCCGTCTTTAGGGTCGAAAAAGTAGTTGTCCGGTTTCTTTTTACCTGCTGGTTGATCACCGTGCCATCATCATAAATGCGTTGGGCAAAATCATTACGGTTCAATGTCTGCGTGTACAGCCAGTCTGCCTGCATAAAAGTGTTAAGTTTATCCTTTCTGTAATTGAGCGAAAGGGAGGGATTTAATTTTGGTGTAGCCTGGTACTGCGGCCTGATGGTTGGCAGGTTTTCCTTCCTGATCCACAAAGCACCCAATCCGGTAGTTAAACCTATTTTTCCGTTAAATCCCTGCTGTTTATTCTTTTTATAGATGATGTTAATGATCCCCGCATTCCCATTGGCATCGTACCGGGCCGAAGGGTTATTGATGATCTCAATGCTTTCTATAGCTGATGCCGGGATATTATCGAGTCCGGTCTGGCTACCAAAGCCGGTAATGGCATTTTGCTTGCCATCAATAAGTACGGCAACTTTATCATTTCCGCGGAGCTGCACTTTTCCATCCTGTACCGTAACCCCGGGTAAATTTTGTACAGCCTGTAAAACAGAGCCTCCGGCCTGGCTTAGGTTACCGGCCAGGTTGTAGGTTTTCTTATCCATTTTAGACGAGATCCCTTCTACAGGCCCACCGGTAATTTTTATTTCATTGAGCATTCGGGCATCCTCGTCAAGTTCATAATTCCCCAGGTCTAGAAAGGCACTCAGCGTACCTACGGTAACCGCTTGTTTTTTAGTAACGAAGCCAAGCATAGAGATTTCAAGCCTATAATTGCCGCTTTTAACATTGGCCAGGGTAAATCGTCCATCGCTCCCGCTAACTGTACCAGTTACAAATGCGCTATCTTTTGCCTGCTTAAGCAGCACGTTTGCATAGGGTAAAGGCATTTTTTTTGTATCTTTTATTAAACCTGAAACAGTTACGGATAAACTGGTCTGCGCCTTGACAAAAATGGGTATTGTTAAAATCAGGAGAAAAAAGAATCTGTGCATAAGCTGTTTTTTCTCAAAACTGCAAAGCAAATTAGAAGAAAATTTGAACAACGCAATCAGTTGGCTGTAAATGTTACCCTGAATATGTGCCGGTTATCTGTAAAATCATATCCGATTTCCCATTGATAGCGTACACAGATTTCTTTTACAATGGACAGTCCAAGGCCACTGCCAGGCGTTAACCTGGATGCTGTATTGAAACGTTTGAACAGTTTTTCTGTTTGGAGTGGCGTGGTTCCGGGATTACTTACGCTTAAGGAGTTTTGGTTTAGTACGATATGAATGTCTGCCGGATGAGGGCTGTGCCTGATGGCATTCATCAGTAAATTGGTTAGCATGGTTTCCACCAGGATCTTATTGGCCCCAACGCCGGGGCTGCCAGCCATTTCCAGATGCAGGGATACTTCTTCCTTAAAGTCAGACAACAGAAAATGTATTTCCTGTAGCAGGGGGGCAATGTCTATAAATTCTTTTTCGGGGAATTGCTGATTTTCGATTTTTGCCAGCAGCAATAGATTTTTGTTGATCCGGGATACTCTTGATAATGCGTTTTGGATTTTTTCTATAAGTACGGCCTGCTCACTGGTGATCTGATGGTTTTGAAACAAGATATCCAGTTTGGATTGTACTATGGCCAAAGGGGTTTGCAATTCATGTGCGGCATTCTCTGTGAATTCCTTTTGCTGACGGAATGCCGCAACATTACTTTCCAGAAGCCTGTTGATACTGCTATTTAACTCTTCAAATTCAATGATGTTTACCGGTTCGAACTTTACAGTTGTATTGCGGGTAAGGTCAAAGTCTTTGATCTTTTCAAGTGTCTGGTAAAACGGCCGCCAAAGCCGGCTGGAGATGCTGCGGTTAAGCCATACAAACCCACCTAATATCAGCGCGAAAAAGAATACGGTTAAAAGCGTAATTGCACCGATGATGAGGAAGGTGTCTTCACGGCCGGCTTCAGCCGTTAAAGTAATATTATGCTCATCTAATTCGTATTGCCATAGTTCGTTGATGGCGAGATAATAAACGGGAATGCTGCAGGCCAGTACAATTCCTGCATACACGGTAAACCGCTTTAGTGATTTATTCAGCAGTTTATTCATAGTTCCCATTTGTAACCATTGCCGTACAGTGTTTTCAGATAGTTACCACAGCCCGCCTCCGATAGTTTTTTCTTCAGGTTTTTAATGTGCGCATAAATAAAATCATGGTTGTCGAGCATGTCTGCCAGATCTCCTGAAATGTGTTCTGCCAGGGCACTCTTGGAAATTACCCGGTTCTTGTTACCGACAAAAAAAAGCAGCAAATCCAGTTCTTTTTTGGTTAATGTTACTGCCTTGCCATTAACAGTTACGGATTTGGAGAGTACATCTATTTTCAATTCATTTTGCTGGATGATATTGGCATTTGCGAAGTTCCTGCGCCTGATGACCGAATAAATTCTGGCAGCCAGTTCCGACAGATGGAAAGGCTTGGCCAGGTAGTCATCTGCACCAATCTGCAGGCCGTTTATTTTATCTTCCAATGAATTTTTTGCAGATATAATAATGACCCCATCTTCTTTGTTTTGCGCTTTAAGCAGTTCAAGGATTTTCATGCCGTTCCCGCCGGGAAGCATGAGGTCTAGCAAGATACAATCGTATTTGTAATTGCTGATCTTTTCCAACGCCTGGGGGTAATCGGGAGCCAGCTCGCAAAGGTAATGCTGTGAAGAAAGATACGCGATCATGCTGGATGCCAGTTCAGCTTCGTCTTCAATGATCAGGATTTTCATAATTTATTACTTTGTTAAACGGTCAGTAAACTGCCGAAGGTTAAAAATAGGCAGCAATTGTGAATGAAATCTGAATTATTTGGAATAACCCATAACCTCTTTTACTATTCTTTGGAAATCATCGTTAAAATGATGGTTTCCGGGAATAATCCCGACTTCAACTCCGGCCTTACGAAAACGGTCAGGAACGTTATTACTTTCTCCTGAGCCAAAAATACAAATAGATGGTATTCCTCTTAGCTTTTTGAACTCAGCAACCACATTGTAAGGATGGGCACCATCGAAATTTAGCATATCAATAATGTGGATCTCAAAATCTGCTGATTCATCGGGCGAGAGCGAGACTACTGTTTTAAGTTTGGATTTCAATGATGCGGAAAGTCTGTTGCCTATAAAGGGAACAATTGAGGCACCGAAAGAATAGCCCGCTAAAATGAATTTGTCTTTGCCCATTTCGAAGCTGTATTGTGTGATTGCCTTCGAAATTTCTGCTGCAGCCCCTTCAGGTGTTTTTGCTTTCCAGAAATACTTTTGGGCATCCAGCCCTACCACAGGTAAGCCCTGATCTGCGAAGGCCTGGGCAAGCGACTGGTCAAAGCTGGTCCAGCCACCATCGCCGGAGATCATAAAAATAAGTGGCAGATCGGTTTTTCTTGTTGAAGGCACAATGGTAAGAGGTAGGTTATTTTCAGTGGAACTGCTGAAAACCGATTCCTTTTCCAGCTTCCGGTAAGCTTGGATCAAGGCTTCCTGCCAGTTGACGGTTACTAAAAAGCCGTGGCCTACTTTTAAGGGTATAAGCTCTGCATTCGGCATATCTTTTAAAAAATCCTCGGTTGCGGCAAAAGGGCAGGTCTGATCTTTAAGCCCGTTCAGTACAATGAACGGGGCCGTTAGTTTCATGGTTCTTTCCAGATAAAATGAAACACCTTGCTTCAAAACACGTTGTGTAAGGCCGTTCCCTTTACACAGCGGCCGTTTAAGGTTAATGTCTGGGCAGAAACCCAAGGCAATTGCACCTTTAAAGGTATTTGCCGGGGCTTGCGCTAAAACACCGTACACCAGTACCGCACCATAAGAATAACCTGCAAGTATAGGCTTATAGTAACTGGCAAATTTATATTTCTTTTGCACGTAAAGGCTCAATTCCTCAAAGTCGGCAGCCGGGTACAGGCAATCAGAAGTTTCTTTGGAAAGGTGGTATCCATAATGCCGGGCATCAATTCCCAATACCATAGATCCCTGGGCCGTTAATGTACGGGCCATATCAATAACCCCGTTTTTCCAGCCCCCATCGCCCGAAACAAATAAGGTAACCGAAGTGGGGCGGCCCTTGGGATGGTATATGAGCACCTTACCAAATCCGCCATGGGTGATGGAGCTGGTATCGGTTTGAGCCAGTATCTTATCATTAAAGCATAAGAGCGATATGAGCAGCAGCATGTATTTCATCATTGAGTGTAGGTTTTAGGGTTTTATAACCTGTTTTAATACATTGGGTACTTGCAGTAAGTCGTAATCATGATTGTAGATTAGGTATTTGTCTTGCCATATGGGTGAAAATTTATCTTTGGCATCCCTTAATCCCCGGTATCCGGAGAATGAGCGGATTTTTTCGTATGCGAATTTCATGGAACGTTCTGGAATATTATTGGCCTTGCTGATACCTGACATAGGGGAAAACCCAATATTTACTGTTTTAAATCCCTTGAGTTTTAAATGCTCAAACATGGCCACCATGATAAAATCAATGGTGCCATTAGGCGCATCTGCTGTTTTTCTGATGAGGTCATAGGTGGCTTCACCCTCGGCATAATCTGGTATGAGGTTTAAAAAGGCGACAATCTTTTCCTCTGTATTTTCTACTGTAATGACAGTTTGAGATTTAATTTCATCCCAGTCAAACATCCCCTGCGAAAATACAATTTCTTTTCTTTTGGTGTCCTTCAGCCATTCGTCTGAAACGGATTTAAGTTGCTGTAAGACGTTGTCTTTTATGGGAGCAGTATAAGTTTTGCTAACGTAACCGTTTTCTGAGACTTTCTTTATGGCATTTCGGATGGACTTTCGGTTTCCACCAGCGAGGCTAAATGACTGCAGGTCTACAATGCCTTCCTGACCAAGAAACAGCTTTTTTTTGGAGAGTGCTTCAAAATCAGTTAAACTGTTTGCCGAAACGCGATAGTAAAGGCTCTTTAAGCCATTTTCTGAGCAATATTTGTCAAAAGACCTTATCAACTCTAATCTCTTTTCGGGTGTGCCAACGGGACATTCCAGTACAACAGCAAAATTTCCTGAAAGCCGGTAAGCTAAAAAACTTTCGCCTTGCCGGTAGATGAGTTTATCTTTATAAGTTTTGAAGTAATCCAGCGCAGAGCTGCCATATTTATCCAGTTGATGTTTTGCCCATTGCAGCTCCTCTTCTGCTGTACCGGAATTTGGGATGTAGGCCCTGATTAATGCATAAATAAGGAAGGCGATAGAAAAGAACCCACTAATATTGATGGACCATAGAAAGTTCCGCGCGAAGCGGTCTGATGGAACCAGGTCACTGCTGCCAATCAGGATAAAATTTTCCAACGTATACCTGATTGATTGCCACCAGTTGAAATCTATATTGAAATGTTTTTTATCCAGGAAATAGAATCCTATTGTTCCATACAATATTACAGATGTAATGCTTAGCAGTGTTGTTTGAATGCCAAGGGAGCGTGTTTTTGGATCTGTTTTGATGTAATATTCTCTTCTTGAAACAAAGAGAATAACAATTACCAATAGTGCAAAAATGGCTTCCTCATAGTCTATAGCTTTTGTGATATGGCCAATAAGGGAGCTTATACATAAGCTGAGTGCAAAATACCAGGTGATCCGCAATCCTTTGAGCATAAATGCCGCAGTAACCAGGAGGAACAACCCTGCTGTAAATACAAAATAGTTGGATGCCCTTATGGCTTCGATAGGAAGAAAGTCTTTTAAAAAATGGACCCTGGAATGAATGGCTGGGGTAAGTACCGATATCAGGTTGATGACCCCCATTAACAGGAGCAATAAGGCCGGTATTATGCGCATCAGGAGCTTGTTGATCTTTAAAAGAAAACTGAATGCGCCGAGCAGCATTGGGATCCAGAACTCCATAAATCTGTATACAAACGTGATGGATACTGCTTCGGCACTTGAATATTTCAACTGCATGAGCATAAAAGTCATTGAGGCCTCTACAGCACCCAGGCCTCTTAAAAATGGAGATATGATCAGAAATACTACCCCAACTATGTACCCGATAAGTGCATTGGTTATAGAGGGATGGATAGATAAAGCCAGCATGGCAATATAAATATGCACTACACCTATTACTTCAATGAGCACACTATAGCCTAAAGTCTTTAAAAAACTATTGCGTTCAATGGTATTGCTTCTGAAATCGGCCGCATAAACTTCTATTACCGGAATATATTTGATGATGAACAGGTACGTGGCCCCTTTGGTGATTACAGATCTGTATAGGAGATAGATTCCTGCAATAAGCCCTAATACGGTAATAAGCCCAAACCACTCCCCGTAGCCGATGCTTCCCTGGAAAATAGCATAAATAAAAACAGGAATGGCCACCACCACAACAGATAGAATGCCTACAAAGCCATATATGGAAGAAGCAAAATTGATCTGGGACTGGGAGACACCTTCTTTTTCTATGTCGGCACTAAAGAAAGCCAGGGAAGAAACACCTCCGGCGGGTAAAAAGATGCTTACAAAATTTCTTTTGAGGAATAGCATTGTGCCTTCGCCTATAGAAATGCGACTTCCGATTGCAAAAAAGGCAGAGCGGTACATCATTCCGTGAACAAACAAATAGGCTATGCTTAAGGCGATACCTAATGAAATCCAAATCCAATTGGCAGATATGAGCAGTCGCTTTACCTGTTTCAACTCGCCCTGCTCATGTTTAATGAACCATATGAAAAGCGCAAGAAAGAAAACTGTAAATATAAAGCTGGCAATGATTTTACCATTCTCGCGAACAAAGGGAGGGATGAACCGAAAGCCTTTCATATATAGTATTTTGATTTAATTTACATAATTCTTTCTCCAATTTGGCTATTGCCTGGCTGCTGAAGTGCGAAGATCGTATAACAGCCATTGCTTTTGGTGAACTGCCGCAGTTTCACTTGCCAGTAGCTTTATGAAATCCTGTACTCCAATGGGTTCATTGCCGTTCCCGTGGATGAGTACCAGACTTCCTGGCTGGGCCTGTTGTCCCTTAGCCAGCCAGGCATCACTTCCTATAGTAATTAAACCATAGGATGTTACCTTATTTACAAGTTGTTGACTGGAGACCAGTCCCGGAAACCTGAAAAAAACTGAAGGTATTAAACCTTGTTCCAGCATTGCTGATTCGAGTAGCAGCAGCTCCGACTGCAGGTCGGTTCCTGGCTCCAGTAAAAAATTGTGGCTTATTAGGGTAGCAGGGTTGTAATGGTGATGATAGGTATGGTTGATCCAGGTAATAGTGATCTGACCTGAACTGACCAGTCCCTTCAGCCACTGGATATCATCTTCATGTGTAAGGAGAAATTTACCCGTTAGGGATAAGGCAACCGGTATAGGCCGCTCGATATTTTTAAAGGCTCCTGTTAATGATGTAAAAATGTCTTTGTCGAGCCCTTTGTGGGAAGGGCAGAGGTCAATTGTCAGGGTGATTCCTTTTTCCGAAGGGAATGCGTGCGTAATTCCTGCATCCTGTATGGGTAGGGCCTTTGACCGGGCACGCAACAGTGCTTTGATATAGGGTGTGTCCTCCATTTTCAGACACAGTTGCTCAAAAGAACAGAGTGTTGTATTACTAAGTTCGGTTGCCTTGATTGTTCGAGTATCCAGGTTCTGGGGATTGACGGCCAGGTAAGTAAGTATACCATTTAAATTAAAGCTACGCAGCAGGATGTAGGGCTGGTTATTGTAATCTGCGAGGCCAAGGTTGTACTGATAATCGGATATTTTTACTTGAGCCTTCATTGAAAGACTGTAAAAGAGAAGCGGTATTACAGATAACGCAATTAGCCTGGAAATTACCGGATAACAATTTATCATAATACTTATTTTATCTACAAGGTACCATTTTTATTTAAAAGGTACCATTAAACGAAAGACCAAAACTATGTTGCTGATAAGAGGGCACCAGGGTGTAATGCTGCTCTCCTTTGCCCAGAACCAACCTTTTTAATTTTGGATAAAAGATATAAGCCAGTTTGGTAGATAGAATCCCAAATCCTGCGCCGGCCACCACATCACTTAACCAGTGCTTATTGTTATACATTCTTAATACCCCCGTTGCTGTGGCTACTGTATAGCCGGCGTATCCGTACCAGGGCGATACTTCTTTGTATTCCTGGTTTAAAAATTCTGCAGCTGCAAATGCATTTGCGGTATGCCCGGAAGGAAAAGAATTAAACCCGGAATTATTGGGCCGCAGTCTGTGGGTCCAGCTTTTTAAGCCAGAAACAGTACCTCCCATTATTGCTGTGGACAATAAGTAGATGCCTGTTGCATCAGCCAAATTGTTTTTGCCTTTTACACCGGCAAGGTGCAGGCCATATACAGCAAGGGCCGGGGCAAACTGTGCATAGTCGTCCACGTGGGCGGCAAATAAAGGATGGTCTTCCTGAAGTTCATCCCTTGTGGTTAAATCGAGGTCGCGGATAGCATTTTTACCTGCAAGCGATACCAACCCATACCCAATAAATATTGTTGGAATTACAAATGCTGCAACTTTAGGTTTAGAATTTAGGGTGTCCTGGCTTTGTGCATTAGAAATAACAGGTGTACCGATAGATAGAAATAAACAGGCTAAACAAACTAGTCTTAATCTCATAGGATAAAATTTTCGTCTAATCTATCCTTCAATTGTGAAGATAATCTGAATATTTCAACATTACGCATTTTGATAGGGAAGCGTAAACGAAAAACATGTATTTCCTTTACGGCTTTCTAAACTGATACTGCCTCCCGCAGCGTTGATAAAGTCCTTCACCATTCTAAGACCCAAGCCGGTTCCTTTTTCTCCTGAGGTTCCGAAAGTAGTTTCCAGGTTCCCAGAAAGAAACTGTTGCTGCCGTTCGGTAGAAATACCCACTCCGTAATCTCTGACAGTAACTGTAGCTCTGTGGTTTTCCCTGCTGACATGAATTTCTATTGTTCCGTTTTCAAGAGAAAACTTAATGGCGTTGGAAAGTAGGTTTCTGATGATGAAATCAAACTGGTCCCTGTCGGCGTAAATGGTAACATCTGCCGGAACGTCCAGGTCAAAACTCAAATTTTTTGACATGTATTGACCTTCCAGCAGTACCAGGTTATTTTGAATGATGGCTAGTGGCGAGAATACCACTGGGGCCTGCCGGAGCTCATTAAGTTGTGACCTTGACCAGATCAGCATCGTATCAAGTGTTTCATTGAGCACAATACTCTGTTTTTTTAAAAGCCTCATGAAATCGGGTAACTCTTCAATTGTAATGCTGCCACCATCTACTAGCTCAAGGCCCTGCTTGAGGCTCCCGGCTGGTCCCCTCAGATCGTGGCTGATAATAGAAAACAGCTTGTTAGTTACCTCTACCTGAAGGGCAAGTTTTTGGTTTAGCTTTTGTGTGCGCCTTAAAAACAAGGCAAATACAAGTGCAATAATGAGGAGGGCTGTGCATACCAAAATGGCAATGCTCCGTTCATATGCTGCGTTACGTTGTGCTTTGACCTGTTCAATGTCTTTTCGCCGATGCTCTTCCAGCAGGGAATCTGTAAGCCTGTGGTGTGCCTCAAGCGCAAATAGTGCAGCTTCGTAGTCGCGCTGTTGTTTGTGAATTTGTGCAATAGAATGATAAATGTCTGACTGGAGTTGCTTGTGCTTAAGTTTGCGTGCAATATGTAGGGCATTGTTCAGGTAGTGCAGGCTGGTGTCCGCATCTTTTTTTGGAAGAAGTTTGGCCATATGCAATAACGTTTCAGCCTGTTGGCGGGGAAGGTTGTTTTTCTGCGCATTTTGTAAAGCGCGTTTGTAATATTTGATCGCCATTTCTGGCTTTTGTAGCGAATGATACATTTTAGCCGTATCTGTAATTTTAGAAAAAGCGGCAGTCCGGGTATCTGTTTTTTGCACCGGGGCTTTTTGTTGGCAGGCTATAACTATAAATAGCAGCAAGCAGCTAATGGTGATGTTGATTTTACGCTTCATAGGAACAATTATTCAAGGTTAGGCGTTTAGTATTTGCTTAAACCAATGTTAATCGTTTTTTTAACCAAATTTCTAGCCATTTTGTTCAGTTTTTTAACTCTTTTAGCTTCAGGTTTTCTGCTAAATTGACCAATAGCTTTGCTTAAAAAGGACATGAAGGCATTAAATAAAGTAGCCCCTATTACCTTTTGTTCTGGCTAATGAAAGTAGTGGCCACAACGTTAGCTATAGCAGGATAATACAGAATTAATTTCATTTGCCTGAACCCCGATCTTCCTTTTTATCGTATGTAAGTATATAGACTCAAAATATAAATAGACATGAAGCAGGCAGTAACAGGAAAACTGAGTGCAGGCACTGATTTCGATCTGTTTAAAGCCATTATGGTTCAGATTGAGAATGGGGCCTGTTTAACAGAGCTGTTAAACTGGATGTTACACGATAAATGTGAAGACCTGATGGAAGATGCAGAAATTTATGCTGCTTTACATCCCAAAGATGCAAGACACTTTCTGCTGGAGCGAAGACTGGCCATTTGTACCTTGCTGATAAATAAAACCAAAAGAAAACTCAAACCAAAGCAGCAGGAGCAGATTTTTGCCATAGAGGAAAGGCTGCTACAACTATGTGCGTTTTATGCCAGACTGTACAATGCCTTGTGATACAAAAAATTAACATTAACATCATATCTCCGCAATGTCGGATCTCATTATCTTTATCTTTACAGATTATGAAGGATGTTTTGGTATGAAGATGAAGTCAGACGACTTGAAAAGGAACGTTTAGTTACCGGGCGAAATCCCGATGTTATTTTTTATGGCAGTTCCTCTATACGGATGTGGGATAGTTTAAACCTCGATTTTAAGCATGCTGAAGTGGTAAACCTGGGCTTTGGCGGTTCTACGCTGGCGGCATGTGTATGGTTTTTTGAAAGGGTAATGCTGCATTACAACCCCCGCGCACTCGTGATATACGCAGGTGACAATGACCTGGGGGATGGCCGGCACCCCGAAGAGATCTTCATCTTCTTCCAGCAGCTTATGCTCAAAGTTGCCAACCGTTTTGGTGAACTGCCCTGCTATTTCGTTTCCCTGAAACCAAGCTTGAGCCGCTGGCATAAGGCCGACCAGTTACGTTATACCAATAACCTGATAGAAAGTGAGATCATTAAACTGAGCAACAACTGGAAATTTATTGATGTCTTTAAAAAAATGCTCGATAAATCCGGCCAGCCTGAAAGGTCTTATTTTCTGGATGACCGCCTGCACCTGAGCGAAAAGGGCTATCAGTTGTGGGGAGATATTATTAATCAATTTTTAATCCACAGATAATATAGAAGATAGATATTTCTCTGCATAAGCGATGTACCTTAAATGAACAGAGAATATCACAAATGGTTTAGTAAAAGCTTACAGCGGGAGATGGAGCTTTTGATATTTGGTTGGAGCGGGAGGGCAGTTCTGTTTTTCCCGACCCGTATGGCGCGGTTTTATGATTATGAGAACTGGGGCATTGTTGATGCCATGCGAAGCCAGATTGACGCCGGACAGGTACAGTTGTTTTGTGTTGACAGCATTGACGGGGAAAGTTTTTATAACGAACAGTTGCATCCCTATAACCGTATGGAAAGGCATCTGCAATATGAAAGCTATATTTTAAATGAAGTAGTCCCGCTGATAAAAGCAAAAAACAATGGTGACTGGCTGGAAACTGCCGGATGCAGCATGGGGGCGTATCACGCTTTAAATCTGGCTATGAAATACCCCAGGCTATTTAAGAAAGCTGTGGGAATGAGCGGAAGATACGATCTTACCTCCAATCCGGGTGATTTTAAAGACCTGCTGGATGGGTACCGGAATGAAACCGTTTATTTAAATATGCCCGGACAATACATTTCCAACTTAACAGATTGCGATATGCTTGATGCGCTGCGTAAACTTGAGGTAATCATTGCTGTGGGGGAAACAGATCCGTTTTTACCTGGTAACCGTGAATTTAGTGCGTTGTTAGGTAACAAAGGCATTCCTAACCAGTTTCATCAATGGGAAAGCAATGCCCACCGGCCGCATTACTGGCGACGGATGGTTCCTCTTTACATATAAAAGGAGGAATAAATGATTTGATATGATTAAATTGTAGCCGGTTATGACCCGGTTTAGTAAGTATATAGTTGTTTTTGCAGGGATCTTAATGTCATCATGTACTCAGCAAATATGGGCGCAGGTGCAGACAGATCGTGGCGCAATAGTAAGGGGCAATACCTCTGTTAAAAGGCTCTCCCTTGTTTTTACAGGAGATGAATTTGGAGATGGGATCGGATTTATTGCAAAAGCTTTAAAAAGGGAGCGGGTTCTTGGATCTTTTTTTCTGACCGGAAATTTTTACCGCGACAAGCATTTTAAGCGGGGTGTACAACAGCTGATAAGAGATGGGAATTATCTGGGCAGCCACTCTGATAAACATTTACTGTATTGCGATTGGGTTAAAAGGGATAGCCTGCTGGTCACAAAACAACAATTTGAACACGACCTGGCGGCTGCTTATACGGAATTAAAGCAGTTAAATATTGATAAAAAACAAGCGGCTTATTTTTTGCCCCCTTATGAATGGTATAACGAGCAGATCGCTTCCTGGACAAAAGAATTGGACCTTCAGCTGATTAATTTTACTCCAGGCACCCGATCGGCGGCCGACTATACCTATCCTGAAATGGGAGTCAGATATGTAGATAGCAAGCAGATCATGCAATCTATTCTCGATTATGAACAAAAAAGCAGGAACGGTTTAAACGGATTTATTCTGCTGGTACATATCGGAACCGACCCCAGAAGAAAGGATAAGTTTTATATGAAGTTGCCGGAATTGATTACAACTTTAAAAAACAAAGGATACTCGTTTGTTAAAATTGACGACTTGTTAAAGATAGGCTTTTAGGTTAGCGGGTATATATTTACATTCTGCATTTATTTTTTTAAATTGCAGCCCTAGACAGAAATACCGTCATGAAGAAATATTTATTAATTGTATTGTTGCTAACCGGAATCAATGTATGGTCAAAGGCCCAGCAAAATAAAATGCCTACAGCCCAGGAAATGACCTCGAAAAATGTTGACGAACTGGAAAAAAGATTGAAACTGAGTGCAACACAGAAAAGCGTAATCTATACCTATGTATTTGACATGTCTAAGCAACAGCTGGAACTGATCAAAAGACAACAGGCCGGTACTTCAAAAGAAGATGATGTGACTAAGTTTTACAAACTTCAGAATGATACAAACGATAATATTCGTAAAATTTTAAAAGGAGATCAGCTGCCAGAGTTTGAAAAAGTTTTGGAAGAGCGTTTGAGCGGAATAGATCCTAAGAAAAAGAAGAAGAAAGGTAAACGTGGCAGCGAAGAAGAAGTGGTTTCAGATATATCCGGTCTAAAAAGCAAGCCCTGAAGGGTTTGTTTTCTGATTTTCTGCAAGGAAAATGAAAATATAGAATAAGAATTCCCGATGTTTTTTGAGAAACGTCGGGAATTTTTGCTTTTGGAGGTTGATTTTTCCTGCTTTTTTGAGATTTTTTGTTGTTATTTGTAGTTATAATCCTTTATTGTATGGCCAATAAAAAAGTACTGAAGGTTGGATTGGATTCTGCAGCGCCATTTCCAATGCACTCAGATTACAATTCTGAAAATTTTGAAGGATTTGAGGTCGATCTGCTTCGGGCCATTACCAGTCACCTGGATTTAGAAGTTGAATACGAGGTTTCTTTGTGGTCTACCATACTTGAGAAACTGTTTAAAGGAGAGCTTGACATTATCTGCTCTGCCGTAACCGTAACCGCTTCACGGCAGCATATCCTGGAATTCAGCAATCCCTATTTGTATTTCAGGTTATGTGCTGTAGTTGGTCAGGACTATTCGTTGAATGGCCTTCATCACTTTAAAAATAAAACAATAGGAGTGAGAGAGGCTACTGAAGCTGAAAAGTATGTGCGTGAGCAATTCCCGGCAAATAACATTGTATATGCAGTAACCAATAAAGAACTGTATAGAAAGCTGCAGGCAGGCAAAATAGATTTGCTGGTAGACGATTCACCCATAGCCGGTGGTTTCCTGCAAAAAAATAAGAAACTGAAAATAGGGATGTTCCTGCCTAAAACAGATTCATCTTATGCAATAGCCATGAAAAAAGGTGATACACAGCTTAAAGCCAGGTTTAATGAGGTTTTAAGGTTGCTTAAAGAGAACGGAACCTACCAAGATATCTATAAAAAGTGGTTTAATGATATCCAGTTTTAATCTTCAATTGCAACGATACTGATGTCTTTTTCCAGTTTAACGGTATGCAAGACTTTTGTTTTTTCACTATACACCACTACCTTGTTTTCTTCCAGGTATTGCACCAGCCGGTAGGGCTCGGAGGTCTGTATGTATCTCCACTGCGTATAGAACTGATCTTCCAGTAATTTTTCTTCGGGAAGAAAAGTGATCAGGACTTCAACGTCGGTAACCTTACTGATAAAAAAACGGCCGCTGGTTTGAAGTACCTTTTGGGCAGCTGCCTCGTTATTGAACTCGTTTATTGCAATTTCCCGCAACTCCTGTGAAGCTTTGCTGGGGTTACGGTTGATCACATCAACAATCAGGTTATTTATCTCGTCTTTCGTTTTCTGGAATTTGCCGTTCCCGGTCTTTAATATTTTGAAACAGATTTTTAAAGGGCTCATTTTTGGCTGTATATATCGTTACTGCAAAGTGATCACAAGTTTAAGAAAATAATCGGGGTAAATACTATCTTTAATTTATGAACAAAAGCAGATTAGAAGCCTTTAGTGATGGCGTACTGGCTATTATCATTACCATTATGGTGCTTGAATTAAAAACACCCCATGGAACTTCCCTTCGGACACTCATTCCCCTTATCCCGGTATTTATGAGTTATGTACTGAGCTTTATTTATGTAGGCATATATTGGAACAATCACCATCATATGATGCAGTTAGTTAAAAAGGTAAATGGGAGCGTGCTTTGGGCAAACCTGCATTTGCTGTTCTGGCTTTCCTTGTTCCCTTTTGCAACGGCCTGGATGGGAGAAAATCATTATGAAACCTGGCCGGTTGTAATGTATGGCGGGGTCATGCTGATGGCTTCCATAGCTTATTATATCCTGGTGCGTACATTGATAAAGCTGCATGGTCAGGAATCTGATGTTGCGAAGGCATATGGCAAAGATGTGAAAGGTAAAATTTCTACAGGCATTTATGTTTTTGCCATACTGAGTAGTTTTATTAGTTCCTGGATAGGAATTTTCTGCTACATATTGGTTGCGGCCATCTGGTTTATACCGGATACAAGGGTTGAAAAAACAATTGCAAATGAATAGCTGTAATAAATGTAATAAAATTAGGATTGCATTTGACAATGCATCTCAATTAACTTAGCTTTGCACAAAAAATTAAAGATACATGAGTGTTTTAGTAAATAAAGATTCAAAAGTTATTGTTCAGGGTTTTACTGGAAATGAGGGTACTTATCATGCTTCTCAAATGATCGAGTACGGAACTAATGTTGTAGGTGGTGTAACACCGGGCAAAGGCGGACAAACTCATTTAGATAAACCGGTATTTAATACGGTAAAGGATGCGGTTGATAAAGCCGGCGCGAATGTATCTATTATTTTTGTTCCTCCAGCTTTTGCTGCAGATGCCATTATGGAAGCTGCAGAAGCAGGAATTAAAGTTATTGTTTGTATTACCGAAGGTATTCCTACCAAGGATATGATCCAGGTAAAAGAATATATCTCCGACAGGGATTGCCGTTTAATCGGACCTAACTGTCCGGGTGTGATTACAGCTGATGAAGCCAAAATTGGTATCATGCCGGGCTTTATCTTCAAAAAAGGTACAGTAGGTGTAGTGTCTAAATCCGGTACTTTAACTTACGAAGCTGTAGATCAGGTTGTGAAAGCAGGTTTGGGTATTACTACAGCAATAGGTATAGGCGGAGACCCGATCATTGGTACCACGACTAAAGAAGCTGTTGAGTTGCTGATGAACGATCCTGAAACTGAAGGTATCATCATGATTGGTGAGATTGGCGGTGGAATGGAAGCTGAAGCTGCACGCTGGATCAAAGAAAACGGTACTAAACCTGTAGTTGGCTTTATTGCCGGCCAGACTGCTCCAGCCGGTCGTAGAATGGGGCACGCTGGTGCTATTGTTGGTGGTGCAGATGATACCGCCGCTGCTAAAATGAAAATTATGGCCGAGTGCGGTATCCGTGTAGTAGAAAGCCCTGCAGAAATTGGTGCTGCTATGGCAGAACTTTTGAAAAAATAAATATTAAATAAGATCTTCTTGTATAATTTAAAAGCTCCCGTGAACCTTGTTCATCGGAGCTTTTTGCATTCCGGGGATTTATTACATTGCCATGATGTGAATAATAGGCCCGGTGCAAACCAAAACGACAATTGCGACGTATATTGTATAAACTAATATCATTAAAGATGAATACAAGGATTAGTAAAACATTTATGCTGGCAGGCTTTTTGGTACTATTTAACCTGCTGGCCTGCGCCCAAAAACCCAATACTAAAGAGACCGTTAATCAAAACGCAGTAATAAAAAAGAATAATATGGACTGGAATAAACTAACCAAAGAGGAAGAGGATGTAATAGTACGAAAAGGCACTGAATATCCGGGCACGGGTAAGCTGCTCAACAATAAAGAAAAAGGAACCTATACCTGCAAGCGTTGTGATGCACCGCTTTACCGTTCAGAAACCAAATTTGAGTCCCACTGCGGATGGCCAAGTTTTGATGATGAGGTGAAGGGCGCTGTAGAAAGGATTCCTGACGCCGATGGAATGCGTACAGAAATTGTATGTGCAAATTGCAAAGCGCACCTTGGGCATGTGTTCATTGGTGAAGGTTTTACAGATAAGAATACCAGGCATTGTGTGAACTCCATTTCCATGAACTTTGTGCCTGACAAGAAATAATATTCCTTTTAAGGAAGATTCATGAGTGCCTGGTGATAACTTGCCGGGCATTTTTTGTTTTTTAGGAATTAGTTTCCTTATGTTTGCCCGTTCACCAACTATAGTAAATATGAAGTATTGTTTATTGTTATGTGGTATGCTATTATCTTTTATGGGTTTTTCCCAGGACATGTCAGACGAAACAGCATCGGCTGCGGTTGTCAGCAAATCAGCAGAACCCACTTCCAATCGCTCTTCTAAATTAATCTCAAAAACGGTTTACGCAACATATTACGCCCGAAAGTTTGAAGGCCGCAAAACAACCAGCGGAACAAGGTATCGCAGGCAAAAAATGACCGCTGCGCACATGAACCTTCCATTTGGGACTATAGTAACCGTTACAAATCCATTAAACGGGGAATCTGTAGAAGTTGAAGTAAATGACAGGGGGCCGCATTCCCGGAAAGTAAAAATTGATCTTTCTGAAGCCGCTGCTAAAGCCATTGGTATTTATGGAAAAGGGATTGCAAAAGTCGAGATCAGTTATTTGCCTGAAGAAGACGACTAGCTTTAACTTTAATGGCATTATAGTCAGTTTTTTAAATTTATTAACACACTTCGGTGTGTTTTTTTATTTCTTAAAAGAAATAAATACCAAATTTCAGACGTAATTACTGTGTCAATTTACCTTTTTAGTGTTGATAAAAATGCCCCCTTGTTAACAACTATTGTTCACACTTCAGAACCCTAGGGAGTATATTTGTTTATATAAAGTTCTTTAATAAATCACACACAGATTTTTAGTTAAAGTTTTAATATTTAGTTGCTTAAGGTTGCCGGAGAATTTATGTCTTTTTAAACTTTTTATAACTGAGTACGGATTGTTTGGCTACTGGATTTATTAAAGCTTCATCAATCAATTATACAATTTACCCTATTAAAATAGATGCTTATGCAAGAAGAAGAAGTATTATTAAAAGAAAACAAAGACAGGTTTGTTCTTTTGCCGATTAAATATCCTGAAATCTGGGAAATGTATAAGAAGACTGAAGCAAGTTTCTGGACTGCTGAGGAAATTGATCTGTCTGACGATCTGAAGCACTGGGATAATCTGAACGATGGCGAGCGACATTTCATCTCTCATATTCTGGCCTTCTTCTCAGCGAGTGATGGTATCGTAAATGAAAACCTTGCTGTAAACTTCATGAGTGAAGTACAGTTGCCAGAGGCAAGGTGTTTCTATGGTTTCCAGATCATGATGGAGAATATCCATTCCGAAACCTATGCGTTACTTATTGATACCTATATTAAAGATCCTGATGAAAAAGACAGGTTGTTCCATGCTATAGAAACCGTTCCTTGTGTAAAGAAGAAGGCTGAATGGGCGCTACGCTGGATTGATAACGGTAATTTTGCTGAACGTTTGGTTGCCTTTGCTGCTGTGGAAGGGATCTTCTTTAGCGGAAGCTTCTGCTCCATATTCTGGCTGAAAAAACGCGGATTAATGCCGGGATTAACATTTAGTAATGAGTTGATCTCGAGGGATGAAGGCTCACACTGTGAATTCGCATGTTTATTATACAGCATGCTGAAAAATAAATTAACACAGGAACAGGTTCATGGCATCATTAGTGATGCAGTAGAAATAGAAAAAGAGTTTGTTACGGATGCCTTACCGGTAGCTTTAATTGGTATGAATGCCAAGCTGATGTCTCAATACATAGAGTTTGTTGCCGACAGATGGTTACAGGAACTGGGTTATGCTAAAATATACAATGCGACCAATCCGTTCGACTTCATGGAGATGATCTCCCTGCAGGGAAAAACCAATTTCTTTGAAAAGAGGGTTGGCGATTATCAGAAGAGTGGTGTATTGACATCAACTGAGGATAAAGCTGCTGCTTTCTCATTGGATGATGATTTTTAATACTTATTGAGGTTAGCAGTAAGTAAATAGATAATAAATTATAATTGGGTGCCTATGTTGGGTTTGCCGCTCTCAAACTCATTAAGCACTGTAAATACCTGAAAAATATGTTTGTAATAAAAAGAGATGGCCGCAAGGAAGCGGTAAGATTTGACAAGATAACGGCTCGCATAGAGAAGTTATGCTATGGTTTTAATGCTGAGCTGGTAGACCCGATAGATGTTGCCAAGAAGGTAATTGAAGGGCTGTATGATGGTGTTACTACATCTGAACTGGATAATCTTGCTGCAGAAACAGCAGCGTCTTTAACTACAAAACATCCGGATTATGCTTTGTTGGCATCACGTATTGCGGTATCCAACCTTCATAAAAATACCACCAAGTCATTCTCCAAAACCATGGAGATGCTGTACAAATATGTAGACCCAAAAACAGAAAAATCTGCATCCCTGATTGCAGATGATGTTTGGGAAGTGATCGAAAAAAATGCAGATATCCTGGACAGTACCATCATCTACGACCGTGATTTTGGTTTTGATTATTTCGGCTTTAAAACCCTGGAAAAATCTTACCTGCTGAAAGTTGATGGGCAGATTGTAGAGCGCCCGCAGCACTTATTTATGCGTGTTGCCGTTGGTATTCACAAAAATGATATCGACAGTGCCATTGAAACTTATAACCTGATGAGCGAGCGTTGGTTTACACATGCTACGCCAACCCTGTTCAATGCAGCTACACCTAAACCACAGATGTCTTCCTGCTTCTTGTTAACGATGCAGGACGATAGCATTGAAGGCATTTATGATACCCTGAAACAAACCGCTAAAATTTCTCAGAGTGCAGGTGGTATAGGTCTCAGTATCCATAACATCAGGGCTACCGGATCTTATATTGGCGGTACCAACGGTACAAGTAATGGTATCGTACCAATGTTAAAGGTATTTAACGATACTGCCCGATATGTAGACCAGGGCGGCGGTAAGCGTAAAGGTGCCTTTGCCATCTATCTTGAGCCTTGGCATGCCGATGTGCTGAGCTTTCTTGACCTGCGTAAAAACCATGGTAAAGAGGAGTTGCGTGCACGCGACCTGTTCTATGCTCTTTGGGTTTGCGACCTGTTCATGAGAAGAGTGGAAGAGAATGGCGACTGGAGTTTGTTCTGTCCGCATGAAGCACCGGGACTGGCAGATTGTTTTGGCGAAGAGTTCGATGCTTTGTATGAGCGTTATGAAAAAGAGGGAAGGGCACGTAAAACCATTAAAGCACAAGAATTGTGGTTTGCTATCCTGGATTCACAGATTGAGACCGGTACACCGTACCTGTTGTATAAAGATGCAGCCAACAGCAAGTCTAACCAGCAAAACCTGGGTACCATAAAAAGTTCTAATCTTTGTACAGAAATTATAGAATATACTTCTAAAGATGAGGTTGCAGTATGTAACCTGGCTTCACTGGCCTTGCCTAGGTTCGTCATCAATGGCGAATTTGACCACCAGAAATTGTATGATGTAACTTACCAGGCTACAGTAAACCTGAACAAGATCATCGATTACAATTACTACCCGGTAGAAGAAGCCAGAAATTCAAATATGCGCCACAGACCAGTTGGTTTAGGTGTACAGGGACTGGCTGATGCCTTCATCTTGATGCGCTTGCCTTTTGAAAGCGAAGGTGCACGTATTTTAAACAAAGAGATCTTTGAAACCATTTACTTTGCTGCAATGACTGCTTCTCATGACCTTGCAGTTAAAAACGGCCCTTATGAAACCTTTAAAGGTTCTCCTTTATCGGAAGGGAAATTCCAGTTCGACCTTTGGAACGTAAAACCGGATAGCGCCAGATGGGATTGGGAAACCTTGCGTGAAAAAGTAGTAAAAGATGGGGTGTATAACTCTTTACTGGTGGCACCAATGCCAACTGCTTCTACTTCGCAGATTTTAGGCAACAACGAGTGTTTCGAGCCTTATACCTCCAACATCTATACCAGAAGGGTATTGAGCGGTGAGTTCATTGTAGTGAACAAACACCTACTGAAAGACTTGGTAGCTTTAGGTTTATGGACCCCTGCTATGAAAGACAGGATCATCCTGGCCAACGGATCTATTCAGGACATTGCTGAGATCCCTGATTATATCAAAGAATTGTATAAAACAGTTTGGGAGATCAAAATGCGCAGTATTATTGATATGGCAGCCGATAGGGGTGCCTATATCTGCCAGTCGCAATCCCTCAACCTGTTTATCAATGCTCCGAATACATCAAAACTGACTTCAATGCATTTCTACGCATGGAAAAAAGGTTTGAAAACCGGTATGTATTATTTGCGTACACAGGCAGCTTCACAAGCAGTGAAATTTACTGTAGAGAACCAGGCAGGTAAAAACATGGAGCCGGTAATTCCGGAGCATATTGAACAAAGTGCAGAAGAGATTGTAGAAGGGCCGGTTTGTTCGATGGAAGAAGGCTGTATCAGCTGTTCAGGTTAATCATTCAGATTGAATATATCGCCAAAGGAGTAAGGAGCAATTCTTACTCCTTTTTTGTTGTATAAGCAGGCAGATGAAATCGTATCTTTGTAGCTGTAATGGCGAAACATGAAATTATACCTTGCGAACGTTGTGGCACTCCCATAGAGTGCAAGGCCAATTCGTATACCAAATGCCAGTGCAGCGTGGTTCAGTTAAACCTGAACGAAGTACAATATATCAGCGAGCTTTATGAAGGCTGTTTGTGTGCAAAATGCCTGTTTGAACTGCAGCAGGAGTACAAGGAAAGTATTGCCTCTTGATTTATTTTTTTTGGCTAACTTTGCATCAAATTATTTTTTGATAAAGAATGGCTAAAGTACAGGTAGGACTGGTGCAGATGAGCTGCACCGCTGATAAACAGGAAAATTTAGATAAGGCGATTTTAAAAGTCAGGGAAGCTGCAGCAAAAGGTGCTCAGATTGTGTGCCTGCAGGAGCTTTTTACTTCATTGTATTTTTGTGATGTTGAAGATTATGATAACTTCGATCTGGCAGAGGCCATTCCTGGTCCTTCAACCGATGCTTTGCAGGTTGTGGCAAAAGAACTTGGAGTCGTAATTATTGCTTCTTTATTTGAAAAACGTGCTGAAGGGTTATACCACAATACCACAGCGGTATTGGATGCGGATGGTGCCTATCTGGGTAAATACCGCAAAATGCACATTCCTGATGATCCTGCCTATTACGAAAAATTCTATTTTACTCCAGGCGACCTGGGTTATAAGGTGTTTCAGACCAAATTTGCAAAAATTGGTATCCTGATCTGCTGGGACCAGTGGTATCCTGAAGCATCGCGTATTACTGCACTGATGGGTGCGGATATCTTGTTCTATCCAACAGCTATTGGCTGGGCAACGGATCAGGATGAGGAAACAAACAAAGATCAATATAACGCCTGGCAAACCATTCAGCGTTCGCATGCAGTGGCCAATGGTGTCCCGGTTGTAAGCGTTAACCGTGTAGGTTTTGAGCAGGACGGTGCCATGAAATTCTGGGGAGGCAGCTTTGCCACAAATGCCCAGGGGAGGATCCTTTACCTGGCTTCGCATGAAAATGAAGAAACAGAAGTGGTTACGTTAGACCTGTCTGAATCAGATTTCTTTCGTAAGCACTGGCCTTTCCTGAGAGACCGCAGAATAGACTCTTATCAGCCAATTACAAAAAGGTATATTGATGAGGATTAGCCTGCTGACTTGCCTGCTGCTGTTATTTCTGGTTTTTTCTGTATACGCACAAAAGCTGGAAATCATACCTGTAAATAAGCGGCTGTGTGTGTATACCACATACCATAGCTATAAAGGCGAAACGGTCTCGGCTAATGCCCTATATCTGATTACCAGGAAGGGCGTGGTTTTATTTGATACACCTTGGGACCAGACGCAAAACCAACCGTTATTGGATTCTATAGAAAAGAAGCATCGTTTAAAGGTGATCATGGTTTTTGCAACGCATTCTCATGAAGACCGTGCCGGTGGATTTGGGTTTTTTAACCGGAAAGGGATCCCGACCTATGCTTCGGAGCAAACCAATGCCATCTTAAAGGCCGAAAACAAACCTCTTGCTTCAAATGCTTTTAAAAAGGGAGCAAAGTTTGATATTGGTGGTGAAAAATTTCAGCTTGATTATTTTGGTGCAGGTCATACAAAAGACAATCTGGTGGTCTGGTTTCCGGAATATAAAGTGCTGGATGGTGGCTGTTTAATTAAAAGTGCAGCTGTAACGGATCTGGGGTTTGTTGGCGATGCTGACCTGACTGCATGGCCGAAAACGATCCTGGCGATAAAAAACAATTATAAAATGATCCGTCTCGTGGTTGCAGGGCACGATAGCTGGCAAGCTCCAGGAGCTTTGGATCATACTTTGGAACTACTTAAAAAAAATAACCTTTGACAGCGATAAATTTTTCAGATACCCCCAAAAAAACAGGATATAGTTTTCCTGCCGAGTGGGCAGAACACGAGGCCACCTGGCTGAGCTGGCCACATAAAGAAGCCTCCTGGCCTGGAAAGATTGAGACGATCTACGAACCTTACTGTGCCTTTATAAAGGCGATAGCTGAAGGCGAAAAAGTGCGTATCAATGTACGAGATGAAGCCATGAAAGCCGATGCGATAGCACATCTGCAAAAGGTAGGTGCACATTTAAGCCAGGTTGAGTTTTATTTTAATGAAAGCAATGACGCCTGGTGCCGTGACCATGGCCCTGCATTTGTATTGAAAGGTAAGGAAAAGGCAGTGGTTGATTGGGGGTATAATGCCTGGGGAGGTAAGTATCCGCCATTTGACCTGGATGATGTGATTCCCACTAAAATTGCTAAACATTTTAACCTGCCTTTGTTTACCCCCGATATAGTTATGGAAGGAGGCTCGGTAGAGTTTAACGGTGCGGGCACCATTTTAACAACCACGGCCTGCCTGCTGAACGAAAACAGGAACCCGCATCTGACCAAGGAACAGATAGAGCAGTACCTGCTCGAATTTTATGGTGCAGAACAGGTTTTGTGGCTTGGAGATGGAATTGTAGGCGATGATACAGATGGGCATATAGATGACATTACCCGTTTTGTGAACGAAGACACCGTTTTAACAGTTGTAGAAAGTAATCCGCTGGACGAAAACTATCTGCTGCTGCAGGAAAACCTGGAGGCCCTGAAAGCAATGCGCCTACTGAATGGCAAAGCACTGAATATTGTTGAATTGCCTATGCCTTCACCGGTAATTCATGAAGATACCCGCCTGCCGGCTTCCTATGCAAACTTTTACATTGCAAATGCAGCTGTTGTAGTGCCTACCTTTAGAGATGTGAACGATGAAAAGGCATTAGAGATTATTCAAGGCGTGTTTCCCGACAGGAAAGTTGTGGGGATTGATTCGACAGATATCATCTGGGGATTGGGCAGTTTTCATTGCCTGAGCCAGCAGGAACCGGCAATAAAGAAGTAACAGATCTATAACCAAATACTTATTAGAAAAAACGAATGAAATTATTAGAAGGAAAAACGGCACTGGTTACCGGTGCATCTAAAGGAATAGGTAGGAAAATAGCAGAGAAATTTGCTGAGCAAGGTGCTAATGTAGCCTTTACCTATTTATCTTCAGTTGAAAAAGGACTGGCTTTGGAGCAGGAGTTGCAAAGCTTTGGTACTAAAGTAAAGGGCTACCGTTCCGATGCTTCTAAATTTGATGAAGCAGATCAGCTGGTCAATGCTATCGTTGCCGATTTCGGAGCATTGGATATCGTAGTCAATAATGCAGGAATTACTAAAGACGGCCTGTTGATGCGCATGAGCGAAGAAAACTGGGACGATGTGATCAACGTAAACCTGAAGTCTGTTTTTAACGTCTGTAAGGCGGCTTCTAAGGTGATGATGAAAGCGCGTAAGGGATCCATCATTAACATGAGTTCTGTTGTAGGTGTACAGGGAAATGGCGGACAGGCCAACTATGCGGCTTCAAAAGCCGGAATCATTGGCTTCTCTAAATCACTGGCCAAAGAGTTAGGCTCACGTAACATCCGTACAAACGTAATTGCCCCGGGCTTTATCCGTACCGAAATGACCGATGTGCTAGATCCTAAGCAGGTAGAGGGCTGGGTGGAGGCAATTCCTTTGAAACGGGCCGGTGAAACAGAAGACGTAGCAAATGCCTGCGTATTCCTGGCATCTGACATGAGCGCGTATGTTACCGGACAAGTACTGTCTGTTTGCGGCGGGATGTTATAAGAAATTTTTTATTATTTAATGGGAGCCGTCCGGAATTTCCGGATGGCTTTTTTATTGGGTAAGTCCAGGCTATTTCCCTCAAATGGCTTTACGAGCAGGGAATTTTCTCTTTCTATCCGTATTATCAGAAAACCAGAATTTTAACTATGAAAACAAGCTATTTAAAATTAGTACTGCCAGTAGCCATAATGAGCATGCTTGGTACCGCCTGCAAGAAAAAAAACAACCCTGTTGATGAAAACGGGAAGCCTGCAAAAGTTGGCAACTTAACCAGCTACACCGGAAAAACCAGGATAAAATTGGGATGGACGTTGACGGGAAATGCCGATATCCAGAAATGCCGTGTGTATTGGAATGCTGAAAAAGAATCTGCAGAAGCGGCTGTAACGCCAGGCAAAAATCAGATGGAGGTGCTTATAAGTAATTTGGATGAAGGAACGTACGATTTTACAGTCTATGCCTATAACAGTAAGGGAAATGTTTCTGATAAAATGACCGTAAAAGGGAAGGTGCTGGGAGAAATTTACGAAGAGGGTTTGAACAACAGGGGAATTAAAGGTACTGTGTTTAATGAGACTGAAAGTACTGTTTCGATTTCCTGGAACAGTGCTGCCACAGAGGTAATTGGTACAGAAATAAAATATACAAATGCTGCAGATGTGGCTCAGACTGTAGCTGTAACACCCTTTGTAAGTACAACTACCTTAACTAATTTTAAAAAAGCGGGGGTGTTTGAATATCGCACCTTGTATAAGCCAATAGGCGCTATTGATACTTTTTATACTGCCTATGAGCCTGTTGAAGCCAATCCGGCGCAGCCGGGGGGCGGAACGGCAGCAGATGCACCGCTGGGGAGCGGATGGGTAGAATACTCGCCTTTGCGTAAAATCCACCTTGATGATGCTGCGGGTTTGCAGATATTTAACTGGACAGCTTATAAGTCTGTTGGCAGTCCGATCTGTGCCGACTATAACTATCAAAGTGCTACCGGAGACGAAACCTTCCGGATTTTAACTACACAGTCTAACCGCTCGGAAATCAGGATACACGACGATTATTCAATCGGGAGCCGGCAGTTCCAGGGCTACCTTACCATTTACTCTCCTTTAAATGATGAATGTGTGATGCAGATCTTCGGAAGCATTGAAGGGGCAACGCAGATGATGATCAGAGGCTATGCTGCCTCCGGAGGATCGCTAAGAGGGCTTGGCCAAACCCTTGTAACAGATATTTACAACGCGGAGGTCAGGGTAAATGTGATCCATTTACAGGAAGACAAAGGTGCAAAGATTATCATTTACATTAACGGGGTAAAAAAGGCAGAGCTGGTGGATACCGAACCTGTGACCAATTATATGAAATACGGCAATTATGGAACAATGAAGACCGGCCAGGCCGTTGTAAAATGGAGAAATGCAAAGGTGTTCAGAAACGGGACTGCACCGTTATAATCTTAGCATAGTTTGTTACTTCAAGGGGAAGAAAGCGGAGTATCAATTGAACAGGTACTGACCTGCCTTTATGCTAACCTCCGGTAAAAGTTTGTGTTGCTCAAAATAAGCATAGCCACTTTGCAGATTTGTCCAGAGACCTTTTTGCTGAGGAAAGCGCTGCAGTTGCTTATTCAGGTTTGAGTTTGTCATTTTAAAAGGGAAGATGTGTACTGGTATTTTGAGTTGGCCTGCATTTTTCGCTTCTACAGCCAGTACATACACTTCTTTGATCTTATCGTCGGTTAAAGGGATGCAGCCTACGGTAACACAGTTTCCATGAATGTAAATGTCGCCTCCGGTTCTTTCCTTTCCGCTCCTTAATCTATCGACTGCATTCGGATAGTTTATACCCAAAGAAAGATAGAAATTGCTCATGGGGTTAAAGGCGTTAATGTGATAAAAGCCCTCTGGGGTTTGCAGGTCACCTTCCTTTACTTTAGGGCCAAGGGTTCCGGAATGTGTACAAAAATTATAGCTTTTAAACAGCCGGTAAGTTTTTTGCCGGTCTGTTTTTAGCCAAAGTTCCAGTTTGCCCTCTGCTTTATAGGCAGCCATGTACATTTCGAAAGTACTTGTTATCCCAGCAACCTGCAAATCTTTTTGTAAGCCAGGCCATTTTTCGGCATAGGCTGTTCTTACCCGATCAAATTTTAACTGTTCTGTTTTAAACCCCATCTGGGCAAATGCAGGTATGGTCATGGTAAGCAATAAAATAAGTTTAGAGAGGAATTTCATGGTTAAGCCTTATGTGTTAAACAAACTTAGATAAAATGCTTCGCAGTTTATGCTAAAATTTAGCATCTTTATCCAAATACCCATGAGTGATTCATTGACGATATATAGCTTGCTGACCTTATTTGGCTGCCTGGTGGCTGGAATTTTATTTGCCTGGTTATTGTACAATGGTACCCGGCATCTCAGCAGGAAACTGCGCTATTTACTGGCAGTATTGCGTACCTTAGCTGTTACGGCTATCGGTTTTTTGCTTTTTTTTCCATTGATAAGGAGCGTTTCTTATACCCCCGAAAAACCCATTATCATCATCGGGCAGGACAACTCTTTGTCGGTAGGTAATATAGTGCCAGCAGGGTTCAATAAAGCAAAATATGAGCAGGACATAAAGCTGCTGGCCGATAAGCTATCCGAACAATATGAGGTTAAGCTTTATAGCTTTGCCGACAGCATCAAAAATGGTTTTGATTTTTCGAATAAAGGCAGGCTCAGCAATGCAGCTGGTTTCATCAGCAAACTAAATGATGAGTATCTGAACCGGAATGTGGGAGCTGTAATTATTGCTTCTGACGGTATTTTTAATCGTGGTGGGAGCCCGCTTTACGAACTGGATAAGTTAAAGGCTCCCATTTATACCATTGCTCTTGGTGATACCGTTCCCAAAAAAGACCTGCAGGTTGCGGGCGTGAACCACAACAGCCTGGTATATTTGAACAATGAGTTTACTGCCGATGTACAAGTGCAGGCTTTTGAAGCCAAGGGCGAGGAGACCGTGTTGTCTGTGCTGGAAAATGGCAAAAAGATACATGAAGAAAGGGTACCGATCAATTCGGCCGCTTTTGTAAAAAATGTAACCGTAAAACTTAAAGCAGCTAAGCTGGGCTTACAGAAATACACTGTACAGCTGAGTCCGCTAAGTAGGGAAGCTTCTGAAAAGAACAATACACAGCACTTTTTTGTAGAGGTTATTGATGCCAGGCAAAAGATACTTATTGCCGCTGCAGGGCCACACCCGGATATTGCCGCTTTAAAGCAGGCAATAGCCCAGAACAAAAATTTTGAAGTTAAGGTAGTGCTGGCTGAAGAATTGAATGGGGTTAATATTGCCGATTATGGGTTGGTTATACTTTATCAGTTGCCATCTGTAATGTACGATGCTACTGCATTTATGAATAAGCTCAGGCTGGGAAATGCGGCCGTGTGGTATGTGGTAGGCGCGCAAAGTAATTTGGCAGCATTTAATCAGGTACAACAGCAGGTGAACCTGAGCGGTGGCAATACTGTTCAGGAAAGCTATAGTCATGTTAACTCCGGATTTACAGCCTTTGAGCTGGACCCGGTGATGGTAAAACACGTCGAGGGTTTTGACCCTTTAACTGCACCGGCTAATAAGCCACTGGTAAATGGACAGGCAACCGTAGCCTTACAGCAGCGGATAGGAAAAATCAATACAGATTACCCACAGCTGTTTTTTATGACAGATAACGGGAAGAAAACCGGGTTTTTAATAGGAGAGGGTTTATGGAGGTGGAAGCTTTCTGAAGTAGCGGAAGGACAGCAGGACGCTATGGCCTTTAACAGCCTGGTATCAAAAACAGTTCAGTATCTCTCTGTAAAAGACGACAAAAGGAAATTTAAGGTGTTTACTTCAAAAAATACCTTTGACGAAAATGAAAACATTATACTCAACGCGGTATTGTATAATGATAGTTATGTTCCGGTAAATAAACCAGACGTGGAGTTGGTACTAAAAAATGATCATGGGGTTGCGTATAAATTTTTGTTCTCCCGAACAGAGGTGGCTTATCAACTGGATGCGAGCTCGCTCCCGCCGGGTAATTATACGTACACAGCCAGTACGGTGCTTGGAGATAAGAAGCATACTGCGCAGGGCATTTTTTATGTGAATGCGATGGTGGCAGAATACCAGCAAACAGTTGCCAATCATCAGCTATTAAGTACCATGTCTGTTCAAACAGGGGGAAAAATGTATATGCCGGCTGATCTGCTGAAATTGCTGAATAACATAAAAACAAATGAGCAGATCAGGACTTTGAGTTATGAAGACCGTAAATACGAAGAATTGATTAACTTTAAGTGGCTGTTTGCTTTGATTATAGGCTTGCTTGGCCTCGAATGGTTCTTCAGAAAAAGAAACGGAGAAATTTAAAGACTTTATGCCATGCAGATAAGTACAATGGATACCATTGAAACACTGGGGACCATCGCTTTTGCGATATCGGGGACCTTTGCGGCCATGCAAAGAAGGCTGGACCCGTTTGGTGTACTGATCATCGCTTTTGTAACCTCAATTGGTGGGGGAACGGTAAGGGATCTTCTACTGGGAGATACTCCCGTAGCCTGGATGCGCGACGTAAACTATTGCCTGTTGATTTTGCTGACCTGCATTGCAACTATCTTTTTTAAGACGCATATTAAGAAATTTAAAGTCACGCTTTTCCTTTTTGACTCCATGGGCCTGGGCCTGTTTACTATGCTCGGTATCCAAAAAGGAATGATGTTTGGCTTAAGTCCGGGAATATGCGTAGCACTGGGCACCATTACCGGCTGTTTTGGAGGGGTGATCAGGGATACACTTCTAAATACCATACCCCTTATTTTTCATAAAGAAGTATACGCTACTGCCTGTATTTTAGGTGGGATTTTGTATTATTCTTTAAAGTATTTTGATGTTAAAGATGATGTGGCGACTATTGTCGTTATCGGATTTATATTTGTACTCAGAATAATTGTGGTTCGTTATAAAGTTACCTTTCCTAAATTTACCTATTAGTCTTTAGGAGCTTCTTTAATGATGACAAATACGTCTTCGTTATCTTTTTTCATGAAATATTTTTCACGCGCAAACTTTTCAGCCGTATTCAGATTGGTATTTAACTCGTTCAGGTCCTTTTTTACCTGTGAAATTTCTTTTACATAGAAGTCTTTTTCTTCCTGGAGCTTATTCACTTCAGACCTGAACTCAAACTGGGAAATCATATCGTTCTTATCAAAAAATAGCATCCATACCACAAAAGCGAGTACAGATAAGAAGTATTTGTTGCGGACAAGTTCTAATATGCGGTTCATAATTATTACAAAGTTACAAATTACAATGGTTTGTACAATTGTGCCACAAAAACTATGCTCGATACTATTGCTATAGCTGCCCAGACAAAAGAAGTTGAGCTAACATTTTTTTGCTTAAACCAACCGGCAATAATAAATAGTAAAGCGAGGGGCGGAAATACACTCATTAATGAGAATATTGCCGATGTTTCTTCCTTTTTGTTTTTTGTCATGACAGGTAGTATTTATTGCAATATAATAAAAAAGTCCTGCAATTGCTTGCAGGACTTTCTGTTGTATTCAGTTTAGATACAGCTTATTTCTTAGCGTATTTAAAATTTTTGCCAATAAACTTTGCGGCAGCACCCAATTCTTCTTCAATGCGCAGCAACTGATTGTATTTTGCAATCCTGTCTGAACGAGAAGCTGAGCCGGTTTTGATCTGACCACAGTTTAAAGCTACTGCCAGATCGGCAATGGTAACATCTTCAGTTTCACCCGAGCGGTGCGACATTACTGAAGTATAGCCATTTGTTTGTGCCAAAGTAACGGCATTGATGGTTTCAGTTAATGAACCGATCTGGTTTACCTTTACAAGAATAGAGTTGGCAGTATGGCTGTCGATGCCCCTTTGTAAACGCTTCACATTGGTTACAAACAAATCATCACCAACTAATTGTACACGGTCGCCAATTTTATCGGTTAACAATTTCCAGCCATCCCAGTCATCTTCGCCCATACCATCTTCAATAGAAATGATTGGATATTTTTCTGTTAATGAAGCCAGGTAATCGGCCTGCTCTGCACTTGTGCGGATAGCGCCTTTATCGCCTTCAAATTTGGTATAGTCGTATTTGCCGTCCTTATAAAACTCAGAAGCAGCACAGTCAAATGCCAGGCAAATCTGCTCACCTGGTTTATATCCTGCTTTTTCAATCGCCTTAAGGATGGTCTCGACAGCATCTTCAGTACCATCAAACGTTGGTGCGAAACCGCCTTCGTCGCCCACAGCAGTAGAAAGGCCCCTGTCGTGCAGGATCTTTTTAAGGTTATGGAATACTTCAGTACCCCACCTTAATGCTTCGGAGAATGAAGAAGCCCCAACAGGCATGATCATAAACTCCTGAAAAGCAATAGGTGCATCAGAGTGCGAACCGCCGTTTACGATGTTCATCATTGGTATAGGAAGGGTATTTGCATTTACACCGCCGATATAACGGTACAATGGCTGGCGGCTTTCCTGTGCGGCAGCTTTGGCTACGGCTAAAGAAACACCCAGGATGGCGTTGGCCCCTAATTTTCCTTTATTTTCTGTCCCGTCGAGTTTGATCAATAAGTTGTCGATTGCATTTTGCTCAAATACATCCACACCTCTCAGTTCAGCTGCAATCTTATCGTTTACGTTGGCTACAGCTTTTAATACGCCTTTACCCATATATACAGCCTTGTCGTCGTCGCGAAGCTCCACTGCTTCGTGGATTCCGGTAGAAGCACCAGAAGGTACAGCTGCACGGCCAAGAACGCCATTTTCTGTAATTACGTCTACCTCAATGGTAGGATTGCCGCGGGAGTCGAGTATTTGCCGCGCATGAACATCGATAATTAAACTCATTTTTATTGGTTTTTATTAGTTTATAAGCCTTAGTGTATAAATTACAATTACTAAGAGGATATCCAAAGTTAAAATAAATTTTAAATTATCAGCAAAAAAGGCCGTAATTACTTACGGCCCTTTGTTTTAATCTTATTTTTTATCACTGTTATGCGGTTTCAGAATCGGCAGAAAAGAGGGCCTTGTATACAATTCCGGCCAGGATAGCGCCTGCTATTGGTGCTACCCAGAACAGCCAGAGCTGGCTAAGTGCTTCACCACCAACAAAGATGGCCTGGCTGGTGCTCCTTGCCGGGTTAACAGAGGTATTGGTTACAGGAATGCTGATGAGGTGAATTAAGGTAAGGCAAAGGCCAATGGCCAATCCGGCAAAACCTTTAGGTGCCCGGTTGTCGGTAGCGCCAAGGATAACCAGTAAAAAGATAAAGGTCATGACCACCTCGCATACCAGGGCTGCTGTCATGCTGTATTTACCGGGCGATAAATCGCCGTAACCGTTGGTAGCAAATCCTCCGATGGCACTTCCGTTGCCAGTGGCAATTATATAAAGGATACCTGCTGCGGCGACCCCGCCCAAGACCTGCGATATGATGTAAGGAATGAGGTCTTTGCCTTCAAACCTTCCACCAATCCAAAGGCCTATGGAAACGGCGGGATTAAGGTGCGCTCCTGAAATGTGCCCCAGACCATAGGCAATGGTAACTACCGTTAATCCGAATGCGAGCGCCACACCCAAAAAGCCGATGCCCGCTTCAGGATAATTACAGGCCAGGACAGCGCTACCGCAACCGCCTAAGACCAGCCAAAAGGTTCCAAAGAATTCTGCTGCTAGTTTTTTCATAGTTTTTAGTTTGTTTTTTCATTTAGTTGAATGAATTTAACAACAAATATTTAATATTCCTAATACGAAATTCTAACAGAATCAAAGGGGTTATTCCCATTTAAACACCTTAACGGCAACAGTATAGATGCCGATACCCCAGATGATCATAATCAGGAGTTGATGCTTTACATCCCAAAGTCCGGCCCCTTCAAAAGCTACTTTTCTCATGGCATCATTTAAATAGGTTAGTGGCAAAGCCCTGCTAATCGGCTGTAGCCAGGAAGGGAAGGCATCGATGGAAAAGAAAGTACCTGACAACAAGAATTGCGGAAGCGTGATGATGTTGGAAATAGGAGGGATGGTGCTTTCGCTCTTTGCAATCCCTGAGACCACAAAACCAAATCCCATAAACACAATAAGGCCAATCACAGAGAGTAAAAGCATATTTAGTACCGTGACGACACCATGTATCAATGTAAAATGAAAAAAGAAATGCCCTATCAGGATAATGAAAACTGCACCAAGTAAAGCGAAGCCTATCCGGGCAAGCCCCTCGCCAAAAACAATGCTGGATTTTTTAACGGGGGTAGCAAAAAAGCGTTTGATCACCAGGTTTTGCCTTAAACTGAAAAATACAAAAGCTGTTCCGAATACGCCCGTGCTCAGCAGGGAGAAACCCAGTTGTCCGGGTAAAATGAAATCTATAGTCCGATAAATCCTTCCCTGCACTGTGCTTTCGCTAAGCTCGGCAACTGTGGGTTTTACATCCTTTGTATTGAGTGTATACAGTAGATTTGTTAGTACCGATTTGAGGATGCTGCCTTTGTCTACCGAGGCCGAAGTGTATTGTACGCTGGCAAGATATGCGGGGGTGCCGGCCTCGTTCTTTTTTACATTGATCAGGGCATCGATGTTTCCTTTTTCTAATCCTTCTTTTATTTCTGTCGTATCCTTGTCATTAACCAGTTTGATTACGGGCATTTGTTGAAGGGCTTTGATAATTGGATTTTGAATATCTGATCCTGGTGCTACTGCCAGTTTCACTTTCACCCCGCCATTGCCTAAAAAGCCAAAAACAAGGATAAATATTAAAGGGAAAGCCAGTGTAAACACAACTGCAGAAGGGCTCCGCATGATGGAACGGAAACTCGCTTTGGCAAGCGCTAATGTAGCTTTGGTATTGCTGTAAGGTTTGCTCATGTCTATTTTAATTGTCTTCCCGCCATTCTTTGCCCGTAAGATTGATGAAAACATCTTCCAGATTGGCTTTCTTAACTTCTTTTTTTCTCTCGAACCCGCTATTGACCAGGTTGTCAATCAGATTGTCTGGCGTGTCTAGCGCAATGATCTCACCGCGCTCTACAAAGGCCACGCGGTCACATAACTGCTCGGCTTCGTCCATATAGTGGGTAGTCAGTACTACTGTTGTACCGTTGTTTCGGATGTCGATGATCAGGTCCCATAAATTACGGCGTGCCTGCGGATCAAGACCGGTGGTGGGTTCATCCAGAAAAATAATTCTTGGAGAATTGAGTAATGTGGTGGCAATAGAAAAGCGCTGTTTCTGGCCGCCAGACAAGGCTTTGTATTTTGCTTTTGACTTATCCTGCAGATTTACCTTCTCCAGCATTTCCATAGGGCGGATATTTACACCATATAAACCGGCAAACAGTTCCATCAGTTCTACCAGGTTCAAATTGGGGTAATAACCTGCAGCCTGCAGCTGTACCCCAATAATGCCTTTGATTTTGCCTGCATCTTTTTCTACAGTGTAACCGTCAACTATGATCTCTCCTGAGGTTTTTTCGCGCAGGGTTTCAATGATCTCCAGTGTTGTGGTTTTACCGGCGCCATTAGGGCCTAAAAGGCCAAAAATCTCGTTTTCGTAAACGTCAAAGCTGATGCCCTGAACTGCCGTGAAATCGTCGTATTTCTTTACCAGGTTTTTGACACTGATAATGGCATTTTTCTTATCCATATGATAAATGTAAGAAGGTTTAGCCAAACAGAAAATGTTATCGGGCTAAACCTTCTAAAATGTCGGTGATATGATATATTATTTCGGTAATTGTGGATTACCAGGTCAGTTCGCCTTTGATCATCCCGATAAAATCATCAAACAGGTAACGCGAATCGTGCGGGCCTGGTGAGGATTCAGGGTGATATTGTACCGAAAATGCTTTTTTACCTTTTACACGGATACCTTCTATCGACTGGTCGTTTAAGTTGATGTGCGTAATTTCAACTTTATCTGAATTTCTTACTTCATCCGGAATTACACCAAAGCCATGGTTCTGGGAAGTCACTTCGCAGTGGTTTTTGATGATGTTTTTAACCGGGTGGTTTAAACCACGGTGACCGTTAAACATTTTCATCGTTCCGATTCCGTTTGCTTCGGCAAGTAACTGGTGACCAAGGCAGATGCCAAACATGGGTTTTTCGGAAGCCAATACTTTTTTAACGGTTTCTATGGCATATGGCATAGCCGAAGGATCGCCGGGGCCATTGGAGATAAAATAACCGTCTGCGCCCCATTTTTCCATTTCTTCAAAGGTGGTTTTTGCCGGGAAAACGTGTACATATACGTCCCTGTCAGCAAAATTGCGTAGGATGTTCTTTTTAATGCCCAAGTCTAAAGCCGCCACTTTAATGCTGGCTTCAGGAGAACCATAGAAATAAGCTTCTTTGGTTGAAACCTGTGAAGACAGCTCCAGGCCGTCCATTGAAGGTACCTCAGCTAGTTTTGCTTTTAATTCTTCAAGGTCAGTAATTTCAGAAGAAATAATGGCATTCATTGCTCCTTTATGCCTGATGTGGCGTACCAAAGCACGGGTATCGATATCCGAAATCCCTACAATGTTTTCATTCTGAAAATAGTCCTGAATAGACTCAGATGCCTCCTTACGGCTGAACCCAATGTTGTAGTTTTTACAAACGAGGCCAGCTATTTTGATGCTGTCAGACTCAATTTCTTCTCTGTGTATACCATAATTTCCAATGTGTGCATTGGTGGTTACCATGATCTGACCGAAATAAGAAGGGTCAGTAAAAATTTCCTGATAGCCTGTCATTCCGGTATTGAAGCAGATCTCTCCGGTAGTTGTACCAATTTTTCCGGCTGCTTTACCGTAATATACGGTTCCATCGGCCAGTAACAGGATAGCAGGTAACTTGGTGTAGTTAGTCATTGTTGTGATAATGAAAAATTATGGGTGTAAAAAAAGAGAAAAATGGGGATTTTGAAGCGGTTTTGATACCGATTATGTTTTTAACAAATGTGCTGTTAATTAACCCCTTCATTTCGGGGTACAAAGATAAGAGTTTAAGCGGTTTTATTCAAGATATTTTTTCAATTACCCAAGGCTGCAGCCCTTAGCCCCGAAAGATAGAAGTTGGGAATGTCACAAAAACAATAAAACAATATTTATTTCAATTGTAAAAACTAATTTTGCTTCCATAAAAAATAAAGGCATGTCGGTAAATAAAGAAGTAAAACGAATAACGACTCATATATTACAGGAGATGAAATTGCGTGGAGAGAAGATCTCTATGCTGACTGCATACGATTTTTCGATGGCTACCATCCTGGATGATGCAGGGCTGGATGTTTTATTGGTGGGCGATTCGGCTTCTAACGTTATGGCCGGACATGAAACCACACTTCCGATTACGCTCGACCAGATGATTTATCATGCCCAGTCTGTTGTAAGAGGGGCCGGCCGCTCCTTTGTTGTGGTCGACCTGCCCTTCGGCTCTTATCAGGGCAATTCAAAAGAAGCCTTGAACTCGGCCATCCGAATTATGAAAGAGTCCGGTGCCCATGGCGTAAAACTGGAAGGGGGCACAGAAGTGGTAGATTCTATACAGCGTATTATTACCGCTGGTATCCCTGTAATGGGCCATCTGGGCTTAACACCACAATCTATCTATAAATTTGGCACTTATACGGTAAGGGCAAAAGGTGAGGAAGAAGCAGAAAAACTTAAAACTGATGCAATCGCCCTGGAGCAGGCCGGATGTTTTGCTATTGTGCTGGAAAAAATACCTGCATTACTGGGTAAGGAGGTTTCGCAAAGCCTGCATATCCCAACGATTGGTATTGGCGCAGGACCTGACTGTGACGGACAGGTATTGGTGGTGAACGATATGGTAGGCCTGACCAAGGGCTTCAAACCTCGTTTCCTACGTCAATATCTGAATTTGTATGAGGGTATCAAGGAAGCGGCGCAGTCTTACGTTAAAGACGTAAAAGGAAATGATTTTCCAAACGAAAAGGAACAATATTAATGCCGGTAACCGATAAAGACGTACTTTACGAAGACAATCACCTGATTGCGATATGTAAAAAGGCCGGCGATATTGTACAGATTGATGAGACCGGAGATGAACCTTTAGACGAACAGGTAAAAAAATACCTGGCCGTAAAATACAATAAACCCAATAGTGCTTTTTTGGGTGTGGTTCACCGGCTGGACAGACCTGTTAGCGGTGTTATTCTCTTTGCCAAAACCAGCAAGGCCCTGGAACGTATGAATGCCGTTTTTAAAAACAGGGAGGTTAAAAAGACCTATTGGGCCGTGGTGCGGAAAAAACCAGGCAAAGCTTCTGGTACCCTGGTACATTGGTTGATCAAAAACCCACAGAAAAATGTAGTTACACCTTATAATACAGAAGTTCCCGGTAGCCAGCGCTGCGAGCTGAGTTATAAATTGCTCGGAGAACTGGATGGTTATTATTTAATCGAAGTAGACCCTTTAACTGGCCGCTCCCACCAGATCCGGGTACAGTTGTCAACCATGGGCTGCCCCATTGTGGGCGATAATAAATATGGCTACCCCAGGGGGAGCCGTAAGGGAAGCATCTGCCTACATGCACGCCGGTTACAATTCATACACCCGGTTAAAAAAGAACCTGTAAATATTTTCGCCAGATTGCCCATAGATGGCTTCTGGGAAAAATTTGAAGGTTTTTAGGATGCCAAAATGATTTACTACTAAGCGCATTTGACAGAGTTTTTTCTTTACCGATACACGTAAATTAGTTTTTAGTCAACCAAACTATAAACCAAACTAAATTACGATGCTGCGCTTTGAAGGCACAAACGCGATCAAAAAAAGCAAGGATGCACTATTGGTCCGCACGTTATTGATGAAAGTCATGAATAACGACCATAGCGCTTTCCATGAACTTTATGATCACTTTAGCGCGCAATTGTATGCCAATGTTCTGCGTATGGTGAGGGACACTGAACTGGCCCGGGAGATACTTCAGGACGTTTTCATGAAGGTTTGGGAGAAACGGGAAAATTTAGATCCCGAAAAGTCATTTAACGCCTATTTACATCAGATCGGTAAAAACCTGGTCTATGATCATTTTCGTAAGCTGGCCCTCGATAGAAAATTGGAAAGTCAGTTTACAGAGGCCGATAGTGAAGCATACAGTCATATTGAAGAACAGCTTTTCTATAAGGAAAGCAACCAGCTTTTTCTTGCGGCTGTAGCCAAACTTTCCCCACAACGTAAGCAGGTATTTACTTTATGTAAGCTTGAAGGCAAAAGCTACCATGAGGTCAGTAAGTTACTCCAGATCTCTACTTCTACCATCAGCGATCACCTGCTGAAATCCAATAAATTTATCAAAGCCCAGATGCAGATTGCCGAATCCGTGTTGATAATTTTTATAGGTTTTTTAGGCTTATAGCCTCCCTGCCCGGGAATATTTATAACGCTAAAAAAAATAAAAAAATATTTTAATCTGGAGCAGGGACTTTTCTCTGCCCGCCCGTATTATGTGAAAAAGGCATTAAGCCCGGCCTGGAATTTAAACAGGATGGCTGACAATCCGAAAGAGATCATATTTATGGAAAACCGGCAAGAGCTCATAAAATTATTTAAACGTTACCTGGCTAAGGAGTGCTCGGCGGAGGAGGAGGAAACTTTTCTATCATTTCTGGAGGATAAAGCGCATGCGCCTTTGTTCAGGGAGCTGATTGAGGAAGAATTGCAGGCGGAAGTTGATCCGGAGTTTAAGGAGCTGCCTAAGGTTAAGGCAGAACTTCAGCGCGTAAAGTCAAATCTCATTCGTGAAATGGGGGAGCAGGAAGTTGACCGGCCTGTTTCAAAAAACCAGCTCTGGTTAAAAGTGGCTGCAGTTCTGGTGCTTTGTGCGGGAGTGGTATTTTTTACCACCCACACAAAAAAAAGGGAACTTCTTGCAGATGTTGCTCCGGGTGGGAATAAAGCCACCCTCATATTGGCCGATGGTTCAAAAGTATTGCTGGATTCGGCGGTAAAGGGTGCCGTAATTCAGCAGTCGGGGGTTATGGTCACTAAAACAGCTGATGGCCAGTTGGTCTATACCATACAGGAGCACGTTGTACATGGCCATCCTAAAAAAATGCTGACAAATACGGTTTCCACACCAAGGGGCGGACAATACCAGGTTAATTTGCCTGACGGTACGAGGGTTTGGCTCAATGCCGCGTCTGAATTGAAGTTTCCCTTAAGTTTTGCTGGATTAAAGGAACGCCGGGTAAGTCTTACAGGAGAAGCTTATTTTGAGGTTAAAAAGAACGCAACCCAACCATTTATTGTAGCTTCTGACCGGCAGGTTGTACAGGTACTGGGCACACATTTTAACGTAAACTCCTATAAGGATGATGCCAGTACCAAAACAACGCTTTTAGAGGGAGCTGTTAAGGTGCGGAGTTTAACAGGAGCGAATCCGGACGAGGCAATATTAAAACCGGGGCAACAGGCCCGTATCGGTGAAGCTTCTGCTGTCATTAATGTGGCCAATGTAGATCCTTCGGCCGAGATCGCCTGGAAAAAGGGACAGTTTTTCTTTGAAAATGAACCTATTGAAAACATCATGAAAGCGGTTTCCAGGTGGTATGATGTAGATATTGTTTATAAAGACGATTTCGCTGGAAAAACCGTATGGGGATCTGTAACGAGGTATGGAAATGTATCAAAAGTATTGTCAATATTGGAATTAACGGGAGGAATCCATTTTAAAATTGAGGGAAGGAGGATCATCGTGCACAAATAATTTTACTTAAAAGTGCCGGAAAAACCGTGACTCCGATTGCCGTCGAAGCCACGGATGATATCAGGCCTGTAGTTAGATATTTTATACCAAATAACCATCATAACCAATAAACCCAATAACCAAATGTATGAATTTTTACGATCTATTTAGGTCTGAGCATTTTGTTTTCAGAGCTAATAAAACCTTGCGTATTATGAAGTTGATTGTCATCATCATGTGTACACTATTAATGGAGGTTAGCGCTTCCGGACGGGCCCAGGAAATTACATTTTCGCAAAAGGGAACCTCTGTTACCACTGTATTTAAAGAAATTACCAGGCAAACCGGCTATCAGGTGGTTTGCGACGGGGAATTGATTAAAGCAGCCCGTGTTGTAGATGTCGATTTTAAACAGGCCAGCCTACAGGAAGTCCTGGATCAGTTTTTTCCGAAAAAGGCCATTAAATGGGCTATGGAAGATAAAACGCTGGTGATAAGGAAGGGACTAGGGAATCCTGTTACTGTAGCAGTTGGACCGCACAAGCCTAAGATCGTGCCAAAGGAGGTAAGACTAGTGGCAAAAGAGATTAGAGGAACGGTAAAAGATACTGTAGGGGCCTTGCCTGGGGTATCCGTTTCTGTTAAAGGAAAAACGCAAATCGGGACTACTACCGATTTAAATGGTAAATATATTCTTGACGGGGTAGACGAAGATGCAGTTGTCGTTTTTAGTATGGTAGGCTACGCATCTCAGGAGATTCCTGTTCGCGGTAAAACGGTGATCAATGTTACTATGAAGCCATCAGATAACCAGCTTGAGGAGACGGTAATTGTGGCATTTGGCAAGCAGAAGAAAGAATCTGTGATCGGCTCTATTACCACTATTAATCCAGGAGAATTAAAAGTTCCATCCAGTAACCTTACAACAGCACTTGCTGGACGTTTAGCGGGGATCATTGCCTATCAAAGAAGCGGAGAACCGGGGGCCGATAATGCAGAGTTCTTCATCAGGGGGGCTACTACCTTTGGTTACAAAAAGGATCCTTTGATCCTGATTGATGGAATGGAGTATTCTACCCAGGATCTGGCGCAGTTAACTTTAGACGATATTGAGAGTTTTTCAATTTTAAAAGATGCATCGGCGAACGCGTTGTATGGCGCCCGCGGAGCAAACGGTATCATTCTGATCACTACAAAACAAGGTAAGGAGGGTAAGCCGAAAATTAATGTGCGTTATGAAAATTCGATTTCATCGGCCACAAAGAATGTTGAACTGGCAGATCCAATTACTTATATGCAATTGCATAACGAAGCTTATGTGACCCGCCAGCCCAACGTACCAACCCCATATTCAAGGAGTAAAATAGACAATACCGTAGCTGGTACAAATCCAATTGTCTTTCCGGCAGTTAACTGGCAAGATCAGTTACTCAAGAACAGCACGATGAACCAGCGCGTGAACTTTAACCTTGGGGGCGGCGGCCAGGTGGCCACTTATTATGTTGCCGGTGCTTTAAACCAGGACAATGGTATTCTGAAAGTGGATAACCGCAATAACTTTAACAGTAACATTGATTTAAAGAAATACAACATTCGTTCAAATGTTGGCCTGAACATTTCAAAATCTACCCATGTGGATATCCGTCTGAATGGAAACTTTGAAGATTATAATGGCCCACTCGACGGGGGACAGGGAATTTACCGTAAAATTATGCGTACCAGCCCGGTGCAATTCCTGCCTTATTACCCGGTAGTTCCTGGCACCGGTGGAACCACAAAGCACATCATGTTTGGAAACCTGGAACAAGGGCAATACCTGAATCCATATGCCGACATGGTAAAGGGTTATAAAGAATCAGCCAGATCACTAATGCTGGCCCAGATTGAACTGAAGCAAGACCTTTCATTTATTACCCCTGGTTTAGCAATTAATGCCATGGGTAACATCAACCGTGAGTCTTTCTTTGATCTGAGACGTCAGTACATACCTTTCTGGTATTCGGCCGGAAGTTACGATAAACTCACCGATACTTACAGACTTACTCCTTTAAACCCGGATTTCGGTACTGATTATCTGAATTTTGTTCCGGGAGACAAAAAGGTTTCCTCTGTGATTCATTTGCAATCCGCATTTACTTACAACAACACCATTAAACAAAAACATGCTTTAGGCGGTACATTGGTTCTTTTGCTGGATTCTAAACTGGATGGTAATTCTAGGGATCTGCAGGAGTCTCTGGCCTCTCGTAACCTGGGTATTTCGGGAAGGGCAACCTATAGTTATGATAATCGCTACTTTGCCGAGTTTAACTTTGGTTACAACGGTTCTGAACGTTTTTATAAAACCGAGAGATTCGGCTTCTTCCCGTCAGCGGGTTTGGCATGGCAGATTTCTAATGAGAAATTCTTTAAGCCATATACAGATGTGATCACCAAACTAAAGCTTCGTGGAAACTACGGCTTGGTAGGTAACGACGCCATAGGTGGTAAAGATGAACGCTTCTTTTATCTGTCTGAAGTGAATATGAATAACGGTGCAATGGGCGCAACTTTTGGCAGCGCAGGGGGCTATTCCAGACCCGGGATTTCTGTAGGTCGTTACGAGAACCAGGATATCACATGGGAAACAGCCGCCAACTCTACATTCGGACTAGAATTAGGGCTTTGGAATAAGCTGGATATCATAGCGGAGTATTTTACCGAGCATCGTTACAACATTTTAATGGAGCGGAGCTCCATCCCTAAAACCATGGGCTTACAGGGAGATACACCGAAGGCAAATGTTGGGGAAGCCAATTCTAAATCTTACGAGTTGCAACTGGATTATAACAGTACTATTGGCAAGCACCTGATTTTAGGTGTGCGGGGTAACTTCACTTATGCAAAAAATCGTTTTAAAGCTTACGAAGAACCGGAATACCCATATCCATGGAGCTATCGCGTTGGTCATTCCACTGCCCAAAGCTGGGGCTATATTGCCGAACGGCTTTTTGTGGATGATGAAGAGGTGAGAAGCTCTCCGGTACAGAATTTTGGGAATAACCCAACTATGGGAGGCGATATCAAGTACCGCGATATCAATGGAGATGGCGTAATTAATGTTAACGACCAGGTGCCAATTGGCTTTCCAACAAGACCGGAAATTGTGTATGGTTTTGGTTTTTCTGCATCGTACAAAGGCCTCGACTTTAATGCGTTCATGCAGGGATCGGCAAGATCTTCATTCTGGATAGATCCTGAAGCTACCGCACCTTTTGTTGAGTACCGGGAAAACGCAAACGATTTACCCGGGTATCGTCTGCAAAATCAATTACTGGCAGCTTATGCAAATAATTACTGGTCTGAACAAAACCGTAATTTATATGCGTTGTGGCCACGTTTAAGTGCATATCCTGTACAAAATGGTACAGGCACGTCCTTACAGTCAAACAACACGCAAAGAAGTACTTGGTTTATGCGTAACGGTTCTTTTCTTAGAATAAAACAAATTGAAGTAGGCTACTCTTTACCAAAAAAACTGATACAAAGGGTTAAGGTTGACCGCTTAAGGGTTTATGCTACCGGAAGTAACCTGTTTGCTTTCAGTAAATTCAAATTATGGGATGTAGAGATGGGTGGTGAAGGGTTAGGATATCCCGTACAAAAGATCCTGAATATTGGCGTCCAGGTAGGTTTTTAACAACAAACGATTATGAAAAAAATAAATATCATATTACTCATTACCGTTATAGGCACTTTCCTATCCTGCAAAAAATTCCTGGATGTGGTCCCGGACAATGTTGCAACCATAGACTATGCCTTTAACCTGCGGTCGTCGGCAGAAAAATATCTGTTTACCTGTTATTCTTATATGCCGGCCAATGGACATTTTAATACAAATCCGGGCTTTTCATCTGCTGATGAGATCTGGTATCCAAATCCTCCTGTAGATGTAAGCACCAACTTTTTCAGTATTGCCCAGGGGCTACAAAATGTAGCCAACCCTTTTGGTAATTTCTGGAGCGGTAGCAGGGGTGGAAAGGCCTTGTTTCGGGGAATAAGGGATTGCAATATCTTTTTGGAGAACATACACAAGGTGGAAGAGATGGAGATATGGGAAAAAGAACGCTGGAGTGCAGAGGTCAAGTTCCTAAAAGCCTACTACCATTTTTACCTGTTAAGAATGTATGGACCTATTCCTTTGGTAAAAGAGAATTTGCCTATTGCTGCCAGTCCGGCCACTGTTCAGGTTCACCGTGAGCCGGTTGACAGCTGTGTAAACTATATTGTTCAGTTATTAGATGAAGCTTTTGACAATCCCAACCTTCCGGAAAATGTTACCGGAACTGAGAGTTCTGAACTGGGGCGGATTACAAAAGGCATCGTAAAAGCCCTGAAGGCAAAAGTATTGGTTACCGCAGCAAGTCCTTTGTTCAACGGCAACTCTGAATATATTGATTTTAAAGATAAACAGGGAGTACAACTTTTTAGCAATGCCTACGATCCTAAAAAATGGGAACGTGCAGCCCAGGCTTGTAAGGAAGCTATTGATTATTGTCATAGTCAGGGTGCTAAACTGAGCACTTTTCAAGGGGCGGCTACTTACGTTACCAATGATACGATCAGGAAACAACTGGAAATCCGTACAGCGATTACCATAAGGGATGCTAATCCGGAAGTGATCTGGGCTAATACCAGCAGCAGGGCCGATGTAAATATGCAGCGTTGGTCTATACCCATCATCGCAACCGGGGCGACCAGTGGAAGCGGACCTAAAGGTATTCTTGCACCTACATTAAAAATGGCCGAAATGTTCTATACGGAACACGGACTTCCGATCAACAGCGACAGGACCTGGGACTATGCAGGACGTTATGAACTCAAGACCGCCCAGGAGAAAGACCGTTTTTATGTGAAACTGGACTCTAATACTGTAAAGTTGCATTTTGACAGAGAACCCCGTTTTTATGCCAGTATCGGATTTGACCGGGGCATATGGTTTGGTAATTGGATCAATAACAATGACATTACAAAGCCGCTTAATTTTGTGCAGGCCAGGGCTTCAGAGATTTCTGCACGGCAGGGAATCAGTAATTATTCGATTACTGGTTACTGGATCAAAAAGCTAGTAAATATAGAAACCTTTGGCGCAGCTGATGGGAATGTGGTAAACAATACCGTTACCTATCCATGGCCCGAAATAAGATTGTCTGACCTGTATCTGATGTATGCAGAAGCTTTGAATGAGGTGTCTGGTTACAGCACAGATGCAACGCATTATCTTAACCTGGTAAGGGCAAGGGCGGGAATTCCATCGGTTGAAGAAGCCTGGGACCGGTTCTCTACGCAGCCGGGATATTATAATGATAAAGGTAATTTGAGAAAGATTATTCATCATGAACGTGCCATAGAACTTGCTTTTGAAGGACAGCGTTTCTGGGACCTTCGCAGATGGAAGGAAGCGCATAAGGACCTGAATCAGCCGGTGAAAGGTTGGGATATCACTCAAAAAAGCGCGAATTCATTTTACCGTTCGGTACTGCTCTACAACCAGTACTTTACGATGAAAGAATACTTATGGCCAATTGAGCTTGGAGAAATGCAGATTAACAAAAACCTGGTGCAAAATCCGGGATGGTAATAAATATTGATCCTAAAAAACAGAAATATGAAACAATTTAAAATATTCGTCCTGCTTTTTACTATGCTTTCAGTAGCATTGTCTTCCTGCAAGGAGGAAATACTTAAACCGCTATATGGTTCAAAGGGAGCCCCTAAGCCCATTTCAAATGCATCCGTTCAAAATATAGCGGGAGGGGCAATCATTAGTTACACGCTTCCGGATGACGCAAATCTTTTATATGTAAAAGCAGAATATGAAAGACAAGGTAAGATTGTAGTTTCTAAATCTTCTTTCTATAAAAAAAGCATTCTTGTGGAAGGACTTGGAGATACGAACCCCAGGGAGGTTAAGCTTTATGCCGTAGGAAATGGAGAAGAAGCCTCTACACCAATTCAGGTAACGATTAACCCCCTGGCCCCACCCATTTATGATGTTATGAATTCTTTAGGCATAAGAGAGTCTTTTGGTGGAATGAACGTTAAATTTAACAATCATGAGTCGACAGGTGAAAGACCATATAATATTGTTATCGGGGTGGTTGTATGGGACGATAGACTTGGGGAATGGAAAGACGTTGATGCTTATTATACAGGTTTGGCGGAAGGTAGTTTCTCTATTCGTGGCCTGCAAGCGAAAGAACAGAAATTCGGATTCTTTGTGAAGGATACCTGGAACAATAAAACTGATACTCTTCAGAAAACATTGACACCGATCTATGAGGAGGAATTAAAAGCCCCGGATGATGCAAGAAAAAAATTCCCTATTCCACAAAATAAACCACTGCCTATTGACGGCTCTCCGATATTGGAACCCGGTAACCTGAGCTCATGGGCTTTTGGGGCTATGTTTGATGGGGTTATAGGTAACAATGGCTTTCATTCCAATGAAAGAAATCCTTTGCCAGCATGGTTCCCGATGGACTTGAAGAAAGTTACCCGCTTAAGTCGTTACAAAATATGGCAACGTCAAAACCCGGATGGAGGATATCTGTATTCACATGGCAACCCTCATGAATGGGAAATCTGGGGAACCAATACGCCTAATGACAGAGAAAGCTGGGTATTGTTGGATCATAGGATCATGGTTAAGCCCTCAGGACAACCAATCGGCATATTATCTAATGACGATGTGGAAGTTGCACGTCAGGGACATGAATATGAGTTTCCTCTTGATGCACCGCCGGTAAGGTATATCGCCTGGAAACAAATTGACAATTGGGCCTCTATCCAGGGAGCCTTAGGTTTCCTGCACTTGTCAGAGATGAAGATTTGGGGTCAAATACAATAATTAATGTTCAATAAATTGAAGAAATCATGTATATAAATTCAATTATCCGCAATTGCCTCTTTCTCCTTTTGACAGGAATGCTTTTTGTTTCCTGCGAGAAAATGGATGCAACCTATAAGGAATTTTTGAGTGGTGGCCAGGTTGTTTATAATGGCAAGCCAGAAAAACTTGAGGCTTTCTCTGGTAATAAGCGTGTCAAAATAAAGTGGTATATCATCTCCGATCCTAAGATTACCAGTGCCAAAATATTCTGGAATAATCCAGGTCATGTTGAGGGAGACCCGATTTTGCCCAATCAAAGGGCGGCTGGAAAAGATTCAGTTACCATAACAATTAAACGTGGCTCTGGTACTGACTCTATTGCTACTTTTATAGATAGGCTTAAGGAAGGTATTTATACTTTCTCGGTGTATATGTACGACGACAAAGGACATGCATCGGTTAAATCTGAAGTAATAGGTGATGTGTATGGAGACAATTATCAGAACTCTATCACCAACAGGCCACTTGAAATGCCCCAACTCAATATCCTGAACGGTAAAAGCGATTTGTATATTCCATGGTATGGGGTTGCGCAGCAGGCCGTAAGGATAGACCTGATCTACACTAATACATCGGGGCAGGTTAAAACTGTTCAAAAGAAAAAAATCCCGAACCCTGTTGACGTACGAAGAGGAACAATCTGGCTGGATAGGGATACCTTATTTAACTTTAAAGATGCCCCGGGGGCAAAATTAAGGTATCGTACGGCTTACCTGCCTGAAGAAAATGCCGTTGATACGTTCTTTACCGCATATACAGACATAGGTTATAAGTATTATGTGCCACCGACCCCTCCGCCGGTAGATCAGAACCTTGCGCTGAGCAAAAAAATAACTACCAGCAGCGCCACAGGAACTACCCTTACAGATGGGGACCGTACAAATAAAACTGTTTGGCAACCAAGCAGTGGTGAGCGTGCTGACCTGAACGTCTGGTTCTATGTAGACCTGGGTGCAGTGGTTGACTTTAACTCAGTTCAGACTTATTTTGTTAAAGACCCTGCGAAAATTACTTATTATGAGATTTTATATACGGAAGCGGCTACGATAGCCACAGATACCAAGTGGAAGAGGGCATATATTAAGTTCGGTGCGCCTGAGACAGAAGATATATTCATTTCAGCAAATGCAGATAATACGGCATTGGTTAACCTTAAAGGAAGATTTGTGAAAATCAACATTGGATTAAGGGATGAAGCAACAAATATCAATGTGTCTGAAGTAGAGGTTTATAAGAAAGATAGGCTTTAGCAACAAACAGTAATGCCCTCAATTTTGACGCTCCCGGAATTACCGGGGCGTCACTCTTAATTTTTCTTCTATCAGCAAGGTTGGAGTAAATGATAATCCGGATTTAAATGATGAAACTGAAATATATATTTTTATGCCTGCTTCCTCTAACATTTTTCTTTCTGTTGAGGTGTGAGAAAAAGAAGACAGAGCCTGCCGGTCCACCAGAGAATGTAAAACCTGTAGGGATTGTTGACGAAGATAGATATGCCACAATGATCAATCTGGAAGCAGATGGACCGGGAGATACCTATGGGCTCATCAACAGGGTGCTCGGGGGAACAGCATATGAAGTGCCCGATTGTGGGCATGCCGTACAGCACATTACGGAAGAATTTGACAACGGGCTAAACAAAAATGTGTTTGCTTTTTTTGCTCATGTAACTCTTGATGACGACCGTTGCGGAGCTACAGACCGGCAAAGAACAGAGATTAAAACTTATGGGCCTTCCGCTTCTGCTGGCAAAGCCTTCGATGGAGATGAGATGAGCTTTAAATGGAAGTTTAAACTGGATGCAGCTTTTCAGCCCTCATCTGGTTTTACGCATATCCACCAGATTAAGGCAGGGGATGGGACAAATGAAGATTCTCCCTTGATTACCATCACACCTCGGTATGGTAGTCCGGATAAACTGGAAGTTATTCATACCGGAAACACCAGTGCCACTACACTGGGTAAGGTGAAGATCGTTGATCTGGCACCTTTCAAGGGAAACTGGATTGAAGCCACTGAAAAAGTAAAATTTGGCACGCATGGAACCTTTGAACTTGTATTAAAAAAAGTAAGTGACGGATCTGTATTGCTGACCTACACAATTAATGATGTTGATCTGTGGCGGACTGGAGCCACATTTTGCCGCCCTAAGTGGGGTATATACCGTAGCTTAAGTAACGCTGTCCGGCTTAGGGATGAGAAGGTCCTTTTTGCGGATTTTGCCATTGGTAAAAAATAGATATGAACCTAATATCATGATATACCTGTGATGAAAAAATTCTTACTGATCGCATTTCTGGCAGTAGCTGCTATAGGGTGCAAGAAAGACAATGCCGAGGTGGTTAAGATGAACAACAACCTTATGGGTAAATGGACTTTGTTGTCAAATAAAATTGTCTATTATGATCAGTTGGGACAGAAAGAGTATGAGGAAGTGTTTGACAATACAAGTATTGTAGGACATATCAGCTTTGTAAAGGGGCTCAAAGCCAGTATTGTAACACGTAGCGCTGAAGTTCTGGATACAAAATATAATCTGGTACGGGAAGATGATATCATTTATATTGAACTTTATGATGCGGCTATTTTTGATGCGCACATCTGGAAAATCACCGAGTCAACGGCTAGTGAGATGACCTGGACCGCGAATTTCAGCAATATTAAATATGAGGATAAGGAGACCGGAGAAATTATAGAAGCACCCAAAGCATTATTGACCCTTAATTTTAACAAACAATGACGAAACAAAGTGCATCCGATCAGCTGTCACGCCGAGCATGGCTGGGTAAAGTTTCAGTTCCGGCTATTGCTGTTGCTGGAGCTGCAATGATCAGTACCCGAATGCCAGAGGAAGCTGCTGTCGCAGGTATATTTGACATAAGGGATTATGGGGCGAAGGGAGATGGGAAAACCCTCAATACATTGGCCATACAGGCAGCCATCGATGCCTGCAGTGCTGCCGGTGGGGGTCAGGTGCTTATTCCTCCGGGTGTGTTCCTGTCAGGCACTTTGCAGCTAAAAACCGATGTGACTTTTCATCTGTCAGCAGGGGCAAAACTGCTTGGCAGCCCTAAAAGGGAAGACTATACTGCCGGAAAGGGCGTCCCTGCGGGTAATGGCAATATTGTATTCTTGTATGCTGTAAATGCAGAACGACTGAGCATTGAAGGTAAAGGTACAATTGATGGGAACGGACTTGCTTTTTATACTGGAAAAGGCGATAATACCGGGCCGGGCCAGAACGGTGTTGGTGGGAATTTCGATCGGCCTCACCTGTTTATTTTTTACCAATGTACGGAATTGCGCCTGCATGATGCGTTTTTACAGGCCGGTGCCTATCATTGTATTCGTTTGTTGCAATGCAAGCATGTATACATTGACGGTGTCAGAATTTACAATCGTGTAAACAAAAATAACGATGGTTTTCATTTCAGTAGCTGCCAGTACGTACACATTAGCAATTGCGATGTACAATGCCAGGATGATGCCTGTGCTTTGTTTGGCAGCAACAAATTTGTAACCGTCACCAATTGCAGTTTCAGCACACGCTGGTCTATATTTCGTTTTGGAGGTGGTGAATCGCAGAATATTGCCATTTCCAATTGTCTAATCTATGATACCTATGGTTGTCCCATTAAGGTCAGTGCTGGCCGGGCGAGCATAGAGAACTTTACTTTTTCCAACATTATCATGAGAAATGTAACTGGTCCCATAGGTATTGGCTTTAGCGGAAGCAGCAATAACAATTCAGTTGTTACAAGTTCTGCATCCAAGCCTTTTGTCCGAAACATATCATTTAACGGTATACGGGCATCTGTTGTTGCACTGCCAGTACCTCATCCGGATATCCATTTTGACCTGCATACCTGGGAGGGAGAAAAAAACTCCTGTATCACTTTAAACGGAATGGATGATCATTATCTGGAGAACATCAGTTTTACGGATGTCCAGGTAAACTATGCCGGTGGTGGAACGCTGGCCCAGGCAAATAAAAGAGAGGTGCCTAAAGTTGCCGCCGAGTATTTCGGGGTTTGGGATACCGCACCCGGAGGACCTCCGGCCTATGGGATGTATGCCAGGAATGTTAAAGGCCTGACCTTGCAAAATGTACGTTTGGAATTTGAGCAGAATGACAGCCGTCCGGCTGTTGTGCTGGATAATGTTCAGGATGCAGCTTTCAACGGATTGAATTTAAAGGGTAGTATGGAGGCGGAGTCTTTACTGAGGATTACAAATTCTAAAGATATATTATTTACTGCTACCCGTATTTTGGCCCCTTGCCAAGTGCTGTTAAGCCTGGAAGGCCCCTCAAATGAAGGAATACAGTTTGACGGAGGAGATTTAAGAAAAGCAAAAAAAAAGGTAGTTTATAGTAGAGGTGCGAATGATAAAGCGCTTACAATAAGGATCTGAAATATGAAAACAATACTGCTTCTGTTGTTATGCGTACCAGCAATAGGCTTAAGCCAGATCAGGAAAGCACCAAAGGATCGTGTAAAAAAGCAGGCAATGGATACGACACTCTTCAAAGGTGTTAATAAAATATGGATAGCGAATGACATGACCCCTAACCAGAACCTGTTCCTATTGCAAACTGCATTAACAAAACGGGGATATACGGTCAGCATCAACAGGAAGTTGTTCAGTGTTTCAACAGCTGATTCTATTGTTGAGGATGGTAGGGTTGCCTATGTTTTAAACGGACGTATCGATAGCAATCGGATTGAGTTGAGTGGTAAATACAATACAATTGCCGTTACTTCCATAATGGGCGAAAGAAATCATGTTTTTAAATATGACATTACCTTTTCGGGGAACAGCAAAGGACTCCCGAAGAAAATGTTTGCCCATTTAATGGAAATTGCTGAGGGCATACAGGGCAAAAAGACTTTTATCGATGAAACGAAGAGAAAGCGCGGTTCGATATTTTAGGCTGTTTGTCTGTTGTGTATTTCTCCTGTTCATAACCAGGCTTAATGCACAAGAACAGCGTGTTTATATTCATCAGGCTAAACAAATCGATAGTTTTATGGATACGCTCAGAAATAAAATGCCGATGGAAAGACTATACCTACATCTGGATAAGTTCAATTATCTGGCCAGTGATACCATTTGGTTTAAAGCTTATCTGTTTGAAGATGCTTATCTGATGCCTTCTACGAAGAGTGGCATAATTTATATGGAGTTAGTTAATACAGAAAACCAGGTAATGAAACGGATGAAATTTCCTGTGCGGTATGGCCTCTGTTGGGGTAACATCAGCCTGGGAGAAAGTGACTTGCCTTCCGGTACTTATTTGCTCCGTGGCTATACCAACTGGATGCTTAATTTTGGCCAGGATGCTGTTTTTTCGACAAGTATATATATAGCTGACCTGAATTCGAAGACGATTGTTTCCCGAGAATCAGCTAGAATAGGATCGAAATCCATCAAACCTGTTACGCGTATAACTGATAAAGTTGCAGCGCTTGAGGTTGTTAGTTTGCCTGGTAAGCTCCAACTGGAAGTAGCTGTATTACCTTTAGATGATACTTTGCCGGCAACGGATCATTATCTGGTCGCATTATCCAGGGATGTGGTGTGTTATGCCGTTCCAATTGATCTGAAAGGAGGAAAAATAGTTAAGTTCATTGACAAGCAGTTGTTTCCTACAGGAATGACCAGGTTTGTAGTGCTGAACCGGAGTTTGCAGGTTGTTAAGGAGCGAATGGTTTATATCGATCAGCAGGATCAGCTCAAGATCAGTTTTAGTACAGCGCATGCAGTTCATAAAGCTATGGACAGCATCACCTTGCAGATTCAAGTAGCTGACAAAAATAATGTGCCCTTGCAGGGCAGCTTTTCTCTGGCAGTAACAGACGATGGGCAAACCGGCATTGATAAGAGGAGCCATGGACTGGTTACGTATATACTTCGGGTATCGGATAGCCTGTTGTACAGCCGTAATCCAGTCCATGACTGGAAAGAGTTACTCAATAAAGAACTGAAATACAAAGCAGAACCTGAGTTTATCATTAGCGGAAGGGCAAATTCAGCATTTAAAGGGTTATCTGAAGCAAAAGTAAGCCTGTTTTTACAGAAACCCCTGATGTTTATGGATACCATTGCCGGACCAGATGGCAGATTTGTTTTTAAAAACATTCCAATGTCAGATACTGCGGTTTATAAAATACAGGCCCGTAATAAAAAAGGAAAGAATTTCTTTGTGAACCTTGAGGTAGATGAATGGGTGGCACCTGTATTTGAGCTGATGCCAAAATTGGAGCAAATGGATTCGTTATTAAAGGACGCAAATTTTGTACAGAAGGTGCAAAAAGCCCTGAGCTTCAAACAGAAATTTGGAAAAGCGACAGGGCATATGCTAGATGAGGTCAATATTGAAGCCAAGAAGATTGTAAAAGGATCTTATAATTTAAACGGTCCAGGTGGCGCAGATCAAACACTTACTGAAAGAGATATGCTAAAGGAAGGTAAAAAATCATTATATAGCCTCTTGATGGAGCGTGTACCTGGTCTCGGTACTGGAAGCTATCTGTTCCCTCCTTCGAGGCAAAGAAAATTTGGGCTTAAAATCAAAGGCCAGTTGGTAAAAATCATTATAGATGGTATCGATGTAGATCAAAGTTATGAGTACTGGCAGAGCATGAGCAGCGATGACGATACGCTTGAAGGGATGCAGGAACGTTTTTTACATTTAAAAACAAATCTTGAACATTTTACCGCCGAAGACGTGAAGGGTATAGAAGTAATGTATAATAGCTTATATAACATCAAATACAATAACAAGTTCTTAAGCCAGGCCGAGACGAGATTCAGTAGAGGTGGGGGCTTAACCGGAGTAGGTGGGGTATCAGGAATTGATTATGCCTACATTGAAGTTACTACACGCAGTGGCAAAGGCCCTTTCATGAAACCTACGCCTGGTACTTATCTGTATAAGCCGCTACCTTTTTCGCTGCCTCTTAAGTTTCAGTCATCCGGGTATGGGGCAACCGTGCATTGGGAGCCCAATATCGTGACCAATGAAAAAGGAGAGGCCCTTGTTTCTTTCCGTGCAGGTACGCAGCCTGCCACTTATAGCATTGTTATGGAAGGTAGTGATATGAACGGGCAGCTGGGCTCGGTTACGAAACCTGCATTTATCACAATAACCCGATAACCTGTTACTTGCAATCCGTTTTTGTAAATACAATACCTTGGCCAAATTTCAGGGCGGAACGGTCTTTGAACATCATTTTGCCGTTTTTTTCAACTACCTCGCCGGTGCCTTCATAAATTTTGCCATCGTCTTTTTTTACAAAAACAACTTCCCTTACCGACCGCATACCTTCCGAGTCGAAAATGTATTCTGCTACAATGGTATCGCCCCTCAGCTCACCTGTAATTTTGCCTTTGTTGTTGTCTTTCTCAAACAATTTATAATTCAACTCTCCGGTCAGTTCTTCTCCGTCAATATCGAGCCTTAACGATGCGGTATCTCCTTTCCCGGTATAGGCATAACAGGTGCTGCTTTTTTTAGGATTTGTCGACGTAAAGGTGGTGTCTACCGCAATCACCTTTGCCGAACTGTCTGATGTAATCTTTTTCTTGTTTTCACTGTTGCAGGAAAGTATAACCAGAGCAAATAATGCCAGTATAAAAGTAAATGGTTTCATTTCTTTACAACAAGCAGGCTGATCTGATTGTTTTAGGAACTAATTTTTGCCGCCTCCCAGCCAATCATTGCTGTTTTACGTGTACTGCCCCAATGGTATTCCCCAAACTCGCCGGTAGACCTGATTACCCTGTGGCATGGAATTAAAAAGGCTACCGGATTATCGCCAACTGCCGATCCTACGGCTCTGCTGGCCTTTGCATTGTCCATCTCAGTAGCAATACTGCCATACGTGGTTAGCTTACCCATTGGGATTTTGACAAGGGTTTCCCATACTTTAAGCTGAAAAGGCGTTCCCTTTAAATGTAATTTGATTTCCGAAAGCCGCTGCCAGTCCTGCGTAAAAATGTAAAGGGCATTTTGCTGTATCATATCCAGCATTTGCCTGTAATGCGCATTGGGAAAGCTTTTTTGCAATGCTTCGAAAGCCAGTGCCTCATCCTCTGCAAAAGCCATATAACAAATGCCTTTAGGGGTAGCCGCAACAATCAGTGATCCAAAAGGGCTTTCTGCAAAACTGTAATTGATCTGCAGCTGCTCACCGCCATTTTTGTATTCGCCCGGTGTCATACCTTCAATGTTAATGAAGAGGTCGTGCAGCCGACTGGTGCCTGATAAGCCGGTTTCGTAGGCAGCATCAAATAAAGTAGCCTGTTTATCCTTCAAAATCCCTTTGGCATATTCCACACTCAGGTATTGAAGAAATTTTTTTGGTGTTACTCCCGCCCATTCCTTAAACATTCTTTGAAAGTGAAAGGGGCTCAGGTGTACATTTTCAGCAATATCCTCCAAAGAAGGCTGGGCTTTAAAGTTTGATTTTAGATAACCTATTGCTGATGCAATTCTGTCGTAGTCAATTTTATTTAACGTTTCCATAATCTGAAATTTGGTACAACAAAATTACTATGGCAAAAGAAGGTATAAAACCCGGAACTTGCGGTATTATGTTTAGCAGAATCCTTAAAAAGGGAACAAAAAAGAAGCGGGAATGACCATACCGATACATTCCCGCTCATCTAAATTAACGCTCTCATATACATAGACGCTATATTCAATCAAATATTGTATAGGGCATCAATTATTTTAATATTTTTTGTCGTAGCTGCTGAAATACCCGCATTCCTGTATGGCCTCGCGATAAAACCGGGTATCACTATACTGTTGTTTTAAAGTTGCAAAATATTTACCAAAGAATACCTCGTTGATGTCGGTATTCCAGTAATTCGCATCTTTTTTCTCCGGATTGATGTAGCCCCGGTTATAACTTTCATTGCGTTCGCACTTTGCGGCCATAAAAGTATATCTCGCTTTCAGTTCCTTACTCTGTGTCGCGTTGGCTGCCATCAGGTAGTACTTTTCTGCAATCTTATTGGACAGCAGCATAGGCTTAAAAACCTCAGGAATGTCAAACGGGGTAGCTCCATCGGCACTCATGATGCCGGTCTGGTAGTAGGACCTTGCATTGCCATAAAAGCTGAGGTTGTAAAAAGCATTGGCCAGCAGGTAGGCGTTCCCCGAAACATTTTTCCCTGCTTTAATTTCCGCTTTAATTTTTTGCATCGTTCTCAGCACATCGATATCATTTAATTTTTTCGGCTGTTTCATTGCATGGTCGCAATCGTGGCAATCGTTGAGGCGCATGTTAAAAGGATTGGCTGGCAACTCGCCCCCCTGATTGCCTAATTTATCGAAAATGGCAATGGCCTCATCAAGTTTATCCTGATAGGTCAGGACCAGCGACTGGTGTACATACAAATCGTTCAGGTCATATGGGTAGTAACGCAGCATGGCCTGTTCAAAAGCCGTTTTATCCGGTTTTTGCAAAAAGCTTTTCATCCGCTCAATATTCTGATTATTGGCATAAAACTCATGATAGCTTTTAAATGCATTTGATTTGACCAGATCGCCCTGCTTTTTATAGAGGGCTGCAATGCTGTTGATACTTTCCTGTAAGGCACGGGCAAACCTGAGCGAGGGAATGGTATCTTTACCATTGTTCAGGTCCGCAAACCAGTTTAAGGGTTCAGTCATCTTTGCTTCGGTTGCGGCATCAATTTTTTTCAGTCCGCTGATAAATAAGGTCCAATCCAGTATTTTGTACTGCGCCATCAGCAGCTTATCTCCGGCAGGAAGCTGTTTTTTGGCTTTGTCGTAAAATTTTGCAGCAGCAAGATTGTTTCCGTCCATAAAGTTCAGGTAACCTGCGGCAAGGTTCCAGAAGTAAGGTTTGGCGGTATTGTTTTTTAGCGCAATGCCACTTACCAGATCAATATTTTGTTTTAAAACCCTTTTTACGGCAGTATCAGGATTGGTCTGGTAAGAACCGTTGACATCGTATTCGCTGATGTTAATGATCCTGGACAGCAACAAATCCAGTTTCTCCGATTTAGGCTCCAGCTTCATAATTTCATTGATGGCGCGCTGCGGATCGTAATGGATGCCCAGCAAATGCCATAGGGTAATCTTTTCGGCTGAAGTTCTGGCCAATCCGAGCGTTTTCTGCCAGTCGGCTTCCTCAAGGGGGCGAAAGCTCCACTCGCTGGGAATCTTGGCCTCATGCGAATAGTCGTAACATAAGCTATTCAGGTAATTGGATAAGGCATAATTTCCATGTTTATAGTGCCAGCCGGCCACATAGCCCAGCGCCCTGTAATACATCATGTTTTTTGGGAAAGCATCTTTATACTCATCAAATGTTTTTAACGTTTTCGACGCATTTGCCGAAAGTGTGGAGTCATTTCTTTCACTGAAGTGATAATACCGCACCAGCTGAAACCAAACGCGTTGTTTAATGAACTTATCTTTCGTTATTTTGAAATGCTGTTGCAAGGTTTGTTCCATTTGAGCGGGTGCCTCTATTTTAGGCTGCGGGTCCCAGGAATAAACAATGTCGGTAGCTGCAAAACTTTCGCAGGATTTGGCCAGCTGCAGGTAATCAAAAAACCCATGTACTTTCTTTTTGTTGAGCTGCAAAGATTTCAGTTGAGCTGCACTTTTTGGCAATTCATTGCTTTTCCCTTTAAAGTTGTTGTATGCCGAGTCAATGCCTTTGGCAGATGCTTTGAAAAGCAGGTATTCAAGTGCAGGTTTCTCCAGCTTTTGATCAAAGTAGGCATACCAGTCGTTGGTTACAGCGGCATTGTAGCGACTGGTATTGCTTTCATAAGGCGATCCGTAGCCTCCACCGTAATAGGAAATGTATTCCGTATAAAAGAAAGGGGTGTAGTCTTTAGCTACAAATGCTTCCGGACTAAAGCTGGAATACTCGTAGTCGAATCCGTAGTCGGCACAGGCCCATACTACGCCGCCAAGGGTCAGACTGGATAAACTAAAAATAAGTAGAAATTTCTTTGAAATCCGCTGCTTTAAATGCTGATAAATTGAGGTTGCCAAGTTCATAATAGATGATTGTTCTTTTGTCTTTTTTATTTAAATGGGACGACAGTTGTTTTGCCGCCCCTTCTAAAGTCTTTTTGTTGCTTTCTTCCAGTTTGAAAATGTCGCCAGCCTTTACATAAATACCCCCGGTAAAAAAGCTGTTTGTTGCCACATATACATCCTTTTGTGCTGTTTGCTTAAAGTTAGTGGTATTATTCAATTCATTTCTCCCTATTTTTCCATATACCTGGATAATTTTGCCGTCCCTGATCTGTATGGACCATGAAAATACGGGTAAGGCAATGTCTAATGGCAAAAGATAATTAGGTAAACTACTAAGATACGGAGTGGCATCTTTAGCATTGTATATAGAATTTGCTGCTGCGGGATCAGCAGATAGTTTACCCATGTTGTAAAACATCAATATACCCCGGTCAACCGGTGGCACACCCGTTTTGAACTGGTATTTTACCTGGTGCAACCTGATGGTGCTTTCCAGTGATTTTTTGCTGATCTTTTTTAAGGTCTTTAAAAAGCTAAAATATTTTTCTTTGGTGCCAATGGTCCAGTCACAGTCAATTTGTATGGCCTTATAGGCAAGTTGCTGCTGTTTGGCAAGCTTTTCAATGAGGGCATTGCTCTTAACAGCTAAACTATCGAGGTCATCTACGGCTAGTTTTTCGAAAGTCTGATTGGTGATGAAGATAACAGGTGTAATGTCTGGCAGCGGTGTAAGTTTACCAAAGTGGAGAACAGCCTCCGGGTAAGGGCAATTGGCTTTTGGATCCCATTTGATATCAAAAAAGCGTACATAGAGCTTACCGTTTCCGGTGTTGTTCAAAAGCGATACCTGTGTTTTATTGAGATTAAAATTTTGTTTCCAATAATAAAATGCGGTAGTGGTTCCGCTATTTTTACTGCAAGACGTGCAAAATACTGTCAGAAAAATCAGACAGGCAATCGAGCAAAAGCGTAAACGGAGCGGATGATTGGGCATAAGCCCATCTGCTCAATAACTTCGCCAAAAATTGCAGACAAAAGAAATAAAAAAGGGACTGAACCGTTCAGCCCCTTTTTATGTTACATTAAATAAATGGCTTTGTTAATATTTAGCCCCAAATTTGTTACCGTACAATTCGATCAGTTTTTTGTCCATCCATAATCCACGCATGTTCCGGGTAATGATGTCCCCTTCAGGGCCAACCAATACGCAAGTAGGGATGCCGTTAAAATTATAGATCTTAGAGAAGTCACCTGTAAAGGCTTTCAGGTCAGAAACCTGCAACCAGCTCATTTGTTCGTCGGCAATTGCTTTTAACCATTTGGCCTTGTCGTCATCCATAGAAATGCTGATCACTTCAAAGCCTGCAGGGTGATACAGTTCATATGCTTCTTTCAAATGGGGGATGTCGGCCCGGCATGGACCGCACCAAGAAGCCCAGAATTCAAGCAGGGTATACTTTCCTTTTCCAACATGGTCTGATAGCTTTACAGGATTACCGTCCTTGTCGTTAAATGCAAAATCAACAAATTTTGAGCCTACAGCGGTCCTTTTTACAACTTCTGCTTTTTCTATCAGGCTTTTGCCTCCGGCCGATGCTTTTAATGCAGGCGATAATGAGGACAGTACTTCATCGATCTCTTTTGCGGTAAATGAGCCAATATTCTTCTTGGCTACATATAATGCAACCGGACTGGAATTGTTCTGTTTGATGAAATTATTTACATAACCCAGTAAAACGGCCTTTGTAGCGTCAATGGCTTCCACCAGTTTTATGCCTTCGGATATCGGGCCCTTCTGTTTGTCTTTCCCTGGGTTCAGGTACTTAATGTAGGCATCAAAAGCTGCGCTGTTTTGCTTTTTTAGAGGCTCATAGCCCGCATTAAATTTAAGGAATAGGTTATGCGAAGCCGATCCTGTAACTTTTACTTTTTCATAAGGATAGCCGCCCATATAGTTCAGCTCCAGCTCAGTTAAATTGCTGTCCAGAGGGGCCGAAATACTGATCTTTTTGTTTTCTACAAAAAGGGGCAGGGCAGAAGCAAACCTTTGCTTTGGCAGCTTGCCAAATACAATGGTGTAAAACTGGGGATAGGCAACATTGCCTTTAAACTGGAATGCTCCATTTTTTAGCACTGTGCTGTCCTGGTACTTGCCAAATGAATCTTCTGCCCGCAGGTATACCTTGCGGCCATCGGCACCGCCGCTTACATTCCCGCTAATGTTGAAGCCGGTTTGACTATAGCCTTGTACCGCTGCAAGCGTGAGGAGCAGGGCAGAGGCAAATGATAATGGTTTCATAGTTCTTTATTTTGGTTAAATTTATTTTCTCAATCGTATTCCATCAAGGCAAAAGTAAGGCGCTATGTTTGCATTTACCGTACCGTTATAGGAGTTGGACAGGCTAAATACCACCCTTGTTACAGCGCCAAGACTACTCAGGTCCATTTTAGACCAGTTGGGAGCGATGTAACTGGCTGTAGGATTGGCCGGATCTGCCCCAGGGCGTACAGCAAGCCAGTAATCTACAGTCCCGGTGGCCGAACTACCGTTATAGCCTTTGGCAGTCAGTTTGATATAGCCTGTATTGAGTTTGATCATGTTTTGTCCGCCTGGCCCTGGCAGGGTAAACCGGCCGTACAACAAGGTAGAAGGGTTGGCAATATTGATGTTCTTTACCTTTGTACCCGTAATGGAGTAAGCCTGTGTAGCCGGATCAAGTGTGCCGGAATAGATGGATCCATAATTTTCAAGCAGGTAATTGTAGGTGGTATTGGCTACCAGGGCATATTCTACTACTGCTGCTTTTTCCAATGTAAAGGAAGCATCTTCATCTTTCACCGATGCTACCAGGAAATTGTTGGTCTGATTTGTCGTTACGGTATATACACTGTAAATACAGGAATCGATACGCAATTTCGTCCCGGCAGGGGTAAGTCCGCCTGGAGGAGGAAAATCAGGGCTCAGCCCCCATGGATAGGAGCGCCAGTTTTTATTGGATATGGCGAAGCCTGAAAAAGAACCATCAGGATTGTTCTTTACATTAAAAGTGATGATGCCCGACTTCTCATTGCCCGATTTAAAAGGTGCCGTGGGTATTTTGAATGTAAAATCTGCCAGCTGCTGGTCCTCAAAAGTAATGTCTTCAGGATAAGGGATCAGTATTTTGCTGTCTTTTTCGCAGGAATAGAAAACAGTGCTGCTCAGTACCAGCAGCAGTATTGCGATATATTTGTTGATCTTCATAACTATATTATTTTAAATCAGGGTTCTGTTCCATTAATGGATTGTTTACAATCTCTGCGTCGGGAATAGGTCTGCATATTTTATTTTCTTCCAGGGCCTTTCCGTTTTTCAGGGCTACAATCCAGGGCTGCCCGTTGGTTTTAAAGCGCAGTGCAGCAAAAAACTCGCTCCCGTTTTCCAGAAATGTTTCTGTAACGATCTCTTTAAAGATCATGTCCATCAGCTGATCTGTATTGGCAGGGTTTAAGGCCGGTAATACCGGTGTAACCCGTTTAGCACGCATTTCATTAATCGGAGCAATGGCCTGGGCAGGGGTTGCACCAGTGCGGGCCAGCAATTCGGCTTTCATCAGGTAAAGTTCAGGGAAACGGAAGTAATAGGCTGCATATTTTTCATCAGGCGGACTGGCAATTTGTCCGGCATAACGCCCCAGTCTGGCCACTTTTTTAAAGGTGTAGCGCATGGTATTGTCCCAGGTCTCGCCGGCACGTACCGGGCCGGTAACTACCGGCCATCTCGGATCGGCGCTAAACCAGTCGTATCCGGCAACCAGGCCTGCAGTTGCCACGCCCCCAATTGGCAGCGGAAGTGTAGTGCCGCCAATTTGCGACAGGTAATAGGTATAGTAATAACCTCCTTTTGTTGAACGGGTACCATCGTTTTCCAGGTACCTTACAAAAAGGTTTTCTTTGGAATCCCAGGAGTTGGCATATACATCTGCCAGGTTCGCTTCCATTGCAAAGGTTGACGGACGGTTGGTCAGCACATCGTTCACCAGGCCCAATGCAGCCTGCAGGTCGGCACTGGTATTTCTGTATCCGCCGCGGTACAGCAGGAGTTTGGCTTTCAGTGCCTTGGCAAACTGTTTGGAAACATAACGCGGTGTAGTGATATCAGGCAGATTGGTAATGGCAAAGTCCAGGTCCTCATATATTTTTTTATAACTTTCCCCTACGGAGATCCGTGCTTTTCTGATGTTATCCAGACTAACAACCTCATCCCTGTAAAGCAGGCCATACGGATCAGCGTCATCTGCCCACCAGTGTGTATAGTTCCACAGGATATTGGCATTCACCCAGGCCCTCAGGCAGCGGCCTTCCGCGGTAAGCAGATTTTTGTCTGTGCTGCTCATAACCGATTCCGGGAGTTTGCTGATGCCCGAAATGGCAAAGTTGGCCGCATTCAGACTTTTATAAAATGCTGTCCAGGAGACTGCCCCAATCGATGTCTGATTGTACGACATATCGTATTCTGCTGCGATAAACCGTACAAGCCCTGATTTTGATGCCTGGGCGGCATACAGGGCGCCCGACCAGTCGTCATTCTGAAAACTGGCATACACGCCACCCAATGCAGCTTTAGCTGTGGCCGGGTCTTTAATGGCATTGGCATCAGTAAGGTTATGGATGGGCTGTATATCCAGGTAGTCCTTGCAGGAAAGGATACTAAAGCTGCCCAAAAGCAATAAGGTATAAATGATCTTTTTCATGTTTATGCATTTATTGTGGTTCATCGCCATTATTTAAAAGTGAACTTAACACCCAGGTTATAGATCCTGGCCGAAGGATAATAGCTGTTGTCTACACCCATTCCGGTGCCGATTGCACTGCTCGACCAGTTGCCCTGAGGGTCAAAGCCCGGGTATTTGGTAAAGGTGAACAGATTGGTAGCCTGGAATGTAAAATTGATACCCTGTATCAGCTTGTTTTTAAAAATATGGTCCGGAATGCGGTAACTGATGTTCAGCGCATTCAGCCTGATATAGGAAGCGTCGTACAGGAAGTAATCAGAAAAAGTACTGTTGGCCCCGTCACCGTAATGGGTCATCCTTGGTATGGCTGCTTCGTAAGGGCTTAGCAGGGTTGCGCTTCGGCCTGCAATCAGGTTACTGTGATTATAGTTACCTACATAGCCTACATCATCTAAAGGCATTTTCCATAACCTCATGTTACCGTACGAATAGGTAAAGGTGGTGTTTACCATAAAGTTTTTATAATACAGGCTCATTCCAAATCCACCATATATTTTGGCATCGGCACTGCCCAGCTTTACTTTATCGTCAGCATTAATTACCCCATCACCATTCTGGTCAATGAAATAAAGGTCGCCGATGTTCTCTGTAGAAGTACGGTAGAAAACCTTTGCACCGGTAACCGGGTTTACTTTTTGCAGGGCGATGATCTCTTCAGGTGTCACAAACAGCCTGCGGGCGGTTTGATAACCAAACCATTCGCCGGTACGCTGCCCCTCCTTAACGGTCATATATGGGGAGTAGTCATCAGGGAAGTTCAGTTGTTTGGTAATGCCATTAATCTTCAGGATGCGGTTAACATTGTTGGATGCATTGAAGTCGACCGTAAATGTCAGATCGTTTTTACGGATCACATCTACCTTAATATCAAACTCAACCCCCTTGTTTTTTAATGAGGCCACATTGGCACTGATATTGGTTAAAGAAGAGCTTGGCGGCAGCGGAAGGTTATAGATCAGCTGATCGGTATTTTTCTGATAAACCCCAAAAGTACCCCTGATCCTGTCGTCCCAAAGTCCGAAATCAATTCCCGCATCCTTCATTAATGTCTGCTCCCATTGCAGGCCGTAGTTACCAATAGAACTAGGGGCCATGGCAGGGTTTTCATTGTACCTTGAAGAACCTACGCGGGTAATCCAGTCATAATTGCCCAGGTTCTGCGAACCGGCCTTACCAATTGAGGCCCTGATTTTAATGTAATTGATGATCTTTCTCAGACCTTTACCTTTCATGAAGTCTTCTTCTGTAAGCAACCAGGCAATTGCTCCCGAAGGGAAAGTTCCCCAGCGTTTATCTGGTCCGAAACGCGATGAACCATCACGCCTGATGGTACCGGAAATAATGTAGCGGTCGTTAAATTTATAGTGCGCACGTGCAAACTCCGAGATCAGGGCATTCTCTGTAAATGTTTCGCCAAGCGCACCCCGGGTAGCGCCTGATGAAAAATCGTTCAGAATATCATCATCCGGGAAATTGGTGGCATTCATGCTGTAGGTTAAGCCATTGTTTTTCTCCATGGAGTAGCCCACAAGAGCTGTAATGTCGTGCTTACCAAAGTTTTTGGCATAAGTAAGCGTATTTTCCCATACGTTGGTCTGTATTTTAGGATTGCTCCAGCTGCGGCTGCCAGTGGTGTTAAATGTACTGCCTTTACGTTTGTAGGTCAGGCTTTGCGAATTGTTATAATTGGCGGTGAAAGCCGTTTTAATAACCAGTTCTTTCAGGATCGCATATTCCAGGTAACCTGTACCATTAAAAATCTGCCCGTTGGCAGTTTGGGTATTCAGCAAAGTAGTATAAGGGTTTTCTGTATAGGGGTCCCGGGTAAACAGGGAGCCATCCGGATTGTAAGCAGGAATATCTGGTCGGATTTGTTTCAAGACTGTTAACATATAATCCTTGTCGTCTGTTTTACGGGATGAACCGCTCAGGTTCAGGCCAAACTTAAGGCCCCTGCGGATATTGGCCTCCAGGTTGATACGACCTCCGTAAACCCTGCTGCTTCCTGTTTTTACAATCCCCTCGTTATTGGTATTGTTTAGTGAAACATAATAAGCAATGTTCTCCGTACCACCGCGCAGTGAAATGTCATGCTGCTGGGTAAGCGGGTTCTGGGTCATTTCTTTGAGCCAGTTGGTATTGCCTTCGTAATAGGCACCAGGAAGTACTTTAAAGGAACTTCTGTTGAACTCGCTGGTGTTCAGGTTAAAAAAAGCCTGCTCATCCAGGTAAAGCCGGGTGAAATAATCAAAAACTCCCCTTCTGTAAGCCTCTTCCCTTGCTGCAGCATCCGCAAAACGAATATACTCTGGGGCCTCCATGTATTTGTAGCCATTAAAATCCTGCTGCATGTAACCCAGGCGGCTGGAAATTTCAATAGTAGGCTTCTGGCCGGTAATTCCCCGCTTGGTAGTTACAATCACCACCCCGTTTGCTGCCCTCGAACCATATAATGCGGTAGCAGAAGCATCCTTTAAAATGTCTACACTTTCCACATCGTTCAGGTTCAGGTTATACAGTGAGTTTTGAATATTCCCGGTAGTTGAGGTAGAATAATCAGGTACCCCGTCTATCACCCACAAGGGTTGATTATTTCCGGAGAGTGACGATGCACCACGGATAACCACGCTGATGGGTGAGGTGGGAGAGGCCGACTGTACGGCAACATTTACACCAGAGGCCCGCCCCTGGATCAGGCTTTGGATAGTGGCACCCATTGGTGCATTTTTAACTTCTTTTTCTCCCAGACGCGCTACAGATCCGGTTACATCTTTCACCTTCGAGGTGCCGTAAGCTGTTACTACAATCTGCTCCAGGCTAGGAATATCCTGCTCCATTGAAACACTGAAGTTTGTGCGGTTGCCCAGTTTCAGTTCACGGGTTTTATATCCGATAAAAGTATAAACCAGTGTTGCATTTTCTTTAACATTACGCAATGTAAATTCTCCGTTGTTTTGACTTATGCTGCGGTTATTGGTGCCTTTTTCGGTTATGGTTACACCTGCAAGCGGGTTGCCTTTTTCATCGGTCACCCTTCCTCTGATATCTGTAGCCTGCAAAACTTCTATAATGCGCTGAATTAGTGTTCTGGGCCTGTCTTTGATCACCACAGTCATCTCTTCTAGCACATAAGTCAGCGGCTGATTGGAGAAGCATATGGTAAGTGCTTCTTCCAGTGTTGCATTTTTTACATGAACGCTAACCGGTTTTGCTGTTTTAAGCGATCTGGCATTTACTATAAAATCATAACCACTTTGTTTCCTGATCTGTGCTACAATTTTTTCAAGAGAGGCATTCGATTCATTTAATGTAATTCTTTGGGCAAAACCTGCTGCGCTGACCTGTAAAAGAAAGGTGGTCATTATGATAATGGTTAACTTCATAATACGCAATATTTGGTTCGGTCTGTCGGCGCATAGCTCAGACCTGAATGAATGGTAAAATTTCATACATTTGTTTGGGTTTTGGGTTGTTGATATTTGTTGTTACTGCAATAAATTAAGATGTAACCCAGGCTATGCAGGTTCGGCTCCAATCCGGACCTGTTTTTTTTTGGATTACAGTTAAGTAGCTTTAAGTCATAACTGTGGTTCTCCTTTCTTTAGTTTTAGGTTCTTCATACTTCCCTTAATAGGGATGTATAATTATATGTCGGCACAGAAATGGCCAGGTAGTAGAAAAAAGAATAAAATTTAAATGAATATGGAAACGATAAGCTTGCCCAGCTTCATTTTCAATATTTTAATGGAATTGTTGATCTGTTTTTTTACCGTTTTTTCGGAAATATTGAATTTCTCGGCAATTTGCTTTTGCGACAGGTGGGCCTTTCTGCTCGATTCAAATACCTGTCTCATTTTTAGTGGCAGCAGTTCAATTTCCTGTTCTACCAGTCGGGCAAGTTCCTTTTCCCTGATGTAATTGTCGGTAATGTATTCACCCTTGTCTATAAAATCCTGCAGGGATTCCGTATAGCCGTTTTTTACTTTTCTGTGGGAGAACAGATCGAATACTTTATACCTTACGGCAGAGTAGAGGTAAGCAGACAGCGTTTTTTTTATAGCTACCTCGTCCCTGGTGAGCAGCGACAGGAAAACTTCCTGAACAATGTCGTTCGCATCTTCATTATCGTCAGTTAGTTTAAAGGCATAAATGTACAGCAGGCTTCCATATCGCTTATAGATTTCTCCAAAAGCATTCTTTTCACCGGCATTGAGTCTTTTTAATAAATGGCTATCTGGAAGTATGCTAAAATCCGACATTGTCTTATCCCCTCAGGCGAATATAACAATTAATTCATAAAGAATTAATTGCTCCTGCATTAGTTCATGATCAGGATTTTTCTTCCTTCTACCTTAAAGTGCAGGTCGCCGGTCTCTTCCAGTATTTTTAAAATACTGGAAATATTCTTAGACCGTGATACCACGCCTACAAAAGAGACATTGATTGGCTTTCCTTCAAAGCTGATGTCTACATCGTACCATCTTGCCAGATCCTTGATAATGGTTTCAATTGGTTCTTCCCTGAAGATGAACAGCCCGTTTTTCCAGGCCATTTCGCTTTCCAGATCAGGGATTACAACTGTTGGGGCTGCCTGTGCAGTGCTTACCTTAGCCTGTTCACCAGGCTTCAGCAATCTTGAATTTCCTGAGGAACGCTGTAAAACATTTACACTCCCTTCCAGCAGGGTTGTTTTGGTAAGCGGTTCATCACCGTAACTGCTGATGTTGAAATGTGTGCCTAAAACTTCCACCTCCTGTTTGTCGGTAACAACTATAAAAGGAACTTTGCTTCCGGCCGGTCCGGTCTTGCCTGCCACTTCAAAATATGCTTCACCACTCAGCTCAACCTTGCGGATCTCCGTATTAAAATCTACAGCGTATTTCAGGGATGATTCTGCATTTAACCATACCTTCGATCCGTCGGGCAGTGCTACCTGGTATTGCCCGCCACGTGGTGTGCTTATGGTATTCATCTGGTTCCTGGCTTTGCTGGGGCCGGCTATATATTGTGCATCAAGATTGTAAACCAACTGCCCGTCCCGGGTTTTGGTAATGGTCATACCTGCCTGTTTAGCCAGTTTACCATTGGCAGCATCCGTTAAGGAAATCCTTGATCCATCTGCCAGCAGCAGGGTAGCTTTATTGCCGCCCGGAACAAAATCTTTTCCGGTCTTTACCAGCTGCTCGGCAACAGAACCGCCCGATAATTTATTTTGTATAAAAAATAATCCTGCCGACAATGCAATCAGAATGGCAGCGGCAATGGCAAGATAACGGAAGCGGTTATTTTTCAACTCAATATCCGGGCTGGCAGGAGCCTTGGCACTGATGCCGTCCCATATGGTCTGATAGGCTGTTTCTATCTGAACAGTTTTTGCACTGAAGTTTTTTCCTTCCAGTTCTTTGAGCTGCCAGCTTTCTACAATGGCCTGTTCTTCTTCAGTACAGGTACCCTGCAGGTATTTTTCTAATAATTCTTTTGCGATATATTTGGTCATAATCTTTAAACCATGTCATCCCTGGTTTAATAATATGTCGGTTCAGAGGCGTCCAGGTAGCAGTAAAATATAAAGAAATTTTATCAATGCAAAATTTTATCTCTATAAGCATCAATTCATTTGCCTAAAGAAAATTCTAGTATATTACTAGAATTAATCCTATTTTTGCGGTGAATTAGAAAACGACATGCCGGGAAGAATCATTAAAAAGCAGTACAGAAAAGCCAGGTACATCCTTTATCGTGAAACCTTAATTGATGCCAGGGAGCATATATTGACCTTTCTGGGATCTTTTACCGGTATTGCATTGATTGGATTGCTGAACAGCAAATATCTGGTTGCAAGCGATAACCTTTTTCTGATCGGCTCATTCGGTGCTTCCTCTGTATTGGTCTACGGCATCATCAATAGTCCGCTGGCCCAACCCCGAAACCTTATTGGCGGCCATGTGATCTCCGCGCTTATAGGCGTTACGGTTTTCAAACTTTTCTCTGCCGAAATCTGGCTGGCCTGTGCTTTGGCGGTCTCCTTATCCATAGTTGCCATGCAGGTTACCAAAACCCTGCATCCTCCGGGTGGTGCAACTGCACTGATTGCTGTCACCGGAGGTAAAAAGATCGAAGCGATGGGATACATGTATGTATTGTCGCCAGTCTTGTCCGGCGTCCTGATCCTGCTGGCTGTCGCCCTGGTGTTTAACAATTTAAGACATAGGAAGTACCCTTCAACGCCAATACTTAAACGGAGAAAAGTAATTCGGAACACCCATAGATAAAACATTTATATTATTAACATTACAGTAATACAATATAAATCTTAAATTGAAAAAAAACTGCTATCATTGGCAATCTGTATTTGTGTTCAATTTTGGGTTTATTCATGACAGACTATAGCAAACTTACTGATCTGGAACTGGCGGCTTTGTTAAATGAAAGTGATGAACTTGCCTATACCGAGATTTATAACCGCTATAAAGGTGTTTTGTACCTGCATGCCTACAGCAGGCTAAAGAATGTCGAAGAAGTGAACGACATGATACAGGAACTTTTTGCAAAGCTGTGGGACAAGCGCAAAACATTAGTCTTGAAGACCAACCTTTCCAATTATCTCTACACGGCCGTGAGGAACAGGGTGATCGATTTCATTACCCATAAGAAGATCGAATCGGATTATATTTCCGGTTTCCAGCAATTTATCAACCAGGGAGAAGCGGCTACCGACCATCTGCTCAGGGAGAAAGAATTGTCCCGGATCATTGAAGATGAAATACAGTCTCTACCTTCAAAAATGAGACAGGTTTTCGAACTCAGTCGTAAAAAGAACCATTCACACAGGGAAATTGCTTATGAACTTACCTTGTCTGAAAAAACCGTTAAAAAGCACGTCAACAACGCCTTAAAGATCTTGCGGGTAAAACTAGGTAGCCTTATTGCACTGATGTTGATTTTGCTGCACTGATTTTTTTATTTTTTTTTACGCCCAGTGTGACGGCTGACCGTCTATAAATCATCACACGACATAAATGTGTGTTTTGATTATGGAAAATAGTAAGGCTAAAGATTTATTGAAAAGATATTCCGAAGGAAAATGCAGTCCTGAAGAAGCCGCTTTGGTAGAAACCTACTATAATCAATTTAACGTCGGGCCAGGTTCAGAATTAACTGAGGAGACATTGGAGAAAAACCTGGACTTGGTATGGGAGAACCTCAGCACACGCCCTAAAAAGAACAATCCTAAACTGTGGTATAGCCTGGCCGCTGCAATCGCAATGGTTACAGTTTCTGTCGGTTTGTTTTATGCTTTGCAGCCGCGGCATACCTTAGAGCCGTCAGCCGTGCTTTCGGCTGAGCTGAATCACATTGCCCCGGGTAGCGCAAATGCTGTACTTACGCTCGCTGATGGCAGTAAGATTTCATTGGACAGCGCATCGAAGGGGCGTATTGCCACGCAGGGCAACGTAGCCCTTAACCGTGGGGCGGATAACCGCCTGGTATATACAAATGGCAGGGATGTAACGACCACAAACATGCTCAATACCATTGAAACACCTAAAAAAGGGGAATTTCAACTCAATTTACCCGATGGCACTAAAGTTTGGCTTAATGCAGCATCCTCTTTAAGTTATCCTGTTGCTTTTTCAGGGAAAGAAAGGTCAGTTGTACTTACTGGTGAGGCCTACTTTGAGGTTGCGCATAACAAAAAAATGCCATTTAAAGTACGCACGGGCACACAGGAACTGGAGGTGCTGGGTACCCATTTTAATATAAATGCTTACGGAGAAGGCAGGGGAATCAGGACAACGCTTTTGGAAGGAAGTGTAAGATTGAATCAAATTGGAAGTACTGAAAAACGACTATTAAAGCCTGGTCAGATGGCGGTGCTCCGAGGAGAAACTTTTGAAGTAGAACCGGCAGATACCGAGTCGGAAATTGCATGGAAAACCGGTTATTTTATTTTTAATGAGGAAGAGATCCAGTTTGTGATGCAGAAGATTTCGAGATGGTATGATGTAAATGTAACCTACAGTCCGGGCGTTCTGGAGAAGAAACTCAAATTCGGTGGTATCGTATCCAGGAACCGGAATTTGGCTGTGGTACTGAAAACAATGGAGCGCACAGGTAAGGTGCATTTTCGGCTTGAAGGTGAAAAAAATATAGTTGTACTACCAAATAATTAAATATAAACCCGCTAACAAAAAAAGAGAAACTATGAAGACCTGACATCAGATAAGGGGCCTTAATTAAGGTCAGAAGTGCTGGAAACACTCCTGACCGGAAGTTTGGAACCTTTAATAAAAAACTTTCGAAGAACTCATTAACTGTTTAACCAAACCAGATCAAATGTATAAAACTTATACCAGAAATGTATTTAAACCTCCGGGTAGCCTTTACAAATTTTTATGCTTTATGAAACTCAGTATTGCTGTCTTACTGATAGGGATGATGCAGGCCAGCGCAGCATCTTTTGCCCAAAAGATTACCATTAGCAGGAAAAACACGGCGTTGCAGCCGGTTTTTAATGAAATAGCGAAACAGAGCGGCTATGACTTTTTTTATGATGCCCATACACTTAAGGATGCAAAACGCATCAGCATAGACGTCAGAGGAGTTAGCATTAACGAGGCCCTGGAAATTTGTATGGAAGGACAAGCGCTTTCTTATACCATAGAGAACAAAGTTGTTGTTGTAAGAAAAAGGGAAATCCCGGCAAAAAGTCTTGCCGCCCTTACGATAAGGGGAACAGTGGCAGACGAGAGCGGGCAGCCGCTTATCGGGGCCTCTGTGGTAGTAAAAAATACAAAAAATGCGGTGGTAACGAATGCAAAAGGGGATTTTGAACTGAAGAATGTAGCTGAAGATGCCACTCTGATTGTTTCCTACACAGGGTACCTGAGCCAGGAAGTCCCGCTGAACAATAAAAATAACATCAGGGTCATACTTAAGGAAGACAATCAGGCCCTGAATGAAGTGGTGGTTACTGCACTGGGCATAAAAAGAGAAGAAAAAGCCTTGGGCTATGCCATCACAAAAGTAAAGGGAGAGGACCTGATGGATGCGGTTTCCAACAATTGGACCGATGCGCTTTCAGGCAAGATCGCGGGCTTGAACATGATCAAATCCGGTGGAGGCCCTGCAGGTTCAAACAAGATCATTCTGCGCGGCGAAAGCTCATTGAGCGGTGACAACTCAGCCCTCGTTGTAATAGATGGGGTTATTGTCAGCTCCAAGATTACAGAAGGGAATGGTGCCTATCTGGGTTCCGAGTCACCGGTAGATTTCGGAAACGGGATCAGCGACCTGAACCCGGAAGACATTGACAACATTACTGTCTTAAAAGGGCCCGGAGCTTCTGCATTGTATGGCTACAGAGGGGCAAACGGCGCAATCATTATTACCACTAAATCAGGGAAACCCATGCAAAAAGGACTGGGCATTTCCTTTAACTCCAATGCTACACTAGCTACCATCAACAGATGGCCGGATTACCAGTACGAATATGGCCAGGGAGCTGCAGGGCAGGACACCTGGTATTCTTACCTGGCAACAGAAGATGGAGCAAGTACAAGGAGCACAGGTTCTGCCTGGGGCGTTAAATTCGACGGACAGGAATACTACCAGTACGATCCTGCCACCAATACCCGTGGAACGGAAAGAACCCCATGGATACCTTACAAGAACAATAGGAAGGATTTTTTTGAGACAGCGGCAACATTCACCAATAGTCTCTCCATCAGTGGGGGCAATGCAAAAACCAATGCCAGGCTCAACTTTACCAATCTGAAAAATACCTGGATCGTTCCCAATACCGGCTATGACAGGAACACAATTGCGCTTTCGGTAAGCCAGAAAGTAAGCGATAAACTGACCATAGCCTCCAAGCTGAATTTCAACAATAAGTACAGTAAGAACCTGCCATCAACCGGATATAACAATCAGACGATCATGTATTCTATGATTTCATTGGTGCCAAATGCCGACATCAACTGGTATAAAAACTATTGGGTACCCGGATCAGAAGGAATTACGCAGATAAGCCCTTTTAGCAGTAACGTCGATAATCCCTATCTGCAGGCTTATGAAATGCTGAACGGTTCGAGACGAAATCAGCTGGTGGGTAATGTTACAGCTACCTACGATTTTACCAAAGAACTGAGTTTAATGATTCGGTCATCTATGGACTGGTCTGGTGAAGCACGTTCACAGCAAAGGCCAAAAGATACAGAACGTTTCAAAGACGGGATGTACCGCACACAGGATATTTTTCAGCAGGAAGTGAACAGTGATTTTCTGTTGACCTATAAGCCAGAAATAAATAAAAGCTTTGATGCCAACTTCTCTTTTGGAGGAAGTGCGATGAAGAACAATTATAAAATGGTGGAGATGCGTGCCGATCGTCTGCGGTACCCACAGATCTTTACCTTTGCTAACAGTAAAGACCTTGTCATCCCTATTAGCAGAAGGAGCGACTATGCTGTAAACAGTTTATACGGACTGGCACAGTTTGGTTATAAAGACAAGCTTTATCTTGATTTTACTTTAAGGAACGACTGGAGCAGTTTGCTGGCTACTTCAAATTCAATTGAGAATGTCTCTTTTATGTACCCTTCTGTGAATTTAAGTGCGGTACTTTCTGAGGTATTTACTTTGCCGTCGCAGGTCTCATTTTTAAAGCTGCGGGCCTCTTTTGCTGAAGTTGGCGGCTCGGGGGTAACCCCGTACCTAACGGGGTACGACTACAACCCTACAGAATTTCCTTCGGGGGCCGCCAATCCGGTTGCTATTGCCAACGGCAACCTTAAACCTGAAAGGTCCCGGACACTGGAAACTGGTATAGATGCACGGTTCTTTAAAAGCAGACTGGGTATAGACTTCAGCTTTTACCACAGCAACGTGAGGGACCAGATCCTGAGGACCCCGATAGACAGGGCCTCGGGCTGGTCGAGTATCATCCTGAATTCGGGACTTGTCAGAAATCAGGGTGTAGAAGCTCAGATCAACGGAGTTCCAGTAAAAACAAAATCGTTTACCTGGAATGTTTTCGGAACATTTGCTGCGAACCGCAATACCGTGGTTTCCCTGGCCGACAGCATCAATACCTATATTATGCAAAGCGGGCCAAGGGGTACCATGGAAGCAAGGGTTGGCAAAAGAATGGGCGACCTCTATGGCCTGGGCTACCAGCGTTCGCCAGATGGTCAGATCGTTTACAATAGCCAGGGTTACCCGGTTCTTACCCAGGAAACCATGTACCTGGGCAGGGCAACGCCCGATTTTACCGCAAGTTTTGGAAGTGATTTCAGATACAGACAGTTCAGGGCGAAGTTCCTGATCGACGGACAGTATGGAGCCGTGGCTTATTCCCATAGCCATGTTGCCCTGGCCATAGCCGGCAAGCTAAAAAAGACACTGCCAGGCCGGTACAATGGTATCATTGGAAATGGGGTTCAGCAAAATGCGGATGGTTCCTATCGCCCGAATGATGTGATTGCTACCAATATTTCAGCCTACTACAATGAGCATTTTAAGGGAGACAATGTGGAGGCCAATGTATTCAGCACAGATTACATTAAACTAAGGGAAGCCAGAGTGGATTATGTATTGCCGGCAAAAATGCTGAAAAGACTGGGGCTTCAGACCGCAATGATTGGGGTATATGGCCGAGACCTGTTCATGATCAGCGGATGGCCGGCATTTGACCCGGAATTTGGTACACTTGGCAGCAGCGATATCCAGCGTGGCTTCGAAATCGGCCAGTTTCCTTCCACCCGGAGCTTTGGGCTCAATCTCTCATTTAGTTTTTAAGATAAACATCAGGAAAGATGAAAAAGATCATAACAACAGTCCTGTTTGCAGTTACATTGGTTTCCTGCACCAAGGAATTTAAAGAAATCAATACCAGTAAAAACGGGGTTAAAAATACAACTCCTGAAACATTGCTTACCTCTGCCCTGCACGATGTGATTACCCGGAACCTGAACAGGGCCATGCGGCTCACGAACGAATTGATGCAGGTGCATGTAACCACCTCGGATGCTGATGAGATCCACCGTTACGTGATCCGTCCGCTCGAATCTGACTACATGTGGAACAACTGGTACCTGCAGCTCACCAATTTCAAAGATATGTACAAAGGTGCGTCAGTAATCAAGAGCAATAATTATATGGGAATTGCATTGATTATGGATGTGTGGGTAAGTTCCTTGATTACAGACACCTATGGTGATGTGCCTTATTCGCAGGCCAACCAGGGTAAGGAGCAGGGCATATTACAACCTAAGTTTGACAGCCAGCAAAGTATTTATGCGAGCCTGTTCAGCAAACTGGAAGAAGCAAATACCAGGCTAAAAGCCGCTACCGAGATTCCTGACGCAGAAAAAGGGCTGGAACCACTCTATAACGGTGACATGGTAAAATGGAGAAAATTTGGGAACAGTCTGTACCTTCGTTTACTGATGCGGGTCTCTGGCCGTACTGAACTGAATGCTGCAGCTAAGATCACAGAAATCGTAGATACCAGAAAGGCAGACTATCCGATTTTTACCAGTAATGACGATTCGGCCATTCTGCGCTTTCAAAGCACGCCGCCATTGGTTTCTGAATTTTACAACTATCGCGACCTGGATTTTAACAGTGGCAGCGGTTTGGGAGAATTTTTTATCAATAACCTGAACAACTGGGAAGATCCACGCCTGGAAAAATGGGCCACCAAATTTGAAAATTCCTATCAGGGGATTAAAAGCGGTTATCCGGTTGGTCAGGTGCCTGCAGTAAAATCGCGCTATAGCATCTCTTTAAAAAACGAGCCCCTGCTGGGCAACATTATGAACTATGCTGAACTTCAGTTTATCCTGGCTGAAGCTTCGGTAAGAGGACTGGTGTCGGGTACTGCGCAGACCTATTATGAAAACGGCGTAAAAGCTGCAATCACCATGTGGGGTTACACTGTTCCGTCCGACTACCTGACCGCAACTACTGCAAAATGGGACCCGACAAATAATGCTTACCAGATGACCGAAAAGATCATGCTGCAAAAATATTATGCCCTGTTCTTTACCGATTTTCAGCAATGGTTTGAATACAGGAGGACAGGCTTTCCTATTCTTCCAAAAGGAGAGGGACTGCAAAACGGTGGGCAGATGCCTTCCAGGTTAAAATACCCGGTAAACGTGCAGTCGTTAAATAGTGCCAATTACAAGGAAGCCGTTGCCAATATGGGCGGCGACGATTTGAATGTTAAAGTTTGGTGGAACAAATAAGCTGATACAGCATGAAAAGAATTAAATATAAAATGCCGGCCTTTATTACAGCAGTAATTATGCTGATGGGCTGCGAAAAGGACAATACCGCAGCAGGCCTGATCAGCCCTGTTGTGGGCGTAGATTTTATCCGTAACCTTTATAATGGTGATGACCTGACCCTCACAAGCGATATGGTAATGGGGGCAACCCAGGTTGCGGGTATAGTTATTTCAGATGCTGCTTCATTGAATGTAGCTCCAGGTGAATTGCTGATCCAGAATGTCTCGAAAAACAAACTTGCCGGAATTTCACTGGATTTCGGAACGGCCAGCCTGAGTTCCTATAGACCTGGTGACTCGGTTAAAGTTGATCTGAGTGGTGCAACCCTTGTTCGCCGCAAGGGGAAACTCCAGATCAGCGGGCTAAACCCTTCCGGAATAACCAAAGTAAAATCTGGTATGGAAACCATTGTAAGGACCCTTGCGCTCAGTGAACTGTTTTCCAATTTTCAGGCTTACGAAAGTACGCTGATCAGGATCAATAGTGCAGGTTTTATGCCTGTTCCAGTTGCGGGCGATACCTTTGAAGGGGATAAGCTGATGGATGATGGCACGGGGGGCAGTATATACCTGAGTACCCAAAGTACGGCATTGTTTGCAGCTGAAAGCCTACCTATGAATGCTACATTTGTAGGGGTTGCAACCTATTTCAATGCAACTAAAAACAGCAATATCGGTGCAAAACAATTGCTTAGGATGCGTAACGAGAGTGATGTAAACAATGCCAGCGGCACCGTATATGCTAAATTTCCAGAAGATTTTGAGGCACCGGCAGCGTCAGAAAAAGCAATTTTTGATATGCCTGCCACTGCGAACAACGTTGCATTGAAGTCTGGGAGCTGGAACCTGCATCAGTGTATCTTCGGTGCGGTACGGAACAGCGACAGGTTTGACCCGAGAGGCAACCAGTGTATCCGAATGCAGAAAAACCTGAGTGTCCCTGCGCTTTTACAGATGAATTTCGACCTCCCAAATGGGGCCTCTAAGGTTACGTTGGTATATGGGGCTTATGGTACTGAGCCTTCTTCAACCTGGAGGTTGGAATACTCACAGGATGCCGGCGCAAGCTGGAAAGCTGCAGGGGAAGAGGTTTCAGATGCTTCGGCGGTGGCCAAAAGCGTAACTTTTAACCTGAACATTAAGGGAAATGTACGCTTCAGGGTGAACAAGCTGGGGCTTGGTGTGTCCAACGTACCCTTTTTGCTCAACGGACTGCTCAATATAGATTCATTTACGGTTTATCAAAACATTGATTAATATTCAACAAACATGATAAAGAAATTGCTTTACATAACATCGGTCGCCACGCTGCTCTTTACGGCTTGCGGCAAAGAAGAACAGGCCATTCCGCTCAATCCTGTTATCAAATCCATTTTGCCTGCGCAAGGGCCTGCAAAAACAATTGTTACCATAAAAGGTAAGCGTTTCAGTACAAGTGCCGACGGCAATATCGTAAAGTTCGCAGGGATAAACGCCCGCGTGGTATTGGCTACAGACACCTTACTGCAGGTTGAAGCGCCTGAAGATGGCGGAACGGGTGGCATCACAGTTACTGTGATGGGGAGAACGTCGAAAGGACCGGTATTTTCCTATGGAGAGATTGCAATTGAATACATCAACAGTACGTACTCCGGTGCAGCAGCCGGTGATGCCATAGGCTCCCTTGATGAGGCCAGGTTCAGAAGCCCGGAAGGACTGATCATGGACAGTAAAGGCAATCTTATCGTGGCCGACAGGGGCAACAACCGCATTAAAATGATCACACCCACTGGACAGGTTTCTGTAATTGCAGGATCAGGTGTGGCTGGAGCCGTTGACGGCGCTGCAGATGTAGCCCAGTTTCGTAACCCCTATAAGGTTGGAATAGATAAGGATGACAACATATACGTTGCAGACAACGGAAATCACCGCATCCGGAAAATTGCGGCCGGTACCGGAGTTGTAACAACCATTGCGGGAAGCTCGGCCGGATTCCTGGATGGGGTAGGCACAGCCGCCCGCTTTAACGGCCCCATTGCCATCGCTACCGACCTGAACGGGAACATCTATGTAGCCGACAACAATAACCATGCTGTCCGGAAAATTGCACCGAGCGGATTGGTTACCACCATTGGCGGAAACGGCGTTACGGGATACAGCGACGGCGTATGGCCCAATGTGCGCTTTGCAAATCCCTCGGGACTTGCTGTTGATGCCAATGGCGATGTGCTGGTAGCGGATAGAAAGAATAACCGGATCAGAAAAATAACGGTAAATACCGGTGTGGTAACTACCATTGCAGGTACGGGAGTAAGAGAGTCTATAGATGGAAACGGTCTAAAATCGGGATTTTCTGAACCTTTTGGTATATCCATTGATGCAAAAGGCAATTATTATATCGCCGATCTGACCAGCCACATGCTGCGGCTCATGCGCCCTTCTGGAGATGTGATTACCATCGGGGGAGATGGTACGGCTGGATTTCTGGATGGCGGTAAAACAGGTTCAAAATACAATCAGCCTACTGATGCAGTGGCAGATCAGAACGGAATCATTTTTGTGGCCGATCTTTCCAATGCACGCATCCGTAAAATAACTCCAGGCAGTCCACTTTAAACCATACTATATGAGAACCAATTTACAACTGCTCATTTTGCTGGTGCTGCTCCTGTTCAGCGGAGTTGCAGGAGCCAGGCAAGAGCCTAAACGTCTGAAACTTGGATATTCTATAGCCATTACCGCTATTACACCGCAGAAAATGACCTATGCAAAATCGGTTGGAATAGACTATATAGAAGTATCCATGAACCCTTTGGTTGGCAAAAACCGTGAATTTAAACTCAATGATGCACAGCTGCTGGCCAGGGCAAAGCAGGCAAAAAAGGCTGCCGACGATGCCGGCATCAAGGTCTGGTCTGTACATATGCCTTACGCAAAAGATATAGACCTCTCGTTGTTGAAAGAAGAAGAACGCCTCCAGGCAGTGGCATTGCACCAGAAAGTATTGACTTACTGCAAAATCCTTCAGCCTGAAATTGTACTCTTCCATCCCAGTTATTACCTGGGTTTAAATGAAAGGGACATGCGTATTAAACAATTGGTTAAATCAGTAGCTACCCTGAACATGATCGTTAAACAGATCGGCTCCGCTATGGTTGTAGAAAACATGCTGGGCTTTGAGTTGCTGGCCGATGCAAAGCGGGAGAGACCTTTATGCCGTACCGTGGAGGAAACCAGGCAGATCATGGATATGTTGCCTGCTGATGTATATTCGGCTATCGATATGAACCACATTAAGCATCCCGAAAACCTGATTCTGGCTATGGGCAAACGCCTGCGCAGTGTACATATTGCCGATGGCACAGGGAAACAGGAAAACCATTATTTCCCATGTTCAGGTCAGGGACAAAATAACTGGGTGGCCATACTTAAGGCCTTGGACCAGGTAGGCTATAGCGGGCCGTTCATGTACGAAAGTGCCTATAAAGATGTGAAAGACATGAAGCCTTGTTACGATAGTTTGTACCAGAACCTGCTGCAGTCAGACAAAATAGATTCCATCCTGATTGCCAAGAATTTTCCTTTGCTGCTCCAGATGGAAAAGAAAGGTACAGCTGAAAAAGCATTGCTTAAAAATAAACAGCTCCAACAAATCCTGACTGCACAGCGCGAACGGGTACATCAGGCGATCAACAGTTGTAAAACAGTTTCCTGCTATGCCGAAGCAGTAAAATGGAACCAGAAAGAAGTCAATGAAATTGGCAACGAACTGATCAGGCTAAAAATCAATGGGCTGGAAAGAGATACCGCGGTTTTAAGGAAGTCCTGGAACAAATGTGCCATGGGCATTAACCGGATTTTTGATGTATACATTTCTTCCAAGGCACCCCGGTACCCAAAAATTGACTCTATCAGTTTTAAACGTGGAGATACACTTTTTCTTGCCCAAGTACAGCAACTGCTGAATCATAAAATTACGGGGGAAAAGCGGTTGCCATTTTTTGAGCTCCCACTTCGCACCGCCATTGATATCTTAAAGTTAAATGGCAGAGATGAGGCCGCACGTTACGAGCCTCTGAATTCCGGCCTTAATGCAGCACCTTTCCTGAAAGTAGGCCATACCGATTGGAAGGCCTTTAAATACAGCATGATCCTGGTGCCTGGTTTAGGTCCGGAAGTGCCCGGAATGGCTTTAGATCCCAATGGTGCTAAACGTTGCGAAGCTGCGGTGCTGCGTTACAAACAGGGCTTAGCACCTTTTATTGTGGTTTCTGGCGGACAGGTGCATCCATTCAGGACCCCATTCAATGAAGCTGTTGAAATGAAAAAATATCTGGTAGAAAAATTGGGTATTCCCGAAGATGTGGTTTTTATTGAACCGCATGCCAGGCATACCACTACTAATATCCGCAATGCCAGCCGAATGATCTTTCGTTTTGGCATGCCTGCAGACAAGCCGGTGCTGATTGTTACAGACACAAGCCAAAGTAAATATATTGTTGAACGGATGGGGAAAACAGCCATGAGAGACCTGGGCTATCTGCCCTATAAAAATCTGGCAGCACAGAGTCCTGAGGACACAGTTTTTTATCCGATCATACAGTCGCAGGAACCCGATCCTTTTGATCCGCTGGATCCTTAGGGGGTAGTTTCCATTTTTTTAACACCCATAGCGTACTGGATGCCACCAAGTATGTGTTTTAAAAATAGGGAATCTGTGTAAGATTCTTCAACATGACCAAGCGCAGTATAAAATGACCTGCCACCATCAAAATCATGATACCAGGACATGGGGTGATTGTCGCCATTCACCCCTCCTTTATAACTGCTTTCATCAATTTTGATCAGCACTTTAAGGTCCGGGTTTATTGCTTTAAAATTGTACCATTCGTCTTTTCTTTTCCAGGTTTCCGGCAGATGTTTGGTTGCAATTGTTTTAGTGTTGATGACATTTAAAGTAGCAACCTGCTGGGCGGGGTGGCTGATAAACCAGGCCCCGGCCAGCTTGCCATACCAGGGCCAATCGTATTCTGTATCGGTAGCTGCGTGGATACCGGCATATCCACCCCCGGCTTTAATGTATTGCTCAAATGCGGTTTGTTGTTCCTCATTAAAAACATCACCTGTGGTGCTCAGGAAAACAACTGCCGCGTATTTTTTTAGATTCTTTAACGTAAACAATGCCGCATTTTTGGTGGTGTCCACCTCAAAATCATTCTCCTTTCCTAACTGTTGAATGGCTGCGATGCCTGCAGGAATAGATTTGTGATAAAAACCAGCTGTCTTTGAAAAAACAAGTATTCTTTTCTTTTTGGCTGTCACTGGTAAGGTAAAGATCAATGCTAAAAAAGCAACTGCTAGGCATCGGGCAAAGGTATTTGACATGGCTTCAATAGTTTGCAGCTAATGTAATAAATATTTTAAGATTTAATTTCTATCGCTTATTTAGCCTCAGCGCTAGTCCCCCATAAAAATTCCGTGTTGGGGCTGCGTTATAATAGCGGCCACCAAACGCGTTCAGATCATTACCCAGGCTATACTTTTGGTTTAATATATTGTCTGCACCAGCAAAAAAATCAATAGGAACACGGCCAATGCGCAAATTTCTCCAGCCAATTTTAGCCTGCAGGATATGGTAGTTTTTTGCATATGCCGTATTGGCGTCATTTAACGGAATACGAGAACTGAAACTGTGCTGTAGAAAAAGGTAGAAATCTCTCGGTAATTGTACATCAGCACTGCTTACGACCATTGTTTTAGGAACCCCGGTAAGTTTGTTACCCGAAAAATTGTCAGTTTTGTCTATATAGTTATCAAATTTGAAATGACTAAGTGTATATGCGTTACGCAGCTGAAGCCCCCGGATTGGTTTGCTACTATTCGCCTTTACCAACCAGAAAGAGAGTGCCGTCTCCAGGCCCCATTGTTTAGTGCCCCCTGCATTGATAAAGAATTCAGCATTATTATCGTCCAATCGCCTTACTATGGCATTGTTCAGTTGATAATAAAACCCATTTACATCAATAAATAAACGGTTGTCGGGAATCTCATACCTGATACCACCCTCATAATTCCATCCGTATTCGGGCTGCAGGTCTACATTGATGACATTGTTCGACGCCCTGATCTCACTGATGCTTGGAGGAGAATAACCTTTGCTTACCGAAGCTTTTAAAGCAACATCCGGACTGGCCAGGTACGACACTGCAAACCTGGGCATCAACTGCACATCAAACGTGTTGGTTCGCGCTGCAATAGCGGTCGGCGCAATACTTTCATAGGTATATTTATATAAATTGGCGCTGGCTGATAGTTCAAACAGCCATTTATTCAGGACATCAATGCTCATGTGGGCGAAAGCAAAATTTGCACCTGCTTTTAGTTTATCTGCAGCCATAAGATTAGCGGGCTTACCAAAGTCATTGCCGTAGTTATCAATATCAGAAGATGTTCGCATACTTTCGGCACCCAGATTAAATTTAAGGCTGGCGTCCGTATACTTTTTTCCGTATTCCAGGTAAGAGCGCAAGCCCAGTGTAAATTCTTTACGCTTCTCATAATTGCTGATGAAGGGGTTCTTAAAATCAGTATAAGAAGAAAATACAGAAACTACATATTTCAACCGATCTGTGATCTGCCAGTTGTGGGAAATCCCTCCATACAGGGTTTTACTGTAAATACCGGCATTTTGCTCCATAGCGCTTTTAGAAGCACCTGATGCAGGTCTCGACAGTTTTGGGTTTTGCAGGTATTGTGCTTCTGTAAGGCCGCCAGGAGTATTGTAATGCAGGTCGGAGTAAAAGATCAGGGCTTTTAATGATGCATTTTTTGCGTAATCCCATTTTTGCAGGGTTTGAAAATACTTGCGGTTCATGGCACTATGGTCGCGGTAGCCATCGCTGCGCTGATAGGCCTGGGTAAGGTTGAGGCTGTATTTATGGATTTGTTTGTTCAGGCTCAGGTCTTCCCTGAATAGACCAAACGACCCTCCTTCAATTTTTAAAGCCAAAGCTGTACTGTCGGGCTGAAAGCCCTGTGGCTGTACCAATATAACACCGCCGGAATTGGCGCCGAATATACTGCTGTGCGGCCCTTTTAATACCTGGATCCCAGCGGCTGCAGATACATCGAGCGCATTGAAATAACTGCCCCCGCCTGCGTCGGTAAGCGGGAAGTCGTCAACGTAGATCTTTACGTTTCTGATACCGAAAGGAGAACGCAATAAGCTGCCCCGGATGGAAAGCCGGTAGCTCCCTGGCGATCTTTCCTCCATACGTACACCCGAGATGGTGTTTATGGCCGATACAAATGAATTTGAAGGTTGCCTGCTGAGTACAGTCTGGTCTATTATACCGATGCTACCCGTAGACCGCATGAGTGGCTGGACGGAAAAATAAGGATGGATGACTACTTCTTTAAGTCTTTTTGTTGTGTCTTGTTTATCTTGTGCAAGGCCCGAAAAGCAAAGCGCCATCAGGCAGGCCGTAAAAAATGTTTTCATTTAGAACAAAGCTAAAATTTAACGCTTAACTTTTGTAAGTTAAATCTGCGACTTAATGTTTCATTTAGGCATAGCTTGAGCTGAGTTTGAGCTTGAAACCATGTTATACCGCGATTTTTGGCTCTTAACTATTTTTTGTCTCTAATTGGAATAAAATTTGTGTAACATTTTTGTACCAAAAGAAGATTGGCTGCGTTAAGTTGTAAATAATCCTTAGTAGAAAAAAATAATCACCCAAAAACAAATGCAATTATGAAAAAACAAATTACTTTAGCCGCTACGCTATTATTGATGGTTATTGGCTTTTCCAGCTGTCAGAAAGAGGAACAGACGAGTTTGAAAAAAGACATTATCGGAACCTGGAAAGTAGCAAAAATAGAAACAACCGTACAGGGTTCAGCAACCGAAACGTATACAGGTGTTGCGTCTGATACCTTTGAATTCCGTAATAATGAGCAGGACGAGGTTATTGTAAATTTAAAATCTCAGAGCTTTATTGGCACCTACGTAGTGATGGAAGGCAAAGCACTCAATCTGAGCTATGGCGGTAAACTGTATACAACTACCGTGACTACCGTTACAGGCAATAAACTTGAATTTTCAGGAAGTGTTGATAAAAGCAGTATCAAATTCTATCTGACAAGATAATAACGGGCACACGATTTAACTTGAGGGCTGCCTGGTTTTACCAGGCAGCCTTATTTTTTTGAGAAAATTTAAATTCGGCTATATTTGCCATTAGGCCTGTTGGAAAATTAACAGGCAGGGCCGAAAGGTATGGTTAAACACACAACGTCATTTTCTTTTCCGTATTTATTTAAATGGCTTGTTCTTGTCTTGATTGTAGGTACCGCTGCCGGAACCTTGTCGGCTTTGTTCTTAACAAGCCTGAACTTGGTTACGGATTTCAGGAACCAGCACCATTGGCTGATTTACTTCTTGCCGGTCGCCGGGCTTGTTGTCGGTCTGTTGTACCATTATACCGGCAGGGGAGTTGAAAAAGGCAACAACCTCATATTTGATACGGTACACAATCCGAAAGACATCATCCCTTTTAAAATGGTACCATTAATACTTGGCGGGACGCTGCTGACCCATCTGTTTGGAGGCTCGGCAGGACGAGAAGGAACGGCTTTACAGATGGCAGGTGCCATTGCCGATCAGCTGCATAAACCTTTCAGGCTGAGTGCAGCCGATCGTACCATTCTGCTCATTTCGGGTTTAAGTGCAGGCTTTGCCTCCGTTTTTGGTACACCCATGGCAGGCATCGTTTTCGGTATTGAAGTGCTTTTAATAGCAAAAATACCATACAAAGCCCTATTTCCAGCCATAGTAAGTGCATATATGGGAGCTTGGGTAACCAGCTTATGGGGTGTTGGGCATACGCATTATCACGTTCCGGAAGTTTTGCCCCTGTCGGTAAAAGGTCTGGCCTACAGCGGTATCTCCGGTGTTGCATTTGGGCTGGCCGCCGTAGTGTTTGTCCGCCTGACCGAGGGCTTGTCCCATTTATTTAAAAAGATTGGCTATATGCCGGTACGTCCTTTGGCAGGTGGCATTGTACTGGTATTGTTATTTTTAATACCAGGCAGCTATAAATTTGCCGGTTTAGGCATTCCAACAATTGTAGAGTCCTTTAACACCGCGAGCCAGCCTCAGGACTTTGCCCTTAAAATCCTTTTTACAGCCATCACACTGGGGGCAGGTTTTAAGGGGGGAGAGGTAACCCCGCTTTTTTTTATCGGGGCAACCTTGGGTAGTGCCTTATCTGTATTCCTTCCATTGCCGGTAGGTTTACTTACAGGAATGGGCTTCGTAGCTGTTTTTGCCGGTGCGGCCAAAACGCCTTTAGCCTGTTGTGTAATGGCAATGGAACTTTTTGGGCTTTCATGTGGGATATATGTTGCCATAGCCTGTGTAGTTGCTTACCTCATCTCGGGCCGGCACAGCATCTACAACGCAGCTGAAAATAAAACCCCCAAACACTTATTGTTTGGTAAAATCAGGAATGTGTTTTAATTTCTTTATTTTCGCGCTATAAAAGGAATAGCATTAATGGATTACCAATTTAAAGAAATAGAGCAGAAGTGGCAAAAGTTCTGGGCTCAGCATTCAACGTTTAAAGCAGAAAAAAATACTGCAAAACCTAAATTTTATGTACTCGATATGTTTCCGTACCCTTCGGGAGCGGGTTTGCATGTTGGACATCCGCTGGGCTATATTGCTTCTGATATATTTTCCAGGTATAAGCGCTTAAAGGGCTTTAATGTACTGCATCCTATGGGCTATGATTCTTTCGGGTTACCGGCGGAGCAATATGCCATTCAAACCGGGCAGCATCCGGCTTTAACTACTGAAGCCAACATCAATACCTACCGCAAACAACTGGATGGGATCGGCTTTTCTTTTGACTGGAGTAGGGAACTGCGTACCAGCGATCCTGAATATTACAAATGGACGCAGTGGATATTTATGCAGCTGTTCAATTCTTGGTATAACCTTGAAACAGACCGTGCAGAAGACATCAGCACCCTGATAGAAAAATTTAACGCTGCAGGCAGTGCCGACGTAAAAGCGGTTTGTGATGAGGACACGAAAAGCTTTATGCCGAGCGACTGGGCCACCATGACCGACGAGGAAAAACAGGAAGAACTTTTAAAATATCGCCTGACCTACTTAAAGGAAAGTACTGTAAACTGGTGCGCTGCCCTGGGCACAGTACTGGCCAATGATGAGGTTAAAGATGGGTTTTCGGAGCGCGGCGGCCACCCTGTAGAACAAAAGAAAATGATGCAGTGGAGCATGCGCATTTCTGCTTATGCAGAGCGTTTGCTGCAAGGCTTAAACAGCATAGACTGGCCGGAGCCGGTTAAAGAGATGCAGCGCAACTGGATCGGTAAAAGTGTAGGGGCGAGTGTGAAATTTAAAATTGAGGCCGCAGAAACGAAAAACCTCCCTTTGAATGTAGATTCGATAGAGGTCTTTACCACCAGGGTGGATACCATTTTTGGGGTTTCTTATCTGGTTCTGGCTCCAGAACATGAACTGGTTGCGGCGCTGACCACAGTTGAGCAGCAAGCCGATATCGACAAATACATTGCTCAGACGAAGAAAAAGTCTGAGCTCGACCGTATGGCAGATACCAAAACAGTATCGGGTGCCTTTACCGGGAGCTATGTGATTAACCCGGTGAGCGGTGAGCGGATCCAGTTGTGGATTGCTGATTATGTGCTTGCAGGTTATGGAACAGGAGCTGTAATGGGCGTGCCGAGTGGTGATCAGCGTGACTGGCTGTTTGCCCGTCATTTTAACCTGCCGGTAGTGCAGATCCTGGATGCACAGCAGGATATTGAGCAGCAGGCAGATGCCACCAAGGAAGGAAAGTACATCAATTCCGGTTTCATTAACGGAATGAACTATAACGAGGCTGTGGCCACATTGAATGCTTGGCTGGAAGAAAAAGAGGTTGGGAGAGCAAAAGTGAACTACCGCATGCGCGATGCTATTTTTGGCAGGCAGAGGTATTGGGGCGAACCTATTCCGGTATATTTTAAAGACGGACTGCCATACCTGATCAAAGAAGAAGAGCTTCCTTTGATGCTCCCGGAAATCGACAAATACCTGCCAACAGAAACCGGTGAGCCACCATTGGGAAGGGCTGAGGACTGGAAATATGAAGACGAATACGAGTATGAGCTGAGTACGATGCCGGGCTGGGCAGGATCGAGCTGGTACTGGTACCGCTATATGGATGCCAGGAATGACTCAGACTTTGCTTCAAAAGAAGCCATTGCTTACTGGAAAGATGTTGACTTATATATAGGTGGTGCAGAGCACGCAACCGGGCACCTGTTGTACAGCCGTTTCTGGAACAAGTTCCTGAAAGATCTGGGCTATGTGCAAGAGGAAGAGCCTTTCAAAAAACTGATCAACCAGGGTATGATACAGGGGCGGAGCAGTTTCGTATACCGGGTTATTGATGAAACGGGCAGAGGTACCAATACCTTGGTTTCTCATGGCTTAAGAAAAGACTACAAAACGTCGGCACTGCATGTGGATGTAAATATTGTTGACAACGATATATTGAACATTGAGCAATTTAAATTGTTCAGACCTGAGTTTGCAGATGCGGAGTTTATTCTTGAAAATGGCAAATACATTTGCGGGGTTGAGGTAGAAAAGATGTCAAAATCTAAATTCAATGTGGTAAACCCGGATGTGCTGATTGAAAGTTATGGTGCCGATACCTTGCGTATGTACGAGATGTTTTTAGGCCCCCTGGAGCAAAGCAAGCCATGGAATACCAATGGTATTGAAGGGGTATTTAAATTCCTGCGGAAATTCTGGCGTCTGTTCCATAACGAAAACTGGGACTTTCACGTAAGCGATTCTGTACCTGCTAAAGCCGAACTGAAAGCCCTGCACAAGATCATTAAAAAAGTACAGGACGATATTGAGCGTTTTTCTTTCAATACTTCTGTTTCCAGTTTTATGATCGCCGTAAATGAGCTTACTGAACTGAAATGCAGAAATCGTCAGGTGCTGGAAGATCTGGTTGTGGTACTTTCCCCGTATGCACCGCACATTTGTGAAGAATTGTGGGCATTGTTGGGGCATGAAGAAGGTAGTTTGTCGTATACTGCTTATCCGACTTTTAACCCGGAGTACCTGGTAGAAGACGAGTTCAGCTATCCAATTTCTGTAAATGGCAAGACACGCATGAACCTGAATATTGCACTCACCTTACATCCTAAGGAAGTAGAAACCCTGGTGTTGGCCAATGATGATATTCAGAAATACCTGGAGGGAAAGGCGCCTAAGAAAGTGATAGTTGTTCCCGGAAGGATTGTAAATATTGTAATATAGAAAATAACCAAAGGTAATTTTCTTGTCAAAGAGAACCTGGGTCTGTACTTTATACTGACCTGGGTTTTTTAATTCTCAGACCTGGTTAATTAAATTTTCAGATAAAGTACCTGACCGTGTTCATACAAATTAATTAACCGACTTGTAACAATTACTGACTTTTGTATACTAATTAACGTAAAAAGACTCAAATGAAATCAATTCTGATCTTGCTTATAGGTTTAGGGATAACCCTTAACAGCTATGCGCAATTTTCTCTTGGCGGAGGAACCGCCAAACCGGTGGTAACAGGGCGCATTACTGTTGTAGTTTTGGACTCGCTCACCAAAAAACCGATAGATTATGCCAGTGTATCCCTTGCAAAAGCGAAAGACAGTAGGTTTGTAAACGGAGGGGTAACGGATGCAAAAGGAAAAGTAGTGCTACAGAACGTTGCTCCGGATGAATATAAACTCTCGGTTGGTTTTATGGGCTATAAATCGAAGAGCGTTGCAGTTAAAACCAGTCCGGAGAAACCGGATCATAATGCAGGGATAATTTACATCAGTCCTGCCGCCGGTAATTTAAAGGAAGTAGAAATATCGGGACAGAAAGCCCTGATAGAAAATAAAGTAGATAAGCTGGTGTACAATGCAGAGCAGGACATTACCAATGCCGGGGGAGACGCTACTGATGTGATGCGTAAAGTGCCTATGTTATCAGTTGATATCAACGGAAATGTGCAGCTACGTGGTGCAGCTGTAAGGGTCTTGATTAACGGGAAGCCTTCGGGAACAATGGCCAACAGCGTTGCCGATGCACTGAAAATGATCCCTGCTGAGCAGATCAAAAGTGTGGAAGTGATCACAAGTCCTTCTGCCAAATACGATGCCGAGGGATCGGGTGGGATCATCAACATCATCACTAAAAAGAAAACCGCAGAGGGCATCAGTGGAAATTTAAATGCAACGGCAGGCACGCGTTCAAACAATGGAACTTTTAATTTAAGTGCTAAAACGGGGCGTTTGTCTGTAAACGGGAGTTTAGGTTTAAACCAGGCCTACCCGCAAAACTCGAAGGTGGTAACGTTTAACCGTGTAACGGAAAATGGAGTAACCAATGAAGTCTTGCAGAATGGCTATTCTAAATGGTCGAGAGTAGGCTATAATGGTAGTTTTGGGATGGATTATGATGTAAATGCGTATAATAACTTTAGTACAACCGTAAAGATAAACCGGTTTTCCAATGGCGGGCCAGGCAATTCGGAGATCATGAGGGATGGGGTTGTCTCTACCAATTTCAGGGATATGGACATGAGTTTCAACAACCTGGACTGGAACATTGATTACAGGAAAACGAGCAAGAAGGAAGGAGAGGAGTTTAGTGTTTCCGCACAGTTGTCTACCGGTCGTAATGGTAGTGATTTTACAAACAGATTTGTGGCAGAAGGTATACCAGATGTAATACTGACAGGCCATAATACTGGTAAAAACAATGAATATACGCTACAAACCGATTATACCTATCCTTTTAACAAAACCACCACGCTGGAAACGGGGGTCAAAGGCATTTTTAGGAACATCATCAGTGATTATGACGAGGCCCAGCAAGACTTTGATTACGATCAGAATGTTGCTGCTGCGTATGGAGTACTAGGCTTTAAACTGACCAAAAGAATATCGGTTAAAGCAGGGCTGAGGGCTGAATACACCAAAATTGGCGGACTGGCAGGGAATACCTTCAATTTTGATAATGATTATTTTAACCTTTTTCCTAGTATGGTCATTTCGCAGACCCTGAAGGGAATGAGTACCGTTAAACTGAGCTACAACCGGAGGGTGCAGCGCCCAAGCTTATTTTACCTGAACCCTTTTAGGAACAAAAGCGACGTGTTTAATCCTATTGAAGGAAACCCTGAGTTGTCGCCTGAGCTTTCTGACAATGTAGAACTGGGTTATTCTACATTTATCAAAGGATCGGTAATTAATGTTTCTGCATTTTACAGGAATACTAAAAACATCATAGAGAGTTTTATCCGGCCCATTGAAGAAAATGGTGAAACCAGAAACCTGACTACCTATATTAATGTTGGTACTAGTCAGTCGTACGGTTTGAATGTTTTCGGTTCATACAACCCAAAGCCAAAATGGACTTTAATGGCAAATCTGGGCTTAAATACTTACGAGATCAGGAATTCAGAAAGTAATTTAAATACGGGCACGTTTTTAAATTATACTGCTTTTGCACGTTCGGCATATGCCCTCCCGGGGGGTTGGAGCACTGAGCTTTGGGGTGTAGTCAACGCACCTAAACGTACTTTTCAGGGGAAAACAGACATGATGTATTTTTATGGCGGTGCTGTAAAGAAGGAGATCCTGAAGAAAAAGGCCACCATAGGCTTAAATGTGCTGAATCCGTTTAGCCGTGATTTAAACATCAAGACCAATAATGCCACAGCAAATTCTGTTCAGCGTACAGATATCCATTATCCTTTGCGTTCATTTGGACTGAACTTCAGCTACAACTTCGGGAAAATGGATTTCAACGCCAAATCTAAGAAGAAGAAAGGGGTGAACAATGACGATCTGAAAAAAGACGAACAGCAGGGCGGACAAGGTGGTCAGGGCGGCGGTTTAGGTGGCGGCCTGCAGCAGTAGTTATTCTTTTTTTACTGTTTTCAATACCATCAGGTTCAGGGCATTTAGTGAAAAGCCACTGATGTTATTTTGGGTCATGATAAGGGACTGGTCGTATAAAATTGGTACTATATTGGCATATTCAACAATCATTCTATCCATTTTCTGGTACAGCAGGTAGCGTCTTTTATTGTCGCGCTCGTAATAGCTCTGTTCAAACAGGCGGTCAAACTCCCTGTTGAAATAGCCGGTATAATTTGGCCCGTTAGGTACCTTGTTGCGGGAATAGAACATGGCCATGTAGTTTTCGCCATCGGGGTAATCGGCAATCCATGAGCCCCTGAAAAAGTTGACCCCGTTTTTAGAGATCAGATCGCGCAGGCTGGCATTCGGACTTACATCTACTTTGGTGTTGATCCCTATTGCAGCCAGTTCGCCCTGGATGAACTCAATCAGGTCCTTATAAGTAGTGGAAGTACTGAGGGTAAGCTGCGGTAAACCTTTGCCATTGGGAAAACCTGCTTCGGCCAGCAGTTTTGCAGCTTTTTGCGGTTCATAGTGATAACCGTTAACTGCAATACTGTCGAACCCGGGCATGCCCTGCGGGATAAAGCCCGAAGTAGCGGGTATGCCAATGCTGTTCCTTAAATATTTGATCAGTTTGGGCTTATCAATAGCATAATTGATAGCCTGTCTTACCTTCTTATATTTCAAAGGACTGTTTTTTGCGATGGCTTTACTGGTATCTACCAATATGCCCAGGTATTCTGTACAGAGGTAAGGGCCTTTTCTGAGCTGAAATTTGCCTTTATACTTACTGGTCATTTTGCCGCTTTTTGTTAAAATGTCATCGCGATAGCTGCCATCGACTTTATCAAAATAGTCGAGCTCCTTTTTGATGAAATTCATAAAAGCACTTTGTTTATCGCTGATGAAGGTCACTTTCACTGCATCGAGGTAGGGCAGCTGCTGACGGCCTTCTTTTTCCCAATAATGCTCGTTTTTCAGCAATACCAGTATTTCGTCTTCCTTCCAGTATTTAAATTTAAAAGGGCCAGTACCTATAGGATGGCTTCTGAAATCTTTACCATAATGTTCCACAATCTCATGCGGTACTACAGAGCAGTATTGTGTGGTAAGCAGGTTCATGAAGGCTGGAAAGGGTTTGGTTAACTTTATCTGGAAGGTGCTATCGTTTAAGGCTATAAAGCTGGTTTTGTCTTTTATTTTGTCGCTAAATATCCAGCCGCCCGATGATGCTACTTTTGGATCGATGAGCCGGTAAAAGCTATAGCTGAAATCTTTGGCAACAACCTTACGACCTTTTCCACCGGGGAAGAGTGGATGATCGTGGAAGTAAACATCGCTGCGGAGTTCAAAGGTGTAGGTAAGGCCGTCTTCTGCAATCTGCCAGGTTTTGGCAATACAGGGCATGGTGTTCAACGCGCTGTCTATCTGAACAAGGCCGTTAAAAACCTGATTGATCATCCATATGGCATTTTGGTTACGGGCAAAAGCAGGGTCGAGTGAGGTCACATTCTGGTCAAGGTTCATGTTAAAAACCTTTTTTCCGGTATCGGAAGCATTGTTTTTGCAGGCTGCAAATGCCAGAATGAACAGTATAGAAAAAATATTGTTTATAATACGGCGCATCGGTTCAGGAATAGTAATTTTGTACAAAGTAATAAATATATTGATATGTCTTTTTTAAATGCGGTTATAAATAAAGTTAAGGATGAGGCCCTGCGGGAGCAACTTCAGGAACGTGTAGATATAATCCAGCATAAAATAAAGTTCATGGATAAGGTGCCTGTTGCCTGTCTGGATACAAGCAATAAGGTCAATTATTCACTTGAAGAGGTAATAGTGGATGCGGGAGGACTGCTGCATGACTTTATAGATACCGCAAAAGTGGTGATTTATATGGAAAAGGGACGCACCATGCTCGAACTGATGGGTATCGTTCCGCCGTTGCTTGGAAAGACCTGGCCTGCAGTAGCCTATAATAGGGTTTACCTGATGAATGGACAAGATCTTGATTTTGATGATCCGGAAGACCTGGTTGCGCTGCTTGAGGATATTGCAGAGATGTTGCACCCGGGTTTTTTTGTGTTTGGCAATGAAGGTATAGACTGGCTGAGTTTTAAAACGCAATAAATTTATCCATCTGCTGACCAGTAAATTTCAGGGTATCTTCTTTAAAAAGATCGCCGTTTTCATTAAGTTCTGTTTTAATGGCTGCAATGTGTATCCTTAAAGGCAGTACGTTTAGGTGCAGGTAGCTGCATACACCTCCGAAATGATCTATGCCTCTGATATTACCATATTTCCCTGAGGATAAACCCACCAATGCTGCTTTTTTATCATAAAAACTTTCAGGAAAATTGCATGCGTCAATAAATGTTTTCAGAACCCCGGGGAAGCTGCCGTTATATTCAGGAATTATAAAAAGAAATTTGCTGGTTTGGGTAATCAGATTCTGTATGTTTTCAAAGGAAGCACTCCTTTTTCCATAAAGATCTGTTGCGATCAGATTTTCAGGTAATTCTTCCAGGTTAAACAAGGTGGTCTGTAACCCTTTTTCTGCCAGTGTTTTCTGATAATACTGTGCCAGTTTTAAGGTGTTGCTGCCTGGTCTGTTTGTTCCCGATATGATGGTTACCATGTAATAATTGTTAATAAGATGTGTAAAACACTTAAGCCATTAGTACTAACTTTGCCATTTAGTTTGTATCTTAGCTAATCGTTAAAATATGCCTAAATCATTACAAAAATAGCATTTTTTATAGATTTACTTCAATGTAAATTAAGCCCTATTAAATAATTGGTAAATTATTAAAAAGATAAATGAGTAAAATTATTGCATTGGCAAACCAGAAGGGTGGAGTAGGTAAAACAACCTCATCTATAAACTTAGCCGCAAGTTTAGCCGTACTGGAATACAGGACATTACTGGTTGACGCAGATCCTCAGGCAAACTCTACATCTGGTATTGGTTTTGACCCGAGAAATATCAAAAACAGCATCTATGAATGTATCATTAACGATATTGAGGCTACAGATGCCATACAAAAAACAGAGACACCAAACCTGGATCTGTTGCCTGCACATATAGACCTGGTTGGAGCAGAGATTGAGATGATCAACCTGACCAACAGGGAATATAAAATGAAGGCTGTTCTGGAGAAAGTTAAGGATCAGTATGATTTTATCATTATTGACTGCTCTCCGTCCCTGGGCTTAATTACTATTAATGCCCTTACTGCTGCAGATTCGGTCATTATTCCTGTACAATGTGAGTATTTTGCATTAGAGGGGCTGGGTAAGTTGCTGAACACAATTAAAATAGTACAAAACCGTTTAAATCCTGAACTGGAAATTGAAGGTATTTTGCTGACCATGTATGATGTGCGCTTACGCTTGTCCAACCAGGTGGTGGAAGAGGTGAAAACCCATTTTCAGGAATTGGTTTTTGAAACCATTATTCAACGGAATACCCGTTTAAGTGAAGCGCCAAGCTATGGTGTTTCTGTGATTATGCATGATGCAAATTGCAAGGGCGCAATCAATTATCTAAACCTGGCACGTGAAATTGTCCGTAAAAACGGAATGGTCACAGAGGTACAGGATGTAAATACGGCAACTCTATAATTATTTTTTAATGACATCTTTTCAGCGAAAAACAGGTTTAGGTAAAGGATTAAGTGCGCTTTTAGATGATAGCGAATCGGTTAATCCGCCTAAAAACAATGGCGTTAACCCGGTAAGTGAAACCAGGCAGCAGGAACCTGCCAGCAACATCGGGTTCATCAACATCAGCGAGATCGAGACCAATCCTTACCAGCCGCGTACCGAGTTTGATCAGGTAGCTTTAAACGAGTTATCGGAGTCTATTAAGGTACAGGGCCTCATACAACCTATTACCGTTAGAAAACAGGCTGCCAATAAATATCAGCTCATTTCCGGCGAGCGGAGGTTAAGGGCATCCAAATTGGCCGGCTTGACACAAATACCAGCCTATGTACGCAGTGCCGATGACCAGCAAATGTTGGAAATGGCATTGATTGAAAACATACAACGCGAAAACCTGAACGCTATTGAGGTTGCCCTTAGTTTTCAGCGTATGCTGGAGGAATGTAATCTGAAACAGGAACAACTGGGCGAACGGGTAGGTAAAAACCGTACTACCGTAACCAATTACCTGCGTTTGCTGAAGCTGCCCCCTGCGATTCAGATCTCTATCCGCGACCAGAAGATCTCTATGGGACATGCCCGTGCACTGATCAATGTAGAACAAACGGATAAGCAGCTTTTTATTCACCAGGAAATCATTGATAAAGGTCTTTCTGTAAGGAAAGTTGAGGAACTGGTAAGAAGCATCAACAGTGTTGAAGTAAAACCAAAATTCCAGCTCAAATCTAAAGCAGTGCCTGCCGAATATCAGAAATTGCAAAAAGACCTTGCTTCAAAATTTGCCACTAAAGTGAAACTGAAGGTGGGCGAAAATGGCAAAGGTGCTATAGAAATTCCATTCATGTCTGATGATGACCTGAACCGGATCTTAGAGTTATTGGACTGGTAATGTATAAGTTTTTCCTGTTGTCGGCCTTACTTTTTTTTTCTGCTTTTACAGGAAAGGCACAGCAGGTTACGCCTCTAAAAAAGGACAGCACTACGGGTAAGACAGCTCCTGTGGACAGTGTAAAACCCTATATCAATGTGGGTAAAATTGCTGGTAGGCGGGCTGCCATCCGTTCGGCCATGCTCCCGGGACTGGGGCAGATTAGAAATGGTTTGACCATATACCGGGGCTTAAAAGTTGCGGGTATATACACTGGGGCCACACTACTCACTATCTCTTATATAGACAATTCCAAAAAGTACGACATTTTTGTAAATGAGCTGAAATACAGGGCAGAAAACGGCAAAGCCAATTTGTATGAGAATACACCTGATGACCGCCTGATCCAGGCGAAAGACATTTACCGAAGAAACAAACAGGTGATTATTTTTTCGTATGTTGGCCTGTACCTGCTCAATATCATAGAAGCCTATATTGATGCGCGCCTGGCCAATTTCGATGTAGGTGATGTGGCCGGCATAAAGATAACGCCGGACATGATCAATACAGGTAATATATACGGGATGAACAGTGCGGCGCCAGGAATTAAGATTGCAATTAGCTTTTAAAATAAATAAAATGAAGATAGCTTTACTCGGTTATGGTAAAATGGGGCAGATCATTGAACGTTTTGCTCTTGAAAGAGGCCACGATGTGGTCCTGAAAATCAGTATCGATAATACAGAAGATTTAACCACAGCCAATCTGGCAAAGGCTGACGTGGCTATAGATTTCAGTGCCCCGGACGCTGCATTGGGTAACATTTATGCCTGCTTTGACGCCAATGTTCCGGTGGTTGTAGGTACTACCGGATGGTACGGACAATTGCAGGAAGTAAAAAATGAATGCTTGAGCCGTAACAATAGCCTGCTTTACGGGTCAAACTTTAGTATAGGTGTTAACCTTTTCTTTCACATTAATAAGGTGATGGCAAAACTGATGAACGATTACCCGGCTTACGAAGTACAGGTTGAAGAGATTCACCATACCCAGAAACTGGACTCACCAAGCGGAACCGCAATGACCATTGCGGAAGGGATTATTGAACAGATGGACAGGAAGACGGAATGGGTAAATGAGCTTGTCGGTGCTCAGTTTGATGATGTAGTGAAAAAAGACCAATTGCTGATCGAATCGCTCAGGATTGAAAATGTACCAGGCACACATACTGTACTTTACAGTTCGGAGGTAGATGAGATAGAATTGAAACACACTGCCCATAACCGCGCAGGTTTTGCGCTGGGTGCGGTGGTTGCAGCAGAATGGTTACAAAATAAACAGGGCTTTTTTAACATAGCCGATATATTTAATTTTAAATAACAGTATATGAGTTGGAAATTCTGGCAAAAATCTAAACAGGAAGACAGCAGTAAGCCAAGAAAGAAAAAATCACGCAGCCGAGAATGGCTGGATGCCATAATTTTTGCTGTAGTGGCCGCCACCATTATTAGGGTGTTCTTTATCGAAGCTTATACCATTCCGACCGCCTCTATGGAGCGTTCTTTACTGGTTGGCGATTTTCTTTTTGTAAGCAAAATGAACTATGGGGCTAGAATACCGATGACACCTGTAGCTTTTCCTTTTGCACACCATACGATGCCGGTAACCGGTACCAAGGCGTATTGGGAAGGGGTGCAATGGAAATACCGCAGATTGCCTGGATTATCAGATATCAAAAGAAATGATGTGGTGGTTTTCAATTATCCACAGGGGGATACCGTTGCTCTGGAACAGCAGGATGTGGATTACTATCAGATGGTAAGGGCTGAAGGCTGGAAAGAAATCAATACCAGGTACACCATTGTCAGCCGGCCGGTAGACAAGCGTGAAAATTACATTAAACGTTGTATAGGGATCGCTGGAGATACGGTGAGTATGAAAAATGGCCTTGCCTTTGTCAATGGAAAACCAGAGCAGTTGAAACCTACAGGCGAGATCAGTTATGAAGTGGTGTTTAAGACTGCTGATGTAAATCCTGGTGTTTTTGAAGATCTTGGGTTCAACATTTCTGAAGACATCAGGAGCACAATGACCCCGAATGTTTATACTTTTAACGGAACGGCACCTATGATGGCCGAAGTGAAGAAACTGGATTTTGTACAGTCGGTAAGAGAATTTACTGCTGCGGACAATATACGTGAAGCCGATGTTTTTCCTTACGATAAAAACCGGAACTGGAATGTAGACAATTTCGGGCCGATCATTATACCTAAAAAAGGATGGACGGTAAAACTGGATAGCGCTACTATGCCGCTTTATGAGAGGAGTATCCGCATTTACGAAGGTAATAAGTTGGAGAAATCCGCAACAGGATGGCTGATCAATGGTAAGCCAGCAGATAGTTATACCTTTAAAATGAACTATTACTGGATGATGGGTGATAACAGGCACAGGTCGGCCGACTCCCGTTACTGGGGTTTTGTTCCGGAAGATCACATTGTGGGTAAGGCCCTATTCATCTGGATGAGCTACGACACCAATGCTTCTTTCTTTAAGAAAATCAGATGGGGCAGGTTACTGAGGGGAATTCACTAGGATAAACCTTCGATGCCAAGTTTAGCGGCAAGCTCATTTAAATCATTTACAACGGCATCTATTAGAGGGATGCCGTTTTTTTTACGCTCATTTTCAGAGTTATATTCCGGCTCTCCAGGTATGATGACTTGTTTTTCAGGATCGACGGTCTTAGCTTTCTTAAAACGTGTGATCCAGTTGTCGAGATGGTCTTTAAAATCTTGTGCAGGTCTGAAACCATCTACACGCATGGCACCCAGGAAATGGCCTATACCTTCACCAACTGGGTCGGTTGGCGGGTCGAGGAAAGCTACAAAAGGAGGTACCCAGGGCCCATAATTTGCGCCTGACAAGACTGCAGAAAGGATATCGACTGTGGCCCCAAGACCAAAGCCTTTATGGCTGCCGTGGTCTTTGTCGCTGCCAAGGGGCAGTAAAGAACCTCCTTCTTTTAACTGGTTCGGATTGATTGATGATTTTCCTGCCGCATCCTGTACCCAGCCTTCAGGCACAGCCTGATTTGCCCGCTGGGCAATTTCCAGTTTTCCATTTGCTGCAGCTGCGGTGGCCATGTCTACTACAACTGCAGGGTATTTTCCGGCAGGAAAGGCATAACACATGGGGTTAGTACCCAATAACCGTTCATTCGCATAAGTGGGGGCTACCAGGGGGCTCGCGTTGGTCATACTGATGCCAATCATATCTTGTTCAACGGCCATCAGAGAGTGGTAACCCGCTATCCCAAAATGGTTTGAGTTTTTAACGGAAACCCAACCACTGCCATAGGTTTTTGCTTTTTCTATGGCTATATTCATTGCAAATGGGGCTACGACGAGGCCTAACCCCCTATCGCCATCAAGAGTTGCGGTAGTTGCAGTTTCATGTACCACTTTTATGAGAGGCTGTGCATTGATTCGCTTCTTTTCCCATAACCTAACGTATCCACTGAGACGTGCAACACCGTGGGAATCTATGCCTCTCAAATCGGAGCGCAGTAAAACATCTGCAGCCAGGCGGGCATCAGGCTGCGGGCAGCCCATCGTTAAAAATACGTTTTCTGTAAATCCACGCAGTTGCTGTTCGCTAAAAGTGTAAAATGTCATATTAATCAGGCAAATAATACGGTAAACTGATGATCCAGAGGTTTAAAATGATTGATCAGCGATTCAATAAAGTCATCACCATAGGCTACATACATGGGTGCAATGTTTAGTACCCTTTCCTGCAATACACCTGAGGGGAAAAGTTTAAGCTTTAAGTTCTCTAGCTGTGCAAGAGATGTTTTGTGTTTGCGTTTTTCAGCCCTGAGCATTTTTTGCCCCAGGTTGGCTACCAGCTTTAAAGCCCTGGTTTTGGCGGCATCGGCCGATTGGGAAAGACTTTTGTCAATTTTATAGGCATTGAGCTTAATCTGGTCAAAAACTGCTCTTATGGCTCGTTCTTCATCATCCAGCGAGAGTTGTAGATTCACATGCGCTTTTACCCAGTCGCTTTTAAGGGTTTCGGTAGAACTAAAGAGCTGTTTGTGGCTGATGCCCAAAATCTGCATTCGGGCTTCACTGCGCTGGTCTATAACCAGTGCGGAATTTCTTAGCAATAGTATTGGGAATTTGACCTGATAATGGTCGAAATTGGCTTTTAACTGCAGCCAGTAGGTCAGTTCCGCTCCTCCGCCGATGTAAGCCAGGTTCGGAAGGATCACTTCCTGGTATACCGGGCGCATGACTACATTGGGGCTAAACCGCTCCGGGTAGTTTGTGACTTCGGCTTTAAGCTCAGCTTCGCTAAAAGCAATTGCAGTATTCATTACCTTGTACTGGCCATTTTCTTCAATTACACGCTCCCGCAGGCCCTCCTTCATGTAAAAGAAATTGATCTCCCTTGGGTTAACCTGGGGCTTGTGGCCAAGCGCCTCGAGCCTGGCATTGCTTTGACCGATAAGTTTGAAACTGTTTTGTCCGGTAATGTCCCCAAAGATGATTTTGGAGAACTGCTTTTTCAGCTCATGATCGTCGGCGTCTACGCAAACCAGACCGTATTTGCCGAAAAGGGCATTGACAAGGTCGCGTGTCGCATCGCTCAGCTTTTTATGGCCACTATAGGCATGGCTAACCAGTTCGGCAAGCTGATGGCCATTTTCGCCGATCCCAAGATACCCTTTGTAAGCAATCAGGGTATCTGCAATGTCTGTAGTATCCAGCCTTCCTGTTGCACCTGCGGCCTGTTTGTTCCAGGTTAAGGTCTTATCTTCAATTTTAACATGGTTGATTTCTTCGAAGTCGTGATCTTCGGTAGCCATCCAGTAAACAGGGACAAAATTATACTCGGGGAATTTTTCCTTTAGTTCTTTTGCCAGGTTTATTGCGGTTACAATTTTATAGATAAAGTACAGTGGACCGGTAAATATGTTCAGCTGATGGCCGGTAGTAATCGTAAAGGTCTTCCCATCTTGCAGCAGGCTGATGTTTTCTGCAACCAGGGCCGGCATTTTAACCGATGCATACTGTTGCTGAAGGACTTTTACAAGCACAGTTCTGTCACCATTGAAGTCCCGGTTTTTAATGGCCTCATTAAAACCACTAAAATCCGGACTGTATTTATAAAAGCTTTTTAACTGGTCTTTTCCGCTGATGTAATCGAGTACAACTGCTGAGAAAGCGTTGGTTTCCTGATAAGAGATGTATTTAGCCTGCATTGCCACGAATTTAAGTTAATAAACCATAATTCTTAGTTTGCGGCTTTTATTTTACAATCTGTCCATATAGATCGAAGTCTTCCGCGCGGTCGATTTTTACTTTGACAAAACTACCGTTGGCAGCATAACCTGTGCTGGCGTCAATCAGAACTTCGTTGTCTACTTCAGGGGAGTCGAACTCTGTACGGCCAATAAAGAAATCACCTTCTTTTCGGTCGACCAGCACTTTATAGGTTTTGCCTACTTTTTCCTGGTTAATGTCGTAAGAAATCCCCTGTTGTAATTCCATAATGGCATCCACACGTTCTTGTTTTACTGTTTCAGGAACGTCGTCAACCAGGCTGTGTGCATGGGTCTTTTCCTCGTGCGAATAGGTGAAGCATCCGAGTCTGTCAAAACGGGTTTCTTCTACCCAATCCATCATTTCTTCAAAATCCTGTTCTGTTTCACCAGGGTAACCACAAATTAGGGTGGTACGCATGGCGATGCCCGGTACTTTGTCCCTGATCTGGTTTACGATATCAATGGTTTTTTGTTTGGTAATGCCACGACGCATAGATTTCAGCATGTTATCTGTAATGTGCTGTAGTGGCATATCCAGATATTTGCAGATGTTTTCGCGCTCGTTCATGGCATCGAGGATTTCCATAGGGAAGCCCGAAGGGTAGGCATATTGAAGCCTGATCCATTCGATTCCGTTTACATCAGACAGTCTGTGCAGCAATTCATCAAGGTTACGTTTTCCGTAGATATCCAGGCCATAATAGGTAAGGTCCTGCGCAATCAGGATCAACTCTTTTGTTCCACCGGCGGCCAGTATTTTGGCTTCATTTACCAGTTCCTGCATGTCGCGCGAAACGTGTTTGCCACGCATTAAGGGAATGGCGCAGAAAGAGCAGGGGCGGTTACAGCCCTCGGCTATTTTAAAATAGGCAAAGTGAGAAGGGGTAGTTAACAAACGTTCCCCAATCAGTTCGTGTTTATAATTGGCACCCAGTGAGTGTAACAGATTGTTAAGGTCGTTTGTGCCGAAAAAAGCGTCAACATTGGCAATTTCGGCTTCGAGCTCAGGTTTATAGCGTTCAGAAAGGCATCCGGTAACAATTACTTTCCCTACTTTTCCTTCATCTTTCAGTTGGCTGTATTGCAGTATGGTATCAATAGATTCCTGTTTGGCATTGTCGATAAATCCGCAGGTATTGATGACAACGATATCGTCTTTACCTACTTTACTGGCTTCATGAACCACATCCATACTGTTTCCACGCAATTGCCCCATCAATACCTCAGAATCGTAGGTGTTCTTGGAACAGCCCAGGGTGATGACATTGATTTTAGGCTTTTTAACGGGTATAATGGTGGATTTTATTTTAGTATTCATATATTTATTTAAACAGGCTGTCTACAAAAGCCTTTTTATCAAATAATTGCAGGTCGTTCATGCCTTCGCCAACGCCTATGTATTTTACAGGTATTTTAAACTGATCGGAGATGCCGATAACTACGCCGCCTTTTGCTGTTCCGTCCAGTTTGGTAATGGCCAGGGCATTTACATCTGTGGCTTCGGTAAACTGCTTGCATTGCTCGAAAGCATTTTGTCCGGTTGAACCATCCAGTACAAGTAATATTTCATGAGGAGCAGAAGGAATTACCTTTTGCATTACGTTTTTAACTTTTCCCAGCTCATTCATGAGCCCGATCTTGTTGTGCAAACGACCGGCAGTATCGATAATGACTACATCTTCACCATTGGCGACTGCCGATTGGAGGGTGTCGTAGGCAACTGACGCAGGATCTGAACCCATGGCTTGGGCAACTACACGTACGCCAACCCGCTCGCCCCAGAGTTTGATCTGTTCTACTGCAGCTGCCCTGAAGGTATCGGCTGCACCCAATACCACTTTAAGGTTTTCGGCCTTCAGCTTATGGGCAAGTTTGCCAATAGTAGTGGTTTTGCCCACGCCGTTTACGCCTACCACCATAATTACGTAAGGCTTATGCTGCCCGTATTCAAACTGACGAAAGTCGTTGCTGTTGTTTTCGGCCAGTAAGAGCTGAATTTCATCACGTAACAGATGGTTCAGTTCTGAGGTAGACAGGTATTTGTCTTTAGCCACCCGCTGCTGTATGCGGTCAATGATTTTTAATGTTGTGCTTACCCCAACATCTGAGGTAACCAGTACTTCTTCGAGGTTATCGAGCACATCATCATCGATGGTAGATTTACCGGCAACAGCCTTAGTGATCTTGCTGAAAAAACCTTCTTTTGTTTTTTCTAATCCCTTATCCAGAGCCTCTTGTGCTTCAGGTGCGGTTTCTTTTTTCTTGAAAAAATCGAATAAGCCCATACGAATGTATAACAAAACAAAAAAAGCCCTCCCGGGAAAAAGGGACGGCTTTAATATTATTAAATATTAAAATTATTTTTTAGATGCAGTAATAGCATCCTGAACGTGATCGTTGTGAACAATAACTTCTTTGAAAGAATAAGCACCTTTAGGTGATTTAGTCATTGTAATAACTTTTGAATATTCTTTTCCTTTACCCGTTTTAAGGGTTGCAACTACCTTCTTTGCCATGATTTAATGGATTGTATTTAGTTAGTACTAAATGTATTACTTAATTTCTTTGTGTACCGTTACTTTTCTCAATACAGGGTTGAATTTTTTCAATTCCAAACGCTCAGTAGTGTTTTTACGGTTTTTAGTAGAGATATATCTAGACATACCAGGCATGCCGCTAGTTTTATGCTCTGTACACTCTAGAATAACTTGTACTCTGTTACCTTTTTTTGCCATTTTATTAGTCTTAAGGTTGATTCACATCAACCAGTGTTATTTACAAATATCCTTTTTTAACGAAACGGTTGATCGCTTCAGTAATACCAATTTTATTGATGGTTTTGATAGCTGAAGTAGATACTTTCAGTGTTATCCAACGATCTTCTTCAGGAATATAAAATTTCTGAAGCTGTAAGTTGGGATAAAACTTACGCTTAGTTTTAACGTTTGAGTGAGAAACATTAAAACCTGTCATCGCCATTTTTCCGGTTAAATCACAAACTCTTGACATGCCTTTATTTATATGTTAATTATACTTTCTTATTTTTTTAAGAGTTTGCAAATATCAGTATAATATTTGTAATGGTCAAGGGAGGTTTAAAATATTTTCAATTTATTTTCAATGAGATAGTGAAAATAAACCGTTCTCTTCAAGCGCGGGAAAACTTTGGCTGAAAAAGCCAAAATTTTCCAATGCGCTTTCTGAGAAGGTATATTTTCTGTTATCAGGATGGCTATGTAAACGAATAGGCGTACTGTTTACATAAAAATGGGTTTCTGTTTACATAAAAATTACCTTCTCAGAATGCACATCTTTTTAAAGCATGAAGTGCTTAAAAATCAGTGCATGAAGAGAACGGTTATTTTTTACATTTTGCATTTAATTATTTACTTTCGCAGTAACTAATTAAATATTAATAATTTAACTGTATGAAAGCGCTTTCCTATTACATTAGTTTATGGAAACAGGTTTGAGTATCAACATTACCCGGCTGGAACAATATAACCGGGACACAAAATTACACACAAGTTTATGGAGCCGTTTGGTTTGGCTGGTTGATGGTGATGAACTCATCTTTATCCGTTCCGGGTATGCTTTTGATACAGAGAAATTCATGGGGGAGGGTTGGGTGTTGTTGTTTAACCAGTTTTTTCTGACCGGTTTTCTGGAGCGCTATCCGGATAGCTATAATAGTGGTTTGGTTGCCAACCGGACAACCGGAATGGCTGCGATCCCCTTGACGCCTTCATTGAAGACGGAGATGAACGATCTTGCGCTATTACTGAACCACGCCCAGGACCAAAAGCAGGCTGAAATGTACCTGCAATCTTATGCCGATCTGATTTTACTCAATGCAAACCATGCGCATGCAAAGCTGGAGAAGCAAGTGCAGAAATGAATTTGTCCCGTTTCAGTATTGGGACTAAAAAATACAATTTTGATTGATGTTTACGTAACCGTATTTTGAGTATTTCAATTATTTTGGCATTTTATGATGTAAAATATACATTAAAAGTTTTGATAGCTTTTTAATAAAGTTATATTTGACCTTTAGTATCTGAAACAAATTAAACCATGCAAATTAAATCTTTTGACGAGTATCAAAAAACGTATCAGTATAGTGTAGATTACCCTGAGCAATTTTGGGAAGGGATAGCCAATAACTTTCAATGGAGAAAGAAATGGAACAAAGTATTGTCCTGGAATTTCTCTGAGCCAACTATCAAATGGTTCGAAGGTGCTAAGTTGAATATTACTGAAAACTGTTTGGACCGTCATCTTGCAGAGAATGGAGATAAACCGGCCATTATCTGGGAACCAAATGACCCTCAGAAAGAAAGTATTACATTAAGTTACAAAATATTGCACGAGCAGGTTTGCCGCTTTGGGAATGTATTGAAAAAGAATGGCGTTAAAAAGGGCGACCGGGTATGTATCTATATGCCAATGGTCCCCGAACTTGCAGTGGCCGTGTTGGCCTGCGCACGTATTGGTGCAATACATTCAGTTGTATTCGGTGGCTTTTCAGCCAAGTCTATTGCAGACCGTATCAATGATGCAGAATGTAAGGTAGTGATTACTGCCGATGGTGCATTCAGAGGAAATAAGCAGATTCAGTTAAAAGAAGTTATTGATGATGCCCTGATCGGTTGTCCGACTGTAGAGAAGGTGATCGTACTTACCCATACCCGCATTGCTGTATCCATGCTCAAGGGCCGGGATGTATGGTGGGAAGATGAAATTAAACTGGTAGATACCAATTGCGCTGCTGAGGAAATGGATGCGGAAGACTTGCTGTTTATTTTATATACTTCAGGGTCTACAGGTAAGCCAAAAGGTGTGGTACATACCGTCGGCGGCTACATGGTGTATGCTGGTTATACCTTTTCAAATGTGTTCAATTACCAGCCAAATGAGGTATTCTTCTGTACAGCCGATATAGGCTGGATCACCGGGCACTCTTATATCGTATACGGACCGCTTTCTCAAGGCGCAACTACATTGATGTTTGAGGGAATCCCGACCTATCCTGATGCTTCGCGCATGTGGCAGGTAGTTGAAAAGCATAAAGTAAATATTTTATATACAGCACCTACAGCCATCCGTTCGCTGATGAGTTTTGGTGAAGAGCCGCTTAAAGGCATAGATCTGAGTACACTAAGGGTCCTTGGTTCTGTTGGAGAGCCGATAAATGAAGAAGCCTGGCATTGGTTTGATGAGCACATTGGAAAAAGTAAATGTCCTATAGTAGATACCTGGTGGCAAACAGAGACGGGCGGAATCATGATTTCACCTATTGCTTATGTAACACCTACCAAGCCTAGTTTTGCGACCTTGCCTTTACCCGGCATACAACCGATTCTTGTTGATGAGCAAGGCAAAGAAATAGAAGGTAATGGCGTGAATGGTAATCTGTGTATTAAGTTCCCTTGGCCTGGTATGCTGCGCACCACTTATGGTGATCACGAGCGTTGCAAGCTTACTTATTTCTCCACTTATAAAGACCTTTATTTTACCGGAGATGGTTGTTTGAGAGATGAAGAAGGTTATTACCGGATTACCGGCAGGGTGGATGATGTGATCAATGTATCTGGTCACAGAATAGGAACAGCTGAAGTAGAAAATGCCATAAACATGCATGCCGGGGTGGTAGAGAGCGCCGTTGTAGGCTATCCACATGATGTGAAAGGGCAGGGGATCTATGCGTTTGTGATCAACCCGAATGTGCATAATGACGAAGACCTTACCCGTAAAGATATATTGCAGACGGTAACCCGGGTAATTGGAGCAATTGCCAAACCGGATAAGATCCTGTTTGTATCTGGTCTGCCTAAAACGCGGTCCGGTAAAATTATGCGCCGTATCCTGAGGAAGATAGCTGAAGGGGAAACTTCCCAGATTGGTGATACTTCTACTTTATTGGACCCAACTGTGGTAACGGAAATTATAGAAAAATCCGGACAGCTGAAATAATGTTCCAGAAAATATCAAAGCCCTCGTATAATGGGGGCTTTTTTATTTGGCCTTGACTTCGATGGTGTATTGGCCGTACAAAACATCTGTAGTGGACATGCCTTGTACCACTATCCTGAATTTTCCAGTGATATCTCCGGTATAGAACTCAAGTTCCTTTGTTGCTCTTCCCAAGATCAGTCCATGATTCCAGTACAGAGTAGATTCAAAAGCGGGTTCCAGTGGTTCCGCATGGGCATCAACATAAAACTCTTTTTTTGTATAGATGGGGGTTAGGGGCATAATGAAGCGTCTTCGTTCTTCATCTTTGCAGAGCTGATATACAATAATCCCGCCGCCCAATCCATTTGTATACGTTTGTCCAGGTATGGGATGTCTGTTACCAGGGTCGCTGAGGTGATTGCGGCAATTGAGAATATTGAACCTGCATACGTAATCTCCGCATTCATTTGCGCCATGCTTATAATTTAGTGTCTGGTCTCCTCCCGCTCTGATCTCTACTTCACGCAGGCGGTTTACCTTTTCGTTTGATTTGAGCGTAAGTTCCGTGTTGTTTTGAATGGTTGATGGAATAACAGTTCGCTGTGCTGTGATCAGTTTTGTATAATCTTTGTTGAGTTTAACAAAGGGATCGTTCAATTCCATACCATAAGTATCCTGGTTTTTGCCCATAACAATGGCCTGTATTTTTGAACCCGGGGCAATTAGCAGTTCGGAATTGTCGAACTGGACATCGCCCGTGGGACCGCTCTTTTTAAAGCTCAGGCCACCGGCACTCATGATGCCCAATTCAACTGCCGACTTCAGCGGTTTCCCATACCTGCTGATCTGTAACCTGAGAGGAAGTGAGTCATAACTTTTGAGTGTATCGGCCGGACTGGCTTGCAAAATATGCTGCCAGCTGTATCGTCTCCAGCCTTTTACCAACAGGATATCTTCCAGATACTGCCGATCTCCTACTCCCCGCCCATCGGGTGCCGCAGCTAAATCGGTTAGTTCATTGGTCAGTTTTGTATAACTTTCAATATCGGTGGTTATGGAAGAAGGCAGCCGGTTTTCCTGCACGCAGGCAATGGAAACCAGAGCTATGGTGTCGGGCTGATTCAGGTTAAGCCTGAGCTTTACCTTTTCACGCTGGCCATAGCTTTGCCTTTCGGTGCTAATCTGAACTTTCTGTTTGTTTTCGTAGTGGGCATACAACAATCGCTCAGCAAGTGGCCTGCCCAGACTGTCGGATAGGGTAAGTGTCTTTAAGCCCGGGGGAATATCTCCGAGGGGGATTTTAATATTGCTTGGCGTATTGCTGATGGACAACTCATTATAAATGTAGGTGGCCCTGAAATCGTGCAGGCGTAAAGCCACCTTGCCCGGATTCGTGCTGTTGAGCCTGAATACAAGTGTATCAGTAGGGATGCCAGTGCTAAAGCTTATGCTAAGGCCATTTTCTGCAGCTTGGGGAATGACATAGCTGCTGTCGGTAAAAGCGGTATGCAGTAGTTTGATCTGGTAAGTAATGTCCTTTTGAGGTACCAATATAAATTTGCCAATGCCATAGCTGTTCGTTTCAATGGTATCTATAAGCTCCGTCCCGCCGTACAACAGGGCTTTTGATGTAACCACCGCTCCCTGCTGGTCTTTCAGTTCCCAGGCTACTTTACATGGTAGGTTATGGATCAGATTGCCCCCTTCGGGGTAAAACCCCACATGTGCCTTTCTTTTGCTTACAGGTAGCGGCAGGTTAAGGTAGCTGCTGTCTTTACCATACTTTAATTTGGTGTAAACATTTGGGTCAGTGATGTTTTCTGTTTCCGGAATATCTATAATGAGTTCACCAGAGGCATTAGTTGTCGCTTTTTTGCGTAGTTGTCCGTAATTATAGCTGATGGCAACAGGCTTAGGCAGAAAGCGCGCTTCCCTTGAAAGCACAGAAACCAATATTTTGTGTGGGGATTTTCCCAGGGTACCGGTTTGAAGTAATTTGAGGCTGGCCTTAAACGAAGGCTCAATGTTTGTTTTGATAACAAGGGGCTGTGCAAAGCTCAGCTCAGGTATTCCACGGCTTACAAGGTTGGTGGTTACCTGAAAATGGTAATTGCCGGTCAGCATAGAATCGGGGAGTACCATGCTTCCAAAAGCAAGACCGTTGATGATCTGGTATTTCTCCTGGATGATCACTGCACTATCAATTGCCCTGATCAGCGCGACAGATAAAAATTCATGAAGCCTTGCTGCTGAAGATCTGAGGTTAAGCAGGTAGCCCGTAAACCAGACGGTTTCATTATTGGTATAAATGGTCTTATCGAAATGTACAAATAACTTTGAGCCGGGTTCTTTGTGGGCATAATACTGCATCTGATCGGAAAGCATGGTTTGTGATGCCCATTGTGCCTGTGTATGAATTGGTAACAGTGCCAGGAGCACAAGCGAAAGGAGCAGGGCTATGGTGTATTTTCGCATCAGATTAAAGTTAAGGCTTCGATGGTAATTATACAAGTTGTGCGCTTTAAAATAAAAATGGCCATCTGAATTTTATCGGATGGCCATTTTTAACCCTTTGAGATTTTGCTAGTATCCAAAAATCTGTTCCAGCGTTAGTTTATTTACTGTACCAAATTTCTGCATGTCTTCCATTTTTACCTTTTTTTCGGAAGCAACAATGCAATAGTTATAAGTTTTGTTGGCTACGTTGTTTCCATGGAAGGATTTGATGTCGGCAAAAGTTAAGGGTTTTAGGCCTGCATATTCGTCTATTCTGGAATCGTGGTCGAAGCCCAGTTTTTTGTCAGAGAAATAAGCACCAAGGATGCCTGTTTTTGTAATTCTGCTGGTTTCAATGCCGTTCAGGGCATTGTATTTTGAAGCTTCGAAAGCCTTTTCGTTTTGAGGCAATTCATTTAACAATTCATTCATCCCATTAACGGCATCATTCATCTTATCTGCCTGGCTGCCTACATAGGCAACCATCGTGTATTGCTTTTCTTTCTTATCCGGAGAAGAGAACACTGCAAAAGTTGAATAGGCCAGGGCTTTGGATTCGCGGATGGTCTGGAAAACCACGGAACCCATACCACCACCAAAATAGCTGTTGAACAGGGTTACTTTTGGTGACCATTCTGTATTGTACAGTCCACCATTGCGTACCCAGCGGATTTCAGATTGTACCATATCATAGTCGGCAAAATAAACCTGATTGCTGGTGTTGGCTGCATAGGCAAATGTTTTTGCTGGCGCTACAGGGGTAAATTCCTTAGGTAGTTTGTGCAGTTTGCTGATAGCTGTTGTAAAATCGCTTAAGGTTTTTGGTCCGTAATAAGTAATGGTATGCTTGTAATTGCTCATGTTGTGCAGGATATCAATCAACTGTGCTGAAGTGATGTTTTTGATCTCTTCATTACTTAATGTGTAGTTGAACGGGTTGTTGGCACCATATTGGGCATAAGCGGTTAAGCCATTCATAATTGCATCTTTGCTGGCCTTACTGTTTTCCCTTGATTTCAGGATTCGTGCCTTTAAGCCTTCCAGTGCTTTTTCGTCAGCTTTGCAATTGGCGAAAATATGTTCAACAAGGCTTACGGCTTTTTCAAAGTTTTCCTGCAATCCGCTCACACTGATGGTGGCAACTTCATTGCTTACGCTAAAACTATAGTTGCAGGCAATGTTGTAAAACTCTTTGCTGATCTGTTCTGCCGAATACTTGTCAGTACTCAAAAAACTCAGGTACTGCGCCGCGTAAGGCTGCAGTCTGTTGTTCCAGGCTCCCATGTCAAAACGGTACGACAGGCTGAAAATGCTGTTGTCCGAATTTTGAACTGCAATGATATCTGCAATTCCTGTTTTACCAAAATTCAAGTCTTTTTTATAGTCAAGGAATTTTGGAGAAATTGGCTTAACTGGCTGCGCAAGCAGGTTTTTAGCGAAATCAGAAACCTGTCCTGCATTTGTATTTACAGGGGTAATGGCTGGTTTGTCAACCTTAACAATGTTTTTGTCTTCGCCTTTATGTTTATAGGCTACAACATAGTTTTCTTTAAAGAACTGGTTGGCAAAATCAACGATTTGTTTTTTGGTGACTTTTGCCATTGCGTCCGGACCGTTCAATGATTTGTTCCAGTTCTGGCCACGGTTTAAAATAAACTCGTTGGTAAGCGCTTCTACACGGAAAGTATTGTTGTCAAATGATTCCAGTAAGCCCAGCTTGCTGTTCGCTACTGTAGCTTTGATCAGGCTTTCATCAAAGTTCCCTTTTTTAAGGATGCTAACCTGTTCCAGCAAAAGCTGCTGTGCCTGTTCAAGGGATTGACCTTGTTTAGGCTGGGCCATCAGGGTAAAAATGCCATAATCTTTCATTTGCTGGTATCCTGCTCCTGCACTTAAAACCATTTGTTTTTTGTTAAGGTTGATGTCCAGCAGACCTGCCTTTCCATTCGAAAGAATACTGGAGATCAGGTCAAGCAGCATGCTTTGGTCTGTGCTTTCCGCATAACCCCTGTAGGATAACCTTACGCTTTCTGCGCTTGGTCCGTAGATGTCAATTTTTTGTATACTGTTCAGTGGTTTTTCAGGTGCAGGGTTATACAGCTCAAAAGGTTTGGCTTTCATATAGGCAAAAGCCTTGTCCACTTTTTTGATCATTTCGTCGGGATTAAAATCTCCGGCAAATGCAATAACCATGTTATTTGGGACATAATATTTATTGTAGTATTTCCTGATTTCTACCAACGAGGGGTTTTTAAGATGTTCAATGGTACCGATGGTAGTTTGCTGTCCGTAATTGTGGGTTGGGAACAGCAACGCAGAAGTCTGCTCATTGATCTTCCAGGAATCGTTGTCGAGACCACGGTTCTTTTCTTCATAAACAGCTTCCAGCTCTGTATGGAAAATACGGAAAACCGGGGCGCGGAAACGTTCAGCCTGTAATGCCAGGAACTGGTCTACCGCATTTGAAGGGAAATCCTCCTTATATACCGTCTCTTCATACCAGGTATGTGCATTGGTAGAGTTGCCGCCCAGCGACTTCATCATCTTATCGTACTCATTGGCGATAGAAAAATTGGAAGCTTCGCCCGACAACTTGTCTATCTGAGCATATATCTCTTTGCGTTTAGCAGCATCGGTTGTGCCCCGGTATTGCTCATACAAGGATTCAATTTTGTCCAGTAGAGTTTTTTCCTTTGCATAATCCATAGTACCAAACTTGTCAGTGCCCTTGAACAGCATGTGTTCCAAGTAATGTGCAAGTCCTGTTGCTGTTTTTGGGTCGGTATTGCTACCTGCCCTTACGGCGAGCCGGAAATCGATTACGGGCTCTTTAGTGTTTGGCGATAAAATAACAGTAAGCCCATTCTTTAAAGTGTAGAAACGGGCTTTGGTAGGATCGTTGGTTACGTATTTATACGTATAACCGCCGGCAGAGGCCGTTTTCCATTGGTAGACAGATTGTGCCATTAAGCCTGAACCTGTTAGGAGAAAACAGACCAGCATCAATAATTTGTTTTTCATTAGTAATATCATTTGTTTTTTATGGTTGTGAACCTGTTATGGGAATAGGACAGATTCAGCTTTAATAAGTTACAGCCAAATATAAGCTGAATGCTGAATTTTATGCCTTAATTCTTGTACTTTTACTGCTACAAATGTTGTACGGGGCATTGTTTGCTAAAATGGGTGATTTTAGCACATTGCCGGTTCAGCAGATCTAATCCTTTTACGATGAAGAAGCAGTATTCAAAACCGAGTATTTTAGTTGTTAACGACGATGGCATTACCGCACCGGGTATTAAAAACCTGATTGATGTAATGTTGGAGATAGGAAATGTGGTGGTAGTGGCACCAGATGGGCCGCAATCGGGCATGGGTCATGCCATTACCATTGGAAAACCACTTCGCTTTGATGCTGTGGACCTTTATCCGGGAGTAGAAATGTACAAATGCTCTGGCACACCGGTTGATTGTGTGAAGCTGGCTGTTAATAAAATTTTTAAGGGTAAAAAGCCTGATCTCTGTGTATCTGGTATTAATCATGGCCTGAACAATTCTATTAATGTCATTTATTCAGGAACTATGTCGGCCGCAGTAGAGGGGGCTATTGAAAATATACCATCAATTGGTTTTTCACTGGATGATTTTTCACAGCAGGCAGATTTTAGTCATTGTAAAAAATTCATCAAAACCATTGCATTGCAGGTGTTGGAACATGGCTTGCCGCCTGCCACGTTGCTCAATGTCAATTTTCCGCAAGGAGCTAATTTAAAGGGAATCAAGATCTGCAGGCAGGCCAATGCCAAGTGGGCAGAGGAATTTGACGAGCGGAAAGATCCTTATGAAAGGCCCTATTACTGGCTTACCGGGGTGTTTCAAAACTACGATAAAGGAGAGGATACCGATGTATGGGCATTGGAAAATGGTTTTGTTTCGGTGGTGCCTGTGCAGTTTGATTTAACAGCACATCATGCCATTCCGGTATTGAATACCTGGAGTTTTGATGTCCCGGGAATATCGCCTGTGTCCCCCGCTCAGCCTAAACATACACCAGCACCAGACGGATCAGCATTGGGGTAGTTATGCAGGAGAAATTTAGCCGTATTAAAAATTCAGCATTTACAGGTTTAGGCATAGGCCTTGCGGTGCCGGGTATATTGCTTAGCCTGGTATGGTACCTGATGCAGCGCTTTGCCTTTCTGGCCAAGGCAGATTTGCTGCTAATTGGCTGCATTGCCGTAAATGCACTTTTGATGCATTATTTTTTTAAGCGGAATAAGGAAAACATAGGGAGAGGCATTATCAGTGCAACGTTCCTGTGGGCATTTGCTTTCTTTTTTTACAAAATCAACAGGTAAATGAAGTACTATTTAGTCGCAGGAGAAGCATCAGGAGATCTGCACGGCGCCAATTTAATGAAGGCCTTGAAGGGGCTTGATGCTGAAGCTGATTTCAGGTATTTTGGAGGCGATAGAATGAAGGCGCAAGGTGGAATTCTGGATAAGCATTATTCGGAAATGGCCTTTATGGGCTTTACAGAAGTATTGCTGAACCTGCGTACCATTTTTAAAAATCTTAAGGCCTGTAAGACCGCAGTTATGGAGTATAGGCCGGATGTACTGGTCCTGATTGATTTTCCTGGCTTCAACCTTAAGGTCGCAGAATTTGCCAAAGCCAATGGCATTAAGGTTTGCTATTACATTTCACCGAAAGTATGGGCATGGAACCAGAAGAGGGTACTCAAAATAAAGCGAATTGTAGATAAACTGTTCTGCATTCTTCCTTTCGAAGTGGACTTTTACCGCAACTGGGGCATGGAGGTGGACTATGTAGGCAACCCTTTGCTGGATGAAATTTCGCTTTTCAAACCAGATCCGGCATTCAGGGAGAAATACCATCTTCAAAAAGAAGTGATCGCGTTGCTGCCTGGCAGTCGCAGGCAGGAAATAGAACGCCTGCTGCCTGATATGCTGGGTGTGACTGCAAATTTTCCGGATTATCATTTTGTGGTGGCTGCGGCCCCAAGTTTTGATGAGGCCTATTACAGGCAGTTTATCAAATCTGACAATGTTACCCTTGTTTTTGCACAAACCTATAACTTATTGAATGTGGCCCGGGCGGCAATTGTAGCATCCGGCACGGCGACCTTGGAAACGGCATTGTTTCATGTGCCCCAGGTGGTGGTATATCGCGGGGGAAGTATTTCCGTGGCCATAGCGCGTATGCTGGTTAAAATCAGATTTATATCGTTGGTAAATCTGATCATGGATAAGGAGGTGGTTAAAGAACTGATACAGAACGATTGCAATGCCAGCAATATCATGGATACGCTTAGGCCGCTTTTGCAGGGAGCAGTGAGAGCAAAAATGCTGGACGACTATAAAGTGCTATCGGAAAAAATGGGCACTGCAGGTGCATCAGAGCGTACTGCAAGTTTGATTGTTGATTATTTGAAGAACCTGGTTTAACCGGAAATCCTGCAACGCTCTCCCGCCAGCAGCTGCATACATTGTTCGTCCTTCTCGGGTATATTTACGGCTTCCAGTTCTTTGCGGTAATTGCCTCGGATCTCTTTACGGCTTTTTGCTTCAATAAAACGTCTCAACTGCTCCCTGTTTTCCAATATCAGTCCCGGAACCTTTACAGGATTATTGAAATCATCTTTTGCTACCATTGTAAAATAACAGGTGTTGGTGTGTTTTACCTGATTGGTTTTTACATTTTCAGAGATTACCCTGATCCCTACAACAAGCGATGTATTGCCCACATAGTTTATAGAAGCCATAAGTGAGACCAGTTCGCCTACTTCTACAGGAGCCAAAAAATTTACTGTATCGATGGAAGCGGTTACGCAGTAATTGCCGGCATGTTTGGCAGCGCATACATAGGCTACTTTATCCATTAGCGACAATAAAATTCCACCATGAATCTTGCCCCCGAAATTGGAATAGGCAGGGATCATCAGTTCCGTCAGAATTGTTTGCGAAAAGCTGACTGGCTTGTAATCTTCAGTAGGTAATTCGGGGCTTGTTGTGCTCATAAAAAATTGTATAATAACAGTTGTTAAGATAGGGGTTTTATAAAAATTTCTTGAGTTTATCGTTAAATTCAGTTTTTGAAGTTTACATATCTTAAAAAATAAATTAAAAAGTTTTTGGTTTTTTGAGATATTTTTTTTAAGTTCAAATAACCAAACTTAACCATCGTGACTGCTCCTGTAGAAAAAAACCACCGGCTGCGTAAGGAAGTAATAAAGCACCTTTACTTTAGTAAGGTATTAACCCTCACAGATCTAAGTACGCTTACACACAAAAGTTTGCCCTTAGTTACAAGCACGGTAAATGATTTGGTAAATGAAGGTTATGTGGTTGAATCGGAAGAGGCACGTTCAACAGGGGGCAGGAAGGCTGCGATGTACCTGTTGAATAAAGAAAAACAAAGGTATATTGTAGCTGTTGCCACAGATCAGATGGTTACCCGGGTACAAATCTATGATTTACTCAATCACAGTAAGATGGATGTTGAGCAATTGGAATTGCCGCTTACCCATGACTCGGGTCAGATGGCTTCACTTGCCGGATTTTTGAAAGATTATATATCCCGTTCGGGAATTCCTGCTGCCCAGATATTGGGTGTTGGGGTGGGGATGCCGGGTTTTATCAGCTCAAAACTTGGAATCAATTACACTTTTTTTAATGATAAAGGTAACCATACCCTGGTTGGTTATTTAAGTAAAGAACTGGGGCTTCCTGTGTTTATTGACAATGATTCAAGTCTAATTGCCCTTGCCGAGCTCAGGTTTGGTCTGGGAAAAGGAAGACAGGAAGTTCTTGTAGTGAACATGAATTGGGGGGTAGGTCTTGGAATGATCATTAACAGTAAGCTTTTTCGCGGGCATACCGGTTATGCCGGGGAGTTCAGTCACATTCCCTTGTCACAAACCAACAAACTCTGCTCCTGCGGAAAAAGGGGCTGTCTTGAGGTTGAAACCTCATTGTCTGTTCTGGTTGAACGGGCCAAAGCAGAACTTGACAAAGGGGTCAGTTCCCGTCTTACACAATTATTTGAAGATACTACCAAATTGGAAGGTGACCATTTTCTGGAGGCCGCCAATGCCGGAGACCCTTTAGCCGTCTCCATACTTTCAGATGCTGCCTTTTTAATTGGAAAAGGACTGGCTACACTTATCCACATTATTAACCCGGAACTTATTGTGATCGGGGGGCGGGGGGCTGTGGCCGGAAGGATATTGATGGCACCAATTCAACACGCTATTAATGAATTTTGTATCCCAAGGATGGCTGAACAAACAACGATCAAAGTCTCTGACTTAAAAAATGAATCACAACTTTTAGGTGCCGCTATTTTGGTAGTAGAAAACTGCCAGTTCAATTAAGATACGTTAGAATTTTTGCTGGAATACTTTTTTCAAATCAAGTATATCAATTAACAAAATTTTATTAACTACTTCTAAATCTTAATGCAATGAAACAAATTTACTTGAGGTGTTGGGGCGTTTTGCTGTTCTTCCTGATGGCAACAGCGGCCTATGCACAAAAGCCAGTTACAGGAACTGTAACTGAATCTTCGGGTTTACCACTCCCCGGGGTAAGTGTAACCGAAAAGGGTACAAAAAACGGGACCGCGACAAACATCTCCGGAAAATTTACAATTTCTGTAAAGGAGGGGGCGGTTCTGGTGTTTTCTTCAATCGGTATGGCAACTAAGGAGGTTACTGTAGGCGCTTCTTCTGTTGTCAATGTAACGATGTCTGACAATGCCGAAGGGCTGGAAGAGGTTTTGGTTACAGCTCTGGGCGTAAAAAGGGACAGGAAGGCTTTGGGTTATGCTACTTCTACGGTCAAAGGTGATGATTTGGTGAAAGCAGGTGTGCCGCAGAATCCATTTGTCGCATTATATGGTAAAGCAGCGGGTGTAGGCATCAATATTGGTTCCGGAGGCCCGACGGGTGGAGTAAATGTAAACATCAGGGGGGCGGCTACATTGTCTGTTGGTTCAACCAACCGGCCATTGTTTGTGGTTGATGGAGTGCCATTATTTGATGAAAAAACAGATATGGCCAGCAGAGGCTTTGATCCACTGAATTCTTTCGATTATGGCTCAGGTATCAATGATCTCAACGCAGAGGATATTGAGTCGATAGATATCTTAAAAGGTGCCAAGGCTACAGTATTATATGGTGGTCAGGGCTTAAATGGTGTGGTTTTAATTACCACTAAAAGCGGCAAAAAGACCAAAGGTTTTGGCATCACAGTTTCCCAGCAGGTTACTTTCGATAAACCTTTTACATACATCGATTTTCAGAATGAGTATGGAAGTGGTACATCGCAGCGCCTGGTAGCAGCCGATTCGACAATGTTAAGGGGAACCCGGGTAAGGAAACTGCCAATAACACGTTTTAGTTTCGGGCCAAGGCTTGATGGAAGCCCGGTAATGCTTTACGATAGTGTAATGGGACCATACCAGGCTTATCCCAATAATTTTATTGATTTCTTCCGTACAGCGATTTCCCCACGTACAAATGTGGCCGTTTCCGGTGGTGGGCAATTTGGAAGCATGCGGGCATCTTATACCAACAATACCTATAAGGATGTAATGCAAGGTTTCAATCAAAGAAATAATACCTTCAGTTTCAATGGTAATTTTAACATTTCTCCCCTGGCAACAGTTGAGTTGGTTTCGAACCTATACAGCATCAAAACCAAAAACAGAAGGCCAAATATCCAGGGTTGGGTTGCTGCAGGGTTAAACCGCGATTATGACTACAACTGGATGAAACAATTTTATCGTGATGCTGACGGGTACAAGCGAGATCTTGAACCTTATGGGTTATCAGGTTTAAGTCCGGGTATGTGGGCAGGACAGGTTTCGTCAATATTGTGGGATCAGAACGACAACAGTGACACAGATAATAAATTTCACACTGTAAATTCATTGAAATTAAGTTTACAGCTAAACAAGGAGTTTTCTTTAATTTCTCAGGCATCCCTTGATTATACTAATACTGATTACATAACAGAGAATAAAATCCTACGATTGCTGCCTTCCAGACAAGGAGGTAAGTATAACTGGAATAAAAGAAATACCACACAACAGCAATACCAGTCGATGCTTAAATTTGAAAAGGACATCACCAACGACTTAAATGTTTTCGCTTTCGCTGGTGGAAGCTATTTAAAAATGAGCGAGAACAGGATGTATGTTGGCACGGGTGAAATGGGACTGATATATCCTGACTGGTATTCAATTGAAAATGCGGATTATACCAAATGGCCTGGATCAGATAATCGTAGCAAAGTTCAAGGATTGACACGGGGGACTGAGTTACTATATAGTGTATTTGGATCAGGAACCGTGTCCTGGAAAGGGACCTACTATCTGGAACTACAGGCCAGAAATGATTGGAGTTCTACACTTTTACCTGGGAATAGGTCTTACTTTTATCCAGGGGCATCCTTTTCCTGGAACTTTTCAAATACCCTGAATATTCCGAAAATGGAATTCGGAAAACTTCGTTTGGCATGGGCTGATGTGGGTGGCCACGTAGGTATTGCCACCGGGAACAGGTATTTTGCAGATCCAAGTTTCCAAACATCTCAATTGCCTTACCCTAATGGCCCCATTGTTGTAGACGGTAGGAAGGCGTTGCTTATTAATGATATCAAACCATTCAGAAAACGCGAGTTTGAGGTAGGTTTTGATAGCAAATGGTTTAAAAGCCATGGTGTAGAACTTGATTTTTCTTTCTATACCAATAGTATTTATAATCAGATAGTTGGTTTAGAGATCTCCCCTACGTCAGGATGGCGTACGTATAATACTAATACAGGGAATACAAAAAACTGGGGTTTTGAGGTGTTTCTAAAAGGCAGCCCTTTAAATTCAGAGAAATTGCGATGGGATTTGTCATTTACTGCAGCCAATCAGTATTCCAAAGTTGTTAAATTGGCGAGTGGAATTACCACGCAGGTAATTAGCGCCAACGGAGGTATCAGAACTGTTGCTGAAGAAGGAAAACCTAATGGTCAGATCCAAGGGTTTGACTATAAAAGGGATCCGAACGGGAATAGGATTGTGAGTAATAGTGGTGGCTATGTGATTGATGATACGCAATATAAAACTTTAGGTAATATTAACCCGAAATTGTATGGGGGCATAAATAGTGATTTTTTTGTAAAAGGGTTTAACGTTCATATTGGCCTGGATTATAAGTTCGGCGGAACGGTGTTTTCTTATTCCAACAATTACCTGATGGGTAATGGTGTCATCAAAGCCTCATTGCCATTTAGGGATGAGTCACAGGGTGGTTTGGCTTATTACATTGATAATACGTCAGGAGCAACTGTTCCATGGCAGCACAACCAGCCTGCACCTGCTACAGCCAGAGACAAAGTTGTGTACCATGACGGTATGATCCTAGACGGTGTTAAAGAGGTAAATAATGGCGGTAATATTACTTATGTGAAAAATGACATCATCACTTCAGCTGTTACTTACTATCAATCCTATATCAGTGATAACAGTACCTCATGGCCACCAGACAGGTTGTTTAAAAATGATTACATCAAACTCAGGGAGATCTCTTTGTCGTATACATTACCCAAAAATATATCTGATAAACTTAAAATGCAAAAGCTCACCATAACTGCGGCAGCCAGAAATTTAGGGTATTTACATAAAACACTTCCTAATGTTGATGCAGAGGCGGCGCTTGGTGCGCAAGGCTATATTGAGAATTCATTTTATCCTTCTACAAGAACATTTAGTCTTGGTCTTAATTTGAGTTTTTAACGTTTAAAACTACAATCATGAAAACAATAAGATATTTTATAATTTGTTGCCTGTGTTTAAGCATTTTCACTTCTGCCTGCAAAAAGGAACTGGACGATGCATTTCACAATCCAGAAATTAACCCCAACAAGGGAAGTTTGTTTCCTGGCTTATTTAATGGAATGTTATATACCTGGAAGTTCTATATCCAGGATTATGGCGAGTGGTGGTGGGAGCTTCAGGGAAGCGGCGGATTAGGTATTGCTGGCTATACCCAGGTTTCACAGCGTTACATCACCGACAGGTATCCCTGGTTTGCTGATTTTGATAATTTGACCGGGGACGTTGCTTTTGGTGCCGATGGACAAATCTGGAACAACAGGTTTAAAGATTATTATGCAGGAACGGGTCAGGGCGATGATTTTGCCAGAGGGATGCGGAACTGGGCTATTATGAAAAATGAATTGCCAAACCTGGCGGGGCAGCAGCTGGATGATAATGCTGTTTTTTATTCCCTGGCTACGGTTTTAAAAGGGCAAGGAGCCTTAATTACTGTCGATTTCTATAATAGCATTCCCTATTCTGAAGCGTTTAGAGGTGCCGAAGCAATTTTCTTTGCGAAATATGATGATCCTAAGGAAGTGTATGTATCGGTATTGAACGATATGAAAAAAGCTTATGAAGAACTTCCAGGTCTTTATGCTAAAATGTCTATACCCGGTAAAGCTATTTTTGCTCAACAGGACATCGCTTTTAAAGGAGATATTCAAAAATGGCTCCAGTATATCAACGCTACAAGGTTAAAATATGCCGTAAGGATTTCTGGTGTAGAAGAAGCTATTGCCAAACAGCACATACAGGATGTATTGTCGAAAAACAACCTGCCGACTATGGATTTTACGTTTCCATTTGCAACAGATCATGACCCGCAGAGTGGAGGTACCTGGATCAGGGGACTAAATGAAGGCTGGCCAGCTACTTTTATCCCGAACATCATCATGAAAAGATTAAACAAAGGTCTTCCTGCTTACGAGCCAGGTATTGATGACCCTCGTTTGCCAGTACTTGCTTTGCCCACCAAATATAGCAACCTGGCGGTGACACCTCAGATAGGTGATTACAGGGGGGTAAGTTACGATGCAGATGGGCAAAAACCTGCCTATGTTGCTGGTGAAAGGTATTATACAGGTACACCGTCTACAGGTGACATTAATCAGGTTTTTATTCAGAATTCAAAATCCTTATATAATTGGGCAACATTTGCATTAAACAGAAAGTTTCCAATTTACATGATGTCATTGGCTGAAACGGATTTGCTTTTAGCGGAAATCTCCCTCAAAAATCTGGGAACTACTGGTAAAACCCCAGGCGATCACATTAAAGATGCAATTGTAAATTCGACTAACTTCTGGTATACGGTTAACGCTTTAAGTACTTACGAAATCAGCAGGCCATTACTTCATCCGCCTAAACCTAGTCCTGCCATTGTGGATACTTATGCTAATACTATAAGAACGCAGTTTAATGCGCAGGGTAACCTGGAAGACCAGATGGAGGTACTGATGCAGCAGAAGTATTTGCATCTGAACTTAATGGGACCTTACGAGTTATGGGCTGAGTTGAGAAGAACAAGACATCCTAAATTAGAGCCAATGACCTTTAATGCCAAAGTGATGAAGCCTATGCCTGAAAGGTTGAAATATCCGAGCAGTGAGCAACAAACGAATACAGAAAATTACCTGAAGGTTCGTGCTGAGGACAATTTCACTTCACCTATTTTCTGGGTACCTGCGGCAAAACGGAATGTTAAGCCTTATTGGGATAATTACAATTACCAGTAAACTTTGTAGATTAGTATAACATCAAAGCCCTGTTCCCATACAGGGCTTTGATTTTTAAAAGACTAGTGTTTATTTAACCTTGACTCTTCCAGGTCAAGGTTGTCTTCCATATTCCTCAATACCTCGTGGTCGTATTTTTTCGTAGCTTTAAGCCGTTTCAGACCTTTTCTTCTCAGATCAATCAACTCCAGCATAATTTCACGGTACAGTTTTCTTACTGATGTCACCTCTTCTTTTTGAGATTGTTCCAGGAGTGTCCGCTCTGTAGCCCTGATGCTCCTTTCCAGTTGTTCCTTAATGCGCGCAATAGTCTCAAACTTGCTCATCTCGTTGCTGTAATTGTTGTCCAGGTAACCGACACATTCTTTGGCCAGCTGCAAACGGATGGCTTCAATCTGTTCGTCTTCCGGTACAATTTCATCTACTTCCTCTACTTTCAGCATACGGAGAAATATGGGAAGGCTGAGCCCCTGGAATACCAGGGTAATCAATATCACCACAAAGGTGATGAACAGGATCATGTTGCGGTGTGGAAATGCCTCGCCATTATTTAAGGTCAGCGGTATGGCCAGGGCAGAAGCCAGTGAAACTACGCCCCGCATGCCAGCCCAGCCTACAATGAAGGGCAATTTTAACCCTGGGCTCCGCTCTTTTCTGCGAATGCGTGCGCTCAAAAAACGGGGAATAAAGGCCGATGCGTATACCAGGACAATCCGAGTGACGATCACAATCGCACTGATCATTAAGGCATATTTGATGGCCTCATTCATAGAATAACCTTCCAGTCCGGCTACAATTACTGGCAGTTCCAGTCCGATAAGGATAAAAACAAAGCCATTCAGCAGAAAGCCAAGGGTAGCCCATACTTCCTTTGCCTGTATGCGTGTATGGTAGTTTAAGAAATCTGCAGACCGGAAGGATAGGAACAATCCACCGCTAACTACAGCAAGTACACCCGACCATTGGAATTCTTCTGCAACAATATACATCAGGTACGGGGCTATCAGGGTAATAGGAGTGGTGATGCTCGAAGATTTTGCCCAGTATCTCAATACAAAATAAAGGATATGGGCAATCACAAGGCCCACAACTACGCCCATTACGGCAAGGATTATAAAATTGGTTACTGCTTTTTGAAATACAAACTGCCCGGTTAAGATGGCAGCAAGGGCAAACCTGAAGACAGTTAATGAAGCCGCATCATTTACCAGGCTTTCGCCTTCCAGTATGGTGAGCCCTCTTTTGGGCATGCTTACCCCTTTTAATACCGAGGTTGCTGCTACTGCATCCGGCGGTGAAATGATGCCGCCCAGTAAAAAGCCCAGTGCAAGTGTAAAACCCGGGATAATGCTTGCCGAAAAATAAGCAATGGCCAGTGAGGTCATAAGCACAAGGGCGAAACCCAGTGAAAAGATAGAACGCCGCCATTTCCAGAAATCGTTCCAGGAAGTATACCATGCTGCTTCAAAAAGCAGTGGTGGAAGAAAAATAAGAAATACGATGTCGGGGTTAATATTGATAACCGGCATACCGGGAATAAAGCCAATGGCCAGCCCGCCTATAACCAAAAAGATCGGATAAGAGATTTTCCAGCGCTGACTGAGCAAAAAAAGCAAAGCCATAGCAAAGAAAAGCGCAAGAATTAAAAGAAGGTTGGAGTGTACTGTCTGCTCATTGTGTACCATAGGCTAAAAATAGAAATTTTGCTTAAAAAGGAGGTGCCGGAGGCTCAATTAAAATATTGACAAAATTCTGACGGTTTAAAGGTGGAAATTCATTTTAACTTTCAGGTCTAATATTATTTTTGCGGCCAATATGAGACCTGCAATGTTATTCTTGTTGTTCCTGTGCTTCTTACTTTTAAGGGGGCATGCTGCACTTTATGCAGGCGGGCATCATAGCAGCAGTCATTCTACTGTGCAAAGAGCTGAAAAATCCGCTTTACCAAGCTTCGGGAATATCAGGGATTTTGCACAAGTTAGACACAGCAGTTTCAACGAAAAAAAAGAGGACTTCATCAGTGTTGAAGATGAAGACGAAGAATTGGTTTCAGGCAGGAAATTCCTGTTTCAGGCAAAGTACTTTATTACACTGGCCTATGTGTCCATTTTATTTTTTTTCTATAATTATTTAAAGAACCGTTTGCCATTCTGCAAACACCTCTCCTATACCAGCTCTCCCAAATACATTCTTCAAAGGGTATTGAGGTTATGATCTTTCTGGTTTCAGCTGAGCCCTGGGTTTTTGTCCCTTGCTGCAGGCTGAAATAAATCCCGTTCAAAAAAGGAATCCCTGATTCCGGATCATCGAATTAAAAATTACCATTTCATAAACATGAAGAAAATTATAGTGCTCATGAGCCTGTGTGCTTTATTGTGCCATGCAGGCTGCGTGTCTAAAAAAGAAAAAGAAGAAGAAGCCAGTGAATATGCTGTAACCAACCCGCTAAGGATTGATACCTCGTTTACCAAAGAATATGTTTCACAGATCAGATCGGTCCGTAACATAGAAATCAGGGCGCAGGAAAAAGGATATTTACAAAATATCTATGTAGATGAGGGACAGTATGTTCATGCCGGACAATCATTGTTCAGAATCATGCCACAGTTATACCAGGCAGAGTTGTTAAAAGCTAAGGCTGAAGTAGAACAGGCCAGTATTGAGCTGAGAAATTCCAGCACATTGGCAGACAATAACATTGTTTCTAAAAATGAAAGAGCAATGGCAAAAGCAAAGCTGGATGCGGCAAACGCAGAAATGAAGCTGGCTCAGATCCATTTGTCCTTCACTGATATCAAGGCCCCGTTTTCTGGGGTAATCAATAGAATTCCTTTAAAACTGGGAAGCCTGGTAGATGAAGGCGATCTATTGACATCCTTATCGGATAATGCCAATGTTTACAGTTATTTTAATGTTTCCGAACCAGAATATTTAAGTTACCAGATGCATGCTGCCGACAGGGGAAGTAAGGAAGTAACCTTGATTATGGCCAATGGTGAAGCGCTTCCTCAAAAAGGAGAGATCCAAACCATTGAAGGTGAATTTGACAATGAAACCGGAAACATTGCTTTCCGGGCGAAGTTTCCGAATCCAGATAAATTACTCAGAAACGGAGAAACGGGAAAAGTACGAATGACCTTGCCGCTTAAAAATGCATTGATCATTCCTCAAAAAGCAACCTATGAAATTCAGGATCAGAAATATGTTTTTGTAGTCGATAAAAAGGGAGTTGCAAGATCTAAAAATATAGCGGTGGCGTATGAACTGCCGGATTTATATGTATTGGCATCAGGAATCTCTGCTGACGATAAAATTCTTCTTGAAGGCGTACAAAAGGTAAAAGATGACCAGAAAGTACGGACGAAATTCCAGGATCCCAGAAAAGTTATTCAATCATTGAAATTAAAAGCAGAGTAGTGTTCTTTAAAATGAAGTAATATGTTTAAGAAATTCATTCGCAGACCTGTTCTGTCAATCGTAATCTCATTGATTATCGTATTTATGGGAATTCTGTCGCTGGTAAAACTTCCGGTAACACAGTTTCCCTCTATTTCTCCTCCGAAAGTAAACATTACTGCGGAGTATCCGGGGGCCAATAATGAATTGTTAATTAAATCAGTGGTTATTCCCCTGGAAAGAGGTTTAAACGGCGTGCCGGGAATGAAGTATATGACCTCCGACGCAGGAAACGACGGGGAAGCTTCCATACAGGTTGTATTTGACCTTGGAACAGACCCTAATGTGGCAGCCGTAAACGTTCAAAACCGGGTGTCATCGGTAGTGAACAAACTGCCGCCGCTGGTGGTTCGTGAAGGCGTGAAAATTACCCGTGAAGAGCCAAATATGTTGATGTACATCAACCTGTACAGCGATGACCCTAAAGCCGATCAGAAATTCCTTTTCAACTATGCAGATATCAATGTAATGTCTGAGTTGAGAAGGGTAAGTGGTGTCGGTTTTGCCGATATCCTGGGTACCCGTGAATATGCAATGCGTATATGGCTAAAGCCTGATAGGCTCACAGCTTACAGCATTTCAGCTGATGAGGTGATGGAAGCTTTAAATCAACAGAGTTTAGAAGCTTCTCCGGGGAAAATCGGCGAAAGTTCAGGAAAACGTTCGCAATCATTTGAGTATATTTTGAAGTATCCAGGTCGTTTCAATAATGAAAAAGACTACGGAAATATTATCCTGAAAGCCAAGTCAGATGGCGAGTTTGTTCGGCTGAAAGATGTGGCTGATGTAGAATTCGGTTCGTCGATGTATGATATTTATTCAACATTGAACGGAAAGCCCTCAGCTGCAATCACCGTAAAACAGTCTTACGGTTCCAATGCAAGTGATGTGATCAAAAATGTAAAAACACTGATGGCTGATCTTCAGAAAAACACTTTCCCGAAAGGAATGCATTATGACATCAGCTATGACGTTTCCAGATTCCTGGATGCATCCATTGAAAAGGTTGTTCATACCTTGTTTGAAGCTTTCATCCTGGTGGCTGTGGTCGTTTACCTTTTCCTGGGCGACTGGCGTTCAACATTGATTCCTGCTTTAGCGGTTCCGGTTTCGTTGGTAGGAACATTTGCCGTTATGTCTGCTTTCGGAATTACATTAAATATGATCTCGCTTTTTGCGCTGGTAATGGCAATTGGGGTCGTCGTTGATGATGCAATTGTGGTGATTGAAGCTGTGCACGCTAAGATGGAAGAGAAGCACCTGTCTCCGTTAAAAGCAACTGAAGAGGCTATGCACGAAATTAGTGGAGCGATTATCGCAATTACCCTGGTAATGGCATCTGTATTCATTCCTATCGCATTTATGTCGGGTCCGGTTGGGGTTTTTTATCGTCAGTTTTCCATTACAATGGCATCTGCAATTATTCTTTCGGGAGTTGTGGCCCTGACATTAACTCCAGCGTTATGTGCCCTGATCCTGAAAAACAATCACGGGAAAGCGAAAAAAAGAACGCCAATCCTAATGTTCCTCGATAAATTCAATAGCATGTTCAACAGAGGAGCTGGAAGATATGAGCAATTTTTAAATAAGGTAGTGAAAAAAAAGGCGGTAACATTACCCTTGTTACTGGTGTTTTGTGCATGTACATTCTTTTTAAGCAATTCTCTTCCTTCCGGATTTATTCCGAGCGAGGACCAGGGGATGATCTATGCCATCATCCAGACGCCTCCGGGATCAACACTGGAAAGGACCAATCAGATTGCAAAAGAGTTGCTGAGCGCATCAGAAGATATCGATGGGGTGCAGTCCGTGTCTTCACTGGCAGGGTACGAAATTTTAACGGAAGGTACAGGATCAAACTCAGGTACCTGTTTGATTAACCTGAAAAGCTGGGCGGAACGCAAAGAATCTGCAGCCGAAATCATAGAAAAGCTTGAGCAAAAAGCTAAAAATATTCCGGGAGGAAATATCGAGTTTTTCCAGCCACCTTCCATTCCTGGATATGGTGCCGCAGGAGGTTTTGAGCTACGTTTGCTGGATAAAGCAGGGAGTGGGGATTATCAGAAAATGGAGAAGGTAAGTAATGACTTTGTAAAAGAGCTTAAAAAACGCCCGGAGTTGGGTTCTGCATTTACATTCTATTCTGCAAGTTTTCCGCAGTATATGCTTAGGGTAGATAATGATCTTGCAGAGCAGAAGGGTGTTACGATAGAAAATGCGATGGATAACCTTTCTACACTGATTGGATCCAACTATGAAACAAGCTTTATCCGTTTCGACAGGCCTTATAAAGTAATTGTGCAGGCTGGGCCGCAATATCGTGCACTGCCGAGCGACCTGCTTAAGCTGTATGTAAAAAATAATAAAGAACAGATGGTGCCCTATTCAGATTTTATGAAACTCGAAAAAGTATATGGTTTATCTGAAATTACCAGACATAACATGTATAATTCGGCCGAGGTAAGTGGTACACCAGCGCCGGGATATAGTAGCGGACAGGCCATTAAAGCAATTCAGGAAGTGGCCGATAAAACACTTCCCAGAGGGTTTGGCATTGATTGGGCGGGTATTTCAAAAGATGAAGTAAGCAGGGGGAATGAGGCAGTATTTATATTCCTCGTATGTCTGGGTTTCGTTTATCTGATTCTTTCCGCCCAATATGAAAGCTTTATTCTCCCTTTACCGGTAATTCTTTCGTTGCCGATGGGGATTTTTGGTGCTTTCCTGAGTTTAAAACTTTTAGGGCTGGAAAACAACATTTATGCACAGGTCGCGATGGTTATGCTCATTGGGCTTTTGGGTAAAAATGCTGTATTGATTGTGGAATTTGCTGTTCAGAAGAAAGCAGAAGAAGGCATTCCGGTGGCCAAAGCTGCAATAGAAGGAGCGGTTATCCGTTTCCGCCCTATTTTGATGACCTCTTTTGCGTTTATTGCCGGCTTAATTCCATTGGTAATGGCAACTGGGCCGGGGGCTGTAGGGAACAGGACCATTGGAACGGCAGCGGCTGGAGGGATGCTGATAGGGACCATTTTCGGGCTGATGATTATTCCTGGGCTATATTATATTTTCGGAACAATTGCGGACAAATCGAGATTGGCAAGATATGAAGAAGAAAGTCCGTTAACAGAACAAACTGAACCTTATGAACATGATGGAAAATTTGAAGACTAGAAAAATAATAATAGCCATTGCGCTATCACTTGTTGTGGCTGGTTGCAAAGCACCAATGGCAACTGTTGTAAGAGATGCTGTAAAAGAAAACCTTCCCCAGAACTTTAATCAGGGAGAGCTGCAGGATGTCAACGCAAACAGTGGAACGACTCCATGGAGGCAGTTTTTTACCGATCCGAACCTCGTAAGTTTAATCGAAACAGCGCTGAAAAACAATCAGGAACTACTGATCACGCTACAGGAAATTGAGATTGCCAAAAGCGGGGTTCTTTATAAAAAAGGGAAATTAAGTCCTACAGTAGCTGCAAAACTAGGAGCAGGAGTAAATAAAGCCGGTCGTTATACCAGTGAAGGCGCAGGAGATGCGACTACGGATATTGAACCTGGAAAAGAAATGCCGGACCCGCTTGGAAATTTTGAAGGTGGATTAATGGCGAATTGGGAAATCGACATCTGGAAAAAATTAAGAGCGGAAAAAGAAGCTGCTGTTGCCCATTACCTGTCTACGGTGGAAGGGAAAAATTTTGTGCTTTCAAATCTTATCGAAGAAGTGGCCGATAGTTATTACGAATTACTGGCACTCGATAACCAGCTGGATATTATGCAGCAGTATATCAAACTTCAGGAAAGAGCCCTGGAAATTTCTAAAATACAGAAGCAGACGGCTGCAGCTACAGAGCTGGCTGTAAAGAAGTTTGAGGCAGAACTGGCCAAATCGAAAGCATCAGCTTATACCATCCGTCAGGAAATTACTGAAAAGGAAAATGGGATCAATGTTCTTCTGGGAAGATACCCGCAGCCTATTGTAAGAACGAAGGAAAGCTTCATGTCTACCATTCCGCAGACATTTTATACCGGGATTCCATCACAGCTGTTGGCTAACCGTCCGGACATTAAGCAGGCTGAACTGGAATTAAAATCTTCAAAACTTGATGTGGAAGCAGCAAGAAAAGAATTTTATCCTTCACTGGAAATTTCCGCAACACTGGGGTTGGAAGCGTTTAAACCGTCTTATTTGGTGAAAATACCTGAATCTATGGCCTATAACCTTGCCGGAGAATTGGCAGGGCCGCTTATCAACAAAAGTGCGATAAAGGCCAATTTTCAGACAGCAGATGCCAAACAGATTCAGTCGTTGTATGAATATGATAAGACGATATTGAATGCCTATCTGGATGTTGCAAACCTAATGTCCAAAGTAAAGAATATAGATCAGTATTATAAATTGAAATCTGAAGAAACGCTTGCCTTAGATCAGTCGATTGATATCGCTAATCAGTTGTTTAAAAATTCAAGAGCAGATTATCTTGAGGTGCTCTTGAATCAGCGAGATGCTCTTGATGCCAAAATGGAATTGATTGAGGCTAAACAAAAACAGCTGAGTACAGTAGTAGATATTTATAAGAGCTTAGGTGGAGGTTGGAAGTAAATAAAAGGCCTCCGGAAAGTGTCTAACTTTCTGGAGGCTTTTTAATAAGGTATGGCCTTAGTTTAAAAGGTTTTTGATCCTTTTTACAATATAATCTATATCAAAAGGCTTGCTTACGTAATCATTGGCCCCGGCAGCAAGGCTCTTTTCCTTGTTCTTGTCGTTTGCCGACATGACAATGATGGGAATATGTTTAGTAAAATGGTCGGTCTTAAGATCCGTACAAATATCTGTACCATCTCCGTCGGGCAGCATTACATCTAAAATAAACAAATCCGGTACGGAATCTTTCAGTTTACTTTTTAGTTCACTAAATGATGATGAAAGCTGTAGCTCATAACCTTCATCTTTCAATAGAACCCCGATAATGTATCGGATATCTTCGTCATCTTCAAGCACATGTATTCTTTTGATCATAATTAACTTTGTTTAATGTTTAATCAGATCATTTCAACAGCAACAATTTTGCCATAAATTCAATTTTTTATCATTTGGCTTTTATCCAGGCAGTAATATCGTTTACCAGGGTTGGAGATACGCTTGCCGGAACTTCGTATTGTTGTGTAGTTCCTTTTTCTTTTTGCGGGCTTAGCAGGTGATTAAGGTCGGGGTACAACTTAAGTGTTGCATTCTTTTTCTTACCAAGAGCAGTATTCCATAAATTATAATCGGTTACTGAAACCTGAAAATCGTAGCCGCCTTGTACAATAAGGATACGTTGTTTCAGTTTTTTTGCCGTTTCAACCTGATTATAGCTGTTCAAATCTGCCCAGTAAGCCGCTGGCAGTCCTAGTAAAGCGGAATCTGCTTTTATGCTGCCAAGTTTGGTGATCCGGGTTTTATCCAGTTCCTTCACTACGCTATCCAGTATTTGTTTTCCGGCCTGACTTGTATCTTTTGCAAGACTGAACATGTACTTATTTTGTTCAACAATAATATCAGTTAACGTGCGGGCCGGTGCGGCTGCCAGTATAATCCCGTTTAAATCCGGGGCTAGCAAAGCCAAACGTGGGGCCAGCATGCCGCCCAGGCTATGCCCAAACAGGTATAATTGTTTTTTATTCGCTTCAGGTATTGTTCTTGCGAGAGCTACGGCCGCGAGGGCATCATCCATAACTTCTTCCTTTACGGTAAAGGGACCAGAAAAATCGCCCGGATATATTTTCGTTCTTTTTACGTAGCGGATACTGGCAATCCCTTTGGCCGCAAGCCCCAATGCAAGGTCTTTCAAAGGCTTATTCGGTCCAAATGTTTCATCCATGTCCTGCGGGCCAGATCCGTGTACCAGCACAACAAGCGGAAAACCGGCTCCCTTTTTAGGGCTGGTTAGCATGCCAACAAGGTTGTGTTTTGCAGTTTTAACATAAATTTCCTTTTCCTTATACAATGTGGTATCAGCGTACACGGGTGGAGTGTAGTTAGCCGATGTCTTTGGTTGAAGAAAAAGTCCGACTATCTTTTCGGCTTTATTAAATGCCAATAAAAAGTTCTGGGTATCATTGGTAAATTTTACTTCTACCACAACAGTGTAAAAATCACCCTCAGTTTTACTGTTAATAACATCAGCACTTTCCATTTTGCCTAGCTTTTCTCCAAGCTTGGTCCAAAGTTCCTTCATATTGGTTTCGGTAACCTTAGCCTGAAAAGCGGGGTCGAAATAGCCATAAGCTTCTGTAAACTTATCTTCTGAAAATAGCTTAAACAAATCCTGTGACCGTCCGAGCAGATTTAAGATTCCCTGAGAAAAGGAGGCGGATGAAATTAAAAGGGCAACAAACAATAAAATTATTTTCTTCATGTAACTGGAATATGGTTCAAAACCAAAGTTAGCATCATATTTTAATATTTATTTGCATTACACAAACTAATTGCTATTTTTGCCACCTCAATAGCCAAACGGGGGATTAGCTCAGCTGGCTAGAGCGCTTGCCTGGCAGGCAAGAGGTCAGCGGTTCGACTCCGCTATTCTCCACGAAAAAAGCCGTTTTCAAAAAGAAAACGGCTTTTTTTATGCAAAGCTTTATTAAGCCCGCAATGCTATTGCGCGATAATAACTTTCACACCTTTTTCTTCAATCATTTTGACGGTCTGAGGGGATACCTTATTATCTGTAACCACATAATGTACCTGATCAAACCCGCATACTTTCCCCAGTCCCCTGCGGTCAAATTTAGTGCTGTCGGCCAGGATAACCAAGGTCTGGGCAGTATCAATCATTTTCTGATTGAGTGTTGCTTCCGCTATATTGGTGATGGAAAAACCAAAATCAAGGTCAATGCCATCTACTCCAAGAAAAAGTACACCGCATGAAATCTCGGCAAGGATTTTTTCTGCATGCGCTCCTGCAACGGAAGAAGAGTTTGGGCGGATTAGCCCACCAAGCTGCAAAACTTCAACGTTGGGGCGGTTGCTTAGCTCCAGACCCACTTTTAGGGCCGGTGTAATTACAGTTAAATGTTTGCTTGGGTGCAGGCATCTGGCCAGTTCAAAAACGGTGGTACCCGAACCGATGCTAATGGAATCACTTTCGCCAATAATTGTTATAGCAGCCTTTGCTATTTTCTGCTTTTCTTCGGAGTTGATGAATTCCTTTTCATTGATGGTTCGTTCGGTTGCGTAAGGATTGTTGACTGATCCTCCGCCCCTGGTACGGAACAACAAGTTTTTATCTTCAAGAAGTTTCAAATCCTTTCTTATTGTTACGCCAGAAACTTTCATCAGGTTAATGAGTTCAATAATATTTACTTTGCCGTTTTTCTTCAGCTGTTGAATAATAAATTCATGCCGCTCGGTGATATTCTTCATTTGTTTAGGCTTTAAGCGCTTTTTTAATCGTTAATATTATGAAATATCTATAATACTACCTATAATTTTCCAAATATACTAAACTAAAATAATTCATAATTCATTAATGTCAGATCAGGCCAGGATTGATATTGAAGTTTTATTATTGCTTAATAAATATTTATTTGTCTTTTATTTTGTTTTATTATGTTTAATTTCATTTATTTGGTAAAGGAAAGTTTGCTAAGCTGAAACGTAATGAAGTGAAATGTGTAAAAAAATAACCAAATATATAAATGAAACAAGAATTAAACTCAGACAATTCCCTGCTTGGCAGGGCTGGTATCCCGAAGCAGCTGGCTTGGGGTTATTTGGGGATCCTTATCTTTATGATGGGTGATGGTGTGGAACAGGGCTGGCTTAGTCCATATTTAATAGGACGCGGAATGACTATTCAGCAATCTGCCTCTTTATTTACTGTATATGGAATTACCATTGCCATCTCATCCTGGTTCTCCGGGGTGCTGGCTGAAGGTTTCGGTCCAAAAAAGACCATGCTGATGGGCTTGCTTCTATACATTATTGGAACGGCTGGTTTTGTAGGTTACGGTTTACCTGATCTGAATTATGGTGTGATGCTGGTAACTTATGCGGTCAGGGGTTTCGGCTATCCGCTGTTTGCCTATTCTTTTCTTGTCTGGATCACGTATCGTAGTCCCGGTAAAAAACTGGGATCTGCTGTGGGCTGGTTCTGGTTTGTTTTTACAGGTGGTTTAAATGTTTTTGGTGCATACTATTCCAGTTGGGCAATCGAGCATCTGGGTTATTTGGATACTTTATGGAGTTCTATTTTCTGGGTTTTGGTGGGGGCATTTTTTGCGCTGGTATTAAATAGGGATAAGTTCGAAACTTCAGCGGGGAAAAACAGGTCTTCGAAAACGGAAGAACTGGCCAAGGGGTTGATCATTATGAAGGAAGAGCCTAAAGTTTTACTGGGAGGTATTGTCCGCATCATCAATACAACTGCACAATTTGCTTTCCCTGTGTTTTTGCCAACCTATATGGCGGCACATGGTTTTACTACAACGGAATGGCTGCAGATCTGGGGTACGATATTTACAGCAAACATTGCTTTCAACTTAATTTTTGGCTTTGTTGGGGATGGTTTCGGCTGGCGCAATACGGTAATGTGGTTTGGGGGCATTGGCTGTGCACTTACCACATTGTTGTTCTATTACTCGCCAGTTATGTTTGGGGGTAGTTTCTGGATGGTGATGTTCTGCGGCATTTTATGGGGCGCACTACTTGCCGGTTATGTGCCTTTATCGGCCCTGGTACCTTCTTTGGTTAAAAAAGATAAGGGTGCTGCTATGGCAGTGCTAAACCTCGGTGCAGGGTTAGCGGTATTTGTAGGGCCTGCCATCGTTGGGATCTTTATTGGTAGTCTGGGCAACACCGGTGTGGTCTGGATACTTGCTGGCTTGTATGTGCTTAGTGCCATCCTTACCCGTTTTATCACCTTACCTAATAATGCGAAAACAGCACATGCCGCAGATCCGCTGGTTGCTGTTTCTGGAACATAAAATGAATAACACACAATAGAATTTAATAACAATAATAAAAGAATATGAGGATATTGATTACGGCCCCTTATCACGAGCGGGGACAGGAGGCTTTGGCAGAGACGCTGGGTGAGGTCATTTATCGCCCATGGAAGGATTTTGGCCGTGCATTTCATGAAGAAGAACTGATTGCCTTGCTAAAGGAGACAAAAGCCGAAGCATTGATTACCGAACACGACCATGTTACAGCGAAAGTGATACAAGCGAACCCGCAGCTGCAGTTTATTGGGGTGTGCAGGGGAACTCCATCTAATGTTGCTACGGAAACAGCTAAAGAAATGGGGATTCCCGTATTTCATACTCCGGCCCGAAATGCACAGGCGGTAGCCGAACTATTCCTGGCAACGGTAATTGATCTGATGAGGAATACCTATGCAGGCGTAGCCTGGTTGAAAGGGAAGAACTGGACCGATGATGCACATACTTCCTATTTACAGTTTAAAGGAAATGAGCTGGCAGGTAAAACCATTGGAATGGTTGGCTTTGGTGCAGTAGGCCAGCGCATAGCCAGTATGGTAGAAAACTTTCCATGTTACATTAAATTTTATGACCCGTATCTGGGGGCGTTTGATGCGAAGTATATCAAGACATCCCTGGAAGATATATTCGAAAGCTGTGATATTGTTTCCATTCATTTGCCGGTAACACCATCTACCATCGGTATGATAGATAAAAGCCTGATTGCTAAAATGAAGCCTGGGGCTATATTTGTAAATACGGCACGAGCCAGCGTGGTGAAGCGTGACGACCTGCTGGATGCTTTGGAGCATAACCGTATACGGGGAGCGGTGCTGGATGTATTTGATCATGAGCCTCCGGATGAGAAGGATTACAGGATCATTAACCTGCCAAATGTATTGGCTACACCACATATTGCAGGTGCAACACATGAGGTAGAAGATCACCATGTAGAAATCATGAACAGCAGGATAATGGAGTGGTTTGCGCAGGAAAAGGTAAATTAGGTGAGCGTTAATGAAAATTCAGATATGACAAATCAGGAAGCATATATTGTAATAGATATTGGTACAGGAAATGTACGTGTTGCAGTGGCATCAACCTCTGGGGAAATACTGGGAATAGCAAGAGAGAACCTGCATAACCATAAGGACGATCATTATCCTGAAGCCTTGTACTTTGATCCGAATGCTTTATGGCAGCAAATCATTCGCCTGGCAAAAAAGGCACTAAGTACTGCTCCCGGTGTTAAAGTACTGGCACTAACCGCTACCAGCCAGCGTGAAGGGATTGTCCTTCTTGGAAAAAAGGGTGAATCACTTATTGGCTTACCTAATATTGACCACAGGGGCAGGGAGTGGGACAGCATGATTGCTGATAAAAGTGCAGTTTACCAACTTACCGGTCGTTATCCTACTTCTTTGTTTTCGGCCCTCAAAATTGTAGGTGTACAACACAGACGGCCAGAAATATGGAAGGAATTCAAAACATTTTTAAGTATCAGCGACTGGGTAGAATATAAGTTAAGCGGAGTGGTTCATTATGAACATTCTCAAGCTTCGGAAACCCTATTGTACGATGTGGCAAAACATGAATGGTCGGATGAATTGTGTGCCGTTTTTCAGATTGATCCGGCCGTTTTGCCAAAACTTACTTTGTCTGGCACGCCACTCGGCGTCATTTTACCGATAGAAGCGCAGGCTTTTGGGATCGATAGGGATGCAAAGGTAATTGTGGGCGGCGCGGATACGCAGCTGGCCATTATTAGTACGCAGCCGCTGGAAAACGATGTAGTTATTGTATCGGGTACCACAACTCCAATCATTAAAATTACCGGCGAATACATTACGGATGAACAGCAACGCACCTGGACCAGCAGGCATACAGATGAACATAGTTTTATCCTTGAGGCCAATGCAGGTGTAACCGGGTTAAACTATCAGCGTTTAAAGGAGATTTTTTATCCAGTTGAGGCTTATGAGGTGATTGAAAAGGAGTTACAGGAAGTGAGCCATTTTCAGTGTATTGCTTCGCTTGGGTCGTTGGTGGCAGATGAAAAAAAGCCCCTTACCCGTGGCGGCTTCATTTTTGACGCACCGGTTTCTCATTTACTTACCAGAGGTAGTTTTGTATGGGCTACGCTATGGGATATCGCCTGCAGTATCAGCGAAAACTATAAGAGCCTTTGCGGGGTAACAACACACGAGCAGGATTACATCTGGGCCTGTGGAGGTGGTGTGCAAAGTGCTACCTTAAGGCAGTTTATAGCCAATTTGCTGCAAAAAAGGGTGATCATCCGCAACAGCTACAGGCAGTCATCGGTAGTAGGCGGAGTGTATATATGCAACAAAGCTTTGGGTAAGGAGGCAATAGCGCCTTATATCCTCGAAGAGACCATTCCCCAGCAAAATGAAGAACATGTAAGGCTGTATCAGGAATGGAAAAAAACAAGGGCTTCATTTATACAAATATCTGGTTAATCATGGGGCCTTATTTTATTGGAGTAGATATCGGAACGCAGGGTGCCAGGGTGGTTTTGCTTGATGCTGAAGGGGAGGTTGCAGCCAGTGCCGGACAGGTGTTCCCGCTGAATGAAGCATCAAGGGAGGAACAGTCGCCCGAAGGATGGTGGAGAGCCTTTGTGGTTTCCTTAAAAGAATTAAAGGATAAAGCTGCAGGACTTGATTTTAACGAAGTAAAAGCCATGGCAGTTACTTCTACGTCGGGCACGGTAATCCCACTGGATGCAGCGCATCAGCCCTTGCACAATGCTATCATGTATAGTGATAAGCGTTCAGCTAAACAAGCGGCTATATGTACTGCTACTGCTGTAAAATACCACAACAAGGGTTTTACTGCTTTCAATACCTCAAGTGCCCTGGCAAAAATGGTCTGGTTTGGCGATGCTTATCCGGAAAAGGCCGTAAAGATCAGCAAGTGGATCCATGCGGCAGATTACATCACCGGAAAATTGAGCGGGCGTTGGGGAGTTACAGATTATACCAATGCTTTTAAAACAGGTTACGACGTAAGCAGTTATGAATGGCCGGAATATTTATACACACATTTGCCACTGAAGAAAGCCTGGCTCCCGGAAGTTTTTCCTTCAGGGACGGTGATCGGTACCTTAGATGAGGAGGTGGCTGCCGTACTTGGCTTGCCGGCAAGTATCCAGGTTACGGTGGGTATTACGGATGGTTGTGCATCGCAGATTGCATCGGGTGCTGTAAAACCTGGTGAGTGGAACACTACCATTGGCACCACTATGGTGATCAAGGGTGTTACCAAGAAACAAATTGTAGATGAAGAGGGGCGGATTTATAGTCATCGTCATCCTGCGGGTTACTGGATGCCAGGCGGAGCAAGCAATACCGGGGCCGACTGGGTAACCAATGAATTTGGTGATAACCTTGATGCATTAAGCAAGGCTGCAGAAAAACTGGTGCCTACTGATCTGATCTCCTATCCCTTGCGGCAGCATGGCGAACGGTTCCCTATGGTAGCACCGGATGCCGTTGGTTTTGAGCAGGAAGGTTTGTCGATGGCCGAGCGTTTTACGGCCAATATGGAAGGCGTTGCTTACCTGGAACGTTTTTCTTTTGAATTGATACAGGGTTTCACCAAGGAAAAGATCAATGCCGTTTTTACTGCCGGCGGTGGTAGTAACAGCGATGTCTGGCTGAAAATCCGCAGTAATGTCCTAAATCTGCCCATCTATAAAATGAAAGAAGTTTCGGGCGCCGTTGGTGCCGCAATTCTGGCGGCCTCAAACACCCACTTCAGTTCTCTTGCCGATGCAGTAGCAGCACTTACAACCATTGAAAAGGAAGTGCATCCAGAACCTGAACTCGTGGCTGTATACGAGAAAAACTACCATAGGTTTTTAAACCTGCTATTGGAAAAAGGATATATAAAAAAAGGAGAGATACATGCTTAATGTTTATTTACTTCGCCATGGCGAAACAAAGTACAATGCCGATGGAAACCGTTATTGCGGCCGTACAGATATAGAGCTGACTGAAAAAGGAATAGAACAGGCCAACCTGGTGAACAGCCAGTTGCAGGGAATGGTGTTTGACGCGATATATGCTTCTCCCTTAAAAAGGGCTTTATATACAGCAGAGATTGCATCGGGTACTAAAACCGTGCAAACAGATGAACGTTTAATTGAAGTTGATTTTGGAGGCTGGGAAGGAAAAACAAAGGAGGAATTCATCAGTGAAAATGCCGTTTTATGGAATGACTGGATGAGTGATCCTGCAACAGCAAGGGCCGGTGGAACGGGAGAAAGTGCCGCTGAAGTGGTACAACGCGTTGATGATTTTTACCAGGAAATGCTGGATAAACACCCTTCAGGAAATATCCTGGTTGTTGGGCATAATGGCATTAACCGCCTCTACCTGGCGTATAAACTAGGTATGCCTTTGAAATATTATCGGCGCATTGTGCAGGAAAACTCTTCTATAACGCTGTTTAGCCTGGATGATAAGGCTGAGTTGAACCTGAAATTGCTGAACAGCAGGATTTGATAAAACCTTTTTTATGTTATTGCTTTTTGACTTAAATTTGGACATTGAAAAAGCAAATCATTCTTTTTATACTTTCGGTTTATGTTATTTCCAGCACAGCGCTTAGAGAGATAGCCAAACTCCCGGTGCTTTTTCAGCATTTTTATGAGCATAAGGTAATTGACGGTGAAATTACTTTTACCGAATATCTTTGCGATCATTACAATTCCACACCACATGCTGACAACGATGAGGAAAGGGATAGTCAGCTCCCTTTTAAAACATCAGATCTGAATGCTTTGAAAATGCCGGCTATTCCCGAAGGGGAACCTGGTTGCCTGCAAAGGCCTGTTAGGATAATTGTTGCCGACGACAGTTTTCTTTATAAAGAGCATTTTATTGCTGCCCCCGATTGCGGTCAGGTTTGGCAGCCCCCAAGAGCATGATCAATCTTAGTATTTAAGACAAGCCGCCTAAGGTTTGTCTGTATCTATTTCAGGAATTGATCAAATCAAATTTTTCATGCTTAATAAAATCATTGGGTTTTCTGTTAAGAATAAACTCGTTGTGGCGTTGTTTACCGTCGCACTCATTATATATGGGGTTTTCGAACTCTTTAAACTTCCTATAGATGCTGTACCTGACATTACAAATAATCAGGTGCAGATCATCACAGTAGCTCCTTCTTATGGCGCTACCGATATCGAGCGTCTGGTTACCTTTCCGGTAGAACAGGCCAGCAGCAATATCGCAGGTATTAGGGAAATCAGAAGCTACAGCCGCTTTGGCTTGTCGCTGGTTACACTCGTTTTTAACGACGATGTAGATATTTACTGGGCCCGACAGCAGGTGTCGGAGCGGCTGGTTGTGGTGCAGGAATCTATTCCCGATGGGATTGGTAAGCCCGAAATGGGGCCGATTTCTACCGGACTTGGCGAAATCTATCAGTATGTGGTAAAACCGAAAAAAGGTTATGAAACCAGGTACGACATTACCGAGCTGCGGACAATACAGGACTGGATCGTCCGCAGGCAGTTGCTGGGGGTAAAAGGGGTAGCCGAGGTGAGCAGCTTCGGTGGTAAACTGAAGCAATACCAGGTTGCCATTAATCCCGGAAAACTGCAGGCCCACCAGGTTACCATTGCTGATGTATTCAATGCGCTGGAAAGCAACAATCAGAATACCGGAGGTTCTTATATTGAAAAACAGTCTACCGTGCTTTATATCAGAAGTGAAGGGCTGATCGGGAATAAGGAGGATATAGAAAATGTAGTGATCAGGAACAATAAAGGGAATGGCCCTTTACTGATCCGGGATGTGGCAGAAGTGAACATCGGTGCTGCTACCAGGTATGGAGCGCTTACCTACAACGATGAGGGTGAGGTGTCGGGGGCTATTGTCATGATGCTGAAAGGTGCCAATAGCAACGTGGTCATCGAAAGTATTAAAAGTAAAATAGCCGAGATCCAGAAAACATTACCGGAAGGTGTGATTATTGAGCCGTTTCTGGACCGTACAGATATGGTAAGCAGCGCGATCAGCACTGTTCAAACCAATTTGCTGGAAGGGGCTTTAATTGTGGTTTTTGTGCTTGTGCTGTTTTTGGGTAATTTCAGGGCTGGTTTCCTGGTTGCTTCAGTTATTCCTCTGTCGATGTTGTTCGCTGTCATTATGATGAACCTCTTTGGCGTAAGCGGCAACCTGATGAGTCTCGGTGCACTTGATTTTGGCCTCATTGTGGATGGTGCGGTAATTATTGTAGAAGCGGTAATGCATCAGCTTAGCCATAGCCGGAAGTTTGCCGGACTGACCATGTTATCACAGCACGACATGGATAAAGAGGTGAAAAGTGCCTCTTCCAAAATGATGAACAGTGCGGTATTCGGACAAATTATTATTTTGATTGTTTATCTGCCCATTTTTAGCTTACAGGGCATTGAGGGAAAGATGTTTAAGCCTATGGCGCAGACGGTTGCTTTTGCACTGCTGGGCGCATTTATACTTTCCCTTACCTATATTCCTATGCTCAGCAGTATTTTTCTGAGCCGGAAGATCAAGCTGCAGCAAAATTTTTCAGATCGTGTAATGGCGAAAATTGAAACCGGTTATAAAGCAATACTGACAAAGGCTTTGGCAATGCCTAAAGCCATTATAGGTACTGTAGTTGTGTTGTTTGTAGTAGCTGTATTTCTGCTTAGCCGCCTGGGTGGTGAATTTATCCCTTCCATAGAGGAAGGTGACTATGCCGTGGAAACCCGTGTACTTTCGGGAAGTAACCTGAATACGACGATAGAAAATGTGCAGAAAGTAGCGGGGGTACTTAAATCCAGGTTCCCTGAGGTTAAAAATATTGTGACCAAGATTGGGAGCAGTGAGGTGCCGACAGAACCCCTTCCTATGGATATGGGCGATATGATCATTAATTTAAAGCCTAAAGCCGAATGGGTTTCAGCCCGGTCCTTTGATGAGCTTTCAGAAAAGATGGGGGCAGCAGCGGCTGAGGTGCCAGGTGTAACAACCAGTTTCCAGTTTCCGGTGCAAATGCGTTTTAATGAGTTGATGACAGGGGCAAGGCAGGATGTGGTCTGCAAGATATTTGGGGAGGACTTTGATACGCTTGGTGTTTATGCCAAACAACTTGGAAATATTGTGAAAGAGGTAGATGGCACGACGGAGCTGTATGTTGAGCAGATCACTGGTATACCGCAGATTGTGATTAAATACAATCGCGCAACTCTTGCGCAATATGGATTGAATATTTCAGATGTAAACCGGAATATCAATGCTGCCTTTGCCGGGCAGAGCACAGGGCTGGTGTTTGAAGGTGAAAAACGTTTTGATCTGGTGGTCAGGCTTCAAAATGAACGACGTCAGGATATAAAGGATGTGCAGAACCTGCTGATCCCTACACCGGCTGGCACCCATATTCCGCTGGGCCAGGTCGCTGCTGTTGAGCTTGTAGACAGCCCAAGTCAGATTCAGCGCGAAGATACCAGGAGACGGATATTGGTAGGTTTTAACGTAAATGGCAGAGATGTGGAGAGTATCGTAGAAGAACTGCAGGAGAAAGTAAATGCCAGAATTAAACTGCCGTCAGGTTACACTGTAAGCTATGGAGGCTCTTTTGAAAACCTGAATGAAGCCAAATCGCGCTTATCGGTAGCAGTGCCCGTATCCCTGCTGTTGATCTTTCTGCTCTTGTATTTTGCATTCAACTCTATCAAATACGGGCTGCTCATATATACCGCCATCCCGCTTTCTGCTATCGGTGGGATTTTTCTGCTGGCACTCCGGGGAATGCCCTTCAGCATAAGCGCGGGGGTGGGCTTTATAGCACTTTTTGGCATTGCGGTATTGAATGGTATCGTACTCGTCGCGGAATTCAACAGAATAAAAACTACAGGAGAGACAGATATGAGAACTATTGTAATAAAGGGTACTGTAACCCGGTTAAGGCCGGTGTTGATGACGGCCTTTGTGGCTTCGCTGGGCTTTTTGCCTATGGCATTGAGTAATGGCGCCGGGGCATCTGTTCAACGGCCTTTGGCCACAGTGGTTATCGGTGGCCTCATGATTGCTACGTTACTGACCTTATTTGTGCTGCCTATCCTTTATATCGCTTTTGAGAAAGGTATCAGCGTTAAAAAGGGAAAACGCGTTGCAGCTACACTGTTACTCATGTTCGCTTGTTTATCAGTACAGGCCCAAAAACCAATTGGCGTTGAAGAGGCAGTTGATATCGCGGTAACAAACAACCTCCTGATCCAAAACCGGCAATTGAGGGCTGAACAGGCAAAGATGTTGATCAAAACCGGGATTAACTTGCCAAAAACCGCGGTTAGTGCTGAGTATGGGAATTTTAACAGTCCGTTGAGTGATGACCGGATTTCGGTAAGCCAGGGTTTTAGCTTGCCGATGGTATACCGTCGGCAGGGGCAACAGCTTCATGAGGAATGGAAGGCAGCCTTGCTGGAAGCAGATCTGAAGGCAGCAGAGGTTAGAGAGCTTGCCAGGTTAATCTGTTATGATCTTTTGCTGCTTTATCAAAAAGAAGAATTGCTCCATAAAATGGATTCCACTTATACGGCATTCTTGCGTGTTGCTGCATTGAGGTTAAAAGCAGGGGAAAGCAATATGCTGGAAAAGGCAAGTGCTGAAAACCAGCTCATCCAACTAAAGATCCAGCAAAAATACCTGAAGCAGGAAGAAGAGCAGCTGCAACAGGAACTCATGCTACTGCTGAATACCAATGAACGGCGAAGGCCTGTGGCAGAAAGTTTTAAGATTGCCAGGCCCTTAGGCAACAGTACTGTGCTGTCGGCTCATCCGGCTTTGAAGTGGCAGCAGCAACAGGAAAAAGCAGCGGATGCCGCATTACAGGTAGAAAAATCGAAACTGCTCCCTGATGTTGTTATTGGCTATAACAATATGAGCCTCCGGGATGGCATTAACTACGCTAGAACAAACCGCTTTCAGTCTTTTCAGCTTGGATTGGAAATCCCTGTTTTTATAGGGGCGCAAAGGGCAAAAATAAAGTCTGCTAAAGTACTTCAGGACATAGCCAAAAAAGAGAGCGACTACAAAGCAAAGCAGCTGCATACAGAATTTTCAGGAACCTTAAGCCGGGTTGAGCAATACAGCGCAGTGGTACAGGAATTTGAGAAAGGGGCTCTGAAGAATGCGGAAGGCATTACCAGGACACTCACCAAACAACTGCAAAACGGAGAAATCAATTACCTGGAATGGACTGTGCTGAACCAGCAATCGCTGACTGTACAACTCGACTATTTTGAAGCCGTAAAAAAACTAAACCAAAGTATTATTCATTTAGATTACCTTTTATCCAGATAAAACATGAAACTTAAAATAGCCATCCATTATAGCGCAGTAATCCTGGCAGTCAGCCTGTTTAACGCCTGTAGCAATAGTAATGCCGAGCAGCAGTCTGTAGAAAAGGCTGCAAATACCGACGAAACCCTGGTACAGTTAACAGATGCGCAGGCTAAAAATATTGGCCTTCATACCGGAGTGGTAAGCTTGAAAAATATCAGCAGCAGTCTTAAGCTTAGCGGACAGATCGATGTGCCTCCACAAAACCTGGTTTCGGTCAGCATTCCCTTAGGCGGGTACCTGAAATCCACGCAAATGCTGCCGGGTACCCAGGTACGCAAAGGTCAGCTCCTGGCCATTATGGAAGACCCGCAGTATATTCAGCTGCAGCAGGATTACCTGAATGCAAAAAATAAACTGGCCTATGCTGGTAGGGAATATGAGCGTCAGAAGGAACTAAACAGTAGTAAAGCCAGCAGCGATAAAGTATTGCAGCAGTCGGAAAGTGAATTCAGGAGTCTAAATATAGAATTGAAAGCACTGGCTGCAAAACTGGGCCTGATCGGTATTAACCCGCAGCGGCTTACTGAAAATTCCATCTCAAGAAGCATTGGTATTCATTCTCCCATTAACGGATACATCAGCAGGGTAAATGTTAATATTGGCAAGTATGTTACCCCCTCAGATGTGATCTTTGAGCTGGTGAACCCCACAGACATTCATCTGAACCTGATGGTGTACGAAAAAGACCTGAGCAAACTCGCGATCGGACAAAAGGCGATTGTCTACAGCAACGCCAGGCCAGATCAGAGATATGACACAAAGATTATTCTGTTAAGTCACTCTCTAAATGAGAACAGAATTGCCGAAGTGCATTGTCAGTTTGAAAAATACGATAAACGGCTGGTGCCCGGCATGTATATGAATGCTGAGATCCAGCTGGACAACAATCAGGAAAAGGTGCTGCCTGATGATGCTATTGTTGGCTTTGAAAACAAAGACTATGTTTTTGTGCAGGAGGGGAACAGTAGTTTCAGGATGACCCCTGTTAAAAAGGGCCAATCGGAAAATGGCCTGACGGTAGTTGGGGATGGTTTAGAAGGTAAAAGAATTGTAACTACAGGGGCTTATTCACTGCTAATGAAGCTAAAAAATACTGCTGAGTAATCATTATGTTATTTATTCAATCTTATTTATATTTACATATAAAACAGGTGCCATTGTAGCCGCTCTCTTGTCATCCCAACGGTAAACAAAGGCCAGTATTTTGGTTTAAAACAAATTGGAATGAACTCAGGAATGTATCAGCGGGTTATTAGCAGGTATTCGTTAAGCGGTCAGCGACTGGAAACCTACCCCAATGCTAAGGTTGCTGCAGCAGCAATGGATAGCGATCAGACGTATATTTCAAGGGCAGCCCGGGAAAACAATGCTGTATTTACCGCCTGTGGTTATATATGGCGACGCGGAGCTGCAGCAGAAATTGATGTCAGGCCTTTGCTGAAGAAAGACTGGCATGGCCCATCGCCTATTGCTGCTAAAATACATACCGTTGGGCAGTACGATCTTGAAGGTAACCTGGTAGATACCCATGTAAATACCAAAGAAGCTGCAAAGGCCGTTGGGGTGCATTATAATGGTATCCGCGATGTGATTAAGGGCAGGGGTATGACTTATGGCGGTTTTATATGGAGCAAGACCATCAAAAAGAAAATCCCTGTAAATCCAAGAATAACCGAAAAAATTGCCGGCGTGTCACAGTATGATATGGACGGTCGTTGGGTCCGCTCTTTCAAGAATTGTTACGAAGCAGCCAGGCTCACCGGAATAGATAACGGACACATTCATCATGCCTTAAATGGTGATGTCCTGAATGCGGGTGGTTATTTGTGGCGTAAAGGTCAGCAGTTGCGTTTGAATATCAATGAATTGCGCAGGCATCCGGCCTATAAAGGGTCGAAACTGGAACGTCATATGAAAAGAAAGAGGGAGCAGTTTTTGCATTAGTTTTTTCCCCTTTTATGGAAAACAAACCTTTTCTACATCTTACTGTTATTACACACAAAAATGAAATAACATGTTGAAAAGTATCTATGTAAAATTAATGCTCACTATTGTTTTGGTAACCGGAATTTCTATGACCAGCAAAGCGGAGCTGATCCGCCTGCTTGTTAAAGAAGACCTGGCCAGCTGTACAGGTGTGGCACCTATGACCTGTATGCAGGTGAAATATAAAAATAGCAAAAGCTGGGAATTGTTTTACGGAGGTATAAATGGCTTTAAATATCAGCCAGGTTATCGCTACGTGATCCTGGTAGACCGTACCAAAAAGAAAAATGTTCCGGCCGATGCCTCTGCTTATGATTACAAGTTGAAAAAAAACCTTAAAAAGCAGAAGATGAAAGGGAATACCGGTAACAGCGCCTGGGACTTTGTGTTGAAACACAAATGGAAACTGATCCAGATGAATGGGACGACACAGAAGGAATCGCCTGTTTATATGGTCTTTGACAAAGATAAAAACCGGGTGCATGGCTCATCGGCTTGCAATACCTTTATGGGCGGATTTGAAAAAACCGCAAACAGTATAACGTTTAAACAGCTTGCCGGAACACTGATGGCGTGTGATGCAGCCAGGAATAAGATTGAAGGAGAGTTTTTACAGCTGATGAACGGTGGTGCTTTCAGGTATGATGTTGCAGACCAGACGCTGAACTTATACCGGGGCAACAGACTGGTACTGATGTTTGGGATGGCGCCATTGTAACAAAAATAAAATAATTGAAAGGCATGGTCTGGGTGTTTTGCCCAGGCCATTTTTTGTGTTTATACTTTTGTATTCATAAGCTGTTTCACTATAAATGTGTTTTTTCGCTTTTCTAGCGCTTTTTATTGTATTAAAAATTCATTTTTTTTGTTTTATTTAACTGATAACTTAAGTTTAATATTCTTTTAATATGTTATAAATACTTTCGTAACCATGACAGTACATAACAGTTCTTCGACTGTTAAGGGATAATTTAGGTTAACCAAGTATGGAAATTATGAGAAAACACTTTTACAAAACACGTTTAACGCTTTCAGCACTCTTACTGCTGTTCCTGTATTCGGGCCTGGTTTTTTCGCAGGAAAAAACAGGTGTCATTAAGGGGAGAATAACCGATGATTCAGGAGCTTTGCCGGCAGCATCGGTTTTGATAAAAGGGACTAAAAATGGCACAACTGCCGACGCAGACGGTAATTTTTCCCTACGGGTTGCAGAAGGTACTTACAGTCTTTCGGTAAGTTATATCGGCTACAATCCGGTAGAAAAAGCAGGTATCAGTGTAACAGCCGGAAAAGAAACCATTGCTAACTTTAAGCTATCCTCTAATGTACAACTGAAGGAAGTTGTAGTGAGTTATGGCAAACAAAAAGCAAGAGAGGTCACTGGCGCTGTTGCTCAGATTAATGCTGCAGAACTGCAGGATATGCCTGTTGGGCAGTTTGCGCAGCAACTGCAGGGCAGAGTGGCGGGCGTGCAGGTTGCACAGAGCAGCGGACAACCGGGCAGGGGCATGGAATTCCGCATCCGCGGGGCTGCTTCTCTTTTTCTTACCAATCAGCCTTTATTCGTGATTGATGGACTGCCGGTTACAGGTAGTATCAACAATATTAACCCTTCAGAGATCGAAAGCTTTACCGTGCTGAAGGATGCTTCTTCTACAGCGCTGTATGGGTCCAGAGCCGCAAATGGGGTGGTACTGATCACTACAAAACATGCCAAACCCGGTGATGCAAAAATTGAGTTCAGTAGTAACTATGGCATTCAGAAAATCCCTACGAATAAGGTGCCGAAGATGATGAATGCGAGGGAATTTGCTACCTTCATGAAAGAACGTTATGAGGACCAGAAGATATTTCAGCCCAGTTACGTGGTTCCTGCCGATCAGTTAGCGGCATATTCCAACCCAGACCAGTATGGTGAGGGTACAAATTGGTTTGATGTACTGACACGGACGGCCCCAATACAGAGTTACGACCTTACCATACAATCGGCAAATAACAAGTCTTCATCTACCGTAGTTGCCGGCTATCAATCTCAGGATGGCGTAATCATCAATACTGGAACCAGGTTGTTCAGCTTACGTTTGAACCAGGATATCAGTCTGAGCAACAATAAATTGAAAATGGGCTTTAACCTGGCACCCAGTTATCGCCGCGACCATAATAACCGCCTGGCAACAGATGGGGTAAATGGATTTTTTGAAAAAGTACTGGAAGCCAGTCCGATGTTCCCAGCAGTAAATCCGGATGGCAGTATGCCCAAACTGGTCAATTCACCCGGCATGGTTTCCTATATCAATCCATATGCACAGTTTACGATGTCTAAAGACGACTACAAAACTACAAGGATACTTGGAAACGCATTTTTAAACTATGAATTTTTAAAAGGGCTGAGTCTGAAAACTAATCTTGCTGCCGATAAAGGGGCAGAAACCCGGGAACAGTTTACCCCTTCGTTTATCAATGCAAACTCGATTGCCAGCGGACTGAGCAGTTCTGTAGACAATTTTTCGTGGACGGCAGAAGCAAATCTGCACTATGCTGGTACACTTGGCAAAGACCATAACATTGAAGCACTTGCCGGCTACTCGGCACAGAAGTTTGAGCAGAACAGCAATTCGGTTTCAGGTACTGGTTTTCCAAGCGATGATGTGCCTTATCTGAGTGCTGCTACTTCCATTACCGCCGGGAGCAGCAACGCTACTGCTTACTCTTTGTTGTCGGCCATTGCAAGGCTAAATTACAATTATAAAGGCCGCTATCTTTTACAGGGTGCAATCAGGAGCGATGGCTCATCCCGTTTTGGGCAGGACCGCAAATATGGTTATTTCCCTTCTGTATCGGCGGGGTGGATCATCAGCGATGAGGCCTTTATGCAAAAATTTAAGTTTGTGGATTTTCTGAAAATCCGGACCAGTTACGGTATTACGGGAAATAACGGATTTGGGAACTTTGATGCCATTGCCAAAATGGGAGAGTTCAATTACATTCTGAACGGGGCTTTGGTTTCTGGAAATACCATCAATACCCTTGGAAATTCAGAGCTGCGCTGGGAGAGGAACAAACAATTTGATGTAGGATTTGAACTCGGATTGTTGAACAACAGGATATCCATTAACTACGATTACTACCATAAAATAACGGATGGCATGATTCAGGACAGGCCTATACCCAGGGCTTCAGGTTTTCAGACCATTAAGTATAACATCGGTGAGTTTGCGTTCTGGGGCCACGAGATTGCAGTCAATACAAGTAATCTGACGGGGGCATTAAAATGGAATTCTGGGTTTAACATTTCCTTTGAACGGAACATTATCAATGCTCTGGTTGCGCCAGGGTTTATAAGACGGAACAATACGGTAACCTCCGATTATTACCGTAACCAGGTAGGACATCGTTTGGGGGAATTTTACGGTTTTATATTTGAGGGGCTTTATAAAGACGCGGCCGACCTGGCCAATTCTCCTAAATATGGCTCAGCTTCCAATGTCGGTACAATTAAAATGAGAGATGTATCGGGGCCTAATGGGGTACCAGATGGGGTAATCAGTGATGAGTACGACCGGACGTTTATCGGCGATCCAACACCAGATTTCAGTTTCGGTATCAACAACAGCTTCCGGTATAAGAATTTTGATCTGAACATCATGATGTCGGGCGCTGTGGGCGGAGATATCCTTGGCCCTGCAAAATGGGCATATCTTGCAAATATGGATGGTTCAAGACTCCCATTGGCGGCAATAAAAGACCGGTGGAGATCGGAGCAGAATCCCGGATCGGGTGTGTATCCAAGCACACGGATCGGTACTACGGCAATAGGCCGTCAGGTAAACAGTCAGTGGGTAGAGAATGGCTCCTATTTAACAGCCAGGAACATTACACTGGGCTATACGGTTCCACTTAAAGGTAACCTGCTGCTTAAAACTTTAAGGGTGTACGCTTCGGTACAGCAAGCCTTCACCATTACCGGTTACTCTGGTTTCAGTCCGGAAATCAACCTTTCGGGAACAGATGCAACAGCTGGCATCGGGATAGATGAAAACGCCTATCCTATTCCAAGAACATTCTCGGTTGGTATTTCAACAACATTTAAATAGTCCCCAAGAAAAAATATACAGAGATGAAAAGCATATTTATATACACCAGATTGCTCTTTTTAACGTTCTCTTTGATGCTTTCTTTAATGCTGACTTCCTGCAAGAAGAGTTTCATTGAACTGAGTCCTGAAGATTCCTATTCTCCAGAAACTTTTTATAAGACAGAGGCCCAGTTCAGGCAAGCCGTTATCGCAGCCTATGTGCCGCTCAGGGACCTGATGAACCAGGACTTCTATGTTTCAGAAATGCGGTCAGACAATACGCACTATCAGCCTTACCCAAGCAACAGAGGTACCGCTTACCTGTTTAAGGAAAACATTGACGACTTTATGGATGGACCTACCAATGCCAATACAAACACAGTTTATTTTGCCTGCTATTCCGGCATATCCAAAGCCAATATTGTAATAGAGCGTTTGAAAGAGGCAGATATTCCTGAGGCAGCAAGAAATGATATCGAAGGGCAGGCCAGGTTTTTAAGGGCTTTTAATTATTTTAAGCTGGTGCGTCTGTTTGCTGGGGTGCCTTTATATTTAAAAGAAGTGAAGAAGGCAGATGATGCTTTCCTGCCACGCGCTACGGTAGAGGAAGTGTATGCACAGATCACTACCGATGTGAAGGAGGCGATTGCCAAACTGGCTGCGCCTGCCAAATTCCCGCAAAGCGGTCAGGCTACTAAAGGTGCTGCTACCATGCTATATGCTGAGGTGCTGATGACGCAGAAAAAATTTGCGGAGGCAGAAACCGTGTTAGGTACATTGGCCACCATGGGGTATGGATTGCAGACCAATTATGCAGATGCTTTCTTACCGGCAAATAAGAACAGCAAAGAGTCTATTTTTGAGGTACAATACCTGGAGGGCACGGCCCTGGGTACAGCGCCGAGTAATTTCATTTATCAGTTTTTACCACGCACTACCACAACTACATTAATAACAGGTACAGCTACCAACAATAGCGCAACAGGTGGCTGGAATACCCCGTCACAGGATATGATAGCTGCTTATGAAGCTGGTGATAGCCGTAAAGATGCCTCTATTGCTATTGCCGAAGGCACATATAATGGTAGCGACCAGCTTGTGATTTCTGCGAATAAAAGTATCCTCAATTATGTGCCTGCTGCTGGTAAAATTGGTGTCCCCTACATTAAAAAATATTTACACACGCCGCATCCCGCTCCTAACAATACCAATGACAACTGGCCGGTATACCGCTATGCAGACGCTTTGCTGTTACTGGCAGAAGCTTTGAATGAAAATGGGAAATCCGGTTTGGCGCTGGCCCCATTGAACACCGTAAGGGAAAGAGCTTTTGGAAATACCACGCATAATATTACCACTACCGATCCGGCGGCACTTCGCGACATTATAGCGCATGAAAGAAGGGTAGAGCTGGCGTTTGAAAATCATCGCTGGCATGACCTGGTGCGTACCGACAAAGCTGTGCAGGTCATGACCGCCCACGGGGCCCAGATGAAACAACTGTACAATTACCTTTCGCCAGCATCCTATAACGTTACCCCGGCAAAACTGTTGTACCCTATTCCGCAGTCAGAACGTGAAATCAATCCTGAACTGACCCAAAATCCATTGTAATTTCCAGGGGGCGCTAAGCCCCCTTAATTAACTAACCAGATATGTATCGTAAACCAAACCCAACCTTTCCCCTGGTCATCCTATTTGTGGCTGCGCTGTCATTTAAAAAGCTTGCTGCACAGGAAAAAAACCTTACTATAAACTGGAACAACACACTTGCGGTTTCCAAAACCATACCAACGTTGCAGGTGGTATACAATCCCATGCTGCGTGCAAATTCGCCTATTCATAAGGCCAGCTTTGAGGCTTTAAAAAATATTGGCGCCGATTATGTTCGTTATGTGCCCTGGTTTCCTTATCCAAAGGCGGCGGTTGCCGAGTTAAAGGCACCAACAGCTACTGAAACTTTCTGGGATTTTCAATATGCAGATCCGGCCCTCGTCGACTTCATGGACGCTACAAAGGGACATCCTCCTGTCATCAACTTCAGTACCATACCGGTATGGATGTTTAAAACAGCTAAGCCAGTGCAATATCCTAACGACCCTGATCTGCCTTTCTGGGAATACAATCAAGGTAAGGAACTTCGCGATACTACAGGTAAAGAAGTTGCAGATTATTTTGCAAGGGTATTTCGCTGGTATACCAAAGGAGGTTTTACCGACGAACTGGGCAAATTCCATAAATCCGGGTACCACTATAAATTTCCATATTGGGAAGTGTTGAACGAGCCGGATCTGGAACACCGGATGTCACCACAACTTTATACCAGAATTTATGATGCAGTGGTTCTGGAGCTTAAAAAGATTTCACCCGACACAAAGTTTGTGGGGATTTCCGTTGCCCTTGAAACTGACCCGCAGTGGTTTGAGTATTTTCTTAATCCAGCCAATCATAAACCCGGCGTACCGCTGGATGGGATCTCCTATCATTTCTATGGCCGGCCAGCCTCGCTTGACCAGGGGATAGACAGCTACCAGTACTCGTTTTTCGATCAGGCCAATGGTTTTCTGGATCGTGTGCGCTACATCGAAAACATCCGCAAGCGTTTGTCAGCAAATACTTTTACCCATATCAATGAAATTGGTACCATTCTGCAGAATAGGGATTATAAAGGAGTGATCCCGGATGGATACTGGAACCTGTCGGGTGCTATGTTTGCCTATCTTTATGTAGAACTGAGCAAAATAGGCATAGAGGTAGCGGGCGAATCACAATTGGTAGGATATCCTACCCAGTTTCCTGACGTGACGATGATCAACTGGAAAACAGGAAAGCCCAACGCCAGGTACTGGGTGCTGAAACTGATTAAAGACAATTTTGGACCGGGCGATAAGCTGGTGCCGGCAAACTCGAATAATCCTGATGTTGCAGCCCAGGCATTTATCACGGCAGGGGGTAAAAAACTATTGCTCATCAACAAAACCAATAAGACCATTAACCTGAAACTGCCTGCTATGGAAGGGGCAACGTTACAGACAGTTGATGTAAATACTGGCGACAATCCTATAGCAAACGCTGAAGTTAAGCCCGGTGTTTTTCTGGTTAAGCCTTTTGCGGTAACCGTTATCAAAATAAAAGAGTGATATGGAACGGCTGGCTTTTAAAATGACTTTGCTGCCCGGATGTGCAGTTGCATATAAAAAACGCCATGAGCAAATATGGCCGGAAATATCCTCTTTATTAAAAAAGACCGGGGTAACCGATTATTCCATTTACCTGGATGGGCAAACGGATACGCTTTTTGCAACGATGAAAATTGCAGACAGAAGGATGCTGGATGCCCTGGCTGGCGAAAAGGTAATGCGTCAATGGTGGGTTTATATGAGCGATATAGTACTGAGCAATGCAGACGGAGTACCTGTTTTAACAGATCTGACAGAATTGTTTCATTTGCCCTGAAGACTTGCAAGACAGGATTTAGAAAATAAATCCCTGTACCATTGTTTTCCTGAGGTTAATTTTACGTAAATTTACCTCAGGGGAATTAAAGATGGCTGCATATCACTCAATGTCTGATGTTGAACTTACCAGGCTTTTAAGGTCGGATGATAATGCTGCGTTTACTGAGATTTATAACCGCTACCACGCGGCCTTATATATTCATGCATTTAACAAACTTCGCAACCGGGAAGAGAGCCGTGATATTGTGCACGATCTTTTTGGCAGTTTATGGAACAATCGTGCCGATCTGATGGTAAAAACCACCTTGCAGGCCTACTTGTATACTGCGGTACGTTACAAAATATTTGATTTTATTTCACACAGGGATGTAGCATCCAGGTACATATCTTCTATTGGCGAATTTGCAGAGAAGAGCGATTACCTTACAGATCACCTGGTAAGAGAGAGAGAACTCAGGGCGCTTATTGAAAGAGAGATCGCAGCGCTTCCCCCAAAAATGCGTGAAGTATTTGAGCTTAGCCGCAAAGCGAACCTCAGTCACAAAGAAATAGCAGAGCAGCTAAACCTTTCTGAAAAAACGGTCAAAAAACAAGTGAACAACTCTCTGAAAATATTGCGTACAAAGCTCGGATCGGCCATATTTACCGCGTTTATTCTTTAGCAAATTGACGTTTAAAAAAAATATTTTGTTTTTTTTCATTTTTACCTACGCCCAGGGTTAGGCCTGGCCGACTCTAATTATAAATCAGCGAAAAGAGATTGAGCAGCAATGGAACGTAAAGAAGTCATATTATTATTAAATAGGTATAAAGCTGGAACCTGTAGCGAAGAAGAACAAGCGCTGCTGGAGAGTTGGTACCTGCAGCATGATGTGAATGCCATTGCTGAAATTACTGCTGAAGAATTGAACCAGGATCTTTTGCTGATGCGCCATGGGCTTCCCTTGCAGCAACAGGTTAGGCCCAGGTTCAGGACCTGGCCTTTTATTGGTGTTGCTGCGGCAGTGTTATTGGTAGTAGGTGTAGGGCTGGTCTTTTTTATCGGTAACGGTAATTTTAAAAATCCTTTTGGCGGCCCTGCATATGCCAATGATGTGCCACCAGGAAAAAATACTGCCATACTTACTCTTGCCAACGGCAAGACCATAGGGTTGAGTGATGCGAAAAGTGGGATTGTGATTGATGCCTCCAAATTGGCGTACAACGACGGCAGTTCAATTTCTATTCCTAATGAAGATAAAACAGTAGAGATGACCATGCGTACTCCGGCCGGTGGTACCTATCAGGTGATACTGCCCGACGGCAGTAAAGTCTGGCTTAACTCTGGCAGCAGCCTGAAATTCCCTCAGGTTTTTAGGGGAGGGGAACGCCGGGTGGAGCTGACTGGGGAAGCGTATTTTGAAGTCGCAAAAAATAAAGAGCACCCTTTTATTGTAAAAAGCCCGAACCAGCAAGTAACTGTTTTGGGAACGCATTTCAATATCAGTGCTTACGAAAATGATAACCTGACTAGAACGACCTTGCTGGAAGGTGCAGTGCGGGTAGTATTGGATGACCTGCAAAAGCGCAATGATGACAGTGGTTATACCGTGTTGAGTCCGGGAGAGCAAGCGGTCAGCAATGGCCGTAATCTTGATGTAAAGAATGCAGATCTGGACGAGGCCGTATCCTGGAAAAATGGTTATTTCCGGTTTAACGATGAAAAATTAAACAGTGTGATGCAGAAAATTGCCCGCTGGTATAACATTGAAGTAATCTATAAAGATAAACCAACAGAAGAAGGGTTTACCGGAACCATTTCAAGGGCATCTAACATCAGTGAGGTGCTGAGTATGCTGGAAAGAACCAAAACCGTTCGTTTTGAAATTGAAGGAAGGAGGGTGATGGTAATGAATTAAACTTTTACTACCTGAACCCTTAAAAAAGGTTACCCCGGCTTCGGAACCAGGATAACCCAATAAGCGGTTTACATCAATAATCTAAACTATCAACTAAGCGACAGGCCCCTCCATCTTCGAAAATGAAGGCCAGCCGTTTTTAAACCATGCTAAGCAAATGTACAATTTTTACACAAAAAGGTTGATACAGCTTTTTGGCTGTATTTCCAAAATCCAGTTGATGATGAACCTGGCTTTACGCCGGGCGAATAGAACCGGAAAAAGAGAATGGATTATGCGAGTTAACCTGACCACTTTACTCTTAATCACAGTTATCCTGCAGGTAAGCGCAGGTAGCTATGCGCAAAAAATTACCTTATCGGAAAAAAATGCGCCCATTAAGTCTGTATTAGACAAAATCAGAACCCAAAGTGGGTATGACTTTTTATTTACCACCACCAATTTACGGACCGCAAATCCGGTTACCATACAGGTAAAAGACGTTGACCTGAAAGAAGTATTAAAACGGGTTTTTGAGAACCAGCCCTTTGACTATTCAGTGGCCAACAATTCTGTAGTAGTTTCCAGGAAAGAGCCTTCCTTTCTGGATAAACTTAAGAATGCTTTTTCTGCTGTTGATGTTCGGGGCCGCGTGCTGGATGAAGACGGGAAGCCGATGGCGGGGGTGAGTGTCAAATTGAAAGGGACTTCTACAAAGTCAACTTCATCTAACGAACAGGGCTTTTTTAGCCTTTCTGTTCCGGATAATGCGGTGTTGGTATTCTCTTACGTAGGTTATGTTACCCGGGAGATGACAGCCAGTCCGACCATGGTTGTGGTGATGCAGCAGGGACAGAATAGGTTGGAAGAAACCGTAGTAGTTGGTTATGGCAGTACAAAAAGAAAGGACCTGACTGGCTCGGTAGCATCAGTGAGTATGTCTGAAGTAAAAAATGTACCTTTCATGAGCCTTGACAATGCCATGGTGGGTAAGGCCGCGGGTGTGCAGGTGATCAAGGCTGATGGTGCACCGGGTGGTGCAGTAAGGATCAGGGTAAGGGGCGGAACCTCATTAATCGGTTCTAATGATCCTTTGTATGTCATTGATGGTGTTCCCGTAACTGTTACCAATACTTTTGTGGGTACAACTGATATGACCAACCCTATGGAGAATTATGGTGGTGAGAATGCCAGGAACAGCGCTATCTCAGGCTCCTATGCACGCGGACTAAACAACCTGGCTGGCTTGAATATTGAAGATATAGAAAGTATTGATATCCTGAAGGATGCTTCCGCAACTGCAATCTACGGCTCCAAGGCAGCCAACGGCGTTGTTATTGTAACAACTAAAAAAGGTAAAAAGAATGAAAAGCCAGTTCTGGAGATGAATTACTACGCTGGCTTTAGCAAGGCAAGGTCTGAAAAAGTACTGAACCGTGATCAATATCTGTCTGTACTAAAGGAGGCTGCACAGACCAGGGTAACCGAAGATCAGCGTCTGGGCAGAACCCCAGACCCTGCGTCGCTTTCTATCGTGAATGGTACAGCGAACCTGGGCAATGGCAATACCGACTGGCTGGATGAAGTGCTAAGAAACGGATTGACACAAAACGCAACTGTGTCGGTACGCGGCGGCGGAACAGGTTCTACCTATTACAGCTCACTATCTTACAGCCAGCAAAAAGGTACGTTAATAAGTAGCGACTTTTCCAGGGTTTCGGGTAGATTGAATTTGGACAATGAAATTACCAGCAAACTGAGGGTAATTACTAATGTCGATTACAGCTTCACAAAAAATAATGTAACCAACGGACTTTATGGGAATGCATTGCTTGCACCTCCAACCATCAATCCATACAACGCCGATGGCAGCTTCACAATATTCGATAACTATAATGTGGGTAGCGATTTTGGTTTGCAAAACCCACTGGCCCTGGCTACTGCAACCAATCTGGGTAAAACAAACCAACTCAGGGGCTCCTTATCCGGAGAGTATACTATCCTGAAAGACTTGAAATTGAAAAGTATGCTACAGGTTAATTTCAATTCTTATAAACAAAGAAATTACATCCCAAGCTACCTGGAAATTGCCAATCCCAATAGTCAGGGTGGTGTAAGCGCAGGTGGGGGCGTAGGGTCACAGGCACTCAATGAATCTACAAACACACTCATCGAAAATACACTGACCTGGGATAAAGAGTTCAATGCCGACCACCGCTTAAACATGGTTGCAGGTCAATCTTTTGAAAAATACACTGCCGAGTTCTTCTCTGCAGAAGGAAGGACATTCCCGGATGATATTTACCTCAATAACCTAACCTCAGCAGCTACACCTACACAGGTACGGGGCAGTAACCCTTCTGGTCAATATGCATTGCTATCTTTTTATGCAAGGGCTAACTATTCCTTTAAAGATCGTTATCTGTTAACCTTTACCGGTCGTGCCGATATCTCCAGTAAGTTTGCACAGGGCAATCAGGCGGGGTATTTCCCTTCAGGGGCTATTGCCTGGAAAATAAACCAGGAGCCTTTCCTTAAAAATGTAAAATGGATTGACGAACTGAAGATCAGGGTAAGTGCAGGTAAAACGGGCACCAACAGCATTGCAGATAACATGTTCCGTACCTTGTATACACCTACGGCCTATGCTGGAGCGGCCGCTATTGTGCCTACACAACTGGGTAATGATAAAATCAAATGGGAGTCTACCCTGCAAAAAGACCTGGGACTGGATTACGGTTTTTTTAACAACCGCTTACGTGGAAGCTTTGGTTACTATGACAAAACCACAGATGGGGTCTTGCTGAACATCAGTACTGCACCAAGTTTTGCTTTTGGTAATGTGGTAGTTAATATAGCAGAAGTACGGAACCGCGGTTTAGAATTTGATGTTCGAGGTGACATTATTCAATCTAAAGGGTTCAGTTGGAGTACTGCTTTCAATATTGCACGCAACCGCTCAAAAGTGTTGAAAGTAAACGGAGGCCCGTTCTCTGATCCGAACAACAGGAACGCCCTTAACCTGGGCACCAGTATCGTGAAAGAGGGTGAGCCGCTGGGCTTATTGTATGGAAGGATCTCGCAGGGGGTGATTAAAACCCAGGAGCAGCTGGATGCGCAAAAAGCAGCGTTCCCATTATGGAGCGTATTTAACCGCTGGTTGAACATCGGCGACCTGTCGTACGAGATAGACCCGGCTACCCAGGTATGGAAGCAGGACATCATTGGCAATGCTACGCCTGATTTCTTTGGTGGTTTTACCAATATCTTCGGTTATAAAAATTTTAGTCTTACTACCTTGATGACCTTTTCGTATGGAAACGACCTGCTTTACCAGAACGATGTTTCTAACCGGGCAGTGGTAAACAGTGTAAATAAAGGTGTTGCTATTCTTGATCATTATTCCGCAAGCAATCTGAACAGCAACAGGCAAAGGCTAATCTGGGGAGGTAGTGTATTCAATACCAACGAAAACGTGTATGATGCTTCTTACCTGAGAATGAAATCTATAACCCTTGCTTATGACCTTCCGAGACGATTGGCAACGAAGTGGAATGTACGCATGGCCTCCATCTATATTTCTGCAACAAATCTGTTTACCATCACCAACTATCCAGGACTGGATCCGGAGGTGAGTGATGCACCAGGCAGTATTATTGGCGGCGGTCGCGATCTGAGCACCTATCCAACCACCAGGGAACTGACCATAGGTTTACGTTTTGGATTTTAACAGAGGGTTTAACAATTTAAAAATAAGACGATGAAAAAGATTGTTTGCTATATCATGTTACTGCTGACCACTATAAGTCAGTACGCATGTAAAAAAGACCTGAATGCTTTGCCTCCTCAGGCCAAAGTTGAAGGTAATGTCATTATCGATCAGAAAAGTGCAGAAGTGGCGATGAATGGAGCCTACAGCCGCCTGGCTGTAGTGGGCACTTCTTTGTCAGTAAACAGTACCACGTATTCGATCTATCACGAGGTAACACCCGCTATGTATGCGGGTTGGATGCAGTACGGGTTTGGGCAGGTTCCCGACTACATCAATGCAGTTACGCCTGCGGCTTCGGCTACTTTATGGACACCTAATTACGCGATACTAAATGCGGCAAATGGTGTTGTAGAAGGGGTAAATGCACTAGCTGACAGTAAGTTTACGGGTACAAGGAAAGCAGAAATGCTGGCAGAGGCCCGGTTTTTACGTGCTTATGCACACTTCAATTTGCTAGCTTATTATTCGGAATGGTACAACATTAACAGTGCTTATGGCGTAATGTTGCGGAAGGAAAGTCTGCAGTTGAGTAATGCCGCGCAGGCGCGGAGCAATGTGAAAGACAGCTATGACTTTATCTTGCAGGATATAGATTTTGCAATTGCAAATGCAGCCGATACCAGACCAAACTATTATGCCAACAAAACCGCTGCAAAAGTGCTGAAAATGCGTGTGCTGATGCTACGTGGGCAATCTGCTGATTATGGCAGCATTATCACGTTAGCCAACGAGGTTATGGCCAATACCAATTATCAGCTGGAAGCAAGTCTGAAAGACCTGATGCAGGTAAAAGGACTGACCAGTAAGGAAATTATACTTGGCATTACTCCATTTACTTCGCAGGTAGGCAAAAGGTCCAGATTTGAGTTTATACAGTCTTCCGTCTATCTCGCCTCGCCGCAGTTCAGAAAATTATTGGAAAATGATCCGCGAGCTACCTGGATGCTCACCAAGGCTACCACATCTACCCAGGCTTCGATCAGAGATTCCACTTATATGAGCAAATTCTTCGGTCCAAAAGTGGAAGAGTCTTATGTTTTCCGTCTTTCAGAAGTTTACCTGCTTAAAGCAGAAGCTATCGTCCGCTCCGGAGGCAATTTAGCCGATGCAAGAACCTTGGTTCACCAGGTGCAGGAAAAGGCAGGGATAACTGCCCTGGCCAATACGGTTAACTATCTTGCAGTAGAGAATGCCAATACACCTGCTTTGATGTTGGTAGAGATTTATAAAGAATTCTCGAGGAACATGGTGGCCGAAGACGGTATTGAATGGCTGGCATTGTTACGTCTTCCTTTTGCAACAGTAAGGCAACTCAGACCAACCATAATTGAACAGAAACAGTATATCCTGCCAATTCCTTTAACAGAATTCCAGCTAAATCCAACGATAGGGGAACAAAATCCGGGATATCCAAGGCAATAACCCCGTAAGTATAAACTTTTTAAAACGGCCGGGACTTTGTCCCGGCCTACTCGTTATACCAATAATAAATTATGATGAAAACAAAGTATACCCTGATGTTTGTAACACTGCTGGGCAGTGTTACAAACACTTTTGCTCAAGGAAAGCCTCGGGTTAATGCAAATGGTACTAATCTGAGTATTAGTGAGGCTGCATTGATGTATGGAAAAAACGATCCTATGGTAAAATCATCCCGACAGCAAAATACTTTTGTACTTAAAGGGAAGATCAAAGGGCAGGACTCCGGTTTCTTAAAGCTGTCGTATCTTGGAGCCGATGGTAAAGCTGTTCAGGATAGTGCGGCCATACAAAACGGGGGCTTTGAATTCATAGGCAACCTGAACGAGCCTGTAATGGCCTACTTTATGGGGGCAGTAAAAAGCAGAGGGATGGATGATCCTAACCTGACTTCTTTTTTTCTTGAACCCGGAAACCTTACAATGGAGGTAACTGCAGGTGACTTTAAGAACCTGAAATTGAAAGGCTCTAAAACCCAAGATGAAGTAACGGCATTGAATATCCGTAAAAAGCCGCAAATGGACCACATGCGGATGCTGTCGGCGGTCTACGATAAAGCCAATATGGCCTATATTGACGCCAGGAAGGCCGGAAAGCCCGAAGCCGAGCTGGAAGCATTGAAGGAAGCTGCCACTGCAGCGAAGGATAAAATGGACCCTTTCAGGGAAGAGATAGGTAAAATAGATATGGAGTACATAAAAACTCATCCTGATTCTTACTATACGGCTTATGCCCTGCGTTGGAAGGTTTCTTCTTTGCCGCTGGCAGAATCGAAATCACTTTATGCGAAATTATCAGACAGGGTAAAGCAAAGCAGCTACGGTAAAGAGATCGCCAAAGAGATCAAAAGCTTGGAAGGTGGATCGCCAGGAAGTCCGGCTTCGATGTTCAGTTCAACTGACATTAATGGACAGCCCCTGGCCCTGGCCGATTTTAAAGGTAAAAAATATGTACTGCTCGATTTCTGGGCCAGCTGGTGTGTGCCTTGCCGTAAAGGCAACCCTCATTTGCTTTCCCTGTACAGTAAGTACAAAGATAAGGGTTTGGAAATCATAGGTGTATCTGACGACGACAGCAACCTTGATGCCTGGAAAAAGGCCGTAGAAAAAGACAATATTGGTGTATGGAAACACGTGTTGAGGGGTTTAAAAAGAACAGCCACCGGATATGATAAAACGAACGACATTACGGAACCCTATGCCATTCATTCACTGCCAACAAAGATCCTTGTAGATAAAAACGGAATGATTATTGGCCGTTACGGCGGCGGTGGAGAAAATGATGAGGCCATGGATAAAAAGCTGGCTGAAATTTTTAACAATTAACGATTAAACATGAGGAAATTAAAATATTTGGCTGCGGCTATGCTATTGGCTATGGCCTCGTCTGGTAGCTTTGCACAAAAGGATGGTAGTTACACATTAACAGGTACTGTTAAAGGAATTGCCGATGGCACAGTAGAGCTGGCCACTTACGATTCAAGAACCAGGACCACAAAAAAAATTGGTTCAGCCAGTGTAAAGAACGGCAAGTTTGTAGTCAGCGGGAAATTGAATACCCCAGAGCTGGTGAGCCTTTCTTTTATTCCAGGGAACTGGGGTGCCCAGGTTTTCCTGGAAAACAGAGCCATAGCTATTACTGCCGATACAACAGGCTCACAACATTATGATTATACCCAATACGGTGGGGTAAAGGGGGCTGTACTCAAAAAGGTGCAGGTAAACGGCTCTGCAAGCCACACTGCCTATCAGGGATATGAAGCCAGCATCACAGGACTAAAAGGCAGAGAAGCCTTGTTTTCAGCACAATTGAATTACATCCGTCCTTACATTGCCAAGCACCCTGGTTCAGTTGCCGGTGCTTATATGCTCAGCAACCACTATATGTTTAACTCCAGTTTACCGCTTAATGAGATGGAACAAATGCTTGCCCAGTTTAAAGCCCCAGCTACACAATCTTTGTACTACAGCAACCTTCAAAAAGAAGTTGCAGAAAGAAAAGCAGTATTGCCGGGAAATTATGCAGAGGACTTTACTTTAATGAAGCCAGACAGCACTAAGTTTACACTTTCATCAACCAGGGGCAAATATGTGATGATCGATTTCTGGGCCAGCTGGTGCAAGCCCTGCCGTGAGGCTATCCCGCACTGGAAAGAAGTGTATGCCAAATACAAAAACAGGGGATTTGAGATTGTAGCGGTAACCAACGATAGCCGGTGGAGCGACTGGAAAAAAGCCATGGACGCAGAACAAATGCCATGGATACAGCTGGCAGATGAATTTCCGGTAAAAAATATGCCAGCCAGGGTGATCAGCAAGTATAAACACGGTACCATACCGCTGTATGTACTGCTAGACAAAGAAGGTAAAATTTTAGTGAAGAGTGGTGATAAAAGCGAAATAGATCGTAAACTAGCAGAGCTATTAGGAAGCTAACTAATTGAACCATAAATAAAAGAACTATGAAAACACTTAAAAAATTGGCGGCAACGGCGTTGATCTGTGTAACAGGTACAGCCTTTGCGCAGCAAGCTACAGTAAAAGGCAACATCAAAGGCCTGGGCGATGCGGAACTGAATTTCCACTATTATGAAGGCAGTGAAGCCAAAACCAGTAGTGTAAAAGCCGCCGGCGACAAATTTACCTGGACAGCCCCTATGGCCAATCCGCAAAAAGTAACTGTGATGTTCCCAAAAAGGGCGGTATGGTTATTTGTTGAACCGGGAAATATGGAACTGAACGGAAGCATGGACTCCCTGAACAAAGTGAAGCTTACCGGCTCTAAAATCCAGGATGAGGCCGATGCATACAATAAGCTGCTGGAGCCATTCTCAGCACAGGAGCAGCCCTTGTACCAGAAGTACGGCAAGGTGAGCAAGGAAGAACAACTGGCATTGGAACAAAAGCTTCAGGACATCAGGATGCAAAAACGTGCTGTTGCCAATAAATACATCGCCGAACATCCGGAAAGCGCTTTTAGCCTGAGCCTGGTTACAGATCGTGCCGGAATGGGTGAGTATAAGGATATACAGGCTGTGTACGATAAATTGGGTAAAAACGTAAAAGCCAGTCCGGAAGGCAAACGTCTTACCGAGCGTCTGGCCATACTGAAACGCAGCGCTATCGGTACACCAATGCTGAACTTCACCCAGAACGATACTGAAGGAAAACCGGTTAACTTTTCAGCTTTTAAAGGTAAATATGTGCTGGTTGATTTCTGGGCCAGCTGGTGTGGACCATGCCGCGCAGAAAATCCTAATGTGCTGAAAGCTTATAATAAATATAAAGACAAAAATTTTACTGTGGTAGGTATCTCGCTGGACGATAAGGGTGACAACTGGAAAAAGGCAATTAAAGATGATGGTATGCCATGGACCCAGCTTTCTGATTTGAAAGGTTGGAAAAACGAAGTTTCTCAATATTACGGCATTATGGGTATCCCAAGTACTTTGCTGGTAGATCCTAAAGGAAACATCATAGCCAAAGATTTGAGAGGGGAGATCCTGAACAAGAAACTGGAAGAAATATTTAACAATTAGATATGAAACAGTTAATCAAAATCGTATTAAGCTTTCTACTGCTTGGTGGCTTCAGTGCCATGGCGCAGGAATTTACACTACATGGCAACATCAAAAATTTTAGTGGACCATCTGTGCAACTCAATATCACTAAAGATCATATGGGTGCACCCGAGGCCATCACCATACCTGTTCAAAAAGGGAAATTCAGTTATAAAGGGAAAGCATTGCGCTCTCCCTATTTTGCCAGTTTAGCCATCGAACCACAGAAGCAAATTCAGTTTGTACTTTACAACGAGTCAGTCAGTATTGAAGCAGATGCCAATGATTTGAAGTCAACAAAACTATCAGGTGGTAAGCAAATTGAACAATACAATCAATATCGTCAGACTTTAGGTGCTTTGGAAACTGAAATCAGGGAAAACTATACGAAATTGCGATCGCTGGACAAGGAATCGGCAGCCGCAGTAGTACTTAAAGAGAAAAACAATGCGCTGAACAAGAAAAGCGAGGTGCTGGCAACTAAATTCATTGAACAGCATCCAGGCTCCGGGGTTTCTCCCTTTTTGTTATGGTCAAATCGTTTGGATATGGCTACTGAGGTGAAGTTGTACAGCAGCCTGGATTCTAACCTGCTGGCAGATAACTCGTTTTTTAAATTCATAACGCCCTCTATGGTAGGGCAGAGAAACACCGCAGTTGGGAAAATGGTTCCGGCAATGAAGCAGGCTGACACGCTGGGCAATCTGGTGTCATTAAGAGATTTTAAAGGCAAGTATTTGCTGATTGATTTCTGGGCATCCTGGTGTGTACCCTGTCGTGCCGCTAATCCGGGTATGGTAAAGCTTTATAATCATTATAAATCTAAAAACTTTACCGTTCTGGGGATTTCTTTAGATAAGAACGATAAGGCTAAATGGACGGAGGCCATCAGGAAAGACGGTCTTACCTGGAATCATATATCAGACCTGAAAGGATGGGACAACGAGATTTCCCGTGCTTTTGGGGTAAGCAGTATCCCGGCCACAGTCCTTGTTGATCCGAACGGCGTAATCATTGCACGAAACCTGTCGGAGCAAGAGCTAGAGACTTTACTTGAAGAAAAGTTGAAGTAACAGAATGATACTATGCATAACAAAAAATCGTTATTTTAGCTAAATAATAAACAATAAAAACAAATGAAAAAACTGATTATGGCCCTACTGCTGCTAACCTCGGTACAGTTGGTAAAGGCCCAAATGGTAGATCCGGTAAAATGGAGCTATGCAGCAAAAAAAGTAAGCGCAACAGAAGCTGTTGTGTACCTTAAAGCAACTATTGAAGAGGGCTGGCACTTGTATTCGCAGGATATTGCCGATGGAGGCCCTACCAAAACAGTATTTACTTTTGCCCCTTCGGCTCAGTATGCACTCGTTGGAAAAACCCTCGAATCTAAACCAATTGCAAAATTTGAAAAGATGTTCAATATGCAGGTGAAATATTTTGAAAACAAAGCTGTTTTTCAGCAAAAGGTAAAGCTGAAATCTAAAAACCAGACCACAGTTAAGGGAAGTGTTAATTTTGGTGCTTGCGATGACACCAGTTGTATACCACCTAAGGATGTACAATTTAGCGTAACCATTAAATCGTAAAAGCGAAAGTTTGAAAAAAGGCCGGATAAAGATTTATCCGGCCTTTTTTTTGCAGATCTCAAAACCTTTTTTAGGTTTCTTGTAGTCTTTAACCTGCTTTGGGTTGTCTTTCTTGTATAAGGCCGATTTGCCTTACTAACAAAAAACATAAAAAACAATGAGACTATTAAAAACATTAACTACTGCTGCTATACTTTGTATAGCCGGAGCAACTTTTGGACAGCAGGCAAAGGTAAAGGGCTTGCAAACAACTGTAAAAGGAGTACAGAATTTTGATTATGAAATTTCCGGAAAGTTTCCCGGTTCGGAAAAAATCCTGCTATCGGGAGATAGATATGGAGGCGTATTGCTAGACAGTGCACAAAACCCTGATGGAAGTTTTTTCTTTAAAGGAAAGGCAAAAATGGTTTCGCTTGGTACACTCATCGTTGAAAATAAGAAAAAAATGTTTAGCCAATATTTTAATGTGTTTATTGAGCCCGGTAAAATAAAGGTAAAGCTGTATGAAGGAGGAAAACAGATAGAGGCGAAGGGAAGTCCCAACAACGACATCATGACTGTAGTGGAGGCTGAAAATAAAGCCTTTTGGTTTGACCTTTCCAGCATTTACGACTCGTTGAACTATGCTTCTATGCGGATGTCGCAAATACGTAAGGCAGATGTGGTGAACAAAGACTCTGTGGCCTACTATGAAAATCTTTACAAAAGAATGGGAGCCGCTGCAGCCCCTTATATTGCAGCACGCAATGAAAAATTGAAAATAGCATTTAAAAAATACCCTAACACTTATTTTACAGCCTACAATGCCCTTAATTCAGGTATTTTGAGCGAGGAAGCCCTAAAAAGCATGTATGCAGGCTTTGACGATAAGCTAAAGAAAAGCGCCATAGGCAAAGAATGGGACAAGCAGCTGTTTAATGTGAAAAAGATAACCGACGGGGTTATAGCCCCTGATTTTGCGGTGACGGATGCCAATGGTAAACCGGTTAAGTTGAGCGATTTCAAAGGTAAATACGTATTGCTCGATTTCTGGGCAACCTGGTGCGGCCCATGCCGTGCTGGCAACCCGCATTTGATTGCTGTTTACAAGAAGTACAAAGATCAGGGACTGGAGTTTATTGGCATTTCTGACGATGACAATAACATTGCTGGCTGGAAAAAAGCAATCAAAGATGATGGGATTGGGCTTTGGCCGCAGGTGCTCAGAAACAGGGGTAAGCAAAATGACAAGGGCGGGAATATAGATCTTTCCAGTTTATACGAAGTTGGGGGCTATCCTACCAAGATCCTGATTGATAAAGAGGGTAAAATTGTGCATCAGTTTGCGGATGACACTGAACTGGATATGATGTTGAGCCAAATCTTCAAATAATAAACAAACGTAAAATATGATGAGTTGCTGGTGGCCAGTATCTGATCAAAGAATGGGCCGGATAATAGATTTATCCGGCTATCTTTTTAATAGGGCTAAGATTTTGTCGTCTGCGAAAGATTATTGAGTGGCTGTCTCCTAGTAATAAAAATAATTCCCTATTATTGGCATTTAAACCTCAAAGTGTTTTTGACTGTCAAAAAAAAAGTACCTTTAACTGGAAGAGTTTAATAGGGGGATGAACATAGCTACTGAATGAACATTTACAGCACACATAATGATCTGGAACTGGTTGCTTTATTGAAAGAAGGGAATGAAGCGGCCTTTGCTGAAATTTATGAGCGTTACCACAGGTTGCTGTATCTGTACGCCTACAGGAAGCTCAAAGATGATGAGGACACCAAAGATTTGGTTCAGGAAGTTTTTACCTGGCTATGGAACCAAAGAAAGAATTTTGAATTGAAAACTACCCTGGCCGGCTATTTATACAAAATGGTGCTCAACCGGGTTTTTGATATTTTTAAGCATAAAAATATCGTACATAAATACATTGAAAGTGGTCAGCACTTTATAGAAATAGATAGTACAGAAACTGATTATCTGATCAGGGAAAAGGATATTGCAGGGCTGATTGCCAGGGAAATTGCGGCCATGCCACCAAAGATGAGAGAGATATTTGAACTTAAAAACAAAGCCTTTCTAAGCACAAAAGAAATTGCCAGCCAGCTGGAAATCTCAGAACATACCGTTTCTACCCAGCTTAAAAGAGCTTCGAAACACCTTAGAACTAAACTGGGTATTGTAGTCTGGCTTTTATATCTCCTGGGGCGTTAAGAGAGAATTTTTTTCCTGCTGCTGTACCTAATCCCTTTTTCACAATCGTCTTTGTTTTAAATGCAGGTATAGTTGCATCAACAGGAAATGAAAAAAGACATCAAAGATATATTAAGTAAGCTCAATAAGGAAAAGCTGAGTGCCGAAGAGGAGGCTATGGCCAAATATTGGCTGCATCAGCTTAATCAGCAAGAAGGAAATGAGGTTTCTGAGACACAGCTATCCGCAGCATCTGAAGAAATATGGGCCGGCATTCAGAAAAACAAAACACCTCTTGCCGGAAAGTTTGCACTATGGTTAAAAATTTCAGGTATTGCAGCCACACTAACAGCAGCTGTTTTTGGCTTTTACCTCATGAAAAAACCTGGAACGAGTGTTCGGTATGCGAACGATATTTCCCCAGGTAAGAACACAGCAATATTAACAACTGCCGATGGTAAAGTAATCAATCTTAACGATGCAAAAACGGGCATTGTTGTTGAAGCTGCTAAATTGGTGTATAACGACGGGACTAAAGTGCAGATTGGTGATTCTTCCATGATAGGACGTGAAAATATGAATGTAAGCACACCAAGGGGCGGACAATTTCAAATTGTTCTGTCTGATGGTACCCGAGTATGGTTAAATTCTGCGTCTTACTTACGGTTTCCCCGTAGCTTTGGCCACTTAACTGAACGGAGGGTAGAATTGTCGGGTGAGGGATATTTTGAAGTAGCTAAAGACAAACTGCACCCATTTATAGTAAATGTAGATGGACAGGAGGCCAGGGTGTTGGGAACGCACTTTAACATCAATAGTTATCAGGAGAATAAAGCGATTAAAACTACACTATTGGAAGGAAGCCTGATGGTGACTGGAAAAAATAATAAAGTGATCCTGAAACCGGGGCAGCAGTCGGTATTGACACCGGGGCAGTTGAATGTAGGCTCAGCCGATTTAGAAGCCGCAGTTTCCTGGAAAAAGGGATATTTTTATTTCAACGATGAGAAGATTACTGAGGTGATGTCAACAATCAGCCGCTGGTACGATATTGATGTCAATTATGAGGGGGAAATTAGCAGGGAAGGGTTTACCGGGGCCATATCCCGGTTTACAAACATCAGTGACGTATTGATTATGCTGGAAGGCACCGGAGCCGTTCGTTTTAAAATTGAAGGAAGGAGGGTCACCGTAATGAATTAATTTCTACAAGAAGAACTCCAGAAAAAAATATCCCGGCCTGTGAACCGGGATAAAGATTACTGGTTTCAATATCAACAACCTAAGTTATCAACCAAGCGGCATGCCCGTACATCTTCGAAAATGAAGGCCTGCCATTTAAACCATTCTAACAAATGTACAAATTTTACACCAAAAGGGTTACAGAGCCTGTGCGCTATGTGACCAAAATTCTGTTGATTATGAAGTGGACCACTTTATTCCTGATCACAGCTATTCTGCAGGTTAATGCAGCTACCTATGGACAAAGAATTACGCTCTCAGAGAAAAATGCACCTATTAAAGCCATTTTTGATGAGATCAGAAAGCAAAGCGGCTACGATTTTCTTTTCACAACAACCAATTTAAGAAATGCCAGACCTGTAAATATAAATGTAAAGAACGCCCTGTTAACTGAGGTGCTTGAGCAGGTGTTTGAGGGGCAGCCGTTTGAATACCAGGTTATTAAAAAATCTGTAGTGGTTTCAAAAAAAGAGCCTTCCTTTCTGGATAAACTTAAGAATGCTTTTTCTGCTGTTGATGTTCGTGGCCGCGTGGTGGATGAAAACGGTAAAGCGATGGCAGGTGTGAGTATTAAACTGAAAGGGACTTCTACAAGGTCAACTTCATCTAATGAACAGGGCTTTTTTAATCTTTCTGTACCAGATAATGCGGTGCTGGTATTCTCATACGTAGGTTATGTTACCCGAGAGATGACAGCCAGCCCAACGATGGTGGTGGTGATGCAGATGAGCCAGAACAAGCTCGAAGAAACTGTAGTGGTAGGTTACGGAACTATGAAAAAGAAAGACCTTACAGGATCTGTTGCTACGGTAAATATCAACGAGGTAAGAGATGTGCCTTTTGCAACAATAGACCAGGCACTGAGTGGTAAGGCTGCCGGGGTACAGGTAGTACAGGCCGATGGCTCACCGGGCGGTGTGGCCAAGATCAGGGTGAGGGGCGGAACCTCGCTTATCGGTGGAAACGATCCTTTGTACATTATAGATGGAGTGCAGGTACAGGTGCAAAACCGGTTCCAGCAAACTGCTTCTGATATTGTAAGTCCGGTTGACCGGGGTGGACAAGACGATCCGAATACAACTGTGGCGGGGTCTTTTGCACGAGGGCTTAACAGCTTGGGTGGCTTGAACATCAACGACATTGAGTCGATAACGATATTAAAGGATGCATCTGCGACAGCGATTTACGGATCAAGAGGCGCTAATGGTGTGGTAATCATTACTACGAAAAAGGGGATGATCAATCAGAAACCTACTTTTGAAGCCAATGTGTACAATGGTTTCAGTCTGGTACAGAACGAGAAGGTGTTGGACAGGGACCAGTACATCACAATTATCAAAGAAGCAGCTAAAAACCTGAATGACGTGAGGGGTATCGCCGGCCAGGCTCCGGACGGTGTGGCTACACAAATCCTTACAGATCCTAATTTCTTCGGTACGGCAAATACCGATTTTATGGACCTGGTAACACGTACCGGCATCACGCAGAATGCAGACCTTTCGGTAAGGGGAGGTGGCACCGGCACGCGTTACTACACTTCATTGAGCTACAATAGAAATGAAGGAACGGTTTTGGGTACCGATTTCCGGCGTATTGCCGGTAAAGTAAGCCTGGATAACGAGATCAGCAGCAGGTTCCGCATCAATACCAATATGGATTATGGTTTCATGACCAATAACATCACTAATGGATTGTACACACAGGCGCTTTTTGCACCTCCAACGTTCGATCCTTATAATGCCGATGGAAGCATCAAAATCCTTGATCCGGCTGACCTGGGCGCCTATGCTTACCAGGGTTTTCAAAACCCCTTGCTGCTTACAAAGGGCATCAACCGCTCTAATACAATTTTTGCCATTGGAAGCCTTGCGGGGGAATATGATATCACGAAAGGGCTTACTTTCAGAAGTTCGGTAGCTGTGAATTACAACAACTACCGTCAAACGAACTATGTACCAAGTACCGTGTCTGTAGCTACGCCCAATGGTTCGGGCAGCTCGGGCAATGGAACAGCTACCCAGGCCCAAACAGAACAGGTAAATACCTTCATCCAGAACATGCTGACCTGGAAGAAAGAATTTAACGACAAGCATAGCCTGGACGTAATATTGGGTACCGATTGGCAGATTACCAAACAAAATGCTTTTTCGGCCAGCGGGCAGGGCTTCCCCGACGATACTTATCTGAACAACCTTTCCTCTGCAGCTGTAACGCTGCCTTCAACCGGTACTTCCGATCAGAGTTCACTGCTGAGTTTTTACCTGAGGGCAAATTACAGCTTCATGGACAAATACATGGTTACTTTTACCGGTAGGTCTGATGCTTCGTCCAAATTTCCAAAGGCCAACCGTGTAGGTTATTTCCCTTCAGGAGGCCTGGGCTGGCGCATTTCCCAGGAAAGCTTCATGAAAAATGTGAAGTGGGTTAACGAGCTTAAGCTGAGGGGCAGTATGGGGTACACCGGCACACAAAACATTGCCGACAACCTGTTTTATACCCTTTATTCACCGGTATCTTATGCAGGCCTTAATGGACTTTCGCCAACACAATTGGGTAACCAGCGGCTGAAATGGGAATCGACCTTGCAGAAAGATGCAGGCCTCGAATTTGAACTCTTCAACTCACGCTTACGCGGAGAGATCGGCTACTATGAAAAGACCACTTCGGGGATTTTGTTCCCGACATCTGTTGCGGGAACCTCCGGTTTTGACCAGGTAACTGCCAACATTGCGAAGATTCGTAACAGGGGACTGGAGTTAACCATAGGTGCAGATTTTATCCGCAATAAAAATTTCCAGTGGTCGGGTACCTTTAACATCGCAGGCAACCGTTCTAAAGTACTTGCACTGAACAATGATATTGAGGATCCGGCAAACCCGGGCGTTTACCGTTTTGGAAATACCGTATTGAAAGTAGGCGAACCTGTAGGCCTGCTGTATGGAAGGGTGTTTAAAAAGATTTTAACTACGCAGGAGGAAGTTGATGCTTATAGTGCATTAAGTCCTTCATATTATCCTTACCTGGGCATTGGTGATGCCAGCTATGAGGTAGTTGAAAATTATATGGGCTATCAGGGATTTACTTATTTTAAAGATGATATCATTGGCCGGGCAGAGCCCAAGTACTACGGCGGCTATACCAATAGGCTAAGCTATAAGAACTTCAGCCTCACTACACTGGCTACCTTCTCGTACGGGAACGACATCTATTACCTTGCCGACATCCAAAACCGTGATGTGAGCCAGAGAACAAATAAAGGTATCCGTATCCTGGACCGCTGGACACCGGAAAACCCAACTGCTACCAGGCCAAGGCTGATTATGGGTGAGAGTTCTTATGCTTATGCAGCCAGCGACAATGTGTACGATGCTTCTTTCCTGAAGCTGAAGTCGGTAACATTGGCCTACCAGCTTCCGAAAAGCCTGACAGACAAACTCAAAATCAATAGCGTGTCTGCTTATGTATCCGGAACCAATTTACTAACGATCACCAACTACCCTGGTGTAGACCCTGAGGTAAGTAATGACCCTTATAGCCTTATAGGTGGTTACAGCGATGCAGGGGGGTATCCGTTCGTAAGGCAGATCAGCATTGGCCTGAGGGTAGGCTTGTAGCACATAAATTAGTACAAATAGAAATAAACAGACATGAAAACATTATATAAAATACTGGCAGTTGCGATAATCATTACTACTGGTTATGGCTGTGAAAAAGAGCTGAGCGCACCGCCTAAAAATGCAAAGGTGGAAGGCAATACCATTATTGATCAAGCTACCTCTCAGATTGCTTTAAACGGTGCCTATTATAATTTTGCCAACGCAACAAACATCAAAACCGGGTGGCAGATGCACCAGATCCTTCCGGCTGAATTTGCAGGATATATTGGCTATGGCTTCGGGTCTTTTGGCGAAGAACTAAATATAACTAAAGGAGCCAGCGGAACTTTCTGGAATGAATCTTACCGTGCACTGAACGCTGCAAATGGCGTAATTGCGGGTGTAAATGCCCTGTCGGATAATGCTTTCAGCGGTAACCGGAAAAAGGAGATCCTGGCCGAAGCCAAGTTTATAAGGGCTTATGCTCATTTTAAAATACTGAGCTATTATGCAGAATGGTACAAGATAAACAGTACGCAGGGTGTTTTGCTACGCGATGAGTTGTCGACACTGACCAATATCCTTAAAAAGCGCAGTACAGTAAAGGAGAGTTATGATTTTATCCTGGCAGATCTGGATGAAGCGATTGCCAACGGCCCGGCCAGCAATCCAAACCATTATGCCACCAAATGGGCCGCCATGGCTTTGAAAATGCGGGTGCTGATTAACCGCGGACAAAGCGGTGATTATGCATCAGTGATCCAGCTGGCCGATCAGATCATGCAGAACCCTGCTTATGAACTGGAAGCCAGTCAGCAAAACCTTTTCCGTGTAGCCGGCCTGGCCAGCAAAGAGGTTATCCTTGGCATAAAGCCCCAGGCATTGCAGGCATCAGACCCCTACAGTAAAACCAGGCAATACTGGCCTTCCGCGTCATCTCTATATGTTGCCACCCTGGCACTAAAGAATTTGTATACAGATGATCCGCGCCAAGGCTGGATCATCGGCCCGGCAACACCTTATCAGCAGTATTCACCCAATACCACCTTTTTTACCAAATATGTGGCCGTGGGCTCAAGCCCTACAGCCTTAACAGAAACCGATTATGTGCTGCGACTCACAGAGGTTTACCTGCTGAAAGCAGAAGCCATTGTACGCTCGGGCGGAAACCTTACGGATGCCAGGACGCTGGTGCATACCATTCAGCAAAAAGGGGGGCTAACCGCTACGAATGCGCCATATATCGCAGTGACCACTGCTGGCACACCTGCTGCACTTTTGGTAGAAATCTATAAGGAAACATCAAGAAGCATGGTGGCTGAGGATGGCAGTGAGTGGATGGCCTTGCTTCGCCTGCCTTTTGACACTGTTAAAGCACTTAAACCAACCATTACCAGTCAGATCCAATATATCATACCGGTTCCGCAAACGGAGTTTGTTTACAATCCTCAGTTTGGTGAGCAGAATACAGGATATAACGCCAATTAACCAATTGTTTACCAGCGCAGCACGCATATGTGCTGCGCCTATTAAAAAACTATGAAAAAATACTTATTAACCTGCCTTTTATTCACAGGAATACTACCTGTTATGGCCCAGCAGGGCACATTTGTTTTACAAGGCAAAATAAAAGGTATGCAAACCGGCAAGCTTAAACTTGCCTACGAATCTGGTGGCAAGTACCAGATGGACAGTACACTGGTTAAGAACGGCACTTTTGTGTTCAAAGGTACAGCCCTGGAGCCGGTTATGGCCTCTATCGAAAGTGAAAAGGCTGGCAGGATGATGGACGATCCGAACCGGGGGATGCTGTTCCTGGAATCCGGAAAACTAAGCCTGGAACTGACCGCGGGTGATTTCAGGAACCTGAAATTGAAGGGCTCTAAAACCCATGATGAATACGCTGCGTTAGAATTGCGTCAAAAGCCGGTAATGGACCAGATGAGAAAGTTATCAGCGGAATATGATAAAGCCAATATTGCCTACAGCACAGCAAAAAAAGCTGGTAAACCAGAAGCAGAGCAGGAAGCATTGAAGGAAGCGGCAAACACTGCCAAAGACAAAATGGACCCTTTCCGCGAGCAGCTGGGGGAAATTGATATGGAGTTTATCAAATCTCATCCCGATTCTTACTATACTGCATCGATGTTGCGCTGGAGGGCATCCTCAATGTCTCTTGACGAATCAAAAGCCATTTATGCAGGCCTTTCTGAACGTATAAAGCAAAGCAAGTACGGACAGGAATTTGCCAAAGAAATCAAAAACCTTGAAGGAGGTTCACCTGGGGCAAAGGCCAATCTTTTCTCTGCAACCGATATCAACGGACAGTCCCTGAACCTGGCCGATTATAAAGGCAAAAAATACCTGCTTTTAGACTTCTGGGCAAGCTGGTGCGTGCCATGCCGAAAAGGCAATCCGCATTTGCTATCCTTATACAGCAAATACAAAGATAAAGGCCTGGAAATTGTGGGCGTATCAGACGACGACGGCAACCCTGAAGCCTGGAAAAAAGCAGTAGAAAAAGACGGGATAGGCGTATGGAAACACGTACTCAGGGGGCTGAAACAGGTAGGCAATAGCTTTGACCGCTCTGCAGATCTGAGCGATTCCTATGCCATACATACCCTTCCAACCAAAATCCTTATCGATAAAGAAGGTACTATCATTGGCCGTTACGGGGGCGGCGGTGAGAATGATGAGGCAATGGACAAAAAACTGGCAGAAATCTTTAACCAATAGCTATGAAAACCAGCACAAAAATTAATTTTTTAATGGGCCTGATGCTCATTATTGCAGGCAGCTGCAACCAAAAAAATGCAAAAGACTATGTAATTACCGGCAGCATAAGGGGAATAAATGAGGGGATGATCAAATTGGTCAGTTATATGGATAGCAACAGGACCTCGAAGGTAATTGATAGTGTGCTGTTCAAGAACGGGACTTTTGAACTTAAAGGTAAGGTTCAGGGCCCCGAACTCATGACTTTACTGATTACCCCGGGAAACTGGGCGGTGCGGCTGTTTGTAGAGAATGGGAAAATTACGGTTGATGGCGATACCACCGGTGCCGAGCACTACGATTACACCGCTTATGGTATGGATAAGGGCGCAAACCTGACGAAGTTTAAGGTTAGCGGTTCCAGAACCCAGGATGAATACCAGAAATTTGAAAATGACCCTCAGCAGTTGAAATTTAAGTCAGTATTTGCCGAACTCAACAAAGCAAAAGCTGCAGATTATGAGGCACAACGTGCACAAGCAGATTCCATCAGCAAATTGTATAAGGCCTGGCAATGGAATTACATAAATGATTTTGTGGCAAAGAACCCTACTTCGGTAGCAGGGGTATATATGTTCAGCAATTATTACCAGTTTGAACCTGGCATGACTGTATCCGAAATAGAATCGATGCTGGCTAAATTTGAATCGACCGCTAAAGCTTCGGTTTATTATGCGGGCCTCGCCAGGCAGCTGGAGATGCGCAAGCGTGTTGCCCCGGGCAGTCTGGCACCCGATTTTACTTTGCTGAAAAGGGACAGCACGTCATTTACATTGTCTTCTTTGAAAGGCAAGTACGTTATGATCGATTTTTGGGCCAGTTGGTGTAAACCCTGCAGGGAAGCCATCCCCCACTGGAAACAAGTATACCAGAAATATAAGGATAAAGGTCTCGAGATGGTAAGTGTTTCAAATGACAGCAGATGGAAGGACTGGTTTAAGGCGCTTGACCAGGAGCGGATGCCATGGATCCAGGTTTGTGATGAATTCCCCGTTAAAAATATGCCTGCCAGGGTAGGCACATTGTACCAGACACCGTCCTTACCTTGTTATGTATTGCTGGATAAGGAAGGAAAGATATTGGTGCATACGATAACCGAAAAAGATATAGACAACAAGTTAGCCACAGTTTTTAAATAGTTATAAAAAGATGAACATAAAATTCAATATCCTCTTGCTGGCCCTGCTGGTATGTGCGGTGCCACTCTACGCACAGCAGCGCTCGCAAAGCCCGGTAAAAGTACTCTTTGTAGGCTACGACCCGGCCAAGCCCATGCCGGAAGCCAAAAGGTCGTACCCTGGAATGATGACCGAAAAGGAATTCAAGGCTGAATATCCCTTGCGTATGCCCGCTTTTAAGGCATTGCTGGGGCAATATTTTGCGGAGGTAAAAGCCGTGGACTGCCGCGATTGGAAACCCGCTGACTCGGAACCCTATGATGTAACCATTTTCGATTTTGCAACCACACCTTTAGAACCTGCAAAACAGGAAAAAGATGAAAAGGGAAACATGAAGTACATATCTGCCCGCTACCTGCCCGATAATTTTTCTAAACCGGTTATTTTTATGGCGAGCACCGCTGATGAAATGGGGCGCAGGATAGGGCTTAAACTAGACTGGCTATGCCTTTGTCTGGATGCGGATGCACATCACCTGAATGCAAACCACGCCATCTTTAAAGGCCCCCTGGAAAAGGTAGTGCCAACCCTGCAAAACAAAAAAACACCGGATGGGGTATTTCATTATACCACTGGAGTTGGTATTCCAAAAGAAATACCAATGTGGAGAGTGCAAAAAGAGGGCTATCTGGATGGTACCGGAGCACGTATAGGCCTGGTATCTCGTGGAAACAGGTTTACAGAATCACCAGATGCAGAAATGATCTCAAGTGGAGTATGCCAAAAAGATGTTGGTGCAGTTGCCCTGGGCAGGCATGGTAACTTCTTTTTGTGGGGGTTTGGTGCATCACCGGCCGATATGACTGAGGAGGCAAAGAAAGTATTTGTGAATGCAGTGGCTTATATGAAGCAGTTTAATGGCAGAACGCCAATTGCCAAAAAATATAATGACCGCATGGCCACTACTAACGATGTAAAGGAAATTATAAGCCACACTTCAAGAGAAAGCTACGATGAATATGTGGCCCAGATAAAGTCTTTTAATGAAGCAAATGCAAAAGAAAACCAACGTCTTACCGATAAAAAAGCAGCAGGCCAACAGTTAACGCGAGAAGAGGAGGAATCCCTGCAGTATATCGGTGGCCAGCAGGAAATAGATTCATGGGACGTGTTTCTGAAACGTGCAATGGGAAAATACGCGGCTAAATTTGGTACAGATGCAGCGGCATTCCAGAAGTATATGAATGACAATCTTGGTTATATCTATTGCGACCCTGAAGCTTTTTTCAGTTATTCAATTGATGAGGATGTACAACAGATCGGCATCTCCAATCATAGCCTCAAGCTTCTGGATGCCTGTGTTGCGATGCTCAAAAAAGGCGAAAAAAGTGAGCTGGCACTAAGGGTACTAAAAAAATACACGGGCGAAAATTTTGCTACAGCAAAGCAGTGGGGAAGCTGGCTTTCAAAGAACAGGAGCAGACTGTTCTTCTCGGAAACAAATGGCTATAGGTTTATGATCAATACTTACAGTTAATGAAAAAGCTGATCGGATTTTTAATCATCTTCTCACTGGCGGGGCTGTGCGCAAATGCACAGTCGGCCTTTGATAAAAAAATAGCAGCAGCGGTGCAGGAGCTGGAATGCACGGTGCCCGACCAGGAGGTTCCGGTTACGCTGAATGCTAAACTCCTGGCTGAGCAGGACAGCATGGCAGTAATTGTTAAAGTAAAAATGGCCGCTGGCTGGCATATTTACCAATATGTACCTTCTACTATGCCTTATATCCCTATTGAGCATATCTTAAGGCTTCCCGAAGGCCTGGAACCAGTAGGGAAATGGGGGACGAGTAAGCCTTCTCCCTCTGCGAACGATCCTGGTGTGCTGATTTATGAAAACGAAGCAGTGTTTATACATAAGCTGTTCCGCAAGACGAAAACAACAGGAACAATTCAGACAGGTCTGTATTACCAGACCTGCGACCTGCGCCAATGCCTGCCCCCTGTTGAAAAGGTATTTGATCTGCCAAATCTATGAGATGTGACATCTGGCCCCATGTTTTTGCTAAAACTGGTCTACCGTAGTCATCAAAAGTTACGGTAACTTTGTTCAGTAATAGATAGAAGGAAATGAACATATACGACCTTGTAATCAACGATAAGGAGAAGGTTACTTTAAATGATATCATCCTGGAGGAAAGCAACAGGAAAAAGTTTGTGCAGCTGGTTAAGGAACATGCCTATATTGAAGAGTTAAGCCGGTACGGACTACCCGTAAACAATAAAATACTACTTCAGGGCAGCTCGGGGTGCGGTAAAACGATGAGTGCAAAGGCCATTGCAAATGCATTGGGGAAAAACATCCTGATACTTAATTTAAGTAATGTGGTTTGCTCAAGGATTGGCGAAACTTCACAAAGCATCAAGCAGGTATTTGATCAGGCTGCCAGGGAAAAAGCCGTTTTGTTCCTGGATGAATTTGACCAGATCGGAAAGGCGAGGGGCAGCGACGATAAAGACGTTGGCGAAATGAGAAGGTTGGTGAATACCCTGATCCAGTTGATCGATTATTACCCGGAAAATGCCCTGTTGTTATGTGCTACCAATCATCCAGAAATTATTGATGCCGCATTATTAAGACGGTTTCAGCTGCGCATAAACTTTGAAATGCCCACATCCGAAATCTTGGATGCCTACTATGATAGGCTTTTATCCCGTTTTCCGGAAGAATTGCAAAATATAGAGCGTAAATACAACATTTCCTACGCGGAAGCCAGGGACCATACATTTACTTTAGTAAAAGGAGCATTGATTAAAGAATTAGAGGAAAAGGAAAAAGGCGTAGAAGCATGAGCAAATACGCCTTTTGTACAGCATGAAAGATAGATTGCATAGAAGTGTAGAATTTGCGATGACCATATAACCAGCTCAAGGCCTGCTCAAGGCCTTGTGGGAAGCTTTGTGGGGCAGAAGGTACTTTTAACCAATAAAACCTTGAGCAGGCCTTGATCAAACCCCCATTTGCCCGATGCAGGATGATTGTGCTTTCCATCAAAGGAATTAAAAGATCAACAAAACCGCCCCTGAAATTGTTATTGGTTATATTACTGATTAAACAATAAAAAGAGATGGGACTAATTGGATATTATCTGATAGCGGGTGTCATGTTTGTAGTGGGCCTTATTGTAAGCAGCCGTCTTAAAAGTAAGTTCAATGAATATAGCCAGATTGGTTTAAGGAATGGATTAAGCGGCCGGGAAATTGCCCAGAAAATGCTTTCTGATAATGGCATTAATGATGTTAATGTGATCTCCACGCCCGGGCATCTGAGTGATCATTACAATCCGCAGGATAAAACAGTTAACCTAAGCCCGGATGTGTATGAAGGAAGAAGTGTGGCCGCTGCTGCTGTTGCTGCACATGAATGTGGCCATGCTGTACAGCATGCCGTATCCTATCCAATGCTTAAATTCCGAAGCGCTATTGTTCCTGTGGTCAATATCAGCTCGCAACTTTCACAATGGGTAATACTGGCTGGTTTGGGGTTTATGATCGGCAGATCCAATCCTACTGTTTTGCTGATCGGAATCCTTTTATTTGCAGTGACCACTTTGTTTACCATCATTACGCTACCTGTTGAATACGATGCCAGTAACAGGGCGTTGAAATGGCTGGAGAATAACCAGATGACTACCTCTGCTGAACACGATAAAGCTGCAGATGCCCTCAAATGGGCGGCACGAACCTATGTAGTTGCAGCCATCAGTTCGGTTGCTACTTTGCTGTATTATATTCTGCTTTTTGTTAATAGCAGAGATCGCGATTAACTGGGATGCGGGGCACGGGCCTCACTGATTTCTATCCATACAGGAGCATGGTCACTGGAATGCGCCCAGCCCCTGACATGCTTTTCAACTGTGGCCGATTGCAGTTTGTCTGCTAACTTGTGGTTAAGCAGAAAATGATCCAGCCGTAAACCTGCATCGCGTTGATAGGCGTTTCTGAGGTAGTCCCAGAAAGTATAGATCCGCTGTTCAGGGTACATTTTCCGGAAAGCATCCGTCCAGCCCTGGCTTAGGAGTATCTGCCAAAGTTTTCTGGCCTCGGGCCGAAACAGGGCATTGTCTATATATTTTTCGGGTTTGTAGGTATCCAGTTCTGTTGGCATAATGTTATAGTCGCCAACCAGGGCTACAGGCAAATCAAAACCATTTAATTTTTTTGCATGTTTGGTAAGGCGTTTTATCCATTTAAGCTTGTAATCGAACTTAGGGCCTGGAAACGGGTTGCCATTAGGCAAATATAAACAGCCAATTACTATCCCGTTAATAAATGCTTCTATATAGCGGCTGTGCAGATCATTTGGGTCGCCGTCCAGTCCGCGCCGGGTTTCCTGGATTTCTCCGTAGCTTGATAAAATGGCTACGCCGTTCCAGCTCTTTTGGCCATGCCAGATAGAGTGGTATCCAGCTGCTAACAGTGCCTTCCAGGGAAAACGGTCATCTGGTGCTTTAAGCTCCTGAAGGCAAACCACGTCGGGCTTTGCCTCGGCCAACCAGCGCAGCAAATTATCCAGGCGTGCATTGATTCCATTGATATTGTAACTGGCAATTTTCATTTTAAATGTAAACAGATGAATGTAAAAAGGCGGGGCTTATGCTTTATGGTTATTGGCCTTTTGCCTGGTTCTCTACAGTTATTTTTGTATTGAGGTAACAATTGCCGGCAGAAAGTGTTCTGATAAACCTGCAGATTAGAGGAGAGTAGCTTGTTACCAAAAATTCTATGAAAGTCGTAATCAGCCTATTAATTGTCGTTTTTGCCCCTATGCCTGGGGCCGAAAAAACAGGATATTTGTTTTCAGTAGATTAAACAAGTTACTATGAGCAATAAAAAGAAAGTAGACGAGTTCCTGGAAAAACTGGATCACCCGTTAAAAAAAGAAATGGCTGCGCTGCGCGATGTGATTATGAAAGTAAGTCCTGAAATTACAGAAGACGTGAAATGGGGCGGTCCGAGTTTTTATTACAAAGGAGATATGGCCACTTTTGGCCCACGCGTTAAAGACGCTGCAGTGCTGGTGTTTCATAAAGCAGAGGGGCTGGGAGCCGGAGAGGTACTTGAACCGGCGTCAAAAGGCAAAGCCTATGCTAAATTTAGAAGTATGGCAGAAGTAGAAACAAAAAGTGATGAACTGCAAACAGTAGTTAGGCAGTGGATGCAATTGATGGATAAAAGTTAAAATTGCACCTCAAAAAGCCTCAAGTCAAGTCATTCGGCCAGTTTCAGGCGGAAAAGATTTTATAATTCTTCATCCTATGGAACCGGTAGGTCTCAAAACCGAAGAATATCAGGCAGAGCATCAAAAAAATTGTGGCCAATCTTAAAAATGCATCCAACTCGCCTACAAAACTGAATTGACCGTCGTTATACCTTTGTGGCAAAACAAAATGCGCACCATAATACAACAACAGTATAACTGAAGCAATAATGGTTATCCTAATGACCAGATATTTTATCATAATGTTATACCGAATTTAATGGTACAAAAAATCATCACTAAAATTCTCCTTACTAAACTTTATTAATTCAGCAAATTGAGAAAGACCATAATACTTTTGTTGCCTGATGGCTTGTTCTGCTCCCGGGTCCCCTCTGAAAAGAAAGGCCAGCAACGGAACTTTGGGCCAGTTGGCATTATTGGTTTCCCGGTAAGCTTTGAATGCGGGATCATAAATGGAGGGATTTTACTTTCGGCAAGACACAAGAGTTCACAGCATAAATTAAAGGAATCTATTGAAAAGGCACTCCATAGTGATAATGAAAAGCGTGCTGCCCCGCTTAAAATAGCCTATAACTGTGAGATTGTTTTAAGTAAAGAAACCCCTGAACTAAGTATTGTTGACTATTTGTTATGGGCCCTGCAGCGGAATATACTAAGGGGTGAAAGCCGGTTTTATAAAGCTTTAATTGACAAATATACTTTGATCATTGACTTATATGACAACGAGCAGCATTATACTGTTGACAGATTATTTGATCCTGGAAAGTCGAGTGAATTAAGAACAGATGGGTATATATAAAAAAACAGTCTTGCACTTCCTGTGAGAATACTCTCAACCTGCCCCAGTGGGCATTATGATAAATGCAAAACTGCATTACAAATATAAGGTTAATAATGCGGTTTGTCAACTTTGTCTTGACATTTGTTGTATTTGACTTGACTTTTGTAAAGCGTTATAATTAGATTTCTTATCCGTTATATAAATGATGCAAGTATCCAGGCTATTCGCCAGCTTTGGGGGCTAGGGTAGTAATGTGTACTATCTTACCCAGCGGGAGACCCTCTTGTTCCTGTTGTTGCTGTAGATTTTGTCCTCGCAATAATTAGCGCAGGTATGATGTATGCCTGGATTGTGAGGGAAACGGACCATGACATGATCAAAAGAGAGATGAAAAAGTACAACCTGTTTTTTAACGGCGTTAAAACCTTAAACCAATTTTTATCTATAGGGAGCCTTGCGGGGCCAAACCCCCTCCCAGCTGTGGTTGCGGCTGCTGATGAATACCAGTTACAGAACTATTGCCAGTTGTATGCATAGCCGTAAAACCATTATGGCGGCTACTCAATGATAACTTTCCTGTCATAACAAATTTGTTTTCCATCCATTGTCCGGAACGTTAAGCACCGGTACAGGTTGTAAAGGGGATGCTAAAGGGATTCGATTTCTTCTTTTGACAGTTTGGTGTACTTAATGACCTTTTCGATTGGTTCGCCATTGGCAATCATTTCACGTGCCATTTCAACAGCCTGCTCGTGTTTTCCTTGCTCCAAGCCCTGTTCAATACCCTTTCCAAGAATATACTGTTCGTGACTATAATTGTCACGTTTTCTTTTCAGCTCCCGCTGATAAGCATCCATTTCTTCGGGGGTCAAATTCGTTACTTCTGCCACTTCAAATAGTTTTTTGAATGTTGAGTTATTACTCAAAGATACAGGTATTTCCTCAAATTCTGTCATGTGTCTTAAGCAGTATAGCCATTTGTCTTCGTTTGTTTCCAGCTCGTCCAGCGTTTTGGTAAACTTTGGCAATTCAATATAAATGTACCCAAGCTTGTCGTAAAACTGCTTTTTGGTACGCATCTCTACCAGCCGCACGTCGTGTATGTGGTGTTCGTTTGGGCTTTCATCCAATACAAAGTCCATTACGGCAACAAAGTAAACCTCGGGGAGTTTATAATCCCAATTGGCTTCAACGGATTTGCCATGCCCCTGTACAAGATTTGCGGTGTAAAATAAGATGCGGTCTTTGAAATGTTCCTGATTACCTTTTTGCATTTCTACGATAAAGTCTTCATTGTTATCGCCGGTGCAATACACATCAAATACGGTTTTTCTGTTTTGCTTCTGATCGCCTTTACGTTCGGTTTTTCCTAACCTTACCTGTTTAATCACTTTACGGCCTTCAAACACGCTGTTTAAAAAGTCTCTCAAAAGGTCAAGATGGCCTTCTTTTGCAAAAAAATGATGGAAGGAAAAATCGAGTTTAAAATCTATGTACCTGGAAGTAACTTCTTCAGTTGTAGTTGTTGTGGTGCTTACGCTGGTTTCTTGTTGCATAGTTTGGGTTTTATACCACAAACCTAAACAGGTATTTTTTAAGTTGAAAGAACTGTGTTCACTTCAGGAAACTGTCCGGAAATGGTGGGGTAAAAGAAAATATAGTTTGTTTTGGTGGTGGTTGTGCCTGGGCAAAGCAAAGAAAATTTGGAGAGGAGGATTAATGAAGAGATTTTGGGAAATGAGCGGGCGGCATATGGGAAGCAGGTTGTTGCAACATTGGCGAAGCAGTTGACTGAGGAATACGGAAAGGGCTGGGGAGTAGATCAGCTTAGAAAATTTACTCGTTTTGCAAAAACATTTCCTGAGCGCCAGATTGTGGACGCAGTGCGTCCACAATTAAGTTGGACATAAATTAGAATAATCTCGTTTATCGATGAACCTTTAAAACGAGACTTCTACATAGAAATGTGCAAACTGGAAAGATGGTCGTCCAGTCTGCTGGATTCCGAGCTTTAATCAGGGTGTTACTTTTACCGAAATATACAGTAACCAACTGATAAGATCATATCCAAATTATAGAATTTTAAATTCCTTTTAACATTCCTTTTCCCTTCATTTTGAACTACCGAGAAAACCTCGGTAGTTGATTTTTCTTCTAACTCTCCTTCAACCAGAATATTTTTGATATGAAGTCCAATTGTATCGGAATCTTTTTCGAATAATTCAGACATTAATTTTTGTGTAAGCCACACGGTTTCGTTTTCCAGTGTTACATCAATAGTTGTGGTGCCATCCCCGGCTTGATAAATGATAATTTGTTCCGTTTGCATAATTGATTTTTTTAAAAGATTATTTCAAGACGGAATTATCTACAAAAAACAATATTCGCTGGTAATAAAAAAATTAAAATTTTGAGCTTTTTTACAGTTTGTGGGGCTTCCGAAACTATATATCGTTCGCAAAGGACGGCAGGAAAGGAAAGAATAAACTATTGGTCCCTAATATATTGTTTTTAGCGGTTTACGTGGCAATGCTTTTCCATAAACAAGGGTCCCGCGGCATTTGCCGCGGGACCCTTGTTTAACCTAATGTTTGTGTGGTATTATTTATTTCTAATTGTTAGAAACCAGATAGTTTTTACTGATGTCGGCCATAGGTTTTTGCTGTTCAATTGCTTTTTTTGCAAAGTTTTTGGCTACTGCAGGAGTAACATTACCGGCAATGGTTAGTACTATTTGCGCAGGATTATTGATTTCAGCATAATAGGCATTTACATCAGCCAGGGTTAATTTAGCAATGCTGTTTTCATTTACAGCCTCAGGGAAATATTTATCCTGTGCTTTTAAATGCTCCATTACACTTGCTTTGGCTTTCGCCAGGTCTTCCTGGTCAAATGCTGGCGCATTGATACAAGCATACATGCTTTGCAAAGCAGTTTCAAAGTCGTCGCTGTAGGTAGCCAGGTTAATGCCTTTATGGCTGTAGCTTAATCCGGCATCTAAAGCGGTCAACTGCTGATTTAATAAAGTGTTGAATACTTCCTGAACCGTAGCTTTTGCAGGTGTGTAAACATTAGCTGCCTCAAAGCTAAGGTTTGCAAATACTTTAGGTGTGGCTTCGTTGTGCGCTACAATAATTGTAGTGCCGTTTTTTAAGGTATAACTAACCGGGTTTTTCATGGTCGAGGTTTGGGCGTAGCCACACTATTATCTAAAATACTCCAGGGCGTTTCGGCCATTAAAATCGACCAAGCCTTTCCTTTGAACTGAGCTGGAATAGGAACCGGCCTGAAGAATTGGTTAACCTCGATCTTACGGAGTCTTGCAAAGGTGTGGTATTAGGATGCGGTTTTAAAGCGCCTGGATTTGTTTCATTGTAAGGCCAGTGGCTTCTGCAATGATAGCCAGATCAATTCCTTTGTTTTTTAGATTACGGGCAATGGCCCTTTTCTCTTCCAAGGCTTTAGCTTCGGCTACTTGTCTTCCTCTTTTATAAAAAGGGTCACGTTCTAATTTCCAAAATGAATTTACGTCTAGCATAGCTTGTTCTGTTTCGTTGTCAAATTTACGCAATTGCATAATTACACGCAATTGCTGGTAGTATTTATTCTCGGTTGAGCAGTCAGGACTGACAGCCATGATTTTTTGCAGTATTGACTTAACAATTTCTGCTGAAGTTTTATTCCCTTTGTTTGCTAAAATTGCAAGTATCTGTTCTTCCGGCTCATTTGAAGATAAAAACAGATCGCAAGGGAGTTCTTTAAAGTTGATTAAACCGTATTGGTACTTGAAGTTTGGTAGGTTAATTTTGTGAGGTACTATAGCTTTGGCACTTCCCATGTATATCATCTCTCAAGATTTTATCGTATCGGCTTCCCTGTTTACGGCTATTTATATCTGGCATTATGGCTTGTTTTGAATAAAGCAAACTTACAGCCGTGACTCTAGATATGGAAGAACTCTGTGCAAAACAGGAAGCTGTCCGGAAACTGGGGTGTAAAAGAAAACATAGTTTGTTTTGGCTGGGTGTTTGGGTATATGAAGCAAAGAAAATTTGGTGGCCTTGTAAAAAGGAAACTCTTTTAAAATATAGTTTTCCGACGTCTTATCGCAAAAACAATCGTATTTATGAGTGCAGCAAGCCATACCAGCGGCATTTCCAGGTACAGAAAAAACAGTCCTTGCCAGTTCCCAACTGGTTGATTAGCGTTAATTACATATAATAACAAGGTTAACAGGTTGGCAATTACGGCCGTAATAATTAATGGTTGTAAATTATTCCTTGTCTTTCAAATTCGTTACTTCTGCCAATCAAATAGTTTTCTGAATGTTGAGTTGTTACTCAAAGATACAGGTATTTCGTCAAACTCTGTCATGTGTCTTAAGCAGCACAGCCACTTGTCTTCGTTTGTTCCCAACTCGTCAAGCGTTTTGGTAAACTTTGGCAATTCAATATAAATGTACCCAAGCTTGTCATAAAACTGCTTTTTAGTACGCATGTCTACCAGCCGCACGTCGTGTATGTAGTGTTCGTTTGGACTTTCACCCAATACAAAGTCCATTACGGCAACAAAGTAAACTTCAGGGAGCTTGTAGTCCCAATTGGCTTCAACGGATTTGCCATGCCCCTGTACAAGGTTTGCGGTGTAAAATAAAAAATTTCGCCTGGACCTAGTGGAATACTATAAAGGTGCGGCCCAGAGGTTGGAAAAGCACTGCCTCAAATATTTTCTGAATGTTGGACTGTTGGTCAAAGAATAGTGCATAACTTTGTAGTGATATTGCAGTACAGACTAAGCCCTGACAATTGCCGGTAAATTGATTATATTTAATTAGGAACTAAATTAGTAGAAGGATAACCACAATGGCTACTTATACCGCACTTTCTGACCAGGAGCTGATTATCTTATTGAAAGAGAGGGATGAGCTTGCCTTTACAGAAATTTACCGGCGACATGCCCATATGCTTTATTTGCATGCCTTTAAAATCTTAGGAGAGGAAGATGAAGCCAAAGATCTGATCCAGGAAGTTTTTTTTGCTTTTTGGGAAAAGGCCTCTCTGATAGAGGTAAAGACTAACTTAAAAGGTTATTTGTATGTTGCTTTGAGGAACCGCATTTTTAAACTGATCAGGAGACGAAAGGTGAATCTTGATTTCGTCAATCTGATTGCAGCACAATTGGACGGCTTGGACCATACCACCGTTGAAACAATCGATGAGAAGGAATTGATAGCCCTGATTGATAGGGAAATCGAAGCGTTGCCAAAAAAAATGAAACAGGTTTTTGAACTTAGCCGCAAAGAATTTCTAAGCAATAAGGAAATTGCGGCCCGGTTGAATATGACCGAAGAAGCTGTAAAGAAGCAGATTCATCGTGCACTGAAGCAGCTTAAGCTTAAACTGGGTAGTGCTGCCGAAATCTCCTTGATGCTGATTGCAGTGATCCATCAAAAGCCCTAAAAAAATATTTCTACAAAAAATGTCCCCCTAAGTTATTCTCAGGTATCTTGTAGATATGGGGACAGATATGGAGAATTCAAATGAGTATTTAGATCAATTGATCGATAAGTATTTTTCCGGAACAGCAACCTTGGAAGAGAGAAGTCTTTTAGAGCGGGCTTACAGTGATGCTGCAATTAAAAGTCATTTTGATGAGGGGAAGGATGAGCATTCTGATCGGTTGGACGGCCTGCTTAGTACAAATTATGAAGAACTGATATTGAGGATACGTTCGGGTAAGGCTAAGCGGATAAGTTTATGGCCAAGAATAGTAGCCGCGGCTGCTGCTGTAGCAGTGATCGTAATTGGTCTGATATTCTTTAAAGCGCTTCGTTATCCTGATGCCCTTTCAGGATCTCAGATTGTTAAAAACGACATTCTCCCAGGCAAAAACACAGCAACATTAACCCTTGCCAACGGCAAATCAATTGTGCTAAGCGATGCAAAGAGCGGGGTGCTTGTAGATGATGATAAATTAAGTTATAATGATGGTACAGCTTTGTTGCAACATGACCGTTCTCTACACGCAGGTGAAAGAAGTATGACGCTGAGCACACCCCGTGGCGGTACTTATCAGATTACTTTGACTGATGGGACAAAGGTATGGCTTAACGCTGCATCAAGCTTGACTTATACTGCCAGGTTAACCAGGGGAGGACAACGTAGGGTGACACTTAATGGTGAAGCATATTTTGAGGTGGCAAAGGATAAGTCACGTCCTTTTGTTGTGGAAAGCAATGGCCAGGAAATCGAAGTACTGGGTACGCATTTTAATGTCAATAGTTATAAGGATGAACCGGGCATAACCACAACGCTGCTGGAAGGCTCCGTGAAGATTAAGGCCGGAAGTAAGCATAAAATTATAAAACCCGGTGAGCAGGCAATAAACAATTCAGGTGTTATTGCTGTGCGGCAAACCGATGTAGATAATGTGGTAGACTGGAAAAATGGCGACTTCTACCTGAACCACATCGAGTTTAAAACAGCCATGAGAAAAATTGCGAGATGGTATGACATGGATATCATTTACGATGAGAGTGTGCCGGATAATATGGAATCGGGAGGGTGGATCTCAAGGGATAAACCTTTATCGGCGGTGCTTAAGTCCATAGAATCGTCTGGCCTGGTAAAATTCCGGGTAGAAGGCAGAAAAATTTATGTAATGCGATAATTAAATAGAATAATATGAAACGATTTGTTTTTTTTATAATCATATTTCTGGTGGCTAAATCAAGCTTTTCTCAGGAGAGCCATCCGGTTTCCTGGAATTTTAGCAGTAAAAAAATTGCGCCGTTAACTTATCAGGTCAAATTGCACGCTACTGTTCAGGAGCCCTATCACATTTACCCTCAGGGAGCCGCGGGGGGTATGGGAATGCCAACAGAGATTTTGTTTAAGGAGGATGACAATGTAGAATATGTTGGAGAGCCGCAAGAGCATGGCGATGAACAGAAAAATGGGGAAAGCCTGGCGTATTACGCAAAAGGGGCAACCTTCACGCAGACACTCAAACTGAAGTCTGAAAGGAAGACCACCTTAGCTTTTACTATAAAGTACATGGCCTGTACAAATCAAATGTGTCTTCCACCATCGAAAAAAGACTTTACACTGGAATTGGATAATTTGGGAAAGGATGCTGCCGTCGTTAAAAACGAAGATTCTTCCAGTTCGTCTAGTCAAATCATGTCTTTCACGTATGAAGATTTCAATATGGCTGATATGGATGGGAAGACCGTTTCGTCAAAGGACATTACCTCAAGAAGCAAATATACATTTATTGACTTTTGGGCCAGCTGGTGTGCCCCATGTAGGGCGCAGGGTCGTGAATTGATCCCGATATACAATAGCTATAAATCTAAAGGCTTTGATGTTATTGCCGTTTCCTTGGATACTGATGTTAAAGCCTGGAAGAAAGCAAGCCAGGCAGACGGCTACACCTGGACAAATCTGAGTGATCTGAAGGGTTTTGAATCGCCCATCAGTAAAAAATACAATATCGTTGCCATTCCCAGAAACCTGCTGATTGACCAGAGAGGCAATATTATAGCTAGGGATTTACACGGTAAGGAACTGGAAACCAAACTGGCAGATCTGTTTAATTAAATGTTGCGCAAGCAATCTAATATTCACCTAAACTAACCAAACATGCAGAGAAATTTACCATAGAAATTGAAAAGAACCAGTCCCAACGTGGTTGGAACTGGCACAGCTTGGAATTAACAGAAAATGTCAACTACAGCAACCTGGTCCGTGGAAAGAAAAGGATTGCTGTGATAAACCAAACTAAACAAATGTATAAAAATTCTAACAGATACGTGGGAGTGCGCAATTCCCTCTGTTCTAAAATTATGCTGATTATGCGATTAACCACCGTAATACTAATAGCATCTATAATGCAGGTCAGTGCCTCTACATTTGGCCAGCAAATTACCATTAACCGGAAAAATGCTTCTTTGGAATCGTTGCTAAAGGAAATCAGGACGCAAAGCAATTATGACTTCTTTTACGATGGAAAAATAATCCCTAAAAACAGACTGATTGATGTGAGTTTGAAAAATGCTGATATCAACGAGGCACTGAAAAAGGTACTGGCCGGCTTTTCTCTCAATTATACCATTGAAGGTAAGATTGTGACCATAAGACAAAGTAAACCTACAATTATTGATAAGGTTATTTCGGTTTTTGCCCGGATAGATGTAAAGGGCAAAGTGGTTGACGAGCAGGGCAAGCCTCTGCCAGGGGCATCCGTGTTTGTTGAAGATAGCCAGATCAGGACAACAACAAATAGTAAAGGAGAGTTCCTGCTTCAAAATGTAGATGAGAATGCGACGATACTTATCGGTTATGTTGGTTATCAGCCGATGCAGCTTAAGGCCGCGCGCGACCTCGGTACCGTTAAAATGCAGGTTTCAACCGATATCCTCAACGAAGTTGAAGTGACTTTCAATACAGGATATCAGCAAATCTCCCGCGAACGCGCTGCAGGATCGTTTGCCAAACCTGACCTCAAGGTAATGATGAACCGGACCAGTACCCCAAATATTTTAACGCGTTTGGAAGGATTGGTTCCTGGCCTGACCACCCGCGGCCCAGGCGGTTTGCTTGTAAGGGGGCAAAGTTCTTTACCAACCGGTGATAATCCTTTAACTTCCACCAGGCCCCTAATTGTGATTGATGGAATTGAATTTGAAGGAAATATTGAACAGGTAAACCAGCAAGATGTTGAAGACATTACCATATTGAAGGATGCAACTTCAGCCTCCATCTGGGGTGCAAAAGCTGCAAACGGCGTCATTGTCATCACCACGAAAAAAGGGGTGGCAGGTGATCGGCTTACGTTCAATTACGACGGATATTATGCTTTTCAGGGCCGTCCGGACCTCGATTATGTACAGCGAATGAATACGCAGCAGTTTATCGGCCTCGCCAGAGAACTGTTTCCACAATTTAGTCCATATTTTCCAGACTGGAGAACGGTTAACAGTAACTTTGGAAACCTGCCTCACCTGCAGATCCAATACGATCGCGCCCGAAACCGCATTACCCAGGCGCAGGAAGATTTTAAACTGGACAGTCTCGCCAACCTATCCAATACCGCTCAGATTGCAGATCTTTTTGTTAGAAATGCAGGTACAATAAACCAGACATTATCTGTTTCCGGAGGTGGAAAAGCGCATACCTTTTATGGTTCATTAAACCACATTGGCACGCAAAGCAATACACCGGGACAACAATACAATCAGTACAAAATCAATCTGAGCAATAACCTGATCATCAATAACAGAATAACAGTTTCCATAAATGCGGATTTAACGAATACGGTGACCAGAAATGGCAATACCTATCAACCCGATAGAAGCATTGTCCCTTATCAGCTATTTAAGGATGCCAACGGCAATCCGCTGAACATAAATTATTTAGGTAACTATAGAGCTACTCCCCTTTCGGATTCTTTAAGAACCAGATACCAGTCACGAAGCCTCATCAATCTTGACTATAACCCGGTGCTTGAACAGGATAGGGCTTATGATACCAGCAATGGGATTTTTGCCAGATTGGTTGGGGGCTTAAAAGTCAAGATTCTGAAAGGACTGGATTACCAGGGAACCTATGGGTATAACCTGGGTAACTCCAATACGCGGGCAGTTAGACTGCAAGACAATTATGAAATGAGAACGCAGGTGGTGCAATTTACGCAAGGCGGAAACACTACCCCTCCCGTTTACAACCTCCCGCAAATCGGCGGAAGATTGGTTGCAGGAAGTAACTCTACCAGGGCCTGGACGCTAAGGAACCAATTGGTATTTAACCGCGATTGGAAGCAGCATCAATTCACGCTCATGGCTGGCCAGCAGGCCACCAGCAGCACGCCGGTGACGACAACAGCAACTTATTACGGCTGGGACGATCAGCTGCAAACTTCAAGGCCGGTAGATCTGGCACGGTTGGGTGAAGGGGTTAATGGAATTGGTGGGTTAGCAACATTACCAAACAATGTTGGTGGTTCAGAGGGGCGTATAGCGAGAACCACTTCCTATTTTGCTAATATGGGTTACACGTTCGATCGGAAATACACCTTGAATGCCAGTTGGAGAATCGACGAGAGTAATTTATTCGGACGCGATAAATCTGCACAAAACAGGCCTGTTTACAGTATTGGTGGGAAGTGGGCGTTAGGCAAGGAAAGATTTATGGAGCCAGCTACCTGGCTCAGTCAACTGGATCTTCGCCTGACCTACGGAATTACCGGTAATGCCCCTTTTGCGGGAGCAGCTGCGTCTTACGATATTCTGACGGCTGAAAGTAATCCTAATTATGTGACAGGAGCGGGATACTTGCTAAGTTCTCCCGCCAATACCAAGCTAACATGGGAAGGCACAAAAGTTTACAATGCAGGTATAGACTTTTCTATATTCAGGGACAGGTTGAGTGGATCCATTGACGGGTATATCAAGAAAACGGAAGACCTGATTGGCCAACTGGCGACTTCACCGTTTACGGGTTATGACAGCGTAATCGGCAATTATGGTAATTTAGATAATAAAGGGATAGACATTGGATTGAATTCCACCAACATCAGCACAAATGACTTCAGCTGGAGTACTGGGCTTACCTTTAGCTACAATAAAAACAAATTGACGTTACTGCGTGAGAATCCGCCGGTTACAGGGGATGAACTGAGTTTGCGGGAAAGGTTGGTAGATTATCCTTTATACACACTCTTTATCTACAATTATGGAGGCCTGAATGCGGATGGGGATCCACAGGTCAGACTGGCGGATGGTACAGTAACCTCCGAAATTAACATCACTAAACCAGCGGACATCCTTTACGCAGGTACTACGCAACCAGTTTGGTCAGGTGGATTGCAAAACAATTTTCAGTACAAATCATTTAATCTGAGTGCAAGCCTGATTTACAGCGGAGGGTATAAAATCACCAATAACAGCAATCCTGCTACAAATGAATCCATTCTTGGTAACAACAGTTTGCCAGTAGAATTTTTGAACCGCTGGAAGTCTGCCGGTGATGAGCAAAAAACGGATATTCCAAGGTATGTACCTTCTGGAGAGCTGGCAAGTGCCCGTAATATCGGCTACTTCAATCAATCTCAGCGATACGCGCTAAATGGAGCATATATCAAACTCCGCGACATCACCCTATCTTACAGCCTTCCGCAAATATTGGTAAAATCAATTCGTGCACAGGCTGTATCCTTCAGGTTCCAGGTAAATAATTTATTGTTATGGACTGCCAATAAAAATGGTATAGATCCGGAGTTTTTAGGCCAGATACGGGATGCCCAGGGAACAGTTAGTCTTGGCGCGCACATTACGTTTTAATTATCAAACAGAATCAGATATGAAAATTTTCGGAAAATATATTTTAGGTTCATTCGCACTGATGGTGGCTATCGTTCAGGTATCCTGCAAACGTGAATTCCTGGAGATTGTGCCTAAAGGTCAGGCGATCGCTATAACAACAGCCGATTATGAGAAGCTATTGAATGCAAATTATTTGGCAACGACGTTCACTGCGGGCGTATATCAGGGAGATGAGATGGCTGCTTTGCAACCTGATTTTAGCAACCTGGAGGGCTCTGAATTGCTCCGGCAGCAGCGCTTGTTTAAGTATGAAGCGCGGGTATACGATGTTGCTGAGTTGCCCAATGAGATTACAGGTGAAACGAACTACATCAGGAGACTTTACCTGTTTAATAAAATAATTAATGAAGTCATGGATTCTAAAGGTGGAAGCGATGACCAGAAACGGGCATTGCTCGCTGAAGCCCAAGCCGGCCGCGCAATCTGTAATTTCATGTTTTTATCAGATTTCACCAAACCCTATAACGTCAACACTGCCGGCAACGATTTAGGGATCCCAAACCTTACTGTGGCAGATGTGACCCAAAAGGATTTTAAAAGAGGGACTTTGCAAGCCGGTTATGATTTGGTAATCCGCGATCTAAATGAGGCTTTACCTAACTTAGGCGCACTTACACATCGCCGCAAGATTTCCAGATTGGCGGCAGAATTTTACCTTTCAAGGGTTTATATCGCGATGAACAATTTCGCCGCTGCAAAAACACATCTCGACGCTGCATTTTTAGAGGCTCAAAAAGCTCAGATTCCTATGAAATTGTATGATTACACGATGGTCCTCGATGCAGATAATCCAGATGCAGAAGGGTCCTGGCTTCCGGATGGCTTTTTCGGGCTGGAAAATGTACCTATTGCAGCCAACAATACAGAAACCATCTATAATATCAATGCAGGTTGGTTTCAATTTCAAGCTGTTAATGCATTTGTATTTGGTCCGCAAACAGCCGCCTTATATGGTTCAACCGACAGACGTCTAAACTTGTATTCGCCTTTTCAATTGTTTACGACGACAGCGTATCCACTTGGAATGAGACGCCGGAATACAGATTTCTTTACAGGAATAAATGTCGGGCCCTCGCTACCCGATTTATACTTAATGCGTGCAGAGTGCAAGGCGCGGTCAAACGATCTATCTGGGGCGGTAACAGATTTGCAAATTTTGCGAGCCAAACGAATTGCGGGCACTGCAGCCCTTGTTCCTTCCGGCATTGCTACAAATCAACAAGCCCTGGTCAGATTTATTTTGGATGAACGCATTCGTGAATTTGCTATTACTGGTTTACGCTGGCTGGATATGAGACGTCTTTCTGTTGATCCTGTATATAGCAATCACATTAAATTCACACACAAGATTTACGATCAGGATGGCATAGAAAAGTCTTCGTATGAGCTTAAGCCGGAAAGGTTCGCGCTTAAATTTGGAGAGCGGATGCTGAATGAAAGTAACGGTTTGCAAGAAAACCCATAAGAAAGAATTACTTAAGCAAATTGCTGCCCGGAAAGGCAGCAATTTGAAATTCAACAGAGATATGAATAAACTAATGATTTGGGCAACGGCTTGTATGTTGCCGGTATTGTCTAACGCACAAACCAGTTATACCATTAAAGGACAGCTGCCCGCCAGCCATAAGGCTGTTAAAGCCGTCATGTCTTATCCCCCTGACGATAAAGGAGGGAAATACAAATCCGACACTACGCTGATTAAAAATGGACAATTTAGATTCAGTGGAAGTATTGAAAGACCTCAGCTTGCGGAGCTGAACCTGATCGTGCCCCGTTCTGAGGCGAAACCGGATAGGCAGCAGTCATCAGATGATGGTGGAAACATGAAAAATGTAGGCCTGTTTTACCTCGACGGCGATGTCAATGTAACCTTCGATAGTGAAGGAATGGCGTCTTATATGGGAGGAGGGAATGAACAAAAAGCATGGGAGTATTATGGAAGAGAGGTTAGCAAACGATCAAAGGATGCAGATAAAAACACGGACGGCATGGCGATGCTGGCGGGGGCAGTCAGGGAGGTGATTCATGCCTATCCAGACAGTTACGTAGCCGTTGATTTATTAGATATATTTACCCAGGCAGCCATTAACCCTGATCTTGTTGGACCGATGTACGATGGATTGAGTAAGCGTATGCAGCAATCTGAGAAGGTACTGAACTGGAAACCGAAATTGGATAAGGCGAGAATTTTCGTAAGCGGAAATATGACGGCTCCAGAGTTTACCATTAATGATACAGAGGGTAAGCCAGTTTCGTTAAGCGCTTACAGGGGCAATTACGTTTTGGTTGATTTTTGGGCCAGTTGGTGTGTCCCATGTCGCCAGGAAAATCCCAATGTTTTAGCCGCCTACGAAAAATACAAGGATAAAAACTTTAAAGTATTGGGCGTTTCGCTGGATACTAAAAAGGAGGCTTGGTTAAAAGCCATTAAGGAAGACAAGCTTCCCTGGAAACAACTTTGCGATTTTAAGGCCGACCAAGGTAAGGCAACAAAGGCCTATGAGGTATCTAGCATACCTTCTAACGTATTGATTGACCCAACTGGCAAAATTGTGGGAAAAGATCTCAGAGGGGGCGAGCTCCATAACCGTTTAGCGGAATTAATTAAATAAACAGCAGATAATTATGAAAAAAATACTCTTTTTGCTTTTACTGATTCCCAGCACGGGCTGGGCACAACAAGGTGTAAAAAAAAACAAATACGGCATCGATGCGTTCATGCTGATTGAGAAGGTTGAAGACCAGGAGAAAAAATACAACGAAATGCTTCGCGTTTCACCTGAAAACCTGACACCTACTGCCCTAAATGATTTTCGGGCAGAACTGGCTTACATGTGGTTGGCCAAGGGTAATGTAGAACGCTATAGATTTTATAAGGCAACCAAACCGAAATTTTCTTACCGCCAGGCACTTTACCTATCTTATGCCGTAGAGAAACTGTTTGATGAAAAACGACAATATGAGGACGCTGCGCAAATCTCGCAGGAACTGTTAAATGACGGGATTACTGAAAAGACTTGCGTATTGTTAGAGGTAAACGCAGCAGCCAATGCCAAATTGGGCCATTTAGATGTGGCGAAAAAACAGATGGCCAAGGCAGATGCCGATAAAGGAAGTGCGGACCGGCTAATTAAGTATTTTAAAGATTCGCAATCAAATTACCTCAATCGTCTGGCCATAGTAAAGTTGGCCACGGGAGCGCATCAAGAGGCATACGATATCCTGTTCAAAGCTTTTAGGGAAGCTGAAAGCAACCCGTATATGGTGGATACATTTAAAGAAGCATTTAAAAAAGTAAAAGGCACTGAAAATGGATTTGAAGATACGCTCAAATCTCTGAAGGCTGAAGCTTACCAAAAATACTATAAAGAAGTGGAGATGTCCTACGTGGCACCAGCACAACAAACACTGGATGGAATCATCCCCGACCCAAACGATGCCAGGAAAAAACTGACCACCTTCCATGCTACAAAGCCAGTTTATGAAGTAACGATGAACAACATGGAGGGGAACGTGGTTAACCTGGCGAACCAGAAAGGAAAGATCCTTGCACTGGATTTTTGGACGACCTTGTGTACGCCATGCGTTGCGGCTTTTGCCGGATTTGAAAAAGTGGTTGCTGACTACAAAAAGGATGAATTCCAGATGTTCGTTGTGAACTTGTTTGAGGAGGGTGAAACCGTAAAGGCTTTTGCTGCTCAGAAACCAATTAAACTGGAAGTATTGAGGGACCAGGAAAATAAGATGTACGACGTCCGTGCAACGCCAACTAAAATCGTATTCGACCCGATGGGGAATATCAGGTTCTTCGCTTCGGGCTATGCCGGTTCAACCGACAGGGAATACTATAAGTTGAAAGCTATGGTGGAAATCATAAAGGCAAGAGGTTAATTGAAAGTATATGAAAAGACTAGTTTTATTGTTGGTACTAATTTCCACGCATGTATACGGGCAGCAGTCATCTAAGGAGATGGCTAAAGAATTTAATGCTCTTGTAAACGTAGAGGACCAGGAGCGGTTCTATAATGAACTTCTCTCAAAATATCCTGCTGACCCGGCAAAGCCAGCACAATACGCTGAATATCGTGCGCAATTGGCAATTGACTGGCTGAAAAAAGGGAATATTGATAGATATCATTTCTACAAGAATACCAATCCCAAATTTACAGCAATTCAATTGTTCGAGCTTTCTAACCTGCTGGAATCCTGGGTAGACGATGATCAGCATATTGAATGGGTACAACAAATTTCAAAACAGGTTTTGGGCGAAATCGCGCTAAAAAGGCATGATGATACCTTTGATCGGAACGGTGTTTTGCTTGAAGTGAATGCAGTGGCTAATGCCAAACTCGGCAACCTGGCTATTGCGATGGAGAATATCAAAAAGTCGGATAAAAATGCCACGTTCAGGAAATTTCCATATTTCAGAAATTCCAATGCCAATTACCTGAACCGCCTTGGCCTGATCTTATTGGCAGCCGGCCGGCATCAACAGGCATTCGATACCCTGTCTAAGGCGGTGCGTACTGCAGCCTCCACACCAAAAACAGTTGTCAGTTTGAAAGCTGCTTACCAGAAGGTAAAAGGCAGTAAAAGCGGGATGGACAAATATATCAGTTCACTACAGGAAGAAGCCTATCAGAAAGTTGCAAAGGAAGTTGCCAAGGCCTGGATTGCCGATACCAAACCTGTACCAGATGTTACTTTAACAGATATGAACGGCAAGGCCGTTAAGTTAGCTGATTACAAAGGTAAAATTGTGGTGATCGATTTTTGGAGTACTGCCTGCAAACCATGCGTAGCGGCGTTTCCGGCATTCGAGCGTGCAATTAATTTGTATGGTAAGGAACCTTTTCAGTTGTTTGTTATCAATGAGGGGGAGAGCCCGGATATTGTGAAACCCTATATGGAAAAGAAAGGCTACAAACTTGATGTGTTATTTGATCAGGATGAAACAATGTTCAAAGCGCTGGGTGCATTGGGTACGCCTCAGAAATTTATCATCAATGCGAAGGGAGACATCAATCAAACAGGCATAGGTTATGCAGGTTCAGATGATAAAGAATTTTATAAGTTGAAAGCTATGGTGGAACTCGCCAAAGTAAAATTAACGAATAGCAAATGAGAGAATTAATTTTTATAATGCTGATGCTCAGTTGTTTGAGCGTGGTGGCGCAACAAAGGGAAAAAGAAGGTAATAATGCTAAATTAGCAGTATTAAAGCAAACAAAAAATAAAACGGTCCTCAATCAGAGGATCAAAGATTTGGAAAATGGTTCCGATCAGGACTTATGGACATTGATTCAGTATTATGATAAAAATGAAGTCAAAAAAAATGCGGTAACCAGGATTCTGCTCAAAAAATACCCCAATAGTAAAAATGCCCAAATGATGAGAATCACCTCCTTTCTTAACATCAAAGGAGTGGAAAACATGGAAGCTCATTTGCAAAATATGATCAAAGATTATCCGAATGTCAATTTAGATATGGAGAAAAACTTTATGGCGACTATGTATGCTACTGAAATGAACCCTGCGAAAACACGGCAATATATCAACTCCATTGCTAATCCGGGATTTCGATTACAGTCCCTGGTGATGTCAACTCAGGAAATGGCTGCGATAAATAACACAAAGGCTTTGGATTTTGCCACCAGCGAATTAGAAAACGCGAAAAAAATGAAAGATAAGACCGCATTAAGTGGTCCCCCGAAAATAGATCCGAAATCTGCTTATTATGATTTTATTAACCTTTATGGTAAGTTACTCTTTAAAGCCGGGAAAAATGATGAAGCGTTCAGGTATACTTCCGAAGCTTATCGTAACATTAAAAATAAGGATGGGGAATTGATTGAAAATTATGCTTTCCTTTCCAGTTTGAACGGCGACTACGCACAAGCGCTACCCATATTGGCAAAAGCCGTTGCGGCAGGGAAGCTTGAGCAGAAGTACATCGATCAGGTTAAAAAAGGTTATACAAAGTTGAACCCCGATAAGGATGCTGATGCCTACATTCAGGGCTTGAAAGATACTTTTATCAAAAAAATTAAGGCAGATATTTCACCGATGTTGATTAGTGAAGCGGCACCAAATTTTACGGTAACAGATGTGAACGGAAAAGTAGTTTCTTTGGCTGATTTTAAAGGAAAAACCATTGTACTGGATTTTTGGGCAACCTGGTGCGGACCATGTGTAGCGTCATTTCCAGCTATGCAGATGGCTGTGAACCGCTACAAGAATGACCCGGATGTAAAATTTCTCTTCATTTACACCTGGAATAATGTACCGGATCTGTTAAATGATGGTAAAGATTTTCTGGCCAAACGCAATTATACATTCGATTTGTACCTGGATCCGAGAAATCCCGACACCAAGCATAGTGCAGCTGCAGATGCTTTCAAAATAGACGGGATCCCTGCCAAATTTATCATTGATGGTAATGGAAAGATCCGCTTTAAAGTGGAAGGATTTGAAGGGAAAGATGAGGCTGTTGCAGAAGAAGTGGTACAAATGGTAGAGATGGCGCGTAAAACATGATCAATTCCAGTGCCTGGGTATAGATTTGGGCTTTTATAGTATAAGGTACCATCTCTCGGCTTCAACCCTGAACATTCTGGTTTCGGGATTGTTCTTCTTAAAACATCATAACTATGGAAACGATATTAAAACCATTTCTGGACCTTATGCGTGAAATTTACATAGGTTCTGAAAACGAAGAAGTCTGGATTATTGATGCCAAGCCGGGGCATGGCCTAACGATGACTATAAAGGAATTAACAGCCAAACAGGCATCTACACCGCAAGTAAAGGGCGGATCAACAGTAGCGGCCCATGTGGAGCATTTAAGATGGAGTATTGAATTTGCAATGGAGTTTTACCAGGGCCGGCAGCCGGAAGGGAATTGGGCAGAAAGCTGGAAAATACATGAAGTAAATGAAGAACAATGGGAGCAGCTGCAGCTTGCATTGCTGGTCGCTTATCAGAAATTGGTTTATGCAATCAAAGATGTTAAAGACTGGTCGAACCCTTTTTTATTGAAAGGCACCCTGGCGTTATTGCCCCATGCGGCCTACCACCTTAGCGCCATTAAGCAGCTAATTATTGCAGCCAATAGTGACAGTGTACAGCATTAGCTACAATCACTCCCAACTATTGAGCTAAATGAGCGCTAACAGCAGGATGCATTGGGGTTTAGTGGGATTAAGGTGCCTTTTAGCAATCTCAATGTGGTTATTGGTTTCTTCCGTATGTTTTTCAAAAGCCGCGGCCAGCAATGTCTTTCAACTCATCTACAAAGAATTCATGGAATTCTGAATTTTCCATTTTTCCGGTTTTTGATTTTGTGTTTGTTTTAGGGGCAGTCTTTGTGCCGGCCTGTGTTTTTAGCTGCCATAATTATTGTTTAATAAAGGTAAATGTTCTGGATGTTTCAGCTGTATTTGAAACAACTGGGGGTAATAACCGCTGGCATAAAAATTTGTTTAAGATTTTCCGAAAAAAGATCAACGCACAAGGTTAAAGTGGCCAGAAGCCGACCTGCAGCCCTACGGTTTTTTAACAGGCCCAGAGAAACAGCGAAGTGTTAAAACCGGTATGCTTACCAGGATCAGGTCTGTTTTTGAAAGATCTGGTTCCCGTTAATCAGGATTTACAAATCAATATAAATATACTCCTCTTTTATGCATAGGGTATTGGTCTTTTTCTTATATTTAGTACAAAACAATCTCATTTAAACCGATGAAGAAAAAGGTGGTTTTAGTTCAGGACAATAAAGAGGTCCTTGAAATCATGGACCAGGTGTTAGACGAAGAAGGATTTGAAGTTACTTCATCATTAACAACCGAGCCCATCGAAAAAATTGATCAGATTGAGCCCGATGTTGTGGTGATTGATGACCACATTCAGGGAAGTAAAAAAGGCTCTAAAGTAATTAAAGAACTGAAGTCCGATCCGGAAACTGAGGGCATCCCTGCAGTACTGACCTCAACTTCAGCCCAGCTGCCCAAGCTGGCGGAGGAAAGCAAAGCCGACGATTATATCCAAAAACCTTTTGATTTAGACCATATGGTTGATGTGGTTAAAAGGAATAGTGAAAATGAGGAGTAGCAGCAAGTGGAGAGTTATTCAAATAACCTTGCAAAATGGTTCTCCAGGTGATTGCGCATGGCATTCCTGAACAGTTCCGGAGAACCATTTTCCAGGGTATCTACCAGTCCTTTATGGGATACGAATTTATGGATATGCGTTTGTTTTTTCAGCAGGCCGCTATTGTGCACATAATCAAATACGGGAAGCAGCATTTTTTGAAATGTTTTAAGTGATTCGTTGCCTGTAATTTCATAGAGTTTGCCATGAAAAATAATTTCATGGTCTATATGAAAAATATAATTCTGCGAAGTATCCGGTTCGTTTTTTACAATTTCCTTTAATTCGGCAATGTCTTCCGGGGTTACCCGCTGGAAAAGAAAATCGGCCATGCCAATTTCAAGCGCCAGCCTGATCTCAAATATTCCTTTTAAGGTTTCCTGATCAAGAATATGGGGGTTCATACTTTTGCTCATGATACCAAAAATATCGGGGCTGGTAATAACGGAGCCTTTTTTCTTCTTGGTTTCTATCAGGCCCATCATCCGTAGGCGGAGTATCGCCTCGCGGGCCACGGTGCGGCTTACGCCCAATGTTTTGGAGAGGTCCAGTTCCGTAGGTATAATGTCGCCCACTTTTAATTTCCTGTCGCGCAGCAGCTGCACCAGGTTTGCCTCCACTTTATCTACCAACGAACTGGTATCGAGCGGCTGAAAGGATTCGGCTATGCTTTCCATTATTATGTATGATAATATTGTTTGTGTTGAGGTGTTCTGGGGCCAAATATAAGCGTATTGCCCTAAATATGAAAAAATAAATTGGAATATTCTTGGAATATAGAAATAAAACTCTTTACCTTAGTGGTATTATGTTATACATAATCCTTAACCAAACCTGTACAATATGAAAAGACTTTACCAAAACTATGTCAACAAAGTCCTGTTGACATTACTAGTAAGCATCATTGTGCTTACGGCAAGAGGGCAGGCACAGCAGCTCTCCGGGCGGGTAACCGACCCCGACAAAAAACCGGTTCCCGGTGCCAGTATATTAATTAAGGGAACCCGGAACGGAACGGCCTCCAATACAGATGGCAGATTTGTGATTGCCGTTAAATCCGGAGATGTATTGATGATCAGTTCAACGGGCTACCTGCCCCAGGAGCTTGCCATTACCAGCCAGAAGCAAGTTGAGGTGATGCTCCAGCCAGACAATAAGGGGCTTGAAGAGGTGGTTGTTGTGGGCTATGGAACCATGAAACGTTCACAGATCACGGGCTCGGTTTCCAAGCTGGACAGCAGGGTACTGGAAACAGGTGTGCGTTCCAACCCTTCATCTGCACTGGCAGGCACTATTCCGGGCTTAAGGGTACAGCAAAGTTCGGGCAGGCCGGGGGCCGTGGCCAGTATTGTATTGCGGGGCGGAACGGATTATGACGGTTTCGGTTCGCCACTGGTAATGGTAGACGGTTTTCTCAGGAGCGGGTTCAGTGAGATCAACCAGGAAGATATCGAATCTATTGAAGTGCTGAAAGACGCTTCGGCTACCGCCATCTATGGGGCAAGGGCAAATAACGGTGTGGTACTGATCACTACCAAAAAAGGAAAAGCAGGGGTTTCCAACATTTCTTTGCAGGCCAGGTCTGGAATCAATACACTGAATGACCCCTTCAATTTTATAAATGCAGAACAATACCTGAACTGGTCGCGCAGGGCCATACTGGTATCCGGGCAATACGAAGCCTCGCGTCTTACCCAACTGAACGCGCCAGGGCCATTCGGCACGGGGAACATCTATAAAGATGCAAACGGAAATTACTACGATGGTAACGTAAATTCTTCGGCAGTGTGGAGCCCGATGTTTTTAGATGCGGTAAACCGTGAAAAGCTGGACGCAGGATGGCAGGTGATGAAAGATCCTGTTCCTACAAACGCCCTTGGTGCTTATGATATCAACGGTACCTACAAGGACATTATCTTTAAAGATTTTAATTATGCGGATTATGCTTTAAAAAAACAAAGCCTTACCCAGGATTATAATGCTTCGGTAACAGGCGGTAACGACAAAGGCAGGTATTACGCCGGTATTGGTTATTATACCGAGAAAGGTATGCCCATCAATACCTTTTACAACCGCTTAACTTTTTTACTGAACGGCGAATATAAAATAAAACCCTGGCTGAGCTCCATTTCTTCGCTCAATTTTGCAGATGCCAAATGGAGGAACCCTTCTTTAATTGCCGAGGGTGATTACCTGGGCAGGATGCTTGGGGCGCCGCCCACGCTGCGGGGCACCAATGAAAAAGGAGAACTGCTGATTGGCCGTGCCGGTGGCGATGGCAACCCGGCGGTTTATGACGGGCAGCTTATCCGGAAAAACAATACCGATAAATTTACCTTATCGCAGGCTTTTAAAGTTGATTTTACGAAAAGCCTGTCGTTAAAAGCGAGCGGTAACCTGTTTTATGACGAAGGGCTTTACGAAAGCTTCAATAAAGATTACCTGAACGGGCCGGGCAGCCTCAACATCACGCGGTCCAGCAGTGCAAGTTTTGGACGGGAGCTGAGCCAGACCTATAATGCCGTTATCAATTACAATGAAACCATCGCCGAAAAACACAACGTTAGTGCTACGGTTGGCTCGGAATTCTATGATTTTTACAGCAGGGGGCTATCTGCGGCAGGGAGCGGGGCACCAACAGATGACTTTATGGACCTGGCTTTAACCAATTCGGATAAAGACAGAAGGTCGATCGATTCGTACCATACCAGGAGAAGGATCCTGTCTTTCTTTGGCACAGTAAATTACGACTACGACAAAAGGTACCTGCTTCAGCTCACCGCCCGAAGGGATGGTTATTCTACGCTGATCAATAACCGCTGGGGAACATTTCCTGCGGTATCGCTGGGCTGGAACCTGCACAACGAAAAATTCCTGGCCAACTATTTTGGCAGGGTGCTGAACAAGTTAAAACTCAGGGCCAGCTACGGGGAGAGCGGCAATGTGAACAGCAACTTTATAGGTGCCTATACCTTGCAGGGTGCCTATGGTACCACACGTTATGACGGTGCTGTTGGGTACAGCCTTACCGGACTGCCCTTCCCGAACCTGAGGTGGGAAAATTCAAAAACCGTTGAGTTTGGACTGGAGGCTACATTGTTCAATAAAATTGATTTTACGGCAGCCTATTACAAACGTAAAACGGAAGATAAAATATCATCCTTCATTTTACCCGCAACTGCTGGCATGACCAGCCTGACCACCAATAACGGGAGCATGCAGAACCAGGGCCTGGAGCTGGACCTGAATTACAGGGTGATCAGCGAGGGCGACTGGAACTTTAGTGTGAACGCCAATGCCGCATTTAACAGGAATAAAATCCTTAAACTGCCTTTCAATGGGCTTCCAAACAACAGGCAGGGTGGCTTAGAGGTATACGATCCGAAAAGCGGACAGGTGATTTTTGTAGGGGGCTACCAGGAAGGACAGGATCCGAATGTGGCCTATGCCTATGTGGCCAACGGGCTTTACCGCACGCAGGCCGATCTGGATGCCATTGACCCGGCTTTCCGGGACCTGCAGGGCAACAGGGTGCTGCTACCGCCTGTAGCGTATAATGCATTGACCACTGCACAGAAAAATAACTTTTTCCCTATCGCACTGGGCGATGTGAAATGGGCAGACCTGAACGGCGACAATGTGATAGACTTTAAAGACCGGGCCTATATGGGGCGTACCAAGCCCAGCTGGACCGGCGGTTTTGGTACCTATTTAAAGTACAAGGACTTTTCTTTAAGCACCCGATGGGATTATGCTTTGGGCTTTGTACAGTTTGACGGGCCGCGTGCCTGGTTTCTGGGAAACATGCAGGGAACTTTCAATACCACAACCGATGTACTGGATACCTATACACCCGATCATGTCAATGCAAAATACCCAACTTATTACTGGGCAGATCAGCTGTACAAAAATAACCTGAACAGGGGCTCAAGCATGTTGTATAAAAAAGGCGATTACCTGGCCTTCAGGGAAGCAAGCCTGAGTTATAGTCTGCCAAGGCGACTGGCGCAGAAAATAAAAAGCGAAGGGGTAGTGCTGAGTATCACGGGCCAAAACCTCACCTATTTTAGTGAGTCAACCTTGTTCTCACCTGAAGTTTATGGTGGCCAGGGCATCAGCGGCTCTTCAGGTTATCCGCTGCCGCGTACAATTATTTTCGGTGCAAAATTTACTTTTTAAACTATCTGAGATGAAAGCAAACTATATTTTATCCATACTCCTGGCAGGACTTGTACTGTGTACATTTAATGCCTGCAAAAAACTGGAACTTGCTCCGGAAGATTATTTTGGAAGCGGAAATTTCTGGAAAAACAAATCGCAGGTGGAAGGGGCAATGCTGGGCCTGCACAGTACACTACGGGGGCAGCAGTTTACACTTTTTACCATGGGAGAGCTGCGCAGCGGGGTGTTCAACAGCCAAACCAGTGGCACAGGCTCTTCTTCACTCAATTCTGGCAATTTTATCCGCCAGGACATTCGCGAGTCGAGCCCGGGCTTATCGGGCTGGGCGGGTTTTTATGCAGACATATTCCAGATCAATAACTTTATTTACCAGGTAGGCCAGACCAATTTCCTATCGGCCGAAGATAAAGGCTATTATTTAGGGCAGGCTTATGGGCTGCGGGCCTTATACTATTTTCATTTGTACCGAACATTTGGCCGTGTGCCGCTGGCTACCGAGCCTAAAGTGCTGACCAATACGCCAACCAGTTCTGATCAGGCTTATTTGCCCAGGGCAAAATCTGAAAAAGAGACGCTGGATTTTATCAAATCCGATATCGGTCAGTCTGAAACAAATTTCAACAATGTGTTTACCACAAAAAACCAGAAGGCACAGTGGTCGCTTGCCGCCACACTGATGTTAAAAGGAGAAGTGTACCTGTGGTCGGCAAAAGTGCTTACCGATGGGCAGAACCCTTCCAATACGGCTGCTGATCTGAGTGCAGCAAGAGCTGCACTGGAAACCATTATCCCTAAGTACAATCTGCAGGGCAGTTTTGCCAGTGTGTTCAATAGCGCAGGGGTTCCGGCCAACAAAGGCAATAACGAAATCATATTTGCCCTCCGTTATGCCTATCCCGAAGCGGCAAATGCGGCAAGCCAGTTTGTTTACCAGCAGGCAGATAACATGGCGGGCTTTTTAAACGCTGCCGGGCAGCCTTATACTTCAGATCCGCTGAGCATTGCGGGCAGCAGTTCCATTATCCGCTACGAATACAAATACGATCTGTTTAGCAGGTACGACGCCAACGACACGCGTAGGGCGGCTACCTTCTTTGACTATTACAAAGCGCCAACAGCTACAAACCGCTTTATCATGATGACCAAGTTTATGGGCGCCATTACCGAAGGCATACGCAGGTTTGTAGACGATATTCCGATGTACCGCCTGCCCGATGCGGTTCTGCTGCTTGCCGAGATAAAAAACAAACAGGGACAAGACCCTTCTGCAGAAATCAACCGCATAAGGCAGCGCGCCTATGGCAATAACCCTTATCCTGTTTATGCAAACGGAAGCTTTGAACAGAATGAACTGGCCATTCTGGAAGAAAGGACCAAAGAGTTTGTTTTTGAAGGCAAACGCTGGTACGACCTGCGCCGTATGCAGGATGCTTCGGGCAGTCCGCTGGTTTTCAGAAAAGACCTGCCGCTGATTGGGGTGCTCGATAAAGCAACAGAAGCCTACAAGCTTGTGCTGCCGATTGACAGGAATACCCTGAATAACGATGAGACCCTTAAAAACGACCAGAATACCGGTTATCCGGGCACCTGAGGAACAACTTTACGGCCGGCAGCTTATGCCGGCTGTAGGTAAAAACAGCAGCCGACCATTAAAAACAATACATAGATGAAATTTAAAAAAATTGAAGGTTTAATTGCCGCTCCTTTTACACCTATGGATGAAAAAGGAAACTTAAATCTGGGGCTCATCCCTGATTATTACCGCTTTCTGAAGGCCAACCAGGTTGCGGGTGCTTTTATCTGCGGCTCTACGGGTGAAGGGGTTTCACTGACCAGTGCCGAAAAAAAGAAAGTGGCAGCCGCCTGGGCAGATTGTACTGCGCAGGATGATGCGTTCAAAGTGATGCTGCTGCTGGGCGGTACCAGCATTGCAGATTGCAAAGAGCTGGCCTTGTATGCCAGCGAGATCGGTTTATATGCGGTATCTTTCACTTCGCCTTTTTATTTTAAGCCGGCAAACGCAGGCATACTGGCAGATGCATGTGCTGAAATTGCGGCGGCAGTACCTGATATGCCTTTTTATTACTATCATATTCCGGTACTTACCGGAGGGAATTATGCCATGTACGATCTTTTACAGGCTATTGACGGGCGGGTACATAATTTTGCCGGCATCAAATATACCCATGAAGATTTTATGGATTTCCAAAGCTGCATGAACTTTAAGGAAGGTAAGTATGACATGCTTTGGGGCCGGGATGAGAACATGCTTTCGGCATTGGTGCTGGGCGCAAAAGGAGCTGTAGGCAGTACATTCAATTATGCTGCACCGCTATACCACGAGCTGATTTCGGCTTTTAATACCCGCAACCTGGCCCATGCACGTGTGCTTCAGCAAAAATCTATAGACATGATCAGGTTGCTGGGTAAATATGGGGGCATTGCTGTAGGCAAGGCTTATATGAAACTTGCAGGAATGGATTGCGGTGAATTCAGGCTGCCGGTAAAAAACATGGACGGCCTGCAGTTTGAGTTGTTTAAAAAGGATGTGGAACAGCTGGATTTTGATAATTTTAAATCTGTTTGGCCAGTTGGCAGATCCTGATGATTTAGTTTATGTACAAAATTAGCTGTCTTTTATTTTATATGATGTTGGCAACAGGACTTGTTTTTTCCCAGGAAAATGAACAGCCGAAAGTAAAGTGGATGGCCTCTGCACGGCTGCAGGATGTTAACGGAGCGGCATCTCTGGGATTTGCAGGGATGATCAGCGGTGTTGATCAGGGCCTGCTGCTTTTGGCCGGAGGGGCAAATTTTCCGGAGAAAATGCCATGGGACGGGGGGAAAAAGCATTACTCCGATGCAATACAGGTACTGCAGCGTACAGAATCGGGCTTTGTATGGAATGGGGATTTTAGCGGGCAGTTGCCAGAACCTGTTGCCTATTGTGGCAGTGTTTCTACTCCGGCGGGTATAGTTTATGCCGGAGGTGAAAATGAAAATGGCCCTTCCAGCCGTGCTTACCTATTGAAACTGGATTTAAGTGCAAAAGCTGTAAAAGTAAACCCATTGCCGGAATTGCCCCTGGCGCTTACAAATATTGGGCTAACGCATATCGGAAATGTGGTGTACGCAGCTGGCGGAGATGGCAAAACAGGTTCTTCGGCCGGCTTTTTTAGCCTGGACCTGGAGAATCCTAAAGCGGGCTGGACAAAGCTGCCCCCATTGCCCCTTGCCCTTGCCAACGCCGTAGTGCTAACACAAACCACAGGCCAGGGGATTGGGATATATGTGATAGGCGGAAGAACAAAAAATCCTTCAGGAATCAGTACATTGAGGTCAACAACATTTGTATATGATGTTAAAAACCGGTTGTGGAAGAAAGCTGCAGCAATATCAGATGGGAAAAATGCCCTGCATTTTTCTGCAGGTACAGGGCTTGCCTGTGCCGGTCATTTTATCCTGATTATGGGTGGGGATACCGGAGAAATCTTCCACCGGATAGAAAATTATATTGCGCAGATAGCCAGGGCAAAAGATAAAGCAGAAAAAAACAAGCTGGTAAAGGCAAAAAATAAGCTGAGCGTTTATCATAAAGGCTTTTACCGAGGGCTGCTGTTGTACAATACGCTGAGCAATGCGTGGACAAAAATAGCAGAACTGCCTTTCCCGGCCCAGGTAACCACAACTGCGGTTTTTTGGGAAGGCAACATCGTAATTCCCAGCGGGGAAGTTAAACCGGGCATACGTACACCCGAGGTCAGGCTGGGCAGAATTGAGTAATTTAACAGGAAAAAAACATACATGACAAATACAAAAACATATGCCTGGGTAGTTGTAGGCTTGCTTTGGGTGGTGGCCTTGCTGAATTACATGGACAGGCAAATGCTGTCTACGATGAAACCAGCCATGCAGGCAGATATCATTGAACTGCAGTCGGCCATTAATTTTGGCAAGCTGATGGCCATATTTTTATGGATATACGGTTTCATGAGCCCGGTTTCGGGCATTATAGCCGATAGATTAAACCGTAAATGGTTGATTGTAGGGAGTTTGTTTGTGTGGTCTGCAGTGACCTGGCTAATGGGCTATGCCACTGATTTCAGCCAGGTTTATTGGCTACGGGCCTTAATGGGTGTAAGTGAAGCACTGTATATTCCGGCCGGGCTGTCTTTAATCGCAGATTACCATACTTCAAAAACCAGGTCGCTGGCTATAGGTATCCACATGACGGGCCTTTACATGGGCCAGGCATTGGGTGGTTTCGGTGCAGTTATAGCCGAGCGTTTTTCCTGGGAGGCAACGTTTCATGCATTTGGCTTTGCAGGTATAGTTTATGCGCTGGTGCTGGTTGTTTTCCTGAAAGAGAAAAAACATAGGGAACAAGCGGCAGTGGAAGGTGGTGCCGGTTTAAAACCTTCGGTTTTTAAAGGGCTGGCCCTGCTTTTTACGAATAGCGCTTTCTGGACCATCCTTTTCTATTTTGCAGTGCCCAGTTTGCCTGGCTGGGCGGCAAAAAACTGGCTGCCTACCTTGTTTGCAGAGAATTTAAAAATCCCTATGTCTACCGCAGGGCCGCTTTCAACCATAACCATTGCCGCGTCTTCTTTTCTGGGGGTAATTGCAGGTGGCATCTTATCTGACCGCTGGGTGCAGAAAAATGTAAGAGGCAGGGTGTATACCGGTGCTATAGGACTGGCACTTACCATCCCTTCTTTGCTGATGCTGGGCTTCGGGCATTCACTTTTTTATGTGGCAGGTGCCGCGGTAGGTTTTGGTGTAGGTTTTGGGATGTTCGATGCCAACAATATGCCCATACTGTGCCAGTTTGTTTCGGCAAGGCATAGGGCCACAGCCTACGGACTGATGAATATGACGGGTGTATTTGCAGGTGCTTATGTAACCGATCTGCTGGGCAAATCATCTGATGGAGGGCATTTGGGACGTGATTTTGCCATGCTGGCCGCGGTGGTGTTGCTGGCTTTACTGGTGCAATTGTATTTTTTAAGGCCAAAGCTGAACGATTTTTCGGAATCCGGAAGCTGAGGTTTAACTTTTAATGACAATGAAAATGATTTTACAGAAAAATAAATACTGCCTTTGCCTGCTATTGATGGTGTTGGCAGCCTGTACCGGCAAAATGTATAAGCCGGTTGTTGCCGAAGGACCGCGCCTGCAGGCCATACCAGCACAGAGCCCGGTTTTGAAAAGGCTGGCCCGGAACCCATTGCAGCTGGTTAAAATAAGTGTGCCGGATGCTAATGCAGAAGCCAGCTATGTGAAAATAGCGGGCAGCTTGAACGCCGGGGGGCTGAAGCAGATTGAAAAACTGGAAGTTTACCTTGCAGAGGGGAAACCTGTGCTTGCAGAAGCAAAAAAAATTGGGGAACTGAGGCTGAGGGACAAAAATTTTGAGATTCCGGTAAGCCTGCAGTTGAAACCAGGTGTAGCTCATGTATGGATAAGTGCCGTTTTAAAGGATGACGCCGATGTTGATGGGCTTGTGCAATTAAATACATTGCTTTTTGGGAATGTTCAGGGTAAATGGCAGCAGGCTGAGGGGCTGAAGCCTATGGCGCAGAGCACAGGTATTGCCCTAAGGCAGCCTGGCGATGATGGGGTAAACTCTTATCGGATTCCGGGAATGGTGACTACCGATAAAGGTACGCTCATAGCCGTATACGACATCAGGTATAAGAACAGCGGCGACCTGCCCGGAAACATTGATGTGGGCTTGAGCCGGAGCAGGGACGGGGGTAAAACATGGGAGCCTATGAAGGTAATTATGGATATGGGCGCCCCACATGAAAACAATGGCGTAGGAGACCCGGCCGTACTGTTTGACCCGGTTACAAAAAAGATATGGGTGGTAGCATTGTGGAGCAAGGGAAACCGCTCTATTGCAGGCTCTGGCCCTGGTTTTTCTGCGGACGAAACGGGGCAGTTTGCAGTGGTGAGCAGCAGTGATGATGGATTAACCTGGACCGCCCCCTACAGTTTAACGCCCCAGGTAAAGCGGCAAGAATGGCGATTGTTTTTCAATGGACCGGGTAATGGCATAGCCATGGCCGATGGAAAGATCGTTTTTGCGGCCCAGTATTGGGATGCGCAGAAAATCCCGCATTCTACCCTGATTTACAGTGCCGACCATGGAAAAACCTGGAAAAGCGGGATCGGTGCCAAATCTAATACTACGGAAAGCCAGTTGGTAGAAACTGTACCCGGAACGCTGATGCTGAACATGCGGGATAACCGGGGCAGGTTCAGGAGCGTGGCCACTACCACCGATATGGGCAATAGCTGGCTGGAACACCCAACGTCTTATCGGGACCTTGCTGACCCTGTATGTATGGGTAGCTTTATTAAGGCCAAAGTTAGGGTGAAAGGAAAGCTCAGGGAGGTGTTGTTTTTCAGCAACCCCAATGTTTCTGAAGCGCCCCGCCGCAACCTGACCATTAAGGCCAGTTTGGATATGGGCGAAACCTGGCAACAAGCCAATCAGCTGCTGCTGGATGAACGGCCTTCTTTTGGTTATTCGGCAATGACAAAAATTGATGAGGAAACGATAGGGATTTTATATGAAGGCATCAGGGACCTTTATTTTGTACGTGTGCCGGTAAAAGAAATTATAAAGTGAGCAAGATGAAAGACATAAAGAACTTAAAGGAACTGCAAAAGTTTTACCAGGACCAGTTGTTGAATGATACGGTGCCTTTTTGGTTCCCAAGGTCTGTAGATACAGAATTTGGCGGTTATTTACTGATGCGCGACCAGGACGGGAGCCTGATAGATGATGACAAGGCCGTGTGGATACAAGGGCGTGCAGCCTGGCTGCTGGCTACGCTATACAATACTGTAGAGAAAAAACAGGAATGGCTGGAAGGGGCAAAATCGGGCATAGATTTTTTGAACCGGCATTGCTTTGATACTGACGGGCGTATGTTTTTCCACGTAACCCGAAACGGGCAGCCGATCCGTAAGCGCCGCTATTATTTTTCAGAAACTTTTGCCGTAATAGCCAATGCCGCTTATGCCAGGGCCAGCGGAGACCAGGAGGCTGCCGGGCAGGCCCGCTACCTCTTCGGCAAATGCATTGAATATGCTACCAACCCCGCATTGCTGCCATCAAAGTTTATGGATACACGGCCTGCAAAGGGTATTGGTGTACCGATGATCATGATCAATACTGCCCAGCAACTCAGGGAAACCATAGGTGACCCGCGTTGCGACGAATGGATTGATAGGTGGATCAATGAAATAGAAACAGATTTTGTAAAAGATGACATCAGGTGTGTAATGGAACAGGTGGCTCCTGATGGCAGCATCATTGACCACATCGATGGCCGTACGCTAAACCCCGGACATGCCATTGAAGGGGCCTGGTTTATCCTTCATGAAGCAAAATACAGGAACAATGACCCCAGGTTAATTAAGCTGGGCTGTAAGATGCTCGATTACATGTGGGACCGCGGTTGGGACGAGCAGCACGGCGGAATCCTTTACTTTCGAGACGTATACAACAAACCGGTGCAGGAATACTGGCAGGACATGAAATTCTGGTGGCCGCACAATGAGGTGATCATTGCTACCTTGCTGGCTTATACCCTAACGGGCGATGAAAAGTATGCAAAATGGCATAAAATGGTGCATGATTATGCTTATCAGCATTTTCATGATACTGTAAACGGTGAGTGGTTTGGCTATCTGCACAAAGACGGAAGCCTGGCGCAAAGTGCAAAAGGCAATTTATTTAAAGGCCCCTTTCATTTGCCCCGGCAGGAATGGTATTGCATGACTTTGTTAAATGAGTACCTGCAGCAAGATGCTGTACAGCTGGCCGCCAATACAGCGCATTAATACCGATAGCTTCCAACATTGCTGATTTATCGGTATCTTTGTGTAAAGGGAAAATGCCATGGTTTCTTATGTTTCACATGCCGATACAGTACTTGCTGATCTGATTTGTACAGGCGATGTAGCGGCATTTGACGAAACTTATAAACGCTACTGGAAAAAATTATACAATGAAGCTTACAAGCGCCTGCGAAATGCGGAACTTTGCGAAGAGGTGATCCAGGATGTTTTTGCAGACCTTTGGCTAAAACGCAAACAAAAGGAAATCCTGCATCTTTTTCCTTACCTGCTTACTGCAGTACGGTACCAGGTGTTTATGCTGTATAAAAAAGGCAAGGCCATGCCTGTTTTTGAGGAGCCGCTGGAACATATGGCAGAAGAAACATTGCAGGCCGATTCTCTTTTTCAGGAAAAAGAGCTGAAAGCAGCTATTGAGGCCTGGCTTACCTTGCAGCCCGAAAAACGCAGCGTAATATTCAGGATGCGCTTTATGCAGGAGCTGAGCACACGCGAGATCAGCGAAATACTGGGCATCTCTCAAAAAACCGTGCAAAACCAGTTGCTTACCGCTACATCAAGCCTTCGCGCAGCATTGGGCAAAATTGTAACGGTTTCTGCTATTTTAATGGCCATGAAACAACATTGAAAAAAATATTTTCAATTGCCATAGGAGTGTGCGGCAAAAAGATATACTGTATATAAAAGACAGCTTGCTTTATGTTGAACCCGGCAAAAAAAGAATTTCTTGAACTTAAAGATAAATATCTTGATGGTACCGCATCAGCAGATGAGATAGCGATACTTGAGGGTTACTACGAATTGTTTTCGCCTGCACCTGCGGTGCTGGACCGCTTAGCTGGCTTTGGCCTGGATGAACTGGAACAGAAATTAAAGCGAAGGATTGATGAACGCATCAAAGCAGCCGAAACCAGTACCCCTGCCCGGGCAGCCAGGTTATGGTACCGTATTGCCGCTGCAGCTGCGGTGTTATTTTGTTTAACGGCAGCATTGTATTTCTATGTGAACCGGGGGGCGCAATACAGTGCCATGCAGATTACAGCTAAAAATGACCTGGCCCCGGGAAAAAATACCGCCAGGCTTACCTTGGCCAACGGAGAAACCCTGCAATTGAGCGCTGCCAAAAGCGGGGTAGTCTTTGATGCTGCCCAAATTAAATACAACGATAGCACTGCCGTCATCTCGAGCGAAGCGAGAGATCTCTTGAATAGCACAAACAAGAGGTCCCTCCCATATGACCGAGATGCCGCACAGCTACTCACTGTAAGTATCCCGCGGGGCGGCACCTACCAAATTACCCTACAGGATGGTACTAAAGTTTGGTTGAATGCTGACAGTAAGCTGGAGTTTTTATCCGATTACAAAAACAAAAGCCAAAGAATTGTGAAGTTGGCAGGAGAGGCCTATTTTGAGGTAGCCAGCGTGTTCTCTACGACCAGGAACGGCCCTGGATCGGAACGGGTTCCTTTTATTGTTGAAAGCAACGGGCAGCAGGTAGAAGTATTAGGTACACATTTTAACGTGAGTGCGTACAATGGCGAAGCCATTAAAACTACCCTGCTCGAAGGTAGCGTAAGCGTATCTCATAACTTGTCATCCCGGGGAAATGAGGGATCTGTTACCCTCAAACCCAACCAGCAATCCCTTGTTACTACTAACCAGCCTATAACCGTAACAACTGTAGACCCCAGCCAGGCCATTGCCTGGAAAGCGGGGCTTTTTATGTTTGAAGACGAAAGCCTGGAACAGATTATGCTAAAAATTGCCCGCTGGTATAACGTAAGTGTGCGTTTTAGTAATACAGAGCTGAAACACAAAGTGTTTAACGGCAGTTTTTCGCGTTTTTCAAACATTTCAAAAGCATTGCAAAAAATAGAACTGACAAAGGCGGCCAGGTTTGACCTTACCGACAAGCTAATTACTGTATATCCATATTAACCTAAACAAACGAACATGAGAAACTGCTACATCAAAGATCCATAAAAAAACAAATGGGCCCATACATCCAAAAAAACAGCACCAGACGGCTATCTGATGCTGTAAATGGCCTGGGCTATCATTCATAAACTTTCGAGGATTATCAATTAAACCACAAACCAATCAAATGTATATAAATTTTATCAGAACCTTTAAGGGGATGCCAGGCTGCATGCCCAAAATTCTGCTGGCTATGCGAATAACTACCTTTTTATTGTTCCTTACTGTAATGCAGGTTAGTGCAACAAGTTTTGCGCAGAAAATTACTTTATCTCAAAAAAATGCCACACTTAACCAGGTTTTTAAGGAAATCCGCAGGCAAACGGGATACCATATTTTCTGGGAACGTGATGTGCTGAAAAAAACAGCGCCCATACATGCCGAATTTAAAGACACACCGCTGGAACAGGTAATTGGCAAATGCCTGGAAGGAAGCGGCCTGAGCTATACCATACAAGACAATACCATTGTAATACAGCAAAAGGAAAAGACGCTTATGGAGCGTGTAATGAACTTTTTAAGGCTATTGGAGGTAAAAGGAGTAGTTAAAGATGAAGAAGGGAAAGCCCTGCCCGGGGCCACCATAAAAGTAAAAGGCACAGGCAAAGTAGTGCTTTCCAACCATAAGGGCGAGTTTGCATTAAACGATGTGCCCGAAAACGCGGTACTTGTTGTTACTTACCTGGGCTATCAGGAGCAGGAAGTTGCGGCAGGGGCGGCTTACCTAACCATTAATTTAAAGCCTGCCGAACAAAGCCTGGAGCAGGTATCTATCATCTCTACCGGTTACCAGACCCTGAAAAAATCGCAGTTAACCGGCGCATACGCTACCATAGACCGAAGTACCTACCAGCAAAGCGTACCTGCTGCGGGCAACATTACCGATAACCTGGAAGGGCGTTTGGCCGGGCTTATGCTTAATGTTAACCAATCGCGCAATGCCTGGGCCGACCCTAACAACACCAGCCCTTTCACCATCAGGGGTATTTCTACCTTCCAGGCCATCAAAAAACCGCTCATAGTATTAAACGGCTACCCTACAGAGATTGATATTGAAGCCATTAACCCTTACGATATCGAATCGGTAACGGTACTAAAAGATGCGGCTTCGGCAGCAATTTATGGTGTCAGGGCTTCAAATGGTGTGGTGGTCATCAATACCCGGAAAGGCGTTTTAGGCCGTGCCGCAGTTAATTTTACTACGGCATTTACCTATAAGCCCCGGCCCGATTACAATAAGCTGAACCTGTTAAAAGGCCGGGATTTTATTGATTTTGAAAGTGCTGTAGCCAGAAACGATTTTGAGGCCAATGGCATGTCTAAAGATTTTATTGACATGCTTAATGGCACCTATACCCCTGTGTACAGCATTACCGACGATTTATACAATGGTAAAATTATCCAGCAGGAAGCCGATAAATTATACAATGAGCTGGCGGCTTACGACAATACCGCTGACTACAAAAAGCTGTTTCTTCAAAACCAGCTTTTTCAAAGCTATGACCTGAATGTAAGCGGGGGCGGGGCCAGCGCTACCTATTTTTTGGGCATCAACCGCCAGGACAATAAAGGGCTTTCCCGTTTTTCGGGTTTCGATAAAACCAGTATCAATTACCGGGGAACTTTTGAGTTCTCTAAGCGGCTGAACCTGGATGTGCAGACCGTGTATGCGGTATCTACCGCAAAACAGTCGGTTATACCCGACTATTTTCAGCTAAAACCTTACCAGCGGTTTTTAGATGCCGATGGCAAGGCGCTGGCCACCTATTTTGCACCTTTTAACGAGGCCTATTATGGTTTTGGGCAAAGCTACGGAACCATTAGTGCAGCGCGTAACCAGGAAAACATGGCCCTGGGGCTTTACGACGAAATGTATTACCCTTACCAGGAATTGTTCGAATCGGGTAACACAACAAAATCCAGTGCTTACCGTATACAGGGAAACCTGAAGTTTAAACTTATAGAGGGCCTGAACCTGGAACTGGGCGGGGTGTATGAAAAGGAAGAGCAGAAAATTACAGACCTGGCATCCGAAAAGGCTTACCAGACCCGCCTGATGCTCAATTATTTTGCGAAAAAAGACCCGCTTACCGGAAAACCGGTATTTAGCATGCCGCAGGGTGGTGTAAAAAAGAATTACGATAACGATGTTACGGCTTACACCTTGCGTGCCCAGCTAAACTACAATAAGTTGCTGGCCGGCATGCACGACCTTAGCTTGCTTGGGGGTATAGAACAAAGAAAATATACCGGTGCCAACAGGCTGGCCACTGTGTTTGGTTACAACAACAATACCCTTACCGTTAAACCTGCCGATCTGGGCCTGCTGGGCAATGGCAATTACTTTCCGGATTATATGAACGAAATTGTTTCCGGGCTAAGCGGCTTTGCATTTGATCAAACCCGCTTTGAGGAATTTTTTAACGAGACCTTTAGCGATGACCGGTTCTTTTCTTATTATGCCAACGGGGCCTATACCTATAAGCAGCGCTATAGTGTTACGGGCAGCCTCAGGATAGACCAGTCTAACCTTTTTGGTACCGACCCTAAATTCCGCTACACGCCATTATGGTCTGCAGGGCTTTCCTGGAACCTGCGGAACGAGGATTTTATGAAGGCTGCGGGCTGGATTGATGAGCTGAAGCTGAGGCTTGCTGCCGGTTACAACGGCAATATCAAAAAGGGCAGTGGGCCTTTTAATATCCTGTCGGCTGCGGTAAACAACTACCCTCAAAACCCTTTAATCGGTTACAGCATCCTTGCGCCAAAAAATAAGGCCCTGCGCTGGGAAAAGACACTTAACTTAAACGCTGGGATAGATTTTTCAGTGCTGGGCGGGCGGCTGTCCGGCGCGGTAGATTATTACATCAAAAGGGGAACAGATATTTTTTCAGATATTGAATCAGACCCTACCAGGGGCTATTCGAACCTGCTTACCAATAATGCATCAATTGAAAACCGGGGAGTTGATTTAAACCTGTCGAGTGTAAATATCAAACAAGGCAAGTTTTCATGGAAAACCCAGTTAACCGGTTCATTTAACAGCAGCAGGGTGCTAAAAGTGCGGAACACCTACCGCGGGTTCTTTAATTTCACCAGGGCCGGTGGGGCAGAGAACATTGAAGGCCATCCGATGAATTCGGTGCTGGTACTGGATTATGCAGGCTTAAATGCCGATGGGCAGCCCATGGTGCGCGATGAGCAGGGCAATCTGGTTATCCTGAGTTTTAGCCCGCAGGTAGATGTGCCTTTAAGTGCATTAAAGTTTGCGGGGGTTAACGACCCTAAATATGCATTGGGCTTTAACAACCAGTTTAGCCTGGGCAGCTTTAGCTTATCAGCGCTGCTGATGTATTACGGGGGCCATGTAGCACTGATTGCCCCGCCTTCTATTTTTAGTGACCGGCCTTTGAACGGGATCCAGGATTTCTGGAGGCAGCCGGGCGATGAAGCCCATACGAACATCCCTGGTTTTGGCGGCGCCTTTGGTACGCCGGGATACATCAATACGCGGACCGGATACGATAAGGCCAGCCAGTTTGTAAGAAAAATGGATTACCTGGCACTCAGAAACGTTACGCTGACCTATAACCTTAAAAACGAAATCAGCCGGAGAATGGGGCTGCAGCAAACCCGGCTGATCTTACAGGTGCAAAATCCGGCCAAATATGTGTTCAGCGGAAACGATATCGATCCTGAAACCCTGAGTTATATTTCGGGTAGCAGGGGCTTACCCGTGGTTCCGGCATTTACCTTTTCATTATCCACCAACTTTTAACACCAAACAGACATGAAACTTTTAAAATATATCATTCTGCTGGCCATTCCTTTACTGCTGGCCACCTCCTGTAAAAAATTTCTGGACGTAAAGCCCAAAGGGGTAATTATTGCCGAAACCCTGAGCGATTTTGAAGGTTTGCTGAATGCTACTGCTGTTGTAAACCCATTTGGGCTCAATAACCTGATCATTTACCCAACGGATGACCTGAGCGACCCTTCCTTTAGCCTGCAAAGCCAGTCATCGCCCAAAGGCAATGCCTACTTCTGGTACGAGTACATTAACAACACCAGCGTGAGGCCCGATTTGTGGGCCGATGTTTACCGGCAGATTGCCAATTTAAATGTGGTAACAGAAGGGGTGCTGAATGCTACCGATGGCACGGAGCAGCAGCGCAGGCAATTGTATGCCGAAGCTGTGGTAGCCAAGGTTTACAATTACCAGCACCTGATTTCATTTTTTGCGCCTGCTTATGGCAAAACCACTGCCGGGGCCGATTTTGGCGTGCCTTATGTAACCAGTACAGATGTGAGCGATGCAGTACCGGAAAGGCCGGTTTTACAGGCCCAGTATGATCGGTTACTGGCAGATCTGCTTACCGCAGTTCCGGAGCTTCCGGAAAGCAACGTAAACAATACACGGGTTACCAGGTATGTGGCTTATGGGCTGCTGAGCCGCTTGTATATGAGTATGATGGATTACGAAAATGCCTTAAAATATGCAGATCTGGCATTGGGCAACGGCAAAGCAGCTATACTGGACTATGGCCAGTATGCAGGTGCACAGCTGCCGGCTACCAATAGCAGCCCGGAAGAGCTTTTTGTAAGGTACTGCAACAATACATCGTTCCGGTATTCGGATGAATTGCTGAGCAAATTTGACCTGAACAACGATTTAAGGATAAGGCTGCTGGCCAGCAGGCGGACCGATGGCAGCTATAACTATGGCAGCCAGCAGCTGTATAACCCCAACAGGGGCATTACCTATGCAGAAATTTACTTAAACAAGGCCGAATGCCTGGCGCGTGCCGGGCGTATTAACGATGCGCTGGATATTGTAAACAACGTGATCCGTAAAAAGCGTTTTGCAACCGATAAATATGTTGCGCTTACAGCGGTAAATACCGAAGCGGCCATAAGGGCCGTGCTTGATGAACGCAGGCGGGAACTGGCCTTTAAAGGGGTACGCTGGATAGACATGAAACGGCTGGATAAAGAAGGCCGGATGCCTGCTGTTGCGCGGATGGATAAAAGCGGCACTGCAGTGTTAACCAGTTTAAGCCCGGGCAGTGCGGGTTATACTTTCCAGATCCCCTTAATGGTACAGAGTTTTAACGCGGGCATGCCTTTGAACAAAAAATAACCTTAACCTTAATTTATACGATGATGAAAACCACAAAAATGACGTGGGCAGGCCTTGCTTTTGCCTTATTTTTACCTGTACTGGGCTTTGCCCAGCAGGTGTTTACCCTATCGGGCAAAATAGGCAGGCTTAATGCGCCGGCCAAAATATATATCAGTTATTACCTGTATGAAAAACAAAAAATGGTAAAGGATACCGTTACACTGAAAGACGGTAACTTTAGCTACAGGGGAATCCAGCTGAAACAGCCTTTAAGTGTAGAAATGGTGCTGAGCCCTGAGGGCAAAAGCCTTTCGGCCCTGATGAACAGCTCTTATGCTATTGATGAAACGCTGGACCATATGGACAAGCTGGTCATGTATGTAGACAATGGCGCCAACCGGATCAGTTCAGCTGATTTGCTGGCCAATGCAGTGATAGCACCTTCAAAACTTGAATTGGAAAGAAGGTTGTTCGAAACCTTTGTAAAAACGGAAAAACAACAAATGGACAGTTTGAATACCGCATGGAAACTTTCTAAAGATGTGCAGGTGTTAAACGGGCTTTATGCAGCCGAAGCCGCCTATTCCAAACAATGTGTGTTGTTTGCCAAAAGAAACCCGGCAAAGTTTTATGCCCTGGTAGCCCTGAACAGTGTGTTTTCTGGTGCCGACAAAAGGTCTAGAAGAATAGAAGATGCAAAGCTGCAGCGGGACGCGCTACTGGTAAAAGAGGCTTATGGCCAGCTTGCGCCGGCCCTGAAAACAAAAACGCTGGCCGAATCTGTTAAATATAGCTTAACCGAAGTGCTGGAAAAAAAGAAAGCCAATGTAAAGGCCGTAAATTTTGTACAGCATACTGCCGATGGCAAGGCGGTAAGCTTAAATGACTACCGCGGAAAATATGTGTTTGTTGACTTCTGGGCTTCCTGGTGCGGCCCCTGCCGGGCAGAGAACCCCAATGTACTGAAGGCCTATAAGTTGTACAAAGGTGCTGGCCTGGAGGTATTGGGCGTATCGTTTGATGATAAAAAAGAAGCCTGGTTAAAGGCAGTTGAAGAGGATGCCATGCCCTGGACGCAGATCAGTGCGCTTAAGGGTTTTGAAAATGAAGCAGCAAAAATTTATAAGATACAGGGAATCCCTTCAAGTTTGCTGATCAACCCCGAAGGGGAGATCATTGCCTACGATTTAAGGGGCCTGAACCTGGAAAAGAAACTGGCCGAAGTTTTTAAAAAATAATTCGGTAAGAAGGTTATAGGGCGGGGTTAACCGCCCTTGATCTTTTTTCTGTGCTTTGTGCCAATGCAGCCAGGTAAAAACCCTGGAATTTCCAGGGCTGTAAGTTTTATAGCTTTTTTATTTCTTCGGCAGAAAGCTCAGTATATTTAACAATCTTCGCTATTGGCTCACCATCAGCAAGCATTTTACGGGCCATTTCCAATTTCTCTTGAAGTCTGCCCTTTTCCTCTGCCTTTTTCTCTGCGTAACGAATACCGGCATTCCAGTCAGATTTTGCTTTCACATCTGAGTGGTACAATTCACGTTCTTCTTTAGTCATCTTACTCATTTCCGCAATTTTAAATACTTTCTGGAACACTCTTTTGTCCAGAAAATCAGGGATCTTATCCAGACGGCTCAGGTTCTTTAAAAGGTAAAACCATTTGTCCAGATGTGTTACCAGTTCGTGTTTCTTTTTATCAAAATTAGGCAATTCTAAGAACTTATAGCCCATTCCTTTGTAAAAAACCTTACCGGTTTCTTTGTTCATCAATGCAATGTTGTGCAGGTAATTGCTGTTAATGTTATTAAACTGGAACTCCATAATGCCGATCAGGTAAACTTCTTTAAGCGGAACATCCCAGTTAGATGTGCCTTTTGGCAGCTGTCCACTGATAAGCCGGGACATGTAAAATACACACCTGTCCCTAAAAAACTCCTGATCGGCACGCTGCATTTCGATTATAAATTTCTCGCCATCGGCACCGGTACAAGTTAAATCAAAAAGCACCTTTTTCTCTTTTGCATCTTCGCCACTGTATTCCGTAGGGCTGTAGCTAATGTCGGCTATGACTTTTTCGCCCTCAAACAGGGCGTTTAAAAAATCAATCATGATGTCTTTGTCTGGCTCACTGCCAAACAGGCGTTTAAAACCATAGTCTGTTAAGGGGTCGATATAGCGGCTGGTTGTTGTTGTCATTGTAATTGGGTTTAGTTCAAATGAGAACAAACTACAGCAAGTTGACCTATACGTTGGTAAAAAAAGTAAAATTTATTGATAACGTGCTAATTGGGCTTTCCTTCTTTCCGCACACTACTGTGCGCTAAATTTATTTTGTATAAAATATCTTGTTTTTTAATGGTTAGACGCAGTTTTTGAACTAAACCAACTGATTGTCAACTTTAGATGTGTGGTTTTTAACTTCAACTTATCTAGTTTTACTAAAAAATAGTTAATTTTATATAAGGGGGGTAACACCAATGGCTGCTTACAGCACATATACTGATTCTGAACTGGTTGAGCTCATCAAAACAGACAACCAGCATGCTTTTACCGAAATCTATAACCGGTTTTGGGACAAGCTGCTGGCAGTGGCGTTAAACCGGCTCGAAAACCTGGAAGAGGCCGAAGAATGTGTGCATGATGTTTTCTTAAAGTTGTGGCGGCTAAGGCGAAAGCTGGAGCTTAAATATAGTTTAAGCACCTACCTGGCTGCGGCCATCCGCTACCGCAGTTACGATGTAATGGCTGGGCAATACCGTAAGCAAAGGCAGGCCACGCAAGACCTGGCCGGTGTAGATGCTGATATTGCAGATGCCGACCTGGCCGATGCGCACCTGCTGGAACAGGAATTAATGGATATGATAGCACAATCTGTACAGCAATTGCCCGATAAATGCCGGGTGGTATACCAAATGAGCAGGGAGCAGGGGCTAAGCAACAAACAGATTGCCGCAGAACTGAACGTTTCTGAAAAAGCTGTAGAAGCCCACCTTTCCAGGGCCTTTAAAGGCATAAGAAGCAACCTGGCCCTGGCGGGGCCAATTGCACTATGGCTGATAGGACAATAAAAGGCTGAATTAACCCCAACAAAACATTTTCTTAAAAATATTTTAACACCAACATAGGGTAGCTGCTTTTTTTGCCGTCTATATAGGAAACAGGGCAAAATAATAATGGATAACTTTGATAGGGCATATTTACAGGAGCTTGCTTACAAGTGGAAAAACAAGCAGCTAACCGAGGCAGAGCAGCAATACCTGGCACATTGGGAAGCCAGCCAGCTGGATAATTTGCTGGTATTGCCAAATGATGCTGCAACGCCGGAAGCCATTAAAAAACGCATGCTGAACAAGCTGCTTAATGAACTTGCAGCAGAGAATACACCAGCCAAAAAAACAATTCAACTCTGGCCGCGCATTATTGGCGCAGCGGCTGCGGTAGCAGCAATTACTTTTGGCGTTTGGTTTTATACTGCCAATAACACCGCCCGTCATCTCGACGACAGGAGAGATCTCTTAAGTTATGCTAATGACATCGCACCCGGTGGCAACCGCGCTACTTTAACCAGCAATGGAAAGTCCATAAACTTAAGCGGTGCTAAAACCGGGGTAGTTGTGGGCGATGATATCAAATACACCGATGGCAGTGCGGTGGGTTCTCTCTCACCTATGGGGAGAGATGGCGAAGCCAGAGAGGGGGAATTTAAAACCCTTACCACTCCAAAAGGCGGAACTTACTCCATAATTTTGCAGGATGGTACAAAAGTTTGGTTAAACGCTGATAGTAAATTGGAGTTTTTATCAAATTACAGGAATAAACTCCAAAGAATTGTAAAACTTACAGGGGAGGCTTATTTTGAAGTAGCACCCGCTTACACAACCATAAAAGGCACCAGGGCCAGGCAGCGTTTTATAGTACAGAGCAAAGGCCAGCGGGTAGAGGTGCTGGGTACTCATTTTAACATCAGTGCTTATAATGCTGAGGTTATAAAGACAACACTGCTGGAAGGATCGGTTAGAATTGAGGGGAAATTGATGTTAAAGCCGGGCCAGCAGTCTGAAATATCATTGGATAGGCGGGTAACCGTAAAGCAGGTAGATGTAAATGAAGCCATAGCCTGGAAAAACAACGAATTTATGTTCGAAAACCAGCCTATAGAAGAAGTAATGAAAATGGTAGAGCGCTGGTACAACGTAACGGTAATTTACCAGGGTGATAAACCTGCAGATAAATTTGGGGGCGTGGTGTCACGTTTTGATAAAATATCAAAAGTGCTGAGTGTGTTGGAATCAACAGGCAGGGTGCATTTTAAAGTAGAAGACCGTAAAGTATATGTAAGTAAATAACATTCATCAAACCTATAAAATGATTAATTAACAGGGTATGAATTTAAAAAAGGGATAAGTTAAAACGCTTGGCGAAGAGATAAAATAAGATAAAAAAACAACCAGACCTTTGGAAAGACCTGGTTGACGTTTGGCTTAGCCAATTAAAAAATCAACTAAAGCTTGCAGAATGCCATGTTTTCGACGACGAGGGCAAACTGCTGAAACCAAACTTATAGTGTAAATGTACGATATTATATCACCATTTGGTAGGCCTAAACGGCTATACCATAAAATAATGCTAATTATGCGCCTAACCACCGCCATATTGATAGCTACATTAATGCAGGTTAGCGCCAGCAGCCTTGCACAGAAAATTACTTTGCAAAAAAGCAGGGTACAGCTTAAAACCATTTTACAAGACGTCAGGAAGCAGAGCGGCTACAATTTTGTGTATACCGATGTACTGCTTCAAAAAGCGGCACCGGTAACCATTAACGTGAAAGCCGCAGAACTGGACGAAGTGCTTGGGCAAATTTTTGAGCAACAGCCACTAACCTACGAAATCAACAATAAAACGGTTGTAGTAAAGGAGAAAACGCCTTCCTTTCTGGATAAAGTTATCGATGTCATCTCGAACGATAGGAGAGATCTTATTGCTGATATTCGTGGTATTGTGCGCAATGAAAGGGGTGAGCCGCTGGAAGGGATTACGGTGATGGTTAAGGGCGCTAAAGCGGGGACCAGAACCAACGAGAAGGGAGAATTTTTGCTAAAAGAGGTAAAGAAAGGTGATGTGCTGGTGTTTACTGGAGTAGCTATTGAAACTTTTGAATATGTAGTGAAGGATGATAAAAATATTAATTTGAATTTGAAGGCGCGGCTGGTGCAGTTGGAAGAGGTAGGAATTAATACGGGGTACGAGAAGATTAGCAAGGAAAGATTTGTTGGATCATATAGTCAATTGGATAGTGCTGCGTTTCATAGACGTGCTGGTATGGGGATATTGGAGAGATTGGATGGAACGGTGACGGGGGTGTTGTTTAATAAGAAAGGAGAATTTTCTGGTATCTCCCCGATACAAATCAGAGGTGCCAGTAGTCTTGGTGGTGGTTTTGGTACAATTACATCATTACAAGAGCCCTTAATTGTCGTAGATAATTTTCCGATGGATTCAAGATTTGATATCAATAGCATCAATCCAAACGATATTGAAAATGTAACCGTACTAAAGGACGCGGCAGCTTCATCAATATGGGGAGCACGCGCTGGAAATGGGGTTGTCGTAATAACCACAAAAAGAGGGAAGTATAATAAAAAAATGGAGGTATCCTTACGATCAGACATTACAATTGAAGACAAACCTGATTTGTTTTATATTCCAAGAGTAAGCAGTACAGATTATATAGATATTGAAACAGATTTGTTTAATCGGGGATTCTACAACAATAGTATAAATGATTCTTTTTCCTGGCCGGTACTGTCTCCTGTTGTTGAATTTTTAAGTAGAGTGGGTAAAGAAGGTTTCACACAAACACAAGCCGATGCAGAAATCAATAAGTTTCGAAACATCGATCTTAGAGATGAATTAAATAAACATGTTTATCAGAAAGGCATACGACAACAACATTATTTGAGCTTTAACGGTGGAAGCAGTAACATTAATTACCTTTTTTCAGCCGGATATAATTATCGTCAGTCCAATATACAAGGCGATAAAGGAGATAACAGGTTTACCGTTAGTTCTTTTATCGGTTTCAAACCTATTAAGAATTTGACAATTCAGGCAGGAATCAACTACAATCAGAACTTAGATCAATCAGTTCCTTTTTCTTTACCCTCAACGACTTCCCCATATATAAAATTAGTTGATGAGAAAGGGAATAACTTGGCAATTCCTTATGGAATTAGAACTGCCTATTTAGATACTTTAAATTATCCCGGATTGTTAGACTGGAGATACCGCCCCCTTGACGAAATTCGTATTGCTGATAAAAGAGTATCAGGTAAAGCTATCAATTTGAATTTTATTGGATCTTATAATTTTACTTCCTGGCTGAGTGGAAACCTGGAATACAATTATCGAAGTCAATTTAGTTCTTCTCGAAATCATAATAGTCCAGAAAGCTATCTCACACGAGATTTAGTTAACACTTTCTTTAATCCTGATCCCAATGTTTCGCCTGAGTTGCGTTATCCAATCCCAGTGGAAGGTATCTTGGACCTATCAAATACAGATTCCAAGGGGCAAGGCATCAAGTTCATCGTAAATTTTAATAAAAGCTGGGGCAGAGGCCATAGAATAAGTGCACTGTTGGGGCATGAGTTATCAGAAAGCAGTGGCTTCGCAAGTGGCAACCGGCTGTATGGCTATGCTAATAGGAATGGAAGTTATCGATCCAACATGGACTATTTTAATTATTATCCTAAAACTTTTGGCCAATTTCCGGGAGGAACTATAAACATTGAATCTAAAAGCTCGTATCGCGAACAACCTTATAATCGTTTTATATCTTTTTATGGCAATGCTTCATATACATTAAAAGAACGATACACTATATATGGGAGTGTTAGAAGAGATGGCGCAAATGTTTTTGGGGTAAATACCAACAATAAATGGAAGCCTCTTTGGTCATTAGGAGGAAAATGGCATCTTTCAAAGGAAAAATTCTATAATATCAATTGGCTTTCTGATTTTGCAGTTCGTGGAACTATTGGTTACTCTGGAAATGTTAATAACACTGGGTCCGGAAAACTGACTATAATATACCAACCTCCTCTGGGATCTCCTACAAATTTGCCAACAGCAACAGTAACTGCTGCTAATAACCCTGATCTGAAATGGGAGGAGGTTAGACAGATCAATTTAGCAATTGATTTCGGTGCTTTTAAAAACAGATTGACTGGGAATGTTGATTTTTTTCAGAAAAATTCATATGATTTGATAGCTTATTATCCTTTCGATCCGAGTTCAGGGGTAAATTCATATCCGATTAATTCAGCTAATTTACAAGGTAAAGGATTTGACATCCAATTAAATTCTCAAAATACAAGTGGTGTTCTTCAATGGAATACAGGAATTGGCGTTAGTTATGTTAAGACCTTAGTTACTAAATCATATGTCAGTGGTTCAACTATAGGTGATTTTTTATCGTATGGAATTAATCCCTCCGAAGGTAAAATATTAAATGGGGTTTCAAGCTTTAGATGGGCTGGATTAGACGCGCAAACAGGAGACCCACAAGGCATTCTTAACGGGCAGGTAAGTAAAAACTATATTGCATTATCTACCGATTTAGTTTCTCATCAAGTTTTTCACGGTTCTTCAGTTCCTCTTTTCTCAGGATTTTTAAGTAACTCTTTTAGCTGGAAAAATTTTTCATTTTCACTTAATATCACTGGTCGATTTAATTATTACTTTAGAAGGCCCGCTTTGCGGCTTACACATAATGGCTCGTTTTTTAGTAATTCATATACTGTTGATTATTATAAAAGATGGCAGAGGCCCGGAGATGAATTAATAACAAATGTTCCTTCGTTAATCTATCCAGACAAGACTTACCGTTCTTATTTCTATGAAAACTCTGAAATTCATGTCCTTCGTGGGGATAACATCAGATTGCAAGATATTCGATTGCAATATCGATGGAATAACAAAGGAGGACGCTTACCATTTAAGGTTATTACCGCTTATTTCTATCCAAATAATTTAAATGTAATTCTTTGGAGAGCAGACAAATCTACTTTTGATCCGGATTTTTCGGGTGGGGGTACTAACCCTAGTGCTGCCCCCATTCCAAAAACCTGGACATTTGGTCTTAATTTTAATTTATAAGAAGATGAAAATTCAAATAAAATACCTTACAGCTATTTTAATTATTGTTGGTAGCTGCGAAATTTCTTGTAAAAAATTCTTACAAAAAAAATCGGAGCAAAGTCAGTTTGTGCCAAATACAATAGCCGACCTCAAAGCATTGCTAGACAGTTATACCATTATGAATACTAGTGGCCCTGGCCTTTTAGAGATGTTGTCTGATAATTACTATATAACAGATGCAACTTTTCAGACGACCTTAAACAGTTCACCTGATATTGCTCTAAATTATAACTGGGTTAAAGAGGCTGTACCTTATAACAATAGTTGGAATACTGTGTATCAAAATCCTATCTATTACTCAAATATTGTACTGGACCATTTACCTGATGTGCAACTAAAGGCAGGAGATGAGGCTCAATCTAAAATTCTAAAGGGTTCAGCTCTATTTTATCGTGCCTTTGCATTTTATGAAGTTGCACAGCTATATTGTAAACCCTTTGGTATAAATTCTTCAACAGATGCAGGAATTGTTTTACGTATGACTTCAGATATAAACTCAAAATCATCTCGAGCCAATGTTGCGCAAACCTATGAGCAAATAATTTCTGATTTAAAAGTCGCAAGTGATCTTTTACCAAGCAATACTACATTTCCTTCTACACCAAGTAAGATTGCTGCTTACGGTGCTTTAGCAAGGGTGTATCTTGTTATGCGTGACTATGAAAGTGCCGGAATGTATTCTAACCTGTGTCTGCAGCAAAAAGGCACTTTGATCGATTTCAATGATCTTATACCTTTAAAATCCCCCCCGATTACCATATTCAATTCTGAAGTTTTATTTCATAATGTTACTGGTACCCCAACAGTTCTGCAATCAAGAAATGCCAGAGTCGACTCTAATTTATATAAAACTTATGATGCCAATGATTTAAGAAAGACCGTTTTCTTTAAAGAGAATACTGGAATCAATCGCGGAACTTATTTTTTTCAAGGAAGTTATAATGGAGATCGAGGGCAAAGCACTATTTTCAATGGACTTACCACATCTGAAATGTATTTAATACGTGCTGAATGTCATGCTAGAAAAGGAAATGTAGAGTTGGCATTAGCAGATTTGAACGTACTGTTGAAAAAACGATGGAATAAAAATGTCCCATATACGGAAATCACCGCTTCTAATGTAAACGAGGCTCTGAATAAAATTCTTGAAGAACGTAGAAAGGAGTTAGTTTTTAGAGGATTGCGATGGTCCGATTTGCAAAGGTTTAATTCAGAGGGTGCCAACATAACTTTAAAAAGAGTGATAGGTGGAACAACTTATACTTTACCTCCTGATGATCCACGTTGGCAAATGCTAATTCCATATGATGTGATAAATCGTGCAGGAATTGCTCAAAATCCAAGGTGATTTGAGACGATCTAATAAATATTAAATACACACAAACATGAAAAAAAAAGTTTTCTTACTATACCTGCTCTGTGCAGGTCTGACTAGCTATGCCCAAGAATGGACAAATAAAATCAACGATCCTGATTGGCATGACCGACGAAGTAAAGGCCTTCAACTTGGCGATAAAATGCCAGACCTGCCTTTGGGAAAGGTATACAACAATAAAACCGGGAAAACCCGATTCTCAGAATTTAAGGGCAAACTAGTTATTCTTGATTTTTGGACATCCTGGTGTGAGCCTTGTATTGCAGGCTTTCCTAAAATGGAAAAATTACAAAAAGAATTTGGAGATAAGATACAGATCATTCTTGTGAACACCACTGAAAATATTGAAGGGGTAATTAAGAAATATCCAGAGTTAAAATTGCCTGACCTTCCATCTATTATGAAAGATGATGCAGGTAATATAGAAATACTTAATAGCCTTTTGCCTAACAGTTTGGGGCATCAGATTTGGATAGACAAAGAAGGAGTAATTGCTTTGAGAGGTTCTGCCCTCAACAATACTGCAAAGAATATCAGTGATTTTCTGAATGGTAAGGATATCTATATTCTCAAAGATAATTCTGTTGTTCCCAGATTTGACCCAAATTATCCTTATTCTAAGCTACTCGGTGATTTTAAAAGTACCTCTGTTAAGTACAGTTCAATTATTACTACTTTTAATAATGAATACCAAGCTGATGGTAAAGCCAGAGCAGAGAATATAATAGATAAAGCATCCGGTACTATTAGAAATACATATATTAATTATCCAATCTTAGATCTTTATGAGAACGCATTCAGAGCTGAACTTTTAACAGGTCTGAAAACAGAAATTATTTACTACCACAATCGTCAATCTTCTGGATTAATGCCATATTTAATTATTCCAAAAGATACTGCAAGGTATTCAGACACTTTTCATAGGAAAATAAGTAGTGGAACAGAATATGTAAAAAATAGATTCTGTTATGAGCAAATAGTACCAAGAGGCATCTCGGAAAAGCATTGGAAAGTTTACATGCAACAGGACCTTAACAGATATTTTGGATTCCTGTACGGAACAGAAGCTAAAATGGAAAAGCGTATAGTTCCCTGCTATGTTTTAGTTCGAACTTCCACAAAGGACAAATTGGAATCAAAAGCAAAAAACAGAAGTATAGTAAAATACAATAAGAATGGCATGTCACTAGTTAAATATGATTTGACAGGTTTAGGATTGTTAGGTGATGTGATTAGGGATAGCCATGTCCTTGCTTCTTATTTTATTCAAAATGCAAAAAAGGGGGAGGCCGCTCTGTTGCTAAATGAAACAGGTTTTATGCAAAGCAAATCTATTGATTTGATCCTGCCTGAGAGCAAGGACTTGAAAACCATTGATGATTTAAGAAAGGCGCTTCAACCTTATGACCTCGACATACAGTTAGCAAAACGAGAAATTCAATTCATTTTGATTACGGATAATAGTGATAAATCCATATAATCTAAATTCAAATGAGATATATAAGTGTTTTGATTATTTGCTCAGTGTTTCTATCATCTTGCTGGCTCGCTAAATATGGTGCACAGTCAAATAATAGACAAACAAATGTTAAGCTGATAATTCCTGATAGTACAAAAAAAATACCTGATCCTTCGAAAAAAGGGAGCTTCCCTAGACCTCTTAATGAGATAATTACAAGTAAGGCGAAAACCGATTCAGGATTATTTATTGTTCACTTCATTGACGGCAAATATTTTTTTGAATTGTCTAAGGCAATTCTTGAGAAGGATTTACTGGTGGTAAATAGAATTAGCAAAGCAGCGGCAGATATTCGTCCGGGCAATGGATTTAGTGGCTTTTCCGGTGACGAAATTGGTAGTCAAATTTTGCGCTTTGAAAAAGGACCCAATCATAAATTGTTTATTAAGTCAATTTCATACAGAGAGCAATCTAAGGACTCAACTGAAAATGGAATGTACCGAACCCTTAAGAATTCCAGTCTGCAACCTATTGTTGCAAGTTTCGATATCAAAGCCTATACTCCGGATTCTAATGGTGTCGTCATCGATCTAACGGATTATATCAATGGGGATAATTTGGGTTTTTCCTTTTCACCTTCTGCTAAAAAGGCTTATACGATTGGAAGTATCCAGTTAGACAAGTCTTATATAACAAAAATCAACTCATTTCCACTGAATGTTGAAGTACAGGCCTTAAAGACCTTCAACAAGAATGAAAGTGGTACGGCAAGTTTTGAATTGAACAGTTCATTCATTTTGTTGCCAACTGACCCAATGGAACCGCGAGCTTATGATGCTCGAGTTGGTTATTTTGCAGAAAGTTACCGGGATTTTGATGCACGACAAGAAGTAAAATGGAGACCAATGATCACGCGTTGGCGCTTAGAACCAAAGAAAGAAGATATAGAGAAATATTTGAAAGGCGAATTGGTTGAGCCAAAAAAGCCTATTGTATTTTATATAGATCCCGCTACACCAAAAAAGTGGGTTCCATATTTAATTCAGGGGGTTAACGATTGGCAAAAGGCGTTTGAAAAAGCCGGGTTCAAAAATGCAATTTATGCGCTGGAAGCCCCAAAAGATAATTTGGAATGGAGCCTGTATGATGCACGACATAGCGCCATTGTTTATAAACCGTCTACGATGGCTAATGCAAGCGGCCCGCACATTCATGACCCAAGAACTGGTGAAATTCTGGAAAGCCACGTAAACTGGTACCATAATGTTATGGAAGTGTTAAAGACCTGGTATATGATACAGGCCGGTATAAATGACAAACGTGCACAAAAATTGGATTTTGACGACCAGTTGATGGGACAATTGATTCGTTTTGTGAGCTCGCATGAGATAGGTCATACTTTGGGCTTGATGCATAATTTTGGAGCCTCATCTACTATTCCTGTTGAAAAATTGAGAGACAAAGCCTGGGTTGAGGCTAATGGTCATACGCCATCAATTATGGATTATGCAAGATTCAACTATGTCGCACAACCAAAAGACAGCATTAGTGAGAGAGGCATTTTCCCACGAATTGGCATTTATGATGAATGGGCTATTGAGTGGGGATATCGATGGTTCCCAGCATTTCTTTCTCCCAAAACTGAAAAGTCATACATGAGCCAATGGGTTTCTAGTCAATTAAAAAAGGATAAGCGATTTTGGTTTGGACAACAGCCGTTTACGGGTGGGGCAATACAAGACCCGAGAGCTCAATCAGAGGATCTTGGAGATGATGCAATGAAAGCAAGTTATTACGGAATATTAAACTTGAAAAGAACGATGAGAAATTTGCAAGACTGGACAAGGGAACCCAATGGAGATTATACTCAGCTGAAAGCGATGAGAAATGAGGTTGTTTCACAGTATCAGCGTTACATTGGACACGTATCGAATAATATTGGGCTGTATATGTGGACGGAGAAGACTGTGGATGATCAAGGTAATGTAGTGGCGATTCCAAATCCAGAAAAGACCAAGTCGGCTGTCAGTTTTTTAAACCGAGAGTTATTTGAAACGCCTGATTGGATATATAATAAAGATATTAATTTAAAAGTTGGGATGGATGGAAAGTTGCAACCAGTGACGTTGCAAATCCCAATATTGACTAAATTACTGTCAGTGCAAACTTATGCAAACCTCTCCGTGTGGCCTGAATACTACACAAAAACTAAAGTTTATTCATTTTCCAATTTATTGGAAGATTTGAATGCAGGGATTTGGAAGGAGTTATTTAGGAATGATCCTATTAGCTTTCATAGGCGGAATCTTCAAAAGGCCTATGCGGAGCGCTTGATTTATTCAGTAAGTGTTAAAAGTCCTGGGGATTATCAGATTATCATGAAGGAAGAAGTAAAAGATCTATTAAAAAGAATTTCTAAAGCATTGCTTAATTATCCAGATAAAGCATCTAGACTCCACCTAAGTAACTTAAAGGAAAAGCTGAGGAATGCTCTTGATCCTAAAATATCGGCCCCAGTCGTAACATCTTCAGCTGGGGAAAAGGCCCCATCTAGGGAAAGTCAACCTGAAACCTGCTGGAGCAACAAATTTAATCCGTAGAAAGTATGAGGATATTAGAATTGTTTATTGGTTTGCTTATTTTTTGCAATTTGTGCAAGGCTCAAATTTATAGCCCTGCGAAATGGAGTTATTCAGCTAAAAAAATATCAGGATCAGAAGCGGTAATTTATTTAAAAGCAACGATAGAGGAAGGCTGGCATATTTATTCCGTAAACCAGAAACCAGGTGGTCCATTGAAAACTACATTTAGTTTTTCACCGTCACGAGACTTTATATTAAATGGGCCTACAAAGGAGCCTATGCCGATTTCCAAATTTAATGAAACCTTTGGAATCCAGGTATCTTACTTTGAAAATGAAGTAGTGTTTCAGCAGAGTATTAAACTGAAAAAGCCACGTCCTATAATAAAAGGGAGGGTGGAATTTATGGCCTGTACTGATGAACGCTGTCTGTCGCCCGAGGAGTTGGGATTTTCCATTTCAGTTAAATAATCAATTACCTAGTTGAATAATATGAACTTACATAGAATTACACTCATATCAAGTTTACTATTGGCTACTCTTCTTCTTTATGCATCAGGCATTAAACTTTGGAGTTATGCAAAATCCAAAATTGGATTTGAGTTTTTCCCTTTCGTGAAAGAATACCACGAACTAGTGTTTTGGCTACTCATGACGTTTCAACTGGTTTTCGCAGGATTATTGTTTTCTAATCGAACAAGACTAATTGGTCTATATGGAGTATTCTTTCTGCTGTCATTTTTAGGTAGTTACCTCTATGTAATGATTCATTTTTCGAACAATATACCTTGTTTTTGTACTGGAGTAATACCCTTCATGTCTTGGAATGGACATTTATGGTTTACAATAAGTTTTGCAGTACTGGCTGGAATCATGATTGTGCTTTTTCCAGATAAAAATATTCATGCGCGTGGATAGGTTACACCGATGGCCTATGGAAACATCGGAATGAAAACAAATTAAAATAATTAAATTACATGAAAAGAATTAAATTCTTATTGGTTTTTGTGTTTTTATTAGTTGGAACACTTACTGTACTAGCATTGTCTAACAAAGGGCATCATAAATCGGTCCTTACAACTGAATGTTTAAGGTATCAAGGTGTTCAACCTGCAACCCCAATTTCAATCTTAGACCCTATTAATTGGAGCAGTATGCTTTCAAATCCAGGAGTTTTTTGTAATGATGGAGATTTTCTTTGTGCAATTTGTTTTGATAATTTTCAAATGACACCGAGTGAAGCGAGACAGATTCTTTCAAATTATCAATTAGCACATGGAACCTTACCTCTTCATGGTCAGTCAATTTCCAATGGGGGAAGACAAGTTACAGTTTATTTGAAAGAATAAAAGATCCTGTGGATAAATGCTCCATCATCCATAAAAGCTGATCGCGAGGTGCAGGTTAGTTAATCACTCCCGCATCAACAAAACGATGTTAACGCTTCTCAAAAGAAGTCCGGAGCAGTTTAAGAGCGTGCTGCTTCGGCTTCTTTAAAGAATGAAATAGATTATCTACTATGAAAACAGGAAAAAACACCATCAGCACCCGTGCCTGGACATTCATCCGCAGCAGGGATTCTTTTACAACAGAAGAGTTTATGCAGGCGATGGGCATGAGGCAGAAAGAAGCCCTGGATATTTTGCAGCAGCTGCATGATGAACGCCTCATTTTGTTGAAGTGGGTTGAAGAAAAAGGAAAGCTGTGTTTTATAAAGGCTTCGCCAGTAAATGATGGTATAAATTAGGAACTTATGGAACAAAATAAACTGCCTGAGAGCTTTACCGATAACCTTGATTTTATTGCCCAGGGGCTGCATGGCAGGCCTATTACTGTTGATTATGCCCAGGAATGGAAGATTAGTGAAGCAAATGCAAAATTGCTACTGGAGTACCTGTACCGGAGCGGTAGGGTAGAAATTGCCTGGCTGCCGGAAATGCAGGAACTCTGTTATGTAAATAAAGGTTATACTGTAAATTGAAAGATAGATAAGAAGCCATGGAAAATTATATCCCTCCGGACTGGAAAATGATGAACCGGCTTCAGGAATTGATAGAAGGCAATTTCAGGGAAAAGCATGATCTTCAATTTTACTGCGGAGCATTGGGTATAACCATAAGAAGATTGAATAAGGTTACCAGGTTCTATTTTAAGAAAACGTTATACGAGCTTTTGCAAGACCGCATTCATAAGGAGGCGGTATTTCTGCTTTCGGAAACTACGATGACGGCTAAGGAGATTTGCTATGAGCTTGGGGTATGTGACCCCGCGCACTTTACCAGGAGTTTTACGCTGATGGAAGGGGTGACGCCGAGTGAGTTTAGGAATGTCCGGAGAAAATTGATTAATAATGCTGTGTCTACATGATTGTGGCTTTCAGGAGCTTTTTAACCCAGAAAGTTTCGTCGGTTAATATCCATGCGGGGCGTGATACCGTACTGGGGAGGGTTAATATAGTATGCATGCAAGATATTTACGAAACCTGGCCCGAAATGAAAGTTTTTGCCCGTAGTGTGGTAACGCATTACGAAGAACGGAAAGAAAGCAGGAGGAATGTATGGCTGCGCCAGAAGCCGAATTGAGGATTTCGATTCTGTCAGCGGTAGGGGGTATGGACCCATTAGGATCGAGCCAATCGCTTATTCCGATAAATAAGTAGAAGACTTAGAATCTTTGACTCATCGGTTCGAAAATCCAAAAATTATTTTCGCTTTTGTTTTATTAACCATTTGGCCATGTTATTTAAGTTTTGCAATTACCATTTTGTTTGTTACTTTCCTACTTTTTGGGTCAATGGTATTCATAGCATCAGATTACATGATGCAAGTATCTCAACATATTATTCCGAATTTAGGGGAGCTTTTTAGCGAGTAACCACAAAATTTATGGACTAATATGGGAGGTGCAAAAAATGAAGAAATGCGGAGAATGGAAAAAGGAATATTTAAAGCGGCTGCAAAAAATGTATGCAGTAGTCATATTGATGACTATGCTATAAGGCGTTTCATTATTAAGACAGGAGACAGAGGCAAATGTGACTATTGCGAGAAATACCGTAATGTAATAACTTTAGATGCATTGATTGATTTTTTAACTGATTCTCTGGAATATTTTTACACAGATCCCGCAAACTTCATGTTCCATGATTCTAAAGAAGGCGGCTATCAGGGTGACGTATCAGACGCATGGGATCTTTTAGATGGTATGGGATTACGAATCAAGGAGAATCAACTCAATGACGATATATTCAATAGTCTCGATCTTTCCAATGGATGGGCTAAAGAATATGGAAATTTAAAAGACTATCGCTACGAAAATTGGTTGAGCTTCAAAAATACGGTACAGCACAAATCTAGATTTATGTTTTCTGTCAAACAGAATTTTAAATTCGGCGGCAGAAATATTACTGCTAAGCAATTTTTAAATGAGCTTGGTGCAGAAATTAAGAGACGGAAAATGATGAAGGTGATTCCAGCCGGGACTAAACTGTTTCGGTGTAGACAGCACAAAATTAAGAACGAAGTAACAGAAGCTGAACACATTTGCGCACCCGAGGAACAATATGCTATTTATCCAAATCGAATGAGTCCTTCGGGAATATCGATGTTTTATGCAGGATTTAATATTAAAACAGCTTCAATGGAGACTTTAGATAGATCTGACAGCACAAAAAAATACTATACAATCGCAGAATTTAGTACTAAGAAAGAATTTAATGTAATAGATTTAACTTCGTTACCGCGGTCGAGTGCATTTGATAAGGATAATAGAGACCTTTATTACATAGTGTCTTTTTTAGAGGAGTTTCTAGATGATTTTGCAAAACCCATTGATAGAGATGGCCGTGAACATACCGAATATGTCCCAACTCAAATTATCACAGAATATTTCAGGTACGAATTCAATAAAAAAAGTCAAATTAGTATTGACGGAATTGTTTACCCATCATCAAAAGATCATGGTCAAGAAGCATGTGTGCTCTTTATGGATCACTATGAAAGTTTGCGAGCATTAAAATTCAATCCATTATTAACCACTAAAAAAATAAAATTTGCAATTGAATGAGAACATATCAAGTTGAGCTAACCGTTACGGGTGCAATAACCATTCAACGACAGATTAGATTCCAGGCTGATAAAGAACTTCAGTTAGGTAATGTTTTTACTAGTGATGTAGAAATAAAGAAAAACGCTGCTGGCGTCACAATCTCGGTCACTGTATTTACTGTTGACAAGGATAGAGCCTATCAAGTGGCATTGCTATTCATTGGCAAGATGCTTGACGTACTCGCAATAAAGATCAATACTGCTTTGAGCATACACATGCTTGATATAAAACCTGCGTTGGAACGCAATACAGTAAGATCGATCCTGACCGATGACGATTTTCGCAATAGCTTTAGTATAGCAAGGAATTTGAATTTAAACGAAACGAAGATACTAAGAGCCCTCAACTGGTATAGAAAGGGTTTGTACACAGATGACCCATTCGACAAGTTTCTTGCATTTTGGAACTCGATTTGTGTGGTAGCTAGTGGTTATCATACTCCTGATGAAAGGACTGTTCAAGGAATTATAAATCAGATATGGAATTGTTTTATTACCCTATGGGGCCAACATCCAAATAGCTGGCCAGTTATTAATGGCGATGTCAATTGGGTTAATGATAATAACGGGATCAGAAATGATATTGCACATGGCCTAATCACCATTGAAATTAACCATATTACAAATGTACTCGACCGCTTGAATACAGTACAAGACGTTGCTTATAGGTTCATCACACAGTGGAGCAGAGATCGGTTAAATTACCACCTTGATTTATAGCCCGAACAAAATAACATCATCACTAACATACTCCCCATATACGCCAAACTAACCTGCCACCTTGGCTCTAATAAAATACAACAGTCATGAAAGGTTAAAAATGGGCTTTTGAACTATATGCAAAGTCTCCCGTTGTACGCACGCGTTTGCCAACCATTAAATATTGGTGTTCCTAATTTGACGGTGCGCACGGGAGATTTGTCGGGTTTGTGTATATTAGTTTCATATTTGTATATATAACCTAAATATAAGTGGCAGCATTTGCAATAAATACTAAATATGTCGATCTCCCGGAATTGAAACAAAAGCGCCATCTTAATAAAGGCGATACGGGTCACTTTTCGATAGAAAGCGAATTGCAACATTTGCCAATAAGAAAGAACAATCATTTTTTATTTATCCGGACGGATAAAGACGAACTAATATTTACTAATGACGGTGTGATTACTACTGGAGCAACCATAATAAAATTACCGACGCCAGCAGATCAAATCACTAAAGCCCGGCGAAATAATTTACCTCCACCAAAGGATCGTTATAGACACACCTTTAATTATAAAATTGAAAAACCACTTGAAAAAAATAATTACTTGAATGATCTCAAGTATAGTTTAAGAGTTGTGTATAATTTTTACAAGCCTGAAAGTCACTTTAGTCAACAGTTCAGAGAAATTAATTCCGAAGATTACAAGACCATTGTAAATGGTTGGATATATACAGCCCGCACTGCATTCGGCAAAGTTGTAAACGCACTGCCTAAGCAAAATCGACTGGAATTTATGCTACAGGCAATGGAAAACTTCGGAACAATCGACTTCGTGAAAGTGCCATTATTAGAGGGAATTGACTTTTTGAATGACTACGTTAATCGTCGTATAATAAGTCGCGGTAAATTACTGGTCGCAACAGATAAGTTGATTGCAAATAACTTAAAAACACATCTTGACCCAAAACAGGTAGGTTTTTTTGATGAAATCAGTGGCAATGAAAAGAACATCCACACACAGGCATTAATATTTCAGAAATTGCTTTCCTTGCAAAATAAAACATCACTTAAAGATTACTTATCACAATCGATTCAATCTGTTCCTGAAATTGAAGCTCATTTTGATACTATGTTTAAAAGGGAAACTTGGCCAATAGATCTAAGGATATGAGTGATTTTTTGGACTATATAAACGAGTATTCTGATCTTCTCAAAAAGGGTGCGAAATGGGAAACCGATGACGAGCCGTTAGCACCGGTTTTATCGGAGACAGACACCTGGGCAGACGACTACATCTATGAGTTTTATTGTTACATCTGTCTGGTCATCGATTTAATGAATAATTATGATTTAGAATTCGTAAAGGGTATAGGAAAATTCGAGTACAAGTTCCCGCGAAAAGCGGCTTTAAAAAAAGGAAAACCTCGTTTTCATGCTCTGAAAAATGGGGTGTTAAAGTTTCAGATATGTGCCGGAACAAAAATCAATTGTTCCATTGCGCTAGAAGAGGATAACAATCCAGACATTTCGTTCCAAAAACCAGATGCTTCGGAAAATCCGAATGAAGACGACATCATCCTCATAATGGACGCCAAATTCAAAGAAGATCCAAAAACCGTGCTGCCTAAATCAGAAGTTTACAAGTTTATTACCATATCTTATAATCTATTTAATCTCAAAGGAGCGCCATCCGTACCTATTAATTTTAAGAGGTTTGCGGATATGCTTGGCAATTGTCTCATTACTAATGGTCAGTCTTATACGCCGCCGGCTGACATCTCGCTGCTTAAATTACATAACATAAAAGAAGTTGAAAATTTCGCGCCCAAATTGAAACATAACGTGCTTGGGTAGACTTCGTGCTTTTTATAGCGCTGATGCAATTACTACTATGAAGCTATACTGTACGCCGCAAAGAACGGATCTTTAATTTGAATGGGGACGGTTCAAAAAGGTTCACATAATCTTCAAGGGAAAAGCTTAAATTATTAGCAATGTCCTGATTAGAGTATGTAAATTCCTTTTTCAAAATATTGATAATTTCAGGTAAAACCTGAGGCTGATCAAGATCGACGTAACCCGTTTCGGTTTTTCTTTCATTGCGCCTGCCTAATTCAATCATCAAGTACTTATAAGTAGACTCAGTTAACAAGCTCAAATTCCTAGCCCTCATTATAATAAAAGCTTTTGAGACACCCCAGTACGATTTTAAAATCGATAGCTTGTTGTACGTCAAGTTCTGCAAATCTCTATAACAATCTTTCTTAGGCATTAAGAACTCCCCTGAAAATGCATTTGCCTCTGCCTCAACATCCCGCCACGGCTCAATAGAACATGGAATATGGGTCACTAGATGCCCTAATTCGTGTGAAATGGTGTTTTTAAGTCGGTCATTCGACATATTTTTGTTTACAAAAATAACGGGGGTGCCGGTATCAGTGTAAGCCGTTAAGCCGTCAAACTTCTCGTCTTCTGCATCGTAAAAGTAAACAATGATCCCTGTTTCTTCTATGCGCTTGACAAGGTCTTTTACTGGCCCAGGTGGAATATTTAAAATCTCCCTCATACGCAAGGCGGCAGCTTCAGGCGTCCATCCGTGGGAAAGATCAAACGAGTACTTAGGGAACTCCTGTAGCTCAATGTCCTCCATAAAATGGCCTATACCTTTCAATACATGTTTAAGATCGGAAAGTATTTTGTCCAACCTTTTCTGCGGAACGGTTGCACGTTTTCTGAAATATATGTTTGCAACATGCGTACGCGGTTCATTCTGGTAAAAAAAAGATACAGGATAATTCAACGCATCAGCTATCATTTCTGCCGTCGCCGGAGAAACCAAAAGCTCACCTTTCTCAATCTTCGATAAATTCGGTTGGTTTATTTTGGGTAATAAGTCTGCCAACTGTTTTTGCGTCAATTCCCGAAAGGTACGAGCTAACTCTAACATTTTAGGATTAAAACGTTGCATAAAAATAAATTAAGTACGAAGTTTATTCAGCTTTCTTTTTGATTTTAACTACACCTTCTTTTATTTTCGGTGTCTTAGGTGCCACTGGTTCAACTGGCATTTTAACAATAAGAGAGCCTCTATTATCACAAAGCATCGATAAATCACTTTCCCAAACCGTCTTATCACCATCAATGCAAACCGCATAAGTTCCAGTGAAACCAGACCAATCATCAGTTGCAGTGTAACCTAAAAATATATTAGGTGTGGTATCAGCCATCGATTTGGAACGCTGATTGTATATTAAAACGGAATCTACGGTAGGTATGTTAGAAGGCCTTCTACGTTCATCCAGTTTTTTTATGAAAATTTGTTCATTTTTTGTGCCAGCTAACTGAAATCTTTGTGTTGTAGCGTTTCGACATGCTTCAGGGAATAGCTTTATCAATTCTCCACGCATAAAGCCACTCATAACGACTGCAGGAAGGTTCTTATCCTGACTAACAGGCTCGATAACACCGAAAATTTCTTTATGCAATCTTTCAAAGCATCTTGGAACAATGTCTCTGAAGGCTAATAAAATATCTAAATTATTGCTTTCGAATTCTTCTTGAGCAGGAGCTTTCTTTTTCCGGAACTGCGACAAATCAAATAGTTGTGTTTGCATATCGTGCTATACTATACTACAAATATACAACTATGAATATTTTTTCAAAATTTATGTGAATATTTTTTTTAAAAAAATGTGTTAACCATTAAAATAGCTAAAAGATGTTTGTTTATCAAAGCTTTCAATACAACTTTCATGCCGGCCAAGAGCTGATAGTATTTGGCAATAACTAGGCTAACGCTTCTCTCCCCAGTCATTTTATTATGTAAACTATATTCAGCAATATGGTTTGAATGAGGTTATTAATCTTTTACACACGAAAAGACTAACTAATTGATTTATTTCAACTCCCACTGAATTGTGAATGGATGAAGACGCTTAAATCTTCCAATTTCTTTAATGTCTCCGTGCTTACTGGTTGGAGACAGGCTATACAAAGTAATTTTTCAGCCCGGCTGAACGCTACATAACCCAACCTGGGATAGTCCGTTGTCTCGTTAGTTCTCTTTTTATCACGTTCGGATTGGCTAGCTTCAATCCATAGCAACAGTTCCTCTTCTGTTTTTGCTATGGCAAGTACTGCTGGAGCTTCCAGCCCCTTGATGGTATGAATGGTTGCCACTGTAACAGCATTGCCAATTTGCTCGTGCCTGATATCGAATTTCAAATTCTCAATTTTGACAGGGAGTCCTGCCTTTATCTTTAACCCTAACACATCCTGAACAAAGTTGCCAAAAGTATTTTCATCTTTGATCGCCCCATTGTTGATTGCCTTGAAAATGGCAATTGAATACTTTCTTAGTGTGTTGACATCAGAGCTATACTGAGCACAGAACTTAGAGGTGTCCAGTTGGAGGGTCGTAAGCAGTGTATCTTGAATCGCTCTTATAGGTAAAACCGATGTGCTTTTCTTAGGATCTTTATAGCGGTTTCCAACAGCGGCAATGATTCGGTTTATTACGTCCTTTTTCTTGGCGATAATACATCGGTCAGGTAATTCAACACCGCATTGTTCACATAACTTATAGAAGACCGTTATGATGGGAGTTACTGTGTTGTTACCCGCAATAAAGTATATTAATTCTTCAGATGCTATTTTGGGTTCGGAAGTTTCTTTCGACAGGGCAATTTGCGAAAACTTTTCGCCCCCAAATTGGCGTCCATTAAAATTGTTCAGAAAATCAGCTATGTTTTTTGACGAGCGATAATTACAATTATTGATCTCAACCTGATATCCAGAACTTCCCGCTGCCTTTAATATTGGAATATTCGAAAATGACCGAATTGAACTATCGAAGCTTTGTATATACTGTTCAGGATCACCCACACAGTAAATTGTAGTCTTACTTTGCTTCCGTATGGCTTCAATTATATTAAAAACAGCATTGCCAGAATCCTGAAACTCATCTACAAACAAATACTGTAAACGGTTAGCAACTATCCGTGCGATTTCGATATTGCTCATGCATTCGGCCGCTATAGACAAGGTTTGGTCGAACGTGATATAACCAAGGGTGTTGAGCCTTTTCTTTATTCCAGCTTTAGCTTTACTGATTGCTTCCGGAGTTTTGCTCCTTTTGTCTGCTGCCTTTGATTTTTCTACGTGCAAGAACACATCGTCAATCCCACATTGCATAAAAATCTTTTCCTGTCCAACTGGTTCAGGATTAAAGGATGAAAATGGCACAACAATAAACCTGTTCAGAAATGAGTGTATTGTGCCAACAAAAAGATTATTAGGAATGACAATTTTCTTGGAAAGCCTGTCTAGAATGTTATTTGTTGCACTATTGGTATAGGTGATGACTGCCAAATATCTACAACCGGAAAGAAGCGGTAAGGCATCAATTATCTTTGCGACCATATTATGTGTTTTACCTGCGCCTGGTCCTGCAATGATAATCGTCCCTTTAGATCCCGATTTTGCCATGCTATTAGAGCGAATTTAATCCGGTCACGATATATGTGGGAATGGAAAATCCAGTACTGCCACTCTCCAACTGCAACAATAAACAATACGCAAATTCAGATTTGTATTCCTCAATTAGTGAGAAGTAATCGGCAACGACAATATCATTAGTTCCAAGAGCTCCAACTAGTGCCTTACCGGAATTTGGTCTGACTTCCGCTATAACTTGTAAAAGTATTGCTCTACCCAGGCCTTTTGCATTAGCTGCAATCAGGTCTTTCTCAAATGTTGTATCAATCGTAATTCCAACATGAATTTCCGCGCTACCGGCATAATTTGCCGCCAAGTTATCTGCTCGATCTTCTGTCTTAGTGTCCGAATCTCGATCGGTAAGCACCAGACATTTTTGAAAGTAGCCATTCCGTATGATCTCCAGAAAATAACTAAATGCCAACCCGTTCACATTAATTACCGCACAACCTGAACGCTCCACGGAATGCCCGGTTAGCATCTCAAAAAACTTAGGAATAAGCAATTTTTCCGAAATGCCTTCCACTAATATGATCTTGGACGAATAAAACAAGTTGGTATTTACGGCATCCAAATATTTATTTAGGTATTTAACCTGGCGTTGGCCTTTTGCAGTTGCACTAAACCCGTCTAAAATATAATGTGATTGTACATGCCCGTCCTTCTTGTAAAGCACAACGGTGTTTTCAAAGTTAACCTTGGTTGTTATATGAGTGGAATGCGATGTAATGAGCAGCTGTATATCTTTCCTTAAATCCTGTTTTCCTTCGACCTTTATTAAGGTTTCAATATTGTGAGCTAGGTGATCCTGCAAATTCGGGTGAAGGTGTGACTCTGGTTCTTCTATGCCTACAATGCGAAAATAGGCGCTTTGTGCCCTGGTTACATCCTCTATATAAGACAAAACCAATGATATAAACAATAAATTATTCCTACCTGTACCGTTCCGTTCTATCTTAACCGGATTGTCGCCGTATATCAGACTTATCTTTTTTAACAAGTCTGAAACGTCGGGCAAGGTAAAAATCAGATTAACAAGGTTGGAGGTCTCGTCCGTGACGAGCGATATCTTATCAAGTTGCTTGGAAATTCCTTCCTTGATGTCCTGAAGCGATTTATTTTCATCAACTGCTTTTTGAAGGCCAACTAATTGGCTCTTTAAATCCTGGTATTCAGCTTCATCTTTGGCATTTAAGATTCTAAAAAGCAATTTATTGTTATGGCTGGCTACTAATTCTGAGCACGCGTCACGCAGTGCATCCAACAATTCAAACCTCAGCTGATTGAGATGATATCCACCCGCTATAGTATTTGTGCCGCTGCCGCCATAAATATTATAATGATATTTTGATACTGGAAAATTAATAAGATCGAGTTGTGCACTTTCAGGCAAACTATCGAAGTCCTGTGTCGTGGGGTCCTTTTTGTAATTTTCGATAAACTCCCTTTGCTGCACTATCTCATTGATTCGTTCAAATTTTGCATGTGGTGCAAATACATAAGTTAGTGTCGCTATTCTAAAATCGGGAGTGCTATACCAATCCGCTATTACGGTTTCCTGGTCATCATCCCATTCGGTAAGATCTACCGATATGGTTATTTCCGGAAATAGGATTTTATCTGGTGGTATATTAAAGTCTAAAATTTCTTTTTTGAAAGTTGTGACCACATCATAGTTGAAATCCGCTACCTCGAGTACCCTCCTTTTGAAATAAGATACTTCTTGGCCAAATATTAAGCCGATACAATCAAGTAGGTTCGATTTCCCGACATTATTTTCACCGATGATAAGGGTTAGCGGTTTCAATTTAATGGTGAAATCTTTAAAGATTCTGTAGTTTTTTATTGAGAGGCGCGAAATATACATAAGTGATTAGAATTTAGATAAAAAAACAATATAAGTATAATTCTGATTTATTGAAATATTGGTTTTAACGGTGGGGGCACGTTAAGCGAAATCAGCAGCATTGTCAACCAAGGCCAAGCCCTACGGTTTTGGAAAATCAGTTTTTGATAGAGTTTAACACTCCGTGAACGATATATATTTTAGTGTAGAGTAGAAGATAATTTCCGAAAAATGGATTTCAAGCGATTCGGGGGGAGCGTTTCAAGTCTATGCAACAGTTACTGAAGTCCACATGCCATAGGTGACGATAATGATGACATTTTACTACCCCTTGGTGTTCGTTTTGATATTCCTAAAACAAACGTCCGGGACCCTCGTGTAAATTAGAGAGTGATTTCGGCTGGTTGGATTGTCGACATAGGATATTAAATAATGATGATATCGTTCGTGAGTTTTTGGGGAAGCCGTAAAGCAAAATAAAACCGTAACAAATACGTAACGGAGCAAAATTTTGAAGTTTCTAAAATACTCCGTAAATTGCTTCTGTAAGTCAGAAAAGCACATTTTGCCTCGTATAAGGTCGGTCAGTCTAGAAGACTCATAATCTTTTACTTCAACCATTCGGCAGACATTTAATCTCCTTAAGTTCACCGGATATTTGATCTTCAACGGTCCTTTATTACATACTTTACATCCCCCTCAGGGATATATTTTCCTTCGATATACCATATTAGTAAATCCCTAAAAGTCATGTCTGAAACTTGCCTTGCAGGTTGATAGAAAGATGGCTTATCTCATGCTGGTAAGTTGAAACAAACTGTTATCTTGGAATACTCAATTATACTATGGATTCAATCCCTATTCAGGTTACGGAACTGCTGAATTATGGCTATTCAATAGCAAAAGCACTTCTCAAAGAACAAAAGGAATTCTTCCCCTTTGGAGTAAGCATCGATTATGAAGGAAACATTAAACAGCGATTGGTTCACGACGGCGACAACTATCCGCTTAGCAATGTGCTTATTGATGTCATTCAAAAAGATTTTGATGCTCAACTGATATCGAGAAGCTTATCAGCATATTCAATAATTTATGATGCCAAGGTTAGGAACACCATTTATCCAGAAGGAATTGATGTTGTGGTCGCGATGGTTAAAGGCATTCATGATGATTCTGCTGAAATTTATTATTTGCCATATGAGAATATTGAAGGGCAGTTGCAATACTTTGAGCCATGGGGTGAAAGGTCAGAATAAGTATCCTCTTCCAAACCAAAACCATTTTTAGGTTACTGCTTTTTGTTCTGTTAATTTACCTTGCTTATTTAATATGGCCTGAATAATTACCAGGCCCTGTTTATTGTTTTTATAGGCCTATGCCGGATAACGGATAGTATATTTTAGAATACTAAAGGAATTCTTCACAAAAGCGTACCTTAACAATCCGAAAGCTTTAAATCTTTACTACAGGAGTTATGAAAAATATTTTTGGTGTCTTAATTATCCTTTTAACTTTTTTTCAGTGTATTGGACAGATAAAAGTCCCCGTTAAAATAGACACTTCCCAAAATTCAATATCACGACTATATAAATTTATAGATCTTTATATGCAACAGGATGCTGTAAATAATTCGATGTGGCATCCAAAATACAAAAACAAAATCGTTTATAATTATACAATGGACTGGCTTTGGAGTTCAAATAGCCCCAAAAAGCTTGCTAAATTATTTGATCTGGAGCTTGCTGAATTGCAAAGGGTAAATGACACGCTTTCTTACTTTAAAATTTTAGCAAAAAGTAAACCCGATCAGTTACATGATGATTTTTCTAATGTATATAAATACTATATCGTTGAAATCAACGGTAAATATTACCTTGATAATTGCAAGGAATATGATTCGGCCCGATTTAAAAAACATGAGACTGAAAACCTGAATTTCTATGTGTCGCCTTTTTATGAAATTGATCTAAAGGCTATGCGCAAAGCAAGTGAGGAGCTTGAAAGGTTATATCTTGAGCTGAAGAGACCAAAACCAAAGAAACGGATTGATTATTATATGTGCGCTAATGAGGAAGAGCTAAATAATCTTTCTAATATAGTGATTTGGAATGGGGGTTTAGGGGCTTATACTAATATTCCTGAGGGTTTTATCGTAGCAATAAATGACAATCCTGTTTATAAGCACGAGTTTGTACATGCGGTTTTAGGATCGAGTGCAAACTGTTTTTTTATGCAGGAAGGGATCGCTGTGTTATATGGCGGAATGGATAAAGGATTGAAAAGCTATGAACAGGGCAGAGCAGAGCTAAAGGCTTGTTATGCATCCGGTAAATGTAATTTTGATAATTTATACTCCAGAGAAGTACAACAGAAATATAATAGCAATTTAACATATGCGTTTGCTGCGGTTTTTTGTAAATATTTGATCGATAATTACGGCCTGGATTATTTTTATAAACTATACTACAATAAGGAAATCACTACAAAAAACTTTATGGAAAAGATTAGCGAAATAACCGGTAAAAGCCAGGTAGAGATTAAAAAGGAAGTTGAAAAATTGATATTTCAGGATTGAGATATCGGTCATTTAAAAAGAAGAGATCTGGCTTCGTGGGGAGTGATATGTATTTTGTCTGCTATTAGGGTACAACCTATACCCTGGTTGAAATACTTTCTTTAAGATTTATTTAGCTAAAAATATTAGTATTTTATTTCTGATTAGCGTAGCTTTGTTAGACCTAAGTCTTTATCTAAGGAAAGTGGTTTACTATGATTGAATTGGTTTATTTTGATAGAAATGCAGTGACTGAGGCCTACCAGGTGATCCAGTTTAGGGCTGGAGAATCCTGGCGTATTGCCCGCGATGGGGAGTTGCTGGGTAGTGTGGAAAAGCTGAATGGCGTATGGCGGGGGCGTGAAGGATCCAAGCTGGCTGAGGAATTGATCGGAAATATAGGCAGGCTCATTGATGCGCAGCATTTCAACAAGTTGCCTAGCGATATTAAATTACACTGGCCAGCTCAGGTTCAGGAGGTGATTCCTTCAGGCGATGAGGAATATCTTGTTATCGCTAAACCTGAAATTGATTTTGAAAGGTTTGTGATAATATTTACCGCCTATATTCCGCACCTGCTGAAGGACGAATGGCTGGTTTTGTTTAAATTGTATGATGCAGGTATGAACCAGGACTGGGAAGTAAGCGCCAGGGCAATAAGGAAATGATGGAGCAATATTTTCGCTCTGATGGCAATTAGATATTGGTTTTCAATTCGTATTCCTTAACCAAAGCTTCCGCAGGTATATGCAGTAGTTTACTAAACTTGCGGATCATGGTTAAAGAAAGGGATTGTTTATAATTCAATACCTTGCTTATTGTTCCTTTATCACCATAGGCTTCCGCCAAATCGGACGATTTATATCCGAAGTCCTCCATTCGGATTTTGATCATTTCCACTGGATCAACATCAGGAAGTTCAGATTCTTTATTTTCATATTCGGAAATCAAGTGTGCCAAAAGAAGTTTTTCCTTATGTTGTGGAGTTCCTTTTGATACAGCCTTTATTTCTTCATACCGCGCAGTAGCACGCTCGTACTCTTGCTCAGTTTCAATTAAAAACCAGTTTAGGACTTTCATAAGTGTTTTCTATAATTATTAAATTTCACCGTATAACATATTTTAAATGGTTTCGGCATCAATGTTATCATATTCAGAATGGGTTCCAATGAACCGTATCTCTACAATTTCGTCGTCATAATCCACCTCGACGATTAGGCGGTACTTGTTCCCAACGATCTTAAATCTTGCCCGGTCATTCTTAATGATCTTTGCTTTCGGGAAATCGTGTAAAACATCCTTACTTTTTTTCCAAGCAGCTTTTGTAGTAACCGTTTTCCATACGCTTAAACTTTTAGCTGAATCTGCATGCTTTTTTGCAAACGCATCCAGCTTTTTCAAAAAGATAACTTTCATCTGGTGAAATGCTATAAATTAATTCAATTTGTGTCATAGCAAGAGAAAATTAAAATTTAAACAAAGATAATTATATGTTGGTAATTTGCCAACTTTAAAAAATCTTTCTCCATCGTTTTTTCTGATCTCATTTAAAATGAACCCGTGTAAGATGCTTGACACTTTTTGTCCAAGTACAACAAAATGAAGTATACATTGGTAAAAAAATGAATATAAATTTAATCAGGCTGGTAGCTTCTATATGCACGGAAACTTTATCTTTTCAATGTTGTTAATTAGGTTGTTAATTTAATACGTGTACATATGCCGGAATTACCTGACCTTGAAGTCTTCGCTGCTAACCTGGAAAAACGGTTCAAGCATAAAACCCTGGAGCGCCTGGAAGTGCAGGTTGATAAAAAGCTGAATGTGCCCGAAAAGGAGCTAAAGGAAACCTTGGAAGGACATCAGCTTACTGCGGTAAAACGCGAAGGGAAAACCATTCAGCTGCATTTTGGAGCTGAAAGGGTGTTGGGTTTACACCTGATGCTGCATGGAGAATTGAAGCTGATTGAAGCCCAGGAGAAGGTAAAATATCCTATTATCTCATTTTATTTTAAAGCAGGGGATGGTTTCGCATTGTCAGATTTTCAAAAAGCCGCTACGCCAACGTTAAATCCTGTGGTTTCTGATGTGCCGGATGCGCTTTCCAAAGAAATGACTGTAGCCTATCTGGAAGGGGTTTTGGCGAAAAAGAGCGCGCCGATAAAAACGGTATTGATGGATCAGCACATCATCAGGGGTATAGGCAATACTTATGCCGATGAGATCTTATGGGAAGCTAGAATTTCTCCGTTCTCTATCTCTAAAGCGATTCCAAAAGCTAAAGTAAAGGAATTACACCAGGTGATTGGAAAGTTGCTGCGCAAGGAAATTGAGCAGATCGGTAAAATGTTGCCTGATGAGCTGGGTGGTGAGATTAAGGATTTTTTAAAAATCCATGGCGCCGGGATTAAAGAGAGCCCGACGGGTAAAAAGATACTGGTAGAGGAGATTGGCGGGCGTAAATCTTATTATACCCAGGAGCAGCAATTGTACAAGTAGAATATGATGTTAAAAGGATAGTTCTTGTGCTATATGAGAAGAAAATTATACCATTACCAGGAAAGTGATGTTGAACAGCTTTTTAACAAGCTGGAACAGCGACCGTTTAGTCACCGTTTGCTTTACCAATTGCCTACTGGGGGCGGCAAAACTGTAGTTTTTGCTGAACTCGCCATGAGGTTTATTAAAAAGTACAATAAAAAGGTAATCGTAATGACCCACCGTAAAGAACTGTGCGATCAAACTTCCACCGCAATGAAACTGAGTGCGATCAGCACAAAAGTGATCAACAGTTCGGTGAAAAAAATCTCCAGGCGCGAAGGCTACGAATGTTATGTAGCTATGGTGGAAACACTGAAAAACCGGATAAATGATAAACTCGTTAACATTGATGATGTGGGCCTGGTTATAGTGGATGAGGCGCATCACAACTCCTTTCATAAGCTGCTTGGTAAGTTTAAGAATGCGTCTGTTATAGGCGTTACTGCTACCCCCTTCAGTTCAGATGTTAATTTGCCTATGCGCAGAAATTACGACGAGCTGGTTGTTGGTGCACCGATCGGTTCGCTAATTGATTTGGGATATCTGGCAAAGCCCACCACCTGGAGATACGATGTTGAGCTCAATACGCTCAAAATTGGGATTCATGGAGATTTTACGGTGGCTACTACTGATGAGCTTTATAGTTCGCAGGTAATGTTGGACCTTCTGGTGCACGCGTATGAAAGTCATTCTAAAAATAAGAAAACGCTCATTTTCAATAATGGAATTTTTACCTCCCGTAAGGTAGAGGAAGTTTTCAAAGCCCTGGGATATCCTATCCGGCATCTGGACAATACAACCAGTGCAGGTGAAAGGACGGAGATCTTACAGTGGCTGAAAAAGACTAAGGGAGCGATTCTTACTTCTGTGTCTATTTTAACTACGGGTTTTGATGAACCAACAATTCAGACCGTGATCCTGAACCGCGCCACTACTTCAATTACCCTTTACCACCAGATGATTGGCAGGGGCTCACGGAGGTTACCACAGAAAAAAACCTTTTCGATAATAGACCTGGGAAATAACACCGAACGTTTTGGTGAATGGGCTTCACCGATTGACTGGCAGCATGTATTTGAAAATCCGGAGGCCTATCATGAAATGTTGAACAGCAGAACCAGTTACCAGGCGCATCAGATACCATCTGACATGCGTGGCAAATTTCCGGCTAGTAAGGAAATCTCTTTTGATGTACAGGCGGCTCATCAGGTAGCGCTGGAAAGCGGAAAGAAAGCCCGTGTGGTGATACGGGACTCCATCCGTCAGCACGCACTGATGTGTGTTGACAATAGCAGCTCGGTTGCCCAGGCACTGGAGTTAACCGCTGAGCTGGATAAAGAGATTGACTGGAGGATTAAGCAGTATGGCAAATGCCTTGGGAAAGTGACCAAAAATTATACGGATTGGTTAAAGGAGGATTATCTTGCCAGGCTTAAAAAGCTCATTGAAAAGATCATGGCAAAGCGCGTATTGTTAAAGGCTGCGGTATAAAGATCATTTAAACTTTTCCCTTACCGGTTGTTCTTTATACAAAAACATGCGCAGCGAGCAGGGTATGCTATGGAACTTAAAGATCGATTGTAGTCCAGGGCGTTTTTTCTATTTTGATGGATTCATAGTTTTCTATCCTTGCCTTATTACACAAGTAAACCGCACTTGCCTGCAATTTACCGGATAGCCATTGTGGTTACTTTCGCAATTGGCTAACCGGTAAATATGAAACAAAATATAAAATTCATGAAGCTTACGCCTGGTGAAAAGTTTGCCTTGCTGCGCAAGTTAAACGGTAAGAGCTTAGAAGAGATAGCCGCGTATTTGAAAATGGAGGTTTCGGCGTATTTGAGGTTAGAAGAGGATTTTGTTTACCCCAGCAACCTGCAGATTGAAAGAATTGGATATTTTTATGGGTTGAGTTATGAGGAGGTGATGACGGTTGGTGAGGGCGATTGTTATTGAAAGGATTAGTTGCCGGATGCTGCGATAGTACCTATCTGGTGCCGTGTGGAGCTAGCGGCGTTGTATTAGTTTCATTTAGGTAAAGTTGAACGGGAGGGTGCAAGTGTGGCCTTTCCGTTTTTTTTTGTGTTTTTGTCAGAAAAATTCTGACAAAAAATACAGTTTTTGTGACATACCTTAATAATTGAGGATGACGAAGAGAAATTTTTATGATGGATAAAAACGTTTTACTGGCCCAATTTTGGGCAAATGCCAACCAGCTGGTAACGCCTGATGGGCTGGAAATTGACCTGCACAACGATGATTTGGTGGTGCTTTCTATAACGCTGCGCAATGTGGAAGATTACCCATATACCCTGCAGCTTAAGGCAGAGTTTGGTCTTGATGCTTTTGCTAAAGAAATGGAAACCCAATTGGTAGATGATTTAACAGAAATAAACCTGGATTTATTGTTTGCATTATTGATAGCGGGAAAGGCCGCTTATTCAATTTTTAAGCAATAATGTAATTCAGTAAAAAATATTTTGCACAAAATGCAATAATATAACGCCTCAAAAACCCTTAGCCGGGTGCACAATTTAAGGTTGCAAAAACGCCCTTTTAAGGCCACAAAAGCAGCTGCAAAATTGAAGTGGAATTGCTGCGCCAAATTGTGGCTGCTTGCCAAAACGAAATTGCACAAAATGGCCTCTGGGAGTCGTTTTTTTGCACACCTGATCTGAAAACGCCGCTTTACCTTCGCTATCAAATAACACAACACAGAAAAAATTATGACGATAACAGATGTAATTAAAATGACGGCGGTTGAGCTTCGGAATGCAAGCTTTAAGGATTTTGTGGATATGCCCGGTAAAGATGCTATAAGCTGGGCAGCGCATTTTGATGCTTATATAAAGAACTGGCTGGAGCGGGGGCATTGGAACTACCGGCAGGAAAGCCTGAGTGGCTGTATGCCCGAGGTAGAACTGAACTTGCCGGGCAATGCCAACAAAACATTTGTAGCGATGGTATTTAACGATTACCTGGGCTTTACCCAGCACCCTGAAGTAAAAGCTGCTGCTATAGCTGGTATAGAGGAATTTGGTACAGGCGCTGCGGCCAGCCCCGCCATAGGTGGCCACATGCGTTACCACCGCCAGCTGGAAGAAAAGATAGCCGCTTTTTTTAAGCGTGATGCGGCAATCCTGTTTACTACCGGCTATACCGCCAACACCGCAACCATGCAGGCTTTATTGAAAAAAGATGACCTGGCCATTTTAGATATGAGTGTACACGCCAGCATGTACGAAGGGGTGCAGGGTACCAAAGTAAAAACCTTTATGCACAACGATATGCAGCACCTGGAACGGCAGCTGCGCGAAAACCAGGGCAAGCACCGTAGTATGTGGGTTATAGTAGATGGGGTGTACAGCCAGCCTGCAGACCTGGCCCCATTGGGCGAAATTATTAAGCTGTGCAAACAGCATGGGGCATACCTGGCAATGGACGATGCACACGGGGTAGGCGTAGTTGGTGAAACCGGAAGGGGCGTAATTGAACTGCACAATGCCTATAAGGATGTAGACCTGATAACGGGCACCTTTAGCAAAACCTTTGGCCATTTAGGAGGCTATGTGGTGGCCGATGAAAAACTGGTGAACTACCTGAAATTTCAGGCAGGGCAGCACATCTTTTCGGTAACGGCTACCCCCGCATCGGCCTGCATCCTTAAAAGTATAGACCTGATAGATGATGAGCCCTGGTGGCGCAGCAAGCTTTGGGAAAACATCAATTACCTTAAAAAGGGCCTGCAGGATTTAGGGCTGGATACAGGTAGCAGCGCCAGTGCCATAGTGCCCGTGATGACGGGCAGCCCAGGGCTTAATGCCGAGGTATGCAAATGGCTGCTGGAAGCCGGGGTATATGCCAACCAGATTGGCTACCCCGCAGTGCCCAAAAACAAGGCACGTATACGCATGAGTGTAATGGCCACCCATAGCATAGACCATATGGATAGGGTGCTGAATGCCTGGGAATGGGTAAAAACGAAAATGAACATTAAAAACTTTGAATAGCGCCCCGGCGCATGTAAAGCTTTAGCTGGTTAGCAAATGGGAAAGAAAAGAAACCGTGAAGAAAAAATGGAGCTGATATTAAAGGCTGTAGGTACAGTTTTAAGGGACAAGGGGTATGCCGGGCTGGATGTAAGTACCATAGCCACGCAGGCCGGGGTACACCGTAAGGCCATATATTATTACTTTAAAACCCTGCACAACCTGCTTAAGCTGTTTATAGAACGCGAAGATTACTGGACCCTGTTTTTTGAAAAATACCAGCTGCAGGGCCAGCCCGCCGAAAAGCAGGTACAGGATACCTTTATAGAAATGATGCAGAACAACCTGAAGTATTTTACAGACCAGGAAGACATGCAGGAGATCATTTTATGGCAAATGAGCAAGCTGGATCCGCTAACGCGCCGCATATCCGAGAAAAGGGAAGAGCAGGGAGCGCCCCTGCTAAACATGACCGACCCTTACTTTGCCCAGAGCAGTTACAGCTTTAGGGCGCTGATAGCCATAATACTAAGCTCTACCTATTACCTGGGCATACATGCCAGTAAAAACAAAAGCAGTGTAGCCAGCATAGACCTGAACCAGCAGGAAGATTGGTGGCTGATACACAAAACCTACGGGCAGCTGATAGAACTGGTATGGCAGGCAGCAGCCCGTGAAGCGTGTGAAACACAGGAAGAAACCGAACCCGAACTAAATATGAATTACGCTTTCGAAAAATTAAGGAACCTGGCTGCCGCAATAGCACTAAGACCCCCCGCCGATGACAACAGCACCGCAGTGAATGCGGCGCTGGAAACTGAATGCCAGAACCTGGATATGGTTATGGCGCAGCACCTGCTGAAACTGAAAAGCAAAACGCGCATTAAAACCTACCTGTACATTAATTTGCATACGCTGGTTTCGGTATGTGACAGCCTGTACGACCCTTTACGAAAACACAACCCCGATGCCCATACCGTGCTGAATTTGCTGGACAAGGTACGGCAGCAACTGAACGGCTACATACCAGACGATTTGATTGTACCGCGCATTTTTCGGGATAGCAAGAACAAGGTATTTCAACGACAGCTGGGTATTTTGAAGGCTAAACTGAATGCGGTAAAGCTAAATGATGCACTGGTAAAACTTCTGCTAAAACCCTACCTGCGCTTTGGCGACCCGAAATTGCGTATGGAATGGGGCGATTTTAAGTACCTGCGTAAGTTTAACAAACGGATGCAGCTGTGTATAGAAGAGCCTGATGTAAACGAAGAGCTGGTTTTAAATGCTTTGCTGGGCCTTGGCTTTAACGATACGCCTTTTATACACTATTGTTTTCAGCAAATGCGCAGTAAGATTGCCGTAGCAGAAAACATTGGCGGCAGGGAAGAGCTGCTGATGAAATACAGGGCCGCAATTAAACAGGTAGTGCAGCTTACTAAAATGCGGTTCGACAACTATAAACGGCCGGTGGTGGATGAACTGATTAAATGGGTTGATGCTGAACTGGAAGTGTTGGCCAGGAAAAAAGGGAGTGTTTTAAGAAAAACTATATGAAAACAAAAAGAAAGAAATTGCTTATTGAAATGATTTGCTGGGCGTATTTTATACTGTTTGTATACGCTGCTTTTAGCAAGTTGTTTGAAATTGACAAGTTTGAGCTTACGATGAAAAAAGTTGCCATGTTAACGTCTTATGCAGGTTTTTTGGCCTGGGCAGTACCAGTGGTTGAAATTGTGCTGGCTTTGGCCTTGGTATTGAATAACGGCAGGCTGCGGTTTTTGGGTTTGTTTAGCTCCTTTAGCTTAATGAGCATGTTTACCACCTATATAGTAATTGTACTTTATTTTTTGCCGGATGTAATTTGTGGTTGTGGTGCTGCTATAGAAGCGCTGGGATGGGGCTGGCATTTGGTATTGAATATATTCTTCCTGGTCCTGGCTATTGCAGGGCTCGTTTTACAAACACAAAATAACCGTTCTCATCACAGGCTGGAATAAATTACTTTTTCTCGGGGAAAAAGTAAATGAATCCTATGCCTGCTCTGAGAAGGTAATTTTGTTCGACATAAAAATATTCAATTGCGCAACGAATCAGGAAATGCCGAACACCTGTAAATATAGTAGGCAATTACATTTAAAATTTAATAAAATATGAAAAAAGCAATTTTTGTTGCTACGGCCTTTGTGCTGATAGCAAGTGGGGTCTATGCGTCCCAAAATTTAACAGCAGCAGCTCCCAAAGCGGAGAATGTGTACACTTATTACCTGGAAAATGACTGCGATAATCCTATTTCCTGCAGCCCGGAATATACCGGCCCGGTATGCAGCGAGCTGTTTGAAGGTTCAATTGTGTACAATGCCCCGGGCTGTGAACCCGTGCATCAAACTACCAGCATCATTGGTAGAAAACAACCATAATTAACCTTTTGGGGAGGTACAATGGGGGCCTCCCCATATTAAAACTTAAACTAATGAAATCACTTTACATTACTATAGCACTGGTATTTACCTTAAGCGTTACCGCTGTGGCCACCCTTTACTTTTTACAGCCCGGCCCGGCAAAGAACGGTTTTGACCGCGGGCATATGTATAGCGTAAAAAAGCTGAACGAGCAGCAGCTGCGCTACAATTACTGGTACATTACCTGGCTGGGCGAAGGCCGGGTTTACCTGGGCAATTACAAGGCCACACTGAACCTTTTTAGCTGCAACTACCATTTGCAGGACACCCTATACCAGAAGCTGGGCTTTGCAGATGGCAGCAGGCTTAGGCTGGAAAGCCTGAAAAGCCAGATTGTGGCCAAGCTAAACCCAAAGGAGGACAGCTTTAGCCGCGACGGCTATGTAACATTGGATGAAACCACCGGAAGGATGGTTTACACCTATTACTACAAAAATGCTTTTGTGTACCTGGACAGCAGCCTGAACGTTTTGCATACAGGACAGTTGATAGATACCAACAGCGTAGCCAAAATAGAGGTTGCTGAAGTTAAGGACGGCAGGTATTGGATGCGTACGGTAAGCGCCCCCGCTGTTGTGGTAAATAAGCGGGGCTATACAGATGGCCGCTTGTTTTATAACCATGCAGCCTTAGCTGGCGATAATGAAAGCTTAAAGGCCTTTGATGCACGGGAAGTAATTGATGTTTATCTGTTATCTGGTGGTTATAGCCACAGCATTTATTTACCGAAATATCCCGGCAGAAAGCTTACAGATTTTGTTGTACGCGGAAATACCCTGATTGCGCTTTATGAAAAGGTGCTGGTTAGTTACCAGCTAACAGGAAAGGAGGTGAGGCAGGCAAGATAATCTGCTTTTAACTTAGGTTAAAAGAGAAGGCCCGCAAAAGTGCAGGGCCTTTATCCAGACTTACGATGGTAATTAAATGCGTAAGGATGATGCACTGGTAATGAACATTTACCGGATGAATGACCGCCGGGGTTGCCTGGTAATGGTTGTAAAGGGCAAGCCCTTGAAAATATTGAATATAACAGAGCCCCTGCATTTTGTAGGCTGGATGAAACAGCTGAGCATAGCTATAGATACCGGGGCCGACCAGAACTGTAAGTACCACCTGAAATGCCTGGACACCGCAGAGCGGGTTTTGAAATGCAGATTTGTGCAAGCGATGGTTGGTTTGGATTTGTGTTTTAAACAGCAGGCCCGAATGAAATGGGAAGGTAGCGCTCGGGAGTTTGCCGCTGCGGTAGACAGGATGATAGCGCGGCTGCCAAAGTTTTATTAGATCGTTCGTTTCACTCTGGATGACAAACTGTGCGCTGAATGACATAGCTGCTATCGTTGCTAACCACAGCTAAAAAAGGTTGCAAACGTCGATAAACCCATAAAATTTATAACGATGGGAAAATACAAAAAAGGCATCCTCGGCCCGTTTAGAGGAAAAGTCGGCACGGTTGTAGGATCGAGCTGGCAGGGTGAATACTATCTGAAAAGTGTTCCTGATTTTGGGGATTACACCCCCACTGAAGCACAGCTGAACGTAAGGTTTAAGCTGGCCATGGTTACCACATTTTTGAAGCGGCTTAAACCGCTGATCAATGTAGGTTACCAGCAATTCAACCAGGGCATAACGCCCATGAACGCAGCAACTTCTTATCATTTGAAGAATGCAGTTACCGGAACAAGTTCTATGGATTACGCCATTGACTACACCAAGGTGATGTTTAGCGAGGGTGATTTGCCTGAAGCAGTACACCCACTGGTGGCAGTTACGCTTGCGGCCAGGCTTGATTTTAGCTGGACTGATGATTCTTTACCTGCCAGTTCCGGTGGTACAGACAGGGCAACAGTGATGGCCTATAATGTAGATAAGGATAAGTTTACGATGCTGCCATCGGCTGCTGCAAGATCAGCTGAAGCTTATGTATTGCAGCTGCCGCCCGATTGGAGTGGTGATACCGTGCATACGTGGATTTCTTTTGTAAATGCGCTTGGAAAAGAAGTTTCCAATAGCAACTACATTGGGGAGTTTACGGTTCTTTAATTTGGGAAATTTAGCATGGACTCTTCTGCGGCTGCACAATCGCGCTGAAGGAGCGCGAAGACGCTAGGCCGCTTCAGAGCACGCAAAATTTCTGCTCAAAGAACAATCGGTATGTCCATGAGAGGGCATTGGCTGGGTTGCGAATGAAATGAGCTTCGCAGGCGCAGCCCTTGACGGACTACCGGTTGTTATCATTCATTTAAAAAAGAAAAAAATGAAAACTATAGATATTAAACATTGGGGTATGACCCTTATAGGCTTTTTAAACGAAGCCAAGAAGGAACATCGGCTATTTGTATTGCTGATGCTGATATGGGGCGGGATAACCAGCTTTTTGGACAGCCCGGAAATGACTACCGGGATAAACCAGAGTGTACCGTTAATGGTGGTGCTAAGCCTGGTTACATTTTTACTGCTGCTGGAATTAAGCTGGTGGCTTTTCATGAGGTTTTGGCTGAGAATGGGACTGCCGGGAATGGACAGGATGGTTTTACACTTTGACGATTTACAGGTATGGCAAAAGCTAGCATTTTTATGGGCATCGTTTTGTTTGGTGCTATTGGTGGGCTTGGGATGTGTGGTAGCGGTGGTGTAGGAGATCCCTCCGAAGTCGGGATGACAAAGGGAGTTGGGATGACAAAGGGAGGCGAGCCCCTCTCTGTCGCGAGCGACATCTCTCCCCAGAGGGGCGAGAGAGGCAGGGTGCTTAGCATTGCAAGAGCAGAGGTTGGGGTAAGAGAACTGACCGGGCGAAATGATGGTAAAAGAATAGCAGAGTACCTGCTATACACCGGAATTAAAGTTCCGGCGGCTTATTGCGCCAGTTATATCTCCTGGTGTTTTGGAAAAGCTGGTTATGATCGGCCCCGGACGGCATGGAGCCCTGCCATGTTTCCGGCATCAAGGATAGTAAAAGAGCCTAAGCCTGCGGATGTGTTTGGGGTATGGTTTCCGGAACTGGGGCGCATTGCGCATGTTGGTTTGGTAGCTGAGATTAAAGGAGATTGGCTGGTCTCATACGAGGCTAACAGCAACAACAGCGGAAGCAGAAATGGTGATGGCGTTTATGCCCGCATGAGACACAAACGAACAGTATATAAATATGCAGATTGGGTTTCAGGGCAATGAAGGCATATCCATGAGGTAACATTGGCGGGGTTGCGCAGCTTCTCAGGCGCAGTTACCGATGGATTGCCGAAGCCGCCAATTAAAAATCAAAAAACAAATATTATGGCAAGATATAAAAACGGAATAAATGGACCGGTATCCGGTAAAATTGGCAATGTGGTGGGTGGGAGCTGGCGTGGAATTGATTATTTGCGCAGCTTGCCCGATACCAGTAACAAGACTTTTTCTGAAAAACAGAAGAACCAGCATTTTTTAATGGGTTTGGTGAGCAGCTGGTTAAAACCTTTAAAGCTTATTGTAGAAAAAGGTTACCAGGCCATTATGAGTGGCAAAACACCGATGAATGCCTGTGTGTCTTATCATATGAAAAATGCAGTTGAGGGCAATTCGCCCCTGGAATATATGATTGATTTTGCGAAAGTAATACTGAGCAGAGGGGAATTGCTGATTCCGCTGATCAGGGAGGTACTGAGCCTTATTGATGCCGTATTGCACATTAAGTGGGAGAACGCCAGTGCATCAATTTTTAACAATGAAGACGATAAGGCCACCATTGTAGTATATAATCCTGCTAAAAAGGCTTTTGTGAGTTTTGAAGATGTGGCGCAACGTGCAGATAAAGAAGTTATGCTGCGGCTGCCGGCAGGGTATGCAGGCGATACCGTGCATTGCTGGCAGCATTTTGTGAATGCCAATGGCAATATGGTAAGTACAAGTGTTTATTTGGGGGAGCTTTTGGTTGTTGGGCAGGGGAGCGCCGGGCCGATTTTTAAATAGCCTCTGTTTCACTTTCATTTGTGTTTTAATTATTTACATTTTATGATAACTTTAATTAAAGTAATCCTCTGATCTGTAGTAATTGTAACACATGAACAAAAAATTATCTAAACGACTTGCCGATATTGTTGATGCATTGCCTTTGAAAGAAAATATCAGGGTTTTGGAAATCGGTTGTGGCCCAGGTGCTATGGCCAGGGAAATTTCAGGGCGAATTGGTAACGGCTATATTCTAGGCATAGACCGCTCGGCAAAAGCGATCGAGCAGGCAATAGCAGGCTCGCAAACTGAAATGGAAACAGGGAAACTCTTCTTTAGACAAGCTGCCGTAGAAAAATTTGAGCTTGAACCTAACGAAGGATTATTCGATATTGCCGTTGCAATAAGGGTTGGGGCATTGGATGGACGACACCCTCAAATTGAAGATCAATCGTTGACAAATATTGCAAAAGCATTGAAGAAGGGTGGAAAATTATTTATTGATGGTGGAAATCCCTTAAGGGAAATACCACTTGACCCATTTTGATTTGTGTTCGTCATTCTAGAATATTAAAACAGACTGTGGTAAACTTGCAAAGTTGTTGAATTAATACTAAATTTCGTTCAACAAATTATATTGCGCGATCAAAGAATGGAAAGTACTGGTTTTTATAATTTATTTGAGAAGTCGCCCCTTCCAATGTGGGTGTTTGATATACAGACCTTACTTTTTTTGGATGTAAACATTGCTGCCGTCGAAAACTATGGTTATTCAAAATCCGAGTTTTTGACCATGAGCATTAGCGATATCAGGCCTGCTGATGAGATTGACGCCGTGAAAAACATTGTAGAGCATAATGCAAAGACTGGTAAATTTTTTAAAAATATTTTCCGGCATGTTAAAAAGAACGGCGATCTGATATTTGTTGAAATAGAAAGTAACCTGATTGAGTTTAAAGGCAGGCAGGCCAGGATAGTGCTGGCCCAGGACATATCTGAAAAATTAATTGCAGAGCAGCAGCTGGCACTTAGTGAACAACGCTTTAAAGCCTTGGTGCAGGAAGGGTCTGAGCTTATTGCCATCGTTGACATTGACCTGAATTATAAATATGTAAGCCCAACCTCGCGAAGGATACTTGGAATAGACCCACATATATTTATCGGGCAGAATGCACTGCAATATATCCACAAAGATGATGTTCAGACCGTGGTTGCAGAAGCTGGGGGGTTGAATTTAAAGCCTCAGGTTAAGTTTTCGCCTTTCAGGTTCCGTCATGGTAATGGAGAGTGGAGATGGATTGAAACCTGTGCAACCAATTTGACGGAGGACCTTTCCGTTCAGGGGATTGTATGCAATTCCAGCGACATCACCGATAGGATTGAAAGCCAAAAGCAGATCATGGAAAATGTAGAGCGGTACAATATTGTTGCGCGCGCCACTCGTGATGTAATCTGGGATTATGATCTTCGGAACCAGAAGATTACATGGAACAGGGGCATAAGTGGGATTTTGAAGTACAAATCTATTGGCCACATAACAGATGCCCATTGGTGGGAAAACAACATTCATCCCGAAGACCGCGGGCAAGTGGTGGCCTCGATTAACAGGCATATCATGCGAGGCGCTAAACTCTGGACGGAAGAATATCGATTTTTATGCGGTGACGGTGAGTACCGGTATATGATGGACAGGGGCTATGTGGGGTTTGATCAAACCGGGAAACCTTACCGGATGATTGGTGCGATGCAGGACATCACCCAGAACAAAATGCAGATGAAGGCCATAGAGGAACAGAATAAAAAACTGAAGGAGATAGCCTGGCTGCAGTCGCATGCCGTACGCGCACCGCTCACTAAAATCATGTCACTTGCAGAGTTGTTACAGTACAGCTGCAAAGACGAAGAAACTAAGGTTTTATTGAAATATCTGTCTGAATCTTCAGCAGAACTGGATGAAGTAATTGCCAACATCTCAAAAAACGCCGGATGAACAGCCTTATCAAACATTGTTTTTATGGTCGAAGTTGTTTAAGGGTTTTAAGGAAAAATAATTTCCAGAATCATCTTTAAACAATGCTTCTGTTCCATCGGACTCTTTGGACGGGGGCTTTATAAATTCGACACCTTTGGCTTTCAACTCTTCATAGATGGCAAATAAAAATGCTTTTTTTCTCGTTTCTCCCGGCAAGTAACAATATCCGGCCGGCTTTAGCTGAAATTAAGCGTGTCAAAAATATCGCCCCTGTTTAACTTACCATTGATCTGGCCAATCACATCGACTTTTGCTTTCAGGCATAGGGCATTGTCGGAAAGCCTGAAAATGTCCTGGTAAAATACCAGTTTCAATCCCTGTCTTTCAGTTCTTAGTTTTACAGTAAACCTGTCGCCACTGGTAAGGGATCTTTTAAAGTCCATTTCTATTCTGGAAACCATGAGCAAAATACCTTTGTCTGTCAGTTCTTTAAACGATACAGATTTGGTAGCCAGGTATTCATGCCGGGCATGCTCCAGGTACGACTGGTAGACGGCATTGTTAACGATACCTTGCAGATCGCATTCATAATCCCTTACTTTTAGTTCAATTTCAAAAAGATAGTCTGGCATGATTGTACAATTACAGGTATTCGAAGTCTTCGGTTTTAGGGAAACGCTCCAATCCGCTAAGAATAGCTTCCGGTACTGGCCTGGCTATTTTCCGCCTGAGGGTGTCTATCCAACTGCCTTCAACCTGTATGGTGGCGTGAAGCTGGTTTTCGTCTGAAAGGAATTCGTGCCTGATGACCCATCGTGAACCATCTTTGCGCATCCTCAGTAATTTGGTAACGATGTGTACTTTTGAGTTCAGGTGGATTTCCCTTCTGAATTCGCATTGCTCTTTAAAAAGGACAGGCCCGATATGGGTTTCCTGCAACAAACCAATGGTGATGCCATACTGGTGCAGGATCTCTATCCTTTCCTGAGCAGCAAGATCGTAATAGCTGCTGTGACGCAGATGAAAATTGGGGTCCAGGTCTGACCACCTTAGGCTGAGGTTCTTCATTAGAACAAATATACAACCATCTGTCAATCCATAGCTGCACTTTGTCAAATTGTTTCTTTTGCCGCGGGTAAATTTGTTTTTTTTGATTGTACTTTTATTGCGTTAATGAATTGACCTGTCTGATGAAAACATTTGCACTAAAAAAACGCTGGCTGATTGCTGGTATATTCTGGTTATTGCTGGGACTTACGTTCTGGTCGCAGGTGATGCGCGACTATCCACATTTGCCAACGCTTTATACTGTTTGTCTGATTATATTGAGTTCTATGGTTTGCGCCCATTTGCTTAGCGATGTATTGCTTCCAAGGGCCATAGCAAATGGCGGTATGCGTTTTTTTGTCGTTAGTTTTGTCTTGGTAACGCTGTTTGTGGCATTTATTCTTGCTGGTGGCACGGTGGGGCTTTACTGGTTTTTTGTGCATGGTTCTGCTTACGACAATGCTGCTTTAATGAGGGATAATGGTATATTCTGGGTTAAACTGACAGGTACGCTTCCGCTGGCTATCCTGATTAACGGCGCTGCCTGCGGCCTGACTTTTTACCGTGAACATGAGAAAATTGAAAAGAACCATGCGTTGCTGCAGCAGGCTCACCTGGAATCACAGCTGCGTTTGTTGCAGGATCAGATTAATCCGCACCTGATGTTCAATGTGTTGAACCATATCCATATTCTGATGCAAAAAAATGTGGGCCTGGCTGGCACCTTGCTAATCAAATTTTCTGATATCCTGAGGTACCAGCTATATGAATGCAATAGCGAGTCCGTAGGACTTGAACGCGAAGTTAAATACCTGAAAGATCTGGTAGACATAGAAAAAATACGATGGGGCGGGGAGTTGCAGGTAGATTGCTGCTGGAACGTTAATGATGGACGCATGCAGATAGCACCGCTTTTGCTGGTGCCTTTTGTAGAAAATGCATTTAAGCATGTGTCTCGTCTTCCTTCAAAAAAAGGTTTCGTAAACCTGAATTTACAGCAGCTTGGGAAGGAACTTGTTTTTGTGATAGAAAATTCCAGCTCTGCTCAACAGCCCAGAAAGCACAATAACCATGGTCTGGGATTAGAGAATGTTAGAAAAAGGCTTGAACTTTTGTACCCAGCTTCACATGAGTTGAACATAGAGAAAACAATTGAGTTGTTTAGTGTAAAACTTAACATAGAATTATGAACTTACAATGTCTGGTTATTGATGATGAGCCCCTGGCAAGGGAAGGGATCATTGATTTTTGCGCACAACTTGATTTTTTAAAGGTTGCCGGATCCTGTGGCACCGCCCTGGAAGCTGCTGAATATATACAAAAGGGGAATATAGATTTGCTGTTCCTGGATATCAATATGCCATATCTTTCGGGTCTTGAATTTTTGGAGTCTATGGAACATGCACCACTTACGATTTTGACAACGGCCTATTCCGAGCACGCGTTGGAAGGTTACCGCTTACAAATTGTAGATTATTTACTGAAACCAATTGCTTTTAAACGTTTTTATCAGGCAGCTTTAAAAGCCCGGCAACTCCACCTGGCTACAGCAAGCGTTAAATTACCGCAGCCGGTTGATACCTTTTTATACATCCGGCAGGGAGATGGTTTTAAAAAGATCTCCTGGGTTGATATCCTGTTCATTGAGGGGATGCAGAATTATGCAAAGCTATATTTTAAAGACAGGGAGTTGGTTATCCATCAAACCATGATCTCATTGGAAGCATCCTTGCCGGCCGATAACTTTTTCAGGATCCATAAGTCATACCTCATCAATATTGCGCATATCGATTCAGTTTCAGGGGGAAGGGTTTTTATCAATGGAAATGAGCTTCCTATATCCAGGAACCGCAGAGAAGAGCTGTTAAAGGAAGTAGTATATACCAAGCTGCTTAGCCGTTAAACAGCCTGGTAATGATGGTTTATTTTTTACTGAAGTCCCATTTAAGGCCAACAGATCCGTAAAAAGTAGTGGTAAACCTTGGATCGGCCTCATCCTTGAATTTAAAGAAGTCTTTCAGTTTTCTACTGGTTGTCGAAAACGACCTGGCCAGGGTTGTTCCGCCGGTGAGTTGAAGACTTAACGATCTGCCGAGTTTAACTTCAGGACGTAAGCCCGCAATAATCTGCTGATAGCCCAGTAAAAACGACCTGTTGTCAATATTTCTTTCGGCAGTCATACCGCTTAGTTCTACCACTGTGTTTAACCGGACTGAAGGTGTCATTTGCATGCCAAATGTTATGCCTTCCGGAAAATTAACACGAAGCTGGTATTTGCCACGGGTAACCCAGTTGAAATAAATTCCGGGGAGTACCATTGGTACACCAAAAGTGTTGGTCACGACCGGACCAAAGCCAAAAGCTGTTCTGGGGTTAAAGTGTTTAATAAATAAAATCCCGCCCTGGGCCAGGATGTCATCCTTATTGATTTCTTCGGTATCCGTAAATATCCCTACAGAGGCCATTGTCAATATAGACCAGGTTTTACCCAATGGACGCATGTTTACCAGTCCAATTTGGGCGTTCAGCATTTTTGTTGGAAATAGTGTTTCCTCATAATTTCGATTGGTCATTTTTGCATAGGAACCTTCGGTGGTTATGGTCCACATTTTTGGTCTGCCTGTTGTATCCACTTTAAAGGAAAGGGGAAGGTTAAAACCGAGTTGTATGCGTTTGAAATCGCTGGTAGATCCTGTTTTAACGCTGTCTGCTGGTCTTACGTAGTTGGAAAAAGGTACGTATTCCGTTTTAAGATGACCCGAAAAACCTGTTTGCGCCCTTGTTGTGATGCCGAATCCTAACCCCGCCAGGAGCAGATAATAATTTAAAGTCTTCATGTGCTATTGTTGTGATTTATAATCTCTGCGAAGAAAGGATGAAGCTGACTTTTAAATAAAATTAATTGACCAGTTGCAGGGATGTTTTGACAAAAGGCATCTTTATTTTTCCTTTTGTATTATGGCCAGGTACCGTTTTCGAGAAACTTCTGGTCAGGTTGCCGCCCAATAGATTTTGTAAAGTCGTGCGATGTAATTAACTTCAATGTCATTATTAACGGAAAGAATTTGGAAGATGCGATTAAGGGGCTTGTGCCCCATGTGCTGAGCTTTATTGTAAGCGAATTTTGTAAGTATGGTTTTTTACTTGCATATGAGAAGGATTTGTCTGATTTGAAGGGGCTTATTGAACCGGATTCCCTTGCCGCTGAAGATTTTGAACTGCTGGAAGCTGTTGACGATGAGGTGGTGCAATTGCTGCTTAGGTCTATTGATAAAGTGATCAACTGTTCAAAAACCTTCTTCCTGATCAATAACCTTGATGAACTTGAGGTGATGGAAAATGAGGAATACAATCAGCTGGCTTCTGATAACTATTATATCTACATTATTGATTGGGAAAATAAAGATTACGACGATGTGCTCGTGAACCTCAATGCGGTTTACTTTACCATAGCCAGGCTCCTGTACCACACTGCTACCCAGTTAAGAACGGGACAGATTGAACTTCCGGATGAGTTTTACGATGATGAGTTCCTGGATAAATATACTGAACTGCTAAACCAAAGCCTGCAGGCAAATGATAAAAATGTAGACCTGCTGTATGATCTTATCGCAGATTTAAATACCGACCTGCTGGATATCGACAAAATATCTTAATTTTTTTCAATTGTATTCATGAATGCCCAAGCATTTTATCTAAGTTTGGGGATTAGAAAATACTGAAAATAAAATGTCAGATCAAAAAAAAGAAATATTCGATAGTGTAGCACAGCGTTTAAAAATTGAAGGTTTTAATGTTGTTAACCGTGATGAGACCCGCCCATGGGGAGGTTTTTTTGTAATAGATGAAAATCAGGCACAGCAGTTTGCAAATGTATATTTTGATAAACTGAACATAGATGACCTGAAGATTTCGGGTAAACTGAGCCCTAAAATTTTAATTGTTGCACCAAATACCAGGCTTTCATGGCAATATCACCACCGTCGTGCAGAAATCTGGAGAGTGGTAAACGGAACGGTTGGGGTAAGCAGAAGCGACAATGATGAGCAGGGACCTGTAGAGCAGTTTTCGCCAGGGCAAACCATCAAATTGAAGCAAGGGGAACGCCACCGCCTGATCGGTCTTGACGATTGGGGCATTGTTTCGGAAATATGGCAGCATACCGACCTGGAGAACCCATCAGATGAGAGCGATATTGTTAGGGTTCAGGACGATTTCGGAAGATAATGATCATACTAGCCTTTTTTCTTTTACACTGGTTCCTTTCCCTGTTTTCACAAACTTTCTTCCTGCACCGTTATGCTTCGCATAAGATGTTTAAAATGAATACGTTCTGGGAGAAATTTTTTTACATTTTAACTTTTTTGTCGCAGGGTTCGTCTTTTTTGAACCCACGTGCATATGCTATTTTGCACCGCATGCACCATGCTTTCAGCGACACGGAAAAAGATCCGCACTCGCCCCATTTTGTAAAAGATGTATGGGGCATGATGATACAGACAAAGAATATATATTTGAACTACTCAAAGTATAATCTTGAGCCTGAAGAGCAGTTCAGGGATAAATATCCTTCCTGGCCTTTGATCGATAAGATTGGGGATTCCTGGTATACAAGGATCGTCTTTATCAGTTTTTATGTATGGTTCTATGTTACCTTTGCCACCGCATGGTGGATGTTTCTGCTGTTGCCCATCCATTTTTTAATGGGGCCTATACATGGCGCCATTGTGAACTGGTGCGGTCATAAATACGGTTATTCCAATCATGACAACAACGATCACAGCAAAAATTCACTGCCATTTGATTTTCTGATGTTGGGAGAACTGTTTCAGAACAATCACCATAAAAAACCAAATAACCCAAATTTTGCTACCCGCTGGTTTGAATTTGATCCGACCTATCCTTTAATGAAGCTGATGCACTGGATGCGGATCATTACGATCAGGAAAACGAATTAGGGCAATACTGCCCTAATTCCACCAATAATAGTAATTGTGCAAACCGTCGTGTTCAAAACCGCAACGTGGATATAGCTTGTTCCCAACATCGTTTGTTTTTTCGGTTTCAAGCATCAAACCACAAGCCCCTGTTTCATTACACCATTGTTTGCTGCGGTCTATTAAAGCTACCGAAAGCCCTTTGCCCCTGTAATCGGGGTGAACAAATAAATCGCTCAACAGCCATTGTTTTTCAAGCTTAATGTAATGATAAAGCTTGTACAATTGAACAAATCCGACTGCCTGGTCTCCAGCATATACCAGGAAGATATGCGATTGCTCATTGTTTAACCGTTCCTGTATAAATTTTTTGCACTTTTCGTAATCATCTGCCTGGCGATAAAAGACCCGGTACAGATTGAACAATTCTGATGTTCTTTCTAAGTCTTCCAGACCGGCTTTTCTGATTTTGTAATTCATAACTTTAAATTATTTGAGTGATGGCGCAAATTTATTTTTTAATAGGACTACCTTTGTGGTCCAGTTCAGATATAAAAGGTAGTCCAGCATGTTTCCTTATCAACAGGTCATACGTATTAATAGAGAAAGTAAAATTCCTGTTTACAGGCAAATTGCCATTTCGGTGAGCGATGCAATCAGGAATGGTACTTTGAAAGCCGGAATGCATTTGCCTGGCAGCCGTGAATTGGCTAAAATGCTAAGTATGCATCGCAAGACCGTTACCGCAGCTTATCAGGAACTGGATGCACAGGGATGGATTAGAATTGTTCCGAGAAAACAGGTTGCCGTTTCTGAGGATATTCCTTTGTTTAAACCTCAAAAATGGAGCGAACCCGGCATACGGGCCAGTTATGAAAATGATCTGGATGTCCCATTCCGGATTATGGAAGAGGACCTGACGGATGAAAATCCGGTTTCCTATTCCGATGTTATCATAGATGACGGCCACCCGGATGTACGGTTATCGCCAATTGATGACTTGCTGAAAACTTATCGTTTCCTCGCCTCCAGAAAATACACAATTAAAAGTGCCCATATAGGAACAACTCAGGGAACGCTGAAACTAAGAGAAGAATTGGCTAATTATCTGTCTGTAACCAGAGCGTTGAATATTTCGGTTGATAACCTGCTGATTACACACGGTGCGCAAATGAGTATCTATCTGGCTGCTCAGCTGCTTTTAAGTGCTTCGTCTATTATTATTGTGGGCAAACCTGGTTATGCTGCTGCAAATGCGGCTTTTGGGCAAGCCGGCGCTAAAATGATGGAGGTAAATGTAGACGAAAAAGGGATAGATACCGCTGCCATTGAGCGTATATGTAAGCAGAAAAAAATTGATGCAGTATATGTTATACCACATCACCATTACCCGACCACCGCAACGCTGGCTGTAGAAAGGAGGGTCAAGTTACTGGAGCTTTCCCGGCAATTCTCATTTGTCATTATTGAGGATGACTACGACTACGAGTATCACTATACATCCGCTCCTTACCTGCCTCTGGCAAGTGGCAGCCACAATGGAAACGTGATTTATATCGGTTCCTTTTCCAAGATGCTGGATCCTTCTTTGCGGATGGGTTTTATGGTTGCCCCGAAAAATTTTATTCAACAAGGTGCCGCTTTGAGAAGAATAGTAGATGTTGGCGGAGATGGTTATATGCAGAATGCGCTGGCCACCTTGATCAAAGAAGGAGCGCTTAAAAGGCATCTGAAAAAAGCAAAGAAGCGTTACCATCAACGCAGGGATTTTTTGGATACACTAATGAAAGAAGAATTAAATGAATACGTTTCCTATACGATGCCTACAGGTGGAATGGCAATCTGGATAAAACTAAAGGCCGGTTTTCCTATTGCAGGACTTGCAGTAAATAGTCAGATTAAAATTCTCCGATGGGATAAGGAAGAAAATGCATTCCGGTTTGGTTTTGCATCTATGGATGAAAAAGAACTGAGGCAGGTTGTTGAGACATTGAAAGACGGGCTGCAAAAGATGAAGAATAGATAACAGTTAACAAATAAGGGTTCTTTTCTGAAAAGAACCCTTATTTGTTGTTTAGGCCAGCGGAGTGAGATATTGTGTAAAGGAATACCCTTCTTCTCCCTGGTCAGTCCTGATCAGCCACCATTGATCGCTGGCCTTGCTAACCAGGGTTACCACTTCGTTCCGGGCTGCTTTTCCAACAATGTCATCATTGGTGCTTGGCCCTTTGCGGATGTTTAAATTGGAGCTGTTGGTGGTTACTTTTAGTTTGGTACCTTCAGTAACACCAGCCACGCTGTTGATGTTCATCACCAGGTCGCCCGATGCATAGTTCGGGTCAAGGCGTTCGTAGGTATCCCATAGCTGCTGTTTTACGGTGCCAGTAGTTGCACCATCTATATACAGTACACCATCTTGCTCGCGTACATTTAAATCAGAAACGCCTGCAGTATTGGCTGCGTCTATCAGTTCTTTATATTTTTCTTGTAAAGCCATTTTTATTCCTCCCCTGATTATTTAATTACCAATTGCGTGTTGTCTACTTTTTTAGGTTTTAAAGCCTGCAGCATCATCATTAGTTTCTGAAGATTAGCTTTCTGGATTTCTCCTTTTAAGGTAATTACCCCTTCTGATACTGTAGCGGCAACTGTAGGAAAGTCTTTGGTGGCATCTTTTACTGCTGCAGCTAAGGGATCATTCATTGTGATGGCCACAGGGGCCGGGGCGGCAACGGTTAGGTTGTTCGTTACCGATTTTACACCTGCAATGGCAGCCGCGGTTTTGCCCAGTTCTTCCTTGGCAGCTTCGGTCGCAACTTCGCCGCTAAGTGTGGCAACACCTTTGTCAACCGTTACAGTGGTGCCAGAAGCAGCAGGATTTCCCTGTATGGCCGTTTCTACAGCAGCTTTAACATCGGCGTCTTTTGGTTTGCTTTTACAGCCTGCGAATGCTGCGGCAATTACAGTAAAGGCCATCAGGATGGCCATTGTTCTGTTCATCATTTTTTTCATAGTCTCAGTAGAGTTTTTAAGCAATGTTAATTCATTGCCCTATACAAGTTATTAAAAAATAACCATAGGTTCTATTAAAAAATGATTAATAAATGGTGTTGGCCTAATGTAAAGGGATACTACAGGAAGATTATGCTGTTCCCGTTTAAATGCCGGGCGATGGCCTCCATAATATGGCCAGGTATCTCATCGCAATTCGTATTTTGGAGTGGGTATTGCACTGCAGGTTCTTTAGAAATGTAGACCCCTTTTTCGGTGCCGAACTTCAGGTAACCCAGGTCGAAGAAGCGTTCTTCAATCTCATGCGAGGCATCCATAGCCTTGAATTGGAGTTCTTTTACATCCAGTGTTAGCTTATTGATCAATAGCCATTGATGGTGGTCCTGGATGTCGGTGAGCAAATCTGTGGCGTTTATTTCAATAATGCAGAGTTGCGGACTGTTCAGGAAATAAAGGCATTCAAAATTGATCATTGTCTTTTTTAAGAGGGTATCCATAGATTTTAGTTCAGACACCCTCAAAAATAGCGACAATGCCTGCCTCATGAAATGAACAATAGGCAGAAAGGCGATTTGGCCCGGCGAAAAGGAAGTTAGGATCGTTTACGCGTAAACAACCTCAAATCCCCCGTATAAGGCCATCTCGGCAGAATGATGAACAGTGAGCTTCAGTTTCATCCGCTCAATCAGTTCTTTTGCAAAAGTTATGCTGCGGTGCAGGTCGTTATTACCTCTGATCTCGATGCCCCTGGACAGCATTTTAAATTTGTTTGGTTCAAATTTCTCTATAAACTTTTGAAGGTCTGTGCTGTTGTTTGTAGTTTTTTGCATAAGTCTGATAATTTTAATGTTTGTATAATTCCGGAAGGCAGGCAATTGTTTAAAATAGATTTTAACATTCTGCTGGTTTTCCACAATTGTTTTGATGGGCTTTTGGAACAACATCTGGGCTTTGTTGTTATATATGCGAATTAATTGAGAAATTGAGCACTTGAAAATAATAGCGTAACATCTTAAAATATAAAACTATGGCAAAAAATAGCTTACTGCGAATGGACAATATGGGGATTGTTGTAGAATCCCTGGATGATGCCATCTCTTTTTTTTCAGAAATAGGATTGAAACTTGAAGGCCGTGCCATGATTGAAGGAGAATGGGCCGGCCAGGTTACCGGACTGGGCAACCAGCGCGTAGAAATTGCCATGATGGTTACCCCGGACGGCCACAGCAGGCTCGAACTTTCGAAATTTCTGGATCCGCCTACGGTTTCGGACCACCGGAATGCTCCGGTAAACGCCCTGGGTTATCTACGCGTGATGTTTACGGTAGAGGATATTGATGAACTGGTATCCAGACTCATCAAACGAGGCGCTCAGCTTGTTGGGGAAGTGGTACAGTATCAGGATTCTTACAAGCTCTGCTACATACGTGGAACCGAGGGGCTGCTGGTTGGCCTGGCAGAACAGTTGAAAAAAAATTAACATTTACCCGAACAATCTGAAGCAAGAGTTGTTTTAATGTAGAGAGCGTTAATTTAGATGGCGGTAAATGATTGAAAGATCATTTGCCGCTTTTTTTATTGGGTATTAGCTACTGTTTGATGATAGGCTGCCTATTGGACCAGCAAAACATTTTCGAAAGACAGGCGTTATAACAGCGATGCTTTCGCTATTGTTTATTTAAATTATTAAGTCATGAAATATTATCTTTTGATGGGTACACTTGCCCTGACGATATTGTTCCAGGGATGTGTAAGTAACAAAAAGTATAAGGAACTTGAAGCCAAATATGCCGATCTGCAGCAACGCGGGCGCGAACTGAACCAGAAATATCAGGGCAGCCAGCAGGATCTGTCAGGCTCTTCGGCCCGTGTAAAGAGCCTGGAAGAGCAGATTGCTGCCGAGCGTAAAAATGTTGCTGCACTACAAGCTGCGTTAGATAAATGTTTGTCATCTACCAAGCAGGGAAATGTAAATATTTCCAAGCTGGTTGATGAGATCAATTCATCTAATAAATACATCCAGCACCTGGTTAACACCAAAAATAAAAGTGATTCCCTGAATATGGTACTGACCAATAACCTTACCCGCTCTTTAAGCCGCGAAGAGTTAAGAGATGTGGATGTACAGGTACTAAAGGGGGTGGTATACATTTCCCTTTCAGACAATATGCTGTATAAATCGGGTAGCTATGAAATATTGCCCAAAGCTGGAGAGACCTTAAGCAAAATTGCAAAAATCATTAAAGATTACCGCGACTATGACGTTTTGATTGAAGGAAATACAGATAATGTGCCTATTTCTCAAACCAATATCCGTAACAACTGGGATTTGAGTGCTTTGAGGGCTTCATCAGTAGTTCAGTCCTTACAAAATACCTATGGTGTTGATCCGAAAAGATTAACCGCCGGTGGACGGGGTGAGTACAATCCTCTGGCAGGAAACGATACGGAGGCCGGAAAGGCAAAAAACCGGCGTACCCAGATTATCATTACACCTAAACTGGATCAGTTTATGGAGCTGATAGAAAAGGCGCCGGAGCCGAAAAAGGAATAAACACAAAGGCCCCGATGTTTTCGGGGCCTTTTTTATGACTTCTTGCCCCAGCGGCGGTTGCCGCCATAGGGTTTCTTTTTAGCACCACTTAAATTGGGCTGACGTTCTGTTTTGTCAGGACGGGGGCCTCTGTCGTTTCTTGCGCCACGCGATGGCTTTGATTTACCATTTGCTTTTGCAGCAGCAGCACCAGACATCAGGCTTTGCCAGCTCATGGCATAGGGATGATCTTCCGTTACCGGGAGTTTAAGTCCGATCAGTTTCTCGATATCATCTAAAAATTCTTTCTCTTCCGCATCGCAAAATGACAGTGCTGTTCCGCTTAAGCCTGCCCTGCCAGTACGGCCAATCCGGTGTACATAAGTTTCGGGGATGTTAGGCAATTCGTAATTGATCACGTGTGTCAACTCATCCACATCAATACCACGGGCCGCAATATCTGTAGCAACCAGGATACGTGTGGTTTTTGCTTTGAAATTGGTTAAAGCCCTTTGTCTGGCATTTTGCGATTTATTGCCATGGATGGCCTCTGCTTTGATGCCTGCTTTTACCAGGTCTTTCACAATACGGTCAGAGCCATGTTTGGTACGGGCAAATACCAGGGCAGTTTCGATGCTCTTGTCTTTTAAGATGTGCATCAGCAATCCTTTTTTATCGCTCTTTTCCACGTAAAAGATCTGCTGCTGGATTTTCTCGGCTGTAGAGGATACAGGGGTAACCTCAACCTTAACCGGATTGGTCAGGATGGTGTCTGCCAATGCCTGGATCTCTTTAGGCATGGTTGCAGAGAAAAACAGCGTTTGCCTTTTGGCGGGCAATTTTGCAATTACTTTTTTTACGTCGTGGATAAAGCCCATGTCCAGCATCCTGTCTGCCTCATCCAGCACAAAGATCTCGATGTCTCGGAGGTTAATAAAGCCCTGGTTCATCAGGTCCAATAGCCTGCCTGGGGTAGCTACCAGGATATCAACCCCTCTGTGCAGGGCATCTGTTTGCGCTTTTTGGCCTACACCGCCAAATATAACCAGGTGTTTTAAAGGCAGGTTTTTGCCGTAAGCTTTAAAGCTCTCTTCAATCTGTATGGCCAGTTCGCGTGTTGGTGTCAATACCAGGGCCTTAATTACTTTGTGGACCTTGGTATTGGTATGCGGTTTACTGAGCAGCTGCAGCATAGGAATAGCAAATGCGGCAGTTTTTCCTGTGCCTGTTTGGGCGCAGCCTAATAAATCCCTGTTCTGTAATATGGATGGTATAGATTGTTCTTGTATCGGGGTAGGCTGTGTATAGCCTTCTGTTTGCAGCGCATTTAAGATGGGCTCAATCAGGTTTAATTCTTTGAATAACAATGTATCTGTATTTTAATGTGTAATATATAAGGAACAAAAGAATATTGTTCCGGGCACAAAGGTACATATAAAATCGGGCTTTTGCTCAATCTGTTGCCGGATGTATAATTGGCTCTGTATTAGTGCTTTTGTTTTCCTTAAAACGGCTGAAAAAGAACAGTGCCAATATGCATAGAATAAAGCCAGCAACACCGTTCATGCGTAAGCCATAATCGCTGCCCGGGTCTTTACCATAAACAGTAAACATGGCAAATATGGCGATGCCTAAAGTCTGGCCCAGCTTTACAAACAGGTATTTTACGGCAAAGAACATCCCTTCATGGTTCTCCCCGGTTTCAACGGTGTCTTTCTCTGCAATATCGGCCAGAATGGCATTCGGTAAAATACCCAGAGATGCCAGGGGGAAAGAGGCGCAGATAACCAGGATGTACATTTGTGTGGCAGGCCTAAAAGGCAGGCGGCCCAGGAAATAAATGGTAACAAATATTAAGCTTAGAATGCCAAAAGCAATGAGTACCAGCGGCTTTTTGCCAAATCTTTTTGCAGCATAATTGATGAATGGGTAAAATACCAGGGAGAAGATCACCATGGTGCTCATGAATTTTCCACCATCTGAGCCTGGCAATCCAAGCAGCACCGTAACAAAGAAAAGCAGGCCGCTGGAAATGATGCTCAGCGCTATGTAAAAGGAAAAGTCGGAGATGAGGTAATACTTGAAGTTTGAATTCCTGAAGGTGTTTTTTATTGCCGGGAGCAGGGGGATATGCGTCGGTTTAACGTCGATAAACTCTTTCTCATTAATAAAAATAACAGGAAGGACCATCACCATTCCTGCAAAAACGCTGAGCCCCCAGATGGCATATTGCAAGGCCAGGCTACGGTTGGAGACCAGAAAAACCGCCTGTATGAGGTCTGCATAATTGTTGCAGAGCGCGGCCAGTACCATGCCCAAAACAAATCCTGCCTGCTGAAAGGTGGAAAGCTTTACTTTTTGGTCTGCACTATGGGTAAGTTCGGCCAGCAGGGCATTGTAAGGGATGATGTATGTAGTTACTGAAATAAAGAAAAACAACAGTGCCATGGCAAGCCACCAGGCATTGGCCATGCTCTCGGTTTTAGTAGCCGGGTAAAAAACCAGGCAGCAGGAGATTACTGCTGGTAAAATTGCGTACTTCATGATGGGGATGCGCCTGCCTTTCGGGTTCTTGCTGCTGTCACTTACAGAAGCGATAAAAGGGTCGTAAAGTGCATCAAACAAACGCCCCGAGGCTGCAATAATGGATAGGATATTGAAGGCCCCGAACACCAGTAGCTGGGGCACAAGGGGCGGCAGCCCGGAATTGTTGGGTGGCAGGTAAAAATACGGCAGCATGCCGATGATGATATTGGTCATGATGCTCCAGCCCATCATGCCGGCGGCATAGGCAAATTCTTTTTTCAGGGGCAATTGTTTTATGGGCATCTGGCAGTCTTGAAATGAATATGATTCATTTTGATGCTGAATATACATCAAAATGTATAAATTTGTATATCCACTCTACTCATATTACATCATGGCAGAACCGAATTATAACGAAGACAGTATACGCTCTCTTGACTGGAAAGAACACATCAGGTTACGTCCCGGTATGTATATCGGAAAACTGGGCGACGGTTCGGCACAGGATGATGGGATTTATGTATTGCTGAAAGAGATTGTAGACAACTCTATTGATGAGTTTGTAATGGGGTCGGGCCGTACCATTGAAATTACGGTTTCTGACCAAAAGGTAAATGTGCGCGATTACGGGCGGGGTATTCCATTAGGTAAGGTAATAGACTGTGTTTCCAAAATCAATACCGGGGGTAAATACGACAGTAAGGCCTTTCAGAAATCTGTAGGTTTAAATGGCGTGGGTACAAAGGCTGTAAACGCCCTTTCTACCAATTTTACCGTACAGTCTTACCGCGATGCCAAAACCAAAAAAGTAGAGTTTTCTAAAGGTGAAATAGTAACCGATCACCCGATAATTGACACTACCCAGCGCAATGGTACTGCCATTACTTTTTATCCGGATGAAACCATTTTCAGGAATTACCATTATATCCCTGATTTTGTAGAGAGCATGATCTGGAATTATGTGTTCCTGAACGCTGGCCTCACCATTAATTTTAACAATCAGAAGTATTTTTCTGAAAGAGGGCTATATGACCTGTTGCACAAGCATGCGGATGTAGAGAGCGTGCGCTATCCGATTATCCATCTGAAAGGGAATGATATCGAAATAGCCATGACACATGGACAGCAATACGGCGAAGATTATCACTCTTTTGTGAACGGACAGCATACTACGCAGGGGGGTACGCACCAGGCCGCATTCAGGGAGGCTGTGGTAAAAACCATACGCGAGTTTTATAAGAAAGAATACGATGCTTCAGACATCAGGTCTTCTATCATTGCGGCCATTTCGGTACGTGTGCAGGAACCTGTGTTTGAATCGCAGACCAAAACAAAGCTGGGTTCTCAGAATATGGGGCCAGACGGGCCATCGGTAAGGACTTTTATCAACGATTTCGTAAAGAAGGAACTTGACGATTACCTGCACAAGCACCCGGATGTTGCCGACGCCTTGTTAAAAAGAATACTTCAATCGGAACGGGAGCGTAAAGATATTGCCGGTATTAAGAAACTCGCCAATGACCGTGCAAAAAAAGCTTCACTGCACAACAAGAAGCTGAGGGATTGCAAAGTCCATTTCAACAGTACCCACGATAAAAGGTATGAGACGACTTTGTTCATCACCGAAGGAGACTCGGCCTCTGGCTCCATCACCAAATCACGTGATGTGGATTGCCAGGCCGTTTTTAGTCTTAAGGGCAAACCCTTAAACTGCTATGAGCTCACCAAAAAGGTGGTATATGAAAATGAAGAATTTAATCTTTTACAGCATGCGCTCAATATAGAAGACGGACTGGATGGATTGCACTATAACAATATTGTAATTGCCACGGATGCCGATGTAGACGGTATGCATATCCGCTTGCTGATGATGACCTTTTTCCTGCAGTTCTTTCCTGATCTGGTACGCGCAGGGCATGTTTACATCTTACAGACGCCGTTGTTTAGGGTGCGCAATAAGAAAGAGACCATTTACTGCTATAGCGATGAGGAACGTAAAAAGGCTATTGAAAAACTGGGCAGTAAACCTGAAATTACCCGCTTTAAAGGGCTGGGAGAGATTTCTCCGGATGAGTTCGGGCTTTTTATTGGTAAAGACATCAGGCTTGATCCTGTGATCCTTAAAGACCAGACCATTAAACACCTGCTGGAATACTATATGGGCAAAAACACACCCGACAGACAGCAGCACATTATTAAAAACCTTAGAATAGAGAAAGACGAAGTAAACCCTGAAGACCTGAAAGCCGTAGAAAGTGATGCCGCGGCCGGGGATGAGCCAGTTGGCGACAATCTGGATGTTGCTTAATATTTAGGCAATCTACGCGGATATATAAAATTTTTGATATACTTGTATTCTGATCGAATCCCTCTTGATAGAATAGTTTAATGCTCTGTAGTTAAAACAGCAGTTAAATTAAAAAATTTTATGCCGCTTAACGCCACTAAAAGATCGCCAATTCGATACTATTTGCTCGTATTTTTAATACTGGTACTGTTTCTCTTTGCATTTTTTCTATACCTGAGGTATAATAAGATGAATGCACTAAAGGAGAATGTTACGCAGCTGGTAAAGCTAAGGGAAGATTATTCGAAGGTTGATAGCTGTATTTATATCTTATATCAGGCCGAGAACAATTCGCGTTTATATGCGGTTACGGCTGACAGGGAATACATTAAAAAGTTTTCTGCCCAGATACAGAAAGTATCTACATTTTTGGGTGAACTCAATATCAATGTAGACGATGATGTGCTGATGCCAGGTATAGACCGGCTGGTAAAGCAAAAAAAGCAGAAAACGGAAAGCTACCTGAAGCTAAGGAAACTTACAGATAGCCTGGTACTGGGTTTTTCACAACTTGGCCTGGTGGAGCACGAGGCCGAAACTGTACTTAGTTTACCGAAAGCAAAGCAGGAGGTAAAAACAATCACCAGCTTTGACACCATTAAACATAACCCGGCCCCGGAGAAAAAATTCTTTGGCAGGCTGGCCGATGCCTTCTCCGGAAAAAGCAAACAAAAGGACACTTCGCTAACTATTATCAAGACGGAAAAGAATATTGTAGTTAAGCAGGATGTAAGGAGTTTTAACAAGCAGCAGATTAAAAAGATCCAGGAGTATTATAAGCGTCTTTATGCAAATGCAAACAAATTAAAAAGTGATGAAAAGGCTATACTGTTGCTGAACAGTAAACTGGTGACAGAGATCATTAACATTCTGCAGACTTTTAAGAAAAATGAAATCGCTTATGTTGTGGATGGGCGGGCGTTGCTGGGGGCCGAACTTGCCGCAGATATTGAGGCCCTGGATGGCATTACGCTCGTGAACGTCTTGTTGCTGACGGTTCTTGTTATCATTATTCTTTACAACATCATCAAACTGTACAAGAATGAGAAGGTGTTGATCAATCTGGGTAAGCGGGCTTCGCAGGATTCACATTCCAAAAGTCGCTTCCTGGCCAATATGAGCCATGAAATCCGTACCCCGTTAAACTCGGTTGTGGGTTTTTCTGAACAGCTGAGCAAGAGCGAATTGACACCCGAACAATCCGATCAGGTAGAGGCCATCCGCAATTCTTCCGAAATGCTGCTGGCGCTGGTGAACGAGATCCTTGATTTTTCTAAGTATGAAGTGGGTAAAATAAACCTGGAGAATGCGCCCTTTATGCCACAGGATGAGATTATGGAGGTGTTTAACAGCATGAATGTGCTGGCGGTAAATAAAAATCTTCTGCTGGAAAATAAGGTGACACTGGAAAAAGGCGTTTGCTTGCTGGGCGATCGCCTGCGCCTGAAGCAGTTGCTCATGAACTTACTCACCAATGCCATTAAATTTACCAGTAGCGGAAAGGTTTCCTTAAAAGTTCAGCTTGTGCTTCATGGGAAAAAACACGGACAGCTGAAAGTGCAGGTGGAGGATACCGGCATAGGTATAGCACCCGAAGATCTGGGCTTTATTTTTGACGAATTTGCACAGGTCTATTCTTCTGCAAGATCCAGGCAGCAGGGAACGGGATTGGGACTGGCCATTTGCAAGAAAATTGTAGAGCTGCAGGGCGGGAAGATAAATGTGAGCAGCACCCTGGGCAAAGGTTCTGTGTTCAGCTTTGAAATACCTTATGAGATCTCAAAAATTAAAGAGCCCCAGACTGTAGTGACGGAGGAGCTGCAACCTTCCCATAAGCTTAGTGGAAAACGTATCTTGCTGGTAGACGATAATAAGATGAATGTACTACTTGCCCAGACTGTGCTGAAAAAATGGGAAATGCAATACGATTGTGCCTATGATGGTAAAGAGGCGCTCGACCTGTACAAAAAGAATGAGTACGACCTGATCCTTACCGATATCCAGATGCCGGTAATGGGTGGGGTAGAGCTTACACACGAAATCAGGTACAATGGGGATTTTACAAAGTCTACCATTCCTATATTAGGCATAACTGCCCATGTGCTGCAGGAAGATCGCGACGTTTATTTAAAGGCGGGAATGAACGACCTGGTATTGAAGCCTTTCCTGGAGCAGGAACTGATTGACAAAATTACCCAATACATTTAATCGATCTTTGTATCTTCCGGATGCTGAGGGGGCAGCACATCTACCTTTTTTTCGATGACCACAATTTTGGTATGCACAGCATATTTGCTTGGCATAATTCCTTTGGCATACCTTTCGGCATAGGCCTGTGTAAACTCAGCACCGAAATATAGGATAATAGCCGTATAGTATACCCATAGCAAAATTACAATGAGTGAACTTGCAGCGCCAAATGCAGAACCGGGGTTGCCTTTTTCTATATAGATGCCAATAAGGTATTTGCCCAGGCTAAAAAGTAAAGCAGTAAAAAGGGCACCTACAATTGCCGGTTTCCATTTGAGGGTAACATCGGGCAAGACCTTAAATATAATGGTAAATACGGCCGTCACAGCGGCCAGGGTTATGGCATTGTTTAAGATGTTGATGAGCAGGGTGGTGGTGTCGGTGGCCAGGGGTATATACTCGCTGATCTTGCTGGAAGATATAAAATAACCCAGTTTATCGCCAATGGCTACTACCACGCTGTTGATGACCAGTGATACCAGCAGTAAAAAGCCAAGTGATACGATCAGCGAAAAAGAAAGCAACCTGTTGGTGATCAATTTTTTCCAGCCCTTTTTTGGAACGGCCTTCACCTTCCAGATCAGGTTGATGCTGTCCTGGATCTCTATAAAAATAGCTGTAGCCCCAATGACCAGGGTTACAATTCCGATGATCAGCCCGATGGTGCTTTTACCAGTGGTATTGGCGTTGTTCACAAAAGTCTGCAGCTGTGCTGCCGCATCAGGGCCTACCAAGTCACGGATTTCAGAAAAAAGCTCTTCACGGGGATTGAGTTCCAGACTGCCGGGATCGGGATTGCCTAAAAATAAACTGGCGGCCGAAAGTACGATAATGATGAGCGGGGTGAGTGAAAAAATGGTGTAATAGGCCAGTGCTGCGCTGAGTTTCATCACACGGTCTTCCATAAAACCTTTTCCTGCTGCTATAAACAAGTGAAGGGTTGCTTTAACAAAGTGCTTGGCTTTCTTGAAAATGGTCATGACTACGGTTAAAAAGGATATCCTATTCCAATATTATAAATTAAATTTTCTTTACGCCAGGTTTTGCTGCCAAAATCAATCTGGTCAATTACCCAGCGCTGTCCTGCAGGGAGGTAAGGTTTGCGGACAGGGAAGGCCACATCCAGCCTGATCACGAAAATGGTGGCGTCTATCCTTAGGCCTGCACCGGTACCTACTGCCATCTCGCTCAAGGCATTTTTAAATTTAAAGCCAGAGCCGGGCCTGCCGGGAATGGCCTCGCTGGTAGGCGTAGCGGGGCTGCCCATGTCTTCCTTTCTTAGCCACACATTACCGGCATCCGCAAAAAGCGCCCCATGTAATATACTGACCAGTTTAAAACGGAGCTCTGTATTCAGCATGGCCTTGATGTCGCCACTCTGATCGGTATAGGTCCTGTTTTCTGTAGCGCCGGGGTTATCCCTGTAGTTATATGTTCCGGGGCCTAAAGAACGGGCCGGAAAAGCACGGATATCGTTTGTGCCCCCTGCGAAAAACTGACGTACAAAAGGGATGGAAGTATTGTTGCCGTATGCATAGCCATAGCCAAGGTTTAAACGGTTTGCCCAGATGATGTTTTTTGTGATCTTATAATAGTTTCTTAAATCGGCCTCAACCCTGATAAACTGGTTAATGGGAATGCCGAAAACGGATTTTTTGCCTTCGTTATTTTTTGAAGCAAACATCCCCCATACGTTTCCGCCCGTTTCCAGTGTGCCATTGAAATAAATGTTGTTCCTTTGCGATTCATTCATCTGATCGGTGTAGGTAAAGCTATAGTTGCTGCCAATGATGAACTGTTTTTCAAGGTTCTTTTGCAATCCGGGATTGGCATTGAAAAGACTGTCCCTTGTTAAACTGTCTACGCTGGAAGTTACATAATTGACAGAGATGGGGTTAAAAGTATGTTCTTTGTATTGGCTTTCTTTCCAGTTGTAACCGAATTCTGCCTTAAAAGAATTCAGGTTGTAAAGTGAGCCCCTGCTTAGTAGCTGGTAAGAAAGCGAGGCTATGGTCTTTGGAATGAAATTATTGGTGCTGTTTAAGCCCTTAAATGGGGTAATGAACCTGGGGAAGGTTAGCTTGGCCTCTGTGGTAAAGGAATAGGAGTTAAGTCCTTTGGCTACACCGCTAACCTGCGTTTCAAAACCCCCACTGGCACTTACATCGAGTTGCTCTGCACCCCTGAATAAGTTCCTGGTAGTTTGTGTTATTTTGATTTCCGAACCCACAAAGTTATTGGACTTGCTGGTTCCGGTTACAGAAAAACTGAGTGAGTTTTTCTTTAATGGAGTGAGGTATACATTCAGGTTCAGCTGGTTGTTCTTAAAGCTGTCTACCGGTAAAAACTCTGCTTTTACTGCCTGAAAAACACCGATGTTAACCATGCGGTTCAGCGATTTGTTGTGGTCTCCCCGGCTGTAATATTCGCCTTTTTGAAAGAATACAAGGCGGTCAAACAGTCCTGTTTTAAAGGTTTTCCTTGGGTCATAAATTTTAAAATCCTTGTACAGTTCCGGGGTTGATGCCCTTAACGCACTGTCGCGCCGCAGGCTATAGTTCGGATAGATGTTGATGTCATTAATGGTGTAGGGTTTCAGGCCTGCATCGGGTGCAATGTCTTTTACTTTCAACCTGATGTCGGCACGGTTTTTTCCAATAGTACTGTCTACCTGCAGAATCAGGTAATCCGGACTGAAATAAAAATAGCCCTTTTCCTTCAGGTCGTTGTCTATCCGGATACGCTCATTTTTAAAAACATCCAGATCGTAGTTTTCTCCTGTTTTGAGCAGGGTATTTTCTTTCGTTTCATTAATTACAGCTGTTACACCGGTACTGTCTTTTGGAAAGGTAACATTATTGAGCTTATACCTGTTGCCAGTGTTTGCGGTATAAACAGCCTTGCCCTTTTTGCCTTTGACTACTGTGTCGCCTGTAACTTCTGCCTGCAGATATCCCTGGCTGATTAAATAACTTTTTAATACAGCGTTGTTGTAAGGGATCTTAACTTCGCTAAGTAATACAGGCGGTTCTCCTATTTTGCGGAGCCAGTTTCTTAAGCCACCCTTAGGCTTTTTGGGCTGGCCTGCCAGGTTGTACAATCCGAGCTTAAATTTAATGCCCAGAAGAGACTTATTTGGCCTTGGTCTGGTCTTTCCTTCCAGAGCGGCCTTCACATCTTTCTGGTTGTCTATCCTTGCAGATGAATCGGGATTGATGTTGATCTCTGCACCTGTATACAGGACCTGTCCGGGCTTAAGACTTTTGGTACTGCTGCAGCCTGCCCAGATAAAGCATGTAAGTATAAATAACCCGTATTTAATTCGTTGTCTCATCGTTAGCTCGCTGTTCTTGTCTTAATCTTTTCTTTTTAGAGAATTTCTGGAATACCTCTCTGAACTTATTGTAGTCGACCACCAGCGCAAAGCCCAAGCCGGTTTCAATGATCTGTCCTTCTATTACCCCTTCATTCTGGTTACGGCGGTAGGCCCTTAACCTGTACCTGCCGTCTCTGGAAAGCAGATATTCTATGTTTACGTTGCCCGCAATATTGGTCGATTTTTGTCCCTGCTGCTGTGGGCCTTCCAGCCCAAAAGAACTGCCCACAGTAACAATCAGCCTGTCGCTCAGCAGTTTTTTGGAAAGCCCGATTTCCAGGTCGGTTTTCTGCTCCATTTTGCCTGTCGAATAATCTTCGGATGAATTGACACCGAAGTTAATGTCTACCCCTTTGATAAGGTCGGATGCCAGATTGTTCAGCTGCTGGGTAAGCAGTTTGCTTACGCTGGACCGCGCAATACTTGAAGCATTCAACCCTCCGCCCGCTAGGCTTTGGAAAGGGTTATCTGCAATAAAGCGTTCGAGCACCAACAGCGCAAATACCTGTTTGTTCAGTTCACCTTCATCGGCATTGATTCGCTGTACTTTGGTATAGACCTGGCCACTTAGCGCACCCCGTTCGTTTTCCGGCAGGTCTACTTTAAATTTAATGATAGGTTTCATCAGCTGACCGGTCATCATCAGGTATACCTGGAAGGGCAGCTTGGTTTTTGCCTGAACGTTGTCCGGCTCATTGAGCAGGTCTATAGGCGCGGCATTTACCTCGTACAATGCAGTAAGGTCAACGTTGGCTTCGGTAGGCTCACCTGTCCATACAATGTTGCTGCCTTGCTGCAATTTAAAATCCCTTTTCACCGGTCCTACGGTTAAATTGTAGCTACCTTCAGAAATCTCGTAACGCCCGGTTAAGCTGGTTTTTCCACTCGGGTCCATGGTAGCCGCCAGGGTAGCCTGACCTTTTACCCTCAAATTATCGCCGTTGGTAGGATCTACAACTACGTTTAATTCAGCATTTTCATCTATATTGATGGTAGCGCTCAGGTTAAACCCTTTTATTGGGGCTTTACTAATGGAATCGGCCACCGAAAGTGCCTTTTTTCCATTGAAAGGAGGGGCGTCAAAATCAACATATTGCACAATACCTTCCTGGTCTATTACTGTGGGGTCATCAGCTGGCATGGCAAAGAAGAATTTGGTTTTGTCTTCTACTCTTAAATTCATGTCTACATTAGGCTGGTTCATGTCGCCACGCACTTTAATGGTGCTGGTCAGGTACACCGTTCCGTAAATTAGCTCATTGTCCTCAGCGGTCGAGTTCAAGGCCCTGAAATTGGTGGTGCGGATGTCCATGTTGAATTTAAAATCCCTATAGTTTGTAGTCAGGATACCGCCTGTGATCACCGCCTTCTGATTCAGGGAATCCAGTATGTTGAACCTGTTGAAGTTGATACCGGTTTCAGTAAAACTAATGGTCTCGTTTGGCATTCTGAAGAAAGAATTTACATAAGCCACATTAAAACCTGCCTGATTAAATTTAAGGTCGCCCAGAACTTTTGGGGCATCCAGACTACCTTTTACAGATAGGTGTCCGCTCACCGTTCCTGTCCCTTTCCTGATCTGTCCCATAGACAGGCTTTCTACAGCTTTTAAATCAATCTTATCAATATTCAGCGTCAGATCCATTGCGCTCTGGGGGGCAGTATAATAAAAGCCATTTGCACGCAGTTCATGTATGCCCGATAAGGCAATATTGGTTTCAAAAGCATTTTCGGTGTTGTTGTTCACTGCAATGCGCAGGGTGCCCAGCATGTCTTTCTGGTAGCGCAGCTCATCTACGGTAAGGTTGGCCTCAAATTTAGGTGTGCCTGCAAGGTCTTTCACATTTACCGTCCCATTGATGGACCCGCCGGCCATCGCACTGTCTGCCTCTGCAAACCTGGTGAGTGTTTCAATCCTGAAATCTTTAAACGTTACCTTAAGCGGGGCGTTAGGGGTATTGCTTTCGCTGTTGATGCTGAGGAGCTGCCCGCCATTGCTAAGGTTAAACTGATGGGCAAGGATACCTGAGGCCCCAAACTGCAAGTAATTTTCTGGCGCTACAGTCCATTTGTCATAGTTGAGCAGTACCTTCTGCGGGTCGAAACTAAAGCGATAGTTCTTGTCTATAGATTTGAACTGACCGCCCAGTACATATTTATCTTTGCGTTTGCTGTCCCTTAAGAATACATTCAAATCCAGATTGTTGTTTAAGGCCGCTCCGCTGATCTCGTTGTTGTAGAAGGAGATAGCAGGGCTTTGCAGGCTCTTGATGGTAAACTTATAGTTTAGTTTCTGATCCGTATTGTTGATGTTCAGGCGGGTGCTGTCTACACGGTAACTGCCATACACCAGCTGAGGGAACATTGCATTCATTACCAGGCTGTCCTTTTGGGTATCCAGTAATCCCCACATGCGCGAGGGTGCAAAGGTTGTGAGTTCCGGCACAAAGTTCTTTAAGATCTTGGGGTTATAAAAGTTAACATAAAACCGGAACCGCTGATCAGGGATTTTGGTTACCGTTCCAAACTGATAATACTTATTGATCTGGTTGATCATGGCGCTGCCCAGGTTGGTGAGCTGGTACTTACCATCTATTCTGGCCCTCAGGAATTCCGATTTTAAAGTCAGCAGGTTGTGGTCGGCCGAAGCCTCTGAGTGGACAATAATGGTGTCTACATTGAAGCGCTGCCCTTCTTTCACTACCTGCATCCCGTTGATGGTGATGTCACCATTCAGGTAATCCGGATCTGCGGTTTGAATGTCTGCCTTAACAAAGCCTGCCAGTTTAAACTCTGTGGCACTGAAATTCAGTTTTTGGAGGTCGATCTGCTTCAGGTCTGCATCTGCCTTTACAGCGGGATATTTACCTGATATATCCAGATGGGCTGTAAGTGCAAAGCTGGCATTCGTATCGGCCATGCTGCTTTTTAAATTCAGTTGCTGACGTTTGTAGGTGCCGCTGAGGTTTAAATTACGATAAGTATATTTATTGTAATAGGCGCTGATGATTTGTCCGTTTAGGGTTGCACTGGCCTTTTTGGCATCGAGCCCCGTTCCCTTTACATTTGCCTTTGCAGTTATTCTGCCCAGCTGTGATTCCATTTTTAACAGGCGGCCAACATTAAAATTGTTCAGGCTGATATCTGCATTGTAACTTTCTTTGCCTTTTGCCCCTTTCATACTGGCCAGCAGTTTTGCAGAGCCCATGTCGGTATTGATGTTAAAGCCGGTATTGAAATTGGTCATAGAGCCTTTAAACCTACCGTTTGCGTTAATGGTATTGGGCAGGATGATGTTGGCAGGCAACGACTTTTTAGGGATAACGACCAACAGATCGCTCTTAGTGAGTGCAAACCTTTTGATGTTTAGGTCAAGTACCGTTTTGTTTACATCCGGCAAGCCTTTGGCTGTTCCAGTGATGTCAATATGGGTGCTTTTCAGTCCATCTACCTGTAATTTTGGAATGACCAGATTATTCATATAGCCATGTGCAAGCGCATTGAGCTTTATCTTTTCGTTCCGGTAGCTGGCGGGTACAGCATCGCTAAAATAGGCCGCATCTTTTAGACCAATGATAGTATTCTTTACCTGCAGGTATATCTTTACCTTTTCCGGGTGTTTGGTGAGGTCTTCCATAGCCGTATAATCCAGCTGGGTATTGCCCTCTATATAGGTATTAGGGGTTTTTACCAGCAGGTTATTTGCTTTGGTCTGCTTTTCTGAATAGGCTACATCGCCTTGCAGTTTTTGGAGTTCAAAGCCACTTTTTTCTTTCATCGAACCCGATTTCACCTTCACCTTTATACCGGCATCGCTGTAGGCCAGGTTTTCTGCCTGTATGCCCAGGCTATTGATCAGCAGGTGGTTAAAATCCATGCCCTTAGCCGGTTTTTCTGCAAAATTGTCAAACTTAACCCTGTTCTCTGCCAGGTTGAGCTTTTTTACCTGAAAGGCGATTCCAGGTGTTTTTGCTGCAGTGTCTGATTGTGCAGTAGCTTTGGCCACCGGGGCAGGTTTGAAAGAAAAAGCAATTTCCGATCTGTTCAATGCTGCACTTTCCAGCTGGTACTTGCTATGCTGCACATCTGCAATCAGCTTAGCCAGAGAAAGCTCCCTGAGGTCAACATTTGCTTTCATGTCCGATTCACCGGAGCTGAAATTTACTTTACTGTTGTTGAGTCTGGCTTCGTCCAATTTGTATTGGTTATGGGTCAGGTCAACAAAAAGTTTGGTTACCGCAAGGCTGTTTAAATCCACATTAGCACTGGTCCTGGAGAGCCGGTCATCGAATCCTATCTTAATGTTATTGAAAATAAAGTCTTGTATTTCAATCTGTGGTAGTTTTCCAGATTCGGTTTTAGCAGTGTCTATACTGTTTTCCAGATGCGCTTTAAGTTGTGTTAAAGGTTTTTGCTGCAGGTATTTTACCGCTGTGTTTTTTAAAGAAAGGGTTTTGATGACATATCGCTGGTTATCCAGGTCAAAATCTTTGATATTGGCTTTGAACTCCCCAAGCTGCAACTTCATGTCGTTACCCGCCACATCATCGCGGTATACAATGCCGATGTCTTCCAGATTGACCTTATTCACCGAAAACTTGAGGGTTGAAGTGCTGTCTTTTTTTACTTCTTCTTCGGGTTTTTCCTGCTCAGACATAAAGGCATCAGCCAGGAAGGAAAAATTAAAGGCAGTGTCGGGGTTTATGCGTGTTACATTTGCCCTTATTTTCTGCAGTGTGATGTTATTTATCTCAACCTTATTGTTCAGCAGCTCAAAAAGGCTAATGTCGACTGCCAGCTTTTGCGCATAAAGCAGGGTATCTCCCTTTTTGTCTTCAATATAAAACTTGTTCAGAATAACGTCTTTTGGGAGACCTATTTTAATGCTTTCCAGGCGGATCTCGGTCTGGGTTTTATCTTTTAAATAGCCTATAACCTGGTCTTTCACAAAATTTTGAACAAATGGAATGTTTAAGGAAAGGGCAATCAGAACCACAAGCAAGATAACACTTGCGATGATCCAGAGTACAACTTTAAGACTCTTGCGTATATATTTATTCAAACCAATAAAAGTTGAGATTTCTTTAACTCGATAAACAACCAAAATCATGCCATCTGTGCCATAATTCAGGCTGTACCTTACATCTACAATCTAAATAATTAAATTGTTTAAAACAATGTTAAAAATCCCTTAAAAATGATCATGCGGGCAGGAACTGTTAAAAACTCGGTTCTTAAATTTCGTTTTCATGCCTTATATTTACAGCATACAATCCTTTTTTGATGAGCGAAGAATTAGAAAACAACATAAACGAAGAAAATAAACATACGGTAATCCCTATTAACGGACTTTATGAAAACTGGTTTCTCGACTATGCTTCCTACGTAATTCTTGACCGTGCTGTTCCACACATCAATGATGGCCTGAAGCCTGTTCAGCGCCGTATCATGCATTCTCTTAAGGAAATGGATGACGGACGTTTCAATAAGGCTGCCAACGTGATCGGAAATACCATGAAATACCACCCTCATGGTGATGCTTCTATTGGTGACGCGATGGTGCAGATCGGGCAAAAAGACTTGCTGATTGATTGCCAGGGTAACTGGGGAGACCCGGTTACTGGCGATAATGCAGCCGCTCCGCGTTACATTGAAGCCCGTCTTTCAAAATTTGCAAATGAGGTTGTCTTTAACGGTGATACTACCGTATGGCAGCTGAGCTACGACGGCAGGAATAATGAACCGGTTACCTTGCCGGTAAAATTTCCTTTATTACTGGCGCAGGGAGCTGAAGGTATTGCGGTTGGCTTGGCCACCAAGGTAATGCCACACAACTTTGTGGAGTTGCTGGATGCTTCTATTGAGGCACTGCAGGGGCAAAGGCCTAATATTTTGCCTGATTTTTTTACCGGTGGTATGGCCGACTTTTCTGCCTATAACGAAGGGATGCGTGGCGGAAGGATCAGGGTACGGGCAAAGATTACCGAGAAGGATAAAAAAACGCTGGTGATCAGTGAAATTCCTTACAGCACCACTACAGGATCAGTTATCGACAGCATTTTATCTGCCAACGATAAAGGCAAGATCAAGATCAAGAAGATCGAAGACAATACAGCCGCCAATGTAGAGATCGTGATACAGCTTGCACCCGGTATTTCTCCGGATGTGACCATTGATGCACTGTATGCTTTTACCTCCTGCGAGGTTTCTATTTCTCCGAATACCTGTATCATTAAAGACGAGAAACCGCAGTTTTTGAGTGTAAACGACATTCTGATCCAGAATGCCATGCACACTAAAGCATTGCTGAAAAAGGAACTTGAGATTAAACTGCATGAATTACAGGAAAAAATATTCTTTAGTTCTTTGTTAAAGATCTTCATTCAGGAAGGGATGTACAAAAACGCCGATTATGAGAACTCCGGTACTTTTGAAGCAGTGGTAGAGGTATTGAACCGTTTGTTTGAGCCTTTTAAACCGGACCTGTACAGAGAGATACTCCCGGAGGATTTTAAGAAGCTGATCGATAAGCCGATGAGCAGCATTACACGTTTCGACGTGAAGAAAGCTGACGAGCAGATGAAAGCGCTTTCTGATGAGATCAAAGTTGTTAAAAACCACTTGCGTCACCTTACTGAATATGCCATTGCCTGGTTCCAGAAACTGAAAGACAAGTATGGTAAGGGCAGGGAGCGTAAAACGGAAATCCGATTATTTGACAGGGTAGAAGCTTCTAAGGTTGCCCTGGCCAATGTAAAATTATACATGAACCGTGAAGATGGTTTTATCGGAACGGGCTTGCGTAAGGATGAATTCGTGGCCGATTGTTCGGATATTGATGAACTCATTGTTTTCAGGGAAGACGGAAAGTGTATCATTACCAAGGTAGCGGATAAAACTTTTGTTGGTAAAGGTATCCTGCATGCGCAGGTGTTTAAAAAAGGCGATGAACGGACCATTTACAATATGATCTACAAAGATGGTGCAAGTGGTACATCATATATCAAGCGCTTTGCTGTGGTTGGGGTTACCCGCGATAAGGAGTACGACCTGACCAAGGGAAGCAAAGGCTCTAAAGTGCTATACTTCACCGCAAATCCTAATGGAGAGGCCGAGGTTGTGACTGTACAGCTTAAGCCGCATGCTAAATTAAAGAAACTGCAGTTCGACCTGGACTTTGCGGAAATTGCCATAAAAGGCCGTGGCTCCCAGGGAAATATCGTTTCTAAATACCCAGTTAAAAAGGTGCTGCTGAAGAGTAAAGGGGTTTCTACATTGGCCGGGTTGAAGATCTGGTATGATGACCTGCTGAGGAGATTGAATGTAGATGGCCGGGGCAAATATCTTGGTGAATTTGACGGCGATGATAAGATTTTGCAGGTACATAAAGATGGCTGGTATGAACTGAGTACTTTTGAGCTGAGCAACCACTTTGATGATGACCTGGTCCTGATCCAGAAATTTGATCCCGAGAAACCTTTTGCCGTAGTGCAGTACGAAGGAAAGGCTAAAAACTATTTTATCAAAAGGTTCCTGTTCGAAGCTATTGCTGTGGGCAAAAAGTTCAGCCTGATCAGTGAAGAAAGTGGTTCAAAATTCCTTTACATTACCAGCAACCCCGCTGCGGTATTGACTGTTGATGTGCTGAAGGGCAAGACCAGGGTTCCGGAAACCCTTGAAATTGTACTGACGGAATTCATTGATGTGAAAGGGATTAAGGCCAATGGAAACAGGATGACTGCCCATGAGGTTAAAAATATTACGATCAGCAACAATAAAGAGATAGAGCCCACAGAAGAGATAAAGGCGGCACCGGCATCTGCCGCTGCAGAGACAGGAGATGATATGCCTGTTGATGAGGAAAACAATACAACAACAGCCCTGGAGGGAGAAGAAGAACTGATTGATCCGGCGATGAGTAAAGATGCGGACGAAGAGGAAGTCCCTTTACCAGAAGCGGATGAGGTACCTCAGGGAAGTCCTGTTCAGGAAGAGGAGCCAGAACCTGTTGCAGAAAAGCCTAAAAAAGCATGGGGCAGCAAATCGGCCAAGCCCACTGAAAGTGCCAAACCTGAAAAGGAGGAAAAAGCAGAAGGACCAAAACCAGCTAAGCAGGTTGATTTCGAAATCACCAATCCTGATGACATCAAGATTGATGATAAAGGCCAGCTGGGCTTCTTTTAAATTTCCTACCGCTGCCCGGATTGCTGTTTAAACTGGTCAATCCGGGATTGCTGTGCTTTTCTTGGCCATGAATTGTTGCTCTCGTCGATATCAGCAGTTTCCCTGTAAGGATCCAGTTGCACAGATGCAACCTCTTTATCCTTGGCGAATGCCTTGGTTACCTTATTTTCATCCTTGCGCCAGATATAGGCTGGAATCCGCTCCACCTCTTTACTGCCATCCTTAAATGTCCATTCAATGATGATTGGCATCACCAGCCCGCCGACATTAGTGAAATCCAGCTCATAGAAGTTCTTCTTGTTGACTGTCTGACGGAAGCGCAGGTCATTCAGGGCAATGTCTACCGGATCAGTTTCAAAGAACCAACCCCTCCAAAACCAATCCAGGTCCACTGCTGAGGCATCTTCCATTGTTCTGAACAGATCGGCCGGGGTAGGGTGCTTAAATGCCCATCGCTTTGCATATTCTTTAAACGCATAGTCGAAAAGTTCCCTGCCCATAACGGTTTCCCTTAGAATATTTAAGGCTGTAGCCGGCTTGGCATAGGCGTTAGGCCCAAAATTGATGATGTTTTCGGAATTGGTCATGATCGGCTCCAGCTGATCCTTAGGCATCTTCATGTAATCTACAATCTTATGTGCAGGCCCGCGCTGCGAGGGATAGTTCTTCTCCCAGGTCTGTTCGGTTAGGTACTGGCAAAAGGTATTTAAACCCTCGTCCATCCATGACCATTGCCGCTCGTCGGAGTTGACGATCATCGGGAAGAAGTTATGTCCTACTTCGTGAATGATTACACTCATCATACCATATTTGATGGCATCGGTGTAAGTGCCATCTTTTTGCGCACGGCCATAGTTAAAACAGATCATCGGGTATTCCATTCCGTTTGCTGCCTCTACAGAAATGGCCACTGGATAAGGGTAAGGAATGGTGTGTTTGGAGTATTCCTTTAAGGTATGGTCTACTATTTTGGTTGAATACTTATTATAGAGTGGATATGCCTCAGGGCCGTAGTACGACATGGACATGATTTTTTTACCATTAATGTGCGTGGCCATGGCATCCCATACCAGGCGCCGGGACGATACCCAGGCAAAGTCTCTTACGTTCTCGGCTTTGTAGATCCAGGTCTTTTTTGCGGCAGACTTTTTTGAAAGTCCGGATTTGATCTCTGCAAGGTTTACAATTTCGATGGGTGCTTCAGCTGTCTGCGCCGCATTCCAGCGCTGTAAGCTGGTTGCATTTAATATCTGCGCATAATTCTGGCATTCCCCTGTTCCGCCTACTACATGATCTGCCGGAACAGTCATGTTTACTTTATAATTGCCAAATACCAGGGCAAACTCTCCCCTTCCTTCAAACTGCTTGTTTTGCCAGCCTTGGAAATCGGAGTAAACTGCCATTCTGGGGAACCATTGGGTCATGGTAAACAGGTAATTGTCATCTTCAGGAAAATATTCATAACCCCCTCTTCCACCATCAGCTATACGGTTGGCAATGTTATAATTCCAGGTAATTTTAAGCTTATACTGTTGTTTAGGTTGTAAAACCTGGGGCAGGTCTATACGCATCATTGTATTGTTGACGGTATAAGGTAAGGCTGCTCCTTTGTCATCCGTAACTTTTAATATCTTAACACCCAGGTTGTTTTCGGCATTGATGATGTCGGCTAAAGCCTTATTGTTCATCTGATCTGTTATTTTAGATCTTTCGGTTAGCTTATTATCGCTACTGGCCTTGTGCTGGTTTTCATCCAGCTGTACCCATAAGTAGCTTAGCGGATCGGGCGAATTGTTGTAGTAGGTAATGGTCTCAGATCCATTCAGCCTGAGGTTCTTTTCGTCCAGTTCGGCATTGATCTCGTAATCGGCACGTTGCTGCCAGTAAGCCGGGCCAGGGGCCCCCGAAGCGGAACGGTACATATTCGGACTACTGATGATGGTACCCAGCTGTTCGAATTTATTTCCGTGATTGGAACCCGGATTGTGCACAACATGCTGACTGAACGCATTGGTGCTAAATATAAGCGCAATAAAAAACAGCAGGTTTTTATTCATTGGTGTTAGTTGTTTGAATGTATTATCCGAGTAATGCCGGAAAACGTTCGGCCGCCATAACAAAGGATATTCCAAATATAGCCGATGAAAGAAAGAAATTCCAATCCCATCGCTTTATTTTTACAATCCAGATCAGGATGAAGGAAAGGATCAGAACTCCAGCCACGATCAATACCTGGCCAAATTCCAGTCCGATGTTAAAGGCAAACAGTTCAGCGGTGATGCTGCTGCTTTTGCCCAGCAGGCTTTTCAGGTAGTTTGAAAACCCCAAGCCATGGATCAGACCAAAAGAAAGTGCCATGAGGTATTTAAAAGTCTGTCCTTTTGGCTTTTTTCGCTTACTGAAAATATTGGATGCCGCAGTCACCAGGATGGTAACCGGAATCAGGAATTCAATCAGCGCGGTATTGACACTAATGATCTTGAATACACTTAAAGCAAGGGTGATGCTGTGCCCAACGGTAAATGCAGTAACCAGGATCAGGACCTTTTTCCAGTCTGCCAGCATATAAGTGCCGCATAGCGCCATAACAAATAAAATGTGATCGTATCCCTGCCAGTCTAAAATATGTTGCCAGCCTAGTTGAAAATAAAGAGGGAATTCCTGCATTGAATTAATTTGTACCTTAGCTATTGGAATAGCAATATCCTCATTTAAATTAAGAAAAACAAAATGTTGCAGTGTTTATTATTTTTTTGGTTAAATATATTTCATCCTTTTTATGTGAGTGTAACAGAGGTTGTGCAGCAAAAAAATAATGGGGCAGTGCAGGTGAGCAGCAGGATTTTTTTTGACGACCTGGAACGGGCGTTGGAAAGGGAATATAAAACCCAGGTAAATATTTTAAAGCCTGCCGACAGGAAACAGGCGGATGCTTTGATTGCAAGGTATATTAAAGCACACCTGAAGATCAGTGCCAATGGTAGGGCCCTCGATTTGAAGTACCTGGGTTATGAGATAGAAGAGGATGCCGCCTGGTGTTATTTCGAGACAATAGAGGTAAGATCGATAAAACATCTGAGTATTAAAAACGACATCCTCTTCGAGCAGCATGAGTCACAAAGTAATATGATCCATGCCATTGTAAGCGGTCAGCGTAAAAGTACCAAGCTGGATAACCCGAAAAGCGAGGTCGCTTTTACCTACTAAAACTTATAGGCAAAGCTTGCTGCAAAGTTTCTCGGTTTTTGCGTGTTAAGACTCGTGCAGGGCAAAATAGGAACAACCATCATCAGCTCTTCCGGTACATTTACCGATTCTCGGTATCTTTGGAATGTTTATAATAGTTGCTAACGATCACCGAAATGGGTAAGCCCACTAAAAGCATGTGCCAGATAATGGCTATTATCGCAAGTACATCAAAATGGACAGCAGGGATTTTACTCATTGGGATAATCACTAAATTCATGACTGCCCAGATGGTAAATCCATACAGCAGACCGGTAATAATTTTATTGTGCTTTAAAAGCGGGAGCTTTGGGAATAGCAGATAGAAAACATAGCTGGCAAAAAATGCGATCAAAAAGTGGAACGCAAGGCCAAGTAATGCTGTGGCTAAACCATCTGTGTAAGCATCCGGCCCCAATACGCCACTGGCTACGAACTGATAGATCTGGACAGGACTGTAATTGTAAAATAGCTTATAGGCAACAATTGCGGCAAGGGCATCTAGCACTCCTGAAATTATAGTGGCCCACACAATGGTGCCTGTTTTTGTTTGTGTAATACTGGTTTTCATTTTCTGTTGTTTTTACACTACAAAACAACAACCTGAAGAAGTGAAAAACGTTAAAGTAGTTTAATAAATCACTTCCCGGTCAGTTTCCTGCGGATCATACTTAAAAACACCGGGGTAATGCCCAGATAAGAAGAGACCTGCTTTTGAGAAATGCGCTGTTCCAGCTGTGGGTACTTCTTTATAAAGTCAAAGTACCTTTGCTCAGCGGTAAAGGACAAGTTCTGATTGATGCGGTTTTGTTGTGCCGCATAGGCATTTTGTAGAAGGAGACGAAAAAAACGTTCAAACTTATTGACTTTTTGATAAAGCTTTTCCAGATTTTCTTTTGTGATTTGCAATACCTCAGTATTTTCCAGCGCATCAATAGCGTAGGTCGCAGGTGTTTGTGTAATAAAACTGGCAAAATCGCCCACCCACCAGTTTTCTACACCAAAAATAACCACATGTTCATCACCGTTTTCATCGATGGTATAAACGCGCAGGCAGCCTTTAATGATAAAGGTCTCATACCTGCATATTTCGCCTTGCCTAAGCAGAAATTCCTTGCGTTTAAGTGACCTGTACTGCAGCAGGGATATGAAAAAATCTGCTTCCGCTTTTTCAAGCCGGATGTGCCTGCCTACATTTTCAAGGATCAAATCAAAATTAACTTCAGGCATACATTACTGGCTGTTCTCGTTCTTTATAGCCTTGAGCAGTGCATAAATAGCCATTGCATGTCCATGGCCTAAGTCGTATTCTTCTTTTATCCATTTCACAATCTCAGCAGCTTTTACACTTGCTTTGAGCTGTCCATTTTCTGTAAACTCTTTCTCTTCAGCTTTGGCCCTGAATTCCTGAGGACCTAAGCCTGTTTTTTCTTTTATTGTTTTTAAATAAGCTTGAAATGACATGATCTATGGATTTAAAAATTGTAATTGCACAAATATAACTGCAAAAAACTCAGCGCGGAACGCTGTAAAAAGACAATTAAACGAGGCTTGCGACAATCAGAGACTTATATTTTACCAGATTTGGACTTCAGTTCATTTGCAACACCTTTTATAAATAGATAGTTTACGGTTCCGCCAATTACACCACCGATAACGGGAACCAGGCGCCGGGTTGCTTTGGAGCCCAGGTTCATTAGGATTTTCTCGGCAACTTCTTCCATTACATTTTTACTGATGGCCAGTTTGGTATCTGCCTTTACGGAGGAAGCTACAATTTTGAAAAACTCTTCAAAACTGATTTTATACTGCCCGGTATGATGGTAGGAAATGGCTAAAGTTACTCTGAATTGCTGTGTAATGAGGTTAATCACATCTAGTGGTGTACCCACCAGCATGGTACCCATACCGCCTATGCCGGTTACAACTCCGGAGCCTGCAGCAAAGAGTGCGCATTGGTTTACAAATTTATCTATGCCCATGGTATCAACACCTTTTTTGATGCCCAATTGGTCTATCTGATTAAAGATCTGTTTAAATCCACCTTCAGCAAGGCTTTTGAAGCCTTTGCTTAGGTCTGCTCTCATTTTTTTAAAATTAACCCGCTTTAATGATGGTAAATTCATGTGCTTTTGATTTGTTACTAATCACTACACTACTTTCATGCCAGAACAAAAAATAGGAAAACTGGTGTTTTATCCATCAAAATTTCACATATTAATCCCGAAATATAAATTTATAGTCAAAATTATGATGGAAAGGGCCAGCAGTCCGGTTGTAAACAACCAGTTGATCAGGATAGGAGTGTTGTTAATTGATATGGACAGAAATCTGGATTTTGAGATAGATCATGAGCAGCTTGAGTTTTTAGAAAGCGAATTCAAAAGGATATCGGAAACCATTACAGGTGTATGGGCCGATAAGCCGATAGGGCTGGCTTATTTTTTGGAATTCCACCTGGCTGAGGCTAGACGGTTAAAGAATAAGATTAAACTCAAAAACTACCTGAAAGACGAAATGGATGATCTGGATACTTTCAGGTTGAATATTTATGCCCTGCTGAAACAGAACCTTAGCAACCTGGTGGCTTTGTTGAATAAACTATTGAAAGGAGAAGGTATAGCCTTAAACTTGAAGTAGGCATAAACCCGCATAAAAAAATGGCTTCTGACAACAGATCAGAAGCCATTTTTTATAAACAGCTATTTTAAAATTACTGGTATTGAATATAGATTGGCGCTGGTTTTAATTTCAACAGCTCCTCTGGTGTCATCAACCTGTTTGGTGCCTTTTTAAGGTCGTTTTTATAGAACAATTTGAAGCCGGTGAACTGAACCGGTTCAGAATAAATAAAGTGACGGTATGTGCCTTTTTTAAGCTCCGGTTCGCCCCATCCATCCATGTGCATTACCACCTGAACTTCCGGACGTAATTTGATGTTCTGCGAATTGGTTACCATCTTTTTCGTGAAGCGGTGAACCACAAATACCTTTGGCGGCAGATTGTATTTTTTTACCAGGTTAGCCAGGTAATCTGAGCAATAGTTGATATCTGCAGCATCATAGGTGCCAATTTTACGACCAGGAAGAGAACCGTCTTTCATAGAGAACTCAGGGTCAATGCCCAGGTGCACGTTTGGTAATTTAAGATATTGTTCCAACTGAGGCAGTTCGTCACGTATCGTTCCCAGAGCAACCTGAATGTCAAGAAATACGATCATGTTTTTACGCATTCTGGATATGGTCATTACAGAGTCGATTTGTTTGAAAGGCATCCTTGTACGGTATTTTCCCGCTTTTCCAGGATCTCCGGCTGCTACTACTGCAATATAATGTAATCCTGGTTGAACTGGGGTAGATGGGTCTGCTTTTTCCCAACGCTTAACTTCAGCATCCAATTTAGCCAGCATTTCTTTAGGTGCATATTCGCCCAACGCACCCATTTTTTTGGAATACAGGTTTCCGTAATAAACGACAATGCGTTTAAAAGGAAGAATTGCACCATCCAGGGGGTATGGCTGTTTTTTAACCGGCCACTTACCTGTGGAGTCTCCATTGGCCAGCTTCCGTACCAGTGCATTGTATTTAGCGGTGTCTATCGGCTGGCGGGTGGTGTCTTCTTTTTCTTCTTCAACAACTACCGTATCGCCATTGGCCGTTACTTTAGTATGTCCTTTCGCTTTCTTTCCATCAGTAGCACAACTGGTAAATAAACCCATTGTTAATGAACTGATTAGAATAATTCCTGCCAGGTGAGGTATTTTCATAAGTATAGAATTTGTTTTTTGTACAAGTATAAGAAAAGCTAGCTATAAATTTATTTTAATATTGTTTGGAATTATTCTAAATAAGTTGCTATACTTGTAGTGTTATTTAAAATGATTCTAAACAATGAGTCTGAAAGAAACTATTTGGTTTAGTTTAGTTGATGAGGACAAGCTTCCGGAGCCCTCCGGAAGCTCCTCTTTTTAAACAAAGACCATAAAGAAACTTGGTCAGTAAGGTGTTACTGGGTTTAAGTGTGTTTAAAGAAAAGGCGCCGGTTTGAGTATCCGGCGCCTTATTTTTTATCCTAAACCGTTTAGGGCCGGTTAAAAGCTATTGAACTTGCCAAAAACCCCTAAAGGCAATTTAACACCTGAAGTAGCCTGTAAATAGAGTTCACCGGTTTCCAGATTTTTAACCTTAGGGAAAGAGGTTCTGATCAGATTTTCTACAATTACTGATGAAAACCCTAGCGAGTAAGTATTGAGGATTAAAAAATGCTCCTGAGGATCGAGCAGCTGTACTACGTCTAGCATCATTTCCTGGATATGGTCTTCCAGTTTCCATTTTTCTCCATTGGGGCCATGGCCATAGGCTGGTGGGTCCAGAATAATACCATTGTATTTTTTGCCGCGTTTAAGTTCTCTCTTCACAAACTTAAGTGCATCCTCAACCACCCATCTCACATCTTTAAGTTTAGAGAGTTCCTGGTTTTCATTGGCCCAGTTTACCACTTGTTTTATCGAATCAACATGTGTGGTATCTGCACCGGCGGCTTTTGCAATTAATGAGGCCGCTCCTGTATAGGCAAATAGGTTTAGAACTTTCGGACTTGGCGATTTAAATTTTTTAACACAGAAAGAAATATAATCCCAGTTTACCGCCTGTTCAGGAAATACACCAAGGTGTTTAAAGGAAGTAAGTCCCAGACGCAGGTTTATACTTACCTCGTTATTGCTGTACTCCACATTCCAGCGGTCTGGAAGCTTAGGTGAACTTTTGATCCATTCACCTGATGTTGCTGAGCGTCCTTTGAAGCGGATGTGGGTCTGTTTTTTCCATTCCTGATCCGATAAGGTCTTTTTCCAGACTGCCTGGGGCTCTGGCCGAGACAAGACCAGATTGCCAAAACGTTCTAATTTTTCAAAGTCACCACAATCAATTAACTCATAATCTTTCCAGTGCGTGGGTGTTAATAGGCTTATCATAAAATGGATATCTTAAAATTTTCCTTTTGCAGCCTTCATAAAACGGCTGGCAAAAACAAAGTCGTTTAGTTCTTGAACATCGGTATGGGCAATTTCTTTGTTGGAACCTTCCCAGAATTTTTTTCCTTCATGGAGGAACAGGATATAATCGCCTATACCCATTACCGAGTTCATATCGTGTGTAACTACAATTGTGGTGGTATTGTATTCTTCGGTCAGTTCCTTAATCAGTTCATCAATTACGATGGAGGTTTTAGGGTCCAGACCCGAGTTGGGTTCGTCTACAAACAAATACTTCGGGTTCATGGCAATGGCCCGGGCAATGCCTACACGCTTTTTCATCCCTCCAGAAAGTTCGGCCGGGTAGAGTTTGTTTTTACCTTCCAGGTTTACCCTTTCCAGGCAAAAGTTTACCCTTTCCAGTTTTTCCTTTCTGCTTTGCTCTGTAAACATATTTAAAGGGAACATGATGTTCTCTTCTACGGTCATGGAATCAAAAAGTGCTGAACCCTGGAAAAGCATGCCGATCTCTTTCCTGATTTCGATCTTTTCTTCAAAGTTCATGGTAGTGAATTCCCGCTCGTCGTATTCCACACTGCCTTCTTCAGGCTGGTGCAGCCCGATCATACATTTCAGCAGGGTTGTTTTACCAGAACCAGAGCCTCCGATAATTAAATTGGTTACGCCAGCCTCAAATTTGCCAGATATACCTTTCAGTACTTCATTGTCGCCAAATGATTTATGGATGTCTTTGATTTCGATCATAGTAATAACTGGGTTACAATGTAATCACATGCCAGAATGGATATACAACTTACAACTACCGCTCTGGTGCTGGCCTGGGCAACTTCCAATGCGCCCCCTTTTACATAGAAACCTTCATAAGCAGGTACAGAAGTAATGATAAACCCGAAAACAAAAGCTTTAATCAGGGCAACGGTAATCGTATAAGGGTTGAAATCTGTAGTGATACCTTGTATATATTCAGCCGGGGAAACCGCACCGGATAAAGTTCCGCCAATATAACCACCTGTGATGCTTAAAAACATAGACATAATTACCAACAGGGGTACCATGGTAATACCTGCAATAATTTTAGGCAAGATCAGGTATCCGGGAGAGTTAATGCCCATAATTTCAAGTGCATCAATTTGTTCACTTACCCGCATGGTGCCAATTTCAGATGATATGGCAGAACCAATTTTACCAGCAAGCACAATAGCACTGATGGTTGGGCTAAGCTCCAATATACTTGAATCCCGATTTACAGAGCCGATAATGGTTTTCGGGATAAAATCACTAACCAGCTGGAAAGCGATCTGTAAGGTCATTACCGCACCAATAAAGGTAGATATAATGGCGATCAGGCCTAAAGAGCCTACACCAATAAAATCCATTTGTTTGAAAATGGCCTTCAGGTAAATCTTAAATTTCTCAGGTCTTCTAAATACGGCCTTTAACAAGAGGAGGTATCTGCCAAAATTGGTAAAATTCATTCAATGATAAATTAGCTATACTATTTACGCAATATTACTACAAAGAAACAATAAAAAGTTGAAACCTTTATATAAGGGGATTGAATTCAACTTTCTAACAAAACTTTGGCACCTAAGTTTTTGAGTGTGGCCCTTTTTTGTAATATTGCGGCCCATTAAATGTTGTAACATGAATGCAATTGTAACAGGGGCCACCAGGGGGATTGGAAAGGCCGTTGCCCTTAACCTGGCCCAGCATGGCTATAACCTGGCCATTTGTGCAAGGAACGAAGAAGAACTGGAAAGTTTTGCCCATGAAATGAAGCATACCAACGCCCGGGTGTTTACTTTTAAAGCTGATTGCAGCATTAAAGAAGAAGTATACGCTTTTTGCCGGGCTACTACCGAACAAATGGGTGCCGTTGATGTTTTAGTAAATAATGCAGGGACTTTTATTCCCGGGATTTTGCTTGATGAAGCGGACGATGTGTTTGATTTACAGTTGGATTTAAACCTGAAGGCTGCTTATTATTGCGCTAAATATTTTGGTAAAATCATGCGCGAGCAGCAATCAGGGCATATTTTTAACATTTGTTCCATAGCCTCGAAGGTTGTTGTAGAAAATGCAGGCAGTTATTCTGTAACTAAATCGGCATTGCTTAGTCTTAATGATGTATTGAGACAGGAACTATCGAAATACAATGTTAAAGTGACTGCAATATTACCTGGTTCTACATTAACTTCATCATGGGAGGGAACACAAATCCCCGCTGAACGTTTTGTACAACCTGAAGATATAGCCAACACGATTTACACAATTTTAAATTTAAGTAAAGGTGTAAATGTTGATGAGATAGTTTTAAAGCCGGTACAATTTTAAAAATAACAGGAGGGAATTATAATGGAAAAGAGATTATTCAGGAATGAGCATGATAAGGTAATCGCAGGCGTATCATCTGGTGTTGCCGAGTACATGGAGGTGGATGTAACTATCATCAGGCTGCTATTTGTGCTTTCAACTATATTTTTGGTAGGTACAGGAATACTTGTATACATCATCATGTGGATTGTAGTACCGGTTAATAATGATCCGGCAGCAAGGTTTTCAAAATTCAATGATTTTTTTAAAGGGCAAAACAACCCTTTTCAATCTTCAAACCCATTTGCCGAACCAAAAAGGACAAATGAAAATACTGCACCTTTCCAGAACTGGGCTTCATCGACAGTAAATGAAGGCGGGTTTGACAGCTGGAAAAAGACAAGTGATTTTAAGCCGTACAAAAAGAACAGTAGTGAAACAGGGCGTACCGTTGCCGGCTTATTTTTGCTGGTTATTGGGATGTATTTTTTAATGGATGAGTTTAACCTCATTCCGTTCGGATTTCAGCTGACGAAGCTGTGGCCGCTTGTTTTTGTTGCCATAGGTGCAAGTTTTATCATAAAATCAAAAAACAAGAGTGCCTGGGAAAATTGGAAGAACCAGCAGAACTTTCAGGATCCGTTAAATACCCCTAATGTTCCGGCCGAACCGGTATCGCCTGCTGCTTCGGCTGAGCCGGGTACAGCAAATCCTGTAACGGAAAGCCCGGCAGATGCACCTGATGCCGGCAAAAATGCCGGTACTGAAACAAATGATCAGTTTACCAAAAAAGACATATAGTTATGAAGCTGGATAGAATAATGTGGGGTATCGTTCTGCTTTTTATAGGTGGGGTACTTCTTTTGGAAAATTTTAATGTTATTGATTTTTATTGGTGGAGTGTATGGCGTTTCTGGCCTATCTTTCTAATCATTGCCGGGGTCAACATTCTATTTAACAAGAGCAAATCGCAGATAGGAAGTATTGTGTCTATCGGAATTTTAATTGTGACTTTAGGCTTGCTGTTTATTAAAGGGCAGGAGGTGCCGGTACACAAAAAAAGGATTACTACAGAACAGCGCATAGATGGCAGGAGCGATAACGATATGGAAGGCTTTGAGGAAAGCACTTTTACTCAGCCTTATACCGACTCTGTTCCTACCCGAACCATTCTGAGCCTATCTGCAGGGGGTACAACGTTTGATCTTAAGGGACCGACCGATAGCCTGATCAGTGCAACTGTTCAGCGAAGGGGAGGAGCGTTTTCCTTAAAAAATGAGATTTCGGACAGTGTACGGACTTTATCTTTCAAGATGAAAGGTAAAAACAGCTGGAATGTAGGTGATGGTGGCAATGATGTGGATTTAATGCTGAATACCAATCCTAAATGGGAAATTCATATGAATATGGGGGCGGGCGAAGCTAATTTTGACCTGTCGGCCTACAAAGTAAGGGAGTTTAGTTTTGATGGTGGTGCCGCTGCACTGGATGTTAAGCTGGGAAGCTTAATGCCCATTACCGATGTAAGGGTAAAAACGGGGATTGCCGATGTAAAGCTGAACATTCCTACTGCATCTGGCTGCAGGATTAAAGCCAAGACAGGCTTGTCTTCCAAAGAATTCAGTGGTTTCATAAAAAAAGCAGATGGAACTTATGAGACCCCAAATTACAGCACATCTGCCAACAAAATATTTATTTTTCTTGACGGAGGATTAAGTAGCTTTGAGGTAAATCGTTATTAATGGATAGCCATACGGAATATACAGTTGTCATTAACGGCAAACCAGAAGGGCCATACCAGTTGCATGAGTTAAAAGAATTGGGTGTCCAGGCTGGTACTTTCCTTAGGAAACCGGGGATGGACGATTATAAAGAAGCTCACGAGTTCCCTGAACTGCGTGAGCTTCTTGGTTTTACCCATCAGCAAACTGCACCCCAGTATTTTGCTTCATTTGACCAGCGCCTGCTGGCCATGGTCATCGATCTTTTCTTTATCATACTGGCTTATGTACTGCTCCTGCTGCTCAGCTTTATTTTCATTAAAGGCCAGGCTGCACGTATTTCTGTTGCTTTTGCAGGTATTCCACTGATTTTACTTGCCAAGCTGGTCTATGGCAGTATAACAGAAGCTTCTGCACAGCAGGCGGGAATCGGGAAACGCCTGATGAGCATTAAGGTAACCGATTTGAACGGTGGCCGGATTAGCCTGGCCAATGCCTTTGGCCGGAACATGGGCAAAGTCGTGTCTGCTGCGCCGTTCTTTTTTGGCTACCTGTATAGCTTCCTCAATAAAAAACAGCAATGTTTTCATGATGTGTTGGCCAAAACGCTGGTGACAAAAGAGCGCCTGATCTGATTGTTATCAACATAATCTTTATCTTTGCAACAGATTTTTGTAACTCATGGAAGCAGCACAATTGTATTCGAGGTTTTTAACAAGGGAAGTAAATATCGGCGATGTACCTATGGGTGGTTTAAACCCTATACGTATTCAGTCTATGACCACTACAGATACTATGGATACCCTTGGAACCGTAGAGCAGACCATCAGAATGGTAAATTCTGGCTGCGAGTATGTGCGCATTACTGCGCCCAGCATGAAGGAAGCAGAAAACCTGGCCAATATCAAAAAGGAATTGCGGGCAAGGGGCTACAGTGTGCCGCTTGTAGCCGATATTCACTTTACGCCCAATGCGGCAGAAGCTGCTGCCCGTATTGTGGAAAAAGTAAGGGTAAACCCGGGCAATTATGCCGATAAAAAACGGTTTGAGAATATTGAATACACCCAGCAGGCTTACCAGGCTGAGCTGGAACGCATATACAGGAAATTTACCCCTCTCGTAAAAATATGCAAGGAGTATGGGACTGCGATGCGCATCGGTACCAACCACGGTTCGCTTTCCGATAGGATCATGAGCCATTATGGTGATACTCCCCGCGGAATGGTGGAGTCGGCCATGGAGTTTATCCGTATGTGTGAAGACCTGAATTATTATAACCTGGTGATTTCCATGAAGGCCAGCAATACGCAGGTAATGGTGCAAGCATATCGTTTACTGGTTGAAACTATGGTAAAGGAGGGGATGAATTATCCTTTACACCTTGGTGTAACTGAGGCAGGCGATGGTGAAGATGGCCGCATCAAATCGGCAGTAGGCATTGGCACCCTGCTGGAAGATGGTCTGGGCGATACGATCAGGGTATCCTTAACTGAAGACCCAGAATTTGAAGCGCCCGTAGCCAAAGCCCTGGCTGCGAGGTATGAAAAACGTGCTGTCGATCTGTATGGTAAAACCTTGTTCACTGAATCCAAAACTATTGATGCGGAAAAACTTTCCTATAACCCTTTTGAGTACAAGCGCAGGCTTACCGCTCCGGTACAGCATATAGGCGGGCATCACCACCCGGTTGTGCTGTTGGATGTAAGCAAGGAGAACCTGAAAGACCCTTATTTTCTGGCTGCAGCGGGCTACAATTACAGTGCTGTGCTTGATAAATACAATATGGCCGATCAGGCCTGTGATATGGTGTACCTTGGCGATCAGTTGCCGTCATTCTCTTTTCCTGGCAACCTGAAACAATTATACAATTACAAGACCTGGCTGGCATTGCACATCAAAAACAATTGTCATCCTTTGTTTTCTTACGAAGAGTACCTCAATGCAGGACAGAAAGACGAATATTTAAACCTGGTTAGGCTCAATGCAGAAGAAGCCGCAGGTAAAGACTTATCTGTTCTGAAAGATAATGTGGTATTGTTGCTGGAAACTTCGGCTTTGCATGGAGTAGCTGCACAACGGAATTTCTTTGTTTCATTAATGGCTAAGAACCTGCAGCTACCGGTCATCATCAGCAGAAGTTACGAAGGGCTGAATGCCAGCGATCTGATGTTGTATGCTGCTACCGATATGGGCGCATTGCTAACAGACGGACTGGGTGATGGTGTATGGATAAAAGCGGATGCGGGTATAGGTTTGCAGACTGTAAATGCCATCAGTTTCGGTATATTACAGGCCACACGTACAAGAATATCAAAAACAGAATATATCTCTTGCCCAAGTTGCGGAAGGACACTTTTCGATCTCCAGGAAACTACTCAGCTGATCAGGTCCCGTACCGATCACCTGAAAGGGATCAAAATTGGCATCATGGGTTGTATTGTAAACGGGCCTGGTGAAATGGCAGATGCCGATTATGGCTATGTGGGTACCGGACCGGATAAAATAACCTTGTACCGTGGCAGGGAAGTGGTAAAGAAAAATGTAAATGCAGCAAATGCATTGGATGATCTGATTGAACTGATCAGAGAAGACGGGAACTGGGTGCAAAGGGGTGAATAAAACCTTCTTTATTATATAAAATTGTTCTGTTTATTTTACACTTGCCGCTTCTCGACAATCAGTCAAACGTTTGCGCAGCATGCAGGTAGCAAGCAAGAAATATGATTTCTTATATTCAGTGAACTAAACAGAACAACCATATGAAACCTAACCGTAGAAAATTTTTACAAACACTGGCTATAGGCTCCGGAGCTATGGCCATCGGATTGCCTGGCTTTGCGAAAGATCGTGCATTAGAGGAAGAAGATTTTTATGCTCCAGGGCAGAGCGCCCCAAGATTCAACATGTGTGGTTATGCGGCGCCTAAGGTCGACAAGGTACGTATTGGCATCATCGGCCTTGGAATGCGTGGTCCAGGTGCCGTAAGCCGTATGTCTTTTATTGAGGGGGTCGAGATCAAAGCCCTGTGTGATAAACTCCCGGAACGGGCTTCCGCCGCACAAAAACACCTGGTACAGAAAGGGCTACCTAAAGCCACAGAATATTCTGGCGAAAACGGATGGAAAGACATGATCCTTAAGGAGGAACTGGACCTGGTTTATATCTGTACGCCATGGCATCTGCATACACCAATGGCTGTTTTTGCCATGGAAAATGGGAAACATGCTGCAACTGAGGTTCCTGCGGCGCTGACGATAGAAGAGTGCTGGAAGCTGGTAGAAACTTCTGAAAAGACTCGTAAGCATTGTATGATGCTGGAAAACTGCTGCTATGATTTCTTTGAAATGCTAACCCTGAATATGGTACGCCAGGGCATGTTCGGAGAACTGATCCATGCCGAAGGCGCATATATACATGATTTGCTTGGCCTCAATTTCAATAAAAAAGGCTATGAAAATATGTGGAGACTGAAGGAAAACATTGATTTCAATGGTAACCTGTATCCTACACATGGCTTAGGACCTATTGCGCAATGCATGAACATCAACAGGGGCGATAAAATGGATTATCTTGTCTCCATGTCGTCCAATGATTTTATGATGGGGAATGAGGCTAAAGAAAAGGCAAAAAATGATCCTTTTTATAATGAATTTGTGGGAAGAAACTACAGGGGCAATATGAATACCACGACCATTCGGACCAATAAAGGAAAAACCCTGATGCTGCAGCACGACGTAACCTCGCCGCGACCTTATTCCAGGATTCATTTATTAAGCGGAACGAAAGGTTTTGCCAGTAAATGGCCTGAACCGGAGCGCATTGCCTTTGGTGAAGAATGGTTAAAGCCCGAAGAGATGAAGAAATTGTATGATACCTATACTCCAGAACTGATCAGACATGTTGGAGAGATTGCGAAAAAAGTAGGGGGGCACGGAGGAATGGACTTTATGATGGATTGGCGCCTGATCGATTGTCTGCGAAACGGACTGCCTTTAGATCAGGATGTTTATGATGCTGCTGCCTGGAGCTGTATTGTACCGTTGAGCAAAAAATCTGTTTCCAAACGATCTTCAAGTATAGATATTCCCGATTTTACAAGGGGAGGCTGGACCGGTAACAAACCTCATAGCCTAACTTTGCAGGGAGGTGGAAATACCAAAGTAAGAAGCATGAAATAAACAATATGAAACAAAGTTGCATTTGTGTTTTGTAATATGCAACTTTGTTTCATATGAAAGCTGATGCAAACATTTTGTACTCAAAACTCAGACAAACCTTTCTGGTATTGTTTGCATCGCTTTTCCTGTTTATCGCTATTGTTCCGGTTTTTCATCACCACGGGCAAAATCCCGTTTGCAGACACTTAAGCTGCGATGACACCGAAAAGATACAGCTTACAGATAAGTGCGCAGTCTGCGATTACTTTCATCATGTTCAGGCTCAGCCTGTCCTTTTGCCCGGCACCCTATCTCTGCCTATAATTCATCCCGAAGTGATTAATCTGGATGCCTGGGTGCCTTGTGGTAACTATTCATTTGTGCTGTCAGGTTTCTCCACCAGGGGGCCGCCGATGTTAATTTCATAAGCAATTTTAACATACGCTCCCGGAATTAACTTCAAATCTAAAATAATGACAAATCAGTTTAAATCAATAGCAATCGCCTTAATAGGCGCAGTAATACTTTTTGCAAGTTCATGTAAAAAAGACAATAATAAAGTCGTAAAAGACGGCATTCAACGTTCAGAAATCATCCTTACAGAAATGAGCGGCGCAGCCATTGAGGCGCATGGCGATCATTTCCATGGTCTGACGGATCTGACTGCAGGCACAACTGTAGTGATCAAATTTGACGAAAACGGAAAGGCAACAGCAAACGGGCACCTGCACCTGGAAGCAGATGCAATTTACAAACTGGAATTGAAAGCCTGGGACCATACGGGGAAAGAAGTGCAGAACCAGTTCATCGAAAGTAAAGCGGCTGCAGATCAGTTTAAGGCTTTTCTGACAGGCGGAAACTTTATCCTGAACAAAGATTCCAAAACCGAAAGCGGGGCAATCTTTCAGCCAAGGGAGACGACCTATGCCGATGGAACGGCTGTGACCGGTCAGTACGAAACTACCGGGGTGCTGAGCTACCTGACTATAGGGGCTGATAACCAGGGGCCGACCAAACAAATCACTTATGTGATGCGGAAACTGGAGCCAGGCCTGAAAGCTAAAATTACCAGGAGCGACTGGAACGATATCGATTATGCAAGCCGGTTTGCCGGACAGGATGTGTTGAAGTTGAAGTTTGAAGTGCATGTAGAAAAAGGGCACGCGCATTAAACTGAGACTATAGTGTTAATTTAGCGGGGACAGCCATTCGTGGTTTGTTCGCCGCTTTCTTTTTGTCATGTATTTGCGTAGCTTAACTTCTTCTGTTGTGCCAGGCTTGTAACTTAACCCTTATCTCAGTCCCATTTCAGTTCCTGTTCAGTTGCAACTGAACAGGAACTGAAATGGGAGGGGAATACGGGAAGGATCACACAAAACTAAGTTATCCATCACTCCTATTCAAGCCTCACCTGTCTAATGCTTTTAGTGATATACGATGAGTAAATGGATCGGACTGAATATGGAAATAAAAAAATAATTACATCTTTATATAAGTGAATGAATATTCATTTATATTTGCTGAACAATTGAATTGTCATGCGTGCAAGAGATGTCAATAAGGTAGAACTGGTTAAGCAAAAGGCCATAGAGTTGCTGGTCGAGGTGGGTTTTGAAGGTTTTACCATGAACAAGCTGGCCAGGGCCTGTAAAATATCTGTAGCTACACTTTATATCTATTACCAGGATAAGGATGATCTGATCCTGAAAATTGGTTTAGAGGAGGTAGAGCGGATGAGCAGGATCATGCTTGAAAATTTTGATCCCGATTGTTCTTTTGCTGAAGGGTTGCGGCAGCAATGGAAAAACCGGGCAAAATGCGTGCTGGAAAATCCATTAACAGCACAAATGATAGAGCAATTACGGAGTTCCACTTACCAGGACCAGATTTTTGAAGCTTTCGGAGAGGTATTCAGAGAACCCCTCGGAAAATTTATGCACAATGCAATTGAAAGGGGAGAGATCATTGCGATGCCGCTTGAAGCCTACTGGTGTGTAGCTTTTGGGCCGCTGTACAATCTGCTCCGCTTTCATAACGAAGGAAAAAGTCTGAGTGGAAAGCCTTTTGTGTTAACAGACGAAGTGCTTTGGAGCGCTTTTGATGTTGTGCTTAAAGCCCTGAAAAAATAAAACAACCTTAACCTCTAAAAATTATGGACATCATTATTGAACATATCCTGCTTTTTAAAACCGACATACGTACGGAAGGTGATAAACGCTATATCGCTAAGGTTATGGCCGAAAACCAGATCGAACAGTGGACTGTAGACCTGCAGGATATAGATTGCGTGTTGAGGATCGTATCGCCCACATTAAAGCTGCAGGATGTCATTACCCTGGTAAAAGATAACGGCTATCAATGCGAAGAATTAACTTAAAAAAACAAAATTAAATGCAACAACCCCAAAAGAACATAGCCGAGCCCTTCAGTTCTTATCAGATACTGGTAATTGCTTTGTTGGCCCTGCTGCAATTTACTATAGTGCTGGACTTTATGGTATTGGCACCGCTGGGCGATTATCTGATGAAATCGCTCTCTATGACCCCAAAAGGTTTTGGTCTGGTGGTTTCTTCCTATGCTTTCAGCGCTGGTGCCTCTGGTATACTCGCTGCAGGTTTTGCTGATAAATTTGACCGTAAAAAAATACTTTTATTTTTCTATACCGGCTTTATCGTAGGTACTTTATGCTGCGCTCTGGCCACCAATTATGAAATGCTGCTGGGCGCAAGGATCGTCACCGGTTTATTTGGCGGTGTGATAGGTGCCATTTCCATGACCATTGTTACCGACGTTTTTGAAGTGCATCAGCGCGGAAGGGTGATGGGCATTGTACAAATGGGTTTTGCCGCAAGTCAGGTGCTGGGTATCCCCATAGGCTTATATTTTGCCAATATCTGGGGATGGCACTCTTCATTTTTAATGATTGTGGTGCTGGCCGTCCTGATTGCCATTGCCATCCTGTTTAAAGTAAAACCTATTGACAAACACCTGGCGATCCAGTCGGACAAGAACCCGTTCTTACATTTATGGCATGCCGTTTCCAACCGTTCTTATCAGACCGGGTTTATTGCTACGGCATTTATGAGTGTGGGTGGTTTTATGCTGATGCCTTTTGGCAGTGCCTACCTGATCAATAACATCCATATCACCGAAGAGCAGCTGCCCCTGGTTTTTATGTTTACCGGACTGGCTTCTATTGTGGTTATGCCACTGATTGGAAAACTGAGTGATAAGACCGATAAATTCTGGGTGTTCACGGGTGGCTCGCTGCTGGCGATTGTCCTGATCCTGATATATACCAATCTGACGCCCGTACCCTTGTGGCAGGTTATCGTCATTAATGTGGTACTGTTTATGGGAGTTATGAGCCGTATCATCCCGGCAACCACATTGACGATGAGCGTGCCTGATCTGAAAGACCGGGGTGCGTTTATGAGTGTAAATGCCTCACTTCAGCAGGTTGCAGGAGGTATAGCCGCTTTATGCGCAGGTCTGATCGTGACTCAGAAAACCAAGAGCAGCCCCTTAGCGCATTACGATATTTTAGGTATTGTCGTATCTGTACTCATACTTTTATGCATATTTTTAGTTTACCGTGTAAGCGTAATGGTAAAAAAGAAAGAGGCTTAACGAATAAAATCCAGTGTCTTTTCGGCAACTTCCTGCAGGTGTTCCGGAAGGGAATCGGATAGGTAGGGATGCGATGCACCGTAAACATGGTTTGAACCGGCAATCTTCTGAATTTTTGCCTTGAGTTGTTGCTGCGCGAGCTTCTGGGCTACACTGAAGTCCACGTTAACATCTTCATCTCCATGCAGAATGAGCCAGGGTACAGATATTTTTTTTGCTGCTTCAATAATATTGAACTTTGCTTTGTGCTGGTTGAAGTCGTCCAGTAGAGTGCTGTTCAAAGGCATTTTTTCTTTAGTGCGCGTATTTTCAACAAAAATCTGTCCGCTTGCAGCCCATTCTTTTTCCTGTTCCTTTTTCCAGAGGCTTGAAAAATCAGAAATGGCCGACCAGGTTACGAGTTTACCGATGCGCTGGTCTTTTGCCGCAAGGATAATGGCCAATCCGCCACCCCTGCTATGCCCGATAAGGTAAACCGGACTTTCAGGCCATCTGTCCAGTACATGATCAATGACCGTTTCTGCATCAGCAAGTTCCTTGCTGATGGTATTAGCAGCAAAGGTTTCCATATCGGTCACGTCGTTCATGTTTGCTGCGGTAACCCCGCTGTGCGACAGGTTGAATTTCACATATCTGTATCCCTGAGCAGCAAAAAAGGATGCAATCAGGTTATGTGCACCCCAGTCTTTAAAGCCTTTGAAGCCATGAATGAAAATTATGGTGCAGGATTTTGTGTTTTTATCGTCATAAGTATAATCGCCAAATATGGGTTTTCCGGCTGATCCATCCAGTGTAAAAGATTCATTAATGATCATATGTGTCTACAAATATGGTATTTACCCAATATAACAAAAATAAAATCTGCTTGTTTAGGAGGGTGTGTTTATTTAAAATCTTTCTAAATAGCTGTTAATTACAGCATAATGACAGTGGAACAGTCTGGTCTTATTACTTTTGTTTCGCTAAAAAAACAGGATAATACTATTTTGGAATATTTAAAGATCATTGCTTTTACGCATAAACAGATTGACTTAAAATCTTTAGGTAAATTGGTAATATGTGAGCAGACATTGGACGACAGATTGAGGAACATTCAATCTGAGTTAGGTGTTAAAGAAATATTCTACGTAGGCACCTGTAACAGGGTTGAATTTGTATTTACTTCACCAAGCAGTCTGGACAAGGATTTTATTACCCGTTTTTTAACAGTGCTGGACATGGGGCTGCCTGCGCAGTACATGGAACAGTTTGTGGAAAACGTATCGGCATACGAACAGCTGGATGCTTTTAACCATCTGCTCCGTACATCCTGCTCGCTGGAAAGTCTGGTTGTTGGGGAAAAGGAGATCCTGGCGCAGATCCGTAAGGCCTATGAAGCCTGCCGGGTTGCCGGCTTTACCGGTGACTATATGCGGATGATCATGAACCGGGTGGTAAAAACAGCGAAAGAAGTTTATACACACACCAATATCTCCAAAAACCCGGTGTCTATAGTTTCCCTGGCCTATCGCAAGCTACGCGACCTTAAAATGTGCTCAAGCGAAGCAAGGCTACTCATCATTGGCGCTGGTGAAACCAACCGGAACCTGGCCCAATATCTTAAAAAACACAAATACACCAATTTCTCTGTATTTAACAGAACGCTGGAAAATGCCGAGACCCTGGCTAAGGAACTGAACGGCACAGCTTACCCGCTTACTGCACTTGAAAATTACGATAAGGGTTTTGATGTGATTATTACCTGTACCGGATCTACGGAAGCGATCATAACTGAAGCTGTCTATAAAAAACTGCTGAACGGCGATACTTCAAAAAAAGTAATCGTTGACCTTGCTATACCAAATGATACCGCTGCCGAAGTAGTAAAGAACTTTCCTGTACACTACATCGAAGTTGAGTCTTTAAAAGAGATTGCCCGTAAAAATATTCAGGAACGTTATGATGAACTGGTAAATGCTGAGCACATCATTGAAGAAAATATCAAGGATTTTGAGCTGGTACTGCGCCAACGCAAAATTGAAATTGCCATGAGCTGCGTTCCGCAGAAAATTAAGGAGATTAAGCATACTGCCATCAATGGTATTTTTGCTGATGAGATCGATAAGCTTGATGAGAATTCAAGGTTATTATTGGAAAAGGTGATGAATTACATGGAAAAAAAATACATCAGCGTACCAATGGTCATGGCAAAGGAGATATTGGTAAAGAATAGCTAAATTTGCGAAAAAATTAGCATCAACGTGAAAAGACTTATTATAGGTACAAGAGGTAGCGACCTGGCTTTATGGCAAGCCAATTTCATTAAAGATAAACTAGCAGCTATCGGTGTTGAGGCTGAATTGAAAATCATCAAAACACAGGGCGACAAGATTTTAAACCTCAGGTTGGACAAACTGGAAGGCAAGGGCTTTTTTACCAAGGAATTGGAAGAAGAGCTTTTGGGCGGCACTATTGACATTGCGGTACATTCCCATAAGGACCTGCCGACTGTGCATCCTGCCGGTTTAACTATTGCTGCAGTAACCGAGCGTGAAGATCCGTCAGAGCTTTTGCTTATCCTGAAAGATTGTGTCAGCATCAGCCATAAGCTTTCCTTAAAAAAAGGGGCGATGGTAGGTACCTCTTCCAACAGGCGTAAAGCACAGCTGCTGGCGCTACGCCCAGATCTGAACATAGAAGATTTAAGAGGTAACGTTCCTACCCGCATCCAGAAACTGAGGGATGAGGATTACGATGCCATATTACTGGCAAAGGCCGGCGTAAACCGTCTAAACATTGACCTGTCGGAATTTCACGTTGAAGTGGTAGATACTACCGAATTGGTGCCGGCACCTGCGCAGGGTGCGCTGGCCATCCAGATCAGGGAAAACGATGCTGAATTATTTGAAATACTCCAACAGATCAACCATCCAGAAACGGCTGAGGAAATTGCAGTTGAACGCAAGGTCTTAAACCTGTTTGAAGGAGGCTGCCATATGCCTTTGGGCTGTTATTGTAAAAAGGAAGACGGACAGTATGAAATCTGGACTTCTAAGGCGGAGACGGATGAGGATTTTCCTGACCGTTTATTTTACAGAGTAGATAAACTGGACGGACTGGCAGAAAAGATTGTAACCAAGTTCAGTGCCGATAGAAAGTTCCCTGCCAAAGTATTTATTTCGCGTGAGGTAGGTGAGCACAATTATTTCAGAAAGGCACTTGAAAAACACAATATAGAAATAGATGCCCGCTCATTGATCCGTACTTTTCCTATCGTAACGGTATTGGATCCTTTTTACCTGAAGCACATTGACTGGATCTTTTTCAGCAGCAGAAATAGCGTAGACTATTTCTTCAACCTGAAACCTATGCTGCCTAAACATGTAAAATTTGGTGTGGCAGGCCGTGGTTCTGAAGATTCGCTCAGACGGGCAGGCCACCTGGCTGATTATGTTGGCGAAGGTGGAGATATTGAAGAGGTAGCAGAACTGTTTGCCGAAGCAGTGGCGGGCAAGACCGTATTGTTCCCAAGGGCGCAGGACTCGCTGCTGAGTATCCAAAAGGCCTTAAAGCCGGACACTAAAGTGGTAGATCTGCCGATATATGAAACTGTTATTGAAGAAAATATAGACCAGACCTATGCCGATGTACTGATATTTACCAGTCCATCTAATGTTGAGGCTTATTTTGTAGATAATTTATTAGAACCCGGGCAGCAGGTAATTGCCATTGGCAACTCTACCGCTAAAAAATTCGAAGAAATGGGCGTAAAATGTATTTTGCCCTACTCTCCGGATGAGATCGGCCTGGCCGAGGCTGTCTTTGGGATAGACATAAAATAGAAAGATGATGTTGCACCGTCCACGCAGATTAAGGAAAAACCCAATTGTGAGAGAAATGATAGCCGAAACCCGGTTGTCTAAAGACATGTTCATTTACCCGTACTTTGTGGTGCCGGGAAAGAATGTAGTTCATCCATTGGATGCCATGCCCGGAATCAGTCACTTCTCGGAAGATACGCTGCTGAATGACGTGGAAAAAGGCCTGAAGCTGGGCGTAAACAAAATCATGCTGTTTGGTGTGGGAGATGAGAAAAGTGAAGATGCAGCCTCTGCCTATCACGATCATTCCCTGGTGCCTTCTGCAGTACGTGCTTTAAAAAAGAATTTTGGTGAGGATCTCTATGTGGTAACTGATGTATGCGTGTGTTCTTACACCACACATGGTCATTGCGGAATATTAAAGGACGATTATGTGCAGAATGATGAAACGGTAGCTGTCATTGCCAAGATGGGGCTTACCCATGCGCAGGCCGGAGCCGATATGCTGGCCCCTTCTGATATGATGGACGGCCGCATAGGTGCCATAAGGAGTGTGCTGGATGGGGCAGGTTATGTAAATACCGCAATCATGTCGCATGCCACCAAGTTCGCCTCGGCCTATTACGGGCCATTCAGGGAAGCCGCAGATTGCGCCCCAGGCAAGGGCGACAGGAAAGCGTACCAGATGGATTTCAGAAATGGTGAGGAGGCTTTAAGAGAGGCTTTGCTGGATGAAGGGGAAGGTGCCGATGTGCTGATGGTAAAGCCGGCATTGGCTTATATGGATGTGATCAGCAAGCTTAAACAGCATACCGATCTGCCTATCGCCTGCTATAATGTATCCGGAGAATATTCTATGGTGAAAGCAGCTGCACAAAGGGGCTGGATAGATGAGCAAAAAGTAGTGATGGAAACCATGCACGGCTTTGCACGCGCAGGGGCAAGTATCATCACAACCTATCACATCAGGGATATGGTTGAAAAGAACTGGATATAATGGGTGGCTGTTCTTTTCGATGAAAGGAACAGCCTGGGACTTGAAATAAAAATTATGTTAGAATCTTTAAAGAAAATGTTTTCGGGAAATGAAGGTGAGGTACCTGTAAATACAGGGAGTAAACCTGACATTTCCAGAGAAAAATCAGCGGAATTGTACGAAAAGGCAAAAAATTACTTCCCCGGAGGAGTAAATTCACCGGTACGCGCTTTTAAGTCGGTATACGGTACACCTCTTTTTATTCAAAAAGGGGATGGTTGTTTTGTATGGGACGCTGATGGCAACCAATTTATAGATTTTTGCGGCAGCTGGGGGCCACTCATTTTAGGTCATAACCACCCCAAAGTAAGGGAAAAAGTAACTGAGGTGATGCAGAACGGCATGAGTTTCGGTGCTCCGACCGTACTGGAAAATGAACTGGCCGAACTGATCATTAAGAACAATAAGTTTGTAGAAAAAATACGTTTTACCAGTTCTGGTACAGAGGCGGTGATGTCGGCCATCAGACTGGCACGCGGCTATACTGGCAGGGATAAGATCATTAAGTTTGAGGGCTGCTACCATGGACATAGCGATTCTTTACTGGTAAAGGCAGGATCGGGACTGGTTACCTTTGGTGAAACCTCATCGGCTGGTGTGCCTAAGGCCTTTGCCCAGGAAACCATCGTTTTGCCTTTAAACGATGTTGAGGCTTTGAAACAGGCCTTTGAGCAGTTTAAGGATGAAGTAGCAGCAGTTATTATTGAAGGAATACCCGCAAATAATGGCTTGCTGATGCAGGATGAGGCCTACCTGGAGTTCCTGCAAAACATTTGCAAGGAAAATAAATCGCTGCTGATATTTGATGAAGTGATCACCGGATTCAGGTTAGGCTTTGAAGGGGCTGCTGCCCACTATGGCATTAAGCCCGATATTGTTACCTATGGTAAAATTATAGGTGGAGGTTTGCCCGTAGGAATGTACGGTGCTTCTGCAGAGATTATGGCACATATTTCTCCTGACGGAGGAGTTTACCAGGCAGGCACCTTATCAGGTAATCCAGTAGCTATGGCGGCAGGAATTGCACAGCTGACAGAATTGCTGCGTTCGGGTTTTTACAAAGAACTGAATACAAAGGCGACAGAATTTGTAGAAAGCATTAAACGTTTTGCTGCGGCCAGAAATTATAAGGTAAAGGTGTTCCATATTGGATCTATCTTCTGGATCGCTTTTACAGATAAAGATAAGATCCAGAGCGCTGCTGATATTGACCATAGCAGTATGGAGAAATTTAAAGTGATGCACAGGGAGTTATTGAACCGTGGCATTTACCTTGGTCCATCAGGTTATGAGGTTGGTTTTGTTTCGGCAGCCCACACAAAAATTGAACTTGAAAAGGCAAAAAGGGCCATATTTGAGAGTCTTGATATTGTTTTCAGGAACAAGTAATTCATGAGAGCAGGCTGAATTGTTATGTAAACAATTTTAGCTAAGTTTATATAGTTAAAATACTGGTAATCTTGAAGAAGTCAATCGTTATATTTTATTTCATGCTGCTGTATGCATTGGTGCAGCTCATTTCCTGGGGAACACTGGTCGTGAAATTAGAACCTGCCAGAATGGCAATGGTGATGGGCGAAGGTTCCGTCTTTTTATTTTTACTGTGCATCGGTGCCTATTTTTTGCACCAGTCTATAAAAAAAGAAGAACGTCTGCGTGAGCAGCAGCAAAATTTCCTGCTTTCGGTAACACATGAATTGAAATCGCCGTTGGCGGCGATAAAATTATCTATACAGACCATCATCAAACGTGATCTGGATAGGGCCAGGCAAACCGCATTATTAGGTAATTCACTGAAAGACATTGAACGTCTGGACGATCTTGTAGAGAATATGCTGCTGGCCACCAAGATCGAAAACCGTTCTTATTCGTTCCCAAAGGAGCAATTTGATTTTTCTGAGCTGGTAACCCGGATTACCGACAGGCTGCAGGTGCATTCCTGCGGCTGCGAACAACTGATCACTCCAGTTATCAAACCCGGCATAAAAGTAATGGGCGATCAGTTTGCCTTATCGTCTGTAGTAACCAACCTGGTTGAAAATGCAGTGAAGTATTCCGGGCCCTGTGCAGATGTGTCAGTTGAACTGACAGAAAGAGACGGACATCCATTCCTTAGGGTATCTGACAAAGGGCCAGGTATACCTGACGCTGAAAAGATGCTTATTTTCGATAAATTTTACCGTGTTGGTGATGAGAATGTCAGAAAATCAAAAGGCACAGGTTTAGGCCTGTTTATTGTTAAGGAAGTATTACAAAGCCACGACGCTGATATCAGCGTTAGAGATAACGTACCACATGGTGCTATTTTTGAAATAACATTTAGTTGATTATGCAACAGAAACTAAGAATACTGCTGGTTGAAGATGAAGACCACTTGTTGGATGCCATTAAATTAAACCTGGAACTTGAAGGCTATAAAGTGCATGCCGTAAAGGATGGTAAAACGGCATTGAAAGTTTTTAAAGAAGAACGGTTTAATCTGATCATTCTTGATGTAATGCTTCCGGAAATGGATGGTTTCCAGGTTTGTGAAACTATCAGATTGGAAAATACAGAAGTGCCTATTCTTTTCTTAACCGCAAAAAATACCAGTGAAGACAGGGTTATGGGCCTTAAAAAAGGTGCAGATGATTATCTGGTGAAGCCATTTAACCTTGAAGAACTGATCTTGAGGGTTGGTATCCTGGTAAAACGCAGCATGAAAGCGGATGACCTTAAAGAAATCAATTCCTATAAAATTGGTGATAAAACAATCTATTTCAATTCCTTCGAACTGAAACAGGACGATGGTGTGATTGTGCCACTTACCAAAAAAGAAACGATGCTCCTGAAATTGCTGATTGAGCGCAAGAACGAAGCCGTATCGCGCGAGCAAATCCTGGAAACAGTGTGGAACTATGATGTTTATCCTTCAACAAGGACTATTGACAACTTTATCTTAACCTTCCGTAAGTATTTTGAACCAGATCAGAAAAACCCGGTTTATTTTCATTCCATCAGGGGAGTAGGTTATAAATTCACGGATACACATTAATGTATAATGCAAAGGGCAGGTATGCCTTGATGGCCCTTTTTGCCATCGCAGCACTGGCATGCCTTTTTTATGATCAATACCAGCTGGCAGCACTTGCCGGCTTTTTGTTTGCCTTCGTTATATGGAGCCATTTTAAACACAGTTCTGTATTGCTGGCATCCAAACATTTCAAAAACGGGGACCATGAACGTACAGCACGGGTTCTGGCGGAAGTAGGCAATCCTGACAGATTGGCAAAGAACAGGCGGGGGTATTACGAATTTATGAAGGCCAACATTGCCCTGAAAAAAGAAGATTACGATCAGGCAGAATATCACTTTCAGATCGCCAGCCGTTTCCCTTTAGGTGGTAAAAACGATAAAGCCTTTGTGATGATCCATCTGGCCAACCTGGCCTTAAGGAAAAAAGACAAAGAGCGTTGTGCAGCTTATTTGATCAAAGCAAAAGAGCTTGCTGTAAGCAGCAAAGCCCAGGATATCATTACAAAAATAGAGAAAGAAGCAAACAGCTTATAACAAAAAGAACAACAACAAATGAACACGTTATTTTTAGATGCAGCATTTTCAAAACAAACAGAACGTCCGCCGGTATGGATGATGCGCCAGGCAGGTCGTTTTATGCCCGAGTATTGGGAAATCAAAAACAAATACTCGTTCCTGGAAATGTGTAAAACGCCTGAAATTGCAGCTGATGTAACGATGCTGCCGGTTGATTTGCTGGGCATTGACGCGGCCATTTTGTTCTCCGATATCCTGGTTACCGGTGAAGCTATGGGTGGCGACCTGAGCTTTACACAAGGTGTAGGTCCTAAGTTTGCCAATCCGGTACGTACACTTAAAGATGTGGACGCGTTAGAGGTAGATGTAGTGGACCGACTGCAATATGTAGCTGACGCAATTAAAGTTATTCAGCAACGTTTAAATGGCAGTATTCCTTTAATTGGATTTGCAGGTGCACCATTTACGGTAATGAGTTACCTGGTGGAAGGCGGTTCTTCAAAAGATTTTAAACTGACAAAACTGCTGATGCACAATCAGCCCGATGTAGCTCATAAACTGCTGGCTAAAATTGCAAAAGTAACGGCAGATTACCTGAACCTTCAGATTGCCGCGGGCGTTAATGCGATCCAAATATTTGACAGCTGGGCACTGGCCCTTTCATGGAATGATTATCAGGAATTTTCGCACCGTTATATCAATGAAATTATTGCCAACCTGAACCGGAAAGACATTCCTGTTATTTCTTTCTGTAAGGGTAGTTCTGTGTTTGCACCGATTATGGCAGAAGCAAAACCAGATGTGGTTTCGATAGACTGGAATGCTGACCTTTTAAACATCAAGAAGAGCCTGCCTGCTGGTATTGCTGTACAGGGAAATCTTGACCCGCATATACTTTATGCAGACCAGCCCGTAATTAAAAAAGAAATCCTCAGGTTGTTTGAGCGCATGCGCGGAGAAAACGGATTTATCTTTAACTTGGGTCATGGCATTATGCCAGATATCCCTTTTGATAATGTGAAATACGCCATAGAAGTCATCAAAGCATTCAAATATTAATATGGATAAATACTATTACTACGTCCTGTCTGTCCACATCATCTTTATGGTGAGCTGGATGGCGGGGCTGTTTTATAGTGTGCGTTTGTTCATTTACCATACCGAAGCGGCCGACCGGCCCGAACCGGAAAAAGCCATTCTTCAAAAGGAGTATGAAAAGATGGAGCATAAATTATGGTACATCATCGCTACTCCAGCAATGGTACTCACTGTGCTTGCGGGCATCTCGATGCTTTGCATCAGGCCCGTGCTGCTACAGATGCCCTGGATGCACGTAAAGCTGGGCTTTGTGGTTTTACTGCTCATTTACCATTTCATTTGTCAGCGCATCATGAAGCAGCTGAAGCAGGGCCTGTGCAAGGTCAGTTCCTTCAGACTTCGTTTATGGAACGAGGTGGCAACCATTCTGCTTGTGGCTATAGTATTTACAGTAGTGCTCAAAAATGCGGTAGACTGGGTGTACGGCCTCATAGGCCTTATTGTCTTTGCGATAGTCATCATGGCAGCGGTAAAGTGGTACAAGCATTACAGGAAAAAGCACAACTGCTAATTCATCCCAAATTTTTTTTTATATCCCTGCAACCTTTACATTAGTTGTCGCATCTTCTATATACCAAACACATCAATGAAGTTGACGCAATATAGAATTGAAGAACTACTGGAAGGATGCAGGTCAGGCAACCGGAAAATGCAGGAAGCACTGTACAGGCAAACCTGTGCCCGGATGCTGGCAGTTTGCCTGCGCTATGTAAAGGATATGGCAGAGGCAGAAGATGTATTGCAGACCGGGTATATCAAAGTTTTTCAGAAGGTAAAGGAATACCGTGGTGAGGGGTCTTTTGAAGGCTGGATCCGTAGGATCATGGTAAATACGGCTATTGAAAACTATCGGAAAAATCTGCGCAGCATGAATGTGGCGCCGATTGAAGATGCTGCTGAACAGGCCTCAATTGGCTTTGATTTTAGCCGTTTAGGGATGCAGGACCTGATGAAAATCATCCAGAAGCTGGCGGATGGTTATCGACTGGTATTTAACATGTATGCCATTGAGGGCTATTCACATAAAGAAATTGCGGAAACACTTGGTATTTCCGAAGGTGCAAGTAAATCGCAGCTTTCAAGGGCAAGGGCCATATTAAGGGAAGAAATTATAAAAATGGAGGGCATAAATTATGCAAAATATACAGGATAAGGCATTTGATGAGTTGTTTAAAGAAAAGCTTGGAAATGCTGAACTACAGCCATCTGCAGACTTATGGGGCAATATTGCTGCAGGTTTGCAGCCTGCAGCTAAACGCAGGTTACCGGTATACTGGATGGCCGCTGCTTTGGCACTGGTCGTTGTTGGGCTTGGATTACTCATGCCGGATACAGAAAAAGTGAGGCTGCAGGCACCGATTAAACTGGCTGTTCATGACGGTGTAGTTGTACCAGTTGCGCGGGTAGCCATTGATTTACCAGACGCAGGGGAAACTGCGACAACAAACTATAGCAGCACACCATTGGTTATTGCCCCCCGCCTAAAAGCAGATGCAGAAAATAAACCTGACAAGCAGAAGATGCAACCTGAACGGGCTTCCGACCGTCTGACAAATAAGCAGGAAGAAGTCGTTAAGGAGCCGGTTCAATCCCCGAAGCCTGTAAATGAGGCCATGATTGCGAGCGCAAACGTACAGGAGGACAACCAACCAGATGTCGTTGTAGCAAAAACAGACGAGACGGCTGGTAAAGGCATAAGAAATGTAGGCGATCTGATCAACTTTGTGGTGAATAAGGTAGACCGGCGCGAGAAAAAAGTGATACAATTTGAAACAGATGACGACAATTCTTCTATCGTTGCACTCAATATTGGATTTATAAAATTTAACAGGAAATCAGACAAATAATATTTAAACACACAATCAATACATCATGAAATATCTATTTTTAACGGCACTTCTGATCAGCAGCTTTGCAGGTGCCCAGGCCCAGAGTACAATTACAAAAGCAGATACCACATTAACCGGAGAGCGTGGAGCCCAGAAAGAACGTAAGATGAAGAAGTTCGATATGGACCATGGCGTGGGTGTCATCATTGGTAAAAAGGATTCCACAGGAAAAACTGATGCTTCGAATGGCCGTTTTATAGGCGGTATCACTTTAACGAGGCTGGATATAGGGTTTTCAAAACTGATTGACAACGGAAGCTTTTCTTTGTCTCCGGAAAATGATTTCCTGGATTATAAAGCCGGTAAAACCAGTACTGTTTCCCTGGATGTAGTGCAGATGGGCTACCGTTTTAACCAGCATTTTAAGATTTATGTTGCAGGTGGTTTCGACTGGACACATATCCGTTTAAAAAAGAACATCACCATGAAAAAGAACAATCCGGTGCTGGACTACGATACTGAAGATATACAGTTTTCGAAAAACAGATTTTCTAGCTTTTATGTGCATGTGCCGCTAAATTTTGAGTTGCGCACCAAAGAAAACGACAATGGCAAACGTTTTTACTTTGTCTTTGGTCCGGAAATCGCTTTCCTGACCAATGCCAAGGTGAAGCAGATCAGTAAGGAAAAAGGCAAAGAGAAATTTAATGACGATTATAACTTCCAGCCCTTCCGTTATGGCGGTACATTGAGGATCGGTTATGGAGGGCTTGGGATTTTTACCAAATATTATTTCAGCGACATGTTTGACAGCGCACCTCAGAAAGGTTTAAGGAATATGTCATTCGGAGTTACCTTAGGCTTAAATTAGAACACAAATACCTGAATATTATAAATCCTGTAATGCATCATTACAGGATTTTTTTATAGAATTCGATATCTTTACCGGGTGGAAGAACCAATCATCAGCGTTAAAAACCTTAGCAAACAATACCAGGCCGAACAGCAGGGGGGCATCACTGACATCAGTTTCAATATTAAAAAAGGAAATGTGATCGCTATTCTGGGCGAGAGCGGAAGCGGAAAATCTACCTTACTGAAATGTATATATGGTCTGCTAAAGGCAGACACCGGAGAGGTGCAGTTTAATGGAAAGCGTATTTTAGGCCCTGATGAGCAACTCATTCCAGGGCATAAGGAAATGAAAATGGTAACCCAGGATTTTTCCCTGAACATTTACGCCAAGGTTTACGACAATATTGCCTCCATGCTTTCCAATACCAATGTGCAGGCCAAGCAGGAGAAAACAACCGAAATGATGCAGCACCTGCACATAGCGCAGCTGAAAGATAAGAAAATTACCCAGCTGAGCGGTGGTGAGCAGCAGCGGGTGGCCATAGCCAAAGCTATGGTTAGCAATACAGCAGTGTTGCTGCTGGATGAACCCTTTAGCCAGGTAGATGCTTTACTCAAAAACCAGCTTCGGGCCGATATCAAAAGAATAGCAGCCGAAACTGGTGTTACCGTAGTAATGGTATCGCACGATCCGGCAGATGGATTGTTCCTTGCCGATGAGCTCCTCATTTTAAAGGACGGTAAATTATTGCAGCAGGGAAAACCAGCTGATGTATACCAGCATCCAAATCATATTTATACTGCCCAGCTTCTGGGCAATGCGGTGGTACTTGGCCATGAAGAGGCTGAAAAATTAGGACTGGAAGTTAAAAACGGGCATGCTGTATTCTATCCCGAATGGGTAGAACTGAAAAGTTCATGGAACAGCCGGCGTTTTGAAGTAAAGGATATTTACTACAAAGGATTTTATGAAGAGCTTCTGCTGGAAAGAAACTCGGTTAAAATAAGGGCCATTCAACTGAACAGGGGTGAGCATAAAAAACATGATCATATCCAGGCAAATATCAGTCGTTTCATCACTTTCGTGTCATAACATTTATTTCTAAGCTTTATCCTGACTTTTTTACAAGAATATTCAGAAGTTGAGTATTAACTTTGTGGCGCTTAATTATTTTTAAGCTAAAGGATTAAAAGACAATAGACGTGGTGCCTTACACATTCGGCCGTTCAATTATATTAAATACTATCGCTTTGCTGGCTATGGTTTTGCTCAGCATTGGTGCGTACGCCCAGCAAACAGTTGTGAGTGGCACGGTTACAGATGCTACTACAAAAGAAACGATTCCTTACGCGTCTTTTATGATTACCGGTAGTAGTAAAGGTGGCAGGACAGATGCCGATGGAAAATATAACATTACCATTAGTGGAAACTACAGCCAGCTTACATTTAGCTATGTAGGTTACAAAACCCAGGTTAAAACCATTAAGCCTGGCATTGCGCAGGTAGTTAATGTGCAACTGCAAAGCGAGGCGATGCAAATGAACGAGGTGGTGATTAAAGGGGGCAAAAAGCCACCTTACAGAAATAAAGAGAACCCGGCAGTTGAATTGATCCGTAAGGTGATCGCCAATAAACCAAAAAACAGAATGGAAAGCTATGATTATGTAGCTTACCAGAAATATGAAAGGATGTTGTTTTCTATGAGCAACCTTTCAGAGAAGTTCAAAAACAAAAAAATATTCCGCAATTACCAGTTCCTTTTCCAGGAACAGGATTCCACAAAAATTGGAGGTAAAAACATGTTGCCTGTTTATCAGCAGGAAAAACTTTCCAATAACTATTTCCGTAAAAATCCAGAAAAAATGAAAACGGTAGTGGTTGCGGATAAACAGGTAAACTTTGATGAGCGTTTTGTAGACAACCAGGGTTTGAGTTCTTACTTTGACCGGATGTACCAGGATATTGACATTTATGACAATAACATATCTGTCGTGAGTAATTTGCTGCTCAGTCCTATAGCAGATGGTGCACCTGGCTTTTATAAGTTCTTTATTACCGATACCATAAAAACGCACCAGCCACAACTGATCGAGCTTTCTTTTACGCCCCGAAACAAGATGGACCTGCTGTTTGAAGGTAAGTTGTATGTCACTATGGACGGGAATTATGCAGTCCAGAATGCTTATCTGAGTGTAAATAAGAACATCAACCTCAATTTTGTAAGGGCATTGGAGGCGAAGCTGGAATTTGAACAGAATCCGGATAGCCGCTATCATTTGAGTAAGAGTAACCTGATCGTAGATTTCGGGATCAGCAAAAAAAATGGTGCCGGGTTTACAGGTGAGCGGACAGTAACTTTTACGGATTATAAAATTAACCAGCCACCTACAGACAGTTTATACCTAAATGGGGGTACATTGGTGGTGGTTCCTGATGCCAAAAAGAAGTCTGAACAATTCTGGGCAGAAAACCGGCCGGAAGCATTAAGTGCTGCCAATGCCAAAGTATACCGCAACCTGGATACCCTGCAGCGCATGCCCGGTTTTAAAAGGACGATGGACATCGTAACCACTTTTGTTGCTGGTTATAAAAGTTTTGGGCCTTTCGAGATGGGGCCTGTAAGTACATTTTATAGTTTCAATAATGTAGAAGGTTTTCGTTTGCGTTTAGGCGGAAGGACAACAACTGACTTGAGCAAACGCTATTATTTTGAGACGTATGCCGCCTATGGTTTTGAGGATCAGAAATGGAAATATTTCCTGAGCGGGACTTATTCCCTCAATAACAAGTCAATCTATGCCTTCCCGCAAAACTATTTGCGAGCCAGTTTCCAGCGCGATACCAAGATTCCGGGACAGGAACTTCAGTTTGTACAGGAAGATAATTTCCTGTTGTCTTTCAAAAGGGGGGAGAACAACATGATGCTGTACAATGATTTTTACAGACTCGATTATGTACACGAGTTTGAAAATCATTTCTCCTATAGTTTAGGCTTGCGTAAATGGAAACAAAGCCCGGCCGGTTCTTTGTATTTTAACAATTCTGCAGATAATGTTTTTTCAAGGATCAATGAGATCAATACCTCTGAAGTTACCTTACAGCTAAGATATGCTCCACATGAAAAATTTTACCAGGGCAAGGTCTACCGGACTCCGCTCGTAGATAAGTATCCGATTTTTAACCTGCGGTATACGGCTGGTCTGAAAGGTGTTTTGGGTGGGGAATACAGCTATCACAATTTTCTGGGCAGTATAGACAAACGTTTTTATTTGTCGCAGCTTGGCTATGCCGATGTCACTGTTGAAGGTGGCTACAATGCAGGTAAGCTTCCTTTTCCGCTGTTGTCTATTCACAGGGCCAACCAGACTTATGCTTACCAGCTGCAGTCCTATAACCTGATGAATTTCCTGGAATTTGTAAGCGATCATTACGCCAGCATCAATATAGACCAAAATTTTAATGGTTTCTTTTTCAATAAGATCCCTTTGCTAAGGGAACTGAAATTAAGAGAGGTCATGTCGTTTAAGGCACTTTACGGAGGTTTGCGCGATGAGAATAACCCTGCGAAAAACCCGGAAGCCCTGCAGTTTGTGCGCAACCAGAATGGCCTGCAGATTACCAATGCGTTGGACAATGGTCCTTACATGGAAGGAAGTGTGGGCATAGGCAATATTTTTAAAGTATTGCGGGTAGACGCTGTAAAACGCTTTAGTTACCTCGATCATCCAAATGTTTCTTCCTGGGGAATCCGCGCAAGAGTGAAATTTGATTTTTAAATTCTAAATTTGGCTTCATGACACAGATTATTAAGGCTACTGAGGCAGAATTCCCTATTATCCGTTCCATTGCATTCAAAACCTGGCCGGTAACTTTTGGAAGTATATTATCCGAAGCGCAGATTGACTACATGCTGGAAATGATGTACAGCATTTCTTCTTTAACAGAACAGGTAAACCAAAAGAACCACCACTTTTTACTGTTTAGGGAGGGGAACGAATACCTCGGCTATGCCTCTTACGAGTTAAATTATAAGGGGCAGGACAAAACAAAAATCCATAAAATTTATGTGGTTCCGGAAGGGCAGGGAAAGGGAGTGGGCAGGCAGCTGATGGATACCATCAAAGGTATTGCGTTACAGCACAACAACAATAAACTGGCCTTAAATGTGAACAGGGACAATAAGGCGATTCAGTTTTACGAAGCCATAGGCTTTAGCAAAGTTGGGCAGGAAGATATAGATATTGGCAATGGCTTTTTAATGGAAGATGCCGTTATGGAAAAAGAAATCATTAAATAATTTACTATGAATGAAGAATATGTAAATCTGCCGCTGGTAAAAAATGCGGACGATAGACGTTTTGAATTAAAGGTAGGCGATTATATCGCATTCATCGATTATAAGGAACACGGCCGGAAGATCTGGCTGATCCATACTGAATCCCCTGCTGAATTACAGGGCAGGGGGGCTGCTACGGCTTTAATAGAGAAGACACTGGCTTATATTGAAGACAATGGCTATAAATTAATCCCTCTGTGCCCCCTGGTTGCTGCCTACCTGAAAAGGCATCCGGAATGGGAGCGCATTCTGGACGAAAGTGCAAAACCATTTTAAAGCGATAACTTTAAATTCATTTTGTATCTTGATTAAAAAAACAATATGCTCCTGGTTCAGAATATTCGCTTAAGCAGAATTCTAATTAATACCTGGCAGGTCGATCTGATTATGATTGCTTCCTGCACTGTTGCTTATTTGGCCAGGGAGTACCTGGTGGTGCAGCATATCGAGATCCCCTCCATTATTCCTACACTTCTGGGAACAGCAATTGCCTTTTTTATTGGATTTAATAATAACCAGGCCTACGACAGGTGGTGGGAAGCCAGAAAAATATGGGGTGCCCTGGTAAATGATTCACGCTCTTACACCCGTGCATTGATCAACTATGTGGATGAGGATAGCATGATAGCAAGAAGGATGGTGCTCAGGCACATTGCTTTTTTATATGCTTTAAAGGCAAATTTGAGAGGTACAGTGGATGAAATCTACATCAAGTACCTGAATGAGGAAGATTTGAGGGAAATCAAAACACACAGCAATACCCATAATGCCATTTTAAGCATACAATCCCGGGATTTACAGCTGTTATCAAAATTAAATCACATCGATGGTTTTCGGTTTATAGAAATCAATGAGATGCTGGTCAGGTTCTCTGACTCGATGGGCATGAGCGAACGCATTAAAAATACGGTATTCCCTACTACCTATAGCTACCTCACAAAAGTGTTTATATGGCTTTTTGTGGTTACGTTTACCCTGGTCATCAGTCATACTACCGGGGTGTACTCTATTTTCCTGGGCTGGTTAATCGGATTTGTATTTGTTTCTACCCAGATTAATGGGATGAGCATGGTTAATCCATTTGAAAATAATTCGGCCGGGGTTCCATTGAACCAGATTACCCGTACCATTGAAATTAATCTGCTGCAAATGCTTGGCGAAAAGGATATTCCTGAGCCAGTGAAGCCAATAAATGACGAGTATGTGCTGTAGGCAATGTACATGATTTTATTGGCCTCATCTTCTGCTACCTGAAACTCAGGGCCTGATAGGTCTTTAAAACGGATAATTTTTGTAAACTCGCCGCCAAAAACTGATCTGTAAAAAGTGAATGCTTCTTCGGCATTGCCATTAAAATTGATCCAGGGATTAATTGCTCTCATGATTTTTATTTTGTTTTGCTAAAAATAGGTGTTGGCGAGATAAAGCGTTAATACATTGATTTTTTTAACCGTTTTTAACCTGTGTTTAACTTTTTTAGTAAACGGATACCGAAGCATCCGTTTACTGAAAAATCAAAAAGCCAGTTAAATGGGCGTAACCCCAATGATCTGGTTCTTTTTAATCTCTGCATTAAACTCCCACTCAACTACCGCACCTACCGGGTAGCCTATCATAGCAATTCCCATAGGAGACAGGATAGACACTGTGCCATTTTTTTTCTTCGCCGAGTCCGGGCCTACAAATTTGTATTCCTGTGTATCCCCTGTTTCCAGATCTTTCACAGTTACAAGCGTATCTACAGTGACCACATCTGTCGGAAGGTCCTTTCTTAAAACCTGCCTGGCTTTCTTTAGTTGTGCATCCAGAGCGGCCTCATTTGTTTTACTCAGTTTTTTACGCCTGATATGGTCCTTCAGCAGATCGTATATTCCTGTGGTTAATATAACCGGTGTATCAAGTATTTGAATTGAATTAGTCATAATAATTTATTTAATCCTTACATTGTTATGTATTCCTTTTAGTCCTGCTGTAACCAGTATAGCAGCTAAGGCATATAAAGGTGTTAACAGGAATATTGCCAGGAATATGATGATTAAGTCTAGTGCAATAAGCAGCACAAAGCCAGCCTCAATCCAGCGCATAACGAAAAATTTAATGTGTACAAAAATGAAAGGGGGTCCCTGCCCTGAAAAGGCAGGGCTTAATGTATAAAGTCTTTACTGCTTTTGAGGAATGAATCACCCAGGCTAAATTGAAGGCTCAAGACACGACGGAACATCCTTGCTGTGACAAGCAGTTGCTGTGTAAGGTTCAATAATAGGTTTCGGCCTGATAAATGCATCATCACAAGATAGGCAAAATACACGAGTAAGTCAATTTCAAAATGACCGGATCTGGAGGAAGCTTCCTATATTTACCTGGTAAACCAAGAATAGCCATCTGAAGCCATGAACAGAAAAACCCTAACCTTACTTTTTTTCTTCTCAACAGCTGTGAGTTTTGGACAGAACAGGGTTTTGAGCAGTGAAATATTATCACATCAAGAGACAAGGAAAGTTTTTACCGATCTGGTAAATAAACAGTTTGACATCAATTACCCTATTCGCAGGGTTTACAGGTACTTAGACAGGTCAGGACAGTTTTTTATTGTGCTTACGGAAAGTAATGATCTTAAAAACGGCCGTAAAGACACACTTCATCACCACATAAAAGCGCATAATTTTCATATGGAAAAGAATGGACTTTTAAAGAAGTGGGAAATAGTTGACGCTATTACCAAACAACCTGGTACCGATGAAATGGAAAACTCCATTTGGTTTTGGACAAAATATACAGACTTTAAGGATATTGACAATGATGGTCTGATTGATCCGGTTATCATTTATGGAACAAGCGGAATGAACCATATAGATGACGGGCGAATTAAAATTTTAATTTACTATAAGGGAAAGAAATTTGCTGTCCGTCATCAAAACGGGACGCTTGACTTTGAGCGGAACACAAGAGTTGATAAGGCATTTTATACGCTTCCCGTGAAAATTCAGGAGCATGTAAAATTAATCATGAAGAAAATGATAGATGAGGGCAATGCGATTTTTCCCTACGGATGGCAAAAAGCCATGAAAGCCCATAAGATATTTTTTGATGAAAATTAAAAAGCCGGCGTTCTACTCAGTACCGACTTTTTAATTATTGATTTGTTTAATCGATAATTTCTGAATCTACCAATACAATTTTACTCCTGATTGTCCCTGTAGGAGGGGTAATTACCTGACGATTTACATCTTCCATGAAAATAGTTATATATCCAGGTTCTGATGTGAAATTATAAGAGAAACCATCAACTACATTTGGCAGTGCATCAAAAACTTTTCTTTGCGAATCAAAAGATAGCGATACAATTACTCCACCTGATTGATTGAAACTGTCATTATTTTCAGGAACATTTATGGTTGTATAATAAGTCCGGCCGGCATCTGACGTTTTCCAGCTACTAGGCTGAATATCATATAGGATTGTCCTTGGAAGAATATTCTGAACAATAGTGTCCTTCTTGCACGATACCAGCCCCAGGGTGGCCGTACATAAGAGTAAAAATATTAGCTTTTTCATGTGTTTGTGTGTTTTTGTTTTACAGAGCAATTTTATTGCCAAACAACAAATACATAATCTAAAGTAAAGATGAATAAAGGCTTCTATAAGTAGTCGATATTGAATTCATAGACCTTATCGGGTTGACTGCCATCGGTTGTAACAATAATATCACCATTAATATATTCAAAGTTGAAGTTGCGGGTGTCAAAGGTTTGAGGTAAACTTAGTGGAGTCTTTCCTCCACGAGGGCCAGTTTGTACTAAAATAGATGCGGAAGTAACCCCATTTATTATTAAACCTGGAAAAACAGACTTCAAGCTAACAGAGTAACCATTCCCGCCTGGCAGTGCTATCCACTCTTGGGGAGCTGCTTCAAACCGTCTCCATTTCTCTTGACCTATAGGTCCTCTCCGTGAGTAAGGATAGGCATAAAAGGCTACTTCATGTATTTTCTGGTTAGCCGTACGGTCTAGTCGATATCCATAAAATATATTCTTTCCGCTTAAATCTGATATTTTATAAATTGGTGCGGTATTTGGCGCCGGATAATTGAATGCCGAGAATTCATAATAATTGGGATAAGTACCAATAAAATTGTAGGTATAGTCTACGGTTGGAAATCCTGATGAATAATTTATCCAGTCACCAAAAACAGGCTTACTACCTCTTTGGTTAAAACGGGGAGCGTAAAAAGCTATAGTTCCGCCAGAAGAAGGTAAATCCTGTGTTAACTCTGTGCCTCCACTGGATGCATAGTATATTGCGTATACCGGTATTGAATCTGTCGGTAATGTTGGATCCGGTGGCGTGGCGTTAGTTAAAGAATACACTTTAGAATTATATGAATATATAGGGTGCGAAGTTTCATTTAGCTTAAGTTGTCTCCAAAAATTTTAGTGCCATCTTCTAATACTACAATGTTCCCATTGGCGTCAGCGGTACTTAATCCCACTGTCATGTTAAATGGCTTCCAGGTTAGGGTAGGATAGGTGGTTGCCGTCTCTCTAACAAAGGTTACTTTATATTTAAGTGTGGTAGTTGTACCACTAGATATTCTAACTTGTCCATTTGTGAGATAAGCAGGCAATATTTCAAATTCACTAATGGTGCCTACGTGCTGTGCTTTGGTATTGTACGAAATAAAAAAAAAAGTGAAAAGGATTATGCATTGTATGTATTTCATATCGGCTATTTTATTGATTTTTCATAAAATGTAGTTAATTTTTGTCGGCTAATTTGGTCTACACCGAGTAAAGAAAACTGTTCCGTTTTCTCATTGTATTCGATTTCTTCTGGTTTAACATCGATCAATTTCGCCATGTAGACTCTTAATACTGAGATCTCAACTTTTTTAGTTGTTTCGTCAACCGGTAGTTCCAGTGTTTGCTTTGCGCAGCTTAGCATCACGGGAAGGATAGCGATGCCTAGCACAGCTCTTTGAATTGTTTTTATCATAAGTTTTTATTTTTTGACTAAGGTACTTATTGATCAATTGCTAAAAATCCAATTTACGTGAACTGTGTTTTCTACTACGTGAATGGATACCATATTACGTGAATGATTTATCCCTATATCAGCTGTAAAGATGATGTTACAGTGAAGTAATATCTGGCAGAAAATTTGCTGTAAGCCAGAACAAAAAAAGTTAACGCTACATGGTAGATCTGGAATACTTACACTCCCTTTACAACAATAACGATCATGAAGCCTGTCTGGACGCAGTAAACCTGTTCCTGCTGGTAAACGATAAAAATACAGAAGCATTGCTGCTTAAGGCCAAATGCGAATATCAGGCAGCCTTTAATGAAGGTTTGAATGAAGAAGAGGAAGAAAACGAGAATATGCTGGAGCCGGCTTACAACAGCTTCAAAATGGTACTAGATCTGGACCCTTCAAATGAAGAGGCCATGTTGTACCTGGCCTATATCAATACCTTCCTTACCAGGGCAAATCTGGCTGAATCCATCGCCTATTGTGATGTGCTTTCAAAATCTGCCGATCTTGCTACAAGAATTAAGGCCATTAGCTACCGCATGGAAGCATGCAGCATGAGGGGGGCAATTGCCCAGGCTCTGGAAGATGCAGATAGTCTGATTGGCCTTACCCGAGATTTTTATAAAGACAACCGGACTGCACTCGAATATGAGCTGGGACAGATCTACATGAAGAAGGCAGACCTGTATCTGGAACATCAGCAGGACGAAAAGAAGGCAATGGGGGCCTTTACAGAAGCCCTTGGTTACCTATATCCCGACCCCCTCACTTACAATACTATTGCCAGGCTGGCTTTTGATAATCAGGAATATGAACTGGGCGGAAAGGCGGCCACAATGGCTTTACTTGAAAACAATGCCGATTCCGATAGTGAACTGATGGCCTTGCAGAAGAGGTTGGAAGAGCTGAGCAGCAAGGGTATTGAGAATAAACCACTGGCAGAGGCCAGGTTTGTAGCGTTCAGGATATTTGCCCCCGAACTGGATTTTGATACGGTAGAAATGCTGAATTTTGCGCAACAATATATAAAACTGTATCCCGACTGGTACATTCCTTACCATTATGCAGGCGCAGCATTATACGATGCTAAAAGTTACGCCGAAGGCTTGCCTTACCTGGAAAAAAGTCTGCAGCTTGGCGGACGGGCATTTGGTCTGCAGCGTTATTTCGAGTCTGTGTACCGGGTAAAAGGCAGCCTGCCGGAACCAGAAAAATGGCCTGATGATGCCGCCGCTGATTATTACAATGCCGGTGTAAATTTTGCTGAATTTGAAGCGGAGGTTTATACCCCTGAAATTGGCGGTGAACTGTTAAAAATCAGAACGGAATTCTACAAAAAATCCTATGATGGCTTCTACGATCTGTTTTACAACAATAAACAAAGAAAAGGTCCTTACGATACTGATCCGCATATTTTTGCCATGTGCTGCAATAACTATGGAATTGCACTTAGCGCACAGGGGCAGTTGGAACAAGCAGTTGAGGTGCATAGACTGGGCTACTCCTTGTCGCCTTTCTGGGAACAATTGAGCAGCTGGGGAACCGCACTTAAAAGGCTGGGAAGGTACGAAGAAGCCCTGGATGTTTTGAATACTGCGGTAGCTTACGGCGGAGACTACCTTAGTTTTAGCAGTTACATTGAGTTGAAAGGAGAGATTCTGGAGGTACTCTTTAAGCTGGACAGGGTAGAAGAAACCAAAGCGCTCTTGAGTACTACCGATCAGGAATATCATACTTTTATCAAAGAAAACAGGGCTGAACTTACTGAGGAAGAACTTTTTTTGCTGAATGAAAGGTACATCACCGTTCAGAACATCAGGCTTGACCTGCTAAAGGAAGGAAGCCTGGAAGAAGCCAATAAAGCCTGGCAGGAGCAGCTGGATAAGCATCCAGACGACAATTCATCTTGGTTTATGCTGATGCAGAATTTTTACCAGATGAAAGATTACCGGCAGTGCATTGCCTGTGCAGACAATTATCAGTCAATAAAAGGTAAGGCCATGCAGCTAGACTCTATACAAAAAGTACATTTTATGCGGGGTATGTCTTATCTGTACCTCGAAAACTATGATAAGGCAAAAGAAAACCTGATCATCCTGCTACAGTCCTGCAAACTGGGCACTGAGGCTGAGGACAGCATCATCAGTGATGCCAATCTGCGATTGGCCGAGTGCTGCGCCAGGCAGGGATTATGGAAACACTGTATGGCCTTTGCCTGGAAGGCCATTGATTGCTATAACAAAAACGGATGGAGCTGGGATGAAGCACGGGTGCAAATGACACTTTATTATGCCGATGCCTGTCATGCCATCGGAGAAACCAAGGTGGCCATTGCAACTCTAAATACCATTCTGGAAGTATACCCGCGAAATCAGGACGCTTTGACAAGAAAAAAGGAGTGGAAACCCAAAGGGCTTTTCTCCTTTTTTAAGTAAACGTTGTTAAACCAGGTATTCGAATAGGGTCTGGTCGTTGTTCAGCTCAATAATGTCGAACTTAAATTCTTTCATCCGTTGTACCAATGCCTCATAATCGGCCTTGTTGGCCAGTTCTATTCCAACAAGTGCCGGGCCATTTTCTTTATTTGTTTTTTTTATAAACTCAAAGCGGGTGATGTCGTCGTGCGGGCCTAGTACGCTGTTTACAAATAACTTTAATGCACCTGGCCTTTGCGGGAAACGGACAATAAAGTAATGCTTTAAGCCTTCGTATAGCAAGGATTTTTCCTTGATTTCCTGCATGCGTTCAATGTCATTGTTGCCCCCGCTAATGACACAGACTACGGTTTTTCCTTTTATGATTTCTGCACAGGCTTCCAGTGCGGTAACCGATAAAGCGCCAGCAGGCTCAACAACTATGGCATCTTCATTATAAAGCTTCAAAATGGTCGTACATACCTGTCCTTCAGCAACAGACAGCATCTGGTCGAGTGCTTTTGCACACAAAGCATAAGTCAATTCGCCTACCCGTTTAACAGCTGCACCATCTACAAAACGGTTGATCTCTGCTAAGGTTACCGGCTTACCCTGCTCAAGAGCCTGCAGCATAGATGGGGCGCCCTCTGGCTCCACACCAATCAGCTGGATCTCTGGTTTTCTATCTTTCAGATAGGTGCCCGCACCAGCCGCAAGGCCACCGCCGCCAACTGGCATAATTACTACTTCAGTAGCCTGTAGGTCTTCCAGAATCTCTACGCCAACGGTTCCCTGGCCTTCAATGATGCTATAATTGTCAAATGGAGGGATGAAGGTCATGTTGTGCTTTTCGGTATAAGCTAAGGCCTCGGCAAGGCAGTCGTCAAAAGTATCGCCCACCAATACCAGCTCCACATTGCCGTTACCAAACATTTCTGTTTGTTTTACCTTTTGCCGGGGTGTAATTTCAGGCATAAATATGACGCCTTTTATATTCAGCTTATCACAGGAAAAAGCCACACCCTGGGCATGGTTGCCCGCGCTGGCACACACAATGCCCCTGCTCAGCTCATCAGCACTAAGCTGACTGATCATGTTGTAGGCCCCACGCAGTTTATAGGAGCGCACCACCTGCAGGTCTTCACGTTTCAGGTAAATTTCGGCCTGGTATTTTTCAGATAGTTTGGCATTGTAGATGAGTGGGGTACGCTTTACAATACCCGTAAGCCGCCTGGAGGCAGCTTCGGAATCCAGTTGAATTAAGTCAGTCATTTTTATGAAAATAGAACCGTCACCTGTTAAACAGATGACGGTCTGGTTAGTTTGCCGTTATGGACGGCAATGCATTAAATATTGGCTGCCAGCCAGTCGCCAACTTCGCTGGTTTTGTAAGCCTTGTTTTTTCCGGCCAGGTCTTCAGTTACAATCCCTTCAGCAAGTGATTTGTTTACTACAGCCCTGATCAATTCTGCTTCTTCTTTCAATCCGAATGCATCTTCGAACATCATAGCTGCAGACAATACGGTAGCCAAAGGATTGGCGATGTCTTTTCCTGCTGCCTGCGGATAAGAACCGTGGATTGGCTCGAACAGGGAGGTATGTACACCTATTGAAGCAGATGGCATCAGGCCCATAGAACCTGAAATTACGGAAGCCTCATCGGTTAAAATATCGCCAAACAGGTTCTCGGTGATCAGTACATCATATGCACTTGGCCATTGTACCAGGCGCATGGCCACTGCATCTACAAACTCGTAGCTAACTTCAACTTCAGGGTACTCTTTTTCCATGTCCTGTACGGTTTCCCTCCACAGTCGGGATGATTCCAGAACGTTTGCTTTATCTACGCAGCATAACTTTTTGCTGCGGGCCATGGCCATTTCAAAACCCAGTTTGGCCAGGCGTTGAATTTCTGCCCTGGTATAGGTACAGGTATCGAAAGCGGTATTGCCATCGTCTTTTCTGCCTCTTTCACCAAAGTAGATACCACCTGTTAATTCGCGCAGGATGATCAGGTCGGTACCTTCAATACGCTCTCTTTTTAATGGCGAGTTGTCAATCAGTGAAGGGAAAGTAAAGGTTGGACGCACATTGGCAAACAGACCCAGTTTCTGGCGCATTTTCAGCAGTCCCTGCTCCGGACGAACCGTAGCTTTAGGATCATTGTCGAAGCGTGGGTGGCCAATGGCGCCAAAGAGTACTGCATCAGCTGCCATACAAATTTCGTGCGTGGCATCCGGATAAGGCTCGCCTACAGCGTCAATTGCAGCGGCACCGGTAATGCCTGAAGTCCATACAATTTCGTGGTTAAATTTCTTTGCTACTGCATTCGATACTTTAACGGCCTGGTCTATAACCTCTGGACCGATTCCATCTCCTGCCAGCAAGGCAATATTTAGCTTCATTTGTCTTAGATTTTGTTTTATTTTTAAATAATATTCAGCATTTTTTGTGTGGCCTTTATGGCACAAACGGTCTGGTCAGAATCCAGTCCCCTGGTAATGAATACCTTCTGTTCTGTTTCCCAGGTAATCACGGTTTCGCATAAGGCATCCGAGTTACTGCCCGGTGCAATGCGCACGGTATAGTCGATCAGCTTTGGCAGGTCCCTCTTTTTCTTGGCGTATACTTTAGTCAGTGCGTTCATAAACGCATCAAACTGTCCGTCACCCTGTGCATGCTCTTCAAATTTCTCTCCTTCAATCAGCACCGAAATGGTGGCCGAAGGTCGTAAGCCCATGGCATTGGTTAGCGCATAAGATTGTACAGTAACCTTTTCTTCGTACAAGCTGCTGTCCAGCACATCAGATATGATATAGGGCAGGTCTTCCTTGGTAACGGTCTCCTTTTTATCGCCAAGCTCAATTACACGCTGGGTAACCTTTTTAAGGTCGGCATCGTTTAACTTTAAGCCGAGTTCCTGCAGGTTTTTCTCAATATTGGCTTTGCCAGAGGTTTTTCCCAAGGCGTATTTCCGCTTTCTGCCAAACCGTTCCGGCAGCAGGTCGTTAAAATACAGGTTGTTTTTATTGTCCCCATCTGCATGGATACCGGCAGTTTGTGTAAACACGCTGTCGCCTACTATCGGTTTGTTGGCAGGGATCCTTACACCCGAAAAAGTTTCAACCAGCTTGCTTACCTTGTAAATAGACGATTCTTTAATCTGTATATCTACTTCGGGTACAAAGTCTTTGATGACCGCCACAGCGCTGGCCATTGCCGCATTTCCAGCCCTTTCGCCCATACCATTTACAGTAAGGTGCAAGCCGTTGATACCCGCCTTTACCGCTTCCAGTACATTTGCCGTACCCAGGTCATAATCGTTATGGGCGTGGAAATCAAAATGGATGCCCGAATATTTCGCCAGGAGCGCAGTGATAAACTTTGTAGTTTCGGCAGGGGTAAGGATGCCCAGTGTGTCGGGCAGCAAGATCCTTTTCACAGGTTGGGTGGTCAGGAAGTCGAGATACTGATACACATATTCCGGAGAATTGCGCATGCCATTGCTCCAGTCTTCGAGGTAAACATTGGTTTCAATGCCATTTTTACCTGCCAGTTCAATCACCTGCCTGATTTCGGCAAAGTGCTGCTCAGGTGTTTTCTTTAGCTGGTGGGTTAAATGGTTCAAAGAACCTTTGGTTAGCAGGTTCTGCACTTTAACCCCTGCATTGATCATCCAGTCAATGGAAACGCCGTTGTCCACAAAAGACAGGACTTCTATACGATTGGCATAGCCATGTGCTTCTGCCCAGTTCATTACCGACTTTACAGCCTGGAACTCGCCATCGGAGACACGCGCAGAGGCAATCTCAACCCTGTCTACCAGGAGCTCTTCCAGGAGCAGCTGGGTGATGGTTAATTTTTCTGATATGGAAAACGACACTCCCGATGTTTGTTCGCCATCGCGGAGTGTAGTGTCCATAATCTCTATTTTCCTTTTTTCCATGTATAGGAGCAGGTTTTTTTAAAGTGGAAGGTGCTTTGCAAATTCCTCTATTTCAGGTTTGATGCTTTGCAGATAGTCGATATCGTCAAAGCCGTTCATCATGTTATCTTTTTTATAGGCACTGATGTCGAAACGTTCTTTTTCACCAGTGGCCAAAAGGGTAACGGTTTGTTCCTGAAGGTTTACTTCCAGCTCTGTTTTAGGATCGGCATGAATGGCCGTAAAGATCTTTTCAGCAAACTCCGGACTAACCTGTACGGGCAATACGCCAATATTCAGGCAGTTGTTTTTAAAGATATCTGCAAAAAAACTGGAAATCACACAACGGAAGCCATAATCGTAAACTGCCCAGGCAGCATGCTCTCTTGATGACCCTGAGCCAAAGTTTTTGCCGCCAACCAGTATTTTGCCACTGTAAACAGGGTTGTTCAATACGAAATCCGGTTTCGGGCTGTTGTCTGCATTGTATCTCCAGTCGCGGAACAGGTTATCGCCAAATCCAACACGTTCTGTTGCTTTCAGAAAACGTGCGGGGATCAGCTGATCGGTATCTATATTTTCAATCGGAAGTGGCACTGCCGTACTTCTTAATACATTAAATTTATCGTAAGCCATTTTAATATTTTTTTGTGTTATACAGCCTGTGCTGTTTCTTCAACGTTCTCAATCAAAGTTCTCGGATCGGTTACCACACCGGTAACGGCAGCGGCAGCAGCAACAAGCGGACTGGCCAGCATGGTTCTCGAACCAGGGCCCTGGCGGCCTTCAAAGTTCCTGTTGGAAGTACTTACTGCATATTTACCAGCAGGGATCTTATCGTCATTCATGGCTAAACAAGCCGAACAGCCGGGCTGACGTAAAGTAAAGCCAGCTGCTGTTAAAATGTCCAGCAATCCTTCTTCTTTGATCTGTGCCTCAACAATATGGGAGCCAGGTACCAGCCAAACGGTTACATCATCGGCTTTATGCTTGCCTTTTACAATTGAAGTAAAGGCCCTGAAATCTTCGATACGGCCATTGGTACAGCTGCCCACAAAAACAAAGTCCACTTTTTTGCCAATCATAGAATCGCCTTCATGGAAACCCATGTAGTTTAAAGATTTGTTATAGGTTTCTACACCACCTTCTACCTGGGCGGCATCAGGGATTTCCTGAGAAATACCTATTCCCATTCCAGGGTTTGTACCGTAGGTAATCATTGGCTCAATTTTGGAACCATCAAAAGTCAGTTCCTTATCAAACACAGCATCCGGATCGGTCTTTAAAGTTTTGTAATAAGCCAGGGCTTTGTCCCAGGCTTCGCCTTTAGGACTGAATTCCCGGCCCTTTACGTAATTGATGGTGGTCTCATCAGGAGCGATCATACCGCCACGGGCACCCATTTCAATACTTAAATTGCAAACAGTCATCCGGCCCTCCATGCTCATGTGCTCAAAAACATCACCCGCATATTCAACAAAATAACCTGTTGCACCAGAAGTGGTAAGCTGGGAAATGATAAACAAAGCCACATCTTTAGGGGTAACACCGGCGCTTAGTTTGCCATTTACATTGATGCGCATTTTTTTAGGCTTAGGCTGCATGATGCATTGCGTAGAAAGCACCATCTCTACTTCTGAGGTACCTATGCCAAAAGCGATGGCACCGAAAGCCCCATGGGTAGAGGTATGCGAGTCGCCACAAACAATGGTAGCACCCGGCTGTGTAATGCCATACTCCGGTCCTACAACGTGCACAATGCCGTTTTTCTGATGGCCCAGACCCCAGTGACTGATGCCATATTCTTTGGAATTTGATTCCAGAGCTTTTAACTGGTTGGCAGAAAGCGGATCTGCAACCGGCAGGTGCTGGTTAATGGTTGGGGTGTTGTGATCTGCAGTAGCAAAAGTACGCTCCGGGTACAACACTTTTATGCCCCTGTTCTTTAAGCCTAAAAAGGCAACAGGGCTGGTAACTTCGTGAATAAGATGGCGGTCTATAAAAAGTACATCCGGGCCACCTTCTATCTTACGTACTACGTGCGTGTCCCACACCTTATCAAATAATGTCTTGCTCATTTCTTTATTTATTATCAATTCGTTATAAAAGATGACCCTTATGCCAATTGCTGTTTGTTCATCATCAGCAATAAGTCCTGGTCGTTAATATCTAATTTACTATCTGCCACCGTAAGGAAGCGGTGATAGGCATCTGCCAGTTCCTCTTTGCTCAGGCTAAAGCCCAGGCGCTCTAGGTGAAATTTTAAAGCATGCCTGCCGCTGCGTGCGGTAAGTACAATGCTGGCATCCGGGAAACCTACATCTTCCGGACGTATGATTTCATAGTTTTCACGGTTTTTAAGGAAACCATCCTGGTGGATACCAGAACTGTGGGCAAAGGCATTGCTGCCCACTATAGCTTTGTTAGGTTGCACAGGCATCCGCATCTGCGAACTTACCATGCGGCTCAGTTCATAAAAATTCTTCGTGTTGATATTGGTATGCAGGCCTAAGGTCTGGTGTGTTTTCAGGATCATGACGACTTCCTCAATGGATGTATTTCCTGCACGCTCGCCAATGCCGTTAATAGTGCCTTCTATCTGGCGGGCACCGTTCTGCAGACCGGCAATAGAGTTTGCGGTGGCCAGACCGAGGTCATTATGACAGTGTACAGAAATAATGGCCTGATCAATATTTTTTACGTTTTCTTTCAGGAATTTGATTTTGCTGCCATACTGGTCTGGAAGGCAATAGCCGTTGGTATCCGGAATGTTTACCACGGTAGCACCGGCACCTATAACAGCTTCAACCATTTGCGCCAGGAAATTGATGTCGGCACGGCCGGCATCTTCGGCATAAAACTCAATGTCTTCTACAAACTGTTTTGCATATTTCACCGCATCAACGGCGCGGGCAAGGATCTCTTCGCGGGTGCTGTTGAATTTGTGTTTAATGTGCATGTCAGACGAACCGATACCCGTATGGATCCTTGGTCGTTTGGCATATTTCAATGCAGCAACGGCAGAATCAATATCACCTTTGTTGGCACGGGTAAGTGCACAAATGATCGGCTCTGATACCGCTTTTGAAAGCTCTACTACACTTTGGAAGTCGCCTGGGCTCGAAATAGGGAAGCCGGCTTCAATGATATCCACACCAAGGGCTTCAAGCTCTTTGGCAATCTCAATTTTTTCTGGGGTTGTCAGCTGGCAACCTGGTACTTGTTCACCATCACGAAGGGTGGTGTCAAACACATAAACTCTATTCGGATCGTGTAACATAATGTTGTAATTTTAGTTAGTATAGGTTTTTTGTGCAATAGTTTTGACGGATTTTACCTCGCCGTTCTCTAATAATATTCTTTTCTCAATACATTCTGGTACCTGGGCTTCAAAATGGCCAACATAGATCAACGTAGTCCCATTTTTGCACAGGTCATCTACCAGCTTGTTAAAATGTCTGGTCTGCTGCTGGTCTAAGCCCTGGCAGGGTTCATCCAGTATCAGGAGTTCCGGGTTTTTTACAATCGTGCGGGCCAGTAAGGCCAGTCGCTGTTTACCCAGCGGAAGCTCATTCATCAGGGTATCTTTATATTCCTCAAGTCCGAAATAATGGATCAATTCATCTGCCTGTGCTTTCTTGGTATAACCCGGATCGCAGTACAAACCAGAGCTGTTGTAAAAGCCGGAGACGATGCTTTGCCATACCGTTGCCGAGGGATCAAAATACCAGTGCAGCTCAGGGGATATCAGGCCAATCCGTTCTTTAATTTCCCAGATGCTCTCGCCGCTGCCCCTTTTGTTTCCAAAAAGGTGGAAATCATTGGCATAGGCCTGCGGGTGATCTCCGCAGATTAAACTCAGCAAGGTAGATTTTCCTGAACCGTTATGGCCGTGCAATACCCATTTTTCGCCAGCCTTAACTTCCCAGTTGATGTTCTTTAATACCTGTTTGTCGCCATAACGGATATTGACATCTACCATTTTTACAACCTGTTCAGATGAAAAAGGGACAGGCACATCACTCAGAAAGGCCGGAACGGGTTTCATCAAATGCTCAGGCTCATTCTGGTTACGTTGATCAGCAGAAATTTCTACCAGCTTACCCGCCTCTATTACCGCTATACGGTCTATGCATACCGGCAGGTCAGGCTCATTACTGATCAGGATCAGCTGTGTGCCGGATTCGGTGATTTCTTCAAGCAGGGTATTGAGGTTTTGACGCGAAAGGGTATCCAGACCATTGTAGGGGAGGTCCAGTATCAGCAGCTGGGGTTTAAGCCACAGGGCTTTAACCAGCTGCAGTTTTTTATGTTCCCCGCTAGACAACTGGATCAGTGTAGCATTTTTAAGCCCTGAAAAACCAAGGGCAGTTAAAATGCCCTCAGCTGTATTGAGCTCAAGTCCATATTTTTTGCCAAAGCTTTCCAGCTCCACCTGTACAGTGGCCGTAGTTTCTACAGCCTGTTTGTTGTAGCGTTGCTGATAGTAGAAATTGGACTGGCCTTCCAGGTCCTTAAACTGGAACCAGTTGGCCACATAATAAACCATTGCCGGCAAGCTGCTTTCAGGGTCAAAGCTGATGGCTATATTCCCGTAGCTGTGCGTAAGACCGGCAATGGCCTTAGCTAATGATGTTTTTCCTGTTCCGCTTGCTCCGCAAAGCAACCAGTTCTCCCCGCGGTTTATGGTCCAGCACAAATCCTCCAGTACAGGTTTATGCCGGTACTTTAAATTCAGCTTTGTGATATGGACGACGGGTTGTATCATAATAAATTAAGCTGTTTTGATAGATTTCATGGCAGTCATTGCTTTTCTAAGCCTTGCACCGATGATCTCTACTTCATGCGTGCGCAAGGCTTCGTTTACTGCGTTCAGTGTTCTGTTGTCAACACCAGCATCTTTTCCTTCGTTAAAGTTTTTACCAACCAGGTCGGTATCTACTTTTTTCATGAAATCGGCCAGTAAAGGTTTACAAGCCTGGTCAAACAGGTAGCAGCCATATTCTGCAGTATCAGAGATCACACGGTTCATTTCGAAAAGCTTTTTACGTGCAATGGTATTGGCAATCAGCGGGGTTTCATGCAGCGACTCATAGTAAGCAGATTCTGGTTTGATACCTGCCTGAACCATAGTTTCGAAAGCAAGCTCAACACCGGCCCTTACAAAAGCTACCATTAAAGTATAGTTGTCAAAATATTCCTGTTCAGCAATTTTAACATCACCAGCAGGTGTTTTTTCAAAAGCAGTTTCACCGGTTTCTGCACGCCAAGCCAATAGGTTCTTATCACCGTTGGCCCAGTCTTCCATCATCACTCGGCTAAATTCTCCGCTCATGATGTCATCCTGGTGTTTCTGGAACAATGGGCGCATAATGTTTTTCAGTTCTTCAGAAATTTCGAAAGCTTTGATTTTGGCAGGATTGCTTAAGCGGTCCATCATACCGGTAACACCGCCATGTTTTAGGGCTTCTGTAATTACTTCAACACCATACTGAACCAGTTTTGAAGCGTAACCTGCATCAATACCTTTTTCAATCATTTTATCGAATGAAAGGATTGAACCCGTTTGCAATAAACCACAAAGAATGGTTTGCTCACCCATTAAGTCTGATTTTACTTCAGCTACGAAAGATGATTTCAATACACCAGCTCTGTGACCACCTGTGCCTGCGCAATAAGCTTTAGCTTGTGCCAGACCTTTTCCTTCAGGATCGTTTTCCGGGTGTACCGCAATCAGCGTAGGTACGCCGAAGCCCCTTACATATTCAGCTCTTACTTCACTTCCCGGACATTTAGGTGCAACCATAATTACTGTAATGTCTTTACGAATCTGTGTGCCTTCTTCAACGATGTTAAAACCATGCGAATAAGATAAGGTAGCGCCTTGTTTCATCAATGGCATTACTGCAGCTACTACTGAAGTATGTTGTTTGTCAGGTGTTAAGTTAATCACCACATCGGCCGAAGGAATCAGTTCTTCATAGGTGCCTACTTTAAAGTTGTTGTCTGTAGCATTTTTCCATGAATCCCTTTTCCCTTCAATGGCTTCTTTGCGCAAGGCGTAAGAAACATCCAGGCCGCTATCTCTTAAATTTAAACCCTGGTTAAGGCCCTGGGCACCGCAACCTACAATCACCAGTTTTTTCCCTTTTAATGCATTTACACCATCCAGAAATTCTGAATTGTCCATGAAATCGCAAACGCCCAATTGGTTTAGTTGTTCTCTAAGAGGTAATGTGTTGAAATAATTTGACATCTTTTTTTGTTTTGATTATTAAGGTTGGTTTTATACTTATTTGTTTGTTATTACTTTTTTAATGGATGAGGCCATACCATAATGCAGGGCATCGTGTACAACAAAAAACTGTACGGCCTCAGCTTCACTTTTTACTGTTACACCATAATCGGTTGTAAATGCGTGGTAGTCTGTAAACTTGCCTTGCTTCAGGTCCTCTTCCAGCTGGTCAATTGTGCTGCGCATGAACCCTTTCAGGATGTCTACTTCATCAGCACTTACAAAGCTTTCCGGCTTTGTGCCCTTGGTATAGGGCAATATGTACCTTTTGTCTATCACCGGCTTAACATTGGCCAGCCTGTAGCATAAGCCTTGCTGACTGGCAATAATGTGCCCGAAATTCCAGATGATATTGTTGTTGAAACCCGCAGGGATTTCATTCAGTTCTTCGACTGTCAGGCTTTCAACAAGCGTTATGAAATTTTCCCTGGTTTTTCTGGTTACATTTAAAAGATATTCCATATGCCTGAATTACATGCTGAATACGTTCTTTTCCTTGTCCAGAAATTCGTTTTCAATCACCTCTTCACCTGGTTCCCTGCGTTCAAATTCCCTTAGCTTGCGGTTAAAACCGTCGCTGTCTTTAATGATAGCTACCCTTGCGCTACGTACAAATTCAATCAGTCCGTAGGGCTGCAGAACTTCTATCAGCTTATCGGTTTCCTCCCTATGACCGGTAGTTTCAAATACGGTATAATCTTTACGGATCACTACGGCACGGGCACCGAATTCGCGGAGTAAACGCTCAACGGAAACTTTCTCCGCGATGGTATCGGTAGGTACTTTGTAAAGGGCCAGTTCCTGCCAGATGATGTCCTCGTTGGTATTGTAATATACTTTAAGTACTTCTACCTGTTTTTCTATCTGGCGGCAAAGCTTACGCACCACTTCCTCCGTTTCATGGATCAGGATGTTGAACCTGTGGATGTGCTCAATCTCTGAAGGAGAGGTGTTTAAGCTTTCTATGTTTATTTTTCTTCTGGAAAAGATAATGGCGATACGGTTCAGTATACCTATCCTGTTCTCGGTATAGGCGGTGATCGTAAACTCCTGCTTTCCGTTTTCTATTTCGTTGGAATTGCTCATGATCTAAATTATTTAAGTCTGATTTCGGCTACACTCATGCCTTGTGGTACCATTGGAAATACATTGTGTTCTTTTGCTACCATTACTTCCAAAAGGAAGGAGCCTGGGTGGTTCAGCATTTCTTCCAGCGCAGAACTCAATTGTTCCCTTTCTGAAATCCGTTTACCGGCGATGTAATAAGAGTCGGCCAGTTTTACAAAATCAGGACTGGTAATGTTTACGAATGAATAGCGTTTTTCGTGGAACAGCTGTTGCCACTGGCGTACCATACCCAGGAACCTGTTGTTCAGGATCAGGATCTTTACATTTACATCGCTCTGCATAATGGTACCCAGTTCCTGCAGGGTCATCTGGAAACCACCGTCGCCTATTACAGCAACCACCGTTTTGTCTGGTGTGCCAAATTTAGCACCTATTGCCGCAGGTAAACCAAAACCCATGGTGCCGAGCCCCCCGCTGGTAATGTTGCTCCTGGTGTTGTTGAATTTGGCATAGCGGCAGGCCACCATCTGGTGTTGGCCTACATCTGTTACAATCACAGCATCGCCTTTGGTCAGTGTGTTTAACTGATGGATTACTTCACCCATGGTCATTTCACCTTCTGAAGGGTTCAGTTCTTTCTGTATCAGGGTATCCTGTTCAATTTTATCAAAGGCCCTGAATTCTGCCAGCCATTCCGTGTGCTGTTTTTCTTCAATTAATGCTGTCAATAAGGGTAAAGTTTCTTTACAATCGCCCCAAACCGGCACATCGGCCTTTACGTTCTTGTCAATTTCAGCCGGATCTATATCCAGGTGAATTACTTTGGCCTGTTTTGCATATTTATCGAGCCTGCCGGTTACACGGTCGTCAAAACGCATTCCTATAGCGATCAAAACATCGCAGGCATTGGTCTGTACATTAGGGCCATAGTTTCCGTGCATGCCCAGCATCCCAACATTTAAAGGATGATCGGTAGGGATTGCACCCGCGCCCATAATGGTCCATGCAGAAGGGATACCGCTTTTTTCTACAAAAGCCCTAAACTCCTGCTCGGCTCCGCCCAATAACACCCCCTGTCCAAAAAGTACAAAAGGCTTTTTGGCGCTGTTGATCATCGCTACGGCCTGTTCTATATACTCTTTTCTGATTACCGGTTTTGGGCGGTAGCTGCGGATGTGTTCGCATGGCGTGTAGCCCTCATAATCGAACATTTGCAGCTGTGCATTTTTGGTGATGTCTATCAATACCGGGCCTGGCCTGCCGCTGCGGGCAATGTAAAATGCCTTTGCAAGTACAGATGGAATTTCCGAGGCATCGGTAATCTGGTAGTTCCATTTGGTAACGGGGGTGGTGATGTTGATCACATCGGTTTCCTGAAACGCATCCGTACCCAGCAGGTGTGCAAAAACCTGTCCGGTAATGCAAACCATAGGTGTGCTGTCTATCTGTGCATCTGCCAGGCCGGTTACCAGATTGGTAGCCCCCGGACCGCTGGTTGCAAATGCAACACCAACTTTACCCGATGTTCTGGCATAGCCCTGGGCAGCGTGGGTTGCACCCTGCTCGTGGCGTACCAGTATATGTTTTAATTTGTCGTTGTAGTCGTATAGGGCGTCATAAATGGGCATAATGGCGCCGCCAGGGTAGCCAAAAACGGTGTCCGTACCTTCGGCTATTAATCCTTCCAATAAAGCCACAGAGCCAGAAACATTTACTGTCTTTTTTGGCGCTGTTAAGGTGTTTGCTTCCTCTTGTGCTGTATCCATTGTTATATATTTAGGTATTGGGGTTTCTAATTTTTATTTATTCAGTATAGGCATCTGTAACACAACCTTCACTGGCGTTACTCACTTGTTTAATGTATTTGTAGAGCACGCCTTTGGTGACGGGTGGTGGAAGCTGTTTCCAGACCGCCCTGCGGGTAGCCAGCTGCTCATCGGTTAGGTGAACATCAATGCTGTTGTTTACCGCATCTATAGTGATGATATCATCGTCATGTACCAAGGCGATGTTTCCGCCATCCCAGGCTTCAGGGGTAATGTGGCCCACAACGAAGCCGTGTGTTCCGCCAGAGAAGCGGCCATCGGTAATCAATGCAACCGATTTGCCCAAACCGGCACCAATAATTACAGAAGTGGGTTTCAGCATTTCAGGCATACCAGGGGCACCCTTAGGGCCAACCTGCCTGATAACCACCACGTCTCCGCTTTTTACTTTTCCGCTTTGGATACCAGCAATCAGGTTCTGTTCACCGTCAAACACGCGGGCCGGACCGGTAAATTTCTCGCCTTCTTTTCCGCTGATCTTGGCTACTGCACCTTTGGTGGCCAGGTTACCGTACAACATCTGCAGGTGGCCCGTTTCTTTGATTGGCTGTTCAACCGGAAAAATGATCTTTTGTTTATCGAAATCAAGATCGGCTGCACCTGCAACGTTTTCTGCCAGGGTTTTACCAGTAACGGTCACACAGTCGCCATGTACCAGACCTACCTTTAACAAATATTTCAATACTGCAGGTACACCGCCAATTTCATGCAAGTCTTCCATCAGGTAAGTACCGCTAGGTTTCAGGTCGCCCAGAACAGGGGTGCTGTCGCTTACTTTCTGGAAATCATCAAGCGTCAGGTTCAGGCCTACAGATTTGGCTACCGCAATCAGGTGCAATACTGCATTTGTAGATCCGCCCAGCACCATTACCGTTACAATGGCATTGTGAAATGCTTTTTCGGTCATGATGTCTGAAGGCAATATGTTTTTCTCCAGTAAAACCCTGATGGCCTTACCGGCGGCTATACACTCATTCTTTTTCTCTTCGCTTGTGGCAGGGTAGGAGGAGCTGTAAGGCAAGCTCATTCCCAAAGCCTCTATGGCAGAAGCCATAGTGTTGGCGGTATACATACCTCCGCAGGCACCGGCACCCGGACAGGCATTTTTAATTACGCCCTGAAAATCTTCTTCATCCAAATTTCCGGCAAGTTTCTGACCTAAGGCTTCAAAGGCAGAAACTATATTTAAAGAATTGCCTTTATATTTTCCGGAGTGGATACTTCCGCCATACACCATAATGGAAGGTCGGTTTAAGCGGCCCATCGCCATAACCGAACCCGGCATGTTTTTATCGCAGCCGGGCACAGTAATCAGGGCGTCATAATACTGACCGCCACAAATGGTTTCTATAGAATCGGCAATTACATCCCTGGATACCAGTGAATAACGCATGCCGTCGGTTCCGTTCGACATGCCGTCGCTCACGCCAATCGTGCCAAAAGTAAGGCCAACCATATCATTTTTCCAGACACTTTCTTTAACGATCTGTGCAAGCCCGTTCAGGTGCATATTGCAGGTGTTTCCATCGTATCCCATGCTGGCAATACCAACCTGGGCTTTATCCATATCTTCTTTGGTTAATCCGATCCCATAAAGCATGGCCTGCGCTGCAGGCTGGGTAGGGTCTTGGGTAAAAGTCTTGCTGTATCGGTTAATTTCTGGTGTTTGTGACATATTTTGTTTTGGTGATTAGGCGTTGTGTGTAATTTATATGCTTTGGTTCTTTATATAATAACTTCGTAATTCTGTTTTTCCAGGACCAGCGATTTATAGGTACGCTGTATTGTTGCGCCAAGGCTGTCTGTCCATCTCAAGGGGAACTTGTACTCATCTACCGAGGCAATGCCTGCTATTTCTGTTGCTGTTCCGCAGAAAAATGCGCTGTCAGCATGTTTCAAATCCCTTTCTGTCAGGTGTTTTTCTATAATTTCAATATCCAGTATATGGCATAACTCAATTACAGTAGCACGGGTAATTCCTGGTAAAATATGGCCTTTAGGTGGGGTGTATAACCGGCCGTTCTTTTCAATAAAGATATTTGCTCCCGGTGCTTCGGCTATGTTCTGGTTCATGTCCAGTAACAAGGCCTCATCAAAACCTTTGCTTTTTGCTTCTGTAGTGGCCAGTATAGAATTTACATAATTTCCGCTCACTTTGGCTTCCATAGGAGTAGATTTCGGGTTGGGCCGTTCGTAGCTGCTGATGCAAACCTTCAACTGTTCGTGGCCAAGGTAAGCGCCCCATTCCCAGGCACAGATCATGATGGATGTTTTGGTACCGGCCACGAGCGACATATTAGGGGCACAATAAACCAAAGGCCTGATATACGCGTTTTTTAAATTATTGATTTCAAGTAGCTTGTAGGTCTGTTTGATCAGGTCATTAACATCCCATGGAAAAGGCATATGAACCAGCTCCGCCGAACGTTTTAAGCGTTCAAAATGCTGCCTGGCTTTAAAAACCCGGGTGCCATTGTGCGTATTGTATGCTCTTATTCCCTCAAATACAGCATAGCCATAATGTAGTGACTGTCCGTATATATCGGCAGTTGTGTTATTGGCTTTCTGAAACTTTCCGTTTAAGTAAAGCACGGTATTTGAGTTAAAGTATTGCATTTGGTTCCAGGTATGTTTTGTTTTAGATGTTTCATTAAAAAAGCGCCACTTTTGGGGGGCGCTTGCGTATATTTTTTATTAAATATTCATTTACAGCGCCTTATCCTTCTGAATAATCAGAAGAAGAATTCCGTTAATAATGACGTTAAATAAGGCTGTAATTGAATGGTTCATTTTACTTTTTATCTGCTGTTGCTTTATAAATCCAATTTAGTGCTTGCTATCTAAACTATCAATAGCTGGGTAAAAATAATTGAAAAAAAATATGATTCTTTTAATTTTTAATATTTCGATATTTTATTCTTTATTTTTCCTGTTTTTGGTATCTAAATTGGTTGTTGTTATACCAATTATGATTTCGGTATTCGGTATAGTTGTTATGCCTGCATTGTATTTTTTGTCATTTTCTTCCTAAAACGGGCTAACCGGCTAAAAAAGTTGATTAAAAACTAAAAACAATACTCATAAAAAAAGCCCTTTGAAATTTCAAAGGGCTTTTCAATATTGTACGATTAAATATTAAGCAACCCCTTCGGCCAAAACAATAATTTTGTTTTTCAGGACCTCAACGACACCACCTTTAATAATAAAGGTATCTTCGCCGGTTTTGCTTTTAATAATCACCGGGCCATCTTCCAAAGTAGAAATAATAGGAGCATGGTCTTTCAAAATCTGGAAAGAGCCCATTGTTCCTGGTACAGTAACTGCAGTTACTTCGCCTTCAAAAACTTTTTTGTCTGGTGTTAATATTTCTAGTGTCATATATATAGTATATACGCTTTAAAATTAAGCGTTGGCTTCAGCTAATAATTTTTTACCTTTTTCAATAGCCTCTTCGATGCTGCCTACAAGGTTAAATGCTGCTTCAGGATATTCATCAACCTCACCATCCATGATCATGTTAAATCCTTTGATGGTATCTTTGATGTCAACCAATACACCTTTTAATCCGGTGAACTGCTCAGCTACGTGGAATGGCTGAGACAAGAAACGCTGAACACGACGTGCACGCGATACAACCAGTTTATCTTCCTCAGATAATTCGTCCATACCAAGGATGGCGATAATATCCTGAAGTTCTTTATAACGTTGTAAAGTTTCTTTTACGCGTTGAGCTGTATTGTAGTGATCATCACCTAAGATGGCAGGAGAAAGGATACGTGAAGTAGAATCCAATGGATCCACCGCAGGATAGATACCTAACTCAGCAATTTTACGAGACAATACGGTTGTAGCATCAAGGTGGGCAAATGTTGTAGCCGGAGCAGGGTCGGTCAAGTCATCCGCAGGTACATAAACCGCCTGTACAGAAGTAATTGATCCGCGTTTTGTTGAAGTAATACGCTCTTGCATCAAACCCATCTCAGTTGCCAGTGTTGGCTGGTAACCTACCGCAGAAGGCATACGGCCTAATAGTGCCGATACCTCAGAACCTGCCTGGGTAAAACGGAAGATGTTGTCAACGAAGAAAAGGATGTCTTTTCCAGCGCCTTCGCCATCACCGTCACGGAAATATTCAGCAACTGTTAATCCAGATAGTGCTACACGGGCACGTGCACCAGGAGGCTCGTTCATCTGACCGAATACCAATGTTGCTTTAGAGTCTTTTAATTTTTCAGTATCTACAGTTTTTAAATCCCAACCGCCTTTTTCCATGGAGTGAAGGAACTCATCACCATAGTTGATTACACCAGACTCAATGAACTCACGTAAAAGGTCGTTACCTTCACGGGTACGCTCACCTACACCGGCGAATACAGATAAACCAGCATATGCTTTCGCAATGTTGTTTACCAACTCCATAATCAATACCGTTTTACCTACACCAGCACCACCAAACAAACCGATTTTACCACCTTTAGCATAAGGCTCTAATAAGTCGATTACTTTGATACCTGTAAACAATACTTCTGTTTCGGTTGACAGGTCGTCGAACTTAGGAGGGGCATTGTGAATAGGGCGACCGCCGGTTTTATCAACTGCGTTGATGCCGTCGATAGCTTCGCCAACAACATTGAACAAGCGACCTTTAATCTGATCACCAACCGGCATTTTGATAGGAGCGCCGGTATCCAGTGCTTTCATTCCACGAACTAAACCATCGGTCGAGTCCATTGCAATTGCACGTACACGGTCTTCACCAAGATGTTGTTGAACTTCTAAAACGATCTTCTGTCCGTTTTCTTTTTCAATCTCTAATGCAGAGAAGATTTGAGGTAAATGAGCATCGTCGGCAAAACTCACGTCAACTACCGGTCCTATAATCTGCGCTATTTTTCCAATGTTAGGCATATATTGTTTTGGGTAAAATTATAAATATCAATTTGTTAAAGGCCCTTTTATGAGCTTACAATTTGGTTTGCAAAGTTAAAATTTTTATACAAGAATTACACACATAAATAAAAAGTTTTTCAACAGTTTTTAAAATGGTATTTTCGCAGAAGGTAAAGCAGCTTGAATTCTCTGGTTTTAGCCGACCAAAACAGCTGTTTATAAATAAATTAGACGCTAATGAAAACAGTACTGGTAACAGGAAGCAACGGCCTTTTAGGTCAGAAAATTACAGAAAGACTGCTGGTTACAAATCAATTTAACCTGGTTGCAACTTCCAAAGGGGCCAACAGGTACCCTTTGAAAGCGGGCTATCTGTATGCAGAAATGGATATACTTGATCCGGACAATGTAAAAGCAGTTGTGGAAAAATACCAGCCTGATGCCATTATCCATACAGCTGCAATGACCAATGTAGATACTTGTGAATTGAAGCAGAAGCTTGCTTACCAGTTAAATGTAGGTGCTGTTAAAACCCTGGTGTCTTTGTGCGAATTGCACAATATACAATTGGTGCATTTGTCTACCGATTTTATTTTTGACGGTGCACATGGGCCTTATGATGAACTGGCAGCACCAAATCCGTTAAGTTATTACGGGGTTACAAAACTGGAGGCAGAGGAAGTGATCAAAGGTTCTGCCTGTCGCTGGGCGATTCTTCGTACCATTATTGTATACGGTATTGTAAGCGATATGAGTAGAAGCAATATCGTTTTGTGGGCAAAAGGGGCACTTGAAAAAGGAAGTCCTATAAATGTGGTGAACGACCAGTGGCGGATGCCTACCCTGGCGGAAGACCTGGCAGATTGTTGTCTGCTTGCTGTAGAAAAAGATGCACGTGGTGTTTATAATGCATCGGGTAAGGATATGATGAGTATTGTTGAGTTGGTTAGAAGGGTTGCCGCTTTCTGGAACCTGGATGAAAGCCTGATCAGCGAGATTGGCAGCGCCGCTTTAAACCAGGCCGCAAAAAGACCGGTAAGGACCGGCTTCATTCTGGATAAAACTATTAAGGATCTGGGCTATCACCCACATAGTTTTAACGAGGGGCTAGCGATAATAGATGAGCAATTAAAACAACATTAATCATATAAAAAGAGTTCAATATGGCATTACAAATTGGTGATCAGGCCCCTGATTTTAAGTTATTCAGTTCTGAGTTGAAAGAAGTATCACTTTCGGATTATAAAGGCAGAAAATTGGTAGTACATTTTTTTCCTATGGCATTTACAGGAGTTTGCACAGCACAGTTGTGTACCATGAGAGATAGCTTTGGCTATTATGAAGGAATGAATGCTGATGTGGTAGGCATTTCAGTGGATTCTCCGTTTACACTTGCGAAATTTAAAGAAGACCAGGCTTATCAGTTTCCTCTGCTTTCAGATTTTAATAAAGAAATATCAAAAGCGTATGGCGCATTTTATGAAGATTTCGTCTTTAATTTAAAAGGGGTTTCGAAGAGGGCAGCTTTTGTGATTGATGAAGCAGGAAAAATTATCCATGCAGAAGTATTGGAAGATGCAGGTAACATGCCTGATTTTGATGCAATTAAAAAATCTATAGAAGCATAACCATATTTTTTTAACGTTCTGGACAGAATTATTTCAAAAAAAATTGCGAAATTCAATTTCAAGCATTACTTTTGCAGTCCGTTAACGAAACGGGAGAACGTTAAAAATGCACTTGTAGCTCAACTGGATAGAGCATCTCACTACGGATGAGAAGGTTTGGGGTTCGAATCCCTACCAGTGCACTGAAAGCCTCAGAGAAATCTGAGGCTTTTTTGTTTTCGGGCCTCGCTGCTCAATTCAATCCGTATATTTTTAACAATTAGCAGATTAGCTATAAAAGTGTGCCTGAACACCATTATGATCGGATAAACATTCTCCCTAATTAAAAATAAATTTGGCTGTTTCTGTGGGTTGAGTATGTGATATACTTAAGTTCACAAAAACAATGTTTATGAACAGATACAGAACGCAGATGTTATTTAAAAGAATTTCACTAAATTTGGGTATGGACTTGCAGACCGAAAAAATTGAACTGATTAAATTATTGCTTGATACGGAGGATGAAACCATTATTCAGAAGATCAGGGCGTTATTTAATGCAGAGAAAAAAGATTTTTTAACGGAATTGCCCAAACACGTAAAACAGGGTTTGGAAAGAAGTCGTAAGCAAGCAAAAGATGGCCAATTAATTCCTTTCGAACAGATTGTTACGGAATTAAAGGGCATATGAGTTTAGCCATATTTCTAACTCCTGAAGCTAAAGAAACACTTTATGCTACTATGATTTTTGTAAGAGAAAAATGGAGAGAAAAAACAGCTGCACCTGGGCTGTAGATGTCGACATGGATTGGGGCATTAAAAACGACAGGACCATGCTGCTGGTTTACTGCCCGGAACTTTTTAAAGCCGTATATGTGCTAAGCGGCGCCAGGAGAAGCGCCGGTCGGGATGATTTAGAACTCCCTGCCAGCTTTGCTGGCAAGGATCTGCATTGTTATATTGCCTTCAAGGCAAGTAATGGGAAAAATGTAAGTGATAGTGTTTGGGTAGGATGGTAAATTATTCTTGTGCAATGTATGGTTGTGCCCGAATTATTAATTAAGTTCGCAAATCATGTCTGCATACAGTAAATATACCGATACAGAGCTGAGCAAGTTGTTTAATAAAGGTGATGCCCTGGCTTACAGGGCGATCTACGACCGTTATTGGCAGCTGCTGTTCCGGTTTGCCAGAAAGCTGCTGCAAGACAGCACCAGCGCGGAAGACGTGGTACAGGATGTATTTGTAGTATTTTGGGATAAAAGGGACCAGATGGTTGCCGAAATGCCCCTGGCAGGATTTTTATACAAGTTAACACGAAACAAGATCCTGGATTTGGTGAGGCATACCCATGTGGCAAACCGTTATCTTGAGCAACTCCACCAGATCATCCAGTCGGGAGAAGTAATGCCCGATCAGCTGTATATAGAAAAAGAACTGTACGACATTGTTGAACGTGAAATTAAGCGCCTTCCCGAAAAAATGAGACAGGTTTTTGAAATGAGCCGCAAAGAGTTTAAGAGTAGCCAGGAAATTGCCGATGAACTGGGCATTTCCCAGCAAACGGTAAAAAACCAGATCAGCAACGCCATTCGTACCCTAAAAGATAAAATGGGCGACTCCCTGAATATTTTTCTAATTATTTTTTAGTTTCATCTAGTACTCTTTGTTTAGTTGCCCGTTTTACCTTTATACAGCCAGCAACTAAACCATGGAAGAAAACTTTAAGCAAGCAAAAGTCTTGTTAGACAAATATCACGAGGGTTTAACCACCCATGATGATAACGTGAAGGTTGAACAGGCATTTAATCGCTTTGCGGATGCTGCCAAAGATGACGATACGGCCGTAGACGCACAATTAATAGGAGAGCGGATCTGGGCTAAACTTCCGGCATCAGTTTCCGGTGCTGGTATTTCACCTGTGCCATTGTGGCCTCGAATTGCAGTAGCTGCTGCTGCGCTGGTATCGATTGTTTTCGGGATTTGGTTTTTCTCTGGGCTTCGCCATTCCGAATTCATTTCAGGATCTGCGGACTATGCAAAAAACGACATTGGTCCGGGTAAACAGGGTGCAACCTTAACCCTTGCCAGCGGTAAAAAGATCAGGTTAACAGATGCAGTTAATGGACAGTTAGCCGAAGAGGCAGGGGTAGAGATCAGTAAATCTGCCGATGGACAGCTGGTCTACGAAATAAAGGGAAGTGCTGAAGCGAATAAAATCAACACTTTAAGTACAGCCAAGGGAGAGACCTATATCGTAACCCTACCCGATAAAAGTAAAGTATGGCTTAACGCTGCTTCGAGTTTAACCTATACTGCAGGCTTAACCGAAGGCGGAAAACGTAAAGTCAAACTTACGGGAGAAGCGTATTTCGAAATCGCTAAAGATAAAACGCATCCTTTTGTAGTTGAAAGCAAAGGACAGCAGGTAGAGGTGCTGGGTACACATTTTAATGTGAATGCCTACGGAGATGAGCCAACGGTTGCAACCACGCTTTTGGAAGGATCGGTAAATGTAACTGAAGGGGAAAATAGACGGATCATAAAGCCTGGCCAGGAGGCGGTAAATAATGGAAATTCCATTCAGGTGAATAAAGCCAATATAGAAAACATTGTTGACTGGAAAAATGGAGATTTTAATTTGGATGGCCTTGAGTTTACAGCGGCTATGCGAAAGATTGCCCGATGGTACGATGTAGAGGTGATTTACGAAATTTCGACACCTTCGGGTATAGAGACCGGGGGCTGGATTTCAAGAAACAACAAGTTAAAAGATGTACTTAAGCTAATTGAAAAATCAGGGTTTGTACATTTCAAAGTAGATGGAAGAAAAATTTACGTTTCAAAATAACAGATTATTTCACCTTTAAAACAATAGGATGGATAGAAATTTACAATAAAGAGCGCCAGCGTACCGGATAAAAAAAACCAGAAGTGCGTTAACACTCCTGGTTGTATTCGGAACAATTAAAAAATCAACTGTTAAACCGTAGCTAGCCAGCGTTTTTCGAGGACACAAGGCCAGCTACTTAACCGAACCTAACAAATGTATAAAAACTATACCAGGAAATGCGGTATATCCCTGCCGCTATACCATAAAATTTTGCTAATTATGCGATTAACCACCGTGATATTAATAGCATCCCTTATGCAGCTGAGCGCGGCAACGTTTGGCCAGCGCATAACTTTGACGCAAACCAATACTCCGCTTAAGGATGTGCTGAAGGAAATCAGAAAACAAAGTGGATTTGATATTTTCTATGAAAATAAGCTGATTTCCAGCAATCAGAAGGTGTCGGTTGCAGTTACCAATGCCACCGTTGAGGAGGTACTAAGCTCGGCACTTAAGGGACTTAACCTGAAATATGAGATAGAAGGTAAGACAATATCTATCAGAAAGCAGCAGGAAACTTCTGCTCCTTTAAATAAGGCGTCTTTTCTAACGGATAAGATTACCGTTCGGGGAAAGGTACTGGATGAAAAAGGGGAGCCATTGGCTGGTGCTTCTGTCTTTGTTGAAGGGGACAAACAAATATTGGGCAGCACCAATCTCAGGGGCGAGTTTATTTTACTGAACGTTGAAGCAAATGCTACCATTATCATTGCTTATATGGGGTACGAGCCGCTTAACTTAACTGCCAAAACCGATATGGGAACGGTAAGAATGACGCTGTCAACGAGCAATCTTTCTGAGGTTCAGATCACCTATAATACCGGTTATCAGCAGATTTCTAAAGAGCGTAGTACTGGTTCATTTTCTAAGCCAAACCTGAAAGTGATGCTGGACAGATCTGCCGGCTCACCAACCTTGCTTAACCGCCTGGAAGGATTGGTACCTGGTTTATCCAGCGGTTCGGGTGGTAACGGTGGCATTGTGATTCGGGGAACTACCTCTATTAACCTTAATACTGAACCTTTATATGTAGTAGACGGTATCCAGGTTTCCAGAGAAATTTTTGACAATTTAAATGCGCAGAGCGTTGAAGACATTACCATACTCAAAGATGCTACAGCCTCATCTATCTGGGGTGCAAAAGCTGCAAATGGGGTAATCGTTGTTGTGACAAAAAAGGGGAAAGGCGGGGATAAACTTAAGATCGATTATGATGGTTATTATGAGTTTAGCGGGCGCCCGGACCGCTATTATATACCGAGAATTTCTAATGCAGAACATATAGCCCTTGCCAGAGAGTTATTCCCTCTATTTTCCGCATCAACAAGTTATAGTGCATTACAAAATATTGGTTTGATACCTCCACATCTGCAGATTTTGTATGATGCAAATAGAAATGTGATTACACAGGCGCAGGCCAATTTTAAATTGGACAGTTTATCACAATTATCCAATTTAGATCAGATCAACGATCTTTTGATCCGCGATGCATCCATTCTAAATCAGACGCTATCGGTTTCAGGAGGTGGCAAGGTGCATTCATTTTATGGATTAGCCCAGCATGTTGGCAGGGTAAGCAATACCCCTGGTCAGAATGACAATGCATATCAGCTTCTTCTTAATAATCAGTTTACCGTGAGCAAAAGAATTAAAATAAACCTGAATGCTGAAATTAATAATAGAATTACTAATAGTAAAAATGTATCGATCCCTGGCAATATCGCAGATAATGAATACCAATTGCTGAAAGATTCAAATGGTAATCCGTTAAATGTGAATTGGGCAGGTGCATTTGTTGAGGCAAGACGCCTGGATTTTCAGGCAAGAAGCCGGATAAACCTGGATTATAATCCAATTTTGGAACAAGACAGGGCCAAATCAAATACAAATTTATTAAACACAAGATTTCAAGCCGGGGGAACAATAGATATCCTGGAAGGCTTAAGGTTTACGGGGACTTATGGCTACAACTATGCGACAAATGTGGGCAGATCTGTTAGAGATGAGCGCAACTATGATGTGAGGGTATTGAAAACACGGTTCACAGTTGCCCCTACCTTAACCTCTGTACCGGTATATAATTTGCCTCAGTTTGGTGGAACATTAGCAACAACAAACTCTTTAACAAAGAGTTGGACGATAAGAAACCAGCTAACCTATGACCGTGACTGGGATAAACACCAGCTAACCGCGATGTTCGCACAAGAAGCTAGAAGCGAACAAGGTATCAACAGCAACGGATATTTTTATGGATGGGATGAGGATGCGCAAACCTCCAATTTTGTTGATGCTGTTAGATTATCATCCGGTACAATAGCCGGAGTAGCAGGCTCGGTATCTGGTCAAACTTTATTAACGCTTAGTCCTGATATCAAAGAACAACCCATTGTAAGAACAACTTCTTATGTTGCCAGTGCTGCTTATACCTTTGCCAGAAAGTATTCGTTAAATGGTAGCTTTAGGATAGATCAGGGCAATCTCTTTGGCTTTGATAAATCTGCCCAAAACAAACCTGTATATAGCGTAGGCGCAAAATGGAGTTTGGGGAACGAAGCGTTCATGAAACCGGTTAACTGGTTAAACCGTTTAGATCTTCGCTTAACCTATGGAATTACAGGAAATGTGCCGTTGCCTGGACAAGCTGCTTCTTTTGACATCTTTGCAGCTCAGGTTAATTTGAATGCCGTAAATGGATCTGGTTTAGTTTTAAGAACTCCTGCCAACGACAAATTAACCTGGGAACTTACTAAAAACTATAACGCAGGTTTAGACTTTGCTATGCTTAACAATCGGTTAAGTGCTACGGTTGATGTTTACCTGAAAAAGACCAACGACCTTATTGGTATTGTGCTTACTTCTCCATTAACAGGTTATGCAAGCGTAACTGGCAATTTTGGGGCCATGCAGAACAAGGGAATAGATATAGGCTTGAATTCAGTTAATTTAAGGGCAAGGAATTTTACCTGGAGCAGCAGTTTAATGTTAGGCTATAATAAAAACAAGCTAACCAAATTGAACCTTAATAATGTGGCTACTACCGGAGCAGGATTGGTGGGCTCATCGTTTTCTCAAGGAACAACTTCAATCGTTGGTCAATCACTTTATTCTTTGTATGCTTACAATTATGCCGGGCTAAATGCCTCAGGAGATCCTCAAATCAGACTTGCCGATGGAACGGTTACCTCTGCTCCGAATGTAAGCTTACCTGCTGATATTCTTAGGATGGGCGTAACCCAGGCTCCTTTGTCTGGTGGCTTTGGCAATAATTTCCAATATAAAGCTTTCAACTTAGGCATAAATATGATTTTCAATGCGGGTCATGTCATACGTGATCCGAGGGTTAATACGGCAACAGATGCCGTGATTTATGGCAACAATTTCCAACGCGGATTTTTAGAGCGCTGGAAGGTTCCCGGTGATGAGGCTCGTACAGACATCCCAAGATATGTCGCCAATTCAACAATTGCTGCCTCCAGAGATTTGAATTATTACAATTTGGGAAGTGCAAGAATTTTGTCCGCCGATTATTTAAAGATCAGGGATATTAGTTTAAGCTACTCACTTCCACAATTGGTAGCAAATAAGATAAATGCACAATCAATTACCTTCCGTGTTAACGTAAACAACCTGCTGCTATGGACGGCCAATGACTTAGATTTTGATCCGGAAGTTAACAGGAACAATTCGCAGATAACTAATGTGAGGCCTGCACAAGGGACGATATCATTAGGTGCGCACATTACATTTTAATCATCAACACTAAAATGACAAGTTATGACAACTTTTAAAAAATATATGCTGGGTTCTGCTTTTGCCCTGGTGTTATTGTTCCAATTTTCCTGTAAAAAAGAATTCCTGGAAATAGTGCCAAAGGGACAAAAGGTCTTGAAGACAACAAATGACTATGAACAGGTATTGAATATTTCGAATATTCAGACCTTTTTGCCTGCAAATATTTACATGGGCGATGAGATGGCAGCAATGGAGCCTTTTTTTAATGAACTGCCAACACGGATGCAACGTCTGTTTAAGTACGCAGATCGAATTTATGATGCGGGGGCTACCCCTGACGAATTCAGTTCTGCATCTTCAAATGAAGCCATTTACATCAGGAGACTTTATGTCTTTAATAAGGTTATCAATAATGTAATGGATTCTGAAGGTGGCACTGAGGCCCAAAAGATGGCTGTCAGGTCAGAAGCCAGAGTGCTGAGGGCAATCTGTAATTTTATGTTCTTAAGTGATTATTCGAAACCTTATAATGCAGTTACTGCTGCCACAGATCTTGGTATCCCAGACATTACCAAATCTGATGTAAATCAGACAAATTTTGTACGTCTGAGTCAGAAGGAAAACTACGACCTGATGATCAAAGATATCACGGAATCGATACCAAATTTAGGCGTGTTGACCCACCGTCGTAAAATCAGTAAGCTCACTGCGTATGTTTTTTTGGCGCGTATTTATTTTGCCATGAATAATTATACTGAGGCAAAGACTAACCTTGACCTGGCTTTTTTGGAAATTCAGAAAGCTAATATTCCACTTGGCTTGTATGATTATAACGTAGTTTTAAATCCTGCAGGAGGGGCCCAGTCATGGCTTCCCCATACCGGATTTGGTTATTCCGCAAATAAACCTCAGGTCATCAATGATACAGAAACCATTTTTAACATTGATGCCATTAAGATTACCTTTAGCGCACCTGATACCTACGTGCTTTCAGAAGAAACGGTTAATCTATTTGATTCATCAGATAGGCGTTTGTATAAGTCCGATGTCTATGATTTTAATGAAACGGCTATATATCCCAGGGGTATGAGAAGGCCTCTATTTACATTTACAGATGATGTTGGGCCTACTTTGCCCGATTTATATTTGATGCGTGCTGAAGCAAGGGCTCGTACAAATGACCTCGCCGGAGCTGTGCAGGATGTGCAGGCATTGCGCGTAAAAAGAACCTCCGCAGCAGCGGCTCCTGTGCCTGCTGGCATTGCGGGAAATCAACAAGCGCTAGTGAGGTTTATCCTTGATGAACGCATTCGTGAACTCTTCTTCTCTGGGAGTAGATGGTTAGATATGCGCCGTTTATCTCAAGATCCTATATATAGAGATCACGTCAAATATACCCATAAAACATTTAATGAAAATGGAACTTTAGCACAAAGTTATATCCTAAAACCAGAAAGATTTGCACTAAAATTTGGAGAAGTTGTGTTGGGAACGAGTCAAGGTCTACAGGAAAATCCATAACAATTAAATAACCTAAGCTAAATGCTGTTACAATAGCATTTAGCTTTTAAAAATAACACTTATGAGAAAACTAATCTTATTGCTGTTGATTTCCGGCTCAGCCTGGGCGCAGCAGACACCCGTAAAAAAATATGGCCTTCAAGACTTTATGATGATTGAAAAAGTTGAAGACCAGGATAAATATTACAATGAAAATAAGGCACAGTTAGCCGAAAAAGAAGACAATAGTTTTCGTGCTGAACTCGCTGTGAACTGGTTAGCCAAGGGGAATTTAGAGAAGTACAACCATTATCAGGCGGCCCAACCTAAATACAACCTCATTCAATTTTTAAACCTAACTTATGCACTCGAGAAATTGTTTGATGAGAAAAAGCAATATGCTGCTGTTGCCAGGTATACCAATGAATTTTTGGAGCAATTGAAAAAAGGTACTTTGACCGATGCTGTTGGTAGAGCTCATGTTTTAATGGATTTGAATGCGGCGGCCAATGCCAAACTGGGAAACATTGAAGCAGCCAAAGCGATGATCGCTAATTCAGCCGGAAAAAAGGTGGCTTCCGCTAGTGACAATGGTTACTTTAAAGATGTCAAATCCAACTATCTAAACCGCTATGCCATAGTAATGTCTGCTGCTGGTGAGCCTAAAATTGCATTCGACACTTTGAGCAAAGCTTTTAGGGAAGCCGATTCCAACCCATATATGGTCGAGACCTTTAAAGATATCTATAAGCAAGTTAGAGGATCAGACAAGGGGTTCGACCAATATCTAAAATCTCTACAGGACGAGGCTTATCAAAAATATTACCATAAGGTAGAAAAAATGTATGTTGAATCTCCAACATTACCACTTACTGGCACTATGCCCCATGCTAAACAACCTGACAAGTTTCTAAACACGTTTCTGGCTAATAAACCCCTGAGAGAAATTACGCTGAATGCTCTTGATGGCAAGCCAGTTAACCTCGGTGATTATAATGGTAAAATTTTGGTACTTGATTTCTGGTCTACCGGCTGCACACCTTGTGTAGCGGCTTTTGCCGGCTTTGAAAAAGTAGTGGCCGAATATAAGAAAAGTGAATTTCAACTATTTGTGGTCAACCTGTTTGAGCCTCAGGCAGAGGTAAAAGTATTTGCTGCACGAAAGCCGGTTAAGCTTGAAATATTACAGGATGAAGAGAATAAAGCATATGCTGTAACAGCTACTCCTACCAAAATCATCTTTGATCCGATGGGCAATATCAGGTTTTTCAGCTCAGGTTATGCAGGTTCTACAGATAGAGAGTATTATAAGCTGAAAGCAATGGTAGAAATTACGAAACATAGAAACCAATGAGAAGAATAGTGCTTTTTCTAATACTAAGTACATTAACGTGCCTGGCATTAGCTCAGGATAACCATCCGGTTTCCTGGAAGTTTGGCAGTCGAAAGATTGCTCCTTTAACTTATGAAATAAAGTTTATGGCTATTATCCAGGAGCCATTTCACATCTACCCACAGTCATCGGATGGCGGATTGGGCATGCCTACTGAATTTATATTTGCCAGCAATGACAATGTAGAATTAACAGGGCCAGTAAGCGAGCAGGGATTGGATAGAAAAAAGGGCGAAGAGGTGGCTTATTATGCAAAAGGGGTCAGCTTTACACAAATTGTGAAGTTGAAATCTGAGAAAAAGACAGACTTGTCTTTCGTCATCAAATACATGGCCTGTAATGACCAGATGTGCCTTCCTCCTTCAAAGAAAGCGTTTACAGTAGCCATAAATGATATAGATAACAATGCTGTAGAAAGCAATGCTTCCGGAGTAGCATCTGCACAAAAAAAAGCTTTGATATATCAGGATTTTGTAATGCCGGGCCCTGATGGAAAGTTGGTGGCATCCAAGCAAATCACATCTAAGCATAAATACACTTTTATAGATTTCTGGGCCAGTTGGTGCGTGCCTTGCAGAAAACAAGGACGCGAGCTAATTCCCCTATATGAAAAATACAAAGCCAGGGGTTTTGGTGTGATCGGCATTTCACTGGATACAAATCCAACAGCCTGGAAAAAGGCCATTGAGGCAGATCAATATACCTGGACAAACCTGAGCGATAGGAAAGGCTTTGACTCTGAAATGGTGAAAAGATATGGGATAACAGCCATCCCCAGAAACTTTCTTATTGATAGTACAGGTGCCATAGTTGCCATGGATTTGCATGGAAAGGAACTTGAAGCTAAACTCATTGAGCTTTTTGCCCCAGCTATCCCGAAAGATACTGCAAAGAATGATTATGATGACCTCGATAAGTTGGAAGGTGCAGAATACGAAAAATTGACTGGTGATGATAAGAAATTTTTGGAAGGAAAGCTATCTCCGAAAAATACACCGGATTATGAGGCCAAACTGGAAGGCTTTCGAAAAAGGTTCAGCGAGATGAATGTGAAGGTGTACACTTCATTTATAAAGTCGCATCCCGATTCAAAGTTGAGCCTCGAGTTATTTCCTAAAGTGGCCTATTTTCTGCCGTATGAGATGGTTAAGCCGCTGTTTGATGGGTTGTCAGCAACGCTTAAAAATACCGAAGAAGGGAAAAAAATAGAGGGGAACATAAATAGAATGCTTGTTGCCGCAATTGGTAAGATAGCACCAGATTTTGAGATTCCTGATACAGCGGGAAAGCTGGTTAAGCTTTCTTCATTCAGGGGGAAATATGTACTCCTTGACTTTTGGGCCTCCTGGTGCGGACCTTGTCGTGCAGAAAACCCTAACCTCGTTAAAGCCTACAACAAATATAAGGATCAGAATTTTACAGTGGTGGGTGTAGCGCTGGATAAGTTGGAAGATAGGTCTGCATGGTTGGCAGCCATCAGGAAAGATGACCTTCCCTGGACTCAGTTATCTGAATTGAAATTCTGGAATAGTGTGGCGGCAAAATCGTTCGGTGTTCAGGCCATTCCGCAGAATTTCTTAATTGATCCTAATGGCGTTATTATCGGAAAAACTTTAAATGGCAGCGCACTACACGATAAATTGAATGAGGTTTTAGGTGTGGATGTAAATCGTCTATAATTTTTTATGGAAATAATCCAGACAACTATCTCAAAATACCAGCAAGCAACAACGTAAGTGCAATGTCTTTGATATTGCGCTGCAGATATTTTTGAGCAATACATATTTGGTTTTCTACTGTTCGTTTAGATATAGAGAGTCTTTCGGCTATCTCGACATTGGTAAGGTTTGCTATCCTGCTTAAAAGGAAAATTTCGCGGCAACGTTTAGGCAGGTCAAGTAAAGCATTCTCTATATCTGCCTGCAGGTTAAGATACCTGATTTTTTCTTCACCCTCATTTTGCACCAGTATTTCGGAAACCGGGAGTTGGTCGTAATTTTCCACATAGGCCAGGCGCATCTTTTTCTTCGCCTTCAGTACCTTATAGGTATGATAGCGGGCGCTGGTGGTCAGGTAATTTTTGAATGAGCCAATATCCAGCGTGTCTTTCTTTCTCCAGATATTCAGGAAGGTATCATTGGCAATTTCAGCTGCCGCTTCTGCATCATTTAAAAAAGAAAAAGCTGTAGTATATACTGCCTGCCAGTACCGATCAAAAAGCAATTCGAAAGCACTGACGCTTCCAGACTTTATGGCTTCCCATAGTTCATCATCGGGGTTGTTTCTGTCGAGCATATTTGGTAAATGCTAATCTAACAAAAAAAATATTAAAGTTTATACTCTTTTATAATACTGAGAAGCACCCCCTGGCAGTTAGGTTACGCCCATCCATTAAAGCGCGTACAGGTAACGCGGCTAATCGCACTCATCTGTAAAAAAAATGAAATAGTATGTGAGTTGGGCATTAAAAAATGTCTCTATACTTTTAACTAAGCTGTAACAGCCAGGCGCTGTACCTTTTATAGCTTAAGTATAACGTATTAAACCATTTATGACCAAAGAGCAATTTATAGTACTTTTCGAGAAATGCGCGTCGGGATATTGCACCGCTGAAGAATTGGCACAGCTGGAAAATTATCAGGACGATTTCGAGCTTACTGTTAAAGAATGGTCGGCAGAAATGGGCAGTTCCGACGAAGTCAGGCAGCAGATTCTTGAAAAACTACGGTCGCAAATATCGGCCGAAGGGGAAAAACGTCGCAGTAATTTCCGGTATTGGGTTGCAGCTGCATCTGTATTGATTTTCCTGGCCGCTGGTACATGGTTTTGGGTAAATACAAAAGATGAGCATCAGATCGTTCGGTCTGATTCAGGTGCCACCATAATTAAACCCGGCCGGAACCGGGCCATTTTAACGCTCGCCGATGGTAAAAAATTAGATCTTGACGATGCTGCCACGGGAATTATATCCAGGCAGGGGGCGTCAATATTAAGCAAAACTGCTGATGGCAAACTGGCCTACGGAACCAATACAGATAGGTCAGATAAAAATGCTGTTGCTTATAATACTATAGAAACACCGCGGGGCGGTCAATATCAGCTTACGCTGGCCGATGGCACAGAAGTATGGATGAATGCCGGCTCATCATTAAAGTATCCTACCAGCTTCAGGGGCAAAGAACGGAAAGTGGAGTTAACTGGTGAGGCTTATTTTGAGGTTGCAAAGAACAAAGAGAAGCCTTTTAGCGTAGTGCTCAACGGCATGAAAGTAGAGGTTTTAGGTACTCATTTTAATGTAATGGCTTATAATGATGAGAATGTTATCGAAACAACCCTGCTCGAGGGCTCGGTAAAGCTAACAAAAGATGGCAGCAGCACTATGCTGATACCTAACCAGCAGGGCGTTTTAAACAACGGCGCTTCAAATTTCCGCGTACGCGCAGTAAATACAGAAAATGTAATAGCCTGGAAAAATGGTTTTTTCAAATTTGATGACGAGAATATCGAAACCATTATGCGCAAGGTGGCGCGCTGGTATGATGTAGATGTCACTTATAAAGGCAATCTGAAACCTCAAAACTTCGGCGGTAACGTACCAAGGTTTAAGGACATTTCGCAACTATTAACCACACTTGAATTAACGGGTACCGTTCATTTTAAAATTGATGGAAGGAGGATAACCGTTATGCCGTAGTTCTACAACCTCCAGACAAGATTTGCTGAAATAAAAAAACCGGAAGCGTTGGCGCGCCACCGGTTTTTAGCCCAATCAGGCTTTGAGCAACTTAAATAATCCTTCAAACGATCAATTATAAATTAACCCATTAACCAAATGTATAAATTTTTCCACGCATTTTCATGCAGGACTGAACCCTGTATGTTATCAAAAATTGGTCTGATAGTGAAACTTACGATTCCATTTTTACTGGTAGCTATTTTGCAGGTTAACGCGGCAAGTTATGCCCAGCAGGTAAGCATATCTGCAAATAATACCCCCTTATCCCGAATTTTTGAATTACTTCATAAACAAACCGGCTATTCTTTTCTGTACAACTCAGCTATGATTAGCGAAAGCAACCCGGTAAGTATTTCAGTGAAAAAAGCAGAACTGAAAGATTTTCTCGATAAATGTTTTGCTGACCAACCACTTACCTATACCATTTATGAGAAAACAGTTGTTATTAAGAGAAAGCCCCCTGTAGTCTATACAGCGCTTGGCAGTATTGTGGTAAAAGGTACCATCAGGGATTCCAAAGGTGAAACCCTCCCGCAAATTACGGTAAGGGTTAAGGGTACCACCAACGGTACCAACAGTGATTCCAGTGGTGGGTATACTTTAAAATTACCAGACGGCAACCAAACCCTCATTTTCTCGGCCGTAGGGTATGAAACTTTGGAAGTAACCGTTAATAACCGAACTCAAATAGATGTGACCTTAAAGGAAAAGGTTTCTGCAATGAATGAGGTGATGGTAGTGGGTTATGGTTCCCAGAAAAAAGCCGATGTGACGGGCTCCATTGCCTCGGTAAATGAAGAGGCATTGAGAAGCGTGCCTGTGAGCAATTTAGTTAGCGCTCTTCAAAGCCAGGCACCTGGCCTTGACATCCAAAAAGCAGGTGGTAACAGCCACCCCGGTGCAAAACCGGCCATCGCGATCAGGGGACAGCGTTCTTTAGCTGACGGTGCAACAAATGACGTCTTATATGTAGTAGATGGTATACCTTTTAACGGCACCTACATCAACGACCTCAACCAGGACGATGTCGTTTCAGTACAAATATTGAAAGATGCCTCTGCCACCGCCATTTACGGCTCAAGGGGCGCAAACGGTGTGATATTGATCAATACCAGGAGAGGTAAAACAGGTGCTCCGTCCATCACCTACAGCGGATATGCAGGCCAGGTAAAAGCATTGGGCCATTATGACGTTATGGATCCGAAAACCTATGAGACCTACAAAAAATGGGGGGTTTATAACGCAAACAATCCGAATACAATTGGTGCGGCCCACCCTTACAGCGGTATTGATGATCCCAGGTTCTACACAGATGGCGTTACTTTTCTGCCTGCTGAACTGGCCGGAATAAAAAACGGAACTGCTACAGACTGGCAGGACCTGATCTTTAAAAATGGCCTGAAAACCAATCATCAACTCGGTGTTTCCGGTGGTACAGAAATGACCAAATACGCCATCTCTGCCGGTTTTTTTGACGAGACCGGCGTTTTTCCGGGACAGTCATTTCAACGTTATACATTTAAGGTGAGTGTAGATCAGCAGTTGGGTAAAATATTTAAAGTCGGAATAAGTTCACTGAATACGGTCAGCAAGATCAACGGGGAGAGCATCAATCCGGTAGGACAAGCGCTGACCTCCAGTCCGCTTACCGTTCCTTACGATGCCGATGGCAACCTGATTCCATTTCCGGGCGGTGGCTCGTTAATCTACAATCCCCTTGCTAATCTCGTGCCGGGCTCGGTTGTTCAGAAACGTTCCAGGTACCATACTTTTACCACCGCTTATGTCGAGGCACAGTTAACGCCCCATTTACGGTACCGTTTCAATGGTGGTCTAGAGCTTACGCCCGAAACTTATGGTGAATTTTATGGAAGCGCAACCTACCAGAATTTAAGCGGGCCTTCTACTGCGAAAAACAACAATTACGATTTCTACGACTACACCCTGGAAAATCTTTTGGTATACGAAAATACTTTTGCAGAAAAGCATCACTTAACAGCAACGGGGCTATTTAGTTATCAGAACGATTACAAAGCATCAACGAGTTTCGGTTACAACAATATTTTAGCTGATTATATTCAATATTTCAATCCTTCGTTAGGGGCAAACCTCAATGGTTCGGGCAACTATGCCAAATTTACTATTGTCTCTTTTATGGGCCGCCTCAATTATGATTTCAAGAGCAGGTATCTGGCTACGCTGACCATGCGGTCTGACGGATCTTCAACACTGGCTCCCGGAAATAAATATCATTTGTTCCCTTCAGCAGCTATTGGCTGGAACATCACAGAAGAAAAATTCATGAAAAGTATCCGGCAGATATCCAGTCTGAAATTAAGGGCCGGCTATGGAATCGTAGGCAATGCCGCGGTAAACCCTTATCAAACACTCGGAGGCCTGGCATCTATCAATTACAATTACGGGGGTACCAATGTAACCGGCACTTATCCCAATAATGTACCCAATCCAAAGCTTGGCTGGGAATACACCGCAACCCTTAATCTGGGTTTGGATTTCGGGCTGTTGAATAACCGGATTTCTGGTAACGTAGATGTTTACCGGCAACGTACAAGTGACCTGATCCTGCCGCAGAATTTACCCATTACCACAGGCTATACTTCGCAGTTTCTGGCCAATGTGGGAAAAACCGAAAATCGTGGGCTGGAAATTAATGTTAACTCCGTTAACATCAAGGCAACCGACCGGAAAGATTTCGGTTGGACAACCAATTTTAACATCACCTTTAACCGTAATAAGATCCTGGCGCTGCAAAATGGTGTAACAAAGGACATTGGCAATAACCGTTTTGTAGGTGCCCCGATCAACTCGCTTTACAACTATGTGAGGCTGGGTATATGGCAAAATACCGCAGCAGATTCAGCCCTAGCCAAAAAATATAACCTAACGATGACCGGAGTAGGTTCGGTAATCGGAAGTATAAAAGTTGCTGACTTTAATGGCGATGGGGTGATCAATTCAAATGACCGCACCATTGTAGGTAACCGCCAGCCCAAGTTTTTAGGTGGGTTTACGAACAGGTTCAACTACCGTGGACTTGATCTGACAGTAGTTGGTACTTACCGTGTAGGCGGTACGCAAATAGCTTACTGGCTCCAGCCGGGCAGCAACGTCAATGCGATGACCGGCAAGACGAACAATTTAAATGTTAACTACTGGACACCGTTCAATCAGGAAAACACCTATCCGAAGCCCATTTTTGGCTCCAACACACCAACCTATGGCGATTTGCTGGGCTATTATAGTGCTACCTATCTCAAAATCCGCACAATCAGCTTAGGTTACACCCTTCCACAACGGATCAGCAACAAAATAACGGCAAAATCCCTGCGGTTCTATGCCACCCTTAATGATGCAATAATTCTTTTCTCGCCATTACATGACCGGTTCCATGGCGCCGATCCCGAATCGGCTGGTACACTTGGCCTGGATACGCCGCCGAACAAGTCGGTTCTATTTGGATTGAATGTTTCATTTTAATTTTTAACAGTATGAAATCTATCATAAATAAACTTATTGCAGTTTCCATCATGATGTTGGTGAGCATGAGTTGCAAAAAGCAATTAATAGAAGAGCCACATTCTTCACTCACCCCGCAATACTTTAGCACAGCTCAGGGATTCCGGTCAGGTCTCGACGCGGCTTACGCCGGCAATCGCAACATCTGGGGCAACGAAAATTTTATGACCATGACCGTACCCGGAACTGATGAATTTAAGTCTGGCGGTGGCGGTAACATTGATTTTAATATTTATTCTACCAGTTTTGATGCCAGCAGCAGCTGGGTAACAAATGTTTGGAACACCTGTTATACTTTTATCAATAATTGCAACGGCGTTATCGACAACGGATCAACAGTGAAAGGCTTGGATGCCGCTACAGTGAAACGAACCGTTGCAGAAGCCAAGTTTCTGCGGGCCAACTTCTACTTTATTCTGGTACGTTTCTGGGGGCCGGTTACACTCAACGAACACTTTATCAGCGAACCAAGCACAAGCGCAGGCCGGGCACCGATTGCGGATGTATATAATTTTATTGTTAAAGATCTGAAGGATGCTATTGCCGACCTACCTGCAAGTCCGGTACAAAATGGCGTTTTACCCGGCAAAGCAACCGCTGCCGCAGCACACCATTTGCTGGCTAAAGTATACCTGACCAGGGCTTATTCTTCGGCTAAACTGCCCGATGATTTTCAAAATGCCTACAATACAGCCAAAGCCCTTATTGACGCCAGCGGCAGTTTAGGTTTGGGGCTGCTCCCCGATTTTGCTTCAGTGTTTGCTGAAGGTAATGAAGCCAACAAGGAAGTGCTCTGGAGCGTGCAGCACACCCCTAACCTAACCTATAATAACAACAGCAACGAGTTGAATTTCCACTACGTTATGGGCTATGAGAATTTTCCAGGCCTGGTCCGCTCAATGGCCTATGGCCGCCCGTTTGCGCGTGTTCAACTTACCAGGTGGATGAGTGATACCTGTTTTGCAGATAAGACCAACGACACGCGATACTTTAAAACGTTTCAATCTGTTTGGCTGTCTAATTCTGCAGATAAGATACCGAAGGTAAACGGCGTGCCTAAATACGCCTTAGGTGATACAGCTATCTATATGCCCGGGGTTGACGTAACGAACGCTAAAATCAATGCATCGCGTTACTTACTGGTTCCTCCACGGAACTACACCCTGCAACTGTTCCCTACGATGCTCAAATATCAGGATACCAAAAGAGCGGGCATCAATGACCCGTCCATACGTCCCATCATCGCTTACCGTCTTGCAGAAACCTATCTGCTGGCTGCAGAAGCGGCATTTAATCTGAGCGATAACCTTAACGCCGCAAAATACATCAACGCAGTGCGGGAGAGGGCTGCTTTTCCTAACGGAAACCTGGCTGCCATGAGTATTCTGCCTGCCCAGGTAACACTGGATTTTATTCTTGATGAGCGATCGCGTGAGCTTGCAGGGGAACAAACCCGATGGCTGGACCTGGTCAGAACAAATAAACTGATAGAACGTGTTAAACTGCATAACCCTGATGCAGGCCTAAACATCAAAGAGAAACATATACTACGGCCGATACCCCAAAATCAAATAGATCGGATCATTACCGGTGATAAATATCCGCAAAATGATGGATTTTAATTTTTAACCCTAATTTAACCATGTTATGGAAAAACGAAGAGATTTTATTAAAAAATTAGCTATTACGTCGGCCGGAGTTATGGCAGGCAACAGTCTGTTTGGTATGAGTGCAAAAAGCTACCGCAATATTATTGGTGCCAACGAACGTATCCATGTCGCCATCATCGGTTTAAACGGCCGTGGCACCAGCATGGCAAGTACTTTCGCGCGGCAAAAGGGTGCCGAGATACTTACACTTTGCGATGTTGATACCCGCGTTTTTGCCAAAGCGCTAAAATCTGTAGCCGATAACCGTCAGGAAAACGTCCCTAAAACGGAAGGCGACTGCCGTAAGGTGATGCAGGATAAGAATATTGACGCGATCTACATTGCCACGCCCGACCATTGGCACACACCCCTTACCATTATGGGTTGCCAGTCCGGAAAACATGTTTATGTAGAAAAGCCTTTAAGCCATAACCCCCACGAGGGCGAACTGGCCGTTGCTGCTGCCCGAAAATACAAGCGGGTAGTGCAAATGGGGGCGCAGCGCCGTTCGGCCCCGATACTGACCGAGGGCATACAGCAATTGCATGAAGGAATTATTGGCCGGGTTTATTATGCAAAAACCTGGTACACGAATGATCGCAAGCCTACTTTTTTGAAAGCTGGCACAGCGCCCGCAGAGTTAAATTACGACCTGTGGCAAGGCCCCGCGCCGCGCCTGGCTTATCAGGATGGGTTAATCCATTACAACTGGCACTGGTTTTGGCATTGGGGAACCGGTGAGGCGCTAAACAATGGTACACACGAGGTTGATATAGCCCGCTGGGGCTTAGGTGTGGATTATCCAGTAAAAGTAACTTCATCCGGCGGGCGTTATGCCTATAAGGACAATTGGGAAACGCCGGATACGCAGGTGGTAACGCTTGAATATCCCGACAGGAAAATGATTATGTGGGAAAGCAGCAGTGCGAATGGCCGAAGAATAGAAGGTGATGAGCGCGGGATTATTTTTTATGGCGAGAATGGAAGCCTGAGCACCGGGACTGATGCTTATAAAGTGTTTGATCTGAAAGGCAAACTGGTGAAAGACGTTGGCCCGAAAACTAAAGAAGAAGCGGTACAGGGACGCAATACTGCCAGCGTTAGCCTGAGTTTGGATAGCATGCACGTAGCTGATTTCCTGGATGCGATACGCAGTAACCGCAAACCAAATTGCGATGTGGAGATTGGACATAAAAGCATTATTGGGATGCAGCTAAGCAATATTGCCTGGCGCGTAGGCCGGGAACTTCATCTCGATCCGAAAAATGGTCATATTCTTAATGATCCAGAGGCGCAAAAGCTATGGAAACGGAGCTACGAACCGGGATGGGAACCGAAAATTTAATGAACTGCCTGTTTAAATAACAATTTCAAATATGATCTATCAATTAAAAAAAGCCCTGCTAGGCCTGGGTTTAATAGGAGCCCTGGTTAGCGGCCAGGCTGTAGCCCAGAAAAAGCTATTTCCGGAAGCTCCGGGTATCGTGTCGTACACCTATCGTAACCAGTTTGCCAAAGATGTGCCCGGCACACTCGATATGATAAAAAACAACGGAATAACTGATATTGAATTTTCAAACCTGTTTAAGCAAAGCCCTGAGGATTTGCGTAAAATGTGCGATGCAAGGGGTATTAAATGTTCATCATACGGGGTAAGTTATGAAGACCTGGTAAATAAGACAGATGAAGTAGGAAAAACGGCTGTTGCGTTGGGCGCAGCCTTTGTTAGGGTAGCCAGTATTCCTCACAAAGGCGCTTTTACCTTAGACAATGCCAAACAGACGGTTGCTGATTTTAATAAGTATGGGAAGCTGCTGAAAGATCAATATGGCCTTACCTTCATCTATCATAATCATGGTTTTGAGTTCGAGCCTTATCAGGATGGTACGCTGTACGACTACCTGCTGAAAAATACCGACCCTAAATATGTAAGCATGGAACTGGATATCCTGTGGGCATTTTTGCCGGGGCAGGACCCGGCGCAATTACTGGCTAAATACGGTAACCGCTATAAAGCCCTGCACATGAAAGATTTAAAGAAAGGTGTTGAACGTGGCAGCCTTTCGGGTACTACCCCGAAGGATAACGATGTGATTTTAGGCACCGGCCAGATTGATATTCCGGCCGTGATAAAGGCAGCACGCAAAGCCGGTGTGAAACATTATTACATTGAGGATGAAAGCAGTTCATCCGTTACGCAAGTGCCTGAAAGTATAAAATATCTCAACAGCTTAAAAAAAGATTAAGACCAACGAACCATTTTATGTTATTAAAACTTTATAAACCACTGGCTTTGGGCATTGCGCTAACATCAGTGACCATTTCCGGCATGGCTCAGACAGGCGCCCCTGTAGAGACCAATAAAGCCAATACCGACTATAAACCCGCTTTTAAGGGCCAAACCCGCATAGGTAGCGTTAAAAGCAAAACTGCCTATAAAGACGAGGTGATCAACACTAACCTGAAAGGCCCCTGGGGTATTTGCGTATTGCCCGATGGACGTTTATTGATCAGTGGTAAGCCGGGCACCATGCAAATATTGACCACCACGGGTAAGATCGTGAAAACGATCACAGGCTTCCCTAAAGTACATTTTCAGGGGCAGGGTGGTTTGCTGGATGTGAACATTGACCCCAACTTTAAAAAGAACCGAATGGTTTATTGGACCTACGCCCAGCCGGGTGAAAACGGTGCTGCATTAGCTGTTGCGAAAGGCAGGCTATCTGCTGATGAGACCAGCTTAGAGGACGTTAGGGTGATATTTGAAGCTGTGCCTCGCCATAAAGGCGGCGGCCAGTATGGTTCGCGATTAGTGTTTGATAAAAAGGGCAATATTTTTGTTAGTTCGGGCGACCGTAGCGAAAAAAACATTCGTCAAAAAGCACAGGATCTGAGCGCTACGACAGGCAAGATCATCCATATTACCAAACAGGGCAAGCCGGTGGCCGATAATCCATTTGTTGGAAAGGCAAATGCCAAACCCGAGATATACGCCCTGGGGTTCCGAAACCCGGATGGTTTGGCTATTCATCCTGCTACAGGAGATCTGTGGGAAGCTGAGTTCGGTCCGCGTGGTGGAGATGAGCTTAACCTGATCAAGCCTGGAGGGAACTACGGCTGGCCTGTGGTAACTTATGGTATTGAGTATAGTGGTGAGAAAGTGTATGAAGGTATACAGCAAAAAAAAGGTACCATACAGCCGGTTTATTATTGGGATCCCAGCATTTCGCCGGGTTGTATGATATTTTACACGGGCAACATTGCTGAGTGGAAAAATAATATTTTAATAGGCGGCCTGGGTGGTGTGCATATTGCCCGTTTGGTTATCAGGAACAATAAAGTTTTAGGCGAGGAGCGTTTGCTGGAGAGCAGGCAGGAACGCTGGCGCTGCATGGCCATTGGTAAAGACGGTAACCTTTACGCAGGTACTGATAGTGGCAAGCTGTATAAAATAAGCAAGAGGTGATCAAAATGGGTAACTTTAAATTTTGATATCTTAGCAAAATAAAAAACAACTATGGAGCGCGAAATCTTAAAGTTAGAAGAACAAATTGTTGCTGCTATCTTAAGCAGCGATGTGGAAGTACTGGATCAGATGCTTCACGATCAGTTGGTATTTGTTAACCATCTGGGGATGACCCTCTCCAAAAAGGAAGATCTGAGCCCACACATCACCGGGGATTTAAAAATTACCGGGTTAGTGGCCTCAGACCGTCAGTTGCAGTTGTTCGGAGATACCTGCGTGGTCGTGGTCAACAAAGATATCAGCGGGAGTTATTTGAACCAGCCATTTGATAGCAAGTTGAAATTCACCAGGATCTGGAAGTCGTTTAACGGGAGCTGGAAAGTCATAGCAGTAAGCAGTGTGCCGTTGCATGTGGGTTAGATCTTTTATGCAATCTGAATGCCGCTCTGTTATATGAACAAAGGGTGACTAAAATTTAATATTAGAGAAGGTTAAGTTAAAAAGAGTCGAACTAAATAAATATCTCTAGTAGAGTAAAATTCTCGATTTAATAAAAAATGGTAAATACCGGGCGGTTAGATTCCCTCTTCTGGCTTAAGTTTCCCGTTTCATAACTAAAAAAATTCAAATAAAAGATTGTTTTAATCAATTTTTGTTAGTTTAGCTATCAAATCGGGGATCAATTGCATATCAAAAAAAAACCAAATGAAAAGGAGCTTTTGGAGGCAATCGCCAGTGGAAATGAAATTGCTTTCAAAACCATTTACGATGCTTACTTCAAAAAGCTATCTGCTTACTTATACAAATTGTGTAAGTCGAACGATGCTACGGAAGAAATGGTTAATGATGTATTCCTGAAAATCTGGAAAAACAAATCCTCCCTAAATCATATCGAATCTTTTGAAGCCTACCTTTTCGCAATGGCGCGAAATAAGGCCATTGATTATTTACGTAAACTAGCAAAAGATAGCAGCCTGATTACAGAATTAACTACTCAAATCCAGGAATCTCATAATGAGATTGAAGAAAAACTCGATGCGACCGCCCTCAAAAATCTGATTGAACAGTCTTTGGCACAACTTTCTGATCAAAAAAGAAAGATTTTCAGAATGAGCAAAGAAGAGGGCTACAGCTACGACGAGATAGCCGCGGAAATGCAGCTTTCAAAAAGCACCATAAAAAATCACCTTTCCGAAACGCTTAAACATTTAAAAAAGCAGGTAGATCCAGAATCAGGCAGAAGCTTTTTATTATTGGTTATGCTGATCAACCTGCTTGATTAAAAAAAATAAAAAACAGGCAGTACGATTTCAACTTTGCTTCGTCATGTAGATAAGCAAGCTAACCAAATGAATTTTTCCCGCTTAGAATATTTATTGAACCAATATGCCTTAAACCAATGTTCAAAAAAAGAACTCCTGGAATTAATGAGTTTAATTGGCCAAAATGAGTCAACCGAAGATCTTAAACTGAGTTTACGGAATCTCTGGAACGGCCTCAACGATCAGGACGAGGTTCCCCCAATTGATCAGGAAAAGATCTATGCGCAAATCATGGCTTCGCAAGACTTCCCTAAATCGAAAAAAAACCGGCTTTGGCAACCCTTGGCAGCAGCAGTAGCTGCAGTTGTATTATTGTGTATTGCATTTTACAGTTTCAATGGTAGCCAAGCTCTTGATCAGTTTACCGCATTAGCCAAGCCGGTAAAATATCATATCAAGCCAGGTACCAACAAAGCAACATTAAGGCTCGCAAATGGTTCTACAATAAACCTGAACAATTCTGCTGAACCCAGCTTAACCAATTATGGAAATATCCAGATCAAAAAGAATAGCCATGGGCAAATTATCTATCAGGTAATCGCAGACAGTACTGATGCCAGATTAGCTTCAAGTTACAATGTATTTACAACACCTAAAGGTGGGCAGTACGAAATTATTCTGGCAGACGGCAGTAAAGTATTTTTAAATGCTAATTCGTCACTCACATTCCCAACAGTCTTCTCTGCCACCCAAAGAAATGTCGTGCTTAAGGGGGAAGCTTATTTCGAAATTGCAAAAAACAAAAAGAAACCGTTTAAAGTAAGCGCAAACGGGACTGAAATTAAAGTGCTCGGTACACATTTCAATGTGATGGCCTATGAGGACGAACCCCTGCTAAAAACCACTTTATTTGAGGGATCGGTTCAGGTTAATACAAATACAGCAACAAAGACGATTAAACCGGGGCAACAAGCGGTTACTTACAAGAACCAAAGTGCAATTGACATTAACGAATCCAAACCGGATGAGGATCTGGCCTGGAAAAATGGCTATTTCCTTTTCCAGGATGAAGGGATTGAAAGTGTAATGCGTAAGATCGCACGTTGGTATGATGTTGAGGTTGTTTACAAAGAATCTATTCCCGGAGGAGAATTTGGTGGAAAAATTTCACGTTATGAAAATATTTTGGATGTCCTGAAACCACTGGAACTTACAGGGTCAGTCCATTTTAAGCTCGAGGGAAGGAGGATCATTGTGACACAATAGTTCTACTATTCCAACGAGCCAATAAAAAAGTCAGGAGCGTTTCTCACACGCCCCCGACTGAAGCTTTTTTTCAAAAGCTATGGGTTAAAAAACGACAATTCTTCTAAAAACCGAATATTAATTAACCACTAACCAAATGTATAAAATTTATGCTGCATTAAAGTGCAGGAGGAATTTCTCTATTCCTTCCAAATTCATTTTAACTATGAAACTCACGTTTGTTTTACTAACAGCCGTATTTTTACAAGTCGGGGCCAGTACCAGGGCTCAAAACATCTCTATCAATAAGCAAAATACTTCTTTAAAAGAAGTATTTCAATTGATCGAAAAACAAACAAGCTTTACCGTCGTTTATGATTCCAAAATTATAAAAGCAACAAAGCCATTTAGTCTGACAGTAAAAGATGTATCTATTGAAACACTGCTCAATAGATGTTTGAGAGACCTTGATCTGGATTACATCATTTCGATGAACACCATTGTAGTCCGTAGGAAACTAAATGCACCGGTCCCAATTATGATAACAAGGGTTACAGGAAAAGTGACCGATTCAAAAGGAAGTCCCATTCCTGGAGTCAGCATCCGGATTAAAGGCAGCAATAAAGGGACTTCCACAGATATGGATGGTAAGTACACTATCGATGCGCCTGAGCCAACAAGCATTCTGGTATTTACATCTATAGGATATAATGTAAAAGAACTATTAGTTGGTAGCCAGAAAGTAATAGATGTGATTTTAATGGAAGAGGTAAAATCATTGGACGATCTGGTGGTAATTGGTTATGGGACTGTAAATAAAAAAGACCTGACCGGTTCTGTTTCCAGCATTAAAGCCGATGAAATTTCTAAAAGTAAAGTAACTTCTTTCCAGGAAGCGATACAGGGTAAAATGGCAGGCATACAAATCACTTCCAGCTCTGGCGAGCCTGGTGCGGCAATGAATATTTCCATACGCGGTGCAAACACCATTTATGGTAGCACCAGCCCCCTGTTTGTGATTGACGGAGTTCCTTATGATGCCAATGCCAACGAGGTGGGTACGGCAAGTATAGGTAATAAAACATCTGCGAATCCGCTGTCCAGCCTGAATCCAAACGACATAGAATCTGTAGATGTGCTTAAAGATGCGTCTTCTACCGCCATTTATGGATCAAGAGGTGCCAATGGTGTTGTGATCATTACTACAAAAACCGGAAAATTGGGTGCCCCGAAAATTGACTATGATGGATACATGAGCTTCTCTAATGCTACAAAAAAACTAGGGGTGCTTAGCCCGGATGAATATCTGGATTATCGCCGCATTGTTAGCCCGAATACCATTTTATTTTATAAAGACACCAATAAAGATGGATTGTACAATGAGCTTGATGAACCAGTGGACTTAAGCGAGCTGGAAAAACACGATTGGCAAGACGAAACTTTGCAAACTGGTGTTTCGCAAAATCACAATGTTTCTTTTAGTGTCAAAAAAGATAATACCTCCTATGCCGGTGGCATTGGTTATCTTGATCAGGGCGCGATTGTCAGAAACAACGACTTTAAAAGATATTCAGCCAGATTAAAGGTCGATCAGGATTTCAATACTAAACTCAAAATTGGCTTAAACATCAGTTTATCACAAACCGGGCAAGATGGAGCCAGTCAAAGCGGTGGTGGTGACGGGCTATTCAACGGTATTGTCCAAAACCTTGTCATTTCCAAACCCATAGAATTTTACGATCCACTCTGGGACAGGGCTGGCGCCTACATCTCTCCGCTAACCATGATTGACGATGCTTATAAATCTGCAGCTACCGTACAAAATAACATTAGTGGCTATCTGAATTACAAATTTATTCCGGGATTAACACTGAACATTTCCGGTGGTGGAATTCTGACCAATTCAAAAACCAAGGAGTTTTACGGTAAAAAAACAAGCTGGGGCGTAGGTGACAACGGACTAGGCATTATCCAGGATCAAAAAGCGGCTTCTATATTTAATACCAACCAATTAACTTACGAGAAATGGTTTAACAAAAATCATTACCTTAATGCCATGATCGCTACAGAGATCAGTCAGTATACCTATGAGTATTTCTCTGTACAAAAATCTAATTTTTCCGATGAATCTACTGGTATAGATGACATCGCTAAGGGAACTATTGCCAAGGGGTCTGCCTCTTACAAAGATGTAAACAGGAGGTTGTCCTATTTTGGAAGAGTGAATTATACCTTACTTACCAAACACCTATTCACAGGCACTTTCAGAGCAGATGGTTCGGATAAATTTGGAAAAGGAAAACGGTTCGGCTACTTCCCTTCTTTTGCTTATGGTTGGTTAATTTCAGAAGAGCCCTTCCTGAAAAATAGCAAACAGATCAGTAACCTTAAGTTGCGTTTAAGCTATGGAGAGACAGGAAACGAGCGTATAGAATCTTATAGGTACCTAGCTAGACTTGAGAATGCCTTTTACAATGGTGAGCTGGGCCAGGCGCCTGCTTCAAGCGCAAATCCTGATCTAAAATGGGAAACCACCATTCAATACAATGCCGGAATAGACCTGGGTTTGTTTAACAACAGGATTGAGCTTACTCTGGATATCTACAGTAAACAAACTAAAAATATGCTCTTACCTGTTTATGTGCCTGGCAGAACGGGTTATAACCAGCAATGGCAGAATGTTGGCCGTGTAGACAATAAAGGAATAGAATTCCAAATCAATACTAAAAATATCAAATCTAAGGATTTCAATTGGGAAACATCTTTTAACATCAGTAGCAACAGGAACGAAGTGAAGGACATTGGAAATATTGGCTATATTCCTGTTACGATGGGGGGTGGCTGGATTACCAACGTTGGGCGCGTAACTGTTGGACAGCCAATTGGCACCGCTTATGGTTATGTTTTTGATGGAGTTTATCAGATCAGTGATTTCACCTGGGATAACGATAGTGACCCAATGATTCCACACGACAAGCGCTTCTACGTGCCGAAATCTGGTGTGGTACAGGTTACAGGCGTAAATGTCAGACCTGGATCCTCCAAATTTAAAGATTTAAATGGCGATGGCATTGTCGATCTGGACAATGACAGAACCACCATTAGTAGAAGTACACCTAAATTTTTTGGTGGACTAAACAATACCATCCGCTACAAGAACTTTGATGTTAATATTTTTCTGGAAGGCGCTTACGGCAACCAGATCTTCAATGAATCGAAATACAGACTTGAAGGTGGTGTTTCTAGTACCTGGATGAACATCAATAAAGATTTCTTCTACAATCGCTGGACGACCGAGCGCCCAAGCAATACTTATGGGGACTTTGGTGACCTAAATAAAACAGCAACGCTAACATCCAGTTATTTTGTTGAAGATGCTTCTTACCTCAGGTTGAAAAATGTTTCTATAGGCTACCGCTTCTCAGACGACCTGATGAAAAAAATTGGCGTCGGCAGTGCAAGGATATATGTAAACGGCTCAAATCTACACACCTGGACCAAATACACAGGTTATGACCCTGAAATACAATCTGAAAATGCCTTGTTGGCCGGTTTTGACAGGATATCTTATCCTCGTGCCAGGGTGTATACAATTGGATTAAACGTTGGATTTTAATTATTAAGACATGAAAAGACACATATATATTGCAATCATAGGTATCACTATACTGAGCAGTGGCTGCAAAGATTATTTAGATACCGAGCCTTACTCTTTCAATACTGTAGAAAATTTATACAAAACACCGCAAGATGCTGAAATCGGACTTACGGGATGCTATAGTATTTTGAACGCTACCAATGTACAAGGTACCGGTTTTGGGGAGTCTTTTACTGTTAAAATGCCCATCATGCTGAATGCCGGGACTGATGAACTGGTTACTCAGGATGGATTTACGGACCCCAATTATGCACCGTTTGGGACTGCAGAGGTAAGTAGTCAGAATGAAACCATCAGGAACAACTGGTTCTTCTTGTTCGCGGGCATTAACCGCTGCAATTATTTATTGGAAAACATAGAAAAAGCCAATGTCCCTTCGCCCCGACGACAAGAGATTATTGGAGAAGCCCGGTTTTTAAGAGGCTTGCTCTATTTTTATCTGGCGACGTTTTATGGCGGTGTACCTGTATATGAGGCATCACAGCAAGATCCAAAAGCACAGCGTAGTAAACTGGAAAGTGTATATCAACTGATTCTAGCCGATTTTAACAATGCTTATCAAAATCTTCCTAACCGTGCGGGTATTGAAGGAAGAGCGAACAAATGGTCGGCAGCAGGCTATCTGGCGAAAGTCTATACGTATTTGGGTAGCTGCAATGAAAATGCTGTTGGTAAATCACTGAATTATCCCTTAAACAGCTTTGATTGGGTAAACAAAACAGAAATGTATGCCAATGCCAAGTCAATTACGGATGAGATCATTGCTGAAAGCGGTTATGAATTAACAAAAAACTACAGTTATCTTTTTAGAGAAACGACCAAATCCCAATTGGCAGAGGAATCCTTGTTCAGTATTCAATCAAAAACCAATTCGGCCAATGGCAATTACAACTTATGGCTGTTTTGGCAAATACCTATTGGTAGCTCAGTTGCCGGTGGTGGTTACGGCTGGTTTAGACCTACAGGTGAGCTGTTTTTTAAATATAACAATGCTGATGAGCGCAGAAAAAACAACTTGACCTTATATGTTGATCCACAGGGACAAAAAGAAAATATTGAAGGAATAAACTATTTCATACCCTTGCCTTGTACCGACCCTTTAAATGGAAACTACTGCGTAGGTAAATTCCGCTACCGCGATCCGATCAGCAAGTCCATTTCCAATGGTACCGCCTGGTCTGATGCTGATGTACCACTGTTGCGATTTGCTGATATCTTGTTGTTAAATGCAGAGGCCAAATATTACACTGGTGACGAGGCTGGAGCAAGAAGTCGTTTGAAAGAGGTTCGTTATCGTTCCAATCCAACGGCTATTGATGTATTAACTACGGCGTATTTAAAAGCAAATTTTATAGATGAATTACTAGATGAGCGTTCCAGGGAATTGTGTTTTGAAGGCTGGAGGAGGATTGATTTGATCCGTTTTGGAAAGTACGAGTCGGCCATCAATTCCTTAACGGACTATCTGGGTAGTTGGAACCGGATTGTGCCATTATTGAAGAGTAATGTGAAGCCTTATAAAATCTGGTTTCCAATTCCGAAAACAGAGATAGAGCTGAGCCCTATAGATCAAAACCCAAAATACTAATTGTAGAAATCCATTCACCTTTTAAACCTAAAACTATGATACTTTTAAACAGAGTAAATAGCCTTGCTATGCTTTTATTGACCATGTTTTTTAGTTTAATGAGCTGCAAACAGCAGAATCCGGAACCTGAAAACAATATTAAAATTGCTACAAGGCAATCAGGGCTCAATCAACCCAATACTTTAATTGCTCCGCTTCAATTGTTAACTGATCAGAATTTTCAGAAAGGTTTTAATGTATTGCATCCGGGAACGGGCGCCATTCAGGGGGGGCTGCAGTACACGACCGCTAATGGAAGTCCAATCTGGAATTTAGCCCAATGGTATAGTCAGTCGAGTATTTATGGCGCGAGTCCGAATACATTAGCCTCCGGATCTAAGCAATTTGCAAATCCGGATAAGGCAGTCACAATCGGCCCCACAACTTCTACTGACGGCAGCCTGATTTTTGCCATAAATGGACAACACGAATTCAATAACATTTACAGGGGCGCAACAGATCCTTTTCCCGCCATGCTGGCCGATTTAAAAATCGCGGATCCAGATGGATGGCTCGGCAGCAGCACTCCATTTTTGGGAAGCCTCAGTAATGTACAGTTCAATATAGATGCCAAATTGCTGTACCATGCGCGTAACCAAAGCACGGGGTATGATTCAGCCATACATGCGGTTCAATTTAGCTGTACTTTTTTGATCCAAAACCTAAACCCGGCGAACCCAGGTTATGGAAAATCAATGTATTTCCTGGTGATGCTATATGATGACCGTTACGCGGTTCCGGCACAGTCTATTTCCACGGATTTATTTACAGGAAAATTGATTTATGATGTTGGAATTACCCCATTCAGTTCTACAGGGCTCACCGTTGGCCAATGGAAAAACATCAATGGCGATCTACTTCCATTGATTAAAAATGGATTAACTGAGGCATGGAGCAGGGGTATACTTACAGAATCACAAAATTACAGCGATTATAAAATTTCTTTGTTTACCATGGGTATTGAATGCCCTGGTTTGAACATACTAACGATGCAGGTGAAGAATTTAAGTTTAATAGCCAATTAACAAATGAATATCAGCAGGAAAACTTCATTATTCGTCCTGATTTTCTTCTGTACACTCTCATTTAATTCAATATGTTTAAAGTGCCAGGTTAATGGAAGCATTAACCCGGCAATATTAAACAGCAAATGGCAGGCAGAATGGATCAGCTACCCGGACATATCATTGAAAGATTATGGGATATTTCATTTTAGAAAGTCCTTTGATCTGAAAAACCTCCCGGAAAGTTTTGTCATTCACGTTTCGGGCGACAATCGGTACCGGTTATATGTCAATGGGGCAGAAGTATGCGCAGGTCCCGCGAGATCCGATCCTAACCATTGGAAATTCGATACTATCGATATTGCCCCTTATCTTATTGAAGGGAAAAACACGCTTGCAGCAGTGGTTTGGAATTTTGCTGAGTATGCGCCCCTGGCACAAATGAGCAACAAAACGGCTTTCATTGTGCAGGGCAATACGGCTAAGGAAATGCAAATCAATACCAATAGCAGCTGGCTCATATTCAAAAATGAGGCTTATGTCAGACCTAAAAAGAAACCGTTACGCACAGTCGTTGGTCAGGGGGAAGTACTTCATATGGCACTTTACCCGAATGGATGGGAGCATCCAGGTTACAACGATTCGCATTGGTTGAAGCCTAAATTGCTGGGACAAGGAATTCCTTATGGTAAATTTGGTGACTGGGAATGGATGTTGGTGCCTAATACAATTCCGTTCATGGAACACAAATTACAACGGCTATCAAGTATCCGGAAGGCAGAAAACATTACCGCCAGGCCACAATTTCTAAAGGGACAGTCTCCTGTTTATATTCCGGCAAACCAACAGGTCAAAATTTTGGTAGACCAGGCCTTTTTGACTACCGCATATCCGGAACTAGTCGTTTCTGGAGGCAAAGGTGCCACAATTACCTTAGGATATGCCGAAGCCCTTGAAGATGGGAACGGTACGAAGGGAAACAGAAATGACATTACCGGAAAAACTGTTAATAGTGATTATCTGGATAGTTTTATACTCGATGGGGGATCAGACATTCATTTAAAAACGCTTTGGTTTAGGACTTTTAGGTATATGGAGCTCAGTATAAAAACGAAAGGGGAAGCCTTGGTGCTGAACGATTTGTATGCGTACTTTACGGCCTATCCTTTCCAGGAAAATGCCTCTTTTAAAAGCAGTGACCAGCGCCTGCAGAAGATATGGGATACTGGATGGCGTACTGCACGTTTATGCGCAGGAGAAACCTATTTTGATTGTCCATATTATGAGCAGCTGCAATATATTGGTGACACCAGGATTCAATCGCTCATATCATTGTATGTATCTGGTGATGATCGCCTGATGCGCAATGCAATAAGTCAATTTCAGCAATCTATGCTTCCCAATGGCTTAACTCAAAGTCGTTATCCTGCTTATCAAGCCCAAATTATACCGCCCTTCTCTTTGTACTGGATAGCTATGGTACACGATTACTGGATGCACCGAAACGATGTGAATTTTGTAAAGCAACAATTCAATGGCATCCGGAATGTACTATCCTGGTATGAAGTGCAAGTTGATCAGAATGGAATGCTTGGGCCATCAGATTGGTGGAACTTCATAGATTGGTCTTTCCAGCCTTGGGATAATCAACATCCACTAGGTGGAAGCCCGAAGGGAATTCAAAAAGGAAATTCTGCGATTTTAACCTTGCAATATGTATATGCCCTACGGCTTGCCGCAGAACTTTTTGATCAAAATGGTTTTGATGATCAGGCAAAAATTTACATCAGGCAAAGTGAGCTGTTATTGGAAAAGACCAAACAATTGTGCTGGAACATACAAAAAAGGTTATTGGCCGATTCTCCCGAGCAAAATAGTTATAGTCAACATGCTAATATCATGGCCATGCTCACGGGTATGTTCCATGCAACAGAAGAAAAGCAGGTAATGATCAAGATCCTACATCATAAAGAATTGACTGAATGTACCTTGTACTATAAATTTTACCTGTTCCGTGCGATGGATAGGGCCGGATTTGGAGATGATTACCTTTTGCAACTGAAGCCCTGGCAGCGCATGATAGACCTGGGCTTAACCACATTTGCCGAAACACCCGAGCCAACCAGGTCTGATTGTCATGCCTGGAGCGCAAGTCCCAATTACGATTTTCTGGCCCTTGTTTGCGGCATTAAGCCAGGAAGTCAGGGCTTCAAAACCGTAAAGATAACACCTCATCTGGGTGCCTTAAATTTCGTTGAGGGAAAAGTTCCACATCCAAATGGCGACATTATAGTCAGCTTCAAAAAAAGGGGTAAAGATGGTCTGTATGCCAATATTAGTTTGCCCGGTCAACTTACGGGAACCCTGACATGGAAAGGTAAAACTGTACAACTTCATGCAGGCAAACAAATACATGTTTTACAACCGGATACAGATATCAATTAATTTACAAAAACAACAATGAAACTCAAGACATTATTATTAATACCCATGCTTTCATATAGCTTCTGCATGGCTTTTTCCCAACAGCATAAACACAATCTCAAGGTTCAAAAACTCGAGGTAATAACCGACAAGAATTTCACCAATGGCATCCATTTACTAGGTACAAACTCTGCCAATGCCAGCCCTATCTCCCAATTGTATCCATTTGGGAAAACGGGTGCCGAACCCAGTTGGACATTGGCCCAGTGGGGAAGCAATTTTAACCTGATTGATGTTAAACCCAAAGTTGTGTCAGGAAAGACATCCTATGAAAATCTAGGCAAGCGCATTTCTTTTGAAGCAAAGGACAAGACCGTTTTGGTAAGTATGGAAATCAACGGATCTAATGAATACCCTTCGCCCAGAAAGGATAATCAGGATTGGCCTCACCTATTACTTGCCCAGGAGGTTAAAAGCAAGGTACGCTTAAATGAAATTCAAAACCTGCTGTATAACATCGATGCGCTCTTGATGTATGATGAGAACAAAATGGGTAGTACTTTAAACCCTAAACTACATACCTCACAAGTATCCTTTTATTTAGCTGTTCAAAATATTAATGAAAAATCTGCTAGTTATGGAGACTTTTTCTGGTTTGGTTTACCGCTGTACGACTATCGCTATCGTGATATTAAAGAATACGCAGAGCAGGATTTAGGGAAAGCTGATGCAACGAAAAAATTTATACTGAATGTTGCTGCAAAAGACTTATTTACAGGTTCTTTACAAGATAAGCAATGGGTAATCATAAAAAAAGACATTTACCCTTTGCTTCTTGACGCTTTTAAGAAAGCACAGGAAAGAGGTTTTTTAAAAGGGACACAATTAAGCGATCTGGGTATTGGAAGCATGAATTTCGGTTGGGAAGTCCCGGGTACATTTGATTGCGGAATACAGTTTAAAAATCTAAGCCTTACTGCAATCCTAAAATAATTTCCTATGCTATAAAACCATAATTATGAAATCAATAATATCCATTCTTATCTGTGTAATTCTATCTCAAATTGGTAAGGCACAGAATCTGACTGAACTGATTAAAAAAAATCTTTACAGCGACTATAAAGGCATGTTCCGCCCTGCAGGCGGCATGCTCAAATACCCTTTTATAACGCCGGGCAGTGATCAATATGCCAACGATTTATGGGACTGGGATTCCTGGCTGACCAATATCGCTTTGCGACAAATATTAACAGATAAAGGCAATGCAAAAGAACAAAAGGAAGCCTTGGCCTATGAACGCGGATGCATCTTAAACTTTTTAGATTATGGTGGTGCCGATGGCTATATCCCAATTGTAATATGGAAGAATGCCAATCCCAGAGCGCAGATACCTAAGAACATATATAAAGAAAACATGCATAAACCTGTACTGGCACAACATGCGGCTTTTCTCGTTAAGCAGGATAATGGGAACGCAGAATGGCTTCGCGAAAAATTTTATTTTATGCAGGCCTTTATGACCAATTATAAAATGCATCACCGCAACAAGGCGACAGGTTTATACTATTGGCAAAATGATGTGGCAATTGGGGTAGATAATGATCCGAGTACTTTTTTTCGTCCCCCAGGAAGTTCAGCTTCAATTTACTTAAACTGTTTAATGTATAAAGAACTACTCTCCATGGTTTATCTGGCAAAATGTTTAAATCAGGCAGAGGTTGCAAACGAATTTGACCAGGATGCGATTGCACTGAAAGCAGCTGTACAAAAAAATTGTTGGGACGAACGTGATGGTTTCTTTTATTCGGTAGACTTAAACTTGATGCCGATTAAAGAGGTGCCAAGCCGGGTATTGGGATTAGATATGGTTATTCATAGTGGTTTCCCACGAAGTTATGATGGTCTGATCCAAAGGATTGGGGCATGGCCTGGTTTTCTTGCGATGTGGAGCGGCATTGCTAGTCCAGAGCAGGCCAAACGTATGGTTTTAGAACATTACAAAAACGACCTTACATTTAATGCTCCCTATGGGATACGTACACTTTCAAAGTTAGAAAAGATGTACAGTGTAAGGGCCAGCGGCAATCCATCAAACTGGTTAGGCCCGGTTTGGGGAATTTCTAATTACCTGGTGTATAGAGGACTGGTAAAGTATGGTTTCCGAAGCGAAGCTTCTGAACTGGCTAATAAAACAATACAACTGTTTGGAAAAGATATCCTTAAAAACGGTGCGTTACATGAATATTATGAACCGGAATCCGGAGAGCCTATTTTAAATAAAGGATTTCAAAACTGGAATTACCTTGTGCTCAACATCATTGCAGAGGAAGAAGGCAGGCCGGTAATTGCAGAATTTTAACTAAATAAATAATCATTGTGTTATGGATAAACCTCTTTTTTTTAAGATAATAAATGTACTTTTTTTTGCTACACTTGGTATTTCAACGACATATGGCCAGGCTATAGAAGCTAGATGGAAAGACCATATTAGCTTAAAATCCTATCTGAACCCTTTCTGGAAGACTGATACAATTACCGACGAAATTGTACAGATCATAAAGGATGGAGATATCGCTAGCGGGCCGCTTCTCTTTAAGGCTAGAAAGATATTATCTGTAAGATCTGCAGACTTATCAAAAACCTTTCTGGAAGATAAGGACTGGATCTATGAAAATGGAAGGATTAAACTGACAAATCACTCTAATATTCCATTTATCAGGCAGGAAGACCTGGTATTCAAAATATTGAAGAAAGATTGGTCTATGGAGGGTAAAAGGAAAGGAGAGTTTGTTCTTTTTAATGAAGGGACTTATTTCAGGTCTATGCAAATTTCAATCACCTATTTGCCAGATCGGTCTAAAAAATGGCTGGGGCCAATACCTGAATTTTCAGGACAGTCACTAAAGTACACCTTGCAAAAGCTAAACAATAAGGAGGACCTTAAAATTGTTTTTTATGGAAATAGCATTGAAACTGGCGCAAATTCCAGTGGATTTCAGAATCAGTCACCTTTTATGCCTTCCTGGCCAGAGCTTATTATTTACAACTTGCGAGAAACATACGCGGGAAAGATTGGCTATAGCAACCAGTCTGTTGGTGGAAAATTGGCTGGATGGGGTTTAGAAAATGTAGCAACGGCAGTTTTACCAGAAAATCCTGACTTGGTCATCATAGGTTTTGGAATGAATGATGGTACCTTTGGAGTACAGCCTAAAGTTTACCGGGCTCAGGTTTCGGGAATTATGAAAGCCGTGCTCGCTGAAAATCCAAAGGCAGAATTCATTCTTATTTCTCCAATGCTGGCAAATCCGTACGCGACACAGAGCAAAATTCAATCTTTGTATAAAGCCGAATTACAAAAACTAACAAGAAAGGGCGTAGTATTGGCAGATCTAACCGGAACTCATCAAGAGCTATTGAAACATAAAACTTATCAGGATATGACTGGCAACAATGTGAACCATCCTAATGATTACCTGTCAAGATGGTATGCCCAGATTATTTCTGAAATTCTGAAGATGTAAGATCAGCTGCCGTACAAAATTTCTACCTTCGTTAAGGTATGGTCTAAATTTTGAATGGCCAATAGATTCCAAAGAACTAATGCTGATACGCCTATGAAAAATAAGATTGATGAAATGTTATCGGTGTATGGATTGCGTGATGAAAATAGCATTTTGCCGATGCTGGATGATTTCAGCGAAGAAGAAATCAGAGCGTATTGCTGGCAGGTTCTGCGCAGTTATCCCGAGCTAAAAAAAGAAGACTGGATCATTGGAATTGAAGGAGGGGACTATATTTATAGTTTTGATGGCAACCATGTTTTTATTACAGACGATATCTGGAGTTTTAACCTGATTGCAAGGCAGCCCGTGCTGGTAATGCTGGCAGAAAAGATAAAAACATTCAAATAACCACAGGAAGTAGCCAACAGACTGGTACAGTTAAGCGCATCGGTCGGCGGATTGGAAATCGCTCAACCATTCTGATTTTGACCGGTGGATACATTAATACAGGCGATAATCACCAGAACCAAGGACACAATGCTTGCTATTGTGCGGATATTGTTGAAATTATTCCATGGGATTTGAAACAGCTGGCGTTGTTTTGCTATTTCTTCAAGACTGGCAGATCTCACATTAAACTTATCAAGGGCTTCGTTCAGGGGTACATTTTTTACCATGGTAACGCCAAATGTGCCAACAGCATAAATAATAGTTGCTGCAAATAAAAAATAAAAAACAGTTGATGCACCACCTGATCTATATAGCAGCCATGTACTGAGGGGCAAGAGCAGTAAGGTGCCCATAAAGCTGGCAAAGAATACCGGATTTAGAATTGCCCTGTTAATGGATTGCATGGCAAGTATATATACTTCATCTGATAATTTTCCCAAACCTGGATTTACCGAACAGCTGTAAGCATAGAACAACCCCGCAATCAATGCCATTGCGACAGCTGTTAGTATCAAAACAAATATTGTCATTTTTTTCATCTTAATTATTTGTAACCTATGTTAAGTTACGCATTTAAGGTAAACATTAAACTTAAAAATAAAGGAATAGCATTTTCGCAACCGTCAGGATAATGCGGACACTTTTGCCCGTAGCCTGACACATTCCGAGCAATTGGCTATAGATATTGTTCAGGAAAGTTTTTTGAAAGTCTGGGAGAAACGGAAAAAGTTGCCGGAAGTTGAGCAGTTTTCGGCCTATCTAAACCGTTTGGTTCGCAATCATACGTTTAATGACCAAAAGTTAAAAATTACTGTGCTCGGTGTGAAATTATATGTCTAAAAAGTCTAAAGTTTAGCGAGCTTATTTTACTACGATAAGCCCGCTGTTAAGTTATCTCATGCACAAACTTCTTGTTCTGGGTTTCCTTCGGGAATACATGTAAGATCACGACAACATTTTCCTTGCTCACCTACGGGCTGGAGAAGGAAAATGTCATTAAACCAACCGCAAGTTTGGTCATTTCCCCCGCTAATTTTACTTAACTCTTCTCTGCTCAATTTTCTACCAATCAATTGAGCAGAATTAGATTTTTGTTTTGTCATTTTTCTTTGGTTTAAGTGTTAATAGATGAATTAAATTGAAGTAAATGAATTAAATTTTGGTTAACAAGTTAATTTTCATTTTGTTATGGAATTTTTTTGGCGTCTTGAAAAGTCAATTATAATTCATAATTTACATCTTATCGCTATTTTTTGTACTGACATTGAGTATAGTGCATTTAAAGACATTATCCTTTGGTGTCTTAAAATTATCAAGGGTATTTGATAATCTTTAAATTTAGTTATGAAAAAGTTAAAAGAGAATGCTGGGGGTGTAACCCTAAGTAGAGCTGAACAGAAAGTAATTGTTGGAGGTTCCATTGATTATTGTTTAGATTTAAACGAGGAATGTTTTTTAGGTCCCAACGCAGGATGCTGCCCTAATTTAACTTGTGTCGATGATTTAGATGGGGATGACTGGGGGTATTGCGTTCCTGTTGGAAACTAAGTAAATTTTAGAGGTAAGTAAGCTAGTCTACTTACCTCTTCTTTAATAAAAAAATAGTAAATCACTTTTTTATTAATTGTGGCAAAACAATAATTGGCAACATTTTATTGATAAAGTAGGATGGGTAGGTACGGCATGCAGAAGTATATCCTCAAATGGCGAAGCTAACACAAACTCCCTGATCGTTGATAAAGTAGCGGACGGTTACATTAAAATTGCTGACTTTAAAAGTGCTATTGCAGCAATGGAACAAGCCCTTGTTAAAGGTCAGGAAGAACTCAAAGATGAGCGCTATAAAGGCTGTGTTTTTGATTATACAGTAGAAGGGTACAAGACGAAAATACAGGAGTTAAAAAAGAAGATCTGATTTTCTGCCTTCAGGTTTCTTGCCAATAAACAAAAAGCCTTAGAGAAATCTAAGGCTTTTTGTTGCTGAAACTATTGGGTGTGCATCAACGTGTAAGTTCGCTAATCTTGTTAAAAAGTGTTTCTGCCCTGAGATTGGTAGCTACAATTTTCCCCTTATTGTCCACCAGTATATTTTGTGGAATGGCCCTGATGCCGTATAATTCGGCAGCAGGCTCTTTCCAGCCTTTAAGGCTGGAAACATGGTACCATGGCATCCCATCTTTTTCAATTGCCTCTTTCCATTTGTCTGCTTTATCATCAAGGGATACGCTCAGTACCGTAAAGCCTTTGTCTTTAAAAGTATTAAAGGTTTTAACCACATGCGGGTTTTCTTTGCGGCAGGGGCCGCACCAGCTGGCCCAGAAATCTACCAGGGTATACTTGTTTTTGCTGATTACCTCTTGCAGGGTCAGTTGCTTTCCTTCGGGGGTAGTTGAAACAAAATCTATATAGGGTTGCCCTGTCAGCTTACCTTTAACAGCCATAAGCCTTTCTCCCAATTGTTTCCCTAGCGGGGTACTTTTGAGTTCGGGGCTTAATTTTGAGTAGTAAGGATAAGTGGTTTCGTAGTTGATAAGACTGCCTGGTGCATTTTTATCTAAATAATAAAGCGATACATAGGAAGCCGGATGTTCAATAGCAAACTGGTGAATCGTTTCCCGCTTGTACAAATGGTATGCATCAATACCTGCCAGAATTTTACTCATAAAGCCTTTCTTGGCTTCCCCTTCGGGCATTTTTTTGAAGGCCCTGAAACCACCGAAAACTTTGTCGTCGGCTGGCCTCAGCTTTTTAGCCAGCAGTTCGTGCTCTTCGGTCAGTTTTGTACCGCTGATACTGGCATAATGGATAGAATCTTTGGCCGAAATACGGATTATTCCCTCAGACAGGAACAGGTCTATTCCGTCGCCCTCGTCTTCATTACCCAGGCTTAGCTTTCCTACAGTTGGCGCACTTACCTGGCCCGTTAATTTGAAGGTTCCGTTTTTTATAGCTGTACTATCTGTTTTTTTAGTTTTTGCGTCCTCGTAATAAAGTTTGATGAATTTGCCATTCAGTTTGCTATTTACTTTTCCCTGGAGACTAAAGTTCCCGGATTGCGAGAATACGGAAAAGGGCAGGAGCAACAGTGCCAGGATGGTTGTTATTTGTTTTTTGTTCATTTTTTTAAATTTTTTGTGTTTTTCATTAGTTAACTGCACGCCAGTTGATGTCTTTTATCTTTACCAATCCGCTCCAGGTGCTGTTTTCTTGTGGAAGCAGGTCAACTGTATTGGGGTCTGAGCCTAACCTGAAACGGCGTAGCGTGCCTTTGGTAGTGCTGTTGTAGGTTGCGACATACAGGCTGTTGGTCAAGTGGTCTATCTGTGTGTCAAACTTAATCATCGTGATTACATCGTTACCTATATTGTTAATGGTATAGCTCTTTTCGTTGCCCGGATTGTAATCGTAGGCATAAAGCTTATTGCCTACCGAGTAGAAGACCACGGTACGGTTAGACGAAAAAGCATAATGATCTGCTTTGGCAAAATCTGTAGCCATGGGTTTCATCATGTAATAATTTCTTTTGGCAGGGTTTGTACCGTTTGCATAGAATTTATAAATATGGTGTGTATTGTCAGCATCCTTCATGATGGCAAAAGAATTGCCCTGGGTTGATCCGCCATCGGTATTACGTGTGTTTTCTGCATATACCAGGCTTCGTCCGGCCGGCTGGTTCCAGGGGAAGATGGCATTAGGCGCATCTGTAAGCACGCTGGAAACATTTCCTGCAAAATTGGTAAACATGAGGAAACGCTGATTTTGCGTGTCATACCACATAAATGAACTCATGCTGCCAATTGGATAGAGCAGGTATGGGGCCGCGGGCAACCGGGTTTCCAGGTTTGGTGCAACCCTGTTCACCGGGTTGTTGAAAAAATCTCCCCCGGTTAAAAAAGGCGAGGCAGCAAAAACATCTCCACCTACAGTAAGCATGGCGCGGTAAAAAGTACTGCCCACGGCACCTGCCGCTGTACGGATTTGGGGGGCCAGTGCAATGGGCTGCAATGTTTCAGGGTTAATGGGCTCGGATATGTACAGCAGCCTGCTGAAATTGTTGGTTACGGTGCCGGTCATGGTGGCACGGTCAAGATAATAGGAACCCGTTTTTGTGAATGCCCAGAGTTTCATTTCGTTATTGTTACCCCCGGTATGCAGTAGGCTTATCGGCTCCCGCAAGCGTGGAAGCCCGCTAGTAGACAGAATATGGGGTATATAGACGGTGTCTGTGATCATCGAAAGCATCTCGGCCTCTGCATACCCCTGCTCATCTTCGCCCATAATCAGCAGACCCCGTGAAAAGCCTGTACTTACGGTAACTTTGGTGTTGGCTGTCCAGGTAACACCTGTTTGCTTGTCACGCACCCGGTAAAAGAGGTCGTATGTGGCAGGATTTACCCTTACCGCATATTCCAGGTCTTTTTTCCGGCCAATGGTATCGAAGCTGAGTGTGCCTGTTTTTAGAACCCAGAAGTAGGTGTAACGGTTTGCATCTGCCTGGTCAAGACTGGTAGCAATATCTGGCTTAATGCGCAGTGTATCTATGCCTGTTTTTACAATATAGTCACCTTTTACACCTTTTATATTGAGCTCATTTATTGTATTGTATTCATAGTTGCCCAGATCCTTACTGCAGGAGCTTACTGCAATAATGGAAAGCAGACTGATGATATAGTTTAATGATCGTTTCATTTGATTTTCTGAATTAAGTAATGGTTAAGGAACATAGGGTACACCAATAATGGATGTCCATGGTACAGAACCGATAAACATCAGCCTGCCGTCTTCTTCCAGTACTGGCTTTTTTTCATTGAAACGTTTGATCAAAATTGCAGAGGCGTCAGCGCCAACCAATATAGAACGGGCCAGGGGCATAGACTCTTCACTTTCAAAGTCTTCGTACTTTAATCCCAGGTTTTCGATCAGGAATTCCATTTTTCTTCGGGTAAAGACACCAAATAATCCTGACTCCTTATTGCCTGGCTGAAGGGATCCCCGCCAGATTGCGGGCTGCACCATGATGTCGTTTATCCTTAAGGTGTGCAGGCTGGCATCAAATTCTGGTACAACAGTACCTGATGTTAAAGTTGGAATGGCGTCCCATTCAGGGAATGACAGTTCAAAGTCTTTGGTTGCTACCAGACGCAAGCCCAGGGTTACAGGTTTGTCTTCCAGATCTGGTGTACGTTTCAGACGTACCTTGATATTTGTGCTTATTGCACCCACCGGGATCGTCCAATCCGCTTGTAAAGGTTCATAATGCTCGCCGGCGATGGCCGTAGTAGAATCGGGGTTCACTTCTATGCGGAAGCTGCGGGCGTAATCTTTTACCGGTCCGGTAATCGTAACCATCACCGGAAATTCGACCAGATCCTTACCGATACGCACAAACTCTACACTGCTGAAAGGCACATAGGGCCATAAACTTTCCAGGTATTTGTTGCCGTTGCGAACGGAGAAGTACACACCTTCTTTTCCCTTATAGGGCATAATTTCCTTTTCGCAGCCTGCAAATACCATGGCCAGCTGGAATAGCAGGATGTAAACTAGTATTTTTTTCATCTTCTTATCGGGTTAGTTTCTTTGTGAAGTTTCGCTGTCAGGAAGCGGAACGGTATAGTTGTTAAGCACCATTGTTTTTTCAGGGTTGATGGATGGTGTAGCATGGTTCGGAACCGACTGATAGCTGTTTCTCTTGTAAAAAAAGAACTGCTGGCCTTCGCCAAGCATCTCGCGTCTGGATTCTTCGCCGATACGTAATTTTAATTCGGCCGCAGTTGCAGCGTTACGGCTTACACAGTTGCGTGCAGTCCTTAACTTATTAAAATAAGCAGTCGCAGTTGTTAGGTCAGGGTGACATTCTGCGGCAATTAATAATACCTCCGATAGGCGTATCAGCGGAATCATATACCGGCCAGGTCCATCTACTACATCTGCATATTTCATGTTGGTGGTTGCAGTGATGGTACCTGATGAAGCACTTTGCCATATCCTGCGGCGATAATCGTTGTCATCGTCATATACCGAACTGATACGGGTTGTGTTCACATCTCCCGCGCTAAATGATAGCTTGGTATTTTCGTTTAGGTTCACATTGAAAAGCCTGTCGTACATTTCAATGCGCCTGATGTCCCACAAACCGAACATCACTTCTGTTGAGAACATGCGGTCTGGCTTATCTGCACTTGTGGCACTGGCAAAAGTAACGTACGGAAATACATTCCTACTAGGGCTTTGTACTTCGTTCAGCAATTCTTCCGCCTGCACCAATGCCTCGGCCTTGTTAGCCTGCCAAAGATAGGCTCGGGCCAGTAGCGCTTTGGCCGCATAGTAATTTAAGCGGTACTGGCGGTAGTACAGGTCGTTAGGCCCTGCCGGGTTGGCACCGTTTCTTACACCTTCCGTTCGCACAGGGTCGGTATTTTCCAGCGATGCCAATGCAGTTTTGAGATCTGTAACTATCCGTTGCATTACCTGTTCAGAACTCAGCAGCGGTGAAACCTGGTACCCAACTTTATCTACATAAGGTATAGCGGGCTTAGTTTTGCTGGCATCTGTATAAATGGGCCCGAACAGACGGAGCATGTCCAAATGCAGCATAGCGCGCAAGGCAAGTGCTTCGCCTTTAATGATGCCATAGTATGGCTCAGGTAGTTTCTCGCCTGGCGCGTCTCCACATTTGTCCAGAATAACATTGCAATTGGCAATAAGCTCGTAGGCTTTGCGCCAGGTGTTGTCGAAAGTGGTTTTTACATTGGCATCACCATAAACAAAAGTAGTCAGGTTATAAAACGAATGGACAGAGTTATTGAGGTAATAATACTGTGCAAGCACATCTATTGCACCGGTAGCCATGTTTTCGCCATAAAGGTCTTTATGTGTCATTTCTATATATACACCATTCAAAGCCTTCAGATAACCTTCTTTATTGGCAAAAAGCTGGTCTTCATCCAGGCGGTCAGTAGGTTTTACATCTATCCATTTGCTGCAGGAAAAGGAAAACAGACTTAAAAAGAAGCAGATGTATATTTTATTTATCATTTTCATGTTTTTCCGTATTAATGTTAAAATCGAACTGCTGCAGAGAAAGATACCGACCTTGCAAAAGGATAGTCTATGCCCCGCTCATTCTTGATCGTAGAGATGTAAAAAATATCGTTCATATAGGCTCTGAAGGTTATGGATGAGGCACGAATGTGCTTTAGCCAGGGAGCAGTTGAGTTTTCGTAACCTATAGAGAAGGCTTCGCCTACCAGCATATTGTTGTCAGCCACGAAACGTGAAGATATCGGTGTGGCCTCCGTGCGTGATATGGCTTTAAACCGGGCGTTATCTCCAGGTTGTTTCCAGCGGTCATAAAGGGCCCGGCGGTCCTGGTTTAAAGCAACACCTGTTGTAGAAATATTTTCTACTTTCTCATAAAGCGTCTGTAAAAAGGCCTGGCCCCCGATGCGGTACCTCAGGTTAATGGACGCGGTAAAACCTTTATAGAAGAAGTTTGTCCCCACTACTCCTTCCAGGTCAGGGTCACTGTTGCCTACAATCACCTCATCCTGGAAATTGTACACAAAGGTTTGCTCGCCGTTCTTGTTTAAAAAGATTTCCCTTCCGGTAGCCGGGTCTATACCCACCGAACGCACGGTCCATAAGTCCGAAGGGCTTCCGCCGTCGTAATACCTTACCAGGTTACGGCTCCTGTTGGCCTGGTTAAAGCTGTTCAGTTGATTGCCCATTTTACGGTATTCTGCCTTGAGCTGACGCATGTTGAGGTTTACCCGCCAGTTGAACTGATCTTTTTTGATCAGGCTGTAATCTGTAGTTATGGTAAAACCACGGGTAACCTGCCCGCCGATATTTTGGGCCACCTGGGTAACACCGGTAGAGGAAGGAAGAGTTACAAATACCAGCAAAGGATCTGTATCCTTAACGAAATAATCGGCAGTGAACCGCAGGCGGTTGTTGAGCGTGCTGAGGTCAAGGCCAATGTTTCGGTCGAGTGTAGTTTGCCATTTCAGGTTGCTGTTGCCCATGTTGCTGATGATGGTACTGGCCCCAAATGGGTTTCGGTTTTCATTGTTGTAACGGTAAATGCGCATGGAAATGTAATCGTCAAAATTCTGATTGCCGGGGTTGCCTATTGATCCGCGCAACCGCAGCTGGTCTATCCATTTAAAGCCTTCCTTGATCAGAGTCTCATTATGGATATTCCAACCTAAACCCAGCGACCAAATGACCGAAAAATGTTTGTCAGAACCATATACCGAAGAACCGTCGGAACGTAATGTGGCATCAATAAGGTAACGTTGGTCGAAAGCATAGCCCATATTGGTGAAGAAGCTGGCACCCCTTCGTTTAGATTCCTGGTAATCGGCACGCTTGCCTTCTGGATATTGTAATGCAAAACTCGGGTTGGCAAATTCGTCGTCAAGAAAGCCACGCACCTGGAAGCCGCTGCGCGCTCTTGTGGCCTGCTCCATACGCACACCCGCAACGGCATTTACCATGTGCCTGCCGGCCAGTAGCTTTCCAAAGGTTAAGCTGAAGTCGCCATCGTAATTGATGTTCTTGCCGTTCGCCTCATTATAACGCCCTTTTTGAAGTACGTCTGTTCCTTCAAATTCGACATTGAAAGGCGAGCGGAAAACCTCATCGTGTGTAGTGAAATTACGAAGCCCAAAACGCCCACGTGCGCGTAGTGCTTCACTGATACGCCATTCCATTTCGAGGTTATTGGTAAATCCCTGTGATTCCTCTACATTGGTATTCAGGTTGCTCTGATCGTACAAAGGACTGTATATCGGGGGTAGGGTTGAATTGCCATAAGCCTTAAAGTCTTCCAGCACTTTCCGCACATTGCCCTGTTCATCATACTTACGATAGTACGGATTGGCCCTTGAAAAACCGGAGAAAGATGAAGTTTCCTTATTGGCTCGAACGTTGTCTATGCTCAATGAATTGTTTACTGAAAATTTACCTTTTCTGTAGAGCAGGCGTATATTCCCATTGGTAGCTTGCCTGTCAGATCCTTTCATTACGCCTTGTGTATTGCCATAGTTAAAAGATGTGCTATAGCGCAGGTTAGCATCGCCGCCCTCGGCAAATAAGGTATGTCTTTGTGTAAAAGCAGTGCGCAGCGGCTCATTGGGCCAATAGGTATTTACACCACGCCGAACCTCTTTTAAGCGGTTATAATAATTGGCCTCACTTTGCAGGTTTGAACCCGGGATAATCTGACCATCGGCATTGAGCAATCCATAAAAGCCAGACAATAGCTCAAACTGCAGCTTTTCTTCCGCATTCATGAGGTTATAATCGGTTAGGTCAGCAAAGCCAACAGTTCCGTTCATACTGTAGTTGATGCGCAGCTGCCCCGCAGTTGGGCGTTTAGTTTCCACCACGACTACACCATTGGCGGCCTTGGAGCCATAAATGGCCGTTGCAGAAGCATCTTTTAACAAGGTGATGCTTTCTACCCTGTCCATGCTCAGGTCGCTGATGATGGCCAGGGTACTCTCAAAACCATCCAGGATAAACAGCGGTTGGTTAGGGTTGGTACTAAATTCATCTGTAAGTCCGATTACGCTGCTTTTTCCCCTGATCTCGATATCTGGCATACGGTTCGGATCTGATCCGAACAGATTGTTGTCTATAATGGCAAACGAAGGATCCAGCGTTTTAAGGCTCTGCAAAATATTCTGGTTACCGACAATCTGCAGGTCTTTGGCAGTAAACCTGGCCGAAGATCCGGTGAATGCCTGACGTTCCCTTTGGAAAATGCCGGTAACTACAACCTCATTCATAGATTCGTCTCCAGGTTCGAGTTCTATATTCAGTATTTCCTGTTTCTGGTAGGCAATTTCCTGTGGTTTCATTCCCACATAGCTAAATACCAGTGTCTGTTTCTGATTAGAAACAGGGATAATGATCCGATATTGGCCTTTCGCATTGGTAGCACTGCTTAAGCTGCTGCCTTTTAATTTAACGGTTGCACCTTCAAGGGGTATTTTTGTCTCAGCATGCCGGATGACTCCGCTTAGTGTTTGCTGCTGCGCATTGGAGACCGGTTTCTCAGGCTCGGGGCGCGTAGAAGCGGATATCGATATGGTCTTGTCTTCAATAAGATAGGTTAGGGGCTGATTATCTGTGATCTTTTTCAAAAATGCTGACAATGGCATATTTCTGACATCGATGGTAACCGGGCTGGCTGCTTCTATGACCTTTTTCGTGCCAAAGACAGTGTAACCGCTTTGTTTTCTGATGGCTTCGATTACAGACAAAAAGGGGATGTTTTTCCCTTTAAGTGTAATTTGTTGTGAATAGCTGGAAGCGCTTACGGTGGTTAATCCGGCTATAAGTAGGAACATGATGATTTTCATCACTCGTATAAAGTAATATAAATTCATTAATTTTACGTTGGTTTAGTTGGTGCAAATGGCTGCTTAAACGTTTGGGTAGGCTGCACTGATCAGGCCTTAGGGGAAGGATGACGGTCCTTTCCCTTCTCTGATCTCAGGTGCTCTTTTTTAGGTCTGTATCATCTCATATGCTTGCTGTTTTATGTGTTAGATTCTGTTCTTTTTCCCTTTTATGGTTAGTCTTCGATGGTTTACATCGAGGTTATAATCAACTTCAGCCGTACCTAATAATCGCAATAAAAACCTGATGTTTTGATTGCGGTAGGCATCGCCGGTAAGTTCTTGTTCTTTTGGCATTTTTCCGGCATATACAATATCCAGGTCGTACCAGCGGCCGATTTCATCCATGGTCTCTTCAAATGTCTTCCCGTCGAAGCTGAACTTGCCGTCGCGCCAGGCGGTATAATTTGCCGGATTTACCGGTATTACTGTAGTTTTTCCGTTAAGGGTAATGGCCTGCTCATTTGGTTTGAGGACAACATGTCGTTGCTGATCGCTAACTTCAACTTTTCCTTCAACAAGCGTTGTCTTACCAGTTGCCTGCTCAGGGTAGGCCGTGATGTTAAATTGCGTACCCAGTACTTCCACTTCCTGGTGTTTGCTGATGACTTTGAAGGGGAGTTTCCCGCCATCTGGCTTGTATATGGATTTTACTTGGAAAAAAGCCTCACCTTCCAGTTCAACAACACGTTTTGCAGTGCTGAAATGCAGCGGGTACTTTATGGTAGTCTGAGCATTGAGCCAAACCTGAGTACCATCAGGCAATATGATTTTGTAGGTACCACCGCGTGGGGTATGTAACGACAATAGCTTATCAGCATCGGCAGGTTGGGCTGAAGCCGTGTTTTCTACAAGGCTGCCATCTGTATAGGTAATTTTATCTCCGGCTACAATACCTGCCTGGGAGTCTTTTAATTGGATGGTCTGGCCATTGGAAAGTGTAAGCGTTGCTTTATTTCCTCCAGGCCTTATTATGCCTGTCTGTAATGGAGCAGAGGTTTTAGTCTGTGTTTTGTGGTTCAATACCAGCCAGGTGCTAAATGTAATGACAATTACTGCTGCTGCGGCTGCGATCCAGCGGGTTTTAGACATAATCTTTACTGGTTTTTGATCCCTGCTGTGATTTACTTTTGCCAGTAAAGTGGCTAGCATGCGTGCTTTTACTGCTTCAAGAGATTCATCTTCTTTTGACAGAATAGTAACTTTCTGGTCGTCATGACTATTGTACCAATCCAGTAAAATCTGCAGTTCTTCTGGCGTAATACTGCCGTTGTTAAATTTAAAAACTAAATATGCTATGTCCATTCTACTTGTATAGACAGAAAAACATGGGCGAGGGGTGAGTTGGGGTAATTAATTTTTAAAAAAAATATAAAATGAGATCAATGTGGTCAGCAATTCTATATCTCCCTGTATGTCCCGGTTTGCTTTTTTGATATGCGATTTGACCGTGTTTTCTGACAAATTTAATTTTTCGGCTATTTCTTTATTGGAAAGGCCTTCCTGACGGCTAAGTTTAAAAATGATCTGGCACTGAGGGGGAAGTGCGTTTATGGAGTTGTCGATCTGCTCCTGCAATTCACGTATCATCAGCTGCCGTTCGGGCGATAGAAGATTAATGTCTTTTACAGGAGCATAGTTTTCAGATTTTATACGCTCCCGATAGCGCCGGTCTAAAATATTGAAGGATTGGTTTCGTATGGCACGGGCCAGATAATTTGACAGATCGACTTTTGTCAGTGAAAAATCGGTACGTAATTTCCAGAATTTGTACAACACATCCTGAACACATTCTTCGGCTTCTTCCTGATTGCCTAAGCGATTGAACGCTACAGCAAGCATTTTGTCCCAGTATCGATTGTAAATTTCCGCCAACACACGTTCGTCGCCATTTTGCATAAACTGGACTAACTCCTGATCTTCATATGAATGATATTGCCCCATGACTGTGTGTTCTCCTCTGCAAATATATAATTTTCAGAGTTTTATAGGACGTTAAAACTTTTAATTACCCGGTGTTTCCTCCAATTCTGTTGTAAATGTTCCCTAGTTGGATAGGTCTGATGTTTCCCAGTCTCATGTGTTTTTCAGTATAATACTCCTTAAAACCTTTGCCGTACAAAAAATCTCTGGCAAATAAATTATCTGCCGGAAAGGCTGCCTTTTCATTTGAACTCAAATGCAATTTTAAAAGCTCAAGCCCGGCTGAAGAATTATTTGCGACAATTAGCCCTTCGCCCAGGGCAGGTAAATAGAAACCCTCAATCTTATCGTTATCCATATATACAAATCCGCTTTCAAGCGCGGCTTCAAGGTGCATCATTCTGTTCTCTCCGCTGGCTATTTTATCAATCGTTGAAATTTGCGTTTTAAAATCCTGTTCATAAGGTATGATATGAGCTGAAATCAATTCTTTTTCATCAAAATTCAGGTCTTTAAAAAACAGGTATTCTGTGTCATGAATAAATCCCAGCCTTTCATATACCGGCGCCCCAAGCTGAGTAGCAATCAAATAAACGGTTTCACATGTATGTTGTTTTGCAATATCAATTAGGGATTGTGTTATACATTTCCCTATTCCCTTCCCCCTTTGATCAGCATGGACTATAATGTGGCCAAACCAGGCTACGTCGTTGTGGATAATTGCAGCCCCCAAACCAACAATCCTATCGTCAATCATCACTTTAATTGGAAAACAAAAGGACGATTGCAGGTAAAAACTAAAACTCGGTTTAATATCGTTCCAGCCCTCAGGTTGTAGGTCCGATACCAAATCCAATTCCTCATACTTTAAATCCAGTACTTGCATATATCTACAATTTTATCCTTTGCGTGTTAAGTTGCTTTGATTTTTAGCATCCATGTTGCCTGTATTTTTGGTGGCGGTTCTTTGCTGTTTCGTAGGTGCTCTGGCAGTGCTTTAATCAGATATGGCATTACGCTTAATGCTTTATAGTCGGGGATAGCTTCCTGCACCAGTTCAAATCCCTGATCACTAAAAAAAGCCTGCGCAGCTTCATAACTGTCAAATTTATTGTCTTCAATATGGTGTTGCTCAAAAAAAGCAGCTTCTTTTCGGCTTTGAGGCAAGTTAGCCTGCATTTCAGGACTACGTTTTACATATACATCCGCAGTGATCCAGCAACCACCCTTTTGTTTTAAAATGGCATGTATTGTCTCACAAAGCTGCTTTTTTTCATCATGGTTCAGGTACATCAACAGTCCTTCATTTATTATAGTCAGTTCCCCATCATCAAATCGCGAAACAACCTTGTGAAATTCCTGTTCATCCATGGTGTTGAGCGGCAATAACTCAAATTTACCTTTTATACCCCTGTCTGCGCCCAGCGTAGCAATCAGGTTCTGTTTTGTTGTCACTACCTCTATAAGGTCTGTATCTATACAGTGAATATTGGCATGCTTAAGGCAGAGGTCGAGGCAACGCAAGGAGTATCCGGAAGATAATTCAAGAATATTTTTGCTGCTGGTTTGACTGAGCAATTGATCAATGCTCCAGTAACGGTTTTCAAAATGCATTACACGTATCCAAAACCAGAAATCCTTATCGTCAAAATTGAGCCCAAAGGCCTCAGGGCCCTGCATCAGCGCACCGGTGTCCTTTGCAAAAGGAATATTGGTATAGCTTTTCATCAGCAATAGTGATTTCGCTGAGGGGCTTATGCTTGTAAAATCTTTATGCGATTGCGTCATAGTGATTTGTTATTGCGAATTTATTTATTGATCATCACTTTAGAGGTGAAGCTGTAAAGTTAGTGCAATAAGTGCTAATATTGCGTATGGGATTTTACAATCTAAATAAAGAGGAACGTGTACAGGTTGTAGCCGGTATTCACCAAAACATCCTGACTGAACTGGGGACGGGGATTTTTAAACAAACAACCCGGTACTTTGCCGATGAGGATACCTATATCAGGAAGTCGGCCTATCTGGCCATAGGTAAAATATACCAGGCCAATGCAGATTTGAGACCTAAAATAATAAACCTCCTGGAACGGTTATTCCCAGATGAGGATTTCAAAATCAGGCAAACGGTGATCAATGCCGCGGGCGAGATTGGCAAAGCCGATTTTGACTGTGTGCGGCATTTCTTTGATAGGGGGCTGTTTGATGAACATCATTCGCCAAGGAATGCAGTAATTGGCTCTATCAAGAAAATGGGAGAAGTAAATCCTGTTCCGGTATTGCAATGGGCAAGATTATATCTGCACCATGAAGACAAAGAGATCCGCAGGGAGATCTGTCATGGAATAGAACTCAGAGGACGCAAATACCCGCAGGATATTTTACCCATGTTACAAGAATTGCAGCATGATAAAACTGCAAGGGTAAGGAATACACTGGTGCACGTAATTGGACAAATTGCTTATAAAAAAGGATGCATAGAGACCGTAATTGCAAACCTTAAATTATGGGAAAACAGACAGCTGGTTGAAGATGCGCTTGAAGAAATTATTAATGTACACGACCGTTACAAGGATTTTGCAGTTTTAACACAAGACGAGGCCAGGCAATACATCGCAGATAATTTTGCTTAATTTTATCCTAAAATAAGCTGAATCAATATCATTAAACTGCATGGAACTGCTGATTGAAGGAACTTTCTTAATCGAAAAAATACCGGGCAAAGGTGGCTGGTCTTACGTAAGGCTTCCCGGCGTGAGTTCAGATCATAAAGGTAAATGGGGAACGGTTAGGGTGAGTGGTACTATAGATGAATATGAACTGAAAGCCTACAACCTGATACCTATAAAGGATGGGAGCTTATTTCTACCTATAAAAGCAGAGATCAGGAAAAAAACCGGTAAACAGGAGGGCGACCATGTACGGATTGTATTGTATGCCGAAGGGCAGAAAATTTCAATAGCTACCCCTGAAGATTTGTTGTTGTGCCTACAAGATGAACCAGAAGCGCATCAAACCTTCATGAGCTATACCGAAGCCGAAAGAAAGGCATTTTTAGACTGGATAGGGCAGGCAACACAAGATGAAACGCGGGTTCAGCGAATTGCGCGGACTATAGATATGCTGCTCAGTAAACAGAAAAAGTAGCCGGAAGCTATTGACTGGCTTCAGGAACCGACAGTTCTTTGCGCTCGCGGCTGAGCACTCTATATATCATATATATACTAAGTAACATGCATGCAGCACCAATTAAAAAATGTATTCCTGGAAAATAAAAAGGTGCTTTGCTTGAGGTAAAATAAGCAAAAGTACCGTTCATAATGAGCGGTCCGATAATGGCAGTAAGGCTCATCAGTCCGGTTAGTGCGCCCTGCAACTCTCCCTGTTGGTTTGCAGGCGCATGCCCGGATATGACCGATTGCAAGGATGGTCCGCAGATCCCGCCCAAACAATAGGGGATTAGAAAGGCAAACATCATCCAGCCCTGCGTCGCAAACCCGAACAGAACCAGTCCCAGGGTATATAATCCCAGACCAATGTAAATACTTTTTTCATTCCCTATTTTAGGCACAATGATGCGTGTTAATCCACCCTGAACAGCACCGACCAACACACCAACTACGGCAAGGGAAATACCTACCATTTTTTCACTCCAGTTGAAGCGGTAGATGGTGAAGAAGTTCCAGTTTCCCTGAACGGCCTGACTGCCCAGATAGATCAGAAAAAAACCAAATGCAAGTTGCCCGATCTTGGAATTTCTGGTTAAAAATCTTAAAGAGCCAAATGGATTTGCCCTTTTCCAGTCAAACTCCCTGCGGTTTTCCTTACTTAAGGATTCGGGCAAAAAGAAGTAACCATACAAACAGTTAACCAGGCAAAGCACTGCCGCTGCATAAAAAGGAGCGCGTATCCCCCAGGTTGCAAGAAGAGCCCCGAGCGCAGGGCCAAGTACAAAGCCAAGTCCAAACGCTGCACCAATTAAGCCAAAGTTTTTGGCTTTCGAAGTTTCATCGGTACTTACATCGGCAATATAGGCTGTAGCAGTAGTAAAACTGGCCCCTGTGATACCGGCAATAATCCGGCCTAAAAACAGCCAGGCATAGGTTGGTGCCAGTGCTAGGATAATATAATCTACACCAAAACCGAGCAGGGAAAGCAATAGCACCGGCCGGCGGCCAAATTTATCACTCAGGTTTCCGATTACCGGGGCAAACAGGAATTGGGTAATGGCAAAAACAGAAAGCAAAAAAGCGCCATACGTACTGGCCTGGTTAATGGGGATACCTTTAAGCTGGGCAATAAGATCTGCCATTACTGGAATAATTAGGCCCCACCCCATTACATCGATCAGTAATGTGATAAAAATGAAGCTGATTGCGGCTTTCTTGGATGTCTGCATAATTAGCGAAAGTAGGAAATCTTCCGCTAAGATTTATACTGTAGATGAGTTGCCTTGAAAAAATAAAGCGGCAGGATATATGAGTACCCTGCCGCTTTAATTGGTATATCTCGTTATCTTTTAGTTTTGTACAAACTCTGTATTTGCATTTAAAGTTACTTCATCACTTAGCATGGCGTTGCCGTATTTGGTTCCAAAACCAAAATCAGCTCTTTTTATAGTGCCGCTAACTTTAAAACCTGCAGTAGGTTTTTTAGACATTGGATTGGTGGTAACACCTCTTAAAGTAGCATCCAGAACCACCGGTTTGGTTACACCATGGAAATTTAAGTTACCGCTTACTTTATATTTGTTACCTGAAACTTTTTTTACTGAGGTGCTTTTGAAAGTCAGTTTAGGATATTTGGCAGCATCAAAGAAATCAGCACCTTTTAAATGCTCGTCTCTTTTTTCATTATCTGTGTTTACCGAGTTCACATCTGCAGTCAATTCTACTACAGCATCAGAAAAATCTGGCTTTGAAGAAGTGATGGTGGACTGGAAGTTTTTAAATGATCCTTCTACATCGGTAATCATCAGGTGGGTAACCACAAAACCAAGTTTGGAATGTGAAGTGTCTGCCGACCATGTTGTTGGCGCTGCAGATTTAAAGGCAAAAAGAGCAGTACTTAAAACTGCTGCCGCTAATAATAATTTTTTCATATGTTTTCTATTCTATTTGTTGGATGCAAATAGACAAACTTGCTAATGGTAAATTATTGATCTATGATAAGAAAAAAAAATACTTTGCCTACATTGCCTGTGCAGTGTTAGGACTGCAATAAAACACATACACACTTATGAAAACAAAAATCTTGTTGATGGCCAGCTTAATGTTGGTCCTTACGCTAGGGGGTAAAGCGCAAAAACTGTTAAAGGCTAATTTCGTTATTGCCGACTACAAAACGGGTATACAGCACACGGTGCTTACCTACCCGAAATTTGTGATAGGTATGGATACGAATGGGAATATTGCCTTCCTGAAATCCCGTGGTTACAATGGTTCTTCAGACTGGGGCGACTTTGAGGACCACAGCGCTTCCGGTATTGAAATGATCGGTAATTTGAAGGTGACTTATTATGGCAGCACTGACTGGGACAAGGAGGGGAAGATAAAATCGGTAGAGGGTGTTCTCTTCAATTACTACGACAGGTTTGATATTCATGATGGTAAGGGTAAGCTGAAATCTATAGGGGATGAAAAGATCAGCTATAACAATGCTTTTGACATTCATGAGAAAGCTGGTACCCTGAAGTCTGTTGGCAATATCAGTATTAAATACAACAATGCTTTTGATATCCATGAAATCAAAGGAACCGTAAAATCTGTAGGACCGGTTAAAATCACTTACTATAATAAATTCGATGTGGAATCCTTGCGGGGGAAAATCCGCTCTGTAAAAGGAAATAGCCGGGAGTTGGCTGTAACCAGATTGTGAATTTTTTAATAAGTTAAATTGGTATTGAAGCGCCCTATGGCGCTTTTTTTTGTGCCTATGTTTTATTTTGTTTTATAAACATGTATCAACTTAATAAATAATTTAAAAAGATTTATGAAGTATTTCAATTATTTATTAAGTTTGTTCTTAGATACTAACCAGAATAAACTATGTTAATAGAAAAGGGCCAGGCTTTAAGGGGGGATATTGTTAAGCAGCTTTATTATAAAAACCCCTTGTCGCTTACTGAATTAAGTAAGCTCACACGTAAAAGTCTTCCATTGGTTACCAAGGTTGTCAACAGCCTTGTTGCAGAAGGGTATGTCAAAGAGCAGGGACTGGCGCCTTCAACCGGCGGGCGCAGGGCGTCTTTATTTTTACTGAACCCTGATATGCAGAAATATCTCGTAGCAGTAGCTATGGACCAGTTTACCACACGCATGGTGATTTATGACCTGGCCCGAAACTTTGTCTCGCCCGTAAGTACACTTGAGTTGAGCATTCCTGCCGATAATGGTGCTGTAGATGATCTGATCTCTTTTATTGACCGTAACATTAAGGCTTCGGGAATTGATCCGGATAAGCTTTTGGGGGTAGGTATTGGTATTCCGGGTTTTATAGATGTGGAAAACGGTACCGATCATTCTCATTTAAAAACCAAAGATGGGTCTCATCTTGGAAAATACCTGGGTAAAAAACTGGGACTGCCTGTATTTATGGACAACGACTCCAGTTTAATTGCACTTGCCGAGATGCAATTTGGTGCAGCAGCAGGTAAACGCGATGTGATGGTTGCCAATATAGGCTGGGGAACAGGTTTGGGTATGATTGTAAACGGGCAGTTGTATAGGGGGAGCAGTGGTTATGCTGGTGAGTTCAGTCATATTCCCCTGTCTAATACAGATAATTTATGCTCTTGTGGTAAGCGTGGATGCCTTGAAGTAGAAACTTCATTGCTGGTGATGACAAAAAAGGCAAAAGCAGAGATAGAAAAGGGCGCGGCAACAAGTATGGCGCAGTCGTTTAAAGATGATAAGCGGAATCTTGGGGAGCTTTTTCTGGAAGCAGCACGTAACCATGATCCGCTTGCAGTTTCTATTCTTTCTGATGCCGCTTTTCTGATTGGAAAAGGCCTGGCCACTTTAATTCATATCATGAACCCGGAGCGTATAGTGTTGAGCGGACGCGGTGCCATTGCCGGGAAAATATTACTGCCCCCCATACAGCAGGCAGTCAATGAATTTTGCATACCAAGAATTGCAGATAAAACAACTATTGTGATCTCAGAACTGGCGGCAGATGCAGAGTTGCTTGCGGCGGCCAGTCTGGTTATTGAGCACAGCACATTTGAATAACTAAAATCCAAATATCCAATTATTAACTAAACTTTAATTAACATGAAACAGTTTTACTCCCGGTGCCTGAGCGTGCTGTTGTTAAGCTTATTAACAATTGCCGCCTATGCACAAAAAAACATAACGGGAACCGTAAAGGACAAAGCAGGCACGCCGATACCGGCGGTTAGCGTGCTGGTAAAGGGCACTAAAAATGGGGTCAGTACAGATGCTACAGGCCGATATGCTATCGCTGCAAAACAGGGCGATGTCCTTGTTTTTCGTTACCTCGGTTTTAAAAGCCAGGAAGCTACGGTGGGTGCTTCTGGTGCCGTAAATATTGAACTGGAAGAAGAAGACAACAGTTTGAACGAAGTTGTAGTGACTGCGCTTGGTATAAAAAGGGAAAAGAAAGCCCTGGGTTATGCCATACAGGAAGTAAAAGGTGAAACCCTTGCCGCCGCAAAAGAACCGAACCTCGTAAACGCACTTTCTGGTAAGGTAGCTGGTCTACAGATTACCCGTTCAAATAACGGGCCGGGTGGTTCTTCGAGAATTACTTTAAGAGGAAATAACTCTTTAAACACGAAAAATGTACCTCAGGCACTGATCGTAGTAGATGGAGTGCCTATGGACAACTTTACAGGGGCAAGTAATAATGACTTTAACAACCCTTCATTAGACATGGGAAATGGCCTGGCCGATATTAGTGCTGAGGACATTGAAAGCATGTCTGTATTAAAAGGCCCTGCCGCTGCCGCATTATATGGCTCAAGGGCAGGTAATGGGGTAATCCTGATTACTACCAAATCCGGAAGGGCGCAGAAAGGATTGGGCATTACCGTATCTTCATCAATGGGTATCGAAAGCATTTTAACCAATCCTGAAATGCAGAATGCCTATGGCCAGGGAGAACTTGGAATTTATGAGCCGCTTAAGACAAGTAGCTGGGGGCCAAAAATTGAAGGGCAATCTGTAAAAAAATGGGATGGAAGTGCCGTTCCATTGACCGCATATGATAATATAGGTAATTATTTTGGTAATGGGGTTTCTTTAAACAACAGTGTCTCGTTCCAGCAGCAATATAAAGCCATTTCGGTGTATACTTCCTATAACAGGGCAGACGAAAAAAGTATGGTTCCGGGGGTGAAGTTAACCAGGAACAATTTAATGGCCAGGGCTGTGACCAAATTTGGTGCGGACGACAGGTGGACTACTGATACCAAAATTCAATATAGCAACACTTTCGCGCAAAACCGTCCGGTTGGAGGCGCAAGAAATGACAATGCATTCCGTTCCATTTATTTATTGCCAAGGTCACTTGACCTGCGCGACTTCAGGGCAGCAAAGAATGATCTGGGTAAAATGCTGTGGTTTGGTACAAGTAATATGGTAAACCCGTACTGGAGCAGGTTATACAATACCAACCAGGATGAACGCAACAGGTTTATGATGAATGGGTCATTGGGTTATAAGTTTAACAGCTGGCTGACTGCAGAGATTAAAGGAGGAGCTGATATTTACACCACCAATGGCGAAGAAAAACTGTATGATGGAAGTCCGATCATCAATAAAGGACGGTACAGCATTAACCGGTCTTCTTTCTCTGAAACCAATTTCAGTACGTTGTTTACCGCAAAACAGGATAACCTTTTTGGAAAATTAGGCGGAGCTTTGACTTTAGGTGGTAACCTCATGTCGCAAAGAAGGTTGGGAAGCGAAATTAGTACTGGTGAGATGGTAGTGCCGGATTTCTTCTCTTTAAAAAATGCTAAAGATCCGTTGAATCCTATTGAAATTGATGAAAGAAAAAAAATCAATTCAGTATATGGATCAGGACAATTAAACTGGGACGGTTACCTGTTCCTGGATGCAACCTTTAGAAATGATTGGTCATCGGCTTTAAGCAAAGCAAACCGTTCCTATTTCTATCCTTCAGTAACCACCTCTGTCGTTTTCTCTGAAATGATTACCAAAACCGGCGGTACATTGCCTTCATGGTTGTCTTATGGAAAATTAAGGGCTTCTTATGCCCAGGTAGGTAACGACATGTGGCCTTATCAGATCTACAATACTTATAAACTGGAGAAAGATCCAAATAACAATACCACAGCTTCACGAAATGACGTATTGTTTAATCCTGATGTTAAAAACGAGTTGATCAAATCGTTTGAAGTAGGCATGGAAATGCGTTTCTTCCAGGGACGTATAGGTATAGATGCTGCCTGGTATAAATCTAACGCCACCAACCAATTGATCGATCTGCCGATGGATCCTTTAAGCGGATATAAATTCCGTAAGATCAATGCCGGCGACCTCGAAAATAAAGGTTATGAGATTATGTTCGATGGCAAGATACTGAACAATCAGGATGGTTTTAACTGGAACATGCTGGTAAACTGGGCGGCAAATACAAATACTGTCAAATCCATTACTGATGATGTTAAACTTTATACTTTGGGTGGTTATGACGATGTGAGGATCAATGCCATAACCGGGCAGAAATTCGGAGAGATTTATGGCAGTAAATTCACTCGTGTTACCGATCAGAGCAGTCCATATTACGGACAATTGCTGTTAACTGCAGATGGTTTGCCAACAAGGGGAGAGCAAGGGGTACGTATTGGAAACCAGCAAGCAACAGGTCTGTTAGGTGTAACCAACAGTTTTAACTACAAAGGTTTTGGTCTTTCTTTCCTGGTTGATGCACGTATTGGCGGTCAGATTTTTTCTTCGACCAATTTCTTTATGCAATCTAATGGTACAGCTGCCATCACTGCACCTGGTGGTGTAAGGAACAACATGGTGGTACCTGGGGTTATCGCAAATGGATCGGGTGGCTATACAGAAAATACCAAAGAGGTTACGCCTGAGCGTTATTATACATGGCTTGCAGGTTACGGAAACGTGGGTATTGGTGAAGCCAATATTTATGATGCCACCAATGTACGTTTAAGAAACGTTCAGCTGAGCTACGACCTGCCGCTTAAATTCTTAAGCAAAACCCCGATCCAAAGGGCTAAGGTAGGTCTGTCCTGCAATAACGTTTGGTTGATTTCAGGGGATATGAATGGAATTGACCCAGAATCGGTTTACAGCACAAATACCACTGCGAATGGTTTTGAGAATGGCAGTGCCCCAACAAGCCGTACGTTTTTGTTTAATTTAACACTGGGCTTCTAAAGAATGAACATATAGAGGGTTTCCTCTTATAAAAATATACGTTGATGAAAACAATATTAAAAAAATCAGGCATGTTTGTCGCTACAGCTTTGCTGCTGGCCTCATGCAAAAAATTTGAGGAGTTGAATGTGAACCCCACTGCAGCCAGTGCAGACCAGGTTCAGGTAGAATACTTTATCAATAAATCTATTATTGATGCACAAATGAACCCGGATGTAGCAGAAAGATCGTTTGTGCTGTACTGGAAAACGGCCGGGCATCAGCACAGCAATGGGGGGATTTCTTCCGGTTCTTACAATGATGACTGGACGGTTGCTTACTACGATCAGGTATCTGGCTGGCTGAATGCAGCCAACACTGGTATTCAGATTGGAAATGAGCAAATCGCTAAAGGTACCAATAAAGTGTATACTAAAAATTTAATGCAGATTGCCAGGATATGGCGGGCATATTTGATGACAGAGATGTCTGACAATTTCGGGCCAGTCCCGGTAAATTCTTTCCAAGGCACCAATCCGGATTTTTCGGATGTAAAAACCATCTATTATTTTGCGTTGGCTGAACTGAAAGATGCGGTTGCCAATATTGATGAGGCTGCTGCTGTAGATGCAAGTATAGTAGCTCTTGATCCTGCTTACGGTTATAGCTACGCCAAGTGGAAAAAATATGCCAATTCCCTGCGCATGCGCCTGGCAATGAGGCTGTCCGAAGTTGATGCTGTAAAAGCAAAGTCTGAATTTGAGGATGCTGTAGCTGCTGGTAATTTTATCAAAGCAACTGATGAAACCTTCCAGGTTCAGGAAAAAGACGGATGGAATTCACTTACCGGTGTAATGAGCCGTGAATGGAACCCACAGTTTATTTCTGCTACCTTAAATAACCTTTACTTAGGCCTGGGTGGTGTAAAATCGGCAGATCAGTTAGGGGCTGCTTATCAATCGTATATTAAACCGGCTGATTACATAGGTTTGAAACTGGACGATCATTTTACCTCTATGACCAACAATCCATCTGCTGGTTACTGGTTTGATGGATTGCCTTACAGCATCGACCCACGGGCTTATAAGACCTTTATCATTCCCGGGGATTTTACAGATCCTAATTTCAATACTTATCCAAGCTGGACTACAGATGCAAAAAATACAGTGAGAAACTTATTGGATGCAGCAGGTGGCACGGTAAAAACGATTGATGCTAAATTCAACTGGAATGCATCGAATACGGGCGATTGGCAGGCAAAAGGAACTAAAAATCAATTGAGGGCCTACGAAGGTACCATGCCACGGTTGTCCAATCAGTTCAGGGCCAGCAAAAGCAAACGTATTTTCTTTGCAGCATGGGAATCTTATTTCCTGATTGCTGAAGCCGCTGAGCGTAACTGGACGGTGCCAATGACAGGAAAAGCAGCTTACGAGGCAGGTATTGCTTCAAGTTTTGAATACTGGGGGGTAACAGCCTATTTGAATGCGTATAAATCATCGACTGATTTTAGCAGAACAGGTACTTCTGTAAGCTGGGACCATACCACTGAACCTCCTGCAAGTCATGCCATGAATTTTATAAATGGTTATACAAATGCTGCCGGAACTGCCCAGGTATTGTATCCGAAAAATGACCTTTACAAAAATGGAACCGTTAAAAATGACCATTTGACCAAGATCATTACACAGAAGTTTATTGCCCAAACACCATGGTTGCCACTGGAAGCATGGAGCGACCAGAGAAGATTGGGCTTACCTTTCTTTGAGAACCCTGCTATCGAAGCGGTACTGCCAAACTTACCTGCATTAACACCATCAAATTATATGACCAGCAATGTGAAGTTCTTCCCTCAGCGGTTAAGATACCCTTCCAAGCTGGCGAATACCAATACCAATGGTTACAATCAGGCTATAGCTGCATTGGGCGGTGCCGATGCAGTGCTGACCCCATTGTGGTGGGCTAAAAAACAATAATAAAATAATTAGCTTTAAACAGGAATGCCCATGAGGGGGTATTCCTGTTATTTTTTTGGGCATGAAAAAAGTAGTCACTATCGTAATCCTCCTGGTTTTTCTTTGCATTAAGCTGAATGCACAGGAAAATGGGGTTCATCAGCAGTCAACAGTTTATGAATGGCCTAAAGATATGCTGGTAAAGCATAAACTGGACAACTGGCAGGATAAAAAGTTTGGGATGATCATACATTGGGGGCTGTATGCCGTACCTGGTATTATGGAATCCTGGACCCTTTGTTCGGAAGACTGGATTGATAGAGACAGTACGATAAGTTACGATGCGTATAAAAAGTGGTATTGGGGCCTGAATAAGCAATTTAATCCCATAAAATTTGAACCCGGACAATGGGCCCGGGCAGGTAAAAAGGCCGGAATGAAATACCTTGTTTTTACAACCAAACATCATGATGGCTTTGCCATGTTTGATACCAAAGTATCTGATTTTAGCATAGCTAAGGGGCCATTTTCAACGAATCCTAAAGCCGATGTAGCAAAATATGTTTTCGATGCTTTTAGAAAAGAAGGTTTCATGATAGGTGCCTATTTCTCTAAACCAGACTGGCATTCGCAATACTACTGGTGGTCAAAATATGCTACGGCCGACCGCAACAACAATTACGATATCAGAAAATATCCATGGAGATGGAACCAGTTTAAAAATTTTGCTTTTAGCCAGATTGGGGAATTGATGCACAACTATGGCAGTATTGATATTTTATGGCTAGATGGAGGCTGGGTAAGGCCACTGGAAACTGTAAATGCAGAAGTATTGTCTTGGGGTGCCAATATTCCAAAATGGAGCCAGGATATTGACATGCCCAAAATTGCCAGCATGGCCAGAAAGGCGCAGCCTGGTCTGTTGATGGTTGACCGTACCGTACATGGTGAGTTTGAAAATTACCAGACCCCGGAACAAAAGATTCCTGATGCGCAACTCAGCCATCCATGGGAGAGCTGTATGACATTGGGCGGTGCATGGGGCTTTGTGCCTAACGATCAATATAAACCGGCAGGAATTGTTGTACATAAACTGGTAGAAATTGTAGCAAAAGGGGGAAGCCTGCTTTTAGGCATCGGCCCGAAAGCGGACGGCACATTGCCGGATGAGGTATTTAACCGGTTAAAGGATATCGGGGCCTGGACTGCTTTAAACGGTAAAGCCATTTACAATACCAGGATAACTAAAAATTACAACAGCGGGCAAACCTGGTTTACCCAAAGCAAAGATGGAAAAACACGCTATGCCATTTATTGCCTTAATACTGATGAAAAACCTATGCGTTCAATTAGCTGGCAAGGTAATTCTCCTGCAAAGGGAACTCCGGTTACCTTAATCTCAACTGGTAAAAAGGTAGACTGGAAAGATGTGAATGGTAAAACTACAATCGAATTGCCCGAGGGCCTTTCGGGAGATAAGGCAAATATCGCACTGGCTTTTGAGTTTATGCCAGACGCTGAAAATTGATACTTAAATTAACCATACTATGATCAGAACGATAACAAAGAGAAAGCTGCCAATTGTTTTGATGCTATTGATGGCCTTTAATGCCAGGGCACAAAACGCCAGGGACAAAAAAATGCAATGGTTTGCCGATGCCAAACTGGGCATCTTTATCCATTGGGGCATTTACGCTGTAAATGGTATTTCCGAATCCTGGGCCTTTTTTAACAATTATACGCCTCATGAGCTGTACATGAAACAGCTCGAAGGTTTCAGCGCATCAAAGTATGATCCGGCCGTATGGGCAAATTTAATTAAAGAAAGCGGTGCAAAATATGCGGTAATTACCTCGAAACATCACGATGGTGTTTCGCTCTGGGATACCAGGGCACCGGGTGCTACCACCACCTTGGCACATAGCAAAGCCAGGCGCGATGTGCTGTCGCCATTCATTACTGCGCTCAAGTCTACAGGACTAAAAACAGGCATTTATTATTCCCTGCCCGATTGGAGTTACCAGAATTATGACGTTTTTACCCGAGACCGTAAAAGGTATGCGCTTAAAGATGAACCGCAACGCTGGAAAACGTTCCTGAATTATTACCAGCAGCAGCTGAATGAACTGTCAATAAATTACCGGCCAGACCTTATCTGGTTTGATGGGAACTGGGAACACAGCAATACAGAATGGGAGGCCCAAAAAACGAGGGAGTTGCTTCAAAAACACAATCCCAATATCATCATCAATTCCCGTTTGGATGAACATGGGGATTATGAAACCCCCGAACAGGGTGTTCCGGTATTAAGACCTGCAGCCGATTATTGGGAACTTTGTTATACCATGAACGATTCATGGGGCTATCAGCCCTTTGATACCAAATACAAATCGTCTAATATGATCATTCGCACTTTAGTGGATTGCATCAGTATGGGCGGTAATTTACTGCTTGATATCGGCCCCAAAGCTGATGGAACCATACCTTACCAGCAGGTACAGCTACTGAAAGACCTGGGCCGCTGGACCAAAAAACACGCAGCAGCCATATATGGCATCCAGGCGGGTATCCCGGCAGGCCATGTAAATGCAAAAACTGCATTGTCGAAAGATAAAAAGAACTTATTTATATACCTGGACTATCAGGAAAATGCCGGAATTGTGCTCGAAGGGATCCAATCAAAAATTGTAGAAGCCAATGTAGTTGGATATAAAGGTTCGGGGCTAAGCTATAAATCTTTTGGCAGCGATGGTTATCTGTTGAAGGTATTGCCTGCTGCATACGACAAAGATGTAACCGTGTTACACCTGAGGTTTGATGAACCTTTAAAAACAAGTGATCCAACTGCTGCAAAAGCTATAGCAATGCCAACTGATGAAGCCTGGGTGTTCAAACATACAGAAATATTTGACCATACCCTTCCGGGAATTCCTGCAGGGCATTACCAGGGGAATACCTTATTATCTGCAGACCGTCAGACCTTGTACCTTTTTGTGGAAGGAAAACCAACAGGCCCAATTGTACTGAAAGGCATTAAAAATAACATAAGCCGGGTCCGCGTAGTGGGTGAGGGCACCATACTGCCCTATGAAATTTACAATAAATTATACTGGAGTAAAATACCCGGCATAGTTTACATACCTGTACCAGAAGTTAAACTGGATAAACAGCTTACCGTGATTGCAGTTTTATTGGATGGTCCAATTGAACTGTACAGGGAAAAAGTTGGTGCCATTGAAAGTAATATGTAAAAATGAAGAACTACCTGATCCTATTTTTTTTATTGGCTGGCGTTAAATTAACTGCCCAGCAGCGTTATGAGCTGAACTCGGGCTGGGCCTGTAAAGCCATCACAGAAGAATTTCGTAAGGGAGAACAGCTTTCCCTGGAAAGTACCGCACTTAACGGCTGGATGCCGGCCACTGTACCCGGTACGGTGCTGACTACCCTGCTGAACAATAAAAAAGTTCCCGATCCTTTTTATGGGATGAACAACAAACTCATCAAAGATGTTTACGATACTGGCAATGCCCATTACACCTACTGGTTTGTGAAATCCTTTGAGCAGACCGCCAAAGGCGATGAGCAGGTATGGCTCAAGCTGCGTGGGGTGAACTATAAATGCGACATTTATTTGAATGGCAAAAGGGTAAACCTTAAGACCCATGAGGGGATGCACCTGCGCCAGCAGTACAACATTACGTCCTTACTTGCACCAAACGGGAAAAACAGGCTGGCTTTGTTGGTTCAGCCACCTGATTTTCCTGGTGCAGCTAATGGCGGGCAAGGCGGCGATGGCACCATTGCCAAAGGACTGACCACGCCCTATACCGCGGGCTGGGACTGGATACAGCCCATACGCGACCGCAATACGGGCATATGGGACAAGGTATTTGTGGAGAAAACCGGGGGCTTGAACCTCGAAAATCCCCATGTGGTGACGCTGGTTCCGGGCAAACGTTTGCCATCAGGCAAACAGGAACCAGCATTGATCCGCACATCCTGTGAAATAGAAAACGCGCTGAACAAAACCGTAAGCGGCTATTTGCAGTACAGCCTGGAAGGGAAAGTGGTCAAAGCAGCGGTACAGCTAAAGGCCGGCGAGAAAAAGCTGGTGAAGCTGCCCGATTTTCAGCTGCAAAACCCCAGGCTCTGGTGGCCCAACGGTTATGGTGAACATCCCTTGTATACCATCAGCTTTACCTTTGTAGACGCAGCAGGGAAACTGGCCGACAAAGAAAGTGTACAGTTCGGGGTAAGGGAGATCAGCACCCGCTGGAACGAACGTACCCGGAGCCGTGAAAACCTGGTCAACGGGCAAAAGATCTTCATCAAAGGGGGCAACTGGATCATCTCTGATGCCATGCTCCGCTTTTCAGATGAACGCTACGATGCGGAAGTGCGCTACCATCGCGAGATGAACCTGAACCTGATCCGCATCTGGGGTGGGGCTATCATTGAAAGGCCTGAGTTTTACCAGGCCTGCGACAAATATGGGATGCTGGTGTTCCAGGACTTCTGGTTCAGCGGCGATTGCAATGGCAAATGGCAGGACCCTTTGAAAAAGGACGACCAATGGACCCGCAGGCAGTACCCTGATGATCACGGACTGGTCCTTACCGCTGCTGCAGATCAGATCAAAATGATCCGGAACCATCCCTCACTGGCCTTCTGGTGCGGGGGCAACGAAATCACCCCGCCCGATGATATCCTATACCCACTCAAAGAAAAAATACTTCCCGAGCTGGATGGTACCCGCTATTTCTTTGATTATTCCAACAGCAACGACATGTCCTACAATTTCCTGGGCGGTAATGGCGATGGACCTTATACCATTCAGGACCCGAAAAGCTTCTGGTCTTTCCGTACCTATCCCTATAACTCAGAAGTGGGCTCGGTTGGGGTAGGTGATTATGCTTCACTGAAACGTTTTATCCCTGAAGGGAACATGGCCCCGCCACAGAACGGGCAGCAGCCGGATTCGGTATGGGCCTACCACAAGTACATTCCTTACGACCATCACATTGAGCCCTATGGGAAAGCAAAGGATGCCAGAGATTTTGCCATGAAGGCGCAGCTGGTCAATTACGAGCAATACCGCGCATTGATGGAAGGCTTTTCTTCCAGGATGTGGGACTGGTATACGGGCACCATCATCTGGAAAACACAGAACCCCTGGACGGCCATGCGCGGGCAGATGTACGATTATTACCTGGACCCCAATGCCTGTTTGTACGGATTGCGCAAAGGTTCAGCGCCCCTGCACATCATGATGAACCCGCTGGACAGCATGGTAACGATAGTTAACAATGGTTTGGGGGTGGTGCGAAACGTTATGGTGCAAGCCAGTCTGTATGATATGGAAGGTAAGCTGCAGCAACAGATCCAGGCTTTTACCGAGATAGCTGCCTCTACCAGTCAGCGTACTTTCCCGGTAAATGAGGGCTTAAAAAAGCTGGATGCCAAAACAGGTTGTTTTGTGTTGCTGAAGCTGCTGGATGCCACACAAAAGGTGCTGAGCGAAAACCTGTACTGGATGCCTGCACCTGACGGTAAATACACCGGACTGCAGCACATGAAAACAGCAAAGCTGAACGTGAGCAGCCGTAAAGCAGGGAAAGGCCAGCTGGAAGTTTTGCTGAACAACGATGCAGCCGGCCCTGTTGCCTTTTTTAATCGCGTAGCTTTGGTGAATACCGCTACCGGGGAAAGGATATTGCCCGCCTTCTGTTCCGACAATTATTTTACCATACTGCCGGGCGGGGAAAAAAGCATGAGCATCGAATTTCCTGAGCAGGGCAACACTCCTTTAAGCATAGAAGTATACGGCTGGAACCTTAAAAGCCAGCTGTTCCCAATAAATTAAACCATGAAAAGAAGAGAAGTGATGATGATGCGAAAACCGGGCTTTATACTTGGCCTGATAATTTTAAGCAATGGTATTTTTGCCCAAAACAAAGCTACAGGCTTTGTTGATCCTTTTATAGGTTCTGCGGGTCATGGTCATGTATTTGTTGGTGCCAACGTCCCTTTCGGTGCCGTACAGCTTGGCCCTTCGCAGATCATACAGAGCTGGGATAAATTCAATGGCTGGGACTGGTGCAGCGGCTACAATTACAGCAGCCCCGAAATCCTGGGCTTTACGCACACCCACCTCAGTGGTACCGGTATAGGCGACCTCAATGATATTTTACTCCTGCCTGCCAATGGGAAGACACAGGTTACCCGGGCTAAATTCAATGATATGGAAAGTGGCTACGGTTCTTTTTTTTCCAAAAAAACGGAAATAGCCAAACCGGGTTATTACCAGGTGTACCTGGAGAAATACAAGGTAAAGGCCCAACTAACGGCTACCGAGCGGACAGGCTTTCACCAGTATACCTATCAAAAAACAGACAATGCCCACCTGATGGTCGACCTGGGCTTTGGCATGGGCTGGGATGAACCAGCCCAGACACATATCCGCCAGCTCGATGCAGTTACCTTTGAAGGTTACCGCTTTTCAAAAGGCTGGGCAGCAGACCAGCGGATCTATTTCGTCATCAGGCTTTCCGCACCTGTAACCAGGACAGAACTCTACAATGGTTCGGCCCCGCTTCCGGGCGCAGAAGCCAGCGGTAAAGAAATAAAGGCTGCTTTGTTTTTCGATGCGGTAAAACAGCCCCTGTTAAAAGTAAAAGTGGCCATTTCGCCTGTAAGCACGGCGAATGCACTGCTCAACCTGAATACAGAGCTGCCGGGCTGGGATTTTAATGCCTGTGTGAAACAAGCCGATGCCAAATGGGAAAAAGCTTTATCCAAAGTTAAGATCGAGGCTCCTTCATCTATAAAAACAAAATTCTATACCGCCCTTTACCATACCATGATTGCTCCGTCATTGTTTAATGATGTGAACGGTGATTACCGGGGTGCCGACAAAAAGGTGTATAAAAATGCAGGTTTTAACAATTATACCACGCTTTCCCTCTGGGATACATACCGTGGGCTGAACCCTTTAATGACCATCTTACACCCAGATCGGGTAAATGACATGGTTAAAACCATGTTGGCCATTTACCAGCAGCAGGGCAAATTGCCGGTATGGCACCTGCATGGCAATGAAACCAATTGTATGATCGGTTACCCGGCAGTGCCTGTTATTGCCGATGCCTGGTTAAAGGGGTTCCGGAATTACGATACTGAACTGGCCTATCAGGCCATGCGGCATTCGGCCATGCAGGATACCAATGGCATCCAATATATCCAAAAGCTGCAGTTCATTCCTGCCGAGAAGGTAGAGGAATCGGTGGCCAAGGCCCTGGAATATGCCATTTCCGATTGGTGCATTGCACAAATGGCCAAAGCCTTAAATAAGAACGAAGATTACCGGTATTTTGCTGAACGTAGTAAACTTTACCAGCAATACTTTGATAAAGGTACCGGCCATTTCCGTGGTCGAATGGCCGATGGTTCCTGGCGTAGCCCTTTTAACCCTTACAATGCGGTACACCGTCAGAACGATTACTGCGAAGGCAATGCCTGGCAATACAGTTGGCTGGTGCCCCAGGACGTCCCCGGTCTTATTCAGGAATTTGGCGGCAGGCAGCCTTTTTTAAACAAGCTGGATTCCCTGTTTAGCATTTCTTCGGTACTGGATGACAAAACCTCGCCCGATATTTCCGGTTTAATTGGTCAGTACGCCCACGGCAATGAACCCAATCACCATATCCCTTATTTATACAACCTGGCCGGGCAGCCCTGGAAAACGGCTGAGCTGATCCGGAAGATTGACCAGCAGTTTTATACCAATAAGCCCGATGGCCTTTGTGGCAATGACGACGCAGGGGAGATGAGTGCCTGGTATGTGTTCTCGGCTTTGGGATTTTACCCGCTGAACCCGGCCAGTGGAGCATATGTATTCGGCTCACCGCTCATTAACGAAGCAGTGATCAGTTTGCCAGGCGCCAAAAAGTTCCATATAAAGGTTATAGGAAACAGCCCTGCGAATAAATACATCCAAAAGGTGGTATGGAATGGAAAAAATCATTCTACGTCTTCGCTGTTGCATTCAACCATTACAAATGGGGGTGAAATGCGTATAGAAATGGGAGACAAGCCTTCAAAATAATATGCGTAGTTAAGAAAATATTGCTCATCTTAGTTCATATTAATCAGGATGAGTTTAACGCAGCAAAACCTTGTTCAATACTACCCGCTGGGTGATTCAGCTGTAGTGATGCAGTTTGGTGATGTGATCAGTAAAACGATCAATCTTCAGGTAAGGGCTGTGGCGGCATGGTTGGATGAATATACTTTTGAAGGTTTTGTGGAGTATGTGCCTGCATTTACCAGCATTACCATTTATTATGAACCCTGGTTGCTCAAATATGATGAAATAGTTTTACTGCTGCAGGAAATGACAGGAGCTATAGACGATACTGAAATGCAGGAGCAATCAGCAGTACGGATCATTCCGGTTCATTATGGCGGGGCAATGGGGCCGGATCTGGAATATGTGGCAAACTACCATCATATCAGTATGGATGAGGTCATAGCCCTACATACTCAACCCGAATACCTGGTTTATATGATAGGCTTTGCACCTGGCTTTCCCTATCTTGGAGGAATGGACGAAAGGATTGCAACACCAAGGAAAGAAAACCCCAGGCCAAAGATCCCAAGGGGAGCAGTGGGCATTGCGGGAAGTCAGACAGGCGTGTACCCTATGGAAACACCCGGTGGCTGGCAGCTCATTGGACAAACGCCATTAGAACTATTTGACATCGGAAAGGAAGAACCTGCATTGCTTAAGGCTGGTGACAGGGTACGCTTTAGTCCGGTTACTGCAGCAGAGTGGTTAAAAATTAAATCGGAGGGGGATGGGAATTAGCATATTGAAACCGGGTTTATTGACCACATTGCAGGACCTGGGCCGGTATGGCTACCAGAAATCAGGGATGGCGGTAAGTGGTGCTATGGATGACCTTGCATTAAAGATAGGTAATTTACTACTGGGCAATGCTGTTCATGAGGCCAGTCTGGAATGTACCCTTGCGGGGCCTGTAATTGTTTTTGAAGTGCAGCAAATGATTGCCATTACCGGTGGAAATCTATCTCCAAAACTGAATGGTGAGGCCGTTGAGATGTGGAGGCCATTGTATGTGCCAAAGGGTTCAACATTATCCTTCGGAAAAGCTGTAGACGGCTGTCGCAGCTACATCTGTGTTTACGGTGGTTTTGACGTTCCCCAGGTTTTATCCAGCCAGTCCACTTACCTGCGGGCAGGAATTGGAGGCTGGGAGGGCAGGGCCCTGAAAGCGGATGATCATATTCCGTTTAAAAAATCCTATCATGGCCCATCCAGGAAAATTGGCTGGTCGGCCGGCAGAAATATTTATCCGGATCTGTCTGTTCGGGCCATAAGGGTAATTAAAGGACCCGAATTTGAGCAGTTTACCCCACAAAGTATCTCCAGTTTTTTTAATGAACCCTTTACCATCAGCAGCCAGGCCGATAGAATGGGTTATCGTTTAAATGGCCCTTCGTTACAGTGGAATACCGATAAAGAACTGCTTTCTGCTGCTGTTACTTTTGGAACGGTACAGGTACCCGGTCAGGGAATGCCCATTGTGTTAATGGCCGACCACCAGACAACCGGTGGTTATCCGCGCATAGCCCAGGTGATCAGTGCCGATTTAACATTGCTGGCGCAAATGCAGCCAGGGCAGCAAATTACATTTGAATTGATTACCTTAGAACAGGCGCAGGTCTTGCTGCTCGTAAGAACACAGCAAATTAACCAGCTGCGGCAAACAATAACTTTAAAATATGGCTGATCAATTTGTTGCTGACCTGAATTGTGATATGGGAGAAGGCTATGGGGCTTGGAACATGGGAAACGATGCCGCCATTATGCCATTTGTTTCTTCTGTTAATATCGCCTGTGGCTTTCATGCAGGCGATCCGGCTATCATGAGAAAAACGGTAAAACTGGCATTGCAGCATGCTGTGTTTATTGGTGCGCATCCGGGCTTGCCCGATATTCAGGGCTTTGGAAGAAGGGACATGCACATTACAGCCGAAGAGGCTTACGAAATGGTCGTTTACCAGATCGGCGCATTGTCTGCTTTTGTAAAAGCGGAGGGCGGTACGTTGCACCATGTAAAACCTCATGGTGCATTGTACAATATGGCCGCCACTAAGCCCAGTCTGGCCGATGCTATTGCAGAAGCCATTTATAAGGTCGATCCCAGCCTTGTTTTATACGGCCTGTCGGGCAGCGAACTGATCCGGTCAGGACAAAAAGCTGGACTTCAGGTAGCCAATGAAGTATTTGCAGACCGCACTTACCAGCCAGATGGAACGCTGACCTCAAGAAAGTCACCTGGTGCTTTGATCACCAATCACCAGGAATCACTGGCCCAGGTGCTTAAAATGGTGAAGGAAGGCAAGGTAGTTTCACAACAAGGTACCGAGGTTGCCATCCAGGCCGATACCATATGCATCCATGGCGATGGGACATCGGCCTTTACATTTGCTGAACAGATTTATCATACCTTTCAAAAAGAAAATATCCGCTTTAAATGAAACAGGCAAACAACCGGTCAGTATTGATAGGCGCAGCCTTTCTAATGGCTACATCAGCTATCGGGCCGGGATTTCTGACACAAACCACCGTTTTTACCCAGTCGCTTGGCGCTAGCTTTGGGTTTGTGATCCTCACTTCTATCATTATCGATATTGGTGTGCAGCTAAACATCTGGCGGGTAATAGCCGTTTCAGAAAAAAGGGCACAGGATATTGCAAATATGTTATTGCCCGGATTGGGAGGCTTTATTTCCCTGCTCATTGTTTTTGGCGGACTGGCCTTTAACATCGGGAATGTAGCCGGGGCAGGCCTGGGCCTTCAGGCATTGCTGGGTATGGATGTGATCACAGGTTCCATCCTTTCTGCTGGTATTGCCATTGCTATTTTTCTGATCAAAGAGGCGGGTAAGGCAATGGACAGGTTTGCACAGCTGATGGGCTTCGTCATGATCATTGCTATCATTTATATTGCCATCAGTTCAGCTCCACCCCTTGCTGAAGCTGCACTCCAGACTTTTGTGCCTTTGAAACTGGATCTGGTTACCATCCTTACCCTGGTTGGGGGTACCGTTGGCGGTTACATTACTTTTTCGGGTGGGCATCGTTTACTTGATGCAGGAATTAAAGGTACAGGCGCTGTTCGGCAGGTTAGCCGTAGCGCCGTAATGGGAATATCGGTAGCTTCATTGGTGCGCATCTTTTTGTTCCTGGCTTCGCTTGGTGTTATTGGAAAGGGCCTGGTTATAGATGCAGAAAATCCTACAGCCTCGGTTTTTCAGCTTGCCGCCGGAAATATAGGCTACAGGCTTTTTGGTTTGGTTATGTTTGCAGCAGCAGTTACCTCCATTATCGGCTCTGCCTATACCTCTGTGTCCTTTATCAAATCCTTCAGCCCCAGGATCAACCAGCATGAAAACAAAGTGATCATTGCTTTCATCCTGATATCTACAGTGATATTTGTGCTTGTGGGCAAGCCGGTCAGCCTGCTAATTGTCGCAGGTGCCCTGAATGGGATTATCCTGCCCATAACCCTGGCCGTAATCCTGCTCGCCGCCTATAAAACCAGGATCGTAGGTACTTATAAGCATCCTGTATGGCTGGCCATTTTCGGATTATTGGTTGTAGGCATCATGACCTATATGAGTTGCAGTGTACTGATTGGTTACCTGAGCGGCTTAATCCAGTAACTGTATTCGTGTTTGGCAAAAGGTACCCTGTATTCCTTCATAGGCATGGAACCCCAGCTGTCTATACCCTGCATTCCACTTTGGATCAGGTCCATGTGCAGGTATATGTTGTCGCGTTTAACCAGTTCGCCCGAGTGGTATTGCTTTTTCTCCGTTTCAGGGTCAAGATCGTCCAGTGCATAAGGCAGTGCCGAAAAGTTAAGCAGGCTATCGCCCATGGCAAAGCTCAAACCTTTACCGTTTTTGTTGGTGAAATTCACCCAACGCACCTCAGATTTGTTCCCGCTTTCCTGAGGTCTGGCATAAGGGAAATACTGCTCATTTACGGTTTGCTGGTATAGGCCTACAAAAGAGCCTGTCTTACGGTCCCAATAGTTTTCGCCCGGTCCGCGTCCGTAATAGCTGATCTTGTGGAAAGCCTGGTTCAGCTGCAGGTCGTTCCCTATACGCAGCATCAGCGGGTATTTTCCTTTATTGGCCAGAAAGTGGTTGTCAACTTTAACGCTGCCATCTGCAAAAATGGTAAACAGCTGTTCAACAGCGGCATTCCCATCCAGCAGCTCTTTTTTAAAGCTAACTGTAACTGTACTTTGTGCATCCTGTTTTGCATCAGCCAATATCAATTTGCCTTCATCATAGGCATTGCGCCATTTTCTTAAGCTGCTGTTGAAGCCGGCGCCAATATCATTGTCTGTCGGCGCACGCCAGAATGCCGGACTGGGGCCCGCACTGAGAACAGGTAAACCATTTAAAGTATAGGCAGTCATCAGTCCTTTGACCATGTCAAAATCCATACTAAAATCCTTTCCCTGAATAAGGGTTTTGCCGGCTTTTTTTTCAAGGCTCAGCTTGCCCCTGGCCATGGCAGGCTTAAATATCTGAGTGGCACCGTTCCAGGCAAACTGTTCAGCTGCGATGGTATAACCTGCCGGTAAAAATGGCTCCTCCTGTTTCAGCTTGTAGTATACATTTAAAAAGTATTCCGTATTGTTTTTTACCTTGGTTTTAATGGGCAGCAGGAATTCTTTTTCTGTTCTCGGATCGATGCTTAAGTTGCTGATCACGCCTTTTTCTACAACCTTACCTTCTGCCAGAAGTTCCCATTCCAGTCTCAGATGGCCTGTACCCTTAAAGAAATAAGAGTTGTTGATTTTTAACTCATTGTTACCAGCATAGGTAGTTTTAATGTATTGATAGATCTTTTTAACCTCAACGGCCATCGGGGTCATGCCCCTGTAATTGGTAACCACACCCTTTACACAGAAATTATTATCGCTGAAATCCTCATTTACCGGTCCGGCTAAAGGAAAATCACCCCCATAGGCATTGATACGTTTGCCGTTTTTTACGGTGTCGATGGCCTGGTCTATCCATTCCCAGATAAAGCCACCCTGCAGGTTAGGCTGACTTTCAATTACATCCCAGTATTCTTTGAAATTTCCCAGGCTATTGCCCATGATGTGTGCAAACTCGCTCATGATCAGGGGCCTGTCCGGGTTGCTGTTTGCATACCTTTTTAACCAGTTCGGATCAGGGTACTGGGGCACAATCATATCCGTATTGTAATCATGTTCTGCACGCTCGTATTGTACCGGTCGCCCGTCATTGGCTTTCAGCCAGTCGTAGCCTTCGTAAAAGTTAACTCCGTTGCCGGCTTCGTTGCCCAATGACCAGGTAATTACCGATGCATGGTTTTTATCACGTTCGTACATCCGTTTGATCCTTTCCAGATGGGGTAGCCTCCATTGCTTGTCGTTGCCCAAAGTATAGGCCAGGTCATAATACCGGCCATGAGATTCTATATTTGCTTCATCCACTACATAGAGGCCATATTCATCGCACAATTCCATCCAATAAGGATCAGGCGGGTAGTGGGAATGTCTTACCGAGTTCACATTCAGTTTCTTCATCATCTCCATGTCTTTCCGCATGTCGGCATGGCTCAGGGTATGGCCCTGCGTGGCATTATGTTCATGGCGGTTTACCCCTTTAAAGAAAACCCTTTTTCCATTTACCAGGAAATTATTGCCGGTAAGCTCAACACTGCGGAATCCAATGCGTTGTGGGATCACCTCTAAAACTTCTCCATTTTTGTTTTTAAGGGTAATGAATAAGGTATATAAGGCTGGTGTCTCGGCAGTCCAGGCCAGCACATCCCTGATTTCTGTATTAAAAGTAACCGTACTTTTGTAATTGCCCAAAACTGCCTTATTACCGTTGCTTTCTTCCTGGTAAATGGTTTTCCCTTTAGGGTCTATGAGTTCCAGTGCTACTGCAAACGTATCAGGACGGCTGTGGTTGGTTTTCTTGTCGATTTTATAGTTGTTGATTTCTGCATTCACAGAAAGCAATCCGTTTTTGTAAGTCTTATCCAATGTGGCAACGGTTTTAAAGTCGCGGATGTCAAGTTTGGGGGTAGCATAGAGGTAAACATCGCGTTCTATTCCCGATATGCGCCACGTGTCCTGGCACTCCAGGTAACTGCCATCACTCCATCGGTACACCTGCAGGGCAACCAGGTTTTCGCCTGGTTTTACATATTTGGTGATGTCAAATTCGGCAGCCAGCTTGCTGTCTTCACTATAACCAACTTTAACACCATTTACCCAGATAAAAAAAGCTGATTTTACAGCACCCAGGTGGATAAACACCTGTCTGCCCTCCCAGTTTTGGGGGATATTGAACTTTTTCCGGTAAGACCCTACAGGATTATTATCGGCCGGTATGTCAAATGGAGGGTTCATTCTTGCCCCCGTATTTTTGCGGCCTGCAAACTCATAGGGCTGGTTTACATAAATTGGGGTACCATATCCATTGGTTTCCCAGTTGGCAGGTACCTTAAAGTTATCCCATTTGGTATCATCGAAGGTGTTTTTATAAAAGTCCTGAGGTCTTTTACGCGGGTCTTGCACCCAGTTGAATTTCCATTGCCCGTTCAGGCTCATGAAGTAAGCCGATTTTTCTTTTTCCCTTTTTGCAGCCATCGCTTTGTTTTCATAAGCAAAAGCTGAGGCCCGCATGGGCATCCTGTTTACCGATACCAGTTCTGGTGTTTGTAATTCAGGGGGTAGCTCCTGTGCAAAGCCCGTTAATGTGGCCAACGCTAAAGTTAAAGCAGAAAAAATGCATTTCATGTTTGTGTGGGTTGTATTCAGCATCGAACATAATTATATTTCAGCTAAAATAGCTGCGCAAACGTTTGACTGATTTTTGCGGTGCGGTAACGATTCTCTTTTCCCTTTCATCGTTACTTTTTGCCTTTCTGTCTATTCTTTGTTTCAGGTCATTTAAAAGTACAATAGCTTTAATGTAACTAAAGTTAAATGGTATGAACATTCTTGTAAAACTTTTGATCATAGCAATGGCCCTGTTGGTTGTGCCTTGTGCCAGGGCCGAATCGGATGCCCGGTTTGCTTGTGTCAGCTTCGCCAAACGGTAAACAATTTTAGGTGCCGCGGGGCATGGCTCTGGATTCTGACGAGCATGACAATGGCTTTCTCCCAAAACAGCATAAAAATAAATATGCTCAACTATAAAATACCTTGAGGTCTGATGTGCTGAAGGAGCCGCTGAAGTTAGGACAAATTAAGTGACAACATAGGAGACAGTTTTTGTACCTTTACTTTAGAGGGAATTAAATGGCCGTTTATAGTTCATATGCTGATACCGATCTTGTTGCTTTGCTTAAAGCGGGGGACAAGACGGCACTTAAAGAAATTTATGCCCGTTACCAGGGGGTGTTGTACAGCCATGCCTATCGCCGCTTACCCGAGCGGGAGGAGGTGCGGGATATCATACAGGAATTGTTCGTATACCTTTGGACAAACCGCCGGCAACTTCAATTTAAAACCAGCCTGTCTGCATACTTATATGCTTCGGTAAGGAACAGGGTACTTAACCAGTATAGGAACAGGCAGGTGCGCGATAACTTTGCAGCATCCCTGCAGGAGTTTATTGATGCGGGTGAAAATGTAATAGAAGACCAGCTGCGGGAAAAGGAATTGAGGATGTTGATAGAGAAAGAAGTTGCAGCCTTACCAGAGCAGATGAGAATTGTCTTTGAGATGAGCCGCAACCGTGATATGAGCCACGGCGAAATCGCTGATGAACTGGGTATATCTCCCAATACGGTCCGTAACCAGGTGCACAATGCACTTAAGATACTGCGTACAAAGCTTGGAAATAACAATTTGTTAACCTTATTTTAATTTTTTTCAATTTCATCTAGTACATGGCATGCTCAGGCGTGTCTTAATGGTATAAGGCGTTTTTTGCCTTGATGATATGGAAAACAAAAATGCCTGGCAAATAATTGATAAATACAATAAAGGAATGGCTACACCGGAAGAGACCAGGCTGGTGGAAAGCTGGTACCTGAAAATGGAAACTGGTGAAACATTGGGCACTGCTGAACTTCAACAGGAACACGAGCTGGGTTTAAAGCAGCTCGATGCTTACATAACCCGCAGGAGAAACCTGCTGCTGGTTTGGAGTGCTGCTGCAGCAGTTGTTCTGCTTACCTTGTTTACCGCTTTATTCTTTTATAACGGTACCCCTAAGGGGATCAAGGAACAGATCAGCCTTGCGCAGGATATTCCACCGGGTAAAAATACTGCGGTTGTTACATTGGCCAATGGAGATACCTTACGGTTGAGTGATGCGCAACATACGCTTAGTGTAAGCGGTCGTGCCCTGGTGTATGAGGATGGTACGGTCGCCAGGCAGACAGTAGCCGGTACATCAGCGATGCTTATCGCAAGCACCCCACGCGGTGGGACCTATAAATTCAAACTTTCTGACGGAACACTGGTCATCCTTAATGCGGAGAGCAGCCTGAAATTTTCACAGGTTTTCGACGGTGTTGAGCGCGTTGTAGAATTGACAGGAGAGGCCTATTTCGAAGTCGCAAAAAATATGGGCATGCCCTTCATCGTAAAAACAGCCGGACAAAATGTAAAAGTGCTGGGTACCCATTTCAATATCAACAGCTACTCGGGCATAACCAGTACAACTTTGCTGGAGGGCAGTGTAAGTGTAAGCGCGGGTGCGGAAGAGAAAATACTGGTTCCGGGCCAGCAGGCCGATCTTACCGGCGATAAGCTGACGGTAAAAAAAGCAGATGTTGAGGCCGCGGTGTCATGGAAGGATGGCTACTTCAGATTCAATGAAGAAAGTATCCCGGAAATCATGCAAAAGATATCGCGCTGGTATGATGTAGACATCAGGTATGAGGGGAAAATTTCCCGTGAGGTGTTTACAGGTGCCATTTCGAGGTTTTCGAACATCAGCGATGTACTGGACATGCTGGAAAGAACTAAAATTATTCACTTTAAACTTGAGGGAAGGAGGGTTATCGTCTTGAATTAAATTTATACAAAATCAAAAAAGTTACCCCGGTGTAGGAACCGGGGCAACTTAAATTGGTTCCGTCAAAATATTTAAAGTTAAACCGGTGTCAGGCCCGCTCCATCGCTAAATGAAGGACCTGATACTTTAAAACCAACTAAACAAATGTACATTTTTTATACCAAAAGAACGATGCGGCCCATTGGCTGTATGTCTAAAATTTTGTTGATTATGAGGCTCACCACGTTGCTCCTGATCACCGCAATCTTGCAGGTTAATGCAAGCTCTTACGGACAAAGGATAAGTTTGTCTGAAAAGAATGCACCTATTAAAGTTGTACTCGATAAGATCCGTAAACAAAGCGGCGTTAACTTCCTGTTCCCTTCGGCCGATCTTAAAAACGCTGTACCGGTTACCATTCATGTTAAAGATGGCGACCTGAAATCTGTACTTGAACTGGTATTTGACAAGCAGCCCTTTGAATATTCGGTATCTGACGGCAACAATTCCGTTGTCGTTTCGAGAAAGGAGCCTTCCTTTCTGGATAAGCTTAAAACTGTTTTTGCTGCTGCTGATATCCGTGGCCGTGTGCTGGATGAGAACGGAAGGCCGCTGGCGGGCGTAAGTATCAAGGTAAAAGACAATGCGAGGAATGCTGCCAGCACCAACGATCAGGGATATTTTATCCTGAATGTGCCCGAAGATGCCGTACTCGTATTTTCTTATGTAGGGTATGCAAGCCGTGAATTGCCCGCACGCAACAACATGACGGTAACCATGCAGCTGAGCCAGAATAAACTGGAAGAAACTGTGGTTATCGGTTATGGTAGCAGCAGAAAGAAAGACCTTACCGGTTCCATTTCAACGGTAAGCGCAAAGGACGTTCAGGACCTGCCTTTTGCAACGGTCGACAATGCTTTGGCCGGTAAAGCCGCGGGTGTACAGGTAACCAAGGCCGATGGCAGCCCTGGAGGTGCCGTGAAGATCAGGATCCGTGGTTCAAGTTCATTGTTGGGTGGTAACGACCCTTTGTATATCATTGATGGAGTACCGGTACAGGTCCGCAGTAATTTTATCAGTCCAGGATTTGATGTAGGTAGTCCTGTAGGTAATGATATCAACAATGCCGGCGGTGTAAGTGCGGGCCTTTCTTCCTCTTTTGTAAATGGGCTGAACAGCATCGGCGGATTAAACATCAATGACATTGAATCCATCAGTATCCTTAAAGATGCTTCATCAACGGCAATTTACGGTTCTAAAGCAGCAAATGGGGTAGTGATCATTACTACAAAAAGCGGCAAAAAGGATATGAAACCTCAGATTGTAGCCAACTACTACAGTACCGCAACCCGGGCCATTACACCATCGTTGCTGAACGCAGACCAGTACAAGATGCTGATTGCGGAAGCTGCCAAAAACGATTTTGATGAACATACCATTGCTGATGACTATATGCCGGCTGAGGTAGACGCTATCGTTAACAACCCTTCTGCTTTTTTCGGCAAAGCCAATACCAATTGGATCAAAGAGGTTATCCGGAATACGATTTCGCACAATGCTGACTTATCTGTTCAGGGTGGTGGGGCTGCATCCAAATATTTCAGTTCCATCTCTTTCAACAGTACTCCGGGTGTGATCAAGAGTACCGACTACCAGAGGGTAACCGGTAAGCTGAACCTCGAAAATGAGATTGGCAAGCGGTTCAGGTTCATTACAAATATGTTGATGGGATATACCAACCAAAATATTGGCGATGGGGCTTACGGACAGGCACTAAGGGCCCGCCCTGATCTTGCACCTTATGATGAAACAGGTAAACCTACTGATTTCTCAACAGTAGCTTACTCCTATATGGGCTTTCAGAATCCGGTAGGCTTGCTCCAGGCTACCAATAATGCGAAAACTTTTAGCCTGATGGGCTCAGCTTCAGGTTTATATGATATTACCAAGGATCTTAAGTTTAAAAGCACAGTATCCTTAAATATGCAGACTTATAACCAGCGCAATTATATCCCAAGTTTTTTAAGTATCGGGAGTTTCTACGGAAATGTAGACAACAACGGCGGGATTGGCAGCAATTCAAACAGCAGGCTAACCAATTGGTTCCTGGAAAATACACTAACCTATAATAAAACTTTTAATGATATACATGATATAACCGTGCTTGCCGGTACGTCGTATGAGACCATAAAAAACAGCTTTTTTAGTGCAACAGCTACCGGGTATCCGGATGACAAGGTCTTGAACAATCTTTCATCTGCTACCACCCCTCTGATTACCAGGGGTGATGACCCGCGTAAACCGCAAAGCTATTTGTTGTCTTTTTACCTGAGGGCAAATTATTCCCTGATGGATAAATACCTGTTTACCTTCACCGGCAGGTCCGACGGATCTTCAAAATTCGGACCGAACAACAAGTTCGGTTACTTCCCTTCAGGTGCAGTTGCCTGGAGGATTTCCAAAGAAAACTTTCTTAAAGACGTAAAATGGATCGACGACATCAAGTTCAGGGGCAGTTATGGACTAACAGGTACGCAGAATATTGGCGATCAAATGTACCGTACCCTGTATAGCCCGTTTTCTTATTCGGGAGGTAACGCTCTTATACCAACCCAGTTGGGAAATGAGAGGATCAAATGGGAGAGTACAAGAGAAGCTGATGCCGGCCTCGATATTTCTTTGTTTGGTAACCGTTTGCAGGCTACTGTCGATTATTACAACAAAAAAACTGAGGGTGTTTTACTGGCCTTGCCAGTTGCCTCAAGCAGTTCTTATTCTTCGCTGCTTAGAAATACTGCTGATATTAAAAACACCGGACTCGAAGTTTCCTTACAGGGCGATATCATCCGTACCAGGAACTTCAGATGGAATGCTTCCCTGAATGTTACCTGGAACAAATCGCTGGTAACCAAACTGGATGCCACGGCAAACCTGGAACAGATTGGAAGTTTAACTGGTTTGGAACTGGGTGGCAACACTACATTGATTGAAGGAAAACCACTTGGTCTGATTACAGGCTATAAAGTTATTGATATCATCCGGACCCAGGAACAACTTGATGCTTATAAGAAAGCACTTGGGTTTATCGGAACGCTTATACTTCCTTACATAAATATTGGCGATCCAATGTATGAACTGGATTATGATGAATATAGGGAATTTGACAGCGCTTTCCCGAAAGGAAAAGAGATCATTGCCCAGGCTGCACCTAAATACTATGGTGGCTTTACCCAGGGATTTGGCTATAAGAATTTTGATCTGCAACTGTATTTTACTTTCTCGCAGGGAGGAAGCCTTTTATGGGGCGACCATATTGGCAGTATGCAGTTCTCCGGTTCTACCAACGCAAATGCCGTGATGCTTAACAGGTATCATGCGGGTAACACGGCCGCAAACCAACCTCGTTTATTGTACGGAGATGGGTTTTCTCCAATATCTAATATGAATGTTTTCAGCTCAGCTTACATTAAGTTAAGGACAGTTTCCCTGAATTACAGGTTGGGTAAAACCAAATGGATGGAAAGGGCCGGACTCCTAAATGCTTCATTATTTGCATCGGCTACTAACCTGTTTACCATCACCAAATATCCGGGAAATGACCCTGAAACTACCAATGATACTTATAGTGTAAGCGGAGGGTATTTTGACGTGAGCAACTACCCGACAGTAAGGTCGTTCTCATTAGGGTTTAAGCTAGGTTTTTAACATTCAATTTAAATTTATTCACATGGAATTTTCATATAAAAAATGGTTAATGCTTCTTTTACCGGCCTGTATTTTTATGGGCTGTAAAAAAGAGCTGAATGTACTTCCTACCGACCGTCAGGTTGACGGGAATGTGATCATTGACGCGAAAAGTGCGGCTACAGTACTCAATGGTGTTTATTATCGTTTTGCAAATTCATCGGCAGATAACAATGGTATACCTGTCATTAAATGGATGGGTGTTCTTGAAATTACGCCTTCTGAGTTGAGCGGTTTATTGCTGAACAACAACCCTGATGGCCTGAGTGATTTTACCGTAAATAGAAATAGCTATATTACGGCTGATAAATGGGCATATGGTTACAACCTGATTAATGCAGCCAATGGCTTTCTGAAGAATATTGAACCGGTTACTGCTATTGCGGATGTTACCAAAAAACAGATGCAGGCCGAGGCCAGGTTTTTAAGGGCCTTTGGCAATGCCGACCTGCTTTTTCATTATGGGCAGTACAGGGATATTAACAGTAAATACGGGATTATCCTCCGGGATAATTTTGTAAACTCTGATAACATTAACCTGCCCCGTTCCAGTGTTAAGGAATGTTATGATGCCATAATTGCCGATCTGGATGCGGCTATAGCAGGACTTCCACCAAGAAATACCCAGTTGAGTTATGTCAATGTATGGGTGGCCAGGTTACTGAAGGCACGTGTCCTGATGAATAGAGGAATTGGTACCGATTATGCCACTGTAATCAGTCTTACAGACGATATTATTAAAAACAGTGCGTTTAAACTGGAAGGATTGACAAGGGATATATTCCTGTCCCTGGGTGCCAAAAGCGAAGAGGTGATGATGACCGCACAGGCCTTTCCTAATGATACCTATAAATACATGCAGTACCAGTATTACACTCAGTACGTGGGCTCACCGAAACTGGCCAAAATGATGGAGAACGATCCCAGGTTAGCATGGACCTTTAAGCCTATTGTAAAAAGAGGGGCTACTATAAATACTTTTACAAAGTACTATTCAGCAAGTCCGACCACCATCAGTTTTACGCCATTGTCGGTCAATGCCTACGCTTTTCGTTTAACAGAAGCCTATCTGCTGCGGGCCGAAGCCATCGCCTTATCGGGCGCAAACCTGACGCCAGCCAAAGCCCTGCTCAAAACCGTAATGGGCCATGCAGGTATTACCGATTTTACTGCGGTTGATGCTGCATCCAATGCAGCCGCCTTTCAGGTGCTGGTAGTTAAGGAAAACATGAAAAATTTTGTGGGTGAGAACGGGCTGGACTGGCTGGCTTTACGCAGACTTCCTTTTGTTACGATTCAGCAACCAGAGTTCAGGCCAGAAATTAAATCGGAAACTTCACTCATTCTGCCTCTTCCTTCTACTGAACTTAATACCAATAACATGGCAGATCAGAACCCGGGATACAGCAGAAACTAAACAATTACATGATGAAAAAACTATTGTTATACAGCCTGGCAGTATTTCTGAGCCTGCCAGGCTTTGCACAGAAAAACGTGCTTTCCCCTTTCAGCATCAGCGGAAAAATTACCGGCAAAAAGACCGGGTATGTATACCTGTTCTATCCGATGGGTGAAGCCTATAAAACAGACAGTGCGGCTATCCGCAACGGCGCTTTTTTATTTAAGGGGAAATTGACAGAACCTGTTGCGGGCCGTATTGCTGCTTCAAAGCATATCAGGGACAGCGATGATCCCAATATGGGCGAAATTTTTATAGGACCAGGCAATATGAGCCTGTCGGTTACTTACGGCGCTTTTAAAAAAGCTGTGCTGAAAGGATCATTAAGTAATGACGAGTATGTTGCCCTAAACCAGCAAAAAGAACCCATCCGGAAAGAAATGGAGCCCGTGCTTGTTGCATACAGAAAAGAAAAGGACCATGAAAAAGCCGCCGCTATCCGCGAGCAGTTTGAGCCTTTTAATGACCGTATGGATAAAATAGATGAAACTTTTATCAGCACACACCCGGATTCGTATATTTCAGCCTATCTGATGCGTTTCAAAATAGGTTCGATGAAGCTTGCAGAGGCAAAAGCTGTTTACAATAACTGGACAGAGCGGATAAAGAACAGCGCTTCGGGTATAGATGTTTACAAGGAAATTCTTGAACTGGAAAGCGGATCGCCGGGAAGTGTAGCCAAGGCATTTTCAGCAACAGACATCAACGGTGAAAAACTGAGCCTGGCCGATTTTAAAGGTAAGAAATATGTGCTGGTGGACTTTTGGGCCAGCTGGTGCGTACCTTGCAGAAAGGGAAACCCACATTTACTGTCCTTGTACGGTAAATACAAGGATAAAGGACTGGAAATTGTTGGGATATCTGACGATGACAGCAATCCTGCAGCCTGGAAAAAAGCTGTTGAAAAGGACCAGATCGGGGTGTGGAAACACGTTTTAAGAGGGGTGAAGCTATCCGGTAAGGATTATGATATGTCCAATGACATCACCAAAGGTTATGGTATCCATTCATTGCCTACCAAAATTCTGATCGATAAGGAAGGTGTTATTGTAGGCCGTTACGGTGGTGGCGGAGACAATGATGAGGCAATGGATAAGAAATTAGCAGAGATTTTTAACTAATCAAAACCAATATGATGCCTATCAGAGCAGGTAATGCCTGCTTGTAAAAAATACTTTTGGCGGCTGTAACCGCTCCAAAAATACCGGCAACAGCAACACAGCCTAAAAAGAATAAAGCAACATTACACTGCCAGCCCGGGTCTGATATCAGCAATGACCAGATCAGACCGGCTGCCAGAAAACCATTATACAGACCCTGGTTGGCCGCCAGGGTCTTTGTTTCCTGAAATAGATGCCCTGGCAAGGCCCGGAATGTTTTTTTACCTATTGTTTCCCAGGCAAACATCTCTATCCATAAGATGTACAGGTGTTCCAAAGCCACAATCCCGATTACGATCTTTGCTATAATTTCCATAGTTCTTTATTGTTGATATCCCAAATGAATATCCTAATTTACGAAAGATATCCCTTTTAAAGCACAGCCCATTTGAATCTTGGAGTTGCTGAAACAAATGAGACAATTCGACAAAAAAATGAACAAATCCGGCAGTAGTTATTGCTTTACTTTGATTTTAGCCAGATATGAAGAAACTACTTGCTTTATTTTTTACCATTCTTCCTTTTATTGCGGTTAAAGCACAGACAGTTACTGAAGCCCAACAGGCCGATATTGTCATTTATGGGGGTACATCAGCAGCCATTGTAGCGGCAGTACAATCCGCTAAGTTAGGTAAGAGGGTGGTTGTCGTTTCACCCGACCTGCATCTGGGCGGACTTTCTGCCGGCGGTCTTGGCTTTACAGATACCGGTAACAAGGAGGTAATTGGGGGATTGGCACGGGAATTTTATCACCGGGTATACCAGCATTACCAGACAAATGCCGCCTGGAAATGGCAAAAGCAACAGGAATATGGTAACAAAGGGCAGGGAACAGCCGCTATAGATGGCAAGGATCGGACGATGTGGATTTTTGAACCGCATGTGGCAGAGCAGATCATGGAAGATTTTGTACAGGAACACCAAATCCCGGTTTACCGGAACGAATGGCTGGACAGGAAGCAAGGTGTGCAAATGGAGTCCGGCAGAATTACCAGCATCAGGACCCTGAGTGGTAAAATCTACAGGGCCAAGGTATTTATTGACGCCAGCTATGAGGGTGACCTGATGGCGGCAGCGGGGCTGAGTTATCACGTAGGTCGGGAGTCCAATGCACAATACAACGAACAATGGAACGGGGTTCAGACAGGGGTCTTTCAGCACCGACACCATTTTGCCCATCCCATAGACCCTTATCTTATTCCCGGGGATAAAAACAGTGGCCTGATTGCGGGGATATCAGCAGATGGGCCGGGGAAGAAAGGAGCTGGCGACCATAAACTGCAGGCCTATTGTTTCAGGATGTGTTTGTCCAATCATCCCGATAACAGGATTACCTTTCCTAAACCCGATAATTATAACCCCGCCAATTACGAACTTTTAGCCAGGCTGTTCGCCTCAGGATGGAAAGAAGTCTTCCATAAATTTGATCCGGTACCTAACCGGAAAACAGATACCAACAACCATGGTCCTTTTAGTACTGATTTCATTGGGATGAATTATACTTATCCTGAAGCCTCCTATGAAGAACGCCGGGCTATCATTAAGCAGCATGAGGATTATCAGAAAGGCCTGATGTACTACATGGCCAACGATCCAAAAGTCCCGGAAGAGATTCGCAGGGGGCTCAGCAGCTGGGGCCTGGCTAAAGATGAGTTCAAAGACAATGGAGGCTGGCCACATCAGATTTATGTTAGGGAGGCGCGAAGAATGGTGAGTGATTATGTGATGACCGAAAATGAAATTCTGGGAAAAAAAAACGTGCAGCGTTCTATTGGTATGGGATCATATGCCCTGGATTCCCACAATACCCAACGTTATGTAACTGATGAGGGATTTGTGCAGAATGAAGGCGATATAGGGGTCAAGGCACCCAAACCGTATGGCATTGCTTATGATGCAATAATCCCTAAAACTGAAGAATGCAGCAATTTGCTGGTGCCCGTATGCCTGTCTGCTTCACACATTGCCTATGGTTCGGTACGTATGGAGCCGGTATTTATGATCCTGGGGGAATCGGCAGCCACAGCTGCGGCGCTGGCAATAGATGGCGCAACAACTGTCCAAAAAGTAAACTATTCGGCACTGCAAAAACTGTTGCTGAAACAGAAACAGCGTCTTTTTATAAATGAATACTAAACTACTATACCTGTTACTCGGTCTAACGCTGCTCTCCTGGGGCATTGCTAAAAAAAATGCCGCTGTCACTTCAGATGCCGCTGTTCATACGTCGCTTGTTAACCCGGCTTTACCTGGCGACAATCCTGATCCCTCTATTATAAGGATCGGAGACGTGTATTATGCTACCTCTACAACAAACGAATGGGCACCTTATTTTACCATCTACAAGTCAACCAACCTCAAAGACTGGACTTTGATCAATCACGTATTTCCTGAAGGGTTTAAGGACATGAAGAACCAATGGGGGGAAAATAATTTCTGGGCATCGGAATTGGCTTATGATGCAAAACAAAAACGGATTTATGTGTATTATACTGCGCATAACCGTGAAGTTAAAGGAAATCCGGGTTTGCAATGTGGTGTGGCCTGGATAGATGCAGATCAGATTGAATCCGGTAAATTCAGCGATAATGGGCCGGTTATCATTGAAGACGATTGCGGCGCTATAGATGCTTTTGAACTCCAGGAGAATGGGAAGATCTATGCCTTTTGGAAAAACGATGGTAATGGCTGTGGAAAAGAAAGCTGGATATGGATGCAGGAAATCAATGAAAGCCGCACAAAATTATTGGGCCAGAAAAAAAAGGTATTTACAAATAGCCAGCCCTGGGAAACAGCGCTGGTAGAAGGGGCCTGTTTTTTCAAAATGGGAGATTACATCTATAGCCTTTACGCTGTTGGGGGCTGCTGCGATGCCCGCTGTAATTATAAAACAGGAATTGCCAGAACCAAAAACCTGGCCAGCGGGGTTTGGGAGAAATACGATAAAAACCCGGTTATGGTAAGTAACGACAGGTGGAAATGCCCTGGTCACGGTACTGTTGTCCGGACCGCAGACGACAGGCTATTTATGCTTTACCATGCCTTTAACAAAAATTATGACGTGTTTGTTGGCCGTGAAGGCATTATTGAAGAATTAAAGCAGGGCGCAGACGGATGGCCGGTACTCCACAATGCAATAGTTGCCAACCGGCCGAAAGCGGAACTCGACTTTTTTGACGATTTTGAAAATAAGAAAAAACTGGATCTGGTTTGGCAATGGCCCTCAAAGTTGCACAGGCCCGCAATGCTTTTTGATAATGGTCTTAAACTGAGTGCCTCAGGCGGTAACCGGGACTTGGGGACGTTCCTTGGGCAGTTCATTAAATCTGTCGACTTTGATATTGTTGCTCAGGTTGAACCGGGCAATGCTGCCGCGGGAATCTGCTTGGGCGGTGCAATACTCAACAGTAAGTGGCCTGGTGAACTGGGGGGAATTGGCATTGCAGCTTCGAAAAAAGGATATATAGTTTTTAGTAATTTAGATGGAAGATATACGGTGCTGAAGCAACTGAATGAACCATTGACGGGGATCAGCACGTTAAAAGTGAAGATCAGCGGGGGAGGAAAGTTAATGGATATGTTTTACAGGAACGGTGCTTCCGGCTGGAAAAAGTTCCATACCCTGGAATTTGATGCCGACAAGTATGTACCCTGGGGAATGGGCTACAGGGCTGGCATAGTGGTGAAAGGTAAGCCTTCGGAAAGCGGGCTTTTTAAAAATTTTGAACTAAAGAACAATTGAAATGAGACAAACCGATCAAAAAATGAAGTGCAGGTTATTTATGCTGATCATCGCAGGCTTATTTTTTAATGCAGGCGCTTTTGCCCAGGTAAAAACGATCGCCCCTGAAAAAGTATGGTCGGCCAAAAAGGCGGCCGACTGGTATAAAACCCAGCCTTACCTGGTTGGTGCCAATTACATCCCCGCAAACGCTATAAATCAGCTGGAAATGTGGCAGGCCGACACCTTTGATCCGGCGACAATAGATAAAGAACTGGGCTGGGCAGAAAATATCGGAATGAAAACGATGCGGGTCTTTCTGCATAGCCTGGCCTATAAAGCAGACCCTGCAGGCTTTAAATTGCGTATCGATCAATTTTTGTCGATTGCAGACAAACATCACATCAAACCAATGTTCGTGTTTTTTGACGATTGCTGGAATAAAGTACCTCAAATTGGAAAACAGCCTGAAAAAAAGATCGGGATACACAATTCAGGCTGGATGCAGGACCCTGGTGATCCTGCATACAAAGACCCTGCAAACTATCCGGCCCTGGAAACTTATGTAAAAGATATCCTTAAATCCTTTTCACATGACAAGCGGATCTTGCTGTGGGACCTTTACAATGAGCCCGGTAACAGTGGCAAAACCGGATCCAGTATGACCTTGCTGAGCAATATATTCACCTGGGCACGTGCAGTTAATCCGGAGCAGCCGATAACGGCCGGTCTTTGGAACTGGGGCGAAAAATTTAATGAACTTAACCGCTTCCAGCTGGCCAATTCGGATGTGATCTCGTACCATTGCTACGACAATCCGGAATTGCATTTACGCACCATTGAACTGCTCAAGTTCCATGGCAAACCTTTGATATGTACGGAATACATGGCGCGTACGCGCAACAGTACTTTTACGAATATCCTGCCACTGCTGAAAAAGGAAAATGTAGTCGCCATAAACTGGGGATTTGTAGATGGAAAAACCAATACCAAATATGCCTGGGATACGCCAATGGCAGATGGTGGAGAACCTGCATTGTGGTTTCACGAGATTTTTAAGGCTGATGGGAGCCCCTACAAAAACGAAGAAACAGAGCTGATCAGAAAAGTAACAGGTGTCAAATAATTGATTTGCCTGTGGCTGCAGAAGGAAGGACAGTACCGGTTTTATTCATTTTTAAAGGTTTACATCTTTAGCCAGCGAATTCGTGTATTCCAATGGGGTAACGTTAAAATATTTCTGGAAATTTTTATTAAAAAGGCTTTGACTGCTGTAGCCCACCGCTTTGGCGATCTCGAACAGGGTAAATTCGTTTTGTGCAATCATTCGGGTTGCTTTTTTAAGGCGGGTAATGTCGATCAGTTCTTTTGGAGATAAGGAGGAAAGGGATTTGATTTTGCGGTAAAAAGTTGGCCTGCTCATGTTCATGTGTTCCGCGAGCTGATCAATATCAATATTCGGATTTTTAATGTTGTTTCGGATATATTCATCCAGTTTTTTCAGAAATGCCTCGTCGGTTTTGGAATGTGCCATCACACGAACATCTTCAAAAGGCGAGCTGGCAAAATGGGCTTTTATGTTTAAGCGGTTCTTCAGCAGATTAGCGATTTGCAGTTGTAAGAGCTCCGGAGAAAATGGTTTTTGAATATAGATGTCGGCCCCAACCTCCAGGCTCTCTATATGCGCCTTATAAGTGTTTTTGGCCGTTAGCAGCACTACCGGTATATGGCAATATTCTACGTTTGATTTGACCATCCGGCAAACTTCAAATCCATCTATCCCGGGCATCATGATATCTGATACAATCAGGTCTACCACTTCTGCGTTTAGAATTTCTTGTGCCACTTCTCCATTTTCGGCCAGGTGCAATTTATAGGTATCGCCCAGAACTTCTGATAAAAATTCCAGGATATCCTCGTTGTCATCTATAATCAGGATACTATCGCTCATATTCATTTTATCTTTTTCCAGCTGCTTAATTTAAATTCAAATTTCTGATGTATGGGTAAAGTTAATTCGAAAACGATCATATTGGTGTTGCCAGATACCAATTTGAGCGAACCATTGTGCAGTTCCGTTAGGGATTTGGCCAGTGAAAGCCCTATGCCTGTACCTGGCTTATCTTTACTGTACAATCTGAAAAACGGCTCAAATATTTTGTCCTTGAATTCGTCCGGTATTCCCCGGCCATCATTGCTAAAGCTGATGGTAAATTCTTCGGCGCCGGGTTGAACAGGGGCCAGACCTACTGTCACCGTACTTGCGGCGTATTTTATGGCATTTGAGATCAGGTTACTGCAAATCTTTACCAACGCCTCCCTGTCTGCAAAGACGGTAACATTGTTCCTGGGCAACTCCATACCCAGTGAAATATGGTTTTTTTCGGCTTCCTGTCTGAACGCCGAAATTTGCTCATTCAACAGGTGGTTGATGTCGATATTGACAAAGTTTAAGCCAAATTGGTTCATTTCGGTTTTGCGGAAATCAAGGAGCTGACTGGTCAGTTCGGCCAAACGTTTCGCATTTTTCTCAACCATTAACAGGCTTTTTTTCAATCCCTCTTGCTCCGCCACCTTTTTAATCATCCGCTCAACCGGTCCTAAGATCAGCGTCAGCGGGGTTTGTATCTCATGGGCAATATTGGTGAAGAACTCGATCTTGGCCTGGTAGATCTCTTTTTCCTTTTCATGTTCAAACAACTGCAGTTTATTCTGGTTCCTGCGTTCCAGGTAACGATGGTAGTAGCGCACTGACCAGAACAGGCCGAGTGCCAATACCAGTGCATAGCAGAAATAAGCAGGGTAACTTTTCCAGAAGGGCGGAAGGATTTTAATGAAAAGCAGGCGCTCTTTGCCTGTCCAGCTGCCTATATTGCTTTTGGCCTGAACAATAAAGGTATAATCGCCCGCCGATAAGTCCGTAAAATAAGCTTTGCGGTTACTGCTCAGATAAGTCCTGTTTTTGTCCAGCCCATGCATTAAATATGTGTAGCGGGTAACCTCGGGCGAGGAGTAGTTTAATGCAGCAAATTCGATACTGAAATTGTTCTGGTCGTGCCGGAGGACGATGGTGTCGGTATATAAAATGGATTTACGGAGCGGACTGTCGTCCAGGCCAGGCCCGATCTCTTTGTTGTTGATCTGAAAGCCGGTAATGTAAGTCGACGGACCCGCATTTTTTTGTTCAAATGTTTTCGGGTCAAAAGCAATCATACCTTTTACGGAACCGAAGTACATTTTACCATTGCGGTCTTTATAGGCCGAGTTGAAATTGAACTGATCGGTAATTAATCCATTGGACTGCGTGTAAATTTTGAATTGTTCTGTACGCATGTCAAAACAGATCAGGCCTTTTAGTGAGCTTATCCAGAGCCGTTTGTCGTCATCTTCGAGCATGCGGAACAGAACGTTGCTGGGCAGGCCATTTTCAGTGGTGAATTTTTTTAAGGTCTTTCTGTCGGGGCTCAGCCTGATCATCCCGCCGCCTTCGGTAGTAAACCACATGGCATGGTCACTATCTTCCAGTATGCCATATACAGGAAACTCATTTACAATTTTCCCCTTAACCTTGTCGCCAAAGCGGATATTGCCGCTTTTCCCCGTTTTAGGGTTATAATAAAATGCGCCCTGCGCTACACTGCCGGTCCAGATGTTCCCTTTCTCATCCTCTTCGATGTCAAAAACATAGGAATTATAGGGGATTTGCGGAATGCGGGTAAAGGTGCTGCGCTTCCTGTCATACTTAAATAAACCTGAGCCGCTGTAGGCGGTACCAATAAGCAGAGTACTGTCCTTTGTCAGGTAAATGCAGAGGACAAAGTCACTGACCAGGTCACCTTTGCTGCCGATCAGTTTAAACCGCTCCTTTATTAGGCCAGTGTTGATATCCATGATTTCCATGCCATGTAAAAATGGCCCTATGAACAGTTGATCGTCCAGCGCCAATAACCCATGAATATTGGGATAGGATACATCTCCTTTTTTTCCTGTCGAAGTATAATGGGTAAACTTCCCTGTTTTTAAATTGAGTTTGTTAATGCCGGCATCTTCTGTCCCAATCCACAGGTTCCCCTTGTTGTCCGAACAGATCTCCCGTACCGCACTACCCGATATGGAGTTTCCACCCTGCAGGGGATAATATTTTTCAAATCTTGCATTTTCTTTTGAATAGTAATTTAGTCCCCCGAAAAAGGTGCCTGCCCACATCCCGCCCTGGTTATCCCTGCAAACCGTATAAACGGCATTGTCGGCAATAGAATAGGGGTCGCCCGCCTGTTTACGCAAGTTGCGGCTGGTGTTGCTTACCAGATCGTAAATGTAAATGCCCGATTCGGTAGCCACCCAGTATTCCCTGTCGTTGGCAGCTGTAATATCGCGCACATAGATATCGGTGTTGTTGCTGTTACGCAAAGGCAATGACCTGATCAGTCCGGTTTTGGTATTGTAACTTTTCAGGCCCTGCTTAAAGCATCCGACCAGCAATTCATTGTTTTTTGCCGGAAGTATTCTGCTGATGGAACGGAGATTTGAGGGAACATGCGGGGCAATGACCCTCACACTTGTCGTTAATTTGCGCTGCATGTTGTAGGTCCGGATGAAGCCATCGTCGGTACCCATCAATAAATTCATGTCGCTGTCAAAAGCCAGGCAGGAAGCCCGGATTTTCAGGTCAACAACTTTGTTTTCCTGCTGAATGTATTTGTACAGCTTTCGTTCCGCCAGAAAATACAGGTTGTTCTGATCATCCACCACAATGTGGTTGATATAAATTTGCGGTGCCGCACTAAGTGGTGTAAAAACTTCTTTATAGGGATCATACTTAAAAATCCCCCAGCCGGTACCAACCCAGAGCATTCCATTTTTATCCTCAACAAGGGTGTTGATCACATTGTTCCCGATATTGCCAAATTTGTTGTTCCCGTTTTTGTAGGTTTTAAAAGTATAGCCGTCAAAGCGGTTCAGACCGGCACGCGTACCTATCCAGATCATGCCTTTCTTATCCTGAATGATGGAGGCTACCGAATTATGGGCCAGGCCATCGTCGGCCTGGTAGTGCTTAAAATAGTAGGACTGCCCCTCACAGGTAAAAACTGCGAAGAACAGTATCAGCTGAACAAAAAAAACTTGGGCCAGGCGCTGCATAATTTGGTTTGATCAAATATAGATAAATCACATCGTTATATCAGTGCTTAGGTACCTGGTTGAGCCCTGTATTTGTTCGAGTTTTTGCTGTATAAATTTGATAGTTAGAGTTTTATGTTGTTTTTGGGAGGGCGGTACCAATAGGATTGAGACAAATCGACAAAAATATGATCAGATATTACAGACTTGGTTTCTTTACTTTGAAGGAATTAACCAATTGTAAACCATACTGCAGATACGCTTTTCCCTGGCAAATGAAATGCCTATGCAGGATACAGAAATGTTTTATGAAAATCAGATCATTCACTAAATGGATTGCCGTCATTCTGTTGTTGCTGACGGCCTGTCAAAAAGAAGCCCCAAAAGAGGGCACAGCTGTCGAATTGCTACGGCCTGATCAGGTGATTAGTGCCGCGCCACCATTAGGTACGCTGATTGATGGGGCAATTTACCGCATCAGAGGGATATCCTCCAGCTTTTCAGGTGGACCTGCAGTTGAAGTAACTGGCAACTCCGGTGCTGAAAATGCCAAAATCCAGCAATGGCCCTGGTTTCCCAATAATGGACAGAAATGGAAATTGCTTAAAATCGATCCAACTTATTATAAACTGGTTAATGTGACCAGCAACAAGTGCCTTGAATCGCCCTCATCCACTTCGGGTGATATTTTACAGCAGGCCACCGATGATGGCAGCGATGCCCAGAGCTGGTCGATAGCTTATTCCGGCAGCAACAATGTATTTTCGCTGACCAATAAAGCGACGGGGATGAAAATGGTGGTGGATCCCGATAACAGTACCTCGGGAACAAAAATAAGGCAAAAGAGCAGCGTCTCCGGCACACAGGACCTATTCAATTTCCATAATGTCTATTTTCAAAACCCTTTGATTGAAGCCAGCAGGCCAGACCCTTATGTGGCAGAAAAGGACGGTTATTATTATTTCATGTACACCAGGGGCAATAAGATAGGTCTTAGAAAAACCGCTTCCATGTCTTTGCTCTCTACAGCTCCTGAAAGCGTCATCTGGACTCCTCCCACGGGAACAGCATATTCATCGAACATCTGGGCGCCTGAACTGCATTTCCTTTCCGGAAAATGGTACATCTATTTTGCAGCAAATGATGGGACGGGAGATACCCATCGCATGTATGTGCTGGAAAATGCCAATGCTGACCCAATGATAGGAACCTGGACCTTTAAGGGAAAGATATTTGATCCCAGTGATCAATGGGCAATTGACGGCTCGGTCCTCACTATAGGGTCAGCCAATTATTTCATCTGGTCAGGATGGGAAAGTACCGCCAGCAGGTACAAACAATATCTATATCTGGCCACCATGTCAAATCCCTGGACCATCAGCGGCCCAAGGATCAAAATTTCATCACCTACCAATACCTGGGAAAAACATGAACCCAGCTCTATCGGTGCGGGTGTGAACGAAGGCCCGATCATGTTACAAAAAGATGCCGGCAGCCCGGTATTTATCATCTATTCCGCCAGTCGCTACAGTAGCGACGATTATTGCCTCGCACAAATACAGTTGAAAAGCGGGGGCGATCCTACGGTTGCTGCCGACTGGATCAATAAGAAACAGGTTTTCGTGAGGAATGATGCCAACGCGGTGTACGGGCCGGGGCACAATGGCTTTTTCACCAGCACTTATACCGATCCTAATGGGGTAGTCAAAAAAGAAAACTGGTTTATATATCATGCCAGAAGCGTTCCTAATGTTACGAACGGTGCCAGAAGCCCAAGAATGCAGAAGATGAGCTGGAACGCTGACGGCTCACCGAATTTTGGCATTGCCACGGCAACCGGGGTCGATATACCTGTTCCTGTAGGAGAATAACAGATGAACAGAAAATATGCTCTTTTCCTTACCCTAATGTTTTTATTTTGTACCGGTATCAGCAGCCCGGCACAAAATAAAAACACATTTCCCGGCTGGGCGCTCGGCGACTTTGTGAGGCCCAAAGGTGTAAATCCAGTAATTTCTGCCGATTCAGCTACGAGTTTCCGGGATCCAATGACAAATTCCAGGATTCATTGGCAGGCAAACGATACCTTTAACCCGGCAGCCGCAGTAAAAGATGGAAAAATTATTGTCCTTTACCGCTCAGAAGACAAGAGCGGGATTAAAATTGGCAGTCGTACTTCAAGACTGGGGTATGCCGTCAGCAGGGATGGCCTGAATTTTTCCCGCAGGAGCGAGCCTGTTCTTTACCCTGACAATGACGATCAGAAAGCTTTTGAATGGCCTGGGGGATGCGAAGATCCACGGGTAGCCGTAACTGAAGATGGAACTTACCTCATGTTGTACACGCAATGGGACCGAAAGGTACCAAGATTGGGAGCAGCGACCTCAAAAGACCTTATCCACTGGACAAAGCATGGCCCGATATTTCAGGACGCGTATGAAGGGAAATTTTTTAATATCCCTACAAAATCAGCATCCATTTTAACACAGGTAAAGGGCGGCCGGCAGGTTATTGTGAAATGGAAGGGCCAGTATTTTATGTATTGGGGCGAGCGGCATATATATGGTGCAGTTTCATCAAACCTGGTGGATTGGAAACCTCTGGTGGATATGCAGGGGGCACTGCTCAGGCTGGCATCACCACGACCGGGTTTTTTCGATAGCGATATGACCGAATGTGGTCCCCCGGCAATATGGACTGAAAAAGGGATCGTGCTGCTTTACAATGGCAGAAACCATCCTGGCGACAGAGGTGATAAGCGGTATAACGGGGGCGCATATTGCGCAGGCCAGATGTTATTTGACAAAACTGATCCGACCAGGTTATTGGACCGTCTTGATGTGCCTTTCTTCTGGCCTGCCGAGCCCTTTGAAAAAAGCGGGCAATACCGTAATGGTACCGTATTTATTGAAGGCATGGCCTGGTTTAACGACAAGTGGTTTCTTTATTATGGCTGTGCCGACTCAAAGGTTGGTGTTGCCATATATAGTCCTGACCTAAAAAAATAAGTACCTACTAATTAACCAAATATGAAAAAAAACTTACTGTTAATGAATTGCTGCCTGGCCCTGATAGTTGGCGGATGTGCTGTAAATCATAAAAACAATGAACAACTGATACCCAGCCAGGGGAATTTTAAACAGGTGATAGCCGGGAAGCCGGTTGAATTGTACCTTTTAAAAAATGGCGCTGGTATGTGTGCCGCTATAACCAATTACGGCGGACGGCTCGTATCACTGCTGGTCCCTGATCAAAAAGGGGATTTAACCAGTATAGTGGTTGGGTTTGACAGTCTGGCCGGTTATATCAACAGTACTGAGCCCTATTTTGGCGCAACAATCGGGCGTTATGGAAACCGGATAGCGGCCGGGAAGTTTACGCTGGAAGGTAAGGATTACCAGCTGTCTGCAAACAATGGCCCGAATACCCTGCACGGGGGAAAACAAGGCTTTCAATACAAAGTATGGGATGCGGTGAAGCAGGGCGATTCTGTTTTGACCCTTAGCTATCATTCTGCTGATGGAGAGGAGGGCTTCCCCGGCAATTTGCAGGTCAGTGTTACTTATACCCTGACCAGTGACAATCGCCTGAAGCTGGATTACCAGGCCCAGACCGATCAGACTACGGTTGTAAACCTGACCAATCATGCTTTTTTCAACCTGAACGGTGAAGGCTCCGGGTCTGTAAATGATCATTTACTGCAGATCAATGCTGCAAACTATACCCCGGTAGACAGCACATTAATTCCTACAGGGCAGGTAAAGCCGGTAGAGGGTACACCATTTGACTTCAGCAAGCCCCTCAGCATTGGTAAAAGGCTGGACCTGCCAGATGAACAACTCCGCTTTGGTAAGGGCTATGATCACAATTATGTATTGGATGCAGCTGGCCTGAACACATTGGCTGCTGAAGTTGAAGGCGAGAAAAGCGGGATTGTCATGCAGATCTATACCACAGAACCCGGACTGCAGTTTTACGGGGGCAATTTTATGGAGCGTAAAAATAAGCTGCGTAAAGGAGTGGACGAGTTCCGGACTGCATTTTGCCTGGAGACACAACATTTTCCGGACAGTCCTAACCAGCCTGCTTTTCCAACCACAGTCTTAAAGCCCGGACAGGTATATGAAAGTCACTCGGTTTACGCATTTTCTGTTCGCAAAAAGGCGGCACAATCCAATAAACTTTGAGATAATTCGACAAAAAGTTGAACAGATAATGTAAAGCATAATCGTTTAATTTGATAGTAACAAACCAAATATAAACCAGCTGCCTGCGCTCTTCTGGCTAGCAATGATAGCAAGGGCAGCACAACCACCAACCATATGAACAGAAATTTACTTTGCTGCAATTCAGTTGCTTAGGTTAGCTTAATCTAACCAGGATAAACAATAATCTTCTTGTCAATATATTTTTCCAGTGTGGCTTTTTGGACCGCCCGGGTAGTGCCGTGCATCCTATGGCCTGCCGGTTAAATTATAGTGAATATTAAATGTAACGTAACCCGACGCCTGTCGGATAAAAGCAATTTGTATATGAAAACTAAAAACGATGTCAGACGCTGGCAAATCCATTGGATATTGCTCGGATTGATGATGCTTTGCCTGACCCAATGTAAGCGGGATGAAGTAAAAAAAGAAGAAGGATACGATCCTGCTAAACCTGTAGTGATCACAGATTTTTTCCCTAAAGAGGGGGGCGTAGGGAACAACCTGGTCTTATACGGAGATAATTTCGGGAATGACCTTTCTAAAATAAAAGTAACCATCGGTGGAAAAACGGCCAAAGTTGTAGGTGTAAAAAATGGCAGTTTGTATTGTATTATTCCAGATGGGGCTTATGCCGGAGATATTAAGGTAAGCATTCTTGATGACAAACAGACGGAGCTTGCACAGGCTACAGCAAAAGATGTACTTTCCTACACGAAAAAATGGCTTGTTTCTACGTTTCTGGGCAAATATTATCAGGTAGGAACCGATTTTCAAGAGAAAGAAGGGCCGTTTGATGATTGTGGTGCCTTTAAAGGAATTTTGTGGCTTTCTTTTGATCCGAAAAATCCCAACCATCTCTATTTTACAGCCGGCACCAATAGTAGTCGTTTGATCGATTTCGATAGAAAATATGTGAGTTATTTTAGAACTAATCTCGACAAGGTATCTATAATAAACTGGAAGATTGATGGAAATCAGGATATGATCGTTTCTCATGACCATACCAGCGATACCAAATATGGTAACTATATATTTTCCCGTGAATCGAACTTTACTCAGAAGCAGGCCATAGAAGTTTATGCCAGGAGCGTGAACGGCACCATGGTTCATCCGCAAAATGGGGAACTGTATTATTCGAGGTATAGAGGGGGAGACGTACGCAGATATGATTTTATCACCAGGGAAGACAAATTAGCCTTCCCAAATCCATATAATCCGGTAGCTATTTATCTGGTGGTACATCCTTCCGGAGATTATGCCTATTTAATGGAATATGATAAACATTATATCATGCGTACAGATTATGACCGTGAAAAGAAAACATTTAAAACGCCATATACGATCTGTGGTGCTGCTGGTACTTCGGGCTATGCAGACGGAATAGGTACAAATGCCCGATTGAACAACCCTGTTCAGGGGGTATTCGTGAAAAATCCGGATTATGAAGTGACGGGTGGAGATCAGTACGATTTCTACTTCTGCGACAGAGCAAATCATGCCATACGTATTTTAACACCACAGGGAAGGGTAAGCACTTTCGCCGGACGTGGAAATAATGGTACAAGCGGATACGCCGACGGAGATTTGCGTACTGAAGCCCGTTTTAATGGCCCCCAGGCGATAGCCTACGATGAAACGAAGAAATGTTTCTACATCGGTGATACCGGAAACTGGCTGATTCGAAAAATAGCTAAAGAAGAATAGATAACTAATACACGATATAAATGATGAAATTTATTTTACTAACAGGCATGGCGCTGCTTGGGATTTTCTTTACTGCGCTGGCGCAGGAAGAGGTGATCGTGAAAGGAGTTGTTCTCGACGAACAAAAGCTACCCCTTGTCGGGGTAAGCATATCCGTAAGTAATATGCCCGGATTGGGGACTACGACAGTTACAGACGGAAAATACAGCATCAGGATGCGGCCCTTCCAAACCCTGATCTTTACCTATATCGGGTATGAAAAGAAAGAGGTATTGGTGAAAGAGCAAAGGGTCATTAATGTGACCATGAAAGAAACAGATGCCAGCAAACTGAATGAAGTCGTAGTTACTTCTACCGGTACGGTGAAAAGGATAGCCGTAACCGGTGCGATTACTACAGTAGATGTGGAACGGCTCAAGTCGAATCCTTCTACTTCCATGGCCGACGCACTGGCTGGAGTTGTACCAGGCATTCAGGCGATGCAGACGTCGGGGAGGCCGGGCAGTGTGTCTGAATTTTGGATCCGCAGCATCTCCACTTTTGGGGCCAATAGTTCTGCCCTGGTGTTGATAGACGGCTTTGAGCGTGATATGAATGAAATCAATGTAGAAGATGTAGCCTCCTTTTCCGTATTAAAAGATGCTTCTGCAACGGCTATTTATGGTAGCAGGGGTGCCAATGGGGTAATATTGATTACGACCAAGCGCGGAAAAGAAGGGAAGGTCGATATCAATGCCAAGGTTGAGGGATTTTACAGCACAGCAACAAAACTTCCCGATTTTGTAGATGGATATACCTATGCATCGCTTGCCAACGAGGCTAAGGTTACCCGTAACCAGCAACCGCTTTATTCTGCGTCTGAAATGGAAATACTGCGCCTGGGACTGGATCCGGATATGTTTCCCAATGTGGATTGGATGGACGTTTTGCTGCGGGGCGGGGCAAAAAGTCAACGTAGCCTGCTGAATTTAAGCGGAGGAGGAAAAACAGCCCGGTATTATGTATCGGGGAGCTACCAGAACCAGCAGGGCATGTATAAGGTAGACGAGGCTTTGGGTGACTACAATACCAATACAGATTTCAAAAAATATACCTATCGTTTGAGCGTAGATATGGACATTACCAGGTCTACCTTGCTGAGGGTAGGCGTTTCCGGCTCGTTGCGAAAACAGAATGATCCCGGAGTAGGGACTGATGCCATCTGGACCTCGCTGATGGGATATAATCCTATCATGATGCCGATGCGGTATTCAGATGGAAAAATACCGTCGTGGACAGGGAAAAATGACAACCTCAACCCCTGGGTGCAGGGGACAATGACCGGTTACAATGAAAGCTGGACCAATAACATCCAGACCACATTAAACCTGGAGCAAAAACTGGATTTTATTACCAAAGGACTTAGTTTTATCGGAAGGTACGGGTATGATACCTATAACAACAATTGGGTGAAGCGCTTTAAACGCCCGGAATTGTGGAACGCAAGCCGGTACCGCAACACAGATGGCGCACTTGTATTTACACGCGTAGCAGAAGAACAAAAAATGACGCAATCGGCTGGTTCAGACGGAGACCGAAGAGACTTTTTTGAGTGGGACCTTTATTACAATAAAGATTTGGGGAACCACCATTTCGGAGCAGTGGCAAAATACACGCAAGCTTCCAAAGTATTTACCCAGAACATTGGAACCGACCTTAAAAATGGAATAGCCCGTCGCAACCAGGGCATGGCCGGACGTGTAAATTACAACTGGAACTACCGGTACTTTATTGATTTCAATTTCGGATATACCGGTTCAGAGAATTTCCATAAAGATTACAGGTTTGGGTTTTTTCCGGCCATATCGGGTGCATGGAACATTGGAGAGGAGCCCCTGGTTAAAAAATTAGGATGGGTGAACATGTTCAAACTCCGCTATTCGTATGGAAGAACAGGAAACGACAATATGGGCGATATCAGGTTCCCTTACCTCTATACCATTGAACAAATGACCGGTGGCGGGTATAACTTCGGCGATTATGAGTCTACAAATCTTTGGGATGGTATCCGTTATTCCTCAATAGCATCACCTAATGTTACCTGGGAAATTGCAACTAAACAAGATCTGGGTATCGACTACTCCTTTTTCAAGGACCGGTTCAGCGGGGCCATAGATTTCTTTCGCGAGCGTCGTGAAGGAATCTACATGGGCCGTAATTTCCTTCCAGGATTTGTAGGTCTGGAAAGTAACCCATCTGCGAATGTAGGTGAAGTAAAAGCAGAGGGGATTGACGGTAATTTTTCGTTCAATCAAAAGCTGTATGGAATAGATTTTACGCTGCGTGGCAACATCACTTTCAGTAAAAATGAAATCCTCGAAAGAGACGAAGAAAATACCATCTACGGATATAAACTGGAGGAGGGGCACCGGATAAACCAGGCCCGGGGCCTGGTTGCTTTAGGACTGTTTAAAGACTACGATGACATCAGGAACAGTGCCCTGCAAACATTTGGTGAAGTCATGCCTGGCGATATCAAATACAAAGATATCAATGGAGATGGTCAGGTAGACAATAATGATATTGTTGCGATTGGGGCAACAACCAGGCCTAATCTGACCTATGGATTTGGCCTCGCTGCCCGCTGGAAAGGAATAGATGTCAATGTGCATTTTCAGGGAGTAGGGAAATCAAGTTATTTTATCGATGGCAGTTCTGTTTATATGTTTCAGGGTGGTGATGGATGGGGCAATGTACTGAATGCGCTGGCCAACAGCAACCGCTGGATCCTGGGCAAGAATGAAGACCCAAATGCTGAATATCCCCGTCTGACCTATGGTGCAAATTCGAACAATTACAGGAGGTCCACATTCTGGCTCAAAAACGGGGCGTATATGCGTTTGAAAACCCTGGATATTGGGTATTCTTTTCCAAAGACTTTTGTCAATAAAATGCGGCTGAGTAATGCCCGGTTGTTTTTCGTAGGCACAAATCTGCTGACCTTTTCAGAATTCGAGCTTTGGGACCCGGAATTAGGAAACCCGAATGGAAAAGTTTATCCGCTAAGTAAAACGTTTTCATTGGGATTATCAGTTAATCTATAAGAAAAAGAATATGAAAAAAATAGCTATAATTTCAATCCTTATAGCGTCTGTTGTAATAATTGGCGGATGTAAAAAATACCTCGATTCGGACTATCTATTTGATGAACGAATGACCACAACGGACGTTTTTACCAATACCGACTATGCAAACAGGTGGTTGGCAAGGGCTTATTCCTTTCTGAGCAGTAACCATTTGCAGGATGTAAGCAGTAAGAAAGCCGTGCCCTTTAATTTTGCAGATGACATGTTTTATGGGGATGAAAATGATGAATATAAGCGATGGAAAAATGGTCAGTATACTGAAAACGGTTTGGATGGCGAAAGCAAAACAATATGGGTCCTGGCCTACCAGGGAATTCGGCAGGCTTCTATTTTCCTGAACAATATCGATATCAATAAAGAGTTTAACGCAGCGGAAATTGCAAACCTCAAGGCGCAGGCAAGGTTTCTAAGAGCTTATTACTATTGGATATTATTAAGGACCTATGGCCCGGTGCCCATCGTACCTGATGAAGGCATTGATTATACAAAAGAGTATGATGAAATCGCACAACCACGAAATTCCTATGAAGAATGTGCTACTTATTTGTCTAACGAACTTGTGGAAGCAGCGAAGGCGCTTCCGCTTCAGCAGGGGATACAGGAGATTGCCAGGCCTACCCGTGGTGCTGCTTTGGCGCTTCGCGCCAAAGTACTGCTGTATGCGGCAAGCCCTTTAGCCAATGGAAAAGCCCCGGCAGAGGTAGCGGCAGCAATGGTTGATAAGGAAGGTAAACCACTGCTTTCCCCAACATATGATGAATCCAGATGGGCAAAAGCTGCTGCGGCAGCAAAAGATGTCATGGACCTGGGGCAATACCAGTTGTATGTGGCTTACAAAAAGGAAACCGGTGATGCAGCCTATCCGGTAACTGTAACGCCTCCTGCCGACAATAATTTTTCTAACAACAACTGGCCAGGAGGCTGGAGAAACATCGACCCTTTTGAATCCTATCGGGCATTATTTAATGGAACCGTTCCTGCTTATCAGAACCCGGAACTGATCTTTACCCGCGGCCAGAACCAGGGCGGTGAAGGTATTAATGTGATGGTGCTGCACCAGTTGCCGCGTCTGGAAGGTAAGGGCTACAATTCACATGGCATGACACAAAAGCAGATCGATGCCTATTACATGAATGATGGTAGTGATATACCGGGAATGAATGACATGTATGCAGGGAGACAGGGCTATCAGGATCGCTACAATACACAGAAGCGTACAACAGGTTTTGTGAAAGCAGCAGAATTGACCAATTACCCTGAATTGGGTCCCTTGGGTGTAGATGTAAGTAAACAGTTCGCAAAGCGTGAGCCTCGCTTTTATGCTTCGGTTTCCTATAATGGTGCTACCTGGAATTTCCTGAACGCAGATATAACAAGAGATGAAAAAAGAAATGTACAGATATTTTATTATCGGGGAGACCCTAATGGCTATAAAAATACCACATACTGGACACGGACGGGAATTGGTATAAAGAAGTATGTACACCCGGATGACATCAGTAATGTGACCGTTACCCCCTACGATCAGAGCCGGATGAAACAGAAAGTTGATCCCGCCATCCGCTATGCGGAAATACTGCTGATTTATGCTGAAGCTTTAAATGAATTGAATGGATCTTATAATATCCCTTCCTGGGACGGCAGTAAAACACACGCTATATCACGTAATGTAGGGGAGATGAAACAGGGAATCCAACCCATTCGTATCCGTGCTGGCTTAGCTGACTATACAAACGACGTATATGCTGATCAGCGAAAATTCCGTATAAAATTAAAAAGAGAACGCCAGATTGAGCTATTTGCCGAAGGACACCGTTATTTTGATTTGCGTCGTTGGACGGATGCCCCTGCAGAGGAGTCTGCTCCTGTTTACGGATATAATTCTTATGCCACCAAGGCTCAGGCAGACCTTTTCCATACACCGGTGGAGACCCCTTCACTGCCTTCCATTTTTACACTTAAAATGTGGTTTTGGCCAATTCATTTTGATGAATTGAAACGCAACAAGTATCTGACACAAAACCCGGGCTGGACAAACCCTGAATAACCTATACTTAGCATTATGAAAAAGAACATATATCTATTATTTTTAGTGATGACAACAGCCCTGGGCTTTGTTTCCTGTAAAGATGAATGGAAAGAGGAGCAGTTTAGCCAAATGGCCTCATTTAAAGCAATTCCTGGCGCTCAAGGGGTAACCTGGACTTACCTGCGTTACAGTCCCGATGGAAAAGTACGCTTCGAACTCCCGGTGATCATGAGCGGTTCCACAACAAACAACAAAAGCCGTACCGTCCACATCGGCCTGGATCCGGATACCCTGGCCAGGTTAAACCAGGAGCAATACGGCCATCGTCAGGAACTCTATTTCCGGCAATTGGACAGCAAATATTACAACCTGCCCCAAACGGTCACCGTCCCTGAGGGGCAAAGTACGGTCACATTGCCTATCGATTTTACGATGGGTGACCTGGACCAGTCCGACAAATGGGTTTTGCCCTTGCAGATTTTAGACGATCCATCGTACGATTATAAAGCGAACCCGAACAAAAACTATCGAAGGGCCATGCTGCGTATTACGCCATTTAACGATTATTCTGGTGAATACGGGGGCACTTTGTATAAGATATTTCTTGACGGGGATGCCGAGCCATTAACTTTAAATAACCATCGGGCTTATGTAGTGGATAACAAAACGGTCTTTCTTTACGCCGGAATCCGAGACATCGACTATCTGGACCGCAAAAATTATAGGGTATTTGTCAGGTTTACAGACGAGAAGATCGACATTCAAAAGAAAAAACTGGAAATCTGGAGCGACAACACGCAGAACAACAAATTCAAGGTAGGGGCAACGCAATCCTACTACACCAAGGATGAAGCCTGGGACCCGAAACTGCCCTACCTGAAACACATTTATATCACACTTTATTTGTCTTACGAGTTTGAGGATTACACCACCATTCCCGGACAAAGACTCAAGTATAGGGTAGAGGGTACCTTGTCTATGCAGCGCGATCTGAACACCCTGATACCTAATGAAGATCAGCAGATTCAATGGTAAAATGAACCCTTCTGAAAATACTTAACACAAAAACAATGAGACAGTTTATGCTTTCCTTAGGCTTACTGGCCACAGCGTTGGCCGTATCTGCCCAGCAGCGCAAAGCGCCGGCCTACCCGCTGGTTACGCAGGATCCTTATTTCAGCATCTGGTCATTTTCCGATCAGCTGAATGCAAGCCCGACAAAACACTGGACAGGTGCAAGCCAGGGCTTGTCTGGTCTGATTAAAGTTGAGGGAAAGGTTTACAGCTTTTTAGGTACGGCGGAAAAACACTTTGAAGTGCTGTTGCCAACAGCGGAAGATCAGCGTTATACTGCAAAATATACAGAAAGCGCACCCGCTGCCGGTTGGGAAAAAGCAGATTATAACGATAAAGACTGGAAAACCGGAAATGCACCCTTTGGTGATGGGGAGGCCAAAACCCAATGGAAAAGTGATCAGCTCTGGATGCGTCGCGAGTTTAACCTTGATCATATTGAGCTTAAAGGCCTAAACCTAAGGATCAATCATGACGATAACATTGAGCTGTTCTTAAATGGAGTTAAAGTTTACAGCTGTAATTGCTGGACCGGCAAGTATATTGATATCCCCATTGATGAAAAAGCAAAGGGTGCATTGAAAAAAGGCAAAAATGTACTCGCCGCCTACATTAAAAATACGGCGGGCGGTCAATGGCTGGATGTTGGGTTAGTGGTTGAAAAGCCCGCCTCCGAAGGGAAGCAGGTACTCCAGGCCAGGCAAAACAGTGTAACCATAAATGCCACACAAACCATTTATCAGTTTACCGCAGGTAAGGTCAACCTCGAACTGACCTTCACATCGCCTTTACTGATGGATAACCTGGACCTGCTGGCCAGGCCTGTTTCCTACGTGTCGTTTAAGCTGAAAGCCAATGATGGAAAAAAGCACCCTGCAGAGGTTTATTTTGGCGCCTCAACAGCAATCGCTACCAATAATCCGGTTCAGGAAGTAGCGGCATCGGGCTATAGGAACGGGGTACTTTCCGTACTTAAAGCAGGTACCACAGCACAGCCCGTACTTCAAAAAAGAGGTGATGACCTACGTATCGACTGGGGCTACTTACATATTGCGGTGGCCCGGAACAGCGGAAAACAATATGTGGCTTCATCGGCAGCCGCCCGCTCATCTTTTATAAACGGAAAAGCCGCAACTGGCCCGGCTAAAGGGAAAAACTTAACACTGGTCACGGTAATGCCTTTTAACGTGGGTGCCGCAGCTACAGAAAAAACAGTACTGATCGGCTACGATGACATCGAATCTGTTCAGTATTTTGGCACCAACCTTAAACCCTGGTGGAACCGGAAAAACAACCAGACCATAGACCGGCAATTGACACTGGCTGTCAATGAACAGGCAGCTGTTTTACAAAAATGCCGTGCCTTCAATAAACAATACCATGCGGCAAACCTAAAAGCCGGGGGCAAAGCCTATGCTGATCTTTCAGATCTTTCCTATCGCCAGGCCATTTCCGCACATAAATTAGTCGAAAGTCCACAGGGCGAAATCCTGTTTCTCTCTAAAGAGAACTTCAGCAATGGCTCTATCAATACGGTAGATGTAACCTACCCATCGGCGCCGTTGTTCCTGGTATACAATACTGGTCTGCTAAAAGGAATGTTAAACGGGATCTTCTATTACAGCGAAAGCGGAAAATGGAAAAAGCCCTTTCCTGCCCACGATTTAGGCACATACCCTTTGGCTAACGGACAAACATATGGTGAAGATATGCCTGTGGAAGAGGCTGGCAATATGTTGATCCTTACTGCCGCAATAGCCAGGGTGGAGGGCAATGCCACTTACGCCAGAAAACACTGGAAAACACTTTCCCTATGGGCCGATTACCTGAGTAAAAATGGTTTTGATCCTGCAAACCAATTGTGTACGGATGATTTTGCAGGCCACCTTGCCCGGAACACGAACTTATCGGTAAAGGCAATTGTTGCTTTGGGAGGCTATGGCATGCTTGCCGCGCAACTGGGAGAAAGGGAAACAGCGGCAAAGTACAGTTCAATGGCTAAAGAAATGGCAAAAAAATGGATGGAAATGGCCGATGCCGGAGATCATTATGCCTTAACATTCGACCTGAAAAACACCTGGAGCCAAAAGTATAACCTGGTATGGGACAAACTATTGAAAATGGATATTTTTCCAAAATCGGTTTATAAAAAGGAAATCGATTTTTACCTGGAAAAGCAAAATGCTTTCGGCTTGCCTTTAGACAGCCGGAAAACGTATACCAAATCTGACTGGATCGTGTGGACCGCAACACTGGCCGATAACCAGGCGGATTTTGAGCGCTTTATAAAGCCAGTTGAGAAGTTTGTCCTGGAGTCGCCAAGCCGGGTCCCTTTAAGTGACTGGTATGAAACGACAAATGGTAAACAGGTAGGGTTTCAGGCGCGCAGTGTAGTTGGCGGCTATGCCATTAAACTCCTGGAAGCCCTCTTAAACAAAAGGCAGCAGACAAATTAACCCGCTTATCTGAAGCCGCTTTGTAATTATGTCCCGTAGATTTTCAGCTAAATCGCATAAACGCAGCGCTGTTTCTGGAATTTATGCTACTGATTGGTTAAAATTCCATATAATTTACGGAATACTGCTGTAGTATTGATGTTTTTTTTAATTGCAGCGATTTTTGTTAAAAAATCTTTTTGCAAAAATATGGAACAACCAATCTACCTTGATAATGCTGCAACTACCGCTTTGGATGCCGAAGTTTTAAACGCCATGTTGCCTTATATGCAGCAGCATTTTGGAAATCCCTCTTCGGCATATTCCCTGGGCCGTAACGTTAAGTCGGCCATCGAGGAAGCCAGAAAGAATATAGGTACGATATTGGGCGTAAAACCATCAACATTGATTTTTACCAGCGGAGGAACCGAGAGCAACAACATGGCAATAGCCATGGCGGTGAACGAACTGCGCTGTACACACATCATCACTTCTCCTATTGAGCACCATGCTGTGCTCCATACGGTTGAGCATTATGCGCACAGCAGAAACATCACATTTTCGTATGTGAAACTTACCGAAAGTGGTGAGGTAGATTATGCGAACCTGGAAATGCAGCTTTCCACCCAATCCAAACTGGGTAAAAAGTGTCTTGTGACATTGATGCATGCCAATAACGAAATTGGAAGCCTGCTCGACATCTCTCTGGTCGGCAAGCTTTGCAAGGCAAATGATGCCTTGTTCCATTCCGATTGTGTGCAAACCATTGGCCACTACCCCATCAATCTAAAAGAATGCGGAGTACATTTTGCTTCGGCAACAGGACATAAATTTCACGGACCTAAAGGTACAGGCTTGCTGTATGTGAGTGAGGAGATCAAGGCCTATCCTTTGATTTTTGGAGGCGGGCAGGAGCGGAAACTGCGTGCAGGAACAGAAAATGTTTCTGGCATCATCGGATTTGCCAAAGCGCTTGAACTGGCCACAGCCAATTACGCACAGGACAGCCAATACATTGCGCAACTGAATCAGCTGATGAGGAAACAACTGGCTGCAGCGGTTCCGGGCGTTTCTTTTAACAATCCTGAAAATTCACTATATACCGTATTGAGCGTTTGTTTCCCATTAAGTGAGCAAAGCGATTTCCTGGTAACCCTGTTTGATATGAAAGGTGTGTGCGTGTCTGGCGGAAGTGCCTGTTCCAGTGGTGATGGCGGTTCTCACGTGATGAAAGCAATTGGTAAAGCCGGGGCCTGTGCTACCCTGCGTTTTTCTTTCAGTAAGTACACTACCGAGGCAGAAATTACCAGGGCAGTAGAGATTACAGCATCACTGTTACAAAAGAAGGAAGTTTCAGCGGTATAATATTCCTTCATATTATCTGCCGGGACTGTGCTGATTTTCCGTAGATTTGTTTGATACGTTAAAATTTAGAATCTACTTTCATGGCTACAGGTTTAGATGAAGTTGACATCAAAATACTACAGATCTTGCAGAAAGATGCTGCTCAAAGCAATGAAGCAGTAGCAGGCAAGGTGAATAAATCCATAGCCACAACGCATGCACGGATCAGGCGGTTAAAAGAAAATGGCTATATCAAGCGTGTTGTTGCCGTGCTGGACAATAGGAAAATAGAAAGGAGCCATATTGCATTTTCGCAGGTGCTGCTGAAATCCCATACCAAAGAGTGCTTAAAAGAGTTTAAAGAAGAAGTCGCAAAATTCGAGGAAGTAATGGAGTGCTTTCAGATGACGGGGGCATTTGATTTTATCCTGAGGATTGCAACGCGTGACATGGACGATTATAACCTGTTTTATAATGAGAAGCTGGCCACCTTATCGAGTATCAGTACCATCCAGACTTCATTCGTGATGTCGGAAATTAAAAGCGACACCGCATACCCCTTATGAAAAAGCTATTCTTTTTACCTGCTTTATTGTGCTTATCGCAAATGCTTTCCGCACAATCCACTTCAGTGCGTTTCGTGACCAACAAAGGCAATATTACCGTAATGCTGTATGATGAAACGCCCAGGCACAGGGACATGTTCCTGAAAGAAGTGAAAAAAGGAAGCTATAAAAATGCCCTGTTTAATAGGGTGATCAAAGATTTTGTAAGTCAGGGCGGAGAGCTGGACGATACCATATTGAACCGGGAAAAACGTGACCCTAAAAAACAGGCACCCCGGTTTCCTGCCGAGCTTAAACCCAACCTGTTCCATAAAAAAGGGACTTTAGGTGCGGGGCGCGACGATAACCCTGAAAAGGCTTCCTATTTTACACAGATCTATCTGGTGGCTGGTAAAAAACAGAGCGATGCCCAGCTGGATGCCCTGGAAAAGAAAAAGAACCGGAAAATCCCGGCAGCGCAGCGTGAGGTTTATAAAAAAACAGGGGGTACGCCGCATCTGGATGGCGATTATACCATATTTGGCGAAATTACGGAAGGAATGGAAGTAGCGGACGCCATTAATTCGGTGGCTGCAGATAAAAATGACGTGCCGCTAAATCCGGTTATTTTTAATGTGGTTGTATTGCCCAAAAAACGTTGATCAGTTAATCGAAAACGATCTTTTCAGGTCCTGAAATTTTCTCTATATGACAGGCACATTTTCCGCCTGAAACTTTAACAATAGCTGATTTGGTCTGCCCGGTGGCTTCGTAAGTACCCGTAATCTTCAGTTCATCGCCTGCGCTTGATACTTTACTGCGCTGAGTGTCGTCTATAACCACAAAGGTTCCGGCAATGAGGGTAAGGCTGGCCACTACCCGGGTTTTGATCAGTTCCCCGGTGCTCATGTTGATCACGCTGTAATCTTTCACGGCAACCCCTTTTCCATCTTTATCGGTAAAGCTGATCAGCAGTGAACGGAATTCTTCAGTACACATCCTTGGCTCACATTCGGAAGGGTCTTCTTTTTTATGGCAGGCAATAAATACGATAGCGCAAAACAGGACGTAAGCAATTTTATACATGATCATTTGGTTTTTTTAGCTTAAGACGTGTAAAATTTATGAAACGCTACAGTCTGGTTGTTATATTTAGCATAATAATTGCAGCGTTTGGAGCGATTTCCAGTTTTACTTAAACCCCCTTTCTGATGATAAAAAAAATACCCCTGCCTTTATGGACCATTATTGCCCCGGTAATTGCATGGCTTGCCTATTTCGCAATCTCATTAGATCTGGGCATTTTTTATACTTTTTTTCTTGCCGCCGTGCTGATTGCCGCTGTACTTGCTGCGGTACATCATGCAGAGGTTGTTGCCCATAGGGTAGGTGAGCCTTTCGGTACTTTGCTCCTGGCACTGGCCATCACCATTATAGAGGTGGCACTGATTGTTTCGCTCATGCTTACAGGCGGGCCGGATGTGGCTGTACTTGCCCGCGATACCGTCCTTGCCGCGGTCATGATCATTCTGACAGGGATCATTGGTTTGTGTCTGCTGGCTGGTGGTGCCAGGTTCAAAGAACAGGTATTTAGTTTGCCCGGTGTAAGTGCAGCACTGGTTACGCTTACGGCCATTCTGGTACTTACACTCATCCTGCCCAATTATACCACCACTACACCGGGCCCGCAATATTCTTCGGCCCAGCTCATCTTTGTAGCTGTCATATGCCTGGTGCTGTATGGTGCCTTCGTGATGGTGCAGACCATCAGGCACCGTGATTTCTTCCTGCCACCAGATGCAGATGGAAATGAAGAAACCCATGCGGCGCCGCCAACAACCAAAACGGCCTTGCTGAGTACCTTTTTGTTGCTGCTGTGCCTGGGGGTAGTTGTGCTGCTGGCCAAGGCCCTTGCACCTGAGATCGAAAATGCGGTGGTCAATTTTGGGGCACCAAAATCATTGGTAGGGATCATCATTGCTACGGTAGTATTACTGCCGGAAGGGCTTGCGGCTTACAGGGCGGCTAAAAAGAACCGCTTGCAGACCAGCCTGAACCTTGCTTTAGGCTCGGCCCTTGCCAGTATTGGCTTAACCATTCCGGCAGTAGCTATTGTTTCTATTTTTACAGGCATGAGCATTACCCTGGGTATTGATATGAAAGCGACCGTACTGCTGCTCCTGGCACAGTTTACCATTATGCTTTCACTGGCCACCGGGCGTACCAATATTTTACAGGGTATTGTACTGCTGGTAATTTTTGCAGTTTACCTGTTTACCATTATTGCGCCTTAAGATATTTAAAACTTCAGACGCGACAGCAGGGGAGTATTTTGTAAAAAAAAGGAGATAATAAATTAATAGTTATATATTTGCAGCCTCAAAACTAACCTGCTTTTTTTCTTTTTTTCGACTGGGGGAATTGAAAATAGAAGTGTTATAATGAATTGATTTGTACGGCCTTAAGCCAATGCTTAAAGGCTTTTTAACTTTAAAGACAACCCAAATGTTGAATTTTGTTCTCTTTGGCCCACCGGGTGCAGGCAAAGGCACCCAATCTGAAAAATTGATTGAAAAATATCAATTGCTCCACATCTCTACAGGCGACATTTTCAGGGCACACATTAAAAACCAGACTCCGCTTGGACAAAAGGTAAGTGCTTTAATTGCCGACGGACAGCTGGTACCCGATGAAATCACCATCGCTATGCTGGAGGAAGAAGTGGATAGAAATCCACAGGCCAAAGGATTTATATTTGATGGATTCCCTCGTACTGTGCCGCAGGCGCAGGCTTTGGATGCGTTTTTAGAAAGCAAAGGCAGTGCCATAGCTGGTGTAATTGCATTGGACGTTGACCAGGAAGAACTGACCAAACGCATTGCACAACGTCAGCTGGAAACCGGTCGTGCAGACGACCAGGCCGATAAACTGCAGAAACGTATTGAAGAATATTTCAACAAAACAATCCATGTTTTGCCCTATTACGAAGCACAGCAGAAATTGAGTAAGGTAAACGGGATCGGTAAGATCGAAGATATCTTTGCCAATCTGTGCGCAGTAGTAGATAAGTACTAATTCCACCGATGTCGCAGGGTTCCAATTTTGTAGATTACGTTAAGATATGTTGCCGCTCCGGTAAAGGAGGGGCAGGCTCTGCACACCTGCACCGCGATGTGCGGACTGCCACGGGCGGTCCGGATGGTGGTGACGGCGGTCGCGGTGGCCACATCATCCTGAGGGGCAATTCCCAGTTCTGGACCCTGCTTCACCTGAAATACCGCAAACATATTATTGCGCCCGACGGGCAGCCTGGTTCAAGCGGAACATCAACCGGTAAATCGGGTAAAGATGAAATCCTTGAAGTACCTCTGGGTACCATCGCCAAAGATGCCGAAACCGGGCACACCATTTTTGAAATCACCGAGGATGGGGAAACCAAAATCCTTACCCCTGGCGGGCGTGGCGGACTGGGCAACTGGCATTTTAAAACACCTACGCTGCAAACACCCCGCTTTGCCCAACCCGGAGAGCCGGGCAGGGAAGAATGGGTTGTGCTGGAGCTTAAGGTACTGGCCGATGTTGGTCTGGTAGGATTCCCAAATGCAGGTAAATCTACGCTGTTGTCGGTGCTTTCTGCTGCCAAGCCTGAAATTGCAGACTATCCTTTTACCACGCTGGTACCCAATCTGGGCATTGTATCTTACCGCGGCGGCAAATCGTTCGTTATGGCCGATATTCCCGGCATCATTGAAGGCGCTTCCAAAGGAAAGGGACTGGGGTACCGGTTTCTGCGCCATATAGAACGCAATTCTGTATTGTTGTTCATGGTTCCTGCAGATACGCACCGGAGCATCGCAGCAGAATATGAAATCCTGAAATCGGAACTGAAAGATTACAATCCGGAGCTGATGCAAAAGCCGCACCTGCTGGCCATTACCAAATCAGACATGCTGGATGAAGAACTGATGGAAGAAATGAAAAAAGAACTTCCTGAAAATATCCCTGCAATCTTTATTTCTTCTGTAGCCCAAAAGGGGATCACCCAGCTTAAAGATATGCTTTGGGAAGCCATCAATGTAAGCGTTTAAACGATTTATTGCTCCAGGAAATTCTTTAAGTTTGTTCCGATAATGGCTGTCCAGCCGGCTGCAAAACTCTCTTTTGCAAAAGCAGGATCGTCTTTAGGGAAGCTGTCGATGCCGGTATGGGTAAGTTTTAGCCTGGTACCTGTGCCTGCTTCGAACAATTCAAATTTTACCCAGGACTGCCCCGGATAATTGTCATAACTCCAGCTGTATTCCAGTACCTTGCCTTCCTCTGCCTGGGTAACCTTACAGATGTGCAGGTATTTTTTCTTGTCATCGCCGGCAAGAAACTGGAAATTGAAACCTGCTTCCGGTTTAAATTTTTCCAGGTCAAAATACCAGTGCTTCATTTTACCGGTGTCGGTTATGGCCTCCCAAACTTTGCTTATCGGAGCATTAAAGTTCCGTTCTATTAAAAAAGGATTTGCTTTCATCTATTTATGCTGATTATACAGACAATCTTTTATCAGTTTAATAACTGAAAAAAGAAGCAAAGGGTTTTCAATAAAATGAATTCATGCTAAAAAGTAATGCTGCCGGTATAAACGCTGTTTGAAATGGATTTTCTGTCGTCTGTTATAAAAGAGATATAGGTCTCGGCTGTTTTTCCCTTTAAAGCAGGGTTTATTTCCAGAATTTCCTGGCGTTGATGCCTTCCAGCCCCACTGATCATGTAAGCACTCCCTTTCAATTCCGGGAAATAGGCCATCAGCATAGTTTTATCGTTGAAATGCCCCCTTTCAGCAAGTTCATCAAAATCCCAGCTGAATTTAAACCCGTTTTCCACAGCTTCAACCCTTGCGTTTTCCGGAATTTCAAGGCTGCCTTCTGTAAGCCTGGCCTGGGGATAATCAATTTCCAGTTCCGGGTATACTCCCTTAATGGCATGTTTCAGGTTGTAGGACTTTGCCGAATTGTTGGCTGAGTTTTCGTTTTTAATGGCCGAAAGTTCAAAGCCCACCGCCAGGTATTTTTTTATTCTGTTTAAAAACGGGCTCAAAACAACCATTCGTTCCTGAACAGCCAGTTGTTTAATGGATCGGGGTTTGGTAATGTGAGGTGCTGCCCGCAGGACACCTTTACCTCGCAGAATATAACCGAAAAGCGGGCCGATCTTGCCCTTGAATGGCCCTAGTGGGCCGTTTTTGTAAATTCCCATACTTATTAGTTTAATTTAGCTGACACATCTGTTCCTAAAAAAACAACAATCAACTGTTAATTGTTTAAAAATTAAACAGTAATTATTCAGCTTAGACTGGACAATCACTGGACGATCACTGGACGATTACTGGATAACCAGTGGAAAATTTTTAAGCGAGGTGGCAGCCTTCCCCACTGTAATTCAGCTGAATTGATTTAGTTTTTGACCAGCAGCTGCGGCATCTGCAGTTTCCAGAGTGCAGCATAGGCTGAACCCGGCAGGTACAGCAATTCATTATGCGTTCCCTGTTCGATCACCCTGCCTTTATCCAGTACGATGATCTTATCTGCATTGTTGAGGGTGCTTAAACGGTGGGCAATGACAATAACGGTTTTGTTGCGGGTTTTTAAAAGTTCGATCGCCCGTTGTACATACTGTTCTGATGCTGAATCCAGAGAGGACGTAGCCTCGTCCAGGATCAGGATTTCAGGATTGCGGTATAAAGCCCTGGCTATCGCTATGCGCTGCCTTTGTCCGCCGGATAGTGCGGTTCCGTTCTCGCCCAGGTAAGTCTGAAATCCGGCCGGAAGGGTTTCTATGAAATCCAGAATGCCCAGCTGTTCTGCAATATCAAGGATCTTTTGCATATCCGGCTCATAGTCGCCAATGGCAATATTGTCGATCACATTTCCGGCAAAAAGATCAATTTGCTGAGGTACTACGGCTACTGCCTTACGCAGGGAGGCCGTGCTGATGTATTTTAAATCGTATTTGCCAATACTCACATTGCCCTTTTGAATGGGGTAGATGTTTTGAAGTATGGCCATCAGTGTAGATTTTCCGGAGCCGCTTTCGCCAACAATTGCTGTGAATTTCCCATTGGGGATACTCAGGCTCAGGTCTTCAAAAACATGGAGCCTGGTACCGTACCTGAAATCTACATGCTCGAAACGGATGTCGCCGATTTTATCGGCGCTAAGTTCGATCTGGTTTTCGTCGTTTTCACGCTCCAGGTCCATGATCTCAAATAACCTGTCGGCCGCAATCATGGCATCCTGAACAATTTTGTTCATTCCAATAAGGGAAGAGACCGGGCCGGTAAAATAACCGATCAGGGTGTAAAAGGAAAGCAGCTCGCCGGGGGTAAGCATGTTTTCGAGCACAAAGCCGGCACCGGTCCACAGCAGAACGATGGTTAGCAGACGGGAGGTTAGCTCGGCTGATGTGCCGGATAACAGTGAGTTTATGTTGGAGGTATATCCCGTCTGAAGCAGTTTAACAAAGCGCAGTTCGGTTTTCTCATTGGCATGGTCTTCCAGCCCGAAGCGCTTGATGGTGCCAATGGAATTCAGGCTTTCCACCAATTGCGATTCCAGCTCGGCAGAGTCTTCCATTAGCTTTCGCTGTGCCTTTTTGTTGAGCCTGTTGGTGAAAAAGTAAATGACCAGGTATACCGGGATGACAGACAGCATAATGAGCGCCAGTTTCCAGTAATAGGTAAACATCATGACGAAAGAAAAAACCACGATGAAGATATTGACCAGGAAATTGATGCTGACATCGTTTAGAAATGCCCGGATTTTGACCGCATCATTAATTCGGGAGATGATCTCACCAACGCGCATGGTATCGAAAAACTGCTGGGGCAGTTTGAGCAGGTGTTTGTAATAGCCCAGTATGAGCTGGGCATCGATCATCTGCCCGGTTTTTAGCGTGAAAACAGTTTTTGCCGTGCCAATGAAAAGTTGCAGGACAAGAATAACGACCATGGCGAGCCCCATCAGGTTCAGCAGGTTGCGGTTGCTGTCGACCAATACGAAATCGACCAGCTTCTGTACGAATATGGAGGTTGACAGGCCCAGGATGGTATATACCACTGCACCAAAAAGGGCCTGCACCAGGACATTTTTATGGGGTTTGATGAGGTTCCAGAAACGGCCTTGTACAGATACCTCCTGGTCGCCGGTTTCAAATTGTTCGGCAGGCAGCAGCAATACCATGGTCCCCGTCCAGATTGCTTTAAATTCCTCATGGCTTTTGCGGTGCACTTGTCCGTCTATAGGGTCCATGATGTGTATAAACCTTTTATCGGCCTTTTCGATGACCACAAAATGCTGCAGGATGCCCTTGACCACCACATGTGCGATGGCAGGTGTTGGTATTTTAAACAGGCTTTCGAAGCTGCCTTTCACCCCTTTGGCCTCAAAGCCAAGTTTTTGGGCGGCTTCTACTATGCCCAGCACGGTGGTGCCTTTTTTATCTGTTCCCGCCAACTGCCTGATCCGGGCAACGGGCAGGTTTAGTTTATGGTGTGCTGCAACGGAGACCAGGCATGCGGCCCCGCAATCAGTAATGTCGCGTTGTTTTACATTTTTGCTCATGGGCCCTTTATATTTTTGTACCCAGGTTAGGGTTTACCCAATCGTCTACCTTGTCGTAAAGCAGCTGGTATAAGCTGCGTTCGGTTACGGTAAAGCGCGCGGTAAAGCTCATCCCTTTTTTCAGGTAACCTTTATAGCCGTTTTTGAGTGCCAGGTAATTTTTATTCAGGACACACCTGACCTTAAATACGGGCTGGTTGTTGTTCACGATAATGATATCGTCGGAGATGTCGAGTACTTTGCCTTCTGCCAGTCCCCATTGGTTATAGTTATAAGCATCGATCTGGAGGCGCACCCGCTGTCCCTTCCGTATCAGTCCGATGTCTGAAGGCCTGACATAACAAAAGGCGGTAAGTCCGCCATCGGGCGATATTTCAGCGATTTTCTGATTGGCAAACAGGTACGCGCCTACCTGGACACCGCTCAGGTTCTGTATCGAACCATCTATGGGCGCTTTAAGTGTGTACTGCTTTTTTTGCTCGTTGAGCTCTACCTGCTGTCCGCCAAGCTGCTGCAGTTCATTGCGCAGGTTGTTGGCTTCGGTTTGCCATTGTGTTTTGTATTTGGTAATGACCATACGGTAGGCAGATTCGGCCTGCCGCAGTTCAAATTTGTAGTGTTCGTATTCTGATTCGGTAAGGGCTTTGTTCTGGAAAAGCCGGTTATAGCGGCTGAAAGTATTTTCGGCCTGGTTTTTTACGATCCGTGCATTTTCCAGTTCCTGGGCAAACTGCTGCCAGGAGGCCGTATATTGCCCGGTTTGCAGTTGCGGGTAGCTATACCCGTTCCTGTTCATGTAGATGAGGAGCATGCGGATATCCTGAAGGAACTGGCCGATCTGCCCCTGCCTGTTCTGTACAATGGCACCTTGCTGTTTGGCCAGCGCCGCGTCAATAATCAGCAGGGTTTCACCTTGCTTTACCCTTTTATTGTCTTTGAGTTTCAGGTCAATCAGGCGTCCGTTTACGGGTACAATGAGTTCTGATTTTTCGACAGCCGACTGCATTAACCCGGTGCTTTTTACACTGATGGGGGTTTTGATGAGCGGTAGTGCGGTTAAGATAAGCAGCACCATTACCAAGGTTACGACGTAGATCAGCTGGGAAGACCTGCTGATTTTGGCGCGGTAAGCCAGGGCTGTGCCTGAAATGGTTTCGGTGGCGTAGCGGGGGATTGACATCTGCTGGCTGGTAAACATTAACCGTTATCCTGATTTCAGGATAACGGTTGTGATTAAGTTCTTACAAGCCGTTAACTAAGCTCTGAACATTGCTTAACTGTTTGTTGAGGAACGAGAAAGTATCGTTTAAGATGGTTTTAACCGGGGTAGTTACCACACCCAGACTGCCGGTCAGGTTACCTAAACCCAGACCGCCTAACAGTCCGCCGCCAACGCCGCCCAACAAACCGTCAAGCAGGCCGCCACCTTCAACATTTGTCATTTCTGTTGTGTTCAGTTCCTGAACCTCAAGGTTGTTTAATTCTAATTTTTTCATAATAGGAATAAGATAAGATTTCAATCCTTACTCTGTTGAGGCTTTTCAGGTTACGCCTATGTTTGGCCAAACATGGAGCGAAAGTAATAAAAGCAGGTTTTGCTGTCTGTATTCAGTTTGTTCATTTAATTCATTGTACGTGACTGAAGTCTTCTTTGTCGTAAATGATTATTTTTTTTTACTGGTTTTGTCACATTTCGCCTTTTCTGCTCGTCTGATAGGGAAGAAACAACAATTATGAAAAGCGTAAAAGTAACCTACACCGTAAAATCCTCTTTTGTAGAGCAGAACAAAGCAAATATCAACGTATTTATCAATGAACTTAAGGAGTCTGGGAATGCTGATGTGCGGTACAGCATTTACCTGGGCGAGGATGGCAGGACCTTTACCCATATTTCTTTATACAGTACTGAAACCGCCCAGGAGCAATTTCTGGATATGGAATCTTTTAAGGCATTTCAGCAGCAGCGCGATGAAAGCGGCCTGGAAGCCGAGCCCAGTATAGAAGTGCTGAATTTTGTAGCCGGGGTATAGGGTGTGAATACGGCAATACAAGGGGTTGATTGCGACATTACTTAAGCTTAACTTTGGGTATGAAGCACATATCAATTCTTGTACCCCGCGGAGAAGCTGTACTGAGCAGTATTGTTGGCCCTTATAAAGTATTCAATACGGTGAATACGCTCCTGGCCGGAATGGGCAGGCCGCCGTTTTTTAAGGTTGACCTGGTTGGCCTGGATGACAGCAGCGCATTGTATGACGGACTTTTTACGGTTAAGCCTGGTGTTGTGCTGAAAGATGCAGGGAAGACCGATCTGGTGATCATACCGGCACCAAGCGGGGATATGGCCAAAGCCATAGCCCTGAACCAGGATTTTTTGCCCTGGATTAGCCGTCAGTATAAAGGGGGTGCCGAGGTGGCAAGTTTATGTGTAGGCGCATTTTTACTGGCATCTACAGGTTTACTGAAAGGACGGAAATGCGCAACGCACTGGATGTCGGCCACCCCTTTCCGGAAGATGTTTCCGGAAGTAAACCTGGTGGCCGAGAAGATCATTACCGATGAAAAAGGCATTTATTCCAGCGGGGGCGCTTATTCTTTTTTGAACCTGCTCCTATACCTGGTAGAAAAATATGTGGGACGCGATCTGGCGATATTATGTGCCAAGGTACTGGAGATAGAATTCGACAGGAGCAGCCAGTCGCCCTTTATCATTTTTGAAGGCCAGAAGGAACATGATGACGAGCCGGTAAGAATGGCCCAGACCTATATTGAACAGAATTTCGGGGAGAAAATTACGGTGGACCAGCTGGCGTTGATGCTTGCCGTGGGGCGGAGGAACCTCGAAAGGCGCTTTAAAAAAGCTACTTCCAACACCATTGCCGAATACATGCAGCGGGTGAAAATTGAAGCGGCTAAAATTAGCCTGGAATCTTCGCGCGAGAATGTGAACGAGGTGATGTACAAGGTGGGTTATACAGATACCAAGGCTTTCCGGACAACTTTCAGGCGGATCACGGGGCTTTCGCCCGTTGAATATCGCAATAAGTATAGCAGAGAAACAGCGCTGTATTAGAAAGGGAATTACTATTTTTGTCCTACATGAATATCGGGACTCTTTTAGAAGCTATCCTGCCAAAGGATCGGATCAAGACACGTTTAATAGATTTGGTTGCCTACGCCAGCGATGCAGGTTTTTACTATTTACGGCCTAAGGCAGTGGTACAGCCCGTCTCCGAACAGGAGATCATCGCGCTGTTTGGTTTTTCACATCAGCACCAGGTTCCGCTGACATTTCGTACCGGTGGTACCAGTTTGTCTGGCCAGTCTATTACCGATGGTATTCTGGTAGACCTCAGCCAGTACTGGAACCGGATTCGCATAGAGGAGGAGGGGGCACTGGTAAGGGTGCAGCCCGGCATAACAGGCAGCATGGTGAACGGTCATTTAAAGAAATACAAAAGGAAGATCGGTCCGGATCCTTCCAGTATTGATGCTGCAATGATGGGCGGGATCCTTTCCAACAATTCGAGCGGGATGTGCTGCGGGGTAAAGCTGAACTCGTACCATACTACCCGGCATATCCGGTTCATTTTACCCGACGGGAAGTCTTTCAGCACCGAGAAAGCAGGGGATTATCAAAACTTCGAGCGGGATTGTCCGCAATTATTTGATGCCATAAAAAATATACAGGAGCAGCTTGCAGGGAATATTGAACTGTATGAGCTGATCCGAAGAAAATACCAGACCAAGAATACGGTAGGATATTCGCTGAATGCTTTTATAGACCACCAGCATCCGCTGGATGTGCTGGCACACCTTTTAATTGGTGCCGAAGGTACGCTGGGTTTCATTGCTGAGGCGGTGATGGAAACGGTGCCTGATTTTGCCTGTAAGAGTACAGCCTTTATCTATTTCCCGGATATCTATGCGGCCTGTCAGGCCATCATCCCTTTAACTGTAGCCGGTGCTGAGGCCGTAGAGCTGATGGACAGGGCTTCTTTGCGGTCGATAGACAATTTAAAGGGTGTGCCTGAACGGTTAAAGACCCTACCTGAAACTGCGGCTGCATTGCTGGTCGAATTTCAGGCCAATACACCCGGGGAACTGCATGCCAAGCGCAATGTGTTCCTGGCTTCGGCCGGATCCTTATCGATGCTGGAACCACCGGTGTTTACAGAAGATGCGAAACAGCAGGCTTTTTACTGGAAACTGCGCAAGGGAATGTTCCCGGCGGTTGGTGCGGTAAGGGCCAGCGGCACCACAGTGATCCTGGAAGACATTGCCTTTCCCGTAGCGCAGCTTGGGGATGCCATCCTTGACCTGCAGGAGCTGTTTAAGAAATACAGTTACCATGAGGCCATCATTTTCGGTCATGCCAAAGATGGAAACATCCACTTTGTGGTGACCCAGGCCTTCCATACCCAGGCAGAGATAGCACGCTACGATAGCTTTATGCAGGATGTGGTGAAGCTGGTGGTGGAGCAATATGATGGGACCTTAAAGGCCGAGCATGGCACCGGGCGTAACATGGCGCCCTTTATAGAAACCGAATGGGGGGCAGAAGCCTATCAGATCATGGAAAGGCTGAAGGCGGTAGTGGATCCGAAGAACCTGCTGAACCCTGGAGTGATCATCAATAAAGATAAAAAAGCACATATTGCCGACCTGAAGCCCCTGCCTGCCGTAGAGCAGGAGGTGGACCGCTGTATAGAATGTGGCTATTGCGAACATAAATGCCCGAGCCGTAACCTTACCCTTACCCCAAGGCAAAGGATAGTGGTGCGCAGGGAACTGGCAGGTTTAAGGGCAAAGGGCGATGAAGCTACTTTTGACCAGCTGGTGAAGGAATATCAATACGACGGACTGGATACCTGTGCGGTGGATGGGCTTTGTGCCACGGCCTGCCCGGTAGATATCAATACGGGCGACCTGGTAAAGCGGCTGCGCAGGGAAAGCCATAGCCGCACAGCGAACGGGCTTGCGGTGATTGTGGCCAGGAATTTCCGTGGCGCTGCTTTTGCAGCAGGACTGGCCGTGAAACTTGGCAATGGGGTAAACCATATTTTTGGTGCATCTGCCATGCGGAACATCACCGGAGGGATCAAAAAGATCATTCCGGCCATGCCTTTGTGGAGCAACCAGCTGCAGGCACCTGCCGGAAGCCTCAAGAGCGCTGCGGGCGTTGAGCACGAAAGAAACGGTACCGTGGTTTATTTTCCTACCTGCATCAGCCGGATGATGGGTGGCGCAAAGGAGGGCAAGAAAAGTACTGCCCAGACTTTTATGAGCGTTTCGGCCAAGGCCGGGATTAGGGTGATGGTACCGGATGACATTCATGGCATGTGCTGCGGACAGCTGTTTTCTTCTAAAGGGTACAGCGCTGCATTTGCGCATACCGCCAATCAGACCATTGAGCAGCTGTGGAGATGGACCTCGCAGGGCCGTTTTCCGGTGGTGCTCGACGTGAGTTCCTGCACACATACCCTGCACAGCTGCCGGCCGGTACTTACAGCGGAGCATCAGGGATATTTTGACCAGTTGCAGATCATTGACAGCATAGATTACCTGTATGATGTGGTGCTTCCGAAACTGCCGGAGATCAGCAAGAAAGACCGGATTGTACTGCACCCGGTATGCACCCTGAAAAAGATGGGACTGGAAGGAAAGCTGTTTGAGCTGGCGAACCATTTTGCCGGGAATGTGGTGGTGCCCCTGCATGCGGGCTGCTGCGGTATGGCGGGCGACAGGGGCTTTTTGTTCCCTGAACTTACGGCATCTGCTACGGCACCCGAGGCGGGAGAGGTAAAAGGGCAGGAATGCTCGGGCTACTATTCTACCGCCAAGACCTGCGAGATGGCCATGTCTGACGCAGTTGGTAAAAACTATGAATCCATTTTGTACCTGGTAGACGAGTGCTGCTGATGCCTTATTTTAAAAAGTTACTCGAGCTGCTTAAAACCGAGCGGGAAGAAGACCTGAATGCATACATCAGGCAAACGGAAACCTTATCTGTTGCAGAACGCAGGGCGAATGGACTGAGCTGGTACCCCGTTGCCATACGCGGGACCGAAATGAGCCGGGGCGATTACCTGACCGTAGAGCTGGAACGGACTACACATCAGGAGCTGCCGCACCAGCTGAGGTTTGGCATACCGGCAGTACTGTTTTCGAACCATGATCCTAAGAATGACCGGCTGGAGGGGACGATTGCCTACCAGGGCGGTAACCGCCTGAAACTGACTTTGCGTACAGATGAACTGCCCGACTGGGCCAGGGATGGCAAACTTGGTGTAGATGTGTTGTTTGACAACAACAGCTACGACGAGATGCAGGGCGCCCTGAAGCGTGCATCGGCCCTGGTAGATCAGGGACTGGAAAGCAGTTTGCTGAAAGTGCTGCTGGGCAACATGAAGCCTGCTTTTACCGAGCTTGCTCCCGGATACGTTATCCCCCGTTTAAACGAAATGCAGCAGCAGGCGGTAGACCGTATTGTTGCGGCCCGGGAGCTGGCCATTGTGCATGGCCCGCCCGGAACCGGTAAGACCACTACCCTGGTGCAGGCCATTAAGGCTTTATCTAAGCAGGACGGACAGCAGCTGCTGGTGGTGGCACCCAGCAATACAGCAGTGGACCTGCTAACTGAAAAGCTGGCCGACGAGGGACTGGGGGTGTTGAGGATCGGCAATCCGGCAAGGGTGTCGGAAAAACTTTTTTCCCTTACATTGGATGGGAAAATGACTGCTCATGATGGCATGAAGGCTGTAAAGGCCCTGAAAAAGCAGGCAGCCGAGTATAAACATATGGCCCATAAATACAAAAGAAATTTTGGCAGGGCAGAAAAGGAACAGCGCAAAGCCCTTTTTGATGAAGCACATAAGCTGATGAAAGAGGTGGCAGACACTGAGCAGTACATTGCGGATGACCTGATGGATAAAGCGCAGGTGATTACTGCAACCCTGGTGGGTGCAGGTCATTATACTGTACGTGACAGAAAATTTGGGACAGTGGTGATAGATGAGGCCGGGCAGGCATTGGAACCTGCCTGCTGGATTCCCCTGCTGAAAGGGCAGAAGCTCGTGCTTGCGGGCGACCACTGCCAGCTGCCACCAACCATAAAGTCAAATGAAGCCGCCAGGGCCGGTTTAAGTACAACCCTGCTGGAAAAATGTCAGGCACTTCATCCCGAAGCTGTGGTCTTACTGGAGGAGCAATACCGGATGCATCAGCAGATCATGCAGTATTCATCAAATGTATTTTATCAGAACAGGTTGAAAGCCCATGGTTCTGTTGCCGGACATTTGCTTATAGGGGAAAATAGCGCATTGGCTTTTGTGGATACCGCCGGCTGTAGTTTTGAGGAAAAAACAGAAGGCACCAGCACAACGAATCCCGATGAAGCCGGCTTTTTAGTGAAGCACCTCAATTTGCTGGTCGGACAGCTTGCTGCCAGCTATACGGCCGGGGATTTTCCTACGGTAGCAGTGATCTCCCCTTATAAACAGCAGGTTCAGGTGTTGAAAGCAATGCTGGAAGCTCATCCTGTACTGCAGGAATATGCCCATAAAATTTCGGTGAATACGATAGACAGTTTCCAGGGGCAGGAAAGGGACATTGTCTATATCGGGATGACGAGGAGCAACCATGAAGGGACAATAGGCTTCCTGGCTGATATCCGCAGGATGAACGTGGCCATGACCAGGGCCAGAAAAAAGCTGGTGGTTATAGGCGACAGTGCCACACTTTGCCGTCTGCCCTTTTATGCAGATTTTATTGCCTATGCAGAGCAGATCAATGCGTACCAGAGTGCATGGGAGTTCGCGGAGCTGGACTAACTGTCCTTGTTTTCATCAGATTGATCGCCACTGCCATATTTTTCTGAATAATCACGGGCATGTTCGTCGGCCAGCTCGTTTCCCTCGTGTTCGGTTTCCAGGTTCTGGTCCAGGCGGTCGTTCCAATTGTCTATTCCATCCGGGTGTTCGTGTTTTTTTAACAGTGTTGCATTCTCGGGACGGTTTTCTGCGGCTTTTGGCTTTTTCATGGCTGGGTTATTTTTTTGTGGTCTTTACTTTTTTTGCATCTTTTGCTGAAGTTGCATTTTCCGGTTCGGCCCCTTTAGGCTTTTTCTGATCCGCTACTTCTGCTTTTTCTGTTTTTGATTTAGGCGTTTTCATACGGTAGTTTTATAATGGTTCTGTTGTAGCTTAAGAACACCATAGCACTGCAATAGGTTTTGAAAAAGCATTAAAATGATTATCTTTCGCACCATGAAGAACATTTTGACCCTCGTTTTCGTATGCATCAGTACGATTGTTTTTGGACAGGAAAAATACTGGCAGCAGCAGGTAAGGTATGACATTGATGTGGTCTTGAACGACCAGGAAAAATCACTCAGGGGATTTGAAACGGTAACGTATAAAAACAATTCCCCTTCCAGTCTCGATTTTATCTGGTTTCATATCTGGCCCAATGCCTATAAAAATGAAAATACAGCCTTGTTTAAACAGTTGAAAAATGATACTGCAAGGGCAGGAAAGCTGGACAAATATACACCAGGAAGTATTGAAGGTTTGAATTTTAAGGTAAATGGGAAAGTTGCGCTGACAGCCCCGCATCCCAACCCGGATTATATAGATATTATAAAGGTAAAGCTGGCTTCGCCCTTAAAACCGGGCGATTCCGTAAAGATCAGTACAGATTTTAAGGTGAAGTTGCCATCGTATTTCTCGAGGTCGGGTTTTGCCGATGGGGAATTTATGGTTTGCCAGTGGTATCCGAAGCCTGCAGTGTTTGATAAAAACGGCTGGCATGAGTTCCCTTACCTGGATATGGGCGAATATTATAGTGATTATGCCTCTTTTAATGTGAACATTACCGTGCCGGCCGACTATGTAGTTGGGGCTACGGGTGTTTTGCAGAATGCAGATGAACTTGCTGAGTATAAAAGGATAGGGGCAAAAAATGCAGCGAACAGGGCTGCAAAGCCTGTATTGTATGCGGCAAAGAACAAAAAGGGTATAAAGAAGCTGAACTATAAGATGCACAATGTACCGGATTTTGCCTGGTTTGCCGATAAGGATTTTGTGATCCAGTACGATACGGCAAAGCTGGCATCGGGTAAGGTTGTAGATGCCTTTACTTATTACCACAACAAGGACAGTACATTGTGGAATTACAGTGTTGACTATGCAAAGGATGCGGTGAAAAGTTACAGCAAGTGGATAGGGGATTACGAATATCCGGTGGTACAGGTGGTTGAAGGGCCAAAAAATAATTCGAGCGGTGGCATGGAGTATCCTACCATTACGCTGATCACGAGTCCGGATGCCAAAAAGGAATCGCTGGATGCGGTAATTGCACATGAAGTAGGGCACAACTGGTTTATGAGCATGCTGGGCAGCAACGAAAGACAGCATGCCTGGCAGGATGAAGGATTGAACACTTATTTCCAGTTCAGGTATGAGGCTGAAAAATACAGGTCGAATTCCATCTTCGGAGATGCAATTCCGGTAGAGGTGCGGGCTTTGCCTCCGGATAAGTTCCTGAATGCCATTTATGGTGCTTTAAGCGGGATCCCGATGAAATCGGCTATCGATGTGCCTTCGGATAAATTTACCTCTTCTGACGATTACAGCACAGCCTCTTATCTGAAAGCGGCCCTGTGGCTGTACGTGCTGGAGAGCGGGGTTGGAAGGGATAAGATGGATGCCGCCTTTAAACACTACTTTAAACTATGGAGCGGTAAGCACCCGCAGCCTGCTGATCTGAAGGCTGCTTTTGAAGAGTCGCTGGGTACCAATCTGGACCGTTACTTTCAATTGTTGAATAAAGAAGGAAAATTTCAATAGCCTTCCTGTTGGGCATCATGACAAACCCAGGTGTATTTTGTCATTTGATAACATTATGACGTTTTTTACTACCGCTACCTAAAAGAATATAGGTACTTTTGCGCCATATTTAGAATGAGCAAAATGAAATTAGCGATTAATGGTTTTGGAAGAATAGGCCGTACTTTTTTGCGGACTGCGATTGAAAAAAACATCAATGTAGTAGCTATAAACGACCTGGGGGATCCGGCTACCCTGGCCCATCTTTTTAAGTACGATACCGTTCACCGGGGCTTTAAAGGAGAGGTGAGCCATACCGCAAATGCACTGATCGTTAATGGAAAAGAAATTCTGGTATATGGTAAGGCTCAACCGGAGGAATTGCCCTGGGCAGCGCTGGGGATTGACCTGGTACTGGAATCTACCGGCCGTTTTACCGCCAGGGCCGGAGCAGCGCTCCATTTAAAGGCTGGTGCAAAGCAGGTGCTGATTTCGGCCCCCTCTGCAGATAGGGATGTGCCGATGGTTGTGCTGGGTGTAAACGATCATGAAATAGATTTAACTGCGCCGGTATTGTCGAACGCTTCGTGTACGACGAATAATGTGGCGCCGATGGTAAAGATACTGGATGATAACTGGGGGATTTTAGATGGTTATATCACTACTGTCCATTCCATGACGGGCGACCAGAACCTGCACGATTCGCCGCATAAGGACCTGAGACGGGCCAGGGCAGCTTCGGCATCTATTATACCTACAAGTACGGGGGCGGCAAAGGCAATTACCAATATTTTTCCCCAGCTGGAAGGCAAGCTTGGCGGGGCCGGGATCAGGGTTCCGGTATTGAACGGATCGCTAACAGACTTTACCTGTATCCTGAAAACGCAAACGACCAGGGAGGAGATCAATGCGGCATTTAAGCAGGCTGCTGAAAATGAGATGAAAGGAATTGTGAGCTATACAGAAGACCCGATTGTTTCGGTGGATATCCTTGATGATCCGCATTCCTGTATATTTGATGCACAACTGACCTCTATAGTTGGCGACCTGGTAAAGGTGGTTGGCTGGTATGACAACGAATCGGGTTATTCATCCAGACTGGCGGATCTGGTTGGGAAAATCAGTCAGCATCATGGTTAAATACATTAGTGCTGCCGAAGTGCTTCCCTTGAGAAGCCTGGTGCTGAGAAAAGGAGCGCCCCTGGACCAGTGTGTATTTCCTGCAGATGAAATTGCCGGTGCTTTTCATTTGGGATACCTTGCAGAAGGACGGGTTGTGTCTGTTGCAACTTTTTTTTCGGAGGAATACCCCGGGCGCGGAGCAGGTGGTTTCCGGCTGCGTGGCATGGCTACTGATCCGGAATTTTCGGGCAGGGGCTATGGATCTGAGCTGATAAAATTTGCAATTAATGAGCTGAGATCTGTTAATGCTTCTTATATTTGGTGCGATGCGCGAAGTGCTGCTGTTCAGTTTTATAAAAAGCTGGATTTTGAAGTCATTTCGGAGGAATTTGAAGTGCCTGGTATAGGTCCGCATTTTAAAATGATCAGTGTCATTGAGTAGCTGTAGTCACACAACCAAACCATTAGTATAAAACAAAAAAGAATGAAAACAATAGATCAATGCAATTTCAAAGATAAGAAAGCTTTAATCAGGGTAGATTTTAATGTGCCCCTGGATGCAGACTTTAACATTACCGATGATAAAAGGATGCGTGCTGCATTGCCTACTATTAATAAGATATTGAACGACGGAGGGGCAGTGATCCTGATGTCGCACCTTGGGCGGCCAAAAGGAGGCCCTGAAGATAAATATTCGTTAAAGCACATTTTGGGCGACCTATCGAGGATGCTTGACCTGGAGGTGAAATTTGCCAACGATTGTATTGGTGCTGAGGCGGTAGAAAAGGCAAAGAACCTGATGTCAGGCCAGGTTTTACTGCTGGAAAACCTGCGCTTTTATAAAGAAGAAGAGCAGGGTGACAGGGGCTTTGCAGAGAAATTATCTAAACTGGGGAATGTATATGTGAACGATGCTTTTGGTACGGCGCACCGGGCACATGCTTCAACAGCGGTCATTGCGGAGTTCTTCCCGGAAAACAAATATTTTGGCTACCTGATGGCGGAAGAGCTGAAAAATGCAGAGAAAGTAAACCATGGCGCCGATAAACCTTTTACGGCTATCATGGGTGGTGCGAAAGTATCGGATAAGATCCTGCTGATTGAAAGTTTACTGGAGAAGGTGGATAACCTGATCATTGGCGGTGGTATGGCTTATACATTTGCAAAAGCACAAGGTGGAGAGATCGGTACTTCGCTGCTGGAGGAAGACCGGATGGCCTTGTGCCTGGAGCTGATGGAAAAAGCGAAGGCTAAAGGTGTGAATTTGTATTTGCCTTTGGACACCGTGATTGCAGATAAGTTTGACAATGAAGCCAGTAAAGATACTGTAGATACCGGCAAGATCCCGGCGAACTGGATGGGGCTGGATATCGGCCCGAAAACAGTGAAGTTGTTTTCGGAGGTCATAGCAAATTCGAAAACCTTGTTGTGGAATGGCCCTATGGGTGTTTTTGAGATGGCTAATTTTGAGCAGGGAACACGTGCTGTTGCAGAGGCTGTGGTAGCTGCAACACAAAACAATGGCGCTTTCTCGCTGATTGGCGGCGGCGATTCTGCTGCGGCAATTGCGAAGTTTAACCTGGAAGATAAGGTGAGTTATGTTTCTACAGGTGGGGGCGCGTTGCTGGAGTACATGGAAGGGAAGGAGTTGCCTGGTGTTAAGGCAATTAATGACTAAGAAAAAAAATAATTTTTAGGACAGGCGTTTCGTTTTTGCGAAACGCCTGTTTTTGTTTACCACCGGATTTTCTGTGTTTTTGATAGCGTTAGGGCAGAAAAATACTGGTATGAAATATGTTGATAATTTTTTGTGGTAGAATGTGGTAAAAAGTGGTAGAAATATCTATTTTTACACTACATAAAAAGTGTACGTATAAAAATGATTCAGCTGTTAGGAGAATTTGATTGTAAATTGGATGCGAAAGGCCGCCTTATGGTTCCTTCGAATCTGAAGAAACAATTGCCTAATGTTGAGACTGAGGGACTTGTGATTAACCGGGGTTTTGAGAAACACCTGGTGATTTATCCCAGGAAAGTGTGGGAAGGGATAGTGGAGGAGTTGAGTAAACTGAATCAGTACGAACCAAAAACAAGAGAGTTTATCAGATATTTTACCCGCGGTGCGACGCATCTGGCTTTGGATGCTACCGGGAGGGTGAATTTACCAAAGTCCTTGCTGGAGTCTGCAGGTATCGAGATCAGTGATGATCTGGTGCTGGCCTGTCAGTTTGATAAAGTGGAGGTGTGGTCTAAAAAAGCTTACGAAGCTTTGTTTGATAAAGAGCCGGAAAATTTTGCCTTCCTTGCGCAGGAAGTAATGGGAAATAAAAACAGGGGGGAAGATGGAAAATAATTACCATGTTCCTGTGCTGTTGCAAGAATGTATTGATGGTTTGAATATCAAGCCTGATGGTGTTTATGTAGATGTTACTTTTGGGGGCGGCGGGCATTCGAGGGAGATACTTAAAAATTTAGGAAAAGATGGTGTGCTGATTGCCTTTGATCAGGATCCGGATGCCCAGAGGAACAGGATTGATGATCCGCGTTTCCATTTTGTAGATCAGAACTTCGCTTTTCTTAAAAATAACCTGCGTTTGCTGGGTTATAAAGCTGTAGATGGTATTCTGGCCGATCTGGGTGTTTCTTCGCACCAGTTTAATGAACCTGAACGTGGGTTTTCTACCAGGTTTGATGCGGCGCTGGATATGCGTATGGACAAGCAGGGTAAGCTGACTGCTGCGGATGTGCTGAATACCTACACTGAAGATCAGCTGCATAAAATTTTCGGCATTTATGGAGAGGTTAAAAATGCAAAATCGCTCGCTAAGGCTGTGGTGACCGGAAGGCTTGATCGGCCGGTTTTGACGCTTGCAGATTTTAAGGCAGTGGCCGCGGCACATATCCCGAAAGGAAAAGAGCATAAATATATGGCGCAGGTTTTTCAGGCCTTGCGGATTGAGGTGAATGCTGAAATGCAGGTGCTGGAGGATTTTCTGAGCCAGACGGCAGAGGTGATCAGGCCGGGCGGACGATTGGTGGTGATGTCTTATCATTCGCTGGAGGACAGGCCGGTTAAGAATTTTATTGCCAAAGGGAAATTCAGGGGGGAAGTGGAGAAGGATTTTTTTGGCAATGAGCAGAAACCTTTTAAGGCGGTGACCAGGAAAGCGATTGTTGCTGATGCGGCGGAGCTGGAGCGGAACAGCAGGGCAAGAAGTGCAAAACTAAGAGTGGGGGAAAAGTTATGAATAACCAGTTTAGAACAAGGATAGAAGAGGAGCCTGAACTGGAGGAGGAGGAACTTGATGAGCAGCCGAGGCTAAAGAAAAAAGAGCCTGAAAATAGTAATGCTTTTTTCAGGAAGTTGTTTACTGAGGGTGTGGTGAGTAAGGAGGCGGCAACGGAGATGCTGCCATTTTTGATTTTCCTGTCGGTTTTGTGTATGCTGTACATCGCGAACAGCCATATGGCAGTTAAGAATGTAAGGAATATAGACAAGTTAAATAAAGAAGTAAAAGAACTGAGCTGGGAATATAAGTCGCTTAAAGCGGATTTAATGTTTAAGAGTAAGCTGACCGAGGTAGCTAAAAAGGTAGATACTTTGGGAATTAAAGAATTAACTGAGCCACCAAAAAAAATTGTAATAAACAGTAATGAATATTAGGGACAACATATTATTGCGTGTTTATCTGGCTTTCGGGCTGATTGTACTGTTTGCCGTGGCAGTACTGATCAGGCTATTCGATGTACAATTTGTGGAGGGACATAAATGGCGTGCCATGGCCGATAGTCTCTCTACAAAGTATATCAATATTGAAGCAGCACGTGGTAATATATATTCGGTAGACGGCAGTCTGCTGGCCACATCTATTCCTGAGTATGAACTGAGGATGGATATGTTTGCCGGCGGGATAGAGGATGATGAGGTTTTTAATGAGAAAGTAGATTCGCTGGCCTACCGGCTTTCACAATTCTTTAAAGACAAGACGCCTAAAGAGTATTCGCGTTACCTGCGTTCGGCAAGAAGAGATAGCGCCCGTTACCTGCTGATTAAACGTAAAGTAGGGTACCAGGAGCTGAAAACCATACGTACTTTTCCGTTGTACAATATTGGAAAGTATACTGGCGGGCTGATTGCCGTGCAGCAGAACAAACGGATACGTCCGTTTAAATTTCTGGCTGCGAGAACCATTGGCTATAAAAATGAAAATGTAGCTAACGGCGTTGGTCTGGAAGGCGCTTATGGCAATTACATCAATGGCGAGAGCGGCAAACGGCTGGTGCAGCGCATTGCAGGTGGGGTTTGGATGCCGGTGAACGACGAAGCTGAAGTGGCGCCTAAGGAGGGTGCCGATATTATTTCGACCATTGATATCAATATGCAGGACCTGGCACAGAGTGCGCTGGAGCGGCAGCTGATTTTGAGTGATGCGGACCATGGTACGGTAATTTTGATGGAGGTGAAAACCGGTGAAGTACGCGCAGTGGCCAATTATACCAGGGTAAGCAAAGGGGTTTATGAAGAGAAGTTTAACTATGCGATAGGCGGCAGCCAGGATCCTGGTTCGACCTTTAAGCTGGCTTCCTATATGGCTTTGCTGGAAGATAAGAAAGTGGATACAAATACGATGGTGGCGACCGGCGATGGAACATACAGAATTCCGGGGCATACCATTAAAGATTCGCATGGAGGTATTGGAACGGTTACGGTTATGAAGGCTTTTGAGCAATCGGCCAATACGGCGGTTGCCAAGCTGGTGAATCAGCACTATCAGGACAATCCTTCGCAGTTTACGGATCATCTGTATGATATTCATATGAATGAAAGATTGCGGTTGCAGATACCTGGAGAGACGAGGCCGGTCATTAAAAACCCGAAGTTTAAAGATTGGAACAAAAACATGACCCTGCCGCAGATGGCTTATGGTTATGAGATGCAGATCACCCCATTACAGATGCTGGCCTTTTACAACGCGGTGGCTAACGATGGAAAGTATATTGCGCCCATTTTTGTAAAGGAGATCAGGCGTTTGGGCAATCCGATAGAGCAGTTTCAGGCCAGGGTGATTTCGGAGCAGATCTGTTCCGAAAAAACGCTTAAAAAGCTACAGGCTATGCTGGAAGCGGTGGTGACCAAAGGTACTGGCAAACTGATGGGCTCTCCGTTGTATAGGGTTGCCGGCAAAACAGGTACGGCCCAGGTAGCAGACGGAAATAAAGGTTATAAACAAAAGCGGAGTTATCAGGCTTCTTTCTGCGGATATTTTCCGGCGGATAAACCGAAATACTCCATTATGGTATCCATTAACGGGCCTAAAAACGGCTATTACGGTGCTACAGTTGCCGGGCCGGTTTTTAAAGAGATTGCGGACCGTATTTATGCCAGCGACATGGAAATGTACAACAACATTCCGGAGCATCTGGCAGGTAACACCACCAATCCGGAGGCTAAAGCGGGGGAAAGCAAAGCAGTAAAAGCGGTATACAAAGCTTTGGGCGTAAAGGCACTTTATGCAGCTAAATCGGATTATTTCAATAGCATAGATACCAACAATGGTGTGAGCTATGAGGAACACAGCTCGGTTAAGGGCCTGATGCCAAATGTAAATGGAATGGGCCTGAAGGATGCATTGTACCTTTTGGGGAATGCAGGGCTGAAAACAAAAGTAAGGGGAAGTGGCAGGGTGGTGAGCCAGTCTATCCCGGCAGGAAATAAAATAGGAAGAGGATTGTTGGTACAAATAGATTTACAATAAGATGCAGCTGCAGGATGTTTTATATGGGGTAACGGTAACTGATCTGGTTGGAACAACCAACAGGGAGGTGAGTGCTTTGGTGTTTGATTCGCGCCAGGTTAAGGAGGGAGCTGTATTTTTTGCTATCAAAGGCACATTGTCTGACGGACATGGCTACATAGAGGCGACGGTGAAAGCCGGCGCAGGGGTAGTGGTTTGCGAGGTATTGCCAGTGGTGCTGAGTGCTGAAGTAACTTATGTAGTAGTGCCACAAAGTGCAGTAGCATTGGGTAAAATGGCGGCCAACTTTTATGGTAACCCTTCTTCGAGCTTACAGCTGGTAGGCATTACCGGAACAAATGGTAAGACCACCATCGCTACACTGCTTTTTAAATTGTTCAGGACACTGGGTTATAAAGTTGGGCTGATCTCTACAGTTGAGAACCACATCAATGACCGGATTGTTCCGGCAACGCATACTACCCCCAACCCGGTAGCTTTAAATGCCTTGCTGCAGGACATGGTGGATGCAGGCTGCGATTACTGTTTTATGGAAGTGAGTTCGCATGCTGTGGTACAACACCGCATTGAGGGACTGAACTTTGCTGGCGGTGTTTTTTCGAATATTACGCATGACCACCTGGATTTTCATAAGACTTTTGACAACTATATAAAGGCAAAAAAAGCATTTTTTGATATGTTGCCGGCCTCGGCTTTTGCGCTGAGCAACCTGGACGATAAGAACGGTATGGTAATGCTGCAGAATACAAAAGCAGCTAAAAAGACCTATGCACTAAAGCAACTGGCAGATTTTAAAGCCAAAGTAATTGAAAACAGCTTTAATGGCTTGCACCTGGATATAGATGGTGCCGATGTTTTCTTTAAACTGGTAGGCTCCTTTAATGCTTATAATTTACTGGCCGCCTATGGCACCGCGATATTGCTGGGCCAGGACCAGCTCCATGTGCTGACCCAATTGAGTAACCTGAGCGGTGCAGAGGGACGTTTTGACTATATCACTTCAAGTCAGCAGATTATTGGAATAGTAGACTACGCGCATACACCTGATGCAGTGCAGAATGTGCTGAGTACGATACAGGATATCAGGAAAGGAACAGAACAGGTAATTACGATTATAGGCTGCGGTGGTGACAGGGACAAAACCAAACGCCCGGTTATGGCGCAGGTGGCCTGCGACTGGAGCGATAAGGTGATCCTTACCTCCGATAATCCAAGAACGGAAAATCCGCAAACCATAATAGCAGAAATGGAAGCCGGCGTATCACCGACCAATAAACGCAAAACCTTAAGTATAATGGATAGGAAAGAAGCCATTAAAACGGCCTGTCATCTGGCCAGACCAGGTGATATCATATTGCTTGCGGGTAAAGGACATGAAAAATACCAGGAGATAAATGGCGTGAGGTATGATTTTGATGATAAGGAAATATTAACGGAACAATTAAACTTAATCAGCTAATGTTATACTATCTATTTGAATATTTAAATCAGCATTACGATTTTCCCGGACTAAGGTTGTTCCAGTACATTACCTTCCGTACTTCACTGGCGGTTATCCTGTCCCTGATCATCACCACTGTTTATGGCAGGAGGTTGATCAATTACCTGCAGAAGAAGCAGGTGGGGGAAACCGTGAGGAACCTTGGGCTGGAAGGGCAGATGCAGAAGCAGGGCACTCCTACGATGGGTGGGATCATTATTTTGCTCGGTATCCTGATACCTACCTTACTGTTTGCGAACCTGACCAATGTATATGTGATCCTGATGATCGTGACGACCATATGGATGGGCGTGATAGGTTTTGTGGATGACTACATCAAAGTATTCAGAAAAAATAAAGAAGGCCTGGCCGGCAGGTTTAAGATTGTAGGGCAGGTGGGGCTGGCCTTGATTATTGGCTGGACAATGTATTATAACCCGAACATTGTGGTGAGGCAAACGGTTGACGAAGCTGGTGCTTCGAAAGCTACCGCACCAATGGTATTGCGTCAGAAAGGCGAGAGTTTTTATTACACACAGGATGTGAAATCGACCTTAACCAATGTGCCTTTTTATAAAAATAACGAATTTGACTATGCCAAGGTACTGAAGTTTTTAGGCCCTGGTTATGAGAAATATGCATTCCTGGTGTTCCTGGCTTTTACCGTGTTTATCATTACAGCGGTTTCCAATGGGGCGAACATTACAGACGGAATTGATGGTCTGGCGACGGGCACATCGGCTGTCATAGGGATTACATTGGGTTTGCTGGCATATGTATCGGGTAATACAGTGATTGCCGATTACCTGAACATCATGTATATCCCTAACTCGGGTGAGCTGATGATCTTTGCCGGGGCATTTGTGGGGGCTTGTGTTGGTTTTCTCTGGTACAATTCCTATCCGGCGCAGGTTTTTATGGGAGATACCGGAAGTCTGGCCATCGGAGGGATTATCGCGGCTTTTGCGATTATGATCCGTAAGGAACTTTTGATCCCTATCCTCTGCGGAATATTCCTGATTGAGCTGGTTTCAGTGATCATGCAGGTTTCCTATTTCAAATATACCAAGAAAAAATTCGGTGAAGGCAGACGGATATTTCTGATGTCGCCTATACACCACCATTACCAGAAAAAGGGTTATCATGAGGCTAAAATTGTAACACGTTTCTGGATTATCGGCATATTGCTGGCCATCATCACCATCATCACTTTAAAATTACGGTAATGGAAAAGGGAAGGATGGCAATTCTTGGAGCAGGAGAAAGCGGTGTTGGGGCTGCGATGCTGGCGCAAAAACAGGGTTTTGATGTTTTTGTGTCGGATTTTGGAAAGATCCCGTCCCAGTATAAAGAGAAATTGCAGGAGCTGAACATAGCTTTTGAGGAGAGCCAGCATACAGAAGCTGAGATATTAAAGGCGGTTGAGGTGATCAAGAGTCCGGGTATACCGGATACGGCCGGGATCATCAAAACGATAAAGGCAAAGAAAATTCCGGTGATATCGGAGATTGAATTTGCAAAAAGATATACCAATGCCAGAACGATCTGCATTACCGGGTCGAATGGCAAGACCACAACCACAATGCTGACCTATCACATTCTGAAGAATGCAGGATTGAATGTGGGGCTGGCCGGCAATATCGGGCATAGCTTTGCGGCGCAGGTGGCCACAGAAAATTTTGACTGGTATGTATTGGAGATCTCTAGTTTTATGCTGGATGATATGTATGATTTTAAGGCGGATATAGCCGTTTTGTTAAACATTACTCCAGATCATCTGGACCGCTACGATTACAAACTTGGGAATTATGCCGCATCGAAGATGCGGATTACCCAAAACCAGGGCGCCGAAGAAGTTTTCATTTATTGCGCTGATGATGAAGAAACTTTGAAAGCAATGAAAAATGTTAAAGTGAATGCCAAACGATATCCTTTTTCCATCAGAAAGAAAATCGATTCGGGAGCATACCTTGAAGGCAACAACATACACGTAAATATAAACCTAAACGATCAACTAACCATGTCTATTACAGATCTAGCACTGCAGGGAAAACACAATATCTACAATTCTATGGCCTCGGGCATAGTGGCTAAGGTATTAGATATCAGAAATAAGACTATACGTGAGAGTATGGGGGATTTCAAAAATATCGAACATAGGCTGGAACATGTGGCCAAGATATCGGGGGTGGACTACATCAACGATTCGAAAGCGACCAATGTGAACTCCACCTGGTATGCCCTGGAAAGTATGGGTACGGATGTGATCCTGATTATGGGCGGGGTTGATAAGGGTAATGATTATGATATGCTGAAGGACCTGGTGAAGCAAAAGGTGAAGGCAATTGTATGTTTGGGCAAGGACAATAAACGCATTCATGAGGCTTTTGAAGAAGATGTGGAAATTATTGTGAATACATTTTCGGCACATGAAGCAGTTCAGGTGGCTTATCACCTGGCAAAAAAAGGAAATACGGTACTGCTGTCGCCAGCCTGTGCAAGTTTTGACTTGTTCAGGAATTATGAGGACAGGGGTAACCAGTTTAAGGCGGCAGTTAAAGAATTGTAAATATGGTTGCAATAAACAGGCTATTAGATAAAACAAAAGGGGATCGCTGGATATGGCTGATCATTATCCTTTTATCCATGATCTCTATACTTACCGTATATAGTGCTACGGGTACTTATGCCTATAAGACCGGTAAAACCGTGGAAAAGATTTTGCTGACCAAGCACTTGATTTTTGTGGTAATGGGGATTGGGATGATCTATATAGCGCATTTATTGGATTATAAATATTATGCGGGGATTTCGAAAATACTGATGATCATTACCATTCCGCTTTTATTTTATACTGCAATTTTTGGGGCCAATATTAATGATGCATCCCGTTGGGTTAAAATACCGGTGATCGGGCTGACCTTTCAGACCTCAGATTTGGCCAAGATTGCACTGATCACTTTTCTGGCCAGGATGCTGACCAGGAAACAGGAGAATATCAAAGATGTGAAAAAGGCTTTCATCCCCATTATGGGATCGGTGTGCGTGGTATTTGTGTTGATTGCATGGGCGAACCTTTCTACCGCATTGATGCTTTTTGGTGTAAGTATCCTGCTATTGATCATCGGCAGGATCAGCATTAAGCAGATAGGAATGGTTTGTGCGGGCGGTGCAGTACTGCTGACTTTTATCGTGTTTTTGGGGCCAAGGGCTGAGACCTACAAATCGAGGGTAAATTCATTTTTGCATCCGGAAAAGCAGCATTCAGACAAGACTTATCAGGCCGATCAGTCGAAAATAGCCCTTGCTACAGGGGGTGTATTTGGTAAAGGACCTGGAAACAGTACGCAGCGGAACTTTTTACCGCACCCGTATTCCGATTTTATTTTTGCCATCATCGTGGAAGAATACGGTTTGCTGGGGGCTTTTACGGTAGTGGTTTTGTACCTGGTGTTGCTGTACCGTTGTGTGCGGATAGTGACGCAAAGCCCTAAAGCGTTTGGCGCTTTGCTGGCTGCCGGATTGAGCTTTAGTTTAACGATACAGGCTTTTGCGAATATGGCGGTTGCGGTAGGTCTGGGCCCTGTAACGGGCGTGCCTTTGCCGCTGGTGAGTATGGGAGGAACATCGATGATATTTACAAGTATTGCCTTTGGCATAATTTTAAGTGTAAGCAGGGATGTAGAGGAGAAGGGAAGTAAAAAAGTAATTGTTGGGGAAATCCCGGCAATGGCTTAAGATAAGGTGCGAAAGACAGAAAAATTGAAGAAAAGAAAATGAGACCAACAAGAATAATTATTTCAGGAGGCGGTACCGGCGGACATATATTTCCGGCGATATCTATTGCCAATGCGCTAAAGCGCATGGAGCCTGGCTGCGAGATTTTATTTGTTGGGGCTGTAGGCAGAATGGAAATGGAAAAAGTTCCGGCTGCCGGATATAAAATTATTGGTTTAAACATCAGTGGTATACAAAGGGGCTCTATTACCAAAAATTTAAGTCTGCCATTTAAATTAATGGGTAGTATGCGTAAAGCCCTGCAGTTAATCGCTGATTTTAAACCTGATGTGGTAGTTGGGGTTGGCGGTTATGCCTCGGGGCCGATACTGTTTGCGGCATCCATGAAAAAAATACCTTACCTGATCCAGGAGCAAAATTCTTATGCAGGAATGACCAATAAATGGCTGGGTAAAAATGCGGCTAAAGTATGTGTGGCCTTTGATGGGATGGAACAATTTTTTCCGGCATCAAAGCTCCTTAAAACCGGTAATCCGGTCAGGAAGGATGTGGTCGATATTTTAAATAAACACCACGCAGGGGCTGAGCTGCTGAGACTGGATCCGCTGAAAAAGACCATTCTGGTAACCGGGGGGAGTTTAGGTGCAGGCACCTTGAACAAAAGCATTGAAAAACACATTCTGGAATTGCTGGATGCTGATGTGCAGCTGATATGGCAGACCGGTAAATTTTATTATAAGGATATTGTAGAAAGGCTTGGGCTTGATTTTCATCCGAACATACGTATTCTCGAATTTTTGAATAAAATGGATCTTGCCTATGCTGCTGCCGACCTGATCATTTCCAGGGCCGGGGCGGGTACTATCGCAGAACTTTGCCTGATCAAAAAGCCGGTAATCCTGGTGCCTTCGCCAAATGTGGCAGAAGATCACCAGACCAAAAATGCGATGGCCCTGGTACAGCAAAATGCCGCGTTGCTGATTGCGGACCGCTCGGCTGAAGATATGCTTGTTCCCGAAGCGCTGGCGCTGCTGAACGATAAAGAGCGCTGTAAAATGTATTCGGACAATATTTCGAAAATGGCTTTGCCGGATTCGGATGACCTGATTGCCAGGCAGGTAATGCTACTGGCAGGAAAGGAGGGGCAGAGCTGATGGAGCTGGATCACATTAAACGGGTTTATTTTGTGGGGATAGGTGGCATTGGCATGAGCGCCATTGCCCGCTATTTTGCCAAACGTGGAGTTGTGGTTTGCGGTTATGATAAAACACGTACCAACCTCACGATAGCGCTGGAACAGGAGGGCATACTGATCTCTTACCTGGATGATGATGCGAGCCTGCCTGTGTGTTTTCTGGAAAAGGATCCACACACACTGATCGTATATACTCCTGCGATCCCTAAAAATTCAGAGATCCTGAACTACTTTAAAAATGAAGGTTTTGTTTTAAAGAAACGCTCGGAGGTACTTGGGATCATCAGTAAAGGACAGTATTGTATTGCTGTGGCAGGTACACATGGTAAAACCACAACTTCGTCTATTGTAGCACATGTTTTGATTGACAGTGGCTATGGCTGCACGGCATTTCTGGGTGGAATTGCCAGTAACTACAACAGTAACTTTATCATTGGGAACAACAATGTGGTAGTGGTAGAGGCCGACGAATATGACAGGTCTTTCCTTACCCTTCATCCGGATATCGCTGTGGTAACTTCAATGGACGCCGATCACCTGGATATTTATGGTGACGCAGGCCATTTGCAGGAGTCTTTTAAGATGTTTGCAGGGCAGTTAAAGCCAGCGGGAACCTTGTTTGTGAAGGAGGGTTTACCTTTAAAAGGTGGAATTGGTTATAGTGCCGGTTTGTCGTCTGCAATCAAAGCGGAAAACATCCGGGTAGCGGGTTCGAAATTTGTATTTGACTATTCGGATGCTGATGTGGTTATCCGGGACATCCAACTGATGCTGCCGGGAAAACACAATGTAGAAAATGCAGTGGCAGCGATTGCGATAGCGCTAAAGCTGGGGATAGATCAGGAAAAAATAAAGGCAGCGATAGCCAGTTTTAAAGGCGTTAAAAGAAGGTTTGAATATATAGTAAACACGCCCGGGCATATTTATATTGATGATTATGCACACCATCCGGAAGAATTGAGGGCCTGCTTTGATGCGGTAAGGCAATTGTACCCGGACAGAAAGTTGACGGTGATCTTTCAGCCGCACCTTTTTACGCGTACCCGTGATTTTGCGGATGACTTTGCAAAAGTTTTAAGCACGGCAGACCATTTATTGCTGCTGGAAATTTATCCCGCAAGGGAACTGCCTTTGCCGGGCATAAATTCCCGGTATTTGCTGGATAAGATCACGCTGACAGATAAGGAGATATGTGGAAAAGATTTGGTGCAGGAACACATAAAAAATAAAAAACCTGAGTTACTTTTAACAGTAGGTGCGGGTGATATAGATACATTGGTACAGCCACTTAAAACCATTATGAGCCATGCTTAAAAGGATTAACTGGAGGTCGGTTTTTAAATGTTTTGCCTGGATCGTTTGTCTGGCCGGAACGGTTGTGCTGATGAGTTTTATCAGTGTAAAAAAGAAGACCGTAGTGTGTACCAATGTGAAGATCCTGATTCCGGGGGCGGATAACTTTATAGAGCGGGAAGAAGTAGATGCGATTTTAAGACAAAGCCAGGGTAATTTGGTTGGACAGCAGCTGGAATCCATCAACCTGCAGCGTATCGAAAAGAACATCATCGCCAATCCATACATTGCCTATGCCACAGTATATGCAGATATGAATGGTGTTATCCAGATCAGGGTAAAACAACGCGAACCTGTGTTGAGGATGATCAATGCCAACGGTCAGGATTATTACATCGACAGCAACGGGTTAAAGATGCCGGTGTCGCCAAACTTTACGGCAAATGTACTGGCTGCCAATGGAAATATCATGGAACATTTTAGCGGCAGGGTGGACACACTGATTACACGGCTGGCGAAAGACCTGTACAAAGTGGCATTGTATGTGAAGAAAGATACTTTTTTTAATGCGCAGATAGAGCAGCTGTATGTGAACGATAAGAAAGATATAGAACTGATCCCAAGGGTGGGTAACCAGCGGATTGTTTTAGGTGGAGCAGATTCATTGGAGACTAAAATGAAAAACCTGCTGATCTTTTACAAGAAAGCTTTGCCTAAGGTGGGCTGGAATACCTACAAAACCATCAATGTAAAATATGTGAACCAGATTGTGTGCGAAAAGAACAAAATTGACTCGCTGACAGGAAAAGTAATAAAGGACCGTGTGGCAGATACGGCAAAACAATACAGGCAGGTGATTGACTCTATGGTGCGGGACCAGATAGAAACAGACCTTAAAAATGAAACAAATACCAGGAATAACAATTAATAAACTCAACAAATCGATATAGTTATGGGCAAAGAAAAATCTACCATTCAATCTCCAATAGTAGTCGGATTAGACATCGGTACTACTAAGATCTGTGTGATCGTTGGTCGTAGAACACAGCATGGGAAAATAGAAGTATTAGGAATAGGGAAAGCGGAATCAGCAGGGGTTACCCGTGGGGTTGTTTCTAATATTCAAAAAACAGTACAAGGTATAGCACAGGCGGTGGAGCTGGCAAGCTCGCAGTCTAATGTTGAAATCCGCGTGGTGAATGTGGGTATTGCCGGACAGCATATCAAGAGTTTACAGCACCGTGGGATCCTGACCCGTCGTGAGCTGAACAGTGAGATCGGCAAGAAGGATATTGACAAGCTGATTGACGATATGTTCAAGCTGGTTATGCCTCCCGGAGAAGAGATTATTCATGTGCTGCCGCAGGAATTTACCATAGACAATGAACCTGGTGTAAAAGACCCAATCGGTATGGCAGGTGTACGTCTGGAGGCAAATTTCCATATCATTTCAGGTCAGGTTACCGCAGTGAAAAATATCATGAGGTGTGTAACCAATGCAGGCTTGCAAACGCAGGAATTGATACTGGAGCCTTTGGCATCTTCGGAGTCGGTGTTGAGCGAGGAAGAAAAAGAAGCTGGTATTGCATTGGTTGATATTGGTGGTGGCACGACTGATATTGCTATATTTCATGAAGGCATTATCCGTCATACTGCCGTTATTCCTTTTGGTGGCAATAGTGTAACGGAAGATATCAGGGAAGGATGCTCTGTGATGAGAAATCAGGCCGAGCTGCTGAAAACACGTTTCGGATCAGCATTGGCAGAAGAGAATAAAGAGAATGAGATCATCTGTGTTCCGGGCCTGCGTGGCAGGGAGCCAAAAGAGATTTCGGTGAAGAACCTCGCTTACGTTATCCAGGCCCGTATGGAAGAAATCATTGAGCATGTGTACTACGAAATCAAATCCTCTGGTTATGAAAAGAAACTGATCGGCGGAGTAGTGATCACCGGAGGGGGTGCCTTGTTGAAACACCTTTCACAGCTGGTGGAATATGTAACCGGTTTAGACTGCCGCGTTGGTTATCCGAATGAACATTTGTCTAAGTATGAGGATATGGCAAAAACGGTATATGACGACCTGAAAAGTCCGATGTACGCAACGAGTGTTGGTTTGCTGATTAAGGGGATCCAGAAGGCTGAGGAGATGCTGGAAGAAATGAAACAACCCGGAGTTTTTGTGGAAAAACAAAGAGAAGCGAAAGAAAAAACAAAGCGCTCGGGTGGTGGATTGTTTGATAAATTACTTGCCAAAACAAAGGATTTTATCAAAGACGACATGAATGTGAGCGACGAAGATTATATTAAACCGTAATATTTTTCCACAATATGTGATTTTTCCACATTCTTAACAATTGTGGAAAACGCCTGTTAAAAAAGTGTTAATATTACATAGCGAGATGAACAGGAAAAACGAATTTTTAAATAACTGATTCATAAAGATATGCAGTTCGAAATGTTAAAAGATAAGTCGTCAATCATCAAGGTAATTGGTGTTGGTGGCGGTGGAGGTAATGCGGTAAACCATATGTACCGTCAGGGAATTACTGGTGTAGACTTTATTATTTGTAATACGGATGCCCAGGCACTGGAATTTAGTCCTATTCCGAATAAGGTACAGTTAGGTGCCAGTTTAACTGAAGGCATGGGCGCAGGCTCTATACCTGAAGTTGGTAAGAATTCGGCTATAGAGAATATCGATGATATTAAGCAAATGCTTGGAAGTACAACAAAAATGTTGTTCATCACAGCGGGCATGGGGGGCGGAACCGGAACGGGGGCCAGTCCTATTATTGCCAAAGCAGCTAAAGAGCTTGATATTTTAACTGTTGCTATCGTAACTACGCCTTTTGCTTTTGAAGGTAAAAGACGTAAAATGCAGGCCAATGACGGTCTGGACGAACTGAAGAAATATGTTGATTCCTACCTGGTGATTTCTAACGACAGGTTAAGGGAGATTTTTGGTAACCTTACCCTGGGTTCTGCATTTGCGCAGGCTGATGATATATTGACCACTGCGGCAAAGGGCATTGCTGAGATCATTACTGTTCCGGGATACATCAACGTGGATTTTAAAGATGTGCGTACGGTGATGAAAGACAGTGGGGTGTCTATTATGGGTAGCTTTGCCTGTGATGGCGAAAACAGAGCCTTAAATGCCGTTGAAGGTGCATTGGCCTCGCCATTATTGAAAGACAATGAAATTGAAGGTGCAAGGTATATCCTTTTAAATATCAGTTCAGGTTTACGTGAAGTAACAATGGACGAGGTGACGATCATTACTGATTATATTCAGGACAAAGCGGGCCTTTCTGCTGACCTGATCTGGGGTAACTGTATAGATGAGAGCCTGGAAGATAAATTGTCTGTAACCATTATTGCAACCGGGTTCCAGACTACCGAACAGCGCGATGAAGAGCGGAAGAACGTGAAAAAGATTTCTATGCTGACACCCGAGGAAGCCCCTTTGGTGAGGCCGGTAGAACCTGTGAATTCTTTTATTGAGCCTAAGGCTCCTGCTTTTTCTGCAGAACCGGTATTGAAAGCCAAAGAAGAGACAAAACAATCTGATCTGTTTGGTGATTTATTCAACCTGAGCAAGGGCCGTGGCGCAGAGGAACCGGAAAACATTAAAGAAAGCGCTAAGGAAAGTGTAATTGTAAGGCATACATTAATAGAAGATGAAGCTCCTATTGATGAAACGCCAAAGGATTCAGGATTTGAATTTGAAATTAAGGTTGCAGAAACAGACTTTGTGTTTGAAACACCTGCTGTAGTCTTTAACAACGATTCTGTTCCGCACAAAGAAGATACCATCGAAGCTGGAGCTGACGATGATAAAAGTGATGAGTCGATAGAAGATCAGCTGAAAAAATCGAAGGAAAGGATTTTGAGGCTGAAAGATCTGAGTATGAAATTACGCACCAGCAATGGCTTGCAGGAATTAGAGAATGAACCTGCTTACAAGCGCAAGCAAATGCAGTTGCAACAGGTTCAGCATTCATCAGAATCGCAGGTGTCCAGGTTTACCCTGAGCAATGACGAAGATGGTTCTACTGAAATCAGACCAAACAACTCTTTTCTGCATGATAATGTGGATTAATATGACATTACAATAAAGATAAAAAGCCTTAACAATACCTGTTAAGGCTTTTTGGCATCAATGTATTCTGTAGGTAGAACAGCCCCTTACGATGGTTAGTTGTTGTATATCAGGCAGATTAAGCCTAACTTTGCAAAAGAATAATAACTTAAAATACATATAACATTGGATATTTTTGAAAAGATAGCAAAACACATGGGTCCGATAGGACAACATCACAAATGGTCCCATGGATATTTCTCATTTCCTAAATTAGAAGGCGATATTGCTCCTCACATGAATTTTCGTGGTAAAGAGCATTTGGTGTGGAGTTTGAATAATTATTTGGGTTTGGCCAACCACCCGGAAGTAAGAAAAGCTGATGAGCAGGGAGCAAAGGATTTTGGAATGGCTTATCCTATGGGCGCCAGAATGATGTCTGGTAACTCTAAGTACCATGAACAACTGGAACAGGAGCTTGCCGCTTTTGTGGGTAAACCTGATGCATTTTTGCTAAACTATGGTTACCAGGGCATGGTTTCCATAATAGATAGTCTGGTAGATAGAAATGATGTAATTGTATACGATGCGGAATCCCATGCCTGTATTATAGATGGTCTCCGTCTGCATATGGGCAAGCGTTTTGTATACAAACATAATGATATTGAAAGTGCACGTAAACAGCTGGAAAGAGCAACCAAGCTGGTTGAGCAAAGTGGGGGTGGTATCCTGGTGATTACTGAAGGTGTTTTTGGAATGTCGGGTGCCCAGGGTAAATTAAAAGAACTCGTTGATTTAAAAAAGGAATTTAATTTCCGTTTACTGATTGACGATGCACATGGTTTTGGCACGATGGGGCCTACAGGTGCAGGTACCCATGAGGCGCAGAACTGTATAGATGGCGTAGATGTTTATTTTGGTACTTTTGCAAAATCTATGGCCGGTATCGGTGCTTTTGTGGCTTCAACAGAGGAAATGACCAACTTTTTCAGGTATAACATGCGTTCCCAGACTTTCGCAAAAGCCTTACCAATGCCTATGGTTATCGGCTTATTAAAAAGGCTGGAATTGCTTAAGAACAATACCGAGCTGAGGGAAAAGCTATGGAACGTAGCTACTACCTTACAAAAAGGCCTGAGAGACCGTGGCTTCGACCTGGGCGTTACCAATACCATGGTTACACCTGTTTTTCTTAAAGGTGAATTGCTGGAAGCCACTGCTTTGACAATGGATCTGCGCGAAAACTATGGTATATTCTGTTCTATTGTTGTTTATCCTGTTATTCCAAAGGGACTCATAGAGCTAAGGCTTATCCCAACTGCCGTTCATACCATGGAAGATGTTCAGCGTACACTGGATGCTTTCAGTGAAGTTTCAGACAAATTGAAAAGCGGATACTACAAAGAAAACCAGTTTTCAATCGCCTAATATTTGTAAAAATAAAAAATGCCCTTTACAAGCAGTAAAGGGCATTTTTTATTTTTGTTGATTTGTAATTGCTTGGTAATTAGTTATTTGCTTGCTGAAAAGTGGGTTTGATTGTTTATAAACCCGCAGAATGTGGAAAAAAAGAGGTTTTTTGCCTGTTATTTGTTATTGTAAAAATTCTTTTATTAAAATAAACATCTTATTTTAGTAACAGAGTATTAATCAAAACCTTAAAAAACTAAAAGGAGTAAATTAACGATGAAAAAATTCAATGAAGTAAAAGAGCTTGTTGCTGCTTTGGAAGCAGATGCTGACAAATTCTACAACAAAGCAAACAGCGCAGCAGGAACCCGTGTACGTAAAGGGATGCAAGACCTTAAAAATCTGGCTCAATCCATTCGTCTGGAGATCCAGGACACTAAAAACAAAGGCTAACTGCTTAAATTGTTTTGATGAAAAAGGCGTCCCGATTTATCGGGACGCTTTTTTATGCTGTGATTTTATTGGTTTCGGCAATGATGGCCTTTCTCAGTCCCTCAGATACCTGAACAAGCGGCAAACGTACATGATCGTCACATACGCCCAGGTGTTTTAAGGCCGCTTTTACGCCGGCCGGATTGCCTTCAGCAAACATCATCCTGGTAAATTCTATCAGGTTAAGGTGTGCTGGCTGTGCTGCTTTATAATCTCCATTTAATGCCAGTCTGATCATATCCGACAGCTGCTTAGGCAATGCATTTCCAATTACAGAGATCACGCCTACGGCACCTAATGCAATCATAGGCATGGCAACGGGGTCATCACCAGAGATGAGGAGAAAATCAGCTGGTTTATCGCGCATGATCTGGTTAAACTGATCAAAATTGCCTGAAGCCTCTTTTGTTCCGATGATGTTTTTGAAGTCTGCTGCCAGTCTGCAGGTTGTTTCCGGACTTACATTGCTGGCTGTACGGCCAGGAACATTATACAGTAAAACGGGTAATGCACTGCCTTCACTAATGGCTTTATAATGCTGATATATTCCTTCCTGGGAAGGCTTATTGTAATATGGACTTGCCGACAGGATGGCATCGTAACCGTTGGCCTCAAAGGTTTTGATGCTTTTTACTACGGCAGCGGTATCATTTCCACCAATGCCTGCAACAAGCGGTAAACGGCCATTGTTAACTTCAGCTGTAAACGCCCAGATCTTCTTCTTTTCTTCTTTATTCAATGTCGAGGCTTCTCCCGTTGTACCTAGGGATACAAGGTATTCCACCTGTCCGTCTATTAAATGATTGATAAGGCTACGCAGCCCATCATAGTCTACCGTTCCGTCTGCATTAAAAGGTGTGACCAAGGCAACACCCGTTCCATAAAATTTGTTCATTTGTTATTCTTTACTTCAATAGCTCTAATAAATCTTCCTGCGAAATAAGCGGGACATTTAACTTTTTAGCTTTTTCGAGTTTAGATGGGCCCATATTATCTCCGGCTACAAGATAATTAAGTTTTGCAGAGATTCCACTTAAAATCTTACCACCATTACTTTCTATCATATTTTTGAGCTCTTCTCTGCTGTAATTCTCAAAAACGCCCGAAATTACGAATGTTTTTCCAGTTAACTTATCACTTTGTAATGTAATTTGCGTTTCTACTGCTTCAAACTGTAAATTATAGGATTTTAGCAGGTTAATTTGCTGTATATGTTCAGTTTTGCTGAAATATTCAATGATGCTTTCTGCTATACGATGACCAATTTCGTCTATGCCGGTGAGTTCTTCAAGGCTTGCAGTCGCCAGGTTGTCTATGTTTTTGATGCCAAATGCCAGTTTTTTGGCAACAGTTTCACCGACATACCTGATACCAAGGCCAAACAGTACCTTTTCAAATGGCATTTGTTTGGAAAGCTCGATCCCTTTGAGCATGTTTTCAATAGATTTTTCACCAAAACGTTCCAGCTTTTTCAGTTGCTCGGCTTTCTCATGCAAGGTATAGAGGTCGCTGATGTGGGCTACAAGGCCCCGCTGATAGAACGTTTCTATGGTTTCATCGCCCAGGCCGTCAATATTCATTGCTTTTCTGCCGATGAAATGCTGAATTTTTCCCACGATCTGGGGAGGGCAGGCTTCGTCATTCGGACAATAAAAGGCCACTTCACCTTCTTTCCTGATCAGTGAGGTTCCACATTCAGGACAGGCATTAGGATAAATTACTTTAACGGCATCAGCCTTACGTTTATCCAGGTTTACATTGATGATTTTAGGGATGATCTCGCCCCCTTTTTCAACAAATACACTATCGCCTTCATGCAGGTCCAGTCTTTCAATTTCGTTGGCATTGTGCAGGGTTGCCCTTTTGACTGTAGTACCTGCAAGTTGAACGGGTTTCAGATTCGCTACCGGTGTAACAGCTCCGGTACGCCCTACCTGGTAGGTTACTTTTTCAAGTATGGTTTCAACTTCCTCTGCTTTATATTTATAGGAAATGGCCCAGCGTGGAGATTTTGCTGTAAAACCCAGTTCCTGCTGTTGTGCATAACTATTCACTTTAATTACAATCCCATCTATGTCATAAGACAATTTAAAGCGCTCATCTTCCCAGAATTTGATGAAGTCCAATACCTCTTCAATGTTGTTGGTGAGCTTAGTGTGCTCAGAAATATGAAAGCCCCATTTTTTTAGACCCAGCAGGCTTTCCCAGTGTGTTTTAAAATAGTTTTTGTCGGTATTTAAGGAATACAGGAAACAATCCAGCGGGCGTCTGGCTACTTCCTTTGAATCCTGCATCTTTATTGTTCCCGCGGCAAAGTTTCTTGGGTTGGCGTATGGTATTTCTCCCAGCTCTTCGCGTTCCCTGTTCAGGCGTTCAAAAGCTGCGCGGTGCATAAAAATTTCTCCCCTTATTTCAAACAGCGGGGGGATATCGTCTGCTTTCAGGTGATGCGGAATGGTATGTATCGTTTTAACATTAGTAGTGACATCATCCCCTTTTGCACCGTCTCCACGGGTTACTGCCCTTACCAGTTTTGAGCCTTCATAGGTAAGGCTTATAGATAGTCCATCAAACTTCAGTTCACAAACGTATTCAAAGTTTTCGCCTATTGCTTTTTTTATGCGCTCATCAAAGTCGCGGAGGTCCTGTTCATTGTAGGTATTGCCCAGCGACAGCATTGGCCACTTATGGGGTACAGTGGTGAAGGTCTTGGTGATGTCGCCGCCAACTTTTTGGGTAGGTGAATTCGGGTCGGCAAATTCAGGATATGCCAGTTCCAGCTCTGCAAGTTCTGCTAACTTCTGATCAAAAGTGTAGTCTGCAATGGTCGGCATTGCCAAAACATAGTAGTTGTAACTGTGCTGGTTAAGCTCCTCAACCAGGGCATTCATTTTGTCTTTTATTTCAGATACTGACATGAAGGCGAAGATACAAATTAGGCTTTTAATTCTTTTTCGATATCATCATAAATTGAGCGATAATCGCTTTGGAGATTGTTCTTGAATGCATCAAGCTGGAGCGTCAGGTAGCGCAGCTGCTCGTCTGTGAAGGGATTGCTCCATAAACGCGTACAGATCCTGTTCAGCGCATAGGTAATGTTTTCGATTTTCTGATAGCTGAAAAGGTAGCGGCTGGAAATAAAGCTGTTTAAGAAGTTAAAGAAAACCGAGGTGTCGTTTAGTGAGCAGGACTGAAGAAAGTCGTTTAATGCAGTCTTATTAGCACTTATAAGCTGATCGTAAAACGTATTGATGTTGATCTGGCCGTTGACAGTCAGCAGGTGATCCAGCGTTAGCTCCAGCCCGATATGGGCCAAGAAGAAAGGTTTAACAGGACTGTGCTCACAGGCTGGTAATATCAATTGTTTCAGCTCATTTGTTTTTTGCTGGAAAAAAACGGAAGAATGAAAGCGCTGATCTACGTCGATGTGTTTTTCCCAGCCCTTAAGGATAGAAAGCTGTTGGGGATTTTTTTGAAAAAGATGCCTGGTTTTTAAAGGATATAGATTATAGTCTTTATGTGCGTTTTTTATGAAATCAGGCAATACAACTCCCAATACCATATTTTCATCTGGATTATTTCGTTCAAAATAAAAATGGGATAAGAAGTTCATGAGGCTAAAAGTAGCGATTTTTGTTCAATAAGCTGTTTTTAGCCTGGGCTCAAATTTAAGGATAACGCAGGTTTTCCTATATTTGCGCACAAATTAGATTACGATGACCAATTTTGTTGAAGAGCTACGCTGGAGAGGCATGTTACAGGATATAATGCCTGGCACCGAGGAGAAATTAAATGAAGGAATGACTTCGGGGTATATCGGTTTTGACCCCACTGCAGATTCATTGCATATTGGTCATCTTACCCAGATCATGACCCTTATCCACTTCCAGCGGGCCGGACATAAACCCTATGCTTTAGTAGGCGGGGCCACTGGTATGGTGGGCGACCCTTCAGGGAAATCGGACGAACGTAATCTTCAGACCGAAGAGATCATTGATGTTTACCTTGCGGGAATGAAACGCCAGCTCGCCAAGTTCCTGGATTTTGAAGAAGGGGGCAACGGTGCGGTGATGGTTAACAATGCCGACTGGTTTAAGGACATGAACCTGTTTACCTTTATCAGGGATATCGGCAAGCACATTACTGTGAACTACATGATGGCTAAAGATAGCGTCAAAAGGCGTTTAGAAGGCGATTCAGGCCTTTCCTTTACAGAATTCTGCTATCAGCTTATCCAGGGATATGATTTTTACTATTTGTGGAAGAACAAGAACTGCATGGTTCAGATGGGCGGCTCAGACCAGTGGGGGAATATTGTTACCGGAACAGAACTGATCCGTCGTAAGGATGCCGGGACAGCCTTTGCCATTACCACCCAACTGATAAAAAAAGCGGATGGGACCAAGTTCGGGAAAACAGAAAGCGGTGCAGTATGGCTGGATCCTGAAAAAACCTCTCCCTATAAGTTTTACCAGTTCTGGTTAAATGCATCAGATGAGGATACCAAGAAATGGATCAGAATATTTACGCTGAAAACTCAGCAGGAAATTGAAGCGCTCGAGGTGGCGCACGATGCTGCTCCACACCTGCGTGTGTTGCAAAAAGCCCTCGCAGAAGATATTACGATCAGGACGCATTCTGCTGAGGCGCTTGAAACTGCAGTGAAGACCTCAGAATTCCTGTTTGGAAATGGTTCTCTGGAATTTTTTAAAACACTATCTGAAGCCCAGGTACTTGAAATATTTGAAGGCATACCACAATTCCGGATTTCGAAGGCCGAGCTTGCTGAAGGAATAGACGCTGCAACTTTGCTGGCCGAAAAATCAGGTGTATTCGGATCAAAAGGAGAAGCGAAAAAATTGATCCAGGGCGGGGGTGTATCCATAAATAAAGAAAAACTGAAGGAGCCTTCAGATAGACTGGCCATAGATGATCTTTTAAACGATCAGTTTATTATCGTGCAGAAAGGGAAGAAAAATTATTACCTTTTAATCGCAGGCTAATGTATTAGGCTGCATTAGCCTACCAACAGGTTACAGCCCCTGATGTCGGCATTGTCAAAACGCCCCAGGATTTCAAAAGAACCATCCTGAAATACCCGTCCCAGGTCTTGCGTGGCGATAAATGAGCAGGAGTTCAGATTGGCCAGGTCTATGATGTTGATGCCGCCTGTTTTGTTGTCAGGAGCAGGGCTTAAAGGATCGTTCGTGTCACGCAGACCGATTTTCATCCAGGGCGGACAGTTGAATACGCCATTTCCGTAAGAATAAGCTTGTGAAAGAAGTTCTGTCATGCCATATTCACTATGAATGTTGCTGACACCAAAACCAGCTGTTAACAATTGGTGCAGCTCTTCGCGCACCATTTCTCTTCTCTTACCTTTCATTCCCCCGGTTTCCATTACAATCAATTCAGGAAAGTCTACCTTGTATTTTTCTATAAAATCAAGTAAAGCATAGGTAACACCAATCAGAATGGTCTTTTGGCCAGCTGCCTTAAGCTTTTGAAGCTTATTGTATAAGTCTTTGTGATTGTGTAAAAAATAACCGCTATCGGGATGTTTGCTTTGCTTCAATAGGGCATCAACCATATAAATGAGCGATGATCCCTCCCGTTCCAGGTAAGAGGGGAGCAATGCAAGCAGACAGGTGTTTTCTATTTTTCCGTAAAACTGTTCAAATGCTTTATTGAAGCTTTGCTCATAAAGGCTTACATCCGTCACCAGGTGCTGACTTTGCACCATGCCTGTTGTTCCTGAGCTGCTGAATATGATTTCAGGCTTGTCTCCTGAGCTGAGCACGGGCTGCGTTTTGAAAAAACTTATAGGCAGATAAGGAATGCGGGTAAGGGTATTGATATCCTCGGGCTGTATGCCCAGGTGGTGTATATAAGCAGCATAAACCGGGCAGTTGAAAGCCTGGTGCTTAAAAACAGCAAGGCAGGCCTGTTCAAATTCAAGGGTATTGCTGATGGAAAAGATTTGCTGGGTCAGATCGGTCACCCTGCAAAAATAAACAACTATTTTTTAATTAAGGCTTCGTTTTCTTTAGGAGCACTGCTTTTCTGAAATGATAGCCACAAAAGCCGCTGATGCCTGCTGTAAAGGCGCCAAGTACAGCAGTAAAGAGCAATACCATCAACCACGATTGGGCGCCTACCATTTGCGCAACCCGCTGGGCCAATATATGATTGTTTGGGATACTCTTGAAAAGGGCTGTGCCTGTCCATAACAGTAGAATGGCAAAAAAGGGAGCCCAGAGGGATATTTTTCCGGTTTTACCGATCAGGCCACAGGTAGCGAAAGAAATGACAACGATGATCCACCAGGGCAGGATCATCTGGAGTAAAAAAGAGAGTACAACGATTACTATAAAAACCATGTCGTTATTTTTTTGATATTTTTAATCGGGAAATTATTTTGGCATTGCCATCATTAGCGGATTGCATAAAAAACAGGTCGTAAAGCTTTCCATTTGCCCAGGTGTCGATCATGTTGTCGTAAAAGATACTGCCTGGATTGCCCGATTGCCCGCCTGGGAATACGCCATGGCCTTTAGGCATTTTTCCAAGTTCTATCACCATTCTCCAGGAAGGGCCATTGCTTTCGTTCAATGCGTTGATGGTCATTTTTCCGCCACCTGTCATCAAAGTTTTAGAGCCAAATCCAGGTATTTTTGCCAGGTGAGGTATATTGGTATGCTTGAAATTGCCCCATTCCCAAAGCTTGCCGATTGGGCCAAACTTTCTTTCCAGGCTATCGCAACTGTATTTAAAAGCTTCATTGATCAGATCGGCCAAACTTTCTTTTACCGGAGTGTTCACATTGTCTATCCATTTGGCATTTGGCTCATGCAGGATCAGCTGGACCGTCCTGTCTCGGGATGGGTACCGCATTGGGATATCGGCAATAGTAAACTCATCATCCCATATGTTAAATTGAATGCGCTTGGTCCATAGGTCAAAAACGCTGGCCGCAAGTGATTTTGCCTCATAATGTTTGTTCCAGGAAGAAACGATGCGAAGCGCTTCTTTTTGTGTGGCGTTTAGTTTGTTGCGGTCTACCATTACCAGGATGGCAGGCAGTATATTTTGGGCATGGATACTGTAGTTGTCTGTCTGCATATTGATGATGCTGTCGGCCGTAGCATTGTTCATAGCCGCAAGCCTGTCGTTGATGCGCTTGCCCCGTTCATAAGGACTGAATTCCCAGTTGATGTAGTAAGGATAGCTTGAGTCTGTAGAAGATTGGTTTGCTGAGCTTACAAAATTGCGTGGCGGGTTTTTGACAGTTGGATTTTCTGATGCCGGTATCCAGCCCTGCCAGTCGTTAGAAGCTGCCGTTCCATCCAGTATAAATTTACCCTGGTCTTTCCATTTCAGGGGGAACTTCCCATTTGCAGTTATTGCAATGTCATTGTCTGCAGATGCAAATACAAAGTTTTGTGCAGGTGCCGTGAAAAAGGTCAGCGCCTTCCGGTAATCGTTATAGTTTTTTCCCCTGTTTAAAAGATAGAAAGTTTTCAATTCGTTTGACTTTTCGTGGGCGATCCATCTTAAAGCGTTGCCAACAGGGATATTGCCGGCTTTGGAAAAATTGGTTTTCTGGAGGTAAACTACCGGGCCATGATGGGTATAAACAACCGTGTCTGTAATGCTCTTCTCCCCTCTGACCACGATTTTTTCCATGCGGTTGCTGGTATTTTTCCATGCATTGTTGTACCAGTAACTTTTGTGGGTATCATCCTTAAATTTAACCTGGTAAAAATCAAGGACATCCGCAGCCACATTGGTTACCCCCCAGGCGATGTCTTTGTTGAAGCCAATGATAATGCCTGGTGCCCCGGGAAGAGAGACACCATAAGCATTTATTCCTGGGGCATGTAACTGGATCTGGTACCAGATAGATGGAAGTGTAAGGTCAAGGTGCGGGTCGTTTGCCAGTATCGGATGGCCTGAGGCTGTTTTTGCCCCAGACAAGGCCCAGTTGTTACTGCCAATGCCCTCTTCCTTCTGCTTTGTTTTTATATTGGCTGTTCTGGAATCAGTAAAAACAGGAGGTTCGGCTGGTATGGGCAGCGGCTTGAAATCCCATTTTGTACCTACAGGTATAATCGGATCTTCTTTGAAGGGGTAATCGGGAAAAAGATCTTTAACCACATCAGTGCCAAATTTATTCCTGATGTTGGTCATGTAAAATTCGTCGGAGCCCATGGCCAGCACTGCCGACATTTGTTTTAGCAGTAAAGCGCATTTAATGGGCGTCCAGTCTTCCGGTTTAAAGTCGAGTATTTTATATTCTATCGGGAGCTGTGAACGTGATAAGGAATGGATGTAAGCATTGATCCCAGCGGTATAGGCCAGAATCATTTCTTTAGATTTAGGATCGGCCATCATTCCTTCCAGAGAATTTTCTGCGCCGAAAACCATACCCATGCGGCGTTGGTATTTATCCAGTTCAATTGCTTTTTTGCCGACAACTTCTGAGATCCTTCCAGCAGCAAACCGGGTTTGGAAATCCATCTGCCATAAACGGTGCATGGCGGTAACATAGCCTTGTGCAAAATAAACATCATAGTCATTTTGTGCAAAAACATGCGGGATCATTCGATCATCAAATGCGATATCGACATTTTGGTGGGTTCCCTTTAGGGTTATTTTCTTGTCGGTTTTGATGGATGTAGATTCTGCGTTTTGCCAGAAACCTGTAAAGGGGTTCAGGAATTTGAGTGTGGGAGGGAGATCGCCAAATTTGGTATTGAGCGCATAGGCCAGTACTATGGGTATGAGTATGCAAATGAAAGCCTTTATTTTATTTATCATATCTGGTTAGCAGTGTAAAGTCAGTTAAATTTAAACGGGTTAAATTTCACTATGGCAATTTAACATAAAACTCAATTGAAACACAATGAAAAATAGTTTTTATGGCTTGAATATTTAAGCGAATACAATTTGTTAATGTCAAAAAATTTATTAAGTTTATGTTAAAATCAAACTAAATATAATAACATATGAGGAAAATGTTTACAAAAGCGATTTTTGCACTGTTGCTATGTATTGTCGGATTATCGGCGCATGCGCAAAGTGTTTTGGTTAGCGGTCTCGTTACAGACAAGCTAACCAAACAGCCAATACCAGGTGTTGGGATCACAGTAAAAGGCACTACCAGTGGCACTGCGACAGATGCAAATGGCAGGTATTCATTTAGTACAAGTCAGAAAGCTCCTTTTACCCTTGTTATTTCCTTTGTAGGATATACCTCGGTTGAGCGGGAAATTACCGGAAATACGAATGGTATAACCACAGAACTTGAGCCTACAGCTATTTTAGGGCAGGAGGTGGTTATTTCAGCTTCAAGAACGCCGGAACGTATCCTGGAGTCGCCGGTGACCATTGAAAGAATAGGTGCTTCAGCAATCAAGGAATTGCCGGGCGCATCTTTTTACGATGCGATTACCAATCTGAAAGGTGTAGAGGCAAGCACCCAAAGCTTAACGTTTAAATCTATCAATACGCGCGGTTTTAATTCTAACGGGAATACCCGTTTTAATCAGTTTATTGATGGAATGGATAACCAGGCACCGGGGCTAAACTTTTCTGTAGGCAATATTATCGGTCTGTCAGAACTGGATGTCGATAATGTGGAGTTACTTCCGGGTGCGTCATCTGCACTATATGGTGCGGGAGGTATTAATGGTACTTTGTTGATGACCTCAAAAAATCCCTTTAAGTATCCTGGTGCAAGTTTCCAGTTTAAAACTGGCGTAAATCACGTGAACGATGACAATTCGGCGGTTCAGCAGTTTAACCAGTTGGATGTACGTGTGGCAAAAGCCTGGAACAGGTTTGGTTTTAAAGCGACGTTTTCTTATTTACAGGCTAAAGACTGGTATGGAAGTGATGCAAGAAATTTCGACAGGATCAACAATACGGTAATCCCTGGGGACAGGCTTTCAGATCCTAATTATGATGGGGTAAATGTTTATGGGGATGAGGTAAGCCAGAACATGCGAAACCTGGTACAAGGCAGTATTGAGCCTGCTGTAAGAGCTGGAATTCTGGCAGCTTCGGGCGGTGCTTTTAACCCTAAAACAGTGCTGGACAATGTTCCTGCGGGAGCAAGTTATGCAACCTACCTGAGTACCATAAACGGGCTTCCGATTCCTGCAGCATTAAAGCAGGCCGCAAGTACCCAGTATCTTCCCTTTTATTTTGGGTTGAAAAATCCATCTGTTCTCCCTAATCAGGCCATTTCGAGAGATGGCTATGATGAAGTTAACCTGGTAGATTACAATACGAAATCATTGAAAACCTCGGGCTCACTTAATTACAAGATCACCAGTACAATCGAAGCAATTGCGCAGTTGACCTGGGGTAGTGGTACTTCTGTTTATACGGGTACAGACAGGTACTCATTGCGTAATTTCAGTATTGGTCAATATAAGCTGGAGTTAAAAGGAGAGGACTTCTTCTTAAGGGGTTATACCACTCAGGAACGATCGGGTGATTCTTATATTTCTTCAATTTTAGGGGTTTCTATTAACGAAGTTTCGAGTCCGAACAGTACCTGGTTTCCAGCGTATATCGGAAATTACATTGGCGCCCGTCTGGCCAATCAAACTCCGGAGGCATCTCATGGGATTGCCAGGACAGCGGCTAATAAAACCGGAAGAGGACGCTTTTTGCCAGGCTCAGCCGAGTTTGAAAATGCGAAAAGACAAATCATGAATACGAATATCAGTGCTACCTCTATTAACGCAACAGATCCTTCTAAAAGCGTTTACGGAGCTAGATTTGACGACAAGTCCAATCTGTACCACTACGAAGGAATGTACAATTTTACAAATGTTTTGAATAATGTTGTGGAATTTCAGGTTGGTGCTTCATCAAGATTGTACCAGCTACGTTCGGGAGGGACAATTTTCGACGATATTGGTAAAGACTTAAACATCAACGAATATGGTGCTTTTGCCCAACTGGGTAAAAAGCTGTTCAATGAAAAATTTAAGTTGACTCTTGCAGGCCGTTACGACAAGAGCACAAATTTTGAAGGCAGGTTTACACCAAGGGTTACCGGCGTCCTTACCGTTGCCCAGAACAACAATATACGGGTTTCCTATCAAACAGGATATAGAAACCCTACTACTCAAAATCAGTACATCGACCTTTCTGTACTTGGCGGTGCAACAAGGCTGATAGGCGGTTTGCCGGGTAGCATTGAAAAGTATGAGTTGTATAGCAGGCCCGGTGTGCTGAGGAAGAATTATATTGCTTACCTGGCGTCAGCTGCAGCAAGCCCAACCAATACCGGTGATGCAAGTTTGCTGGTTCCCTATACATTCGATCCTAAAGGGCTTCGTCCGGAAAGTGTAAAATCGTACGAGCTGGGGTACAAAGGTTTGATCAGTAAGCAACTGTTGGTTGATGCTTATGGTTACTACAATACTTACAAGGATTTCATCACTGCCGTTACCCTTTTCAGGGATGGAAGTACTTTTAGTATTCCGGTAAATGCCGAGGGAAATGTGGATACCTATGGTGCCGCATTGGGACTGGATTATTTACTGGGCAAATATACCCTGAGCGGAAACGTGTCTTATAACGAGATTGGTGATCTTCCCAACGACTATGACAATGATTTCAATACCCCGAAAATTCGCTACAATTTAGGCCTGGCAAACAGAGAGATCATTAAAAATCTGGGTTTTAATGTTCAATACCGCTGGCAGGATAAATACTACTGGTTCTCTTCTTTTGCGGCAGGAAATGTACCTGCATTCTCTACATTTGATGCACAGGTCAACCTGAAAATCCCTTCTGTAAATTCTATGGTCAAAATAGGGGGAGCAAATATTTTGAATAAATATTATGTTACTTCTTTTGGTAACCCGGCGGTAGGTGCGCTGTATTATATTGCCTATACATTTAACCCATAAAACCTTTTTCTTAGCGCCGAAAGGCCCTGGCAGGTACGCCAGGGCCTTTCTTTTTGTTACAATATATCTCATAATAATCCTTTGGTTTTAAGAGAAATTTTAACACCTTAGTTGTACAAAGTACACGAAGTAAATGAGTTCGTGTTTTTACTTAAGGGGGTTTTCATGGAAGAATTAAACAAACAGAACAAAGAAACAAACGATATAAATACCGGGGAAGTGGTCGAAGAGATTGTCCAGCATTTGAATAATCCGGTTTCAGGGCCTAAGCCAATTGTTAAAAAATATTTGAGCACCGTAACGCAAATACATGCAGAAGGGAACAAATTTTACTTTTCTGATGGCGATGCGCGGGTAGAGGTCAGGGTAGTGAGTGATGAAATCATAAGGATAAGACTGGCACCTCATGGTGTTTTTCTGGATGATTTCTCCTATGCTGTGCCCGTGGTAGATCAAAAGGTAACTACCTTCAAAATGGAGGAACAGGAGTTGCAGTACCTGATATCTACCAATACCATTACCTGTAAGATCAGTAAAAACGATTTCCATATCTCATTTATTGAAAACCAGAGCCAGATGGTCATGAGCGAAGACGAATCGCCGATGCACTGGGAAGAGAATATAGAATTCGGAGGCTATTATGTATATGCCACCAAGAAATGCCTCTCGGAAGAGAACTTTTATGGACTGGGCGATAAATCCGGCAACATGAACCTTAGGGGCCGTCATTTCCAGAACTGGAACACTGATGCCTATTCTTTTGGCTGGGACCAGGATCCTTTATACCGCACGATTCCTTTTTACAGCGGGGTTCATCATGGGGCAGCTTATGGCATATTCTTCGACAATACCTTCCGTTCTTATTTTGATTTTGGGAAAGAAGACAATTCGAAAACCAGCTTCTGGGCGGATGGTGGCGAATTGCAATACTACTATATTCATGGACCGCATTTGATGGATGTGGTAAAAAGGTACCAGAGCCTTACCGGAACCCATCCCATGCCACCAAAATGGGCTTTGGGTTACCATCAGTGCAGGTGGAGCTATTATCCTGAAAAGAAGGTAAAGGAAATTGCCGACGGGTTCAGGTCCAGGAATATCCCTTGCGATGCCATTTACCTGGATATCGATTACATGGATGGTTACCGCTGTTTTACCTGGAATAAAAGCCATTTCCCTGACCCTAAAAGAATGATCAAGGAACTGGCCAACCAAGGCATTAAAACCGTAGTGATGATCGATCCGGGGATTAAAGTAGATGACAATTACTGGGTATTCAAAGAGGGTAAAGAAAACAATTATTTCTGCCGCAGAAGCGATGATTACTTTATGGAAGGCCATGTATGGCCGGGCAGGTGCCAGTTCCCCGATTTTACCAATCCTGCAGTAAGAGAATGGTGGGGCAAGCTGTATAAAGAACTGGTAGATATTGGTGTTGCAGGCGTATGGAATGACATGAATGAACCTGCCGTATTTGGATCGGGTACTTTCCCTAACGACGTGCGCCACAACTATGATGGGTACAGGGGTTCACACCGTAAGGCACACAACATCTATGGCATGCAGATGGTTCGCTCTACGTATGATGGGCTTAAAAAACTGATGCGCAATAAGCGTCCGTTTACCATTACCCGGGCAGGTTATTCGGGCATGCAACGTTATGGCTGTGTGTGGACAGGCGATAATGTGGCCACCTGGGAGCACCTGAAAATTGGCAATATCCAGTGTCAGCGCATGTCTATCTCGGGCGTGCCTTTTTGCGGAACGGATATAGGTGGATTTAGTGGTGAGCCAGATGGAGAACTGTTTACCCGCTGGATTCAGTTGGGCACGTTCTCGCCATTTATGCGCGCGCACTCCGCAGGCGATACTGCCGAGCGGGAACCCTGGAGTTTCGGAGAGCCTTATACCAGCATTAACCGTACCTATATTGAACTGAGATATCGCTTAATGCCTTACCTGTACTCGGTATTCTGGGAGCACCACCGTTACGGCTTCCCGATCCTAAGGCCATTGGTAATGCTGGAGCAGGAGAATGCGGGCAATGCTTACCGCCAGGATGAGTTTACTTTTGGCGATAAGATATTGGTATGTCCGGTACTGGAACAGGGTGCTGTATCGCGAATGGTTTATCTGCCTAAAGGCAAATGGTTCAACTTCTGGACACACGAAGTGCTTACCGGCGAAAGTGAACACAACATTCAGGCACCTTTAGACCATATGCCTTTATTTGTAAGGGCCGGCTCAGTTATTCCTGAATATCCGGTGATGCAATATGTTGGAGAAAAGAACATCGATGAAGTATTATTAAACGTATATTACAGCGAATATGAAGTAAATTCCTTCCTTTACGAAGACCATGGCGATACTTTTGCCTATGAACAGGATATTTATTCGGAGAAGAAGTTTAGTGTAAAAGGAACCAGTTACCAACTTACCATAGAACAAAGTGTTGAAGGATTGTATACACCAAATTACGAATGGTACAATTACAAGGTTATAGGCCTGCCTTTTAATGTAAATAAGATCACCGTTGATGATAGGGATGTGACAGATTATCAGTTAGAAAATAATTGTTTGCGTTTCAGATCAAATAAGAATTTTACCAGTATAAAAATATATAACTAATGGAAAAAGTGCTTGCTCATAGCTTATTCAGTGATTTTGATATTTCTTTATTTGTATCCGGCAAGCACTTTCGGCTATATGAAAAGTTTGGCGCCCACCTGATCAGTGTGGATGGGCTGACAGGCACTTACTTTTCTGTATGGGCACCAAATGCACAGGCTGTGCATCTTATTGCCGACTTTAACGATTGGAACAAAGTTTCACATCCTTTGAACCGCCGGCTGGATTCATCGGGCATATGGGAAGGTTTCATTCCTGGTGTGGGCAAGGGCGAGGTCTATAAGTTTTTGATAAAAGGTTTCGGAGGGGAAGAGTTAGAAAAGGGTGATCCTTATGCAAAAAGGTGGGAACATCCGCCAAAAACGGCTTCTATTGTATGGGATAACGATTTCAAATGGAAAGATAAAACCTGGATGAACAAGAGGGCCAAACTGAATGCCTTGAACAAGCCGATGTCGGTTTATGAAGTGCATTTAGGCTCCTGGCAGCGCGATCCGACTGAGCCAGACCGGGTGCTAACCTATATAGAAATAGCCAATAGCCTGGTACCTTATGTACTGGATATGGGCTTTACCCATGTAGAATTTATGCCGGTAATGGAATACCCCTATTTTCCATCCTGGGGTTATCAGATTACCGGGTATTTTGCGGCCAGTTCCAGGCATGGCACTCCGCAGGAACTCATGTACCTGATCAACGAGCTGCATAAAAACAATATAGCCGTAATTATGGATTGGGTACCTTCGCATTTCCCGGGAGATGCACATGGCCTTTACCATTTTGACGGTACACACCTATATGAGCACTCAGATATGCGCAAGGGTTTTCATCCAGATTGGAAATCCTATATATTCAATTACGACAGAAATGAAGTGCGCTCTTTTTTGATCAGCAACGCCATTTACTGGTTGGATAAATTCCATATAGACGGACTAAGGGTTGATGCGGTGGCCTCTATGCTTTATTTCGACTTTTCACGTCAGCCTGGCGAAGCTGCGACGAATGAATACGGGGGCAGCGAAAACCTGGGGGCTACCCAGTTCCTTAAAGAACTGAATGTTGCTGTTTACCGTGACTTTGAAGGCGTACATACCATTGCCGAGGAAAGTAGTACCTATCCGGGGGTTACGCGCCCAGTGCACAATGGCGGTTTGGGCTTTGGCATGAAATGGATGATGGGCTGGATGAACGATACCTTAAAGTATTTCAAGAATGATCCCATCAACAGAAGGTACCATCATTACCAGCTTACCTTTAGCATTACCTATGCTTTTAGCGAGAACTTTATGCTGCCCTTTTCGCATGACGAGGTTGTACATGGCAAATCGTCCATGATCTATAAAATGCCTGGAGATGAATGGCAGAAATTTGCCAACCTTAGGGTATTGTATGCCTATATGTTCACCCAACCTGGAACCAAACTGCTTTTTATGGGCAATGAATTTGCGCAAACCCATGAATGGGATTTCAAGAACTCGCTCGACTGGCACCTGCTGGAGCATGCACCACATAGAGGCATGCAAAAAACGGTGCGGGCAATTAATAAACTGTATACCTCCGAGCCGGCCTTATATGAACATAGTTTTTCTCCAGAAGGTTTCGAATGGATCAATGCAGATGATGCCAGACATTCCATCTATATTTATATCCGGAAAGGTAAAAAAGCAAAGGATACACTTATCGTGATCTTAAACCTTACGCCGGTGTACAGGGAAAATTACCGTGTAGGCCTGCCTTTCAAAGCAAAATGGAAAGAGATCTTCAATACCGACGCAAAAGAATTTTTTGGTAGCGGAAAGCACAATAAGCAGGCCTTGTTGCCTGAAAAAGAAGCTTGTCACAATAGGGATTATTCTATTGTGCTGAATGTTCCACCTCTGGCGGCTACTATACTGAAGCAGGAGAAATAGTTTTTCTTCTGATTTTGATGAGGTAGTAAATGCCGCATAGGGCAGTAATTACCAGTATGCTTAATTTTCCGTAATCTGCAAGTATATTTCCCGCGGGCCTCAGTTCTATTTTCCTATCGTAGCCCATGTAGATCAGGGCATCCCAGTAATAGGGCAGGTATTCCTGTGGCGCACGCTGGGGCTGATGCAGCCATTGCAGTTTTGCGTGCCGCAATGCTGTGCTTATTTTCTGTCCGGCCAACATATTGCTATAGCAGCTTGCGGTAATTTCTGAAGCTGCCCTGTCATTTACATTCCACAACCCTGCAATGGTACCACCTGTACCTAAAGCTGCAAAGCCCCTGCTCATGCTGATGATCCCTTCCCCGCTACTCATAGCACCATCTGCGGTCCGGCAGGCACTCAGTACAACCAGGTCGGGCGCAGTTTTCCTTGACGATAGCTCAAACAGGTATACTTCGTTATCATTAAAAGCTAGCGTAGGCTCTTTTTGTGCACCCGAGAGGTAAGAATGGGTACTGATATGCAATACATTGGTATTGTCGAATGCCTTAAAAAAGTCATTTACACCAGCCGCCTCATCGCTTCTGAATTTTCCCTTTACAATTTTTTCCATAGCCTTTGCTTCCCTGGCTACAGCGGGAATGAACTGCCTGCTTTTATACCGATGGCTGATAAATAGTCCTTCAAATTTTTTGCCCGGATTGATTTTTTTTGCCGCCTGGTTTAGCCAGGTCTGGATAGAGAAAGCATAGGTTATGGTGCAGGCGTTGATCAGAAAGGGCCATCTGGTAATTTCAGCTGTATATTTGCCACGGGTGATTAAGCCATCGAAGGAAAGGTAACCTGTAACCTCATCGGGGATAATGATGAGGTTTTTGTTTTCAGGAAAATTAAAGCCACCAAGCAGGGTGTTATAGAGCTGATGGGAAGCCAGGAAAAATGCTTTTGGCTGGTTCATCATCGCTGCTGGTCCGTTTTGGTAATACAATCTGACAAAACTGCTGATTTGTTTTTTTATGTTTTCTGCATGACGGATGCGTTTAACGTGTTTTACCCGTCGGTTTGCAATTTCTACAACATAAATGTACGCTGCCCCCATAAAAAATTCAACAAAATGAGCCCTGGATGGCAACTGTAGCAAATCGGTTGCAACCGGATTGTCGTTACTGATGGCAAATGAGGGGTACTGTTTCAGCATATTTTTTTCCAGGTCTTCCAGTTTAAATTTAAGCTCGGCGTTACGTTCTTCCAGCCTGGCTGTTGCCTCAGGGTTTTGCAGGATCTCCCTTTCGTTATAGGCCATGGCCTGCTCAAGCCTGGCCCTTTCCTGAAAGAGTGGGTCTTTGATACTCAGGCTTAGCTGTTGCTGGTTTTTACGGATATCGTCGAGCAGGATACGTGCTTTTGTTTGTTCGATGAGCTGAACAATTGCTTCTGCATATTGATGCCGTCCGGTTTTTTGGAGCAGGCCCAGGGCCATATCCATTGCTTTTTCGGCCATGAGCCTGGTCTGCTGCTGGAAACGCTGCTTGGTTTTTACATCTGCCAGTTCAAAACGGATCTTATCTGCCGAGAGCAGGGAAAAACGTATACTTTCCAAGGCTTCTTCTTCCATGCCCGCCATACCAAATGCAAGGGCACGCTGGTAAAATACGTCAATCAGGCGGTTGTCGCCAAATATTCTTTGCGGCCTTATTTTTCCTTCAGGGTCCCTTAAGCCAAATAAAGCGAGGGCATCATTAAACAAGTTCTGGGCGGGGCGGGCTTGTTTAAGGTCAAGGTTTATTTTTCCAAGCTGGATCAGGATATAAGCCTTTTCCCTCAAACGGTTGCCTTTATAATACTTGTTGTTAATGACAAGCGCCTGCTGGTAATAAGTTCTGGCTTTGGCATACAGCTGCTTTTTCAGCTGGATATCGCCTGCGGTAATGTAGCTGCTCAACAACCAATATGCAGATTCAAAATCAGGCTTCCTGTTTTTTTGGCGATTGATGTTTGCTGTGATTACCTTTTCGGCAAGATCAAGCTCATTTTTATCGCTATGGATGTCGGCCAGGGTGTTGCTGAGCAGGATGAGCCCGGCGGAAGATGGTTTGCTCTTTTTTGTACCCTGCGTGATACAGGCTTCGGCCTTCTGGAAATCACCCAATGAACGATAGGAGATTGCCATGTTGTTGTAAACAGCTATTGTTAATACATCATTATGTTCTTTCTTTGCAAAATCCAGCGTTTTCTGCTGTATAAAGAGCGCCTTCTCATAGTCGCCCAAACGGGTGTAATTGTTTGCCCAGGGTTTCAAAACATATTCTGCAATACCTTCTACATTCAGTTTATGCTTTGTATAGTAATTGTAGGCCTGTTCGTAACAATTGATGGACTGTAAGATATTTCCACTATACAGCTGGTTGTAGGCCTGATTGCTGAGCAGCATTAACCATGCTTCCTTTTCGGCCACCGACTTCGGACTGCGCCAGCTTTGTGCTTCCGACTCCATCAAAAAGGAAAGACTTTGCCCCGGGTTCTGATAGCTATAGTCTATTCTGGTATAGATCCACTCCGAAAGATTATCCAGTTTTTCCAGTGAATCGAGTGATTTTACTATACCAGGGGGTGCAGGCTTGTTTGTTTGGGCGATAATGGACCCTGAAAATGAAAGGCAGACAAGCAGAATCCAAAACCTGACTAAAATTTCCATGTTAAATAGGTAACCAGTCTGTTGTTTGACCCCTGGAAAGTATACAGGTACCTGAAGCCAATAGCCGGTCCAACATGTACCTTGCCCAGTTGCACATCGGCAAATAAAGTACTCTGGAAGTTATTGAATTGCCTGGAGATTTTGCTGAAAGACTGCTGGATACTGGCCTGTTCCAGTGTGCCGACGGCAGTTGGCAGTTCATATAAAGCAGTTTTTCCAGGGGTAGATTGTTCGTCAATGCTGAAAGAAACCAAAGTGCCAATGCCTGCACCGAAGTACTTGTTGAAATTGTACCTGATCTGTGCCGGGACAATATTGATCGTTATTACCTTGGTGCGTACAGTACTGTCCGCATATTTCAACCGGCCTTCCCGTTGTTTACCATCAATCACTACAGGTATCAGGCGGTCGTTTCCTTCCTTTCTTCCCACCAGATACTCCTTTTCGGCATAGGAGCTGCCATAGAGTTCTACCTGCCAGTAATACCGGTGCGGGGCAAAGGGGGCCAGGCTTACACCGAAGCTGATGTTTTTTTGTCCGGAAAAAGGTGTATTCCCATTTTTAAAAGGAAAACCATAACCGGCTATGATTCCTGGTGATAAGCCCATTTTGTACCGGCCTGTAGCCCTATTGGTATAGATAGGCTCATTCTTATCAAAAACTATAGCAGCACCGCTTTTAAACGGCAGCTTTTTTGGTTTCTCTTTAAAGCCAATCTTGTACTCTATAAAACCCATTGTAGAATCGGCATCATTCACGCCCTTTTGCTGCAGGCCGGGCAGGTAAATGTTTTTAAATATAAAATGTAAACTATCTGCACGGCTTATGGTATCCAGACAACTCTGGCCAGCATAGGCAGCATTGCACAAGCCTACCTTTGGCTTGGAATCTATAATCTCTACGGATCCTTTATTCAATACCTCCGCAATGGCCACACCTACATCAATCTTTTTGGCAGGGCCTTTACCTGTATTCTGAAACCTTACCTTATAGCTTAGCCTTTTGTTTTTTCCGGTGAAACGAAAGTTCATCCTGCTGTTCCTGAGCATCATTTTATTCGGGTCATGCGAAGCCACGATCTGAAGCTCTATGGTAAAGAATTCCGTTAGGGCCAAAGGGTTGTCGGGAATGAACATACCGGTAAGTTTTACCACGGCATTCGTGTCCTTTATCATTTCCGGCGTAGTCTTAAACTGCATGAACAGGAATTTCTCTTCCCCGGATTTCAGGTCCTCAAACCTCCAGCTTTCAGCTTTTCTGTAAGCAGCCATTTTTTCCTTGATCAGGGCAGTACCCTCCGGGTCAAAAATCACATCAGGTTCAGCAACTGCAGGACCTCTGAGCGCAGCGTAGTAGGGATTGGAATTGCCTACCTTTAAAGCAGCAAGGCTCCCATATTTATCCAGCGTTGTTTTTTTCTCGGCGTGGTACGCTCTTGTTTCTTCCAGTTCAAAATTGTCTTTGTTAAATTCTCTGTCATTATACAAAATGGCAACGGTTCCGGCAAGACTGGCCAGACCATTCTCAGGTTTGTTCCTGTAGCCAAATACCAGCATCATGTCATCACCGGGCTTGGGCATACAGTTGGTTTTGAGTTCAACAGCACCGCCTGACTTAAAGAAGTTTAAGTTTTCGGTTTTTTTTCCTGCGGCAAGAACAGGCCTGCTGCCGCCCGGTCTTATGGGTTTGGGTCTTGTTGGCGGGCGTTTGCCATCATCGTAGCTGTTGGTGGCAAACAAACGTACATCGTAAGACTTTATATCAGGATAGATATGCTGTGGTTCCTTTTCAAAAGAAAACTGCCCGTCGCCAAACTCCCAGAAATAAGTATAAAAAGGTTCAGGTGCTCCTGCGATCTGTCGCAAGGGGCGTAAAACAGAGCTGAACGATACCAGGCCATTTTCTATAGTATGGTTGATGATGGCGGGTACCGTATCGGCCGGTACAATTGCAGGTTCAACCAGTTTTGTTGCTGAAGGTTGTTTCAGCTGTCCGTAAAGAACGGTACATGTAAATACCAGCAGGAAAACAATTCCTGTAGCAGGCAAAGTCAGGTGTAGCGCTCTTTTCATATCTGCTAATAAAATTAACAATATATTTATAATCGGTATGTTTTTCCAATTAAAATACTTAAAAACGGAAAAAAGATAAAGCCCATGTTGAGGGCCTTATCTTCATTGTTTATGGATTTGGGATGCTTAATAATTATCCAGGCTGCTTATTGCAGCTTGTACAGCAGTTTCTGTTGATTCGGTAAGGTTTAAGCTCATGCTATGGTTTGCAGTGATGGTAATGTCCTGAGCGGCATAATAGTACCTTCCGTCTTTTATAGAGAAGGCGAACATACGGCCCTGTGCACCTACAGGCATACTATTGTCATAGCTTTTCACTTTATTGGCGCCATCGGGAGTGTACAACTGGGCTACCACATTAGCCCCTTTTGCGCAGAAGTATACAAAGGTTTCGCCTGCATAGGCATGGAAGCTGGCCATAGAACCAGGGTTGTTCAGCACCTCTACACGAACGGTGGTTTTAGGGCTGGCATTGCTGTAAAATGTATCGCAGTTTACCCATCCCAGGTTTCCGAAGTCGAAAGTAAATGCAGATTGTGCTGCACCCACTTCCTTCATGCCCACGCCGTTTGCATTTCTTGGAGCGGCCCAGGCCATCTGGTTATTGGCTGCAGCTACCAGGGGTTTTTCGGCCTGGTCTACACCCTGCCAAAGTTGGGTAAAACCATCTCTTTTAGCGGGTACGGCGATTTTGATAGGTACAGCCAGGTTCTGGTCTACGCTTACACCATTGGCTTTTACGTCAACGAATATAAATCCGTCAGAAACAAGCGGAGCACCTGAAATGTGATTCGTGTTTGCTCCTGTCAGGATTACCGCGCTTCTTTTCAGTACTTCATAAACTTCAACGGTTACATTTCCGGTAACAGGTACACCGGCTTTGGTCAGCGAGCCTGCAGGGAAGGTAATCTTTGTCCCATCTATAAAAGTAAGGGTTTGCGGCAGGCTGGAGGCATTGATTTCTTTAGCCTGTTTCTGCGCCCCAAACTTAGCTGTAAATTCTTTGGCGCTATTCACTGTACTTCCGTTATCGTCTCCGGAGTTCTGTCTCTTACATGCTACGCTGAGTGCGATTAAAACGACGAATAATACTGATGTTAAGTTAAATGTTTTCATGTTCTTTAGTTTTAAAATTGCTTACTCTGTTATGGCTTTTCAGCTTTCGCCCTTGGATGATTCGAATAGATATCAGCTGCAGTCAAAAATTGTTACCCCCTTGTTTCAATTTTTTTTATTGTGGAATAAAAAGATGTTTAAATTAGTGGCATATGCTTCCTTATAAAACCGCCAATGGCTAAAAACATACATGCAGATCAGCGCTTTATTACCGGTCTGGTAAATAACGATACCGCGGTGATCAACGAAATTTATAAACGCTGTGCGGGTAAGGTGAAATCCTGGATCACCTTTAACAATGGGACTGAAGATGATGCCGGCGATATATTTCAGGAAGCGCTGATGGATATTTATCGGCAGGCAAAATATAAATCGCTGGAACTGACCTGCCCTTTTGAGCCCTATATATTACTGATCTGTAAACGCAAGTGGTTAAATGAAATTAAAAAAAGATCAATTCTACCGGTAACAAATAACGAGGATGATTTATTACATATCGGAGAAGATACTTTTGCAAATGCAGATGAACTGGAAAAGCAGGAAGCACAGTCGAAACTATTTTTAAAGGCGTTTGAAAAATTAGGCGAGCGCTGTAAAGAAATCATTTCATGGAGCATGAAAGGTGAGGCCCAGGAAAAAGTGGCAGAAGCCCTTGGTGTTACTTATGGCTACCTGCGAAAAAAGAAGTCTGAATGCATGGCATCTCTGATAAAAATAGTTCAGTCAAATCAAACGGAAGAACAATGATGAACGAGGAAAAATTATTGACAGTTGCCCGCTACTTTGAAGGCGATATGGAATTTCAGGAAAAAAGTGCATTTGAGGCCTTGCTTCAAACGGATAGCGAATTACAGCAACTGCTGGCCGAATATAAAAATGTCCATCAAACACTGAAGATGAAAATTGCACCTTCGGAGGCAGATCAGCAGGTAGCGTCCACTTTATCGTTGCTTAACCAGGAGTATTTTAAGGGTATGGCCGAAAATAAAGCGACTGCAAAGGTCGTTTCCTTCAAACCTTATCTCAAATGGATCAGTATTGCTGCGGTGCTGCTGATCGGATTGCTGGTTTGGGCACCCTGGTCGGCCAGTCTGTATGAAAAATACAGTATCAGTCGGGAAATGTCGGTAGCCGAGCGGGGAGACGGGGCGGGAGATGGCTTGCAAAAGGCCTCAGCGCTTTATAATGCAGGGAATTTCTCCGCGGCCAATAAAATCCTGGAGAAAGCATATGCTGCTGCACCTGAAGATGCCATGCTGGCTTATTATTATGGGCTTACCCTTATGGAAACGGGAAAGGCAACAACAGCCAGAACTGTGCTAGGCAAACTATATGCAGGCGAATCGGTTTTCAAATATGACGCAGCTTATGGTATCGCATTGAGCTATGTGAAAGAGAAAGACCATCCGAAAGCATTGGAATGGCTGGAAAAAATTCCTGAAGCCAGTACAAATTACGGCAAGGCCCGCGAACTGATTCAACAACTTCAGTAGTTAATTTTTTTGCAGATTAGTCTGCTTTTACTCCGCATCCGGACCGTCTTTTACTATTAAAAAGCGAACCAGATGCGGATTTTTTATTAAATTCATATAGGCAGGCAACCTTCCCCCACTAATCTGCGTACCTGCAAGTATAGATGAATTAAAGAAAATACGTGGACGAGTTAAACATTCAGCAGTTAATAGCCGGTTGTAAGAAAAAAGACAGGAAATGTCAGAAAGGACTTTACCAGTTCTTTTACAGCTATGCCATGCGCATGTGCATCCGTTACGCAAAAGATAAAGACGAAGCCATAGAACTGGTAAACGATGGGTTCATGCGGGTATTTATCAATATTCATCGCTATGAGGAAGGGCGGCCTTTTAAGGCATGGTTAAGTACAATTATGATCAACACCTCCATTGATCATTACAGGAAGCAAATAAAGCGTATAGAAATGGAAGAGCTAAATGCAAGGCATGAGATGGAAGACAAAGAGAGTATCCTTTCGCATATCCATTATGAAGACCTGATCAGATTGGTTCAAAAGCTGTCTGTAGCTTACAGAACTGTTTTTAACCTGTTTGCAATTGATGGCTACACGCATGAGGAGATTTCGGAAATGCTCTCCATTTCGGTAGGTACATCTAAATCCAATTTATTTAAAGCCAGGGAGCAGCTGAAAAAGATGCTAAAAAATACAGCATGAAAAAAGAATTGAACGATAGTGAATTTGATGCTGCCTTTAGGAAAAAGGTATTTGATGCGGATCTCCAGTTTGAAGAAGCGGCATGGAATAAGATGGAACAAAAGCTGCGGCGTAGGGACCGGGTAGTGTTTTTTAGAAAAGCCGGTGCTATTTGTCTGTTGCTTTTAATTGGTTTTGCTGGGTACCTGGTGATGAATTCCAATCCTGCTAAAGATGGGGGAGGTAAAATGGTAAGCAGCGGGCCAGCCAGAACAGGCGCAGTTGCAGTGCCTGAAGCTGGTATTAAAGCTATTGAAGGTACCTCAGCTGAACAGTCTGAATTGCTTCCGGTATTGACTTATACAAAAAGAAGCGGAGGTAGAACCAATCGCCTGCAGGCTAATGTTTTGCTTGGGAAAGCCTCTGTTGATAGTGCCCGTAGGGATAGTCTGGTTCAGCCAGGAGCTCAGCAGCTACTGGTACAGCAGGAACCGGTTAAACCACACAGCGATTTAAATCAGGCAGATGCTGAGGTCACCGCCTCAGCAGGGACTGGTGTTTTACCAGCAGCAGTAGCTTCGGTGGCTAAAAAAACGAAAACTTCGCGAAACAGGACATTGCCCATGAGCCTATCGCTAAGTATAGGACCGGAATTTAATTCAGCAGCGGCATTGATTGGTGGGAAAAAGGGTTTTAGTGCAGGCCTGGGTTTCAGTTTGGGCGTAGCCAGGCGGATTACCCTGCAAACAGGTGTAAAATACAGCAGGAAAGATTATGCCGCAGATAATTATGCTTATCAATTCAGAAACCCCAGAATAAAAGACCTGGTTACCAAAGTAGATGCCTCCTGTGCCGTATTGGAGGTCCCTTTGCAGGCCTCTTATACTTTCTGGGATGATGCGGGCAAAAGCATAGATGTTAATGTTGGGGTATCCAGCTATTTTATGCTCAAAGAGGATTATACCTACCGGTATACCGAGGGTTCGGGTATCGGTGACCGTTACCAGGAATACAACAACAGGAACCAGCATTATTTTGGGGTAGCCGACCTTTCTGCAACTTATTACATAAAGCTTAAAAAAGAAAAGCTGCAGCTGGGCCTTGAACCTTATGTTAAGCTACCGCTGACAGGTGTTGGAGAAGGTAAGGTAAATCTAAAATCGAGCGGACTTTCATTAAAACTGCGTTATGACCTGGGTAAAAAAAATAATTAGGCCGCTGTTGGGCTTAGCATGTATGCTGCTGCAGTTCGATGCAACTGCGCAGAATTACATGGGGAAAAGCATAAAACTGTCCATTTTTTCTTCTACTCCGGTGGAAGACATCAGGGCCGTAAGTTTAAAGGGGAGTGCAGTACTGCTTGCCAAAACCAGGGAGTTAGTGGCCCAGGTGCCCATTAAAAGCCTTGAGTTCGACCGGAAACTGATGCAGGAGCATTTTAATGAGAACTATATGGAGAGCGATAAATACCCGCTGGCGAGATTTAAAGGAACAATAGATCAGGAGGTGGATTTTACCAAAGAGGGCGAATACAATGTAACGGTTAATGGTACGCTTTCGGTACACGGGGTGGATAAGCAGCGAAGTATAACAGGAAAAATAATAGTGAAGGATGGAATATTACAGATTCAGACCACATTTAAGGTGGCCTGTGCCGACCATAAGATAAAAATCCCGACACTCATCATTACCAAGGTTGCAGAAGTGATAGAAGTGAAAGTTGATGGTAAGCTTAACCAGATAAAATAATCTCGACATGAAAAAAATCAGCTTGTTTCTTATCCCCTTTTTATTTGTGCTGACAATAACCAAAGCCCAGAAAGCGGATTCTTTATTAAATGCATTGGATAGTGGCAGTATGGGGACTAAAGTGGATGCGGTGTTTAAATCTACCCGCGTAGTGCTGTCACATTCTACCGAAACCCAGAAGAAACATGACCTGGATCTGCGGATCCGGCATCACTTCGGAGATATCGGAGGTAAATTCGGTAATGCCCATACTTTGTATGGGCTTGACGTTGCGTCAGATCTTTTTATAGGTCTGGATTATGGTGTGACCGATGATTTTACTGTTGCCGTGGGGCGAAGTAAACAAGATGAACTTTTTAATTTCTCTGGGAAATACAAATTACTTAAGCAAAGAACCGACAACATCATGCCGGTGAACTTAACCTTAATGGCACAAATGGGCTGGATAGCCAGGGAGCCTTTTTCTGAGTCTGAATTTTCAAGTTATGCAGACCGGTTCTCTTATTTTCTGCAGGCCATCATCTCCAGAAAAATATCGTCAAGGTTGTCGCTGCAGGCGATGCCAGGTTTACTGATGCGGAAAAATGTTGCAGATAGCAGGGATCCTGAGCAGCTTTTCTCGCTTGGCTTTGCGGGCAGAATGAAACTGACCAAAAGGCTGTCTTTTGTTGCCGATTATACCCTGGTCAATGGACTATCGAGGCCAAAAGACCTTGCACAGGCTTATTACAATCCACTTGGTGTAGGCCTGGAAATAGAAACCGGCGGGCATATCTTTTCTTTAAATTTCATGAACTCCGAATACATTGTAGAGAACAACTTTATTCCTGGTACCAAAAAATCGTGGGAGGACGGTGGTGTGCGTTTTGGCTTTACCATTTCCAGAAACTTTACACTCTTTAAATCAAAAAATAAAGACCCGGATAAAACATCTAAAATTTACTAAAACTAAAATCTAAAAATTATGGAACGTGAAGAATTCATCAAGTCCTTAGGACTTGGCCTGGCATTGATATGCACCGGATCTTGTATGTCCGGATGCGGAGGAAAAGGTGATACAGGTACTCCTGATCCCGGACCTAATCCTCCTGGAGGGGGGGGAGGCGGTGGCAATACCGCTTCAGTTAATCTTTCTACACAGCTGATGGCCATAGGCGATCAGGCTACAGCAAATGGTGTACTGTTTTTTAGGATAGCTGCAGGTAATATGCCTGCTTCCTTTGTGGCTACAGAATCTATTTGCCCGCATCAGGGAGGGAGTCTGGTGTGGAAACAGGCTCAGAGCAGGATCCAGTGCCAGACCCATTTTTCTGAGTACGGTTCAAATGGTGGCGTTTTGCAGCAACCTCAAAATACAACCGGAACTACCCGTACCCTTAAAATCTATAGCACGGCGGTAAGCGGAACCACCTTAACTGCAACTATAGCCTAAATGAAGCTAAACCAACAGCGCCGGGTTTTGGCCCGGCGCTTTGTATAGGTTTTATTTTTGCGGCAAACCGCGGTATTTTTGCATGGCCCTGATATTTGGATCGTGTCCGCGGAAATCGCGGAACATTTTGCCATAGTCCTCTGTATTGCCTTTGGACAGGATCATGTCGCGGAAACGCTGGCCATTGGCCCTTGTGAGCCCGCCATTTTCTTCAAACCAGGAAAAAGCATCGTGGTCCAGCATCTCTGTCCACAGGTAAGCATAATAGCCTGCTGCATAACCATTTCCCCAAATGTGCAGGAAATAGCTGGAACGGTATCTTGGAGGTACATAGCTTAAGCTTAGCCCAGTTTTTTTTAATGCCGCTGTTTCAAACTGATCTGCATCCTGTAAGGCGGCATCTGCGGGGAGTTTATGCCATTGCATATCTAATGCCGCTGCAGCCAGCACTTCTGTTAGGGCGTATCCCTGATTAAAATCTGCTGCTTTTTTGATCTTGTCGACCAGCGCCTTTGGCATAGCTTGTCCGGTAGTGTGGTGCACAGCGTAGTTTTTAAAGACCATAGGGTCTACAGCCCAATGTTCATTAAACTGCGATGGGAATTCTACAAAATCGCGTGCAACATTGGTACCCGACAAACTCGGGTATTGCTGGTTTGCAAAAAAGCCATGAAGGGCATGTCCAAACTCATGGAACATGGTGGTCACATCATCAAAGCTAATTAATGCAGGCTGACCGCTGGCTGGCTTCGTGAAATTGCAGACATTAAAAATAACGGGTTTTGTGCCCAGTAATTTGGATTGCCCAACCATATTGTCCATCCAGGCCCCGCCATTTTTATTGTCGCGCTTAAAGTAATCGCAATAAAACAGGCCTATGGTGCTGTTGTCTTTGTCAAACAATTCAAAAACCTTAACGTCTTTATGGTATACAGGGAGGTCTGTACGCTCTTTAAAAGTAATGCCATAAAGCTGGGTAGCGGCGTAAAACACACCATTCTTCAGCACGTTGTACAACTCAAAATAAGGCTTGATCTCATTTTCGTTGAGGTCATATTTGACTTTCCGCACTTGTTCAGCGTAAAAGTTCCAGTCGTAAGGCTCCAGTTTAAAGCCTCCCTTTTGCCGGTCTATCAAATTTTGTATTTCAGCTGCTTCCGATTTTGCCCTCGCCGTTGCCGATGGCACCAATTTGGCAAAGAATGCATCAACAGCAACAGGGCTTTTGGCCATCTGGTCCTGTAGTTTCCAGGTTGCATAGTCGGGGAAGCCCATGAGCTTTGCTTTTTCGGCCCGTATTTTAGCAATCTGGACAATCGTTTTGCGGGTATCGTTGGCATCTCCCTTTTCGGCCCTGTTCCAGGAGGCTTCAAATAATTTCTGGCGGGTTGCGCGTACGGTTAAAGTCTGCAGCAGAGGTTGCTGCGTGGTATTTTGAAGTGGAAGCTGCCACTTTCCATCCAGCTTTGCGGTTTTGGCTGCCTGGGCAGCTGCACTTAGTTCACCTTCAGATAAACCAGCGAGGTCAGTCTGTTTGTCGGCCACCAGCGCTCCCGCTTTTGCCGCGGCAATCAGCTGGTTCGAAAATTTGGCACTTAATGAAGCTTCTTCTTCATTCAATTTTTTGAGTTCCGTTTTAGCCGTTTCAGAAAGTTTTGCTCCGGCAAGTACAAATTTCTGGTATTGGTACTCAATTAACCTTTTCGATTCCGCATCCAGTTTTAGCTGTTCCCGGCTATTGTAGATGGATTCAATGCGTTTGAATAATTTTTCGTTCAGGTAGATTGCATCCTGATGGGCTGCCTGTTTCGGTGCTATTTTTTCCTGTATCTTTTGCAGATCGTCATTGGTGTTTGCACCGGTTAGCAGTCCGAATACCTGGTTTACACGGGCCAGCATCCGTCCGCTTTTCTCCATAGCCAGCAGTGTGTTTTCAAAGCTGGGCGATTCCGGATTGTCTGCAATTTTGCTGATCTCTTCCAGGTGCTGTTTCATCCCTTCTTCAATAGCAGGGGCAAAATCACCGTCCTTTATCTGGTCAAAATCAGCAACCTGGTACGGAAGTGTGCTCTCTTTAAGAAAAGGGTTGGAAGGGGAAATACCTGTATTGTCTGCTGCCTGTTTTTTATTCCCGTTTTCACAGGAAGAAAAAATAGCCAGTAAAGCCACGAGGGGTAACTTTAACGATTTTTTCATGAGAATAATAGTTTTTGTTAACCCTAATGTACAAAAAATGCAGGGATTAGCTGAATTCCCTGATGTCTACAATCCTGTTGCTATCGCTGAACTTTAAATAGGTAATGCCTTTTTTGTTTTTCTCCCAGGTGAAATTCTCTCTGATCCAGTCAGATACAGCAGCGGCCGACTGCGGTGCTGGCTTTGATAGTTTTTCCGTAAAGGATTCATCACTAGGATAATGTACCTGGTAAAGTGAATTTGGTGAAAGAAATATCAGGGTCGATTTATCTGGTGAATTCAGAATGAATTCACCCTGTATCCTTTCGTCGGCATTCTGTCTTTTAATTAAATAAGCTTGAGCATTAACATTGGTAATGAAAAAATCGTTGTTCACCAGGTAGCCTGCTCTTCCAACTTTACTTAAGCCTGGTGCAGCTTCCTGTTTTGCCGCCGAAGGCCTGTCAAGGCTCACAACGTCTAGTTTACCACCTTTCAAAGCAAGCAGATAAAACTGTGAGTTTAAGCCCGTACTGTCGGATGCTTGCACAAGAAGTGCTGTTTTTTGGGTGTTTACGAACTGAGCGAAGGCAAACTTATCAGTTGATGCTGAATCAGCTTTGCTCTTCTGAATGCTGACAACAGTATCCCTGAATTTTACGCGAAATGCTTCCTCTCCGCTGGTTTCCTTGTCATTTCCGCTATTGTAATTGTAAATGGTAAAAACACTGTCTGCAGCCGGCTGCGATTCGTTGAATTTTTCAGTAGCTGTTAATACTCTGGGCGTATAGGTTACACCATTTTCCTGGTTTTTCTGGCAGCTCAATAAAATAAGGGACAAACTGAGTGCGTACAATAAGTTTTTCATTAGGTTATAGGAAGGTTGTTATACTTCCATGCAAAATTAAACTTTGCGAACAAATATCCAAAAAGAAAAGGACGCTCCATCCGGAAGCGTCCTTGTTCTAACCAAATATAAACCTGTATGAACGGGTTTTACTTTAAATTTCCGTAGTATTCAACGAATTTAGCTAATGCAGAAGAATAGCCCCATTCGTTATCATACCATGAAACTACTTTTACGAAGTTATCATTCAGTGAAATACCTGCTTTTGCGTCAAAGATAGAAGCGTGGTCATCTCCAATGAAATCGGAAGAAACTACTTCATCTTCAGTGTAAGCAAGCACACCTTTAAGCTCACCTTCCGATGCAGCTTTCATTGCCGCTTTGATCTGCTCATAGGTAGCTGGCTTCTCTAAACGGGCAGTTAAATCTACTACCGAAACGTCAGCTACAGGAACGCGGAATGACATACCTGTTAATTTTCCTTTCAGTTCGGGCAATACCATACCAACGGCTTTTGCCGCACCTGTTGAAGAAGGGATGATGTTTGAGAAACCACCGCGTCCGCCTCTCCAGTCTTTGGCAGAAGGGCCATCAACTGTTTTCTGGGTTGCTGTTACGGCGTGAATAGTACTCATCAGACCCTCAACAATACCGAAGTTATCGTTTAAAACCTTTGCGATTGGTGCAAGGCAGTTTGTAGTACAAGACGCATTTGAAACAATAGTCTGGTCTGGAGTTAATTTATGGTGATTTACGCCCATTACATAAGTAGGGATATCGGCATCCTTTGCAGGAGCAGAGAATACTACTCTTTTTGCGCCGGCGGCGATGTGTTTTTCAGCATCAGCGCGGGTCAGGAACAAACCGGTTGATTCGATAACGGTCTCAACACCTACTTCATTCCATTTTAAATTTGCGGGATCTTTTTCAGCAGTAATGCGGATGGTTTTTCCGTTTACCACCAGGTGACCGTTTTCTACTGCGATGGTGCCGTCAAAACGACCATGTGTTGAGTCGTATTTTAACATATAAGCCATGTAATCCGGCTCTACAAGGTCATTAATAGCAACAATGTCCAATCCTCTTTTTAAAGCAGCTCTGAAAACCAGTCTGCCGATACGGCCAAAGCCGTTAATTCCAATTTTGCTCATCTTAAATTATTAATTTGAATAGTAGTTTAGTAAATTATATATAGGTTCCTTGGTTATCGATGTAATCTCCAGTCCATGTTTTTTTGCAGCGGTCCGCAGTTGCTCCTGAAAGTTCCCGGCAACCAGGCCTACAAAGTGTATTTCTTTGCCCGGGTGAAGTTTTACCGTGGGCAGCATATAGGTCTGAAAATAGCGCTCAAATGCCTGGTCAATGATTCCCAGGATGTATTTATGTTCCCTGTTTTCTAGAAAAAAATCGAAGAAAGAACTTAAGAACTGCTGGGCCATGGGCTTTTTGTAAATCCTTTCCAGGATCTGGGGCCTGTCGAGGTTATATTTCAATTCAAACTCCTTCTGCAGGTCTGCAGGAAGCTTCTCCTGTAAAAAGCGTTTTAAAATCGTCTTGCCCAGGTAATTTGCAGAACCCTCGTCCCCAAAAACATAGCCCAGGCCATAATTGTTCTTTTCTGGTTTTTTACCATCAAAATAGGCGCAGTTGGCCCCGCTTCCCAAAATGCCCACAATGCCACTGTGGTTAAAGCAGGCCGATATAGCGGCACCATAAAGATCGTCTTTAACTGTTATCTTGCTGTACCTGAAAAACATGCCCAGTGTTTTGGCCAGTTCATCCCTTCGTTCGTCTGAAGAAGCCCCGGCAGCAAAAACATAGATCTTTTTAAGGCTTTCGGCATGGTTAACCAAGACTGATTTTTTGTTCAGGAACTGGAGTATGGATTTCTGATCGTTAAAGCAGGGGTTTATTCCAGGCATGCTGCATTCGGCAATGGTCTTCCCGTCGCGGGCAATCTTCCAGAAGGCTGTTTTCGATCCGCTGTACACTACTGCTATCATATCGATAAAACTTTAGTCATTTCCAATAAATCACTTTCCAGTTTAAAGCTGTGCGTTGTCAGCGCATCTTTCAGACTGGTGGTTTGCACATCGTTGCCCCTCAGGCCAACCATTTGCATGGTATTTCCCTTTAGCAGTTCATTTACAGCGGCAAAGCCCAGCCTGCTTCCCAGTATCCTGTCGAAACTGCTGGGACTGCCCCCACGCTGAAGGTGCCCTAAGATAGTGACTTTGGTATCATAATGGTTAAATCTTTCCTTAACTTTTTTTGCAACATCATATGCGCCTCCGTCTTTATGTCCCTCAGACACAATTACAATGCTTGAAGTTTTTTTGGTTGATGCCCCTGTTTCCAGCTGAGCGATGAGCTCATTTAAGCTGGTGTCTTTTTCCGGCAGAAGCACAGCTTCGGCGCCACTTGAAATTGCACTTCTCAAAGCAATGCAGCCCGAGTCACGGCCCATTACTTCAATGAAAAACAAACGGTCGTGTGAATCCGCAGTGTCGCGTATCTTATCTATGGCCTCAACCACGGTGTTTATGGCAGTGTCATAGCCCAGGGTGAAGTCAGATCCATAAAGGTCATTGTCGATGGTTCCGGGTACACCCATCACGCGGATGCCGAATTTCTCTCCGAAACGTTTGGCCCCGGTGAAAGTGCCGTCACCTCCAATAACCACCAATGCGTCTATGTCGTGTTTTTTCAGGTTGTCATAAGCAAGCTGCATACCCTCATCGGTTTTAAATTCAAGGCAGCGGGCTGTTTTCAGTATAGTACCACCCAGATGAATGATGTTGCTTACGGATCTTGCATCCATAGGATTAATATTGTTACTGATTAATCCCTGATATCCTTGCAAAACTCCAAACATATTTATACCATTGTATATTCCGGTTCGGACTACAGCTCTGATACAGGCGTTCATTCCGGGAGCATCTCCACCAGAGGTTAATACGGCGATATTTTTGATATTTGGTTTCATGATTTATATTTACGAATATAGCGTGTATTTTTTACACTAAGTAATTTATTTTTTATTTTCCTAGGTTAAGAGGAAACAAGTATATTTATTTGCTTTAATATTTAAAAATTTAATGTTTTGAAAGAAGTCTTACCAAAATTTAATTCCACTTTCTCGATTGATTGTGTGCTTTTCGGATTTGATGAAGGAGAATTGAAAATTCTTTTAATTGAAAGGAACGAGGAGCCTTTTAAGGATTGGTGGGCCTTACCAGGAAACCTGGTTGAAGAGGATGAGAGCCTGGACCAGTCTGCTACAAGAATTCTTCATGAGCTTACCGGGCTGAGCGACATTTACATGGAGCAGTATTATACCTTTGGTGATGTAAACCGGCACCCCCAGGGAAGGGTGGTGAGCATAGCCTATTATGCGCTTTTAAGATTGGGGGGCGATAAGGTGGTAAAGCCGATCAGCAATTATGCAAAACAGGCTTACTGGAGGAATGTGAAGGATTTGCCTAAGCTGGCTTTTGACCATCAGCAGATCTTTGAGAAAGGAATGGAAAAGATCAAAAGGCGGATCAAGCACCAGCCTATTGCATTTGAGCTTTTGCCTGAAAAATTTACCCTCACCCAATTGCAGAATGTTTATGAAGTTATTTTAAATAAAAAGCTGGATAAGCGGAACTTCAGGAAAAAGATGCTGAGCTTCGGAGTGCTCAGGGACCTTAACGAAAAACAATATGGCGTGTCGTTCAGGGCAGCAACCCTTTATAAATTTGACAAAAGGAAATATGCCAAATTGTTTGGTAAGGAAATTTCTTTCTGAGCACTTTGAGTAACAAAAATTTGAGTAATAAAAAAATCCCGGAAAGCCTGGCTTTCCGGGATTTTTTTTTGATTTGCCCCTGCATTATTTGCCGGCAATATGCAGGTGATAATCTACCAGATCATCTATTGGGGAACGGATGATCTTACCAATGCCCATTTCATAACGGTCTGCTACTACACTCAGGATGTCCCTGAAGCTATAACCTACAGAACCAACGCAGTTTAATTTATAATCCTTATAGTTTGGATAGTGTGTTACCAGGTTGTCGAAAAATGCGGTAAATGCATGATCTATCGTCGTAAAGGTATAATCTTCATAGTTGTCCTTAAAGTCGTACAGGAACTTACTAAAGCCCGCACAAAAACGGTTAGGCAATGGTTTGTTGTAAATGTGATCGAAAATATCTTCGTTTGTCAGCGCAAAATTATCGTAAAAACTCTCTCTCAGACCTTTTGGCATATAACCTTTCATGTAGTCACCCAGTATTTTTTTTCCTATAAAACAGCCACTGCCCTCATCACCCAGGAAATAACCTAGGGAATCGATGTTGAGTGTAATGTCTTTGCCATCATACAGGCAGGTATTGGTACCTGTACCCAAAATGGCCGCAAAGCCAGCTTCATCAGCAAGCAGGGCCCGGCATGAAGCCAGAAGATCATGTCCGATATTGATTTTTGCATTAGGAAATACCTGCTGCATGGCGTCGGAAACTATTTTCCTGTTGCCCTCTGTTGAACATCCTGCACCGTAATAGTTTACTTCGGTTAATTTTTCTGTTTCCAGGTAATCAGGAATCGATTTTTTTAAAGACTCAATAATGTAGTCGGTTTTGGAAAAATATGGATTGTATCCCTCGGTGTTGAAAAGGATTTTTCTACCCGCTTCATTAATTAAACACCAGTTTGTTTTGGTCGATCCTCCGTCTGCAATTAGTATCATCTTAATTCGTTTTTTTCGGGATAAAAGTAAATAATCCTGCCACTTTTGTATAAGTTCTGCTCATAAAATTAAATTTCTTGTTTTGGTTAGCTAATTGATTTTCTGCCTTTAGATGTGTTTAAAAGGTGTTTTATTTGATTTTTTAGGTTAGGTTATTGTTAAATAAACACTAAGCTAAATTACACTTGTTATTTTAAAATCCAAATTTAAAATTCCGGAGCTCCCGGAATGGCCTCTTTTAGCGGGTATTTGTCTAAGTTTAAAGGGTAAATGTACATAATATGGATACACTTAAGTAATATTGTATAAAAATAACGCAGATGAAGATAGACCTTAGAAGTGACACGGTAACAACGCCCGATCAGGGGATGCTGGATGCGATGATGAGTGCTCAAGTTGGGGACGATGTTTTTGGTGAAGATGAGACTGTAAAGCAGCTGGAACATAAGCTGGCTGCCATGTTTCATATGGAAGCAGGTCTGTTCTGTCCTTCGGGCACCATGACCAATCAGATTGCCATCAAGTGTTTTACCAACCCGATGGATGAAGTGATCTGCGATCAGACCGCTCATGTATACCGTTACGAAAGAGGCGGAATTGCCTATCATTCTATGGCCTCTGTAAGGTTATTGAATGCAGAAAGAGGAATTCTGACACCGGAACTGATAGAACCTGAAATTAACGAAGAAAACATTCATTATCCGCACAGCAGCCTGGTGGTATTGGAAAATACGGTGAACAAGGGGGGCGGTGCATGTTACCGGCTTTCGCAGATTGAGCCCATTCATACCTTATGCAATATAAAAGGCTTAAAGCTTCACCTGGATGGGGCAAGGATATTCAATGCCTTAACAGCTACAGGGGAACATGCTTCTGGCTACGGTCGCTACTTTGATGGCATTTCAGTATGCCTTTCTAAAGGACTTGGTGCGCCTGTCGGTTCTGTGCTGCTGGGCTCAAAAGAAACCATTAAAAAAGCAACCGGTATCCGTAAGGCTTTTGGCGGAGGGATGCGCCAGGCCGGATTTCTGGCCGCGGCGGGTATTTATGCTTTAGACCATAACATCACTAAACTTGCTACCGATCATCAGCATGCCAAGGCGCTGGGAGATGCCTTGAGCAGTGTAAACTATGTTGCTTCGGTATTACCTGTTGAAACCAATATTGTCATTTTTGAAGTAGCTGAGGGGATAAGACCAGCCCACCTGGTGCATCTGCTTGCTGAAAAAGAAATAGCCTGTAACGCCACTGGCCCAAAAACGGTAAGAATGGTGACACATTTAAATATTTCTTCAGAAATGATAGACAGGGCTATTGAAAACATAATACATTTGCAGGTATCAGCACATAAATAAATTCAGCATTAATGAAGAAAATTCTTATCGCCAACAGGGGAGAAATCGCATTGCGTATCATGCGTTCTGCAAAGGAAATGGGAATAAAAACAGTAGCGGTATATTCTGAGGCCGACAGGGCTTCACTCCATGTATTGTATGCAGATGAGGCTGTTTGTATTGGGCCGGCTCCCTCAAATCAATCTTACCTGATTGGACAAAAAATTATTGAGGCCTGTAAAATCACTGGTGCAGAGGCCATTCATCCTGGTTATGGGTTTTTGTCCGAAAATGCTGCATTTGCCAGGCTGGTAAAAGAATCAGGCCTGATTCTGATTGGACCGACTCCGGAAGCCATGGAGATTATGGGCAATAAACTGTCGGCAAAAGCAGCTGCTTTAAAATACCAGATCCCTATGGTTCCAGGTACCGAAGAAGCAATCACCGATGTAGAGGAAGCAAAAAAAAGGGCGCTGGAAGTAGGCTTTCCTATTCTGATAAAAGCGGCTGCCGGCGGCGGAGGTAAGGGCATGCGTGTGGTGGAACAACCTGCTGACTTTGAAGAGCAGATGCAACTTGCAGTAAGTGAGGCCACTTCTGCATTTGGTGATGGATCTGTTTTTATTGAACGGTATGTTTCGTCTCCAAGGCATATAGAAATCCAGGTGCTGGGCGATACGCATGGCAATATTGTACATCTTTTTGAACGGGAATGTTCCATTCAGCGTCGGCACCAGAAAGTGATCGAAGAGGCGCCATCAAGTGTATTGACCGCGGAAATAAGGGCCAGAATGGGCAAATGCGCAGTTGATGTGGCCCGTTCTGTAAATTATGTGAGTGCAGGTACGGTAGAGTTTATTCTGGATGAAAACCTGGAATTCTTTTTCCTGGAAATGAATACCCGCCTGCAGGTAGAACACCCGGTTACAGAGATGATCACCGGCCTTGACCTGGTAAAAGAGCAGATTAAGATTGCACGTGGAGAAAAGCTTGCTTATACTCAAGACGAGCTTCGGATCAGCGGACATGCCATGGAACTGAGGGTCTATGCGGAAGACCCTGAGAACAATTTTCTGCCCGATATAGGGGTATTGCAAACCTATAAAACCCCAAAAGGAAATGGGGTTAGGGTAGATGATGGCTTTGAGCAGGGCATGGAAATCCCTATCTACTACGATCCGATGATCGCCAAGCTGATCACCTATGGTAAAGACAGGGAGGAAGCGATTGAAAGGATGATCAGGGCCATAGACGAATACCAGATCACTGGTATACAAACTACCCTGGGTTTTGGTAAATTTGTAATGGAACATGAAGCTTTCCGGTCTGGTAATTTTGATACCCATTTTGTAGCCAAACACTTTAGCGCGGGGAAATTAAAAACACATCAGGATGATGAAGCCCTGCTGGCTGCATTGATGGGAACGGTGTTTTACAAAAAAGAAAACAGTGCTGCCTTGGGTGTACTACAGGATAAATTAGACAGCACAAATAACTGGAGAAGGAACAGGTTGGTTAAATAGAAAGATTGAAATGTTTACAGGAATAATAGAAACACTCGGAGAAATAAAAAATATAACGGCAGAGGATACCAATCTGCATTTTACCATACAATCTGCCATCAGTAACCAGCTGAAGATAGATCAGAGCGTGGCCCATAATGGTGTTTGTCTGACCGTAGTGGCGCTGACAGAAGATACCCATACCGTGACTGCAATACAGGAAACATTGGAAAAGTCGAACATGAAGCAACTGAAAACGGGCAATAAGATTAACCTTGAGCGCTGCATGCAGATGAACGGCCGGCTTGACGGGCATATTGTTCAGGGGCATGTAGACCAGACCGCTGTATGTATCAAGAGGGCAGAACTGGACGGCAGCTGGGAATATCGTTTTAAATACGACAGTACTGCTGGTAATGTAACGGTAGAAAAAGGCTCCGTATGTGTAAATGGCATTAGTTTAACCGTTGTAGGTTCTGCAGATGACGAATTCTCTGTGTTCATTATCCCCTATACTTTTGAGCATACCAACCTACATGAAGTAAATGTTGGCGATACCGTGAATATCGAATTTGATATTATTGGTAAATATGTTGCCCGCTTAGTTGGCCGTTAAAATTTCTTAAGTTCTGCTATCTTGTTTTTAATGAAGATAACCTGTCTGGGCTGTTTTACCGGATCAATGGTTTTCAGGTATTGTTCGTAATAATTTATTGCGTTCTTTTTATCATTTAACCTGGTTTCGTGTAACAAAGCAATATTATACAATAGGGTCCCATTGTTCTCAAACTGGAGTCCTTTTTTATAGGCCGTATTGGCCGCATCGTTTTTACTGGTCATTTCATAGGAGTCACCAAGCAGTCCATAATAACTTGCTATCCCTGGTGATATGCCCTCTTTTATGGCTTTTTGCAGATATGGAATTGCATTTTTGTAGTCTTTGATTCCCCGGTAGCTTAACCCAATATTGTAGAAAAGGGTTTCATTGCCGTCTGATTTTTCTTCGGCTATAAGGAAGTATTTAAGCGCGTTAGGATAATCGAGCATCAGGTAGTAAGACTTGGCCAGATTGTTTAACACGAAGGAAGAGCTATCCCCATAACTCAAAAGCTGCTGTCCGGTTTGGATGGAAGCTTTGTAATTTAGCATAGACATATCTATCGGCATCTTCATTTTGAGCAGTCGGAGGTTCAGGCTATCTGCTTTTAAAGCCGGGTCCAAAACCTTTTTTGCATCGGTAACGCGTTTCATCCTGAAATAGATTTCGCATAAGTCAAAGGCAACATCGCCTTCTGTCTGGTTCAGCCTGTTGGCGCTGATCAGGTAGGCCATTTTCTCTTCCGGATTGCCTTCACTGCTCAAGGCCGCAAGTTGTTTGTAGGCATTAAAACTGGTACTGTCGATTTTCAGGATTTCCTTGTAGTAGCCTTTCGCCTTTTCGTCATTCCCACGTCTTATACTGAGGTTTGCCAGGTTGAACAAAACGGATACATTTTTTGGTAACTTGCTGTAAAGCTTTAAATAATGGATTTCAGCTTCTGTTAACCGGCCTGCCATTAGGTTTACATAGGCAAGTTGCGAGAGTTCTTTAGTATCTTCCGTATCTTCTTTATATATGCCTTTCAGATACGCTGCTGCTTCTCCATATTGCTGCGACTGATAATAATTAATTAATTTTTCATTGTCAGGACCTATGGTTTGTCCGTTGGAAAAGCAAAAACTGAACAAGGAAGCGGTAAGCAGAAGAAAATGTTTCATGAATGTATGTCTGTATGTTCAAACTAAAGTATTAGTTATTTGTTAATAATACAAATCGAGGCTTTATTTTTAACAGAATAATGGACATTATTGGGTTTAAAGAAAAAAGATCAAAAACATATTGGCAAGGTAATTGGTTGATTTAGTACAATAAGCAGAACGTTAATTTTAATATAGAGCATATGGATACGTTGAAAAAATTTGAATTAATGGAAAAGATTGTGCGGGAACTGAACGATTTGCAGCACTCACAACAGGCGATTATTCAGAAGATCGGGAAAATTGAAGTTGACAATATAGAACTGGGCGACAAGCGGCTTGATCAGGATCTTTCTGATATGCACCAGCGTGTAGCGGACAACCTGGATACCATAGGTGCGATACTGGGCTATTTTGCTGATAAAACCCAAAATTTTGGAGATAAGAACAATGTTGATGCCCTGAAAGAACAGCAGGCCATCAACAATGCAACCGGACAGTAATAATCAAGGCCCTTTTCAAAAGGGCCTTGATTATTTATCTTCATCTACCGGCAGGTACAGGTAAAAGCGGGTGCCTCTGCCAGGTTCACTCTCAACAACTATTTTTCCGTTGTTGCGCTCCATAAAATCTTTGCAGATCATCAGGCCCAATCCAGTGCCCTTTTCGTTCATTGTGCCTCGTGTTGAACTGCCCGAGCCACTAAAAATCATTTCCAGGGCGACAGGCGACATGCCCATGCCATTGTCTTCAATACAAACCATAATGCGGCTGTTGGTATAAACGGCAGTGATGTCTATTTCACATTCTTCACCACAAAATTTAATCGCATTGTTCAGGATATTGCGTACAACAATCTGTATCATGATCATGTCTGCATATACAATAATACCCGGGAACACATCGTGGATAATATTGATCTTTTTTATCGCCGCCGAAGGCATATGGTAATTGACCTCATTCATGATCATCCCCCTCAGCTCAAAATAAGTTTTATTTATTCCATAGCCTTTCAGCTGACTTCTGGACCAGTGCAGGATATTTTCCAGAAGATCTGTAGTATACAAAATATCACTGCTTAGCTTGGGCGAAAGGGCCTTAAATTCCTCTAAAGTGATCATGCCTGTATTGATCATTTTCAGTACCTCAGATAAATTTACCAATGGCCCTCTCAGGTCGTGTGCAATAATAGAAAATATCCGGTCCTTTAGGTGATTTAACTTTTTAAGTTCATCAGCCTGCGTTCTGGACTTTAAGGCCTCGGATCTCACGGCCGTCAGATCCTGTAGTTTGAGCACTGTAGCTTCGTTGTTCAATTGATTTTCGTTCAGATACATCACATCTGCCTCCAGGTCAAAACTCCCTTCGGACGTGACGATATTCAGTTCTATTTTGCCTGAACTGTGTGTGTTTAAAAACTGAGCCAATGTGGTCTGTCCTGGAAATAAGTCTTCAATAGCGCTGCCTATGATCTTATCCTGCTGCGCTGCAGGAATATATTTTTTAAAGGCGGGGTTGTAGTCAATAACCCTGTTCATCCCGTCTAGCACCAGGTAGCCATCCTGAATCAGGTCAAGGACTTTTTCCCTGGCTACCGGTAAAATGTCGAACAGCTTAAAACGGTAAATGGCAATGGCAATCAAAAAAATAGCTACAATAAAAGCAAAAGGAGTAAGATCCAGGTTTTTGAGCGGACGAAAACCGAGCAAATAGGCCAGGTTAACCATCCATGGAATTAAAGCCGCAAAAAGTATGGTATAGTTTTGTCTTCTGTAAATAGGAGCAGCTTTCCGGAATTTCATCAGGATCAGATAACTGCCCAGTCCCAGCAGTACATAAAAATATACCGTAAAAACCCTGTACCATATGCCTGGGCTTATTTCCAGTATAGGAAAGGGCCCTGATGTGTCTACGCTCAGGCTTTTATAATGCAAATGATGGTAGTCGTTTGTCCAAACCAACAGCAGCGTCAGCAGCGAAATGAATAATAAAGCCCTGCGGTTGAGCGCTTTCTTGTACCAGTAATCTTTTCCGGCCAGCTGCAGGCAAAATAAAAACCAGGCTAAGGGAAGTGTGGTAATGCCAAGGTATTCAATGTTGATGAAAAATTTCATCAGGGGCAGCGTGTTTGCTGCAAGTTCAAGTCCATATCCCAGCGACCAGACGGCATTCGAGAGCATCATGAACCCGAATAACCGCACCGCTTCACCTTTTCTCCTGAACAGATTATAAGAGAACAAAAGTGTAATCGTCCCGCAAATAATCAAGGTGATGGCGTAGGAATTAAAAGTAAAATCCATTCAAATAGGTGATGATAATTAACTTCTTTAAAGTATATGAAGCATTATAAAAGGTGTAAAGATAAAACTACGTAATTTAGTTTTCAATTGAAAATATTCTTAGTTTTACATATAATTTAATGATAATTAATAATCATATGAAAAAAATCATCCTATCAGCATTGTTCGTTGCTTTTAATCTGGCAGCATTCAGTCAGGTCCTGCCTAGTTTCCAGTTGGGGGTAAAGGCGGGGGCAAACCTATCTAAATTAAGCACTGATAATACTTTTAGCAGCGACAACCGCGCTGGTTATTATGCCGGTTTGTGGACACGCATTGGCGCTGCAGGCATTCATCTTCAGCCAGAGTTGTACCTGAGCGGTAAAAATACTACGCTTAAGACTACTGCGGGGGAAGAAAATAAAGTGAAGTTCACCAGTCTGGACGTTCCTATTCTGGTAGGTACAAAAATTGGCGCTGCAGGTGTAGGCATCCGTTTAAATACCGGTCCTGTGGTATCATTTGTACTGGATGATGAACAGTCTTTCGGCGATGCTGCAAGTAATGCTTTTAAGGGCAATTTTAAAGGACAGAATTTTGCGTGGCAGTTTGGCGCAGGTTTGGATATCGGTAAACTGGGCCTCGATTTAAGGTATGAAACAGGCCTTTCAAAAATAGGAAAGGATGGCTACAACGATACCAAATTAAGTTTGTTTACTTTTGGATTGGGCTTAAGGATATTCTAGCAAGTAAAAGTTTTCCACATTTTGTGTAAAAGGGTAAATCTTAGTGGTTTACCCTTTGTTTTTGGCCTTATAATTGATCTTATATTCTTCCCTAACTTAATTCAGATACGGCTATGAATATTAAAGAGTTGCTTTTAAACGGAAAGAGCTTTTTGGAGCTCCTCAAACAGTTTTCAATTGATGCCTCAGACGTAAAGATCCAGGATGAAGCTATGATCCTGTCTCAACAGGAATCAACGCGCCAGGAAGTAATGAAGGAGAGTATTTGTATTGAAGGAAAGAACAAAGACGGGATCATAAACTTTTTTGGCACTTTACACTATAACCTGCTCAACCAACTTGCTGTATTTGAAATGCAGGGTTTTGAACAGGTGGCTTCGGTAAGGTGAGCTTCAACCCGGTTTTACAACTTCTTTTATCTCGTAATTGAACGCGCCCTTAATGGGGCGTATCGGGGTTTCTTTGTAGTCGCTCAACACTTTCACATAACAGGCCCCAAAGTAAAATATAAAGGAGGAGTAAAATACAAAAAGCATAATCAGTACAATAGAACCGGATGCACCGAACACATTGCCTATTCCGCTTAGCGGTAAAAGTATGCGTAGGATATATTTGCCCAAAGTGAACAAAATTGCGGTCAGTATCCCGCCATGCATCGCTGCTTTCCAGGTAGGCCGCCCATTGGTCAGAAAGCGGAACAATACCGTAAACCAGATCATCACGATGGCCACGAAGAGCAATTGGTTAAGCAGTGATAAAAATATTTTGCCGAAGGTGGGGGAGGCATTGTTGATGTATACACCTATGAATGCCTGAATGCTGTCTGTTACAAAACCAAACAGGAACAATATGCCGGCCAATAGAATAATTATCATTGAGCGCAGGCGAAGTTTCATGGTAAACATAAATCCGGCCTTGTCTTTTTTTCCGATAGACCAGATCTGGTCCATTGAGTTTTTAATAACATTGAACAAGGTGGTGGCTACAAACAGGAAAAACACAAAACTGATCAACGTCACGTACCATTGGTGTTCGGCCCCCCTTATATTTCTCAGGGTATGCCTGATCTGATGGGTGCTTTCGCTGTCTAGGATATTTTCAAGGCGATCAAACAGTCTGGAAGCCAGCATTCTTCTGTCCATAAAAAAACCAAACAGCCGGATCAGGATCAGTAAAATAGGAGGAAGCGCGAAATTTGTAAAAAAGGCCGTTGCCCCAGCAAGGCGTAGGGGATCGTTTTTCTGGAATAGCTTGAATGCTGCTCCAAAGCGGATAAAAAAAAGTCTTGTGTGCTTGATGATGTTTATTTTCATGCCCAAGGTAATGCCCGAAAGTAACCATTTTTTTTAAATCCTGATGGTTTACCCCATAAAAAAGAGGACATCCATATAATGAATGCCCTCCCCGTTTTTAAATGAATAAGGGGCTTTTACAAATTTCCCCTTAACTCTTGTTCGCGCTCTAAAGACTCAAATAAGGCTTTAAAATTACCGGCGCCAAATGATTGGGCACCTTTGCGCTGTATGATCTCAAAGAATAAAGTAGGCCGGTCTTCTACAGGTTTGGTAAAAATCTGCAGCAGGTAGCCTTCTTCATCACAATCAACCAATATGCCAAGTTCCTTAAGCTGCGCAATCTCTTCGTCAATTGCTCCAACACGGTCTGGCATCATATTGTAATAGGCTTCAGGGGGTGCACTTAAAAACTCAACCCCTCGAGCTTTTAATTCCCTTACCGTAGTCAAAATGTCTTTTGTTGCTACAGCAATGTGTTGCACCCCTTCGCCTTCGTAAAATTCCAGGTATTCTTCAATCTGTGATTTCTTTTTTCCTTCAGCAGGCTCATTGATCGGGAACTTGGAATAGCCGTTCCCGTTGCTCATAACCTTACTCATTAATGCGGAATATTCGGTATTGATCTGCTTGTCGTCAAATGAAAGGATGTTGACAAAACCCATCACCTCCTCATACCATTTCACGGTTTCGTTCATCCTGTTCCAGCCCACATTACCCACACAGTGGTCTATATACTGCAAGCCTGTCTCCGTTGGGGCGTAATCGCTCTTCCAGTCTACATAGCCCGGCATAAAACTTCCCTTATAGTTTTTGCGTTCTATGAACATATGTATGGTCTCGCCATAAGTATAAATACCCGACATGCGCAGTTCTCCATGCTCATCGCTTAGGGTAAGCGGTTCCATGTATGGCTTACCACCTCTTTTTGTGGTTTCCTCGAAAGCACTGTAAGCGTCATCTACCCACAAGGCCAGGATTTTGACCCCATCGCCATGCTGTTTAACATGCTGTGCAATGGGACTGTCAGATTTCAGGGCAGTGGTCAGTACCAGCCTGATCTTTCCCTGTTGCAATACATAAGAAGCACGGTCACGAACCCCTGTTTCCGGACCGGCATAAGCCAGCGACTGGAAGCCAAAAGCTGTTTTGTAATAGTGCGCCGCCTGCTTGGCATTGCCTACATAAAATTCTATATAATCTGTTCCATTTATCGGAAGAAAATCCTGCGCTTTGGCAATCTTTTCTGCAAATGTTTGTGTTGACATTTTAGTTTTTATTTATGATAATAATTCAGTTCTCTATATCAGTGCTACAATGCTTCTTTTCCGCTCGCTGCTTTTAAAACATGCTGTACTATTTCTCCCTGCTTTCCTGAAAAATTCAGTGCCCAGAGCTGACATGCAAATTTTTTGCCCTTTCGCAAAAAGTTTGAGGAAGTGAAGAGCAGCTGTATTTTTACTCTACGTTTTCCTGCCAGCTCTTATGATACCCTTCATCTTCGATGGCCACGGCATCCTCTGTGAGCATCAGCGGCCGGAAAGGATCTATCATTACGGCCAGCTCCTCTGTACTTTCCTTACCAATAGACTTCTCTACCGTACCCGGGTGCGGCCCGTGCGGGATACCTCCCGGATGCAGGGTAATCTGTCCTTTTACCACACTTTTCCTGCTCATAAAGTCGCCGTCAACGTAATACAATACCTCATCGCTGTCTACATTGCTGTGGTTGTATGGTGCAGGTATAGAAAGTGGATGATAATCGTATTTACGCGGAACAAAAGAGCAGATCACAAAATTATGCCCTTCAAAGGTCTGGTGTACTGGTGGCGGCTGGTGCAGTCTGCCTGTAATCGGTTCAAAATCATGTATAGAAAATGCCCATGGGTAATGAAAGCCATCCCAACCCACAAAGTCGAAAGGATGTGTTCCATACACATAAGGGTACATGATGCCTTGTTTTTTGATCAGGACCTTAAAATCACCGATTTCATCAATGGTTTCCAGTTCCTGCGGGCGTTTGATATCGCGCTCGCAGAATGGGGAATGCTCTTCCAGTTGTCCGAATGCATTTCTGTAGCGCTTTGGTGTTCTGATCGGACTAAAGCTTTCTACAATGAACAAGCGGTTCTTTTCATCCTCAAATTCCATCTGGTATATGGTCCCCCTCGGGATCACCAGGTAATCCCCATATTCAAAACGGATCTTTCCAAAGCCTGTCTTTAAAGTCCCTTTGCCTTCGTGAATAAAGATCACCTCATCGGCCTGGCTGTTCTTGTAAAAGTAATCTGTCATGGATTTCCTTGGTGCGGCGAGCGAAATGTGCAGATCGTTGTTCACCAGCACGGCTTTCCGGCTTTTCAGATAATCGTCCTCAGGTTTAATGTTAAAGCCAATCAGACTGGTATGTCGCAAATGTTTTTCACGTGCTATCTTAGGCTCTACCGAGTAAGGCTCGCCCAGGGCTTTTACGATGGTAGGGGGATGGCAGTGGTAAACAAGAGAGTACAGACTTGAAAACCCTTCAGTAGAAACCAGTTCTTCTGCATAGAGCTTTCCGTCCGGTTTTCTGAAAACCGTATGGCGTTTAGCAGGGATGGTTCCTAAGGTATGATAAATAGGCATAACAGCAGGTCATTTAAATTGGTTAGAATAATAAGATAATAACGATAAAACGCAGAAAACGTTTTATTTAAAGCACAAAAAAGGGTGGGTTTATGCGGAATACTGGGCAAAAATGATTTTGGAAAGCATGGCATACCTAAACGCGGCCAGGGCTTGCGTGGCTACTTGGTTCTGATATGTGAAACAGCTGTTGATCATTTTCGTTTACGCCTGCTAAATTAAGTATTAAATCTAATAACCACCAAAATATTCAGGCAGATATTTATTTTTCTGTTTGTAGAGTCTTTTTAAAATTATTTAATAATTTGCTTCTTGGTTTGTACAGCCAACAAACGCCCTTAGGACGTAACCGAAAAACAAAATAACCAACAAAAATAAATTAATACAGACGACAATGATTTGGATTCAGCTGGTAATTTTAATCCTGCTTATATTGCTTGGTGCCCGGATGAAGGGAATCGGACTGGGCGTAATGGGGGCTGTTGGCCTCCTGGTATTTGCCCTTGGCTTTGGTCTTAAACCCACCACACCCCCTATAGACGTAATGCTCATTATCCTTTCGGTAGTCACAGCTGCCGCTTCACTGCAGGCCGCGGGTGGTATGGATTACATGGTGAGTATTGCCGAAAAGATATTGCGTAAAAATCCAAACCACATCACATGGCTGGGGCCTTTTGTTACCTATACGTTTACGCTGGTTGCCGGTACGGCACACATCATCTATTCTTTGCTGCCCATCATTGCCGAGGTCGCTACAAAAAAACGTGTGCGGCCAGAGCGCCCTTTAAGTATTTCGGTTATTGCTGCACATATGGCCATTACGGCAAGCCCGATTTCTGCAGCAACGGTAGCCTTAACCTCATTGCTTGCCCCAAAGGGCTTTGAGCTTACAGATATTCTTATTGTGGCCATTCCGGCAACAATTATAGGTGTATTGGCCGGTGCTATGGTAGCCAGCCGGCAGGGGAAAGACCTGATGCGTGATCCCGAATTTCTGGAAAGGTTAAAAGATCCTGAATTTGTGAAGCTGCTGGATGGTGAAAATACGACAAATCATGAAGAAAAGACATTCAGTAAAGCCGCCAAAAGATCGGTATATGTATTTCTGCTGGCAGTATTGAGTGTGGTGCTGTTTGCGGCAATCCCATCCCTCAGGCCGTCCTTTTTAACCGATGGCAAGATGCAGCCGCTTCGCATGGTCGAGATGATTGAACTCCTGATGCTGGCCGCTGCAGCAGCTATTGTCCTGGTTTCCGGGATTCCGGCTTCAAAGGTATCACAGTCTACTATTTTCCGCTCAGGGGGGGAAGCTGTAGTTTGTATATTCGGGGTGGCCTGGATGAGCGATACCTATCTGCAGGCACATATGCCTTTCTTTGAAACACACCTGAGTGCTTTTGTCACCGACCATCCATGGACATTTGCTATTGCGCTGTTTGTTATGTCTATCCTGTTATTTAGCCAGGCCGCAACCGTAAGGGCACTGATGCCGCTGGGTATTTCATTGGGCATTCCGGCCCCGGCATTAATTGCGATGTTTCCGGCCGTGAATGGGGATTTTGTGATCCCAAGTTATCCTACCCTCGTAGCTGCAATGGGTTTCGACAGGACAGGTACCACCAGGATCGGCCGTTTCCTGGTCAACCACTCCTTTACACCACCTGGCCTTACCACGGTTATTGTCACCATTGCCACAGGCTTCCTTATTGCTTCTATTGTGCTTTAACTCCCCGTTTGTTACAGCTGTTTGTTTAATTTTATATAGCTTTGGCAAAACTTAAAATTCGTAAAGGTAATGAAGCTGGTATCCTATAAAACAGAAGACAGAGAACACCTGGGTGTTTTTGTAAACGGACATATTTATAATCTAAACTCCTGCGATAAACAATTGCCGGATGAAATGAATGCTTTTTTACAAGGTGGTGAAGTGCTGATGGAGCGCGCTAAGAAAATCGATGTGCAGATAAAAGCAGGAGAGATCACCCCTAAAGAAGAAGTATTTTTTGAATTGCTGGCACCGGTGCCTCATCCAAGCTCCTGCCGTGACGGATATGCTTTTCGACAGCACGTTGCTGCGGCCCGCAGAAACCGTAAGGTAGAGATGATTGCCGAGTTCGACCAGTACCCGATCTTTTATTTTACCAACCACAATGCCGTTCAGGGTCCTGGCGAAATTGCATGCATGCCTGATCATTTCCAGAAACTGGATTTTGAACTGGAAGTTGCGGTGGTGATCGGTAAAAAAGGCCGTAACATTACAGCTGCCGAGGCAGACAATTATATCGCTGGTTTTATGGTGATGAACGACATGAGCGCAAGGACTTTACAGATGGAGGAGATGTTGCTGAACCTTGGCCCTGCAAAAGGAAAGGATTTTTCTACGGTAATAGGCCCATGGCTGGTTACACCAGATGAACTTGAACAATATAAAACTGCCCCTAAACCCGGACACACCGGAAATGCCTACGACTTAAAAATGACCTGCACCGTGAACGGCATCCAGGTGTCTGAAGGTAGTGTTGCAGACATGGACTGGACTTTTGCTGAGATCATTGAGCGTTGTGCATATGGAGTGGATATCCTGCCCGGTGATGTGATTGGTTCCGGTACTGTAGGAACCGGCTGTTTCCTGGAACTAAACGGAACAGGTCTTTTAAATGATCCTGACTTTAAACCACAATGGCTGCAGGACGGCGATGAGGTAGAAATGGAAATTACCGGCCTGGGTCGTCTTGTGAACACGATAAAAAGGGTGGATACTGATTTCTCTATTCTGGCACTCAAGAAAAAGTAGGAAATGCTGACCATTAAAACTTCAGACCTTAGCCCTGCACAGCTGCAAAACTATATGCAATATGCCATTGCGCCAAGGCCCATCTGCTTTGCAACTACCATAGACGCGAAGGGCAATGTTAACCTGAGCCCTTTCAGCTTCTTTAATATGTTCAGTACCAATCCACCGCTATGTGTTTTTTCACCTGCGAGGCGGGTGCGTGACAATACCACCAAACATACTTTGGAAAATGTGCTGGAGGTAAAGGAATGTGTGATCAATATAGTGAACTATGCCATGGTGCAGCAAACCAGTCTGGCCAGTACTGAATATGCTAAAGGGATAAACGAATTTGAGAAGGCCGGCTTTACCATGCTACCTTCCGAGCTGATTACGCCGCCAAGGGTTGCAGAAGCTCCTGTACAGATGGAATGTACCATTAAAGAGGTCATCCATCTTGGTGATAACCCCGGTGCAGGGAACCTGATCCTGGCTGAAGTAAAGCTGATCCACATCAAAGAAGAAATTCTGGATGCAGAGGGGAAGATAGACCAGGCCAAAATAGATCTGGTGGCCAGGCTGGGTGGCGATTGGTATTGCCGTGTTACACCCGAGAGTCTGTTTAAGGTGGCCAAACCTTTAACAACCTTAGGTATAGGGGTAGATGCTTTGCCTGCAGGCGTAAGGAATTCCAGAGTGCTAACCGGAAATGACCTGGGCATGCTGGGAAATATAGAACAGCTGCCTTCAGCAGAAGACGTTGACGCTATTGCAGGTAATCCCGAAGTGAAAGAAATTATGGACGCAACTATAGGTGATGCCGCTAACCGCGAACGGGAATTGCACCAGCTTGCGCAGCAATGGCTGGGCAAAGGAAACGTAAATGATGCTTTAAAAGTGGTGCTGCTCTAGTGCCACTTTTAACCGCCTTATAAGATACTGATGACTTTTAAAAAGCGCTTTTTATAAAAGCCTTCATCCAGACTGGAAATGGTGACTCCTTTTCTGCCGCCTGAAGAGGAATGGATAAATTTTATCTCATCTCCGTCAATGGAATAGATAATTCCCACATGACCGGGTGTTCTGGAACGACTGTTGGTGCCAGTGAAAACAATCACATCCCCAATTTTGGCATCTTCCAGTTTCTTGGCCTCACCGCTTGTAGCAAAATCCCTGGACGAGCGGGGTACCTTAAACCCAAAATTGCTGAATACATAGTTAACAAAACCTGAACAATCGAAGCCCCGGCTTGGACTGCTGGATGCCGACCGGTACCTGATGCCCAGCATAGATTTGGCAAAGTCCAGCAAGCGGTTGGGTGATTCAACTTTCTGTGGTTTGTTTATTACCGGCCCCTGTTTGGTCAGGTTTTTCACCAGTTCCTGATACTGCACCGGCATAGTAGTTTGCGATCTGGCCGCAAAAGCAACAAAAAGAATAAGAAAGAATACAATAGGGTACTTCTTCATATTTCGGATGATAAAGATATTAAAATAATACTTTAGCCCTAAAAATGTTGATAATTTGTTGATTATGGTGTTGTTACCGCAACAGGAAGGATTTTTCCGTTGAAAAACTTATGGCCTGTACGTGCAAAGTCGGCCACATACTTACCCATTTCAAAGGCCATAACCGGCGATTGGTAACCCGGGAATGCAAGCTCCAGCATCTCTGTCTGCGCCGATCCCAGGGCCAGGCAGTTTACTTTTATACCGGTATCTACCAGTTCAAAGGCCATGCATTCTGTTAAGGCGTGCAGGGCCGCCTTACTGGCCGAATAGGCCGATAGCCCTGGAAATTTCACACTACCCTGAAAACCGCCCATACTGCCGATGTTAACCACATGGCTATCGCTGCCCATCAGCGGGAGCAGGTTTTTCATCATGTTGAAATGCCCCAGTACGTTGCTTTCAAACATATCCGCCATATCGGCCGCGGTGGTTTCCGAAAAAGGCTTGTTGATAAGGGAACCGGCATTATTGATCAGGATGTCAATAGTGCCCAACTTCTCCCTTAAAAAAGGAACCAGTGCAGCGTAGTCGTCATTTACAATATCAAACTCCACCGGCAGCAGAGTGCAATCTGGCGTAATGCCTTTGGCTATTTCCAATAGTTTGCGGAGTTTGTCGGCCGAACGGGCGATACAAACTACTTTATTTTCTTTGTTCAGTGTAAATTCCAGCGCGGCTTCAAATCCGATTCCACTACTTGCGCCTGTTAATACAATATTCATTTAATTTGTTTCCTCCTCAGTAATCAATTGTGTAACCGGGTTTTCAATGACATGTAACCCATCGTTAATCAGTTTCGTATATTCAAGCTCATTTGCCGATTTCAACTGCAGGTAAATCCTGATCTCTTTTTCCAGTTCAGGGTAAAGCTGCTTATGGTATAAAATCTCCAGGATCTCCATAGTTGCCAGCCAGTCGTAACGATACTCGGTTTTCAAGGTGTCAAACAGGTTCTGTAATTGTTCATAGCCTGTTCCGTTGTTCCTGATCTCCCGTACGGTTTTATAAATGCTATGCAGTTTCTGTGTTTTATTGTCGTATACCACTTTATGGGTATGTTTGTTGCTGATGTGGGTCAGCTCTTCATACGCATCTTTATCGGCCGCCCCGTTAAACACAGAAACGATCTTTTCGCCAACGGCCATGTCGTACATGCCCCATTCCGGCTGGAAAAGGACATTACCATTGCTTTCTTTTACGGTACAATCACTAAAGCTGATCAGGATGGTTTTTCCTGCTTTCTGCAAAATGGATTTTACGGTACCTTTTACGGTAATGCCGCTTTCAAATTCGAGTGTGGCAGTATTGTAAAGTGCTACACCGCAATTCAGAAGCTCCTGCGCAGTCATATTTTCCAGCGGGGTAACTAGCTGGCGTAGTTTGCCTACCGGCGATGAAAACCCATCCTTATGGTAATGTTTGCCATGATCCGTCAATTCTTTATTTCCAAAAGCCAGGGCTGACGGACCTGTTGTTTTGATAAACGTAAGCTCGTCATTGGCATCCACGCCCATATCTGTAAATACCCCGGTTACCTGCAATCCAGAGCTGTATACTGCGGTAGAAGGATTTTTACACTCTATCGCTTTTATGATACTCTCTGTTCCCCCTTTTCTGAAGGCCATGGTATCTGCAAAGCCCTCTAAAACATCGATCAGGTTCTGAAAGGTCTCTGTTACAAATAACTGGGGCTGCGGCTTGGTAATGTCGTAAGTATAGTTGATGGTATCCTTGTTATACCATAATTTTTTCACATCCGGTTTCATGCAGGTCGAACTTTCGCCGATAGAAGAAAGTAAGCCAGCTCCATAGATCTTCGGGTCCTCAAGTGTACCGATCAGTCCATATTCTACCGTCCACCAGTGGAGTCTGCTCAGCAAGGCCATTTCTGAGGGCTCGCCCATATTTTCTGAGATTTGCTGCAGCAGGCGTTCGGCCCTTGCAATTTCCTCTTCGTTTGCATCTACAGCCTCTTTCAGGATAGAAAGGTTGCGGATCGCCTCATACAATTCAAAATCTTTGGAAGAGAACATGGCTTTTGCACCTATGGAGCCAAAGTAACTCAGGTAATTGTTGTAATCTGTATCGGCAATAATTGGTGCATGGCCTGCCGATTCATGGATAATATCGGGCGCTGGTGTATATTCGATGTGGTTGATCTGGCGGATGTCTGCAGCAATCACCAACACGCGGTAAGCCTGGTATTCCATGAAGGCTGCGGGTGGAATAAACCCATCTACAGTAACAGCACCCCAGCCGATTTTCCCAAGATTATCGTTCATGGTTTGCAGATCGGGGATATATTCTATGCTTAAACCCGCACGCTGCAGGCCTTTGATGTAAGGATAAAAAGCGACCTGCTTTAAATAACTATAATTCTGGCGCATTACATAACGCCATACAGCCTGATCTATCGGTGTGTATTTTTCGTAATGCTGCTCCACAATAAACTGTCGGAGATGACGGGGCAGATTGGCCACCTGCTGGTTATTAAAGTCATTAAAATCACTCATGATAAGTCGTCGTTAAAAACGCTACTAATATACTCAATACTTAAGCGACCACCAATAAATGCCCTATTTTCGTACCTTAAAAGAAAAATGTTTCTGCGAAAAATAGCTGAAAACAGCAAGGAATACAGTGATGATGATTTTGGAGATGGTGGGGTAAAAACCAAATGCTTCTACCAGTACCTTAAGCATGGCGTAGTTCAGCAAAATATTGGTCACCACAACCGAGCCATAACGGAACAGCTGGATACGTCCCTTTAAATTGGATTTGGTGAAAATCAGGTATTTATTCAGCATAAAGCCGATAAAAAAGGTAATGACCGATTCGATGGCAAGTGCGGCAGTGGGGGCGGTAATTAAACCTGGCAGTGGGGGCAGGTCAATGTGTACATCTTTCTGGTGTAAAATCCAGTTGTAGGCGATGTAATAAACCACGATTCCGGTTGCGGCCGTGGAGCCTCCAGAAACGATATACCTGAAAGTATGCAGGGAGAGCCAGCGCGAAAAAGGAGTATAAAAAAAGTCTATTATTTTTAATAAGGCCTTTCGCATGGATTATGGTGCTGTTAAGGTATTATCAATCATTCTGTTGGTATACTGCTGTATAAAAGCTTTCAGGTATTTCTCCATCTGCTCCGCAATTAACGGTTCTTTGGTCAAAATGTTGTTCCTGGTTAGACGGTCTGTTTTTAAGTTATACAATGCAACGTTCAGTTTACCATCATTTACCAGCATGTAATTGCCCTGGTAAAAGTTAAAATTCCCGTCGTTATTGTTGATGGCAAAATTATCATTCCCTTTTGCAAAAGCATCAAAGCCAAAAGAGAAATAAGGTTTATCGTAATGCAGGTAGTTTAGTACGGTAGGCATAATGTCCAGTTGCTGCACCACCTTGTCCGACTTCCCTTTCAGGTTTCCGCCAGGATAATACAGGATGATGGGGATAGAGAAATAACCCGGTGTTGTCTGATATTCAGGAAAATAAGAGACCGTTGCATGATCTGCACAAAGTACAAATAACGTGTTTTTGTACCAGGGCATGGCTGCTGCTGTTCTGAAAAAATTACGCAGGGCCATATCGGTATAACCCAGCACTTCCTGTACCGGCAGCGGCCCTTTAGGGAACTTGCCTACATACTTATCCGGAAGCCGGAAAGGGTGATGAGAGGAAAGCGAGAAGAAGCTGGAGAAAAAGGGCTGTTTGAAGGTGTTCATGGTATGTGCCATGTACTGCATAAAGGGGTCATCCCAGATGCCCCAGGTGCCGTCCGAATCGCCGGTATTTTTATATTCGTTCTGTCCAAAGTAATGTTTAATTCCCGCCAGGTGCGTATAGGAAGAAAAACCCATGGAACCATTAGGTGCACCATGAAAGAATGCCGTTTCATAGCCTTTATCGCCCAGGAGTTTGGCTATACTGGTGGTTTTGTTGCCCGAGTAAATGGACAATATAAAAGGCTCCCTGATGCCGGGGATACTGGTAATGACTGAAGGCAGGGCATCAATGGATTTACGCCCATTGGCATAAGTCTTGGTAAAAGTATAGCTCTGCGAAACCAGGGAGTCAATAAATGGGGTATAGCCTTTGTATTTCCCGCCTTGCAGGTCGGTATTTAAACTTCCTACATGCTCTTTACCCAGGCTTTCAATGATCAGAAAAACTACGTTAAGGGGTTTGAATTTTGCCGTGTCCGAAGGTGTATGAACAGGATTGTAAAGGCTGTTCAGTGTTTGTTCATCGTAATAATTTACCGGCTTTAATTTGGAAGCCTTCAATGTCCTGAATATACAAAACGGGGTGTTCAGTACCAGGCTCATCTGATCTGGCGTATCTACAAATTCACCGGCATTGCTCAGGGTAATGGGGCGTGTCCCGAAACCCCAGCCACCACGCACCCCGGTAAGGCATACCAGTGCGATGGCAAACAGCAATACAGTGTGCAGCACATATGCAGGCCATTTGTAGCTTACAGGTTTCTTAACCTTCACCAGCTTGTAAAGCCAGACGAATACCCAGATGAACACGGCATACAGCAGGAAGAGGTACCAGTAGTCTGCCAGGAAATCCATCAACAGTTTCATCTTGTTCTGCTCGTTACCGAACTGGCTGAATACTGTTGCCGTAGTTCTTTTAAGGGTATACTTGAAATAAGCAAAATCTGCAAAATTGGCCAGGATGCCCAGGCTGTTGCTGACAATGAAAAGCCATTTACAGAAACGCTGATAACCTTCCTTATACCTGAAAGGGAAAGGGATGATCTGCAGCAGGATAAATATCAGGTTGATATAAATCAGTGCCGATACATCAAACTTTAAACCACCCCATAACATGTACAGGTATTTGGGTAAGGTTACATGCTGAAACAGGCTGTGGTTAAAAAAGTAAAAGCCCAGCCGGCATAGCGTATACAGGAACATTATTAGCAAAAACCTGTAGGCAAGAGCAGCATACAGGTTCAGGGTAATGGTATGTCTTTTTTTCAATGGCTTTAATTTGAGGCTGCCAATTTAAGTAATTTGGTCATCATTGTTCAAAATAAATTAACCTGCTACAGCTCCAAAGTAGATGTCCTTGAAATTCATGGTCCGGGTAGTGTCAATTCTGCGGTGAAAATGTTCAGGCCTAATGCCTTCCAGGCTGCCAAACCCGCAAGCTTCCATCAGTTCTGCAGTAGCGTGCAGGGTATTTTTATGAAAATTGGCTACCCTGTGTTTTTTATCGGTCACATCAATTCCTTTATAAAGGCTTTTGTCCTGCGTGGCAATCCCTACAGGGCATTTGCCACTGTCACATTTTAAAGCCTGTATACAGCCCAGGGCCATCATCATACCACGTGCGCTATAGCAGGCATCTGCCCCCAGCGACATGGCTTTCATGATGTCGAATCCCGTAATGATCTTTCCTGAGGCCAGGATTTTTACCTGCTTTCTTAAGCCCAGTTTTGTTAACGAAGAACTGACAAACGCCAGGGCATCCAGCAATGGCATTCCTACATAATCGGTATACTCCAACGGAGCAGCACCGGTGCCGCCTTCAGCACCATCTATGGTGATAAAATCCGGACAAATGCCTGTGGCCAGCATGGCTGTGCAGATGTCCAGGAATTCCTGTTTACTTCCTATACAAAGTTTAAAGCCAACAGGCTTGCCCTCCGAAAGCTCGCGTAGCTGGGCTACAAAATGCATCAGCCCGGTTGCATCATTAAAGGTGCTGTGGGCAGGGGGCGATATGACGGTTGTTCCGGGCTGGACGCTTCTGATCTCTGCAATCTCGGCTGTGTTTTTCGCAGCTGGCAAAATACCACCATGGCCAGGCTTGGCGCCTTGCGACAATTTAATCTCGATCATTTTTACATAACTGCGCCTGGAATTCTTCTGGAACAGGGCGGGGTCAAAATTGCCTTCGCTATCGCGGCAACCAAAATAACCGGTCCCAATCTGCCAGATCAGGTCGGCACCACCCTTAACGTGGTGTGGACTGATGCCACCTTCACCTGTATTGTGTGCAAAGCCATTTAATTTCGCTCCATGATTCAAAGCCATAATGGCTGTCCGGCTTAAGGCACCAAAGCTCATTGCGCCGATATTGAGTATACTTAAGCTATAGGGCTGGCTGCACTGATGGTTACCCACCATAACCCGCAAATCGGTACCGGACAGTTTTTTGGGGTAAATGCTGTGCGATACCCATTCGTAGCCTTGCTGGTAAGGGTCTACCTGCATCCCAAAGGCAACAGTCTCCCTTTCGTTTTTTGCCCTTTGGTAAACAATAGAACGCTGACGTCTGTTAAAGGGTTTTCCATCGAGGTCCGACTCAAAAAAGTACTGCCTCATTTCGGGTCTTATGGCTTCAAAGAAATAACGTAATCTGCCCACAACGGGGTAATTCCGCAATACAGCGTGTTTAGATTGAAAGCGGTCGTAGCCTATCGCAGTGATCAGGATCAATGGCAGGGCAATGAGCAGGTAAAATGAGGAAGCCTGGTAAAAGGCTGCTATAATAAGGGCAAGGGTTCCGGTTAATGCTAACCAAAGCAATATTTTTCCAATCACCTTGGTGATTTTCTGATTTTCCATGATAAAATAAATGAGCTGGGTATTTGAAACAAATAAAAATGTGTCCCCCGGATCGGTGATTTTTTAGCTGACCGGGGGCTTACTGACTGAAGTCATTATGGATATTGAAATTCATGACGCAAATTTCGATACATTTTTATCAAAATCAAAAAATATGGCTAGGTATTTTATTTATATGTTAATCTGGCAGACTAACAAAGTCAATCACTGCGCAATAGCGGTAGGTTTTGTGCGGCTGAATGCTTAACCCGACCGTATTTAACTGGTATGAGGTGTTCAGAATGAGTTTCCTGTGGCCCAGGTCGGGTACCCCTTTATCGATCAGGAGCAGGCAGATGTTGCCCAGTCCGCTCGAAAAACCAAATGCAAGGTTTTCCCCGCTGGATCTTTTTGGGTACAGTTTCCCGATCCGGTCTTTTGGTGTTCTTCCATCGCTGGAGTTATGTTTGGCAAAATTGTTCCTGCCCAAATCCTTTGCATGCAGTTTTGCCACCTGGCTCAGGGCTTCATCCGGCCAGAAAACAGGCAACAGTTTGATGTTCTTAAGGTCGTTTTTCAGGCTGAGATAATATTTATCCTTTCTGTCTATCTTTAACCTCTCGTAATTGCTGTATTGTTTCATCTGTTCGTTGTGTGCATCAATAAAGTCCTGCAAAAAGGTGTTAAAGAATCGCTCTCCGTCCATTCGCACAAGGTTCATGTAAATTACCATATCTTTCTCTTCACCGGTAAGGTAGTCGGCATTCCCGGCCGTATTGGCCATTCTCAATTCTTCTTTGGTCCAGCCGTTGGTATTTTGGGCTTTTATAGTCAAGGCCGACAGGATAAAAAAGGTAAATGCTAATAAGGGTTTCATAGGCTCAGCTGAGCAAAACTTAAGCCAGTTTGATGTTCCGCTGTAGTACTATTGTTGTTCTGGTGTTACACTTTACCTGCTTCGCTTCTTCCTCGGTGTTTCTTCGGACTTTCTTCGGACCTTGTTCGGTTCGGAGCGAGGAAAGGCCGAGGTGGGTACGGCCCGATACCGGAGCAGGTAGCGTTTTATTATAGGGGAGCACAAGATGACCCATACCGGTTGTGTAAGCTATCTCCTATTTTGCAGGAAGTCAGCAGATATGCTGTTTTTTACGGTTAAGTTAAACACAAAACTAAATGAAGAAAATTTTGTTTATATTAGTGTACCACGACTCACCTAATTAAAGCGCCCATGGAGCTCTCTTACTTCAAACAAACCTGCTTTTACCTTTTGCTGTTTTCACCGGTGATGATAAATGCCCAGGGAATAAATGTGAATTTGTCTGAAAAAAGCAAAATCAATTTTTCCGGAATGCTGCAAACGCAGTTTAACTATTCGTTGGACAAGGATGTGGACATAGCCGGAAAACACCATACCGGAACCGAGTATTTTTCACGAAATTCTTTTTCTGTAAAACGTGCCCGGCTTCAACTGAACGCGACCATCAGTGACCGGATCAATGCCGTTATCCTGGTAAACTTTGGCGATTTTACCGGCAACCCCCAAAACAAGGTACTGGAAAATGCTTTTATCAAGTACAGTATAAACGATTATGTGAATTTTCAGTTTGGTCAGTTCAGGCCACAGTTTGGACAGGAAGACAATTATCCTGTGGATTTTGTGCGCTCCATAGATTATTCCAATGGATATTATCTGTTTGGTGCCAACAGCTGGCAGAGCTTTCAGATTGGTGCCAGCTATTTTGGGGCAATCAAAGACCTCCCCATAGCCATAAAATATTATATCGGTGTTTACAATGGCAATAACCGGAACCAGACCGGTGATAATGACGATGGCAAAATTGTTCCAGCGCGACTGGTATTTGGCCTGGGGAAAAGCACAGAGCTGGGAATCAGCGCGGGTGCAGGTAAAAATATGGGGCAGAAAATATGGGCCTGGGGTGCCGATATCGACTATAAAAGGCAGCTGGATGAAAGGTGGAACATAGAAATGGTTTCAGAATATAAACAGGGGGTAAACAGTGTAGCTTATTTTGACCAGGCCGACCCGTTGGTGCCGGTCAGCCATTTTGGGATGAGAGGCATCTATCTGCAGCCAAATGCTGGATATAGCTTTAAGCACACACGTCTGAAGAGCCTGGAGTTTGCTTTCCGGTATGAATACCTGGATGCCGACTTTAAACAGCAGGGCAATGCCAGGCAAAGTTATATCCCTATGGTGAGTGCTTCTTTTGCAGAAGCTTACGCCATAAGGGTGCAGCTTGGCCTGCTTATGGACAGGTATCAAAACAATATACCGAATACCACGCAGTACAATACCAACAGGCTGATTTGCCAGGTACAGGCCAGATTTTAATTGTCGAAACTAAACAATAGAATATACCCATGAAAGAGATCAACTACAAAATGATTCTGGTGACCCTGGCCTTTGGGTTACTGATCTGGTTCATTCCGGTGCCAGAAGGTGTAAAGCCTGAAGCCTGGCATTTGCTGGCCATTTTCCTGGCTACCATTCTGGGCATTATCCTTAAAGCTGCGTCTATGGGTACCATGTCTATGATTGCTATTGCTGTAGTCGCCTTAACAGGCGTGCTTGCCCCGGGTAATCCGGGTAAGTCCATCTCTTTGGCCCTGAGTAGCTTTGGTGATAAAGTGATCTGGCTTATCGGCATTTCTTTTTTCATTGCCCGGGGCTTCATCAAAACCGGACTGGGTAGCAGGATTGCGTATCTTTTCATCCGGATATTCGGTAGAAGTTCACTGGGCCTGGGTTATGGCCTTGGCCTCGCAGATCTGGTGCTTGCTCCGGCCATTCCCAGCAATACGGCCAGGGGGGGAGGGATCATTTATCCCATTATGAAATCTATGGCGCTTAATTTTGGCTCTGTTCCCGAACAGCCCGAAACGCACCGTAAACTGGGTGCCTATTTGTCGCTCAACTGCTACAACATCAACCTTATTACTTCTTCGATGTTCCTTACTGCCACGGCAAGTAACCCGATGTGCCAGAAATTTGCGGCCGACCTGGGCATACACATTACCTGGATGTCATGGATGTGGGCTGCACTGATACCGGGGATCGTATCATTAATAGCGATCCCTTATGTCCTCTACAAGATTTATCCGCCTGAACTGAAAAAGACCCAGGGCGCTACAAAGATGGCCACCGAAAAGCTGAAAGAAATGGGTGCGGTTACCCGCAATGAGTGGTTGATGCTGACCGCTTTTTTTGTATTGCTGTTCCTGTGGATCACCGGTGATATTTTTAAGATAGATGCCACTACCACGGCATTTATAGGCCTTGTGTTTTTATTGCTTTCGCAGGTGCTGACCTGGGACGATGTGAAGAGCGAGAAAAATGCCTGGGACACCATTGTATGGTTTTCTGCCCTGGTGATGATGGGTAGCGCGCTAAACCAGCTGGGCTTAATCCCCTGGTTTAGCGAACTGGTAAAAGCTAAAATAGGCCATATGAGCTGGACGATGGCCTTTCCCATCATTATCCTGGTTTATTTTTACAGTCATTATATGTTTGCCAGCGCAACCGCACACGTAGCCTCCATGTATGCCGCTTTACTCGGGGTTGGTGTTTCGGTGGGTATCCCGCCTATGCTGCTCGCCTTATCATTAGGTTTTTGCGGTGGTATTTATGGTACTTTAACCCATTACGGCCATGGCCCTGCACCGGTATTTTTTGGAAGCACCTTTGTTGAAGTGAAAGAATGGTGGTCGCGCGGCTTTATACTGAGTATCATTTTTATCGTAATCTGGATGGGGATAGGTGGCCTGTGGTGGAAGGCAATAGGTGTTTATTAATTTTTTTATCCATGGATCAGAATGGTACATTTTCTAGCCTGATGCGTAAAACCCTGATGGCGCTCACAGGATTGTTCCTGTGCTTTTTCCTGGTTATCCATTTGCTGGGCAACCTGCAGCTGCTCTTGCCTGCAGCGCAGGCGCGGGAAAGCTTTAACGGCTACTCCCAGCTTTTATCCGGAAATATTTTCATTAAAATCATATCTTATGTGCTGTACGCATCTATTGTTATCCATTGCATAGATGCATTGCTCATCACCCTGAAAAATAAAAAAGTACCAGGTAAGTACCTATATGATCAACGTAACGTAACGAGCAAGTGGTATTCGCGCAATATGGGTATTCTGGGTACCATCATACTGGTTTTCCTGGTTTTTCATTTTAAGGACTTCTGGTATCAGTATAAATTCGGCAGTTTGCCGGTAGATCAGCATGGGCAAAAAGATTTGTATGGGGTAGTCATTGGTGTTTACGGCGACTGGTGGTATGTTTTGTTGTATATGCTGGCGATGTTCGCTCTGGGCTTTCATCTTTTACATGGCTTTTTCAGCGCGGCCCGCAGTCTGGGCGTTTATCACCCCAAATATGTTCGGTGGGTCAGGGTTTTTGGTATCTGGTACAGTTATACCATTGCCATCGGCTTTGCCATTATTCCACTTTATATTTACCTAAGCCAATATGTTTTATGGAACTGAACGCAAAAATACCTCCCGGTCCGCTAAAAGATAAATGGAATTATTATAAGGACCATGCAAAGCTGGTGAACCCCGCAAACCGTAAAAAGCTGGATGTGATTGTGGTGGGAACTGGCCTTGCAGGAAGCTCGGCTGCAGCATCACTGGCAGAGATGGGCTATAACGTTACTGCTTTCTGCTTTCAGGATTCAGGCAGGCGTGCCCATTCTGTAGCCGCTCAGGGCGGGGTTAATGCTGCCAAGAATTATAAAAATGATGGCGATAGCGTTTATCGTATGTTTTATGATACGATTAAGGGTGGCGATTTCCGCTCGCGTGAAGCCAATGTATACCGGCTGGCAGAATGTTCTGGACAACTGATCGATCAGGCAGTAGCACAGGGTGTGCCTTTTGGCAGAGAGTACGGTGGCTATTTGAACAACCGTTCTTTTGGAGGTGTACAGGTAAGCCGCACCTTTTATGCCAGGGGACAAACCGGACAGCAACTGCTGCTGGGCGCTTACCAGGCGCTGATGCGGCAGGTGGCTGCCAAAGCTGTGGTGCTGCATACGCGGCATGAAATGATGGAACTGGTTGTTGTGGATGGAAAGGCCAGAGGGATAATTGTGCGCAACCTCGACACTGGGGAGATCGAAAGACATACTGCGCATGCGGTAATTCTGGCTACAGGTGGCTTTGGCAAGATCTATTACTTATCTACCCTGGCCATGGGCTGCAATGCCTCTGCCATCTGGCGGGCGCATAAGAAAGGGGCATTTATGGCATGCCCGAGTTGGACACAGGTACATCCCACCTCTTTGCCTCAGTCTGGAGCTTACCAATCTAAGCTTACACTGATGTCGGAATCATTAAGGAACGATGGCAGGATATGGGTGCCATTGAGGGCCGGTGAAGAGCGGGCGCCAAATGACATCCCGGAGGCCGAACGTGATTACTACCTGGAAAGGCGCTACCCTGCTTTCGGAAACCTGGCTCCGCGCGATATCTCTTCGCGTGCGGCAAAGGAGCGGATAGATGCAGGCTTTGGAGTTGGACCGCAAAAGAATGCGGTTTATCTTGATTTTTCTAAAGCCATAAAAGAACAGGGTAAACAAAAAATCAAAGAAAAATATGGCAACCTGTTCGATATGTACCGCAAAATTACAGCTACAGATGCTTATACCGAGCCAATGATGATCTCGCCGGCAGCACATTTTTCTATGGGTGGTTTATGGGTTGACTATGAGCTGATGACCACCATACCGGGGTTATTTGCATTGGGCGAAGCCAATTTTGCCGATCATGGGGCCAATCGCCTGGGGGCAAATTCCCTGCTGCAGGCTTGTGTGGATGGGTATTTCGTGGCCCCATATACAGTTTCCAATTACCTTTCGGGAGAAATCAAAGCACCCAGGCTGGATCTGGACAGGCAGGAATTTGTAGACGCTGAGGTAAGTGTAAGGGCGCAGCTTTCCAGCTTGCTGGAAATTAAGGGCAGTAAAACCTGTGATCATTACCATAAAACTCTGGGTAAGCTGCTTTACGATTATTGCGGCTTGTCGAGGAGCAGGGAAGGATTGCTAAAAGCCATACAAGGCATTGGTGAGTTGCGTGACGACTTTTATAGCGACCTAAAGGTGTCGGGCGAAGAAGATGAGATGAACGGAGAGCTGGAAAAGGCGGGCCGGGTGGCCGATTATCTGGAAGTGGCCGAGCTAATGTGCCGGGATGCGCTTAGCCGGGAGGAATCCTGCGGGGCGCACTTCAGGGAAGAATATCAGACCCCGGAGGGCGAGGCTTTACGGAACGACGAGAAGTTTTGTTTCGTTTCTGCCTGGGCATACCAGGGAGAAGGTAAGGAAGAGGTGCTGGTGCCCGAACCTTTGAAATTTGAAAATGTTGAACTGGCAGTAAGGAGTTATAAATAACAACAAGGTGATGAAGATATATCTGAAAATCTGGAGGCAGAACGATGCCGGAAGTGAAGGTAAACTGGTTGATTATGAATTGGATGAGGTGATTCCCCATATGTCGTTCCTGGAAATGATGGACACGCTGAACGAAAAGCTGGTGCTGGCGGGCGAGAGGCCTGTAGAGTTTGATCACGATTGCAGGGAGGGAATTTGCGGGCAATGCGGAATGATGATCAATGGAAGGGCGCATGGTCCTGTAGCACATCTGACCACTTGTCAGCTGCACATGCGCGAGTTTAAAGATGGGGATACCATTTATGTGGAGCCTTTCCGGGCAATGGCCTTTCCGGTAAAGCGCGATTTGAAGGTAGATCGCTCGGCTTTCGACAGGATCATCATGTCTGGTGGCTTTGTGTCGGTAAATACCGGACAGGCGCCCGAGGCCAATGGCATTCCAATTGATCATGAAGCTGCAGAATCTGCTTTTGATTCTGCAGCCTGTATTGGTTGTGGGGCTTGTGTAGCTACCTGCAAAAACTCCAGTGCTGCTTTATTTACCTCTGCTAAAATAGCACATCTGGCCAAACTGCCGCAAGGCAAGGTAGAATCCCGTAAAAGGGCATTGGCCATGGTAGGGCAGATGGATGCCGAAGCATTTGGGCATTGCAGCAATACAGAAGCCTGTGAGGTGGAATGCCCGCAAAGCATATCGGTATTAAATATTGCCAGAATGAACTGGGAATATACTTTGAGCAGTCTTTTAAAGAAGTGAAATTTTAAAGATCGAAAACTAAACCTGTATTAAAGCTGCTTCTGGAGTTGTTGATGGTACTGCCTTGATTGTTTTTGAGCACATCTGTAAAACCGCTTTGCCCATCTAATTCCAATAGAATTTTTAATTTTTTAGCTACTGGAATTTTAACACCTATTCCAGCGGCTAAGCCAAAATCGGTACTGTTCATAATCTCTTTTAAGTCTGTGTTGAACATGGTTTCTTTAGCATTTAACAAAAAACCGGCATAGGGGCCAAAATTCAGGTACCAGTTTCTTTTTTTTCCAAAGTGCCAGTTTGCCATAACTGGTATCGTTAAATAATCAATGCGATAATCGGTTTTAAAACTTTGTCCATTGTTTAAGTTGGTTATAAAACCATCGTTCCAACCTTTTTGATCGTAAGTTAATTTCGCTTTAATGCTCCACCTGTTTGAAAAATAATAATCACCAAAGCCTCCGGCGTTAAATGCACTTCTGAAGGTGCTGTTGGTAGTTGATCCGCTTGTTACTGTAGAAAGATTATAACCAACGTTAAATCCAAATTCAAAACTACCTTTCTCTTGCGAAAAAGCAGTTAAACAAGTACTCACTGATAGTAGAATGATAAATAATTTTCTCATATTTTTTTTCGTTAATTAAGATGGCGCGAAGATAAAAATATGTGTTAAATAATTTTACTGTTGGGTATTTTTTTGCTGGTTTCTTTTTGAACAGAAATTACAGGCAGATTTAATTTTGCTCTCGAAAATGAAATAAATTTGATTTGCTAATTCTTATGATGCAGATGCGAAAAGGTTGCCAAGAAGCCCAATCTGCCTGTTAATATTCTCTTCAAGCAGCAGGTGAATTTAAGTATTTTGTTTAACATTCATAAAAAAAGCCTGTTTGATTTATTCAAACAGGCTTTTTAATGATTTTAGTTTTTGACTACAAACCGAAGTTCCAAGCCAGTCTTAAACCGATGAACGAGGAAGTTCCGTCATTAGACCATCCTTCATAGCGGCCACCTAGTTCAATAGTCGATTTGTCTGCAACCGGAAACTCAACACCAACACCTGGTGAATAAGCGAAAGCTGTTCCTACACCGTCTTTAGTCCCGAAAACAGCACCAAGTTCACCACCTACAAAGATGTTTTCAGCAAGGAAGTATCTTAAACCTGCTTTTACAGGAATAAATCCTATTGCCTCATTTTTAAAAGTTGTGCCTAATACAGTAACTTCTTTTCCTGTAAAGTTTAGGTAACCTGCGCTTCCTGTCAAATTCAATTTGTTGGCAATCGGGTGTTGGTATTGTAAAGAACCACCTACACCAAATTTGTAGCCATCTCCAAAATCTCCCATTGGGAATGCAAACTCTGCACCAATACCTAATTTAGGTCCAGACATTGCTGCATCCTGTGCTTTTACGTTTGAAATTGCAAATAAACCTGCGATAGCTGTTAGTAGAAATAATTTTTTCATGTGTTTTTTATTTAATTTCTAATTGATTTATTCCATAGACACAAAAACTTTGCCATTGTTACAAGGGAATATTCTAAAAAATTAAATAAAATATCAGATGTCATAAAAATCCCCCTTCAGAGGGTAGAAAATTTAACTGTAGGTGAGTGTTCTGAAAATCTCCTCCAATGTGGCACCCGAATGCTGCGCCTTAAGGCCTGCAATGGTGTCATTGGCTACAATGCTTCCTTTGTGGATGATGACCACATCGTCGCAAACAGCTTCTACCTCCTGCATGATGTGTGTGGAAAGGATAACGGTTTTGTTTCTGCCCAGGTTCCTGATCAGTTCCCGCATGTCGTTAAGCTGGTTCGGATCGAGACCGGAGGTAGGCTCGTCCAGGATCAGTACTTCCGGATCGTGTATTATGGCCTGAGCCAGGCCTATACGTTGTTTGTAGCCTTTGGACAGCATTCCGATCTTCTTATGCTGTTCCGCAGTTAAACCTGTTTTTTTGATCGTTTCCTCGACTTTTAAAGCGGCATCTTTCAGCTTGTAAGTGTTGGCTACAAATAATAAGAATTCCTTTACATACATGTCGGTATACAAAGGGGTATTTTCGGGCAGGTAGCCCATGATCTTTTTCATTTCCAGTGCCTGCACCTGTACGTCATAGCCCGCCAGACTGGCAGTGCCCGATGTAGGTTTTAAATAACCGGTAAGCATACGCATGGTGGTCGACTTGCCCGCGCCATTTGGCCCAAGGAAGCCCAGTATCCTTCCTGGTTTTGCTTCAAAACTAATCCCGTCAACTGCTTTTTGTTTATCGAAATGTTTGGCTAACTGCTGTACTTTAATGCTCAATTGATTTAATTTTTAGGTTTGCACCGGAGATCACTTTCAAAAGTAGGAAAAACAGGTTCTTATTCATGAAAACCATTAAAATATTTTCTCTAAGTTTGCATCATTATGGCAAAACATACTAACGACGAACAATTTAAAAATGTAATATCACACGCCAAGGAATACGGTTTTGTATTTCAAAGCAGCGAAATTTATGACGGACTGAGCGCAGTTTATGATTACGGACAGCTGGGTGCAGAATTAAAGAACAACATCAAGACCTATTGGTGGAAAGCCATGGTGCAAATGCATGAAAATATTGTAGGGATAGATTCTGCCATCTTTATGCACCCTAAAGTATGGAAGGCCAGCGGTCACGTAGATGGTTTTAACGATCCGATGATCGACAATAAGGATTCCAAAAAACGCTATCGTGCCGACCAGCTACTGGAAGATAAAATTGCCCGTTATGAAAAAGACGGTAAATCAGATAAAGCGGCCAAACTGCAGGCCGATATGGATGAGGCGCTTAAAGCCGAAAACCTGCAGGAACTAAAGACTTTAATTGAACAGCATGAGATCGCCTGTCCTGTAAGCGGAACTAAAAACTGGACAGAGGTACGGCAGTTTAACCTGATGTTCAGTACGCAGTTTGGAGCCATGGCAGAGGGTTCTGAGGAAGTTTACCTGCGCCCTGAAACCGCTCAGGGGATTTTTGTGAACTTCCTGAATGTACAAAAATCAGGACGTATGAAAATCCCTTTCGGAATCGCCCAGATTGGTAAAGCTTTTAGAAATGAAGTGATTGCCCGTCAATTTATTATGCGGATGCGTGAGTTTGAACAGATGGAAATGCAGTTCTTTGTAAGACCGGGCGAAGACCAGAAATGGTTTGCCTACTGGAAAGAGGCGCGTCTGAAATGGCACAAGGCTTTGGGTACTTCAGCTGAAAAATACCGTTATCACGATCACGTAAAACTGGCGCATTATGCCAATGCCGCAACAGATATTGAGTTTGAATTTCCTTTTGGCTTTAAAGAAGTAGAAGGTATCCACAGCCGTACTGATTTTGACCTTTCGCAGCACGAGAAATTCTCAGGCAGGAAGATGCAGTATTTTGACAACGATCTTAACGAAGAAGGCAAGCCTTATGGCAATTATGTGCCATATGTAATTGAAACTTCTATCGGCTTAGACCGTATGTTCCTGCTTACCCTGATCAATGCTTTTGAAGAGGAAGATCTGAGCACGTCAGAAAAACAGGACAGCAGAACACTGCTGCGCCTGCATCCTTGTCTTGCTCCCTATAAAGTGGCCATCTTCCCTTTAACCAAGAAAGACGGACTGCCTGAAAAAGCAAGGGAAATTATGGATAACCTGAAACTGGATTTCAATTGCATTTATGAAGAAAAAGATGCCATTGGAAAACGTTACCGTCGCCAAGATGCCATTGGAACGCCTTTCTGCGTTACCGTGGACCATCAGACCCTGGAAGACAATACCGTAACCATCCGCCACCGCGATACCATGGAGCAGCAGCGCATCGAGATTAAACACCTGGATGAACTGATTGCCAGCAAGACCAGCTGGAAAACCCTGTTGAGAAAAGATCTATAAGTACCCATATGCTGAAGAAAATTTTATTCCTGTCGCTGGCCTTTTTTTTAATGCTTAACCAGTTGAATGCACAAACCAAATCAAGGGAGTCGCAGATTGGCCTTGGTCTGGATGGCGCTTTTCCGGTTGGCGGTTTTAAGGATGTGGCCGATTATGCGATCGGCGTTTCACTACTGTATCAAAAACCGGTTGCCGATAACCTGAGTATTACCGGTAATGTGGGGTATTTAAGGTTTCATGGCCCCGATGTTTTTACCAACATCAAATACAAGGAAGGTTTTGTACCCATAAAAGCAGGTGCCAGGTATTTTTTTGGCAGCAAGGTTTATGCTGCTGCGGAGTTGGGTGTTTCCATATCTACTGCCAGCGGCTCCGGATCGGGTACTTCCTTTGTTTATGTGCCAGGCCTGGGCACCACATGGCCTGTAGGTAAAAACGGGAGCCTGGATATCGGGCTCAGGTATGAGAACTGGGCAAGAAGCGGCGGTACACGTTCATTTGCCGGAATACGGGCAGGGTATAATTTTTAGAGGATGCATGTACGCCGTTTTTAAAAGGGAATTGTTCAGCCAGCTAAATTCGCTGATGGCCTATATCACCATTGGGGTATTCCTGCTGGCTGCAGGTTTGCTGCTTTGGTTTTTCCCGGACACCTCTATACTGGATTACGGCTATGCTGAACTGACCGGTTTCTTTAGCCTGGCGCCTTTCCTGTTTATGTTCCTGATCCCTGCACTTAGCATGCGTTCTTTTGCAGAAGAAAGAAGAGAGGGTACCTATATTTTACTGGCTGCAAGACCGCTTGGCGACTGGCAGATTTTACTGGCCAAATACTTTGCCTGCTTGCTGCTTATCCTGTTTGCTTTGCTGCCCACACTGATCTACTATTGTGCTGTTAGCCAGTTGGGTATGCCTAAAGGCAACATAGACACCGGCGCAGTAACTGGCTCCTACATAGGTTTGCTGTTGCTAGGGGCTGCCTTTGCCGCAATAGGTGTTTTTGCCTCTTCCATCACCAAAAACCAGGTTACTGCTTTTGCCATAGCCGTGTTTACCTGCTTTATTTGTTATATGGGCTTTGATGCCATGAGCCAGGTGTTTGCCATCAGGTATTTTGAAACGGCACTGCTCGCGTTGAGTGTAAATGAACACTATCAATCGATGAGCAGGGGGGTACTGGACACCAGGGACCTCATCTACTTTATCAGCTTTGTATTGCTCTTTCTTACGGCAGCACGGCTGGCTATAGGAGGTCGGAAATGGTAAGCAACAAAAAAAACTGGCTGAATGCAGGTATTGTTCTTACCCTGGTTGTTTTGGCCAATATCGCATCTCAGTACGTTTATACACGGATAGATTTTACGAAGGAAAAACGTTTTACACTTAGCGATAAGACCAAATCTATCTTAAAAAAAAACGAAAAGCCTATTGTGATCACCGTTTTTCTGGATGGCGATTTACCGGCAGCCTTTAAACGTTTGCAAGCGGCAACCAAAGATCTGCTGACCGATTACCGGGCTTATTCAGATAAAGAGGTTAAGGTTATATTTACAGATCCCATGAGCGGTTTATCTGCAGCGGAACAGGATACAGCCATCAATCAGCTGTTCCAGCTGGGGGTGGAGCCTACCAATCTCAACATCAAAAACGACAATGGCTTTGCCCAGAAAACCATTTTCCCAATGGCTATAGTTGAGGCCGGAGAAAAACATTTTCCGGTAAAGCTGCTGCAAAACCTGAATGCCGAGGGAAGCTATGAAGAGAATATCAACAATTCCATCCAAAGCCTGGAATATGTATTTACCTCTGCCATACAAAAAGTATTGAGCGGACAGCATCCCCGAATAGGCTTTACGGAAGGCAATGGAGAGTTGTCTGACCTGCATCTGAACGATGCCATCAAAAGCCTGTCTGACAGCTATGAAGTTGGCAGGGTAAACCTGAACCTGATTGACCGTTCTGGATTGGATAAGCTCAAACTGTTGGTGATTGCCAAACCCCAGAAAGAATTTACCGAAGCCGAAAAATATAAGCTCAATTACTTTGTGATGAACGGTGGGCGTGTGGTGTGGTGTATAGACCAGGTGAGTGCCGATCTGGACAGCCTGAAGGGTAAGACCGAGCAGTTGGCCTTTAACCGGAAACTGAACCTGGACGATATGCTCTTTATTTATGGGGCCAGGGTAAATTATAACCTCATTGCCGATGCCAACTGTGCCGAGATCCCTTTAGCCATGGGCGGTTCGCAGGGACAAATTCAAATGGCCCCCTGGGTATATTATCCCTTACTGATGCCTGATACTGCTGTTGCCTTGGTAAAGAACATCGACGGTATCAGAAGTGAGTTTGTCAGTACAGTGGATACCATAGGGGTAAAAGGTATCCGTAAAAAAGTGATCCTGCGCTGTTCGCCCTTCAATAAGGTTTTTAATGCGCCAAAAATGCTTTCCCTGCAAATGGTGGCCGAGCAGCCGGACCCGCGTGATTATGCGAGTGTGCCGCAGGCAACCGGGGTACTGCTGGAAGGGGTTTTCCCTTCCGTATTTTTGAACAGGGAATTACCTGCAGGTATTGATGAAGCCTATCCGTTACCTGCTGTGGCAAAGCCCTCAAAAATGGTGGTCATCGCCGATGGTGATGTCTTCAAAAACCAGGTTAGCAGTCGGGATGGTTCAGCTTTTCCACTTGGTTTCGACCGATATACGCAGCGAAATTATGGAAATAAGGCATTGTTGTTAAATATTGCCGATTATTTGTCGAATGATGACAATTTAATTGAACTACGCAATAAAGAGGTTAAAATCAGGTTATTGGATAAGGCACGTTTGCGCAACGAAAAGCTGCAGTGGCAGCTGGTTAATATCCTCGTTCCATTATTATTGTTAATATCGTTCGCAATTTTTCAACATTATTACCGTAAACATAAGTATGCAAGGTAATTTTTATATTTTTGAGAACTGACTAGATCATAACTATGAGATTTATTGTATCCACATCAACGCTTTTAAAACATTTGCAAACAGTTAACGGTGCATCGAGCAGCAGCACTGTTTTGCCTATACTGGAAAATTTCCTGTTTGAGATTAAGGAAGGGAATTTAACGATTTCTGCTACAGATTTACAGACCAGCATGACCACATCTTTAGCGGTAGAATCCAAAGAGGGCGGAAAAGTAGCTGTGCCAGCCAGAATATTATTAGATACGTTAAAAACATTGCCCGATCAGCCGATTTCATTCAATATTGATGACAGTACTTTCTCTATTGAGATCAGCGCAGGTGATGGTAAGTATAAACTGAGCGGAGAGAACGGAGATGATTTTCCGAAGATTCCCGTGGTTGAAAATGCTTCATCTGTAAATTTACCGGCTTCTGTTTTAACCGAAGCCATTACCAAAACTATTTTTGCAGTAAGCAGTGACGAATTGCGTCCGGCAATGACGGGTGTTTTTTGTCAGCTTTCTGAGCAATACATCACTTTTGTGGCAACAGATGCACACAAACTGGTAAGGTACAGGCGTATGGACAGCAAAGCAGATAAGAGTTCATCTTTTATACTGCCTAAAAAAGCCCTGACTTTATTAAAAGCCGCATTGCCCTCAACAGATATCAATGTATCCGTTGATTACAATGCAACAAGTGCTTTCTTTAAATTTGAGAATATTAACCTGGTTTGCCGTTTAATTGACGAACGCTATCCGGATTACGAAGCGGTTATTCCTGCCAATAATCCGAATAAACTGGTAATTGACAGGGCTTTATTCCTGAATACCCTACGTCGTGTGGTTATTTTTGCAAACAAAACCACACACCAGGTAAGGCTGAAGATCAGTGGAAGCGAACTGAATATCTCTTCAGAAGACCTCGACTTTGCAAATGAGGCACATGAGCGTTTAAGCTGTCAGTATGAAGGGGAAGATCTTGAAATTGGCTTTAATGCAAAGTTCCTGATCGAAATGCTGAGCAATTTAAGCGGAGAGGAAGTGACACTTGAACTATCCAGTCCAAACAGGGCCGGCTTGCTGATCCCTCAGACCAACAATGAGCATGAAGACGTACTGATGCTGGTAATGCCGGTTATGTTAAACAATTACAACTAGTTTTATAAACAAAATAACGATAAATGGCTTGGTTTTTGACCGAGCCATTTTGTTTTTGACCGAATAAAAAAATAGAAGATATGAAACCAACATTTTTATTATCCTCAAAGGCCTGGATGGCCTTTGCGATAGCCAGCGTTAGTGCTGTAATATTATTAAGCTCTTGTAGCAAGAAAAATGATCCACAACCGGAGCCGGTAGGAGAGGCAAGGGTTAAACATGTGAATTGTGTTGAAGGCTCTGCGGCGCAGGATTTGTATATCAACGATACAAAAAAAACAACTACAGCAGTTGCTTATGGGTCGAATTCTGACTACCTCGTTTTCACTTCTGGTGTAAATGTTTTCGCTTCGATGAACACAGGTACTACTACTGCAAATGCAACTTCGCAGCAGGTGTCAGTTCCTATTGGTGCCTATATAACTGCGCTTTATTACAAAAAATCGGGAGGTACACTTGCAATGGGTTTGCTGGGTGATGATATGACCACAGTTACAGGTAAAGCCAAAGTGAGGTTTATTAACCTGAACGGATTTCTAGCCGCCAACGTTGCAGTTGGGATTACCGGAGGGGTAAACCTGATACCGGCCGTACAATACGAATCATTTTCGGATTATATTCAGGTTGATCCTGGTACTAAATTTACCTTTTCTGCCGGTGCAGTTACCTCAGCATCTGTAGACGGGGCACTTCAGGCGGGTAAAAATTATACCATATGGATTGACGGTGCCAATGCTACTACTTTAACCGGTCACGTGATCGTTCAAAACTAATTTAGATTGCCGAACAGATATTATGACAATTCTAATCATAAAAATATCATGGTTATTGCCATGATATTTTTATTTTTGGGCTTAATTTAAGACACTTGGAATTTTTTAGCTTTATAGTTGACTTCCTGCTGCACATTGATAAGCACCTGGAAGAGATCATCAGAGATTACCGGAACTGGACTTACGCCATTCTTTTCTTAATCATTTTTGCCGAGACAGGCTTCGTGGTAACCCCATTTTTGCCGGGTGATTCTTTATTGTTTGCCATGGGCGCATTGATTGCCGGTGGAAATACAGGACTGAACATCTGGGTAATGATGCTGCTGCTGATTGCTGCTGCTATCCTGGGCAACTCCCTGAATTATAAGTTGGGCGGATATTTTGGTGTTAAAGTATTTAAACCTAATAACAAAATCCTTAAACTGGAATACTATAACCAGTCGCACGAGTTTTTTGAGAAACACGGTGGAAAGGCCATCATATTCAGTCGTTTCCTGCCTATTTTCAGAACAATAGCACCCTTTGTTGCTGGTATCGCCAAAATGCCTTTTGGCCGGTTTACTATGTTTAACGTAATTGGCGGTGTGGCCTGGATTGCGAGTTTATTGCTGGCAGGTTATTTACTCGGGCAGATCCCTGTGGTAAAGAAAAACTTCGACATTGTGATTGTTGTCATTGCCGTAGTTACCTTCTTCCCGGCCATATTTGCTGCTGTTAAATCTAAATTCAGCAAAAAAGCTGCTACAGTAACGGAAGAAGTGCTGACCGAAGAGGAGAAGGTGAACTAGTTCATTGTGCTAAGTTCAGGCTGCCCCGCATCTATCCATGCAGAATACCAGTAAGAACCAATAGCCAGAATGGAAGCCCGCATCTGTCGTTCTACCATATTGTTCAAGCCTTTATGATAGGCTTTTGAGTAAGCAAGAGAATATTGTTTGCTGACCAGGTTATTTCTTTCCGCATAGCTGTATTTTCTGTAGGCAGGGAAGCTTGCATTCAGTGCCGCTTCCAAACGGAGCACCGTATCTACCTTTTTATGGGTATTGCTGATGATCCTCCAGGCTTCTTTTAAAGGGTTTTCAATATAAGCCGCTGACCCTACTACATAGTTGTAATTTTTCGCAAACAATTCGGGCAGCCTGCTTTCCCAAAAGGCGTGTATACCTGTCTGATTGCTCAGTTGACCGTCGTGGTTCTGAGTGGTATGCAAGGGAACATGTGCATCTGCAACATAATGTCCTATATAGGCAGAGTAAATCAGTATTTTAATGGAATCCCGGTTTTTGAAGGCATTGACCAGCTGAAAGTAGCTTTTCAGGATTTGCCAGGGAAGGGTGCCATTCTCATTTAATTTCTTTAAACCGTACCTGTTTACTGCATCCTGCCAGCGGTGTGGTATGCTATCAATATGGGGCTCATAACATTCAACATCGAGGTAATGCCTCGCTGCTTCGGCTGTATCTGCATACCTGCGTTTATCCGGGTCTACCGCATGATCTGACAGGTATTTGATGTTTGCTTTATAAAAAGAGTTGATTCCCCCAGGCAGGGTAAAAACCGCCAGCCGGTTGATGTGCATATGGGCATAAAAGCCCCAGGAGCTGCAGAGCAGCAATGCTCCGCAAAGGCTTACCATAATAAATGTTGTCTTCATTATTGTAAACGTATGCAAACAGGAGTATTGCCTGGTTATTTATTCAATACTTTTTCCCTTCATGGCCGAAGAAACAGCTACATCCATTACCCGTTCTGCAAAAGGACGTGTAAATTCGTTCAGTTCATCTGTTTTTTTAAGGATAACATCCTTTTCCGGATCGGATAAGGCTGCTCTTAGCGCAGCTATATATTTTTGGGTTTCCGAAATTTCTTCGGCGGTAAGGTATACCGCATGTTTTTCAATAAAGCGTTCGGCAGTATAGACCAGTTGTTCGCCTTCACTGCGGGCTTCGATGAGCATACGCTGCTCTATATCGGTTTTGGCATGGGTAATGCTGTCTACCAGCATCTTTTCAACCGTGTCGTCCGTAAGTCCGTAACTGGGTTTCACATCGATTTCCTGCTTAACGCCAGAACGAAGTTCAATGGCCTGAACAGTCAGGATTCCATCGGCATTGAGTATAAAATTGATGTCTACCTTCGGCAGGCCCGCAGGCATGGCCGGAATTCCTTTCAGGTCGAACTCTGCCAATTTCCTGTTTTCCTTCACCAGGTCGCGCTCGCCCTGGAAAACAGTGATCTTCATATTTACCTGTCCGTCCAGCGATGTGGTGTATTGCCTGCCTGCCTTGGTGGGTACTTTGGTATTTCTTGGAATGATCACATCCATCAGACCGCCCATGGTTTCGATGCCCAGGGAGAGCGGGGTAACATCGAGCAGGAGGATGTCGGACCGGTTTCCGGCAAGGATATCGGCTTGTATGGCCGCACCAAGGGCAACTACTTCATCCGGGTTGATCTTATCGTGCGGTTCCCGGTTAAAGAAGGCAGCTACCTGTTGTTTCACATAAGGTGTGCGCGTTGAGCCACCCACCAGCACCACTTCATCAATGGCGGGAACGTCCAGTCTGGCATCGGCCAGGGCCTGTTTACAGGAATTAATGGTTTCCGCTACCTTCGGGGCAATGAGTTGTTCAAAGGTCTGCCTGTCCAGTGTACACCAGATTTCATCCAGCTTTTCGTTAAACAGGTTTTGCGTGGTTAAGGCTTTCTTGGCTTCTTCGGCCTTTAAGCGGAGCGACTGCATCAAAGCCGCAGTAAGCGTTTCTGTATTGAGTTTGTTTTTTTCTATCCAATAATGGACTATGGCACGGTCAAAATCATCACCTCCTAAAAAAGTATTCCCGTTAGTAGACAGGACTTCGAAAATCCCGTTTTGTATTGCCAATATGGAGACGTCAAATGTTCCGCCACCCAGATCATATACTGCAATGGTTTTTTGCTGGGTAGGGTCTAGGCCGAGCCCGTAAGCCAGACTGGCAGCCGTAGGCTCGTTAACGATCCGCAATACATCCAGGCCTGCTAAACGTCCGGCATCGCGGGTGGCTTGTCGCTGACTGTCGTTAAAGTAGGCAGGTACCGTAATCACGGCCCTGTTTACAGGGGTTTTCAGTGCATGTTCGGCCCGGCCTTTCAACTCTTTTAAAATCTCAGCCGAGAGTTCTATTGGGGTATAAAATTTATCTCCTGCTTTGATCTTTACCAGTGCGTCGTTCTCGTCGTCAATAATTTTATAGGAAAAAGTATCCTGATGCGCCGCTACATCCTTATAAGAGCGGCCAAGTAAACGTTTTACTGAAAATATGGTATTTTCAGGGTCTGTAATCAGGAAGTCTTTGGCTTCATTTCCAACAAGGGTATCGCCCTGTTTGTTAAAATGTACTACAGAAGGCACCAGAAGCCCTTTGCCAGTATCGTTAATGACCTGAGGGTTTTTATCCGGGTTGATAAAGGCCACCAGGCTATTGGTAGTCCCTAAGTCAATTCCAACAATGATTTCTTCTTTTTGCAGTGAACCTGTAGCCAGGTTAATGGATATTTTTGCCATAGTGCGGCAAATTTACAAATCTTTTTTATGGATATTGTAAAGCCAAAGTACTATATCCTGGTAACTGTCAGTTCCCTTGGGCTGGTTGTTCAGCTTTAAAAACCTATCGAATGCCAGGCCAAAATAGCGGTACATGTCGCTGTTGTACTTCTGCCAGAAATCCCGGTCGTTTTGAATGTCCTTTAAAGTCATGGGATTGATGGTTTTGTACAGCCTTTCATAATCTTCGGGCGACTTGATCCGGATCTCGAATAGAATACTTTTGAGCATGTTGTATGCCGCCGAGTATTTAAAATCGGGTTCATCACTATTGATCGCTGTAAGGTAACCGACCAGGTTTGCTTCGTCTTCCCGGGCAACACCCAGTTGGTGTGCAATTTCGTGGCAGGTTACAAAGGGAAGCGAGGTCTCAGGTAAAAGCATGTTTACATTGGCTTCGCCGGAAAGCGGACAATAATAGCCCTCTATCCCTATTTTTGTAATGACCCAGCTGTTCGGCACGGGTTTAACAGCAGGAACAGGGTAAGCAAAAAAAGAATGGCGCTGCCGCATCTTATCGTATGCTTTTTTTGCATGGTACTGCAATTGGCCGATATTGTAATCAGTCCTTTTGATGTGCTGCAGCTGATTTAACCGGCCAACGAAATACCTGCCCAATGCCACCAGTTCTGTAGTATGGTATTTCTCACTGCCAATGCTCAGCTGCCTGGCCACAGGAATGCGGGAGTAATTGAGCCCCCAGGAAAGTTTGAAAACCAGGTAAAGGATCAATACAAAATTTAATGCCTGCAGGGGGATGTTCAGCCGGTCAGGCGGGCCTAAACGTTTTTGTACCAACTTCCTGTAGAAAAGGTACAGACTGCGGATCACATAAAGAATCAGCAGCAGGTACAGGAAGTCGCCCAGTGCAAAAGGAACCAGACCGCTGATAAAACGCTGAATTACCGAGGTAATAGGATAAAAACCATGTGCATACGCGCGCTCAACCGCATGCGAAAAAAAGCCAAAAACATAAACCAGCGCAGATAAGGTAAACAGAACTGCAAACCGCCTGAGTATAGGTTTGTGGGCCTGGTTCATTATCTGTTAAAAGCCAGGCGTTTTCCGGTTTCCTGTGTGGTGAACTTCCCTTTCTGGTAAGCCAGGTTGCCAGACACAAAGGTATGTGTAACCTCGGCCTTGAAGGATTGTCCTTCAAAAGGCGACCAGCCACATTTGTATAATACATTGAGTTTGGTTACCGTAAAGGGATCATTAAGGTTCACCAGCACCAGGTCGGCCCAGTAGCCTTCCCTGATGAAGCCCCTTCTGTCAATATCGAAACAGGTAGCCACATTATGGGCTGTTTTCTCAGCAATTTGTACGAGCGAGATTTTGCCCTGGTGGTACATTTCGAACAGTGCCGGTAAGGCATGCTGTACCAATGGCCCTCCAGAAGGTGCCTGCAAATAAGGCTGTTGTTTTTCTTCTATGGTGTGCGGGGCATGGTCTGTAGCTATCACGTCTATATGTCCGTCCAGTACTCCCTGCAATATTCCCGCTTTGTCTGCAGCGGTTTTAACGGCGGGGTTCCATTTGATCCAGTTGCCCTTGGTGGCGTAGTCGCTGTCATCAAACCATAAATGGTGGATGCAAGCTTCGGCCGTTATTCTTTTGTCCTTAAGCGGGGATTTGTTATCAAACAGCGCTACCTCACGTGCAGTGGAAATGTGGAGGATGTGTAGCCGGGTCTGATACCTTTTGGCCAGCTCAACCGCCAGTGATGATGATTTATAACAGGCTTCTGCGCTACGGATCAGTGGGTGCATATCGATAGTGATGTTGTCGCCATACCTTTCCTTATAGGCGGCCAGGTTCTGCTGTATGGTATGTTCATCTTCACAATGGGTAGCCACCAGCATGGGGGCATCTTTAAAAATATTTTCCAGTACTTTTTCATTGTCAACCAACATATTTCCGGTAGAAGAACCCATAAATACCTTAATGCCGCACACGTTTTTGGGGTCTGTTTTGAGTACCTCTTCCAGGTTATTGTTGGAGGCACCCATGAAAAAAGAGTAATTGGCCAGCGACATTTCGGAGGCGATGGCATATTTATCGGCCAGTAAATCCTGTGTAAGTGTATTGGGAACGGTATTGGGCATCTCCATAAAAGAAGTGATGCCACCGGCCACAGCGGCCATACTTTCTGAAAAAATATCTGCCTTATGTGTTAGGCCCGGCTCGCGAAAATGCACCTGGTCGTCAATCATTCCCGGAAACAGGTGTAAACCTTCGGCATTGATCTCCTGATCTGCTTTTATATTAATTTCAGGTGCGATTTTTTCAATAAATCCTCCTTTAATGATTATGTCTGCAACAGTAATTTGTCCCTCGTTTACTATAGAGGCGGCTTTTATCAGAATGGTGTTCATGCCTCCAAATCTATGTTTTTAGGGAATAAGGAGCAAGGATAAAAGATAAAGGAATTCCTTACCTTTGCCCGATATGGCGAAAAGCTTTGAAGAATTTAATTTAAACAGGCAGATTTTAAACGCAGTGGCCGATGCCGGCTTTACCCACGCTACCCCTATACAGGAAAAAGCGATTGCACCTGTGTTATCGGGACAGGATATTTTTGGCATTGCCCAGACTGGTACGGGAAAAACAGCAGCTTATGTTTTGCCGATACTCATGCAGTTAAAGTATGCGCAGGGCGATTCGGCACGTGCGCTTATCCTGGCCCCGACCAGGGAGCTGGCCATGCAAATTGCCGAACATGTAAAGCTATTCTCAACCTATACCGACCTGCGTTCGGTGGTTATATTTGGGGGCATTGGCCCTAAAACACAAACGGAGCAGATCAAAGCCGGAGTGGATATCATCATCGCTACACCCGGCAGGTTTTTAGACATTTACCTGGCAGGTCATATCAATACCCAATACTTAAAGTTCCTGGTATTGGATGAAGCAGATAAAATGATGGATATGGGCTTTATTGGTTCCATACACCGGATTTTGGAAATAGTACCGCGGAAAAGGCAGAACCTGTTGTTTTCGGCTACCATGAGTAGCCTGGTGCAAAAAATTGCCGGCGATTTTTTAAAGCACCCTACCATTATTGAGGTTGCCGAGCAGGCCACTCCTGCAACTACAGTGACGCAATCGCTGTATGAGGTGCCTAATTTCAAGACCAAAATCAATCTGCTGCGTTTCCTGATGGAAGACAATGAGGACTTCAAACGTGTCATTGTCTTTTGTAAGACCAAAACAGTTGCCGACAATATTTTTAGTTTTATTGAACGTCGTTTTGGGGAAGATGCGGTGAGGGTGATCCATGCCAATAAAGGCCAGAACACAAGGATCAATTCCATCAATGCTTTTAAAGAAGGGAATATCCGGGTGCTGGTAGCGACTGATGTGGCATCGAGGGGAATTGATGTATCGGAGGTAAGCCATGTCATTAATTTTGATGTACCTATTGTAATTGAAGACTATGTTCACCGTATAGGCAGGACAGGCAGGGCCTATAGTGAAGGTGATGCATTGACTTTTTGCAGCCCGGCCGAGAAATATTACATTCAGAAAATAGAAAAGCTGATCAGGCAACAGATTCCTGTTGTACCTTTGCCGGCCCAGGTTTTTGTAGAAGATACACCTTATGAAGAAAGACAGGCCATAAACAGAGCCATAGATGATCAGAAACGTAAAGAAAATCCGGATTTTAAAGGCGCATTCCATGAAAAAAAACATGCAGCTGCAATAGCGGCGGCAGCCAGGGCTTCAGGAAAAAAAACAAACAAGCAGCCCGCCTGGAAGAAAAAGAAGTTTAAAAAGTAAAAGGTTAAAAAGGAATTGAAAATAAAGCTAACGCCACTTAACATTGTTTCGGCCATAGGTCTGGTTACTGCGGTAGTATTGCTGACGGGTAAAAATGATGCACATAAGCCTGGTTATGTTGACATGACCGGCTGGGCCATCACTTTTGGTTTTCTGATCTTTGTGATCGCCTTTATTTCAGACCTTATCTTTAGAAAGTTTATCCCCGAATTAAAAAAAATATGGATTGTAGAAGGTGTACTCCTCATTTTTACGGTCCTGTTGATCTATATATTAAAAGTCAGTTTACTATAATGAAACAAGCCGAAATCAAAATCACTGTCCAGTTAGACGATAACAATGTGCCGGATAATATCCTTTGGGAATCCACGGATGCCGAAACCAAAGATCAGGTGCCTGTAAAATCTATGATTCTGGCCCTATGGGACCATAATTATAAGAACTCCATGCGCATAGACCTCTGGACCAAAGATATGCCTGTTGATGAGATGAAAAGGTTTTTCTACGAGACCCTGCAAACCATGGGCGACAGCTTCCTGAAAGCTACCGGGGAGACACTGATTGTAGAGGATCTGCGCGACTATTGTGCGCATTTTGCAGATAAAATGGGCATCAACCCTAAAGGATAGGCCATGAAAATACAAGGAATTATTGGCGCTGCACTGATGGCTGCGGGAGGGATGTGCCCATTGGTGCGGGTTCCTATTTTAGGTAACTGGAATTATTTTGAGGTAGACCAGACACTGGCCATTACTTTTTACGTATTGGTGGTCATAGGCATGATTGGTGCTTTTACCGAAAAAGCTGGGTTGGTAAAGTTTGCCGGCTGGGCAGGTATTGCTTTGGTACTGCTTAGTCTATATGGCATCCATTTTAAAACACAGGATTCATTTGGCTTCCTTCATTTTAAAAAGCTGGTCAGTTTTGCATCCGGATTGGTGAAATACAAATGGGGTTGGTTTGTGATCCTTGCAGGAACGCTGATCATGATCACGGTAAGAAAACCCAAGGCTGTGATTGTACAGGAGGGCTATAAGGTAGCCTAGTGATCAGTTCAGGTCGCCCAGCGATTTGTGTTTTCTTTTACGTTTGTACTGACTCTGTTTGAGGTGTTCATCTCCGGTAATGATGCTGATGTTCCCATCGGCTTCCAGAATGGCCAGTTTAACATCTTTATATTTTTCTACCCCATGCTCGCGGATGGCTTCGCGCAATTCCTCGTTGGTGATGCCCAATTTGCTGAGCATGGCAAAATCCAGGTTGCCGTTATGGATCAGGATTTCAGGTTTCTCGGTGAGTAGTTCCCTGAACCACTGGCTTTTGAACATCGCTTTTTTAAGTACAAAATTCAGGACAAACAGCACTGCGGCAGCTACAAGCCCACCCAGCAAACTCGTATTGCTGCCTACCATCGCGTTTTGTACGGCATTGCTGATCAGGAGAATTAAAACCACATCAGTGGTGTTGAGTTGGGAAAGTTCTTTTTTACCGGTTAAACGGATGGCTGCCAGCATAAAGGCATAAACAGCCAGGCTTCTCAGGGTAATGTCGAGGTATGCATTCATCTTTTAGAATTTTAAGGTCATCTGTCCTTGCTGACTTACAGACCGTTCATGGTCTAGTAGCCATTGTTTGCGCCACAGTTCCCCGGCATAGCCGACCAGCTTTCCATTGCTGCCAATTACCCGGTGGCAGGGCACTACAATGGCCAGGTCGTTCTTCCCATTGGCTGCAGCGATAGCCCTTATTGCAAGGATGTTATTTTGTTGTTCAGAAAATTTTAAATAAGAAATGGTCTTACCGTAGTCAATGGAGCAGAGTGCCTCCCATACACCTTGCTGGAAGGGAGTGCCCTTTTGCGAGGTGGGGAGAGAGAAGACCTGCAATGTGCCTTCAAAATAAGCACTGAGCTGCGCTGCCGCCATTCTCGAAATTTCGTTCTCCCGTAATCCAGTTGTTTTATCCGCTTTATCTTTAAAGGTGATGCTGTTCACGAATTCATCATCGGCAAAGATGCTGACCTTGCCCAGGGGGCTATCCAGGATAGTACAATATTGATGCGTCATTGCTATTTAAATTGCCATTATAATACAATGATATGAATATTTAGTTTATAATATCTCCATAAAGAAGGCCTAACTTCATCCTGTTATTAGAAACACCCGATTATGAAGTTAAAACATACCGCCTTTCTTTTTATTTTATGGCTGGCTAAGCCTGTTTCCCTTTTTGCACAGACCATTACAGTAGGCTCTATACCGGAACTGCAAAAAGCCATTGATAAGGCCATTGCAGGAAATGAGATTGTATTGAAAAATGGTGTATATACTGCTGATGAGGACATTGTGGTGAAATGTATAGGAACTACAGGAAAGCCGGTTACTATCGCTTCGGAAAGCATTGGAGGTGCAGAAATAAAAGGTGCCGGAGGGCTCCGGATTCAGCGTCCGGCTGCGCATGTCATCATACGCGGGTTTAAGTTCAGCAATGCAGCCAATAAAAACGAGATAGGGGCGGGAAGCAGCTTTAGCCGGTGGACCCGGAATATTTTTGAAGCAAAAGGTGATGGCAATTACCTGAGCATCGTTGGAAACGACCATCAGGTTGACTACAATACTTTCCAGAACAAGAATTCCATGGGTAAATTTATTGGTGTAAGGGGTACGGGTAAACAGATTGCCGAGCGCTTATGGATCCATCACAATTATTTCCATAATTTTTCGCAGCAAACAGGAAATGGGGCAGAGGCTGTTCAGTTTGGCCTTAGCGGGTTCAGCCTGTCGAACAGCAATAGCATTTTTGAGTGCAACCTGTTCGAGAATTGCGAGGGGGAAAATGAATTGTTGTCTGTAAAATCTTCTGCGGTAACCATACGTTTCAATACCATTCGCGATTGCAAAGCGCAGTTTACCTTGCGTCATGGTAATTTTAACAAGGTATATGGCAACTATTTCAACAATACCCCGGGCTTAAGGATCTTTGGGGACGATCACGTGATCCACAGTAATTATTTTGAGAATTGCAACTCGGCCATTAACATAGGCAATGGCGGTGCCGAAGTGGCCGATGGAGCCCCGCTCACCTCACATGACCGTCCGGACCGGGTACTGATTGCTTTTAATACCTTAGTCAACAATAAGAGTAACATCACTTTAAATCCCAGAACGCCAGTAGGACTGGGTGCAATAGATATTACCATTGTGAACAACCTTATTCAGGGTGGTGAGGAAGCTGCCGCAATCAAGGGCCCATTTACCAACCCCAAATGGGAGGGCAATGTGATCTTTAATGTCAAAGGGGCGGGAAATATGCCGGAGGGCTCATTTAAAATCATAGACCCAAAGCTTAAACGTGATGCTACAGGTATTTATCACCTTTCGGCGGCCAGTCCTGCTTTAAATGCCTCAGGCAATTATCCTGCAGCAGATGTTGATATGGACGGACAAGCGCGCACCGCACCGTTCCAGGTGGGCGCCGACCAACCATCAAAGGCTAAAGTAACGGCAAGGGTTTTAACACCCGAAATGGTTGGCCACCGCGCAGATTTGAAATAACAGATCATTAAATTACCTTTGCGGCTGAATGAATTTACTAAGCCAGGTAAAATATCTGATCAAAAAGGAGCTCCTGCTGGAATGGCGCTCAAAATATGCGCTGAACGGTGTCTTACTGTATGTGGTATCCACGGTATTTGTGTGCTTTCTTTCTTTTGTAAGTGCGGCGCCCATTACCCTGAACGCGCTGTTCTGGATCATTATGCTGTTTGCCTCCATCAATGCCGTGTCAAAAAGTTTTTTACAGGAAAGCCGTGGAAGGCAGCTGTATATTTATACCATAGCTAGCCCCATTGCACTCATCATCTCCAAAACGATTTACAATATCCTGCTGATGATGGTGCTGACGCTGATTGCACTGTTTTTCTATTCACTGGTATTTAGGTATGAACCACAGGATTTTGGCTTGTATATTCTGGCAACCATTCTGGGAAGCCTCAGTTTCTCTACCGTTTTTACCATGATCTCGGCCATAGCTTCCAAAGCCGGAGGCAATGGCAGTATGCTGATGGCGATCCTGAGTTTTCCGGTAGTGATCCCGGTAATCATTGTACTGATCAAACTCACTAAAAATGCAATAGATGGCCTGGATAGAAGTGTGAGCATGGACGAAATAGGCCTGCTGCTGGTGATCAATGGCCTGGTGGCTGCTGTAAGTCTGCTGCTGTTCCCCTATTTATGGCGCGATTAGGGCATTTACATCTTTATGATAAAAATGCACAGCACAGTGCTTATATTTGTCGCCATTAAATCTAAAGCATGAATAAGAACTGGTGGAAAATTTTAGGCGCAATATTGGTTACTTACTCAACCATCTGGGGCTTTTTGTCTGACGTACCTAAATTACCTATCCTGCACGAAAGCATCCGGAACCTTTATTTTCATGTGCCCATGTGGTTTGGGATGATCGTTCTTTTCAGTGTTTCCGTTTATCACAGTATTAAATTTTTGAGCAGTAATAATCCTGATCACGATCTTAAGGCCGTAGAAAGTATCAATGTAGGGGTAGTTTATGGGATTTTAGGTATTGTAACTGGTGCCATCTGGGCCAAATTTACCTGGGGGCAGGCCTGGAGCTTTGATGTAAAACAAAACTTTGCCGCCATTGCACTGCTTCTTTATTTTGCTTACCTGGTATTGCGTAATGCGATAGACGAAGAACAGAAACGTGCCAAAATATCTGCTATTTACAACATTTTTGCCTTTCCGATAATGGTGGTGCTGCTTTTTGTACTGCCGCGCTTATCCGATTCACTGCATCCGGGCAACGGGGGCAATCCTGGTTTCAACTCCTACGATCTCGACAGCCGTATGCGTGCTGTATTTTATCCTGCCTGCCTGGGCTGGATACTGATCGGTTACTGGATCTATACCATTTTATACAGAGTACGTTCATTAGAAAAAAACAATACACTATAGTCATGAAGAAATTTTCATTTACGCTTTTAATGCTGCTGGTTACCTTTCAATTGTTCGCTCAAAATGAAGGTCAGTCTATTTCTGACAGTGTATATGCCTCGGGTAAGATATATGTGGTCGTAGCTTGTATTGTACTAATTCTGTTTGGCCTGCTTTTCTTTTTATTCTCTATTGAAAAAAGATTAAAAAAATTAGAACAGAAATCTGCTGGCAAAAACTAATTTTAAACGTTTTAGCGCCTGTTTTTCGCTGTAATCCGGGGTAGTGTTTCCTGTACACTAAGTCATTTCTGATTTGTATTAATCGTTTTTTTTAGTGCAATTTTGCATCTGTAACTGAGAACTTATTTCAAATTCATAAAAAACAAATAATGGCTAATACAGCAAATGAGACGAATTTCTTTGCAGATGTCTGCAAGAATTTTGACAGTGCCGCGCAGTTTACCGCCCACCCCGAAGGTTTATTGAACCAAATTAAAGCTTGTAACAGTGTGTACCGTTTCCAGTTCCCGATACGCAGGGGAAATGGTTTCGAGGTAATTGATGCCTGGAGGGTAGAACATTCGCAGCACATGAACCCTACAAAAGGGGGGATCCGTTACAGCGATATGGTAAATGAGGATGAGGTGATGGCACTGGCTGCTTTGATGACTTACAAATGTGCGATCGTAAATGTACCCTTTGGTGGTGCAAAAGGAGGTATCTGTATCAATCCAAAAAACTATACCATTAGCGAACTGGAAAACATTACCCGCCGTTATACTACTGAACTGATTAAAAAGAACTTTATTGGCCCTGGTATTGACGTGCCGGCTCCTGATTATGGAACCGGAGAGCGCGAGATGAGCTGGATTGCCGATACCTATATGACCATGAACCCTGGTCAGCTTGATGCCCTGGGCTGTGTTACCGGTAAGCCAATTGCCTTACATGGTATCCGCGGACGTAAGGAAGCTACCGGGCGTGGTGTGGCCTATGCAGTAAGAGAATGTGTTACCGTAGCTGAAGATATGGCTAAAATTGGTCTTAAAGCCGGTTTAGGTGATAAACGTGTCATTGTACAAGGGTTAGGAAACGTAGGCTACCATGCTGCTAAATTCCTTGCAGAGTTTGGCGCAACTATAGTGGGCCTTTGCGAATATGAAGGTGCGATCTACAACGAAAATGGTTTAAATATCGATGAGGTATTTGCACACCGCAAGCTGACGGGTTCAATTTTAGGTTTCCCTGGAGCCACAGAGTTTAAAAACTCTATGGAAGGTTTGGAGCAGCCATGCGATATTTTAGTGCCTGCTGCGCTTGAAAACCAGCTGACTGTAGAAAATATCAGGAACATCAAAGCAAAGATTATTGCAGAAGGTGCCAATGGCCCTACTACTCCAGAGGCAGAAGAGATTTTCACAGAAATGGGCGGTATCATCATTCCGGATATGTATTGCAACGCGGGTGGTGTAACGGTTTCTTATTTCGAATGGTTGAAGAACCTTTCTCACGTTGCTTTTGGCCGTATGGAAAACCGTTATGCTGAGAATTCAAATGCAAACCTGATCAATACCCTGGAAAGTCTTACCGGTAAAAGCATTCCGGCTGAACATCGCCTGATGATTGTTAAAGGCGCATCTGAGATGGAACTGGTAAACTCCGGTCTGGAAGACACCATGATCCATTCTTATCATGAGATCAGGGAGACCCTAATGACCAAAGCTGGTGTTAAAACTTTAAGGACAGCGGCATTTGTAGGCTCAATTGATAAGATCGCCGTATCTTATATGAACCTGGGTGTTTGGCCATAATCAGCAAGTAATTCGTTTTTATCCGCGATATTTTAAAAGATATCGCGGATTTTTTTTGCTTTTTGTCAGAGAACTATCAATAAACTGTCATCATAGCGTTTTGAATACCTGCAATGGGTTTTCGGTGCTTATATTTTTTATCTTTGTGGTGTTTTCATTAAAACTTTATTTACATCTATGAGGCCATCATGATTTTATCAAACTCAGATTACATGAATTTAAAAATCAGAATAGCTTCATCAACTTGAAATTATATAAAAAACGATGAGAAAAAGTGCAATTATTGGTTTAATAACTATTGCGTTATGTGTAGGTTTCCTGATCAGCCTTAACGCCGATACAAATACCTATTCAACCTTTAGTGAAGCCGCAAAAGACTCCAGGGAGTTTCATGTAATGGGACACTGGGAAAAAGCTAAAGGGATGCACTACGATGCGCTTAAAGATGCAAACCGCTTTGAATTTTTTATGAAAGATGAAAAAGGCATGGTCAATAAAGTGGTATATGCCGGAACCAAACCTCAGGATTTCGAACGCTCGGAAAAGCTGGTACTGATCGGAAAGATGGAGAACAATACTTTTTATGCCTCTAAGATACTTATGAAGTGCCCATCTAAATATAACAACGAACTTGTTGAAGTCAAGCAGGACGGTAAAGTAGAAAAATACAAATAATTTTAATGGATATACAATTTATTGGAGAGAACCTCCTACCCGGTAAAATCGGTCAGTTTTTTATTGTGCTGGCATTTGCCGCTTCGCTGCTCTCTACTATCGCCTATTTTTTTGCGACGAAAAATAAAGACCTTACCGACCGTTCCTGGACACGCTTAGGCCGTATATCCTTTTTGATCAACTGGGCCAGTATTATTGGTATAGGCTCAACCCTCTTTTACCTCATTTTAAATCATTACAATGAATATTATTACGTCTGGTCGCACTCTTCCAAAGAACTGCCTGTATATTATATCGTATCTGCGTTCTGGGAAGGTCAGGAGGGCAGTTTCTGGCTTTGGGCTTTCTGGCAGTCGTTGCTAGGAGCTATTCTGATCTGGAAAGCGAAATCATGGGAGAACGGGGTCATGACGGTGGTAGCCTTTTCACAAGTGTTTTTGACTTCCATGATGCTCGGTGTAGAGATTTTTGGCGAACGCATTGGTAGTTCCCCATTCATCTTGCTAAGAGATGGAATGAACCTGAAAGAAATGGTTCCTATATTCGCTGACCCTGAAAATTATAAAAATTATCTAAAGTTCATTACTGATGGAAAAGGGTTAAATCCTTTGCTTCAAAATTACTGGATGGTAATCCACCCGCCAACTTTGTTCCTGGGTTTTGCCAGTATGGTTGTTCCTTTTGCTTATGCAGTCGCCGGATTATGGCAGAAACGTTATAAGGACTGGGTAAAACCCGCTATGCCCTGGGCCCTATTTGCCGTAATGATCTTGGGAACGGGTATCATCATGGGCTCTTTCTGGGCCTATGAAGCGCTGAACTTTGGCGGTTTCTGGGCTTGGGACCCGGTAGAGAATGCTTCCATCATTCCATGGCTTACCCTTATTGCAGGTGTACACGTAATGATCGCTTTTAAAAATACAGGACATGCCTTTTTTACTGCGATTGCATTGATCCTGATCAGTTTTGTGTTGGTGCTTTATGCCTCATTCCTGACCAGGAGTGGTGTGCTTGGCGACACTTCGGTGCATTCCTTTACGGATCTGGGTATGTTCTGGCACCTGGTTTTATATATCCTGGTTTTCCTGGCCATATCGGTTATTTTGCTGGTGCTGCGCTGGAAGGAACTGCCGATCACCAATAAGGATGAAGAAACCTACTCCAGGGAGTTCTGGATGTTTATTGGGGCATTGGTGATTACCGTGGCCTGTATACAGGTGATCTTCTCTACCTCAGTTCCGGTATTTAACCAGGCCTTTGGTACCAAGTTTGCCCCACCGATTGATGCCGTTAAATATTACAATCAATGGCAGGCACCTTTTGCCATTCTGGTTACCATTGTTTCCGGTTTTTCACAATTCCTTAAATATAAAAGGACAGATACCCGCAGGTTTTACAGCAGCCTGCTTGCCTCGCTGGTATTTTCCATCGTCATCACTGCAGGTTTTGTATACCTTACTGGTGTTTACCATAACCTGATGTACATTCTGCTGACCTTCAGCTGTCTGTTTGCCATACTGAGCAATGCCAAAATATTAGGGCAGGCATTTGGTGGCAAACGCAAGCTCATAGGTGCTGCAGTAGCGCATATCGGCTTTGCCTTATTGCTTTTAGGTGCCCTGGTAGCAGCAGCCACAAACAGGCCAATATCCTTAAATGCCGCTAACTTTATCCCGGTAAAGGATTTTGAAAAAGTAGAGAAACCCGGCGAAAATATTGTATTGTATAAAAATGAGCCTAAAAAAATGGGCCGCTATACCGTTACCTATACCAGCGATACGACCATTGCGCCTAATACCTATTATAAGCTTAATTTTAAGGTGATAGACGAAAAGACAGGTAAAATAAAGGAAGATTTTGAACTGAACCCGCATGTGCAGGTCAATGAAAAAATGGGATTGATCGCTTCGCCTGATACCAAACATTACCTTACTTACGACATCTATACACACATTACCAGCGCACCTGATAAAAAGGAAACCCATGAAGATCATGAAGGCCATAGTGAAGAAGAAAACTATAAAGCGCCAAGGATTGTGAATGTGAGTACCGGCGATACCCTTCATACCAGCAGCGGCGTACTAACGGTAGGTGCTTTAAACAGCCAGCCTAAAGCGAAAAGCCTGGTGCTTGCTCCGGGCGACCTGGCAGTAGGGCTTCCGTTGGAAATAAACGTGAACGGCAAAATATATAAAACCGAGCCTATATTTTTAATTAAAGGGAACAATACCTTTGATTTTGCGCGTAACCTTGATGAACTTGGATTGAGGCTAAGGTTTACGAAAGTATTACCAGAGCAGAAGAAGGTTGAACTGCAGGTTTATGAAAAACCACAGCAGGCCAAAGACTGGGTTGTATTTAAATCTATTGAATTTCCTTATATTAATCTTTATTGGGTAGGCACAATTGTAATGGTTATTGGATTCTTAATTTCTATATTTAGAAGACAAAAAGAAGTTAAAGCAGTTTAATTGTACTGACACTTTGTAACCATTTAATGAGATACTAAATGAAGATTGTTTGCATAGGTTCTGGTAATGTAGCCACACATATGGCTAATGCCTTCAAAGAAAATGAAGCCGATATTGTTCAGGTTTGGAGTAAGGATTTTAATAATGCCTTAGCTTTAGCAGCTGAAACCGGTGCCCAGGCTGTGGCCGATTTGAAAGAGATTGACCAGGACGCAGACTTGTACCTTATCGCGGTAAAAGATGATGCGATTGTAAAGGTGGTCAGGGCCCTTCAAGAGGTCAACGGTTTGGTTGTACACACTTCGGGTGCCACAGATATGGAAGTATTGGCTGGTATAAAAAATTATGGTGTGTTTTATCCGCTGCAAACCTTTTCCAAAGCAGAGCCTATAGATTTCATTCATGTACCCTTATGTCTGGAGGCCAACAGTCCGGAAAACCTGAGTGCATTGAGGCTCATTGCCGTTAAACTGAGCCCGCTCATTTACGAAGTAAGCACCCAGAAACGTAAAATATTACACCTGGCGGGCGTTTTTGCCTGTAACTTTGTTAACCATATGTACAGGTTAAGTCAGCAGATCGTTGAAAAGAACGAAATCGATTTTGAGATCCTCAGGCCGCTGATCATGGAAACCGCAGTAAAAGTACAGCATGCCCTGCCTGAAAATGTGCAGACCGGTCCGGCCATACGGAACGATAGGCAAACCCTATTAAAACATGAAGAACTATTGCATAAGAGCCCTCATCTGAAGGAAATCTATGCAATTTTAAGTAATAGCATTAAAAAAACACGATAATCATGTAATTGTGGTTTTTGTGCGTATTTTTGAACCCGATTATGAGTATTTTTAAGTTAAAGATAAATTTTGAAGAACAGGGAAAAGAAACCGTGGAATTGCCTATTGCAGGGGGTGAATCTGTGCTGGATGTTTGCCTGGACCATGGAATAGAATTGCAGCACAATTGCGGTGGGGTTTGCGGATGCAGTACCTGCCATGTATATGTAACCCGGGGTATGGACGATATCCAGGAGATTTCTGACAAAGAAGAGGATTTCATTGACAGGGCAGTCCGTCCCAGGATCAGTTCCCGTTTAGGCTGTCAGTGTGTAGTGATCAGCGGAGATATTGAGGTCACCATTCCCGATCAGTCAGAGTTTTTAGGTCATTAATAACAACAGATAATAGAAAATAACATGCAGGATAAATTTGCCCTACCCATTTACTGGAATGACCACGAAGATATAGCACAGGAACTGTACGAGAAATTTGGTGACGAATTTGGTGAAGCCAGGATATACCGAATTAGGTTTACAGAACTGCTGGATTGGATCCTGGAGCTCCCTAACTTTAAAGGTACCCGTGAAGAAAGCAATGAAGGGCATCTGGAGCAAATCCAGTCGGCCTGGGTTTATGAGTGGAGGGATAACCAGAAATAGGCACTCATGTTTCTTGAACAGCTAAAGCAGGTTACAACTTTTATCTTTGATGTTGATGGTGTACTGACCAACGGTGATATCATTGCGTCCGATTCGGGTGAGTTTCTACGTACCTTTAACATCAAAGATGGTTATGCACTTCAGCTGGCTGTAAAAAAGGGCTTTCATGTTTGTATCATTTCCGGAGGAAGGGGCGCAGCCATGCAAAAGCGCTTTGAAGGACTGGGGATAAACAACATCTTTCTGGGCGTTTCCGATAAGGTTGCGGTGTACAACGATCTGCTGGCAAAATATCAGCTTAAAGCTGAAGAGATTCTTTATATGGGTGATGATATTCCTGACCTTAAAGTAATGAAACTGGTAGGCCTGCCTACCTGTCCGGAAGATGCCGTTCCCGAGATCAAAGCCATCTCGCACTACATCTCGCCTTACTCAGGAGGTAAAACCGCTGTCAGGGACATCATAGAGAAAGTCCTTAGGGTACAGCACAAATGGTTCGATGAAAACCCATCTGCTGCTGATTCTGGTAAATAACAACAAATCTTTTTTGTAACACGCATGTTACGTTTTGATGGTTAAACCTATTGCCACCGCCTACTCTCTAATTTCTGAGTTAAGCATAACTCGCAACCATAAAGTAAAACAAAAAAGAAAAGAGATGAAAAAATTATTGATGATTTGCGGACTGTTATTTAGTGTAGTAACATTTGCACAGGCACAAGACGGGGGACGTAAAATGGCAACTCCTGAAGAAAGAGCGCAAAAAAATGCAGAACAGCTGACCAAGAAGCTGAACCTGTCTGAAGACCAGAAAGCAAAAGTAGCTGCTATTTTCCTTGACCAGGCTGCGGCAATGAAAAAGGCCCGTGAAGAAAACAAGGGGGCCGACAGGGAAGCTATGATGGCTAAAATGAAAGCCGTGAACGATGAGAATGATGTAAAGATCAATGCTTTGTTAAATGAGGATCAGAAAAAAGCCTTTGCAGAATGGAAAAAGGAAAGAGCTGAAAACATGAAAAAAAGAATGGAAGGCCGTGGTCCTCAGGGTGGCGGTGGTCAATAACCTAAAAATATTTGTCAATAATAAAAGCGGTCTTGGGCCGCTTTTGTTATTTTAGCGCTACGATAAATTAATCTATATATGTATCAGCAAAGCCTTCCCATCATACTTGCTTCAAAATCTCCACGCAGACAGGAACTATTGAGTGCCATGAACCTTGATTTTAAGGTGATGCTAAAGGAAGTGGATGAAAGCTACCCTGCTGAACTCCTGCCTGCAGATATAGCCGTTTACATTGCCGAAAAAAAAGCTGCAGCCTTTGCTGAAGACGGCAGAGAAGCGATCATCATAACTGCGGATACCATTGTAGCCTATAACGACGAAATTTTGGGTAAGCCCGCAGACGCTAAGCATGCAAGAGAAATGCTCAGCAAGCTATCTGGTACCAACCACCAGGTTTATACAGGGGTGAGTCTGGGTTATGGGGATAAGCTTTATTCTTTTTACGACAGGACGGAAGTCTTTTTTAACGTACTTACCGATGCCCAGATAGCGCATTACATCAGCAACTATAATCCTTTTGATAAAGCCGGAGCCTATGGGATACAGGATTGGATCGGGCTTATTGCTGTCGAAAAGATCATCGGTTCTTATACCAATGTAATGGGACTTCCTACCGAAAAACTATATCGGGCTTTATCCCGCTTCTGATTGCCTGAGGCTTTCCAGTACGCCCATTTTCAGGTCGTAAGTGGATAAGCTCAGGCCTTCAATTCCGCTCAATGCAATCACGTAGTCGGTTAAAATTGCCGCAATCACAATCATGTCTACCCTTAGTGGGATCAGGTTTGGCATCGCTGCTCTTTCTGAATGGCTGGAATGCCGCAGGGTTGTTGATATAGACCGGTAAGCCTCCAGATCAATAGGGTGGCTGGGTATACTGTTCAAGTCTAACTGCCCGTTTATCATTGCCATAAAAGTTTCAAAGGCACCAGCCGAGCCGATCAGCTGTATTGGTTTGTAAATGCTGCAGGCTTTTTTCAGATCAGCCAGTTCGTTATCTAAGTGACTGATAATGGCCTGCATGTCGGTCTGGCTTATAGGGTCAGAATTAAAATAAGCCTGCATTAGCCGCGCTGCTCCGATGTTATAGCTTTTTTTCCAGAGGAGCCCGTCTTCGTTGCAAATGATAAACTCTGTACTTCCGCCCCCGATATCCATGATCAATGAAGTTTCACGGATTGCACCGCTGGCTTTTACGCCATTGAAGATGTATTCCGCTTCCTGATCCCCGCTGACTACCTCAATGGTTATTCCTGCATAGGATCTTGCTGCCTTCACAAAGTTTTCACCGTTACCGGCGCTGCGTATGGCAGAGGTGGCGATTGCTTTTACTGTATCGACCTGGTGTTTGCGGATCTCGTCCTGAAATGTTTCTAAGGCTAGCAAGCCCCTTTCATAAGCTTCAGGGATAATGATGTGGTCGTTAATCCGGCCTTCGCCCAATTTTACGGGAATATTGGTTTTGTAGAGGACCTCAATGTTATCCGGAGAAATTTGTGCAATGATAAGGTGAAAGGTATTGGTGCCAAGATCGATAACAGCTGCGGTCATTTTGAATGTATTTTTTGGTTTTAGACGAAAAAAGCCGGTTTTTGTTACATGGAAAAGGCCGCTTTGCGGGCGGCCTTTCAAAAGTATTAAATTAATTATTCAAAATATTCCTTCATTTTTTCGAAGAAACTCTTGTCATTCTTTCCCGGCTGAGGTTTGAAGTTCGGAGAGTCCCGGAGTCTTTCCAGGATGCTTCTTTCTTCGGAACTCAGGATCTTCGGTGTCCAGATGTTCACGTGTATGATCTCATCTCCACGATGGTAGGAGTTAATTTCCGGAATGCCTTTACCTTTTAAACGCAGCAGTTTGCCGCTCTGGGTACCTGGCTCAATTTTAATTTTGGCTTTGCCATCAATGGTTGGTACCTCGGCACTATAGCCTAATGCCGCATCAACAATAGATACATGTAAATCATAAACCACATTATTGCCTTCACGTTTCAGGCTTTCATGAGGGATTTCCTCAATCAATATGATCAAATCACCAGGGATACCACCATTGGGCGCTGCATTTCCTTTTCCGCTCATGCTCAGCTGCATGCCATCACTAACTCCCGCAGGGATGTTAATGGTAATGGTCTCTTCGCCCCTTACTACACCTTCGCCGTGGCATGAACCACATTTGGCTGTGATCTGGGATCCGCTTCCGTTACAGGTAGGGCAGGTAGAGGTGGTTTGCATTTGTCCCAATATTGTATTGGTTACCCTACGTACAGCGCCACTGCCACCGCAGGTTTTACAGGTACTTACCGATGACCGGTCTTTAGCACCTGTGCCATCGCAGGTTTTACAGGTAATCTGTTTGTTTACCTTTATCTTTTTCTCTGTACCATTGGCAATTTCTTCAAGCGTAAGCTTTACCTTAATACGCAGGTTGGTACCCTTAGCTACCCGGCGGCCTCCGCGTGATTGCTGACCGCCAAAAAAGCTTTCGAAAGGACTGCCACCTCCACCAAAGATATCTCCAAACTGGCTGAAGATATCTTCCATGTTCATTCCGCCGCCGCCAAATCCACCGCCTGCTGCACCGCCAACTCCGGCATGACCATAGTGGTCATAGCGTTGTTTCTTTTCAGGGTTACTTAAAACCTCATAAGCCTCGGCTGCTTCCTTGAATTTTTCTTCAGCAGCTTTATCATTCGGATTTTTATCCGGGTGATATTTGATGGCCAGTTTACGGTAAGCCTTTTTAATCTCGTCAGCAGATGTGTTTCTGGATACCCCAAGCACATCATAATAATCTCTTTTGCTCATAAAAATATTAACTACCTACTACTACTTTGGCAAAGCGGATCACTTTGTCGTTTAAGGTATACCCTTTTTCCAGCTGGTCTATTACTTTTCCCTTCATATCCTCAGTAGGAGCAGGTATTTTGGTAATGGCTTCGTGGTTATCCGTATCAAAAACGGTATTGATACTTTCAATTTCTTTCAGCCCTTTCTGGGCTAATATGCTTTTTAATTTGGTATGTACCAGATTTACGCCTTCCCTTATAGAATTTACATCGCTGGCATTTTCCATGGCTTTGTCAGCCCTGTCAAAATCGTCCAGTACCGGCAATAAGGAAACAATGACATCCTTGCCAGCTGTTTGTAGCAATTCTATTCTTTCTTTTTGGGTGCGGCGTTTAAAATTGTCAAATTCAGCAAATAAGCGTAAATATTTGTCATTTAAAGCTGCGTTTTCCTGCTGAAGCTTTTCTTCTGCAGAAAGTTCTGCTGCGCTTTCTTCAGGGGTTTCGGCCTGCGCCTCATTTGTATCGTTTATCAATAGCTCTTCAGCATTGTTTTCTGCTGCAGGATCCTGATTTTGCATAGTTGTATCTTCTTTATCGTGTTTCTTCTTCTTGCTAAACATAGTATAGTAGAATTTTGGTTATAAACTCAAAAGCTTTGCCAATAGGGAATTGTCAGTCATGCTGTCAGTTTTAGGTAAAAAAGACTGTCGCGAATGACTGAATAAGAAAATTTTGTCAGACGAGGGACTTAAACGATCTGCGCATCTTCATGAACAATACCACTTTCACACTTGATGATCCTTGAAGGGAAAGTGCGGATGATGTGGTAATCATGTGTAGCCATGAGTACCGCTGTGCCGCTCTGACTGATCTGCTTCAGCAACATTACAATTTCTTCAGAAGTATCCGGATCCAGGTTCCCTGTAGGCTCATCAGCCAGGATAATTTCCGGGTTGTTGAGCAATGCCCTTGCAATCACCACACGTTGCTGCTCTCCGCCGGAAAGTTCATGCGGCATCTTTTTGATTTTTGAACGTAAACCTACCTTTTCCAGAACGTCCTTGATCCGCTCACTGATCAGGGCCTTGTCGGTCCAGCCTGTAGCTTTAAGCACAAATTCGAGGTTCTTTTCAACCGTTCTGTCGGTAAGCAATTGAAAGTCCTGAAATACAATACCTAATTTCCGGCGCAAATAAGGAACCTCTTTATTGCTCAGCTTTTTTAAATCAAAGCTGGCTATCTGCCCTTCACCATTTCCGATATGGAGGTCGCCATAAATGATTTTAAGCAAACTACTTTTTCCAGAACCTGTCTGACCAATTAAAAAAACGAATTCACCTTTGTCCACATTTAAATTTACGTTAGACAAAACCAAATGTTTCTGTTGAAAAACATCTACATTTTTTAAATTTATAACTGTGTTTCCTGTCATGTTTAGATCTCTAATTTAGCAATTTGTCCGAAAGGCAAATCATTTACAAAATTCATAATGTATGCTTGTTTATCTCCCAGCCCAAGCTTCTCCAACGATTTGTCGGGCCTGTCTACCCTGAAATACGCCAGCAGGGTAAATTTATCATCCCGCAATTGTACATAATCGGGAATTTTGGCAATACCTTTTACTTTAATAACATACATCGCTCAAAAATAGTATTTCAAAATGAGAAAAAGGTAAGGGCTTACAAAGCATTTAAAAAGTCGACTGTATTTACGTTATCTGCATAATCCCAAAGTCTGGGCGACTGGCTTTGCCCAAAACCCAATACCGGCGAATCCAGCTGGAGTGGCGCTGCACTCACCACGCACTGGATATTTTCCTGCTCAGCCTTTAATAGTTCCTGTACTGTAGCTATATCTTTATAATATTCAAAATACAGTACAGCCAGGGGCGATGTCAGACTTTTTTCTTCGGTGAGCAATATAAAACCGTTATCGAAATGAGGCTTCAGGTTTACCAGGTAAATAGATTTATTGTAGTCGTAATTGTTGTTGTATTTAAAATGATTAATGATGTCTTTGAAATGTTCAATGGGTTCAAAGAAGTTTTTGATGTTGTAACCTTCAGGAAGATAAAGCTTGGATACATTTCTGCATCCCAGGCCAAAATAATCAAATATGTCATGTCCAAGCAGTGAGAGTTCGGCTTTACTTTCATTTCCGGTAATTACAGCAACGCTGTTTCTGTTTTTTCGGATGATATTGGGTACCTTACCAAAATAATACTCAAAATACCTGGAGGTATTGTTGCTACCGGTAGCAATAACGGCATCAAAATCTTTTAACCGCTCAGTATAAATTATTTTTTCTGCCAGCAACGGTTCTATTTCAACCAGCTTAGTCAACAGGGCAGGCAGTAATTTGTCATCTGATGATGATAGTTTTATCAGGGCGATGTTCCCTGTTGCCAGTACCGAAATGACATCATGAAAGCCAACCAGGGGGATATTTCCGGCTAAAATCAAACCTATTTTTTTGGGGGTGTTGCTTACCAGGATGCCGCTAAACCAGCTTTCAAGATCTTCGGGGTTTAGCATACGCTGCAATGCTTTCAGTGCTTTTTCTACCTCTTCAGCTGTAAACCATGCATTGCCGTTAGCTGCCGATGAGATGAGGTTTTTAAAGTCCTGATCGGGCCCAGCCATGAAGTCGCTAAGTTTTTTTAATGCAATAATTAGTTTTTCGCTGTTAAGGATTGGCATAATTCCGAAGATTTTAAAGTTTATGTGTTATATTTGCTGTTGCAAAGGTAAACTTAGCAATAGATATAGACGAAGACATGGCTATTAAAATAACAGACGAATGCATTAACTGCGGAGCATGTGAGCCTGAATGCCCAAATAATGCAATTTATGATGCAGGCACAGCCTGGAGATTTTCTGATGGTACCAATTTAAACGGTATCATTGATTTTGGAGGTAAAGAAATCGACGCAGAAGCTGCCCAGGAAGCAGTATCTGATGAAGTTTATTACATCGTTTCCGACAAATGTACAGAGTGTAAAGGTTTTCACGATGAACCTCAATGTGCGGCTGTTTGCCCGGTAGACTGCTGCGTGGATGATGAAGACGTTCGTGAAACAGAAGAAGAATTGCTGGCCAAAAAAGCCTGGTTACACCAGGAAGGATAGTTTTCCGGCTATTTATAGGATATACAAAAGGCGCTGTTAGGCGCCTTTTGTATGTTTATGATTTTTCTTCGTACTTGTTCGGTACAATCAATACCGGGCAGGCCGACTTCCGGGCCACGTGCTCTGCCACACTTCCCATCAGGAAATGATAGATGCCCGTCCGGCCATAAGTTCCGATAACTATCAGGTCCGAACCCCATTCGTCAGACTGCTTAATGATACCATGTGCAGCACTGTCAATCACACTTAGATAGGTGGTGCGAATGCCTTGACTAAACTTTGTTTCTATCTCCTTCAATAAAATATGGCTGTTTTCCTCACTATTGTCATATGCTTCTAAAAATACCGGCGCCAGTGTAAGGTCCGGATTGATATTCGCGGGTATAGGCTCTATAATGTTAACCAGCGCAACCTCAGCCCCAAAGGTTTTTGCTACTTCATATCCTGTTTTTGCCGCTTTTTCAGAACAGGTACTGTTATCTACAGCAATTAAAATCTTTTTGAGGTTCATGGTATTTAGATTAAGGTTTATACTATGCAATAGAATAACGATTTCTATACTATAAAAATAACAATTTAACCAGGCAAAAGTTTATTTTTATACATTGATTTATAGATATGGAACAACAATATGGAATTTGCAGGATAGCTGTAGCACCCTTAAGGGCTGAGCCTTCGGATAAAGCTGAGATTGCCTCCCAGCTGCTGTTTGGTGATCATGTAGAAATACTTGAAAAAACTGAGCGCTGGTGGCGGGTCCGTAATGCCTACGACAACTATGAGGGCTGGCTGGATTTCAGGCAGCTTACAGCCATTTCAGCTTCCGGATTTCTTGAAAATCAGCATTGCCGCTATATTGCTCCGCCGCAAATAAATAACCTGCTTAGCGATACCGAAGGTAGTACCTATCTTCTTTCGCCGTCCAGTAATCTGCCAGGTTACAAAGATGGTTACTGTTTTCTTGGCGATCAGCCCTTTAAAGTGTTGTTCGAACCCCTCGATACACAGAAGGGACTTACAGCCGATATTGTTACAACAGCCATGTTTTTTCGCAATGTGCCTTATTTATGGGGCGGAAAAAACCTCTTTGGAATGGACTGTTCTGGTTTTGTACAGACCGTTTTTAAATTAAACGGCTTAAAAATGAAGCGGGATGCTTACCAGCAGGCAGAAGAAGGTACGGTTGTCGACTTCCTTCCGGAAATCAAACCCGGTGACGTCGCGTTTTTTGACAATGCCGAAGGAAGGATTACCCACGTGGGCATCATGATCGACCCGACACAAATTATACATTCTTCTTCAAAAGTCAGGATAGACCCGATGGATAACGAAGGAATTTACAATGCTGAATTGGGGAGATATACCCACAAGCTCAGAATTGTGAAACGCTTTATGGAATAGGCAATTCATTTGCATCCTATTTATAAATCAAATATTTATGAAGCATCTTTTACGCTCCCTCTTCTTGCTGCTTTTTGCTGTGCAGGCAGCTTTTGGGCAAAAAAAATTAACGAACAGCCGCATTTCGGACAACTTCACCTACATCTACAAGCTAAGTGATAAAGAAGCTTATGCCGTCGCTTCCGAAGGTAAAACGGTTATAAATGATGCTTTTTTGCATACCAGGATCGATTCTTTTTATCATGCATCCAATAAGCCTTACCGCAAAAATCTTCCTTTTGGCAATTATTTATATGTAAAGGCTGTAAAAAACCAGCTCGTATATCGGCTTACGCCAAAAAATAATGTAAATCTGCAGTTCATCAACAATAGGAAAAACTTTCAGTTTGCTATTATCGATCTTAAAGGCCGCCAAATCAGCACTGCAGAGGTGACAGTGGGTAAAGGCAAACGCATACGGTATAATGCAACGGCTAAGCTGTATGTGGCAGGATCGGGATCAAAAGAAGGGGTAATTACGGTCCGGTATGAAGGCGTCAGCAATTTTTTTACTTATGAGGAACAGGAAAGCTATGGCCGTTATGCTAAAAACGATCCTTCTTTGTTTAAGAAAATATTTGAAAAAAAGCGTGGTCTGGGGGACCGTAAACGGGGTGTTAAAACAGGGTATTCAGGTTATATGGTATTCAATAAACCCATGTATAAACCTTTGGATACGGTGAAATTTAAAGCCTATCTGGTTACATCCAAAGGGAAGAGCATCGGGAACAAACCCTTAAGAGTTGAGCTTAATAAAGATTATAATGCGCCGGGCAGCCTGCTTACTACTTTAGATCCTTACCGGGATGGTGGTTATGAATTCAGTTTTGTTTTAGCAGACAGCTTACAGTTAAAGCTGGACAGGAACTACACTATCGTCTTAAAGGAGCAACAGCGAAAAGAATGGGAACAGGTTTATCAGGGCAATTTCAGGTATGAAGACTACGAATTGAAGTCTGTCAACTTTACGGTCAGGACAGATAAAAACGAATACAGCCCAGGCAACCCGGCGAACATTTTTATGAAGGCAACCGACGAAAATGAACTTGCCGTACCCGATGGGCGGGTAGAGGTACTGGTTCGGACCAATACCGCCTCAAAGTTTTACAGTCCCCGGCTTTTTGTTAAGGATACCCTCTGGAAAACCAGCCTTGTGCTTGATCCCGTAGGGGAGACCAAACTCTTGCTTCCCGACAGTATTTTTCCGAAGGCCGACATTGATTTCGAGGTGTCATTTGTATTTTTAAACAGCAACAACGAACGGCGTACAGCCAGCAAATCGCTAAAATACCGTGTTAAAGAGCAGGATGTTAAGGTCGAATTTAAAAAGGATAGCCTGTATCTCGACTACCAGGTCAGGGGCAATTCCGTCAGGCAAAAAGCTAGCGTGTCGCTCAGTTTCCCCAATAGCGATGAAGAAGAAGTCCTGAAGGTTGAACTCCCCGCTGCCATTAAAATGAATTATTCCGCCAGCGGTTACTATGTGAAAACCAACGATGGCTACGACGATTATATCTTCATGGAAGATCTGAAGCCGGAAATAAAAGTAGATGCGGTGCAGGGTAAAGATTCTTTGCAGGTATTGGTTAATAATCAGCATAAAATACCTTTCTGGTACACCATCTTTTCAGGCAACAAGGTGTTTTTAAGAGGTTATGGTACCCGTCTGGATACCACAATCAGGCATACTTCAGCAAAGGCAGCACATGTAAAACTCAATTACAGCTGGGGCGAAAAGGAACTGGATACAGAAACCAGCGCTTTTTACCGGCCTGGTATTTTGAATGTAAAACTGCTGAGCCCCGATCTTGTTTACCCCGGGCAAACGGTAAACATGCAGGTTAAGGTAACCGATGCAAATGACCTGCCGGTTGCCTCAACAGATGTTACCGCATATGCCTATACCAGCAAATTTAAAAACGGGTATTCGCCAGGTATCCCTTATTTTGGCAAGCCATTCTTTGCGCGCAAAATAAGCCCTGGCTTCGAGGCTGAGGACATAGACCTTCAGGGCGAGATGAGCCTGACCTGGGAAAGATGGGGGAAAGCGTTAAACCTGGATACCATTGAATATTATCGCTTTACACAAACAAAAGATTTGTATGCGATACAGGAAGAGGGGCCGGATACGGCCTTAGCGGTTGTTGCCCCCTTTGTGGTAAAAAACGGGGCAATAACACCCGCCCATATCGTTTATATTGATGATGTACCCGTGTACTTTAGCCAGGCCAATCAACTTCAGCGTTATGCATTCCGGCTTAGTCCAGGTAAACACAACATTCAGATGCGCACTTCGGGATACCTGGTGAGTTTGGACGATTATGAATTTGCAAAAGGCAAAAAAACAATATTAAGCGTAAATGCCGACCTGCAGAACACAAAGGCTCGTGTAAGTAAATTAACCCCATTGCTCAGTGCCGAAGAATCTGCTTTCCTTACAAAATACATGATCAGGATAGAGAATAATTTTAATGGCGATAAGGCCATACTGACGCCTGTAAATGAGCGCAGGGGCGACAGTGCCGCATATTTTCTGAGCCTCAGCCAGGATCAACCCGCCCTCAGTTCCGGTCTTTTGGTAGGCCCGATTAAAGAAAATTACCTTACCATTGAATCCGGTTCGCTGAAACAGACCTTTATGAAGGAGCCAGGGTATACCTATACTTTTCTGCCGGGATTGCTCAAACAAAAATCATATGGTACTCCTTATGGTTTCAATACAACTTTAACCGCATTTAATGGCAGCGATGACTACAGGCAGTACCCTTTGAAAAGTGGAGAGCTGGATAGTATCTGGAACAATTATCTGGACTTGAGGAGCAGGACAACATCATTGATCAACAATTCCTATCCCAGAGGAAGAAGCTATGGTAAGCTGGTAATGAAACTAGATACGGGCATTTCGAATCAAATGCCTTACCTGAAAAATATTGTGATCTATAAATACGATGAACCCGATTTTCTGCAGGTATACCCAGGTAATGCAAGCTATTTTAATGTACTTGAGCAGAGCATCTACCGGATCATTTACCTGTTTAAAGACAACCGGTATTTCGTAGCCGAAGATGTAGACATTAAAGCGGGGGGCATAAATTATTTTGAGTGGAAGGGAGTGAAAATTCAGGCCGCGGATCGAATGAGTACAGGAATAGACCTGCAGATCAAATCTGTAAATATTGGCAGCAATAGTCCAAGGCCTGCCGATGCCCAGCAAAATATCCTTCAGAACATCAACGACAGGTACTTTAACCCTGCCATACTTACCGGCAGGATGAATGGTCGTATAATTGATGCGAAAACCAAATTGCCTATAGTAGCTGCGGCAGTAAAAATAAAAGGTGCAAGCTATGGGGTAAATACAGGTGCAAATGGGTATTTTGAAATTAAGGTGCCCAAACGCGGGAAGGTGATCGTCTCGTTTATAGGTTACGATAGCAGGGAAATTAATGTGATCAATGGCGATGCTGGCGAAATTAAGCTTGATGCTGCAACGGCATTGCTGGAGGAGGTCGTTGTAGTGGGCTATGGTGTGCAGAAAAAACAGAATTTAACGGGAGCAATCAGTGCGATTACCAGTCAGGAGCTTGGCTATTCTGGAGCTGCCCAAAAACAGGAAATGGATGCCAGGATGGTGATCAGGGGACTGTCAACAAGCTCCGGCGGACAAAAGCCATTGCTCATTGTCGACGGCCTGCCATTTACCGGAGATATCAGCGCGCTGGATCAGTCCAGCATTGTTTCTTTAAATATCTTGAAAGATGCAGAGGCAACGGCAATTTATGGTGCACGCGCTGCCGGAGGGGTGATCATTGTTAAGACCAAAGGTAGAAATACCGTGCTTAATGCGGCCGGTACGCCGGAACAGCAGCAGTCAAGCCTGCGTAGCAATTTCTCTGACTATGCCATCTGGCAGCCTAAATTATTCACTGACGCGGATGGAAAAGCTGGTTTTACCGTTAAATTTCCTGACGATGTAACCAGCTGGACAACCAGGCTTGTGGCCATGAACAGCCGCAAGCAGGCGGGTGTTGCCGAAACTACAATCAAATCCTTTAAAATGCTGAGCGCCAATTTTGTCTCGCCTCAGTTCGCCCTGGAAGGCGACAGCATTGGTGTAATCGGAAAGTTGATGAACTATAGCAATGCCGATGAAACGGTAAACCGCAGGTTCAGTTACAATGGAACGGAACTCTTAAATGGAAAACTAACTTTTAAGCATGCAAAAATTGATACCGTACCGATTGTAGCCAGAGGATATAAAGGAATGGCCGCAGACAGCCTCAGTTTTGAATATACGATGAAACAGGACAATGGTTATTCTGATGGGGAGCTTCGCAAAATCCCTGTATTCAAAGCTGGGATAACGGAAACAAAGGGCCTTTTTAATGCACTTGGCAGCGATACCACCATCGTTTATAAATTCGATCCGGCTTTAGGTAAGGTTATCCTCAGGGCCGAGGCTTCGGTATTCCCGGTTTTGCTGGATGAGATTGATAAGCTGCGAAACTACGAATACCTTTGCAACGAACAACTCGCCTCTAAACTAAGAGCCCTGCTGCTCGAAAAATCTGTCAGAAAATACTTGGGGCAGGATTTCAAAGGAGAAAAGCAGATCAAAGTGCTGCTGAAAAAACTGCAGGACAATAGACGCCCTGAAGGTACCTGGGGCTGGTGGCAAAACAGCGGTGAAGAATTGTGGATTAGCTTACATGTGGTAGAAACTTTGCTGGAAGCCCAGAAGCAGGGGTATGAAGTAGTGCTTGATAAAAACAAATTGTACAGTTACCTACTCGATAAAATGACAGGCGATGTTCATTTTGATCAGATTTATGGCATAAAATTATTGAGTTTGCTTAATGAAAAATACTATGCCAACGACTGGATTATTGCCATTGAGAAGAGAAGGGTCGATCTGGAAGCAAAAAATGCCCGCGAAAGGAAGGCAAATTCCGATGTGCCATTGCTGCCTAAACAACCGCTATACGAAAAACTTCAGCTGATGCATCTGAAGCAAAAAGCGGGTATGCCGGTAGATATAAGCTGGCTTATGGGCCTGAAAAAGGAAACGATGTTTGGTAATTTTTACTGGGGAGAAGAAAACCGTTACTTTTGGGACAACAGCATCCAGAACACTTTAATGGCTTACCAGGTATTTAAAGTCAATGGAGGGCATAAAAAGGAGATGGAGGGTATTCAGCGTTATTTTTTAGAACAGCGCAAAGACGGGCAATGGCGCAACACCTATGAGTCATCCCTTATTCTTCAAACCATACTGCCTGAACTGATGGCTGATGGCAGGAAAGCAGAACCTGCTGCCATTGTGCTCAACAACGAGAACATTACTGTTTTTCCACATCACAAGGTGATCGAACCTGCGGCGTTAACGCTCATCAAGAAAGGTAAAACTCCTGTTTATTTCACGGCTTACCAGCAATTCCATAACCCAAGTCCGCAGAAAGTAAGTAAAGACTTTACAGTAAAAACCTGGTTTGATCAAAATGGTGAAACGGTTAGAAAGCTAAAAGCAGGTACTTTAACCGATTTAAAGGTAGAGGTTGAGGTACGCGCTGATGCCGACTATGTAATGGTAGAAGTGCCAATTCCGGCAGGTTGCTCGTATGAGAACAAAATGCAGACTTTCTGGGGGACGGAAACGCACCGGGAGTATTTTAAACATAAAACCTCTATTTTTTGCAGCAAACTAAAAAAAGGAAAATATATGTTTAACATTCAACTGATGCCAAGGTACTCCGGTAATTACATCCTGAACCCGGCAAAAGCCGAAATGATGTATTTTCCGGTATTTTATGGCAGGGAGGGCATGAAGGATATAGCTATAAACTAACAGCCCATACCATCACCTGGCGGTCATCTCCTGTCGAGATCAGGTATCTGCCATCGGTGCTCCAGATCAGTTTATTGATGGAATGGAAATGGCCTGGCGTTTGTTTTTCCAGGCTTAATATCTTATAGAGTTTAAAATTCTTGCTGTCCCAAAGTTTGATACTTTTATCCTGGCTGCAAGTAGCAAAATAAGAAGCGGTGGGATGGAAGGCGATGGCATAAACGCTGAACATATGGGCAGCAACCTGGTTGACCAGCTCATAACCGGGCAAAGCCCATATTTTTAGCTGCGCATCGCGACCGCCAGAGATCAGGTGTGTCCCGTCGGGCGAATATTGTAGGGAGGTAACAGGTAAGCTATGCCCCTGTAGCTCCTTAATCTGGCTGTAATCTTCAGAATTGTAAATCCGGATCAACCCATCTTTACAGCCCAGCGCAATTTCAGTTTCGCTGTTGTTTACAGCAATTACCCTTACCGTGTTTTGGATTACAGTAAAATGGTACAATAAGGAGAAGTCGGCCAATGACCATACCGCAAGTGTTCCATCTTCGCCGGTACTGAGCAACTCATTTTTGCCGGTAATGGTCTTGATGTCAAAGACTGCTTTTTGGTGATGGTGTAATGTTGCGATGGTCTTTTCAAGCTTCAGGTCGAACACCAGGATCAGTCCACTTCTTTGCGCAACAAAAAGCAGGTTCTCATACCGGTGAATTGCGTACACCGAGCTTTGTACGGCTACCAATACTTTTACAAAGGCCATGTTTTGGAGCGACCATTCTACTACACCCTTGTCATTGCCCGCGCTGTAGAATGTATTTTCTTTAGCTGCATTTGCCAATGCATAAACGGGGTTTTGATGACCGCTAAGGGTATGCAGATGTGTAATCATGGCTTATTTTTTATGTCTGCCTTCCAGGTTCAAACCAATATCGGCAAGGGTTTTTCCTTTTTCCTTTAGCAACACCAGTAAATGGAATACCAGGTCGGAACTCTCGTTGACGAAATCTTCATCGGTTTCATTCAACGCAGCAATTACAGTTTCCACGCCTTCTTCACCAACTTTCTGTGCAATCTTATTGAGACCTTTGCCACGCAGTTTGTTGATATACGATTCTGCTAAAGGGTTTTCATACCTGTCGGCAATGATCTGTTCCAGTTCAAAAATAAAGTTCTGGTTATAGGTTGTTTTAAAGCAGCTGCGGGAGCCGGTATGGCAGGTAGGGCCAACCGGACTGGCCTTAATCAGTATCGTATCATTATCGCAGTCAATATGGGTCTCCTTTACAAAAAGGAAATTACCGCTTTCTTCCCCTTTAGTCCACAGCCGGTTTTTGCTGCGCGAAAAGAAGGTAACCTTGCCTTCGGCCTGTGTTTTGTCCCAGGCCTCCTGGTTCATATAGCCCAGCATTAAAACCTCAAGGGTCTGCACGTCCTGTATAATTACAGGTACCAGACCCTGTGTTTTTTCGAAATCTATGTTCATAACCTTACCGGTATGTTGTGTTTTTTTAATTCTTGTTTTAAAAGTGGAATCGGGATTTCCCCGAAATGGAAAACAGACGCTGCCAGGGCTGCATCAACACCTGTCCCTAAAAATACTTCGGTAAAATGGGCTACTTTTCCTGCGCCCCCGGAAGCAATAACAGGTATGTTGATCGACTTTGAAACCTTGTCCAATAAGGGACAGTCGAAACCATTCTTGGTACCATCATGGTCCATAGAGGTCAGCAGGATCTCGCCTGCACCCAGGTTTTCGGCCCTGAGTATCCAGTCTTCCGTCTCCAGTTCTGTAATCAGTCTGCCGCCGTTCAGGTGCACCATATTGCGTCCATCAACCAGTTTAGTGTCTACAGCAACCACCACAAACTGAACTCCGAAAGCCCTGGCTAAGTCTTCAATTAACGCAGGGTTCCTTACTGCTGCGGAATTGATGCTGATCTTATCGGCGCCTGCATTTAACAGGGCCTCGGCATCGGCTATGGTTGTGATGCCACCACCAATGGTGAAGGGTATGTTCAGTTGTCTGGCAACGGCCTTAACCATTTCTATGGTGGTGCCCCTGCGTTCATGCGTAGCGGTAATGTCCAGAAAAACCAGCTCATCAGCTCCCTGCTGCGCATACTGCCAGGCCAGCTCCACCGGATCGCCGGCATCTTTAAGGTCTACAAAGTTTACGCCTTTAACGGTCCGCCCGTCTTTAACATCCAGGCATGGAATGATACGTTTGCTCAGCATCTGTTTACAGCGAGGTCATTTGTTTTAAATTCCACTCTTTGATCTGCTCAATGGTGATCCTGTTTTCGTAGATGGCCTTTCCAACCACAACGGAACGGATGTCGTATTTATCCAGCTCCTCGATGTCTTTCATAGAACTTACACCCCCCGAGGCAATCAGTTTAATGAAGGGCGAGTGTTCAAGAAGCTTTTTATAAAGTTCTATGGCCGCACCGCCCAGCTTACCGTCTTTGTTGATGTCTGTACACAGGAACCTGAAGAAACCCAGCTGCAGGCATTTGTCAACATAGTCCATCAGCTTAATCGGCGAGCTTTCCATCCAGCCCGAGTATTTGATTACTTCGTCCAGTACGTCAATAGCAATTACAATGCGGTTGGCATAATCGTATTTCTTGCCTACTTCCTTGCTCAGTTCCTGTAAGAAATCGGGATTTGTAATGGCCTGTGTACCCACAATCACCCTGTGAATGCCGGCATCCAGCAGGTCCGTTACCTGTTTAATGGTGCGGATACCGCCGCCATACTGCACGCGCATATCTGTTTTTTTGATCACTTCAAACAGTGCTGCCTGGTTGCTGAAGTCACCTTTAGCACCATTTAAATCTATGATATGTATAAATTCTGTACCATTAGACCGGTAGGTCTCTATCATTTCAGCGATGGAAACATCATAAACTGTCTTCTGGTTGTAGTCGCCTTCTGTAAGGCGGACAACCTTTCCATCTAAAATATCAATTGCAGGAATAATGTACATTTTATTGTTTTAAGTTTGAAAAATTCTTTAATAAACGCTCTCCGGCGACACCCGATTTTTCCGGGTGAAATTGAACGCCGTAGAAATTGTCTTTTTGTACGGCTGCAGAAAAAGGCATCCCATAGTTTGCAGTCGCGATGTCAAAAGTAGCGTTATATTCAATAAAGTACGAATGCACAAAGTAAAATTGTGCATCATTTTCAACACCTTCAAACAACAAATTGTTTTGATGGCTGATATTATTCCAGCCCATGTGCGGGATTTTAATCCCCTGATCTTTATTGAACAAGCGTGTTTTTACCGGTACAATGCCCATCAGGCGGGCATTGCCCTCTTCAGAATGCTGGGTCAGCAGCTGCATGCCCACGCATATGCCCAGCACCGGTTTTTTTAAAGCCTTAAGGGGGGCTACCAAACCGGTCTGTTCCAGCTTTTGCATGGCCGCACCTGCATGGCCTACACCCGGAATGATGATGTGGGTATATTTGTCCAGGTCGGTCTCGGTGTTTACCATCCCATAAGCTAGTTTCAGCCTGTCCAAGGCCGATGTCAGCGAAAAGATGTTGCCGGCCCCGTAATTTACAATTCCAATCATTACAGTATTCCTTTAGTACTGGGTAAGACTAACTTATCAGGGTCGCGTTTAATGGCCACTTTTATGGCTTTTGCAAAAGCTTTAAAAATGGCTTCAATTTTATGGTGCTCATTCTCGCCCTCCGCTTTAATGTTCAGGTTGCACCTGGCTGCATCGCTAAATGACTTAAAGAAATGGTAGAACATTTCTGTAGGCATATCACCCACCTTTTCGCGTTTAAATTCAGCATCCCACACAATCCAGGCCCTGCCGCCAAAATCAATGGCCGCCTGTGCCAGGCAATCGTCCATAGGCAAACAGAAACCATAGCGTTCCAGGCCAAGTTTATTCCCAATGGCTTTGGCAAAAGCTTCCCCCAGGGCAATTCCCGTATCTTCAATAGTATGGTGCTCATCAATATGCAGGTCGCCATCTGTTTTGATGCGGAGGTCGATACTGCCGTGACGGGCAATCTGGTTCAGCATATGGTCAAAGAAGTTTAACCCCGTATGAATGTCGGCCTTTCCCGTTCCGTCCAGGTCTATCTCGATACTGATTTTGGTTTCATTGGTGTTGCGCTCATGGTGTACTGAGCGACTGCCCGCCCTTAGGAAAGTATAGATATCTACCCAGTCCTGGGTTTGCAGGGCAATAACCTCTCCAAGTGTCTCCGCTTTTTCAAGCACTTCATTTGCACCCAGCAGATCATTGTTGCGCAGCCATATGGCTTTAGCACGCAGGTTTTTGGCCAGTATCACATCGTTGATGCGGTCTCCTATAACAAATGAATTCGCCAGGTCATACCCTTCTGTCAAGAAATGCTGCAGCAATCCGGTATTGGGTTTTCGCGTCGGGGCGTTTTCATGCGCAAAGGTTTTGTCGATGATCACTTCGGTAAACGTTACGCCTTCACCTGCAAAAGTATTCATAATGAAATTGTGCACTGGCCAGAAGTTTTCTTCGGGATGCGAAGTCGTACCCAGGCCGTCCTGATTGGTGACCATCACCAGGTCATAGTCCAGTTCCCTGGCGATCTTTGAAAGGTAAAACAAGGCCTTTGGATAAAACTGGAGCTTGGTAAAGGAATCGATCTGTTCATCCTCCGGTTCGGTAATCAGCGTGCCGTCACGATCTATAAAAAGTATTTTTTTCATTTAAGCATTTTAAGCGTTTCTAACAAAGTTTTATTTTCTTCCGGGGTTCCGATTGTAATACGTAGACATCCTTCGCACAGCGTCACTTTAGAGCGGTCTCTGATGATAATTCCTGCTTCAACTAATGAATCGTATGTTTTCAACGCCTCTTCTACCTCAATTAGTATAAAATTCGCATCCGAAGGGTAAACCTTTTTAACCGTAGGCAATGCTGCCAGTTCCCTGCTCAGGTTTTCCCTTTCGGCAACAGTTATTTTAATCCATTCATTTACCTGCTCAATGTTCTTCAAAGCAGCTAAGGCGATGTCCTGGGTAGCCTGGTTAATGTTGTAGGGCGGCTTCACTTTATTCAGCACATCAATTACCGGGCGTGCTGCAAAGGCCATTCCCAAACGCAATGCGGCCAGGCCCCAGGCTTTGGAGAAAGTCTGCAGGATCACCAGGTTAGGATATTCTGTAAGTTCCCTGATGAAAGTATGTTGTTTGGCATAATTGATATAGGCCTCGTCTATCACCACCAGGCCGTTAAAATTGGCCAGTACGGTTTCAATATCTGTGCGGATAATGGAATTTCCTGTAGGATTGTTTGGCGAGCAGATAAAGATCAGCTTGGTGTTTTCGTCAATCGCTTCAGCAATGCCCTCAAGGTCTAACTGGAAGCCGGGCAACAGGTTTACTTTGCGTGTTTCTACATTGTTAATACCCGCCGAGACTTCGTACATGCCATAAGTTGGCGGAAGGATGACCACATTGTCGCGGCCCGGCTCGCAAAAAGCCCTGAACAGAAGATCGATGGCTTCATCGCTGCCGTTGCCCAGAAAGGTATTTTCGATAGGAACCCCCTTGATCTTGCTGATCGCATCTTTCAGGTCGAGCTGCAGCGGATCAGGGTAACGGTTATAATTAACAGCTTCAGGAGTGTCTTTAGTCAACGGAGAGCCATAACTGTTCTCATTTGCATCTAAAAAAATGCTCGCTTGCCCTTTGTATTCGTCCCTCGCAGTAGAGTAGGGGCGAAGGTTTTTGATATTTTCCCTTTGTAATTTATTGATATCCATTTTCTTTCAATCTAATAGTTATAGCATTCTTGTGTGCCTCCAAACCTTCGGCTCCAGCCAGTACTTCTACGGTATTTCCAATGTTCTTTAGCCCTCTTGGCGTGATGTGCTGGAAGGTGATCTTCTTCAGAAAGGAATCCATCGAAACACCCGAGTAAGCCTTAGCAAAGCCGCTGGTAGGTAAGGTATGGTTGGTTCCAGAAGCATAATCGCCTGCACTTTCAGGGGTCAGGTTACCCAAAAATACGGAGCCCGCATTGCTGATCAAAGGAATCAATTGCTCAAACTTATCGGATGCGATGATCAGATGTTCCGGAGCATACACATTGCTGAATTCCATGCCCTGTTCCAGGCTATCAACCAGCACTGCATAAGAGTTTTTGATGGCTTCGGCAGCAATGTCCTGCCTAGGCAGGGCTTTCAGTTGTACCCCGATCTTAGTGAGTGTCTCATCTATAATTTTACTTGAGGTGGCTACTAAAATGGTCTGAGAATCAATTCCATGTTCTGCTTGTGCAAGTAGGTCAGATGCGATGTATGACGAATTGGCAGTCTCATCTGCGAGCACTAAAACCTCTGAAGGGCCTGCCGGCATGTCTATTGCAGTCATGCTTGTTCCCTGTACCAGTTGCTTAGCCTGGGTTACATACCTGTTGCCCGGGCCAAAGATCTTGTCTACCTTAGGAATGCTGGCTGTACCCCATGCCATTGCAGCAACGGCCTGGGCTCCACCCGCCAGGTAAATCCTTTCAATACCCAGCAATGTAGCCACATATGCCAGGTAACAATTGGTCTTGCCATCTTTTTGAGGCGGGGAGCACACCACAATCTCTTTGCAGCCTGCAAGAACCGCTGGAATACCCAGCATTAAAAAAGTACTGGGCAGCACGGCAGTGCCTCCCGGTATGTACAATCCTACCCGCTCTATGGCCCGTGTTTCGCGCCAGCAGGTAACACCGGGCATGGTTTCTATTTTCCCTTCCCTGTATAGCTGGGCAGCATGGAAAGCTTTGATGTTCCGGTACGCAGTGTCGATTGCTGCCTTCGCTTCGGATGGGATGGCCGAGGCAATATTTCTAATTTCCTGCGGATCTATAAAAAGCTGCTCCAGGTTCACCTTGTCGAAGTTCAGGGCATAGTCGAACAAGGCTTTGTCGCCCTCAGCTCTTACCCTTTCTACGATGGTTTTTACCTGCTCCTTTATAGTCAGGTCGTCTTCCAGCTGTCGTAAACATAGGGATTCAACTTCTTGTTTAGTTAAATCTGTATAGTTATAGAATTTCAATGTTTTATGATTTTATATTAACTATTGGTTAATGGTTCTTTTAAGAAAAAAAGAGGTTTAGGCTATAATTTTTTCGATCGGCATTACTACGATTCCCTGGGCGCCGGCAGCTTTTAACCGATTGATCTTTTCCCAGAAATCGTGTTCGGCAATTACCGAATGTACGGCAACCCAGTCTTCATCAAACAGCGGAACTACCGTCGGACTTTTTACGCCGGGCAGGAGGTCGACCACTTTTTTAAGGTTTGATTTCGCCACGTTCAGCACCACATATTTGGTCTCTTTTGCACGCAATACAGAGCGGATCCGTTGCAGCAGTTCCTGAACTTCGGGTAGCAGGTCTGAGCCTTCTTTTCCAATCAGGACTGCTTCCGATTTCATCACTTCAGAGAAAGGTTTTAATCCATTGCTTTTTAGTGTGCCACCTGTAGAAACAATGTCGCAGATGGCATCGCTTAGCCCTAGTCCGGGCCCTATCTCTACCGATCCGGAAATGGTGCGCACCTCAGCATTTACATGGTTTTCTTTCAGGTATTTTTCCAGGATCACAGGATAGGAGGTAGCGATGGCTTTGCCACTCAGCTGCGCAATTTCCGTAATCTGGCTTTCGTTGGGGATGGCAATTTTGAGTGTACATCTTCCAAAGCCTAATTTTTGAAGGTAATTGACTTCCGCACCAGCCTCAACAATTACATTTTCACCCACAATACCCAGGTCGGCAATCCCATCCTGTACATATTCAGGAATGTCATCATCTCTCAGGAAAAGGATCTCCAAAGGAAAGTTGGTAACTGTTGATATTAATGAGCTTTTGTAGTTTTCAAAAGATAAACCACAATTTTTAAGAATTTCTACTGATTTTTCGTTTAATCTACCCGATTTCTGGATAGCTATTTTAAGAGTTTTCAATTTTGCTTTTGCTATTGATGATTATTGATTGAACAAGAAAATAAGGTCGGAAACAAGTTTTGAAGTACAAAACATTACATATACATCGCCAGGTGGCGATGATGGAAATGTAAGTGATGGTTCAAAACAAAGTTCATAAATCCTATAAAGTTCTTTTATCAATAATGGCTAGCATCTTGAAGATGCGGCAAATATAGCCATTGAAATTGCAAATCCAAATAAAATTTGGTTTATTTTATGGCACTTAATTTGATTAGTGGCTTAATAATTCTAAATAGCGTTATTTAATACAGAACATCACCCTTGAAAAAACTATTCCTTTTACTCATCCCCGTTTGCTTGCTGTTCAATGCCTGTAACTGGTTTAAAGAAACTCCTGAAGTAGGGCTTAAGCTGGCAGAGCATTTTGACAATAAACTTTACAAGAAATTTGATACCGCCGAGTACAATGTCATTTTTAAGAGACACTTTGATTCACTGAAAGGTAATTTTTCAAACCCCAATACATTAAAGGCCTTTTACGAGCACCACAACAGTGAACCTGGCCTGGTGACCAGGTTTTTTGCTGGTGGTGCTTTGGATACCCTCAAAAATTACATCAGCCGAAGTGAACAGCATGGTTTCAATCCGGAGATTTTCGGGTACAAGAAACTTAAAGGGCTGCTGGATAAATTATCGGCCAATAAATTTAAAGATATCGCCGAGGTTTATCCTGTGGTGGCCGATCTGGAACTAAATGCGGCAGAGAGCCTGATCAAGTATAACAATTTCGTAAACTATGGTGCTTTAAATCCAAGAAAGCTATTGTCCAGGTACTATGTTGCCGTAAAAAGACCAGATAGCGTAAGCATGACTGCCGTACTGGCTACCAGCGATCTGGAAAAATTGCTTGCAGATATCCAGCCCAGCTCAGTTCAATACAAAGCCCTGCAGGCAGCAATGCTGAGCGGTGCGTATAAGCGGAGCCCGGAACAGCTGAAGGCCATCCTGGTCAATATGGAAAGAATGAGGTGGAAATTACCCGATCTTGGAGATGAACACGTTGAAGTGAATATACCAGATTTTAGCCTGACCTGGTTTAGCGGACAAGATACGCTGAGCCATATGAAGGTTTGTGTGGGTGCTTCACGTGAGAAGGACTATGCCGAAAAAATAAAACTTTACCTAAAATCGGGGAACCTGGATGATAAACCTAAAAACCATGAAACGCCTATATTGTACAGCAAGCTGAATTCGATACAGGTAAACCCTATATGGAACATACCGGTAAGCATTGCCAGGAGCGAAATTTACTGGCAGGCCCTAAGAGATCCTTATTATCTATCCAATAACAACATCAGGGTCTATTATAGAGGTAAGCTGGTGAGCGATCCTGATACGATTCAATGGAACAGGTACCCACGCGAAAAGCTACCTTTTGAGTTTAAGCAGGGATCTGGTGAGGGGAATGCATTGGGTAAGTTTAAATTTATATTCGATAACGGTTCAAGTATTTACTTGCACGATACCAATAATAAAAGCGGTTTTGCCAGGAGCAACAGGGCCATCAGCCATGGTTGTGTACGGGTAGAGAAGCCGCTGGAGTTTGCACAAAACCTGGTTAAAGACAAATACCAGTACGATCAACTGCGGATGGAGGTGAACCTGCCGCCAATTGATACCACTAAAATGGATGTGTACCGTAAAAAAATGGCAAAAAAGGCCGATACCTTAAATGTTTTTCAGTTGAAACCCAAATGGTTTGGTACCAAAAAGCCGGTACCGCTGATCATCAATTACATTACAGCCTGGTCGCAAAACGGAACAATTCAGTTCCGCCCTGATGTTTACAGTTTAGATGAAACTTTGTATGCAGCTATGAAGAAGTTCATGTAAATTGCTAACTTTGTTTTTTAATGAATTTCCTATATCCAGGTTTTCTTTTTGCGCTGTTAGCAATAGCCATTCCTATTGTAATCCACCTGTTCAATTTCAGGAAATTCAAAAAAGTATATTTCAGCAATGTACAATTCTTAAAAGAGGTACAGGAGCAAAATTCTTCCAGGGAAAAACTGAAGCACCTGCTCATCCTTTTCAGTCGTATGCTGGCCATCATTTTTCTTGTATTGGCTTTTGCCAGGCCTTTTATCCCATCGGCTAAAAATAAACAGCAGGGCAGCCGCAATCTGGTTAGTGTTTATATCGACAATTCTTACAGCATGGAAAGCCTGAACAAAGAAGGTAACCTGCTGGATGAGGCCAAACGTAAAGCAAAAGAGATAGCCAATGCCTACGGTATGACCGACCAGTTTAAACTGCTGACCAATGATTTTGAAGGCAGGCACCAACGGGCGGTGAACCGTGAAGAATTCATCAGTCTGCTCGGCGATATCAAAATCAGTGCAGCAACCAGGTCACTGCAGCAGATTATTAACCGGATGGAAACAGATCTGGATGCGAATAAAAATGAAATGAATTACCTGCTTTCCGACTTCCAGAAGAGTTTTGTGGGATCCAGGGCAATGCAGACCAATCCTGCAGTGAATTATTCTTTTATCAGGTTAAATGCAAACAGCTTACCCAATATAGCCGTAGATAGCATATGGAGCCTTTCTCCTGTTCACTTACCCAACCAGGCAGAGCAGCTGGTGGTGCAACTGCACAATTATGGAGATGAGGATGCCTCAGATCTGCCGATAAAGCTGAACATTAATGCACAGCAAAAAGCAATAGGCAATGTTAACATCCCGGCTGGTAAGTCTTTAAAAGATACGCTTTCGTTCAGCGGACTTAAAGTGGGCTGGCAGAAAGGGCACCTGAGCATTAAGGATTTTCCTTTAACCTTTGATGATGAGCTGAACTTTACGTTTAAGGTGGCGCAGGATTTGAAAGTGCTTAGCATTAATGGTAACCCGGCCGAAAAATCCATTAAATCTGTTTTTGCAACAGATGCCTATTTTAAGCTGACAGAAATGCCAGAGTCAAATATCCGGTATATCGATTTTCCGCGGTACAGTCTTATTGTGCTGAATGGATTAAAAGAACCTTCATCCGGCGTGGCGCAGCAGTTGAAGTTATATCTGCAAAACGGTGGTTCGGTGGTGATATTTCCGGATCTGGATGCAAATGCTGCTGCCTACACCTCGTTTTTAACATCCTTGAACTTGCCGGCGGTACAGCAGCTTAATGTAGGACCTCCTATTGCCAGCAGTATAGAACTGAAAAATGCTGTTTTTAAAGACGTCTTTGAGCAGGTACCCCAACAAATGGACCTGCCTCTGGTAAACCGGTATTTTAGTTATGCTGAACGGAATATAGGGAGCAAGGAGCAAATCTTGAAACTGCCTTTAAACAAATTCCTTTTTGCCAGGTACGACCTGGGCGAGGGCAGGGCTTATCTAGCGGCGAGCTCTCTGGATGCCAAAGACGGGAACCTGGCCCGGCATCCGGTGTTTGTGCCCTTAATGTTTAAAATCGCATTTGCCAGCAGCAGGGAGCAGCCTTTTTATTATACGGTTGGAAAAAGTACGGTGCTGGAAAATGCAAAAATAAATCTGGCTGCCAATCAATCTTTAAAGCTGGTCTCTGATCAGTTTGAGGTCATCCCAGAGATCAGGCAAACGCCGGGAAAGACGTTATTGTATGTGGCCGACCAGGTAAAAAAAGCAGGCTTTTACGAGTTAAGAAAGGCTGATTCCGTTTTGTCGGTTGTTGCCTTTAATGATGACCGCCTGGAATCGGACATGCACTATGCCAGTGAAGCGGAATTGAAAGCCCTGTTTGCCAAACAGGATATTGCATTTTACAATGCTAAAAAAGACGCACAGACCATGAATATAGGGTTGAAAAATAACAGCAGCGAGTTATGGAAACTTTGCCTAATTTTGGCTGTTGTTTTCTTGGCCATTGAAATATTACTGATCAGATTTTTTAATACTAAAAAAAATATACAAACAACATGAATCTTCTCCTCAAGGGCGTAACCATTGCCGATCCCGGCAGCAAGTTTAATCAGCAAAAATGTGATGTACATGTAGAACAGGGAAAGATCGCTGCAATGGGTAAGGGCTTGGCTGCAAAGGCTGCTTTGGAAATTGATGGCTCGGGCATGGTACTTTCGCCTGGTTTTTTTGACCTGAACTGTGCCATAGGGGATCCGGGATTTGAAACTAAAGAGGATATCGCTACAGGTACTGCCGCTGCAATGGCAGGAGGCTTTACCGGCCTGGCAGTACTGCCGCATAGCAAACCGGTAGTGCATTCTAAGGCTGAGGTAGCTTATATTGTGAACAAGGCAAAAAACAACTTGGTGGATGTACACCCGGTGGGTGCCATCAGTCAGGAACTGGAAGGTAAAGAGCTGGCAGAACTTTATGACATGAAACAGGCGGGTGCGGTAGCCTTTTCCGATGGGACCAAACCCATCTCAGATGATGGCTTCATGAGCCGTGCCCTGCAATATGCCAAAGGCTTTAATGCCCTGTTGATGGTTTATCCTGAAAACAAGTCGATAGCCGGTAAATCGCAGATCAACGAAAGTAAAAACAGTGTGCTGCTTGGGATGAAAGGTTTGCCTGCCCTGGCCGAGGAAATGCACATCAGCAGGGATATATTCCTGGCCACATACCATGATGCCCCTGTCCACATCAGCAATATTTCTACAGCCGGATCGGTAGCACTGATTAAGAAAGCCAAAAAAGACGGAGTAAAAATTACCTGTGATGTGGCTGCACACCAGCTGGTGTTTACCGAAGACCTGCTGAACGATTTTGACAGCAACTATAAAGTAAAGCCGCCATTGCGTAGTAAAGCGGATGTTAAAGCCTTGTTAAGTGGCCTAAAGGAGGGGATTATCGATGCCATAAGCTCGCAGCACCGTCCGCATGAAATAGAATTGAAAGATGTGGAATTCGAGATTGCGGCCTATGGGATAATCGCGCTGCAAACTGTGCTGCCCTTGTTGCTGAAAGCCGGACTGGATGCGGGGCAAATTGCCGAGAAACTCTCCATAAATCCGCGCAAGCTACTTGGCCTGCCTGTACCTGTAATAGAAGAAGGTGCTGAAGCCAATTTCACCCTGTATAATCCGGCTGAAGAATGGTTGTACAATGCAGAAAACAATTTCTCTAAATCGGGTAATTCTCCACTTTTGAATAAAAAACTAACCGGTAAAGTAAGACTGGTATACAATAATAAACAAATACAATCGTATGGATAATCATGTAAAAACAGCGCTAATTGCGTCGTTAGATAGGTTTGGTGCCGTTTCTGGTAAGGATCCGCTTGCGCTGGAGGAAAGTTTGATAACTGTGTTCAGCAAAGACATCGGCTTTCTGGAAAAAGTGGAAGAGTTTGACGGGGCTTTTGATGAACATCCGGCTTTTGAGGAGTTAAGAGAAGTGTTTTTTGATTTGCTGATGATCAATTTCTTCGCCAACGATGTCAAAAAACTGGAAGAAGATTATCTGGATTCTGAAGAATGGGCGGATATAGAAGAAGAAACGATTGACCGGGGAACGGAATTACTGAACTTGCTGCTATATATCAACGAGTGCCATGATGAAAAGATCAAACCAGAACTGGACGATTTTCTTAAAGAGTTCCTGCTGGTAGAAGAAGATGAGTTCCAGGACGAATTTCATATTTATGAAGACCTGATCAGTAACCAGCAGCTGGTAGACAGCAGTGTTGAGGACATTTGCAGTCATGCCGGAATGATTGAACTGGGTGAAGAGATGGAAGAACTTTTTGTGCCATTCATGGTTTTCTTTCACCAGCCAAAGGCCAACGATCAGGTGCTGAAAGACCTGGAGGTTTATAGTGCCAATAAGGAATTTGATGTTGCAGTTTATACTTTAATTGCTGCATTTAATGTAGCTTAAATCCAAACAAGACCATGACGACGCAAACTTTAGAAAATTTAAAGCCCGAGGCGGCCAAAAATGGAATAGGATTAGGACTTATTTCACTGGTGCTGGGTGTAATATCTGCCTACCTGCTGGTAAATGCATCTTCTATGATGGCCATTTTTCTGATCCCCATCCTGGTTGGCCTGCTGATCCCCCTTGGCGTGGCCATATATTTCTGCATAGACCTCAGGAAAAAGATCGGTGGTTTCTGGAACCTGCGGCAAGCCACCTCTGGTATATTTATCATGTTTTTGATCGCCTATGTGATCTCCACAGCAGGAAACCTGGTTTTTACCAAATTTATTGAACCAGATATGGCAACAAGCATCCAATCTACCGTTATTGATGCAACCTCCGAAATGATGCAAAAACAGGGAATGGAGCAGGAAGCTATTGATAAAAAAATAGAAGAGATGAATGCTGATTTTGAAAAGAAAGCACATGGTACAGTGATGCAGAATATACAGGGACATGTGATCGGTATCATCATCGTTTTTGTATTTGCGCTCTTGTTTGGTGCCATTTTCAAAAAAGAACGCCCGCTGGCTGTATTTGAAGAATAGACTTCATGAAAGCATTAAAAGCCTTCCTTCTAAACAGAAAGAAGGCTTTTTTATTTAACAGGTTCCCTAAGTATGGTTTTTAACTTTTCCGGGGCAGTCTTGTTAAAGTCGGAGAGATAAATCTCATGATGGTCGCCATTTTTCTTTAAGCCTCTGGCCAGCATAAAATCCATCATGATCTGCAGGGTCTCCGGTTCATTGGCAAAAGGACCGGTGTGCAGCATTTGCACAACTTTACCTTCATGCATCTGGTAAAGTTCTACATCGGCCGCCAGCCGGATTTGTTTTTTGCTGATGATCTGTTGTACTGCAACCGCCAGCTGTTCACTGGTCACGTAGTCGGGCATACGGATCAACATGCGGTAATTCCACTCGCTGCGGGGTACAGTCAAAGGCGTTTCATGAATGGGGAGACCGGCATATTTTTCCTCATCAAAATTCCAGAGACCTTCGAGTTTGGGCACAACAAAATCTTTGCTCAAAGCTTTGTTCATAAACTTTATCGTATACGCGGTAGCATAGAGGGCCTGAATCCTATCCAGGTAGGGTTTACCTGAGGGATCTCCCTTGCCTCTTATCGCTAAAAAATGTGCAGCTGGTATATCCAGCAGCTGAGGTTGGCTGGTAGCGCTGTAATACGCTTTGTGCTGTTTTGTCAGATCTAATTTTTCCATTGTTCCGGTTATTTTAGGCAAATAAATGGAGGAGCACTGACAACCCTATGGCAGTGTTTATTTTTTGTATGGAATGTAAAAGCTAAAAGTAGACCCTGCTTCGGGGCTGCTTTTTACGCTGATCTTTCCACCCTGCATTTCTACCAGCTGCTTGCAGATGAACAGGCCCAGGCCTGTGCCCACCTGCCCTTTGGCAGAGCTGGTCTGGTAGTATTTTGAAAAGAGGTTAGCCTGTTGATCGGCACTGATGCCTTTACCGGTATCTGCTACATCTACCTGGAGGGTATTGGTTTCACCCAAAAGCAATTCGGCATTTATGGTTACACTACCCTCATTGGTGTATTTTATGGCGTTGCTCAGCAAATTAACCAGCACCTGCTTGAGCCTGAAATCATCTCCAATTACAGTTGCTTCCTGCTCGCCTTTAAAGTTATAACTCAAGTTCAACTGTTTTTTTGCAGCACTATAGCTCATGCTTTCCACAACCTGGTTCAAAGTAGTATAGGGCTGGAAAGGTTCGGCATTGATCTTCAGTTCACTGTTTTCCATTTTTGCGGCATCCAGTGTGTCATTTAAAGTACGCAGCAACATTTCCGAGGAACCTTTGATCGATTCCAGCATGTCTGTCTGCCGTTGGGTGAGCGTAGTTTTGGCGAACACATATAAAAAGCCTTTTATGGCAGTAAGCGGATTTCTGATCTCGTGCGTCATGTGGGTCAGCAGCTCCATTTTTTGCCGGGCCATATTAACCGCGCGGTCGTTTTCTTTGCGCAGCAATAGTTCTGCCTTGTTGAGCTGCACGATAAAAAGGATGAGCAGTGCCGCAAATGCCAATACCAGGAACAGCGAGGCCAGATAAAATTTGTTCAGCAGGGCTGTGGTTTCCTGGTAATTCTTAAAGGCCATTCCTTTCAGCTGGTCGGCCATGTTGTAATTCAGCTCCTTGAGGTCATTTACAATGCGTTCCAATTCGTTGCTAATGCGGGTATTGAGTCCAATCAGTTCGCGTTGCATGCTCAGTAATTTTACATTTTGCAATTGCAGCTCACGTAGTTTTTTCGCATTGTCCAACCGGTCGCGCGCGATGATTTTCTGGGTGGCCCGATCGGAAATATTGGTGTTGTTGTTATGGGTAATTTCAATGACACCATTGGGATTGCTGTTTTTATTGGAAATGGCATCTTTTAAGCGGCTAAATAGGCTTTTCTTTTCTACGGTTATGGCTTTTAGCACCGTGTCGGTATTGCTTTTTATGGTTTTGTTCCTGCTTTTTACATTCGTGGTAACTACCGGCTGTTTATTTTGGTCAGCCTGTTTGTTGAATTCCGAATACACCGTAAGCAGGGAATCAAAATTATGCTTGAGGGCAAAGAGCCTGTCGGATAACTCCAGCTTTTTCTGGTACCATGCTTTCACCTGGTTACTTTGTGCGGCACTTAGCTGTGTAGTATCTGTCTGGGTCTTTAAGAGGGTATCTATTTTGTTAAAGGCTTGTGTAAGTTTGGTTTTATATTCAATGCTTTTGGGGCCATTTACATCCAGCAGCGATTCCTGAAAATCATCTTCGGCCTGGTGCAGCAGCAAAAGCGCCTGTTCTGGTTTCAGCCTGTTTTCTACATTGCTGGCCAGTTTAGAGATGTCCGCTAATTTTTGGGTGATGGTATTGCGTACCATAATGGCAGCTATCGCAAGCACGATAACAAATGCCAGAAAAGCCAGCAGCATTTTCCTGGCCAGGGTTATGGTATGGGTAGATTTCATTTAACTGCAAAAATAAGTATTTTTTATGAAGCAAAGCGGAGCGCAGGAAAGCTGGACGAATTTCCCTATTTTTGAATCGGGAATTAATGGTATGACTGTTTATACGGAGCTGAACGATAATGAATTGGCCTCTTTGCTAAAAGCGGGGGGTGAAGCCGTATATAAGGAAATTTACAACAGGTATTGGGACAAGCTCTATTACATTGCGCACAGGATGCTGAAGCAGCAGGAAGCCGCTGAAGAAGTAGTGCAGGATGTTTTTGTATTGCTATGGAAAAAAAGAGCAGAATTGGCTATCCAATCTTTGGCCGTTTATCTGGCTGCCATGACCCGATACGAGGTCTACCGTTACCTTGCAAAAGATAAGCGTGATAAAAACAACGCAGTAGATTACCAGAGCCAGCTTGGAGATCAGGTTTCATTTGATGCAGACCTGGAACATAAGCTGTTGCTGGAAATTATTGCTGAGCTTTCCAACCAGCTGCCCAAAAAATGCCGGCTGGTATTTCAATATGTGAAATTGCAGGACAGGCCATTGGCCGAAGTAGCGCAGGAAATGAACATTTCACAAAAAACAGCAGAAGCACACCTTACAAAAGCTTTGAAGACCATTAGAGGAAATATGGGAAATGCAATGCACCTGCTGTTTTAATGCAATTTAAATCTGGTTTTCCGTAAGTTCTTCATGAAGCATGATGCTGTCTTTAATGGCATCCAATAAGGGCAGGCCTATTTTACAATCCAGGCTTTGCCGGTAATGGTGTGGTTCTTCCTGCTCTATTTCGATTGTTGCCATCCGTTGCTGCCGGTCGTCAAAAATCTGGAAATGCTCCATGTCGAGCATTTTGATGTTAAAAAAGTGTCCGTATCCATCATTATCGGCCACCTCTATTCTAAACTGTTCCATGATGCTGCTATTGGTAATGGGTTTAACAAGTTGATTTATAGAATGTTTTGCTTTTTTTTTGAAAAAACAATAAAAAATGGGAATCCTACTAAGGGTAAAACTGTACAATTATACTCTATAGGTTTAAATGTGCGCAAAAGCATGCTGTTATGAGGAATAAAGAAGACCTGAAGTATCTGGCAAAAAAGTTTTTAGAGGGTACTGCTTCAGCAGAAGAAAAGGCAGCCCTTAACCATTGGTATACCTCCGGTTTAGCAGAAGGGCCTGAGGAAGAGCTGGTATTTACTACTGAGCCTGAAGATGCCAAAGCTATAAAAACCAGGCTGTACCAGAATATCAGGCAAAAACTGATGATGCCTGCCGGTAAAAAAACGGCTGTGGCTAAGCTATGGCCAAAAATTGCTGTGGCGGCTAGTTTGTTTTTTGTAGCTGGGATGGCGTTGTATTTTTTCCTGGCCCATAAAAACTTTGATACAGAAAGGCGGTTTGCCGATGCGAAAATGATAAGCGCAGGTACCAACACTGCAGTGTTGACTTTAGCCAATGGCCAGAAGGTAAATTTAAGCGGATCAAAAACAGCTCTGGTAATCAACGCTTCCGGTGTCTCTTACAGCGATGGGGATTCCCTGGGCGGAAATCGCAGGGCGGAATGGAAAGCATCCAGCGAATTGACGGTAAGCACACCGAAAGGCGGACAATACCAGGTAGTACTACCTGATGGTACAAAAATCTGGCTTAATGCAGCATCGGTACTTAAATTCCCGGCACGTTTTGATGGTGTGAATGCGCGCAGGGTGGAGCTTACAGGCGAGGCTTATTTTGAAGTTGCCAAGATAGAAGCTAAGCTGGCCGGAAAAGTAAGGCACTCACCATTTATTGTGGCAACCGGTGAACAGGAGGTGGAAGTACTGGGCACGCATTTTAACATTAATGCTTATACCGAAGAGGGCAGTATAAGAACCACCTTATTTGAAGGCAGTGTACGCGTTTCTTTGGGTGGTTTAAACAGGATGGGCAGGACAGCACTGCTCAGACCTGGACAGCAGGCTATGGTCTCAAACCAGGAGATAGCAGTAAATCCTGCAGATATAGAAGAGGCCCTGGCCTGGAGAAACGGTTTTTTCAAGTTTAACAGAGAAAGTATTCCATCAGTCATGCGGAAACTTTCGCGCTGGTATAATGTGGAGGTGGTTTATGAAGCTGAAATTAGCAAAGGCCGCATAATTGGTACCATCAGCAGGAGCAAGAACATTAAGGAGGTGCTGGAAATGCTGGAAGAAACCAAGCTGGTCACATTTAAAGTGGAAGGGAGGAAAGTGATAGTGAGATAAAATCTACCAGATCATGACCCGATAGAAAATAAAAAACCAGAGGCGGTGAGAGGCCCCTGGCTTATGCGTTCGGGCGTCGAATTAGCAAAATTGCGATAACAACATCAACTAATAACCCAAACAGAACAAATTTATGAATTTTTATGATCTCTCCCCTCATGGGCGAAAAGTCCGTTACGGGAGTCAAATAATGCGTGTTATGAGATTAACCATCGTCATAATGACTATGTTGCTGATGCAGGTAAGTGCCAGGAGCACAGCACAGAAAGTATCCTTGTCGGAAAATAACACTTCTATATTGCAGGTGTTTAACCAGCTGCGCAGTCAGACAGGGTATGATTTTCTGTACTCCGACGAAATCCTGAAGCTGGCAAGGCCGGTAACGATACATGTAAAGGACCAGCCTTTGGGCGTTGTGCTCAATTCCATATTTGAAAAACAGGAACTGGTTTACGTGCTGAAAAACAAGGCGGTAATTGTGTCAAAAAAGGAAGCTGGTTTTTTTGATGCCCTGAAAAGTTACCTGGCCAGGATCGATGTGGCAGGGAAAGTGCTGGATGAAAACGGAAAACCTTTGCCGGGTGCAACGGTAAAGGTTAAAAATGAGAACAGATTGGTCATTACCGGTGCCGATGGTAGTTTTATGCTAAAGGGAATTGATGAAAAGGCCATACTGGTAATCTCTTATTTGGGCTACAAGACCAAAGAGATGGGGGCTAAACCTCAGCTCATCATTTCCATTGAACCTGAAAATGCCAACCTGGAGGAAGTAGGGGTAATCAGTACCGGTTATCAGAAGATCAAAAAAGATCAGCTGACCGGGGCGGCCTCTACCATGAACGAAGAGCAATACCAGCAACGTGTTGCCGTAACAGGAAACTTTCTGGAAAGTCTGGAAGGCAAGGTACCCGGTCTGGTATACAACTCACAGACGGGCGAACTAACGATCCGTGGGGTGTCTACCTTCGATGCGGTAAAAAAGCCGCTCATTGTGCTTGATGGTTTCCCTACCGAGATCGATTTGCGTACCATTAATCCGAACGATATTGTTTCGGTGAATGTTTTGCGTGACGCCGCCGCGGCATCCATTTATGGGGTAAGGGCATCCAACGGGGTAATCATTGTAGAAACACGGCGGGGCAAATCGGGCAAGCCTATATTTAACCTGCGCAGTACTTACGCCATACAGAACAAGCCGGATTTCAGTTACCTGAGCTATGCGCCCGGAAATGAATTTGTACAGCTGCAGGTAGAGAAGTTTAATGTCGCAAAAGCAGGATACAGTTCCTTTTCCAAACTTGATCCTGTGCAGGAAATTATGTACGGGCTAACACGACTGGAAGTTTCCAATCCGCTGCTTACCCAGGCACAGGCAGATGCGAAGTTGAAAGAACTGGGCGCTTATGACAACCTTAATGAATACGAACAATTGTTTTTTCAAAGAAGGCAGGCTCAGAATGTTAACTTTGATGCCAGCGGAGGTAATGAAATAAGTACCTATATGGTTGGCCTGAATTATGTAAGGGAACGGCCTGTTGCCCGTCGCTCGGAAAGCCAGCAGTTCATTCTTAACCTGGCCAATACCTTCAAGTTTTCGGACCGCTTTAATTTCGATTTTAAAGCTACCTATACCAATTATACAGACCAAAGTGGTAACATCCCGAATTACATGGACTTCTTTCCGTACGAACGTCTGGCAGATGCGAACGGGAATGCCCTTCCTGTTTCACTGCTGCCCAACCGCACCAGCACTGGCAGAAATATCGGTCCGGCATTGAATCAGCAACTTATGGGCCTTGGGCTTTATGACGCTTTTTATTACCCTTATCGGGAACTGACCAGTAATACCAATACAGCAAAGGGCTCAACCATAAGACTGCAGGGGAGATTTAATGCAAAACTTACGAACTGGCTAAGCATGGACATAGGCGGGAATTATGAAAGCCAGAATGCAGTATTGGATAAACTGAGCCTGGAAGACAGCTATAAGGTAAGGATGATGTTGAACATGAGCGCATTAAAGGATGATGCAGGAAGGGCAGTGTTTAAGAGCATGACCAAGGGTGATGTATTGAGCAAGACCAATCAGAAGCTGAACAATTATACCCTCAGAGGACAATTTAATCTGAACCATAGGTTTGGTGATGACCATGACTTTTCCGGGATTTTCGGGGTGGAGCAAAAGAAGACACTTAGCCGGGGTTATCTCACCAGTTTTTTTGGTTATAATGACCAGACCCTCGTTTCAGGGCCAATTGATATGAATGCTTTAGGTTCTGTATTTTCTCCAGCATTTTCACAATATGGTATAGGTTACATCTTTAACTTGAAAGATTATTTTAATCAGACTGAAGACGACCGCAGGTTTATGTCTTATTATGGACAGGGAACCTATATTTTTAAAGGTAAGTATGTGGCTACGGGTAGCTTCCGTATTGATAAGTCCAATCTTTTTGGGGTCGATCCTCAATTCAGGAACAAACCACTGTGGTCTGCTGGTTTAAACTGGAGACTGGGAGAAGAGGAATTCATTAAGAAATACAATTGGATACATAACCTGCAATTGCGTGCTGCCACCGGTTTCAATGGAAATATACCGATAACCCAGGGCGGGGCATTCCTGATCCTCCAAAATGGATTGAATACCCTATTGGATGTAGCAGTTCCTTACAACAGGATCTCCAGTCCTGAAAACCAATCCTTGCGCTGGGAAACCACCCGAAATTATAATGTTGGACTGGATTATACTTTACTGAACGGGCGTTTGTCGGGCTCTGTTGACTGGTACATAAAAAAATCAACAGATGTGTTTGGTGAATTTGATGCCGATCCGACCCTGGGTTTTAACCAGTACCTGGCAAATACGGCCTCTATTCAGAATAAGGGGCTTGAGTTCCTGTTTAACACCCTTAATATGAAGCGCAGTAAGTTTGAATGGCGTACCCAACTGACAGCCTCTTTAAATAACAATAAGATCCTGGCAGTTAAGGCAACAGAGTTTTCTTCATCCAGAGAAATTACCGAGGGGACCCAGAAGGTAAAGGATATGCCAATTGGTGCCCTGTATAGTTACAATTATGGAGGGCTGAACGAAAAAGGACAGCCTTTTGTGTACGATAAATATGGCAGCCGAAAAATACTGGCCTCATTTGGAAGTTCGGCGGTAGACGTAACTATGGACGATATGGTTTACAATGGAACCACTGTACCAAAATATGTACTGGGCCTGAATAACCAGTTTAGCCTGGGTGCATTTGACCTTTCCTTTCTGTTTATGTATTATGGCGGACATGTAATGCGGGTGGAACAACCCGATCCAAACAATATTGGTTCGTATTCAAATAATCCGCTTAAGGGTTCCTCTAATTATTGGCGACAGGCGGGAGATGAACAGTACACCCGGATTCCAGGCTATGTGAGGGCGAGTTCCCTTGCCCCGGGGTACTTCCAGAGCTATGCCCTCAATGGTTATAGATTTGCATCAGAGTTTGTCAGGAAAGCTGATTACATCCGTTTGAGGGATGTGGTGCTGACCTATCATGCCAGGGCAGCTTTTCTAAAGAAAGCCGGACTTAACAATACCCAGCTGCGCTTTCAGGCTCAGAATGTTTTTCGTTACACATTTAGCGGCAATGATATTGATCCGGAAGCTATAAATCCGATTACCGGTGCGCGAAGACTGGAAACCCAACCTTTTTACAGCCTCACTTTTTCTACTAATTTTTAAGAATAATGCACATGAAAAATAAATTTATGATAGGCCTGCTGCTAAGTACAGTCTTGATGGGCTGCGGTAAATTCCTGGATGTAAAACCCAAAGGTGTGGTTATTCCGGAAAAGATGTCAGATTACGAGGGGCTGCTCAATTCAAGGGAAATGACCGGCACTTTTCCGGTAAATATGTTGCGGTTTACCGATGATTTTTATGATGGCACTTTTGGTGATCTGACTCAAACTCCTGATGCGAATGGATATTACTGGAGGCCAGAGCTTACAGTGGATGAAAAAAAGGAGCCTGATGTATGGGGACCTTTATATAACCGCATCTATAATGCAAATGTGATTATCAACGGGGTGTTAAAAACTACCGATGCACCGGAAGCAGATAAAAAGCGGGTGTATGGCGAGGCCCTGGTGCACCGTGCCGTTTATTACCTGGACCTGCTTACTGTATTTGCAAAAGCCTACAATCCGGCTACAGCAGCTACAGACCCAGGCATGCCTATGCCAGTAAACACAGATGTAACCGGAAAAGCACCTGCACGTTCTTCAATAAAGGAGACGCTGGAATCTATGATTACAGATTTGAAAGCTGCTGTTGAGGTTCTGCCCTTAACCAATATCAACCGGACGCGCATCACTAAACATGTTGCCTACGGCGTTTTGAGCAGGGTTTACCTGTATATGGCAGATTATGCCAGGGCAGAGGAATATACTGATCTTGCTTTGCAGGCTCCCCACAGTTTGCTGGACTATAATAACTATGCCGACACCTATGAGGTTCCCGTTTATGACCTCAGTCCGGAAGTACTCTGGTACCGTATGGGGGTAAATGCCGATGGACCGGATAACATGCTGTATTCAGATGACCTTAAAACATATTATACTTCAGATGACATCAGACTGGAATTTTTAACAGTAACCAGCAATTCCGGGATGCAGCGTATCGGCTTTATGGTGTTTTATAATTTCGGGATCACTTTCCCCGAGCTGTACCTGACCAAAGCCGAATTGCTGGCCCGAAAAGGGAAAACAAATGACGCCATGGCGCTGGTGAATATGATCAGGAGCAAAAGGTTTAAAGCAGCTAATTCCGGTCAATCTGCAAGTACTCCAGAAGAAGCGCTGCAAAAAGTCCTGGCCGAGCGCCGAAGGGAGATGGCCTATAGTGGGATGCGCTGGTTTGACATGAAAAGGCTGGACCAGGAAGGACGGATGCCGGAACTGAAAAGGATCAACAAAGAAACCGGAAAGGTTGAAGCAACTTTGGCACCCCATAGTCCAAATTACACTTTTGAGATCCCTGTAAGAGTTTTAAAGTTCAATCCCGGTATGGCGAAAAATCATCCCTAACAGAATTCACAAACAATAACCGAAATAATGAGAACAACAATAGCATTGGTATTGCTTGCAGGTATATCGAGCCTGCACAGCTTTGCCCAAAACAAAAAAGAACTTACTGATGACCTGGTAAAAGACAAGCAAAAGGTGCTTGCTAAATACATACCTATGGCCAATGGCGACTATCTGCACAAGCTTTACGTGATGCCTTCAGAAGAAGTACTGGCCCGGCTGGCCGGGTTTAAAACCGAGATGAACAAACAGGCCGGTGCAGAAAAGAATGTCGAGCTTAAAGATTTGATGTTAAAGGATATAGAATTTTATGCCGGCCGGGTACTGGACAGGTATGTGGGTGTGTATGGTATGGATTCTGTAGGCATGAGCAACCTGATGCAGCTCATGGAGAAGCGGAGAACTGATCCTAAATTTAACGAGTTGATGGATGCAGCGCATAAAAAGGCCTTTATCAAACGTATGGAACCGGCAGAAAGAAAACGCATGAGGGAAATTATCGATGAAAAAGCTACATTAAACGATGAAGCGCTTTTTAAAAGGTCGGCATCCTACAGGGCCTGGCTGGACGATAAGATCAGCGAGCTCAGAAATACGAAATACAAATCGGATACCACACTAGGCTATGAAGGTAATTATGTGGTGAAGCTAAAGGTAATAGAGAATGAATTGCCGGCAGGCTATATTAAAGATTATCTTTTTTATAAAGGTACGGGTACTGTGATCAAAACAGTGAGAAATGATGCAGCCAAAGAAGCGGCCTATCGTAATTTTATGGCGAAGGCCAGCAATGCCGATTATAAAAAAGAGATGGAAGAAGTATATGCCAATTATAAAATGATGACGGCAAATGCATTTTCGCCAGATTTCAACTATACAGATGTAAATGGCAAAACGGTAAGTTTAAAATCCCTGCGCGGCAAATATGTATATATAGATGTATGGGCTACCTGGTGTGGCCCCTGCAAGATGGAAATCCCCCATTTGACTAAAGTTGAGGCAGACTATCATGGAAAGAACATCCATTTTGTGAGTTTATCGGTAGACCAGCAGAAAGATAAGGGCAAATGGACCAGTTATGTAAAAGACAATAAACTGGGCGGGATACAGCTGCTGGCCGACAAGGACTTTGATTCTGATTTTGTGAAAAAATACAACATCAATGCGATCCCCAGATTTATCCTGATTGACCCGGCCGGAAAAATTGTTTCAGGAGATGCCAAAAGGCCTTCCGATCCTTTGTTGAGAAAACAGTTGGACGCGCTGTTGAAATAAATCATTTTTAGCTACCTATGAATAAATTAAGGCCTGCATCCTGTTGCAGGCCTTTTGTTTGTTGAACAATTTCTCTAAGTTTGCAAATTGTTTTTTAGCTCATAAGCACACATGGATATTTCTGTTGTAATCCCATTATTTAATGAAGATGAATCTCTGCCGGAATTAACGGAATGGATTGTTAAGGTAATGCGGGAGCATAACTTTTCCTATGAGGTCCTTTTTATTGATGATGGCAGTACAGATACTTCCTGGGCCGTTATTGAAGCGCTAAAAAAAACATATGATACCGTCAGGGCCATTAAATTCAGACGGAATTATGGAAAATCCGCAGCCCTTAATGTGGGTTTTGCCGCTACGCAGGGCGACGTGGTCATTACTATGGATGCCGATCTGCAGGACAGTCCGGACGAGATCCCTGAGCTGTTCCGCAGGATAAAGGAAGAAAAATTCGATATCATATCGGGCTGGAAGAAAAAACGCTACGACCCGATCACCAAAACCATACCTACAAAGTTGTTCAATGCAGCAACACGGCGCATGTCGGGCATACAGCTTAACGATTTCAATTGCGGCTTAAAAGCTTACCGGAGCGACGTGGTCAAAACCATTGAAGTATACGGCGAAATGCACCGCTATATACCGGTTATTGCCAAATGGGCCGGGTTTAAAAAAATAGGCGAGCAGGTGGTAGAGCACAGGGCAAGGAAATATGGGGTAACCAAATTCGGGCTGAGCCGCTTTATCAATGGCTTTCTTGATTTGCTCTCCATCTTTTTTGTGGGCAAGTTTGGTAAAAGGCCTATGCATTTTTTTGGTTCGCTGGGTGTGCTGAGCTTTCTGGTCGGAACGTTTATGGCCCTGTGGCTTATAGGTGTTAAGTTGTACCACATCTCTATGGCTATACCTTATAAAAGGGATGTTACAGATCAGCCACTATTTTACATTGCCCTGGTGGCCATTATTGTGGGGTCTCAACTGTTCCTCACGGGTTTTGTGGCCGAGCTGGTTACCCGCAACGCGCCTGAACGAAACCAATACCTGATTGAAAAGGAGATCCTGTAAGCGATGTTCTTCTCTATAATTATACCGCTATATAACCGTCCGCAGGAAATAGACGAATTGCTGTACACGCTTACCCGGCAAACCTATACCCAGTTTGAAGTCCTGGTGATAGAAGACGGCTCGGTAAATGATGCAGAGGCCATAGTAGCCAAATATGCCAATAAGCTGGATGTAAAGTACTTCTTTAAAGCCAATGAAGGACAGGGTTTTACCCGCAACTATGGCTTTGAAAGGGCGAAAGGGGACTACTTTGTAATCTTTGATTCTGACTGCCTCATCCCCGAAAACTACCTGGAGGTAGTTAGCGATTACCTGTACGAACACAAGCTGGACGCTTATGGCGGTCCTGATGCAGCGCACGAGAGCTTTACTCCTGTACAGAAAGCCATCAGTTATGCCATGACCTCTCCGTTTACGACCGGGGGGATCCGCGGCAATAAAAAACACATAGGTCAGTTTCACCCGCGCAGCTTTAACATGGGCATATCGCGTGAGGTCTGGGAAAGGGTGGGTGGATTTATCCTGACCCGACTAGGCGAGGATATTGAATACAGCATACGAATACATGAACAGGGATTTAAAATAGGCCTGATCCCTGATGCAAAGGTTTACCATAAAAGACGGACCAGCTTTGCACAATTTTATAAGCAGCTTCATTTTTTTGGCCGTGCACGGATAAATATTTATAAACATTTTCCGGCAGAACTTAAACTTGTTCACTTTTTTCCGGCAGTGTTTACCTGCGGCGTAATTTTTACCCTGCTTGTGAACATATTTTATTGGCCTTTAGCGTATTTATGTAACTTTATGCTATTGTTATATCTGATGTTGATATTTTTTCATTCATGGCAGGTTAATAAATCGTTAAAAGTTGCATTTTTGAGTATTATTGCTGCGTTTATCCAGCTTACGGCCTACGGCCTGGGATTCATGCAGGATTTTTTTAAAAGAGTAGTATTAAAACAACAATGATAGAGTTTTTAAAGGAAAGTACATTTGCTGTAAATGAGGTAATTGGCAAAGCTTGGACAGTGACCAAAAGGAATTACTTTTCTATCGCAACGCTTTGCTTCCTGATGTTCATTACCTCGAACGCATCGGGTTTAATGGCCTTTTTTCTGAAGGATGTAAATAAGGGACTGAGTGTGCTTATGGCATTCTTTTTTGTGATGTTCTATTTCACCATTAACCTGTCGCTGTTTAAATACATTTTTCATCTGCTGGATGATGAGTTTAACGTAAGTATTGTAGATACGATACCAACAAGGAAGCAGATCATCCGTTTCCTGGTGGCCATGCTGTATTTTATGCTTTGCATCATCGGGGTTTACTCGCTGGTAATCCTGGTGGCCTTTCCTTTTATTTATACCGGGATCAGGATGGAAATCATTACCAATATCGCGATTTCCGTTGGTATCATTGCCATATTCATTACCTGGATCAGGATCTCTTTCTTTCCGTTCTTCATTATCGATAAGAACCTTCCTCCCTTTTTGTCCATTAAATTCAGTCTGGCCACAACCAAAGGGAATTTTACCAAGATCCTGCTCCTTTTATTGGTACTTGGGGGTTTTCATGTACTATACCTGTTTTTCAGTTACCTGAAATGGCCGGTAATTGCTTTTTTCATCAATGTGCTCAGCTCTTTTATCATTGTTCCGCTATCCAGTGTGGCACTCACTATTGCCTACCGTAAAATGATGAGCGAGTATAAGGGCGAGGGCGAACCTGATATCATTCATAATATAGTTTAAGTATTATGGGATTAAAAGCGTCGCTGAGCAGGCCATTTGCTGCCCTTGTGGTAAAAGGTATCAACAAATGGAAAAAAAATGCAGTAAAGGCGCAGCAGGATACACTCCTGAAAATTGTTGGGGCTGCAAAAAATACAGCTTTTGGTAAAGACCATAAATTTGCTTCCATAAAAAGCTATGCTGATTTTAAAAGGTTGGTGCCTGTAAAAGACTATGAGGAATTAAGACCTTATATAGACCGCGTGGTAGCCGGTGAAAGGAATGTGATGTGGAAAGGCAAACCTCAGTATTTTGCCAAAACATCAGGAACCACCTCAGGGATCAAATACATTCCCATTTCCAAAGAATCCATGCCCGAGCACATCAAAGCTGCACGCAATGCATTGCTTACCTATGTGCATGAAACCGGAAATGTAGATTTTATAGACGGTAAAATGATCTTTCTGCAGGGGAGTCCGGTAATGAGCAAAAAGAACGGGATCAATGTTGGGCGGCTTTCGGGCATTGTGGCCAATCTGGTGCCGGCTTATCTGCAGAAAAACCGCTTGCCTTCTTATGCCACAAATTGTATTGAAGACTGGGAGGAGAAGGTAGATGCGATAGTTGAGGAAACGATCCATGAAAACATGACCCTCATTTCAGGCATACCACCATGGGTACAGATGTATTTCGACCGGCTGACCGAAAAATCGGGTGGTAAAAAGATCAAAGACATCTTCCCCGAATTTAAGCTCTTTGTGTACGGCGGTGTTAATTTTGAACCCTACCGGGCTAAAATAGAGCAAAGTATAGGCCGTAAAATTGATGCGATAGAAACCTATCCGGCATCAGAGGGTTTTATTGCTTACCAGGACGAGCAAGACAACAAGGGGCTGCTGTTGCTGGCTAAGGCAGGTATATTTTATGAGTTCATCCCGGCAGATGAATTTTATAACGATCATCCCACACGTTTAAGTCTGGGCGAAGTAGAACTGGATACCAATTATGTACTGGTACTGAATACCAATGCAGGTCTTTGGGGCTATGTGATTGGCGATACGGTAAAATTTGTATCTAAAGATCCTTACCGGATTGTGGTTACGGGCAGGATAAAACACTTTATATCGGCTTTTGGCGAACATGTGATTGGCGAAGAAGTGGAACATGCACTGCTTTCGGTTGCAAATGAAGAGGGGGTAGGCATTACCGAATTTACGGTTGCCCCACAGGTAAACCCTGCAGCGGCTGAACTTCCTTACCATGAGTGGTTTGTGGAGTTTTCTACTCCTCCGGCAGATATGGCCTCCTTCAGTAAAAAAGTAGACGAGGCCTTGCAAAAGAAGAATATTTACTATTTTGACCTTATCGAAGGGAAAATATTGCAACCTTTGGTCATCCGTTCTTTACAGAAAGATGCTTTTGTGAACTACATGAAGGCTCAGGGTAAGCTGGGGGGGCAAAACAAAGTCCCGCGCCTGGCCAATGACAGGAAGATTGCGGATGATTTAAGTGGTTTTATAATCGTCGCACAGACGAAGAACAGAGGAGATTTTAATTGAAAAATATAACCATTTTAGGGGCTACAGGCTCTGTAGGTACCCAGGCCTTAGCGGTAATCCAAAGTAATCCGGATTTATACCGGGTGAAGGCCTTAACCGCCCAGTCTAACGCCAGCCTGTTGGTTGAGCAGGCTTTGGCATTTAAGCCGGAACTGGTAGTGATTACTGATGAAAGTAAATACCAGGCCGTAAAGGATGCGCTTTCAGGTAGCGGCATAAAGGTTCTGGCCGGAGAAGCCGCATTATGTGAGGCTGCAGTTTTAGCGGGGACAGACATGGTACTTACCGCTTTGGTAGGTTCGGTAGGTTTAAGACCAACGGTTGAGGCCGTAAAGGCAGGGAAAGACATTGCTCTGGCCAATAAGGAAACCCTGGTTGTGGCCGGCGACCTGATTACCACACTGGCCCGGGAAAACGGGGTGCAGCTCATTCCTGTAGATTCTGAACATTCGGCGATCTTTCAGTGCCTGGTGGGTGAGCCTGCCGGTGCTATCGAAAAAATATACCTTACCGCTTCAGGTGGACCATTCAGGGGTAAAGACCAGTCCTTTTTAAAGGGGGTTACCAAAAACGAAGCACTGAAACATCCCAATTGGGTAATGGGGGCAAAGATCACGATTGACTCGGCCTCGCTGATGAACAAAGGGCTGGAGGTGATCGAAGCCAAATGGCTTTTTGATCTGGACGCAGAACAGATTGATGTGATTGTACATCCGCAATCTATTGTACATTCGCTGGTCCAGTTTAACGATGGATCTATGAAAGCACAAATGGGATTACCCGATATGAAACTGCCTATTCATTATGCATTGGCTTATCCGGATAGAATAAGCAGCGATTTTAAGCGTTTCAGTTTTATTGATTATCCTGAACTGAATTTTTATAAGGCAGATATGGAAACCTTCCGGAACCTTGACCTGGCCTACAAAGCCCTGCTTAAAGGAGGAAATATGCCTTGTATCATTAATGCTGCCAATGAGGTAGTGGTCAATGCTTTTCTGCAGGATAGGATAGGCTTCCTGGAAATGAGTGATGTGATTGAAGCCTGTATGGAGGGAATTGGCTTTATTGAAAAGCCAAGCCTGAACAATTATTTAGAAACGGATGAGTATACACGTATATTAGCAGACCAATTAGTAACAAAATAGAATTTTAGCATCTAAATAGAAAATTAAACTAAAAATATGAGTGGATTGATTATGGCGGCCCAGTTACTCCTGGGATTATCGATATTGGTGATTTTACACGAACTTGGACATTTTTTGGCGGCACGTGCCTTCGGAATTAAAGTAGAAAAATTTTACCTGTTTTTTGATGCCTGGGGTGTTAAGCTGTTCAGCTTTAAACGCGGCGATTGTGAGTATGGCATTGGCTGGTTACCCCTGGGCGGCTATGTAAAGATTTCGGGAATGATAGACGAGTCTATGGACACCGAACAGATGAAGCAGCCTGCACAACCCTGGGAATTCAGGTCTAAACCGGCATGGCAGCGTCTGATTGTGATGTTGGGGGGAGTGATTGTCAACATCATAGTAGGTATTTTCATCTTCTGGATGATGACTTTCAAGTATGGTGAAACCTATATTGCCAACAGTTCTGTTTTAAGCGGCATCAATCCAGGGAGTATCGGTAAAGAAATAGGTCTCCAGAAAGGGGATAGGGTTATTGCGGTAAATGGCAATAAAGTGATCCGTTTTGAGGAACTGACCAGTTCTAAAGTTTTGCTGGGCAATACCAACCTTACAGTTGTGCGTGGCCATAAAACCATCGATATTAAGGTTCCTGATAATATTTTAAATAAAGTTTCTGACCTGGGGGTTGAGGCATTCATCAGCCGCATGCCCTTGTTGTCATCAACGGTAGACAGTGTAACTACGGGCAGACCAGCTTACAAGGCTGGATTGAAAAAAGGCGATAGAATTACAGCCATCAATAATGTTCCGGTTAATTACGATGTAGATGTAAAAGCTGCTATCCCAAAATACAAAGGTAAAATTGCTGATTTTGCCATTAACCGTGGGGGAGCGCAACTGGTACTGCAGGTTCCTGTTGATACCGCAGGTACCATTGGCATAGGTTTCAATTTAAATGAGGTTAAAGAAGAGACCATTAAATATGGCTTGTTTGCTGCATTTCCGATTGGGGTAGACCAGGCCTGGAAAACTTTTAGCGATAATGCAAAGGGCATATGGAAAGTACTTACTGGTAAAATTAAAGCCAACAAGGCCTTTTCTGGTCCGGTTGAGATTGCACGTAAGGTATATGGAGGCGAGTGGATCTGGGCAAGGTTCTGGGCTTCTACGGGCTTTATATCGATAGCCCTGGCCTTTATGAACCTTTTGCCAATTCCTGCCCTGGATGGCGGCCACGTTGTATTCCTGATTATTGAAATGATCAAAGGAAAACCATTGGGCGATAAGTTTATGGAGCGGGCCCAGATTGTCGGTTTCGTTATGCTGCTGTCGCTCATGGTATTTGTGCTGGGGAACGATATTTTTAAGGCTTTCTTTAAGCATTAAAGCGTATGACCGATTATTTTGCCTTTTACGGCCTGCCACTTAGCTTTAACCCTGATATGGCAGTTGTAAAACAGCAGTTCTACGCGCTGAGTAAAAAATACCATCCTGATTTTTACATCAATGAAAGCCAGGAAAAACAGGCAGAGGTGCTGGAACTGAGCACGGTTAACAACAACGCTTACCAGGTTTTGAGTGATCCGCAAAAGCGCCTGCATTACATTCTGGAATTCAAAGGGATTTTAAAGGAGGGCGAAAATTACGCCCTTCCGCAAAGTTTTTTGATGGAAATGATGGAGGTGAATGAGGCTTTAATGGATTTACAGTTTGAGCCCGATGCAGCCCGACTGGCTGCACTGAAAGCGGAGGTTGCAACTATTGAGCAAGCAATTTCTGCTGAAATCCTGAAACAGACCGTTTTGTTTGATAACTTAAATGCGGCAGCACAGGATGATTCACTTCTGGTGATCAAAGAGCTGTACTACCGCAATAAATATTTAATCCGCATCAGGGAAAGCATAGATAAACTATCCTAGTTTCCAGTCCGGTCTTTCAAAGTGACAGGTATAGCCTGAAGGGTTCTTCTGCAGGTAATCCTGGTGCTCAACTTCTGCATTCCAGAAGTCACCGGCAGGTACAATCTCGGTTACAACCTTACCCGGCCATATGCCCGAGGCATCCATTTCTGCTATGAGTGCTGCTGCAGTTTCTCTCTGGGCCTCGTCAAGATAGAAAATGGCAGATCGATAGGAGGTGCCAATATCGTTGCCCTGCCTGTTCCGGGTGGTAGGATCGTGGATCTGGAAAAAATATTCCAGCAGTTTACGGTAAGACAATTGTGCCGGATCAAACTCGATGGCTATGCCCTCGGCATGTGTCCCATGATTGCGGTAGGTTGCATTGGGAACATCTCCGCCTGTATATCCAACTACCGTTGAGATCACGCCAGGGTAATGTCTGATGAGCTCTTCCACTCCCCAAAAACAACCGCCAGCCAGTATCGCTTTTTCAATATTCATATCGCTTTTTTTAATGCAATAAAGTTACGCATTATTCGGATATGTTAAAGCTTACTGCTATAGGGCGATGATCTGAAGCATAGGTCTCGTCAATTACCTGGTATTCCAGCAAAGGCCATTTTACATTTTTTGTGGCAATGAAATCTATGGTACGTTTAGGGTTGATTACAGGGATGGTACCCGGGCAGTTGTCTATGCAGGTACGTTTAAACTGCTGATCCAGCAAATTGATGGCCTCAGAACCCGCCACACTGTTCAGGTCGCCACTCAAAATAACGGGCTGTGTAACATCCTTAAAATGATCAAGGATATATTTCATTTGCAGGTTACGGTTTTCATGGCTGCGCGTGGCATCCAAATGCGTATTGGCAAAGATAAGTTCCTGCCCTCCGGCTTTAACTTTAACATAGGCCAGTATCCGTTTTTCAGCCTCTGTTTGCTGAGGCAGCGGCAAGTGCTTTGCCTCATCAAGGGCATAGCGGCTCAATATAGCCAGTCCATATTCCCCCCCGTCATGGTCTATTGCTTTAAAGAACCGGTAGTTCATGCCGGTTTTTTCCGCTAAAAGTTTTGCTTCATCAATATGACCACTGCGTTTGGTGTTTTTGTCCACTTCCTGTAAGGCCACAAGATCGGCCTTGCTGTTATTGATTACCCGGGCAATTGCATCAATATCGATCACATCAGGTTTTGATGGCGGATTGGCATGGTGAATATTGTAGCATAATATTTTCAGCCCGGTCAGGTTAAGGCTTTGTGCGTTATTTTTTTTAACGGCACAGCCCGACAAACCCAGCAAACAAATCAGTGTAGCTAACTTTAAGTATTTCATCTTTTATTGTATTTTTTCATAAAACTACTCAACCACTTTTGTAGGGATGATACCTGCAGGGAATTCCTTTTCCAGCTCATCTAGCACCGAGGTAATTTCCAGATCTACCCTGTTCTGTGCCCTTGCCGTTACCCATCGGCCTAAACGTATATTGTATTCGCCGCCTAATTTATAGAAAAAACCTGCATTTGTTGGCGCCGGCCTGCTTAAACAAATGGTGTTTGAGCCTTGTTTGTACAATGGCTGTGGCTCCAGGGTTACCGGGTTTACAATATCATACCAATCGGTATTCGCAATGCGCAGTCCTGCTTCCTGTGCCAGGTTATAAATGGCGCCGTTGGCCCCGGTAATGATCACATCTATCGGGGTCGTATTTTTTGTCACTGTGAGTCCTTCAAACACGGCAATACCGTCGGCAAAACCGCTGGTACCATTCAGCAGCAGGTCGGCATTGATGTCGCCCAATCCATCACCAGCCGAGCTTCCGGTGTTTTTAGCAACTATCCATTTGCCGTTCGCAATGCTGGTAGAGCCTACTCCGTTAATGAGCTTGTTAGAGTTTCCGCCTACATAAAAGTACTGGCCTTTGGCTACCTTTCCGCTTTTTAAATCGAACTTGTAGGAACGCCGGCCACCTGTGGCCCATCCGTTGAGCGGCACGCCCGTTGGCTGATAGGCAGAATTGGTATTGTGGGTTACCACACAAAATGGCGTCAGGGCGAAATCAATGTCTCGGGTTGCCAGGAATTGCACATACTCCCCATTGGTTGAAGGCGTTCCCTCTGGCATGGCCAGGAACCCGGAAATCACAATAGCGGCTTTTGTGATGGTAGAGCTGAGCACGGTAATGTCCTGTGGCCTGCGGATGCGCAACTGAGGGGTGTATTTACCAGCTGTGCTTTGGGCGTATTCTACCACACCAAAGAAATTGGCCATACCGGGTAGAGAGGTATTGGCAAAAGTTGCTGCCGTTTCGGTATGCAGCGTGAAATTGCCGAAGCCGTCGTTTACCAGTTTATCGCCGCTATAAATATCTGTTGGTGCTGGCACCGGATCAAAGCCTCCCTTTACGATCACCACTTCGGTACTTTCATATTTTTCGGGATTCGTCAGTATGTAGCTGCTGGGCACACGGTTAACCGGAATGCTTTTGCCCGAAGCAACTTTAAATACCGCCGAGCCGTTTAGTCCGGTAACCTGGAGCATGCCATCTACTCGTTTCATGGTACCGCCAAGCAGTTTTACGGTCACCGAATCGCCGGGCACGTAGTTTGCAGCATCGGCACCTATATTGATGGCAATGCCCCGGAGCTCGTTGAGCCTCCATTTGTTTTGCACCATGAGCAGGCCCGAGGTCATGTTTTTACCACTATGGTCTGAAACCACTACGCCGGTAACACCAATGGCACCAAGCATAGACGATTGGGTAAGCGGATAATCGGTTCCCTTGTAAAAGCTCCTTAAATCGTAGATGGCAATATGGGGGTTAACCTCTGCACCGGGGAAATTCCCTGTTTTATCACAGCCGGCTAAAAGAAACAAAGCTGAAAACAGCAATGAGCTATAGAGTATTAGCGTTTTCATCGTTATAAATATTTTAGAATACATCAGATCTTATTCGTTAAGGTTTTTGCCACCAAACCAAGGTGTTCATGTCATCTCCACCCATATTGGCTACAGCTTTGCTGTAATTGCTAGGGTTGGCCGATTGTATGTAAACCGGGTAGTTCATCCGGGCCGGCATTTTTCCACCGTTTTTAAGGCCTGCGCCTTTAGGCAATATCGGGTGCCCGGTACGGCGGTATTCAAACCACTGCTGAAAATCGGTAAGGAAAAGACTATAATACTTCTGGATATGGATGCGCTCCATTTTACTGTCGCCCGTGGCTGCATCTAAAGGCAGGCTGTTGTTCCAGGCAATATCCGGATGGGCAACGTAGGTGGTAAATGCCGTGCCTGCAATGTTGGTGCTAAAGTTAGGTACCCAATAATTAATTGCGTTGGCAATACCTGTGTAATAAAAGGTCTGGGCCGAACCCGAAATCCAGCCTTTGGCTGCAGCCTCTGCCAGTATAAACTGTAGTTCCGCATAGGTCATGATCATACCCGTAAGCGGATTCTTTTGTAAAGAGAATTCTGAATTGCCGAAGGAATAAAAATAGGCCTGGCGCAGCTCCTTACTGCCAGGTTCGTAACCACTGTCTATGCCAATAAAACCTCCTGACCCTGGTGCTATACCAAGCCGGTTGCGTGCGCTAACGCCGTATGGAGCGCCTATGTCTATGCGGGGGTCTTTCCACTCATCCAGTTTCAGGATAAAAAAGTTGCACATGGAAGGGATGATGAAATCATTTTCACGCAGGTTGATCACATAAGGGCTGGTATAGGGATCGGTAGTGGTAGTTGTTCCGTTCCATTTCAGTACTGCAGATTCGGCATTTGAAGTAAAGACCGGGTATTTTGCAGGATTGGTATCTACCATCTCCTTAATTTTGGCGATCATGGTACCTGCCACTTCCTGTTTGCCCGATAAACGCAGCAGTAAACGCAGGTGCAGGCTGTTGCAGAACTTACGCCAAAGTGCAATGTCGCCTTTGTAAACAGGATCACTTGCTGCTTCAATGGCAACATTTGCAGTGAGCAAGGTATTTGCTTCTTCCAGTTTGGCCAGCAAGGCGGTATAAATTTCCTTCTGTGTATCAAATGACGGTTCTACCAGGCCAGATTTTCCCTGGTTGGCCTCTTTAAAGGGCACATCGCCATAGGTATCGGTAAGCAAAGAAAAAACCCAGGCTTCGCATACCAGTGCTATGCCTTTATACGAATCGTTCTGGTATTCCGGCCTGGAAGCGATCTCATAGATGTCCCTGAAGTTGGTCAGTTCGGGGTACCAGATGTTCCAGGTGTAATCTGCAATATTTGGCCTGAAATTATACCTGAAGACAGTGAAATCATCTTCACTTTGTGTTACCGTTACCTGCATCAACTCGTTGTTAAAATTACGGTTACGTACCATGTTGCCGGTTAAAACATTAACCAGTGCCGGTGCCAATAGCTTATCCGGCGAGGAACTGATGATGTTTATCGGGTCGGTATTCTCGCGGTCAAAACCCTTGTCGCAGCCCAAAAAAACTGATATAAATGCCAAAAGGGTGATGATGTATGTTATTTGTTTCATTGCTGTATTAATTAATGCCTATCACTAAATTAAAACCATAAGTACGGGTAGAGGGGAACTGACCGATCTCAAAGCCCTGTACAATGTCGGTACCACTCAGGGTACCAAATTCCGGATCGAACATTGGCCAGGTAGACCAGATCACCAGGTTACGACCGTAAACACCTATTGTTGCCCTGGAGATCTTTATGGATTTCAGCAGAGACTTTGGTAGCGTATAATCGAGCCTGGCTTCCCTGAATTTGATAAAATCTGTTTTATAGGTTGCGCCTTCGCCATTCAGGGTTCCCATTGCCGTGTTGTAAAAGGAGGTAATGTCGGTAGCAATGGTGGTATTTGGGCTAAAGGTACCATCACCATTGTCTACCACGCCCTTTCCGGTGATGCCGCTGTAACGGCCTGGCAGTGTAGCCGAAAGTTTACCAAAATCGGCCAGGCGCCCATGGGTGTAAGAGTGTGCCACACCTCCTTTTTGTGCATCGAACAGCACGTTTAACCTGAACTGCTTATAGCTGAACTCAGTACCTATACTTGCCTTGTATTTAGGGATGGTATTGCCCAGGTAAACCGGTGTTCCAGAAGTTAGGGGAATACCAGTGCTGGCGTTGTAGATTACCTGTCCGTCAGGTGCGCGCAGGAAACCTGTGCCATACATATCGCCCATACTACCACCCACCTTGGCTATGATTTGCGCACCACCTACGGCGCTGGAACGCAGCAATACCGTAGTGTCGTTGTTGGCCAGGGCAATGATCTTGTTTTTATTGGTAGCAAAGGTCATAAAGGTGGTCCATTTGAAGCTTTTGGTTTGAACAGGGGTAGCATTGATGGCAATTTCCAGACCTGAATTGTCTATCTGTCCGGCATTGATGATCTGACGGGAATAACCCGAGGAGCGGTCTACAATGCGTTCCAGGATCTGGTTTTTGGTGTTCCCTTTGTAGGCGGCAATATCTATACCCAAACGGTTTTTGAACAGCTTAATGTCTGCGCCTATTTCGTAGGCTGTAGTTTTCAGTGGCTGCAGATCGGGGTTGGGTATGGTGGTCGGGTTTTGCAATGATCCATTCGGATAGGTGCCGTTAGCTGCCAAACCATACAGGTATGCTGTGCGGTAAGGTATGGTACCCCCGCTGCCCACCTGAGAAACAGAAAATCTTAGCTTGGCAAAGCTGATGGTTTGCGGCAGTTTAAAATAGTCGGAAGCAATGAAACTGAGGTTGGCAGATGGATAGAAGAAACCTGTGCTTTTTTCCCTGAACGGGTTGGCCAGGGTACTGTTCCAGTCTGTACGTCCGGTCAAATCCAGGTAAAGGTAATTCTTATAGGAGGCCGAGAACAAACCATACATACTGTTCAAAGAGAACCGCGAGGTATCCGGTACATATACCAGGGGATTTGCTGCATTGTCAAAATTGTAAACATTTGGCTCTACCAATCCATCGGCCCTTGTTTCGTTTTTGGAATAACGGTTCTTAAGTATACTGCCGCCAAAGGTTGCGGTAATGTTAAAATCGTTGTTCAGTTTTTTATTGTATTTCAACAGGAAATCACCACTGTATTCTTTAGATATGATATCCTGGGTACGGTAAGAACCGGTGGCCAGACGTGCGGCCGTCCAGGGCCTTTTTTGTGCCCTGTCATCGCTGGTGCGGTCTAAGGTTGCCCTTAACTGTAAGCTCAGTTCTTTGGTAAAAGCATAATTCAACTGAACGTTACCGGTTATGCCATTGCGTTTTGAACTGTTGATGAACTCGTACGAGATGGCATAAGGGTTTTCTGGTGATGCCGTAAAAACATCTTTCAACTCGGTGTATTCTTTGCCGTTTGTCCAGTAGTTGCGCAGCCAGTTGATATCGGCATTGGGTACCCAGAACACGTACCAGTACATTACCGATTGGTTTCCATAGCCCATGCCCGGTAAGTTCTCGCTTTCCCGGTTGGTGTAGCCTGCTTTTGCAGATAAGCTGAGTTTTGAAGTCAGCTTGCTATTGACAGAGAACGAAACATTGCTGCGCTGGTAGCCGGTATTTGGGATGATCCAGCTGTTGTTCGCATGGTTTGCAGATATCCGGAAGCTTGTATTTTTATGCAGGTTTCCGCTAATGCTGATGGAATTTGTAAAGGTCTTTCCTGTTTCAAAAAAATCCCTGATCTGGTTTTTATAAGGTACCCAGGGCGTAGCTTCAGTTGCTGCGGCCTGGGTTAGGGGATCGTACTGCACAAAAGACTGCCAGTTGAACCTTGGGCCATAGGCCAGACTGCTTGCACTGTTTACGCCATAACCGTAGGTATCGGCACCGCTTTGTCCCTGTCCGTATTCATATTGCAGGTCTGGCCAGCGGTTAGCGCTTTCTATGGCACCGTTGGAACTCAGGGTAATGCTAATGGCATTGCGTTTTGCATTACCAGATTTGGTGGTGATGATGATGGCACCATTTGCACCGCGCTGTCCATACAATGCAGCGGCACCCGGGCCTTTAAGGACAGTGATGCTTTCAATATCCTGAGGGTTGAGGTCGTTAATGCCGCTACCAAAATCGGTTGGCTGAACCCCGTCTGATGGGCCGGCGGCAGATCCTCCGGTGGCTGTACGCCTGCCGCTGCCATTGTTTACCACCACCCCGTCAATCACAATCAGGGCTTCATTGTCTGCCCCTCCTGTAAGGTTGTTTTCTCCGCGCAGGATGATCTTATTTGAACCCGCAGGGCCTCCGTTAGACCTGATCATGTTTAAACCGGCAACTTTTCCGGAAAGGGCGTCAATCCAGTTTCCGGATGGCGCATTGTTGATCTGGTTACTGTCTATTTTTGTAATGGCATAACCCAGGGCCCTTTCTTCTCTTTTGATGCCCAATGCAGTAACCACTACTTCATTCAGTTTACTGTCTGCCAGCACCAGTCTGATGGTAACATCTCGGGTTTCTTTCGTTATTTTCAGTTCCTTTACCAGGTATCCGAGGTAGGAAACCTCAAGTACCACATTATCTTCGATCCCTTTCAGAATAAATACCCCTTCGGCATCTGTTGTCACCACGCGGGTGCTGCCTTTTACCCTCACGGTAGCGCCGTACATCGGCTGGCCGTTTTCGTCGAGCACACGGCCACGGATATCCGTTGCAGGAAGTTGTTTGATGATGACGGTTTTACTGTCGATGGAAAAGCTGAGCGGCTGGTTCTTAAATACCTGGGCCAGTACATCGTTAAAACTGGCGGCTTTAACATTGATGGTTACGGGGACTGCGGTTTTAAAGACACTTTCGGTGTAAATGAATTCATAGCCACTTTGGGTTCTGAGTTCTTTGATTACTGTTTTTAAAGGGGCATTAGTTTTAGATAAACTGATTTTCTGGGCCAGCGTTGAGGCACTGACCTGCATTAGGGATGCTATTAATATAACGGTGGTTAATCGCATAATCAGCAAAAAATTGTAGGCATACCGCTCTGGTACGGCCGGTTTTTTCGTATAAAATCTATACATTAGTATTTGTTTGGTTGAGCAGCCTGCCTGTTGCCTCGAAAACTCCCGGCAGCTGCGGTTAACAATAATTTTGATTGACGTAGACCGAACATTGAACCAGAGGTGCCTTTACACTTCTGGTTTTTTATGGCATACCCAGGGCCTAATTATACTTTCGTAAACATTTTTCCATTTTTAATTTGAGTTTAACATGCTGTACATTATCTGATTGTTTTTATTTGGATACCAGGATCTTTCTGCCCTCAATTTTAAAATGGGCGCCGCCTGTAGATTCCAGTATTTTTAATACCTGTGAAACATTGCCGAAGCGGGATACACCACCACCAAACCGCTCTACAGGTATTTCTCCGGTATAAACCACCTCTACATCGTACCAGCGTTCAATCATGCGCATGATGTAGCGGATGTCATCGTTCTCAAAAAGAAATTTGTTGTTCTTCCAGGCTGTGGCAAGTTCTGTATCTGCCTGGGTTACAGTTATCGTGTTATCGTTTAATTTCGATTGGTTGCCAGGCTTCAGAATTCTGGATCCTGCCTTGCCCCATACCCGCACACTTCCTTCCAAAAGGGTAGTGGTTACTTTTTCTTCATCTGCATAAGCGTTCACATTAAAATGTGTACCCAGTACCTCAATCTTTTGCCCCCTGCTTTCTACAATGAATGGACGTGTTTTATCTTTAGCGATCTCGAAATAAGCTTCACCTTCCAGCTTTACCCTGCGTTCCTGTCCGTTTAGGCCGGCTGCGTAGGTAAGGCTTGAAGCTGCGTTCATCCAGACCCTGGATTTATCGGGCAGGGTTACGATATAGGTTTCACCTTTGGCGGTGCTCAGGGTGTTGGTTTTTGCTGCGCTGCTCCCGGCCTCATCACTTGCACTCATTTCATAAACCAGCTGCCCATCGGTTGTTTTACGCACAATAATACCTGCTTCCCGGGCAATCTGACCATTTGCTGCATCCGCTAACCTGATCTTTTTGCCATTTGCCAGTGTTAATGTTGCCCCGGTTTTTCCTGGTGTAATATCGGCAACAGTGGCAGCCGGTTGCTGAAGCTGTTCAGGACCTTGGTTACTGCGGTAATTGAAAAAATAAATGCCAATGGCAATTAAGGCCAATACAGCAGCAACACGAGGCCATAAGCCTATGCGGCGATGTTGTGGTTTGGCATCAATGGTATCAGTAATTTTTGTGAAAGACTGTTTCAATAGCAAAAGGAGCTCAGGTTTCTGCAGCAGCTGGCTGGCAAGCGGACTGTCCAGGTTCTCTTCAATTAATGATAAAAAGGTTTGCTGATCGCGGCCCGACTGCATGTGCTCCATAAAAACACGTGCTTCGGCCTCGTCCAGCTCATTGTTCAGGTATTTGTAAAAGGCCTGCTTTATTTGCGCTGAGTTTTCCAAGTTTTCATCCGTTTATTGCTAATACACCTGAAAACCGATGTACATCTGCTCCGGAAATGAAATAATGAAAAAATATTTTTTCAGAGGTTTTTTAACAGGACTGAAATGGCGCTTAAGGTCATGGCCGTACCAAAAGAAGTATGGCGTTCTTTTAAGAATTTGGTGGCTTTTACAATGTGATCGTTAATGGTAGAAGCCGAAATGCCAAGCAGGTTACTGACTTCTGCATAGCTCTTGCCTTCAAGTTTGCACAATTTATAAATGTGCTTGCGCTGGGTAGGCAGTTCTTCTATAGCATCCAGAATAAAGCGGTCGCTTTCGCGGTATGCAATGGCTTCTTCTATATGGGTATAGAGTTCTGAATGCTCCTGAGCAAGGTAGGCTTTTAGTTTCCGGTCCAGGTTAACTTTCCGTATAAAATTGTAAACGGTAAATCTTGAAATCTGAAATAAATAGGCTTTAAAAGCTTGTTCAGGATCAATCAGGTCGCGCTTTTCCCATACTTTGATAAATACATCCTGTAAAATTTCCTGGGCATCTTCTGCCGATTTAACCATTTTAAGGATGTTCAGAAAAATTCTGGGGCTATAGATCCGGTAAATTTTTTCAAAAGCAGAACGATCTCCTGATTTCAGTGCAATCAGCAGTTGTATTTCTCCTGAATTATTTAGCTCTTCCCGATGCATAGCGGTTCCCCTGTTGTTGTGCAAAGGAACATACCCAATATTAACTAAATTTTTTCAAATTATTAACTTTCTTATCGGGCGGTTTCACTATATCCGGCAAGGTTATAAACAACCGGAACGGTGCTGTTGCCTACCCTGTAAATGCCGAACTTAAAATAATAGCCATCCTCGTCGTTACGGCCGATAAGGATTTCCTGCTGATTGACGATATGTTTTGTCAGCTGTTTTTTGTCTTTGGTGTATTTCATCATTACATCCAGCTTGCCGGGGTTAAGGACGGTTTGTGCTTCTTTTCCATATTTTGTCCAGTCAATATTTACTTCAAATGTAATCCAGCAATCTTTCGGGAACTCTTCAAAAGACATTTTATAGGCTATGGTAGAAGTTTTGTATTCAGAAGAGAGCGGTTTCATGATCGGGGTTTTTTCTACGTCGGCATTGCTGCGGTCGGTTTTGTCGCTCAGCCATTGGCGGTCTGAGTTGGCTTTAATGTAAAAATATCCTTTGGAAAAGCCGAACGCCAGTGGGGGGTAGCCGCCTTGCTCTACCAGCCATCCATTGGGCTTGCCGGCAACATAGCTTACCTTTCCGTCTTTTCCTTTCTTTTCTACTTTATCGTGGGCAATGTTCTTTTTAAAGATCATGCGGTCGTAAATGGCAAGGAATTCTTCTGTGCTTAAAAGTTTCACTTCCCCTTCGGGCGTTTGCACCAGTGTTCTGCTGGGAGCACCATGCCATTGGGCAAAAATGGTAGAAACATTTTTTTCGAGTGAAGATGGGATGTACACAGAAAAAGTATAGCTGCGGGAACTTCCCTGGTCGCAGATGCCTTTACCATAGTGGTAAACTGTTTTTAGTTTTTGTGCATTCTGGTACATACTTGGCGGAAACTTTTTAAAATCATTTGAAGTGGCATAACTGTAAGACAGTTCTACACGCCCCTTGGTTTCCCCTTCGGCGTAGCCTTCCAGTGAGTTGTCGTCAACTTTTAGCTCAAAACGGTATGAAGGTTTTCCCTTAAAAGGAATGTTTGGGTCGTATTGCAGGTTATAAGGTTTGTTGATTCCAACGGCCACCCATTCCTTATCAATAATCTGTTGCCGTTTGGCGGTATCGGCCTGCACATTTACCCTTGATGGGATGGGGACCGGTTTTTTGTTCTGGGCATAGGCTGCACCAAGACACAATTGTAATAAGGCTAACAGGTATAGGTTCCGTATTTTCATTTTAATGGGTTTATAATTGGTTTGTGTTGTTGTTGCTTTAGGTTTAAATCTAAACAAACATACTATTGCAGAATGGTAAGGGGTTTTGGTATTGTGCTAAAAGCTTTAACTTTTGTTGAGTCTGTTACTGTTAAGCAAGCGCTGCAAAGAAGTAGCAATCGTGTAGAATTGAGATCGTATTTTAAGCTGGCGACAGGAAGTACTGGAATTATACGTATATTCGTTTAGCTAATTTATCCTTAAGTGAAAGCAGATATATCTTCAATAAAAGAGGGGATGCCCGTAAGCATGGGAGAACCGGAGGTGTTCGAAGAGATTTACCGCAGCTATTTTGCTCCGCTTTGTTATTTTGCGCAAAAGTATATTGAAGAAGAAGATGCAGAAGACGTAATTAATAATCTGTTCCTTAAACTCTGGCGCCAAAAAGAAACATTTGAAAATATCGCACATGTTCAGGCATCTCTATACGTGTCAACCAGAAATTCCTGTCTGGATTTTTTGAAGGTGACAAAACGTGCGGAAGACAGGCATATCTTGGTTGCAGACAGTTCTGCAACAGCTAAGAGTTTTATGGAAGACATGATTCGTACGGAGGTGTGGGCTGAGATTTACCGTGAAATAAATAAATTACCGCTGCAATGTTCAAGGGTCATTAGTTTGAGTTTCCTGGAGGGGTTAAAAAATGAAGAGATTGCCAGACAGCTCGACATTTCATTGCAGACCGTTAAAAATCAAAAAAGCATGGGGCTCAAGGTCCTGAAACAAAAACTATCCCGGGAAGGATTTATGCTGCTGTTGCTCATCATTTATCGGTCCTTTTAAAAATTATAGATTTTTTTCGGTACTTTTTTTTAACGCTGTCGTAATATATAGAAAACAACGAGTAATCAGGATTTATGTACCAGTGGGAAGTTAAAAAGGCACAACGGATAATTTATTTAGTGACAGCTGATCAAAAAAGCACACTTTCTGAATCTGAAAAACAAGAACTGGAAAACTGGGTTAAATCAGATCCGGAAAATTTGGCTCTATTTAATGAGCTGAAAAGTGCTGCAAAAAAAGACAAGGCACTGGAGGTGATGAGAGGATACAATGTTGATGCTGCTTTCGGAAACCTGAAAACAAAAATTGCCACTGATCACAGGAACCGTAAAAATAAGCAGTATTTTTTATGGGGTGCGGCGGCAGCTGCTGTGATTGCGGTAGTGTCGATAGCAGGTTATTTTTATAGTCCCGCTTATCATAGGGGAAATGAAATTGCAGAAAGTTTAATAGCTGCAAAGACCATTGCTGCCGGGCGTAATAGGGCCACATTAACGCTTGCCGATGGGAGATCCGTTGAATTGAGCGGAGATAAGCATGGTCTGATCATGAAGGCAAATGAGTTGGTTTATGATGATGGTACCGCTGTAATGAACGAGGGCAAAACTGAAGCTAAACAATTGCGCAAGACAAGCGATCAGTATGCCACACTACGTACGCCAAAAGGTGGACAATATCAGATTGTGCTTTCAGATGGTACAAAAGTATGGCTAAATGCTGCCTCGGAGATTACTTATCTTCCTGCATTTGAAAAAGGTGAACGGATGGTAAAGTTAACTGGCGAAGCCTATTTTGAAGTAGCTACACAGTATATATCCCCCAGTAAAAAGAAGCCTTTTATTGTGAAAACAGCAACACAGCAGGTTGAAGTATTGGGCACCCATTTTAATATTTGCGGTTATCCGGACGAAACATCAATCAGGACCACATTGATGGAGGGTGCAGTCCGTGTTTCTAGGCAGGGTACATTTAATACCCGGTTGCTTAAGCCTAATCAGCAAAGTATAATTGAAAATAGCCATGAGGACATTAAAGTGCTCCAGGTGGATCCTGCTTATGTTATTGATTGGAAAAATGGCGATTTTATATTCGATAAGGATATCAGAACCATTATGCGTCAGATTTCCAGGTGGTATAATATAGAAGTAGCGTATGAAGGAGAGGTTACAAAAGAAGAGTTCACTGGAAGGATCCTGCGATCCAAAAACCTGGCAGAAGTGTTGAATGTACTGCAGAAAACCAATAAGGTGCATTTCAGAATTGAAGATATAGCGACATCCGGACAGACAAAAAGAGTTGTGGTTATGCCTTGAACTAAATAGAAATTATCAATCATAAAAACCTAAAAACCAAAATAATGAATCATTTTATTAAATCCGGGGTATTGGCATTGCTGAGTGCAGTTACCTTGAGCTTATCGCCGGTAAATGGGCAAACCGGGCCTGCCAGGCAAAACAGCCGGCCTCCGGTAACGTTAAAAGTTGGAGACCAGGCACCTGCATTGGTAGCAGAAAAATGGATAAAAGGCAACCCGGTTAAGGAATTTGAAAAGGGCAGAGTCTATGTGATGGAATTCTGGGCAACCTGGTGTGGCCCCTGCAGGGCCAGCATGCCGCATTTATCTGAAATTGCACGTAAGTATAAAAAAGATGCAGATGTAATTAGCTTTAACGTGAAAGAGCTGATTGCTGCAAAAAATAAGGATGGAGACTACATCAGTAAAGTAGAGCGTTTTGTAAAACGTTTGGGAGATGGGATGGATTATGCTGTTGCTGCGGATGTGCGTGAAAATGTAATGTGGGATACCTGGCTGGCGGCTTCCGGAATGTATGGCATCCCCGCTGCGTACATCATAGATAAGGATGGTAGAATTGCCTGGATCGGTCACCCTGCCTCATTGGAAGATCCTTTGGAGATGGTAATTGCAGGTACTTATAACGAAGAAGGTAAGGCTCAACTTGCCGAGAAAGTGAAAGCGAATAAAGAAAAAGTGAAAGGTATGAATGAAGCGCTTAAAACCGCCGAGGAGGCAAAAGATTATAAAAAAGCTGCAAATATAGTGGACCAGTTGATGGCTGCTTCGCCGGGTTCGGGCTACCTTGCTGCAAAAAAATACAAGTATCTGGAGCAAAGTGACGTGAAAAAGGCGCATGCTTATGCTTTGGAAGCGTTGAAAACCTATGAGAATGATCCACTTACACTTCAATCTATTTCTGGGCAAATCGGTACAGATTACAAGCTGGCATTGAAGCTGATGCAAAAGGCGGCAGCAAAATGTGATAGCGAGGACCCGTACGCTGTAGCCAATCTGGCAAAGGCCTACTACAAAGCAGGTGAGTTGACAAAGGCAATTGAAACCCAGCAAAGGGTAATTGATATTTTAAATGATACTTCGCTTGTAGAACAAAAGCAACAGGTAAAAGACAATGCCCAGGATGTGATGAAAATTTATAAGTCGGGCGGCACATTGCCAAACAGTTAATGAAACAATGTCATTGTTGGAAAGAAAGGAGGTGAACTTTATGCTTTAATTAACGGCTTTCAAATTCATAAAAGGACAATGATTGTAAAGAACCGGAAACGTTGGCGCGTCTCCGGTTTAAGATCAGGTTTCCTTGAAACATGCTAGGAACATATTTATCAACTAAACCAGAACTGCAAATGTATAAACTTTACTACAACTATGCTGTAGAAAACAATACTGTGCTGAATACCTGTCTTTTAAATAGACAACAGCAACCGTCTTTGCTACAGAGAACCGAACTAAAAAAATGGCTTATGCGGATTAATTTTACCTGTATTATGTTGCTTTTTGCATTTATGCAATCTGCACTGGCCACCAGAGGTCAAAGGATTAATTTGTCATATAAGAACGCATCTATTGAATCTGTTTTTAACGACATACGGAAACAAAGCGGCTACGATTTCATCTACCCGAAGAGCCTGGTTAAAGGCTCTAAATTGGTGTCTATACAGGCAAGAAATGAAATGCTTAGAGATGTCCTTAATCAGCTGTTCATCGATCAGTTATTTACTTACACCCTGGAAAACAGGACCATCATCCTCAAGGAAAAGGAGAAAACTGTTACGGAACGGATACGTGAAATCTTTGCCCAGTCTATTGACGTGAAAGGCAGGGTCCTGGCCGAGGATGGAGAGCCTTTGGCAGGCGCTAACGTTCAGGTTAAGGGCTATAAAATCAATGTGCTCACCAACAAAAAGGGAGAATTCAGTTTAAAAGATCTGCCAGATAATGCGACCCTGGTCATCTCTTATGTAGGTTTTGCAACCAAAGAGATCAGACTCGGGAACCGGCCTCAGGACCTAGGAGATATCAAATTGGTGATGTCTATGTCGGAGCTGGCTGAGGTTGCCCTGGTGATCAACACAGGTTATCAGAAACTATCGCAGGAACGTGCAACAGGTTCGTATGGAGTGGTTACAACCGAAAGGTTGGAAAGCAGGCTGGCGACAGATCTGAGGTCGGCTTTGGAAGGACAACTGACCGGGGTGGTATTGGATAAGAAGGGAAATATAGAGGTCAGGGGAGTGTCTACTTTTATTGCCGCGGAAAAGAACCCCCTTGTGGTGGTTGACGGATACCCGATTGAAGGCGGTATAGAGAATATAAACCCTTTGAACGTAAGCAGCATTACTGTGCTTAAAGATGGTGTTGCCGCTTCAATATATGGTTCGCGTGCTGCAAATGGAGTAATCGTGGTTACCACAAAAACAGGTACTGCAGGCGGGCCAAAATTAACTTACAACGGATTGGTCAATTTTGTTTCAATGCCTAATCTGGACGACTTGAACAGGGCTTCTACGTCCGATTATATTGATGCTGAACTGGATTTGTTCAGGCAGAACCCCAACGGTCCTTCAACCGTTAGTAAGGGTAACATGAGTAGGGTAACCTACCTGATGATGCAGGTGCGGGAAAATAAAATTTCTGAAGCAGAGGCTATGGCAGAAATTAACAGGCTGCGAAATGTGAATGGGCTTAAACAGTTTGAAGACCAGTTTTTTCGCCCTGAATTTAGTAACCAGCACAACATTAACATCTCGGGTGCAACTGAAAAAAACAATTACAATGTTGCACTTAATCTGTTAGATACAAGGGAGAATTTTATTCAAAGCAACAGCACCCGACTTATTCTTGACATTAAGAATGAATGGAAACCATTTAAATTTCTTACCGCAGGGGTTTTACTCAATGCAGTTTACAATAACCGTTTAACACCTTATAGAGACTATACCAGCTTAATCGGTTATAATTCAGCATCTGTTTTGCAACCCTATACTGAACTTTTAAATGGTAATGGCAACCCGGCAGCGGTATGGGGACTAAGCCAGTATAAACAGGATACCTATAAGAAAACGCCGGGAATGAAGGACTGGACAAACGTTCCATTAAATGATATTTCAAAAGAAACCAGAAGGAATGTTGATTTTCAAACGCGGATTGGTGGTTTTTTACGGGCTGAATTGTTTGAAGGCCTTACAGCTGAGTTGGGCGGCAGTTGGCAGCGTGGTAGTACCCAGGTAAAAGAACTGAGGGATGCAGATTCTTATGGGGTTCGGATTGCCTACAACGATGCAACCTCACTTAAAAATATAGCCAATCATTATTTGCCTGATGGTGGTATTATCGACGAAAGCCGTAACATTAACCAAAACTGGACCCTCAGATCGCAGTTAAATTATAACCGTAGCTTCAATAATTACAAACACCGCATTACGGCATTGGTAGGTAACGAGGTACGGAAACTGACCTTTGATAACAACCGGATAGAAACACGTGTTGGCTATAATGCCATTGCAGGTTCCTTTGTACCGATGAATTTAAAGGACTACAATGCCGGACAGTATAATGCAGATATGCTGATGGGGAGGAATATCTCACTAAATCCAGGTAGTTATCAATACAGGGATAACCGCTTTGTTTCCTGGTACGGCAATGCTTCTTATGAGTACGACAACCGTTTTATTTTAAGTGGAAGTATCCGTATGGATCTTACGAACTTCTTCGGTACAGACCCTAAATACAGGTATCGTCCGTTATGGTCTATCGGAGGTACTTATAAAATGGCTGAGGAAGCATTCTTCAGAAACGATTGGGTAAGCAGGTTAAATGTCAGGGCTTCTTATGGGGTTAGTGGTAATATCTCATTAAATCAGGGGCCTTTTTTAATTTTATCAACCGGAGCTTTTAACAATACTACCGGGGGTGTTTCTTATGGTGTAGCTTCCCCACCTAACAACCAGTTGCGCTGGGAGCGTACCAAGATTGTTAACTTAGGAATAGATTTTTCTGCCTGGAACAGCCGGTTTAACGCAAGTATAGATTACTATACCAAAAACAGTACGGATCTTCTGGCGGCTGAAGCAGCAGATCCTACTTCGGGCTTTGCTACAGTGACAAAAAATGCGGGCAAAATGTCGAACAGTGGGGTTGAAATAGCCTTAAATGCAGACCTGATCAGGAACAGGAACTTCCGCTGGAATATAGGGCCTAACTTTTCCTACAATTACAACAATGTAAAGTCATACAATGTTGTGCGTAACTATGCCAGCAGTTATGCAACGGCGAATGGAATCCTGGTAGCCGGATACCCAGCAGATGGCCTTTGGGGCTATCGCTTTGCGGGGCTGAATAATTTAGGCGAGGCCCAGGTTTATAATGCTGCCAACAACATCATTAAGCCTGGCGATGCTACGACAGCAGATGTGGTGTATCAGGGTACGCTGCGGCCTAAATTTGACCTTTCATTGAGCAATACATTCAAGTACAAAAACTGGGATTTAACCATGCTCTTTATTTCAAAACTTGGGCATAAGTACCGTAAAGACAACTTTAGCGGCTCTAACTACTTAAACAGGCACGTTGCAGAGCGCTGGCAGAAACCTGGGGATGAACTGAATACCATTTATCCGGTATTGAGAGAGTGGAATATGGACATGTTCACTTTTCCTTATGTAGATGCCCTGATTGGTAATGCTGGTTACGTAAAGCTCAGGGATCTCACTTTATCGTATAATCTCGAAAGATTTGCAAAAAAGATTAAAATGAGCAATGCAAAGGTATTTGTTCAGGGACGCAACCTCTTCAGGATTACGGCTAAAGGAACAGATATTGATCCTGAAACCGCAGAAGTAAATACTACTGGTGGTACAGGTGCCGCTACGGAGCAGGGTTTTACCTCATTGCCTTTACCACGTGAAATCTTTTTTGGTCTGACCTTTTCGTTTTAACAAGAAAATATGAAAACAAAATATTTAAATACCATATTGCTGGCATCTTTGATGGTGCTGGCCGCTTCCTGCAAAAAGTTTCTGGATGTTAAACCCGTAGGGAAACTGATCCCTGAAAAGGCGGAAGAACTGGAGAATCTTTTAAATAACAGCAACACATTGGATTATCACTTTATTGATAATAACCGGGGAAGCTACTATCCGCTTTTGGGAGATAACTTTCAGATCAGTGAAAATCAGGCGAAGTACTCTTATGTAAGTACACACCCTAATATAGACCGTTATGCGGCCTATACGTTTTACCAGCCATACGAAAACCCCAGAAACCCTCAATATGCCTGGGACTGGGGAATTTACCGGGCCTTGGGATTGTTTAACAATGTAATTGAAGGGGTAAAGGAGTTGCCGGGCGCTGCTGACTCCGAACTGGGCAAACGCATTACTGCCCAGGCCAAGGCTGGCCGTGCATGGTCTATGCTGGTAGGTACACTGGGTTATGGCCCTATGTATGATCCCAGCGGGCAAAACAATACCAAAGTATTGCCTTATCGTACCTCGGCAAATCCTGGGGACCCTAATCCGGACCTGTCTACCACAGCAGAGGCACTTGACCTTATAGAAAAGGATTTAAAAGACGCGCTTACAGCTACGTCTGATAATGTAGGTAATCCAAGCCGCGCTAATATTTCGGCGGTTCACGCCTTAATGGCACAGTTGTATATGTACAAAAGGGATTGGCCAAAAATGCTGGAGCATGCAAAAGAAGCCTGGAGCCGCTCAATGGCTGTTAAAGGTGGGGTAGATAATATGATCTATAACCTGAATGCTTTTTCCTATAAACCAAACCCGAACGCATCGCCTACCCCGGGTACAGATGTAGAAGTGGTATTGGAATTGCAAGGACCGGATTTGTTATTGGGCCAAGCTGATAACCGGGAAAACCTTTTCTTCAGGTTGGCCCCACAGGGCACCACCCACTATCCTTCTCAGGAATTTTTGGACCTGTTTGATAAAACAACAGACAGGAGGTACAAGTTGTTCGCCCTTAAGGCATTGGGCTATTCTACTACAGTTGGAGGCGTAAAATACGATGATGGTATCGTGACGAGGTATTACCGTGATTCAAAGATGCTGGGCAGTCAGGGGATAACGTATCCTGAGCTGTTGCTAATGAAAGCAGAAGCCAGTGCCCGTTTGAATGATCTGGGAGGGGCTTTGGCCGACCTGAACCTTTTGCGCAAATACCGTTATTCCGGCACCAGTACTGATCTCGCAAATGGAGGTACTTTGGGGCAGGATGCTTTACTTTTTGAAATACTGAAGGAACGGCGCAGAGAGATGCCAATTGGTACTTTTCAGCGTGTGTTTGATATTAAACGTTATGTTTTCGATACTGGCAAACCCTGGAGCAAGACCAGTATTACACATACCATTGGTTCTAAAGTGTATAAAGGTGATGTTAACAACACATATTTTACGATGAGGATTTCCAATAATGTGATCCAGCTGAACCCACAGTGGGGTTTAACCCTTTGGGAAGGAGCTTATGACCCGGCCTCGAGGTAGGGGAAAGAACTTTACTTTTAAAAAAGTACGTTAACAATGCAATTGCCTGCCAGTACAATTTGGCAGGCAATTCTATTTTATGCACTATTGGTACTCAAACCTCAACCCAAACACTGTTACTTACCCTTTTGCCATCGCTGCTTTTAAAAGCAATGTAACAATGCAGCTCCTTGCCAGCATAACTGGCAGGCAATTCCATTTCATCCTGCCCGCTGCTTCTTTTGGCACCGTTTAACACATAAACTGCCTTACCGCCAGGATTAAGCCTAAGCAGCGGAGGCGTAATCAGTGGAACACCTACTGCCGGAGGTACCTTTAACTTTACCTTAAGGGGGATGGACAGTTCTACAGGAACGGGAGCGCCTCATACCGGTTCAAGGGCCTATACTTTAGTAATTGCTGCGCCAACAATTTTATTGCCTGCCAGCAGCCTGGCAAATGCAAATGCCGGCACAGCCTACAGCCAAACTTTAAACCCTGCAAGTGGCGGAACAGCACCGTATAGTTATGCCCTAACAGCCGGGGCTTTACCGGCAGGCATTGCGTTAAGTGCCGGTGGTGTAATATCCGGAACTCCAACGGCAAGCGGAACTTTCAATTTTGCAGTTACAGCTACAGATGCTTCAACCGGCTCAGGGCCATACACCAGTGCCCCCAGAGGATATTCGTTGACGGTTAATAATCCAATAGTGATCGGCCCGGCAAGCCTACCCGATCCGGTGTACGCACAATCCTACAATCAAAGCCTTAGCGCAACTGGAGGAACGGCACCTTATAGCTACAGCCTTTTGGCGGGGGCACTGCCTATAGGTATGTCCTTCAGTTCGGCGGGGGTGTTATCAGGTGTGCCGAGAACTCCAGGAAATTTCTCAATTACTGTTGGGGTTGCAGATAATATAGGGGTTTCCATATCAAAAGTGTACACCTTTACCATTGCTGCGCCGGTAATTGCAATTAGCCCCACGGCCTTGCCACATCCGGTATTGGGTGTAGCTTATAGCCAATCGCTGTCTTCTTCAGGGGGTATTGCGCCATATACCTATTCACTCATATCAGGAGCCATTCCTGTAGGGATGTCATTTAGCAGTGCAGGTGTAATAAGCGGGACACCTGTATCGGCAGGTAATTTTACATTTGTAGTCAGAAGTACAGATGATGCCGGAGAGAATAGCTCACAAGCTTATACTTTAACCATTGCAGCACCGTTACTGGCCATCTGACCGGCAACTTTGCCCGGGGTAACGGCAGGTATAGCATATAGCCAGAATTTAAGCACCAGTGGAAGTGTTGCCCCATACACGTACAGCATTCAGTCTGGAGCCTTGCCAATAGGCCTGGCCTTTAGCAGCGCCGGTGTTTTTAGCGGTACACCTACCGCCAAAGGTACTTATACCTTTACCGTTCGCAGTACCGATTCATCCGTTGGCAGCGGTCCGTACAGTACCGATAAAACCTACAGCATTTCAGTTGCAGGCAAAACGCAGGTTATTACCATGGCAGCCACTGCCACAGCAAGCTATGGCGATGCAGATCTTGTCCCCGGAGCCTCAAGCGATAGCGGGCTGCCTGTAACTTATACCAGCGGCGACCCGGCCATAGCCACTATCGTTGCCGGAAAGGTCCGTATTTAAACGCAGGTGTGGTTACGATTTACGCCAATCAAAGTGGCAATACCCTATTTGATGCTGCAGCTCAGGCTCAGCAGGTTTTAACCATCAGCAAATTGCCATTAACCATTACCGCAAACAGCAGCAGTAAAACTTATGGCAATGCAGTAACCTTTGCAGGCACTGAATTTACAGCAGCAGGGCTGGTTAACGGGAACACAGTTACAGGTGTAAGCCTAAACAGTACTGGCGCTGCCGCTACAGCAACTGTTGCGGGCTCTGCTTACCCGATTGTTGCTTCAGGGGCAACAGGCACCGGACTGGCCAATTATAACATTAGCTATAACAACGGTGCACTTACTGTAAATCCGAAAGTACTAACCATCACTGCTGATAACCACAGTAAAACCTATGGCGATGTGTTAATCTTTGCAGGCACTGAATTTACATCAACAGGCCTGATCAATGGCAATACGGTAACTGGTGTAACTTTGACCAGTACTGGTGCTGCAGCTACAGCGAGCGTTGCAGGTGGGGCTTATCCAATTGTGGCATCGGCGGCAACCGGAACAGGATTAAACAACTATACGATCAGTTATACAAATGGTGCGCTAACGGTAGGTAGGAGAGCGCTGACCATAACAGCCGATAACAAGGAAAAATTTGCAGGAACTGCAAATCCGGTACTAACAGTAAGCTATGCAGGCTTTGCAAATGGTGAAAGCAATACCGTACTGACTACCCAGCCAACAGTTAGCACTACCGCCATTACCACAAGCCCGACAGGAGACTACCCGATCACGGCCAGCGGGGCTGCTGCAGCCAATTACACGATAAACTATGTGACGGGCACCCTGAAAGTAAAAGCTGGTGCACCAACTAATATCAGTTTGGCAGGGATAACCCTTTATGAGAACAGTGCTGGTGGTACCAATGCCGGTACCCTGAGCAGCACTTCAGACGATCCGAGTGCTACCTTTACTTATACGCTGGTTGCAGGTACAGGTGATACCGACAATGCACAGTTTGCTATTAGCGGCAACAAGATCAATACTGCAGCAGCACTTAACTTTGAAAACAAAGCCAGCTATAGTGTGCGGGTAAAAAGCACCACGCAATATGGTTTGAGCCTGGAACGCGTTTTTACAATTGCATTGAGTGATGTGAATGAAATACCAACTCTGGCCGCTATAAACAACCAAACCATTTGTTTTACCACTGCAGCACAAACTGTGGCCCTAACCGGTATCAGTGCAGGGCCGGAAACAGCACAAACTACCACATTAACAGTAACCAGCAACAACACAAACCTGTTTGAAGCCTTAACAGTTAGCGGCTCTGGTGCTACTGGTGCCCTGAGCTACCGCATAAAAGCAAACGCGGTTGCGGGCACTGCAACAGTTACGGTAACGGTAAAAGACAACGGCGGCACTGCCAATGGAGGCGTAGATACTTACAGCAGAACTTTTGTAATTACCATAAACGCCCTGCCTGTGGTTTCTATTAGCAGCGATAAAGGTACAACCTTAAGCAAAGGTGAAACAGCAGTGCTTACTGCAACTGGCGGAAGTACCTATGCCTGGGCTAATAATAGTGGAATAGTTGGCGCTACAGGAAATGCGGCACTTACGGTTAGGCCTAACCAGACCACCACCTATACTGTAACTGCAAAAAATGCCAGCGGATGCGAGCAGACACAAAGTTTCACGATAACGGTGCTGGAAGATTATGCAAAAATTAAAGGCAGTAACCTGCTTACACCGAACAATGATGGGTATAATGACAAATGGGTAATTGATAACATTGATTTTTATCCGAATAATGAGGTGAAGGTATTTGACAAGGCGGGACGTTTGGTGTTTGGCAAAAAAGCTTATGACAATACCTGGGACGGTACCTATAACGGTGTGCCACTGGCGGAAGGCACTTATTACTATATTGTTGATTTTGGCAACAGAACAAGGGTATTTAAAGGATACATCACTATTGTTAGAAACGATTAACCATCAGACCAATGAATTTATATCATAAATTATTTACACTGACAGCCTTAATGGCTGCCAGTGTATCCATAAAAGCGCAATTAAATCCATTATCAGCGCAATATTATACCAACCAGTACCTCATCAATCCTGCATTTGCAGGAGCAGGAGAGGGCTTGAAACTGAACGGTGCCTACCGTAAGCTCTGGAGCAATGTACCTGGCTCACCTCTAACCCAGAACCTGACAGCAGATTATGGGTTCAGCAAAGTGGGGATAGGACTTTCTGTAAATAACGAAAGTGCAGGCTTGCAGCGGCAAACCCGGGTAGTGGGCAGTTATGCCTATCACCTGATGTTAAGCGAAAGCAACCATAGACTGCACTTTGGTGTTTCCCTGGGTTTCATGAGCCAAAGGCTGGAAAATGCCGACATCTATGGAAATCCGAACGACCCCATGGTAGGGCAGTACAACGACCGCAAAACTTACCTGGATGGTGATTTCGGGATAGCCTATACTTCAGATAAGCTGAACATTCAGGCTTCAGTGCCCAATCTAAAAAGCGTGCTGAAAAAGGACGTGATCAAACTGGCCGATGTGGCTACCTTTTATACAGCGGTAAGTTATAAGATCCAGCTCAGCGAAGGGCCGGAAGGCATAGACATGGAGCCTAAGGTTGCCTACAGGGGAGTAAAGGGCTTTGACAACATCTGGGATGCCGGCTCGCAGTTCAGTATTGCGGGTAAACAGGTGTTTTTGATGGCCATGTACCACAGTACAGAGAATGCAACCTTTGGTTTGGGGATGGATTTCAGAAAAAAATACCTGATCAGTGGCACTTATACCACCCAAACATCGGCTTTGAGTGGTTATACCAATGGTAGTTTTGAACTGAATTTGAGGCTAAACCTGAGTAAGTAAAATCCATTAAACCAGGCAGGATTCTGCTTTCATTCATTGTGGTAGTTGTGTTGGTGGCTTACAATAAATAAGGTAGGGGCACGCTTTCTTTTCAGTTCTCTTAGATGCAAGTTGGAGAGTTATGGCTGAGTATATTTTTTTATATCCAGCCATAAGTATGTATATTTGTATAGTTATGGCTGAGTATATTTTTTTATATCCAGCCATAAGTTGGTGAATGGGAGTGATTATGAAATAGAAGCGTATATGAAAACAATCATTGGTAGACTGGAAGAACAAAAAATACTCGGACAAGCATTGCTGTCGCGCGAAGCAGAACTGATCGCAATTTATGGAAGGCGTAGAGTAGGGAAAACCTTCCTGATCAGAGAGGCATTTAAAAGCAACATCATATTAGAGTTCTCAGGTGTGCATAATGCTACGCTAAAAGAGCAACTGATCAATTTCAGGAACAAATTAGCGGAAGAAATGGAACTTCGCATTTTACAGGAAACCCCAAAAAATTGGGTTGAGGCCTTTGAACAGCTTAAAAAATATAGCGAGCCCCTATTGAAGAAGCGCAAGTGCGTAATCTTTCTTGATGAATTTCCCTGGCTAAATACCGTTAAGTCAGGCTTCCTATCGGCCTTCGAATATTTTTGGAATTCCTGGGGTACAAAGCAGGACAATTTAATACTTGCGATATGCGGTTCCGCAGCGTCGTGGATGATTCAAAAAGTAGTTAATAATAAAGGCGGCTTACACAACAGAATAACAAAAAAAATCCGCCTCTTGCCATTTTCACTTGTTGAAACTAAACACTACCTGGAAAGCAGGAATGTTAAGTTAGATCTATATCAGATCACTCAGTTGTATATGGCTATGGGCGGAATCCCTCATTATTTAAAGGAAGTGACACCAGGGCAAAGCGCAGCGCAAAATATTGACAGAATGTGTTTCACCAAGGACGGAACATTGCAGTCTGAATTTAAAAACCTGTACCAATCCCTATTTGCTGAGGCAGACAAACACATTTCAGTAGTAAAAGCCTTAGCTGCAAAGCCTGCTGGTTTAACACGGAAAGAGATCATCAATGCCTGTGGCCTCTCAAGTGGCGGCACTGCGACCTTGCTGCTCGAAGAACTTTTAGAATCAGGCTTTATTTCGGCCTACATTCCTTTTGAGAAAAACCTTAGAGATAGCGTCTATAAATTATCTGATGAATACTCGAGATTCTATCTAAAGTTTATAGAAAGCGGAAGGGCTAGTGGATCAGGAACCTGGATTAAACTTTCAACAGCGCCAACCTGGCGCAGTTGGAGTGGAACCGCATTTGAAAGTATTTGTCTGAAACATACTTCCGAAATAAAGAAGGCTCTAGGGATTTCGGGGATTTATACAGAAGAATCTGTATGGAGATTCGTTGGTCGAAAGAACCAAACCGGAGCACAGATTGACCTGTTACTGGACAGAAATGACTTTTGCATAAGCATCTGCGAAATGAAGTTCTCCACAGGCCAGTTTTCGATTGACAAGGGGTATGCGGAAGATCTACAAAATAAAGTAGATGTTTTCAGGCAGGAGACAAAAACTAAGAAATCGATATTTATTGTATTGGTGACCTCATTCGGCACAATGCAAAATCCCTACAAATTATCTATGGTACAAAACGAGGTAACACTCAAAGACCTCTTTGAATAACCTACCTGCTGCCTTGCCGGCTTTAGTTATTTTTACTTTGCACAGCCACGTATATATCCTAAATTATTTTTGTGTTAATCATATTGGTTTTTAAGTATTTAAACATCGTTTTTGTGCCAAACCGATTGATTGTCAATTGTTAGTATGTGGTTATTTGTTTGAAACTATATAAGTTTACATAAATACTTTTTGTAAATTTATATAGAGGGAAAGTAAAATCATCATGGCTGATTACACTGTATATACAGACCAGGAACTCGCTGCTTTGCTAAAGCGGGGAGATGCGTATGCCTACACCGAAATTTGTAACCATTATGAGGCTTTGGTTTACATCTTTACCTATAACAGGCATACCATTTATCGCTATGCAAACTGGCTTAAATAAAAACCACAATTTGAAAGATGTCTGTCAACATGGCGGTCGCCTTTACCAGTAAAATTGCCTGCTCAGAGGAGTCCTTAGCGTCTTTCAGTTTTTTTCTATCAAGAAAACAACTGAATTATGCAGACTCCGAGGAGTACGGCTATTTTGCCTATTATGCCCCCCCCCTGAAGAGAATGGTAATTTTTTACTTTACTTTTAATGCTATTTTTGATTGAGTTGCACAAACAAGAAAAAGCTGGATCCCTGGTTTAAAGTGCTTTCAAAAGTTATTCTTCCGCCCTGGCGTTCTATAAACTCTTTGCATAGGGCAAGCCCCAGGCCTACGCCCTTTTCGTTATCAGTTCCATAAGTAGATTCTGTATGAGCAGAGAAGAGTTTTTGTTGTTTTTCTGCGGATATACCACAGCCATTGTCGGCAACAGTAATTCTGCACTCAGTGCTCAATTGTTCGGCACTGATTTCGATTTTTCCGCCTGCAGGTGTAAACTTAATGGCATTGCTAATTAAATTGCGGACAACCAGCTGCAGCATGTCCACATCCGCGTAAATCATTAGCTGGTCGGGGATATTGACGTTTAGTATAATATTTTTTTTAGCAGCGGTCACATTTTCCATTTCGAGGGTACTATGCAGCGCAGCGCTTAAATTTATCAATACCATATTGGTACCAGCACCCTCCATTTGAGATTTTGACCAGTGCAGGAAGTTGGATAACATTTGTACCGCCCCATTTGTAGATTGCATTAATGATTTTTCCAGCATTGGGCGCTCGGTGTCATCAACCTGGTTTTCGTTGAGCAGTTGTAAATAATTTTGAATATTGATTAGCGGAGAACGCAGGTCGTGAGAGATGATGGACATCAGTTTGGTCTTTTCGCTGTTGCTCCATTCCAATGCCTGTGTTTTTTCTATTGTTGCTTGTCGTTCGGCGTCGTAGCTCTTTCTGATAAACCTGATGATGATGTAAACGACGAAGACCGGAATTGGAAATGCAGTGATCCGGTCAATAAACTGTCCCTGGCCCGCCTTGAAAGGATATTGCACCAAAGCCGGGTATTTATACGCTATAAAATGGAGGATCAGGAAACTGACCAGGTAAATAATCAGCCATTTCAGGTGATGTTGATACGGAGAAATTGCCAGTACCAGCAGTAAATACGCAGGCCATATCAAATCTGTGGAGCCATGGATGCCCGAGTTGGTAAAATAATTTATGCCAAAAATGAAGAGGCCGGTTAAGGCAAATATGGTGGTGCTATGTGGTTTGCCTTTAAACCTGGACAGGTAATACTGATAAAAGAAAAACAAACCGACTATCAAGGCAGAAAGAGAGCCTACGTACAGCCCTGCATACAAATTGTAGGGAATGTACAGGCTAACAAGTAGCATTAATGCAATGCAAATAGAATGAAAAACCCTGCTTTCCAACGACAACTGTTGAGGACTGCCTATCAGATCTGCCCAAAGCGTTTTGCTTTTAATTTTAACAGACGCTAGTCTGGATGAAATGTGAGTTGGTTTAGGCATATCCGTTGAGAATAAAACATTTTCAATATACTGCCTAAATTTAACTTTCTGTACGAATTTTTACTCACTTTTTAGCCAAGTTTCATTGCCATCTTATCTGTTGCTATAGCCTTGCTGCTTATGTTTTTCGAGTAAAGCCTTTAATTCTTTTACTACTTCCGGATATTTCGTGTACAGGTTGGTGGTTTCTTTTTCGTCGATGTCCATTTGGTAAAGCTGACCTTCGGGATCTTCTGGTTTTCCGGTTTTCATTGACCAGCCACCGCTACCTTTTCCGTCAATGAACTTCCATTTTCCTTTGCGGATTGCAAACATCCCGTCTATAGAATGATGAATAATATCAGGTCTGTTCTGATTGTTTTTACCGGAAATCATTGGATACAGACTATAACTATCAGGGCCAGCACCTTCAGGTAAGTTCTGCTTTGTAAAATCTGCAATTGTTGCCATCAGATCTGTGAGGCACGTAAGCTGAGCAATTTTCTGATTGGGTTTCACTACCGCCGGCCATCTCAGCAAAAATGGAACATGATGTCCGCCCTCCCAAATGTCAGATTTTTCGCCTCTGAATATATAATTGGCCTGATGCAAGGGAAAAGCCGTGGCATCTCCGGGTTTCCAATCGGCACCGTTATCGGATGTGAAAATAACTAGTGTATTTTTTGCAATTCCCAAACTGTCTAGTGTTTTCATGATCTTGCCAACTGCATCATCGGTATGCATTACAAAATCCCCATAAGTACCGGCACCGGATTTATTTTTAAATTTATTGGAAGGTAACCATGGCGTGTGTGGGCTTGTGAGTGGCAAATACAAGAAAAACGGTTGGTCTCCGGTACTTGCTTTAGCCAGGTAGTCCTTTGCCCTTCCGATAAAGACATCCAGCGTTTCTTCTATTACAAAGTCCTTGGAGGCAGGCCCGGATCTCCAAAAAACACCTCTTGGATTGTTCTTCCCTTGAAATGGAACAAGGGGAAGGCTGGTGGGCTTCCCGTTTTCGAGATAAGTATAAGGTGGCATATCCAAAGATGCCGGAATAATGTAGCTATAATCGAACCCAACCTGATTTGGGCCAACAGTTAGTGGTACTTCGAAATTCACATTGGATATGTCTGGAGTTTCTTTGGAGGGTGCTATTGCGCGCTTTGATGGATCGAGTGGTGTCCAATCGAGCCCCAGGTGCCACTTACCTATAATCGCTGTTTGGTAACCGGCTTGTTTTGCAAGATCGGCTACAGTAAATCTTGAAGGCTCAATGAGCGCAGGAGAGAAGCCATTTAATACCCCTTTTTTTAATGATGTACGGAATGCGTACCGACCTGTCAATACCCCGTAACGGGTTGGTGTGCAGACTGCAGAGCCCGAATGGGCGTTGGTAAAGATAGCTCCTTTGGCTGCCAGCTTATCCAGATTGGGAGTTTTGACCTGGGAATTTTTGTTCAGCTTTTTTATGTCGCCATAACCCATGTCATCAGCTAAAATATAAATGATATTGGGTTTTTCTGGTGTTGATTGAGCCATGCCCTTTTTAATTGTTAAAACGAACAATAAAAGCAGTGCGATTAACTTAAGCTGTTTTTGATAACGGAATATTGATAGCTTTAACATACAGGAGGGGATAGGTTTGGAAACAAGATACCAAATACAAAATCAAATAAATTCGGCTATATCAGCAAAATAGTGTCTGATTTTGGTATGTTGTGGAATGTTTGCGAATAATTGAGATAGAGACGAAAAATAAAAAGCCTTAGATTTCTCTAAGGCTTTTTTCGTACCCAGCGCCGGAGTCGAACCGGCACGGTTTCCCACAGGTGTTTGAGACCAGCGCGTCTACCAATTCCGCCAGCTGGGCATTGCTTTGTTAGCGGGTTGCAAATGTATAAATTGAATAACTAATTACCAAGATTTATTTGAATTATCTTCTTTTAACTTTTTATCTACCCAGAAAGGGGCAAAAGGAAGGAGCGAAGCAACACCAATTAATGCTGATTTTTTAAAACTCCATTTGTATTCTACCCAAGCCATAATTAACAGCACTACATATAGCATAAACAGGAGGCCGTGTGCCCATCCGGTATATTTAACTGCCAGGGGCATTTCGGCCCAGTATTTTAAAGGCATAGCAATAAATACCAGCAATACATAAGAAATACCTTCGGCAACTGCCACTTTTCTGAAAATAGATAATGTATCCATACAATTGATTTTGGCCCGAAAATACCTTAAACCAACCTTATAAAAAAGAAGAGAAGGGCTTTTTTACAAAGCTTTAACTAAAAAAACGACGAGCAATTCATATAATCGCCCGTCGTTTTTGTTTTAATTGGTTGGATTTTGTGTTAATTTTCCCGGATAGGAATTAATGGCACTTTGAGGGATGTAATAAACAACCCTGAAATCGGTGGCAGCTATATCAGTGGTTTGATTTTGAGGCCCCGGATATTGACGGGAAAGTGGTTTCCCGTTACGGAATACATCAAAACTGCGCTCTGCCTGATAAGCCAGTTCTAATTGCCTTTCTTTGTCAATTAGCTGGCCCGCATTTGCGGCGGTTAAAGCAGTATATCCACCATTAACAATAGAACGGGTCCTGATTTTATTTAAATCTTGAAGTGCTAAGGCATAGTTTTGCAATTTAGCATAGGCTTCGGCCCTGTTCAGGTATACCTCGCCCAACCTGCTGATTACCGGAGAATGCAATTGGGAATCTTCTCCTTCACGTGAACATTTAACAATGTAAAACTGTGGATAAACACGATTTAAAGTAATGAAATAGTCTATTACCCCGGTGTAAGTTTTGCCATCCTTGTAATTGATGGAATAGATATCCTGTGCAGCATCAACGGGCGTAAGGGTATAAGATACCTGATTTGGAGCAGTACCCTCTACACAGGTAATTACACCGCCGTTACGGCTGATGGTTAATTGTGCATAGTTTAATAGGGGGCCTGCATCTTGTTTAATGAACCTGAAAACTTCAGTGTAGGCTCCTGCAGGAGTTTTTGAATAGGTAGGCTCAATAAAAGCAGCCCGTGCGTCCACTATTTTGTACTTATCCGGTCTCCAGTCATTTCTGCCGGTTTCGTTTAGAAGGCTGATGTATTTTGCGCTGGCATACATCTCTCCCCAACCCATGCCGCCAATATTGGAGTACATACCACCAATACCATAATAATGTTCATCACCAGAAAACTCAGATGCTACACGCTTAATGGCAAAAATGGTTTCTTTATTGTCTTCAGGTTTAAATGTATTGTACTTCATGAAATCAGCTCTCGGCAGTAAGTTATAGGTTCCAGATTGATCGATCACTTTTGTTGCATAATCTACAGCCAGCTGGGCATAAGTAGGGTTAGGGTTTTCATAAGTTCCGCTCATGTACAAATAAACCCTCGAAAGGATGGCCTGGGCAGCTGCTTTGGAGGCAAAAATAGGCCCTTTATTTACTGTTATTAACTCTTCGGCCTTTTTAAGGTCTGCAATTGCCTGTTCATAGGTTGCTTTAACCGTTGCCCTGTCAGGAAAGGTTGCATTAACAACGTCTTCCGGAGTTCCGTTAACAATCGGTACCCCTAAATTAGTTTCCGGGTTTTGATAGTACGGACGTCCGTAGGCACGTACCAGGTAGAAATACATCAGCCCACGAATGAAATAGCATTCGCCTAACTTGGTATCAAGGGCTGCACTTTTGCCTTGCGGAATTAAGTTGATGATATTCGATGATTGTGCAATTGCTTTATAGCTACTGTTCCAAAAAGTGGTTAACCTGCCATTATTAGGTGTTCTGGCAAAGGAAATAAATTCATAGAATGAATCGGTAGAAGATCCTCTGATCATGATGTTGTCACCAGCATATTCTCCTAAACGGTGCATAGGATCTGACCAGGCTTTGAGCTGGCCATAAGTCCCATTTAACAATGCGTCTATAGATTCTTCAGGACTATTGTTAATGTTTTCTGATTTCATCAATCCGAAAGGTTCCCTGTCAAGCTCACAGGACGAAAGGGTTATTGTAGCAAAAATTATAACTAATATTTTTTTCATGTTATTATCTTTTAGAATGAAACATTAAGTCCAAGCATGAATTTTCTGGCCATAGGGTAAACGGATGGCCCTGCAGAAAACAGGATTGCACCATTATCTTCTTTAACAGGTATTTCCGGATCTACTCCCGAGTATTTTGTAATCACAAATAAATTCTCGCCGGATAGGTAAACCCTTAAATTCCTGACTTTATACTTCTTCAGATCGAAATTGTATCCCAGGGCCAACGAACGCATTCTGAAAAAATCATTGCTTTCTAAATAGCGTGAAGACATAGAATTTCCCTTATCCTGGTTATTGTACCGGGCTACAGGATGGGTGGCAATGTCGCCGGGTTTTTCCCACCTCTTCCAGCCGTCCATTAATTTCATCTGGTTTCTATCTGTATAAGTTCCATCAGCATCGTACTCCTGGCGCGAATAATTATATAGCTTGCCACCTATTGAAAAGCCAAATACCCCATTCAAATCAAAATTCTTATATTTCAGATAAGTAGTAATTCCGCCAAATACATCCGGGGAAGCTTTATCCAGCTTTTCCTGAGTAGCTTGTGCATAACTGGAAGTTTTTATCCTGTCTGTTTCGTTACCATTGGCATCCCTGGTTACCTTATACCACTGCGGTTTTCCATCATCGGGATTAACACCTGCCCATTCTGGCATATAATAGGTGTCAACAGGCCGCCCAATCTCTAAAATCCTGCTTGCAGATCCGGCTATACCCAGATCATCACCTCTTATTATTGGTTTAGCTGAGTAAGTGCCGTCCGGATTTCTGGTTTTGAATATATCTGTAAGTTTATTTTTGTTGTGGCCAATATTTGCATCCAGACTCCACAATAGATCCTCGGTTCGGATAACATCTCCACCAATTGCTATTTCTATACCCTGGTTTTTCATTTTGCCTATATTTAGCGATGTGCTGGTTACACCTGTTAAACCTGATATTGGTACAGAAAATAAAATGTTATCTGTGTTTTTAATGTAATAGTCTAAACTTAGCCTCGCCCTATTATCAAAGGCGCTAACATCCAACCCTAGTCCGCTGGTATATGTTTGTTCCCAGGTAAGGTTTTGGTTACCAACTTTGTCAATTAAAAGGCCCGGAATACCATCGTAACTTGCTGTTGGGTCTACCTTATATAAATTGTATTGAGGGTATAAGTCGGCAGGGCGGTTACCAACGGTGCCATAGGCTGCCCGAAGTTTAAGTGTATTAATGTAACTTGCTTTAAACCAGGTCTCGTTATGGATATTCCATCCGGCGCTCACAGAAAAGAAGTTACCGTATTTTTTTCCGAAATTTGAGGCACCGTCTCTACGAAGCGATACCTGCGCCAGGTATTTGCTATCATATGAGTAATTCGAGTTAAAGAGTAGGGATTGTACTGCCCATTCATTTATGCCCCCCCGGGTCCTTTCAGGTTTTGATACTACATCAAGAACCTCAAAGCCCGGTACTATACCAGTACCATATGCATCTAATGTTTTACCCCAGTAGTCATTGAACTCGTAACCACCCAAGGCATTCAGACTGTGTTTTCCCCAGGTATTGTTGTAGCGCAGGAGCTGATTGGTATAACGCCGGGTATATTCTGATCTGTAATCGGTAACCCGTCCATTTACACTCTCTCCACCATTTGAGCGGGGATCAGCATAACCAGCAGCAGCGTAGCTATTGTACCGGTAATTGTTAACAGAAGAGAAGGTAAGGGTTTTGGTTAATTTAATATCAAAGTCTAAATTACCCATGAACTCATAATTGGTGTTTGCAGATTTATCCCACTGGAGGTCATAAAGATAGTTGGTACTTGCGCTATTTACCCATAAGCTGGAACGGTGGCCCACTAAATTGCCATCAGCATCGTAAGGGCTGTCCCAGGGAAGATTGGAATACATTGATGTTACAGAATATTGTCTATCAGCAACTGCACGGCGTGAACCAACCAATGATGGTTTAACAGTTAGCCAGCTGAAAGGCTTGTAAACTGTGTTTAACCTGAAGTTATAGCGTTCGTAATCGTATCCTTTGACGGCCCCCGATTCATCGTAATAGCCTACCGAAAGGTACGACTGAAGTGTTTCAGTTCCACCCTGCAAAGAGATGTTGTGGTTTTGGTTAAAACCATTTTTAGTAGCCAGTTTCCACCAATCGAAGTTGCTGTTACGTAATTCCGGATTCCAGCGCGGAAAGTTAATGGCATTTGCATTGGCAAAAGAAGCGTAGTAGTCATACAGTTCAGCCCCGTTCATCACTTGCAGGTTACCGTTGGTAAGCTGGGTAAAACCTGTTCTTGATGAGATATCAACTGTCATATCTGCGGATTTGGCTCTTTTTGTAGTGACAACAATGACGCCGTTGGCACCTTGAGAGCCATAAATTGCAGTTGATGCAGCATCTTTTAACACCGTTAATGATTCAATGTCTTCCGGATTTACTTCTCCCGGACTTGAGCCTACAATTACCCCATCTATAACCCAAAGCGGACTGGTTGTACCGCTTAGGGTAGCCTGCCCGCGGATGACCACGGCCCCCACAGTTCCCGGCTTTCCGGAACCAGGTGCAACAAACAGCCCTGGCGCTTTACCGGCAAGCAGGTTCTGTACGTTTGGTGAGGTCACGTTTTTAAGCTTATCGCCGTTGATGGTACTTAAGGCACCGGTAAGGCTTTCTTTTTTCTGAACGCTATAACCCACAACTACCAGTTCGCCCAGTACTTCAGGTGCTTCACTTAATGAGATGTCTCCTAATGATGGGCCTGTAACTGTAATTTCCCGGCTTGTAAAGCCAATGGAACTGATAACCAGGACTTCACCGGTATTTGCTTCTATGCTGAACTGCCCCGAAGCATTGGTGGACGTAACGCGATTGGTGCCCTTTAGTTTTACTGTTGCTCCCGGAATAGGGATGCCGGCTGCATCTTTAACGGTACCGGAAACAGATTGCCTGATGATGCTTTCTATTGTAGTCCAAAGGGTTACTTTATCTGGCTTGTTCAGGATCTTATTTACAGCAATGGTTTTGCCTTGGATGCTATACGTTAGCGAAAGGCCCTCTAATAGCCGTTCGAGTACAGTATTGATTGAGCTTTCGTTAATATTAACATCAATTTTTTTTAGCCCTTTGAGGTCTTCTGTTTTATAGAAAAACGTATAGTCGGATTGTTTCTCAATTGCTTTTAAAGCGTCAGAAATTTGTACAGATTTTAGATTTAACCTGATGGTTTGAGAAAAAGTGTTGGCATTTGCAAGCGTTGAGATACAAATGGTTAATAAGGTAACAACTGTCATCATCGCAAAAAAATGGCGATAGGTAGTTTGCCTTTCTATGCGCTGCGGTTGTTCGTTTCTTTGGTTAGTTTTTTGTTTCATTTGAAATAGAAATTTCAGGTTTAAACATTTTGTTGGTTGTTGGTTTTGCTGGTGCAGCTTGCTGCATGGGTTAGAGGGTTAGTTGTTTCTCATAGTGTTTGGTTTAGGTTTATAATTATTGAATTAGTAGTTTGTTATCTGTTGTTAACTCATATTGAACACGTGTGGCGCCCAGTATTTTTAAAGCTTGCCGCAGTGTCAGACCTTTTTGTATTTTTCCGGTAAAAGTGCCGGTAGGTCTGGACCCTTCGTATACAACTTCAATGTTGTACCATCTGGCCAGCTCTCGCATTACATCCTCTATGCTGGCCTGGTTGAAATGAAATAAGTCGTTCTTCCAGGCTAAAATATCTTCGGCGTTTACATTACTAATGAGTTCTATCTGCTCTGAATCTGGCTGGCTGACAGCTTGCTGGTTAGGCTTTAAAAGCAGCTGCCGTTTTCCGGTACTTAATTTTATACTTCCCTCCAGCAGGGTAGTTTTGTAACTGCCATGATCGGCATAGGAGTTTATGTTAAAATGTGTTCCTAAAACTTCGATATTGGTTTTTGAATTTTTGATGCTTACAATGAATGGTTGCTTTGCATTTTTTGCTACTTCGAAATAAGCTTCTCCTGATATAGAGACTTTTCTTGTTTTTTCACTAAAAGCTACAGGGTACTCCATACTACTGGCAGCATTTAGCCAAACTTCAGTTCCGTCTGACAGGGTGAGGTGGTATTGTCTCCCGGCAGGGGTACGGATGCTGTTGAGGTTGTGTTCAGGATCAGTAGTTTTTTTACCGTCCAGATAAACAACGCGCCCGTTACTGACTTTTATTTTTGAACCATTGTGGTCAATGATAACCTGACTGCTGCCCGCGCTGTCCAGCAAAACTTCCCTTCCATCCGACAGCACCAGTATTGCTCCAGCCTGCCCGGGCTGAACATCTTTCTGATTTGCTTCGGCTATAGGATTGTCACGGATGAGATTGCTAAAATTTTGAAAAACCAGGTATGATCCCACCAGTGCAATAATGGCTGCCGCAGCTGCTATGCTATACTTCAATAACCTCGTTTTTGGATGTTTAATTGTTTTGACCGGATAACGCCTGTCTACAGATAATATCTGGTTGACCTTGGCTTTGATTTCAGTTTCATCAATATTTACCGCTCCATTTTCAGGTTCTGAAAAAGTATTTATGGTTTCGGTCAGTACAGCTATTGCGTCTTCATGCCCGATTTGGTCAATAAGCTGAGACAACTCGGTAGTCTCGGCAACAGATAAGGTATTGTTATAATACTGCTGCAGTAAATAGAGGATTCTTTTTTTGTCCACGTGGTTGTAATTTGGTTACTCAGGATTTTCATCCCGATTATAGGTGTGAATACACTTTTTGAAACCACTACTATTGTGCGGAGATTTTTTTTTAAAGAATTTGTAATATTAAGAGTATGCCCAGGTGAATTCCATATCCGGATTTAGAAAGGTCCTCGCGTATGGACTTCAAGGCTACCGTAAGGGTGTTGTAAACGGTGTTGATGGAGATGTTCAATCTAACTGCAATTTCATGCGGGCTAAGGCCTTCCTCTCTGCTCAAAATATATATAGTCCGGCGTTGATGGGGCAGCCGCTCTACAGCCTGGTTAACTATTGTTTTTATTTCGGCAATTTCCAGGTGTCTTGGTGCAAATATTTGTTCATCATTTTCTAACGATGATTTTAACCTGTCGGCCTTTGTTTTGATATGAAGTTCTTTTTTGATCTGGGTTAAAGCCTCTGTGCTAACTACTTTATAAATCCAGGCCTGGAAATTTTCTATTTCCATTAACCTGTCCCTGTTGAGCCATACCCTTAAGAATGCTTCCTGTAAGATATCTAAAGTAGACTCTTCCTGACCACGAACGGTTTTTAGCAGAAATTTGTGTAATTTTTGGTAATAAAGTGAATATAAAGTTTCAAATGCTTTTTCATCTCCATCTGCAACTGCACGAATAAGATCTGATTCAATGATTTTCACTTTGGTCACTAAAATATTACAATTTTAATATTGTGCTAATGTAATTAAATTTCGTCTCTATGCACTAATAGCATGAAAATAATGTTCTATGAGAAAAGTATGCTGCTTTATAAGCTTTTGTTTGTTGTTAGCGATTGGGGTAAATGCCCAGGAACCGGTATTGTACAGGTTATCTGCTCTCGAAAAAAGTAATATAGGCTTTGTTTCCCTATCAGACAACTATCCTTTAAGCAGTCATCCCGACTCTTTGGCGATTCCCGATATAAAGGCTAAAGGGCCAAAATCTGCGAAGTATTTTAAGCTTGACCAGACTTACCGGAAAAGGTTTCTTTCCGGAACAAAGACTGCCGAAACAGACCAGGTGTTTATATATGATTATGCTACCAATGCACTGGCTGCTTTTGCAGTAAAAGACCTGAATGTGGTTGCTGTGCTTAATCTTTATTCTGATGAAAGCGACTGGCCCTATGCTCAGGAAGACTATATGATTGGTTTTGAAATACAGACAGACAGGCTAAAAGGGTTCGGGGATGATTTTAATACTGTTCTGGTGGCTCCGGGCAAAAAGAACCCCTTTGGAGGGCAGGCGCTAAAACCTGTTGTATGGAAGAAAATTAAAGCAAGCGAGTACCCGAAAAAAGCGATAAAAAAGGATGTTGCTTTACAGCCTGGGAAATACATAGCAGGTTCCTCTTATAGGTTTGAAAGGGATGGACTTCAGTATTTTATACGCGATTATTTACAGAATGATCATGTGTTTGCAAGACGTTTAGTTGTACTTCAATCAAAAACAGAAAAGATAATTTTCGAAAAGGTTTACAGTGAAAGTGAAGGCGTCTCACTGGCTCCCCTTAATTATGTAGACAACGATAAGGATACTTCAATAAACCAATGGACAGGTAAGCTTTTTAAGAATGGGGCAACAGTTATTTTTGGTTTTGAATACCAGTCGTTCGGTTGCCCCGGCATTACAATTTTAGGCAAGCCTGTTAAAGAGATTTACATCAATTGCGATAACAGGCATTGAAAATTTGCCTAATCTTCCAGCACCCCAAATTTTCCCATGTTGAAATCAAGGATAGCTTGTTTGATTTCAGCTTCTGTATTCATTACGAAAGGTCCGTAGCTTGCTATCGGTTCATTTAATGGTTCGCCACTTAACAAAAGCACCACACTTTGCTGGTTGGCTTTAATGGATACTTCTTCGCCCTGGTTTTCGAACAATACGAAACTGTGTTCTGTAGCAATTTCACCATTTACTGCAATGCTGCCGTTAACCACCAGTAAGGCTGTGTTATGACCAGATGGAATGTTGGTGCTTAGGCTTGCTCCGGCATTCAGTTTAATGTCGAACAGGTTTACTACGCTATAGGTTTCTGCGGGGCCGGCAACGCCATTAAAATTTCCTGCAATTACATTGACCACACCTCCATTGTCGGGCAATTCTACTTTACCCATTCCGGCTGCTGCCAGTTCCTGGTAATGTGGTGTGGTAGATTTGTCTTTTTTAGGGAGGTTTACCCAAAGCTGTACCATTTCGAAAGGGCCTCCCTTTTTAGAAAAGGCTTCTTCATGGTATTCTTTATGCAAAATTCCATTCCCGGCAGTCATCCATTGAACGTCACCAGCGTTAATGATTCCGCTGCTTCCGGTGCTGTCGTGATGCGCCACACTTCCTTTGTAGGCAATGGTTACAGTTTCAAACCCTTTATGAGGGTGGACACCAACACCCCTTAGGTGGGCTGAAGGACCAAAGTCATATTCAGGATTAAAGTCTAACATTAAAAACGGACTGATTCTTTCCTGAGGAATACCAGCTCCGGGGATATAATTAAATACCCTGAAGCCATCGCCAACCATATGCGGACGGCCAGGATTTGCCACAATTTTTTCAATTAACTTTTTCATCTTATTTTCTCCTTTTTAAGTACATCAAAGATACTCCGCAGTTTTGCACTGTTCATTGATGTAGGATAAGAAGTATTTTAACAAACACTTGCGCAATTAAATGATTGCGCTTATATTTGCAATCATATAGTTGCATAATGAAGATAAGAAGAGATGTATTTCAGGCAATTGCCGATCCTGTGCGTAGGGAGATTATACAAAGAGTGGCCCCTGAGCCGCTGAACCTGAATGCCGTGGCCGAGTCTTTCGAGATTAGCCGCCAGGCCATTTCAAAACATATCCAGATTTTAACGGAGTGTGGCCTGGTGGTGATTACCCAGAAGGGTAGGGAGCGGTTTTGCGAGGTACAGCTGGAAAAGCTGGTTGAAGTAACCGATTGGGTTGAGCAATCGAGAAAACAGTGGGTGAGCAAATTTGACAAACTGGATAATTATTTAAAGAAAATACAAACTAAAAGCAAAGACGATGGAACAAGCTAAAAAGGAACTTAAAATCAGCCATCTTTTTGATGCCCCAATGGAACTGGTATTTCGGGCATGGACTGATCCTGAGCAATTGGTTCAATGGTATGCCCCTGATGGCTGTACCATTGAGTTTAAAGCTATAAATGTAAAGGAAGGTGGTACTTTTCATTCCTGCATCCATGATCCTGTTCATGGCGATTGCTGGGTAATGGGCACCTATAAAACGGTAAGCCCCTCTGAAGAGCTGGTGTTTTCTATGGTCCTGACCAATGAGGCAGGGGATGATGTTACAGCAGCGCAGACTGGTAAACCCGAAGAATGGCCAAAAGAAATCATTACCACGGTTACGTTAAGCCCGGTTGGAGGGCAAACCAAGCTGGTATTGCATCAGACGGTATCTGAGGAGAGTGCAAAACAAAGCGGTGCATACCAAAGCTGGATCAAGATGTTTAACCGCCTGGAGACCTTAGTGAAAGCTTAGGCTCTATTTATTCTTCTTCTTCGAGATAAATCTCGTGAACAAGGAATTTTATGCCCTTTATCGGCTCCAGGAGTTCAGCAATGTCTTCGGAGCCGATAGGATAAATGGTTTCTCCGCTATCCGGAATTTCTGAATCGGGAACCAGTTCAAAGAACTTTACTGGCAGGTCTGTATCCAGCTCAACCAGCTTTATGTATTTCACCCCGTTGTCTATCCAATCTTTTAGTATCTGAGCATTAAACTGAACGTAGGGGTTCTTATTTTCATTTTCCATATGTTATTTAAATAAATGGCTGATGTTGTCGTAAGAAAGCTCAGTATAATCGTTAATGTATAAATGGCATGGTGGAAGTTCATCCCTGGTGTGTGAACTCAATACGCCTACTACCTGCATCCCGGCATTTAATGCAGCTGAAATACCGGAAAAGGAATCTTCAAAAACCAGGCATTGCTGCGCCTGCACGTTTAGATTAGCTGCGGAGCTGATATACACTTCCGGATCGGGTTTATGTTTTTTGACATCTTCGCTGGCCATTATAGAACCCAGCATTTCACGGATATTGATTTTACCCAGGATAAGGTCGAGATTTGCATAGGGTGCAGAAGTGGCAACGCCCAACTTTACACCATTGTTTTTTAGATCGTTTGCAAATGCTACAAAGCCTGCAATAGGCTCAATATGGGGCTCATAGATTTTTCTGAACAGACTTTCCTTTTCCTCTTCCATCTTCAGTAATTCATTGCCGGTAATAGGCCTTTTTAAGAAATGTGATAGAATATAGCTGTTGCTTTTTCCAAACATATGCTGGGCAAACTCTTCATCAGTTGGATTAAGGTTGCGGGTTGAAAAAAAATCTCTGAAGGCAAGGGAGTGATAGGGATTTGTATGGCAAATGACACCATCCATGTCAAAAATGACGGCTACTTGTTTATTCATGCTGCAAAGTTAGCAGGTTTTTTGGACAGAATAGATTACTGCACTATTCTGTATATATTTTTTCGTACCTCAGCACATAATTCCGGTAATGCAGGCTTAACCTGAAAACACTCTCCAGCACTATCAATGCTACAGCTGGCAAAATAAGTAGTTCAAGAATATCCAGTTTCCAGAAAGCAAAGGCCAGAACCACGATCAGTCTCATGCATTCCAGGTAATAGATCCATTTTCTTTGCTCCATGAGGGCCCCGCAATTGATCAGCGTAAGCAATATAAAAGCTACGATAAAAAGCTTATCGTACAGGGCCAGGCCAGTGTAAGCTGCAGTAATAAAGGTTAAAAGGGCAATACAAAGGGTAAGCTGCAGGTCCAGATAGGTCCGGAATTTAAATCGGTAGGTTACAACCGGTTTATGCTGCAGGTACCGTTTTTCGAGCAATGGCCTAATCTCCTGGTCCAATTGTGCCGGACTGCCAAAAATGATCCTGATTTTAGCCCGGAAACCTTTGGCCTGTTTGCAGGCTTCTGCTATTTCAAGATAATAGTGAAAATGCTGCCAGAGGAAACTATAGCTTTTAATGGGATGGGTTAAACCGTACTTCGGTTTTTCTTCTTCTTTTTGAAAAGTTCCGAAAAGTTTATCCCATAACACAAAAACGTCACCGTAATTTTTATCGAGGTATTTTTCATTGCTGGCATGGTGTACACCATGCAGGGAGGGAGTGATAAAGATATGCTCCAGCCAGCCAAGTTTTCCGATCAGTTGGGTATGGGTGAAGAAAGAATAGGCACCATGTACCAGGAGGATGGTAATAACCATTGCGGGATGAAAACCCATAAAAGGGATGGTACACCAGAAAATGTTCCGTATCAATGCCTGGAACACCGTAATTCTTGCAGAGACAGTAAGGTTGAATTCTTCACTTTGATGATGTACAATATGGGCAGCCCATAAAAAATTAATAGTATGCCCCAGCCGGTGGTACCAATACCATACCAGGTCTGTAGTGAGGAGGAGCAATATCCATACCCACCATTTGTTAGGGATTTGGAATAGCGCATAGTTCTCATATACCCAATAAAACAAACTGTAAAAACTTGCCGAAATAAAAAGGTTCAGCAATCGCTCGGCAATTCCTATACTGAGATTGGCTACAGAACCTTCGTATTTAAATATGCCGATCCTGTTCATCCTGATAGCCAGCTGATACTCCAGGAAAAGAAAGATAAAGAATGCAGGTATGGCAAAAGCCAAATAATTGAGCTGGATCATCGTCATTTATTATTTAAGGAAATTGCATTTTTTAAGGTTTAAACAAGCCAGACCATCCAGTCTGGCTTAAATGAACAAAACCAAGATGTACCAAATAATCTAAAGTTTTTGCTAAGATATAAATATAATCTACTAATTTAGTAGTATTTTAAAATAAAGTATACTATTTTTGTAGTCTATTGTTATATTTGCACTCAATAACAGTTCTTAAATTTATTTTACTTATCCAGAAAGACTGAGGGAAAGGCCCTGTGAAGTCTTGGCAACCTGTATTTTGCAAGGTGCTAATTCCTACCGTCAGGTTGACGGAAAGATAAGATCGTTTCAGCTCAGTGCTATCCGGATAAGTGTATTTGATCATTTTAAACTTTAACGGATATGAGAATTTATCTAGACAATGCAGCAACCACACCTTTAAGCAAAGCCGTATTCAGGGCTATGGAGCCTTATCTTTTCGAAAATTTTGGCAACCCGTCCTCAGCACACCACTTTGGCCGTGAGGCCCGGGCTGCAATCTGCCAGTCGCGGGGTATCGTTGCTGATGTGCTCAACACCAGTTCCGATCATATTATATTTACTTCTGGGGGAACAGAGGCTGACAATACAGCGATTGTTTCTGCAATTTGCGGCAACAATATAAAGCTTGCTATCACTACGGCATTGGAACATCATGCGGTATTGAATACTTTAAAAGCACTGGAGCAGCGAGGGGAGATCAGGCTGGTTTACCTAAACCATGATGCAAAGGGAGTACCCTCCCTTAGTCATCTGGATCAGCTGCTGGCGGCAAACGAAAGCGCTTTTGTATCGGTAATGCATGGCAATAATGAAATCGGTAATTTAAACGACATCGATCAGATCGCTAAAATCTGCAGCCATTACGGTGCTATTTTTCATTCTGATACAGTTCAGACCATGGGGCAGTATAAATACGATACCCAAAAGTTAGGTATTGATTTTCTGGTTGGCTCAGCCCATAAATTTCATGGGCCTAAAGGCATTGGTTTTTTGTATAAGAAATCGACCGAACGTTTGAACCCTTTTATAAATGGTGGTGCGCAAGAGGGTGGACAGCGCAGCGGCACTGAAAATGTTGCGGGTATTGTTGGGTTGGCCAGGGCGCTAGAACTGGCCTACAGCAACAGGGAGTCTAACCATGCCCACATTTCAGGTTTAAAAGAAAGAATGATCTATAAGCTGACCAACAAAATCCCTGGTATAAGTTTTAATGGGAATTCATCATCGAAAGAACTAAGCCTTTCGACGGTGCTCAGTGTAGCGCTGCCAGATACATGGGGCTCGCCCTTAACCTATCTCGATCAACATCGTATCTGTGCTTCTGGTGGAAGCGCCTGTAACAGTAATTCTGGCAAAACCTCACATGTGTTGAATGCGCTGCACATCAATTCCGACAGCAATACCATCAGGTTTTCATTTAGCAGGTACAATACTGCCGAAGAGATCGACTATGCAGTTGAGCAACTTGCCTGTCTTTTTATAAAAGAAATTGTTCATGAAGTTGAAGTGGTAGATTGATGTAATTTTTTTTGTGCTGCAATCAAACAGCCAATTTGTCCGTAATGATAGTAATCGTGCTGAACAATCCCTTTAACGAGGTATATAAAATCATATGACCTGGTGGGAACTGTCTCTTTCCACTTATTGTCAGAGAAATTGTTTAATGATCGGATAAGATCAGCTTGGGATAGACGGAAATTGCTTAATGTTTCTTCCCATGAATTTGCGTCGGGCCAGTCGCCTTTGGTATTGTCTACGATGTTAAACGTAATATCTCCCTGAAGCTTTTTGATGACAAAGTTTCTCCAGGCGGTCATATGTGCCACAATTTCTGCAATGTTATGGTTAAAAGCGGAAATCCTTTGTAAGGCCGTTTCTGCATTCAGCGTAGCTACTTTATATTCAAAGTTTTCAGTTACCCAGGGGTCGCCGCTGTAAAACACTGTTAACTCCTGTATGATTTGTTTTTTTAATGTATCCATAAATGTTCATTTTGTTAATATTAAACAAATGCTGGGGTTAAAAGTTCTTTGTCGCAATCTACCCGGTAAATGTCGTTTTTCCCCATCACCGGTTGTAAAAATGCGACCTATCTTTACATCATAAACAAAAACAAAGAAATATGGAAACAGCAAATAAAACCAAAATCACCGTAGCAGCTACAGTGAATGCACCAGTTGAAAAAGTATGGGAATTCTGGAACGCTCCTGCGCACATTGTAAAATGGTGTAGTGCCTCTGATGACTGGCATACCCCAAAAGCAGAAAATGACCTGCGTGTTGGCGGGGCATTTTCCTCACGTATGGAAGCCAAGGACGGTAGTTTTGGCTTTGACTTCGGAGGTATTTATGATGAGGTTGAAACCCATAAACTCATTGCCTATACGCTCGGCGACGGCAGGAAAGTAAAGATTACTTTTTCGGAAAATGGAGATACAACGGAGGTGACTGAGATTTTTGAGGCAGAAGAGACCAACTCCATTGAAATGCAGCAAGGCGGATGGCAGGCCATAATGAACAGCTTTAAAAGATATGCGGAGCAGCATAAATAGCTGCTTGCGAATCAATTGATTTATAATTAGCTTTATACAAAGGGGATAGTAGTTACTATTCCCTTTGTTGCTTATGGAGCTGAAAAATAAGAAAATCGCCGTCGGGCAGAATTTCCTTTTCATCGGGTAGAACTGCCTTTCTGCCTATTGTTCATTTCAGGGCTGGCCTGCTGATTCTACTTTTGACCCAACAATTAACAAAAGTAAAATTAGAACAAACCCTATGAACAACAAATTAAAAACAATTGCAACTGTATTCGCGCTCTTAACTGGCACTTCTTTTAGCTATGCTCAATCTTCAGTAATGAAAGATCCGGTAAGTTATAAGTTAAAAAGCGGGATGACCATCATCATTGCTGAAAATGAAGCTACACCTAAGGTTTTTGCAAACCTGAGCTTTGAAGCAGCCGACAAATACCAGGCAGAGAAAGCAGTGGCGAAAGAAGTATTAACAACATTGTTGAACCAGGAACTTACTGCAATGGACGCGGGCCTTAGCTATAGCGACAAAGGCGTGAACCTGGCGACCCAACACGATCAGTTTGAAAACGCACTGCAGACCTTGTGTGCTTATATCAGTGCACCTGCATTTAACCAAGATGCATTTGACAAGGCAAAAAATACAGTGCTGGCCCATTTAACTGCGCAGGACAAATATTTCCCTTCAACCATAAATAAAAACAGCCTGGCCAAACTTACACTTGACGATGTGAATGTTTATTATAAGGAGATCAACAATCCTGCTCAAACTGTTTTGACAGTTGCCGGAAACATCACAGCCGGACTTGCTAAAAATTACACTAAAAAAGCAATGAACCAGCAAAAACCAGTAGCTGAAACGAATAAAACCTACCTGGTTTCAAACAACTAATTTTTGAAAACCTAACCAAACTTATACAAACAGGTCAATAGGGTGTCTGAGGCTTTTGCCGAGGACACCTTTTATTTTATTAAGGTTTAATATTAACTGAGTAGCTGATCTCAACACCGCCAGCTACAAGCATATCATGCACAGAGCAATATTTTCTTACTGCCAGTTCTGCTGCACGTGCGGCCTTATCTTCGTTGATCTCTCCGGTAAGTGTAAATGTCATGTGAATTTTAGTAAATATTGTTGGGATCTGTTCTCTTCGCTGCCCTTCAACAGAAACTGAAAAATCTCTGATCACCTGTTTCTGTTTTTTAAGGATACTGATCAGATCCAGCGAGCTGCAGGAGCCAAGCGCCATTAATACCATTTCCATTGGTCGTACACCCAGACCAAGGCCCCCGATTTCGGGCGAGCCGTCGATGTTAACTTTTACTGTCGAAGATGGGCTTGATGCTTCAAAATGAACGGCATCATTTATTCTTTTTAATTCTACTTTCATTCGTTGTTTTATCGTGTTTTGGGGACTTTACATTTTTGTAACTAAATTACAGAAATTGATGCCTCGTTTCAAATTCAAATCCTTTATCTTTATAAACGCAGAATTTTATGACATTATGAAAAGATATCTTTTATTACTTCTTGTTTGTACAGCACTGTCCGGGTATGCACAAAATACCATCAACAATTATAAGTATGTATTGGTGCCTGAACAGTTTAGCTTTTTTAAACAGATAGACCAGTATGGCTTGAACAACCTGACCAAGGCATTGCTGGAAGAAAAAGGTTTTACCGTTTATTTTGACAATAAGGATTTGCCTGCTGAAATAGCCAATAACAAATGCAGGGCAATGAATGCTGATCTGATAGAAAAAAAAGGAATGTTTACCACAACACTTACCCTAATACTGAAGGATTGCCAGGGGAATGTGGTATTTAAAAGTAAAGAAGGCAAAAGCCGGGAAAAGGAGTTCAATGCTTCCTATAATGAAGCTTTAAGAAATGCTTTTGCTTCCCTGACTGAACTGCCGTATGCTTTTACCGGTGAAGCAACGGGAACTGCTGTTATGAAAACAGCAGCAGTTGAGGTGCCTGTAAGTGTGCCATCTGCACCAGTTCCTGTTAACCAGCCTGCTGTAGCAACTGAAGTTACAGAGGCCTCCGGAACATTGTACGCACAGGCTACGGCCAATGGATTTCAGTTGATAGACACTACGCCTAAAAAGGTGCTTACTCTTTTTAAAACCTCAGCGCAGGATTACTTTATTGCCGACAATGGCCAGTCGAAAGGAATAGTACTGAAAAAGAACGGGGAATGGTTTTTTGAATATTACAGCAACGATAAGTTCATTTCTGAAAAGCTGCTGATCAAGTTTTAGGAACTCCTCTAACCTCCAACAGATATTGCCTCATGTCCTCTTCTAATTTTGAAGGATAAGCTTAACCCGGTTTTTAGTCCGATAACAGCGGGTATAAAATCTGCCAAAAACGCTGAATGTTAGGCCAAAATTATGAAAGAAAGCTTAGCAATAAGGTGGTAATTTTCCAGTTCATTTACCAGATATGAACATAAAGCTACTCCTATGCACTGTATTGTTTACAGGGTTTGTCTTTCAGGCTAAAGCTGCTGATTTTTACATTTCGCCTTTGGGCAATGATAAAAATCCAGGTACATTTAAACTGCCTTTTGCCACATTTGAAAGGGCCAAAAAGGAAATTGTAAAGATTAAGGGCGCGGAAGCCATCACCTTCTATTTACGCGGCGGCACTTATTATCTGCCGCAAACATTGGTATTTACCGCTCAGTATTCCGGAGCTTTGGGTAAGCCAGTTACATTCACGGCTTACAAAAATGAGGTCCCGGTAATTAGTGGCGGACAGCGCCTGCGGCTTCAATGGACAGCGTATAAGCAGGGGATCTTTAAAGCTGGAGTTCCGGCAGGTTTGCAATCGGACCAGCTTTTTATCAATGGAAAAAGGCAGCATATGGCCAGGTACCCTAATTTTGACCTGAAGGCAAAGTATTATAACGGCTTTGCTGCCGATGCATTCAGTAAAGAACGGGCTGGCAGGTGGAATAAGCCGGCAGGAGGGTATATCCACGCCATGCATAAAGCCATGTGGGGAGATTATCATTACCTGATTACAGGAAAGGACAGTTCGGGGAATATAGCTTATACCGGAGGCTGGCAAAACAACAGGCAAATGGGGATGGACCCCGAACGAAGATATGTTGAAAATATATTTGAAGAGCTGGATGCTCCCGGCGAATGGTATTTGGACCAGCAGAAAAATGAACTGTATTTTTATCCGGAAAAAGGATTGGATTTAAAGACCGCCCTGATTGAGACTGTACGTTTAAAGCACTTGGTAGAGCTGAACGGCAATGAACAGCATCCGGTTAAATTTTTGCAGTTTAGGGGAATAACCTTTAAACATTCGGCCCGTAGTTTCATGGAAAATAAGGAACCCCTGTTGCGGAGCGACTGGACCATTTATCGTGGGGGCATGTTTTTGATAAATGGTGCTGAAGATTGCGGAATTACAAATTGTGTTTTAGACCAGGCTGGAGGCAATGCCATATTTGTAAACAACTACAGCCGGCGGATAAAAATTACCGGTTGCCATATTGATAAGGCGGGATCAAGCGGGGTGGCTTTTGTAGGTGATCCCAAAGCCGTACGTAACCCGCTGTTTGAATATAACCAGGTACAGGAACTGACTACAATGGAAAAAGAAGCTGGTCCAAAAACGGTAAATTACCCTGCAAATTGCCTGGTAGAAGACTGCCTGATCCATGAATCGGGCCGGGTAGAAAAACAAACGGCAGGGGTTCAGATAGAAATGGCGCAGCAGATCACCGTTAGGCATTGTTCTATTTATGACGTGCCCAGGGCAGGAATTAATATTGGAAGCGGTGCATGGGGCGGGCATTTGATAGAATGGAATGATGTTTTTAATACGGTAATGGAAACGGGTGATCATGGTTCGTTCAATTCCTGGGGGAGAGACCGTTTTTGGCGACCAAACCGTAAAGAAGTAGACAGCTGGGTTAAAGAAAGACCGGAACTGCCATTTCTGGAAGCTGTTAAAACCGTTATCATCCGGAATAACCGCTGGAGATGCGACCATGGCTGGGATATAGACCTTGATGACGGCTCAACAAATTACCTCATTCAGAACAATCTTTGCTTAAACGGAGGGTTAAAAAACCGGGAAGGTTATAACAGGGTAGTAGAAAATAATATCATGGTAAATAATTCTTTTCACCCCCATGTATGGTACCAGAACAGCAATGATGTTTTTAAGCGAAACATAGTTTTTACTTCCTATAAGCCTATTGGCATGCCGAAGGTTTGGGGTAACCAGATAGATTCTAATTTTTACCATTATACAGGAGCAATGTCTGCAGCTGCGGCAGAACTTCAGCAGCAAAGCGGACAGGATCAGCATTCCTTGATGGGAAATGCACTGTTTGTTGATCCGGGAAAAGGAGATTACCGTGTGAGGGAAGATTCACCTGCATTGAAAACGGGCTTCAGAAATTTTCCGATGACAGGCTTTGGTGTAGTAAGCCCTGCGTTAAGAAAACTGGCGCGGAGCCCAGAACTTCCAAAGCCGGTTCCGCAAGCGAAAACATACGGCCGAAGTTCAGCCATTTATGCCTGGTTGGGCAGTAGTGTAAGGAATATCCTAGGGCAGGGTGAGATGTCTGCATATGGCCTGGCAGGTGAGGTCGGGGTATTGGTACTGGATGTGCCCCATGGTAGCCCTGTTGTTAGAAGCGGCATTTTAAAAGACGATGTCATCGTTTCTGTCAACTCAAAAGCAGTGAAAGATGTGGATGGGCTGTTGAAGGTCCCTGTATCGCAAAACGGTGTCTATAAAGTAGAAGTTATCCGGAATCAGAAGTCTTTATTTTATGAGTTAAGGCCCTGAAACCAGTAGGGGTTTACAGCGAAAATGAGATAGGAATGCTGTATTTTACCCTAACCGGAAAGCCATGCTGCATGCCAGGCATCCATTTTCCCGAAAGCCTTATTATCCTTAGCGCTTCTGCATCCATTGAAGGGTATAATTTACGTTCTACTTTAATGTCATCCAGCGAGCCATCTTTGTCAACAACGAAACTGATATATACCTTTCCTTGAATGTTGTTCTTTCTGGCGTCTGCCGGGTACTTCATTGTCCCTTTCAGATAGGAGTAAAATCTTTGCATGCCACCTTTGGGTATTGGTAAGCTTTCAATTGCTGAATAGCTGTATCTGACCCCGTTCTCCTCACTTTCGCCAGAAATGAATTGGCCACTTTCGTATTGCTCTTTGTACCCTTTATCTCCCATATCGGCTTTCATGATCCAGGTACCCTGTTTAAAGCCGTCTTTATAATCACCTTCTATAGTAGCTCCATTAAAAGATGAGGTATGTTCTAATACATGCCCATTTCCGTCTTTTACCATTACATGGCCCAGGGAATCGGCTTGATAATTGACCAATATCTTTGCAGGCCCATTTGTTTCGGATTTTTTATGCTCAATGATTTGTCGCAATGTGCCATTCTCAAAAAAGTAGTAAGCCTGACCTGTTAAATTGTTCCGCTCATAGAAAAGGGTGCTTTCTTTTTTTCCATTCTTATGGTAGGATAAATACTGACCCTCATAGACAGGCATTGAAAATAACACCGAAGAAACTTTGCCTATGGCTTTTTTCTTGCCGTCAGGGTAAATTTCTATCAGATTGAAATTGGTCTCGCCACTGTCTGGCTCCTGAATAATCCTGATAAAATCAGCACTGTCTTTATCAGACACCAGCTGTCCATTATTTTTATAATAATAAACATCCTGTTTTTTTTGTGCATTTACCTGTTGCAATACACAGATCAACGCGCCGAATACCCATAATTTCTTTAGCATTGTTGAAAGAAGAATAAGCGTTTAAATTTTAATTATTTTTTACCAAGATAGCTATTCTCTGCATGAAATTTTGATTTTTTACGCTTTCGGAAATGCTGAACCAAATGAATAAAGTGAACAGGCCTATCTTGGTTTAACATAATTATCTTCGAAGCAAACTAAACTAACTCTAGGGATAATAAAACCAAGGAAATGAACGAGAGTACTGGTAAAAAGATTAAAATGCTAAGGCGCCAGAAAAAATGGGCACAAAAAGAAATGGCAGGTATGCTGGAAATTTCTGTTCCTGCATATAGTAAAATTGAATGCGAAATTACAGACATCAACATCACAAGGTTAATGCAGGTAGCAACGGTTTTGGGTGTAAAGGCCAGTTCCTTACTGCCTGGTCAGAATGCAGATGAACTGATGCTTCAGGAAAACAGCAGGCTGAAAGAAAAGATCAAGAGCATAGAAAGGGAAATGATGCACCTGCAGGCCAAGCTGATCGATATGTACGAAACAAGGTAAAGCCTGTTAAAAAGATTTCCTGTCTATCATCAGAAAAGGATTTTCAATCCGTTTTGGTTTGCTCTTAATGACCATTTCTGCCATTGATTTGCCCATTTGCTCAAAATCTGTAGTGATGGTGGTAATTCCATCTGCAATGATGCTTTTAAGTGGGGTTTCGTTATAGGAAAGAATGCCTATGTCTGTGCCAAGTTTCCATTTGTTTTTTCTTGCCGAGCGCATGAGCTTCACCAGGTCTATGTCATCCATAATAATACAGCAGTCAAACTGCGTCAGCTCATATTCCTGGGTATTTCGTATTACCTCAGCCGGAAAATCTGTTTTTTTAAATACTGCCTTGAAGCCATTTACAACGCCTTCTGTTTTGATGTTATCCGGAAACAATAAAATGATGCGTTTATATTTTTTCAGCCGCTCAAAATGCCCTTTCAATATTCCAGAGATATCCTTTTCATAGTTCTGGCACACACAGGGATATTCACTTCCAAACTCATTCAGGCCCGAATCGAGTATATAGAGTTTTTTGGGATCGAGCTGCTTTAATATCCCATCAGTTTTTTTATTGATCTCGGGCATGATCACAAATGTATTGTAATAGGCTGCATGGTTTTTAATGAGCGTTTCAAAAACACTGATGTTATGGTGATGAAAATACAGGTCTACTGTGGCCTGGTTCCTGATCTGTTCAATAAAAGCATTGTACAATACTTCACGGTAAGGATTAAATGTACTCAATAGCAGGAAAATGTTTTTCTTGGACTGAACATTCGTGCTGGTTACAAAATACCCCTTTCCGGGTGTGGAATCAATAATTCCCGCTGTTTTTAACTCGTTATAGGCTTTAAATATTGAACCTCTGGCCAGTGAATGCATTGCTGCAATCGAATTTACAGAGGGGAGTATATCGCCGTTCTTCAACCGGCCATCGGCAATTGCGTCATAAACCGAAACCACGATCTGTTTATACAATGGCAGCGCCAGGGCATTATCAATTTTTATGATTGCAGCGTTAGTGTTGCCCATCTTCTTTGTTCATTTTTCTCTCACAAAAATAGGCCATAATTCTATTAAATTATAGTATTAAGTTTTTAGCTGCGCTGCCTGAATTCAGCAGGGCTTATTCCGGTATATTTTTTAAACACAGTAGCGAAGTACTGTGAAGAAGAGAAGTTGAGTTTAAATGCAATGGCGGTTACTGATTCCCCATCTGGCAATAACAATAGTTTTTTTCCCTCTTCTACTTTAGTACGAAGGATATAGTCAACAGGTGGCATCCCGAACTCCTTTTTAAACCAGCTTTTAAAATGGGAATCAGACATGTATAATTCCTTTGCCAGCACTTCTATGGGCAGGTTCTGATAAATATTGCTGTGAATGTAGTTCTTAATGTCTGCGATGCGGTCTGACTGCGTTCTGATCACCTTCTTTCCTGAGTATTCAATTACAGTCAGCAAAAAGTTGCTGATCAGGTTCAGTACCTGGAGTTTGTGCAAAGGTTGTTGTATAGGCTCATCATGAAGTGCAAAAATCTGGTCCAGCATTTTTTTCATGCTTTCCGCTCCTTTAAAGTGGCGCTCCTTTATACCCATAAGTTCTGTTGTAAAAACAGCCGACTCTTTGTCGCTGTAGTGAAGGAAGCTTTCTTTTTCAGGGATCTGAATAATGAGCCAGTACAAAGTACCTTTTTCTTCAGGGTGCCTTGCTGTGCCATGTGGTTCATTAGGAAAGGTGATGAAAACGTCCCCGCCCTTTAGCTGGTATTCCTTGCCTTCCACTTCATATACCTGCATGCCTTTATCACAATAGCAGATCTCCATCATCCCGTCATGAAAATGAGTTTCCAGTTTGCCATGGACATGTTTATAAGAATACCGGCCCAGTTTTACTTTTCCTTCAAGGTCAAACTTGCCGAAATTTATAATGCTCCTTTCTGTAGTGGAGCGGGTATCAAAATCTGACATGTATAAAATTGTATGTTCGTACTAAATTGAAAGTTATGCAGCAGCTCAAAGGTTAAATTTGATAAAATAATTCAGTAAATCAAATACGGGGACGGTTCTGGATGCCGGATTATAAAACCAAATGTAAGCCAATGGAAAGATCATATCTATCTGCCGATCAGGTAGCTTTTTTTAATGCCAATGGGTACCTGATCGTTGAAAACATCATCACACCCGAGGAAGTTGAGCATTATAAGTCTATTTATAATGATTTCCTTTCGGAAAAAATAGATGTGGGGGCCAATCGGTCTGACCTGGGGGATGGGTTGGGCAGCAGTAAGACGAAGGAAAACATTACCCAGATCATGTGGCCGAGTGATTTTGTAGAAGAACTGGTACACATGCCTTATCACCAGCGGGCACTGGCCATTAGCCGGGAACTGATTGGCGAAGACTCAGAAATGGATTTCGACATGCTGATCAATAAAGCCCCATATTCCAATACCATTACTCCCTGGCATCAGGATGAAGCTTACTGGTTAAATGTACCGGATAAGCGGGCAGCAAGCTGCTGGCTGGCTTTAGATGAAGCTACCCTGGATAATGGATGCATGTGGTTTGTACCAGGGTCCAATTTAAAGGAGGTGAGACCGCACCGTTTTGCAGGCAAGGAAGGTGGTGCATTAACCTGCGATGCCACTGAAGATGAAGGAGTATATATAGAACTGAAGCCGGGGTCCTGTACCTTTCATCAGGGACGTACTTTACATTACAGCAGGGGAAATTCCACTGGAACCAACAGAAGGGCCTTTATCCTGAATTTCAGGCCTGCCGAAATGATCAGATACGAGCGTGAACGTGGCTTTGACCATGGAAAGAACAATGCAGGGGACCGCAAAGTGAAAAACGACGACTTTAAAAGTTAAAGTCCTGAATGTTAAAATTCAGGTCCTGTTTGGAACTGATAAATATGTTGTTTATATTTATGTACCAGTATATACCAGTTTATGTTTTGAATAAGGGGCGGTGTTAGGGATAATTCCTTCCTTTATTATTTGAGGGCAATCAAAATACGCGCTTATGAGTATACTTTACTTTTGCACAACATGGGGACAAAAAAAAGGCAGCTGGAAAGATTTTTTTAGCAGGATAGTCTCCTGTGGCTACCAGGGAATAGAGACTGACCTGCCTGTAGAAGCAGAAAGGAGCGAGTTTATGGAAGGACTGGATCAATACGGACTGAAGTTTATTGCACAGCATTGGGAAACAACAGATGCAATTGTTGACCTGCACCGGGAAAATTATGAAAAAAGGTTACGCGAACTGGCTGCCTTAAAGCCTCTGTTCATCAACTCACATACCGGTAAGGATTTTTTTAACACAGCGCAAAACAGCAGTTTGCTGAATGTTGCAGATACCGTTACCCAGGATACAGGCATTAAGATTGTACATGAAACTCACCGTGGCCGTTTTGCCTATGCTGCACATGTAACCCAGCCTTATCTGGAAAAACGACCTGAATTGCAGCTTGCGCTTGATGTCTCGCATTGGTGTGTTGTATCTGAAAGCCTGCTGGAAGACCAGCGGGAGGCGGTTGACCTGGCTATTGCGCATACTACACATATCCATGCCCGTGTGGGCCATGCACAAGGGCCACAGGTGGTAAATCCCTCGCTTCCTGAGTGTGCTGAAGCTCTGGCGTTTCATTTGAATTGCTGGGATAAAGTGATTGAAAAACATCAAAATAAAGTACTGACCATTACTCCTGAATTCGGCCCTGCGCCTTATATGCCCCCTAACCAGCCGGCCAGCCAGCAATGGGAGAATAACTTATATATCATGAACCTTTTAAAAAAAAGATACCAGCCAAACCAATTATGATCAGCGCAACAAAAACCGGAAACTACAGGTGGTTCATTTGCTTTATGCTTTTTGCCGCTACAACCATCAATTACCTGGACAGGCAGATCCTTGGGCTTTTAAAGCCCGGACTGGAAAAAACATTCAACTGGACAGAAACTGATTATAGCCATATTGTAATGGCTTTTACTGCCTGTTATGCCCTTGGACAGTTACTTTATGGAAAGGTAATTGATAAGATCGGTACAAAATTGGGCTATACCATATCAGTTACGGTATGGAGCATTGCAGCCATGCTGCATGCGGCAGTAAGGACAACTTTTGGTTTTGGTGCCATGCGTGCGCTGCTTGGCATTGGCGAATCGGGCAATTACCCTGCGGGTGTTAAAACAGTTGCCGAATGGTTCCCTAAAAAAGAACGTGCCCTGGCTGTAGGTATTTTTGATTCAGGCTCTAACATTGGTGCCTGCGTGGCACCTATTCTGGTGCCCTGGATACTATCGGTATATGGATGGCAGATGGCCTTCATTGTTACCGGTGCCCTGGGCTTTATATGGCTGGCCGCCTGGGTATCTTTTTATGAAATTCCTGTTAAACAAAAGAAACTAAGCCCCGCAGAACTCAAGTACATCAACAGTGACGAAGATGAAGCGGGAGAGGACAATGATACCAGTACGGTAACCTGGAAAAAGCTACTGGGCCTTAAGCAAACCTGGGCATTTATAGCGGGAAAATTTTTTACAGATCCAATCTGGTATTTTTTCCTGTTCTGGCTGCCTTCCTATTTTGCTACCTATTTTCACCTGGACCTTAAGAAACCAAGCTTGCCGCTTGTTATCGTGTATACCGGTACCATGATTGGTAGTATAGGTGGCGGGTACCTTTCTTCCTGGCTTATCAAAAAGGGCTGGCCAGTTTATAAAGCTCGGAAAGCTGCGTTAATGGTTGCCGCGGTTTGTGTAGTGCCGGTAATGGCCACACGCTATACCACCAACATGTGGTTTGTAATTGCGCTCATCAGCTTATCAGTTGCCGCAAACCAAGCCTGGAGTGCCAATATTTTTACCATCGTTTCAGACATGTTCCCTAAAAAGGCCGTAAGCTCCGTAGTAGGTTTAGGAGGAATGGCCGGTGCAATAGGGGGCGTGTTGTTCCCGATGTTCATTGGTTTTGTCCTCGACTTTTATAAAGGGGCAGGAAACATAGTGGCCGGGTATAATATCATTTTTCTGGTTTGCGGCTGCTCTTTCCTGGTCGCATGGCTGGTTATACACCTGCTGGCACCTAAAATGGAAAAGGTGAAGCTTTAAATAAGAATAAAAAATAACAAAGCATTATATATAAAATGAGTTTTATCAAAACAACCGAAATGCCTTCAGTCTACCGTCACCTGGAAAAGATGCCGACCGAAGAGTTGCTGAACCATATCAATGATGAAGATGCCACAGTGGCAGCGGCTGTGCGCCGTCTGGTACCTGCTATTGCTGCTTTGGTTGATGTTGCTGCATTGCGCATGGAACAAGGAGGCAGGTTATTTTATATTGGTGCCGGTACGAGTGGCAGACTGGGTGTGCTGGACGCCAGCGAATGCCCACCTACCTATGGCGTGGCAGATGATGTGGTGATCGGTGTTATGGCCGGAGGCGATGAAGCCTTGCGTTTTGGGATAGAAGATGCTGAAGACAGCGAAGAACAGGGCTGGCTCGATCTGGAAAAATATAAAATTAACACTAAAGATATCCTGATCGGTATTGCGGCAAGCGGTACCACGCCTTATGTACTTGGTGCTTTAAAGACAGCACAGCAACAGGGAATTCTTACAGGCTGTATTGTATGCAATGCAGGCTCTCCCATTGCAAAGTATGCAGATTTTGCGCTCGAGGCAGTAGTAGGGCCCGAATTTGTAACGGGTAGCACCCGTATGAAAAGCGGTACTGCACAAAAGCTGATCTTAAATATGATCTCTACAGCTGTAATGATTCGCCTGGGCAAAATACTAGACAACAGGATGGTGAACATGCAGATTAGCAATGAAAAACTGGTAGACAGAGGTGTGAAAATGCTGATGGAAAAAACCGGGATCACAAATTATGAACAGGCGAAGGCCAGTCTGCTGAAATATGGTAACGTGAAGAATGCAATAGAAAAACTAAAAATGTAATTTATGGAGGCAGCAGTAAATATAGCTAAACGAACATCAAGCGGAACTTACATCAAACAGGTCATCACCATTGGTTTTTTCTTCTTCATTTTTGGCTTTGTAACCTGGGTAAACGGGACGCTGATCCCTTACTTGCACATTGCATGTGAACTACAGGAATGGCAGGCTTACCTGGTTACTTTTGCTTTTTATATTTCTTATACCTTTATGGCCCTGCCATCCAGTAAAATCTTACAGCTTACCGGAATCATTAAAGGTATGCAGGTAGGACTGCTTATCATGGCTGCAGGCTGCTTGCTGTTTGTTCCGGCTGCAATGCTGCGTTATTACCCGCTTTTTTTGTTGGGACTATTTGTAGTGGGCGCTGGGACAACGTTGCTGCAAACAGCAGTGAATCCGTACATCACCAAACTGGGTGATCCGGCCAGGGCTGCACAGCGCATCAGCATCATGGGCATCTGCAATAAATTTGCAGGTATTCTTGCCCCTATGATCTTAGGCGCTATTATCCTTAAAAATTCAGACGGCCTTCTGGCCGAACTGGAAAGATTGGATGTTGTGGCCAGGACGGCACGGCTCGATGAACTGGCCCGGGATGTGATTATGCCCTATATCGTGTTAACGATTGGACTTTGCATCATCGCATTTGGTATCAAATATGCCCATCTGCCAGAAATTACGCCTTCAGGTGAAGAACGCGCCGTAAACGAAAAAGAAGAACTCGCCAATGCGGGCAAAAGCCATAACGGGGCATTTATGCTGGGTTTCACGGCTATATTTGTAACGGTTGCTGTAGAAGTTATTGCCGGTGATACCATCAGTAACTATGGTATTTATCATGGTGTACGGCTGGACGTAGCCAAAAGTCTGACCTCCTATACCCTGGCCTCTATGCTTACCGGTTATGTTTTGGGTGCGTTGTTCATCCCAAAACTCATTACCCAGGAAAAGGCATTTTTATATTCTTCATTACTAGGGATATTGCTTACGCTGCTTGCCGTATTTGTGCCGGGGCAGGCCTCTATTGTATTTATTGCCCTGCTGGGTTTTGCCAATGCCATGCTCTGGCCGGCCATCTGGCCGCTTGCCTTACGTGGATTAAGTGGCGAATTGCTCAACCGCGGTTCGGCCATATTGATTATGGGTATTGCCGGTGGTGCCATTCTGCCGTTGGTATACAGTTGGCTTGCACATATTTCCAACAACCAGCTGGCCTACCTGCTGCTTGTACCCTGTTACCTCTTTAATGTGTACTACCAAATCTCCAGGACCAAAAAACAAGTATATCATGCTTAAACCAATTTTAAATATGCGCAATATTCTATTCCTTGTACTAACAGGTATTGCCGGCTTTACACGCGCTGCAGATGTTGACGTGACCACCCATGGGGCCAAAGGTGATGGCATTACTGTAAACACCACAGCTATTCAAAAAAGCATCGATGCCTGTGCTGCATCGGGTGGGGGGAAGGTGATCTTTCCTGCAGGTAACTTCATGAGTGCAACCATCGTACTGAAAAGTAATGTAGTTCTTCACCTTTCGGAGGGCTGCACGCTTACAGGAGTTAAGGGTGCCTCAAACTATCCATACCAGCAGGCGGGAATCCCTTTTTATGGCGAAAACTGGGCAAAACAGGCGCTCATTTATGCCAATAAGGCTGAAAATACAGGTATTCAAGGTAGAGGCACCATAGACGGACAAGGCGCTAGTTTTGAGATCAATACCATTAAAAAACCAGACCGTTACATGAACAGGCCTTACCTGATCTGGTTTGTGGGCTGCAAAAACGTGCAGGTTAAACAGGTACACCTGCGCAACTCCGCCTTCTGGATGCAGCATTACCTGGGCTGTGAAGATGTGGTGATCGATGGCATCTCCATCTGGAACCATTCCAACAAGAACAACGACATGATCGATATAGATGGCTGCAAAAATGTGCGCATCACCAATGTAACCGGGGATTCTGATGATGATGGACTGACTTTAAAAAGCACTTCCAAACTCATTTCAGAGAATATCGTGATCAGCAATTGTGTATTCAGCAGCCATTGCAACGGCCTGAAATTCGGGACAGAATCTACTGGTGGTTTCAGGAATGTAACCGTAAGCAATATCGTGATCAAACCCTCTGCTCAGCTCACGACTATTTATGGCAAACCAGCGGGGACCAGCGGCATTTCCCTGGAAATGGTAGATGGTGGTGTTATGGAAAACATCAGCATCAGCAACGTAGTGATAGAGGGACCGCAGGTACCACTTTTTATCCGCCTCGGGAATAGGGCAAGGAAGCATACCGATGGCGCACCTGAGCCAGGCATAGGTATAGCAAGGAACATTCATATTTCCAATGTTACAGCAACCGGGGCAGATGTGACCGGAAGTTCCATAATTGGACTGGAAAATGCGATTATAGAAAATGTTTCCCTGAGCAACATTTCTCTGTCTGGTTCAGGTGGCGCAAAGGCAGATGCCATGTTCAGGCCTTTGGAAACGCTGGCCGACCACTACCCTGAAGCTACTATGTTTGGTACACTGCCCGCTTACGGCTTATTTGTAAAACACGTAAAAGGCATCAGGCTAAGCAATATCAATTGCACCTTTAGTGGGGCGGATGAGCGTCCGGCAATTGCATTGGAAAATACCAGCGACTTTGAACTTAAAGGTTTAAACATGCAAAGCACTGTAAATACTAAGGCCCCGCTTTACCTGAAAAATACTGCAAATGGTTTTGTTACAGGGAATTCAATATATACACCTGCAAAACATTTCATCTGGAAAGAAGGTACGGTTACTAATGTAGCTGTAAACAATAACAACCATCCGAAAATCAAATCGGCCAGTAACCAGAACGTAAAAAAATGAGGAAGGTAATATATATATCTTTTCTGCTTTTGCTGCTGAACATTCGTTTGTTTGCAGCAGATGTGCCTGTGATACCTTACCCTCAGCAGGTGCAGCAGGGGACAAGCTTCTTCAAACCGGGAGCAGGCAATTTTCTTAAAGCTGCGGGCATAGACCAGGCGATGTTAAAACGCCTTGCCGAGGTAACTAAATCCAGTACGGCGGCCACAAAGGGGCTTGCTATAAAACTAAGCCTTTCAGGAAAGAACCATACTGTTGATGCCCTGATAAAAACCTATACGAGGCAGCCCGACTGGAACACAAAGATTGGAGAAGAAGGGTATGTACTGGTATTGAACAATAAAGAAAGGCTCCTGGTGGCCAATACGGAAACTGGTCTATTTTATGGTTTACAAACCCTGAAACAGTTAACAGATGCCGGCTGGAACAAAGAACTGGTGATTACCGACTGGCCTTCATTGCAGCACAGAGTGGTATTCGACGATATCAGTCGCGGTCCCATTTCAAAAGTGTCCTATATCAAACAGCAGATAGAAAGAATGGCGTCATTAAAAGTAAATGGCTTGTCCTTTTATATTGAGCATGTAATCCAGACCCGCGCTTACCCTGATTTTGCACCTGTGGATGGTAAGCTGACCATTGCAGATGTAAAAGAACTGGATGCCTATGCGGCAAAGCACCACATGCAATTGATCGGTAGTTTCCAGTCGTTCGGGCATTTCAGCAACATCCTTTCTCTGCCGCAATATCAATCTATGGGAGAAACCTCTACGATGATTTCGCCACTGGACCCTAAGGCAAGGCATTTTCTGGAAAGTGTGATTACCGAGATGTGCGGGGCCTTCAGTTCGCCATACTTTAACGTAAACTGTGATGAGACCTTCGACCTTGGCAAAGGAAAATCTAAAAAATATACCGACAGTATAGGCCTAGCCCGTTTTTATGCCGATCATCTGAAATTCCTCTATGACGTAGTGAAAAAGAATGGCAAGCAACTAATGATGTGGGGCGATATTGCCTTGCAGCACGAGGAAATACTGGACATGCTGCCCAAAGACATTGTTTACATGACCTGGGAATATGGGGATCCGCAATCTTATGCCAAATGGATAGATCCTTTTGTAAAACGTAACCTGAACTTTATGGTTTGTCCAGGCATTTTGAACACAAACAGGCTTTTTCCTGATCTGGCCATTGCCAAGGCTAATATCAATGGTTTTATCAACGAAGGTTATAAAAAAGGAACCACTGGTGCTTACACCACCATTTGGGATGAAGGGGGCGACCAGTTGTTTTCGGAAGACTGGTATGGCGTTTACATGGCGTCCGAGAAAAGTTGGAACGTAAAGGCTGTTTTTGATGAAAACTTTGACCAGCGCTATGAAAAAATAGCATACGGCAGTAACGTAGGCTATGTGAAAGCAATTGGCAAACTAATGGAGCTGAGGGACCTGCCGCTAACCTATAACATGACCCACGAAATCTGGTGGCAGCACATATTGCCGCAAAATGGTGAAACCCTGATCCTGAACAATAAAGATGTGCAAGAGGGGCTGAGGCTGGTAAATGAAGCTGAACAGTTGCTGCAGTCGGCAAAACCTGTGAGGAACCTGTCAGACCTGGCCACACTGAAATACATTGTAGCCCGCTATAAACTGCTTTTTGAAACTAGAACACAAATTGCGGCATTGGCAAACTGGTATGCACAGCAGGAGGGTAAAAAGTTGTTATCCATAAACAAGCAGATCAACAAACTTCAAACCCTTAAAAACAGGTACGTGGTGATGGAAGCAGATTTTCGGAACAAATGGAACCAGGAAAACCAGCCCTACACACTGGATTACGCCCTGAAGCCCTATCGTACACGCATCGCTGCCTTAAGCACACTGGAAGAAAAGCTGAAAGGCCTTTCTCTAAGTGCTCCGCTGCCTAAGGCTGCAGATATAGGGTTAAACTTAGTAGAAAGCGATCATTTTTATTTCAATTTCTGGCTGCTTACCGGGCCGTTTAAAAGTGGCAAATTTCCAGGTTTCAGCTATTCTGAAGATCCTCAGACCAACCATCCGCCTAAGCCAGGTGATTTTGCACAGTACCAGGGCCAGCAGTTCCGCTGGATGAAATACAATACCGATAATGGCGGTATCGTAAACAAATTTAAACAAACGGCTGCAGATACTTATGTCTTTGCTTTCTGTACCATCACTACCGAAGAAGCCCGGCAAATGCCAGCCCTTGTAGGGAACAATAGTGCCGTAGCGCTTTTCTGTAACGATAAACAGGTTGCTGCATCCGAAAGGGAAACTGTGCAGCACCAGGCCCTGCCAAAAGAAACAATTTACAACCTGTCTTTGAAGGCAGGTACAAATTATATACTGCTGAAAGTAAAAAGCGGTGCTGCCGGTGCTGCATTTACTTTCAGGCTAGACACCACAGAACCAGTAACCAACCATAAACATAAATATACCATCAATGCTAACCAGAACAGTCATGAAGCAGATTAAGATCCTGACCGGTTTAATCCTGGTCGCCCTAGTTAGCGCCTCTCCACCTGCCTTTTCCCAGGTTAAAAAGGAAGAAGTTGTACAGGCAATTGATCAGACGGCCAATTGCATTGTCAATATCATTCTGGATGAACATGGAAAATCGCGTTGCGATTATAACCTTACCGAAGGCAGATGGTATCCTTATGAAGTGCCCTGGCATACCGGACAGGCCATCAATGCCTTGCTGGCAGGCTATAAGATCAGGGGCAATGAAAGCTTGCTGACGGCCGCCAAAAAGGCCGGCGATTATTGGACAGGGCTGCAGATCAAAGACCATCCTAAACTGAAAGGTATGCTAGGTGCTACGCATGGCGATTTTATTGGAGATGATGTCATCGTTTTTGCTACAATATCAGATGGTACACCCGGTATTTATGAACTGAGTAGGGTGACCAAAGACAAAAAATATGCAAAAACAGCTACCGAGGCTGCAGCATGGATGCTAAAAAACATGTACAATGCAGAAAAGGGTGTATGCTATGACAATGTAGACCTTAAAACCGGTGAAGTACAAAAAGAGTACAGCCCTTTCTGGAAAGATAAAAAAGTAGGAGAGCAAACACTCTTTGACGTTTCGCGTCCCAATACCGAAGGATCGCTATTTAAAGATGCCTATGAATTTTCGGGCAATACGGCCTTTAAGGATGCCTTTATCAATTTATGCAACAGCCTGCTGAAATTGCAGGATGAAAATGGGATCTGGTCTGATTTTATGCCCAACTTCAAGGATGTCCATTCTTTCCATCCCCGTTTTAACCTCTGGTATGCCGAATCGCTGATAGAAGCCTATGAGCTAACCAAAGATAAAAAGTACCTGGAAGCTGCGGCTAAAACTGCACGTACACATGCGAAAGCCCAGCAAAAGGATGGGACCATGTATTACGATAACTACACTGATGGTAAAGCTCCGGATAAAGGTTCTGTAACCGGATCTGAAGTGGCCTTGTCGGGCATTGTATGGATGGAGCTGTCTAAATACGGCTATCAGGAGTTCGACGGCAATATAGAAAAATCGGCCTACTGGCTGGTGCATAACCGTTTTGCGGAAGACCATCCTGATAAGAACCTGAGGGGCCAGGTCATAGAAACCCGAACGCGGTCCAAAGGTAAGGTATGGCTGGTTAACCGCGATATCGGGACCAGCTTTGCCCTCCGTTTTTTAAGCGACTATTACAAATTTAAATCATTCCAGAACTAACCATATATCAACCAAAGCCAAACTCAAAAAGAACTTGTTATGAAAAAAACTATTTTTAAGTATCTCATGTGGATATTTGCGGCTGTCATTTCAACCGTGGCCGCCGGCATTCCTGCATATGCACAAACCGCGGGCAACATCAGGGGTAAAGTAATTGATGACCAGGGGGGTGCCCTGCCGGGCGCCTCGGTTAAAATCAAAGGCAGCAATAAAGGGGTCTCTACCAGCACTACCGGCGATTTTCAGTTGAACGACCTTAAGCCAGGTAATTATACGGTTACTGTATTTTATATGGGCTTTAGCCCGGTTGAAAGCAATGTAGAGCTCAAGGCAGGGCAAACACTGGTACACAATATTCGCTTGGTAAGCAGCAGTGTGGCCCTGAAAGGGGTAACTGTTTCGGGCGTAATGGAAGGCCAGCAAAAAGCACTCAACCAGCAAAGAAATGCAGATAACATCAAGCAGGTGATCTCTGCCGACCTGATGGGCCGCTTTCCTGACCTGAACGTGGCCGAATCGCTTCAACGGCTTCCAGGCGTAACCATAGGCCGGGAGCAAGGCGAAGGTTCTACAGTTCAGCTGCGCGGTACACCTGGTGGTTATACCAATATCAATATCAATGGAGAGCAGATCATGGGTACGCAGGAACAGGGACAGCGTAATGCACAGCTGGATTTGGTTCCGGCCAACGTACTGGCTTCTATGGAAGTTATTAAAACTTTAACTCCTGACCTGGATGGTGATGCAATTGCGGGGGCCATCAACCTGAAAACCCCAACCGCCATTAGTTTAAAGCCGCAATTATCGGTAGATCTGGGCGGCGGTTATAACAAACTGCGCGATAAGTCGAATGGCATTGGCAATATAAGCTTTGGCCGTCGTTATGGTGCAACAGATGACCTGCCAAACGGCAGGCTGGGTATTACTGTTTCGGGTAGTTATTATAAGACTATTAATGGTTATGATGAGATCAACGCTCAGCAGTGGCAGTTAAAGGATTTTGCTGATGGAAAAGGAAGTATTTATTTTCCGACTGACATTCGCCTGGTTTATCTTGAAAATGAACGTACCCGCATGGGCGCAACTACAACTATTGACTATAGCTTTAGCCCAACTACTTCCATTGTGGCCAACGTAACTTTTAATAGTCTGGACAATGATGCAACACGCTACCGCAAACGCACCCGTATGCAAACCGCCAATACCACCTTTGCAAATGGAGTGTATACCACTGCAAGAGGCAGGGGATATAACGAAGTGCTTGACCGTAAAACAGGCAATAACAATATCAATTTAAGCCTGGAAGGCGAGACCATGCTTGGAAAAGCCAAACTGGACGGAGGGCTTTTTTATACAGCATCTAAATTCGACCAGCAGGCTTATGCGTACAACTACATTACCGGCAATGTACCGATGACCATTTCTGAGATCTCTGGTGATTACATTCAGGCAACGGGCGCTACTGATCCTAAAAACAACGCAGCTTTGTACACCTACAATACCATTGAGGCGAACAACTTTAATACCGAGGGACGAAACCTGGTAGCCCGTTTAAATCTGACCCTGCCGTACAAAATTGGTAATAACGATGCCAGCTTTAAAGTAGGGGCTAAAATGAAACGCATGCACAATGAGCGCTTCAGACCCGTAAACAGTACTTTTGTAGCCACCTATGCAGGCACGGCAGCGGTAGGAAACCTGAACAATTTCAAAGGTGATGAAGAGGTGTCGGCTGATTTTCTGGATGGTCATATCCCCTTTGGTTTGGGTGTAAGCAAACAAGGTACCATAGACTTTTATCGCAACAATCCCCGTTTGTTCAACACCAGCACCAACCTCACACAAGTGTCTATAGATTCCTATTTCTATGACGCAGTAGAAAATGTATCGTCGGCATACTTAATGAACCGTATCCAGTTCAATAAGTTTATGTTACTGGGTGGTTTACGTATGGAGAGGACAGGCGTAGATTATGATGCAAAAGTAGTAAACCAGGATGCAGCGGGCAACCTTACTTCATCGGTGCCTGTGAATTCCAAATACAACTATACCAAGTTCCTCCCTAACCTGCAGGGTAAATATGATGTTGCTAAAAATACAGTAATGCGTGGTGCGGTATCCTTCGGTTATTCGAGACCAAACTTTAACGATCTGATGCCAAGCCGTGTAATCAGCATCCTGAATACCACCTTAACAGATGGTAATCCGGATCTGAAGCCTGCTTTTGCTACCAATTACGATTTTTCTGTAGAGCAATACCTGAGCAACCTGGGTATCCTTTCCATTGGTGCATTTTATAAAAACATAGACAAATTCCAGTACAACAGTGTCATCAGACTTACCGGCAGTGAATTTCCTGACGCAGCAGCTTACAAAGATTATCTGTACTACAAAACCTATAATGGTGATATTGCAAAGGTATTTGGGGTAGAGCTGAATGCACAGACTAACCTGACCTTTTTGCCAGGCATACTGAAAGGTATTTCCTTGTACGCCAATTACACTTTTACCCATTCTAAAGCTGATGCCCAGGATAGAAAAGACCTGAGGTTGCCAGGACAGGCAGACCATACCGCAAATGGATCTGTTTCCTATACTTTAAAAGGTTTTACCTTGCAGGGTAACCTGAACTATAATGGTGCCTATACCTCAACACTGGGCACAGATGACGCAACTGACGTGATCAGGGCAGCACGCTATCAGCTGGATGTGAATGCATCTTACCGCATTACAAAGGGGCTTACCATTTATGCGGAAGGGGTGAACCTGACCAACAGACCTCAGGTAGAGTATTTTGGTGACCGTTCCCGCGTTTATACCAATACATTTTATGATTTTTCGGCACGTGCCGGATTAAAATACCGCTATTAAATATGATGATTCATGAATTTTTAAAAGACCAGTTAAAAGTTAAAATTTATTCAACAAGGAGGGAAATGGGGAACAGCGCTGCCGCAATGGCAGCGCATTGCCTGAAGGAATTGCTGCAGCACAAAGATGAAGTCAATATCATTTTTGCCGCTGCTGCTTCTCAGCTGGAATTCCTCGAAGCCATTGCGTTGGAAAAAGGCATCGCATGGGACCGTGTAAATGCGTTTCATATGGATGAGTATACCGGTTTACCGGTAAACCATCCACAGCGTTTCGGAAACTTTCTCAATGAAAAGATTTTTTCAAAGCTGCCACTAAAAAAAGTGTACTATTTGAATGAAACCGGCGACGATACAGAGGCTGAAAGCATGCGTTATGCAGCGCTCCTGCAGCAAATGCCTCCTGATGTTACCTTTATGGGCATCGGCGAAAATACGCACCTGGCATTCAATGACCCCCATGTGGCCGATTTTAATGATCCGGTGCTGGTTAAGATTATTGATCTTGACGAGCCCTGCAAACTGCAGCAAGTACACGACGGGTGTTTCCCAACGGTTGCCGATGTGCCTTCATGGGCTTACACCTTAACCATTCCAGCCTTGCTGCACTCTAAATATATTTTTTGCATGGTACCGGGTAAAAATAAGGCTCAGGCAGTAAAGTATACACTTACCGAAAATGTCAGTGCCAGATACCCTTCTACTTGCCTGAGGAATCACGCAGATGCGACTTTATTTTTAGACCAGGATAGTGCTTCACTTGTCCTTTAAATTGCCCGGCCTATGAATGTATTGAGCAGGATATTTTCAATAACAGGATTGCTGATGGCGATGGCCTTACCATCTCATGCACAGCAGAACGATGGCCTTTCTGTGGCCAGAAAGGTGGCCGACAAGATCATTGCCGATACCCGTTTTGCCTTCGACCTGGTTCTGCAGAAAGAGGCGCTGGGGATGCAGGTGATAGATTTTAGAAGCCTGGGAGTCTTATCTGGTCAAAAGGCTTACGCCAGGAGCTGGCTTACCGCTATTAAGGATACTACAATAGGTTTTGGGTTAAGCTACGCGGGGAACATCAGCATTTGGATCAATAAAAAGCAGGTATACAAAGGCGAAAGTTCCGCCATTCAGATCCCTAAAGAGATTTCCTATAACCGTTTTACTTTTAATACACGTTTCTCAGCCGACCTGAAAAAGGGTGATAATGAGGTGACAGTTGTTTACAATCTGCCTGTAAATGCAATTCCTGTAGTATTTTTAATGCCTGTAACAGGATTGGGCGATCTGAACGCTTCCGCAAAATTCGGTTCTCTGGTTAAAGAAGACAATCATAACAGTGCCTGGATGCTACTGGGCCCACTCAACAGCAGATCGCAGACAACCCCGGAAAACGAAATGCCTGATTACCTCATGAACGGAAATACCGTACTGAACTGGGTTAAAAGCCCGCAGCGCCTTATCCCTGAGCTGGAAACCCCACCTACTGCTGCCTATCAGCGTGATCCTTATACCGACTGGCACTATTCGCACGGGACAATGGTATGGAGCATCATGGCGCTGGATAGGGCCGGGAAATATACCGACTTTGCAAAGCAGTATATTGATTTTACCCTACAACAACTTCCTTATTTCGGCTATCAGTACAATTCCCTTTTTGCCTGGCGGGGCAGCTACCATCGGGTCTTCCGCCGCACCATGCTGGATGATACCGGCGCGCCTATCCTGCCCTTTGCAGAATGGTATTTAAAAGAAAAGGACCAAGCGGTGGCTGCGCTCGTTATGCCTGTAGCACAGTATGTGGCCCAGGGGCAGGCACGGTTGAAAGACGGTACTTTTTGCCGGCCTGAACCTGTTGAGTTTACGGTTTGGGCCGACGATTTGTTCATGAGCGTACCCTTCCTGCTGCAGATGGCCAAAATTACTGGCGATAATAAGTACTACGATGATGCGGCCAAACAGGCGCTGAACTTCAGAAAGTACCTGCTTAACAGCGAAACAGGTTTATATAAACATGCCTGGTTCGACCATAAAAAACAGCCATCAGCCGCCTACTGGGGGCGTGCCAATGGCTGGATTGCCTGGGCCAATGCGGAACTGCTGGCAAAGTTGCCCAAAACACATGTCGCCTATAAACAGGTGCTCAGCAATTTTAAACAGCAGATGAAGATCCTGGTCAGTTATCAGAACAAGAACGGCTTCTGGCACCAGGTACTCAACAGACCCGATTCTTATGAAGAAACTTCCTGTACGGCGCTGTTTACCCTTGCCTTGGCCAGGGGCGTAAAGGAAGGTTGGTTAGGGGCAGCTTACAGAAAAAACGCCTTTGCTGGATGGGCGGCAGTTAAATCCAAAATAGATGATAAGGGGGTAGTACATGGCATTTGTCAGGGCACAGAACTTGGCGACGATGATGAATTTTATATGAAAAGAAAAACCATAGACAATGACCCGCGCGGTTTAGGCGCGGTCATCACGGCAGGAATAGAGATTTCAAGACTTAAATAATGAGGATGCAGTGGAGCATAATACCAGTATTTCTGTCGGGACTGCTATGCTGTAGCCCTGCAGTGAAAAACAGCTACCTATACGATATGGGCACTGCAGGTTCGCCGGTAGAAAAAGGATATACCGGTGTTCAGCCTGCCACAATATATAGCAAAGAAAGGGGTTATGGATGGATAAATAAGCCCGAAGCTGCTTTTGATACCCTGGCCGGAAAATGGAACAATGACCTGAACCGGGATGGGGTGCTGGCCAAAGACAGCCTTATTTTTAGGGCTGATTTGCCCAATGGGGATTACCTTTTAACCCTTACACTGGGCGACAATTCGGAAAAACCTTTGAAGCAGTCGGTTTACTGCAATAATGAATTGATCGCAGGTTCAGTTGTGACGCCATGGTACCGGATTCCTATAAAAAGCGTAAACAAGATCATAAATGTCAGTAAGGGAACAGCGGTTGTAAAGGTTACTTCCGATACCCGGATCGCGGTTCAGAATATTGAATTCAGGCCTTTAAGTCCTGAAAATGAAGGCGAAAATATGGGCTTTGAACAGGACACTGTAGCTGTGAAGCAGCTCAAAGGCGATTTTGTTGCAAGGTATTTAAAAGCTGCACATTATTACAATCTGGGGGCCTGGTCGGCCTCAGCCAAAAGTTCCGGTATTAATTTTACCTTCAGAATGTACCTGGCGGCAGACCTGCTGGAACAGATTGCAGCTTCAGAAAGCGACCCTTTATACGACAAAGCCATTTACTTACTTGCAAAAATCCACTACTGGTTAAACCGTGAGGATTATGATCCATACCATGAGGCAGCCGCCCAAAAATATTTCAGTATTCTTAAAAAGAAATATCCCGATGCCGCACTGATCAGGATGTACCTGGGCGAAAAAGTGCCTTTTGAAGTTCAACAGCTCCCTCATCCGAAAGGAGCGCCCCAATGGGCCGTTAAACAGCGAGAAGCTATGCAAAGAATGCTGAAGATCATCCACTGGTGGGTAAATGAAAGGCAGGCACCAAATGGCGAATTGGGTGGTAAATATGGCGATGATGTCGAAATTCTGCGTTGGTGGCTGCCTGCCATTCTGGGTGCGGATGACGCCGTTGCCAAAAAGGGGTACATCAGACTGGCAGATGGTGTTTGGAACAGTGGGATCCTGGAACGGGGCTTTGCGAAAAAAATAGATGATGTAGAACACTCGGCCGAACTGTTCAGGGATACCCACCCATCTATGTTCATGATCAGCTATGGCGATCCGGAATATATAGAACGTTGCATGATCAGTATGCAGAATTTCGAAAAGGTGTGGACTGGCATCACGCCCAAAGGGCACCGGCATTTTAAGTCATGTTATCTTTCGGCCAGCGAAGTACTGGAACAGGCTCCTATGAATGTAGATGTACCTTTAAATGCAAGGGCTGTATTGCCGGGTTTATGGGTGACCTGGTATAACCGCAATCCTACACTCATGAGACTTTTTACTGAATGGGGCAATTCCTGGCTGGAAGATGCAGCTCGTGCTGATGGGGGCAAACCCGCAGGCCTGATGCCTGCGGCCATCGTTTTTGCCGATGACAGCATAGGCGCACATACCGGCAAATGGTATGATCCGGGCCTGGAGTACGACTACTATAAATGGGAAAGCCTGGGCCATATCAACGAAATGTATGCTCAGCTCATCGGCATGTACGGTATAACCGGTAATACCGCTTTTTTAAAGCCTGTAGATTTTTGTTATAAACTGATGGAGCAGGCAGCCCTCGAAAAGCTGCCTGAAAATCCTGAACCCGGTTCTTTAAACTGGGCAAAGAAAGTGCTGCTGCGGGGTGGGGTAGACAAGGGTGCAACGGATAACCCCATGGCCGATGTATTTACCATGGCTGCGCAGCTAGGCAATACCGCTAAATACAACCAGCTGATCGCGCTTTATGGCAATTCTTACAACAAGTACAGCATTAGTAAAAACATAAAGGTTGTTAACGAAGGGCTGGAAAAAGTACTGGGTTCATTGAGGTACAACCTGCCGCTTTTAACTACAGAAGTTAAATATACTGACAGGGTGTATGTGCCCGGAAGCGACTTACTTTTCGGGATGTATACCGGGCATTTCGGCTCGGGATACGAATACCCCTCTACTGTGGCCACCTGGAAAAATACCGGTCCGGATATGGGCGTGTTTGTCAGACAGGGTGATACCAGATCTGCATTTGTTTCCCTTTACAATTTTGGGGCAGCGCGTACCGTAACCATGCAGACCTGGCTGCTGGAACCCGGAGTTTACCGGTTACGGAGCGGAACAGACCTTGATGATGACGGAGCAATAGATGCTGACGCAACCGAACGCATCATTGTACTTAAAGAAAGGGTAAACCAAGTGCAATTGCAGGCTCCTTCAGGGAAACTGCTGGCCATCAGTATTGAACAGCTAAAAGCCGGTGCACAGCCTGGTATTGCGGCCGATGTTGCGATTTCGCCCCGTGATATTTTCTTTGTAAACGGAAAGTTGGATGTTAGGGTGCACAATGTGGGAAATGCAGATGCCAGGAACATTACCGTAGAACTCTGGAATGGCAAAAAAAAGGTCAGTTCTGGCGTAATAACAAATATAGCAGCGCCAAATGACCTGCAGCCGCGCTGGAAAACGATCAGTTTTAGACTAGATCAGGCGGCCTTGCCTTCGGTCATCTCTGTAAAAGTGTTTACAGATCAGCCCGAAATCACTACTTTTAACAATACCGCATCCTATCATTTAAGGAAATAAAGCCATATAGACCATGACAGGATTTAGATTAAAATTGCCATTTCTCATTTTGATTGCCCTTGTCTTTTCCTTAAAAAGTAAGGCGCAAAATACAGATCTTAAAAAGGAATATGCCACAACGCTTGTTGGGCTGGCAGACGTACTGCTGCAACACCAGCTAAAGGACAAGAAAAAACAGGATTTTGGCGCACTGAAATGCGACTACGACCAGGTATTGCATACCCGGGCCTCGGAGGCGGTATATCCATTTGCCATCGCCTATAAAATTACGGGTAAGCGCCAATACCTGGAGGCTGCCGTTCGTACAGGTAACTGGCTCATTAAACAGCAGCAAACCGATGGCAGCTGGAAAGAAACGCCCGAAGAATGGACAGGTACAACTACAGATCAGGTACTCATGCTAATGCTGGCCTGGGGCCATCTGGAAACCCATTTAAATGCAGCCGAAAAGGCCATGTGGAACATGGCCATCCACAAGGCGGTCGATTATTTGTACCAGGTAATGACACCCGAGTTTGCCAGCATCAATTACGTAGCCACCACCTGCGCTACCCTGGCTAAGGCAGCTCTGTTTTTTAAAGATGAAAAGTACATGAAAAGGGCGAAAGAGATGGCGCACCGTACGGTCTCAAAAATGGATGAGGATGGCTTTTTAAACGGAGAAGGCGGACGAACCCATGCCAATAAGCTCGGGGCCGACCTGGGCTATAGCATGGAGATGTCGTTATGGGGGCTGGGGTTTTATGCGAAATTAAACAACGATACGGTGGTTAACAATGCCGTTAAGCACGCCCTTAAATCCCATCTATATTTCATTTACCCTGATGGTTCGCTGGACAATTCATGGGGTATCCGTTCCAATAAATGGACCACCTACGGCGGTGCTACCTCCGATGGCTGCCAGGTTTTGTTTTCCTTGTATGCCGATGAAGACCCGCGGTATGGTAAGGCGTCCTTAAAAAACCTGCAGTACCTGCGCAAAAACATCCTGCCCGGCGGGCTTGTCGCCTACGGTCCCCATCACGAAGCAGTGATGTCCCGGCCACCCTGTATCTATCCAACCTTTACCAAAGCGAAAAACCTAGCTATGGCCTGGGAACTGGAAACACATGCCAATCGCGTGCTGGCCCGGTTACCTACAGAAGAAACAGGCTGGATGAAGCATTTCAAGACCATGGATGTCATCCAGCTCCGCACCGCAAATTTTATGGCAACCGTTACCGGTTATGGATACAAGGATTACAAGGCAGGTGCAAAAAGCAAATACATGTACCGTCCTGCAGGTGGGGCCATCTCCAACTTATGGGTAAAAGATCACGGTTATTTAACGGCTTCAAGCGTAACGGAATATTCCAGGCCAGAGCCCATGAGTTTTCCCGAGGCCCCGGGCATAAAATCTTTAACCCCCAGAATTGAGTATACTGACAGCCTGGGGTATTTTACCAATCTTTTTGAGTTTGACAGCAGGATAGAAGGAGCACAGGTTGGAACCGATAGGTTTGAAGTTAAGGCTACAGGCGAATTGAAAGATAAGAACTGGCTGGCAGGAGGTGTTGGTTATAGTATAGACTATCTCTTTTCCGACAGGTCATTAATAAAAACCATTAATCTGGTTTACCACGATAGCAGTCCGGTTGTAAAAATCATAGAACCTGTTGTCAACTATAAAAGAACCGTATTTACCAGGATTGATGCCCATACGGTATTGATTACAGCAGGTGATAAACAATTCAAATTCAAACTGCTTTCCGGCAATGCAATATTAAACATTGGAAAAGAAGCAGAACGTTACTGGGCACCATACCCGGCATTAAAAGCGTTTCCCCTGGAATTGGAAGTGCATACGGTAGAAGGGGTTTTTAAGCAGGAAATTCAGTACGAATTTTCCATCATCAGATAACCACATGGGCCCTTACCTTGCTTTGTACAGGGTTTCAGACATTTGTTTTATACCATCACCGTATGCGGTGGGTTTTATTCCGAAAGTGCTTTCAAATTTCGAAGAGTTGAAATGGTAATCGTGGTTGTACTGGTAGTACATTTCTACGGTGCCGGCCACTACTTTTTTAAACAGGCCAACCATTTGCAACATGAATTTGTTGATGGTGCTGTATGCAGGTTTTACGTTATATATGCTGGCGGCCAGTTCAATAAATTCTTTTCCGGTTAGCGGGGCAGCAGTTGGTAGGTGCCAGATCTGGTTGCCCGAATCCGGATTTTGCCCTAAAAGGTACATGGCCTTACCTGTATCGGGAATATAAGTGAAATTGTGCAATACTTTAGGATCGCCAATCCATTGTGCACTTTGTTTGAGGGCATATTTATCGAGTACCATCATATCCAGGAAACTGTTCTTCGAGTCGGTGCCATAAAAGTCGGCAGCCCGTGCAATGGTGGCCTGCAGGTTGCCCGCTTTTACTTCATCCATAAGTTTTGCAGCAACACGCGCCCTCACCTCACCTTTTATGCTGACCGGGTTGTAAGGTGTAGTTTCCAGCATAGGCCCCTCAACAAGGCCATACATGTACACGTTGTCGAAAAATATAAGTCTGGCCTGGGTTTCCTTTGTTACATTAATTAAATTTTGCATGATAACCGGCCATTGCTGCTGCCAGATTTTTTTATCGTAAACCAGTCCTGCACACATGTAAATTACCTTTGAGCCTTTTACCGCTTCCAATACTTCGTGATAATTCAGCAGGTCTGCTTTTTGCCAGCTAATATTTGTACCTTCGGTTTTTACCGGCCTACGGCTAACCAGCCGAATGGTTTCATTTGGATTGTTGAACAGCAGTTCCCTGGTAAGTGCGTTTGCTGTAGGCCCGCCGGCCCCAAGTATGGTATGCATATTTTCTCCGTTTTTATTTAAGACAAAAATAGGGCAGGTTTGTGACGAAAAACGTTAACAAAAGATAAGGAATCAGTTAGCCTTTATTTCAGCCCATGATTAACCTTAGGTTAACCCATAGGGATCCCACCTTTTTTCGAGAAAAACGTGGGCTCAACGTGGGCTCAACGTGGGCTCACTGTGGGCTGAAGGTGGGCTCAGTCCGGACCTCTATAGGACGCATGTTAAACTTTAAGGAAATTTTCTAATAGATCAGTAAGGTTCTTTTCCTTATCCTTGATAACGAAACAGGCGTAATGCCTAAAAAGTTGGCAACATAATGCTGCGGTACCCTCAACATGATATCGCCTTGCTTTTCCAGCATCTGCATGTAACGTTCTTCAGGTGTCTGGGTAATGAAGGAGGCAATGCGGTCTTCGTAACAGCAGATATAATACTCGGCGACCAGCCGGCCAAAACGTTCCATTTTGAAAGCCAGCGTGGGATGGCTGAGCATCAGCTGCATATTTTTATGGGAAATAACGATCAGCTCAGTCTGCTCCAGCGCCTGTATATAACCGGCTGCCGGCTGCTGGGTAACATAACTTTTATAGGAACTGACAAATTCGTTTTCGAAACTGAAATAGCCGGTGATTTCCAAACCATCTTTAACATGATAGTAACGGACAGAGCCTGTAATGATGAAACCGATATATTTGCAAATCGCGCCCTGTACGGAGAAATGCTCTTTCTTTTTGAGCCTCATTGCTTTAAGGTAAGGCAGGAGTTCTACCCATTCCGCTTCGCTGAAACTGGCAAACCTGGACAGTCCTGCCCTGAAAACTTTTAAGGATGCTTCGGAAATATCTGTCGTTATCATAAAATGCCTCTTTTAAGGATATCGGTTTTAACAGTAAAATTAAACTTTTAAAATTGATATTATGCATATGGAATTGCTGCAAGCCCCGCATCATCTGTTTAAATCATCAGGTATAAACCTTAAAAACAAGAGATAATGGCAGAATTAAATACCATCAGAAAAGCAACGCCCAGGGTAGACTTAACCGCAATGGTAGACCTGGCTTTCCTGCTCATTACATTTTTTATGTTAACTACTTCCTTGTCGAAACCTGTTGCAATGGATATTGCCAAGCCAGATGAATCTGAAGATGGCCATCAGGAGCCTGTACCAGCATCACGGAGCATGACCATTTTATTGGGAAAGAATAATAAACTGGCCTGGTATATGGGAGAGGCAGGCAAGAACCAGCCGGTTATAGAGGGTTTTGGTCAGGTAAGGCAGTCCATTATCCGGAACAGGGATATGGTTGCGCTGAAGAACAACAATGATGCAAAGAAAACACTGTTTATTATCGTTAAGCCTACAAGTGGTTCCAGCTATAAGAATTTTGTGGACATTATGGATGAGTTGCGGATTGCTAAAATTACTGCTGCACCGGCAATAGATGATGACCACATCACTGCGGAAGAGCAGCATTTCCTGAAAGCACACAAGATCTTTTAGAAATCGGTCTGGTGTAATTCTTTTGTTGGCTGTTTCCGGAACACCCAATACTTTTGCAGGACGTAATTAAATCCGAGGGATACGATGATATCGACCATGATGCGGCTGATCTTGTAATCGATGTGCAGGCCGTTGGTAACCAGCCAGGTGCCGGATGATTTGAGGGCAATACTGCCTGCAACAACAAATATGAATTTAACAAGCTGGAAGCCTACCGGCGAGTGGTTGGCCTGGTTGGCATTGAATGTCCAGTAGCGGTTCACCGAAAAGTTAAGCACAGCACCAATGATTCCGCCAATGGCTATAGATATGGTGTAATGGATGTGCAGCAGCTCAGTGCAAAAGATCATTACACCGTAATCGAGCAACCCGCCTGTAAAAGCAGAAACCTGTGCCTTGGCAAATACAAAAACAGATTTCCTTTTACTCATTAAGCAGCGTTCTTTTTAGCCTTCCGCTCCAAACTATCTCTAATGTCTCCCAGTTTTAATAATTTCCTGGTATCAATAATGTTGATCATAAAAAGAGTGATACAGATGCCGCCGGCAAAGTACTCGATCAGGTGTCCGAATACCACTTCCAGGACGAGTATGATGGCTACAATTATCCTGATCTCTGTTGGGCCTACCACCCCGGAATCGATACTGTAGATATCGGTGATCTTGTAACGAAGTTGCGAAATGATCATTGCCCAGCCGTATAGCACCACAAAAACAAAGGCTATCAGTTCATATTTGCCACGGGCATATACCATATAACCGAGGCCAATCAGCACAGTACTCACCCAGTCCATAATGATATCTAGAGAAAAACCATACCATTTGCGCGGAATGTTGCGGTAATAAGCGATGCGACCGTCCAGAGAATCACCAAACCAGTTGATGGCCAGACCCAGCACACCTAATAAGAGATAGTTCCTGTCCAACAGATAGGTGGCCAGGATAAATCCTGCCAGAACCAATACAGAACCAAAAGTGCCGGTAAAGGTGAGCATGTTGGAAGATATGAAACCGGGGACCCTTGTGACCAGGTAAGAGATGGTTTTTTGTTCGGCCGTGTTTAAAATATTTGTTCGCTTTCTATCCTGAAATACTCTTTTTAAATCGTCAGTACCGGCAGATGTGGTCAAAGTTTCTTCTCTTAGTTTGTTCTCTTCCATTTAAGGCTTTATCTATACACTTTGAGTGTATGCGTGCAAAAGTATAGAATTTAAACAATTCAATACCCATTTTGTTGGAAAACAACCTTTCTGTGATAAATTAGTTACGGGTTTTCTTCAGTTCAATAACAGTAATTTCGGGCCAGATGCCTACACGGCCGGAAAAACCAAGAAAGCCGAAACCCCGGTTGATGTTGAGGAACCTGCCATTCTCGGAAGCAATTCCTGCCCAGTGGGCATAGCGGTATTTAACCGGGCTCCATTTGATGCCAAAGGCCTCTATGCCGAACTGCATGCCATGGGTATGGCCGGATAAAGTCAAATGAACTTTTGAGGGCAGCTTTTTCACTTCTGAATCCCAGTGGGTGGGGTCGTGGGAAAGGAGGACCTTAAAATCATTGGGGTCTACACCTGTCAGGGCTTTTTGCAGGTCGCCCCGCTCGCCAAAGCCAAGTCCCCAGTTTTCTACACCAGCGAGGATAATTTTTTCGCCATGTTTGTAGAGCTCCACATGCTCATCCAGCAGTAACCTGAAGCCCAGCTCGGCATGGTAGGTTTTGAGTTGCTGTAGGTTGGCGCGCTTTAGAGCTTCGCTTTCCCATTTGATGTAATCGCCATAATCGTGATTGCCGAGCACAGAGAATTGTCCGTATGGCGCTTTGATCTGTGAGAAATGACCGATCCAGGGTGTGATCTCTTCCGCTTTATTATTGACCAGGTCGCCGGTAAAAACAAACAGATCTGATTTTTGGGCTTTGATGAGGTTGATCCCTTTTTGTACAGACCGGGGGCTTTGAAAGCTGCCCGCATGTACATCCGAGATCTGGGTAATGGTGAAACCATCAAAATTTTCCGGCAGGTCATCAAAAAACAGTGTATGTTTAATGATGCGATAGGCATATTTGCCCCTGATGATGCCGTAAACAAAAATCAGGATGCTGAATATAAAAAGGGCCAGTGCAAACTCTACCCAGTAAATGTTGCGGGGCTTGCCCAGCAGCAGGTGGTAGGCATCCCCAGGGAGGAGTACCAGGATGAAAATGAGTTCGCTGACAAATAAGACGAGAAAAACGTGTGTGGCTATTTTGAAGAAAAGGTCCATGCCATTGTCGCGCATCCGGACAATCGAATAGATGAGCGCGGCAGTTACCACAAATATAAAAGTCCAGAAGAGGGGGGTGATGATGGGATTGCTGCTGAGGGTATGAATGCCGGACAATACATAACTGTTTAACAGAAAGAACAGTATAGTGATGATGGCAAAGGGCAGCAGGTTTATTTTTCGCTTCATTTATTTTTTTAGAATTTTTAAAAGTACAGCTTGGATGCTAAAGTGTTTGCGGTGTTACATTATATGACATTTAGAAAATAAAACGGGTAGTGTTTGTTGCATGGAATTTTTAGAGAGAAAATACACGCTCTGAGCGGGTATATTTTCTTTGAAGCAGGGAGGTATTGCAGGTGTGAAATTTTATTATGGCATTTTTTACTTTGGGTTTTGTTAAATTAATGTATTGATGTTTAGTGTTTTGTATGTTTTTTATAAAATAATATACTACTATTCCTGTATACTTTATATATTTGCTTTATGAACAGAACGAACAACAGCCTTTTTTGCCCTGACATGTACTGCATGTGCGGGTAAGATTATAGGCTGTTGAGATGAAATATTGAAGCTTCTCCGGTCTTACAGACAGAGGGGCTTTTTTTAGATAAGACCAATTAGTATGCAAAGTTTTAGGACAGAGTTAGAGAATCCTGTTGTCGAAAAAGATATCATTGATCTGGAAAAAAAGATCAGGGAATTTCGCGAAGGTAAAATCCATGATGAAAAATTCAGAAGCCTGCGCCTGGCCCGTGGCATTTACGGGCAAAGGCAGCCGGGGGTCCAGATGATCCGCATTAAACTGCCTTTTGGTAAGGTAACTTTTAAGCAGCTTCTGCGGATATCGGACGTGTCTGATAAGTATGCCAGCAGGAACCTGCACCTCACTACCCGTCAGGATATACAGATCCATTACGTGAGCCTAGACCGGACCCCGGAGCTTTGGGAAGAACTGGAACAGGACGACGTGACCATTCGCGAGGCTTGCGGCAATACGGTTAGGAATGTGACTTCTTCTCCTGATGCGGGCATCAATCCGAACGAGCCTTTTGATGTATCGCCTTATGCCCATGCCTTTTTCAGCTACTTTCTGCGCAATCCTATCTGCCAGGAAATGGGACGGAAGATCAAATTCGCTTTTTCCTCGGACGACAGGGACACGGCCTTCAGCTATATACATGACCTTGGTTTTATTCCAAAAATAAGTGAGCAGGGCGAACGAGGCTTTAAGGTTTTATTGGGTGGCGGTTTAGGCGCACAGCCTTTCCTGGCCGAACTGGTACATGAATTTTTACATGAAGACCAGATCATTCCCTATGCGGAAGCCATGTTAAGGGTATTCGACCGCTATGGCGAAAGGACCAACCGCAATAAGGCCCGCTTAAAATACCTGGTGCAGAAGCTTGGATTGGAAGAAGTACTGCGTTTAATTGAAGAGGAGCGGATTGCCAATAAAGTGAAATCTTTTAAAATAGACCGCAACACAGTGCCACAGCCGGCATTGCCTGAACGGATTGATTATCCGGCGCTGGAAGTGACAGATAACCTGGCTTACAAACACTGGCGTGCCACCAATGTGGTGCCGCAAAAGCAGGAAGGTTATTTTGCTGTTTATATTAAAGTAACCAAAGGGGATATCCCTACAGAAGAAGCCCGCAAACTGGTAGCTGCTATTGCTCCCTATGTGGCGGATGAAATAAGGGTTACCCAGAACCAGGGATTGATGCTGAAATTTGCACATGAAACCGCATTGCCAGGGTTGTATGTAGCTCTTAATGAGCTCGGCTTTGCCAAGCCAGGATTTGATAGTGTGGCCGACGTGACTACCTGTCCCGGAACAGACACTTGTAACCTGGGGATTTCGAACTCTATGTCGCTTTCGGTAGCCCTGGAAGAACTGGTGTATGAAGAATATCCGGAACTGGTTTACGAGAAAGACATCAAAATAAAGATCAGTGGCTGTATGAACTCATGCGGACAGCATGGACTTGCACATATTGGATTCCACGGAAGCTCTGTAAAAGCCAATGGCAAAGTAGTGCCGGCTGTACAGGTGATGCTTGGAGGTGGTACTGTTGGCGACGGCGAAGGCCGGGTAGCTGAAAGGGTAATCAAGGCGCCTTCAAAACGTGCAACCGATGTATTAAGAGTATTGCTGAATGATTTTGCTGCCAACAGCGGTGATACCGAGACTTTTCATGCTTATTATGACAGGCAGACTAAGGATTATTTTTATCAGCTGCTGAAACCACTGGCTGACCTCACAAATTTGAAAGATGAAGAGTTTGTAGACTGGGGCCATGAGGAAACTTTTGTAACCGCAATTGGTGTAGGGGAATGTGCAGGGGTGGTGATAGATCTGGTAGCTACGTTATTGCTGGAATCGGATGAAAAGCTGGAATGGGCAAGGGCATCTTATGCCAATGGCGCCTGGGCCGACGCCATTTACCATACCTATGCGGTATATGTAAGTGCGGCCAAGGCATTGCTGCTGGACAAAGGTGTGAACAGCAGCACGCAGATTGGCGTGATCAGGGAGTTTGACAATCACTATGTGCAGACCGGGGAAGTACAGTTGGATGGATCGTTTAACGACCGGGTATTACAAATTAACAAGAACGAGCCTACAGAAGAATTTGCGAAAGCTTATTTGAAGCTGGCGGAAGATTTTTATACAGGCATTAAAAATGCCAGAGCCGAAAAAGTGTCATGATCAGGGAGAAAAATACAATGATAAGAGAACCGAAAATAACTTTGGTAGGTGCTGGGCCGGGTGATCCGGAACTGCTGACCATAAAAGCAGTAAATGCGCTTAAAGCTGCTGATGTGGTGCTGTACGATGCCCTGGTGCATGAGGATGTGCTGGCCTATGCCCAGCCTGAAGCGATTAAGGTATACGTGGGCAAAAGATCGGGCGAGCATTCTTACGGGCAGGATACCATTAACAAACTTATGGTAGATTATGCTTTAAACTATGGCCACGTAGTGCGCTTGAAAGGCGGCGACCCTTTTGTTTTTGGCAGAGGATATGAGGAACTGGATTTTGCTGCGGGATATAGCATCCCGGTATCGGTGGTTCCTGGTTTGTCGAGTTCCATCTCCGTTCCCGGCCTGCAGCAGATTCCTGTAACGCATCGTGGCCTTAGTGAAAGCTTCTGGGTAGTTACAGGTACAACAGCCTCTGGGCAGATCTCCAACGATTTATATGAAGCAGCCAGATCTAAAGCTACTGTAGTGGTATTGATGGGCTTAGGTAAGCTTAAAGAGATTGTGAAACTGTTCAAAAATGAAGGTAAACACCAACTGCCTGTAGCCGCTATACAAAGCGGCTCTACCGAAAATGAGAAGCTGGCTATTGGCATAGTAGACACCATAGTTGAACTGGTAGAAGAAAAGGGAATCAAGGCGCCGGCGTTGCTGGTTTTTGGAGAAGTGGTTTCATTGCATCCATCGTTTCAGCCGATCAGGGATTTTTATCAGGCACTAAAAGAAGAACTTTAACGCAATGGAAGGCAATCAGTTATTTCCGGTTTTCATAAAGCTAAACGAGCTGCATACCCTGGTTATAGGGGCTGGGCCTGTTGGCTTAGAGAAATTAATGGCATTGCTGAACAATAGCAACCATGCCAGGGTCACTGTCTTGGCTGAAACGGTAATTGACGAACTAAGTGTTTTTGCTGCAGGATTTCCTACAGTTGACGTGGTGCAGAAAAGTTTTGAAGCATCGGATCTGGAGGGGATCAATCTTGTGGTTGCCGCTACCAATAACAATGAGCTGAACGCAGAGGTAAAAAGGGAAGCCAATAAACGTGGTTTACTGGTTAATGTGGCTGATAAACCTGAATTGTGCGATTTTTATCTCGGGTCGGTAGTGCAGAAGGGCGACCTGAAGATAGCCATAAGTACCAATGGCAAATCGCCAACCATTGCCAAGCGCCTAAAGGAAGTGCTCACCGATAGTCTGCCCAATAGTTTGAACATTACGCTAAAACAGATGCAGATATTGAGAAATATGCTGAAGGGCGATTTTAGCTCAAAGGTGCAGCGCCTGAATGAAGTAACAGAAATTTTGATGAAGCCTTTAGATAAAGAACAACAATGAATACGAAGCTTATAGCTATAGGAGAAAAAATTAAAGGGCTTGACCCGGTAGCGGCATTGGCATATCTTGCAGCTGCTTATCCGGGAAAGATCGTATTCTCAACAAGTTTTGGCTGGGAAGACCAGGTGATTACGCACATGATTTTTGCGAACGATCTGCCTATAGAAGTGTTTACCCTGGAAACAGGTCGCTTGTTTCCGGAAACCTATTACGTATGGAACCGTACGCTTGAGGTTTACAAAAAGCCGATCCACGCTTATTTCCCACAGGCAGATGCTTTGCAGAAAATGGTAGATAGCAAAGGACCAAGCAGCTTTTATGAATCAGTAGAGAACCGGAAGGAGTGCTGCGGTATCAGAAAACTGGAACCATTGAGAAGGGCTTTAAAAGGAAATGAGCTGTGGGTGACCGGCATCAGGGCTGAGCAGTCTTTGAACCGTACAGATATGATTGACCTGGAGTGGGACGAGCAAAACCAACTGATCAAATTCCATCCGATATTCGGCTGGTCGCTGGATGAGGTAAAAGCCTATATCAAGAAACACAATATTGTCTACAACACCTTACATGATAAAGGCTTTCCGAGTATAGGTTGTGCCCCCTGTACCAGGGCGGTCCGTGAAGGAGAAGATTTCAGGGCTGGTCGCTGGTGGTGGGAAGATCAGTCAAAAAAGGAATGTGGTTTACATGCCACTCAATAATTGAACAGAAATATGAGTACCTATAATTTAGATTATTTAGACGAGTTAGAGGCCGAGGCCATTCACATCTTACGTGAAGTGGCGGGGCAATTTGAGAAGCCTGCGCTGCTGTTTTCGGGTGGAAAGGATTCCATTACGCTGGTGAGGTTGGCCGAAAAAGCTTTCAGGCCGGGTAAGTTCCCTTTTCCGCTGGTACACATTGATACCGGGCATAATTTTGAGGAAACCATCATTTACCGCGACAATATGGTGCAGCGGCTGGGTGAAAAACTGATCGTTGGCAGTGTGCAGGATTCCATTGACCAGGGAAAGGTGGTAGAGCAAACGGGCAAGAATGCGAGCAGAAATGCCTTGCAGACGGTTACATTGCTGGATACCATTGCTTTTCATGGCTTTGATGCCTGTATTGGCGGTGCCAGAAGAGATGAGGAAAAAGCACGAGCTAAAGAACGTATCTTTTCAGTAAGGGACGAATTTGGTCAGTGGGACCCTAAGCGTCAGCGTCCGGAGTTGTGGAACATTTACAATGGAAAGATCCATAAGGGAGAAAATGTTAGGGTATTCCCTATCAGTAACTGGACTGAGCTGGATGTATGGAACTACATCAGACGAGAAAATATTGATTTGCCGACCATTTATTTTGCGCATTACCGGGATGTGATAACGAGGAACGGTCAGTTAATGGCTGCGTCACCGTTTTTAAATATGGATGAGGAGGATGTGATCGAACATAAGAAAGTGAGGTTTCGTACCGTAGGTGACATGAGCTGTACGGCTGCTGTTGAATCTGACGCGGATGAGATTGATAACATCATTGCCGAGATCACTGCATCAAAAATCAGTGAACGCGGGGCCCGCATGGATGATAAAGTTTCGGAAGCAGCAATGGAAGACCGTAAGAAAGGAGGATACTTTTAATGAACATACTTAAATTTTTTACAGCCGGCAGTGTTGATGATGGCAAGAGCACGCTAATTGGAAGGCTATTATACGATACAGATTCTATTCTTGCCGATCAGCTCGAAGCTTTACAGCAATCGAACCGTAAAAATGATGACGGAACAATTGACCTGGCCATTTTGACGGATGGCTTGAGGGCAGAGCGGGAGCAGGGCATTACCATTGATGTAGCTTATAAATATTTTCAAACAGATAAACGTAAGTTCATTATTGCAGATACACCTGGGCACATTCAGTATACAAGGAACATGGTTACCGGTGCATCGACAGCTAAGCTGGCCATTATTTTAATTGATGCGCGCAATGGAGTGGTAGAACAAACCATCCGCCACTCGTATCTGGTATCCTTATTGGGCATTGAGCATGTGGTGGTGTGCTTAAACAAAATGGACATGGTGGGGTATAGTGAAACCCTGTTCAATGCAATAACCGAAAAATATAAAGCCCTCGCAGCAGAGCTAAACCTGAAAGACGTGAATTTTATCCCCGTTAGTGCTTTAAAAGGTGACAATGTGGTGAATGAGTCGGAAAACATGCCTTGGTACCAGGGCAGGAGCCTGCTACACTTTCTGGAAACTGTAGACGTTGCGGATGAAGATTATGGGCTGGCCCGGATGCCGGTTCAATGGGTGGTCCGTCCTCAGACAGAAGCCCTGCATGATTATCGGGGTTATGCAGGAAGGGTATTGAGTGGATCATTTAATGTGAACGATCGCGTAACGGTATTGCCTTCGGGTAACAGTTCAGTGATTGAACGCATTGAGATATTTGACCAGCAGCCTTCGGTAGCCCATGCGGGGCAGTCGGTAACCTTACACCTGAAAGATGATATCGACATCAGCAGGGGTGATGTGCTGGTGAACTCAGCTCACCTGCCCCAGCGTGCGCAGCTTATCGAGGCCGACATTTGCTGGATGGATACACGTCCGTTGGATGACAGCATTACCTACCTGCTGCAGCACAATAGCAAGCTGACGAAATGTAAAATCAAAGAGGTACTTCATAAGGTTGACATCAATACCCTGGAAAAACAGGAAGCTTATGAGTTCCGATTAAATGACATCGGCAGGGTGATTCTGAAAACTGCTGATGAGCTGGCATTTGATTTTTACGGTGACAATAAAGCCAATGGTGCGGCTATTTTAATTGACAGCAGGACGAATTTAACGGTTGCAGCATTGATGTTCAGGGCTGTAGCGGAGTAGCCTCTCGTTTGTAAGCAATATATATTTTACAAAAAAGGATACACTATTCTGCGGCTGGAATAAATTACTTTTTCCTTTTGGAAAAAGTAAATGAATCCTAGGCCGCTTCATAGTATATCCTTTTTTGTTGGCGCATACCTGTTTGGTGCAATGTTTTACACGTGCAGTTTGAGCGTTTTGTTAAAGAAAATGGTTGTGCTGTGGAGAAACCCAGGAACTTTTGCCCATTTAGCGAAGCGGACAAAAGGTTCCAGTTTCGGAACAGCATACCATTTTTTAAAACCAAAGGGCCTGTAAAATATTTTTCTGCAAATATTTGCTTTACGTTTCTTAATCCCTATTTTGAGGTACTTTTTAAACCCAGGGATTATGGAGATTATACACCTCAGTGCAGAATGCTATCCGATTGCTAAAGTTGGTGGTTTGGGCGATGTGGTAGGTGCTTTGCCGAAGTACCAGAACAAGCTTGGGCAGGTGGCTAAGGTAGTAATGCCTGCCTACCAGACCAGGTTTATGCAGGAAAATGAGTTTGAAGCGGTTTACGATGGCTGGGGCAAACTGGGCTTTCATAATTTTACAGTAAGGATATTCAGGGAAAAGACCAATAAATTGGGCTTTGACCTTTATCTGGTACATATAGCGGGTTTACTGGACAGGCCGCAAGTATATGGATATGAAGATGACACCGAGCGTTTCCTGGCCTTTCAGATTGCGGTGCTGGACTGGATGGCGCAATGGGAACACAGACCCGATGTGGTGCATTGCCATGATCACCATACCGGACTGGTACCTTTTATGATGGCTTATTGCCAGCAATTCCGTCACCTGAGCCAGGTGCCTACCGTCTTAACGATACATAACGCACAATACCAGGGCCAATTTGGCTGGGACAAATTGCATTACATTCCGCCGTTTGACTTATGGAAATCCGGACAATTGGACTGGAAAGGTGCCATTAATCCCTTGGCTTCGGCCATAAAATGTGCCTGGCGGGTAACCACTGTTTCGCCCAGTTACTTGGATGAAATCAGCTTTAAGGCAAATGGCCTTGAAGACCTTTTGGCACAAGAACGTGGCAAATCGGTGGGGATACTTAACGGGATAGACAACGATGTGTGGAATCCGCAAACGGATCCAATGCTCGATAAAACCTATACACTACGTACGGTAGATGCTGGTAAAAAGGCTAATAAGGAAGCGTTATGTGAGATATTTAAACTTGATCCTGAAAAACCACTTTTTACTTTCATTGGACGGCTTGTAGGGGAGAAGGGGGCGGACCTGCTTCCCGATATCTTTTATAATACGCTGATTACCTATAACAGCCAGGTTAATGTACTGGTGCTGGGATCTGGAGATCAGCAGGTTGAGGGTAGGTTATCGCATCTGAAAGAGGTATTCCCTGGGAATTATAATGTGTATATCGGCTACAATGAGCAACTGTCGCACCAGATTTATGCCGGAGCCGACTTTTTACTGATGCCAAGCAGGGTAGAACCCTGTGGCCTGAACCAGATGTATGCTTTAAGATATGGCACCATTCCAATTGTAAGAAGAATAGGCGGGTTAAAAGATACAGTTACGGATATTGGAGATGACGGTTTTGGCATTTGTCATGACCAGAGCAGTGTCTGGGATGTAGGGCATGCCATCGGTCGTGCAGTTGAATTGTACGAAAATATAAAACGTATAAAAGAAATACGTAAGTTTATCATGCAGCTGGACCACTCATGGGATAGGGCAGCGCAACAATATATAGATCTATACCAAATGTAAAACAGAAAACTATGACCGATAAAGTATTGGGTGTAATTCTTGGCGGCGGCCAGGGCTCCAGGTTAGCCCCTCTTACACAAACACGCTCAAAACCTGCTGTGCCAATTGCAGGAAAATATAGATTGGTGGATATTCCAATCTCAAATTGTCTAAATTCAGGTATTCACCGTATGTTTGTTTTAACGCAGTTTAACTCTGCATCCCTGAATAAGCACATTAAAAATACTTATCATTTTAGTCATTTCAGTTCTGCTTTTGTTGATATTTTGGCTGCGGAACAGACCCCTGATAACCCAACCTGGTTCCAGGGCACTGCAGATGCCGTGCGGCAAACTATGCACCACCTGCTAAACCATGAATTTGAATATGTGCTGATCCTTTCGGGCGACCAGCTTTACCAGATGGATTTTAAGGATATGGTGCAGGCACATATCGACAGCGGGGTGCAGATCAGTATTGCTACCATTCCTGTGAATGCCAAAGATGCCCCTGATTTTGGAATCCTTAAATCAGACGAGCAGAATATCATTACATCATTTATTGAAAAGCCGAAGAGTAACCTGGAAGACTGGGTTTCTGATACGGGCCATGAAATGCAGGCAGAGGGACGGAATTACCTGGCCTCAATGGGCATCTACATTTTCAACAAAGACTTGCTGATCAAGATTTTTGCAGAAAATGCAGAGGAGAAAGACTTCGGGAAAGAGATCATTCCGAGAATGCTAACAGAACACAAAGTGCTGAGTTATCAATACGAAGGCTATTGGACAGATATAGGGAACATTTCTTCATTTTTTGAGGCCAACCTTGGACTAACAGATGAGATTCCTAAATTTAACCTGTTCGATAGTCACCACAGCATCTTTACCCGTGCCCGCATGCTGCCGCCATCAAAAATTCTTGGAACTACGCTGGATAAGACCATTATTGCCGAAGGTTGTATTTTGCAGGCCAAAAGCATTAAACATGCGGTTATCGGTATTCGTGCAAGAATAGGTGTAGGTACAGAAATAGAAAGCTGCTATATTATGGGTAGTGATAAGTATCAGACGCTGATAGAGATTGAAAAGGAGAAAGGAGAAAAACCACTGATCGGGATTGGCGACAACTGTAAGATCGTAAATGCAATTATTGACAAGAACAGTCGTATTGGTGATAATGTCCAGATCATTGGGGGTAGCCATTTAACGGATGGCGACCACGCTTTGTATACAGTTAAAGATGGGATTGTTGTGGTGAAAAAAGGTGCGATTATCCCTAACGGAACTGTAATTAGTTGATTTTTCCAGAAAAGCAGTTGGTCTGGCTGAGTCTGTTTATATTTACGGAATGGAACGTAGTTTTACAGATCAGCTTGGGCGAACAATCGTTGTTAATTATCCTCCAAAAAGAATAGTGTCTATTGTCCCATCTCAGACAGAGCTGCTTTTTGACCTGGGGCTGGATGCTGAGGTGATCGGTATTACCAAGTTCTGTATACACCCGATAGATAAGTTTGCTTCGAGGGCAAAGGTAGGTGGTACAAAGCGTCTGGATCTGGAGTTAATCAGAAGCCTGAAGCCGGATCTGATTATTGGGAATAAGGAAGAAAATGAAAAAGAACAGGTTGAGGTCCTGATGAGTGAGTTCCCGATATGGATGAGTGATATTTATACACTGGAGGATGCTCAGAAAACTATTGCGGAAATAGGGATGCTGATAAACCGGGAACCGGAAGCTGCTTATTTGAATCATTTAATTTATGCAGGTTTTACGGACCTGAAAACATTGGCACTGCAGAATGGCATCCATAAAAAAGTTGCCTACCTGATTTGGAGGAAACCTTATATGCTGGCGGGAAGGGATACTTTCATAGACAATATTTTAACCTGGAATGGATTGCAGAATGTGATTGTTGAAAGCCGCTATCCTGAGCTTGATTTGGCAGAACTGAAATTGTTAAAACCAGATTTGGTTTTTCTTTCTTCCGAACCTTACCCTTTTAAAGAGAAACACCTGGAAGAAATCGGAAATGCAGTTCCTGAGGCCCGGGTAATGCTTGTTGATGGAGAAATGTTTTCCTGGTATGGGAGCAGACTTGTTAAGGCCGTACAATACCTTTTTCAATTGCAAAAAGAACTGTATTAGTACCAGATCTCGTTGGCTGCGGTAAGTATAATGGGTTTTCCATCGGTTACGATAATGGTATGCTCATGTTGTACCGCAAACCCGCCTTTATTACCTAAGAGTGTCCAGCCATCTTTTGCCTGTTCCGCATACGTTGAATCTGTAGTAATGAATGTTTCGATAGCTACCACGCTGTTCTTTTTAAAACGTTGCTTATTGTAGCGATTATAGCAGTTCAGGATTTCGCTTGGCTCCTCATGCAGGCTGCGGCCAACACCGTGCCCGGCCAGGTTTTTTATGACTTTAAAACCTGATTTTCTTGCCTCGCTTTCAATGAGTGCTCCTATGTCGGCAATTTTTACACCTCCTTTAATCTGGTTTATTGCTTTAAATAAGATCTGTTTGGAAGCATCTACTAAGGGTTGACGATTGTAAAGGTCTTTACCTAGTACAAAAGAACCACCATTGTCTGCCCAAAAGCCATTTAATTCAGCCGATACATCAATGTTCACAAGATCGCCCTCCATCAGGATTTTCTCTTGGGAAGGGATACCATGTGCAACTTCATTGTTGATACTGATGCAAGTCCATCCCGGAAAACCATAAGTGAGTTTAGGAGCGGATTTGGCACCAAAGCTGCTGAGTATCTGCCCGCCAAAATCATCGAGTTCTCCGGTGCTCATTCCTGGCTTTGCCCAGGCCCGCATTTCCTTTAAGGTTATTGCCACAGCTTCGCTGATCATTTCCATTCCCTCTAACTCGAATTCTGATGTAATAGACATACTTACCTGTAATATAGTTCTGAATAAAGTCGCAAGATACCTAAAAACTATTTCTCTTGTTCCATTTCAATCCAGCGAAGGAGTGTTTTTTGACATAGGAATAGAACTTTGCTGAATTTCATTTGAAGAAATGGCATCCTCTGCATGGCAGCCTACCATTCCAAGTAAATCCTTTAACTCATCGTAGAATAATAGCATGTCAATCATCCGGTCACTGTCTACTTCGGTTGCATTATGCAAAAACCAGCCCTTATACATCTCCCATAAGAGGGCTTTCATTTCATCTTTGCCATAATTTTCAAATAAACCTTTAGTATTCATTAAATATTTGCCATCATCCATGACACCAAATATAAATAATTAACAAAATAATATGTATAATATTGTTGTAATTAAATTTTGTAACTATAATGTCCCTTTTTAATCTTTAATCGGTGTTTTCGTTTAAAAAATGATTTAAAATGAGCTAAGGAGCCTTCAGATTGCGCGAACAGCTGTAAGGCCCAGCGTAAAGATTATGAAATAAAGGTGCTTTTCACCTATGCGCTTTTGGACATTCTTATTGAAAAATGTTTTGCTGTAAACCAGTGGGTTAAGTATCCCGTCTGAAAATAATTTGAAAAGCCTTTTGACTTTTGATAACAATCCCTATCTTTGCAGTCCTAAATAAATCCTAACTGCGGAAGTGGCGTAATTGGTAGCCGCACCAGACTTAGGATCTGGCGCTTCACGGCGTGGGGGTTCGAGTCCCTTCTTCCGCACTACAAAAATTCCCCCGCAACACGGGGGAATTTTTATATAAAGACATTAACACAAATATTGATTCAGAAAGATGAACATTACACAGGAAAAAATTAACGACTTAAATGCAGTTGTAAAAATTAAGATTTCGCCTGAGGATTATACTGAAAAGGTTGATAAATCTATAAAGGAACAAGCTAAAAAAGCAAACCTTCCAGGTTTCCGTAAAGGAATGGTTCCTGCAGCCCACATCAAAAAGATGTATGGCAGAAGTATCCTGGTAGAAGAAATCAATAATTTGTTGAGTGAAACTTTAAACAAGCACCTTACAGATAATAAGGTTGAGATACTTGGCCAGCCACTTCCTGTAATGGATGATACCAAAGAGTTCAAATGGGATTACACAGATGAATTTGAGTTTGATTATGAACTGGGGCTTGCTCCGGCTATTGATGTTGCAGTAACTTCAAAAGACAAGTTTACACAATATGTTGTTAAAGCTGACGCAGAGACATTGGCCTCACGTATCAAAAATATCCGTAAAAGCTATGGCAAAATGACAAACCCTGAAGTTTCGGCAGATGGTGATGTGCTTTATGCTGAATTAACACAACTTTCGGCAGATGGTTCAGTTTTTGAAGGTGGTATTACATCAACCGGATCTGTTCGTTTAGATCAGGTAACAGATAAAAAGATATTAAAATCTTTAATCGGTTTAAAAAAGGATGACGTAGCAGAGCTTGATGTTCAGAAAGCTTTTGATAAGAATGAGGTGATCATTGCCAAATTGTTAAACATCAGCGAAGAGGATGCTAAAGACCTGCAGTCTAAATTCCGTGTAACGGTTAAGAATGTAAACCGTTTGGAAGAGGCTGATTTAAACCAGGAGTTCTTTGATAAATTATTTGGTGCAGGTGTAGTGACAGATGAGGCTGGCTTTAACACTAAGATCACTGAGGAAATAGAAAGCATGTTTAAACAGGATGCAGACCGTAAATTGCAGAATGACATTTATACCAAGCTGATTGAAAGTGTAAAAATGGACTTGCCGGATGAGTTTTTACGTAAGTGGTTAAAAGCTACTAACGAGAAACTGACGGATGAGGAATTGGCTGAAGGTTATGATGATTTTGCAAAAAACCTGAAATGGACTTTGATTGAGAACAAACTGATCAAGGACAACAACATCGAAATTAAATATGAAGATGTGTTCCAAACTGCTAAACAACGTTTAGATACACAGTTCAGAATGTATAGCCCTAGTCCGATGCCGGAAGATCAACTAGCGCAGTATACTGCTACCTTCCTGAAAGAGAAAGACAACGCAAACCGTATTTTTGATGAAGTTAAAGCCATGAAGGTTTTTGAATACATCCAGTCGGCGGCTACTTTGGACCAAAAAGAAATAGCTTATAATAAGTTTATAGAATTGAAATAGAAAACGCGCTTTACAGCAAAGTTTTTTAATCATATAAATGTATAAGGCGGCTTTGAAAAAGGCCGCCTTATTTATATAAAAACGAATTCAAATTTTACAATACCACAATAAATTACCAATTTAGATTTATTACTATTGGTGAAGAAAAGATAAAATGAAGTTGTAAGAGAAAACAAGACTTCAGAAAGATTAAAGTAACAATTAGAAATCATGAAGATAGATAAAGACGAATTTAGAAAATACGCAGTTAAACATCACCGTATAAATGGTTTAAACGTAGATCGTTATATCGGTGCTACCAACAATTCACCAAAAGCAATGACGCCTTATATCATTGAGGAACGTCAATTAAATGTGGCGCAGATGGACGTGTTTTCCCGTTTGATGATGGATCGCATCATCTTTTTAGGGGATGCAATTTATGATGGGAATGCAAATATCATCCAGGCGCAATTGTTATTCTTACAATCTACAGATAACAACAGGGATATCCAGATTTATATCAACTCGCCGGGAGGATCTGTATATGCTGGTTTAGGTATTTACGATACCATGCAGTACATTACGCCTGACGTAGCTACCATCTGTACCGGTATGGCTGCCTCAATGGGTGCGGTATTACTGGTTGCTGGTGCCAAAGGTAAGCGTGCAGCTTTGCCACATTCACGTGTGATGATACACCAGCCTTCGGGTGGTGCCCAGGGTGTAGCCTCAGATATGGAGATCAACCTGAGAGAGATGCTGAAACTGAAAAAAGAATTGTACGATATTATTTCTAACCATTCCGGACAAAGCTACGAATGGGTAGAAAAGGCTTCAGACCGCGATTATTGGATGAAAGCCGACGAAGCAAAGAGCTTCGGAATGATTGATGAGGTGCTAGGTGCTAGCAATAAAGACTAAAAAATGGCAAAACAAAGTAAAGAATCCCGTTGCTCTTTTTGTGGCTCTGGTAAGCAGGATACCTTAATGCTTATCGAAGGACTGGATGCATTTATCTGTGATAAATGTGTGACCCAGGCCAATCAGCTACTGGTGCAGGAGCTTGGGAGCAAGAAATCGAAACCATTGGATACTTCAATTACTTTATTGAAGCCATTGGAGATTAAAGCGCATATCGATCAGTATGTTATTGGTCAGGATGATGCCAAAAAAGTGCTTTCTGTTGCTGTATACAACCACTACAAAAGATTGAGTCAGAAGGTGGACAAAGCAGATGAAGTCGAGATTGAAAAATCGAATATCATGCTGGTAGGTGAAACAGGAACAGGTAAAACCTTATTGGCAAAAACTATTGCCAAAATCCTTCATGTGCCTTTCTGTATCTGTGATGCAACGGTACTTACCGAAGCGGGTTATGTAGGGGAGGATGTGGAGAGTATACTTACGCGTTTGTTGCAAGCTGCTGATTACGATGTTGCTTCTGCTGAGCGCGGAATTGTATACATTGATGAGGTAGATAAAGTTGCCCGCAAGAGCGATAATCCTTCCATTACCCGGGATGTTTCTGGTGAAGGTGTGCAGCAGGCCCTGTTGAAGATATTGGAGGGTACTATTGTAAACGTGCCGCCGCAAGGTGGACGTAAGCATCCGGACCAGAAAATGATCCCTGTAAACACGAACAACATCCTGTTCATTTGCGGCGGTGCTTTTGATGGCATTGAGCGCAAAATAGCGAATAGGCTGCGTACTCAGGCGGTAGGTTATAAGGTAAAAAAGGAAGATGCAGAACTGGATCTTAAAAACCTGTATAAATACATTACACCACAGGATTTGAAGTCCTTTGGACTGATACCGGAACTGATTGGTCGTGTACCTGTTTTAACGCACCTGAACCCGCTGGATAAGCAGGCGCTGCGTAATATTCTTACAGAACCTAAAAACTCACTTGTACGTCAGTACGTGAAGTTATTTGAACTGGAAAATGTTAAGCTTACGTTTGAAGAAGAGGTGCTGGATTTTATTGTAGATAAAGCGATGGAATATAAACTCGGTGCACGAGGACTGCGCTCCATTTGTGAGGCCATTATGCTGGATGCAATGTTTGAGATTCCCTCGGATGCGAGTGTCAAGGAACTGAGTATTACGCTCGATTATGCGGTGGAGAAATTTGAAAAGGCCGACTTTAAAAAGCTGAAAGCTGCCTAGAATTTAATCCCCGGTTTACCGGGGATTTTTTTTTAACTTGTTATTTTGAAAGGAGAACATATGAACGAAGAAAAAGATGTAAAAAAAGAAGAAAGTAAATCGGCAAAGACAAAGCGTGTAAAAGAAGTTGAATCTCCTGTAAAAGCGGGTTTGAAATCAAAAGAAGATATTGTGCAGAATTGGCTGCCGCGATATACCGGAAGGCCGCTGGAGGAGTTTGGACAGTATATATTGCTGACGAATTTCAGCAAATACGTTCAGATGTTTTCTGAATGGAATGACAATGCACCTGTCATGGGGTTGGATAAGCCGATGCAGAGCGTTACTGCAAATGGTATCACCATCATCAATTTCGGAATGGGAAGTCCGATGGCTGCTACTATGATGGACTTGCTTACAGCGATACATCCAAAAGCTGTGCTGTTTTTGGGTAAATGCGGTGGATTGAAGAAGAAAAATCAATTGGGCGACCTGATCCTGCCTATTGCAGCAATCAGAGGAGAGGGTACATCTAATGACTACCTGCCTCCTGAAGTCCCTGCTTTACCTGCTTTTGCTTTGCAAAAGGCCATTTCCACTACCATACGCGACCACTCCAGGGATTATTGGACCGGAACCTGTTATACGACTAACCGCAGGGTATGGGAGCACGACAAGAACTTTAAGAAATACCTTAAAACTTTGAGGGCAATGGCTGTAGATATGGAAACGGCAACCATATTTACAACCGGATTTGCAAATAAAATACCTACCGGTGCTTTGTTGCTGGTATCTGATCAGCCGATGATCCCTGAGGGGGTTAAGACTACTGAAAGTGACAGCAATGTAACTTCTACCTATGTAGAAACACACCTTAGGATTGGAATTGATTCTTTAAAACAGCTGATCAATAACGGGCTTACCGTTAAGCACCTGCATTTCTAATCGTCGTTGATACTTTTGGGATAGTCAAACTGGAGCAACCTGCCCGTCTGGTGGCTTACCAGTTTCCAGTCTTCAAATGGAAATTCGATCAGCACAGTTCCACAGGTGGGGATGTTGTAGATATTGGCATCACTCAGGTAATTGGCCAAATCTGTAAAGCCAGGGTTATGCCCGAAAACAGCAACATAGCCGAACTTATTGTCAAAGTTATTAATGACCTTTAATAAGGTCCTGACGTTCGCCTCGTAAATTGATGCTTCCTCCATGATTTGCTCATCTGATTTTTTCCAGGCCTGAACAAAATGTCTGGCTGTGCTGATGGCCCTTACGGCAGGACTGCTCACCATAAGCTGAGGGACCAGGCCTTTTTGCAGCAGCCTTGCTGCCATTTCCGGCGCATTTCTATGCCCTCTGGGGTTTAATGGTCTGTCAAAGTCGGCCAGATGTACATTTCCCCATTCTGATTTTCCATGTCTGACCAATAGTAGTTTTTTAGGCATCGCTAAGCTTATTTAATACAGTTTGTATAACATTTGATTCAGATAAATTGTTCATGCAGGCAAAATCGCCGCGATAACAGGGTCTGTTTCCATATACGGAGCAGGGTCTGCAGTATAAATCTATTTGTACTGCATTCTTTTCAGACTGTCCATAGCCTAGAAAACCAGCATAAGGATGCGTAGCACCCCATACGGAAACAACAGGGATATTTTTTAAGGAAGCAAGGTGCATACCTGAGGAGTCCATGCTTAACATGATATCGAGGTTTGAAATGAGTTTCAGTTCATCCTCAAGGTTGAGCTTTTTAACTGCTGAAGTGATGTTTGCGTGTTTCTGTTCCCATTGACAGGCAATTTCTTTTTCGGCTTCTGAACCACCAAATATAAAAAGCTGATGTCCTGAACCAGCCAGGGCCATCAGTACAATTTCCATTTTTTGCAGCGGATAAACTTTTTGCTGATGCTGCGCAAAAGGGCTAACCCCGATCCACTTTTTTGTTTTTGGATAGGGGATAAAAGAGAAGGCCTCTGCGTTTAAAGGTTCAGCAAGGGGCGAGGTGAGCTGGTTCTTTAGCTCAAATGGGTAACCGAGGGCATTGAATACCTCTGCATAACGAACTACGGTAAGTTTTAGTGGCCTGAGTAATTTATCCTTTTTCCGGGTAAGTTGTTTTTTTTCATTCCTGCCTTTATCTAGTGTGGCTATTTTTATACCCGTCAGAAAAAAAAGGAAGGAAAGCACTTTACTCCGAAGATTGTTGTGCAAATCGGCAACTGCGGTGATGTGCTGCTTTCTAAGTGTAATAAACAATCTAACCAGTCCAAGCAAGCCCTTATGCTTTTTTTTAGGTTCAAATGGATAGAAGATCAGGTTAGGAATATTCTCAAAAAAAGGTTTGAACATCGCGCGGCTTACTACCAAAAACTCTATTTCCGGGTAGTTACGTGTAAATTCGCGTAATACAGGTGCTGTCATGGCTACATCTCCCATTGCTGAGAAACGGATCACCAGTATTTTGCCGCTACCTGTCATCCATTATTTGGGTTATAAAGAACAGGGTTAAGGTTGGGGTCATTATACATTTTCATCTGTTTGTAGACTTTCATGTATTTAGATCCATTTTCAATGTCCTGTATCAGTTCATCCAGGCTGGTTGACAAATCTGTTTGCTGGTTTAACAGGATATTGAGCTTTTGTGTGCAAAGTTCTCTGTGTTCTTCTGTAGCATCTGCACGAACTGTTTCTTCTTTCATGTGGTAGACTTTTAAAGCAAGAATAGATAGCCTGTCTACAACCCAGGCCGGACTTTCAGAATTAATCCTGGCATTGGCTTTGGGTTGAATGTGTTTATATTCTTCCAGAAAATAACTGTCAATATATTCAACTACATCAGTTCTTTCCTGATTGGAGGCATCTATACGTCTTTTCCATTGCAGCCCTTCAACAGGGTTAATTTCAGGATTGCGGACCACATCTTCCATGTGCCATTGAACGGTATCAATCCAGCATTTTAAATAAAGCAGATGTTCTATTTTGGTTGTCGGATAAGGATTTTCAATGGGCTGATCTATATTATTGTGGATGTGATAATCTTTAATGGCCTCTTCGAATATTTTATTGCAAAGCTTACTAATCATAGCTCAAAGGTAAGGATAACTATTTTTTATTGCCGAGGTATTGCGTGATATCTTGTAATGAAAAACTATTTAAACACTGTTTTGCTGTTAATCCTCCCTTTCTGCCAATCAAAACACCGTAATGCATATCATGGAATCCTTCTTTTCTATGGGCATCAGGGTTTATGGAAAGCAATACACCTTTTTCCAGGGCGTAACGGTGCCAGCGCCAATCCAGGTCCAGCCGCAATGGGTTAGCATTGATTTCTATGACCACATGGTTGGCAGCGCAGGCGTCAATTACTTTGGCATAATCTATTGGATAGCCCTTTCTACTCAGCAATAGTCTTCCGGTAGGATGCCCCAGTATTGTTGTAAAAGGATTTTCAATAGCTTTGATCAGTCTTGCAGTGGCTTTTTCTTCGTCCATCCTTAAGTTACTGTGTACCGACGCCACCACAAAGTCAAATGTTTTAAGGATATCATCGCTGTAATCCAGCGATCCATCATTGAGAATATCGCTTTCTATCCCCTTAAGTATACGGAAGGGGGCAAGTTTTGCATTCAGGGCATCGATTTCCTGGTGTTGCGCATATACACGCTGCTCATTTAATCCGTTGGCATAAAATGCGGACCTGGAGTGGTCGCATATGCCAAGGTATTCCAGCTTGAGGTTATCTTTACAGTAAACAGCCATTTCTTCAAGGGTATGCACACCATCGCTCCATGTAGAGTGGTTGTGCAGACTGCCTTTCAGGTCAGCATCTGTGATCAGTACCGGGAGCTTATTTTCTTTTGCCAGCTGGATCTCGTTCAGGCCCTCCCTCAGTTCGGGCTCAACAAAAGCCAGGCCTGCTTTCTGGTAGATCTCATTTTCGGAGGTAAAAGGTCCGGTTCCGGCCAGTTCGAGTACTATATTTACATGTTGTGCATTACCGGTGAGTTTAAACCAATTCAGGTAGAAATCGGCTTTTTGAACGATGTAAAGTTTTATTTTTAAGCCAAAGGGGCTATCTGCAAGGTAGTATCCTTCTGTCTGAGGCTCAAAAGTAAGCGGGGCAAATGCAGTTATTTTTTCTTGCAATTCATCCAGGTCTTCTGCACCGATAAGCAGTTCAATTTCTTCAATGATCTCTGCGCAGCGCCTGTAATCACCTCCTATACCCAACAGTGGTTCGCCACTAACGGTGTTTAGCCAAACAGCAAGGTCGGCATAGAGCGTATTAACCAGGCTTTCTGTTTGCGCATACAGGAACTTACCCTGTGCGGCCATTTTAAATTCGATGATCTTTTTGATCTCTTCCTGGGTTTTAAGACCAAAGCCTTTGGCTTCAATCAGCCTGTTTTCATTGCAGGCATAATAGAGTTCACCTATATTCTCTATACCCAGGTCTTTCCAGATCACGGCTATCTTTTTAGGTCCTATTCCTTTAATGCCAAGCATCTCTACAATGCCTTCCGGGGTTTCGGCCAGTATGGCCTGAAGCTCGGCCATTGATCCGGTTTCGAGCAGTTCCCAAACCTTTGCAGAGATACTTTTGCCCAATCCATCGATCTGGGCAATCTCTTCCAGTGTCTTTCCTTTAACCGCATAGGGCAGTTTGTCCACTTTGAAAGCAGCATTTGCTACTGATTTGATCTTAAACTGATTTTCGTTGTGCAGCTCCATCAATTGCGAAAGCAGCCGCAGTGTACGTGCGATGGTTTTGTTCTCCATTTTACTTTGGGAATGGGTTATTGTATTTTAATGTCAAAAGGCATCCTGGTTTGTATTCCGGATCTCGATAAGGCCGATTTCAATTGCTGATAAATGGGATAATTTGCACCCAGTTCCTGTTTGGTATAATACGCTCTTACCTTATCTGTAGTACCTTCCATCAGGGATTTAAAAGGGTCGAGCATTTCAGGATATTCAACCACCTGGTAGTCTTTTATTTTGGCTTTTTTAGCGGCAGCAAGGATGGCATCGTTAAAGTTGCCGGTTCTGTCGGCCAAACCAATTCTAACCGCGTCGGTACCCACCCAAACCCGGCCACCGGCAATGCTGTCGATATAGGTTTTGGTTCTTTTTCGGCCATCGGCCACACGGGTAAGGAAACTGTCGTATACACGGTTTACATCGTTTTGTACAATCAGTCTTTCACCAGGTGTCATTGGCCGGTCGGTACTCATGATATCTGCATATTTACCTGTCTTTACACCATCAAAGGTAATACCCAGCTTCTCATTGAAAAGTTTCTGGAAGTTAGGGATCACCCCGAATACACCAATAGATCCGGTTATGGTATTGGGCTGAACGATAATAGAATCTGCAGCGCAGGCAATATAATAACCGCCAGAGGCTGCTACATCACCAAAAGAGGCTATAACAGGCTTAACTTTTTTAGCTAGCACAATTTCCCTCCAGATCACGTCTGAAGCCAGTGCACTGCCGCCTGGCGAATTTACCCTTAAAACAATGGCTTTGATGTTGTCGTCCAGGCGGGCTTTCCGGATGGTTCTGGAAATGCGTTCAGAGCCAATCTGTTCATCCGAACCTTCCCCGCCGGTAATATCGCCATTGGCATAAATTACGGCAACCTTATTGTCTGATGTGCTGCCTGCATTTTTAACGATATTTCTGGCATAAGCATTAATTGTAACGGTGCTCAGGTTACGTTTTTTATCTTTTCCGCTCAGCGTTTTCAATTCTTCAATGATGTCGTCCTTGTATTTGAGTGCATCCACCATTTTATAATCCAGCGCATCCTTAGGCTGCTGTATTTTATAATTATCGGCAATCTGGTTTAAGGTTTCGGCACTGATGTTCCTGCTTTTGGCAATGCCATCCAGGAAGGTCTGGTATAACCCCTGCAGGTAAACGGTTACCTGTTCGCGGTTCTTATCGCTCATCTTATCAGCAAAGAAGGGTTCAACAGCACTTTTATAATTACCTACCCTTACAATCTGGGCTTCAATGCCCAGTTTATCCAATGCGCCTTTAAAGAACATGGTTTCAGATTTCAGTCCTTTAAACTCCAATGCACCTTCAGGGTTAAGATAAACTTTATCAGCAGCAGAAGCCAGGTAATAAGCGCCCTGGGTATACACCTCGCTATAGGCTATGATTTTCTTTTTGCTGGTTTTGAAATCCAGCAGTGCATCCCGTATTTCACGCATAGTGGCAAAGCCTGCCTGGGGCGAGGTTACACTAATGTAGGCACACTTGATGTTGTTGTCTGTTTTAGCAGCACGCAAAGCACGGATCACATCGTTAAAACCAATGCTTTTGTCTTCATCTGAGCCAATTATAGGAAGTTTAGAAAGCGGATCGTCTGGGGTACGTTCTGTGATCACCTGGTCCAGGTTAAGGTACAGGACAGAATTGCTGCTGATGCTAACCTTGTCCTCTTTTAATGAGGACTTTACGATACCCACAATGAGCACGATAAAAAACACAAAAAGTAACACCAGTGAAATGACTACGCCAACAACTGTTGCAAAAACATACTTAAAAAATTCTCTCATGTGCCAGGTAAATATTTAATTTGTAAATATATGCATTTGGATACTGAAAAAGCTTATTTGTTACTGGGAAGTAACCTGGGTGAACGGAATAAATTGCTGACAGCGGCGCTGGAGCAAATTGAAAAGCGGATTGGTCCTATCCTGTTGAAATCATCTTTGTATGAAACTGCAGCATGGGGAAGGGAAGACCAGCCTTCTTTTCTGAATAGGGCGGTTGTAGTGGAAACGGCTTTTAGTCCTTTGCAGTTACTGGAAGAAATACTGGCCATTGAGCTGGACCTGGGAAGGGTAAGGCACGAAAAATGGGGTTCCCGGCTAATTGACATCGATATTATTTTTTTTGGAGATAAAATTATAGACCTCGGCAAGCGTCTTCATATTCCCCATCCGCATATGCAGGACCGGAAATTTGTGCTCGAACCAATGGCCGAAATCGTCCCTGATTACATTCATCCGGTGTTTAGGCGTTCTGTATCGGAAATATTAGAAAGATTAAGTGATAATTTGTCAGTATCAAAAATATAAATTCGTTATTTTTGTCTATGATGATAAACTTACAAAAGAATAATGAGCCTTTAGACCTTTCTTATTTAAGAGATATGTCTGGGGACAGTGCAGAATTTATCATAGAGATGATAGATATGTTCAAAATGCAAACTCCTTTGTATATCTCAGACCTTGGGAAGGCAATCGCAGACCAAGACTGGCCCCGGGCCTCTAACTGTGCACATAAAATAAAGCCTACATTTGCTTACGTGGGGCGTGAAGACGCCAAAGATCATATGCAGATGATGGAGAACAATGCCCGCGAGCTTAAAAATATTGATCAGCTACCTGCAGCATTTGAAGAGATCAGCGCTTTTGTAGAAATTTTATATGCGCAGCTTGACGAAGCTAAAGCTGATCTGGAAAAACAGCTTTAATTTGTGCTTTATTTAGGGATATTCCTGAAATGAATCAGCGATAAGCCTATATATAAAACCAGTATAAAGGGTACGGCCAGGAATTTAAGAAAAAGAACAAGCACTGCAGACAAGATAAGGAAAAGGTATTTTATTTTATTTTGCTGCCATCCTGCCGAACTGAATTTGAGCGAGAAGATTCTGATCTCGCTAACCAATAGCCAACTCAGCAATACAACAAGTCCCAGCAGGAAAGGCACTGAGCCAATCAGTAATGGATAGTCTTTCTGAATAAAAGGCAGTGATACAATAAACAGGGTATTCATCGGCGTGTTCAATCCAATGAAATCCTCGGTCTGCCTGGTATCTACATTAAACTTTGCCAATCTTAATGCAGAGAATACGGTAATGATAAAACCCGCATAGGGCAGGTAGGCATAAGTATGAATACTTTGACTTAACAACTGAAACATAACCACACCCGGTAAAAAACCGAAACTTACCACATCGGCCAATGAATCCAGCTCTTTGCCGATATTGGATTTAACATTCAGCAGTCTTGCTGCAAAACCATCAAAGAAATCGAATATGCCAGATAGCAGTACAAAGTAGGCCGCTATTTCCAGTTCGCCATTAAAAGCATGCACAATACCTATGCAACCCGAAAACAGGTTGGCACAGGTAATGGCATTTGGAATGTGTTTTTTTATCATGGATAAAGAATTCCCTTCTTTGAATTAGCTATTCATCGAAATTAAGAATTCCTCATTGGATTTGGTACCTTTTATTTGAGCCTGAACAAACTCCATTGCTTCCTGGGCGTTCATGTCGGCCAGGTGGTTACGCAAGATCCATACACGTTGCAAGGTATCTCTGTCGTGCAGCAGGTCGTCGCGGCGTGTACTTGAAGCAGTGATATCGATAGCAGGGAAGATACGTTTGTTAGATAACTTACGATCCAGCTGCAGCTCCATATTACCTGTACCTTTGAATTCTTCAAAGATCACCTCGTCCATTTTCGATCCGGTATCGGTTAGTGCAGTTGCAAGTATGGTTAATGAGCCACCTTTTTCAATGTTCCGTGCCGCACCAAAGAAGCGCTTAGGTTTGTGTAATGCATTGGCATCCACACCACCTGAAAGGATTTTTCCTGAAGCGGGGGCTGTGGTATTGTAGGCTCTTGCAAGCCTTGTTATTGAGTCTAAAAGAATAACTACATCATGGCCACACTCAACCAGGCGTTTTGCTTTCTCCAGTACAATATTGGCTATTTTTACATGCCGATCGGCAGGCTCATCAAAAGTAGATGCAATTACCTCGGCCCTTACGCTTCTGGCCATATCAGTTACCTCTTCCGGGCGTTCGTCAATCAATAAAATGATCAGGTAAACTTCAGGATGGTTTTTTGCTATGGCATTGGCAACCTCTTTCAGCAAATTGGTTTTACCGGTTTTAGGTTGGGCAACAATCAAACCACGCTGGCCCTTACCTATAGGGGTAAACAGGTCGATGATACGGGTCGAATAGTTATTTGTTTCTGTAAAAAGGTTTAACCTTTCTGTAGGGAACAGTGGGGTAAGGTAATCAAAAGGAACGCGGTCCCTTACATCAGCAGGTAATCGTCCGTTAATGGTTTCTACCCTTACCAATGGAAAGTATTTTTCGCCTTCTTTTGGTGGGCGGATACTTCCTTTTACTGTATCTCCTGTTTTTAAGCCAAATAATTTGATTTGAGACTGGGATACGTAAATGTCATCCGGTGACGACAGGTAGTTATAATCGGCAGATCTTAAAAAGCCATATCCGTCGGGCATAATTTCCAGTACACCTTCGTTGGTAATGGTATTGTCGAAGTCCAGATTGGAGTAACTGTTTTCATTCTGTTTGTGTTGGGCGTTCCCGTTGTTATTGTTATTCGGGTTCTTTGGCCTGTTTTCCTGAGGACGGTGCTTTTTATTGTCGGCATTAGGTGCCGCAATTTTAGGCTCGTTTGCAGGTGCCGCAGAATTGCTCTGAGCCGAAACCTGTTCTTCCTGGGGCGCAACTTCTACAGGCGCTTCAAAAAGTGTTTCCTGTTTTGCAGGCTGCGGATCGAATAACGAGGCACGGTTAAATGGCCTTTGCACGTTTTCTTCTGCTACTTCCTTGGCTGCAATGCGAATTCTTTTTCGGGCAGGCTTTTCACCTTGATTGTCCCTTACAGTATCGTTATTGGTATCCGCCTTTACAGAACGCTCTTTTACAGGTGCTGTAGTTTTTTCAGCTGTGGTAGCTGCGTCTGCTGAAGCCTCGGTGTCAGCAGCCTGTTCAACAGGCTGAGGAGTTTCATGACTTGCTTTTGCAGCACGTTCTTTTGGTGATTTTGCTTTGGCGGCTTTTGCCGGTGCTGCTTTGGGAGCAGGTTCTGCTTCAGTCATCTGCTCGCTAATCTGGGCAATAATTTCAACCAGTTCGGCTTTACGTAACTCGTCAGCATTTAAAATGCCCTGGGTTTTTGCTATCTCACGTAATTCAGCCGTGAGCTTTTCATTTAATTCTGTTTTATTAAACATTATATGGATGTGGAGAATTTTTTTTAATCAAGTAAACAGTGCAAAAAAATGCATTTATTGATGGGGTTATTGAACAAAATCTTAAGAAATTTTCTGGAATGATCAGATAAACTTTAGAGAATTATGGTGCAATTGTATGTATTTGAATTCTAATCTCCAAGAAAAAAATGAAATTGTTTATAACAAAGATAATTAATTTTTTAGAAGCGCCTTTAAATGAGCGCAGAAATTGGCATCTTTGCACCAAAAATTTACCCCCTGATGAATAAGACACAACTATTTGAGCAAATAAAAAATAAAAAATCTTTTTTATGTGTTGGATTGGACCCCGTTATGGAGCTGATCCCCAAACACCTGCTTAAATATGAAAACCCTGTGCTGGAGTTTAATAAACAGCTAATCGATGCTACAAAAGACCTGTGTGTGGCCTATAAACCCAATACGGCTTTTTATGAATCTATGGGGTTAAAGGGTTGGGAAACGTTAATCCGCACCTGGGAGCATATTCCGGCAGATATTTTTACGATAGCCGATGCCAAGCGGGGAGATATCGGCAACACTTCAGCAATGTATGCCGATGCATTTTTTAACAAAGACAAATCGGGAATGGGCTTTGATGCCATTACTGTAGCCCCTTATATGGGTAAGGATTCTGTAAGCCCCTTTTTAAGTTATACAGATAAATGGGTTATCCTTCTGGCGCTGACCTCGAATGCCGGGCATAGTGATTTTCAATTGCACCAGACACTGGAAGGTAAACTTTATGAAGAGGTGATCCGTATTTCTTCGCAATGGGCAGACAGCAACCAGCTGATGTATGTGGTTGGTGCAACCAGGGGTACAGAATTTGAAAACATCAGGCGATTGGCTCCTGATAATTTTTTACTCGTGCCAGGTGTTGGTGCACAGGGCGGAAGCCTGGCAGAAGTTTGCCGGTACGGCTTGAACTCAACCTGCGGACTGCTGGTCAATTCTGCCAGGTCTGTCATTTACGCCGGTAATGGCGAAGACTTTGCCGAAAAAGCAAGGGAAGAAGCGCTGAGGCTACAACAGGAAATGGCTCAGATCCTGCAGGCTGCAGGTCTGGTATGACCAGGAAGCTGGATGTAAGGCTGCTTTTTGCTTTAACAGGAGTGGCACTGATCTGGGGTACCACTTACCTGGGCATCCGTGTAGCTGTAGAAACCATACCTCCATGGTTTGTTGCGGCTATTCGTCAAACTATTGCAGCCATTGTACTACTGGTTATTTTGCTCCGTAAAAGAGAACTGATATGGAAAGACTGGCCTTATTTAAGGCGTCAGATGCTGTTGTCACTGCTCATGATTGTGGTTGCAAACGGAATGACCACTGTAGCGGAACAGACCATACCAAGCGGCCTAACCTCATTGTTAAATGCATTAAATCCGCTCATCGTATTTCTGGCCTGTGTGGCAATAGGCTTGCAAAAGCCCTCATTAAAAGGGTTTGTTGGTGTTGCCATTGGTTTTCTGGGCGTGGTGTTTATATTCAGGGAGGGGCTAAGCGAATTGCTCGACCCGAATTATAAAACCGGCATTATGTTTTTGTGTTTTGCCATCAGCGGCTGGACCATTGGTACCCTGTACATCAAAAAGAACAACCATAAATCTGACCACATTTTTTTAGATCTTTTTTACCAGTTCGCTTTTTCTGCAGCTGTACAATTTGTTCTGGCATTTCTTTTCTCTCCAGATCATAACGTTGCCAAATGGAGCCTTAACAGTATGCTTGCCGTAAGTTATCTGGCTGTCTTTGGATCTGTTGTCGCTTTTTTCTGTTATCATTATGCCTTAAAAAAGGTGGCTGCAACAGAAGTTTCCATACTTACCTATTTCAATACAGTAATTGCATTGTTCCTTGGATGGCTTATTTTAGACGAGATCATTACAAAGGATATCCTCATTGCAACGGTCCTGATCATTATCGGGGTTTTCATTACCAACTATAAAGGAAAATCATTTAAATAAATACTAGTGTAATCAGAAAAAATGCTTAAATTGTGGTATAGAAATTAAAATCTTAAAAAAATAACATGTTCCAACGGATCATTACCTTTTTTGAAAAGCAGAGTTTTGGTGTTTGTACTTATCTGGCCGAGCGTTTTAATATATCTATCAGTAAAATAAGACTGTTTTTTATTTACTCCTCATTCCTTGCGGTAGGCTTCCCTATTGTATTTTATGTACTGGCGGCGCTGGTGCTCGATGTAAGGCATTACATCAAAAAAATCAGGATGAGCATCTGGGACGTGTGATCAGACTTTTAATATTTCGGCAATTTCAACAAAACCTTTTTCCCTGGCCAGATCGGCAGGCACCTTGCCACCTTCCATAGCAATATCTACTTCAGCACCATTTTCAAGCAACAGAATAATCAGTTCTATGTCGCCTTGCTGTGCTGCGGCATGCAAGGGAGTAAAGCCAGCCTGTTGTACCACATTTACATTTGCACCGGCGTCAATCAGCATTTTTGTAATGTTATAATTTCTTGCACTAACGGCAGAGTGTATAGGAAAAACATTGAAGCCATTGTTGGCAGGGATGTTTACCTCTGCATTACGGGAAATGAGCAGCTTTGCCATTTCTTCGTTCCCAAAATAGGCAGCCAGGCCCAGGGCTGTAAAGCCATCCTTGGAGAATGCGTTTACCGCATCAGGGGCCTGATCTATTAAAAGTGCGGCCTCTTCCAGTCTGCCCAATGCTGAGGCTTCAAACAGGTTAATTTTGGGCCCGAAACCGGCAATCAAAGCGGCGATGTCTGGTTTCTTATAATAACAGGCCAGCAAAACCGGGGAAATACCATGACTGGTATCCTTGCCCGCCAGCGCAGGATTTTGTGATAGCAGATCAAAAATTTCCTGTTTGCTGTTTGTTTCAATGAGTGTTTCCAGATCAGCCATTTGCTTTGTTAAATTTAGGTTAAAATTGGGTAATTTATTTAATAATGGCAAATAGGGGAACAAATGCACAAAATTATTTAAGTTTGTTTTATTATTAATATTAGTAACGAAAGATGTCGGTAAGGGGAAACCAATTTAAGTCCAATTCATTTAAAAATGAGGCAGGAGATAAGCAAAACTCAAGATCATCTGCTACCAGACAGTTCAAGGAAAGAACCGAAATCTTGCCTCGTTTTGATTTTCAGGATGGCAGATTTGTAAAAATTGTAGGGTTACTGTTCGTCATCCTATCGCTCTATTTCCTTATCGCTTTTACTTCGTACCTGTTCACCTGGCAGGAAGATTATAGCTATGTTATAGACGCAAACGGGGGATGGGGCAATCTTTTTAAAACCTATGAAGAGTTGCAGCAGGTAAACATCCCGCCGGTTGTACAAAACTGGCTGGGTAAAATAGGTGCTTTGTTGTCACATCAGTTTATTTACGAATGGTTTGGCCTTGCTTCCTTCCTGTTTATTTTTGTCTTTTTTGTAATCGGCTATCGCCTGTTATTTAAAGTGAAGATTTTTGCAATAGAAAAAACACTGGGTTACAGTCTGTTCTTTTTATTGTTCATTTCACTTACCCTGGGTTTTGCGCATTCTTTTTTCAGCAATACACCCCATTATATTGAAGGTGAGTTTGGTTACTGGACCAACAAATTGCTGGTGGCCCAGATTGGTGTTGCCGGGGTAGGCGGTTTAATTGCTTTTTTGGCTTTAACCGTATTGATCATAGCCTATAACATCGATTTTAAAATTCCAGAACGCAAAAAGAAAGAAGAAGCCTTTATACCGGATGTCCCTGAAAATGTAGAACTGGAAAGCGAAGTGCGTTCAGAACCGGTGGAGTTTACCCTGAATGATAAATTAGGAAAACAGCGCCGGCAGGAGCAAAATATAGTCATTACCCCATCCAGGTTCGAGGATAAGGAAATCGATGAAGAGGAGGCGCCACCTGTATTTACCCCTGCAGTTAATGTGATGACACCACCGCCGGTGGTACTTTCGCCTTCACTGGAAACTACGGCGGCCAAGCCCGAACCGGAGCTGACCATTGAGAAGACCGAGGAAGATAAAAAGTCGGAAGAGCTGGTGGAGCAATTTGGAAACTATGACCCAACACTCGATCTGTCCAGTTATAAATATCCACACCTTGACTTGCTGGAGAATTATGGCTCCAATAAAATATCTGTAAACGCTGAGGAACTGGAAGCCAATAAGAATAAGATTGTTGAGACCCTGAACCATTACAATATAGAAATTGATAAGATCAAGGCTACCATTGGGCCAACGGTAACACTTTACGAGATCATTCCCGCGCCAGGGGTACGGATTTCGAAGATCAAAAACCTTGAAGACGATATTGCATTGAGCCTTGCGGCCCTTGGAATCCGTATCATTGCCCCAATGCCTGGTAAAGGAACGATCGGTATTGAGGTGCCTAACATGCATCCTGAAATGGTTTCCATGCGCAGTATACTGGCTACAGAGAAGTTCCAGCAAACCACAATGGATCTGCCGATTGCTATGGGCAAGACCATATCCAATGAGGTGTATATCGGCGATCTTTCTAAAATGCCACATTTACTGGTGGCGGGAGCAACCGGACAGGGTAAATCTGTGGGTATCAACTCCATCCTGGTGTCGCTGCTTTACAAAAAGCACCCTTCGCAGCTTAAGTTTGTACTGGTAGATCCTAAAAAGGTAGAGCTTACCCTGTTTAACAAGATAGAACGACATTTCCTGGCCAAACTGCCGGGTGAGGCCGATGCCATCATTACCGATACCAAGAAGGTAATCAATACCTTAAATTCACTGTGTATTGAAATGGACCAGCGTTACGATTTACTGAAAGATGCCCAGGTAAGGAATTTAAGAGAGTATAACGATAAATTTGTTAAGCGCAAGCTGAACCCAAATAATTCACACCGCTTCCTGCCTTATATTGTGCTGATTGTGGACGAGTTTGCGGATTTGATGATGACGGCAGGCAAAGAGGTGGAAACACCGATTGCCCGTTTGGCACAGCTTGCCCGGGCCGTGGGTATTCACCTTGTACTGGCCACGCAGCGTCCGTCTGTAAATATCATTACGGGTACCATTAAGGCAAACTTCCCGGCCAGGCTGGCTTTTAGGGTATTGTCTAAAATTGACTCCCGTACCATTCTGGATAGCGGTGGTGCCGATCAGCTGATCGGGCGGGGTGATATGCTTCTTTCAACCGGAAACGACCTGATCAGGCTGCAATGTGCTTTTGTGGATACGCCTGAGGTAGACCGCATTTCGGAGTTTATCGGGGCGCAAAGAGGTTATCCCGAAGCTTATCAGCTGCCTGAATACATCGATGAAGCAGCAGAAAATGCAAAAGCTGATTTTGATTTAAGCGAGCGTGATTCCATGTTTGAAGATGCAGCGCGGTTAATTGTAATGCACCAGCAGGGGTCCACATCTCTGATCCAGAGAAAATTAAAACTGGGTTACAACAGGGCAGGCCGGATCATCGACCAATTGGAAGCCGCAGGCGTAGTTGGTCCGTTTGAAGGCAGTAAAGCACGTGAAGTGCTGATCCCTGACGATTATGCTTTGGAACAGTTCTTGAACGATCTGAACAACGATTAACATTTAACAGAGAGATCCATGAAGAAAATTGTGTTGTTGCTGATGCTGGCAACCGGATATGTATGTACCGCCCTTGCACAAACCGATACCAAGGCAAAGGCCATATTGAATGCAGTAAGTAAAAAATACCGTTCCTATGACGTAGTAAAGGCTGATTTTAGCCTGGTAATTGATGCCAGGCAAAGCAATGTCAATGAAACCCAACAGGGAACTTTGTATGTAAAAGCCAACGCCAATAAATACAGGGTAAATACCAGCACGCAGGAGCTGATCAGCGATGGCAAGACCCTTTGGACTTACCTGAAAGAAGAAAAGGAAGTCCAGGTAACCACTGTTGGTAACAACAACAATGCCTTAAACCCGGCCAAAATATTCACACTTTACGAAAAAGGATATAAGTATTTATACACAGGTGAGAAGAAATCTGGTACTAAAGTTTATCAAACCATTGATCTTACACCGTTAAACAGCGATGACCCCTATTTTAAGATCAGGCTAAGCATTGACAAGAACGCCAGGCAAATTGCCACTGCGCTTATTTTTGAAAAGAACGGAAACAAGTATACCTATAATGTTAAAACATTTACAGGCAATGCAAAAGTACCTGAATCAACCTTTACCTTCGACGGTAAGAAATATCCGGGAGTAGAAGTAGTTGATTTAAGGTAATTTGTTATTTTTGATCATCATGCTTGCAATACATATATTTTGAAGGTTACATTTTTAGGCACGGGCACATCACAAGGTATTCCTGTTATTACCTGTAACTGCGTAGTTTGTCGTTCGGCAGATCATAAGGATAAACGCCTGCGGGTATCTGTATTGGTGGAAACCGGGGATAAGACGATTGTGATAGACAGTGGTCCCGATTTTCGTTATCAGATGCTGAGGGCTGGTGTAAAAGACCTGGACGCCATCATATTTACACATGAGCATAAGGACCATGTGGCGGGGCTTGATGATATCCGCCCATTCAATTACCTGTTAAAAAAGAACATTGATATCTATGCTGTTGAACGGGTACAGCATGCGCTTAAGAGGGAGTTCTCTTATATTTTTGCGGAAGCACATTATCCGGGGCTGCCACAGATAGACCTGCATACCATAAACAATGAAACCTTTTATATAGGAAATACTGCTATAGTGCCACTGGACATTATGCATTATAAGTTGCCTATACTGGGGTTCAGGATAGGAGACTTTACATATATAACCGATGCCAAAACCATACCCGATGCCACAGTTGAAAAAATAAAAGGAACACGGGTGCTGGTAGTGAATGCTTTACAGAAAGAACAGCACATTTCTCATTTCACATTGGCAGAAGCCATTGAATTTGCAGAAAAGGTTGGTGCTGAGACTACTTATTTCACACACATCAGTCATAATTTGGGTCTTCACGAGCATGTGGAAAAAGATTTGCCTGCCAATATAAAATTAGCTTACGATGGCTTGACGATATTATTTGAATAAGTATATATTTGCAGAATAAATACCCGGGTGGCGAAATTGGTAGACGCACCATCTTGAGGGGGTGGCGCTGGAAACGGCGTGGCAGTTCGAATCTGCTTCCGGGTACATGTCTAACTCAGGGTTAGTGTCGTGTTAAAATGATAATAAACTAAAGGAGCTGTAGGTTAATTTCTGCAGCTTTTTTGATTTCAAATAGGATTTTTTAACTAAAGTACGGATAGTACCCAATTTAATTTGAGTGCTGCTTACGAAAAAATAAGAAATTGGGCCTTCCGTTATCAAAATGACGAGAAGGGATTTATAGACTACTTATTAGCTGGACAACCTGAGGTGCCAAAATACTTTGCCATGATGAATTACCTGAACAAAATAAACCGTCCGCTTCTGGTCGAAATACCAAAGCATAAGGAGCTAAGTTCAGCAGAATTTTTACAGGCGTATAACGATCGGATCAAAGTCATAGACACGCGTAACAAAGTAGATCGAATATAATAATGGTCATATTGAAGGTGCAGTACGCGTATTTGTAGGTACCTTACAAGATAACCTGTATAAAATTAGTAAAGACAAGCAAGTGGTTATCCATTGCCAGGGTGGTGACAGGGCTGCAATTGCTTACGCTATTTTAAGAAGAAACGGGTTTGATACGATAAAAAACTATTCGGGCGGAATGAAGGAATGGTTGGCTAACCCAGGTAAAACAATATAAAACGCAACTTGTTACATCACTGTTTGGTACGTAATTAGCTGATTTTAATGATAAAAATAAAAGATATGACTTTTCAAGAAATCATCAATCAAGACAAACCGGTTTTAGTAGATTTTTTTGCTGAATGGTGCGGTCCATGCAAAATGATGGCGCCAATGTTGGAAGATTTAAAAAAAAGGGTAAGCGATAAAGCCAGCATTATAAAAATCGATGTAGATAAAAATCAAAATGCCGCTGCCGCTTACCACATAAGTGGTGTTCCAACACTCATTTTGTTTAAAAAAGGAGAAATACGATGGAGGCAATCAGGTGTAATACCAGTTTCTGATTTAGAGAAATTAATAAACGAGAACCTATAAAATGATAGAATTTTTAAAACAACCCTGGCCTTGGTACATAGCCGGGCCATTAATTGGATTAACTGTACCCGCGCTGTTGATACTGGGCAATAAATCTTTTGGGATTAGTTCGTCGTTAAGACATATATGCGCTTCGTGCTTCCCTGCAAACATCCCTTTTTTTAAGTACGATTGGAAAAAAGAAGTATGGAACCTTTTTTTTGTTTTTGGAATATTTTTAGGCGGTGTAGTTGCAATTAGCTTTTTGTCGAATCCTAATCCTATAGAAGTAAACCCAAAATTGGCTAGTGAATTGGCCGGTTATGGAATTACTCACTACGATCATCTGGTACCAACTGATGTGATGAGTTGGGCCTCGCTGTTTACCCTTAGAGGCTTCATGCTAATGGTTGTAGGTGGGTTTTTGGTCGGCTTTGGCACTCGGTATGCTGGCGGTTGTACCAGCGGACACGCCATTATGGGCCTATCTAACCTGCAATGGCCTTCTTTAATCGCAACAATCAGCTTTATGATTGGCGGCTTCATTATGGCCAACCTAATTTTACCTTACATTTTATCTCTTTAAAATCATTATGCAGCAAAATACAAACACAGATTTTGAAGTTCGTTCTCTGGATGCCATGTGCGTAAACGAAAGTCATTTAAACCATAGGTGGTATCATAATATTAAATACTTGATTGTAGGGGTGTTATTTGGTATAGTTTTCGTTAAATCAGAGGTAGTTAGCTGGTTCCGTATTCAAGAAATGTTCCGCTTACAATCCTTTCATATGTACGGTATTATTGGTAGTGCTGTGGTTGTAGGCGTAATTTCGGTTTGGCTCATCAAGAAATTCAATATTAAAACCATCTATGGCGAAACCATCGAATTCCACTCCAAAACATTCAATAAAGGACAAATATACGGCGGTTTACTCTTCGGCTTAGGCTGGGCAATTACCGGCGCCTGTCCGGGCCCTCTTTTTGCACAAATTGGCACCGGAGCAACCGTAATATTAGTTACGCTTTTAAGTGCCATCGCAGGTACCTGGACTTATGGTTTGTTAAGAGATAAATTGCCGCATTAAGTTCGTTTCCCAATGTGAAATTTGCTGTCCAACCTTTATTATGCTTGTTTGAACCGTTGGGCAATCTTTCTTATTCATCTCAAATACTGTACAAAACCATACATCTGCTATTTCGAGCACAGCCTTTCCTGTTTTATGGTTTTAGTTTTGCTATTATTGCCACAAGTTTGATGAAAATTAAACTTACATTATGAAAAAGATCGTATTCACATTTCTCAGTTTCATTATTGCATTATCGTCGGCAAATGCACAAAAAGGCATCAACTTTTTCAGCAAGACCGCTACAGGAGGGAAAATGCTGATGTCTGTAGACAGTTCAGCTAAAAATGTGTTTTACGCGAATGTATTCCAAAACCAGCCAAATACAGCCTTCAATTTCTTACCCCAGGTTTACAACGTAAGTGTTGCAATCTATTTTAGAAAGCAGGACAAGCCAGCGAACTACAGGTATACAATTTTGGAGGATGACAAGCCGATAGCGCTTAATAAATCGATAGACCTGACACAGTTGAAAGCTGCTGACATAGGGGAGGACGAAATACTCCGCTCTGCCAATTTTGGTGTGTTTGCTGTTAAAGATAAAGTCATTACCATCATCACCTACGATATCCAAAAGCCTCAGGATGTTTACAAAACCATCTTTTACGGAAAGCCTATTCCAAGAGCTAAAATTCAGGGTTTTTCACAGCGCTTTAGAATTGACAAAGGGGTTGATTACAGATGGATTACCGACCCAAAGGAACGAACAGACCTTACTTTCACTGAAAAGGACGATGAACTAACCATTGTTAAAAACAAATCGGATATCGATTACCTCTACTCCATCTCAATAAAAGACAAGCAAACAAATAAGACCGTATTTGAATCTACTACCTGGAAATATGGTGGCATAATAAGTGAAGATCATCAGGCTTTGCCGTACGTAGTGTTTGACAAAAGCATTTTCAAAAAATCGGGTGATTATGAAATTATCATTCAGCCATTGATTAAATGGGAAGGATGCCGCAATTGTGATTTTTCAGCAAAAGACATAGAAAAATACATTACCAGACATATGCTTTCTGTAACATTGGCAGAGGAAAACTATACCAAAAAAGAATTGCTGAGCTATACCCTTATCGTCGCACTTGTTATCGGACTGGCTTTCCTGGTCATCCTTTACTTCAACAAAAAACGAAACAGAAAAATGCTGGCAGAAAAAGAGCAGCAAAAGAACACCGCAAAGCTTCAGTTGAACTCCATCCGTGCTCAGTTAAACCCTCATTTTTTGTTTAATGCACTCTCTGGCATTCAAAATTTGATGAACAAAAACGAAACAGACAATGCCAATAAATACCTTTCTAAATTTGCCCGCTTAACCCGTAACGTGCTTGATGATAAAGAGCTGATCAGTTTATCGCAGGAAAAAACTTTGCTAGACGATTATCTGCAAATGGAGCAGCTGCGGTTCGGCTTTAAGTACGGAATTAACCCCTCCGAAGACTTAGATTTAGATAACATAGAAATACCAAGCATGCTGCTGCAACCTTTTGTAGAAAATGCGGTGAAGCATGGCATATCACAAAAAGCTAGCGACGGAAAAATTGTTATCGGCTTAATGAAGCAGGGAAACGACCTGGTGTTGACCGTTTCCGATAACGGAAATGGGTTTGACCCACAAAAAAAGACTAATGGTTTGGGGCTGCAATTAAGTAACAGCCGAATAGCCCTGTTAAATAGTATTTATAAAGAAAATCGATTTACCTTAGCCATACAATCAACCCGTAACGGCACTAAAATAAGCTTAACATTAACCGATTGGCTGTAATATGATTAGAGCAGTTTTAATAGACGATGAAATTTCGAACCTGGAAAACCTGCGGACTTTGCTGGAAAAGCACTGTCCGCAGGTAGCTATAATTGCAACGGCACAAAACGTAAATGATGCGGTTGATGCCATTGAAAAATATCTGCCGGATTTGGTGTTCCTGGATATTCAAATGGGTGAGCAAAAAGGTTTTGATGTACTAAAACTACTTCCAAAGCGTAATTTCGAAGTTATTTTTGTTACCGCTCATGACCAGTATGGCATACAAGCTGTAAAATTTGCCGCCCTGGATTACCTTTTAAAACCTATTGATATTGAAGAATTGATCAATGCGGTAAACAACGCCGGACAAAAAATGGCGGTGCAAATACAAAACCCGCAGCTCGATTTTTTACTGCAGCAACTAAAAAAGCCGGAAACCAACGCAAGCAAAATTGCCCTGCAGATGCAAAGCGAAATAAGGTATGTTACTTTATCAGAAATTATACGTTGCGAAGCAGACAATACTTATACCCACTTCTTCCTTTCCGGTGGCGAAAAAATACTGGTTTCTAAACCCCTTAAAGAATATGCAGATTTGCTGCGCCCCAACGGATTTTTAAGAACGCACCAAAGCCATTTGGTTAATCCAAAATATGTAAAAAGCTGGTTAAAAGAAGATGGCGGTATTCTGCTGTTAATGTCCGGAGAAAAGATACCCATTTCCAAGCCCAACAAAGACACCGTAAAACAGGCCTTACAGCAGCTGTAAGCAGCTATTCATATAACTTCTGGCAGGCCAGACAAAAAAAAGTTCTTCTTTTTGTTTTTCCCAGATATGCCTTCTGCAGGGGATGCCCCAGGGGGCAATTTTTTTTGGTATTTACCAGCCAGTGTTTTTTGAGCACATAGGCTTTTTTCCATTTTAAAAAATCAAAACTATAGTCCCGTGCCGCTGCTATTAATAATTTGAGTTTAGCGAGCGGCACGTTTTCTACCTGGTTTAATGGATGCAGGCCTACACGGTAAAGGACCTCGTTTTTTATAATATTGCCTACGCCAGAAAACAGGTCTTGGTCCAGCAAAATGTCACAAATGAATGCTGCAGCTTTTGCCCTCACTTTTTTTAATGCTTTTTTCGGATCCCATTCCTCAGCCATTACATCTGCAGACCAATCGTAGCTGGCGTTGATATCCCCTTCAACATATTTCAACGAGCAGGAGTAAAAATTCAGTTCCGCATTTTCAAAAGATAAGCCCAACCGAACAGGGGTTCCCTTCTGTTCGTTGATTCTGTAGCTGCCAAACATTAAAAAATGTATTCTGAGTGCAAAACCTTCAAAACAAATCAGGAAATGCTTGCCCCAGCTTTTAAAATCAGTTACCTGCTGATGAAGCATTCTCTCCTTATCAATTTTTGTATTGCCGGTTACTGCTATAACCCGCTGCCCCTCTAAATGTTGGGCGTCGATAAGTTCTTTTAAAATTACAATCGATGGTCCTTCAGGCATATCCTATTATAGACTTTTTAAACCAGCCCTGCATATTGCTTAAAATCACTTTCCTCTGCATAGGTTTTGAAGCGTTGTATGTCTTCACGGATCATACGTTCAAATATGCCATTAAAGAGTGTGGTGATGCCCCTGCCTACGCTGCCTGCCGGAGGAAAGTAGTCGATTTCGATGTGGAGTTCTGTGCCTGTCCCGTTCAAGGTATCCCTGAATTCTACTTTACCCGCATTGTCTACCATAGAGCCTTCCAGTGACTGCCAGCCCAGGTACGATCCTTCATCTTCCCTGGTAATTTCGGCATTCCAATTCAGATCTATCAATCCCCCGGGGGTATTGGCTGTCCAAAGGGATACTTCATCGCTTACCTCTTCTACGCTTTTAAGGTGTTTCATGAATTTGGGCAGGTTGGAAAGCTCGCGCCAGAAAGCATAAACTTTTTCTTTGGGTGCATTTACAACAATATCCTCAGTAATATTGATGGCTTGCGGATCCGTAGTGTCTTTACCGAGCTGTTTGTACAAAGGGCATACTCCTGTTGCTCCGCGGTAGAGCATGAGCCCGCCCGCTGCAGCACCCTGAAGTCCAAGAAATGGGTGTTTGCTGATGTTCTTAATACTTTTACAGAGCAACCATCCCCCGACAATAAGGGATATGATCCTTTCGCCCTGGTCAATATTCTCTTTTCCTGTACTGGCTAATCCGAAATTGGTCAAACGTTCTATCATCTGATTACTAAACTGGTTTTTCATGTGTAAATGATTTATGTATCTGTTAGGTAGTACTATTTGCCTAATGAACAAAGACCTGCTGCTTTAGTTTTCGTGATGATGAAAAATAGCAGGGGCGATCTAAAAATTTCTATATTCGCACAAACTCGCTGCAATGACCAATATTTTTTTACGCTGCACCCTGACTCTGATCATTTGTGGCTTGATTTCCTGTACCCAAGATGATAAAGTAGGATGCTGGAAATGTACCATTAAAAAAACAGGATCGGAAAAAACAAGAACTGTATGCGATAAAACATTGCAAGAAGCCAGCAACTTAGTGCTTAGCGAGGAGATCACTTCCTGGCCCACTAGTGAGATGAGCATAAGCTGTAAAGAGGATTAAAATAGACAACGGCTATGTTTGAAATCAGTTAATTAAAAATATTAAAAACTTTTTTGATCTTATTAAAATATAATCTACATTCATTTATTATTAATAAGGAGGTGTTTTTTTTTATTTAAATAATGATGCAGCCATTGATGTGCTGTAAATCATATCAATGGACCGGCTGGGCAAATGACAGGTTATAATGGTTATACCGATCAACAGTTAATTACGCTTTTAAAAGAAGGCGATCACTCGGCCTATGCCCGCTTATACGACCGCTATTTCCAATTACTTTTTGTCTATGCATTTAAACGTCTTAAAAACGAGGCCGAAGCAAAAGATGTAGTGCAGGATTTTTTTACTGTACTCTGGGTTAAACGCGGTACACTGAATTTTAACTGTGCAATTTCGGCCTATTGTTTTACCGCTGTTAACAACAGGATTATAGATCTTTTTCTGCATAAGCGGGTAACCGATAAGTATATGGGCTCTATTTCTTTTCCTACGGAACAGGAGGAGGCCAAAACAGATCATCTGGTGAGGGAAAAACAACTCATGGCTTATATCGATAAAGAAATACAGGCATTGCCCGTTAAGATGCGGAAGATCTTTGAATTGAGCCGGAAATCCAATTATACCTATAAAGAAATAGCAGACGAACTGTCTATTTCCGAAAAAACAGTGCACCGCCAGATGTCGAATGCATTGATGCGCCTGAGGGCTAAGCTTGGGCTTTTTGTTTTCCTGATGCTCTTGACAAAAATTTAATTAAAATAATTTTCATTTTTTTCTGCACGTATAGCATGTACTTCCCCGTAATGTCTTTAAATACGGGAACTATCCGCTTTTAGCTATGTCAGAACAAGAGAGAGAATTACTTATTAAATACAATGCAGGCCTATGTACTGAAGCCGAAAAGGCCGCAGTTGAGAAATGGCTTTTTGAATTCCACAATACAACTGCTGATCTGTCTGCTGAAAGAATTGCAGAAATAAAGGCCGAAGTGTTTAGCCAGTTGCCTGGCCCCGTTGTAAATGCCAGGAAATTCAGTTACTGGCCCCGTATTGCTGCGGTCATAGCATTAATGCTCGGCTTCCTTTATTTCTTTAAAGCAGAGTACCGGCCGTTTGGCCAACATCAGCCCTCCAGCCTCAGTGCCGATGAGGTGTTGCCCGGAAGAAATTCGGCAACTCTTACACTGGCAAACGGAAAAAAGATTACCTTATCTGATGCCCATAAAGGAGAGCTGGCTACAGAGTCGGGCGTGACCATTTCGAAGACAGCAGATGGACAGATCATTTACAAGGTCACACAAGCTGCTCCATCAGCTACGGCAACTTACAATACCCTTTCTACAGCGAACGGAGAAACTTTCCAGGTCCGTTTACCAGACGGTTCACTGGTAGTGCTTAACGCCGCTTCCAGTTTAACCTATCCAACCAATTTAAACCGGGTTAACGAGCGTAGGGTCGCGCTCCGGGGAGAAGCTTATTTCGAGGTTGCAAAAGTGATGCTACAGCCTGCAGGTGCAGCAAACAATACTGCCGGGAAACGGAAACCTTTTATTGTGGCAACAGACAAGCAGCAGGTAGAAGTACTTGGAACGCAGTTTAATGTGAACAGTTACGCCGATGAGCCGGATACAAAAACAACTTTGGTAGAGGGAATGGTAAAGGTTGCCGGCCTGGGGGCGGTAAAGCATTCGTCGGTTTTAAAGCCAGGGCAACAGGCTTTGAGCAGGCCTGAGGGTTTTTTGGTAAAAGAGGTAAACATTACACAGGTTATTGCCTGGAAAAACGGAACCTTTGATTTCGATAATGAAGATATCCAGGGTGTAATGCGCAAAATTGCGCGCTGGTATAATGTAGAGGTGGAATTCAGGGGCGATGTTTCCGGAGAGAGATTTAATGGTGCGCTCTCGCGCGAAAAGAACATCGGTCAGATGCTTAAAATGCTGGAATCAACCGGAGTAGTTCACTTTAAAATAGAAGGAAGGAGGATTATCGTCATCAAAAACTGATCACAAAGATAGTCCTTGATAAGCCAGGAAACCGACGGCAATCGGAATCCTGACTAAGTCTGGATTGCCAATACATTAATTACATATCAACTCACTGCGGTTACCTTCGCCATCTTGCAAAATGAAAAGGTAAAATCGCCTAACCAAACTTATCAAATGTACAATTTTTACTCAAAGAAAATGGTACAGCCGCCAGACTGTATCGCAAGAATTTTGCTGATTATGAGGTTTACCCTGCTAATTCTATTCACCGCCATTTTACAGGTTAGCGCAAGTTCTTATGCGCAAAAAATAACCCTGTCTGAAAAGAACGCCCCGCTAAGGAAGGTCTTTGATCAGATCAGGGCCCAGAGCGGTTACGATTTTTTATTCACCTCTGCTATACTGAAAGACGCGAAAAGTGTAAGTATCCATGTTAAGGATGCTGAAATTGATGTGGTTTTACGGAAAATATTTGAAGGGCAGCCTTTGAAATACACCATTGACGAAAAAACCGTGCTGATCAGGGCCAAAGAAAAAAACTTTCTGGATAACCTTATTGCAGGTTTGCAGGCAATTGATGTACGCGGAAAGGTCCTGACAGAAACGGGAAATGACCTTGCAGGGGCTTCTATTACAGTTAAAGGGACCAACAGGGTAGCCAGAACAAACGAAAAAGGAGAGTTCTTTATTCCCGGAGTAGATGAAAATGCCATACTTGTGGTTACTTATATGGGCTATGAAACCAGGGAAGTAAAAGCCGAAAAAACGATCAGCCTGGTCTTGAAGGTTGACATGACAGCGCTGAGCGAGGTGGTGGTAGTGGGGTATGGAACCCAGAAGAAGTCTTCCCTGTCAGGTGCGGTATCCTCTATTAAAGGCGAGGAATTGCTGAAGGGGCCATCTACCAACCTATCCAGTTTATTGGGCGGCCGGCTTCCGGGTATATCATCGGTACAGGAATCGGGCGAGCCGGGTGTTGACCAGGCCTCATTGAGGATACGTGGTTCCAATTATGCGGTTACCTATATTGTAGACGGAATGCCGCGTTCTATCAATGATCTGGACCCAAATGATGTGGAGAGCATATCGGTATTGAAAGATGGTGCTGCAGCTTCAGTTTATGGTTTAAAAGCTGCTGGCGGGGTGGTGATCATCACCACCAAAAAAGGACTTTCGGGAAAACCAACTTTAAATTACAGTGGCGCTACCGGTGTTTCGCTAAATGCCAATTTCCCGGAATTTATGGATGGGCCTCAGTTTGCCCACTATTACAACATGGCCGACATGATGGATAAGCTGGCAAATGGCACCATCAAAAACAGAAATGAATATACCCCGATTTTCCTGAAAGCGGATGTGGATGCGATGCTGAACGGAGACCCTAACGACGGCTGGGACAATGTAAACTATATCGATGAAGTATTTGGAACCGGACGGACCACCAAACACAACCTTTCCGTACAGGGCGGTAAAGACAATACCAATTATTTTGTATCGCTGGGCTATCTGGGCAATAAAGGTAACATCAAAAATTTTGAATACGACCGTTATAACCTGCGCAGTAACATCAGTACCAGGATTGCACAGCACCTGAACATGGAATTTGGTGTAGCCGGTAATACAGGATACAGGCAAACACCTGGTTTTCTTTCAGGAGGTACAGACAGCAGTCCGAGTTTAGGGGAACAGGGATGGTTTTCCATTGCCAAGCAAACTATAGGAATGCACCCTTACCTGCCGGTTAAGTACAATGGTCTTTATACCGGTATTACCCCAAGAAACAATTCGGGTGCGCCAAATAGCCCGCTTGCTGCAATCAATGAATCAGGCTACAAAAAAACAAGTGCTGTAGATTTGCAGACCAATATATCCCTTGAATACAAAACACCCTGGTTAAAGGGCCTAAGTTTTAAAGCTACAGGAGCTTATGATTACAGCACCTCACACAATAAAAACCTGGATACTTACTATTCGGTAAATGCGGTAAGGTTAACAGATGCAACCAGTAAGCTGGGTTTCAATAAAATGCTCGATCCACGAGGACGGTCGTTCAATTTCCTGGGCGAAGGCCAGTCTCAGAATAGACAACTGGTAGGACAGGGAAGTGTGGGTTATAAAAACACTTTTGCCAGACACAATTTTGATGTGCTGGCACTGGTAGAGATCCGCGACAATAAGTCGAACTCGTTATCGGCCTATGCCAAAGATGTGGCCTTCCCGGAACTGCCCGAACTGGGCCTGAATACACCGGCAGATAGTCCGATTGGCGGAAGTAGTGCCGGATCCAGGAGCCTGGGGTATGTGTTCCGTTTAAAGTACGATTACAACGAAAAATACCTTGCTGAATTTACAGGCAGGTATGATGGCTCTTATAAGTTTGCAGGCAATGTTGAAGGCAAAAGATGGGGTTTCTTCCCTTCGGCTTCATTGGCTTGGAGGGTGTCCAAAGAAGATTTCATGCGCAACCAGACCAGCATTGATGATTTGAAAATCCGTGCCTCTGCAGGTTTGCTGGGAAATGACGGCGTGCCCGATTTTGCTTTCCTGAGTACTTACTCTTTTGGCAGCAAATTGCCGGTAAATGGCGCCCTGCAAAATTCATTATATACCAGTGTTATTGCCAATCCAAACCTGTCCTGGGAAAAGACACTTTCCTATAATGTCGGGGTCGATATGACGATGTGGAAAGGGCTGTTAGGGCTGGAGTTCGATGCCTTTTATACTTATACCTATGATATCCTGACGGGTATGTCGGCCGGATATCCCCCTTCAATGGGTGGTTATTACTTTTCTTATGAGAACTTCAGCGCAACAGATGCAAGAGGGTTTGAACTGTTGTTGAAACACAGTAAGAGTTTTAACCTCGGCGGAAAAGCGTTTAATTATCGCATATCCCCTAATGTTACTTTTGCCAGAAACCGCTGGATAAAATATCCGGATAGTGAGAATGCGCCCGAAATTCAAAAGATTACCGGAAAAAGAACAGGAATAGTTTCTGGTTGGATTGCGGATGGTTTGTTCCGCTCAGAAGAGGAAATCGATAATTCGGCCTGGTATGGCAGTCGTCCGAATATGGGGGATGTAAAATACCGGGACCTGAATGGAGATGGTAAAATTGATTATCAGGACAGGGGCCTGATCGGAAGGCCAAACAGGCCCGAGCTTACTTATGGCCTTAACCTGGCTGCCGAATGGAATGGTTTTGACTTCAATGCCCAGCTCACCGGGGGGATGTTTTTTGACGTATCGTTAACCGGTACCTATTACAATTATTACGATGACAATACCATCTGGACGCAAACCTTTAAAGAGGGGGCAAACTCTCCGTTATTTTTGGTAGAGAACGCCTATAGCATAGATAACCCTAACGGAACATTTCCAAGAATGACCCTGAGTTCCACTACACATGGGGGCGATAATGGACTGGCTTCAACCTTCTGGTTCAGGGATGGAAAATATATCCGCTTAAAGTCTGCACAGATCGGCTATTCCATACCTAAAAAGATGATGGATAAAATGGGGCTGGGCACACTGCGTTTTTTTGTTGAGGGCTCTAACATATTTACCCTGTCGGGACTGCCAAAAGGTGTCGATCCCGAGTCGCCTGGTGTAAACAATGGCTATTATCCGCAGCAGCGGATATTTATGGCCGGTGCAACACTCTCTTTTTAACCTTAAATTTTGATTCAAATGAAAAAATATATCTACAAAGCTGCTTTGATTGGCCTGGCCGCTTTAAGTTTTTCTTCCTGTAAAAAGTACCTGGACATGACACCTACTTCTGCAGCCTCAGATAAACTGGTATGGAGCAAGGTCGAATATGCTGAGCTGGCCATCAACAGCTTTTATCATGACCTGAATTATTTTGGCAACTTCAGCAAGGGGCAATCAATTGCAGGCATGACCGATGGTTTTACAGATGCATTTAAATATTCATCAATGACCTACAATGCTTTTATGTATATCCCTAATGAAATTGCTTACGGTGGCAGTGTGCTCACACCCAACTATGTGGCTGTTTACCTGGGCAACTGGGCAGAAGTTTATGAGCAGGTGAGACGTGTTAACGAAGCTTTGTCCAATCTTAAAAAGTATGGCACTTTTGCAGATGCAGACCGCAACCGGCTGGAGGCTGAAATCAGGTTTTTCCGGGCCCAGCTTTACTTTGATCTGGTAAAACGCTATAAGGAAGTCATCATTTACGATGAGGACCTTTCAAAAATCAATAAAAGTACCGGCCTGAGCACTGAAGCACAGGGCTGGGATTTTGTACAGGCCGATTTAAATTTTGCTGCACAACACTTGCTGAACAGTAAAAATCCGAATGGGAGGGTAACAGTCGGGGCAGCTTACGCCTTGTTGTCAAGAGCAATGTTGTATGCCGAACGCTGGGAAGCAGCAAAGATTGCAGGCGCCAAAGTATTGGAAATAGGCTATGAACTGACAGGCAATTATGCTGATGCATTTAAAATGGGAAATACCGAAGCTATTCTTCAGTACAGTTACAATAAGGCGTCCTTTACACATAGTTTTGACGCAAATTATGCACCTGGCGGCGACCGCAAGGGAGCTGGGGCCATGGGCACTCCTACACAGGAAATGGTAGAGTCTTATGAGCTGAAAACAATTGGCGGTTTCCCGGACTGGACTGCCTGGCACAATACCTCCGGAACTACGGATGAACCACCTTATGCAAATCTGGAACCTCGTTTTCAGGCCAGCATCTTATATAATGGCGCAAGTTGGAAAGGACGTAAAATAGAGCCTTTTATTGATGGGACAGATGGCTGGGCAAGTTGGAAAGACGATGCTGTACCCGCAGGGCGCACCGTGACCGGCTATTTTTTAAGAAAGCTGCTGGATGAAAATATCGATCTGAGCAAAGATGGATCAACACAACCCTGGACGGCCTTTCGTTTAGCCGAAGTATTGCTGAATTATGCAGAGGCCTGTTACCGTTCTAATGCCACTGCAGATGCCAATGCGGCAGTACGTAAAGTAAGGGCCAGGGTAGGACTGCCCTACCGCGATAAAAGCGGCCCCGACCTGATGGCCGCCATTATGCAGGAAAGAAAAGTAGAGCTGGCCTTTGAGGGGTTCTACTACTGGGATATGAAACGTTGGAAGCTGGCCGAAAGCGCGTTTACCGGAAAGCGTGTACACGGACTGAAGATAGAGAAAGCAGGGGCCGGGTTTAAGTACACTTATGTAGACTGTGACAAACAGGACCGTAATTTTCCGGCAAAGATGTACCGTATTCCGTTGCCCACGGTTGAAATCACAAACAACAGAGCGGTAAAACAATTTCCTGAGTGGAATTAATTGCATTATTAAGAAATGTAAATATGAGAAAGCACATATTCAATATCATTATAGTGGCTGTAGTTATCCTCACAAGCTGTAAAAAAGCGGTGTATGTACAGCCAACAAACGATGCCAGGGGTATCAACAGCCTGGTGGCCAAGTTTGCTACCGGCGATCTTAAAGAAACGGAAGCCGTTAAGTTTGATATAACAGGAGCTGAAACCGATCAGTTTGTGATCCCCGTGCCCTGGTTTTTCCCGGAAGACAGCGATCATGAAACTACACCGTATATGAAGGCGATGAAGATTGAGGCCAACCTTGCCAACAATTGCAAAATCGAGCCAAAACTGGGCATACTGGACCTTACGAAGGAAAACTTCTTTACTTTTACAGATCAGCTTGGCAACCAGAAGCGGATTTCTATCAGGGGAGAACGTACCAAATCTAAAAAATCAAGCATTACTTTCTTTAACATCGAGTCGGCAGGGGTAACCGGGCTCATTGATCAGGATAAGAAAACGATTTCCTTAATTACAGTCGAAGACCTGTCGGCCGTAAATGTAGAGGTCACCATGTCTGCACATGCTACTTTAGATCGTTCCCTTGAAGGCATGAACCTGAATGCCCCTGCCCAGCTTACCGTAACCGCGCATGATGGGCTAACCAAAACAACTTACTCTATTATGAAAACGGCTCCGGCTAAAATTACCTATGGTTTTAGGAGTGGTTCTGAAAATTTAAGTTTTAACCTTAACCTGGGTACTTTAGGGTATACCGATGGCAGCAGGCCAGGTTTAGCGGCATCGGGCAACTTCCTGGTGGTTTCTACGGCCAACGGGCAGGCACCTAAATATTACAACAGAAGTACCGGCAAGTATGTTGGGCTGATGAATTTAGGCGCTGCAAAAGGTAATGGCACTGTTACCAGTGATGCTGTCGGAAATATCATCCTGGCAGATTATGCCAATGCCGGTGAAACCTTAAAAATATACAAAACCAATGCGGTAACAACTGCGCCTCAAGCTTTCATCAGCTGGACAAACAACTCAGGTTTTCCTGTAGGAAGTAAAATGTCTGTTTATGGAAATCTGAACGAAAAGGCAATTCTTATTGCCACCTGTGAGGGGACTTCTGCTTCGGGTTCTAACAGGTTTGTGAGGTGGGTAATAACAAATGGTGTGGCAGGAAGTGCCGAAGTAATTACTGCCGGTGGTATTCCTTTCTGGGGTGCAGGCGTAAACGGTACTAAAGTAACTTCAAGAAGTGCCGACATTGCCGACGGATCTTTTGCCGGCTTTTACGATGGCGGTGTAAACAACCTGTATTACCTGGATGGAAACAACACCAAGGCATTGAGCCTGGCCGATCAGACTTCGGGTAATGGATGGGGCATTAACAACAGTTTAGCCGATGCCAAAGAATTCAACAATGCTAAATACCTGGCCTTCTACTGCCCAAGTCATTTCCCGGGATGGGGCATTTCTTCGGAGCTATACATTTATGATGTTTCTTCAATGGGGAATTTTAAAGGCAATGTAGATAAAACCAGTGCATTGGTGTTTTCTGCCAAATATGCTGCTGTAGGGAATGCAGTTTCAGCTAGTGGCGATGTCTTAATTGCCCCAAGCGCAGATGGCTATAAAATGCAGGTCTTTACCATTGATTTTAATGCGGGCAACCTGGCTTGTTACGAATTTAATTGTGTTGACGTAAAATAACAAAGCATAAAACTGACCAAGTATGAATAGGAAGAATTTTTTGATGGCTACAGCTGGCCTGGGCCTGTTTGGCTTTGCCTCGTCCTGTAAAAAAGATAATGCAGCAATAGAATGGATATGGGATAAACCAAATGATCCCGCCCAGTCCGAAAAACCAAGGTACATCTGGATTGATGCTGCCGCAAATTTTCCTGACTATGCAAACAGCAGGGAAAATATTAAAAGGGACCTGGGGAAATTGGCCGATGCCGGCATTACTGATGTGGTGGTAGATGTACGCCCAAGTATGGGAGATGTGCTTTTCAACTCTTCGCAGGTACAACAGGTGAAAAAACTGGATGTCTGGTTGTCGGGTGGATATGGATTTGTGGAACGTACGGTAACATGGGATTATCTGCAGGCCTTTATTGATGAAGGGCATGCCGTAGGGCTTAAAATCCATGCCGCTATCAATACCTTTGTTGCAGGTAACAATTATGCATATGCCCTGGGGCAGCAGGGAATGCTGTTCAGGGAAGGGACTAAAAAAGAATGGGCAACCACTTTAAACCTACCCGGAGGACTGGTAAATGTAATGGATATTACCACTGCCCAGGATCCGGATAACAGTTATGGAACCAAATTTATGAACCCTGCCAACGATGATGTGCAACAGTATATGCTCAACATTATCGGCGACCTGGCCAGGTATAATATTGATGGGCTCATTCTGGACCGATGTAGGTACAATAATTTTGTCTGCGATTTTTCTGCCGTTACCAAACAGAAGTTTGAACAATACATTGGAGAAACGGTTGTAAATTTTCCAAATGATGTCATTGTTCCGGGAACACCGTCTTATCCTTTGCCAGCTACCATGCCCAAACATTTTAAGAAATGGATGGAATTCAGGGTAAAAACGATACACGATTTTATGGTAAAGGCCAGGGAACGTGTAAAATCGGTAAATGATAAAATCCAGTTTGGGGTATATGTAGGGGGCTGGTATTCTACCTATTATGATGTAGGGGTAAACTGGGCCAGTCCTAAATACAATACCGCGCAGTTTTATCCGGCCTGGGCAAGCGCTGCTTACAAAGATTTTGGGTATGCCGATCATATGGACTTTGTATTGATTGGTGCATATGCACCAACTGACCGCATTTATGGTTCCGGAGAGTGGACTGTAGAAGGTTTCTGCAAAAACGCCAAAACTTTAATGCAGGGAGATACCAAAGTTTCGGGAGGGCCCGATGTTGGAAACGGGGCTGGCTGGGAAAACGGTGGTATGGACGCTGCGGTAACCAAAACTGTTGATGCCGCAATAAACGCATGCGACGGCTATTTCATTTTCGACATGGTCCATGTTAAAAGGTACAATTACTTTGCAGCCTTAAAAACGGGGATTGACAATTATCTGAACAGTATAAAAAAATAAGCGGATTTAATCAATGAACAAAATAACTAATCTTTTCACTATTGTACTTTTATGCGCTGTTGTTACACGGCTGGAAGCAAAAATTAAGTTGAGTACAGTATTTGGAAATCATATGGTTTTGCAGCAGCTGTCAAACGTGACCTTTAAGGGCTATGCTAATGCAAATAAACGCGTAAAAGTTACGCCTGGCTGGAACACAAAAAAGTATGCGGTTGTAGCTGATGCATCCGGATATTTTGAAATTACGGTGCCCACGCCTAAGGCTGTTGCAAAACCATATGAGATTAGTTTTAATGACGGCGAGGAATTGCTGTTAAAAAATGTGCTTATTGGTGAAGTATGGTTTTGTTCCGGACAATCGAATATGGAAATGCCGGTAAAAGGTTTTCGTGGCCAGCCGGTTTTTGGTACCTTAAAACACATTGTAACGGCCAATCCAAACAGAAAGATAAGGCTGTATACGGTAAAACGTGCCTGGAACACCATGCCGCAGGCAGAAGGAATTGCAGGCGAATGGAAAGAGCTGTCGGCAAAAGACCTGGCAGAGTTTTCTGCAACGGCCTATTTTTTTGGCGATATGCTGGAGCAATCGCTCGGTGCCCCCATTGGTCTGGTCAATTGCTCCTGGAGTATGTCAAAAATTGAAGCCTGGATGGATAAGGAAAGCCTGGCCGGCGTAGGGGGCATAAGATTTCCGGATATCCATCAAAAGGAATTTGAATGGGCCGCAGGAACGCCCACACTTTTATGGAATGCCATGGTAAACCCATGGAAAGGATTTCCGCTTAAAGGCGTGATCTGGTACCAGGGAGAAGCCAATACTGCCAATCCGGCCTTGTATAAGCAATTGTTCGCTGCAATGACAAAGCAGTGGAGAATATTTTTTCAGGCTCCTGAAATGCCATTTTATTACGTTCAGCTAGCACCCTGGCAATCGGGCGGGAAAGATCTGACGGACTGGGCATATTTCCGGCAGGCACAACTTGAACTGATGAATGAAATTCCGAATGTGGGCATGGCGGTAACCGCTGATCTGGGAAGCGAGGTTTTCATTCATCCCCCTCATAAAATTGAAGTAGGACAGCGGCTGGCATACTGGGCATTGGCAAAAACATATGGCAAAGAAGGTTTTTCGTATTCGGGGCCCATATTTAAATCGGTCAGTTTGAAAGATGCCGTTGCAGAACTGACATTTGATTTCGGGAAGGATGGGTTAATCCCTGAGAACGAAAAAATCACAGGATTTGAAATTGCAGGTAAAGATGGTGTTTTTAAGGCTGCTGAAGCATTTATACTGAATGGTTCGGACCGCGTTAAAGTGTGGTGCGAGCAGGTTAAGGAGCCGGTGGAGGTACGCTATTGCTTCAGGAATTATAAAATTGGCAATTTATGCAATAATGCAGGTTTGCCTGCTGCCCCTTTCCGCACCATCATTAACAAATAAAAGTTACTTTCTGATAAATTTTTAGAATTGTTACCGGGCAATAGGGTTTTATACCTACAATTGCAGCAATTTTTAGTACTTTTAATCAGGGGAATGAAAAACCATGACTGCCTATAGCGCATATACGGAACCAGAGTTGGCCGGCTTGTTGAAGCAGGGCGATAAAGACGCGTTTACAGAGATCTTTACACGTTACCAATCACTGCTGTATATTTTTGCCTATAAAAAAACTGCCGACAGGGAAGAGGCGAAAGACCTGATCCACGATTTGTTTGGAATGCTGTGGGAGAAGCGGGAAAGCCTGTCTGTTGCAGGGAATCTGGCGCCCTACCTCTTTACGCTTTTGAAAAACAAAATCTTTGATCTGTATAAGCATAAAAAGGTGAGCCAGCGTTACCTGGATACTTTTCAGGATTACCTGGATGTGGAGCCGGAAGCTGCCGATTACCGGGTTAGGCACAAGGACCTGGCAGAGCTGATAGAAAAGGAGATAGCTGCCCTACCTGAAAAGATGCGGATCGTTTTTGAGCTGAGCCGTAATACCGATATGAGCCGTAAAGAGATAGCAGAGCGCCTGGGCCTGCCAGAGGAAACCGTAAAAAGCAGAATGCACCATTCCTTAAAAATTTTAAAGGGCAAGCTGGGAACAAAAAGTTTTTTAATATTTTTTTAACCCCGACCCAACACGAAATCGTTATGTCTATATAGCCAATAACATAACATGAAGTACAAGGCCAAAAGTTTATTTGAAAAATACCAATCCGGAAATTGCAGCCCGGACGAGAAGGCTGTGGTAGAAAACTGGCTGACTTTTGGTGAGGCAACAAAACTGGATTTAACGGAGGCAGAACTTGATGACGATCTGCAGGTGCTACATAAGCGGATAAATACCATTCCGGCAGGGAAAGGGTTTAAAAACTGGCCCCGTATTGGCATAGCCGCTGCGGTAATAGGTATTGCCTTATGTACCTGGCTTTACAGGTCATATCATCCTGGCGCAGGTCAGGATCCCGCACTCGCAAAATATAAAAAAGACATTGCCCCGGGAGGCAACCGTGCTGTCCTCACTGCAGCCAACGGTAAAACCATAACCCTTAGCGCTGCAAAAACAGGTATTGCTGTAAGCGATGAAATAAAATACAATGATGGAACGAAGATAGATCCATCGGCTCTAGGCATTAACCACCCATTGTCCACAGCGAATGAGAAGGAGCTTGCCCTTAATATCGCTACACCACGAGGTGGAACTTACTCCATTATTTTACAAGATGGCACAAAAGTTTGGTTAAATGCTGATAGTAAATTGGAGTTTTTATCCAATTATTGGAACAAAGCACAAAGAATTGTAAAACTCATAGGAGAGGCATATTTCGAAGTAGCCAAAGATGCGAAACGGCCTTTTATTGTGCAAAGTGCGGGGCAGAAAGTAACTGTACTGGGTACGCACTTTAACATTAGCGCGTACAAGGGCGAGGCCATTAAAACTACACTATTGGAAGGCACTGTGCGCGTTACACCATCCGGCCCAACACCATCATCCCGGGTAACCGGGGGATCTGTGAAAGATGAGGACAAAAACAGCGAAGCCGTTGTCCTGAAGCCTTCGCAGCAGACCACTCTGGATAAGACCTTTAAAATACGCCTGCAAACCCTGTTGGATGCGGAACATGCCATAGCCTGGGCAGGTATAAAAGACAAGCCGGTATTCATGTTCAGAAACGAGAACCTGCCCTCGTTACTGCGCAAAATATCGCGCTGGTACGATGTGGAAACTATAGATCAAACCACAAAAAAGAACTATGGTAGCTTTAACGGTGCAATACAACGGGACAGTCCATTATCGGTAATGGTAAAGATGCTTGAGGCAACACAAACTTTTCATTTTAGAATAGAAGGGAGGAAACTTATTGTAACAGACTGGAGATAACTGTTTCATTATCCTATTGAAAATAATGTGGTAAACAAAAAGGCCAACAGAGCTGGAGACTCTTTTGGCCTATACGCTCAGTTTATCAAAGTATTGCTTGTAACAAAAATCAACAACCGAACAACCAAATGTACAAAAAAAACAGAAGAACCTGGTGTGTACCGCCGGGCTATGCCAAACAATTTTTTAGGATTATGAAGGTATTGCTTTTACTCCTTACCGCCTGTTTAATGCAGGTAAGTGCATCCAGCTTTGCACAGCGCATCTCATTGAGTGAAAAAGATGCCAGCCTGATCAGCGTATTTGAAAAGATAAGCACACAAAGCGGGTTTAACTTTATTGTAACCAATGAAATTATGGCCGGCGCTAAACCGGTTACCATTAACGTACAGCGCCAGGAAATTAAAACCGTACTGGAACAGCTGTTTAAAAACCAGCCATTGAGTTTTAGCCTGGAAGATAAGGTCATTATCGTAACAAGGAAAACCCCTTCCTTCCTGGATCGCCTTTCCGGTGTCATTCAGCAGATCATGAAAGAGCTTACCATAAAAGGCAGGGTAACAGATGAAAACGGTAAACCCCTCCCAAACGCAAGCATCCGGGTAAAAGGGAAAAGCGCTGTTACGAATACCAATCAGGATGGAGAGTTTGAGCTTAAAGGTGTAGACGAGGAAGCCGTATTGCAGGTGAGCTATGTGGGCTATAAAACGTTTGAAATTGCCGTAAAGGGTGCAGGGATGCCCCTGGAAATTAAACTGAACGTAGCTACAGGTGAGTTGAACGAGGTGGCTATTGTAAACACCGGATATCAGAAAGTCAGCCGGGAAAAAATAACCGGATCGGTAGTTACAATAGGGTCAGAGGAACTTGAAAAACGGAATACTGTCAATATTTTACAAAACCTGGAAGGCACGGTACCCGGACTTGTACTTTACAGAGATAATGCCACCATTCGCGGGGTAGGCACCTTTCAGACCAACGCCAATATTTTAGTGGTGGTCGACGGACTTCCGATTGAGGGCAGTATAGCGGATGTTAACCCATATGATGTGGAAAGCATCAACGTACTAAAAGATGCCGCTGCATCAGCTATATATGGGGCCAGGGCTTCAAACGGTGTAATCGTGGTGACTACAAAAAAAGCCAGGGAGAAAGGAAAAACCATTATTGAGGCCTCAGGAAATTTCACCATCACGGATAAACCCGATTACAGTTACCGGAACTTTATGACACCGGCGCAGCAGGTAGATTGGGAACGTGATTATTACAGCTGGTATTTTAACGGAGGTGATGGTACGGTTGCAAATCCTGTAGCCGCTTTTGAAAATGATATCAGTATAGGTACCGCTATTTCTCCGGTACAATACGATCATTACCTGTTAAAAAAGGGACAGATTAGCCAGGCCCAGCTAAATGATAGGCTTGCTGAATATAAAACCCATGATTTTGCCAATGCGTATAAGGACCTTGCTTTGAAAAACCAGGCCGTTCAGCAATATAACCTGGCATTGCGCACAAATAACGGCAAGTCCCAGCATAGCCTGGTACTCAACTATACAACCGATAACGGGGGCATCATCAATGCGTATAACAGGCGGTTAAATCTTTTCTATAAAGGAAGTTATGCTATAGCACGCTGGTTGGATATTGACTATGGTGTGAACAGTGTAATTGGCAAAATCAGATCGCATAACAGTACGCTGGCAACCAATCCTTTTAATGTTCCTGCTTATTCCAGCCTTTTAAATACCGATGGCAGCAGGGCATACTATAGCACAAGCCAGTTTAACCGCTACAATACCATAACCGAAACCACAGCCAAATTATACAGCACCAGGTTTAACCATTTGGACGAGTTGGAGCGCGATTTTGTCAATACCTCTGTTTTAAATACCAGGTATTATGTTAACCTGAATTTCAAAGTACTGAAAGGCCTGTCCATAAACCCTATGTTTCAGTATGAAGACCTCCGGCGCGATGTTTCTGCCTATTCTGAAGCCGAAAGTTATACCATGCGATGGCTGCAAAACGTTTACACTACCCGTTCGGGCACAGCTGGCAACTACAGCTATACCAATTTGCTGCCTGTTGGCGGAAAACTTTCAACCACAAAAGAAAGGAGCCCCAATTATACCGGACGCCTACAGGCAAATTATGAGCGGGAATTTGGAAAACATGGATTCTTAGCTTTGGCGGGCATGGAGTTGCGCCAAACGCGGGTGTATGGAGAACGGGGCGTTTTGCTGGGTTACGATGATCAATTGCAAACCCAGCTAACCAATACGCTTAATTTTAATGCCTTGTACAATGTCAACTCCACTTTCTGGAACCCCAATTACCCGGTGCAGCGGCGCCATTTTTTAACAGAGATTTCAACCCTGGGCCTGGTACCCGATCAGCTGCACCGCTTTGCTTCGGGATATGCCAACCTGACCTATACCTACGATAAAAAATATAACCTTCTTGCTTCATTGAGGAAAGACTATGCCGATCTTTTTGGCAGCGATGAAAAGTACCGGGGTAAACCACTCTGGTCTGCCGGTGCATCGTGGCTGGCCTCTAACGAGGAATTCCTGAAAGGTTTTACCTTATTGAATTACCTGAAAGTAAGGGCCACTTACGGACTTACCGGCAATATCCGCACCGATGTAAGCTCCGTTCTGAGTGCCATTAGTGAAACAAACCCGATTACCCAATTGCCGGGGGCAACAGTAACCAATCCGCCCAACCCTTTACTGCGCTGGGAGAAAACCGCAACCAGTAATATTGGCCTGGACTTCAGGTTGCTGAATGACAGGCTGCGGGGCACCATTGATATGTACAGACGTAAAGGGACTGACCTTTTTGCCCTGAAACGTTTTGACTCTTCAGAAGGGTTTACTTCGATGGTGATCAATAACGCAAGTATGGTCAATAACGGCCTGGAACTGAACCTGGCATACGACTGGATCAGGCCATTGGCGGCTGGAAATTTTGGCTGGTCAACAAGCGTATCTGGTGCCTGGAACAAAAATAAGATTACCTATGTGGATGAATTGACAAGAAATCCGGAAACCCTGGCATCCGGCGGTGCTTACAGGGTAGGCTATCCGGTACGTTCCCTGTTTTCATTTCAGTTTGCAGGGCTCAGTAATGAGGGCATACCACAATGGTACAATACCGCAGGGGTTCCGACAGCAACTATGCTAGGGCCAAATGATGCGGATGCTATGGTCTTTTCGGGCAGTGCAGACCCTAAAGTGAACCTTTCTTTTAACAATGACCTCAGTTACAAAGGGATCAGCCTGAGTATTTTTGCCATCTACTACGGAGGACATTATTTTCGGGCCAGACCAGTACCAGTGCCTTATCCTTATCCCACTTATAGCCAGCTGCCATCGTATTTGCTGAACAGCTGGACCCCTTCAAATACAGATACAGATATTCCCGGAAGCCGCCAGTACTATCAGCCACCTGCTACCAATCAGTATTACTATTCAGACAACCTGGTGCGAAGGGCAGATTTTATCAAGATCAGGAACATTGTTATGGGGTATACCATTCCAAATGCCATTGCTTCAAAAATAAAGGCAAGCAACCTGAAAGTCCGCTTCCAGGTCAACAACCCTAAATCTGTCTGGGTAAGACAGAAAGATGTACATGCTGATCCTGAAACAGCGAACGGGGTCCCGATCCCTACTTCTTATGTTTTGGGTATCAATGCTAATTTTTAACTATGACGACCATGAGCAATAAAATATTTTTTCTGGCCATTACTGTGGTACTCCTGGTAACCGGATGTGCCAAGTATACAGACGTTACCCCAAAGGGCAAGAACTTGCTTAACCGCGCCGGCGATCTGGATATGTTGATGAACGTAAACTATATCAGCCCAGCGTTCCTCTTCAGAAACCATAGCATATTGGTAAATGATACTTATATCATTGGCAGTAATGTGCCAAATACCATCTCATCAGGAGTAAGGAACTGGGACAAAGTATTGCTGACTTATGATGAAACGGCAGACAGGGCAGCGCTGGCCACAACCGATGCCACCTATGAAGGACTTTACAAAATCATTTCAACCGTTGCAAATATTGCGATCGCCAATAGTGATAAGGCTTCTGGCGATCCGCAGTTGCTAAAGCAGGTTAAGGCCGAGGCTTTAACGCTAAGGGCGTACCTGCATTTTTTGTTGGTGAATGTGTATGCTAAAGCTTATGATCCAGCTACTGCAGCAACAGATGGCGGGGTACCCTATGTAGATGATGTGGCTTTTGAGCGGCTGAACGCTAAAAGAACGGTAAAAGAAGTGTATGACCACATGCTTTCAGATATTGATGCGGCAATGGCGTCTGATGCCTTACCAGACCGGCCTAAAAATGCCATGCGCGTGGGAAAAGGCTTTGCCTATGCCCTGAAAGCAAAAATTCTGTTGTTTATGCGAAATTATACTGGCGCTTTGGAAGCAGTGAATACCGCCTTGACCATAAACAGTACGCTGGAAGACCACCGGCCATTAATGAACATTACACCCAGGGCAAACCGGGTGTTAAGCCGTGCCGGACTAACCGCTCCGGATAACCTTTTTTATGCCGCTTTTGATGCTGCCGATCCGGGCTTAAGTTTACCAACCTATGAAATCCTGAATAACTATTATGAGGCAGGGAACATCGTTAAAGACCATACAGATACTTATAATTATCCATACGGCTTATATCTTACCGGATTGCCAAACATCCCAATGTGGTTTGCCATGACCTATCAGGGTAATGCCGGCGGCCTCACTACATCCGATCTGGTGCTGATGAAAGCAGAATGCCTCATCCGTACCAATAACATAGGAGGGGGGATGGATGAAGTCAACAAAATCAGGATCCGCCGGATTGATCCTGCGGTTTATACACCCTGGAGTGCAACAACCGCGGCACAGGCCATGGCCTATTTGCAGCGGACATCAAGGATTGAGTTCCTGTTTACCTGGAGAAATTTTGCAGACATCAAAAGATGGAACAGGGAAGGCTTGTATCCTGTAGCTGTTGAAAGGACCATTAACGGCATAAAGTATGTACTGCCTGCCAATTCTAAATTATGGGTTTTCCCCTTCCCGCAAAGTGCCACACAATTTAATGAAACCCTGACTCAAAATTATTAAAGATGAAAATGAAGATCATAACAACAGGTATAATGGCTATTGCCACCTGTACTTTTTTTAGCACTGGCAATTTATTTGCGCAGCAAGCTAAGGGCTTAACTATTGGAGACCAGGCCCCGGCGCTGCAGTACGGTAAATGGATTAAAGGTGAGCCGGTTGTGTCATTAACCGGCAATCAATTGTATGTTTTAGAATTCTGGGCTACCTGGTGCGTGCCTTGTATAAAAGCCATGCCGCATTTAACAAAGCTGCAGCAGGAGTACAAAAACAAAGTGAATTTTATAGGTGTAAATATAGCTGAGCGGGTTGATGAAGATAAGCCTTACGATTCATCGCTGCCTGCTGTAGTGCAATTTGTGGAAACGAATGCGGCGAAAATAGGCTTTTCCGTAATTGCCGATAACAACGCGCAGTTTATGTACCACAACTGGCTTAAAGCTTCCGGACAAAATGGTATTCCTGCTACCTTTATTGTGAAAGACAATAAGGTAGTATGGATTGGAGGGCCGCAGGCGCTGGATACGATCATTCCGAAGATCCTTGAAAACCGCTACGATATGGAAGCATTTAAATCCCGGTTTAAAGAGATGACGGAGACCTCAAAAAAACAAAGTGCCTATTACAGCTCATTTATGAACCCGATAGAAGAAGCATTTAAGGCGAAAAATTATGTAAAGGTAGTTGAGCTGACCGAGGCGGTTAAAAAAGAAAAGCCAGACCTGAAAACGATGATGGACCAATTGAAATTTAAAGTATTGCTGGCTTATCTTGATGAGAAAAAAGCTGTTGAATTTGGAAAGGTATGGCAGAGCGAAGATAAAGCGGCCCCGTCGTTAATTTTGCAGATAGTAGGCAAAGAAAAAAACAAGCAGCTATCCCATGAAACCTATTTATGGACAGCAAAAAATTTTGGTGATACCAATGCACTAACCAATCCGGAGCTGCTTGATGAACTTGCGGGTTGCTTTGCCAAGGGAGGCGATTTCAGGAACGCTATTGTCAATGAGGAAAAGGCATTGGAGCTGGCTAAAAAAATGCTGAAGGCAGGAAGCAAGGATCAAGACATTACAACTGAGACCGTTGCTGCATATGAAAGCAGATTGAAAAGCTATAAAGAGAGCGTAAAATAACTATAATTACCGCTTATTTCAGTTTCATTTCAATTCCACTTCAGTTTTCATTCAGTTGTAACTGAAGTGGAACCCTGTTTAAACTGAGATAAAAAGGAACTATGGAAACTATATTACCTCTATATTTAATCACTAATTCTCCATATAACTCAACAACCCATTATCCCGGTACGAATAATACCCATCCGGTTCCATAACAATATGATCCAATAACACCATGCTGATGCCACAGGCAGCAGCGATCAGGTTTATATTGTAAACCAAATCTTTGCGGTTAGCCTGGTAGTAATCATTGGCACAACTTACCAGCACTATAGAAAGGCACTCCTGCCTCAAAGCAGTATGTAAAATGGTTCCGATCTCGCCGAAACCAGAAGTCTGATCGCCCAGCTTTTCTGTATGTGCCAGGGCACCTGTGCCATCAAACAACATTAACCAGTAACCCTGCCGTTCAGGAATAGCCTCTTTTGCCATCTGGTAAGTATTGTAGCTATTCCCTGTTATATACCTGCGAACAGCAGGCCTGCGGCTGTAATAATTGTGCTTTGGCTCGTTCAAATAACTGGTAGTAAATTCAACTGCTTGGTACATAATTTCAGTTTTATAGTTAAATAATAAGTTGTAAGTAAATGCTTTACGCATAAAACAAATATAGTAAAACCACCAGTTAAATACTAATATTTTTAGCATTTTATTTGCAAATAAACGCCGCTATAACCTAGCTTTGTATTACCCGGAGCAAACGTTGAGTAAACAAAATCCGTTCTGGTAAGCAAAGCAGATTGAAAAACAAAATGTATGAAGTAATGAGGGTAATTTTAAACTTAGAGCAGCAAGCTTCATTTAACCGGATAATGCGGGGCTGGGTAATGGCGAATGACCGCATCCAAAGAGGGATGCAGCACAACGGGGATTTAATTGTTTTGGTAGATGGAAACACCATCTGCTTTAACCTGGCGAATTTTTCAAAGGCCTACCGGGAAAAATTTATACTGAACAATTTTGAGCTGTATTGCACACAACTGTTTCTGGCGGTTAAACCGCAGATCCAGGTGTTCTTAAAAAATGAGGGATTTAGATCATACGATTTTCAATGTGTATTTCTGCTACAGGACATGACCTGGAGTAAAATGGAAAAGGTAGGGAGCTATGGAACAAATCTTTTTCTACCTTAACGGATTGAATAACTGTTCCAGTACCTGATGGCGAAAGTTGAAAATGGTGTTTAATTTTTTCTTTACAAACAGGCCATGCGCTATTTGGCCAATAATGCCAAAGGGCAATTCATAATCTACAGTATCTATCATCATAACCCCCCTCTGGTTTGGGATAAATTCATGACGATGCCTCCACAATTTGTACGGACCTTTTTTCTGGAAGTCGGTAAAGCTTTTTTGGTAGTTTACCTCTGTAATTTCGGTTTGCCACCGGAGTGGGATGCCCAGCACGGGGGAAACTGTATAATCGATCGTCATGCCTTTATAAATCTCTGCTTCGGTCAGCTTGCTTAACACAACAAAGCCCATCTCTTCGGGCGTAATACGTGAAAGGTTGTTTGGGGAAGAAAAGAAATCCCAGGCAGTTTGAATGTCACAATACAATTGCTGCTCCCTTTTAAGTTGATAAATCTTTCCCATAAACAGATTCTTTAGTAATTTTTAAGGTTTTGACAATATCGGAAAATTAAGTACAGCTTACGGACTATATAACGTGATTTCTAGATGCCCTGGGCAAAATGGCCATATTTATCCACCTGATCTGCTGATGAACTAATTTCTGATTTTGCTCGCAATTTTTTGGATTGTTTCACAGTATATTGTGTTGATAATTAGTTAGATATAGAAATATTTATTCTGTTTTTTGTGGCTGGTGATGTGAGATATGTTTAGATTAGCCTGCATCTCATATGATGCGTAAATGGATATGCATACAACACAAATAAGGAAGACAAATACACAGAGTTTAAACGGAGTTTTTCTGAATCGGCCATTGAAAGCCTGGTTGCATTTGCAAATGCAAAAGGCGGGCAGGTTATAATTGGGCTAGATGATAAGGGGAATCCGTTGAAGGGTTTTAGTGTGGGGCAGGAGAGTTTACAGAAATGGGTTAACAACTCAAACCATCAGTTGTCTGTTCTGGAAATAACGGATTTAAATTTACAGTCATTGCAGATCTCCTGGGATTCCTGCATAGCGCATAGCAAAACACTGGACGATCTGGATTTTAAGAAGGTTGAGCGCTTTTTAGATAAAGTGAACAGTGTGGGGCGGTTTGCGTTAGCAGGAAGCATGCTGGAAAGCCTGGAAAAGCTGAGCCTGGTTAAAGGGCAACTGGTAACCAATGCTGCCTGGCTGCTGTTTGATAAAGGAAGTACCGGTTACAACGTTCATTTGGGCAGGTTTAAAACCCCGTCTTATATTATTGATGACAGGATGTATAACGGGACATTGTTTGACATGGTTGAAGAGATCATGAGGTACCTGATATCGCAGATTAAGGTGGCTTTTGAGATTAAGGGTATGCCTACACAGCGAACGGAAATATTTGAATACCCATTGCCTGCCCTAAGGGAAATGGCGTTAAATTGCCTTATACATAGAAATTACCTAAGTCCTATAGATGTGCAGATATGCCTGTTTGACAATTATGTTGAATTTTACAACCCCGGGGGCCTGGCGGGTAGCTTAACTGTTGAAGACTTAAAGAAAGACAATTATAAGGCGCATGCCCGTAATAAACTTATTGCTGAAGCTTTTTATTTAATAGGTGGTATAGAAAAGTATGGAAGTGGTTTCTTAAGGATGAGAAAAGAGATTGCCACTTACCCTACAATGAAAATGGAATTTGGCGAAATGCCAAACGGTTTCATGAATAAGCTAAGTTATAGGGAGCAAAAGATCAGTACAAAAATGGATAGCAGGGTAAGTGAGGGAGTAAATGGCGGAGTAAATGAGGTAGTAAATCTTTCACCAACCCTTTATGAAAGGAGATGGAGCCTTTAGCCATTGATCTCAGTTGGAAATCATCTCAAATTGAGGGAAATACCTATTCCTTACTTGAAACGGAACGTTTACTTAAGGAAAAACAAACTGCAGCCGGCAAGCCGAAAGATGATACGGTTATGCTGTTGAACCATAAAGAGGCGATCGACTTTGTGGTGGCAAATGGTGCTTTTTCCCGATTGCCGGGTACCGTTTAAGAATACAATAGGGCTAACTTTTAATGCTGCCGCGAGTTTAGCTGTAATGCACCGGGTATTATTTTCATTTGCTTTTTTTTGTAAAAGTAAAGTTAGCCTTTATAAAATCAAAAGTTAAACTTTAGTTTTGCGAGATTTCCTTACAGATCAGAATGTTCATGATGCCGTCTTTCTCTTTCCCAAGAAAAATTTTCATAGAAATAATTCACCGCCTTTCGATAGCTTTGAAGCTGCTCGGTATGCGCCAATGCACCTGTACCATCAAACAGCATTAGCCAAAAGCCTTCTCTTTCAGCATTTGCTTCAATAGATGTTACTTTGTGACTAGGCGTAAAAAGACTGGCCTGTGCAGAGACTCTGAAAATAGGGAAGGGGATGATAAACGCGTATATGGAAGCGTATATGTCTTTTATAACAGAGGATAGGAAGGCTATTGCAGATAGTATTTATTTGGCGGGGTTTAGTTTAATAAGCAAAGAGGCCTTATTAGCCAGATAGGGAATATTTGTTATTCTCGTAGTGAGGCATATATAGCATGTAGGAGATAATAATTATTTTTGTATAAATTGGAGGTTAAAATGAAGATTAATTCAAACAATGCTTATTTCGGAAAAGTAAGAGGAACGTTTAGCCACAAGGTTAATGGCAGAAGCAATGATCCATATTTTGTAAAGAAAGCAAAAGATGCTGCCGAAGATATTAGGAAACACGGTTTCCCTAAAGAGGCTTTAGAATTTCTGAAGGGACACTAAACCACACTCCCCCCTTTCTCACAACAATATTATAATCTCCGCTGATGCTGCTAGGGAGCTCAGCCTGAGTTGAGGGTATGTGATCTGGCATACTCTATCTGGTGTTTTGATCAGATGTCGGGGGGTGACGCTTAGAGAGGGTAGGAGAAATCATAAAGCAATTTTTAAAGCAAGAACATGTTTGCAAATCCCTCTTTTACCTTGATATGCCGTAAACCATTCACAAGTACACCTGTAGCCGTTGTGGTCTATAATTACTTTGTGCACCACGCCAGATCCTTTAACATTTGCTTCTACGTATCCATCCTTTTTATCTACAATGGTAACATCTGAATTTTCAATCAGCTTTTTTGCATTCTTAAGTCTTGGATTTAAACTAAGGATCCGTTCTGTTTTAAATGGTAGTTGTCTGTAAAAATGGTTTCTTTCCGTAACATCGTAGCCCAGAAGCCCGATAGATGACAGGTTGGAAGTGAGCTGGTCCATAGTGCCAAAATCAATGTCGTGTTCAATGGACAGTAAGGTAGGATCAAAGGTTTCATTAGATTTGAGCAGGCTGTTCAATCCATGTATCCATTCAACCGGAAGGTTCCCGGTCATGTGCTCAAGCGCTTTCCCTTCACCGGAAAACCCGCGGTAGGCATCTGGCGAAAATGCCATCAGCAACTGCATTTTACCAAACTCGCATACAATGGCGCAGGTTTCCCGGTCTGCAGATTCATAAACAAATATTTTTTCCACTATAGCCAGAATTCCCTCCAGCAGGCGTAATCTTTGTATCCCGCCTATACGCACACCGTCTGCAGTTGCAAGGGTTGAAAACGTAAATTTACCGGCTCTTTTAGTAATGAAAAAATCCCCTTTTACACTTCCTTTCGGCAAGGTCTGGAAAAGCTGTATGGTCTGGATTTTATTCGCCTCAAATTTAAGGTCCATATCTGCAAGATAAAGCTGCACACAGGTTAGTCCCTTTATCCAGCGCATTGGTAAGGTTACCTTCTTCTCTGTAACTTTAGTGGTAGAGGTGATTACCTGCATCTCCTGCTGGCCAACAGCCAGCGTAACCTTCTCATTCTTCTGGATGCTGTTCAGGGCATTGAGCATCGGGTCATTAAAGTCTACATTGGTAGTACCGGTGGCGATAAAGTCGCCATCAATTGCTTCAGGCTTCATATCCAGCCTTACATATACCCCGTTACAGGAAGAGAAACCTTCAAAACGGATCTTCTCTGTTCCCGCAGAAGCAATAGGATCTCGCAGGCTGGGCGGGATAGGGCCGAAGCTTGACCTTACCACTTTAGCAATTGTACTCCAGCATTTGGCGGTTACATATGGGTCGGTTAAACTGCCCCAAAAGAAACAGGGAATATTGTTCACACTTTCTATTTCCGTTTGGTGAGCCAGAACAAGGCTGCTGATGCCCTTAGATTTTGTATAGGTAGATATACCTTTATATTGAATTTGTAAATCTGTCATGGTTTATTTAATGATTTGTTTAATCAAAGCCTTTAATGAGGCATTGTCTTTCCATTTGCTGTAGAATGTTATTGATATTGCTGAGGGTTGCTGATTGGTTTTATACAATACATCAACGTAGTGCTCTGCCATTTTTTTAAAGTTAACCGGTAGCTTTTCGGCATTGTTAAGTTGTTTAAATATGCCTTCCGACAATTGCAGATAGGCGGAATTGTGCAAGGAAGATACATCTTTCAAAGTCCCGATGCCTTCTACCAAACGTAGAAATGCACCGTATTTATTTAAGGCAAGGTAACCCAGTTTTTCTGCAAGCAAGGTTATATCAATGGTCTGCTGCTCTACCAGGTTGATAAGCACTTCGGCAGCCATTAAACGAATTTCTTTTTTACTTTGGAAAAAGGTACAGGCAAATACCAGTGTGCTCAGGTCGGAAAAAGGAAAGCCCCCGTTGTTTAGCAAATTTAAAAAGCCTTTTAGCTCATTTCCACCTTTGTCTGCATTTGAGCAGGAAGAGTGAATAAGGAAGCAGGCAAGCGCATCTGCATTTTGCGGCATCAGACTGTGCCAGTAGTAAACATTTCCTTCACTGCCCATATGATATTCCCAGGTATTTTTCCTGCCATACATGTCGATACCGAACAAACAATAGTCAGGTACATTTTGATACCCCGGAACCTTAAAGCTCAGTTCGTACCAGGAAGGTGACCGTTCCTTTTGCTTGGTGTTATAATTCATGTATTCATTCCATTGTTCTTTAATTTCCAGCTCCGGTTTAAAAGGGGCAACAACAAAAGGATAATTTTTAAGGTAAGTGTCTTCAAACTGCGGGAATATTTCCTGCGGATAATAGGTCCGTGCAGCTACACTCTTTATAGCCTTGTAATCGGTGTCATCTCCAGTTACTTTTGAGACCAGCTTGCCCAGTAGGGAATTGGTTTTAAAAGTAATTTCTTTGGTGGTACCCAGGCAAAATGCCATCAGGTTTTTTAGCTCACCTGTGAGTTGATCCAACAACGGAATGGCTTCATTTGTTTGTTCGCGCGGCATCCGCCCTATGGCAATGTTCAGATCCAGGTAATTGATCTTGATGTTATTATTTTGTCGGGCAATTAATCTTTCCATTAAAACTTTTGGTGCTATCCAATAAGGTTTGTGCGTTGGAAATGATAGTAGCGATAGGCTTGAAGTGTTGTTCATTTGTTCCTGCACAGCATATAACATAGGCTTAATCAGTAATAAAGTCCGGGTTTTATGATAACTGTTATCTTTTATCCTTAATGCATAATTCATATCATACATCTTTTGTTGCAGGAATACGCTGGTATAAGCCTTATGGATGCTGTCAAAATATTTCTTTTCCAGCTGTTTTTTATAAGGATTGAGCTGGGTAGCATAATCGGCCGGAAAAAGATGCTTTTGGGTTATATAAGTATTCAGCAGGACTTCTGTATCCAGGACTTCATCCGAATTGATAAAGCTTCCAAACAGGTAAATGATGTCGTTCCAGTCTTTAGGTAGTACAACTTCTTCGAGCAGTACTTTTCTTGTCTCAGGTGTAAAATGATAGGTTTCTGTGGCCGCTGTATATTCGGTTTGTGCGCCTCCGGGTAGTAACTCGCCCAAATTTGCCGAAATGCTCCCCTGCATGAGTGAAGTATAGCCCGCCAGCTTTTCCTGCAGGTCCTTATCCTTTGCAGAAGTGATTTTTAGCAGTACTTTGGTAGCCCGTTCTTGCAGGTTCAAATCAGGGATCAGGTATACATCTGCAACAAGCGAGCTTATTTTTTTACTTAGTTTTGGATACAGCCTGGTCATTTTTTCCAAAACAGGAAGCGCAGATTTGATGGCCGTTTTGTTGTCGTTACCCATCATCACAGGCTCCAGCCAATCCAAAAATGAAGTGGCATTAAATTTCTTATGCTCATACATCTTTTTGAGCAGTTCCATTGCAAAATTGCCTACAGGGGCATAAGGGTATTGTAAACAGGCAAAAATATGCTCCTGGTGTACCATTAATTCTTCTGCTTCCGGGTTCAGGCTGGTTAACCTTTTTCTAAAGAAAGATTTGAGGTTATTGCTCCAGTCTTTGGTTTGTATGAGGATGGCTTGTGAGATGAATTGTTTGCGGTCCAGTTTACCTTCCTGAAGCAATGTTTGATAGATAATTTCCCAGGCATTGAATATATTGTAATCCTGCTGATCATTATCCCTAAAGGGCAGGTTGTGTAAGTTTGTCTCATAATTAAACAATTCAGGCACATCACGCTGGTACGCCAGGGTATCTGTTGTAACGTAGCTGATGTAATCTCTTACAGTAATTTTTGAGGCCCACTGGGTAAAGCATGAGATGCACATCGCATACAATTCGGGCGACCAGCTTACAAATCCCCTGGCTTCAAGGAGACGTAAGGCCTGGTAGTCGAACTTTCGCCATTCATCTTGTCTTAACTTTTGGAGTATGAAGTCTGCTATCCAGCCGGGGGAAGACCATTCCAGCACTGCCATAATCTGAGGTTCGTGGGCCTTTTCCAGGAATTGGAAAACTTCATGCCAGGGATTTATTTCGGTTTTATTGAACAGGGCTAGGGCGCTAAGTACGATGACTTCTTTTTGTGCATCATTGGCGCGGATACCCCATCGCGAATGATTAAATTTAGCCCCTGGTTCTTTACTGAGGTCAATAAAATCCATCCAATATTTTTTGTTTTTCCTGATCTGCTTTTTTAGCGCTTCAAGATTTCCCTTTGAATGTTCTTGTAAAAAGGGAAGGAGCTCGGCCACATTTCCGGATTTAACCAGAGCATCGTAAGTGGCCAGTACCTCATTTATATTGGCGGAAGAGGATGATGATGTTTTTTTGTTATTCTTAATGGCAGAACCAGGCACTACCTCGCCATTTTCAGAATACCCTTTTTTTATTTTCTCGTTCAATAGCTTTTCTGCCACTTTCAGGCATTCTTCACCACTTGTAAAAGTTTTGGTTTGTGAGGTTCCGCTTGTGCCGTTTCTGCCATAGGTAACAGTATATTCGGAACCATTTACTTCAATTTGCCAGAATTTGTCGGAGTTCCCATCAATATATTTCAGGTGTTTTCTCATATTTCCATTATTCGTCAGTTAAAACCAGAAATAAAGTATCGGGAGATAAAAGCGCTTGTCAAGTTGTAACTGCAATTTAAGACTTATGAGGACAATACAAAAATGCATGATCGAAATAGAATTCTATCTCTTTGTACCACAAAATCGTATGGTTGGAAATATATTCTTAATACTAGATTTGTAGATATGAAGATGATCATTACTTTTTTAGCACTCTCTCTTGGTCAACAGGCTCTCGCCCAAAAACCTGACACCATTTGGTATAATAACAAATGGGAAAAAACGCAGCACGTCAGTGAAAGACATTATTCCAGGGTAATAGAAAAATTAGATATAAACAACTACAGGGTAAAGGACTATTACGAAACCGGATCTTTACAAATGGAGGGCTTTTATAGTTCTCTAGATCCAGATATAAAAAATGGGGAGTTTAAGTACTGGTACAGAAACGGGAAAAAGCAAATGGATGTTACCTATGAGGACAGCAAAGAGACACAAGTTTGCCAATACGATGAAAAAGGAGAAATTACCAACGAATGGGAGTTAGTGCCTGTGTTTAAGATAGAGAATGGAAAGCCGGTAAAAGAATTTAAGGTAATTCAGCGTGCACCAAGGTTTCCAGGAGGGAAATCGGCGCTGAATGAATTTATAGTAAAGCATGTTAAACATCCTGAAGGTATTCCGATTGTAAAAGGGCAGGTAATTGTACGGTTCAAAATTAATACTGAAGGCAAAGCAGTAAATCCGACTGTCATCAGTAGTTTAAGCTCGGAATACGACCGCGAGGCTATTAACTTAATAAATAAAATGCCCAATTGGGAACCCGGTAAGCAAGACGGCAAACCAGTAGTAATTACACTTTCATTACCAATTAACTTCAATTAGGCGTTAATAGATCGGTCTGCTTCTTGGCTGTGGCATACTTCGATAAGAAGCATGGTGATATATTTAGACCATGGAAAATTATGTTTAAATGGCCTTTTTAAGAAACTTGTCAATTTCAATCAATGATTTTTCTCCCGTTCCGCGAAAGACTACTTTACCGTTTGGATTTATCAATATAGTAGTGGGATATATCTGCACCCGGTAATTTTTAGTTATTTCCTGTGCGCCAGCCCTATCTACAAATAAATGTTCCCACATCAGATTGTGTTCATTTATTAGCATTTTTACTTTATCCAAATCTTTTTTATGGTCAAATGCCACACTTACGACCTGCAGCCCCGAGCGCTTATATTTATTATGAATCTCTAAGAGCTTTGGTAATGCAGCAATGCAGGGTTTACACCAGCTTCCCCAAAAATCCAGCAACACATATTGCCCTCTTTTTTTATTTAATGAAATTTTTTTGTTGGTAAGTAGGTCCTTACCGGTTATTTCTGGTGCTGTTGTGTTGGTTTGTCCCATACTTTCTAGGTAGGGCGCTATATATGAAAGACACAGCGTATCATTTATTAGTGATTTTACAGTATATAACTTCTTCCCAATTGGTATAGAATCCCTTCTGCTGTGTATATAACGGTCATTTACAGACTCAGGTTTGCCTGCGGGGTCTATGCATAACGAGAACATTTCATTTTTATAAAGAAAAAAGTGTGGATTATCTACGGTGATTGTCCATTTGGAATGCCCATCATTATATATCCCCTGTTTATAAGACCTATCTACAAAAGCTATAGTTGGTTTTAATGCATCATCAATTGAAGATCCCTCATTATACGCATCAACTGTAAACGGGATTTGGGCTTGCCTGATTTGTTCACCATCAAAATAATCTATGTAAACTTCAGTTTCCGGGTATATTTTTTTCTTATCTAAATCGAAAACTAATATGCTGTCATCGTTGAAATTTTTGTTACCGTTTTTGTCCACGATCACATATTTCAAATGATCTTTCAGGCCGATAAAAACCCCAATTAAATTCCTGGAAATAGTATTTTTATACAAATAGCTTGTGTCAATAGCATGGTCATTTTTTAAAAAATACTCATAAGTTGCCTTGGGTATCTTTTTGTTGATCATATCTTCAAGATAGGCCTGCATTGTATTAAATTTAATCTCCGCAATTGCCCATTTTTCGTATCTGGTTGTATCGTAACCTTTGTACTCCGAAATGCCGGTTACTTTCCATGCCGGACGATATAAATTACCGATTCCGTACTCGCCTATTTTATTGGATAGGGGTATTTTTACAGTTTGAGCAAAACTGCAAAGGTTAATTAGAACAAGAAACAGTAAAATAAATTTTTTCATCTATTTATTTTCGCCCCGGATGTAAGTCCGGGGCTGAGTTGCATGCCTCAAATATCGAGATTATAGCAGTAAGTCCCGTAATCAAGGTCGCTACATTTTTTTTGCTGAGATCCACTCAATACCGCATAACCGTCGGTAGCAATACATGATCCTTCGCATAGTACAAAAGAAACTGCATAACTTGCTGCATCGGGTTTCAATATTAATCCGGGCGGGAAATTAAAGCAAAAAATGTAATATTTGTTATAATTGAGGATTTTTGTATTATGCAAACAGCAGTTCAGAATAAACGTACATTAATATCCTTACTTAGGGCCAATGGCCAGAAGCTGAGAGGGTATGAATGCTCCGGAAAACAGACTTGAAATATTATGTTAGACTTTTATTTAATACACGATGACCAGGCAACACCAGAATATCCTGAACAGGGTGGCCTTGAACAAGTTGGTGGCCTTGATGAGAAATGCTTTAAAGTGCTAAAGGATAAAAAAATTATACCCGGGAACCTTGATTATTATACTGACTTCAGGTGGGATACTTCTTTATCAAAACAAATTCATGAGCATATTCAAGAAAGCGATCTCAAAACCGACAGTTGCGTAAAAACTCTTGTTGTGCTATTGGATAGCGCGAAGCATCATAAATGCGGATTGATTGCTTATTGTGATTGAATTTGTTAGTCTAGTATATCTTCATAAATTGCATACCAGCAATGGCAAACTATAAAAATATATTCGTAATTAACGGAAGTGCAAGTCAAAACTCATCGAATGAGAAGCTGATCGATAACTTTGCCCGCTTAACCAAAGAAATTTTTTGCCTGACAATTTTTAATGGGTTGAAGGACCTTCCTCATTTTGATCCGGAAAGTTCTATAGAAAACACGCCCAAAGCCATTTTAACGCTTAGAGATAACATTAAAAACGCAGACGGAATTTTAATATGTACTCCTGAGTATGTTTTTAGCATTCCGAGCGGGCTAAAAAACGCAATTGAATGGTGTGTTTCGACAACTGTTTTTTCGGATAAGCCAATAGGGTTAATTACCGCCTCTGCAAATGGAGAAAAGGGGCATGAGGAACTGCAATTGATAATGAAAACCTTAATGGCCAGGTTCACAGAAAAAACTACTTTACTGATTCAAGGAGTGAAAGGGAAAATTAGTGGCAGCGGCGAAATAACGGATAGCCAAACACTTCAGGACCTGATAAATTTTATTGAGGCTTATAATTCATTGTTAGAGGATAAGAGGTGAATATATATAGCAAATTTCACTGCGTTTCTTGTATACTTAGTTTTTTAAATCTTAAAATGAAGCCCTATGGTTTTTATAGCTAATTTTAAACGATGGAAAACGACTTAGAAGATCTTAAATATCCAATTGGCCGCTTTGTTCCTGCCAGGCAATATAACCCGGGTACGCTTGCGTCCTGGATAGGTGGTATCAGATCGGCACCATTGCTGTTCGATTACTGCATCGAAAACCTGGATGAGGCACAGTTAAATACGCCCTACAGGCCGGGTGGCTGGAATGTGGTACAGGTAGTGCATCATGTTGCAGACAGCCATATGAATGCTTATGTGAGATTGAAGCTGGCACTGACAGAAGATACACCCACCATTAGCCCTTATGACGAAAATGCCTGGGCCGAACTGCCTGACGTAAGGCTTGTGCCATTGAATGTATCGGTAACCTTGCTGCATGCGCTGCACAGCAGATGGGCAATGTTGCTGGAAAACTTAAAAGAAGAAGATTGGACAAGAACCTATTACCATCCGGGAAATAAGGCGTACATGCCGGTATGGCAAATGACCAACCAGTACAGCTGGCATGGTGCGCACCATGCGGAGCAGATTATTTCATTAAGGAAAAGAATGGGGTGGTGAACACTTATGATAAATTGTAGTATACAAAAAACAACGGAGATTACTCATTTTTATGCTTTGATAAGGCTGTTTGAAGAAGTTTTTGAAATGAAAGACTTTGTTATGCCCCCGGCAGATCATCTGGAGAAATTGCTGGCCAGGGATGATTTTTTTGTTTTTGTTGCGCTCCTGGACGGTCAGGTAATCGGCGGCTTAACAAGTTATACTTTGCGCCAGTATTATTCCACATCGCCGTTGGTGTATATTTACGACCTCGCAGTAGCAATTGAATACCAGCGCAAAGGTATCGGCAGGATGCTGATAGCAGACATCCAAAACTACTGCAAAGGGATAGGCGTTGAAGAAGTATTTGTACAGGCAGACGTGGCAGACGGTTATGCATTGGATTTCTATCGTTCTACCGGTGCAACTGCTGAAGATGTGGTACACTTTTATTATCCTTTAAAATAAAGCCTAATTATAGATGAGATGAGGTTACTTTTTAGGATTAATGTATGAATGTTTTATTTGTTTGTAGCCGTAATAAATGGCGTAGCCGAACCGCTGAAGATTTGTTTAAAGACAGTAATTTTCATAATGTACGGTCGGCCGGCACAGCTCCCGTTGCCCGCATTAAGGTATCTGAGAAGCTAGTTTCCTGGGCTGAGGTTATTTTTGTGATGGAGAAACGCCACCGTGAACAACTGAAATCCAGGTTCCCATTGGTTTTAAATGAAAAGGAAATCATTGTGCTGAATATCCCGGATGAATACGGATACATGGATGATGAACTTGTGGAATTGCTCAAAGCATCTGTAAGTACGTATTTGGAGATCTGATTATAGGGGAGTGTTTTGATTCAATAACTCATGTCTGAAATAATTACCATGCATGCCAGCTGAAATAGCAGCCCAAATGAATTTTTGACATTCTGAAACTGAAAATTTTTCATTCCAGCTGAAATTTTTTCAGCCTGAACGGGTGTTTTTGGCATTGGCATTTTGCTTGTACTAAGGATTGGGAACGTAAGGTTCAAAAGTTTAATTAATTATAAGTTTTAATCATTAAATCAAATTAAGGAGGAAAAACCTATGACACTGGTTAAATTTAATCCAAAAAGTAACACATCATTAATGCCGGGCTTTAATGATGTTTTCGATTCTATTTTAAATGACACTTTTTTTTCTGATCGCATGATGACTAAGGTTCCTGCGGCTAACATTTCTGAAAGTGCTGACCATTTTCATGTAGAGCTGGCTGCCCCTGGACTAAAGAAAGAGGATTTTAGGCTGAAGCTGGAAAGGGACGTGCTCAGCATTTCGGTAGAGCAGGTGAGTGATGATCAACAGCAGGAACGCAATTATGCCAAACGGGAATATAGTTACAGCTCGTTTGTGCGTTCATTTACTTTACCTGAAAGCGCAGACCAGAACGGAATAGAGGCCAAGTATACCGATGGGGTATTGTGTATAGATATTCCAAAGCGTGAGGAGGCGAAAGTGCAGTCTCGGCAAATTGAGATTAAGTAATTGATTGTTTTTAAATTTAGGTTAATTGGGGCCGCCCTTTGGGGTGGCTCTTTTGTATTATGGATTATGGAAACAAGTTATGAGATTTCGTTGAATATAAAGACACTGAAAGGGATGGAGACTTATGGGTGTTTTCCGCTGGGAAGGGATGAGGGCTTTGCCCGGTCTGTTTTTGGATTGCTACAGGGAGAGGATCTGGTTTTTCCCAGCTCGGTGATTACGGTTGATTTGATTAAAAGGGAAAAGGGCGTGCCTTTTCCGCTTGGTTTACGCCACTGTAATTACGAGCAGTTAGCCTATAATGTGAAGCTAATTACCAAAGAGTGGTTTAAATACTTGAATTTAGAAGGGGTAAAGGAATAAGTATTTTGCTGAGCTTTTAGCTCAGGCTTTGTTCGGTATGTGCTGTAGCTGCATGTGCATTGTGGATAATGCTTTTAATGTCAGACTTTGGCTTCTTCCCTGCATTCTGATCTTTTTGATTTGAAACAGGTTCTGCACAGTCATCCGTTTCCTGATGGTCAAATAGGTTATTTACGGTATCACAGATTTTTTGTCGCATCAGTTTTCCCTTTTCTGTTGCAAACAAGACACCTATTGCGGCGCCTACTGCAAGTCCGCCGATAAGTAATGTGATGGCTTTTGTTTTGTCTGACGATCTTGGGGTCAACAAAGACTCGATTATTTTCTTAGTTTTCATAGTAATTGGTTTATTCGTTAACATTCCATACCTGTTACCGGCTCCTTCTTGTAGCCAATACCTGTTTTTTGTTCTCCTGGCCCAGCCTTGTTCATTCTAAGGCCAGGCCAGGAGATTTTTTGTAAGATGTACTAAGCGGCCCTTCTGATTACACCCAGAACGACTGCGATGATGGCAATAACAATCAGGATGTGAATGATGCCGCCGGTGTAGAAACCGCCAAAAAAGCTAATGGCCCAAATGATGACCAAAATGACTGCGATGGTATAAAGTAAGTTCCCCATGATAGTGTTTTTTAAGGTATATGTGTGTCTACAACTTAACAAGGTCAGTTTTTGTTTTGTTTTTTTGTTTATAGTTTATTTTGCCAGCACTCCTTTTGATATCACTTTGTTATGCCCTTAGCAGATCATCTGAATTGACAATACCTTTTATAACCGAGGCTATAAAGGTTTATGTAAGCAGCAGGCTGGGCCTAGGAGTAAATTACTTATTTCCCGGCTCCAGCTTTGGCAAGCGCAATCATAATGTCCAGTTCTTTTACAACCGCTTCAGGTGTACCGTTGAAGCCAGTCATTTTAAACCGGATATTCCCGCGGCCGTCTATAATAAATTTTGTGGGAATGCCGGTGATTTTGTATTTATTGGCAACATCAAATTTCCCCAAATCACCTGCTGTTGGGGTATCCATCAGAATATTAAAGGTGTATTTTGGATTGGCTAATGCCCAATCCTTTACCGCTTGCGCTCTATTTTTTTCGTATTCAAATGTATTGATAAACAGGAAAACTACACTCGGATCATCCCTGTACTTTTCGACAGCCATTTGCATGCCTGGGAAAGATTTGATGCATGGGCCACACCAGGTTGCCCAATAATCAATAATAACGGTTTTACCTTTTAATGCTGCCAGGTTCACCACCTCACCCTTCAAATTCTTTAAAGCAAATTCGGGTGCCGGAACATCGATGATTTTTTTGGCAAAACTTTCATTTCGCTTAGTGTCCGCTTCTTTTTCCAGTTTTTCATAGTAGGTGTCAAAGTTTTCAGGACCTGAGTACTGTGCTTTTAGTATGTTTTTTAACTGTTCATTTGCCTGACCTGCTCTCACAAATCGTTCGGCAGCAGTTTTAGCCTCTTTGTTTTTGCCGTTTTTTACCAGCAATTCAACGTAACTCATGTTTGTTTCCAAATCTGAGAAGTTATTTTTATTGACAATATCCTCCATTAAAGCTAAAGCCTCCGAATTTTTGCCCATTGTTTCCAGCACCCCCGCATATACTGTTCCATACATAATATAGTTAGCGTCTAGCTGGCTCAAATATTCCGCTCTTGACTTATAATATTTAGGGTCTTCTTTGTCCAGTTTAGCCATTTCAACCAGCTCAAGGGATTTTTTTGAAATTTTAGCGTGAAATGGCAAATCGTTTTTTATTTCTTGTTTATTCCTACAAAAAGAAGAGTAAAAGGCGGCGCGCGTCAACTTAGATTCGACTTTATCAATGTAAAATTCAGTCTTTGGATAATTCTTCTCCCTATAAAAGGCCATTCCAATACTAGGAAAAACTCGTTCGATTTTCGCTGCGTCAGCTTTTTTATCGATATCCAGATTAAATTCTGTCAATACCTTATTCAGCATTTTTTCTTTTTCATCTGCCTTTTTGATTGCCCTTATTTCAGCTATAGCAGAGCTTAAGGCAGTACTTTTTTCTTCATTAATCTTATCCGCTTGGGCAAATGAGGAAACAGCCGTGAACATGGTTAGCAGCGGTAGTAAGCAAAGTTTTTTCATGATGTTTAGGTTATAATCAAATATAACTACACTGCTAGTTAAATAAAACTAAATATTTAGTTTTATATATTTGAAATATGATTGATGTAATTGATTTCAAACAGTCAGTAATTGACCGAAGTTTCCCTAATAAATTGCCCCTGTACTTGCAGGCGCTGTGGTATGACGGAACAGGTGATTGGAAAACTGCCCATGATTTGATTGACAGGCTGACAGACCAGCGGTCTGCACATATTCATGCTTACCTGCACCGCAAGGAAGGTGACATTTGGAATGCTGACTACTGGTATAAAAGAGCCGGAAAGATCAGGCCTCAGTTTTCCTTGGAAGAAGAATGGGAAATGCTGGTTAGGGAATATACCCAATAGAAACAGGATAAAGTTTACACCTCATAGGCAACCCTTGCAAACTTATTTCTGTATTCAATTGGGGTAAGCCCGGTAACTTTTTTAAAAGTATCTCTAAAGGCTTTTGTATCTGTATAGCCTACATCGAGCATGATTTCGGATATATTCTTTCTTGTTGCTTCAAAGAATTTTTTGGCTGCTTCTATTCTTACCCTTTGTATATACTCTATGGAGGTATTGTTGGTCGCATCCTTAAATCTTCTTTCGAATGTTCTGCGGCTTGTGTTAATTAAACAGGCTAATGATGCTATCGATATTTTATTGTCGTAGTGTTTTTCGATATGGTCCTGTACTTTTTGAATTTCTTCGTCTCCATGGTTTCTCTGGCCTTTGAATATCGCAAACTGCGATTGGCTGTCTCTGCCGATATCTAAAGCAAAATATTTGGAGATCGTTACAGCTGTTTCCCGGTCTGCAAACTTTTCGACCAGGTATAATATTAAATTCCATAAACTGCTTGCCCCGCCACTGCTGTAAATATTTTCGTGTTCTGTAATGATGGCGCCATCTTCTACTTCCACCTCAGGATACCTTTCCCTGAAATCGTTAATATGGGCCCAATGGGTAGAACATTTTTTACCATCGAGTAAACCTGTTTCGGCTAAAAGAAAAGCACCGAGGCATAAACTGGCAATACTAGAGCCATTTTGATACAGCCTTTTAAAATGGGGCAGTGCCTCTGCATTGCTGTGTATCCCTTTGAGGATGTCGCCAAATGCAGGTGGGATGATCAGCAAGTCTGTTTCTGGAACATCTTTGATCAACCGGTTGGTTTTAATGGTGTATTCCCCGTTGTTGGCCGGTACGTAGTGATCCAAACCCACGTACTCTACCTCAAAAATTGATTTTTTGCCAGATGCAGTTAAAAACTCATTGGCAGTATGAAAGCTTCTAAAAGCGGGCGTAACTGCTTCAATTACCCCGTACTGAGGTACAAAAACTGAAATTCGCATGTCGATTATAAAGTTAAACTACTAAGCTACGAAAATAGTTTTGTGATGAACTATTTGCTACCTTCGTTAAAGGAAATTAGCTATGCATGCTTATCAGACGCTTTTAGATAAAGAACTACTCGACCTGATGAAGGCCGATAACGAACATGCCTTTAGCGAAATTTACAAAAGAAACTGGAAGAAGCTTTACAAATCTGCCTTAAATGTACTGGACGACCATGATGCTGCCCTTGATATTGTACAGGAGGTTTTTGTATGGTTCTGGAACCACCGTGCCGACCTTAAAATATATTCGATTCAAAGCTATTTATTTGTAGCCGTTAAATATAAAGTTGCCAATTACATTAGAAAGGAAAAAGTAAGGGGGGCTTTTTATGAAAGGATAAGGCTGGCAGATGTTGCCCGGACTTTTGATGACACTTCACTGGAAGTGAAAGAACTGATTGAATTTATAAAGGATTTTACTGCTGATTTGCCTGAAAGGTGCCGGGAAGTGTTTGAGCTGAGCAGGCACGAAAACCTGAACAACAAGGAGATTGCATTAAAATTGGGCATCTCAGAAAAAACGGTAGAAAACCACCTTACAGTGGCGCTAAAAAAGCTTCGCAAAAAAATGAACGACCTGAATGTATGGTCGATAATTTTTTTTTAATGCGACTAGGGGATAAGCGCCTGTTAGGTGCCTTATAGTATATAGCCCCGAAATGGAAAAGGACGAATTTTTAAAACTGACAGAAAAAATAAGCACAGGCACCGCAACAGCCCATGAAATTGCGCTGTACAACGCTTATTATAAAGTGCTGGAACAAACGGCAAGCCAGGATGAGCTGTACAATGCTGCTGATATAGAGCAAAGGCTTTTAAATGATATTATTCGTGAGATACACCAGGTAAAACCAGTTAAAAAATTACATCGTTTGTGGTATTGGGGCAGTGCCGCAGCGTTAATCCTTATTGTTGGCGCCTTGTCTGTCGTTATTTTCAGTCCTGAAAAACAATTTGAAGCCCCGTAAAAAGAGAAGTACCTACGCCAGCGATGTAAAGCCGGGCGGGAACAAGGCCACTTTAACACTGGCGAACGGTAAAAAGATCAGTTTAACAGATGCAGAAAACAGCACCATTACCGAGCAGTTGGGCGTAAAAATTACCAAAACAGCCAATGGCCAGCTGGTATACACCTTGCTTGGACAAACGGATGCCTTTAACAAAAAACTGGCCACGCAATTCAATACCATTGAAACCCCAACGGGTGGTCAGTATCAAATAAACTTACCAGATGGCACATCGGTTTGGTTAAATGCAGCCTCTTCATTAAAATATCCGGTTATGTTTGACAAAGCACAGCGTAGGGTGGAGCTGAGTGGTGAAGGTTATTTTGAAGTGTCGAAAGATAAAAAACGGCCATTTGTTGTAGCTACGGCCAAATATGAAGTAGAAGTGCTGGGTACGCATTTTAATGTGAACAGCTACAGGGATGAAGCATTGAGTAAGACCACCCTTTTGGAAGGATCGGTCAGGATAAATGCTATTGCAAAGAAAAAAGAAACGCCTGGCAGTGGTATTTTGCTCTTACCAGGGCAGCAGGCCGTTTTATCGGATGAGGCTAATAAAGTACTTGCGGTAGATACTGAAGAGGCTGTTGCCTGGAAGAATGGCTATTTCCTGTTTAATGAGGAGAGCCTGGAAAGCATCATGAAAAAAATTGAGCGCTGGTATGGCGTTGACGTGCAGTATAAAGACAAGCCGGAAAGCATACAGTTTATGGGCAGGGTATCCAGGTCTAAAAATATTTCTGCGGTATTAAAAGCCCTGGAAACTGCGGGCAATGTGCGTTTTGAAATAACAGGAAAAAAAGTATATGTAACCAAATATTAACAACAAAAACCAAGCGTATGAACAAAATGGTACCTCCTTAACCTGGTTAGCAGCTAATCCATTCAAAATAAAGCCGGACGTGCGGGAACACTTCCGGCAGTAATTGCTGGGTTACGCTAAAATCTTTGAGCTAACAAACAATTTAACCGGCAAACCCTACCCAATTGCTGCGGAACAGGATTGCTATGTATGAACCCAAACAACCAAATGTATGAAATTTTTGAATCTATTTTTACGGATTATGAAGCTCACCATCGTCATCATAACCACCTGCCTGCTCCAGGTCAGTGCTGCTGGATTTGCACAGCGGATCACCCTGTCTGAGCGGAACGCTTCTCTTGAAAAAATAATCCGCAAGATCAGCAAACAAAGTGGTTATGATTTTATTGCAGATATTTCACTGGTAAAAAAAGCAAAGCCGGTAAGCATTGAGCTTAAAGGTGTTACCATAGAAGAAGCACTGCGTGCCTGCCTGGCAGACCAGCAGATGAATTATATTATTGAAGACAAGATCGTTGTGCTCAGGGCGAAGCAGTTTTCACCCTTCGGTGGAAACTTATGGAACCTTCCTTTTGTAATCGAAGTAAAAGGTAAGGTGCTCGATGAAAACGGGCAGCCCCTGCCTGGCGCAGGAATAACCGTAAAAGGCAGCAACCAAAGTACGGTTACAGACGCAAACGGGAACTTTTTATTAAAAAACGTAACTGAAAACGCTGTTTTGTTAATTTCTTATGTGGGCTATGTAACCCAGGAGGTTACAGCCACAAAGGGCGCAGCGCTGTCTATTAAACTGGTGCCTAAACCCGCAGATTTGGGTGAGGTAGTAGTAGTAGGCTACGGTACAACGAAAAAGGCCAATCTGATTGGATCGGTGGCGCAGCTTTCAGCCAAAGAAATTAACGACAGGCCTGTAACGTCGCTTTCTAATGCCCTTACCGGCCAGCTGCCTGGGGTTACCATTATACAAAGAAGCGGCCAGCCTGGATCGGCCGGTGGTAATATACAGATCCGTGGTGTTGGCTCTTTTGGCGCAAATCCTGCTGCATTTATCCTTGTTGACGGGGTACCCGTTAATTCATTCAATGATATAGACCCTAATGATGTGGAGAACATCTCGGTACTTAAAGACGCCTCCACAGCAGCAATTTATGGATCCAGGGCTGCCAACGGGGTAATCCTGGTGACTACTAAAACAGGAAAGGTCAATGAAAACGGGAAAATGAACATCAGTTACAATGGGTATACCGGTACACAACGGGCCACACAGTACCCGGAATTTGTAAATTCATGGGAATACGCCACTTTAATGAATGAGGCCCAGCCCGGTGCATATACTGCAGAGGCTATTCAGAAATTCAAAGATGGCTCAGATCCTGATAATTTTCCGAATGTGAATTATATTGATCTGGCCCTTAAAAAATCTACTTTTCAGACCGGCCATAACCTGTCTATTTCCAATGGAAATGATAAAACACAATACCTGTTGTCTTTAGGTTATATGTACCAGGACGGAATTGTTAAGAAGAACAATTACAACCGCTACAACATCAGGTTAAACCTGGTCAACAATTTCCTGCCAAACCTGAAGCTGACCACCCGTTTATCGGGCGCACAGTATATAGATAACCAGCCTGCCCCTCCGGCAACGCTAGACTGGACAGACATGCTGACGAATATTAGCCAGGTGATCCGTGTACCGGCCGTTTATGTAAATAAACTAAGCAATGGCGATTACGGCTTGGGCGTGGTGGCTAAGGGAACACCGGTTTCTTACACCGATAACGAATCTTTCTATAAAGATAAACAAACGGATTTGCTGGCTAATTTGCGGCTGGACTGGGATGTCATTAAAGGGCTTAAGCTGTCAGTTATTGGCGGTTACACCCAATTGAACGACAACTCACAGCGTTTCCTGGCCAATCAAAGGATCAATGCAACTTTAACCCTTGGGCCGGGTACCCTGAATCAGGGCAATGCTTTAAATACCTATAAAACATTGCAGCAGCTGGCAGAGTACAAACGGAACTTTGGTGGCCATGAGTTGGGTATTCTGGGAGGACATACCTACGAATATTATAAGAACGGTTCGTTTTCGGCGAGCAGAAGCGGGTATAATAGTAATTCGCTTACAGAGCTGGCCGCCGGAGATGCCAGTACACAAAAGAACGGTAGCACAAGCAGCGAGCTTGTCCTTGATTCTTACTTTGCAAGGCTGAATTATAACTTTAAAAACAGGTACCTGGTAGAGGGTACTGTAAGGTATGATGGCTCTTCGCGTTTTTCCAGTGAAAACAAGTATGCAGCCTTTCCTGCAGTAGCAGTTGGATGGAGGTTATCAGAAGAAGGTTTTTTGAAAGATAAACTCAGCTGGTTAACTGATTTGAAGTTAAAAGCCTCAATGGGGACTTTAGGGAATCAGAACATACGTAAGCTAAACGGGGAACAGGACTATTATCCTTACCAGAGCATGCTGTCTCCAAATTTCAATTATCCTTTTGGCGGTGCATTGTCAACCGGAGTGGCTAATACCACACTTACAGACGCCAGCATTCGCTGGGAATCTACCCGAACAAAGGATGCAGGTATTGATGCCACCTTATTTAAAGGGAAGCTGAATGTGAGCGCTACTTATTTCGACAGGTATACTTATGACATCCTGGTAAGCCCGGGAAACAGTGTTTCTACTGTACTTGGTCTGAATGTTGGGGTGCAGAATTCAGGTAAACTGAGCAACAAAGGCTGGGAATTTACAGCTGCTTATAAGGAAAATTTTGGGGATTTTTCTTTTAATATCAATACCAACTTCTCTATTGTGAATAACAAGGTATTGGATCTGGGTGTTGGAAACGTTGTTCAGCCAAATGGTATGGTGGGTAATGGCAGCTCCCTTTTTAACGGTTATCCTGTGAACCTTTATTATGGTTACCTTGCTGATGGCTTATTGTAGATGCAGGCGATATTGCGAGCTATCCTGATCAGAAGAGCATTAATCCGGCACCTAAGCCGGGAGATATCAGGTACAGGGATATCAGCGGCCCTGATGGTGTTCCTGACGGAAAAGTGACCGCAGCTTACGACAGAACAGTGATAGGAAGCCAAATCCCAAAATATACATATGGCATCACCCTGGGCGGAAGCTATAAAGGATTTGATTGTTCTGTATTGCTACAAGGCGTTGCCAAGGTAAGCGGAAGGTTAACAGACTATGCCGGGTATGCCTTTTATCAGAACGGAAACATTCAGCGCTGGCAGATGGACGACCATTGGAGTGCAGACAATCCCAACCGTTACGCAAAGTATCCCCGTTTGGAGGTAATTACCAATCAGGGAACCCCAAATACACTCCCATCTTCGTTCTGGCTGCTAAACGGAAATTACCTTAAGGTAAGGAACGTTCAGCTGGGGTATAAGCTGGCCAATGCTGCATTGAAAAAAGCGGGTGTACAGCACATCCGCATTTACGCTACGGCACAGAACCCGCTGGCCTTTACCAAATATCCGAAAGGTTGGGACCCGGAAATCAATACCGGAGGGAGTTATTACCCTATCCTGGCCAATTACACGCTCGGGGTAAATGTTAATTTTTAATCATAAAGATAGAAGAGATGAAAAATTCATATTTAAATAGATTTTTACCGTTCCTGCTGATATTGGTAGCCCTGGCTTCTGCCTGCCGCAAAGAGCTGGACAAAACACCTTTGGATCAGTTTTCAAACGAGGCCTTCTGGACTTCCGAACAAAACATTATGCAGGCACTTACGGGGGTATACCGAGGTAATATACAAATGCTGGCCAACCCTACGGGCGCAGAGTTTTCAGCTACGGATTGGTGGTCATACCATGGCCTGTTGTACCTGGAATTTGCTACAGACAATGCCTATGACCGCAGGGGCGATAATTCGGGGTTCAATATAATGACTAATGGTACGCATACGGCAAATAATATTTATTTGTCATACTATTGGAACGCAAGCTATACAAGAATTGCCCGCTGCAATTTTTTTCTGGAAAATATAGGCAAAGCTACCATTGATGGGGCCAAGGTTAACCGGATGACGGCTGAAGTGAAATTCATCAGGGCCTGTCAGTATTTTTACCTTTCGCAGTATTTCGGTGCAGTTCCATTGGTTACCAAAACACTTACCCTGCCAGAAGCAAATACAGTAACTAAAGCCACTAAAGACCAGGTACAGGACTTTGTTGAAGCTGAGCTAAAAGCCATTGCACCGGCGCTGCCGCGTTTTGGACAGCTGGCGGCTGCAGAACGCGGAAGGGCCACAGCCCAGGCTGCGCTGGCTTTTCTGGGCAGGTTATACCTCGCTGAACAAAAGTGGAGCGATGCGGTAACCACCTATAAGCAGATTATAGATTTTAACGACAACAGCATTGACCCTAATTTTGAGAGCCTGTTTAACGGTACCAACGAAACCAGCAGGGAAATTATTTTTGCTACCCAGTACCTTCAAGACCTGGCACCCAATGCCATGATGCAGCACAATTACCCAAGAACATTGGGTGGTTTTGTGCTCCATTGCCCGCTGGGCAGCCTTGTAGAGTCTTATGAGTTTAAAGATGGAACACCATTTTCGTACACAGATGCCCGTTACAATGCGGCAGATTTGGGTCAGAACCGCGATCCTCGTTTAAAATTTACCGTGTTGTACAATGGCCAGCCATTTAAAAATATCACTTATATCAGTCACCCTGATAATATGGCTTCGCTAGACCGCCTGTCTACCAGTTTACAGGCTACGCGTACCGGGTTCTGCATTAAAAAGTTCAACAGTGAGGCTTTTAGTGGCGGCGACCTGCAAAATTCAGGTATAGACCTGCCCATCATCCGCTACGCGGAAATATTGCTCAGTTACCTGGAAGCCAAACTGGAAAAAGGTGACGCTATAGATATGGGCCTGCTGGATGCTACGATAAACCTGGTGAGGGGTAGAAGTACGGTGAATATGCCAAAGGTAACCGAAACAAACCCGGCCCTGTTAAGAGTGATTTTACGCAGGGAGCGCAGGAATGAGCTGGCACTTGAAGGCATCCGTTACTGGGACTTGCTGCGCTGGAAAAATATAGCCCAGGTACTGAATGGCGATTTTTATGGGGCTCCTTTTCCTGGAGCAACAAACCTGCGTAAAAAAGGGACTGCTACTGATCCATATGGTCGCTGGTATGTAACTTCAAAAGCATTCAGGGCGGGGCAGGACGAGCTGTGGCCAATTCCACAGTCGGAAGTAAACAACAACCCAAACCTTAAATAATTGTATGATGATCCGTTCAGATAAGCTGATGGCCCGGTTTGGATGTATAGTCATGATGCTGCTGATTGCCGGCATCATGACCCCCGCAGGGGCGCAGAAAAAAACGGGCAGGCCAAACATTATTTTCATTTTAAGCGACGATGCCGGTTATGCAGATTTTGGTTTCCAGAGTAATAGGCTTATCCCTACACCCAATATTGACAGGATTGCAGCGGAAGGGGTAAAGTTCAGCAATGCCTATGTTACCGGTGCGGTATGCAGCCCTTCGCGGGCAGGGATACTGACCGGAGTAAACCAGGCTACCTTTGGGCAGGTATATAATTTTGTGCAAAATGTAAAATATACCATTCCGGTAGACAGCTTTGGTTTGCCTGTGAACCAGAAACTCGTTGGGCAGTACCTGAAACCTCTGGGCTATACTACAGGTATTGTGGGTAAATGGCATGAAGGCTTTGCAGCGCGTTTTCATCCGAACAGCCGTGGTTTCGATTATTTCTGGGGTTTTTTATGGGGTAGTAATAATTATACTGCCGGTACAGCTAAAAAGGTTGAAGAAAACAAAAGGCCGCTAGCCGCAGAAGACATTCCCTACATGACGGATGCCATCGGAAACCAGTCCGTAAGCTTTATACGCCGCAATGCAGGAAAGCCATTTTTCCTGTATGTATCTTTTAATGCACCCCATACCCCAATGCAGGCCAAGCCAGAATTGCTGCAGAAGTATGAAGGTAAGTTTGGCTCAAAAGGCCGGGAACTGAATGCTGCCATGACAGAAAGTATGGACGAAAATATAGGTAAGATACTAAAGGAACTGGAAGCCTGCCATTTGCTGGATAATACGCTTGTTGTTTTTACCAACGACAATGGCGGACAGGTAATCCATAGTTTTGCCGACAATTATCCGCTAAGAGGGCTAAAAGGCCAGGTGTATGAGGGGGGGGTCAGGGTGCCCATGGCGCTGATGTGGAGAGGAAAGGTAAAGGCAGGAACTGTGTACGAACCACCCGTATCAACGCTTGATCTGCTGCCGGCCTTTATCAATGCAGCAGGCGATAAAGCCGGAAAATATGCAGTATTACAAGGTACGGATATTGTAAAACTGGTGAATGGCCGGTTGAAAAAAAAGGAAAGGACTTTTTATTGGTATATTGCTAAAGATCATGGGGCCATCAGAAAAGGAAATTGGAAAATGGACTTTGTACCCGGCAAAGCACCGCAATTGTACAACCTGGCTACAGACATTTCTGAAAACCAGGATCTTTACACTACGGAGCCAGAAATTGCAAAACAGCTGTACACCCTTTTTTACAAATGGAAGGACAGCCTGCCCAAGCCCGGCTGGGTTCCCCTGAAAACAGCAGATCAGCTTGATATTCAATAATGGTTAATTTATTTTTACGCCTATCACAAAAAAAAACACAAATGAAAACGAGAACCTGGTTAACCCTTTGCATGCTTGTATTTGCCCTGGCTGCCAACGCCCAAAAACCCAATGTCATTTACATTTATGCAGATGATTTGGGATATGGGGATTTGAGCTGTTATGGTGCCGAGAAAATAAAAACACCTAACCTGGACAGGCTTGCCGCCTCGGGAATACGTTTTACCGATGCGCATTGTACATCGGCAACCTGTACCCCTTCCCGCTATGCTTTAATGATCGGCCAATATCCTTGGCGCAAACAGGGAACCGGTGTTTTGCCTGGGGATGCGGCCTTGATTATCCCAACGGATAAACTAACCTTGCCAAAACTGTTTAAGACGGCAGGCTACAAAACTGCAATAGTAGGTAAGTGGCATCTGGGCCTGGGAGAGGCCGTGGCCAAGGACTGGAACGGAGCGGTAAAGCCCGGACCGAATGAAGTTGGCTTCGATTATTCTTTCATTTTTCCGGCTACTGCAGACAGGGTGCCTACCGTATTTTTAGAGAACCATAAGGTGGTTGCGCTTGATGCAAATGATCCGATAGCGGTTGATTATGTAAAGAAAGTAGGCGATGAACCTACGGGAAAAGAGCACCCTGAACTGTTAAAACTGCAATCCTCACCCGGACAAGGGCATAACCAGACCATAGTAAATGGAATTGGCAGGATAGGTTACATGAGTGGGGGTAAGATGGCCAGATGGGTTGATGAAGAGGTATCGACTACCTTTCTGGCTACGGCCCAGCATTTTATTGAAGAAAATAAAAGCAGGCCTTTCTTCCTGTATTTCTCCCTTACAGAGCCGCATGTACCCCGCATGCCAGCTACACGTTTTAAAGGTAAGAGTGGCCTGGGTTTAAGAGGTGATGCCATTTTGCAGCTCGACTGGACTGTAGGGGAAATCACGAAGCAGCTGGCTGCACTCGGGATCGAGAAAAATACCTTGATTATATTTACCAGCGATAACGGGCCTGTACTGGATGATGGCTACCAGGATGAAGCTGTAACCAGGCTTAATGGACATACACCTGCCGGAAAGCTAAGGGGAGGCAAGTACAGCGCATTTGAAGGCGGTACCCGTGTGCCTTTTATATTGAGCTGGAAAAGCCAGGTTAAACCGCAGGTTTCTAAAGCTTTGGTAAGCCAAATGGACTTATTGGCCTCCTTTGCCGCATTGCTTGGACAAAAAGTTGCAGCAGGGGAAGCTCCTGACAGCGAAAACCTGATAGACGCCCTAACCGGAAAGTCGCAAAAAGGGCGTTCGGTATTGGTACAGCAGGGCGGAGCACTGTCTGTTGTGAAAGATGGCTGGAAATACATCAGTCCTTCGAATGGTCCTGCATTCATGAAACTGGTGGCAATTGAATCAGGAAGCCTGGAAAGCCCGCAGCTTTACAATTTAAATGAGGATATTGCTGAACAGCATAATCTGGCCGTGAAATATCCTGAAAAAGTGAAGGAATTATCGACCATTTTACAGCAGATCAAAGAAAAAAAATAACATCATGAAACAAGTGATCTTATCCTGGGCATTGATGATGCTTGGCCTGGCAGCGTCTGCGCAGAGACCTCAAAAACCCAATATCATTTATATTTACGCGGATGACCTGGGCTATGGGGAAACAGGGCCTTATGGCCAGACAAAGATCAAAACCCCAAACCTGGACCGCATGGCCCGGGAAGGAATGACCTTTACGCAGCACTACACCGGAACACCCGTTTGTGCGCCTGCCCGATGTATGCTCATGACTGGCAAGCACGGCGGGCATGCCTATATCCGCGGTAATTACGAAATGGGCGGTTTTACTGATGAAAGTGAGGGCGGACAGATGCCGCTGCCGGAGGGTACATTTACCCTGCCTAAAATGCTGAAGTTGGCAGGTTATGCCACGGGCATCACCGGAAAATGGGGATTGGGAATGGCAGGTACCACCGGCAATCCCTTGCTGCAGGGTTTTGACTACTTTTATGGTTATGCCGATCAGAAGCAGGCCCACAACTATTACCCTACACATTTATGGGAAAATGACCATTGGGACAAACTCAACAACCCTGCATTTTTAGTTCACCAGCGACTGGACCAAGCCAGGGCAACAGAAAAGGATTTTGAGCGGTTTTCGGGAACGGATTACGCGCCGGCAAAAATGACGGAAAAAGCGCTCAGGTTTATTGATCAGCATAAAGGTGGGCCCTTCTTTTTGTATATGCCCTATACCATCCCACATGTGGCCCTGCAGGCACCGAAGCAGTATGTAGACCAGTATATAGGTAAGTTCCCTGACGAAAAACCGTATTACGGAGAAAGCGGTTACTCGCCCTGCAGATATCCATTGTCTACCTATGCCGCAATGATCACTTTTCTGGATGAGCAGGTAGGCATCGTAATGAAGAAGGTAAGGGAACTGGGGCTGGATAAAAATACGATCATCCTGTTCTCGAGCGATAACGGCCCTACCTTTAACGGAGGGGTGGATCCCGTATTTTTTAACAGCAATGGCGGTTTGCGCGGATTAAAAATGGATGTATTCGAAGGAGGGATCCGTGAGCCTTTTATTGCACGCTGGCCGGGCAAAATAAAGCCTGGCTCGAAAAATGATTTTATTTCGGCCCAGTTTGATATGATGGCCACTTTTGCAGAAATCGCCGGTGCCAAAACAAATCAGACAGATGGCATTTCACTGTTGCCTACCTTAACAGGGAATGAAAAAATGCAAAAACAACGGGAATACCTTTATTTTGAATATCCTGAAAAAGGAGGACAGCTGGCGATCAGGTATGGCGACTGGAAAGGCGTAAAAACAGAACTGCGTAAAAACCCGGATAACCGCTGGATGATCTTTAATTTAAAGGATGATCCTTCGGAAACACAGGATGTTGCCGCTCAGCATCCTGATTTAATTGAGAAGTTTGACCAGATTGTAAAGAAAGAACACCAGAAAGCCCACATCAATGAATGGGAATTTCTGGATAATAAAATGAAGCTCCTGAAATGATCAGGAACTTCTCAATATTTTCTCCATTTTTCTGCCCTTGGCCAGCTCGTCTACCAGTTTATCCAGGTAGCGTACCTTCCGGGTTAAAGGCTCTTCAATTTCTTCAATGCGGTACCCGCAGATGAGTCCGGTAATGAGTGTTGCATTGGGGTTCAGAACGGCCTGCTGAAAGAAAGTTTCAAAAGTTGCCTTTTCTTCAATCAGTTGCTGCAGTTTCCTGTCGTCAAAACCGGTTAGCCATGTTATAACCTGGTGCAGTTCCGCTTTTGTTCTGCCTTTCCTTTCCACCTTTGCCACATACAGAGGGTAAACAGAGGCAAAAGTCATTTTTGCAATGCGTTCTTGTTGTGCACTGGAATTGTTCATGCCTAAAATTACATATTATCTGATAAATATGCTAAATGACCTTAATTAGTGGCCCCGCAGAAGGAGCTTCCAGCCAGCCGAAAGGAACAAGCTGATTGTCTGCAAGGCCCTGTTGCTTCAATATAGCCTCAAATTCGGCTGCGCCTTCAGGGCTAACCGCCACAAGCAGGCCACCGCTGGTCTGGGGATCTGCCAGTATGTATTTTTGCTGGTCTGTAAGCTCAGTTACTTTGTGGCCATAGCTGTTCCAGTTCCTTTGGGTGCCGCCCGGATAGCAGTTTTGCTCGAGGTAAAAGGGTAGGGAAGGGATAACAGGAACTTTATCAAATTCAACTACAGCCGACAGGTTACTGCCCTCGCACATTTCGCTGAGGTGCCCAAGCAATCCAAAACCGGTTACATCGGTCATTGCCTTTACACAATCCAGTTTTCCAAATAGCTCGCCCGGTTTATTGAGCGTAGTCATGCTTTTAAGCGCTATAGCTGCATCTTCGGACCGTAACAGGCCACGTTTCTGCGCAGTAGATAATATCCCCACACCCAGGGCTTTGGTGATGTATAAACGACATCCGCTGGTGCCTGTGGAGTTTTGCTTGAGTTTTGGAATGTCGACCAGGCCATTAACGGAAAGCCCGAAGACCGGTTCAGGACAATCGATGCTGTGTCCGCCGGCCAGCGTTATGCCGGCCTCTGCACAGATGGCCCTGGCGCCTTCCAGTACCCGTTGGGCTACCTCTGCCGGTAACTTTTCAATGGGCCAGCCGAGGATGGCAATTGCCATTACAGGCTTTCCGCCCATAGCATACACATCGCTGATTGCATTTGCAGAAGCGATTCGCCCGAAGTCGTAGGCATCATCTACAATAGGCATAAAAAAATCAGTTGTGGAGATCAGGCCGGATCCATTGCCCAGATCAAAGACCGCGGCATCGTCGCGCTTGTCGTTCCCCACCAGTAAACGGGGATCCGTAGTGGCGGGTACACTGCTGTGCAGAATTTTGTCCAGTATAGCCGGACTGATTTTACAGCCGCACCCGGCACCGTGAGAGTATTGGGTAAGTTTGATATCGTTGTGTTCCATATTAATTTTTTGAATGGTGTTTTGCCGCCAGGACACTTGCGGCATCGGCAGCTATATCTTTGCCGTTAACACGTATTGAAATGATGCTTTCCGGTTTGCGCTTATTTAATCCTGTGGTGTAGGTCTTGTCGTAATAAGCCAGCACATAGCTTACAAAATCTTCCATACGGTTTTCCCGGATGGCATTTATCGCATTCCTGGTTTGTTCTGGCCCCAGTCTTTTCCAGATGCGTTCGGTACATTCAACAAGGAAATCTTTATCCAGTTCTCCGTATTCCTGCGCCAATGTAGTTATGCGGTGGTTTAAAGGGACCTCAACCTTAAATAAACAGGCTGTACGCATTTGGTCCCAGAATGTTTTAGGGATACATCTTTTGCCAATGGTCAGGCTTTCGTCTTCTACCCATACCGGCCGTTCCGGATTGAGCAGGTGCAGCTGCAGGGCCAGGTTATTTTCAAACTGCTCCTGGGTTGGTTGAACCATTTTGTTCATTGTGCCGTAGGATGAGCCCTGATGCTGTGCAAGTGCCTCCAGGTCGATAACCTGTTCTCCCATGGCCTGTAGTTGCTGCAGTATTCTGGTTTTGCCAGAACCCGTCATGCCTCCTAAAACAGTCAGTGGATATGATTTTTTAAATTGTTCCAGGGCCCATCGGCGGTAGTTTTTATAACCGCCCGAAATCAGGTATACTTCAAAGCCATACAAGTCAAAAGCCCATGCCATGGCGCCGCTCCGCATGCCGCCCCGCCAACAGTGAAGGGCAATTTTTTTACCGGGGGCAATTTCCAGGGCCTGTTTAATAAAGCCCGACCATTTATTTCCTGTAAGGTCAAACCCCAGCAGAATGGCCTGTTCCCTACCGATTTGCTTGTAGGTGGTGCCCACCTGAACACGCTCATCATTGGTAAATATTGGGATGTTGAATGCGCCCGGAACCTTGCCTTGGGCAAATTCGGCGGGTGTTCTTACATCAATTAAAGGGACAGGTTCCTGCATAGACAGGAAATCCTGAATGGCAATGGATCTGATCATCTCCGCTTCATATCATCCAGCCCCCATGTAGCCATTGCGTTTAATACTGGCTGCAGCCCGGCACCCGAAGGCGTTAAAGAATAGGTTACAAAGGGAGGTATCACGGGTTCTGCGGTTCTGAGCACCAGTTCATCTTCCTGCAGCTGCTTTAGATGCTGGATGAGCATTTTTTCTGTAATTTCAGGAATGGCGCGTTTTAATTCGCTGTAGCGTTTTGGGCCATTTGAAAGATGGTATAAGATAATGGGCTTCCAATGTCCGCCAATTTTGTTCATTACATAAGTAACAGGGCAATAGGTAGCAGATGCCTGTTTGTTGAAATTACGCGTAGAGCTTTCTTTAATCGCTGTCATTGTTACATACTTTGGGGTAAGTACTTGTATAAAAGTAAGTACAAATATACCTTTGTATTCAACATTTTAAAAATATATCATTATGAATTTTACAATCACAGGATCACTAGGAAATATCAGTAAACCATTGGCAGAAACTTTAATCGTCGCCGGACATCAGGTAACCATCATCAGTAGCAAACCAGATAAAGCTCGGGCTATTGAAGCGTTGGGCGCAACCGCGGCCATCGGCTCTGTAGAAGATGTGGATTTCCTTACGGCAGCCTTTAAAGGTAAAGATGCTATTTACACCATGGTGCCACCAAATTTTGGGGCTTCAAACATCAGGGATTTTATTGGTTCAACAGGCAAAAAATATGCAGAGGCCATTAAGGCTTCTGGTGTAAAAAAGGTAGTTAACCTGAGCAGTATCGGCGCGCACCTGGATGGCGGTAGCGGCCCTATCTCAGGCCTGCATGATGTAGAACAAGCTTATAGTGAGCTGGATGGCGTAGCGGTTAAGCACCTGCGCCCCGCCTATTTTTACACCAATTTTTATGGAAATGTGGATATGATTAAGCATGCTGGCATCCTGGGCTCAAATTATGATGCAGCAACGCCGCTGGTGCTGGTACATCCTAACGATATTGCCGCTGCTGCTGCCGAAGAATTGCAGCAAGGTTTTGCAGGTAAGAGTGTGCGCTATATTGCCAGTGATGAAACCACTGCAGCCAATGTGGCTAAGGTATTGGGTACTGCTATTGGCAAACCAGAACTGCCATGGGTAGAATTTAACGACGAAGATGCTTTACAGGGCATGCTGCAAGCAGGTTTGCCAGAGGTAATGGCCAAAAGTTATGTAGAAATGGGGGCAGCTACCCGGAGCCGTATACTATATGCACATTATTTTAACAACAGACCGGCTTCATTGGGAAAAATAAAGCTGGAGGATTTTGCAAAGGAATTTGCAAAAGCATTCGTTTAGGATAATTTTCCTAACTTTCTCCTATGAAGGAGCATTTTCCGGTACTTGGTATAAAGGAATTTCAGTATGACCTGGCTGCGGATGATGCTTTGCTTTATCATGAGATACATGGGGAGCGGTTCATTGAAAAGCCCCATAAACACGACTTTTTTGTCTTCCTGCTGTTTGAAACGGGAAGCGGAACGCATTCTATTGATTTTTTGGATCATGAAGTAAGGAACCACCAGATGCACCTGCTGTTTCCAGATCAGGTGCACCGCTGGGAATTGGGAGCAGACACTTCTGCTTATCAGCTGATGATCAGCAGAAGTGTTTTTGAGAGCTTTGCAAACTCCCTCATGTTCTCCTTTGCACATTATAGAAACCATCCGGTAATTCACCTGAACCCGGAAGTTTTTCAAAAGCTTTTGTACGAGTTCAAAGCCATACAACACGAGCTTAATGCAAAGCCCGTGTTGTGGGATATTGTGAACTTACGAAGCAGGATTATTGCCGGTTTGGTAAATCATGAAGCAGAAATTAAGTTTAACGATCTGACAGTTTATAAGGCAAAACCAGGCCTGTTTAAGTTCCTTTCGCTGATTGACCTACATTTCAAAGAAGAAAAATCAGTAACCTTTTATGCCGATAAACTCAACATCACGGCTAATTACCTGAACATCCTTTGCAAAAGGCATTTTAACGCATCGGCTAGCCAGCTGATCCAGAACAGGGTAATACTGGAAGCCAAACGTCTTTTGCATGCTTCAGAAAAATCTGTAAAAGAGATTGCCTTTGAACTGGGTTTTTACGATCTGGCTTATTTTTCCAGGTTTTTCAAGGCCCAAACAGGTACATCCCCAAGACAATTCAGGGAATAGTTATAAATTGTCCAAGTTCTGACAGGAATACTCCATCTTTTTAAATTTTAGTGCAGCTAACTTTGAAATCGAATGTTATGACATGAAGCAAAACCTGATCTTAATTTTTTCAATGATTTTTTTTAACTGCTGCAAAGCATCTACAGATATGTCAAATCTAGCTACTGAGCAAATCACAATTATTGAGGCCGTAAAAAATAAACAGCTGGAAGTGGTATCCGCTGCGCTAAAAAAAGGCGCAGACGTGAATACCAAAGCCAAAAACAGCAAATCGCTGTTGCTGATTGCAACGCAGCTGAACGATCTGGAGATGGCAAAATTACTGGTTTCCTATAAAGCTGATGTAAACCAGCAGGATGACATACACGACAGCCCTTTTTTATATGCAGGTGCCTCGGGAAATGTAGCCTTGCTCAAACTTTTTCTGGCAAATGGAGCGCGTTTCGATATTTTTAACCGTTATAATGGGACAGCACTTATCCCGGCCTGTGAAAGAGGACATGTTGAAGCTGTAAGGCTGCTGGGCAACATAAAAGGCTTTCCCATTAACCATGTGAACAGGTTAGGCTGGACAGGCCTGATGGAAGCCGTTGTGCTGGGGAATGGCAGCAGTAAATATGTAGAAATTGTTCAGAACCTGGTAGAGGCAGGATGTGATACCAGCATCCCCGACAAAAATGGGGTTACTGCCTTGCAGCATGCCATTTCGATGGGTTTTTCTGGCACAGCCAATGTTTTAAGGAATAAAGGATAACCCAAAATACTATGGCGCTGTACAAAATTTTATAAACTATTCGCATAATCCTGTAAAAATCTGGGGTTGTTGCCGTGCTACCTTTGTATTGTTAATTAAACAAAGATAGTCATGAACAACAATGTAGAAACAATTTCGATGCCGGTACTGGGGATGACCTGTGCTGCTTGTGCCGTAAGTGTTGAATCTATTATAGCTGCACAAGAGGGTGTAGATAAAGCTGCTGTTAATTATGCCACGCAAACTGTACAGGTAAGCTACCGCCCTGCTGTAGTTCAGCCTGAAGCTTTCCAAAAGGCAGTTCAGTCTATAGGCTACGACCTGATTGTACAGCAGGAAGGCGCCAAAGAACTTCAGGAAGAAGCGCAAAGAAACCATTACCAGTCGCTCAAAAAAAGGATGATCTGGTCGCTGATCCTTACCATTCCGGTTGTTATTATTGGTATGTTCTTTATGGATATGCCCAATGGTAATTATTATATGCTGGCCTTAACCACACCTGTTTTGTTCATCTTCGGCCGTAATTTTTTTGTGAACGCCTGGAAGCAGGCCAAATATGGGAAGGCCAATATGGATACCCTGGTGGCTTTAAGTACAGGTATTGCTTATGTATTCAGTGTTTTCAACACCTTTAATCCCGAATTCTGGCACAACAGGGGCCTGCACCCACACGTGTATTTTGAGGCCGCAGCAGTGGTAATTGTGTTTATCATGCTGGGTAAGCTGCTGGAAGAAAGGGCAAAATCAAACACGTCTTCAGCCATTAAAAAGCTAATCGGCTTACAGCCTAAAACAGTAATTGTATTGACCGATGCCGGAGAAAAAGAAATTGCGGTGGCCGATGTAAAGATTGCAGATCAGCTATTGGTACGCTCCGGAGAGAAAGTGCCGGTAGATGGTGTGGTGTATGAAGGCAGTTCTTTTGTAGACGAAAGTATGATTACCGGTGAGCCGGTTGCTGTAGCCAAAAAGGCGGGTGATAAGGTTTTTGCCGGAACCATTAACCAGAAAGGCAGCTTTAAGTTTAGGGCAGAGAAGGTTGGTGGTGAGACCATGCTGGCGCAGATCATTAAACTGGTGCAGGAAGCCCAGGGATCTAAAGCCCCGGTGCAGAAACTGGTCGATAAAATTGCGGGCATATTTGTGCCTATAGTGATCCTGATTGCGCTCATTAGTCTGGGTGCATGGATGGTATTTGGAGGCGAGCATGCCTTTACACAGGGATTACTTGCTATGGTTACCGTATTGGTTATTGCCTGCCCTTGTGCGTTGGGGCTGGCAACACCTACGGCAATCATGGTGGGTATTGGAAAAGGTGCAGAAAGTGGTATTTTAATCAAAGATGCTGAAGCTCTGGAACTGGGTCATAAAGTAAATGCTGTAATTTTAGATAAAACCGGTACCATTACCGAAGGCAAACCTGAGGTAACCCATGTAAAATGGGCTGCTGAACTGCCTAAAGATAAGCCACAGCTTCAGGGCATATTAATGGCTTTGGAACAGGCTTCAGAGCACCCGCTGGCAGAAGCTATTGTACGCAAGCTGAGAACAGAAAGCATTAAAAGTGCTGCAGTAAGCGATTTTGAAAGCCTGACCGGTAAAGGTGTTGTTGCAGTGGCCGAAGGAGAAAAATACTGGGCCGGCAGCCATAAAATTTTAAATGGGCAGCATGTTCCGGAGGCCTTGCAGGCCAAAGTAACGGAACTGCAGCAACTCGCCCAAACCGTAATTTATTTTACCAGCTCATCGCAGGTACTCGCAATTGTGGCCATAGCCGATCAGATCAAGGCCGGCTCTGCCCAGGCCGTCAGTGCTTTAAAAGAGGCAGGTATAGCTGTGTACATGCTCACCGGCGATAACGAGCAGACGGCGGCTTCTGTAGCAGCACAGGCTGGTATTGATCATTTTAAAGCCGAAGTACTGCCTTCAGATAAATCGGACTTTGTAAAAGAGTTGCAGGCCAAAGGTAAGGTGGTGGCCATGATCGGGGATGGTATTAACGATAGCCAGGCACTGGCACAGGCCGATGTTTCTATAGCCATGGGCAAAGGTTCGGATATTGCCATTGATGTGGCCAAGATGACACTGGTATCTTCCGATCTGCAGCAGGTGCCTAAAGCCCTGCGCCTATCTAAACTCACGGTAAAGGCCATTCGCCAGAACCTGTTCTGGGCATTTATTTACAACCTGATCGGAATCCCTATCGCTGCCGGGCTGTTGTACCCAATCAATGGTTTCCTGCTGAACCCAATGATTGCCGGGGCCGCAATGGCATTGAGCTCTGTATCGGTAGTAGGCAATAGCCTGAGGCTTAAACTTGCAAAACTTAGTTAATCATTATAAAACTCTTTAAAATAAAATATCATGGAAACACTAAAATTTAAAACAAATATCAAATGCAGCGGATGTATTGCTGCGGTAACACCCTTCCTTAACGAGCTGCCTGAGGTAACCAAATGGGAAGTAGATACCAATAACCCTGATAAAATCCTTACTATAGAAGGAAATGATAGCCTTGATGCAGAAACAGTGGTAAATACCATTGAAAAAGCGGGCTATGCAGCAAGGGAATTGTAAAAGAAACAATACGATGTAAAAAAAGAACGGAATTATGTAAAAATAATTCCGTTCTTTTTATAACCTTTGAATGATCATGAAAAGAACACTGCTTACTATTCTTGCCATCTTTTATCTGGGCATAGCCAGCGGGGCAAGTGTGCATTTTCATTATTGCATGGGCAAACTGGTTAGCTGGGGCTTTGAAAAAGAATCCCGGAAGGTTTGTGATTTCTGCGGAATGCCTAAAACGGAGTCCAAAAAGAAATCGTGCTGCAAAGACATCGAACAAAAAGCCAAGGTTGAAAAATCCCAGAAGGCGGGTCAGATCAGTTATAAGTTTGATCAGCTTCCTGTAGTGGTTGTCCTTCCGGAGCTGCTTGTAAACTGCCAGCCAGCCGTACCTGTAAAAATTACCAGGGAAGCATTGAGCAATGCACCCCCCGATGGAACGAGAGTCCCTGTTTACCTGAAAAACTGTACCTACAGAATATAATACCAGCTGTCTTTTTTTAACAGGTACTTCCTGTACCTGACGCTGTATTGCGTGCATTTTGCTGTGTTCCAAAAACCGGAACCTGCACCAGGCATTCAAAACAGCCCGAAGCGATCCCGCTTTAAAACACAATTATTTACATTTTCTTAAAAACAATTTTATGAACTCATTGAGAATTCTTTCGGTAGTCGTATTGACTTTCCTTGGCAGTGCTGTATTTGCACAGACTAAAACAGACAAAATTAAAGTATTGGGTAACTGTGGCATGTGTAAAAAGAAAATAGAATCTGCACTTAAAGTACCCGGTATAAGTGCGGCCGACTGGAATAAAACCACTAAAGTGCTTACGGTAAGTTACGATTCTACAAAAATCAGCAACCAGCAGGTACAGCAGAAAGTAGCTGCGGTAGGCTATGATACCGAGAAGGTAAAAGCTACAAAAGAGGCCTACGAAAAATTACCTGACTGCTGTCAGTACGACCGTACAGGTAAAGCAGGCGAAACACACTAAAAAAAGGCAGCTGGTTATTATAAAATATTATGGTACATAAAATTATAGAATGGTCGATGCAGAACCGGTTTATTGTACTGGTGCTTTCTGCGGGCTTATTTATATGGGGCGTATTCTCCGTACAAAAGAACCCGATAGATGCCATTCCAGACCTTTCGGAAAACCAGGTTATTGTGTTTACCGAATGGATGGGACGTTCGCCGCAACTGATAGAGGACCAGGTAACTTATCCACTGGTCACCAATTTACAGGGTATCCCTAAAATCAAATATGTGAGGGGCTCTTCTATGTTCGGTATGAGTTTTATCTATGTCATATTTGAAGACGATGTAGATGTGTACTGGGCCCGGGAGCGGGTAATGGAACGGATCAGCACCATTTCGAAAACCCTGCCCGATGGGGTAACGCCACAGCTGGGACCAGATGGTACAGGTGTAGGCCACGTGCTTTGGTATACACTCGATGCTCCGGATATGGACCTGGGCGAACAGCGGGCCATACAAGACTGGTATGTGAAGTTTGCCCTGCAAAATGTATCGGGGGTAAGTGAAATTGCCTCGTTTGGCGGTTTCCAGAAACAATACCAGATCACCGTAGATCCGAATAAACTGCTCTATTACAAACTTACCGTGCCGCAGGTGATTGCCGCAGTAAGGGCCAACAACAACGAATCGGGCGGCCGCAAGTTCGAAATGAGCGATATCGGATATATCATCAAAACTTCAGGCTATCTCAAATCGCTGGAAGAAATAGCCAATATCCCGGTTAAAAACCAGAACGGAACTCCTATCAAGGTCTCAGACCTGGCCACGGTACAAATGACCGGCGAGACCAGGCTGGGCATATTTGACCAGGATGGTGAGGGTGAACGGGCCGGTGGTATTGTAGTGATGCGCTACGGTGAAAATGCCGCTGAGGTGATTGACAAAGTAAAGGCCAAGATGAACGAAGTGGCCAAAGGCCTGCCCAAAGGCGTAAAGTTTGATATTGTGTACGACAGGGGCGAGCTGATCAAAGAATCGGTCGACTCGATCAAAAATACGCTCATTGAAGAGATGATTGTGGTATCGATCATCGTATTTATATTCCTGTTCCACTGGCGCAGTGCGCTGAGCATCATTATCCAGATCCCGATAACCATTGCCGCCAGTTTTATCCTGCTCAATGCATTCGGTATTTCATCCAACATCATGTCGCTCACTGGGATTGCCCTGGCCATAGGCGTAATTGTGGACAATGGGATCATCATGAGCGAAAATGCCTATAAACACCTGGCCGAACGGTACGAATTGTGGGAAAAGAACCAAAATAAAACGACAACATCATGATCAAGTGGTTTAAAAATATATTTAAAAAATCGCCCGACTGGATTACAGAAGAAGACCGCCTGGCGGTCATCACCAAGTCGAGCAAGCAGGTTTCCAGAGGGGTATTTTTTGCAACAGTTATTATCATTACCTCCTTTTTGCCGGTATTTATGTTAACCGGACAGGAGGGCAAGCTGTTCCACCCGCTGGCCTTTACCAAAACATTCATCATGATTGTGGATGCCCTGCTGGTCATTACCCTGGCGCCTGTACTTATTTCTTTCTTTATGAAAGGCAAGTTCAAGCCAGATAATGCCAATCCGGTAAACCGCTTTCTGGAAAAGGTTTATGAACCGGTTATCAGGGTAGTGCTGAAATGGAGAAAAACAACGATAGCTGTGAATGTGATTGCTTTGCTGATTACCATTCCTTTGCTTAAAAACCTGGGTACAGAGTTCATTCCCCCGCTCGATGAGCAGAGCATTCTGTTTATGCCGGTAACTTTGCCGGATGTATCCAATGCCGAGGCAAAGCGGATTTTGCAGGTGCAGGACAAGATCATCAAATCGGTACCTGAAGTAGATAAAGTGCTGGGAAAGGCTGGCCGTGCCAGTACGGCAACCGACAACTCGCCGATCAGTATGATCGAGACCATCATTACGCTGAAGCCGAAAAGCGAATGGCGCGAGGGCATCACTAAAAAAGATATTGTTACCGAGCTTGATGCCAAATTGCAGATTCCGGGCGTGGTAAACGGCTGGACGCAACCCATCATTAACCGTATCAATATGCTGGCTACGGGTATCCGTACCGATGTGGGCATTAAAGTATTCGGGCAAAACCTGGATACCATTGCGGCCGTATCTGAAAAGGTGAAAGCGGCATTGGAAGGTACTCCGGGAGTGAGCGATTTGTTTGTAGAGCCCATTACAGGTGGAAAATACCTGTCAATCAATATTAAAAGAGAAGAGCTGGCGCGCTACGGCCTGAATGTGGATGACGTGAACCAGGTGGTAGAAAGTGCATTGGGCGGCGCGCCCGTAGGCAATACCATTGAAGGCAGGCAGCGTTTTTCCATCAGCGTGCGCCTGGCGCAGGAATACCGTAATAGCGTAGCCCGTATTGAGCGTATCCCGATACAGTCGCCCGGTTTTGGCGAAGTTCCTTTATCGGCTGTAGCCGATGTGAAATTTGAGGATGGCCCGCCAATGATCAGTTCCGACAACGCCATTTTACGTGGTGCGGTAATGTTTAATGTGCGAGACAGGGACCTGGGCAGCACCGTAAAGGATGCAATGGAGAAACTGAACAAAGAAAAAGGGGTGCTGCCCGAAGGATATTTCCTGGAGTGGAGCGGGCAATACGAGAACCTGATTCGCGGACAGCAGACCCTGATGTGGATTGCCCCGGTTGTGTTGGTGATCATCTTTTTCTCACTCTATTTTGCTTTTCACTCTGTAAGGGAAGCCTTCTTAAGCCTTATTACCGTTCCTTTTGCCCTGATAGGTGGTGCTTATATGATCTATTTCTGGGGCGTTAACCTATCGGTAGGTGTGGCTGTAGGCTTTATTGCTTTGTTTGGAATAGCAGTGGAAACCGGGATTGTGATGGTCATTTACCTGAACGATGCCATGCATCAGCTGGTAAAACTGAGAGGAAACTCGAGTGAGACAATTACTAAAGAAGAGCTGCGGGAATATGTGATCCATGGTGCAGCGAAAAGGTTAAGGCCAAAACTGATGACGGTATGTGTATCGTTGTTTGGACTGGTGCCTGTACTCTGGGCAACAGGGGTAGGCGTGGATGTGATGCAGCCTATAGTGCTACCCATGATAGGCGGGGTACTAACCTCTTCTACACACATTCTGCTGGTTACCCCGCTGATCTTTTTAATGTCTAAAGAGTATGAATTGAGGAAATATGGAAAACTGGAGGTGCACGATGTACATCATTAAGAAAATATTATGGATTTTATTGCTGCTGCCCTTACAGAGCATAGCGCAGCAGCCGGTTCTTTCGCTCGACAGCATTTTATTGCGGATAGACAGGAACAATTTGTTGCTGCAGTCGTACGGTTTGAAAGCCGAAAGTTTTAAACATACGGCAAAGGCGGCAACTGCCTGGATGGCCCCGATGGTAGGGGTGGGTACCTTTATGACACCCTATCCCGGACAAATGCTGATGGACGACAGGGACAAAGGCTCTGTTATGCTGCAGCTGGAACAGGACATTCCCAATCCGGTAAAACTGAATGCGAACAGGCGTTACATAGAATCGAAAGGAAAAGTAGAAAATGAGACTCGGGGCGTAACCTTAAATGAGTATAAGGCACAGGCCAAGCGCCTGTATTTTGGCTGGCTGGTAGCAGCGCAGAAAATTGCGGTGCTGCAGCAAAACCAGAAGATCATGGAGACCATGAAAAAGATCGAAGAGATCAGGTATCCCTACAACCAGTCTAAACTGGGCAGCGTTTACAAAACGGCATCAAAGCTGGAAGAGAACCACAACATGATCAGGATGCAGGAAGGTGATATAGCGCGTGCCCGTGCCTGGCTGAACAGCCTGATGAACCAGCAGGGAAATGCAGGCTTTGCCATTGATACGGCCTATCAGCCCGGGTTTGTGCCGGAAGCAGCTATAGATACCGCCAGCCTGGCCCTGGCGCGGAACGACATTAAAAAAATGGATTACAGCATACAATCCATGCAGCTGAACATAGAGGCGATGAAAAAACAAAGTCGCCCCGACTTTAAGCTGAGGTTCGACCACATGTCGCCCTTAACCAAAATGATGCCCAAAGCGTTCAGTGTAATGGGAATGGTGAGCATCCCGATAGCCCCATGGTCGTCGAAAATGTATAAGTCTGAAGTGAAAGGAATGGAGTATGAAGTACAGGCTATGGGTAAAGAAAAGGCGGCCATGCTGCAGGAAACCCAGGGTATGCTGTACGGCATGCAGTTCGAGATCCAGTCAATGCAGAAGCGCATTGATGCGATGGAAGACAAGATTGTGCCTGCCCTGAAAAAGACGCTTGATGTAAGTTTTTTGAGCTACAGGGAAAATAAAATGGAGCTGCCAGAAGTGATTGGTGCATGGGAAGCTTTGACCATGATGCAGACCAATGTGCTTGATGAGAAATTGAAATTATATTTAATGATTGCTGATTATGAAAAAGAACTATATCGTTAAGGGCCCTTTGCACATTGCCCTTGCTGCGGTTCTGCTGATCAGTGCCTGCAAGCAGAAGAAAGCAGATCCACAGGCTGCTCATGAGGACCCTGCGGTTGTAAAAATAGACAGTAACCTGTCCCACTTGTTAAAGCCATCGAACGAGCAGGTGGTATCCAGACTGCCGGTAATTAAGGCAGAGTACGGTACTAAGATATTCACCGAAGAGGCACAGGGCATCATCAGCTACGATACACGTAATGAAAACAATATTTCCAGCAGGGTAAGTGGAAGGATAGAACGTTTGCTGATCAAATACAATTACCAGCCTGTAAAAAAGGGCCAGCTGATTATGGAGGTCTATTCACCCGATCTGGCTGCCGCACAGCAGGAACTGTTGTTTTTAAAAGGTGCCGACCCTGCTATGCTGCAAAGTGCCAGACAACGTTTAATGCTGCTGGGCATGAGTGCTGCTGCCATTAACCAGGTATTGAATACCGGAAAGGTGAATTACCGCATCCCGGTATACAGCAATGCTGATGGTTATATCCTGGAGAAATCGGCAGCTGCACCTGCAGCTTCGGCTCCTGCCACATCGATGCCAGCCGCGGCGGGAGGAGATGGCATGAGCGGGATGGGCGCTGCTGCCGCTACACCAGCAGCAGCTCCGGCAGCAGCGGCACCTGCAAGTAGTCCGGTAATGCTGCGCGAAGGCCAGTATGTAAGTGCGGGCCAGTCTGTATTCACGGTTTATAATGCCGACAGGCTTGTTGCCGAATTTTCCCTTAAACCGGCCCTTGCCGCATTACTTGGTAAAGGAGATAAGTTTATGTTTTACAAGACGGCAGACAAGCGTACGATACAGCAGGCCTCAATAGGCCTGATACAACCTGTTTTTAAGAACGGAGAAAACTTTACCATTGCCAGGGTATATCTTAACAAACCGGCTTTCAGGGTTGGTGAACTGCTTACAGCCAGGATTCCCGTATTGCTGCCGGAATCCTGGTGGCTGCCGGAAGCTGCTGTTGTGTCCTTGGGTGGCAAATCCGTGCTTTTTAAAAAGGAAGGCAATGTGGTGGTGCCTAAAACGGTACATACCGGGATTACCATTGCCGGAATGGTGCAGGTTAAGGAAGACATCAGCAATTGGGAGGTGAGTAAAAATGCCGCTTACCTGGTAGATAGCGAAAGTTTTATCAGAGAGCGTTAAAAATATCACAATCATGGAGCGAAAAATATTTATAAAAAACATAGCATTGATGGCACTTCTGCCCTCAACATTTATTGCTGCCTGCAGCAGCGGCAAAAAGCCCGAAGCAGCAGGGGAGGCCAAGGAGAAAACGCAGACTTTTACCTGCCCTATGCACCCGCAGGTCATTAAAAATGAAATGGGTACCTGTCCTATTTGCGGGATGGACCTGGTACCCTTTGAAAAGAACAGTAACGATAAGGCGCTGAAAGTAGATGAAAAGCGGCAGGCCCTGGCCAACATTACCACACTGGCTGTAGGAGACGCCAGTCTCTCAGTAGCCAAGCAGCTGAATGGCCGTCTGGTGGTTAACCCGGAGCAAAGCAGTTATATATCGAGCCGGATTGCCGGCAGGATAGAACAGCTGTATGTAAGGGAAACAGGGATTAAGGTAGCCAAGGGGCAGCCTTTGTATAAACTGTATTCAGAGCAGCTGGCTACACTTCAGCAGGAATACCTGATGGCCCTGGCACAGGAAAAACAATTTAAGGGCGACAAAATAGAACAGCAGATCGTGGCCTCGGCCAGGCAAAAGCTTCGCTTGTATGGTCAATCAGACAGCCAGATTGCACAGCTGGCCAAAACGCAGAAAAAAGATCCCTTTGTGCTGTTCTATGCGCCCGAAGGCGGGGTGGTTGCCGAGGTATCGGTTACTCAGGGGCAGTATGTAACAGAGGGCAGTCCGGTTATCCGCCTGGAGGGTTATGGGCAATTGTGGGTAGAGGCCGATGTTTATCCGGCCGAGGCAAAAAATGTAAAGCAGGGGCAGAGGGTAAAAGTAGTAGTGGCAGGCTGGGAAGATCAGCCCCAGGAAATGAGCGTTGCCTTTATTACCCCTGTCCTGGGTGCTGGTAGTCAGCTTACCCAGATCAGGGGCAGTATTCCGAACCCGGGAAACAAATGGCAGCCCGGAATGCAGGCGAATGTATTCCTGCCAACCGGTAACAGCAGCAAGGCGCTGAGTTTACCCGTTGATGCCGTAATTAGAGACGGGAAGGGGATGCACGTATGGATTAAAAGTGGAAAAGATACCTTTGAGCCAAGGCTGGTGAAAACCGGACAGGAAAGCAATAACCAGGTTGAAATTACTGAAGGGCTTAAAAATGGCGATCGGGTAGTGGTTACCGGTGCATACCTGCTGTATAGCGAATATGTGCTTAAAAAAGGGAAGAACCCTGCCGAAGGACTTAAAATGCAATCTAATTAGTAATCATAAAAAAACAGAAAAATGAAAACAGCAATTTATTCAATGATCGCATTGGCTGGTATTACCTTATTTGCAGCCTGCGGAAACACCCAGAAACCAGCAGCAAATGATCCTCATGCAGGACATAACCATGCGCCCGGAGAGGGGCATGACCACGGCACAGAAAAATCTGTTGCTGCGGTAAGCATTAAAGACGACAAGCTAAATGCAGTTTATCAGCACTACATTCATTTGACCACAGCATTGGTAAAAGGCGATATGGCCGAAGCCAAAATAGCGGCCAGCGCAATAGAGCTGGGCGGCAAAGGGCTGAGCAACGGCAGTGCGCTGACCGCACTTGCAGCCAAAATTGCTGCCGCCACAGATCTGGAAGTACAAAGAACAATATTCTCTGACCTGAGCAATGATTTTATTGCCCGGGTTAAAGCAGCAGGACTGAATTCAGGAGAAGTATATGTAGAGTATTGTCCGATGGCATTGAACGACAAGGGAGCCAGCTGGTTAAGCAATCAGAAAGACATTAAAAACCCTTATTTCGGCGATAGCATGCTGACCTGCGGAGAAGTAAAAGAAACCATTAAGTAATAAAACTTTTTGTTTGTATAGGCCATTTAGTATATTTAGAGATATACTAACAGGTAACTATGAAAAAACTTTCTTTTATATTGCTGCTTACAGCAATCTCGTTTGCGGGCCTTGCCCAGAACAAAGATGCCATAATTGGTAAATGGATCAATTCATCGGGCGAGGCCCATGTGGACATCACCAAAAAAGGTGAAAAATATTATGGCAAGATCGTATGGTTGAAAGAACCTAAAGATGAAAAGGGAACAGTAAAAACGGATGTGAAAAATCCGGAAAAGAGTTTGCAGTCGAGGCCAATCCTTGGCCTGGAAATCCTCAAGGATTTTGTGTATGAAGATGGCAAATGGACAGATGGGAAAATTTATGATCCGAAATCGGGTAAAACCTATAGCTGTAACATGAGCATGAAAGGAAATGATGTGTTGAACATGAGGGGCTATATCGGTATCTCGCTGATCGGCAGATCGGAAACCTGGAAACGCGTGAAGTAATGAGGGCCCTGATCTGTTTACTGGCCTTGCTCCCTTTTATTGGCTTTAGCCAAACGTATAACCTGGTGCCGCTGGCAACCGGAACAAATACGAGTATTAGGGGTATGTCGGTTGTTTCGGATGCCCTGGCCTGGGTAAGCGGTAGCAATGGCTATATCGGCAAAACGCTGGACGGCGGCAAAACCTGGACCTGGACACAGCCTGCAGGTTATGAGCGGCTGGACTTCAGGGATATTGAAGCTTTTGATGAGCTGAAGGCAGTGGTGGTAAATGCCGGCTCGCCGGCTTTTGTGCTGCGCACTGTTGACGGCGGAAAAACCTGGACAGAACAATATAAAAACCTGGATTCTGCTATATTCCTGGATGGAATGGATTTTTGGGATGCTAAAAATGGGATCATCTTTGGTGATCCCATTTTGCATAAAATGCAGTTGCTGCGCACTCAGGATGGCGGACAAAGCTGGAGCGATATTTCGGCCAACCTGAAACCGGAGCTGGCGATAGGTGAGGCCGGATTTGCAGCCAGTGGTACAACCATCAGAACCCTGCCTGGTGGACATACCTGGATTGCTACCGGAGGCGCTGTGGCAAATATTTATTACTCCGACAATTATGCCTATACCTGGAAGGTGTTCAAATGCCCTATCATGCAGGGCGAATCCAGTACCGGCACTTTTTCTATGGCTTTCGACAGCAAAAAGAAGGGTGTTGTGGTTGGGGGCAATTATTTAAAGGACAAAGACAATTCCAACAATATGCTGTTAACAGCTGATGGGGGTAAAACCTGGAAAAGACCTGTTAAATCGGTAAGCGGCTACCGCTCGGGTGTGGCTTATGTAAACCCTAGGGTGCTGGTTGCAACAGGGACTTCCGGTACAGATGTTTCGCAGGATGGAGGCTTAAACTGGCATCACATTTCTGATCTGAGTTTTAACGTGGTCCAGAAAGCAAAAAAAGGCAAGCTTGTGTTGCTTGCCGGAAATAAAGGCAGTATTTACAGGTTTGTTATTCCATAGAAAACAAACCAAAAGGATTGCCCTCCGTATCTACACAGATGGCACAAAAACCGTATTCCCCGATAGAGAATTTTGAGCGGCTAACAATACCGCCGGCAGCTTTAATTCGGCTTTCTTCTACACTGCAATCCTTGCATGGAAAATAAACCATGCTGTTTACACAATGTCCATCACCTTCTTTGGTACCAGGCATTTCAATTAGAGCCCCCGATACACCCTGATTTTCCATGGGTGAGAAAAAGGACATCTTCATGCCGTCTGGTGAGTTGCCCGGCATAGGGCTGTCTATAAAATTTGTACCGATAACGGCGTTGTAAAATTTCTTTGCGCGCTCCATGTCTTTAACATAGATTTCGAACCAGCAGATAATGTTTTGATTCATGTCTGTAGAGTTTAAATTGTTTTGTTCCTCAAATTTAAGGGAAACTTGTCTGGATTGATATGGGAGATTACGCCATAATGGAGGGGGAACTGCGACAAAAATAAAAAGCCAGGTCATCCAACCTGGCTTTCAAACAAAACTTAGATCTAACCAAACATCTAATCGCAGTCAATATAGAAATTGCACTGTTGACGTCAAGGGCGGATTCGAACCGCCGTCAAAGGTTTTGCAGACCCTCACCTAACCACTCGGCCACATGACTATATTGTTTAACGTTTAACCGTTTGCTGATACAAATATATATAAAGTCTACTAAATTACTAGACTTTTATTGAATAAATATTTTATTTTATTGTAATTGTCTGTAATTCAGGGATAAAAAATGACAGCTGTAGTGGCTATTTCTTTAATTGCTAACTGAGAATGAATTTGAAATCGGCCTGATCAGAATTGCCGACATACATTGTAAGCCTGGTTTTGGGAGAGAGGATGGTAGGTGCAATAGGTGCCATGAGATCAGGAAAATTACTTTCAAGCTTTTCCATGTCGGTCTCGGCAGGTACCCGGATCATGATGTCGCCTCCACTTGTTTTTACCTTCCATTTCAATTTGATGTGTTTTTGGATGGCTTTTTTCCATTCCTGCTGGTATTTACTCATGATATGCTCCTGATCTTTGATGTTAAATGCAAAATGCAAAAAAATATGGAATTTCAAGCTTAAAGATGTATTTCGCGCTGTCAGAAATACAAGCTTTAGCGGCTCGGTTTTTGTGCTGGTTTTCAAAAACACAGGACAAGCCTGAACAGTAATCAATTGAAAGAATTAATGCCAGCTTAAATGAAAAAAGGTTACATGATATTTTGGGGACTTTACATGCTCTTTTTTGCCGTCCCTTTTCCAATGATCCTGTATTACAATATTAATAGTGAATTTGATACAAGCACACTTATAGACAAGAATCCATGGCTTGCACTGGGTATTCTTGCTGTATCTATTGTATTGTGGCTGATCCTGCTTGTTGGCTATTTTAGGAAATGGGTATGGATGGTTTTTATAGCCAAAAGAAATATAGAACAGTTGAAAACTGAAGGGGAGCCACGTGAAGGAAAAATTTTGACTGCTGTTAAACTGTCCAAGCCGGGAGCAGCTTATGATACTTACGAATTGAGCCTTGCTTTTAAAAATCTTGTAGGTACCGATATTGTGCAGAAGATGGATATAAATGATGCGAAGCCACATGAAAGACGTTTTGAAGTTGGTAAAAAGGTAAATCTTTTGATCGACAGGGAAATGAAACGTGTCCCTTATTTTATTTTTGCAACTTCAGAGGCCAGTATTAAAATCCCCAGGCTCGTCATGATATTTTTAGGCTGGCTGGCGCTTGCTGCAGCAGTAACTGCCTATTATGTGTATGCTTATCAAACCGAAAGTCAGGGCATGGGCTGGCGTTTTATAGGCTTTGGGCACCCATTGCTCATTTGCCCCGCGGTACTGCTGTCGTACAGGTTCTTTTTAGGTTTTTTACTGGGTAAGCTGAGTGGCACTGTAGATGATGCGCCACTAATTAAATTCAAAGGTATCCGCACTTCTGCAAAATTACTAGGTGCGGGCCAGACCGGAACTTATATCAACGAACAACCTATGATCCGTTTTGAACTCGAGTATACTGATGATCAACGCAGGGTATACAGGAAAAGTTTAAAAAAGATTGTTGACCTGCTGGACCTATCGGTTACGAAACAGGAATTTATAGAAATCTTTTACCTTAAGGAAGATCCGGAACGCATCGCTTTTGCCAGCGATCTGGATGAAATCAGTTAATTATGAAGAAGCTAGCCCTTGCCATACTGTGCAGCAGTATTTTTTTTAGCTGCAGGCAAATCAATAAAAGCATTGATGAAACACTGCACCCTGTTGATAGTTTAGTTAAGAAAAGAACGGAAAAGCAAATACCTACGGTTCCTGAACCCGTAGATGTAGATGCACTGATAGACAGTAATATAAAAATGGTGGACAGCAGTGTACAGGCTATGGTAAAAAGCATTACCAAAGGAAAAGTGACCATCAATACCAGTGTATATACCAGAAAATACAGGGAACATAAAAAAGCAGGGTTTTTAACTGATGTATCGCGGCTGGACCAGGCCGAGCGGGCATTGAAAAAACTACCGCAGTATGCCGGAAAAGAGATCTTATTTTATTCGGCTGTATATTTTTATGATGATGGCAGGATTGTTGCCTCGTTGAGGCATCCTGATAACCCAAAATATGTAGATAACTATGAATACCGTGAAGGTGTATGGTCTGGTCCTAAGCCAGAGCAACTGTCTGTTCGTGATCAGGTACAAAGCCGGCTGCTGTCATTAGATAAGTTTAGTTTTTCTGACGTAGCGAAGGTAACGCGGACCTACAACGAAAAAGCCGCAGAGGTGGAAGGGGCAAAGCTGAGTACTACTACCTATATTTCTATCTGGGATAACCAGCTTCGCTGGTTTCCTGGCACAATTAACGGGAGCCGTGAGCGTTATTCCATACAATTCAATCAGGATGGAACTTTGAAAAGCTACAGGCAGGATTAATAATTTTATTTTAAGTAGCTTCGTTTGATAGAACTGAAAATAATGGATATCCCTGAAAAGAAAGTAATAAAACTGGATAAAAAGGCCGCTCTGGCCAGGGCAGAACATTACTGTGCTTACCAGGAACGTTCGCAGCAGGAACTTCGTGATAAACTCTATGAATGGGGACTGCGCAGTGATGAAGTTGAAGAACTGATCTCGGAATTGATACAAACCAATTTTTTAAATGAAGAGCGTTTTACACAGGCCTATGTATCGGGTAAGTTCAGTATCAAACATTGGGGCAAGGTAAAGATCAGGCAGGGATTAAAGTTGAAGCGGGTGCCGGATAAGATGATTTCGAATGCGCTTAAGGCTATCGATTATGATGAATATTTAAAGACCATCCTGAACCTGGCACTGAAAAAATTGCCGGCCATAAAGGAAACTGACCCTTATAAACGGAAATATAAGCTGGTGTCTTACTTGCTGGGCAAGGGTTTTGAAAATGATTTGATTTTAGAGGTGTTGAAGGCCAATGACTTACCGTAAAGGCTTCATTTTTATTAAAAATAACTTGACGTTAAATTAAAAGTATTTATATTTGCAATCCCAAACGGAAACAAGGTATGTGAATTACCTGAAGACCTGAAAGGAGGCATCGGATGGTGCTAAGCAATGCGAAAGTAGCTCAGTTGGTAGAGCACGACCTTGCCAAGGTCGGGGTCGCGAGTTCGAATCTCGTCTTTCGCTCAGAAAAATCCTTCATACCAGGAAGGGTTTTTAAAGAATTAATCTTATCTGTTTGATAACGATTATGCTCAGATGGTGGAACTGGTAGACACGCAGGACTTAAAATCCTGTGCCCTCAACAGGCGTGCGGGTTCGATTCCCGCTCTGAGTACAAAATAGCCGCAGTGGATAGTGCGGTTGATGGTAATGCGAAAATAGCTCAGTTGGTAGAGCACGACCTTGCCAAGGTCGGGGTCGCGAGTTCGAATCTCGTTTTTCGCTCTAAAAGCCTTCCTGAAAAGGAGGGCTTTTTTTGCTTACAAGAAAAACCCGTACCAAAACCCGTACTTGCTAAAAAGTACCGAAAAAGGTTCACTATGACACAAAATTATAAAGGCCCTCTTATTGTAAGATCAAAGAACGGTGACTGGTTTGTAAAGTACTGGTTTGAATATCCAGGCAGGCCAGGAGAGTTTAAGGAGTTCCGGGTAAGGGATGGAGTAAACTATATCCATGACCATAGCCAAAAGGAGGCCGCCATTCAGCAGCTCGCAGAGGATATTGAAATGGCATTGATATCTGGCAAGCACAATCCGTTTGAAGATGAAGGTACGGCTTTAAAATCACTGGAAAAGGCGGAGGCTAAAATCAGGAAGCAAAATGACTCGGCTGCTCGGTTTACCATGCAAAAGGCCATGGAGAATTTCTTGCTATACTGCAAGGCAAAAAATCTCTCAAATAATACGGTAAGGACGTACAAGGTATTCATAAACAATTTCACAGATTGGCTGCGTGATACGGAAAAATTAAATACCCTGGCGTGTGAGTACCTTGAAGCTGATTATTACGATTTCATTAACAGCTACTATGATGCAGAAGATTGGTCAGCCAGAACATATAACAATCACCTATCGTTTTTAACTACGTTTTTTAACAGGGTTAAAATTTTGGAAAGGAAGATTGATCGCGCCCTGCAATATGAAATTAACCTTGACGAACTCGAATATAAAAAAGACAGAGCCGAGAAGAACAAGGCGTATACCGACCTCGTGGCCGAGCGTGTAAAACAAGAGTTAGCTCGTCCAGAGTACAGCAAGATTGAACAGTTTGTGAAGTTCATTTACCTGAGCTGTATGCGTCCCAAAGAAATACGCGAACTCCGTATTGAAAACATAGATCTTAAGAACCGACAAATAAAAGTAATTGGCCCCAGCGGAAAGACCGGGGAACGATTTGTACCAATATCCGATGAATTGCTGGCTTTGCTTGAAGAGTTGAACTTTAGCAAGTTGCCGTTGAACTTTTATTTATTTGGCCGTTTCGGGGAGCCAGGAGAAATCATGTTTGGCAGGACATGGTTTTCTGATCTGTACAAGCAGATAAAGATAAAGTTGGGGCTGGATATTCATCTTTACACTATGTACGGGTGGAAGCATACCCGCGTCATTTCACTCGTAAGCGCTGGGTTTAAAGATGAAGAAGTAATGAAGCTCACAGGCCATAAAGATTATCAGGCCTTTATGGCTTATAAGAGAGACTTAGTTGTCGATCATACCGTAATGACCGGCAAGACAATTAGTTGGTGATTTGATCGCAAAACTCCAAATGAAACCTTTATGTGTATGGTATTTAGGTGTTTTCAGACAGCATAATCTCACACATGTGCTATTGAAGCCATATTCATTGACAGATTTTAAGCTTGAATATCTACGTATTAAATTCCCATGCTTATCAAACTGATTTACTGGTATCGCCACAGGATTATCGTCTCCTTTCCTGTTTACTCTAAGTCCCATCTTATATGAATGGGCAGTATTTTCAGACCTATTTGACCATTCCAGATTTTCTATACTATTATTCGACTTGTCTCCGTCAATATGATTGACTTCTTTGCGGCCGTGTGGATTGTCGATAAAATGAATTGCGATTAGAGAATGTATTCGTTTCAGTATTTTTTTAGCATTTTTACTAAGTAAAACTTCTGGATATCCAGACCTTCCAATTCTAATCTTTCTTATTGTCCCTTTATAAAGTCCAGAAGTTGTGCCTTTTTGATCTGGATTTTTATAATGAATAACCCTATCTAAACTCCTAACCCTACCAAGGTTACTTATCTGGTAAAATCCTTCAAATCCTCTTATGTCCTTCCAGATTTCCTCTTTCATATTTATAAAGATAATTAAAATCCACTAAAGCTATGAAAGGTAAAACATTAGGATGGGCGTAATTAACTATCAAAGAACTGATTTATATTCACTTTCAACTTCTTTCTTAATACCATCATCACCTCAAAGTTTAAGTCCTGCATATCCCGTACCATGCGGCTTGCGCTCATTCTGGTTATCTTTGCTTCTCGAGCCAGGTCGGCCGCAGTCCAGTCTGCTTTATCAAGGATTATTTTAAGTTTTTCTCCAGGGGTCATTATTATTTAAAAAGAATCGGATTTTGACTTAACTATACTATCTTTGAAGCTATCCAAAAAAGTAATAAATTTATTATTTATCACTTTTACTGTTCCTTCCCATTTCTCTTTGTTCTTCTTTTTCCTATAATTACTATCAACAGTTTCTAAAGGGGTTGTATATCCGGAGGTATATCTTGTAGAACTTGTTTCATTACCTAAATCGTAAAACCTAATTCGATATTTACCATCTTTGCAGTCAATTTGAACAGTAAATTTTATATCTAGCAATATTCCCATCATAGAGCCTTTTTTGAAATAAGAAATTGTAGTGTATCCCTTTCCTATTAATTGACCTGTAGGCTCATTTTCCGATTGTATAACCGAGTTCGCGCTTTTGAAAGCGTCAGCAAGCCACTTTTTTGAAGCTCCAAACATCTCTGATTTTGATATGTTAGGCATTTCGTTGACCTGCTCGTAAATTATTTTTCCATCACGATAAGGCAGTGTAGCGTTTGCCGTATCTAATTGAGCATCACAGACTACAGGAAATAACAATAAAACTAAAATCAATTTATTCATAACGTTAATTTATTTGGTTAAATACTTTTTTAATTCAGGCCTTAAGGACAGCCATTTATTGTTTAAGCTATCAATTACATTGACTGATAGTCTGCTTTTGACATCTGTACCCAATGAATCTGTCAAACTAAAATAATCTGATTTCGATACGCTATTTTTTAGCATGGCCTCCGTTTCTTTGAGTGCTATAAATGCTAATACCGCCTTATCATAAGCAGACGTGTCATTAATAGCCATAATAGTGTCCGATTTGACATTATCAATCATTTCCGTCCCAATTACATCTAATTCTTTTTGAAATATCTTGATCTCATATGTTAATAATGGAGTGGGTTTTGGCTTGCAAGAGGCCAATAAAAAACAATAAAATAGAATAATGACTAGCGTTTTCATTTGTTAATTTTATGGTCTAATAATTGGGCTTTTTAAGTATATCGGTAAGTAGGCAAAGCTTACGTATTGACTCTTTTTTTATAGTGACAGGTGAATATTTCGGTCGTCCATTCACAACTTCGCTTTGATTATCGCTCCAAAGAATAACATCTTCTTCATTTTCGGAGGCCAACAGTCTTTTAAAGTTTCGATAGTCACCCCATTCAATGTAGTATATTTCACCCCACAGAATGTCGTTAGCATTTTCTATTGGCCTTAGAACACACCACGCACCGTTTTCTAACGTAGGATACATGGAATGACCATAAACAGGCAATGCAAAGCTTTTCTTTGTGGATCCTGGAATGGATAGATGACCTACGACCTTTATATCGTTGGGATCATTATACATTTCAATTACCGAGGCAGAAGCAGGAAAATTATACATGGGGACTAAGGGGTAAAGTTTACGTTCTGTTACATAACTTTTTTCTTTAGGTGATGATGTGTCTTGCTCCGATATGTCTATAGTCGGTGTTTCAATATTGTTTATATCGCTATTTGAGCCAGATTTTGAGATTATAGTCGGCTCTCCATCGCCGGTTTCTAGCCAGTGGATATTTACATTGTAAGAATTTTCTAATATACGCTTGGTGTTGGAAGATACGCCTACGCCAGGTTTTTCTCTAAATATATCAGAAAGCGTCCCTGGTTGTAATTTTAGAGCGTCTGCGAAAGATTTCTGGGTTTTAAATTCCAGTTCTCTCATTAGAATTTTAAGTCTTTGATTTTCAGTTATTTCCATTTTTATGTAAGAATTTTCTAATATTTTGTTGCAATGTTAGAAAATTCTAATTATATTTGTTCAACGAAACAATAAAACGAATATAAATAAATAATCAAGACAATGAAAGTATCACCGGAACTATTAGCTGAGATATACGGGCATCTTGAACATGGGGACGTACAAAGTATAGCAACTCAGGTTGGGTTGCTTAGAACTAAGGTAAATCGTGAATTGACCACGCTAAAGGATGAGTATCCTGACGAGGTTATTAACGCGGCCATAGCAAGAATTGAAGTTAGGGGCATCACATTGGTTCATAAAAATCAATTAGCGTCTGCATAGCCATGAAAATAGCCTACCTGTATACCGATGTTCAGAAGCCTGAGAAAAAGGAGCGTAAACCCTCTAAAAAAGAGGTTGCCTTAGCCAGGGCTTCAAGATGGGCAGAAATACAGAGCCAGCGAAACTACAGGGCGTTCCTAAAGAAATATGCAGATAGGATATCAGCTGTAAGAGAGGTGTTCCCAGAATGGGTTCCAGACAGACCAATTAAGAAATAAAAAAGACCAGAATCGTGCGGAAACTGGCCTAAGTACTCAAATAATAAATTTTTGAATCAACAACGAAGGTATGAAAAACTTTGCAATTCACCGCCAAATAAATTTCAAAACTGATGAAATATCCCTTCATGGTCGGCTGACTAAAGAAGCTATCAGGATTTTACTAGCTAAAATTAAAACACGCAAGTCATGAATATAGATCAACTGGAAATGGATTTATGCCGTCAACAGGCCGTAATAAGCCTTATCAAACGATCGGCAGACAAAGCTAAGCATATAGCTTGTAGCAGTTACTACGGCTTGTTTGAACCGGACGCTCAAAGAAAGATTGAAACCGATAAACAAAACAAGGTAACCGAAAGGCTGGTGAATTATCTACGGTCATTAAAAGTAAAGGAGGCTAAATCATGGATTTAACACCATACAAAAAGCAGCTGAACAGCCTTAAGCAGTGCATCGTAAATGTTGAGTTGGCAATGACAGCATATAGAACAGCTGAGGAAGCTTGTAGCTATGGTATGGCAGGCGCACACGTCCGGGCAGAGGAAGCGAAAGAGCGTTTGGAAATGGCTCAGGATACACTTCGCAGGCAGGCCAGAATTAATTTCTTACTAAACCAAGAAGTAACAGCATGACACAGAAAACTGAAAAACTGGTACGCACCATAGGATTGGTGCTTATCACTGGCCTGGTGATTTATGCAATCGGAGCCGCAATGTACAGGGATTTAACATTATCAATTCAACTTGGCTATGACTTTTAAAACCGACAAACAAAACGAGTTCAAGAAAGACCCGCTAAGGGGGCTTGAATACAGGCAGGACCACAACGATAAGCCTTTCCCGTTCGTCCAGGTATTTCTTTACATCCTTGTCATAATGTGCGTTGTGATTTGTGTAAAGATGTGCAAAGACAAGCCGGAGCCAGTAAGTATGGAACAACTTAATGCCGACAGAAGATGAAAGTATTTGAAGAGGTAGAATTTCAGGTGCCCACATCGGATGTGCAGCGCAAAGACTTTATCCGGGTCCTGAAAATTGCAGGGATAACTGCAGCAGTATTAATCATTATTACAATAATCTCAATAAATATAAAATAATGGAAGTAGTAGAAGTAATAAGTGAAAATTCACTTGCAACGCTGGTAAAAGCGGAAATAGACACGCAGATTGCCACAGCAAAGGCATTCCCCAGATCAATCAAAACATTTATCGACAAGGCAATCAGCATAGCCACAGTAAACGATAATGTTGCTGCATCTTGTTCCTATTCATTACCAAGGTCTGGTAAAACTCTGGATGGTCCATCGGTTAGGCTTGCAGAGATCGTATGCTCAACTTATGGCAACGTGAGATCTGGTGCCAGGGTTATTTCCAATGATGGCAAAACAATAACTGCTCAGGGCGTGTGCCATGATCTTGAAACCAACAACTGTGTGACGGTAGAGGTAAAAAGGAAAATTACCGACAAGCATGGCAAAACATTCAGTGAGGATATGCAGGTTGTCACTGGTAATGCCGCTTGCGCCATAGCATTCAGGAACGCTGTATTTAAAGTTATTCCTTCTGCATTGGTTTTTGAGGTCTTTGATGCAGCCAAAAAAGTTGCCATCGGCACAGCCGAGACCCTTGTTGAACGTAGGGATAAAGCTATAAAGTATTTCAAGGATGAGGGCGTAAAAGAAGATCAAATCTGCGAGGTGTTAAGCATTAAAAGGGTAGAGGATATAGATCTTGAAAAACTTTATACCCTCAGAGGTATGGTGACGCTTATAAAAAACGGAGAAAGCACCATTCAGGATATTTTCCATAAGCCAAAGAAAGACTCTGTAGATAAGGAGGCTGAGCGCATGATCGCATTGATCAACGATGCCAAGTCAGTAGAAGATCTAATGGCATTGAAGAAAAATGTAAAAGAGCCTCAAATGCAGCTATTCAACAATAAACTGGAAGAACTTAACGCCCCTGCATAATGGATTTTTCAAACATACTATTTCGTGCTTCAAGTATTGGATACTTGATGACTGAACCAAAATTGAAAGCTGATAAGGAGGCTGGGAACCTTTCAGAAACAGCTTTAACACACATTACCGATGTGTTCATCCGCGAGAAATATGGCCGGCAGACTGATATATCAAACAAGTTTATTGAAAAAGGGCTGGCTGTTGAAGAAGATAGTATCACTCTTTACAGCAGGGTTAAAAAGACATTCTTTCAAAAGAATGAAGAACACCTTGAAAATGAGTTTGTAAAAGGGACACCTGATCTGTACACTGGCGAAAGCATATTTGAGGCGGACACCATAATAGACATAAAGAGCAGCTGGGACATATTTACCTACTTCCGAAACTTCGGCAAAAAGGTTAATGCTCAATACTACTGGCAGCTTCAAACATATATGTGGTTAACCGGTGCAAAATCGTCTGTTCTGGCATACTGCCTGGTAAATACTCCAGAAATGATGATCCAGGATGAGCAGAAAAAGTTATTCTACAAAATGGCCTGCTTGACAGAGGAAAACGATTTATACCGAGAAGCGTGCGCGCACATTGAACTCGCAGCAATTTATGACGATGTGCCTTTAAACGAGCGTGTTTTAGAGTTTCACATCGATAGGGATGATAAGGCTATAGAAAGCATAAAAGACAAGGTTTTAAAAGCTAGAAAACAGATTTCAATTCTTAACGAAGTAATCAGCAACAATCAGTTAATAACAGTTCATTAATTTATCATGGCAGAGGGCAAAGCATCATTTCTTTTATACGCAGACCTACTGCATACGGTAGAAAAAATGCCGGATGCAAATGCAGGACAATTGTTCAAGACTATACTCCAGTATGTCAATGACAAAGACCCACAGCCAGAAGATTTGTTGCTGCAATTAGTGTTTGAGCCAATAAAGCAGCAACTAAAAAGAGATTTGAAGAGCTATGAGTCGACGAAGGAGGATAGGAGCAGAAACGGTAGGATTGGGAACTTAAAGCGCTGGAATCATGATCTTTATATTCAGGTTCAGACTAAAAAAATTACGCTTGAAGATGCAGAAATTATCGCTAACAGTCGCAAAGCATCGCCCCCCGATAGTCAGCTATCGCCGACTATCGCAAACATCGCTGTTAATGTTAATGATACTGTTAATGTTAATGATACTGTTATAAAAGAAAAAGTAAAAAAAGAAATCCCCCTCCCATCAGATGTTGACAAGGAACTTTTAAAAAAAATAATGATTTGGTTCGGGTTTACAGAAACGGCAAATTTTGATAAGATGCGCGCCATAGCTGATTTTCTTAAATGCCTTATGGTTCAGGAAAAGGAAAGTTACTTCCGGGAGCAGTTCGAAGCTTACACTGAATTCAAAACTCTGGATCCAAAATTTAAGCACAACTTTTCAAATTTCATCGGGGATGCCGGGCAGTTGTACCAAAATGGGAAATGGAATGCTGAGAACTGGAAACAGAAATTGAAAGAGGAAAAGAAAAAAGTTTCGGGAAAAAAGGTTGAGCCGGTATCAAAATTTGAACAGCTGTCAGAAACTTTTAATCAAGTAGAAAACCCTTACATCAATGGAAATTCAGCTTTATAACCAAAATGGACTAGCCGGAATCCCGAAGCGGGAACTGGAAATCAGCGAGGCACTGGATAGCAGAATGATAAATGTTATCCCGGATGTTGAACTGTTTGAAATATTCAAATCAGCTGTGACTGCCGCATACGCCATAGCCAATTTTACGGCTCCAAAAGGTGTAGAGTACTCAGTAATGATCGACCAAGTTATGCGAATATGCAAAAAAACATATGGCACCATACGTGAAAATGAAGTAACTATTGCTATAACAAGAGGTGTTTTAGGTGAATATGGTGAGTTCATGGGACTGTCCATCAAATCGTTTACTTGGTTTGTAAAATCATACTTGGCAGAGGAATCAAGGATTAAAATTCTTGCAGAGCGTAATAAACCCAAAGAAACAAAGCCAGAGCCAACGCTTGAAGAACAGAAAAGGGATTTCATTCAGCGCCTGGAAATGCTTTACATCCTGCACATAATCGGTAAAACCATCCTTCAAACAGAGGCCACACACTATTTTGAAAAGCTCTGGGAGGCAAAAGTCATCCGGTTCACACAAGAGCAGAAGGATGAGCTGAAACGAAAAGCATTTGAACACCTTACTGCAGCTAAGAACCCAACGCTGTCAAAAACCAAAGATCAATACGATAAGCTGAAAACGGTGTACAATAGCTTTTTAAGCGCAGGAGTCGAAGGTAACGAGGTTAAGCGATATGCAATGTACCTGGGGCTTTTAAAGTGGTTTGACGACCTGAAAGCATTCGACAGGGAAATAAGAGACGAAATAGAGTATTAATCAATAAAAAAACCAAAACATGAAAAATTTATCTAACAGGCAGGGGTATCCAATGCTATTACAACTCGACCTTAAGGTCACTAAGCGCGATAAAGAAACTGGAACGTACTACGGATCAGGAACTATTGATTTCACAGATGATGAGCCTGCAAGGATAGGTGATGAACTAAAATACAATAACAAAACTATTGTTATCACTGAGGTTGTAGATCAGAGGGAAGCCAAAGGTTTACATCCTGTACCAGCCATATGGCAAAGGATTGTATGTGAATTTACCACGGCCGTAGCATAAATAACATGACAATCGTTGACCAGTACATACTTGACCACCGAGACGAAATGAACAACCAGCAAATGGCTGATAAATTGGGTGTGTCAGATGAATTTGTCAGGACCAGAAAGGCAAGGCTGAGTTTAGAGTCACAGCAGTTGCCAGTAAAACTGACAATCACTGCCAAGGAAGAAATATACGCTTTGGTTCAGTTCATTTTACAAAGAAAGTCAGGTGTACTGGTCGACATAGCCGAAAGAAGAATAAAGGATATAAACGCAAAACTAAGCTACTAACATGGAATTTAACAAGAAACTATACAAAGTAAGGCACTCAAGCGGAGGACTTACAACCGAGCTTTATACAAAGCAAGAGGCTATGCAGATAATATCTCAGCAAGGCGGAGAAATAGTGTCTGTTGAGAAAGGATGGGGTGGCTGCATGCCGACTGTGATTGTGGTTGTTGTGGCGCTGGCTTTAATTACCTGGTGGTTATGCAGCTGAATTATTCGCTAACCTTAAGTTTTGAGATGTTGGCACCTAACTCCTGTAAAACCTTTAAAGCGAGTTCTTCATCATCTCGCGTAATACGCTGCTTGTTAAGGCCAGTCAATTTGTTTGCAAGCTTGGTAGTTGCATGGTCTACGCCATACATAAGCCTGGCAAGTACTGCTTGCTTGATAATCGGGTTGTCTGTAAGGAACTGTTTCAAATCCATTCCACAAACCTATGAAATAAATGTAGAATAAACAAACTACAAAATGTAGAATAAATATAATACAAAATATTTGGAAATGTAGAATGTTTATTCTACATTTGAACTATCAAAAGCAATGAAGCTTTTGATTAAAGGAAAAAGAAGATGAATACTCAATATTTTTTAACAGAAGCAGAAAACGCAAGAATTGAATATGTTATCGCGTTAGACTCGGCCAAATTGTACGCTGGATCTAAATCACTAAAATCTTTAAAAAAAGATGCTGAGTTCATCAGATTAACCAACAAAGTTGCTTCTGCTAAAAAATTATGGTATGACTTTAATACTGCTGCGTTAATTCAAGCTAAACAAGAGCAAATACAATCAATATTAAACTAATGAAGATTGAAGTCGGCAAGAGCTATGTTACAAAGAACGGCTGCATAGTTCACATAAAATACAATTCAAATGAAATGGGATTTAAATATAATGTCCGTCCATATGGCGGAATAATAGAAGGAAGGGGCTCAGATTTCTTTACTGAAACTGGAATTTACAGTCTTGATAATCCGAACTCAGGATTCGATATAGAAAAAGAATTATAATAAAACCCGCCCCGCCCTGAAACAAAGGCGGGGATTTGAGGTGCCAGGGTATGGCAATTAAAACTTATCAAAATGTACAGAGCAAAATTTATCAGAACACACCACAACATAGACGAGTGGTTAGTATGGGGTAACGGTGAGCGGTTCTATACTGAATTTATGGCTGGAATAAGCCAACAAGAGGTGGAGGATTTTTATAACAATTAAAACCTAAAGGATATGAACGCAACCAGATTCAACAGATTAAAAACAGCTCTATTGGTTACAAAAACCGATTGGAAAATTTATGATAGATGTACAGTTATATGCAGGATAGCATCGGGTGAAAAGGCATATAAAGGAGCGTACAGCAATATCATTTAATAACATTCCCCCATCCCCCTTCATCCCCAGTAGTGGCGAGCGAAAAGGAAGCCTGTACAGCGATGTACGGGCTTGGGGTGGTAAAAGACGATACGATTATGAAATTAACAGATGAATTATGGAAGCAATTTGGCTTCAAAAAAGAACCATCGGTAGGCGGACAGCCAAGATGGTATTACAGTGGTTATTATTTCAACAATGAATCCGCTCTTCCGACTCCAGGTTCTGTAACAGCAGGAAAATTGAGTTTTCCAATCACGCTGGATCCAAAGAATTTAAAAAACGAACCCTCTACTGTTAAAGAGCTTTTTGACTATTTAGCGAACGCTATTTATATAGAAGGAGTAAAGAATGGTAAAAATGCGGTTAAAAGTGAGTTAAAGAGAATTTTAGATATTGACTAGAAATGAAAGACATAGCGCTATTCCTTTACAGCAAATCAGAGATAATGGCTAAGCCGTGGGCAGACTCCGGTATTGAGTGTCATTTATTTGATATGGGGATGCCAGACAGCCGTAATGGAAATATCATCAAATGGGGGGGGGATTTACGGATGAGGCGTAAACAATTAGGTGAGCTTTGCAGGAACAACAATGTGTTGGTGATAGCTTGTTTTTCGCCTTGTACTGATTTGGCTGTTGCCGGTGCCCGTCACTTTGAAAAGAAAGCCCTTAATGATTCAATGTTCTGGGCAGTTGCTATGGGCCTGTACTGGCATGGGGTTTTCCTTGCAGACTTCTTTAACATACCTTACTTCTGTGAGAACCCAAAAACAATGATCACTACACTGGATGACCGCAAACCAGACTTCAAGTTTCATCCCTGCGATTTTGGCGGCTATCTGCCGGAAGGGCATCAACACTGCTTGTTTCCGGAAATATATCCGGGCCGTGATGCTTACAATAAGGAAACTTGGATATGGTGCGGTAATGGGTTCGTTCCGCCTGTTAAGATACCCGTGTCTCCAGTAAGTAATGATTATCCGGGCTGGGCCAAATTAGGCGGTAAGTCTGAAAGGACCAAAGAGATCAGATCTGTTACGCCGGAAGGTTTCGCAAAAGCAGTGTTTGTTGCTAATTATAAATCAAACTTAAAAATAGCATAGACCCCATAACCGAACAAACTTAACCCCAAACAGGAATATGAAACTAGAACTAAAACACATCGCGCCTTATTTGCCTTATGGGCTGACTGTCTACGTAGATATACAGCAATACACAGGCACTGCAAAGGTAATTACTATGTCTTGCGAAGAAAAGGGTGTAAAGGTTAGGGCTGAAAACGGCCATATATTTAGCGTAAAAAGTGATAAACTTAAGCCAATCCTTTACCCAATGGATATTTTGTCGCCAACTGATATCTATGGCATCAAGAGTACATATCCGAATACACCAAACTTCGATTATCTCATTTCTGATGATAAGGTTAAGAGGTATCATTTTAAAAATGGGTTAGCCAACAGCTTCATTGAACATTGTGTAATAGTTGAGTTACTGCAAATGCACTTCGACGTTTTTGGCCTTATCGAACAGGGCCTTGCAATAAACATTAATTCACTGAACCAGGAGAAACCATGAAAAAATACGTCAAACAATGGGTAAAAGAAGAGAAGCAGATAATTAAGCTTCTATTCCAAAAAGGTTTTATGGATCGGAATTTCCCGGCTATAACCGAGTTGTATTGGGGGTATTATCGTCATGGCAAGAGGCAACGCAAAAGGTATCCTAAAAAATACAAGTTCCACGACTACTTACCGGAAGTACATCACTGGTCCCGCGACTACTGGGGCGAGTGTGACGAACACGCTGTCGTTCCGGAGATGATTGAGGGCTTGCACTGGACTAACCTGGTGGTAGGCAGTGAAGATTATGCCAAGAATGGCGGATGGGGAGAATCACTGTTTGTATACAAGGGCCGAAAATGGTTCATAAAGTACCTTAAATCTTTACCTACAGTAAATAGATCATCAAAAATTAATAGAGTGCTTATTAGAAACAGAGATTATTAAACCATGAAACAGAGATTTTATAAAGCTGCAAAAGAAATTGGAGCCGATATTATCAGTTATAAAACTTATCGCTCAGATATGGGATGTCAAGTCTATGATATTGTAACCAAAGATATGGACGGAGGTGTTCATGATTTTGCCGATAGCCTGTGGGTGGGTGGTCCAGAAAAGGATAAAGCCGATTTGATTGAGGCATTCAAGAAAGAAGTTAAGTTCAAAACATATAAAAGAGCTAAACCATGAAAGAAATAAAACAGGAGCAGGTATCCGAATTTACTTCTAAAGCAGTAAAACAGAGGTACGGAAAAGATTTAGAGGATCTACCAGCATTCTCTTCAGAACTTGAAAGCGCAGCTGGATTTGCTGATGGCTATAAGTCAGGCTTTAATGAGGCCATCAAGCAGCTTACCCCGCAGTTGGTGCCGGTAACACCAGGTACCCTTCCTAAAACCGGACAGCACGTTTTTGCCTTGCATAGGGCAATTAATGGAAATTTTATAAAGTGTGTTGCTGTTTATACTTCCGGTTGGGATTTAGAGGTAGATGCTGACGGCGATGAAGATCATCTTAACCACAAGCCTGATAGAAGTTATATGCCTGAAGGATGGTATGAATGCTGTGAGCAAATAGGTGGTGGTTATGACGAGGCATATCTTCCAAGAAATATCGTTTATTACCTGCCGGAATGTGCATTACCAGAAGCCCCAAAGGAAAGCGAGGTGCAAGGTGAATAAAACATTCAGAGAGCATAGCAAGACGCAATATGCTCCATCAAATAACCAAAGTTCGAACGAATCCATTAACACCGGATCGCTTCAACGAATTGCAGATGCTTGCGAACTAATGGCAAAAGACCGTCTGCAAATGGAAAGGGATTTAGCATGGTATAAATCCACCTGCGGAACGAGAGCCACACGAATAGCCAAACTTGAAAAGCAGCTTTCTTCTGCGCGCGGTGTGGCTACCAGGTACAAAAATCAGTTGAATGCTTTGAAAAAAGAAGGAGGTCAGTCATGAGTAGTTGGAATAAACCTACCCCAGAAGGAATAATTGAAGTGCCTGACGAATTGGATCCGCTTATCAATAAAGTTGGTATGCAAATAGGGTTCCTAACGATATCTGGGAAAAGTACAAATCAAACTATATGCGATATAGTCTACATCTGTCAGAGGTTTTTTAGAGAAAACCCAGAACTATTGCAGGAAGGAGTGAGCAATGGATAAGAAGTACACCACAATACCGATAAACTTAGATTTTGTTTTCGAGTTGTCGGATATGAACTTCAAGCAACTCAGACTTATGAAAGGTAAGACACTGCGGCAAGTATCCGCGGACACCGGTATAAGCAACCCGTATTTATCGCAAATTGAAACAGGCAAGATAGTCAACCTATCTTTCAAAACCGTGAGCAAATTACTGACTTACTACGGTTTTACCATTACCATAACAAAGGAGGCCACCAATGACTAACATCCACCAATTTGATACACCTGTTGCCTATCTGGCAGCGATAAGGGTGCCAGAGGGTGCAGACAAGGTTTGCATAAGTCATAATGCCGCATGGTATAACCTTTCTTATCGACAGCCTGGCGCTAAACCTATGCCGTTTGGCTGGACTCACGAAAAACTACCAGATGGTGATTGGACACTCTTAGGCTTAAACACAGGCCTCACAGAGGAACAGTGTAGGCTGGTGGTTCCGAAAGACCGTAGAGGCTATAAGCATTACTGGCGTGACAATGGGTTTGTGCCACGTGGTTTTAACGCAAGGTATAAATCTGCCCTTGAATCCATGCAATCCCTTCTAAGGAGAGAGCAGCTGGAAAGAACTGGCACGTTCGCAATTGTTTACAGATTAAAGGAGGGGGAGTGATGGAGACAGACTACATGATAGGCTATAATGATGGGTATAATAATGCAATAATTGATTTGTCACCAAAATGGATAGATGTAAGTAAAAGAACGCCTGAGTATGGTAAAAATGTAATTGTTTGGTGTGGAATATATGGACGTTATATATCAAAATACGTAGACACCGAAAATGGAGGCCAATGGAAATTCTATGATGGGACTTTTGGAGGATTGCCCCCTTTAAAATGGGCTGAAATACTATTACCAGAAGCGCCAACAGAGTAAAAAGCAAAATAAACGCCCCGGATCGGCTGATCAAACGTCGTAGATACCCTTAACCATGAATAATACATAAGGCAATTGGTCGCAGTGTTGTAAAATCCGTGTGCTTCCAGCCAATGTACGAGTTACACAAGGCACATCAGGCTACACAAATAGGGTCTATCGGATACCGGCCGGGGTTATTTAACCACACCAATTAAACAATAAACAAGATGAAAGCAGAAGAAGCAAGAAAATTGTCCCAAGAAAGCGAGGGGGCATTTAAAATGGCAATCACTGGAGCTATTAAAAAGATAAAAGAACAATGTTTAGAAGGCGAATTCTACGCATGGGTGGATTTGCCTGTTTCAGGAATACATGAAGAAAGGTTTAAGCGGGAATTGTGCCTATTAGGATATACCTGCGGTGATAGGCAAGCTGGTAGCATTAAAATAGGCTGGTAAGTTAGGAGATATTATAGTATGAAAACAAACGACCAAGCCAAGCAGGAGGCTATAAAAGCTGCTTACGGCAAATACTATGATGAGTTAAAACCTTATATAGGCCCAGATGGGTGGATAAATGGTGGTGATAAATTATATTCAGATTATTGTAGAAAATTTGAAGATATAGATTTTTCTAATCCTTTTGGAAATCAATCTTGGAGGCCCATTGAATTAACTAATCTGGAATCGAACAACGGCTGGACAAGGATAGAACCGGACGGAAGTAATTTGCCTGCCTGCGGACGGTTTAAAGTGTGTAATATCGATAAATTGGATTTATCAGAAGAGTCAAAATTAATATTGGCTCAAACATTTTCTGCTGACGCGGTATGCGAATATTTTAAGTATAAGGTGATTACCCACTACAAACCCATAGTTGAAGAACCTAAACCAATTTATTAAGATGAAAGATCAACCATTTAAACAACTAACAGCATACACTAACAATACTCCAGTAGTTGCATCCGGTAATTCGCAGATGCCACACACACCCACCGGAGAGGTGATGACGGTAAACGATGCTAAGGAAACAATTGCAAGACAATATAATTATAATAGCTGGTCGGAATTTTATCATCAGATGATAGGTGGCAATGTACGGGTAGCTTTTATATCGAAAATGTATGATGAATCTCATTACCTACATACTCAGCAATTCAAAGCCAGGGCAGAAGCGGCTGATCAGCGGGTGAAGGAGTTGGAGCAACAAGAAATAGACCTAAAAATCGCCGGGCAGAAGTTACATGGCTGTTTGCAGAATATAAATAGCCATGTTGAATTACCAGATTATTATAATGATTGGATAAGAAATGTTCTGAACGAAACAGACGAAATTCTTAGCGATGATGAGGGGGGGAACACAGAAAGGACCAAGCCATGAAACACCAAAAACTATTCAACTACATGCTCGAGGAACATGGAGTGATGCTCATGGAAAATGAACTTCAGGAGATTGTGAGGATTTGTAGGTCAGAAAGCAAGATTAATCTCCGTGCAGAATTCAAAGAATACATCGAGAAGCAAACATGCCTTACTGAAAAAGACAAGAATATTTTTAAGGGAGCAGTTTATGATTGGCTCTGGGAGGCACAGCCATGAAACCCCACCAGATCATACACCTGGCAGTAGGTATCCTTCGCATGCGTGACTGCATCCAGTTCCCGGCCGGCAAGGCTGGCAGTTTTTATTCGGAGAGTTTTAAAAGCTTGTTTAATTCATAAATAATCCGTATTTTATATAATAATTTAAGACATGAATAAAGTTGATAAATTGAGACAGAAAGAGGCAAACAAGCTGTTCAAGTTTAACGTTACGCCTTTTGTTGAAATTGATTTAAGCAATAAAGAACATCCCTCATGGATGACAAGATGTTTCCGGAATAATCGTTTTACTGTAATGATTAACGATGCTTGCAAAATGACTGGCGGACACATTGCAATAAGGGCGATGGTCCAAAAGCATGACGCATTACCTATACATAATCATTGGTCTGAAATGCAGAATATAAAGAATAAGATATTCGGAGAGGAAACAATGGCAATTGAATATTATCCTTCTCAATCAGAATTAACCGATCAGGCTAACGTTTACTGGATGTTCATCTTTAAACAGGGTGTAATTCCCACAATAATTTAACTGAAATGCACATTTGCCACGGGGCAGATAAAAAATAAATTAACTTTAAATATGAAAGCAACAGATTTAAGATCGGGTAACCTGATTAAGTTCAAAGGAGTAGATGAAATACAGGTAGTTTCATGCCTGAATTATCGGACTGATGAGATAGGTACATTTGACAGGCCTCTGGGAAAATCATCCCTGTACGAGTCAATCCCCATGACCGAAGAATGGCTGCTAAAGCTTGGGTTTGAGGCTAAACAGGAAAACGGCTTTGATTTCGTGCTAAACATCAGCGCAGCCAAGCTGTACGCCAGGGCAAATTCTGGGGCGTGGTTCTTCCAGTTCAATGAAACGTATCTGGGCCAGCTGTTTACTGGTGTACACCATATCCAGAACTTTTGTGCATCGCTTGGCAAAGAGCTGGAGGTTAAGCTATGAAACCAGTCGTATGTAAACATTGCCAGGCTGTAGATAAGCACCATTCAATCGCCTGCTACTACCAGCTAAAGAAACCGATCAAGAAGTCAGCTGCCAGGCCAGTGAAGATCAAAGCAATCAAAATAAAGCCCGCTAAGCCACGATCGGTAAGTTTGATGGATAGACCTTTACCCTGGTTGCTTAACAGCGCTCAAGAGTGGTTTAACAAGTACATCCGGCTAAGAGATAGTAAGAACGGAATGTTTAAATGCATATCATGTGGAGCTTTTAAATCAAACGATCAGCTTAACGCTGGTCACTTCTATTCGGTTGGAGGACATTCATACCTCAGGTTCAATGAAAAGAACGTCCACGGGCAATGTATCAAATGCAATTGCCATGAGCATGCTAACCTCTTAAACTACCGTAAGAACCTTATCAAAAAGATAGGACAGGAAGAAGTAGATAAACTCGAAGCTTGGTGTAAGTTCAGCCACAAATGGGATAAGATACAGGTCATAGCTATAATTCAATTGTATAAGAATAAATGTAAAACTGATTTTTTGTAACCAATCGGTAACATATATGTTACTAATCCGTACATTTGAGTTAGCTAAATAAAACAAGGGATGATAAATGTTCAATTCAAAACAGAAGTAAACGGAGTTATAGAGTGTAACTGCCATCATGTTACTCCTGATGGTTATTATGTGATTATTCACTTTACAAAGAATGTTTCTTGGAGAGTGGAAGGGTATAAGGTTAAACAAATAGGGTAAACTATGGCAAAACAACCTAAGAAAAAGGCAGTCGCTCCCAAGGAGAATGGCGGTAAAAAAAATAAAGGAGGCAGACCATCACCTTATAAGCCAGAATATGCTGACCAGGTTTATAAGCTTTGTTTATTAGGGGCTATAGATAAAGAAATAGCTGATTTTTTTAATGTAACAGAATCTACTTTGAATTTATGGAAGCTAAAACATGACGAGTTTTCGGAGTCCATAAAAAGAGGCAAAACATTTGCGGATGCAACGGTTGCATCAAAACTGTATCATAGGGCAAGCGGATACGAACATGAAGATGTTGATATAAAGATGTTTGCTGGTGAAATTATAACCACTAAGTTAATTAAGCATTATCCTCCTGACACTACAGCCGGAATATTCTGGTTAAAAAATAGACAGCCTGGAAAGTGGAGAGAAAAGCAGGAGGTTGAACATTCAGGGGACTTAGGTATAGTTTGGAAAGAGGAAAAAACATATGAAGCTAACCCTGAAACAAACCAGGGCGATTGATTTCCTGGAAGATGATGTAACCAATGATTTATTGTTTGGTGGCGGAGCAGGCGGGGGCAAGTCTGCTTTTGGTTGTTACTGGCAGATAAAGAGGCGGCTTAAATATCCAGGCACCAGAGGTTTAATAGGTAGGGCTGTTTTAAAAACTCTTAAAGATACCACCTTAAATACATTCTTTCAGATAGCTTCCTTACAGGGCTTAAAATCAAATTACCATTACATCTATAACGCTCAGCGTGGAATAATAACTTTCCCCTCAACTGAAAGCGAAATAATATTAAAAGACCTTGCGACCTATCCCTCTGATCCAAACTTCGATGAACTTGGCTCCCTTGAGATCACAGATGCGTTTGTTGATGAGACAAACCAGATAAGCAAAAAGGCATGGGACATTACTAAATCAAGGATAAGGTATAAGCTTGATGATTATGGCTTGATCCCTAAAATGATGGGATCGTGCAATCCTGCGAAGAATTGGGTGTATGGTGATTTCTATAAGCCGTATAAAGACGGTTCGCTGCCCGGTAATCGACAATTCATACAAGCTTTATTAAGCGACAATCCGCACATATCAAAACACTATCGTGACAACCTGCTTCAGCTTGATAAAAACAGCTTAGAACGTTTGCTGCACGGCAACTGGGAGTATGACGATGATCCAGCTGCTTTGATGACGTTTAACAAAATAATGGATGTGTTTACTAATACATTTGTTTTACCAGGAGAAAAGTATATAACAGCGGATATCGCCAGGTTTGGTTCTGATAATACAGTCATTGGGGTATGGTCCGGATTGAGGTTGATCAGAATAGTTACTATTGCAAAAAATAAGGTAACCGAGGCAGCAGACAAGATTAAAGAACTTTGTAATACCTATTCCGTGCCAATTAGTAATGTGATTGTAGATGATGACGGAGTGGGTGGCGGTGTTGTGGATATACTTGGATGCGAAGGTTTTGTTAACAATAGCAGCCCGCTGCCCAATAAAGAAACAAAGGAGCCTGAGAACTATAATCACCTTAAATCGCAGTGTTATTTCAAAATGGCTGAGTTGGTAAACAAGAATGAATTGTTCATTGAAGATCATACTTTCCGTGACATAATCATTCAAGAACTTGAACAGGTGAAGCAGCATAATATGGATAAGGATGGCAAAAAGCAGATTATACCTAAGGATAAAGTAAAAGAACTGCTCGGCCGGTCACCAGATTATTCAGACATGATAATGATGCGCATGTGGTTTGAACTTATTACCAGGCACAACTTTTTTACTTTTTAGTGTAACATATATGTTACATTTGTGGTAAAAGCTTTACATTTATATCATGGCTAATCTTTTATACAACGTTAGGACGGCAATATCAAACTTTGTCGCGCCTAAAAAAGCATTGACAAATGCATTTAATGAGGCGTTCTTTTCGTTGCTTGGTGCTGGATGGACTAAATATGATGCAAAAGGCATAACCTACATTGATAAGGGATATAACGAAAACCCTGATGTATTTGCGATTGTTAGTCAGATAGCCAGAAAGTTCAGTTCTGTTCCTGGTGTTTTAAAAGAGGTTAAGGATAAAAAGGCATCTAGGCAATTAAAAAGTCTTTATAGAAAACCATTAACGCCACAGGAATCCATAAAAAAGATAAGACTTGAAACAAAGGCTTTTTCGGTTGATATGGAGGAAATCGAAGATCCACTTGAAAGACCAAATTACTACCAATCAGAAACAGAATTTAAGGCCCTATGGGAAACATTCATGTTAACTACTGGAAATGCTTACCAATGGATGCTTTGCCCGGAAGATGGGGTTAATGCCGGACGTCCGCTGTCCAGATTCTTGCTGCCTTCTCACTTGATGCGGATAGTGCTAAAAAAAGATGCTGATTTAGACTCTTTAGAGAGCCCTATTGATTATTACATGCTGGTTATAGGGAATTCATACATAGAGTTTAAAGCTACAGATGTTATTCATTCTAAATTCCCTAATCCGAATTACGATTTGTCTGGATCGCATTTGTATGGCTTATCGCCTTTACAGGCTGCAAATCGTGATGTGCAGTTGAGTAATCAAACGATAGATCATAACAATAGTACGATGAAAAACGGGGGTGTGTATGGGTTTATTCACGCTAAAGACGGACAAACTCCATTAACAGAGACACAGGCTACCGAATTAAAATCAAGGCTTATTCAGATGCAATCAGCTCAGGAAATTTTAGGCCGTATTGCCGGTGCGTCTGCTCCGCTTGGATTTACCCAAGTAAGTGTTGATACCGACAAAATGCAGCCACATACATATTCAGATGCAGCACAAAAGCATATTGCAAACTGTTTAGGCTGGTCAACATTATTGCTTAATACAGATGCTAAGTACGACAATCTGGAAGCCGCATGGCAAATGGCTATATCAAATCGAATATCTCCCGATCTCGCCATTTACGAAGATGGATTGAACACTTACTACTATCCGCGATTTAAAGAGCTTAGAAACGCTGAGATTCATTTTGATGTGTCCGAGTTGCCAGAAATGCAAGGGGACATGAAAGAGTTGTGTGAATGGATGGCTATTGCTTTAGATAATGGGGCTATAACACCTGACGAGTTCAGGATTGCATTAAAATACCCGGGCGTTGGGACACCAGAAATGCAAACCCATTTCCTTAAGACCGGATTAACACCTCTGGCAGATGCGATCATATCACCGGAGCCAGCTACACAAGCCTTTAACATTGACTAATGACTAACAATGAATACCGATCGCAATGGCTTAAATGGCAGGGATCATACGAGCGGTATGCTTATCGTGTATTCAAGCGATCATTGTCTCAATCTTATGCTGGGTTAAATGTTGACAATATCACCTACGACAACTTTAGAATACAGATACCATTAAACATTCAACAGAAGCCTATTTACGAGGCCTATTTGCTGATTTATAAAAGAGTTGGCCTTACTCATGGTCGTAGGGTAGGCAACGGGATTAATCGTGAAATAAAACGGTTCAGCTATGATTTATTTTCTACTAAATTTCTGGAAAATATCATAGAATGGGTTAGGGATAACTGCGCGGTCCAGATTGTTAGCACCACACAAACAATGGCCAAGCGAATACAGCGGCTTGTTGAAGTTGCTCTTGATGAAGGACTAAGTGTTCAGAAGATGCAGGCTTACCTGCGTAAAAAGTTGGATGATCCAAATTTTACCAAATACCAGGCCACTAGGATTGCCAGAACCGTAGTAGGTGGAGCGGCTAATCACGGTGCGGCTGTGTCTGCAGATGAGTCGGGTATAATGTTGGATAAGGTATGGATATCAAGAAAAGACAACAGGACCAGGAGAATACCAGAGGATCAGTTCGATCATGTTCAAATGGATGGCGTTTCGGTCGGCCAATACGAAAAGTTTGAGGTTCCTTCTAAACTTGGTATTGAATTACTTGATAACCCTTGCGACCCAAAAGGATCAGCAGGGGATGTAATCAATTGCAGATGCGCTGTAGCTTATAGGCCAAGGCGCGATGAGAATGGTTTTGTTATTACCAGGTAACTATTTATATTTGATTATGATAACGCCAGAAGAAAAAGATATACTGCTAATATCGCTAATAAACAGCGAACAGCCAGTAACTATAGATCGCGATTTTTTGAAAGACAAAACAACAAACGCTGAAATAATTATTAACCAGTTTGTCTCTCATGGGCTTGTTTCTGTACGACAGAAATTTGGCAATGGCATGAGAATAATCCAAGTGGAGGCTAACGCACACGACTTGTTAAACCGTGGAGGATATAAGTTCAAAGAGGAAATATTCATTAATAATTTGACCAAGCTAGATTTAGAAATAAAAAAATTAGAAAAAGACCTGCCCGCTGATAAGTTTGATATAATTACAAAAGCAATAGGGGCCTTAGCTTCTGGTGTGGGGATCTATACTGGACTTACTACTTAATTAAATGATTAATACTGATTTGTGGGTTGTTCTGACCCCATCTGTAAAGGTGAAAAATATAAAGTCCCTGAGCAATACCTATTTTACCGCCAAACTTTAATACTTTACTGCAAAACACACGGTCAAATATGATATCGTGCGCCGGGAAGCCGCCAACTTTTGCCCATACTGATTTATGAAACATCATACAAAGGCCTGCAACTAAATTTGTAGGCTTTACAGTAACATTGTGGTCATTCCATGCGGTATAAGCCATAAATATGTGCTTACTTATGTCTCCCTCTGTAAATTCTCCATACCATAGCTGTTCTTTTACGCCTACCCTGTTTGTCATACAGCCGATAAGGTCATAATCTGGGTTAGCCTCAATTATCTGCCTTATCTGCCGCCCCCAATCGGACGTTAGAAACATGGTGTCACCGTCTCTAAGCACGATCCAGCAGTCATCTGGAAGTTCGGAAATTACCTGGTTATATTCACCTCCTATGTTTGGATAACCATGTCTGTGGCTATCGGTTGAAAATGGTGTGATGTATCTGATCTCCATTACTTATGTTTAAAATATGAGTAATTGTTTCTTTCGTTGGCTTTAAACCTGGTATTAATCTTAGGCCCGTGTTTTATCTTTTCATATCCTATCCAACTATAACATATATGTTGTAGAGCCGCCATATCAGTCATCTGACATTTTCCTTCAGTTGCAGCGTACATTTGCATCATTTTATCGCAGAAGTCAAGTACCTCGTCTCTGAATCCGCCAACAATGCCCGCATTAAGCAATGGCGCATGATAGAATTGCCTGTATGTTTCATTGAAAATTGGATGAGTGTGATGTTTTTTTAGCCAAAGATTATTGACAGTATTTCCAATCTCATCGCCTACATATAAAAAACCCTTGTGCATTTCCATGAATGGATTTTTAAGCATTTCTACATCAGTAGCATCAACACAAAACACCTGTTCAATTTCTGGGTGTTCCAACAGATAATCATGTATAGCAAACCAGCGCTGGAAATATGGGTTGATCTGTGCTTTTGTTTTTACAAAGGATACAGTGTTTTTAAAGCAATCATTGAGCACAACTATTGGACACTTGTTTTTAACACACGATTTTATAAGCGGCTGCAAAACATCCAGGTCAGTTACATAGTGTGCATTTCTTTGCGGATCTACAACGCCGGTAAAATACGTGGATATAACTATTCTTTCAAGAGGCTTATATGGTATGAAATGAGACGCTCCTTTCTCTGATTTATACTTTCGTTCATTTGGAGCGATACACTTCGCTCTGTCAGGACCGGGCACACTTCGCTTGGATGTCTGGTCCCAATCGTATGAGTAAAACAAATCAAGGCTGTTTGCCACGTCCATGAACGGCGAAGGCGTTAACCCAGCATTGTGGATTCTCATTGAATAGCCTACATGTTCATAGCCCCATTTGCCATAGGCTGGGTCCATACCCCCAACTATTTCAATACATTTCTTTGTTAAGAATAACATCAAACCACATGGCTCATGCCAGTTTATAATATTGCCGGTTTGGCCAGTTTTTTTACGGCCATTTGAAGTGCCATTGCTGAACTTATCGAATGAGAAACACAGGTGGTTTAATCCAGTCTTTATGTACTCTAAATGCCAGTAGTCAACTCTTGGATAAACATCATCGTCAAACAGGAAGTAATAATCAGCATCGCCCATAAGTTCCAGGCATTTGTTTTTTGCAGTCGCTATTCCCTGTGCATTATCAAATCTAAAATCAGCTTCTTTTACTGGATTATCGGAACCGTCATCGACAACAATCAGTTTTGCGCCATTAGGTAAATGCTTTTTGATGTTTTTATAAGTATCGCTAAACACTTCATAGCGATTATGTGTTGTGATGGCTATAGAAATTTTCATACATTCAAAAGTAACATATATGTTACTATTTTTCTTGCTTTTATCGAATATTGTATATATTTGCTTGTAACATATATGTTACAATGAAAGAGTTTGATGTTGTTTATGAGTTTGATGACAGGTCAGAGCAATCTGTTTTATTGGCTGATGACGAAAATCACGCTAGGCAACTAGCAAGCGAAGCAATGGGTGAGAATGGCGCAAATGATTTCTTGTTAACTGTGGAACATGGTAACGCCAACTGGATAAAAAGCCATAACATGATCGGATTATTGGAAGAAAAAGACAATGTAGGGTCAGTCAAAGATGTTTCTTTAGCTGACATGACCATTACGGGATATCTGGCGCACTTTGGGTCTGTTGATTACGGTAATGATATAACCGAAAAAGGAGCATTTACCAAGACGCTTTTGGAGGGTAAAGGCAAGCACTTGTTCTTGAACTTCCACAATTTCGATCAGCCTCACAATAAGTTTAGTGTACTTCAGGAGGATGATTTCGGCCTCTATTTCGAGGTTAAGATGATCAAAGATGTTTCTTACTCTATGGATACGCTTAGGCTTTACGATGCCGGTGTATTAACTGATCAATCGTATGGTTTTCATGCGGTAAAGAAGGTATTTGAAAAGAAAGAGGGTGTGACTGTACGCCGACTTAAAGAGGTTGTGTTTGGTGAGGGGTCAAATGTTGCGGTAGGGATGAATAAGAATGCAAAATTCACCGGATTTAAAGGTATGACCATTGAAAAGTGTAAGGACCAGGTATCTAAAATAATGAAGTTCCTGAGAACTGGAAATGTAACAGACGAAACATTTTTACAATTAGAAATAGGCCTCAAGCAATTACAGGCTTATTCTTTTGAATTAGGCAAACAAGCACTCGAAACTAAATCAGAGCCGGACAAAACCACTCTAATCACGTCAGAGCCGCAAGCAATAGAGATAATTAAATCATTTAGAAACACATTAAAAAATTAACCATATAATGGAAGATTTAAAACAAGAGCTCGAAACGCTTAAGGCTGATTTGAGTAAGAATTTTGAAACGAAGTCTAAGGTAGACATCCAAGCTGCAATCACTGAATTTGAAACGAAATCAAAAGGCATTTATGACGCTGAAATAAAAAGCATTAAGGATGATTTCGAGGCTAAATCTGCTGCTATGCAGGAGCATCTGGATAAGCTTGACATCAGATTGCAGGAAGCCAAAAAAGGCGAAAAACTGGAAACAAAAACCTTTAATCAGATTTTAGGAGAAACTATCCGTGAAAATGCTGATGCAATCAAAAACCATAAAACAGGCGAAATCCTAAAAATGGAATTAAAAGCGGTTGGTGATATGTCTATCGCAGCCAACTTCCCTGGATCAACTCCGTTTAATCAGGAAGTTCGGAACGCTTTAATACAAAATCCGTATGATAGGGTTTGGCTTTCTGACTATCTGCCACAGGGTAGTACGACCAAAGGATCTATCATTTATCCAAAAGAGAATGGTGGAGAGGGCGGTGCAGCTACCTGGGTAACTGGATCAGGAAACAAGGCCCAAATGGACTTTGATTTGACGTCGCAAAGTGCATTTGTTAAGTGGATTGCAGGTTTTGTTATTGTTGATCGTGAAATGCTTGATGATATAGAGTGGATTGCCAGCTACATCCAATCAAAAATGCTAATTAGCTTGAAGGTTGCAGAAAACAACTTCATCCTAAACGGAACGTCCGATAGTAACCCTGTTGACGGACTTCTTGATGTCGCCACTGCTTACAACGGAGATTATACAGCCGCGGTTGATAAGATTGTTGATGCCGCCTATGGACAGATACCAGTAGACACTTTTGAGTTCTATCAAGGTAACACAGCGATCTTTAATGTTCGTGATGCCGTTGCTATCGGTTTGAATAAAGCATCTGGGTCTGGCGAGTATGACTTGCCTGCTGGGTCTGTTTCCTATGCCGCTGGAAAACTATCCGTAGCTGGTTTGAATATAGCTACCACCACACAGTTGGGAGCTAATAACTTCCTCGCTTTTGACAGGATGGCAACATTGCTTGTGAATCGCCTTGCTCCTGAATTGAGGATGTTTGAGGACGCAGCGTTGGCTAAACAAAATAAAGTTATGTTCAGGATTGAAGAAAGGATTACTCTGGCGATATTCAATGATAACGCCATTGTTAAAGGTTCGTTAGCTCAAACAACGTAATTTTTTCATACGGTTTATATTTGGTTAAAACCTCGGATGGATTTCCGGGGTTTTATTATTTGTAACATATATGTTACTTTGTATTGGAAAAGTATTACTTTTATACTATGGAAGTAATACTGCTAAAATCACATGACGGAAATAATGCGGGAAGCGTTATTGATGTTACGCCGGAAAGAGCTAATTACCTTGTTAGTTGCAAAGTTGCTGCTTATACCGAAGGCTATGTAGCGCCAAATGTTCAGAAGCAAACAAAAGAGCAAAAGGCAAAGCTCGAAAAAAAGTAAGGCATGATTATTACCGAATATACTGACATTATAAGTCTGGCCCGCGCAAGGACATATTTGCGTGTGGATGATATGATGAATGAGGATGACGACGAAATCACGTCAATGATTAAAGCCTCATTCACTTTCATAGAGCGGTATACCTGCCATTTGTTTGGCTCCAGGGACTTGTCTCAGTTGGTGCCGCCAAAGATCTACAAGTACCCAATTAATTCAATATCCGGCGTTACAGAGGATGATTGGGATAATTACTACCAGAGAAACCTTGATTATTATTGCCAGGAGAATATTTCATCACGGCCGGTTTTAGTGAATTTTAATGCAGGATATGTCAATGTTGAAGATGTACCAGAAGATTTTATACAGGCTGCTTTACAGATCATCAAGGTCTGGTATTTCGAGGCAGAGAAGCAGGTTAATGAAACGTTGATACCGGTTTCAGTTAAACAGGTATTAGATACCTATAGAAGGTTCGTATAAATGAAAGCCAGGGAATACAATAAAAGAATTGAGGTATGGGAAACTACGGAACGAGTTTCTGATGGGTTTGGGGGATATATAGCAGGATCGCCTCAATTAATTTCTCGTTCCTGGGCAAAACTTGTAACTGAGGGATTGGGCCGGAAAGCTTATAGCTTCGGAATAATAGAGTTTAAAGATCCTTTGCTATTTCTTGTTAGGGGACGTAATGACCTGCCCTACAACGGAAGGAATTTATTTCTGGTATATAAAGGAGATAAGTACATAATACAGGGAATAAGAAATGAAAACTTACGTGATGTGGACACTGAGATTTTCTGTACAAAGGATGATCCTTTGACTGTTCCATATATAGGAGTAATAACAACATGAGCCGTTTAAGTGGCGCAGAAAAGCTTATCAAACGCCTAAATGAATTAGGCAAAGCAGACTTTGTTCGCTCAGAAATAGCGGCTGCGTCTTTTCAAATTGAATTTGATGCTAAGCAAAACGCAAGTTCAATTACAAATGCTCCGCCTGAAGTTGTTCAATTGATCAGCAGGTCAGTGATAAACAATGGCCTGACTGCCGTTATAAATCAGAATTCTTTACCAATGGGTGCGTATATTGAGTTTGGGACCGGAGGGCATGTGAAAGTTGCTGATGAATGGAGGGATATGGCATGGCAATTCTATGTCAATGGCAAAGGCAGGTTAAGGGCGCATCCATACATGTATCCAGCCTTTGTTAAAGGCAGAGATATGTTTATTAAATCATTAAGAGCTAAAATTAGACAACTTACAAAATGAACAAGAACCCTGACAAATGGATACGTAAGGAAGTAAGCGCCAGGATAAATAACGTGGACGTTGCTGGCCACATAATACCATGTGTTGATGTTAATTTTACTGGTGAAACTCAACCAATGTACTACGTAGCCATGAGTACTCAAACTAAGGTTGAGGCTAATTTAAACAAATGCAAGAAGCAGTGGGATTGTTCAATATTGCTAGACGTTATAACCAGGTATCCGGGCATAGGAAATACCGGAAGTAGGGTATTACTTAATGATATTGAAGAAAAGGTAATTTCATCAATGGTTGATTTTACTATTGATGGAGGATTTGAAGTTTATAGAGATATTGAGCTGGAAAGCTCTAGTGGATTGGATGGTCAGACGGACACCGAGACATATTTTAGGCAGCTTATAAGGTACAGGATAAGGCTTGTTGAATCATGACGTTAGAACAACAAGCAGAAATAAAATTCCCTATGCCGCCAAAAGCATGTCCCTGGAATAAGAAAAGAATATTATGGAAGAGAGAAAAGTGGATAAAGGAGCAGATCGCCAATAGTAAATAGTTAACAAAACAAAAGCCTAAAATATTTTATATATTGTAACATATATGTTACATTTGATTATACAAAATATTTAAACTATGGGATTTTTAAACGGAAGGACAGTATTACTGTTCATTGACACCGACACACCGATAACAACGGATCTGGAAGACGTGACCACCGCAGAAGCAAAACTAGTCGCCTGTTTAACTTCAAACGGTTTCGACGGTACAACTTCAGCTATTGCGACTACATCAAAGTGTTCAGGATCATTCGCCGAATCGCTTGATGGCGAAAAGGGATGGACGATGTCTGCTGAAGGTCAGGCCATTTCTCTTGATGGGCCAGGCGATGAAAGACTTAATCACAACGCCCTGTTCAAGCTATGGAGATCTGGGGCAACAGTCTGGGTTTTCATGATGGACACGGCTTCTCCTGTGGTTACAATGCGTTATGGATTGGCAAGGATAGACTCATTCAGTGATTCTGCACCTGACAATGAGGCTCAAACATTCAGTATTTCACTGACTGGAGTCGGCCAGCCTGGAGATCAGGATGATATTTCTCCAGTAACGACTTAGTTATGAGTAACCCAAGGATAACATTCGAGGTTGAAGGGGTGAAATACTCCCTATACTTTGGTATGGTGGCTACTCAAATTATAACCGAAAAATCAATTAAAGCTGCTGCGTCACAGGAAAAAAGCAACGTAAAGTCATTTGCTTATATTTTGTTTGGGGGGCTGTGTAATGCTGCTGAGTTGGTTGACGAAGCTAACCCGGATTTTGAGCAGGCTTATTTACTTGCTGAGGTAATTGCCGGGGATGATGATTTGACCTCTAAAATATATTCAGCCTGGCAAGAAAGCAAACCTCATAAAGAATTGATGGATAGGCTAAACTCAAATAAAAAAAAAGCAGGAAAACAGCCAGGCAAAAACCAGAAAACTGGAATGAAATAAAGGCGTTTGCTTTTGGTGAGTTAGGGTTAAAGCCCTGGGATTTTGCAAGGCTTTCGCATAAGGATTATGTGATTTTGTGTATAGGTCATATAGATAAGTCACGCCGATTAGAAGCATCTGAAAGAAGATTGAACTATCACATTGTGAAAGGCTGGGCTGATCCTAAAAAGTTCACACAATCAATGGAGCAGTGGTGGCAAATAGGAGATGAGGTTGAGCGGAAAATAAGAGTCCCAAGTAAAGCTAAACTTTCAAAACTTGAACAACAATTTAGAAACCTAGGTAAAAATGGCTAACGAAAAACTTTCCATAGAATTAACCGCGAAAATCGATGGACTCAGGGATAGCTTTAATCAAGCGATCCGTGAGGTTAATTCATATGACAAAGAAACTAAAGCTAAGTTAGCATCTGTTGATAAAGGTTTTGCCCAATTGGCTAATGATATTGATAAGGCAATGTCATCGGCCTCTGTATCAACGAGTAAAGCTTCATCACAAATCACTAAGAGTCTTGCCCAGGCGGCCCAAGCAACGGCAGCTGGGGGTAAATCTATAAAGTCAGGTTCAGATCAAGCTGCAAATGCGTTGACAAATCTAGGTAGAGTGGCTCAAGATGCGCCATTTGGATTTATAGGGATACAAAACAATCTAAATCCTCTATTGGAGTCATTCCAAAGGTTAAAGGCGGAAACTGGAAGTAGCGGAGCAGCACTAAAAGCATTGGGTCAATCTTTAATAGGCCCTGCAGGAATAGGCATAGCATTGTCAGTAGTTTCTTCTGCAATCATTCTTTATCAACAATATCAACAGAGGGCAAACAAGACTATTGAAAATGCCAAAAAGACAACTGACGATTACATCAATACATTGGATCAGTTGTCTCAGGTTCAACTCAAAGGTGCACAAAACGCGCAGAGGGAGCTCACAGAACTCGCTTCTTTATATCAGATATCTCAAGATGCTACCATATCAATAAGGCAAAGAAAAGATGCGGTTGACGAACTACAATCTCAATACCCAGCTTATTTCGCCAATATCAAAGATGAAACTATTCTTAATGGCGGTGCAAAAGAGGCTTATGACAGGCTTACTACTGCAATTATAGCTACTGCAAGAGCTAGAGCCGCTCAGGATTTAATCACAAAAAATTCCAGCAAGCAATTAGAGAACGAACAGAAGTTAATTGACCTTGAAAGTGATAGAGTTAAAAAAGCAAACGAGCTGGCGCTAGCTAAAAAAAGGGAAGCCCAAAATGTGGGAAACAGCGATATTCAAACTGGCAGTGCTGCAGACGCGATTGCAGCTGCTAAGGCCAGTCAATCGCTAAAAGGAATTATAAAGGAACAGGGGCAAATCAAAGCTGAAAATAACAAGCTAGATCAAGAAAATTTAAGACTTACAGAACAAATAACCAAAGAGGTTAAGAAGGGAGCTGACCTTGCTGGCAAAGTAGGTGATTTGAAGAAAGTTAAAATAGAGGCGCCTAAAATTGGAAAACTTGGTACGGGGGGTATTTTCGGAGATTTAGGCCTTAAGGCTTTTGAAAATATTAATTTATCAATTATAACCAAGCCTTTAAAAGAAATTAGAACTGAAACCGAGTTTGCCGTCGCGGCTCTTAAGGGTAATTTTGACTATACAAGTCAACAAATTGAAGATTTTGTATCTAAGTACGGGAGAAGCGCCGTTGAATTATTGGACATAGCGCAAAAATTTAACAGCGATTTCAACCAAATAGCTTTTGGTGGTATAACAGATACGTTAAGTTCACTTGGATCAGCTATAGGTGAGTCATTTGCTAATGGATCAAATATATTAGAAGCTGCAGGTCAATCATTATTGTCGTCACTTGGGGGTATTTTGGTTGAATTTGGAAAACTTACCCTGGCAGCGGGGGTTGCAGCAACAGCTTTAGGTCAGGCGCTTAGAAATCCATTAAACCCAGCGAATGCGGCGCTAGCCATTGGTGCCGGTGCGGCATTGATAGCCATTGGGTCTGCTATTAAAGCATTCAGTGGTAAAGTTGGTAAAAGTAATAGTTCGGGCGGCGCTGGAAAAACAGACTCAAAATCCATCCCTCAGTTTGCGTCGGGGGTTCAGAATTTCGGGGGCGGCTTGGCATTGGTAGGAGAGCGGGGACCAGAGCTTGTAAACCTTCCAACTGGATCAAGTGTAATACCTACCGGCCGTACAGAGCGAATGATGCGAGGCAGCAACAGTTCTGTTGTGGTAGGTGGTGAAATGCGTATTTCTATGCGGGAACTTGTAGTGGCTTTACGCCGGGAAGAAAAACTATTAGGGAGGCTCGGATAATGGCTTGGGAGATAGAAAGAATAGGAGTTCGAGCAAGCGGTGCTTTTTCAAAGTGGGCCTACAAGCGCGTTGTGATAGATGAAAATGGCGAAGTTTATGCCGAAGGTATACCAGGCCAGAGGGATTTTAATCTTTCAATCAATGACTACAAGTATACTGATAGAAGGTTCCGACCAGGTGATTTGGTGACCGAATTCTGCAATTTCAACACCCACACCTTTTTCAGGGTATATGCGCAGAACGAAAATCCATTCGTTTACGTGGAAACTGACATTAATCAACCAAAATGCGGATATCAAGAGCCTTTACCTGAGCCAGCGGTTCCGGTTAATCCTTTCGGAAATCCTGTTTATGGTCCATATAGAACCTTCGACTATTGCGATATTGAAGGGCAGCTGGTAGAAGTTGTCATCGAAGCTAAGAATTATGACGGTGATGTTTTCCCAATTGAGATAGGAGGTAAAAGCCCGGTCGTATTGTCTTACAAAGAGGTTGACAATAAGTTCGATCCAATTCGCCCTGTAGAAGCTGAGCTGTCATTTATTGAAACCAATAATTTTGTGCTCGATGAGTTTTTCAACGGGGATGAACGGGCATTCAGGGTTACAGCATTAAAGAACAGTAAAATACAGTTCAGAGGGTACATCATACCTGATAGTTGTGCTGCGCCTTTTAATGCGCCTCCTTATCCGGTATCAATAAGAGCCACCGACGCTTTGGGCGGGCTTAAATCAGTTACATACCCTGTGCCAGTTGGCAGTCTTTCTGAGATACGACAGTCATTCGTCGATATCCTTGCTTACTGCTTTGCAATGACAAATTTAAACTTGAACATAGTTACAATTTGCAATGTATACGATCCTTTGATGCCGACGGGATTAAACGATGACCCGCTTTCGCTGGCTACTGTTAACCCGTTGCGACTTTCAAAAGACAACGGGACAACAATGACTGTATATGAAGTTCTTGAACAAGTTGCAATAGCCTGGGGAGCATTCATAGTGCAGGTTAATGGTGAATGGAATTTTGTAAGGATAGATGAGCTGAGCAAGGCATCAATAAGGCGAAGGACGTATAACTACAAGGGACTGTTTTTATATGCTGACAATTTGGATAACAATAGAATTGCGGGGGCTGCAGTATGATAGTTTACTCATTTGACGGTTTTTATAATGGTGGAGCATCTGGCGATTTCGTATTGATTGATTACGATCTGGATGCTGGGGTAGTATCAGCTATTACAAGCGTTGGAAGTTTCCCGCAAATTGTTTACGAAAATGTTTCACCAGCGAAAGCCGAAGGTGATGAACTATGGCGAAGTACTATTAGCGGTAATATTGTTTCAGTAAAATGGACGCCTTATTTTCCGTTTGGCTATGCGACAACGGAAGTTGATCCTGATCCCCCAGTAGAAGTTATTACGATCAATAGCATAACGGTTACGCCTCAGACTGTTCCTGGCACTAACGATGGAACCGCCACGGTTAATGCCAGCGAAGGGACGGGACCATATCAGTATTCGATTAATGGAGTCGATTACCAATCAAGTAACGTATTTGCAGGCCTGGCTCCTGGAACGTATTCCGTTTTCGTTAAAAGCGCAGTAAACCCTGTTACCTCTGGTAGTTTCACTATTGCTGCCGCACCATACGTAGATCCACCTATAGATCCTGCGATTAAAGACGTAGTTGTCCTTGCTGGCGGTGAAATAAACATACAAAACGCATACAAACGAGTAGAGGTATTGTCTGAGTTTGGGAAAGTACCTTCCTTACTGTACAATGGAAACTTTGAAGATTGGGATGGCCAGAACTTTAATTTCTGGACCAGGTACGGCGGACTTGATTTTACCAGAGTACAGAGAACTGTAACAAATACCAAAGGAGAAACTATACCTATTCAAAACCACGCGATCAGGTTTAATGTAAAGGCAAATAGCGGGAAATACCTTGAGTCGGCTGTAATTCCTTTTCAAAAAGGAGACCAGGCAAAAGTTCAATTTAGAGTAAGCAAGGTAACTGATGTTACGGAATACAGCTATATAGAAACCAGGTATATCGGCCCGGTTCCATATCCGGTTGGACATAATATAAAGACTTTTTACGCTGCCAAAATCCGGTTCAAGATCGGCAATTATTACTTGTATAATGAAAATTACGGTTCGTCATTTACCTGGACAACAAATTTGGCCACAGTAAGTATCCCTATTGATAACAAAACCGGCGATCTTAATACTTACTCAATTAGCTTCCAGGTGCCTGAGTGTCCGGAAACAGGAAACCTTTTCATCCAGTTATATGGATTTGAAAAGGTGATTATGGATTCCTGGGAAAGCCCTGTCAGAAGTGTGGGGTCAGGAACGAATTATACTGTGTTAGACGAGTATCAGCCGGTGACTATGGATGATATTTCTTTGTCAAAAAGCAGCCAGAGTGGAGACAACGATATTGTAGGCTTGCTGTCTGTTTCGGAAAACTTAAGGTACTATACAGAGAAACCTGATCAGTTTAAAATACTGTTTGGAGATTATTTTAATTCATCAGCTGGAGCAAGTGCATTGAGTAACCTATACGCGATGAAAGTAGGCAACTCTTATACTTCTGGTTGGTATGAGTACGGAACTACAAGTTCACCAGTAGCGTTTGGTCTTATGTTAGCAAAATCAATATTAAAAGCTTATCAGAAGCCATTCAGGTTTTGGTTAGGCGATTTAAAGTTGAAGCCGCTTGCGCCGGAATTTAGCTACTTAAACACTTTTAATTTCGATGTTCCTGGTCAGGACAAGTTCAGCAGCAAAGTGTTTGCTCTTCTCGGAGGCGAGATAGATTTAAAAAACAACACAATCAGTAATGTAAAACTCGCTGAGGTGTTTGATAAGCCCGCCAAATCAAATGATGTTACCGTACCTAATTATCCAGGATCAGAGTCACCTGTATTTGTGCAGGACCCTAACGGAGAAGATGCCAATGGAATATTTACAGATGAATTTACACTTGAATTTACTTAAAAGATGAACTATCAACAGCAAATAGACGCATATAAAAAACTGGTTATTCAAGCGGTTGCCAGCAAGGTTTCAGAAGACAGCATAGACCCTGGAGATGTTGCATCTATTGGGCTTCAAATTGCTGACATGCTGTTGCCAATTATAAATACGATAAATGATTTTGGTATAACGGGTGGTACATTACCGCCAAACAATGTCAATGGCATCGATTTGGACTTATATATTCAAGGCGGAACATCGCTTGTTTTTTGGAGAAAACGTAGCGGTATTTGGGTAGCGGAAGCTTCTGTTGAATTAGGAATACAGATAGTAGACGGTAATATAACCCTTCAGGCAAGCGTAAACGAGCAGGTTGTTACTGTTTCTGCTGGCAGCTGGGGAATAAACAATATTATCTACAGCAAGGCAACGCAAACTCAACTCAACCTTACTGCCGCAGATTTAAACTTTAATAGGATCGATACTATTGTTGCTGACGCAACGGGTGCAATATACCTTTTAAACGGTGTAGCCAGTTCAAATCCAAACCCAGCAGCTTTACCAGCAAATTCTATTGTGGTGGCATACGTGTATATTCCATCTTCTTCAAGCGGGGATTTACCATATATATCAGACAGTAATTCGCCTCCTGTACCTATTTACGATGTGCCTAAACCCTGGACGTCCGAACCTACTCCGTTGGATGGATATAGATCATTTATCATTGATGATGTTGAATACTTTTTCCGAAGTCTGGTTGAGGGAAACACCTCTCAGCCGTCAATCGAAGCATCATCAGGAGCATGGATACAAACAAACTTTTACGGTTTTATAAGTACGTGGTCAAGTTTTGTCCCTTATAATGAAGGATCATTAGTAACTGGCGATGCAAATACAAAGGTCTATAAGTCTAAAGTGTCTGGAAATGCTGGAAACATACCGTCTGGCGGTGTAAGTACAGCTTACTGGGAGTATGTAGGTGTATATAAGGGTTTTTATAATCCAGGAATTTACGATGATGGGGATGTAGTAATTGCTGCGTCTGAAAGCAACAGGATTTACATATCAAATATTCCTGACAATGAGCAGCCGCTAACTGATGTTGTTGGTGCATCAACATGGAATGTTATAGGCGCTAAAAACTCTGGCTCAAACATAGGTTCAGTAGATAAACCATCAACAGGAGACTTAGACAACCCTACTGGCGTTTACACCTTCACTGATGAGGAACTTGCTTTAATAGGTAATGACCCTGCAGTATCTGCCTACGTAACATCAGATGATGCAGGAAACACAGTAGAAACATTCTATCCAGACATAACCCCGATCACCACAAAGGATTCAGATGGCAAGCTGATCAGCATTCAGGTTGACTTTGGAGAGGATGGGGGGATGATCAGGTTTACCGGGGCTAATGCCGGAGTTTCGCCAACGCCCGGGGGCGAAACTCCGGATGCTACGACTACAGTTAAAGGTAAAATTAAGCTGGCCGGTGACTTGGCTGGAACAGCTGATGCGCCTACTGTTCCAGGATTAGCCTTAAAAGCTCCTTTGGAATCGCCTGCTTTAACGGGGACACCAACCGCTCCAACACAATCTCCTTCAGACAACAGTACAAAGATCGCTACAACTGAATACGTCGATACAGCTTTGGATAACAAGGTAGATAAGGAAATTGGGAAAGGCTTGTCTGAAAACGACTATACCGACGCAGAGAAAACCAAGCTGGCAAATCTGTCTGATTACTTTAAAGGTCGATATGCATCCTTGGCAGCTCTGCAATCTGCTTTTCCTATTGGTGAAGATGGGGATTACGCCACGGTTGACACCGTCGGTGTGGATGCCATAACTTACATATGGGACGAAACAGATGCAGAATGGGTTCCGGGGAATCCTGGATCAGTAACAACCGTAAACGGTCAAACCGGCGCTGTAATCCTGGACGCAGATGATATTGGTGATGGTACGACAAACAAGGCGTATACAGCCACGGAGAAAACAAAATTAGCTGCGATAACAGGAACTAATACAGGGGACAATGCTACAAATAGTACTTCAAATAGCTATGCAGACGGAAAGGTGCAAAACAGCTTATCCTCAAGTACTACTGTTGCTCCGAGCGCTACGGCTGTTAATGTAGCTTTAGCAGATAAAGCCAACATAGCGGCAGCTCAGGTCACGCTTACAGCGTTAACGTTTACATCAGACAGTGTATCCGGAACAATATCATCACCCATAACTGGAAACTTAACAGGAGACGTTACAGGGGCTAAACTTGGTGTAACAGTACTGGTTATCCATAATAATGGAACTGAGCCAACCTTTGACAGCAAGTTCAAGAAGCTATCAGGTTCAGGTGATTATGTGACTGGCCAGGTGAACTACATCTATTGCCAGTATATAGATGCAACCCATATTGTTTACTCCATAAACCAATCGGCATGATACGTAGGATGATGATGTCGAGCCTTAAAAACAATCTAGCGCCAGTATTATCGCCAATACCAGGATGGCAAACTGATGGGGTAAACATTACCAATGTCAATGATTTTGCGCCGTCAATGATGGAAGGTAACGCATGGACTGACTACTACATACCATCTGGTGGTACTGGGATCATACGGGGGCGATCTGAATACGCCGTTTTTGGTCTTGCTGCTGAATCAGGTGAGATCGGATATGCGAGTATAGACTTTGGGGTATGGACCAACGGAGACAAACCTTCAACTTACAACGACAATGTCAGTAGTGAAACAGGGCCTGTAGCCGGGACAATTATCGTACAGATAAGGCTTGATGGAAGCTTAGTACACTTTGAATACTCAAACGACGGCGAGGCAACGTGGAACCCAATAATATCACCACTTACTCAACTCAATATACCCTATTACCCAAAAATAACATTTTACGATACTTCTGAGCGGGTTTACGACTTGGTTGGTAGCGGATATACAATTTAAATTTATGGCATACATAGTAGAAAACGGAAAAAGGATAAATTACGAAGCTCAGGATGGAAACCTGGTATTTTCGGATGGAAAGATTGCTGTACCGTCGGTATATAACATAGATCCAAAGCAGGCCTATAAAACAGCGTCAAAGCCAACTGGCCCGGTTATCATTACGCCAGGTGTAAAGGAGATTGGCCCTGCTGATCTGGTTAACCTAAAAGATGTAGAAAACCAGATCTTCAAATTGAAGCCTGGGATTTATACAGGTTCGAACAGGATAGCGAACCTTAAAAACGTCACGATTGATGGGGCCGGGAAGGTGTTGTTTCAAGGCGGCGCGCATGCTATAGATATTCTAGGAGCTATCTCAGGCCTAACCCTGGCAAACTTCAGCACGAAGGATGTTTCGGACAAGCAAATATCTATGGAGGACATTCACGAAAAACGGTGGAAAGACGGCCAAGGCGACTTTGTAGATGGTGTAAATCTGATTAACATCCACTCCGAAGGTGGAGGAAACCTGTTCCATGCCAACGGCGCTTTAGAAAAAGGGACACACCGGGGCCTTATCAAAGGGTTTACTATGCGCGGCTGTACAGTTAAGAATAGCGCTAAGCCCGGCATGGTAGTTTACCTGGGTAGCGCAATGGGGTATGACATTTCAGGCAACCTGATTGACAATCTTAATCACGATGATACAGTTCATAATGGATTGTTTATGCTTCGGGGCAATGGCCGGTTCTATGGTAACAAAGCGACCAATTACCAGGGTACATTTATGCGCGCATGGTTATTTAGTCACAATAGCACGCCTGATGTAGTGGAAATATTTAACAACATAGCTTATAACAGCAAAAAGTATGGGCCTTTTGAGTTACAAGCCGCGCCAGAGTTTCATGATAATAACTTCCGACCAGCCAATGCAAAGGTTTACAATAACACAGCTGGCAAGTTAAATACCTCTAAAGATTGGCATGGACAGATGCTGGATGTGTATAACACCGGAGGCACTTTGGAGTATTTCAATAACCTGGGCTTTGAAATGAACCGGTCGATAGGTGGCCCAAGTATCACAACCGGCATCACCGATATGATAAATTATGTTGGAGGTTCTCCAAATATCATCCGTAACGAAAACAATCGGTATTTCAACACGGCAGGAGAAGCCGTTACCGATACAATAAATTTTAAATCACTTATCAAAGGAATAGGAGCGCAATAATTATGAAACATTTAAAATTACTTATACTTTTTATCCTGGTCAATGCGTACGCATTTGGGCAGGGGAATCCGCCATCAGGCACAAAGCAGCTTTCAACTAATCAAGGTTACATCAACCCAGTTGACAGCACGATCTGGTGGAGGATCAGCGCCACAGGTGTTCCGTCATTTTATTACCAGGGCGTTCGGTTTAATGAGATGCGAGATAGTTTGAAAAAGTTTAGCACATCAGTAAACGTAGAGTCTTTCAGAAAGCCAGGACTTACTGACGATAAAATCATTCAAGATGCTATAGACTACGGAGGTAAGGGGTCATTAATAGTGCTTGGCAGTAACATAGTTTATAATATTGTCAATTCACTGCTTTTAGATAGCAATCAAGCTTTGATTGGTAAAAAGTCAGTATTAAAAAGGGGTAATTCTATTTTCACAACACTATCAAGCTCTGCTGGAGCTTCTTCCAATAGTATAACGGTTACGAGTGTCCCTAACGGATGGAAGCCTGGTGATCAGTTGCAGTTATATACCGATACGACAGCAAGCAAAAGTAGTAGTTTGAATTTAAGAATACTATCCATAGCAGGGAATGTAATTTCATTATCCAGGCCGGTTAACTCGTCTGTTGACGGCACAATAACAGTATGGCCTATGGGGGCCTATGTTAGAAAAATCTATTCATTAATAAGCTCAAAACACTTATTAGATTCTGTCAATGCGCCGTTTAGCGTTCACGGCGTAATATTTCAGGGGAACAAAGAAAACAACAATCAAAATTATTATTGGTATGCAAACCCTGCGGTAGTCATACGTGGATTTCAATCAGTGATTTCTAATTGCTATTTTTTTGACTCCCCAAATGAAACCATAGTTTCTCAAGGAGCGCACGTAATAGGAAATTTTGCCTATAACATTAATGGATCATTTGTTCATATCTCTGGGCAAGCAGACATAGAAACTCATGCATTCGAGCAAGAGAATATGTATATACAAAATAACTATGTGAATAATTCAAATATCATTTCAACTTTAATCACCGGACATTCTGAGGGAGTAATTACAAATAGCTTTAATGGAGGGAATGCAACGATTACAGGCAATAGGTTTTTTAATGGCGGGGAAGCCGTCTTAGGGGCTTTTTCTACTAGTAGCTTGCCTGCTCATATTGGGGTGGGGAGATTGGTTTATGCTGATAATTATGCAGAGAATTTTGACCAAATAATATACGAATTTTCCGGCGGTTCTGGTTCAATAGAGGGGAGCGTAACTTTTAATGGTGGAGAGTTTAACAACTGCGGTATTAACGACTGGTCTTCCGCTGCGTATTACGGAATAAGTGGGCAGTCAATGAAGCTCTCAGGAAATACAACTATTGTAAATTCTTCTGCACCAATTACGTACATAAGTAAGGATGATAACATAGTACTTAACAAGCTTACAAAATCTGGCAATCCCACTGAAACGTTTTCTTTTGTTGCAACTGGTAAATCCAGCGGGAATATAGTAGCTTTAGGTGCCGACTTAGCGGGAAATCCTGTTATGCAGGGCTATGACTCAACATTTACAACGCCTAAACAAACCTTTATTAATCCTTATGGTGGCAATGTGTGGTTCGGCGATGGGATTGATGATGGCACTGGCTCAAAATACCAGTTCTTTGGTAGCTTGAGTTTGTCGGGGAGGCTGTCACAAGGTACTAGAGTTTTATCTTTTTATCCCGGAAATGTTTCTAATATTTCTTTGTATGAGAGCGGGTCTACCAAATATGGCTTTGGTGTTCATGGTAACGACGGGTCTTTAGATATATCTGCGAATCAGGACGAAGGTAATATTAGATTTTTTAGCGGTTCTGATAATACATCCCCAACAGTACGAGCGATAATTACCAGGTATGGTAATTTATTGATAAACACCACGACTGAATCCGGAGACAAGCTTCAGGTTAATGGCTCTACTATATCTGCTCAATATAAACTATCTAGCTTAAACACAGCTCCTTCATCAGCTTCGGATACCGGAGTTGCCGGAGAAATAAGGATTACATCTACACATATATATGTCTGTACTGCTACAAATACATGGGTAAGATCTGCATTATCAACTTGGTAAACAATAAACAAAAGGCGCTCACATAAAACAGCGATGGCACAAATGGAACATCAGACGGCAGGAACAATCGGATCAACAATATCCCTAATATCAGCAGCAATTACTATAGTAACATCTGATTTGCAAGCATACATTTCAATAACCGCTGGAATGGTGGCGATCGCCTCTGGCTGCATGGCAATTAGGCATTACTACTATTCAACAAAAAAACTAAAGGGATGAACTCTAAAGCATTTTATGACAACATACGGGCAAACATTTTTGCCGGGTCAATCAGTCCAAAGCAATTTGAAGGGATAGAGGCTATAATTAAAGAATATAATAGGCTTTGTGTAAATGACCTGCGTAAACTTGCTTACATCTTGGGTACTGTTTTCCACGAAACAGACAAAACCATGCAACCTATAGAAGAATATACCAAAGGCGGCGGGCTGCCTTACGGGAAGAAATTTAAAATGGGGGGTGGCCCCGGGAAGCGAGTCCCTTATACCATTCCTGATAAGCTATATTATGGCCGGGGACACGTGCAGCTAACCTGGTATGAGAATTACCAAGCAATGGGTAAGCTGCTTGGGGTGGACCTTCTAAATAAGCCAGAATTAATGCTCACTATGGATGTTTCGGTAAAGGTGTTGTTTGAAGGTATGCTTAAAGGGCAGTCGAATTTCGGGGACTTCACCGGTAAATCTCTTGAAGATTATTTTACTCCAAATAGATCGGACTGGTATAACGCCAGGCGTATAGTCAATGGAACAGACGCGGCGCAGAAAATCGCCGATATAGCTCAGAAATTCTACAAGGCATTAATAATCGTTTGATATGAAATGGAATCCAGACAATTTTAAGGGCATACTGGCCACGGTAGTGGTATTATGCTCTTTCGCTTACTTCTTTGTAATCACATTCTTTGAAAGGAATGCAGATCCGCAAGTGATAATAGCGATAGTAGCTGCATTGAGTACTACTCAGCAGTACTACTTTGGTTCATCTCAGGGCGCAAATAAGAAGGATCAGATCATATCTGATGCAATCAATCAAAACAAGTAACAATTTAAAACAATATATTATGAGTACAGAGAAAACCATTTTTGGAAAAATCATCGCCGCTATTTTAAGTGTTTTTGCGAGCAACTGGCAATCATTTGTTGCAAAACTATGGACAAAAGTCCCGGCCGACTTGCAGAGTAAAATAAAAATAGGTGTAGAGGTCGTTGAGTTATTTAAAAACCTTGTAAATAGTCCGACTGCAGATGTTATTACTGCCATTATTCCTGGGCATTATGATGATGACATTAAGGAATGGCTCAGGGATTTATTGGAACGGATTGACTTGGATAAATACCTCCCATCCGAAGCGGGCCATCTTCATTTATTGGCTACATACATTAATAAAGAGGCAACGGGTTTATCTTTTGGACAAGCCTCGCTCACTACAGAGGTCGCATACCAAAATTTAAAAGCAGCTTAGACAGAAGCCCTTCAGAAATGAGGGGCTTTTTTCTTGCTAATTGTTTTAGTAATTTTGTTGTCCAATTTTACTGATATGGTAAGCTTAAAGTTTACAACAACCTATCAAGGTAAGCTAGTAAATGTTGAAATATCTCAACCGGCAGGCGCAGGAGGTGGGTTTCATATTAACATAGATAACCTATACTATGGTGTTGTGACAAAGAGGTTGGATGAATGGGCTGTAGTACCTCAACATGATCATTACTTTACAGAAGAACAAAAAGACTCTATATTGATCCGGCTATTCCAGGCAGGATTGATCGACAAATGCCGGTTGAAAGTTTTGAATATTGAAGATTACTTTAAAAAGTAATTGGAAAATCATTACTTTGTTCGCGGGAAAACAAACATTCACCCTATCTTTTCCCGCACCAAAAACAGTACCAAAATTCCCGCATAAAAACACCGTTAAATGAGTCAAAAATGGCCTTAAGAAAGAAGAAAAATAGTTCGTCCGAATTCGATTCCCGCTCTGAGTACAAAATAGCCGCAGTGGATAATGCGGTTGATGGTAATGCGAAAATAGCTCAGTTGGTAGAGCACGACCTTGCCAAGGTCGGGGTCGCGAGTTCGAATCTCGTTTTTCGCTCTAAAAGCCTTCCTGAAAAGGAGGGCTTTTTTATTTTATAGGCTACCCAGAGCGGTGCTGCAAAAACTATTTCAGCAGCACTGTAAGAAAAATGCCAAGGGGAATTCCCAGGTCGCGTTTCACGGCATCACCCAATACTTTCATGGATTTGATCATGTGCTTCTTTACTGCACTGCGCGAGATGCCCAGTATTTCTGCAGCTTCATCATAACTTTTATATTCCTGCCTGCATAAACGAAATACCTCACGGCTTTGCGGGGTAAGTGTAACCAGTATACTTTGCAGGTAAGCCAGATAATCTTTGGTCTGCAGCTCTTCCTCAAGTGAACCTGAAGGGCTATAGCTGTTAATGATCACACTTTTTGCAGTGTTGTCTATGGAGGCCCTTTTTAAGAAATTTAAAGTGTGGTTCCTGGATATGGTAAACAAGTACGATTTAAATGCCTGCCTGTCTGTGAGCGCTTCCTTATTTTTCCACACTTTTAAAAATATTTCCTGCGTAAGGTCATCCGTAAGCTGAGGCGATTTGAGGTATTTGTAAATGAAGCGGTAAACCAGCGAGCGATAATGACTGTAAAGTAAAGCAAACGCGTTAGCATCCCCATTGGCAGCCTGCTGCAGCAATTCTGTTTCATTCGCTAATACCGTATTTACCGTCATTTTTTACAATAATAGAGATTATTCGTTAGTACCTCATAAAAATATTTTATTGAAGGGGTGCCCGGGGGCTGGTAGTTAATTGTCTGGTACAGTACAAGCACCAGTCTACGTTATGGATCAAACCACATTTTACAAACAACTCCTGGAACGGTATGTGAACAATACCGCAACGGCCGAAGAACTGGAAGTTATAGACCATTTGATCGGAGAAGCAAAACTGGATGAGTTGCTGATGGACCATATGGCTGAAAGCTGGGCAAAGGAAGAAGCTGTTTTTGAGGAAGGGAATGAAGTTGTTCCGGGGAAAACCAGGCGATTTAAACTTTGGCCGCGCATAGCAACAATTGCAGCTGCTTTAACAGCGATTGTAGTTGGGACCTGGTTATACACCTCCCGGCATTCAGCAACACAACCGGATTATATAAAATATGCGAATAACATCAAACCCGGCAAAAACCAGGCTACTATTACCTTTGCAAATGGTAAAGTAGTTAAGCTGAGTGATCAGAAAAGCGGGGTTGTTATTGGAGAGGAGCTTAAATACAATGACCATACTCCGGTGGAGGCAACCGCTGGAGGATCCGCCGACGACAGTGCTGAGGAAGCAACAATTACCACCCCGCGCGGGGGCACTTACCAGGTTACCTTAGCTGACGGGACTAAGGTATGGCTTAACGCTGCATCCAGTTTAACTTATTCACCAGTCTTAAATAAAGAAGGTATACGTAGGGTGAAATTGGAAGGTGAAGCCTATTTTGAAGTAGCAAAGGATAAAGACCGGCCATTTATAGTTGACAGCAAAGGCCAGGAAGTAAAAGTTTTGGGCACACATTTCAATATCAGCAGTTATGCTGATGAAAGTGCGGTAAAAACAACATTGCTGGAAGGATCAGTTCTGGTGCGCTCAAACCTGCACAAGGACGAGATTGTGCTTAAGCCCAGTGAACAGGCCAGCCTTACCGGAAGTGCGGGAATCGCGGTACGCCAGGTGGACGTAAACGAGGCTGTAGCCTGGAAAACAGGTGATTTTCGGTTTAAGGACCAGCTGATTACAGATATTATGAAACAGATAGCCAGATGGTACGATGTAGAGGTGGCATATGAAGGCGACCTGTCTGCCGTGCGCCTGGATGCATTCATATCGCGGAACAGGAACATAAGCCAGTTGCTGATGAAGATGGAACAAACCAATGAAGTTCATTTTAGGATAGAAGGAAGGAGGATAATTGTGAAGAAATAGCTACCTGAAAAAACAAACAAGCCAGTCCCCGATTGGAGTCGGAAACTGGCGGAGTTTGGCCAAGTTAATTTATTTATCAACAGAACCGCAGGAAGCTGAGCTTCGAAACATAAGCTTTCTGCATTACCAAACCTAAATTAAATGTATAGATTTTATACGAATATATTGCTAATTATGCGACTAACCGCCGTTATATTGCTAGCATCTCTTATGCAGGTGAGCGCCAGCAGCCTGGCCCAGAGAATATCCCTGTCCGAAAAGGGCAGTAGCCTTTCACGTGTTTTTGAGAAGATCAAATCCCAGGCAGGGATAGATTTTGTGGTCAGCACCGAAATACTCAAAAGTTCCAGACCCGTAGATATCAATGTGCGTAATGTGCAGCTGACGGAGGTATTGAAGGCTATTTTTAAAGATCAGCCCCTGGAATATTCTATTGAAGACAAATTTGTAGTGGTGCGAAAGAAGGACCCTTCGGTACTGGATAAGGCAAAATCTGTCCTCATGGATTTTATGCTTAATCTTACGGTAAAGGGAAGGGTGGTAGACGAAAAAGGGACACCACTTGCCGGTGCTACGGTAACAGTTAAGGGAGAAAAACAAGGTGTAAGGACCGGAGCAGATGGATTGTTTGCCCTGCAAAATGTGAAAGAGGGTGCAATAGTGGTCATCACTTATACAGGATTTAAAACCAGGGAGATTGCCGCTTCAGGCGATCTTGGAACCATCCGGATGGAAATTGCAGTGGGCGACCTGGCAGAGGTAGGCATAACCGTGAATACCGGTTACCAGCGCATCAAGCCGGAGCAGAGTACAGGTGCGGTTGCGCAGATTGGTACCAAAGAATATGAATCAAGGGTAAGTTCCAATTTCCTTGACGGATTGGTAAACAGGTTACCAGGACTGATGATTAACAATGATGTTAATTTTACCAGTACGGCACCGGATGGCAGCAGATCTTCCAGGCCATTATTCAATATCCGGGGTATTTCTACCATGTCGGCCAATCAAAGCCCGTTGATCGTAGTAGATGGGTATCCAACTACTTTGACTCTCGATATGATCGATCCGAATGAGATCAAGTCAGTAACCATTCTTAAAGATGCCGCTGCTGCCACTGTGTATGGGGTGAGGGCATCTAACGGAGTAATTGTAATTGAGAGAAAACAGGCTATTGCAGGCAAACCGCAATTTAACTACAGGACAACTTTAGGTTTTAAACCTAAAGAAGATTACGCTCGCTACAGGTGGGATGATAATGCATCATCGGTAGTTACTAATTATCTGCGGACTACACAAAGTGCAATTGTAAATGCTACGTCATGGGGATTGTTATCTACTGCCAGTGCAGGAGCAATAAACCGATCGGCACCCTACTATATAGCAGCACAGGCTGCGGCCGGAATGATTACACCTGCACAGGCTGAAAGCGCCTATGCCGAATTGGCCAGCTATGATAATATAGATGATTATAGCAGGTTGTTTGAAAGAACAGCCATAACACAAACACACAATTTGAATGTTTCGGGAGGGAATGAAAATGCGCTGTATTATATTACCGGAAATTATACTGGAAACCGCAATAATAAAGTTTTAGATGATAACAGCAGGATTCTGTTTTCCGCCCGCAGTACAATAAAATTGTCTAGAAAGTTAGCGCTTGAATTGACTACAGATTATAATGAGCAGCGGTTTAACAATGCTCCAACACCTGGGCCAGCTACCTATAACCCTTATGAGCGTTTTCAGGATATAACCGGGGCACCTACCTCGATTATAGGGGCCAGCATTTCAGCTCCATACAATACTTTTATCATGTCGCAGGGTTTAGAGGATGACGCCATTTATCCTTTGATAGACATGAACGAAATCAGGAATACTACACGCAGTGTTAATAACAAGTTTACGGCTAATTTTAAATATGATTTGGGTAAAGGGTTCGATCTGAATTTTGGTGGCATTTATGAAACTTCGAGATCAGAACTTAAATATCTGGCTTCTGAACGTTCATCGGTAGTTAAACGATATATTAATGATTATGCGGCAAGGCAGGCAGATGGAACATTGAAATTCAACATTCCAAAAGGTGGATATTTGCGCCAGCAGAACCTGAATACCTCAAGTTATACTGCACGTGCACAATTGAATTACAACAAAAAATTTGGCGACCATTCTATTAATGCCATTCTTGGGGGAGAAGCAAGAAGTTTAATAGATAGAAGCAATCTAACAACTTCCTTTGGCTACAATGATGAAACCTTACTACAGCAAGGAGTAGACTATGGCTCAATAGTTTCAAATGCAGTAGCCACAAGGGGAACCTATGGAATGGGATCTTCACTACAAAATCAAATCGATGCGTTGTTTAACCAAAAATATGTAGAAGATAGGTTCCTGTCGGGCTATTCGAATCTCGTTTATGCTTATAAAAACAGGTATTCGGCTACTGGTAGTATTCGTATTGATCAGTCAAATCTTTTTGGTACCAATCCAAAATACAAATATAAACCATTATGGTCGCTGGGGGCGGCATGGAATATTCATAATGAGCCTTTTATGCAAAACCTGGTTTGGGTAAATCAACTTAAACTTCGCACAGCGTATGGTTTTAATGGGAATGTGGCCAAATTGTCTCTTCCGGAAGTTATAGCACAGGCCCGGTTTAATATCAATACATCACCAGTAGTCCCGGCATTGGGGCTTGTATCTTATGCCAATAGCAGTCTGCGTTGGGAACAAACGAAAAATTTTAACGCAGGTTTAGATTTTAGCATTTTCAAAAACATCAATGGTAGTATAGACTATTATACGAAAAAGAGTACTGATCTGTTAGGCAATTCGTTAATTGATCCAACGCTTGGTGTAAGTCCGACTCTAATTAACCAGGCTACAATTAGAAATAATGGTTTGGAATTTAGCCTGAAAGCAGATTGGATTGCCAGACGAAATTTCAACTGGAATACAGGTATTGTTGTGGCGCGCAACAGCAGTAAAGTTTTGGACGTATTCAGAAAAGGAGATTTTAATCCACAAACATTAGATGTTTTGGGCTATGTGAAGGGTTATCCTGTAGGCGCTATGTTTGCTTATAATACTGTGGGATTGGACAATACAGGATATCCGATATTGGAAGATGCAAACGGAAATATTATCCAAACGAATAATAATTCCCTGGGATCCCCGCAAACAGCCGCGATGGCCAGTGAAACATCAGGACTTGTTCGTTATGCAGGCTCTTCTCTACCTACTGTAAATGCTGGGTTGAGTAACAGGGTTGATGTAGGTAATTTTTATTTCTTTGCGATGATTAATTATTACGGAGGGTTTAAGGTAAGAGTACCTCGTCCGGATCTTAGGGCCACAAGGCCATTGCAAGGCGCAGGTAACTATTGGAAAGCACCTGGTGATGAATTTACTACCGATGTTATGGCGTTGGCAGCTTTTAGCAGTGCCAATTCGAACAATGCTTACAATTATGCATCAAGTTATGTTGTACACGGTGATTATTTGACTTTGGGCGATTTAACAGCTTCCTATAGTCTGGAGAATCTTAAGTTTCTTAAGAATGCAGGTTTTAGAAATTTCGAAATCAAAGTCCAGGCGTCCAATATATATACCGTAGGTTTTAACCGTTACAACTATAGCAGAGCTATCGGAAATTTCGAAAAAGCCTATATCACACCTACTTATACCCTGGCTTTATTTACTAACTTTTAGACGATAAACAGATGAAAAATTTTAAATATATACTTATACAATTAGTGTTTTCGTCCTTAGTACTAACTGGTTGCGATAAATATCTGGATATAACACCGAAAGGGAAAACCCTGCTAACTACAGTTACGCATTACGACCAGTGGCTAAATGACAATGCTTTTTTTGAAGGAGCGGGGACTATCAGTTATCTGAATGATAATGTTGATGTTGTTAGCATCACAACACCTCCAACCATCCGCGAAGAATTTGTGTATACCTGGGGAGAACAATATTCAGTTAATGTTAGCGAAGCGCCTTTATTCTGGGGAGATCATTACGCAAAGATAAACTTGTACAACACGGTACTTGTTGGTATTGACAAAGCCACAGGTGGAACTACTGCTCAAAAAAAGAGCCTTAAAGCAGAAGCACTTTTAGGACGTGCTTTGGAGTATTTTTATTTGATGAATGAATACTGCCAGCCCTACGATGCTGCAACGGCAGTACAAAATCCAGGAGTTCCATTCGTCACTTCAAATGATGTAACAGAAAAAGTTCCCTCACGTGGTACTTTGGCCGAACTTTATCAGCATATTCTTGATGATATCAATGCAGCTATTCCTGATCTTCCATTAGATAACAGTATCAATCGCTTCCGTGGATCTGTTGCTGCAGGGTATAGTGTTTTAGCCAGGGTGTATTTTTATAGCCGGAATTATGCAGCTGCCAAAATAAATGCTGAACTGGCTTTGGCAAATACCAAAGCGGTAATGATCAATTATAATGGCACTTTACCACTTACAAATTTGATAAGTACTCATTCTGAAGTGATTTATGGAAGATATGTTGTTGGTAATATAACGGCTTCGCTTGATTTTATGCGCTCATTTGCAAGTAACGATCGCCGTGTTAGAATGTTGTACCGCAGTTCTGATGGTTATGCATTTACCACAAGAGGTGCAACTCTTTTTATTCCAACATTGATAACACCTGTTTTGGGCAACGTTAATACTGGTACTTCAGTACAAGAAATGAAATTAATTGCGGCTGAAGCGGCAGCACGGTCCAATGATTTGACCACTGCATTACGCTACCTGGATGAAATTCGGGTAAACCGTTTTGCAACTGCAAGTTATGTGAAGTACACTTCTGCTGTTCAGGAAGATGTTTTGAAAGAAGTTTTAAGTGAAAGAAGCCATGAGTTACCCTACAACGGACTCCGTTGGTTCGATATGCGCCGTTTAGATCAGGATAATAGGATGGGTACAGTAACCAGGTATAATGCACAGGGTGGGGTTGTAGCTACTTTACCGCCGCACAGCAATAAATACACTTTACAGATTCCTTATCAGGTTATGAGTTTTAACCCGGGTATGCAACAAAACCCATATTAAAAAATTAATCATGCGTAAATTTAACTTATTAGCAATATGTTCATTAATCGTAGTATTAATGTCATGCAAGAAAGACGATACCCTGGTAGATTTGCCTGATGGTAGTATTTCATTTGACCTGCCTGCATCCAGCGATGTTATTGAAATGCCTGTTTCCATTTTGGCGGATGCAACCACCACATTAGAAATAAAGGCCGCCTTGACCGGCAATGCAGCCAATGAGGATCACCACGTAACTTTTGCTATAGATACTACCAAAATAAGCGGTTATACAGCGAAGTACGGACCTGCTCTTGTACTCCCTACCAGCGCTTATCTCTTTTATAAATCAATAGTAACCCTACCGGCAGGTGCTACTAAATCTGAGGCCGCAATTCTAAATATTGGTCAGCAGACAAAATTAACGGAATATACTACTTACGTACTACCTGTTGTAATTAAATCGGTGGATGGCAAAATAGAAGGGCCTGCAACAAACAGGGTAATATACTATGTTTTTAAAACAGGAAAACCGCTGTTTGTGAATAGAACAGGCTGGACGATTGCTGGCTTTTCATCACAGAACAGCGCAACTAATGCTGCCGGAATGCTGATCGATGCTAATAATTTGGCAACTTATTGGGCAAGTAGCATACAGCAGTCAATGCCGCAGTGGGTATCGATTAATTTTGGTAAAGAGGTTTCTTTTATTTCCTTAACTTATTATTTACCCACCATATTAGTATATCCAACACAGGGAGGTTATCCAACATCTATGAGAATAGAAACAAGTATGGATGGTACAACCTGGGTTAACAAAGGAGTATTTGCAGGTAATATTGTCAATAAAATGCAAACTATAGATGTAGGGCAAACCACAGCAAGATATCTCCGCTTTACGGTACTTGCATCGGCAAAATACAGCAATTTATACGATGCTATCTTTATCAGCGGTATTATGCTTACACCGTAATTTTTGAAAGATACAATCTTAACCTAGTAAACAGCATAAAATGAAAAAAATACTATTTGCACTGTTGCTGCTGCCTTTTATGGCAGCAGCGCAAAAAAGCTACACCATATCGGGGAAATTGCCTGCTCTAAAAAGTCCGGCCAAGGCTTACCTGGTCCTTTTAAAAAATAATGCATGGAAGGAAGTCGACTCGACTGCTGTTAAAAACGGAGAGTTCCAATTCACTGGAAGCGTTGATGAACCCCAGAATGCGTTGATCGCCATCAGGCGTAATGGTGCGGCAGATTCGGGTAGACAGCGTGATACGCAGGGCTTTTTTATAGAGAATTCTAAAATCACCATGGTTGGCACAGATTCGATCAGTAATGCAAAAATTACTGGTTCTGTTGCAGACCGGGAAAACCGGGAACGGGAGGCGCTAATGAAGCCGGTTACTGCCCGGATCATAAAAATACAGGACGAATTTGGAAAGAAGACTGCTGACGGGGCCTATGTAAAATCATTGGAAGAACGTAAAAAAGCAGGGGACAGCATTCAAAAACTGGTTGCCACAAATAAACAGATCAACTGGAAGTTTGCAGAAAGCCATTTGAATTCTTTTATGGGGCTTTATACCTTCAATATATATGTACTCGATAGTCATTTTGAGGCCGCAAAAGTAGAACCACTGTTCAATCGTTTTTCTGCCGCACTGAAATCTTCGCCACTTGGCCTGCGTACAGCCGAAAAGATTGAAATCGGCAAGCGCCGCCAGGCTGGGGCCAAAGCAACCGACTTTACACAAAATGATTTGAATGATAAGCCTTTTACCCTTTCTTCTTTAAGAGGAAAGTACGTTTTGGTCGATTTCTGGGCCAGCTGGTGTGGCCCATGCCGTGCAGAGAACCCTAATGTAGTAAAAGCTTATAACGAACTTAAAGGTAAAAATTTTGAGATTGTAGGGGTATCGCTCGATTATCCGGGAGGCAAAGCGGCCTGGGCAGAAGCCGTTAGAAAGGATGGGTTGCCATGGATTCATGTGAGCGATCTGAAAGGCTGGAAAAATGAGGTTGCTGTGATGTACGGCATTAATTCCGTTCCACAGAATATCCTGATCAATCCGCAAGGTATAATCATTGCCAAGAACTTAAGAGGAGAGGACCTGACAGCAAAACTGAAGGCCCTGATTAAATAATTCAACAAGTACTGAAAACTAACACTTATGAACATAAAAAACATTTTAACTATGCTTTTACTGTTGCCTGCAGGTATGTGCATGGCACAAGATAAATTTGAGATCTCGGGTAACTTACCTGGCTTAGGAAGCGATAAAAAGGTAATCCTGAGCTATGTAAACAGCGAAGGGAAAAATGTAAAGGACAGTGCCATAGTCAAAAACGGTAAGTTTTCGCTGAGCGGAACCACTGCTTTTGGCAACAGGGCCGATCTGTCCATAGCGCGCAGCTACCAGACTTTCTACCTGGAGAAGGGAAAATACAAGGTAGTAGGTACCGACAACCTTTCAAAGGCCTCGATTACCGGTACCCAGGCCCAGGCCGACTACCTGGTGTATGATCGCATGGTAGGCATACCGCACAGGCAATACAAGGAGTTGGTAAATCCTTATATGAAGGCACGTTCGGCCAAAGACACCGCAAAAATGAACGAGCTGGCAAACCAGATCAAGCCCATCATGGCGCGTATTGAGGCTGCGCTGGATTCCTTTATTTTTAGTCACCCCGATTCTTATGTAGCCCTGGATGCCATCAACGATAACAAGACCATGGTGATTGATCCGGCAACTTTTGGTAAGTATTACGATCCCCTCAGCAAAAGGGTACTGGCCAGTCATACCGGACAAAAGCTTACGGCGAAATATGAGAAAGCAAAACAGCTTGCAGTTGGAAAAGCGGTTGATTTTACACAGCCAGACGATAAAGGGAATGAGTTTAAACTTTCATCTTTAAGAGGTAAATATGTTCTGGTTGATTTCTGGGCCAGCTGGTGCTCGCCTTGCCGCGCAGAGAATCCACATTTGCTGAAAGCTTATAAAGAACTAAAAGATAAAGGTTTTGAGATCGTAGGCATTTCCCTGGATGAAACCAAAGCTGCCTGGTTGAACGCGGTAAAGCAGGATGGCATGCCATGGATCCAGGTGAGCGACCTGAAAGGCTTTAAAACCGATATTGCTGTAAAATATGGCATTAGTGCTATTCCTCAGAACTTCCTCATCAACCCGGAGGGTGTAATTGTTGCGAAAAATCTGAGGGGCGAAAATGTAAATGAGCAGATTGCAAAGTTTATTAAGCATTAAATTTTTCTAACCAATATCTATAAAAAAAATGACTATGAAATCAACTCAATTAACATCAAGGCTATTTTTGATAACCATCCTTTTTATAGGATTTTTGACAGGGTGTTCCAAAGACACAGATAATGAGATGCAGCCTCAAACTGCCAGGGAAGACCAGCAAGTAATTCGGAAAAATTTCGCTACACGGCAAGAGCTTGACAATTACTTAAAAAGAACTAAAAAGTTTGGCACCACAGATACAGTTACTGAACGAACTATAATTGCTTCTTCTGCGGTGGCGAAATTTTCACCTATAAAAAGTTCTTCATCTTCAAAAGAAAAAGTGTCCTCTTTAATGACGTCTACTTACGATGAAGTTACAGGTATATTCGAACTTCCGCCGCCAGGTGGTTACATAGCCTGGACTTTTAACTTTCCTATTGCAGCAAATGAAGGTTTTCCGAGCAGGCTTTTATGTAACGGTAGTTTCCATTCCGGAGGTGGAACATTTTATAATGGTCTGTTCGTCTCATCAGAAATATTTCCAGGGCCAACTAGTACTGTTACCAATAACTGGACTTATGTGCTTGGTGGGTCAAGCTGGGTTATTTATTCTAATCATTCTTTCGTACAGGAGTTAACAATTGGTCCGGTAGAGGTTTTCCGTAGGTCCTTTATTGCAAGTGTAACAATACAACCAGTAACATCTCAGCCAGGAGCAGTGCAGGCAACAATTGTTTATACAGAGGTTAATTCCTAATATAATTTGGCTATTATTATTTAGTCGTACCACGAAAGAACGCGTTATATACTAAAAGAAAAATACTAATTAATGCAATAAGCATTCCCATACCGATCAGGACGTTACCAAACAAACCGCCAATGTGAAAAATTTTAAGCAATGAACCTGCTATAGTACAAACAAGAAAGGCAGCCAATAGTCTTAAATATGCCAAGGAGATGTGCTGTGGTTTCATACTCTGATATTAAATTTGAGTTCACTCATTATTTTAACTGATGATCAAATATATGGAATATGTTTTGATAACTAATCTGATCTAGCTTGTGCAAGCCCCGGATTTAACCGGGGCCTTTCTGCTCTTTCAGGGGCTGTATTGTTTTGTTGCTGTTAACTTTGAACCAGTTTCCCTGGGGAACTGATTTGGAACTGGTTCTCTGCTGGTTTGGAGCCGCTTCGAAGAAAAGGGACTTTTTGAGGCCATGGTAGGGCAAAGCTCCGAAGGATGTCAAGGCCCGGGCACTAATCCGGGCCTTTTTTATTCTTCCTGATCTGCATTGTGCTGCTCCTGCGACTTCTCATGCCGCTTTGTTGGATGTACGTCGCCCAGTAAGGCATCCGTGTTTTCTATATGTTCTTTGGGCTTGTCAGTTGCCTTTGCTTCACCATCGTCATTAAACGCTGCAGCAGGAATGTCCCTTTCATGTCCTGGTTTACCTTTAAGGGCTGCTCCAGTTAAATTTGAACCAATTTCCCTTGGAGCTGATTTTTCGTCTTTCGTTTCCATAAGATCTTGTTGTTATATATTGTAAACAATCAGGATCCTTTTTGGATTTAAGTATTTGCAGAGTCAAGTAAATCGCCAATATTCCTGGCTGTACGTTCCAGGTTAATGGCAGTATTTTGAACGGCCTCGCTAAGCGGTACGGGTTCATTTCCGATGGCCATTAGGGCTTTAAAATACTTTAACAGTTCTGCCGGGGGGCTTAGGGGCACTTTTCCTGCCAGACCTATAACTGGTATATTTTTTATCAAAGCCCGCTTTGCCACACCAAAGGGGCCTTTACCCTGAAGGGTTTGTGCATCCAGGCTCCCTTCTCCGGTAATCAGCAGATCGGCTTTTTTCAGTTCCTCATCAAAACCCGTAAGGTCTAAAAAATAATCTATGCCGTTAACCAGTTTTGCATTTATAAAAGCATGCAGTCCTGCTGCTGCACCACCGGCCGTGCCGCTATAGCTGAGCTTGTCAATGGCTCTTCCAGATTGCGCCTCAGCAATACGGGCTAGCCGGCTTAAGAACTGATCCAGCTGAGCTACTGCTTTCGTATCTGCACCCTTTTGCGGACCAAAAACAGCAGCAGCGCCATTTGGTCCGAGTAAATGGTTATCCACATCACAAAGGACAATAAACTCACAGTTTACGATCCGGGGATCTGCTTTGGAAGCGTCTATTCTATTTAAACGTATGAGGTCCCGAGGAACAGGCCGGAGTTTCCTGTTACCTTCATCCAGAAAAGCAAAACCCAAAGCACTTAAAATTCCGCATCCACCATCTACCGTTGCAGAACCACCCATGGCAATAATGATCTTGCTTACACCTTCATCCAGAGCCGCGCTGATCAGTTGACCCGTGCCAAAAGAAGAGGCCATCATGGGATTCAGTTCAGTAGTTTTCAAGCGCCTTAATCCGGAAGCATCTGCCATCTCTATTACAGCGGTCTGGCCTTTGTCAATGAACCCGAGCGAAGAACTGATTGCCCGCCCCAAGGCATCCTGCACTTTCAGCTCAACCCGCCTGGCCTTGAATTTTTCGATGATTAAAGCAGCAGTACCATCGCCGCCATCGGCTATAGGGAAACAGGTGCTGGTACATTTAAGGGGACTGGAATACAAGCCTTTTTGAATGGCTGCTGCTGCCTCCAGCGCGGTCAGGCTATTTTTAAACGCATTTGGGGCAATGAGGATGTGCATCAGGATATGAATTTGGATAAAATATAAACCATAGCAAATGAAGTGACACCCATTAAAATACTGGCCACCGTATAAACCCTGAGCATGGTCCTCATGTCGAGGCCCGAGAATTTTGCAATTACCCAGAAATAGGCATCATTGGCATGAGAGATCATCATAGACCCTGCACCCATAGCCAGTACACACAGCAGTTTTCCGGTTTCATTATCTAGTCCTAATACAGGCAATAACGGCAGTACAATGGATGCTGCGGTAATGATAGCAACAGTTGAAGAACCTTGCGCCGTCTTTAGCATAAAAGTAAGCAGAAATGGGAAAAACAGGCCCAGGCTATCGAGTGCCAATGACTGACTCAGATGCGTCCCTATTTTAGTGGCTGCAAGTATGGCCCCGAAAGCTCCGCCTGCGCCGATGATGACCAGGATGCCCCCGGCTTTTTCGGCCGAATCTTGCAGCAGATGGCCCAGTTCAGCCTTTTTCCATGATTTCCTGCAAAAAAAAGTAAGCAGTATGCCGATGATTAAGGCAATAACCGGATCGCCAATGGAAAGCAACGAAGTAAGCCAGGCATTATCTGGCGTAGCTTCCAGCGTGACAAATGCTTTTAATGCAATAAGGGCAATGGGAACTATAATGGGTAAAAAAGATTGGATAACCGAGGGCAGATGCTGCCGGGCATCGGGGGCAATTTCTTCCTCTACAATTGGAAGCGGAATGTTTTTACCCGCATAACCTGCCCAGATATTGCCAACAATCATGGCGGGTATAGCTACGAGCGCGCCAATCAGTATCAGTTTGCCAATATCAGCACCAATAATGCCAGCAGCTGCGGCACTGCCCGGATGCGGAGGCACCATACAGTGAACGGAATACAGGCCTGTGGCCAGTGATACAGACATGATCACGATGGAAATGCCCGCCTTTTTGGCCAGTGTTTTATTGAGCCCGCTAAGTACTATATATCCGGAGTCGCAAAAGATAGGGAGGCCTACTACAAAACCAGTAATACTGATTCCCCAGACCGTGCGTTTTTCGCCAAGTTTTTTTAAGATGTAAGCCGCCATTACTGAAGTGCTGCCGGTGTATTCGAGCAGAATGCCCAATGTGGTGCCGAGCAAGATGATCAGGCCAAGGGATTTGACAATATTGCCAAAACCATCTTTCATAATGGTTACCACTTCCGTTAGTGATAAATGGGCGCCTATACCCACAAAAAAGCAGCCTATGATTAAAGCGAAGGCTGCAGGCACCTTAAACCTGGTGGTGAGTAAAACAATCAGGGCTATTCCCGCCAGCAGGCAGGCAAGCAGGTATACAAATGAAGTGTCTGGTGCCATGCACTAAATATATTAAAATGCTGCAAATCTTACAATTCTCTGTTTATACTATTTTGTATAAACAAGCAAAACGGGGTATCTTTGTGTTATTATTCTAATCTTTCAATTCATTAACACCATGAAAGAACAACAAGACACCATAGATCATGCCGTATTGAATGAATACAAATACGGATTTGTGACCGATATAGATACCGATACGATTGCGAAAGGATTGAATGAAGATGTGATCCGTTTGATTTCCAGCAAAAAGAACGAACCTGAATGGATGCTGGAGTGGAGGCTGAAGGCATATCACCATTGGCTTACTATGGTAGAGCCAACCTGGCCTAATGTAAAGTACCCGCCAATTAATTACCAGGATATTATTTATTATGCGGCCCCCAAACCTAAGCAGCAGCTGAACAGTCTGGATGAGGTAGACCCCGAATTGCTGAGCACTTTTGAAAAACTGGGTATCTCTATTGCCGAGCAGAAAAGGCTTACAGGGGTGGCTGTAGATGTGGTGATGGACAGTGTTTCCATAGCTACCTCTTTCAAAGAACAATTGTCGGAAATAGGGGTAATCTTTTGCTCCATTAGTGAGGCCATACAACTGCATCCTGAGCTGGTTAAAAAGCACCTGGGTTCAGTAGTCCCTATGACAGACAATTATTTCTCTGCATTAAATTCAGCCGTTTTTACAGATGGATCTTTTTGCTATATCCCTAAGGGGGTGCGTTGTCCGATGGAGCTATCTACTTATTTCCGCATCAATACAGAAAACAGCGGACAGTTTGAGCGTACCTTAATTGTTGCCGAAGATGAAAGCTATGTAAGCTATCTTGAAGGCTGTACTGCGCCTATGCGCGATGAAAACCAGCTGCATGCTGCAGTCGTAGAACTGATCGCCATGGAAAAAGCAGAAATTAAGTATTCCACGGTACAGAATTGGTACCCTGGCGATAAAGAAGGTAAAGGTGGCATTTATAATTTTGTAACCAAGCGCGGCATTTGCAAGGGTAACCACTCCAAAATCTCATGGACGCAGGTAGAGACCGGTTCGGCCATTACCTGGAAGTATCCAAGTGTGATCTTAAAAGGAGATCACTCTATAGGAGAATTCTATTCTGTCGCCTTTACAAACAACTACCAGCAGGCCGATACCGGAACAAAAATGATCCATCTGGGTAAAAACACCAGGAGCAGGATTGTGGCCAAAGGCATCTCGGCAGGCTATAGCCAAAACAGCTACCGCGGACTGGTGAGAACAAGTAAACAGGCTTTGAACGCACGTAATTACTCACAATGTGATTCTTTACTGCTGGGCGATAAATGTGGTGCACATACTTTCCCCTATATAGAGGTTAAAAATAAAACGGCAATTGTAGAGCATGAGGCTACAACATCCAAGATTGGTGAAGACCAGCTTTTTTATTGCAGGCAAAGGGGAATTGACCCTGAAGCTGCAGTTGCCCTGATTGTAAACGGCTTTGCCAAAGAAGTAATGAACCAGCTGCCTATGGAATTTGCCATAGAAGCGCAAAAACTGCTGACCATCAGCATGGAAGGCAGTGTGGGTTAAGACCAGCTGTCTGCACAAAATAAATTATAAGCATATGTTGTCAATAAAAAATATACACGCTAACGTAGAAGGCAAACAAATTTTAAAGGGGATTAACCTGGAGATCAAAGCAGGAGAAGTACATGCCATTATGGGGCCGAATGGTTCGGGTAAAAGTACACTTGCATCTGTGTTGGCCGGAAGGGAACAATATGAGGTTACAGAAGGCAAGGTAACATTCCTGGGGAAAAATCTGCTGGACCTGGAACCCGAAGACAGGGCACGTGAAGGACTTTTCCTGGCTTTTCAGTACCCGGTAGAAATTCCGGGTGTAAGTACCACCAATTTTATCAAGGCCGCGGTAAATGAAAAGCGCAAGTATCATGGACAGGAACCCTTGGATTCAGTGGCTTTCCTGAAAACCATGAAAGAGAAAATGAAACTGGTGGAGATCGACCAGTCGCTGCTTAGCCGCTCCATCAATGAAGGTTTTTCCGGAGGCGAAAAGAAACGCAATGAAGTATTTCAGATGGCGATGCTGGAACCTAAACTGGCCATACTCGATGAAACAGACTCGGGTCTGGATATTGATGCCCTTCGCATTGTGGCCAATGGCATCAATAAACTGCACAATCCTGAACAAGCCGTGCTGGTGATTACACACTACCAGCGCCTGCTGGATTATATTCAGCCAGATTTTGTGCATGTGCTTTATAACGGTCGTATCGTTAAATCCGGAACCAAAGAACTTGCGCTTGAACTGGAAGAGAAAGGGTACGATTTTATTACAGAAGAGGCCGATTTAACAATTCCTGGTGTTGACTAAAGAAATTATACCATGATTGATTTAACTTATTTTAAAGAACAATTTGACCAGTCGCAGCCAGCAGCAGCAGCAGATGGCATGGCTGCAATAAGGTCGGATAGTTTTGATACTTTTACAAAAACCGGCCTACCTACTTTTCGCACTGAAGAGTGGAAATACACCGGCATCAGCGGCCTGTTTGACAAAGCATACAATCTTTCAGGAACAGAAAGCAAAGTTACCAGAGCCGATGTGGATGTCATGCGTTTACCGGGTTATGCCGAAGCAAATGAGTTGGTGTTTGTAAACGGGCATTTTAATCCTGCGCTGTCCGATATCCGTTCTTCCAGTACAGAACTCGAAATATTATCCTTAAAAGAGGCACTTAGCAGCAATTATAAATCCCTTGTTACAGCACATTTAAACCAAAGCAGCAATTATGTAAAGGATGGGATCCATGCTTTAAACGGCGCTTTTATGGATGATGGGATTTTTATCAACGTACACAAAGGCAAATCGCCCGAACACCCCATTTACCTATATCACCTTTCAGATGCCCGGGGCCAGCACATTATGTCTCAGCCCAGAAGCCTGATTTATGCTGCGGAAAACAGCAGGGTACAATTGGCAGAAGCTTATACTACGTTGGGCAGTTCGGATAGTTTTTATAACGAAGTGATGGAAATAGTGGTTGCCGAAAATGCCTTTGTGGAGTATTACAAGATACAGAATGACGGTAGCAACGCCAGCCAGGTAAATACAACCCACATTACCCAAATCGGACGCAGTCATGTGCATACGGTAACCATAAGCCTCAACGGCGGTATCGTTCGCAACAATATGAACCTTGTGCTTGATGCTGCCGGCAATGAAACCCATTTATACGGCCTCTACCTTTTGAAGGGTAAAACCCATGTTGATAACCATACGCTGATAGATAACAGACAGCCCAATTGCTTTAGCAATCAATTCTATAAAGGCATTGCCAATGATGCTTCAACTGCCGTATTCAACGGCAGGATCATGGTACAGCCCGAGGCGCAGAAAACCAATGCTTATCAATCCAACAAGAATATTTTACTCTCCGACCAGGCAACCATCAATACCAAACCTCAGCTGGAAATATTTGCGGATGATGTAAAATGCTCACATGGTTGTACAGTAGGCCAGCTGGATGATGAAGCCCTTTTTTATTTAAGGGCAAGGGGAATTCCAAAGGCAGATGCGGAAGTACTGTTGTTACAGGCTTATGCCTCCGATATACTGGAGCACATTAAGCCAGCTCCCCTTCGTAAATATGTAGAAAAACTGATCCATAAACATTTATCTATCAGGTAATGGCAATTACAGATTTAAGACAGCAGTTTCCAATACTGCAAAGGATGGTAAAAGATAGGCCTTTGGTTTATTTTGATAATGCCGCAACTTCGCAAAAGCCGCAATGTGTAATTGATGCCTTGAGCCATTATTATTCGCATTATAATGCCAATATACACCGTGGTATACATACGCTTGCAGAAGAGGCCACCCTGGCTTATGAAGCAAGCCGTATAGCTGTAAAAGAATTTATCGGGGCAGATAGCACAGAGGAGATCATCTTTACCAGAGGGACCACAGAAGCCATTAACCTGGTAGCCTATACCTGGGGCAGGGCAAATGTTCAGCAGGGTGATGAGATACTCATATCCGGTATGGAGCACCATTCCAATATTGTTCCCTGGCAGATACTATGCGAAGAAAAGCAAGCCATTTTAAAGGTAATACCGGTTACAGAGGAGGGTGAACTATCACTGGAGGCCTTTAAAGAACTGTTGAGCATTAAAACCAAACTGGTTGCCGTTGTGCATGTGTCGAACTCCCTGGGTACTATAAATCCTGTAAACGAACTCATTACTGCTGCACATCTTGTTGGCGCCAGAGTGCTGATAGATGGTGCGCAGTCTGCCGTCCATCTAGACATAGATGTACAGAAGATGGACTGTGATTTTTTTGCTTTTTCCGGGCATAAAGTGTACGGACCAACGGGGGTTGGTGTTTTGTATGGTAAACGGGAGCTGTTGCAGGATATGCCTGTTTTTCAGGGAGGTGGGGAAATGATCAAAGAGGTTACATTTGAGCGGACAACCTATAACGATCTGCCTTATAAATACGAAGCCGGAACGCCTAATATTGCAGATACAATTGTGTTAAAAACTGCCCTTGATTTTATTCAACAGGCAGGTAAGGCAGAGATCAGGGAGCACGAAGCCATGTTGCTTGCTTATGCAACTACCCGGTTAAAAGCCATTCCAGGACTCAGTATTGTAGGAGAAGCAAAGGCTAAAGCCAGTCTGGTCTCATTTGTTGTTAAAGGTGTTCACCCTCAGGATATTGGGGTGTTGCTGGACAATATGGGTATTGCAGTGAGGACAGGGCACCATTGCACCCAGCCATTGATGAAGCGTTTTGGTATCCCGGGAACGGTAAGGGCATCTTTTGCCTTATATAACCAGCAGGAAGAAATAGATGTGTTTATTGCAGGTTTACAAAAAACCTTAAAAATGTTGCAGTAATGAATGTAAAGCCAATAACCGAGATTGAAGCCGAGATTGTCGAAGATTTTGCCCTGTTTGACAGCTGGGAAGATAAGTATGAATACATCATAGATTTAGGGAAGAAGCTGGAATTGCTGGAAGATGAATATAAAACAGAGGCCAATAGGATCAAAGGTTGTCAGTCAACTGTTTGGTTAACTGCTTTTTTTGAGCATGGGAAAGTGTATTTTAAAGCAGATAGCGATGCCGTTATTGTTAAAGGGCTGATCAGTATGCTTATCAGGGTATTGTCTGGCCATAGTCCCGAAGAAATCCTGAATGCACAAATGGATTTCATTGCCCGTATTGGAATGATGACGCACCTGGCGCAAACCCGCTCCAACGGTTTGCTGGCTATGATTAAACAAATGAAAAACTATGCCCTTGCCTATAAAATGATGGAAGGGGCAGAAAATAATAAAGCTGATGGATAAAGAAGCGCTAAAACAAAAAGTCATAGATTGTCTGCAGACCATCTATGATCCTGAAATACCGGTAAGCATCTATGAACTCGGTTTGATCTATGAAACGGAGATTATGCCGCCATTGAACAATGTGCAGATTGTAATGACGCTTACTGCTCCCGGATGTCCTGCTGCGCAAAGCATCCCCCTGGAGGTTGAAGAAAAAGTAAAAGCTATTGAGGGGGTAAATGAAGTTACGGTAGAAGTAACCTGGAGCCCACCTTGGAACAAGGATATGATGTCGGAGGCGGCAAGGCTGGAATTGGGAATGATGTGATAAAAAAGGATATCGGATGAAAATTACTGCACAGGAAGAATATGGATTAAGGATTTTGCTTCGTATTGGAAAGCATAATGATCGCGAAGGGATTAGCATTCCGGCTATTAGCGAGGCAGAGGGCATATCAGCGGCTTATGTAGGAAAGCTTACACGTGCGCTGCGGATTGCAGGTTATATCAATAGCACACCAGGGTACAAAGGAGGTTATGTACTGGCGCAGCCTGCTGCCCAGATTAACATCAATCAGGTGATGAAGGTATTGGGCGGTGCCCTTTACAGCAAGAAATTTTGTGAAGACTACACCGGGGCATTGAAACTATGTACCAATTCAATAGATTGTTCTATACGTTCTTTATGGCAAATGATCCAGCTTACGGTAGACCAGCTGCTGGATAAGGTTACTTTGCAGGATCTGATTGGACGGGAGCAGGAGTCGGGCCGGATACTGGAATCTATTTTAATGCAACACGCTTTATCAGAAAACAAATAACGGCTTCTCCATTTCGTATTGATAAATGTAGGGGAACAGTCCTACAGAGCCCAGAAAGGTTATGGTTGGCCCAGAATCTATATCTACATTGACTACAGAAAGCTCTGTGTTATTGTGCCCGGCTACATGTTTAAACAATGCTTTTCCGTAACCTCTGCGCCGATACGATTGGTGAACTGCAAACTGAGCTATTCTGTTGCTGTCCGGATTGTAACAGATGTAGGCCACCAGTTTGCGCCCATCGTAAATGCCTGCAATTTTATTGTATTCGCCCAGGTTTTGCATCGCTGTAACCGAATTTTGCCAGGAAGGCTGCCAGTCCCAGAAGGTACTGACCTCGGTCCAGTTAATTTTTTTTAAGGCTTTAATCCTCGGAACCTTTGGATCTATTGAAGTTCCTTTGAACTTTCCTTTAAGACACACCAATTCCCGGTTTAGGGTATAGCCAATAGTTTTGTAGGTTTTTATCGCAGGGAGGTTTTTCTCCAGCACTTCAAGCATACATTTTGTAATGCCTTCCTTTTCCAGCAGTGGAAGGATGAACCGGTACATTTCTCTGGTTAAATTCCGGCCTCTTTTTGTGGGAATTACTCCAGTGCCGGCATTATAGGCTAGCTTTTCATTTCCCTGCACATCTAGACCATGTAAAATGAAACCAACAAGCTTTCCATCTTCATAAGCCCCTGCCGATAATTTCAGGTCTATGGAATCAGCTATTAACTTTCGCTCCAGTTGCTCTTTTGTCAACTGCATCTTTACTAAATAATCTGAAAAAGATTCATTGAAGGTGTGGAGCAGGGCGTTGTTTGAAATGTGCTCTAAGTTGCTGAATTCTAACATCCTTTGTTCTCTAAAAAAAGCGCCCCGGAAGTTACTCCGGGACACCATTAACGCTCTCTAATGTAAATCTATATAAGATAGATCAAACCTGCTAACTTTTTAATGGTTTTTTTCTGTTCTTTTTGTTCAGCGGCCAGCTGGTATTCCTGAAGATATAAAACCATCAGAAATGAAAAAATATAAATGGACAGGGAACAGTATTTTGAAGGTATAAGTTTAATTTTGCTGAATGAACGGTTTCCCATATACCATAAGCCATATTGCAGAGATTCTGGATGCAAAATCCTTTAATCAAAAACAAGATGCCCTGATCAGCAAACTGGTAACAGACAGCAGGATCGTTATTGATCCTGAACATTCCCTTTTTTTTGCTTTAAATGCAAAAAGAGACGGGCACACCTATCTGAAAGATGCTTATTTGAATGGGGTCAGAAATTTTGTGATTAGTGATGATCGCTATCTGAACGCATTTTCTGACGCAAACATTATACTGGTAGCTGATGTGCTGATGGCCTTACAAAACCTTTCGAAATACCATCGGCAGCAGCATAACCTAAAGGTGTTGGGCATAACGGGAAGCAATGGCAAAACCATAGTTAAGGAGTGGCTGTATCAATTGCTGGCAGCAGATTTTAACATTGTACGTAGCCCAAAGAGTTTTAACTCCCAGATTGGTGTTCCGCTTTCTGTCTGGGAAATTTCCGATAGCCATACTTTGGGTATTTTTGAAGCCGGTATTTCAAAAGTAGAGGAGATGGAACTGCTTGCCGACATCATCAGGCCGGGCATTGGAGTGCTTACAAATCTGGGCGAGGCACATGCCGAAGGTTTTGCCTCACAAAAAGAAAAGCTGCTCGAAAAGCTGAAACTGTTTAAAGAGGCAGAGCTGTTTATTTATTCACCTGAATACACTTTGGGCTTAAATCCAGGGGATTTGCCTGGAAAATCAAAATTTTCATGGAGCTTAAAAGAGAAGGCAGACCTGCAGATTTTGTTCATAGAACCCATTGACGGTAAAAATTATATCCGCGCCAGTTATAAAGGAACGGAAATTGAATGCCTGATCCCCTTTAGTGATAAAGCTGCCGTAGAAAATGGTATCATTTGCTGGGCTACTTTACTTGCATTAGGTTATACACCCGAAGAAGCCGATGTGCGATTAGAAAAACTGACCCGGGTTAGCATGCGCCTGGAATTAAAAAATGGGATTAACCAATGCTCTGTGATAGATGATTCTTATAGTGCCGACATCTCGTCGCTGGCCATAGCACTGGATTTTTTAAACCTGCAGAACCAGTATCCTAAGCGGACGGTGATCCTTTCCGATATTTCTGAAACCGGTAAAAGCGAGGAGGTATTGTACGCAGAAATTGCCGCATTGCTGAAACAAAAAAATGTAGACCGGCTGATCGGTATTGGACCACATATCAGCTCATCGGCTGAGCTTTTTGAGATGGAAAACACCTTTTTTGAAAGTACTGAGGCTTTCATTGAACAATTTCCGGCCTTACATTTCAATAGTGAAACCATTCTGATCAAAGGGGCCAGGAGATTTGAATTTGAACGGATCAGTAAGCTGATTGCCCAGAAGGTACACGATACCGTTATGGAAATAGATTTGAATGCCCTGGCCGGCAACCTTCAGTTCTATAGGGCCAAACTGAAGCCAGGTGTTAAGATTATGGCTATGGTAAAGGCCTTTTCCTACGGTAGCGGCAGCTTTGAAATTGCCAATCTGCTGCAATACCATAAAGTGGATTATCTGGCTGTAGCCTATACCGATGAAGGGGTTGCATTGAGAAAAGGGGGGATAAAGATGCCAATTATGGTCATGAGCCCTGAGCCTTCCGCCTTTGATGCCATTGTTCGCTATAAGCTGGAGCCCGAGATCTACAATGCCGATATTTTGCGGCGCTTTATAGACTTTGTGAAGGAAGACCATTACCCGGTGCACCTTAAAATGGATACCGGTATGCACCGGCTTGGTTTTGAAGAACCCGATCTGCCGGAACTGCTGAACCTGTTAAGAGGAACAGATAAAGTAAAGGTAGCCTCCGTTTTTTCTCATCTGGTAGGTAGTGAAGAAGGCTTGCATGATGAATTTACCCGGCACCAGGTGGCACGGTTTAAGGCTATGGCAGATGTGATCGGTACGGAACTTAATTACCCTTTTATAAGGCATATTTCCAATACCTCAGGGGTTTCACGGCATCCGGAGGCACAGTTGGATATGGTCCGGATTGGTATTGGTTTGTATGGCTTCGACGGAGGGTTAAAGGGCAATGCTGGTTTGCAGACCGTTGCCGTATTAAAAACCACTGTTACACAGGTTAAGCAAATCAAGCCAAATGAAACAGTAGGTTATGGGCGTAAAGGCCTGTTGCCCGAAGGGGGTACAATTGCAACGGTAAAAATTGGCTATGCCGATGGTTATAGCCGTGCTTTTGGCAACGGGGTAGGTGCAATGCTTATTCATGGAAAAAAGGCCCCTACTGTAGGCGTGATCTGCATGGATATGTGTATGCTGGATGTAACGGGCTTGGACGTGAAAACAGGCGATGAAGCCATTGTTTTTAACGATCAGCTGAGCATAGCAGAGCTTGCCCGTCAGATTGGCACCATTCCTTACGAGATATTGACCAACGTTTCGCAAAGGGTTAAGCGGGTCTATTTTTATGAGTAATTTTTAGCTAAATTTGCGCTATGAATAGAGTTGGCAGGGCATTACTGAATTATCTGATCAAAGGATTGTTAATTGTACTCCCTATTGCATTAAGTATTTTTATCGTCATCTGGGCAGTAACTACGGTCGATAGCTGGTTAAATGTAAACAATATTCTAGGGGTTGACCCTAAGACCGGCGCAAGCCGTAACATTCCGGGTTTGGGACTGGCACTGGTCATTTCGCTGATCATGCTGGCAGGGATTTTTGTGACCTACTTTGTTACCGAACCCATGTACAACTGGTTTCAGCGCTTACTGGATAAGATTCCACTCTTAAAGTTCATTTATTCGTCTATCAAAGACCTTACAGAGGCTTTTGTTGGCGATGAGAAAAAATTCAATAACCCAGTTCTGGTAGATGTTGAGGGAGACCTGAAGCGAATAGGGTTCCTTACACAAAATGACCTGAAATCGATTGGGCTGCCCGGAGAGTCTATCGTTTATTTCCCCTTTTCTTATTCTTTTGCAGGACAGGTTTACATCGTGAAACATGAAAAAATAAAGCCACTGAATATGAGCGCTGCGGATGCCATGAAGTTGGTGGTATCTGGTGGTGTTAGCCATTTTGGGTAAATTTTTAATATTGTTCTCCTCCTCAAACTTTTTGCTGAAGGGCAAAAATTTTGCATGTCGGCTCACAACAATAAAAATTTTTCCAAAACGAATCAACAGCCAGCCAGAATGAAGGGGGGATTGAAATAAATTGAGGAAGGGTTCGGCGTAAAGTGAGTGGAGGATGTAATTGGTTAAAAGCCGCAATTATCAGATTTTAATTTTTTGTAAATGATACAGATATATCACAACAACAGGTGCAGCAAAAGCAGATGTGCTTTGGCCATTTTAGAAGAAAGCGGACAAGAATTTGAGATTGTAAATTATTTACAGGACACGCCAACGGTAGCCGAGTTATCTGCCATTGTAAACAAACTTGGGATTAAGGCTCATGAGCTGATCCGTAAAACCGAAATGGTTTATATAGAAAAATATAAAGGAAAAAACCTTAGCGATGAGGAGTGGATACAGGCCATGGTCGAAAACCCCATCCTGATTGAACGGCCAATTGTGGTTTCGGGCGACAAGGCAATAATTGCCAGACCAACCGAAAAAATTCATGAGATACCTGGTTTGTGATTTATAAGTTGTAAAAGGTAAGACACGAAAAAAGTCAAATGTTGTGAGCCGACATGCAAATTTTTTGCCCTTCAGCAAAAAGTTTGAGGAGGCGAACAATGTTTGACTTTATATAAAAAACTAAAAATCCGGTTTTAGCAAAAGGGTTGAGGCGAACAATATTTGACCTTTAAATAACCAGATCTTGCTTGAAAAGTACTTAAAAATTCGGTTTCAGCACATACTTGTCGTAGAACCTGAAAATGTGTTCTGCTGCTTCAGCCGCGGTATCCACTAACCTGAACAGGTTCAAATCCTCTGCATGAATGTTGTGCTCCTTTTGCAGCATGGTATTGGTGATCCATTCTACCAGGCCGCCCCAGTATTCTTTTCCTACCAGCACAATTGGGAAACGGGCAACTTTTCCGGTCTGGATCAAGGTAATGGCCTCAAAAAGCTCGTCCATAGTTCCCATTCCGCCAGGTAAAACAATAAAGCCCTGCGAATACTTCATAAACATCACCTTCCTGATGAAAAAGTAATCAAATTCAAGCAGCTTATTGTGGTCTATGTATTTATTGTGAAACTGCTCAAAAGGAAGGTCTATATTCAATCCCACCGATTTACCGCCATTCAAGTGTGCGCCTTTGTTACCTGCCTCCATAATCCCTGGCCCCCCACCGGTAATTACACCATATCCCCGCTCTGTCAGCAGTCTGCCACATTCAACAGCAATTTCGTAGTACTTATTGGTTTCTGCCGTCCTTGCCGATCCGAAGATGGATACACAAGGCCCTATTTTTGCCAGTTTTTCAAAGCCGTCAACAAATTCGGCCATGATCTTGAAGATCTGCCAGGAATCAGTAACTTTTATTTCCTGCCAGTTTTTATTCTCAAAAGCGCTTCTTATTTTCTCTTCACTTGTCATTCTATAGGTATTAGGGTCTTAAAATTTGGTCTGCCCGGTAGATGTCTTTCCGGTAACCCAAAGTAATAAAAAAGTAATCAATCCATTCAATATAATCAACTCAAAGCCCAGTGCATAACCAAACCAAGCCACGGAGTTCATGTCAATAATAAAGCATAATATCGGGGAAAGTATACAAATATAAGGCACAAGTCGGTCTGTAACAGCCTTTTTGGTAAACATGCCAAAAGCAAATAAACCTACCAAAGGTCCATATGTATAGCCTGCTGCTTTAAATATGGCGTTCACAACCGAGTCATCATTAATGATTTTAAAGATCATGATCACCAGTACCATCAGTACAGAGAAGCCGATGTGTACCAGGTGTCTTTTACGTACCAATACCGGATCATTCTGGTCTTCCTTCTTATCGAAATGTAAGAAGTCAACACAAAAAGAGGTGGTTAGTGCCGTTAAGGCCGAGTCTGTAGTCGCAAAAGTTGCGGCAGTTAAGCCAAGCATAAAAATGATCCCCGGAATGACATTAAGGTGGTTCAATGCAATTTCAGGATACAAGTGGTCGGGCGTTTTTAGAGCTGCAACATCAATCCCGTTGTTGGCCGCAAACAGGTACAGCAAAGCACCTACGCTCAGGAAAAAGATGTTCATGATCACGAATACAGTGGTAAAGGTAAACATGTTTTTTTGTGCTTCGCCAATGGTCTTCATGCTTAGGTTTTTTTGCATTAAATCCTGATCCAGACCGGTCATGGCAATGGTTACGAAAATACCGCCCAGGAACTGTTTGAGGAAGTGGGTCTTGCTACCCAGAAAATCTTCCCAGAAGAATACCTTGGAGTAACTGCTGTTTTTAACGGCCTCAAAGGTACCCGCTACATCTAGGTTTAGAGAGCGGGCAATAAATATAATAGACAAGATCACTGAAAGTAGTAAAAAAACAGTTTGAAGTGTATCTGTAATGATGATGGTTTTGAGGCCACCTTTATGCGTGTACAGCCAGATCAGTACCAGGCAAATGACAATGGTTAGCCAGAAAGGTACATTCCAGGCATCAAAAATGAATTTTTGCAATACAATAGCTACCAGGTATAATCTGAAGGCCGATCCAATGGTTCGGGATACCAGGAAGATGACCGCACCGCTTTTGTAACTCCAGAAGCCCAGACGCCGCTCAAGGTAAGTATAAATAGAAATGATATTTAACCTGTAATAGAGTGGAAGTAATACCGTGGCAATAATGATAAAACCGACGGCATTTCCCAGTATAAACTGAAAATAACCAAAATCGCTCTTGCCAACTGCGCCCGGTACAGATATAAAGGTTACACCCGATAGGGCCGTTCCAATCATCCCAAAAGCAACCAGGTACCATTTGGAATTCCTGTTGGCAATAAAAAACGAGGCATTATCAGAATTGTTTCTTGAAGTAAGATAAGCCACGCCGATTAACAATAAAAAGTAGCCGAGAAGAAAGGACAAAAGAATAATTGGACTCATATTATGGTTTAATTAAAGCGGTTAAATGTAAGAAACCATCATGAGTTTACAGGTATAAATAATAAAAATAAACATAAATTTGTAAGATGAACTTTTCTTCCAAATTACTTGAAGATGCTGTGAATGAATTTTCCAAGCTCCCGGGCGTAGGGCAGAAGACTGCACTCCGCTTGGTATTGCACCTGTTAAACAAAGAGCAGGAAGAGGTAGAGCTATTCGGAAATGCATTGATCAGGCTGAGAAAAGAAATCAAACACTGCCAGGTTTGCCATAACATATCCGACAACCAGTTGTGCAACATCTGTGCGGCTGCTAAAAGGGAAAAAGAGGTGATTTGTGTGGTGGAAGATACCCGGGATGTCATGGCGATTGAAAATACCGGGCAATACTTCGGTCTTTATCATGTTTTGGGTGGCCTCATTTCGCCCATGGATGGAATCGGACCTTCAGATCTGTTCATAGACTCTTTGGTACAGCGTGTAGCAACAACCCCTGTTAAGGAAGTTATACTTGCGTTAAGTGCCACTATGGAAGGGGATACCACGCTTTTTTACCTTTACAAACGTCTTAAAGATTTTCATGTCCCGATTACCACTATTGCCAGGGGCATCGCTTTTGGCGGAGAACTGGAATACGCAGATGAGATCACCCTGGGCAGATCTATTGTAACCCGAGTGCCTTACCAAACTTCATTAATCAAATAACCAGCATGGATTTTAAGCATAAAGTAATCATCATTACCGGTGCCTCTTCGGGTATTGGCAAAGCCTGCGCCGAAGAATTTGCAAAGCGCGGGGCCAACCTGGTACTGGCGGCCCGTCAGTACGTTACCCTTTGTGAAATCACTGCTGATCTGGAAAAGCGTTATGGCATACAAGCCGTGGCCGTACAGGCCGACGTGAGTAAGGAAGAAGATTGCCAGCAACTCATTAAACAAGCCCTGGTTACCTTCGGTAAAATTGATGTGCTCATTAACAATGCAGGTTTGTCTATGCGGGCATTGTTTAATGAACTGGACCTGTCTGTATTGAAGAACCTGATGGATGTGAATTTCTGGGGTACAGTATATTGCACAAAATATGCACTGCCCGAAATCCTTAAAACAAAAGGCAGCATAGTTGGGGTGTCTTCTATTGCGGGTTACCGCGGATTGCCTGGGCGTACAGGTTACTCTTCTTCAAAATTTGCTATGAACGGCTTTATGGAGTCATTGCGAACAGAGCTCCTGAAAACAGGGGTGCATGTGATGGTTGCCTGTCCAGGTTTTACGGCCTCAAATATCCGTGTTGCCGCACTGGCCAAAGATGGCGCATCGCATGGCGAAACCAGCATGGAAGAAGGGAAGATGATGAGTGCAGAAGAAGTGGCCTCGAACATCGTGGATGGCATTGCGGCACGTAAACGTACTTTGGTGATGACCGGACAGGGCAAGCTGACCGTATGGATCAACAAATTGTTTCCGGCACTGGCTGATAAACTGGTATTCAAGCACTTCACAAAGGAGAAAAACGCCCTCATAAAATAATTTTTTTTAAAAAACATTTGCTCCTTTGCAAAAACAATTCCATATTTGCCGTAATGATACTAACAAACGGACTTAATAACTGGTGGTGGCACAACGCAAATGCGTAGTGTAACCCTGTATTGAACGTTTTTATTTTATATAATAATATTTGAGGGTTGCTTAAGGCAACCTTTTTTGTTTTACGACCTTTTTGAAATCCCAGCTGGGAACCATTGATATGAAGAAGATACTTAACCACCTGTTTGAAAACAAAACCTTTAGCCGGAGCGAGGCGCAAAGGATTTTAACTGCCATTGCAATGGGGGAATTCAATACCTCGCAGATTGCTGCATTCATTACCGCTTATGGCATGCGCAACATCACCGTAGAAGAGTTACAGGGATTTCGCGATGCCATGCTGGACCTTTGTATAAAACTCGACCTTTCTGATTTTGAACTGGTTGATCTTTGTGGTACCGGTGGCGATGGAAAAGATACCTTTAACATTTCTACGCTGGCTTCCTTTGTTGTGGCCGGGGCAGGCCATAAGGTGGCCAAGCATGGCAACTATGGTGTATCCTCAGGCTGCGGATCTTCCAATGTCATGGAGTACCTGGGCTATACTTTTACCAATGAACAGGATGTTTTAAAAAGAAGCCTTGACCATGCGGGTATATGTTTTATTCACGCTCCATTGTTTAATCCGGCAATGAAAACTGTAGCGCCAATCCGTAAAGAACTCGGCGTGAAAACATTCTTCAATATGCTTGGGCCAATGGTTAATCCCTCGCAGCCCAAAAATCAGATTGTAGGGGTGTTTAGCCTGGAACTTGCCCGCTTATATGCCTATCTGTACCAGGATACAGATAAAAATTATACCATCCTTCATGCGGTGGATGGCTTTGATGAGGTTTCCCTGACCTGCGACATCAAGACCTTTAGCAAAAAAGGGGAAGCGCTGATCAAAGTGAGCGATCTTGGCTTTGAGCAGATCCTGGAAGATAAGATCAAGGGTGGTGATACTGTTGAGTCATCGGCTGAAATTTTTATGGATGTACTAAATGGGAAAGGCACCGAAGAACAAAACAATGTGGTGCTGTGTAATGCGGCCCTGGCTATTCAAACCATTACTCCGTTTAAAACATTTGCAGATTGTTTTTATGAAGCAGAAGCTTCCCTAATGGGGAAAATGGCATTGCAAAGCTTTAAAAAACTAACAGGCAGATAAATTGTTCAGCTTAAAAAATTAAGAAACATGAAACCTAAATTGAAAATATGCGGCATGAAGCTTCCTGAAAACGTTCAGGCAGTAGCTGCGTTAAAGCCGGATTATTTAGGCTTCATCTTTTACAGGGGCTCCAAAAGGTTTATCGATGGGCTAACTCCTTCATTTGTCCGTAACCTTCCGGCCGGAATTAAACGGACCGGTGTGTTTGTGAATGAAGAACTGAATAAAGTTGCAGAACTTGCCACTTTATATGGTTTAAATGCAGTACAATTACATGGTTCGGAGCCTGTAAAGTATTGTATAGCCTTAAGAGGCCTGCTTGCCGATCATGGCGTACAGCTAATCAAAGCCTTTGGTATAGATGAACATTTCGATTTTGACCAGCTAAAAAATTATGCTGGAGTGGTTGATTACTTTCTTTTTGATACACAGAGCCCCAACCATGGCGGTACCGGCAAAACATTTAACTGGGCCTTGCTCAACAGGTACACACTCGATAAACCTTATTTTCTGAGCGGTGGAATAGGACTTGACAGTATCGGGCAAATAAAAAATATAGAAGATACCCGTCTTTATGGCATTGACATCAACAGCAGGTTTGAACTTGCGCCAGGCTTGAAAGACATAGATAAATTGATAGAATTTAAGACATCATTATGAACTACTTTGTAAATGAAAAAGGTTATTATGGGGATTTCGGCGGAGCTTACATTCCCGAAATGCTGTATCCGAATGTGGAGGAGCTGAGGCAGAACTACCTGAGAATAATTGAAGATGAAACGTTCCAGAAGGAGTTTCATCAATTGCTGAAGGATTATGTGGGCAGGCCTTCTCCATTGTATCTTGCCAAACGTCTTTCTCAAAAATACAATGCCAATATCTTTCTGAAACGTGAAGACCTGAACCATACCGGTGCACATAAAATTAACAACACCATAGGCCAGATCCTGCTTGCCGAAAAGCTGGGGAAGAAACGAATTATTGCCGAAACAGGGGCAGGGCAGCATGGCGTGGCCACCGCAACGGTTTGTGCTTTGCGCGGACTGGAATGTGTGGTATATATGGGCGAAATTGACATTCAGCGCCAGGCGCCAAATGTGGCCAGGATGAAGATGCTGGGCGCTAAAGTAGTGCCTGCCACTTCGGGCAGTAAAACCTTAAAAGATGCAACCAATGAGGCCATGCGCGACTGGATCAACAACCCTGTAGATACGCACTACATTATTGGTTCTGTAGTTGGTCCGCATCCCTATCCCGATATGGTGGCCATTTTTCAATCCATCATTTCTGAGGAAACCAAAAAACAGCTCATAGAACAGACCGGTAGTGATCAGCCCGACTACGTACTGGCCTGTGTAGGTGGTGGCAGCAACGCGATGGGCATGTTTTATCATTTTATTGACGATGAGAAAGTTAAACTGATCGCGGTTGAAGCCGGAGGTAAAGGCGTAGATAGCGGCTTTTCTGCGGCGACTACAACATTGGGTAAGGAGGGGGTTTTGCATGGCAGCAGGAGCATTTTAATGCAAACCCATGATGGCCAGGTGGTAGAACCACATTCCGTATCCGCAGGACTGGACTATCCTGGTATTGGCCCTCAGCATGCCCATCTTTTCAAAACAGGCAGGGGTCAGTATGTCTCTATTACAGATGATGAATCGCTGCAGGCCGGTTTGCTGCTTACCCAGATGGAGGGGATTATACCGGCAATAGAAAGTGCGCACGCTTTGGCTTACCTCGAAAAAATGAGCTTTAGCGGTAAAGAAAATGTAGTGGTATGCCTGTCCGGAAGAGGGGATAAAGACATGGATACCTATATGAAATATTTTAATTTATAATATGAACAGGTTACAACAACTATTTCAGGAGAAAAAGAATATATTATCAATATACTATACCGCTGGTTATCCCAATTTGGGAGATACGGTTACCATTGCAGCTGAATTGGAACGCTCAGGAGCCGATTTACTGGAAATAGGCTTTCCTTACTCAGATCCTGTAGCCGATGGGCCCACCATTCAGGCCAGCAGCAAACAGGCGCTCGACAATGGAATGGACCTTAAACTGCTTTTTGAACAACTGAAAGACCTGCGTAAATCGGTTACTGTTCCGGTATTGCTGATGGGTTATGTAAACCCGATGCTGCAGTTTGGAGTAGAGAACTTCTGTAAGGCCTGTGCAGAGGTGGGGGTAGATGGCTGTATTGTACCCGATTTGCCTATGACCGAGTATGAAGAATTGTATAAAGGGGTATTTGCCCAGCATGGGCTGAGTAACATCTTTCTGGTAACACCGCAAACCTCTCCGGAACGGATCAGAAAAATAGACGGCTTAAGCAATGGCTTTATCTATCTGTTGTCTTCATCAGCTACTACGGGGCAGCATTTACAGGTATCTGAAAATACAGAAAGTTATTTCTCCAGAATTGCAGACATGAAGCTGAATAACCCCACCATGATTGGCTTTGGCATCAACAGCAAAGAGACCTTTGATAAGGCTTGTCAATATGCCAATGGGGCCATTATAGGCAGCGCTTTTGTAAAGGCGCTAAATGCCAATGACCTGAGCAGCAGCATCCGTTCATTTATGCAGCAGTTTAAGCCTTAACAGCTGCTTGTTTTTTGCGGATCGATTTAAGGAACATAAAACCTGCAAGACCTGAAATTACAGAAGCACAAAGAATGGCAAATTTGGCTTCTGTAACATAAAGCTGATCGTCGAAGGACAACAGGGATATAAAAATTGACATGGTAAAACCAATGCCGGCCAGCATGCCTAAGCCAATGATGTGTTTCCAGCCAGACCTGGAAGGAAGACTGCCCAGCTTAAGTTTAACGGCGAGCCAGGAGAATAAAGTTACCCCGAGTGTCTTCCCTGCAAATAAACCTATAATGATGCCCAGGCCCAACGGCGATGCCAGGCCACCGATCATTTCTTTCTGAAAAGTGATATTGGTATTGGCCAGTGCAAAAATGGGCATAATGAAATAATTTACAGGCCCGTTTAACAGGTGTTCCAGCTTTTCAAGGGGCGATTCTATATTGGTACTGTTTGTTGGAATGGTTAAGGCCAGTAATACCCCGGCAATGGTAGCGTGTATACCGGAATGATGGATAAAATACCATAAAAATACACCCGGTATCAGGTAAAAATAAAGTGCCTTGATGTTGAAAAGGTTAAACACGAGCAGCAGTGCAATTACTCCCCCGGCCATCAGCAGATAATCGAAATGGACCTCATTGGTGTAAAAAATAGCGATAACCAGGATTGCACCCAGATCGTCTACAATAGCCAGTGCAGCCAGAAAGACCTTTAACGACGTGGGTACGCTTTTTCCAAGCATAGAAATGATGGCCAGTGCAAAGGCAATGTCGGTAGCCATAGGGATGCCCCAGCCCGAGGCAGTGCTTTGCCCTTTATTGAAAACAAAATAAATAAAAGCCGGAACCAGCATTCCGCCCAATGCGGCAACCACAGGCAGCGATGCTTTTTTAACAGAAGACAACTCACCTTCAATCATCTCCCGTTTAATTTCAAGGCCTACCAATAAAAAGAAAACAGCCATTAAAGCATCATTTATCCATGCCGAAACTGTAAATGCATAGCTTTGGCTGCCAAAAGTAAAGCCAAAGTCGGTGGCCAGGAAAGCAGAGAATGCATTTGCATGAGATGAATTTGCAATAAACAGGGAAATGGCCACACAAACTAGTAGAATGATGCCGCCAATTTGACCGGAACGAAAAAAATCTTTAAATGCCTGTAGGTTGAGTAATTTAGCCATATCTGTAAATATAGCCATTTTCAATAAAATTACATGAAGCTTTCCAGATCGCCTTTACCTTCACGGATAACCTCAAAATCTCCGGAGGTACAGTCTACCACCGTTGAAGCTTCATTGTCACCATATCCGCCATCTATTACCAGGTCTACACTGTCTTCGTATTTTTCATGGATCAATTCCGGGTCGGTAGAGTATTCGATCACCTCGTCATCGTCTTTAATGGATGTAGAAAGAATGGGGTTACCTAGCTGCATTACAATTTCGCGGGCAATATCATTGTCCGGTACCCTTATACCTACTGTCTTTTTGTTGGAACTCAATAGTTTCGGAACATTGTTATTGGCATTAAAAATAAAAGTAAAAGGCCCTGGCAAAGCTTTTTTCAATACCCGGAATGTGGCCGTATCAATAGGCTTGATGTAATCGGAAATATGTCTTAAATCAGAGCATATGAACGAGAAGTTAGCCTTTTCTGGCTTGATGCCCCTGATTCGGCAGATTTTTTCAATCGCTCGCTGATTGGTAATATCGCAACCCAAACCATACACGGTATCGGTAGGATAAATGATCAGTCCACCTTTTTTCAGGACTTCAACAACCTGTTCAATTGCTTTTGGATTTGGGTTCTCCGGATAGATTTTGATAAGCATATGTAAAATTAAACAAATCTTAGACCGAAATCGGATAATTATTATTCTATTGGCATGTTTTTTAGTAAATTGATACGTATGAGAAAAGCATTCATCGCTATTGCAGCATTTTTGGTAGCGCTTACCGTAATGTTAGGCCTTACTTATCCGCCTCTATGGTGGCTGTTCATTTTTACAGGTCCCGTTGTTTTGTTAGGTATTTACGATCTGTATCAGCCCAAACACAGCATTGTAAGAAATTATCCGGTTGTAGGGCGTTTAAGGTATTTTATGGAAGATCTGCGGCCTAAAGTATATCAGTATTTTGTGGAAAGTGACACGAATGGAAAGCCTTTTAGCCGTTTAAACCGTTCACTGATCTACCAACGGGCCAAAATGGAGAACGATACAATCCCGTTCGGTACCCAGCTTGACGTATATGAAAATGGATACGAATGGCTAAGTCATAGCATATCGGCTATCAGCCATCACGAGCTGGATGAAAATCCACGCGTACTGGTTGGCGGGCCCGATTGTACCAGGCCTTATTCTGCGAGTATATATAACATTTCTGCAATGAGTTTTGGCTCATTGAGCCAGAATGCCATTTTAGCTTTAAATGGCGGTGCGAAATTGGGCGGCTTTGCGCACAATACCGGAGAAGGAGGGATTAGTGATTACCATGCAAACCCGGGAGGGGACCTGATCTGGCAAATCGGGACAGGCTATTTCGGATGCCGCAACCATGATGATGGTTCTTTTAACCCGCAGGCCTTTGCGGAGCGGTCTCAGTCCGATCAGGTAAAGATGATCGAGATCAAGTTGTCGCAAGGTGCAAAGCCTGGTCATGGTGGTATTTTGCCCGCACGGAAAGTTACCCCGGAGATAGCCAGGATCAGGCTGGTTAAGGAAGGTTTTGATGTGATATCACCACCTGCACATTCCGCTTTTAAAACGCCTTTGGAGTTGATCGCTTTTGTAAAGCAATTGCGTGAATTGTCGGGCGGAAAGCCTGTAGGTATCAAATTATGTATTGGCCGCAGAAGTGAATTTTTTGCCATTTGTAAGGCCATGGTTGAAACCGGTATCTATGTTGATTTTATCACGGTTGATGGGGGCGAAGGTGGGACAGGGGCTTCACCGCAGGAATTCTCCAATGCTGTCGGGATGCCTTTACGGGAAGCCATTGCTTTTGTGTACGATGTCCTTACCGGTTTTGATCTGAAAAAGCACATTAAGATCATCGCTTCCGGAAAAATCGCTTCGGGTTTTGACCTCGTAAAAAATATAGCACTGGGAGCCGATCTCTGTAATTCGGCAAGAGGGATGATGTTTGCATTGGGTTGTATCCAGGCTTTGGAGTGTAACAGCAACACCTGTCCTACTGGGGTGGCTACACAAGACCCGAGCTTAATGAAGGGCCTGGTGGTCGAAGATAAGAAAGTAAGGGTATTTAATTTTCATCGCCTTACCATAGCTAGTGCGGTAGAACTGCTGGGGGCAGCCGGATTGCACCATCCCTATCAGCTGACCAGGGCCTACATAAACAGGCGTATTGCGCCTAATGTCATGCAATCTTATATGGAGAGTTTTCCTTATATTCCTGAAGGGAGTTTATTGCAAACCCCTTATCCGATGCGTTTTGAGTTGGGCATGGCACTTAGCGTATCTTCCAGTTTTAATCCTACAGATTATAAAGTATCTATGGTCGATTATGCGCAGGCCAATTCTTTTTCAGATAGCCTGAATTCAGGTAGTGCAAACCCTTAATAAAATGATAGTCTGAAACGAGAAAGCCGTGAGCATTTGCTTACGGCTTTCTGATATGTTTGTTTTTCTAAAATTAAAATTCAGCGTTTTTCGGGAAACGGGGAAATGCAATTACATCCCTGATATTGCCCATGCCGCTTACAAACTGTACCAGTCTTTCGAAGCCCAATCCAAAACCAGAGTGCGGTGCTGAACCAAAGCGTCTGGTGTCTAAGAACCACCAGAGTTCTTCCTGTGGAATGTTCAGTTCTTCCATTCTGGCAACCAATTTGTCCATGCGTTCTTCCCGTTGCGATCCGCCTACCATTTCGCCAATACCAGGGAATAGGATATCCATAGCAGCAACCGTTTTTCTGCCCTGTTCGTCAGGCTCATTCTGACGCATGTAGAACGATTTGATGTCGGCAGGGTAGTCGGTAAGGATTACTGGTTTCTTGAAATGCTTCTCCACCAGGTAACGTTCGTGTTCCGACTGCAGATCGGCACCCCATTCGTCAATCAGGTATTTGAACTGCTTTTTCTGGTTTGGTTTTGACGCTTTCAGGATTTTGATGGCTTCTGTATAAGTTAACCTTTCGAAGTCGTTGGCCAGACAGAAATTCAGTTTTTCAATCAGCGACAATTCACTGCGCTCATTCTGAGGCTTGGTTTTTTCCTCTTCAAGTAAGCGGTTGTTTAAAAAGTCAATTTCCTCCTTACAGTTTACCAATGCATAGTTAATGACATATTTCAGCATGTCTTCTGCCAGCTGCATGTTGTCTTCCAGGTCTGCAAAGGCAACTTCAGGCTCTACCATCCAGAACTCAGCCAGGTGGCGTGTGGTATTCGAGTTTTCTGCACGGAATGTAGGGCCAAATGTATAGATCTGTCCAAATGCCATTGCAGCCAGCTCACCTTCCAGTTGTCCTGAAACGGTTAGGTTGGCAGAACGTGCAAAGAAATCTTCCGAATAGTCGACTTTGCCATCTTCAGTAAGCGGAGGATTTTCCAGGTCAAGTGTTGTTACCCTGAACATTTCTCCTGCCCCTTCAGCGTCGGAAGCGGTAATGATAGGGGTATGCATGTAAACAAAACCTTTTTCATTATAGAATTGGTGTATGGCAAATGCTAGTGCATGACGCAGCTTAAAAACGGCATTAAAGGTATTTGTACGGAAGCGCAGGTGGGCAATTTCCCTTAAAAATTCCAGACTGTGTTTTTTAGGCTGCAGGGGGTATTTCTCCGGATCGCTGTCACCAAGTATCTCTATTGAGGTGGCCTTGATGTCAACCTTCTGGCCTTTTCCTACAGATTCAACCACAATACCTTTTACTGCAATTGCAGCACCAGTAGTAATGCGTTTTAACAAAGCTTCATCGGTATTATTAAAATCAACCACGATCTGGAGGTTTCCCATGCAGGAACCGTCATTTATAGCAATAAACTGATTGTTACGGAAGGTACGTACCCAACCCATAACTGTTACTTCCCTGTTAAACTCTTCTGTCTCGAGCAGACTTTTTACTTTTTCTCTGTGTATCATGATTTTATTATGGAGAGCGTCAAAATTAAGGAATTTTGCCAATAAATAACAGTTTAATATTTGTGTGTTACTTTTTGATGTTTTTTAGTTTTTTATTGGATTTTATTTATGTTTTTATGTTTTATTTAAGGTATTATTTGATTTTTTAATTGTATTTAGTCGTTATTCACGTGTTTTATTTACTGTTTTTTGTTTTTTTATTGTTTTTCATAATTATTTGTCGGTTTGTTTTATGTGTTTTTTGCTATTTGATGTGTTTTTCATGAAATTTTGTAGTGTGTTTTATGGTTTTTTAAATTTTTATTAGATTATTTTACTTTTTATTGGGTTTAATTGAAAAATATCTCTATGTTTGTATTGCTCGTTTAATTTATATTTGGTTAGAGAGGCCTGCATCTGGATGGATACAGGCCTCTTATTTTTTAATTTTGTATCAAAAAATAATCACATAAAAAAAAGCGCCCTGGCTAACCAGGGCGCTTTTATATAGAAAGTAAGTCTTAATTAAGCCAGAACCTTTGTAACAAGGTCAGATGCTTCTTTCAAAGCAATCGCTGAATAAACTTTTAACCCTGATTCGTCGATTAATTTTTTAGCTTCTTCGGCATTTGTGCCTTGTAAACGGCAAATGATCGGAACCGGTACATCACCAATTTCATTGTAAGCATCAATTACACCTTGTGCAACGCGGTCACAACGTACAATACCACCAAAAATATTGATCAGGATTGCTTTTACGTTAGGATCTTTAAGGATGATATTAAAGCCAGCTTTTACAGTTTGTGCATTTGCCGTACCACCAACGTCAAGGAAGTTTGCAGGTTCACCACCGGCAATTTTAATGATGTCCATAGTAGCCATAGCTAAACCGGCACCGTTAACCATACAACCTACGTTACCGTCAAGTTTAACATAGTTCAGGTTTGATTCGCTTGCTTCTACATCAGTTGGATCTTCTTCCAGTTTATCGCGCATGGCTGCATAGTCAGGATGACGGAACAATGCGTTTTCGTCTAAATCAACCTTAGCATCAACAGCGATGATTTTATCATCAGAAGTTTTTAACACAGGATTGATCTCAAACATAGATGAATCTGTGCTGTCGTAAGCTTTATAAAGGGCAGAAACAAATTTCACCATCTCTTTAAAAGCTGCACCGCTTAAACCTAAGTTAAAAGCAATTTTACGTGCCTGAAATCCTTGCAGACCAACTTTAGGGTCAATCTCTTCTTTGAAGATCAAATGAGGAGTGTGTTCCGCAACTTCTTCGATGTCCATACCACCTTCAGTAGAATACATGATGATATTTCTTCCTTTTGCACGATCCAGTAAAACACTCATGTAAAACTCTTTGGTTTCAGATGCACCCGGGTAATAAACATCCTGGGCAACCAGAACCTTATGTACCTTCTTACCTTCAGGACCAGTTTGAGGGGTTACCAGCTGCATACCTAAAATGGCAGTAGCTCTTTCCTTAACCTCATCAAGGTTTTTAGCCAGCTTTACACCACCACCTTTGCCGCGTCCACCAGCGTGGATCTGAGCCTTAATTACAACCCAGTCAGAATTGTAGTCGGTTTTCATTTTTTTAGCAGCTTCAACAGCCTGCTCAACCGTTTCGGCTACAATGCCTTCTTGTACGGCTACACCAAAACTTTTAAGAATTTCTTTACCTTGATATTCGTGGATATTCATTATGCTGAAAAATTTGTCCAAAGCTACAATTTCCAAAGCTTTATAGCAAATGACCGCAGGTATTTTCGACCTTTATATTTTCCTGATCGGGTTTTAGCTTTTTTATGGTCTTTTTGAATTTTAATTTCATCTTCTTCCAGTAAAGCTTAAAATCAAGCCGGCCGGCTTTAAACAACCGTTTATGTGCTATCCAAACCGTAAACGCTGTTGAAAAATAGAAAACGGTGTAAAAGTAATAAGTTGCAGTTCTCCATAGCGGATTTCTATGTTGATAGATCAGGCTTAGCCGTTCAATCTGAAAAGTAATGTGTGCTGCCTCATCAATCAGTATGTCTGTACAGATTTGTTTTAACAAACGACAACTGGTTGCATCTTTTAAACATTGGTAGAATAGCTGTGCAGCGCTTTCAACGGTAATAACAGCTATGGTCCAGAATTCCATATTGGTATTTAAACCCCTTATTTTTCTGAACAGACTGTCACCCCAGTCTTTTTTAATTCTCTGCTCTCCAATAAGGTCGATGTAACGCCCCAGGTTGTTTCCATGTTTTTGCTCTTCTTTAATAAAGAGTTTAATGGCATTGGTATAATTGGGGTCGTTAAGTTGTTTTGCATGTTTGGTGGCAGCTTTTACAAGGCTGGTACCTTCCGATGTTTCGCCCAGTTGCCAGGCCTGTAAAGATTTTAGGATGTTTTGTTTTTCTGAGACAGACAAAACAGGTTGAATACTCCAGTCGATCCTTTGGTTTTTAAGGTTATTGTTGAAATAATTTATCCAATACAATGAATTGTGCATAGCCATAAGTGCTTAGGGGTTATAACTGCTTTTTAAAAAGGTATTGTTGAGTTTGCCAATCTCGGTAATTCCAGGAAAGCCAACTCGTGCGGTTGTATTCTTCTTTGAACCTGTTGATCCTTTGTTTTAAACCGTTTTCAAAAGCCAGCCGTTGTTCTTCATCACTTATTTTTACATATTGATTGCGTTGTGTTTGCCGATCGTATTCCAGCCGGGTAGCATAGACCGATTTGTCCAGGTATTTGCTAAGCAATGCTCTATTCTCGTACAATAAGGGCAGGGTTTTATCTGAAAAACCGGTTAAGTGATCAAAATCGGGCCGGATCGATTCCTTATGGTTGATATTGTAAGACACAATAAATACGTCCCAGTTCACAAAACTAAAAACCAGCAGCAGGACGTACCAGGCAAAGCCGTTTATTTTGCAGAGATAAAAAAAGGATTTTTGCCTGGATACCTTAATGTATACCGTAATCAGGCCAATGATACAAAGCAACAGGAAAACCATTACGCCAATGCGTTTATAGGTTAAACCCAGCGCATGGATGTAATGCAGGTCCCTGAGCAGTACAGAAGCAACCAGGAAGGCGTTCTGAAAAATCCATACATACGCCAGTAAACGAAGTGCCTTGTTTTTGGGGTAGAAATTCAGGTTCCCGCTAAAAAAATAAACAATAACCAACATGGCCATGATGATGCTAAAGATCAATGCTTCAGCCCCATCATGCAATGCCTCACTATAGTTTGTACCCGCTGTGCCTCCAAACCATAACGTGCTAAGGTCAATTATGTTTAATGCAAGTATCAAAAGGTTTAAGGCCGAAAAAGAGATGATACCAATGATGTTCTCGGTTTTCAGCGCGGTGTTACGTTTCAGCAAACTGCCAGCAAAAACGGCAAAGAGTTCATATAGCACAGAGCTGTTTTTCTTATTCCTTCGTTCGCGTACAAGTTGTTCGTGGCAGCCGGCTTCTGCTTTTTCCAGTTCAAGGTCTTTTAAACTGATAAAAATTGCAGCAGCAAGCACAATTCCTAAAATAATGTGCAGAAAGCGTGGTAAGCTTAAATCGGCAAATAGAAAGTTGAGTATGTTATTAATAAAGGTGCTTATGCCCGAAAAAAAGTGCTCAACGTAGCCGGCAAATATATTATTGGCGGCGCTGTAAAGGATCATGAAAAAAGTAATGGCAATCAGGGGGATGATAACGTATTTAAAAGATCTAAGTACAGGTTTAAAAAATATCCCGCTAAAGCGTGCACCCAGTATTTTTCTGGCCAGATTTACTGGAGCTGTTACAAATTGTAAAGCTGCCGCCAGGAGAATTGTAAAAATGCTTCTGAGCAATTGGAAATGCGTAATACCAATCATAATTGCCAGGCTGATGTACCAGGTAATCACACTAAGGGCTGATTTATTGAAAACGACCAACAGGGAGGCCAGCAGTAAACCGGCACCTGCTAAGTAGCTTTTTGTGTTCTTGCCCTTTTCTTTGTCCAGTAAGAGGATGATCAGTATAAAGATGGCATAGATCAGGAGATTGATGGCCTGTTTTTCCATCCAGAAGAGATAGTTGAACAGCAAGCCACCCGCCAGGGTTGCCGTTAGCTGTAAATTTATTTTTGGTTTCATGGTATTGTATTTAGGCTAGTTTTGTTACTAAATAAAAGTATAAATAGGCAATAGGCAGGTTAACCAGCATGATACCTGCTTGCCAAGGTTTTACTATGGTTGTCATTTGTTGAACTGAATTTGTTTCCATTTTTATTTATTTTAAAGTGCTTTGTATTTCAAAGTGATAGTGAAAAAAAAATTAGACGCCTTTAATCATCTTTTCTAAAGCATCCAGGTGCGCTTTAAAGGCATGTCTGCCTAGTTCTGTAATGCTATATGTTGTATTTGTTTTTTTACCGATAAAGGCCTTATATACTTTCAGGTACTGCGCCTGCTCTAAAGTATTTAAATGAGAGGCCAGGTTGCCATCAGTAAGTTCCAGCAATTGTTTCAGCTCATTAAAGCTGATGCTGTCGTTAACAATCAATACAGACATTACACCCAGCCTGATCCTGCTGTCGAATATCTTGTTTAGTGCCTCTATAGGATTTTTCATTACCTGGCCCTTTCGTATTTAAAGTACATCAGCATGCCATAAAAAATATGCAATATGCCGAAACCGATAGCCCAGAAATAGAGTCCGTAACCTATATAAAACATCGCAATTAAGCCCAGTATAATTTCACAAAGCCCTAAATAACGGATGTCGCTGTAAGTGTATTTGCTGGCATTGATGAGTGCAAGTCCGTAAAATACCAGGCAGGATGGGGCAATCAGGCCATAGGTGTTCGGATGAACAAGAAGCAATGCAATGATGAACAGTCCTCCCGAAAACAAAGGAATAGCCAGGTTAATGAGCAGGTTTTTAGTGGTCCTGTCCCAAAAAGGAAGGTTTCTTTTTTTGCTTTGTCTTAATGTAAACAGCAAGCCTCCTGCAAGGGCAACTACCAGTACACCCAAGCCTATTTTAAGCAGGTTAAACTCCAGGTCCAAAAGGGAAGAACCAACAGGATATGCACTGTATTGACCGCTTGTAGTCATGTAGTTGTTTATTTCAACATGCGCCAGATAGGCACCTAACAATGCTGTAACCCCGGCAAAAACTCCTGACAGTCCGCTTAACGAAATGAATCGGGACGAACGGTCCATCAGCTTTTTGATGTCGTTCAGTGCATTGAGTTGTTCTTCCTGCTTGCTCATTTTTAAAGTACTTTGTATTTCAAAGTTAAATGATAAATCTTAATTTCCAAATTAATATTTAAGGAAATTTCTGCAGAGCGCTTTATGATGGTTTTTTGTAAGTTTGCATTTATGCTAAAAGCAACAGGTATAAAAAAAGCTTACGGAAATCTGCCCATATTAAAAGGTGTTGATTTTGAAGTTGAAAAGGGAGAAATTGTAAGTATTATTGGTGCCTCAGGAGCGGGGAAAAGCACCCTTTTGCACATCCTGGGTACATTGGATAAACCCGACCAGGGTACAGTAGAACTTAAAGGCACTAAGGTAAACGGACTTACAGGCGAACTGCTGAGTGTTTTCCGCAACCGAAATATCGGTTTCGTTTTTCAGTTTCATCATCTGCTGCCCGAGTTTACGGCATTGGAAAATATCTGTATTCCTGCTTTCATAGCTAAAACAGGGAAAAAGCAAGCAGAGCAACGTGCAATGGAACTGCTTGATTTGCTGGGCCTGAAAGACAGGGCAGATCATAAACCCAATCAGCTCTCTGGTGGAGAGCAGCAGCGTGTTGCCGTAGCAAGGGCGCTCATCAATAACCCGGCAATTATCTTGGCCGATGAACCTTCAGGTAACCTCGACTCTGCCAATGCCAATTCCCTGCACGAATTTTTTATTACCCTTCGCGATAACTTTAAGCAAACCTTTGTCATTGTTACCCATAATGAAGGCCTGGCCAAGATCAGCGATAGGGTGGTAACCATGAAAGATGGTCTAATTTTATATTAATGAAAATCTTAATTACCGCCGGAAAATCTGTCCAGGCTTTAAAGCTGCTTGCAGCTTACCCAACTGATACCATTGTACTGGCCGATTATGGCGAGGTCCCGCTCTTTCCTTCCGAAAAATATACCTTTCTTTCCCTGGGAGAAAGAAATGACGACATCATTGCCCATAACTTGCTCAACCACTCCCTTAATGAAGGAGTAGAGGCTATTCTGCCACTTTATGCTTTCGAGCTGGCAGAAGTTATCAAATCGAAGGTACTCTTCGAAGAATTTAGCATTCATGTTTTAACACCAGAAGACAACCAGGTCATCTAAATTGCACATCCATGATTCCGGAGCACTACCTTAAAGAAAAACAAGCCTTTATTTTTGAACTCGACAATGTAATTTATCCCGAAAAGGATTATCTGCTGCAAGTCTATTATCTGTTCTCGCAATTTATGGAATATGGCGAGCAGTTAAATGCTGCTGACGTACTTCATTATATGCAGCAGGTCTTTACTGCGGAAGGTGCGGAGGCTGTTTTCGATAAAACTGCGGCAAAGTTCAATATAGATGAAAAGTATCGCGTAAATTTTGAAATGCTGCTGCATAGTGTGCGTTTGCCGCTTAAACTATTGATGTTTAACGAAGTTTTAAATTCTTTACAAAGCATTGTACTGGAACGCAAACAGCTGTTCCTGCTGGTTAGCGGAAATCCTGCAATGCAGCTCAATAAGATCAAACAAACAGACTGGAACGGATTGGAAAAATACCTGACCGTTTATTTTACTGAAGAACTGGACCCGGCATTAAATGCCCTGGAATTTATAGCAGATAAACATGCGCTTAAAAAAGAAGATATGCTGATGGTGGGTAAAACCGATTTTGCAAAGGAGGCCGCTTCAAATGTTAAAGTCTCTTATTTACAGGTTGATGATCTGTTTGTTAACTAATTCCGTTTATATTTACATATAAAAATAAATAAGATGAAGACCAATATGTGGCAGAGGAAGTCTGCATTCCTTTTTGCAATGCTTGTTATCGCGGCCTTCGCTGCCTGCAAAAAGTCCAAAGTTAAGCCAGATCCTGCGCCTGAGCCGCCTTCACAGGGCTCAAACGTTAAGCAGACACCTACCACCGACAGAACACAGCTAACCAGTGATTCGCTCTTCCTTTACGCAAAAGAAGTGTATTACTGGAACGATGCGCTGCCATCTTATGACGATTTTGAACCCAGAAAATATGGCAGCAACCTTAATGGCGAATTATTTGCCATCACCAGGTATAAAATAGACCCTACAACCAGCAAGCCCTATGAATTCAGGACTTCCAACCCTAATGCCTCAAAATACTCCTATATAGAGGACATTACCACACGAAACCCTGTTGCTGCATTACCAAATGAGCAATCGGACGTTGACCTGGAAGGAAATGGAAATGATATAGGTATATTTTCTGTGAGTGCTGTTGCGGTAAGTACTACAGCCTATAAGTTATTTATCCTCGCGGTCGACAAAGGTTCGCCTGCTGATGAATTCGGACTGACCAGAGGGGCATACATCACCAAAATAAACAGCACATCAATTGGCAATAGGGCCAGTTTTGAAACCGTAGAGCGGGGAGTGATCAATGCTACCATCTATGGTGATCCGGCCAGTATCTCTATTGAAGGTGTAAAAACAAACGGACAAACATTTGCAACAACCTTAACAAAGAAAACCTATAAAAGCAGCCCGGTCCTTAAGACCAACGTAATTACGGTAGGTGCAAAAAAAATAGGCTACCTGGCCTATGCACGGTTTTCTAACGAGGACAATTCATTTGCAGCACTGGATGCTGTTTTTACCGATTTTTCAAGTAAAGGGGTTACAGATCTGGTAGTTGATTTAAGGTATAATGGAGGAGGCTATGTAAATACTGCTGAGCGCCTGGTAAACCTGATTGCACCTGCCACGGCCACAGGGGTAATGTATAAAGAGTATTACAACTCCATGATGCAGAACAATAAAGCCACCATTCTTAAAAATCAACCTTATTTAGATGCCAACGACAAAGTGCAGTATAAAAACGGGCGGATGATGAATTATTATGAAGATATCGACTACTCTGTTGCACGCAATACCCGCTCGTTCAGTAAACGCGGAAATTTAACCGGGGTAACCAATATTGTATTTATTGTTTCTGGCAATACAGCTTCAGCGAGTGAGCTCGTGATCAATAGTTTAAAACCAAAAATGAATGTGAAACTGGTAGGTTTGCAAACCTACGGCAAACCTATAGGCTTTTTTCCTGTACGTATTCAGAACAAGTATGATGTTTTTCTTTCCATGTTTGAAACCAAAAATTCACAGGACGCTGGAGGCTATTATACAGGTATGGCACCTGATGTAAGCCTGGATAGGGATTTTGGTGATTATGACTTTGGTGATCCATCAGAACAATTACTAGCTGCAGCAATAAACCAGCTGACACAGCAGGGAGCTGCAGTTTCAGCCGTTTCCAGAAATAAGGTGCTCAATGTCTCTCCGGGTAGTGAAGGGGTATTCAGCTTAGGAAAATTTGATCAGAATAAAGAGTTTGTAGGGATGATCGAAAACCGTCCTGCTGCCAGACCATAAGCCGCTGGCAAAGCTTTGTCATGTATCAGAAATTTTATTGACAATTGTGTGTCTGGCTTTGAACTGTGGCGCTTTTTTTGTTTATTGGTATAGAGTTTGGTTAAACGATGTTTAACCATGTATTTTTAGCCAATATATTATGTTAGGGGAATTAATTGAGAAAGAAGCAATAGATGTCAGCCAGATCATACCTGCTGATGAAAACCATACTGAAGAGTTAAAAGATAAATTGAATGCTGCGCAGCGACTTGGCAATGAGTTCAAATCCAAAGCAGACATTACTTTCAATACCAGGGAAGGGGCAAAAACGGTCTCCACAACCGTATGGGCCGTTACAGAGAAATATCTTCAGTTAAAAAACGGAATACTTATTCCTACAAACAGTCTTTTAGCTATAGATTTTTAAGTCTTACTGCTTTTTCATGCGTACCTTTTCGTGGAAAAGCTTTTGTGCATCACGTTCTTTATCAATGTTAATGATGACCTCTAAAATGGCATTGCTGGCATCGATAAAGAAAGTTTTGTTGATGTTCTGATATTCATCAGTAGCCTTGTGGTAGTCCTTATGATCTTCTACGCCAAAGTAAAGGAAAGGAATGTTTTTGGCATTAAATGCGCCCTGATCACTTTGGTTGGTCCAGTCGTCTTTGCCCGATGCAGGATCATCATGCCCAAACAACAGCTTAGGTGTAGGTTTGCTCGTGTAGAAATAATCTTTTAAACCAGGGTATTTGGATGTGCCACACACATACAGTTCTCCCTTGTCGTTATGGCTGATCATGTCCATATTGATATTCAGTTTGAACTTATCCAGGCCAACGGGCGGATTGGCTACAAAAGCCTTTGCCCCTTGTAAGCCCATTTCTTCAGCATCAAAGGCAGCAAAGACCAGCGTATGGTCGGGCTTGTTGCGTGCAAAATAAGTCGCAAATTTAAGTAGGGCCGCAACACCAGAAGCATTATCATCTGCACCATTGTATACCTGTCCTTTTATCACACCAATATGATCGTAATGCGCAGAAATTACAATTACCTTATCACTTTTTCCCTGAATATAGCCGATTAAGTTTTTGCCATTAACCTGTTTATCGTTACTCATTTTAAAGGAGAAAGGCTGCTCATAACCCTGCAATTGCGAGAAAGTTTTCAGTCCTGCTGCCTCAAAGCGTTTAATGAGATAGGCTCGGGCCATTTCCGCACCCTTGGTATCCGTTTTTCTTCCCTCGTAAGCATCTGAGGACAAGATTTCCACATCCTTTAACAATTGCTGATCTGCGGCCGTGCCGCCGGTATTTTTAACGGAGCTGCAGCAAAGCAATAATCCCATCGATATCGTCAGGCAGGTATTCATGGTCATAGATTTCAACATATGGTAAAGGTAATTATATGCGGCGATATTCAGACAATCCTCCTTTTGTAAAAACTTACGCCGGAAAGTACTGTTTTCATTATATCCCCTTAATTTGGGGCATTATTAATTATAAAAAGATTTTAAATGGAATACAGACGTTTAGGAAAATCAGGGTTGCAGGTAAGTGCATTGTCTTTGGGCAGCTGGCTTACTTTCGGACAACAGATCAGCGATAAGACCGCTGATGAACTGATGGGGATGGCTTATGATGCAGGCGTAAACTTCTTCGACAATGCCGAAGGCTATGCCGCCGGTAAGTCGGAAATTGTAATGGGTAAAATACTGAAAGCCCATAAATGGGAAAGGGAATCTTTTGTTGTTTCCAGTAAGGTGTTTTTTGGTACTGAAAATAAAGGCCCGAATAGGGTAGGTCTTTCCCGTAAACATGTTATAGAAGCTTGCAACGGTGCATTGAGCCGCTTACAGGCAGATTATCTGGATCTTTATTTTTGCCACCGTCCGGATAAAAATACACCTATAGAAGAAACCGTTTGGGCCATGAATACGCTTTTGCAACAAGGCAAAATCCTGTACTGGGGAACTTCAGAATGGAGTGCTGCAGAAATTATGGAAGCCATCAGGGTGGCCAGACAATACAACCTGATTGGCCCTACCATGGAACAGCCACAGTATAACCTGATGGAGCGGAACAAACTGGAAAACGAATACCTGCTGCTGTTTAAGGAGTACGGATTGGGCACCACAATTTGGTCGCCGCTTGCGTCCGGACTGTTGTCGGGTAAATATACTGCCAAAAAAACGGCAGACACCCGGCTGGAACTTAAGGGGATGGAGTGGCTAAAAGATGCTGTTCTAAATGAAGACAAATTGAAAAAAGCACAGGAGCTGCAGAAACTGGCAGATAAGCTGAATACCTCGCTGGCCAAATTATCCCTGGCCTGGTGTCTTAAAAATCCGAATGTAAGTACGGTTATTTTAGGCGCTTCCAAACCAGACCAGCTAAAAGAAAACCTTACAGCTTTGGAAGTTGTGCCTTTGTTAACTGATGAGGTAATGGGTAAGATAGAGGATATTGTGCAGACCAGGCCAAAAATTGTTCAGTTCTAGGCTTTAGATCGGCAACAAAGCAAAGCGGCCCGTTTATTCAAAATAAACGGGCCGCTGTCGTATAAGCCAATATTATTAATAGTAAGTAAGCCTGATTACTCCGGCCATCTTTTTGGCCAGGCGTATCACCTGTCTGGTATAACCATACTCATTGTCGTACCAGGCATAAAGTACTACAGATTTGTTGTCTTTTGCAATGATGGTGGCCGGGCCATCAATAATAGAAGCATGGCTGTTGCCAATTAAATCGGTGCTTACCAGCTCATTGGAGATGGAATACTCAATCTGTTCAGATAAGTCGCCAAACAGCGAAGCCTGCTTTAAAACTTCACCTATCTCTTCTTTAGAGGTTACCTTGCTTAAAGAAAGGTTCAGTATGGCCAGCGAAACATTTGGCGTAGGTACACGTACGGCATTTCCGGTTAATTTACCACCCAAATGCGGGATTACCTTGGCTACGGCTTTATCTGCACCAGTTTCGGTAATAACCAGGTTTAGGGCAGCCGAGCGGCCTCTGCGGTATTTTTTATGGTAATTGTCCAGCAAATTCTGGTCGTTGGTATAGGAGTGTACGGTTTCTATGTGTCCTTTTTCAATGCCAAAAGCATCATCAACCACCTTCAATACTGGTACAATGGCATTTGTGGTACAAGAGGCATTTGATAAAATGCTTTCAGCCTCAAAATCTACTGCCGTATCATTTATGCCCGCAACAATATTAGGAATGTCGCCTTTGGCAGGTGCGGTCAGTAATACTTTGCTGATCCCTTTAGCTTTAAGGTGACGGCCAAGGCCTTCACGGTCGCGGTAAATTCCGGTATTGTCTATCAGCAGGGCATCGTTGATGTCGTATGCGGTATAATCTACCGATTCAGGAGATGAGGCCTGGATAAAATGCACGGTCTGTCCGTTTACAATGAGGGCTTTATTTTCAAAATCTTCTATAATGGTGCCATTAAAAGGGCCGTGTATAGAGTCTGTACGCAATAGTTCAGCTCTTTTGATCAACTCTTCGTCGCTATAGCTGCGGGTTACTATCGCCCTTAAGCGCAGTTGTTCCCCTTTCCCTGCTTGTAAGATCAGTTCACGTGCGGCAATCCGGCCAATGCGGCCAAAACCAAACAAGACTACATCTACCGGTTTTAAGCTTATTTTGTCTTTTCCTATGTGCTTGCTCAGTTTACTCACTACAAAGTCGTGAATAGAAGGATAATTGTTGTTGTCTTCCAGCCATTCTGAAGCCAGTCGACCAACATCTACTCTTGAAGGGGCAAGATTGCATTTTGCAATTGTGGCGGCCAGCTCAAGTGTAGTATAAATGCTGATGTCTTTTCCGCTGATCTCTTTGGCATATTGGTGGTGTGCAAGGATCTCGCTGCTGCCAACATCAAATAAAGGTTTACGGAACAATACCAGTTCAACAGATCTGTCGAACCACAGCTGTCCGACAATATTGATCAATTCAATCGCTTTTTTTTCTTTTTCAATCCAGTTTTGGAACTCAGATTGGTACTTTTTTAACATTTGATGAATTTTTGGTTAGAATGCTGCAAAAGTAAAAAAGATTGAGCGAGTACCCAATCTTTTTTACTTTATAATTTTGATCTGTGTTTATAGCAACACATTGCCATCGTTTCAGGCATCGTGATCGGTTTTTTCGCCTTAGCCTAAATAAGATTTTAAGATTTTGCTTCTTGAAGTATGACGCAGACGTTGCAATGCCTTATCTTTGATCTGACGTACACGTTCGCGGGTTAAGTTAAACTTTTCGCCGATCTCTTCAAGAGAAAGGGGGTGGTTGGTACTTAAGCCAAAGAACAAAACAATGATCTCACGCTCACGCTCAGTTAAAGTCGACAAAGAACGTTTAATCTCTTCAGAAAGTGACTCATTGATCAGACTGCTGTCTGTATTCGGCTCATGGTTTTCCAGTACATCCAACAGCGTATTTTCTTCACCCTGAACAAAAGGGGCATCCATAGATACATGGCGACCAGAATTGCTCAGTGTGTCCGAAATTTTATCTACTGTAGTTTCTAAAATATCCGCCAGTTCTTCAGGAGAAGGCTCACGCTCATATTCCTGTTCCAGCTTAGAGAATGCTTTGCTGATTTTACTTAGAGAGCCAACCTGGTTTAAAGGCAAACGTACAATACGGCTCTGCTCTGCAATAGCCTGTAATATAGACTGACGAATCCACCAAACTGCATATGAAATGAATTTAAAACCCTTTGTCTCGTCAAAACGCTTTGCCGCTTTAATCAAACCCAGGTTACCTTCATTGATCAAATCTCCTAAAGTTAAACCCTGATTCTGATATTGCTTGGCAACTGAAACAACAAAACGTAAATTTGTTTTTGTTAAGCGTTCTAATGCAGCCTGATCTCCTTCCCGTATCTTCCTAGCTAATATTACTTCTTCTTCTGCAGTGATTAAATCCACTTTACCAATCTCGTGAAGGTATTTGTCTAATGATTGACTTTCGCGATTGGTAATTGATTGCGTGATTTTGAGTTGTCTCATCTATATGTTTTGGTACTCGTTATGTTTTGAACGTGCAAAAGTAAGAATTTAAAGGCAACATTGAAACATAAATTCCTGAAAATGTTACACTTTACAGCCCTGATTTGCATGGTAATATTGCAGCAAAAATTATTCCAAAATACTTTTGTCAGCATGTAGCGCTAAAGAGGATGATGAGCGTTAAAATTCTATGAATCAATCTTTTGTTGCCGTAAACGGCCATTACATTATAAGCGTTTTAAAAGAAATATTATTTTATCCGGATAATTCTGTCAGTAAAAACAACATTAGCTGATCTAATTAGCAGAACCTGTATAGAAGGCCTGTCAGTGTCCATTCAGGCAAACTGACAGGCAATTTATTGACACTTAGCTCAAGTCCGACACGTCGGCCGTAGGTGCATTCTTTTTAACAGATTCAATGCCGTTTTCTCTGCTGGCTTCACTTTCATACATCTCGCTGTTGCCAATTACCTGACCATTTGAGGCTTTCAGGTTAAAATAAGGCTTGCCATTAGTTGATGTTTTTCTCTCAAACTTACTGTCGTCCGAAGCATTTTTCCTTACAGACTCAATACCGTTCTGGCATGCACTTTTGCTCGAATAGCCTTCGCTCGCCAATATAACCTGACCATTACCAGCTTTTAGATTGAATTGATATTCACCGTTTTTTCTTGTAGTAATTTCAAATTTACCCATGATCGTTTGTTTAATTTAATTTTTACTTAGGTTGATAATAACCACAATTTAGTAAAACAAATGTTAAACAAAAAAACCTGCGGATTATTTTTTGTTTAAAGGCTGGCCAGATCAAAGGTCTTATCTAATCTCACACCTTTTTCGGTGTGTTGCAGTGTACAGCATTCATTAACAGGATCATGCTCCAGGTAAAGGATGTATTCCTTATCGGCCGCTTCCTGTAGAAAGGCTTTTTTCTCCTTCAGCGTTTGCAGAGGGAACATATCGTAAGCCATTACATAGGGCAGGGGTATATGCCCTACAGAGGGCAGCAGATCGGCCATATAAACAATGGTCTTATCCTTATATTGGATTTGCGGCAGCATCATGGCATCGGTATGCCCGAATGCAAAGCGTATGCTGATGCCCTCATGAAAAGCCACACCATCTTTGTCTTCCACAAACCTGAGCTGCCCGCTGTCCTGGATGGGGAGGATATTTTCCTTTAAAAAAGAAGCCTTTTCCCTTTCGTTAGGGTTTACTGCCCAGTTCCAGTGTTTGGCATTGCTCCAGTAAAAAGCATTTCTAAATGCAGGCCGCAGTTTATCACCTACACGTACAATAGAGCCGCCGCAATGGTCAAAATGCAGGTGTGTTAAAAATACATCGGTTATGTCGTCGCGGCTAAAGCCCTTTGCAGCAAGCGATTTATCGAGCGTATCCTCACCATGCAGGTAGTAATGGCCCATAAATTTCTCGTCCTGTTTATCGCCAATGCCATTGTCTATCAATATCAGGCGGTCGCCATCTTCTATCAGCAGGCAGCGCATGGCCCAGGTGCAAAGGTTATTGGCATCTGCCGGATTGCTCCGCTGCCATATAGACTTGGGTACCACGCCAAACATTGCGCCTCCATCCAGTTTAAAAAAGCCGGTATTTATGGTATGTAAGTTCATTTCCAGTTATTGTACTTATAGTAAATTAGTTCTGTAATTATTGTAAATATAAACATAAAAAAAGAGGTAGTTGAAAACTACCTCTCTCTGAGTTTCTTTAGCAACAAATTCAGTGTCTGGGAGAGGGCATAGCGTCTTTGCGCGCTTCAGCGCAATTATGCAGCCCGAAAACAGATCACTTAATTTGTCCCTTACAAATGGATCACCTCGCCATATGCATCAGCAGCAGCCTCCATAATGGCTTCGCTCATGGTTGGGTGCGGGTGTACCGATTTGATCATTTCATGGCCTGTAGTTTCCAGTTTTCTGGCCACCACAATTTCAGCAATCATTTCTGTAACGTTAGCACCAATCATGTGTGCACCCAGCAATTCCCCATACTTGGCATCAAAAATCAGTTTTACAAAACCATCTTTTGCACCGGCAGCACTGGCTTTACCCGAAGCAGAGAATGGGAATTTACCAATCTTAAGCTCATATCCAGCAGCTTTGGCTGCTTTCTCGGTATAACCTACAGAAGCGATTTCCGGGCTGCAGTACGTACATCCTGGGATGTTGTTGTAGTCCAGGGGCTCTGGTTTATGACCTGCAATTTTCTCTACGCAGATAATGCCTTCGGCTGAAGCTACGTGTGCAAGCGCTTGCCCGCCAACAATATCTCCAATTGCATAATAGCCTTTAACAGAGGTATTGTAGAACTCGTCTACAACAACTTTACCTTTTTCTGTTTTGATACCTGTTTCTTCCAGTCCAAGGTTTTCGATGTTGGCCACAACTCCGGCGGCCGACAATACGATGTCGCATTCCAGTGTCTGCATGCCTGAAGCAGTTTTTACCTGAACTTTGCATCCGGCACCGCTGGTATCAACAGATTCTACGCTCGAAGAAGTCATGATCTCGATGCCAGCTTTTTTGAAGCTGCGCAGCAATTGTTTCGATACATCTTCATCTTCTACCGGCACCACATTTTCCATAAATTCTACGATGGTTACCTTGGTACCCAATGTGGCATAGAAATAGGCAAATTCAACGCCAATAGCGCCAGAGCCTACTACAACCATAGATTTTGGCTGCTCCGGCAATACCATCGCCTGTCTGTAGCCAATTACTTTTTTACCGTCCTGTTTCAGGTTGGGCAATTCTCTTGACCTTCCGCCTGTAGCCAGTATGATACTGGTAGCTGTATATTCTTTTTGCGATCCGTCGGCAGCTTTAACTTCTACCTTGTTGCCCGGCTTCACTTTACCGGTACCCATGATCACATCAATTTTGTTCTTTTTCATCAAGAACTGAACACCTTTGCTCATGCCATCGGCAACACCACGACTGCGTTTAATCACAGCAGCAAAATCTGCTTCAGCTTCGGCAGTTTTAATTCCATACTCAGCAGCATGGTTAATGTATTCAAATACCTGAGCGCTTTTTAATAATGCTTTGGTTGGTATACAGCCCCAGTTCAGGCATATTCCACCTAAAGATTCGCGTTCAACTACTGCAGTTTTCAAACCTAACTGAGAAGCTCTGATCGCAGCCACATATCCACCCGGACCGCTGCCTATAACAATTACATCGTAGTTCATATCTTTATTAAAAGGAATTTAACTTTAGTACGCGCCAAAATTATAAAAAAATGTTCATTAAATCGGTCATAGCAAAGATGAATGTCAGATTTGACGCTTAATACCACGAATAACACTTATTTCCAAATTATAAGTTAATATAGAATTAATGTAAATAACTGATGAACTGTAAGTTGTATTTGTTAATCTAAATGTTAAATGTTGAAAAATACTGCAATTATTAATAATTATTTAACATTGAAAAAGAAATGCAAGCATAATAAATATTTAACTTTGTGCCGATATTTTTAGATATCGTACAAAACATTATTAACTAACTAAAAAAGTATGAAGAAATCTTTACTTGTTTTCTCTTTACTGTTACAGTTTGTTGCGCTCGGTGCTTTTGCCCAGCAGACAATCCGGGGTAAAGTGATCGATTCATTGACAAAAGAATCATTGCCAGGAGCGGTAATTACGCTAAAAGGCGCGGGAATATCTACATCTACTACATCAGATGGGAATTTTTCTATCAAAAAACAGGATGGCTCCAATGTACTGGTGATCTCTTACATCGGCTATAACCGCAAAGAAGTTGTGGTTCCTGCAGGAAAGACAGACCTGGGCCAAATTACCCTTACTTCAAGTTCAAACACCATGGATGAGGTAATGATCGTAGCGAATAGCATTGCTATCGACAGGAAAACACCGGTTGCACTTTCTGTTGTCAATTCCGAGAGAATCGCCGAAAAAGGTGGTCAGCAGGAGTTTCCAGAACTGCTTAAATCGGTACCAGGTATATATGCTACCAAAGGTACCGGTGGTGGTTTCGGAGATTCCAGGATCAACATGAGGGGATTCCAGAGTGCCAATATTGCGGTAATGATCAATGGTATTCCTGTAAACGACATGGAAGATGGCCGCGTATTCTGGTCTAACTGGGCAGGTTTAAATGATGTAACCAGCTCCATTCAGGTGCAAAGAGGTTTAGGTGCCTCCAAAGTAGCCGTGCCTTCATTAGGGGGAACTGTCAATATCCAGACACGTACTACAGATGTTAAAAAAGGCGGTTTTATTTACCAGGGACTGGGAAGTTACGGTTTCAACAAAACTACCTTCTCTTATTCAACAGGTTTAACCGACAAAGGATGGGCATTTTCGGCCATGGGTTCAAGAAATGTGGGCGATGGTTATGTAAATGGCCTGGCTTATGAGGCGTATAGCTATTTCTTTAATGTGTCAAAAATAATCAACGATAAACATACCTTATCGTTAACAGGTTTTGGGGCACCTCAGTATCATGCTTCCAGATTTGAGCGTTTTACACTGGCTTATTATCAGGATGCTCCTCAGGGCAATAAATTCAACCCCAACTACGGTATCCTGGATGGAAAAGAAAAAACAATCAGTGGTAACTACTATCACAAACCACAGGTTTCTTTAAACCACAGCTGGATTATAGATCAGACTTCTTCATTGTCAACCGCACTTTATGGTTCAATGGGTAGGGGAGGAAACGAATTCCCCAACAATGCAAGTCTTTTCCTTAATACAAGAACAGGTAATAAATATACCCCTGTTGATATTGATGCCCTGGTAGATTTAAATACTGCTGCACAAGATGGTAAAGCGGTTGCTTACCTGCAATCTTACAGAAATGACCACGTTTGGGGCGGTTTAATGAGTACCTATAAGAAAAAGCTGAATGATAAAATTGATTTACTGGGTGGAGTTGACTTAAGACAATATAAAGGTATTCACTACAATTCCGTGAGGAATTTATTGGGTGCTGAATATGTTCTGGAAGTGTACAATGGTGCACCTACTACAAGCAGAGGTGCTGGTAACATTAACAACCCTATTAATATGGCTAAAACCGGTGATAAAATCGGGTTTTACTATGATGGTTTAGTAGGCTGGCAGGGTGCTTTCGTACAAGGTGAATACAGTTATGGCGATCTTTCTGCATTCATATCTTTGTCCGGATCCAATACTTCCTACCAGCGTGTTGATCATTTTAAGTACTTAGATTCAGATCCGGCGCGTAAGAGTGCAAAAGTGAACTATTTTGGCTACCAGACTAAAGGTGGTGCAAACTACAACATCGATCAGCACCATAATGTATTTGGTAACGTTGGCTATTTTGAAAAGGCCCCTATTTTCGAAGCTGTATTTGCAGGCTATCAGAATAAAAAGAATGCTGATGCTGTTAGTGAAAAGATTCTTAGCTACGAACTAGGCTATGGTTACAGAAGCACCAAGTTTTCTGGAAATGTGAATATATACCGTACCACCTGGAAAGACAGATCTACTGTAAATCCATTTTATGATCAGGCAACACAACAATTTTATACTGCCAACTTAAGTGGCGTAGATGCCTTACACCAAGGGGTAGAAGTTGATTTTAAATATTCACCGGTGCACTTCCTGACCATTAACGGTATGCTTTCTGTTGGTGACTGGAAATGGGACAGCAATGTGCCAAAGGCGGTCATCACGGATGTTAACGGCGCCCCTTTAGCGGGTGGTTCCATCGGTCCTCTTTATATGAAAGGTCTTAAGGTTGGTGATCAGCCACAAACAACTTTAGCTTTGGGTGCATCTTTTGATGTTACTGAAGATTTAAGGATTGGTGCCGATTACAACTATTTTGGTCGTTATTATTCTTCCTTTGTACCTACTTTGATAACCTCAGAAAATTTAGTGCCATGGCAAGTGCCTAGTTATTCGCTGGTTGATGTAAATGCGGTATTCAAATTCAAATTCGCAGGCATCAAGTCATCCATGTTTGCAAATGTGAATAATCTATTGGGTACGGAATACATTTCAGATTCAAATGCTCAATTTAATAATGGCATCAGTGATGTTAATAATGCAAGCGTATATTATGGAGCTGGCAGAACATGGACTGTAGGGTTAAAAGTTAATTTCTAAAATGATGATCATGAAAAAGAACATATTATATCTGGTAGCGTTTATTAGCATGGTATTCGTTGCCTGTAATCCTTTAAAGGATGAAATCAATAACATAAAGCCAGTTGCTGCTGAGAAAACATTAACTATAAGCACAACAACACTTTATGGAACTGCTGATGCTGCTAATATAGGCATCTCTGCAATGCTCAATTCTACCTATCCGCAATTGGCAGATGGTTCTAAAGCTAACGTAACCTACAGTTTTAAAACAAATACCATAAAACCAGCTGATAGCGTTTATGCGAATATACAATATACGGTAACTGCAAATGATTATACAACTGGAGCACCGGTAGTAGGTAATTTCAGTACTAATGCTACTACAGGTGTTATTACTATATTTAATACTTATAGTGTTGCGCAGGCTGCATCTTTTTTAGAATGGAAGTATCCTCAGGCTACAACCCCTGCGTACAAACTGGTATTGCTTACTTATCAGTTTTTCCAATCCAATGCTACCCCTTCGGCAGGTGTTACAGTAACTGAGGCATTCCTGCTAATGCCAAACGGATGGCAAAAGATATACCTTGTTTCGCCGGCACAATATGCCGCTTTGGGAAGAGGCATTAACAATGGGTTTACCTCAGCTGATGTAGCAAATCTACCTTCTTATTTTAATACGATGTTAAAATCAGATCCGAACATCATCTCTCCAAAAGTTGGTGATGTGAGGTACGTTACTTACAAGTATATGCAATCTGGTACGCTGATGCATCAAAAGGTTTATGCCCTTAGCTATGATGCTACGGGTAACTGGGTACCATCGTTAACTTTAGCCTTTCTAAAAAAAGATGGTAAATGGATACCTGACCCTACTATTTATTATACCTTGGTAAGAAACGATTACAATACCATAGGCGCAAGTAACGCCGGAACAGCAAATGGCCGTGCCAACTTAGCGCAGTTTGGTTCATTTGATGTTACGGGTGGGGCTAATAACTGGACTGAAGCTCAAATAGCTGATGGATTAATTGTAGTCTTGAATGCTAAGTATCCGAACGCTCCGGTAGATCCTACGATTCCATATAAAGTTACGTATGCACTTTTCCGGGGAGCAACGCCAACAGACAGCAAATCTTTTGTTAAAACACCAACAGGATTTGTTCTTGCTCCGGCAAATTAATAGCAAATGTCTTTTAAAAAAAATCCCTGCTTCAATGAAGCAGGGATTTTTTTATTTGGGGTTATTTACCTACTTTTTAAGTTCCTCGATTTCTTTGATTGAAAGTTTGGTCAGTTTTGCAATTGTTTCTGTTGGAAATTTATCCTTTTTCATTTCACGGGCAATTTCCAAAGCTTCTTCGTGGCGGCCCTCAGCTATTCCTTCCCGTCTTTCCTGCATTTTTATCGTTTCTATAATTCCCATATCGAGTTTTCCTCCGGTTAGTGTTTCGATCTGCTGATCAAAATTACAATTAATATCTTGATTGTCAATAAATATAAAGTTCTTCAAAAACCACATAAAACTGATGATGCGGTCATGGTCATAATTTTGGGCCAGAAGCGCCTTTGCGATGGTAAGCCGTTCCTGGCCAAGCTCTTCATCCGGTATTTTCCCTTCGAGGATTGCTTTTTGGCAAGCCAGAATTATTAAAGCAAATGGGTTTCGCAGGGCAATAAGTGTTTGCTGGGGATGATCAAAAATGTTATACGTTAAATAGGTAAAGGAGAGGGTTGTCCCTAAAAGCTGATCTTTATACGCCGTTTGCCTGGATTGGTTTTCCGGGCCTGTAAATACAGCAATTGTGGCTACAGAAACGTTGTAACGATCGTTACTTCCTTCTATTTCTACGTTTAACAATATCCATTTTTCCGTACCGTCTTTAAGGTAAAGCTTTGCCAAAAGATCAGCCTGGCGTTTGCCTTTTCTTCTTTCTCTTAAGGGAATAATCGTATGAAGCTCTTTGTCCATAAACTCAATTCCCTTTTCAAAATCTATGACCTCGTCAGCGTCTGCATACATAAAGCGCAGGAAATCATAAAAATTCTCTTCAAATGCGCCCTTTAATAGCTCATCATTCTTTTTATGCGGCTTTTTTCTAACGGTGACTTTGTTGGGGATCAGACTTATTTCTTCTGGCATAGTTTCGGTTTTGACGACTACAAACCTACACCAGTGTTTTTTCAAATCCCAGAACTCTGTTCACTTCAGGAACGCGTCCGGTTTTGATACATGCTTTTGGAATTTAGTTCCGTCTATTGGTTTCTTTGATCTGCAATTCCAAACATTGTTTGGAGCTAGAAATTTTTCATTAAAAATGATGTCCCTGGAGCAAGTCTTTTTATTTGAGTTTATACATCAGACTTGTTTTACTCATTAAGAAGCACTTATAAAAAAATCCCTGCTTCACACAATGAAGCAGGGATTTTTTACTTGATTACTTTTAGTGATTCGATTGCTTTAATTGAAAGCCCCGTTTATCCAAACACTGTCACTTACCTTTTTTCCATTACTGCTTTTGAAAGCAATGTAGCAATGCAGCGCTTTGCCCAGATACGCGGGTGGTAGTTCCAATCCGTCTGTACCGGTACTTCTGCGCGTACCGGAAAAAGAATAAACTGCTTTGCCTAGTTCCGGGCAGTAAATTAGCAGCATAGCCCTGTCGTTTTTAATACTCCAATCCATATCAGCAGCTACACCCCAGGTAAAGGTTAACAGCGTACCTGTTACGCTAGCAGCAGGGGTAAGGGCAGATGGCAATGCGCCCATACTCACCATTACCCTGCTGTAATCTATGCTGATGTTGGGGTACTCTCCCTGCAGGGCATGTTTAACGTTATAAGCTGTAGCAATGTTGTGTGGATTCTTGTCTGTGCCGGCCGCTTCCAACTCGAAGCCTACGTTAATAAAGGGCAGAATAGGTTTTAAAAAAGTATTGATTGCTAAAAGTTTCTGTCTTACTGCCAATTGGGCAGTACTTGGTGCTTTGGTTGTCCGTCCTATTTTACGGATCACCTGTTTTCCCTTAAGGTTGTAGCTTACCAGATTACCCAGTTTGCCATTGAAACCATCAAAGAGACCATTAAATCTGGCCATGTTATTATCAAATGTAATTAAGGTACATTCGTCATCTGGAACGAATGTGAGAGATTTAAAGCTCTCAAAATTTAAAACAAACAATAAATCTGCCAAACACTTTAAATGTGTAGTTGGGTTTGTGCTGCGTTTGTGCTGCGCTAAAGATTTATAGCTGATTGAACAGTCATTTACACCGCATTGATAAGGCAAAAGGCGCTGTCAAGGCCTTCACAACCCCTTGTCAATACCCTTTCAACGCGAACTCAAAATAAAACGCATTTCGAACGCATATCGACCCTAAGCTACCCCTGATCTGCTGAATGATGTTTTTCACCCCCGTATCTGGTATTAATTTGTGAATCTGAATAAATAACCTATCTAAATATCGCCCCAGCTGTAGCATTTCCCTCGTTACGCTCGTCTTTATTTCAAAACTGAAACGAACATGAAGAAATTACAAATTGTGCTATTTGCAGCTTTGATCTTAAGTTTTGCTTCCTGTAAAAAGGAAAGCAAGGGAAGTAAAGAAATTTACGGAACCTGGAAATTGACAGAAACCTGGATGGATCCCGGTGATGGCAGCGGCGTATACCGTAAGGTGAAAGAAGATAAATACGCTACTTTTAATAGAGATGGAACTATAAAAGGCGATGCTGTGACCGATCTGTTAAGCTTTAAAATTCTGGACAGCGTTACAATGGAAGTTAAATCAGGTAACCAGACATCACCATTCATTTATCGGTATAAAGTCACGTCCACTAAACTGGAACTTAACCCGCCCTGTATCGAAGGTTGCGGACTTCGGTTTGTAAGAAAGTAACCAACAGTTCGCATTGCTGCAGCCAGATGGCTGGCTAGGGGGGGGCATTTTTTTATATACAATTATTTTATTAGGTTTGGTGAATGCCAATTTATTAACGTTCAACCATTCTTATTTATGAAGAAAACCTATTTTTTTACTTTGCTTATCCTTTTTGTAGGTCAGGTAGCACTTTCGCAAACAAAGCCCATTAAAGATCTTTATTGGGATTATTCGCAAATGAGAATGGATCCTGCAACCCGTACCCAGGCTAAAGATAAAGCCCTTGCGCTACTGGCACGCTCAACAGAGCTTACAGAAAAACAGCTTGCCAATGTGAACTTCCACCTTGGCCGTATCTATGAAGAAATCAAAGAACCTGATAAGGCAGTTCCCCATTATGAGCAGGCCATTAAGCTGGCTCCTGCTTACTATGTTACTTACAGGGCATTAGGGTTTATTTACCTTAAAAAATGCGATTCAATTGGTCGTACAGTAACAGAAGCAGCGAAAGCAAAAAATGCTAAATTACATGCCGAGCGTTTTAGTGCTTATAAGAATGAGGTCAGCAAAACACTGCCTTATTTTGAAAAATCACAAGCCTGTGATCCGGATGAAAGAACATTGGCAATGATCACCAATTTATATAACAGCATTAAAAACCCTCAGGCCCTTTTAACTCTAGACGAACGTTTAAAAAAGCTTGGCGGAGAATGTGCCTCGTTGCTGGATGATGAGTAGGATAACCCTGACCTTGCTTCTTTTCTTCTCCACAATCCTGGCTTTTGGGCAGAGTAAAGTGTTGAACAGCGAAATGCTGTCACAACAGGAGACGAAGAAGATTTTTACCGACCGTTTAAATAAACAATCCGGCATCAATTACCCTATTCGCAGGGTTTACAGGTGCATAGACAGCTCAGGGCAGTTTTTTATTGTGCTTACCGAAAGCACTAATGTTAAAGCCCCCCGCACAGACACACTCCATCACCACATAAAGGCGCTTAACTTCCAGGCGGAAAAAAACGGACTTATAAAGAAGTGGGAAATAGACGATTCCATTATTAAACAACCTGGCAATGATGAAATGGAAAATTCCATTTGGTTTTGGACAAAGTATACAGCGCTTAAAGATATTGACAATGATGGTCTGATCGATCCCGTCATGGTTTATGGAACAAGTGGATTGAACCATACCGATGACGGGAGAATTAAAATCTTAACTTACTATAAGGGAAAGAAATTTGCTATCCGTCATCAAAACGGGACGCTTGACTTTGAGCGGAATACGCGGGTTGATAAAGCATTTTACACGCTTCCTGTGAAAATTCAGGAGCATGTGAAATTAATAATGCAGAAAATGACGGGCGATGGCCATGCGATTTTTCCTTACGGATGGCAAAAAGCCATGAAAGCCCATAAGATATACTTTGATGAAAATTAAAAAGACTCAGTACCATTTCTCTCCGTGTTGAAGTGTGCCGTCCTTTGCCGCTGGACCTGCTCGTTTCGGAAGTGGTAAAAACTTCCCGCTCGCACAAAGCATTAATTATGGAGCTTTTTCCTACACCGGAAAAGCCCACAAATATTGCCGTTTGTCCTTGTGCAACAGATTTACGTACAGGAAGCAGGGTTTCGGGAGAATGGATGCTGGTAAAGAATACAGGCATTTGGAGCGAAAGATGCTCCAATGACTGATCTACCTGATGCCGGCTAAATTCGAGGTCCGACTTGGTAAATATCAAGATGGGCTGAATGCGCTCTTCTAATACCTGAACCATGAAACGTTCTATCCGGCGAACATTGAAATTGGCATCAAGGCTTTGAACGATAAAAGCCTTGTCTACATGAGCGGCCATTGCCTGTTTATCTGATACTGTACCGCTTTTTCTTCGGTATAAAGTATGAACGCGGGGTAGAATATCTACTATCAGCCCTTTGTCTTCATCAAAAGATTGAAAAATAACCCAATCCCCTGTACAGGGAAGTTCGAACGATGGTTTTCCATAAAGTAAATTGCCGGTCAGTTCGCATAATAGCAGTCCATGCTCCGAGACGACCTCGTAATTAGTCCTGTTTACCGCCGAAACGCGACCAGGAGAACGATGTTTGTATAAAGAGTTTTGCTTAAGCTGGAACAGCATATTGCTCCAACTATATAATGATAAGTTATTCACTTCTAGTAATTTAAATGATAAAATGAGATTGCTTAATTCTTTCTTATCCGAATGGCTTGATACATAAAAATCACCTCTGGTACCGTAGGAGATACCAATCTGAAAGGCTTAAAAACAAGGCACCCGGATTTGCATGCTGTTGATTTAGCAATTCTTAGTGATCTATTTTTTTTAAGTAAGATGGACTAACGGTAAAGTCTGACCAAAGTGTCTTACTGTTACAAATGAAATAATAAGAATATGATTATTTATCCAAAAGGCCATATCAGCTGGTGTATGTTTTTTTTTCTGGTTAACCTGATTGTCATATTCAAGGTCCAGCCCGTTTTTGCCCAGGATAATGATGCTACCATGATAGTAGATCAGAAAGCCCTGACTTGTTTTGAAGGTACCTATGGTAACAGCATTAACGGGCAAAGTTTTCAACAAGATGCATTGACCAGTTACAAAGGTTGGCAATACATTGCCTATTACAATGGGGCGCGTCAGGTCTGTCTCGGCAGACGAAAATTGACTGATTACAAATGGGAAACGATTAATTTTGATGACTACCGTTTTTCTTATCTAAAAAATCAGGATAACAATACGCACAATGTTATTAGTATCGGACTTTGTACAAAAGACGGAACTATACATCTTTCTTTTGATCAGCATGCCGGACCACTACATTACCGCGTATCAATAAAGGATATTCTCGATAATCCGGAGCGTGTACAATGGACAAGCAAGCTTTTTAAACCGATAGTTAACTACCTTGAAATCGGAAAGCCTATACCTGTTGTTTCGTATCCCACTTTTATCAGTACGCCACAGGGCAATCTTTTGTTTGCGTACAGAAATGGGTATAGTAGTAACGGAGATTGTTTAATCGGACAGTATGATGCTTCGTCTGGTAAATGGACTGACCCTCATGTATTTATTTCGCGGAGTGGTAATTACCAGGATCCGTTTAAAGGTGATAGTAAAAATAGAAATGCTTACCTGAATAACCTGAGCTATGATCATAAAGGTGTGCTGCACATCAGCTGGACGTGGAGAGAAAACGTTGCAACATTAGGCAATCGTGACATCTGTTATGCGTACAGTAAGGATAATGGAAATTCCTGGTGTAACCACAGAAATGATCTGATAGCAGTTCATGGTGCCGGTCAGTCAAAGTCAATTGATGCTTTGAGTGCTGGAATAACTGTACGGCATCTTGATCGGGGATGGGGTGTGATGAATCAACAATCACAGGTTGCTGATAAACGTTTGAAACCACATATTGTAATGTACCATAAAAAGAGTCATGGAGGCCCTGGCTGGGCATTAATGGAAAATGGTGCTTACTTTCATTATTATCAGAAGGAAGGCATATGGCAACAAAATCAATTGCCCTTTATGGGTAACAGGCCAAAGCTGATATGCGACCGAAATAATAACCTTTTTCTTGTTTTTGTGCGTAAAGATCATTTTGAGGCCAAAAACCAGGGAGCACCACTGGTGGTGGTAAGGGCAACTTACAAATCAGGGTGGAAGGATTGGAAAGAGGTGTATGTATCAAAGGCAACATATTTTAATGAACCCCAGCTTGATTTAGCAAGGTGGCTTAATGCGGGCATCTTATCCGTAATGCTCCAGTCTCCGCCGGCAGTTGAAGGACAGCCCTCAGCACTTCATGTGCTTGAGATTGAGGGCAAGCACTTGAATCCATGAGATTTTTTCAATCAAAAATTTCCAGTTTTTTTTAAATATTTTTTAAAAAACTCGTGATGGGAGTAACGGGTAAGTAGATCTAAGGTGTCTTACTATCTATAATGCCAAATATAACATCGTGTATTCATGCAAAAAGATAGGCTTAAATATCTATTAAAAAACTATTCGGTTGCTGGGTTATCTGAGACAGAGCTAGCTGAACTGGAAGACTGGTATAATCAAATTAATTATGGAGAGCAGCAACTGGATCTGTGGATACTGGAAGCTGGTGGAGAGGATGTGATTGTGAACCATCTTTACGAAAAGTTTGAACAAAGAAATCATCAACAGGTAAAAACCAAATCTATTTGGCGAACAAAATTGGTTGCTGTGGCAGCTTCCATAGTATTGGTGCTTTCATTATCCTTATATTTCTATTTGTCTTATTCAGTTAATCCGGCAAAGCCAGTTTTGCAAGGCGTGGAAACTGTAGCGATAAAACCTGGAGGCAACAAGGCGGTACTTACCTTGTCAAACGGAAAGCAAATTAATCTGGAAACTGCTTCGAATGGCCAACTGGCACAAATTGGTGGAGTAGAGATTAAAAAGTCAGTTGATGGGCAAGTTTTTTATAACGCCATTTCTGGCATAAATTCTACAGGCGAAAGCAATACCATCAGCACACCTAACGGCGGACAATATCAGATCATTTTAACAGATGGCACTCGTGTCTGGTTAAATGCTGCATCAAGTTTAAAATATCCAACAGCATTTTCGGGAAATGAGCGGAAAGTTGAACTAAAAGGAGAGGCGTACTTTGAAGTTTCGAGCAATCAGCAATCACCGTTTCTTGTGGTCAGTAATAACCAGACGGTTAAAGTGCTTGGTACCCATTTTAATATTAATGCTTATCCCGATGAACCTGTTGTTAAAACGACTTTATTAGAGGGGCGTGTAATCGTAAGTGCTGAGCACTCCCATGATGGTAAGATCCTTTCACCAGGACAGCAGGCAATATTTGATGGATACCACATAAGCGTAGATAAAGCTGATTTAAAGGAAGCGATGGCATGGAAGAACGGATACTTCATGTTTAAAGATGAAGATATATATGCTATCATGAACCAGATTTCGCGCTGGTATAATGTAGATGTTGTTTACATGGCCAAGTTTGATAATAAGCGGTTTGGAGGCTACGTTTCCAGGTCTAAGAAAATAACAGATTTGTTGAATATTATGGAAAGTACAAAAGGGATTCATTTTAAAATCGAGGGAAGGAGGGTTTTCGTAATGAAATAATTTTTACCTCTATTTCACATCAGACAAAAACAGGAGTGCTGAAACACCCCTGTTTTCTGCCCTAAGGCATCGCCAGATCTTAAATCTTTGAACCAGTTAAAACCTAACAAACCAAATGTATAAAAATTATTTTGCATATAAGCGTGGTATGCCCCACCGGAACCTACCCAAATTTTTTCTTGTGATGAAATTATTATCAGTTTTAATATTCTTAGGCGCTTTCCAGTTAAATGCTGCTGTACATGCACAGTATATTAGCATAGATGTTAAAAATACCTCTTTAAAGGAAGTATTTTCTATACTGACCAGGCAAAGTAACTATGAGTTTATGTACGACTCTCAAATGTTGCAGAATGCCAGACCGGTAACCATTAAGGTTGTTGGTGCTACCCTTAAAGAGGTACTTAACAAGTGTTTTGCGAACCAGGCAATTACTTATCAGATAAAGGAAAATACAATTATTGTAGCAAAGGCCGATGATCAAAGCAATAACCGGATACAGATTAGCGGGCTGGTATTATCGAGTGATGACGGGCTTCCGCTACCTGGTGTGATTGTGCGGATAAAAGGAACAGATAAATCAGCTGCGACTAACAACAGCGGGCAATTTACTATTAGTGCTGATATTGGAGATGTTCTTGTTTTGAGTTTTATCGGTTATAAAACCCAAGAAATGGTGATAAAGAATGATGCTGCATTAAAGATCAGATTAATTAGTTCACCTACTGATTTGGATAACGTTATTGTAACGGGATACGGTACTACGCAAAAATCGGATGTTATCAGTTCATTGGGTGTTATTAAGGGGGAAGATTTACAAAAGGCCCCTGTTAAATCTTTTGAAGAGGCGCTGGCGGGTCGTGTATCTGGTGTTCAGGTTACTTCTTCTGAAGGCGGACCGGGGGCCACCACCAATATTGTAGTGCGGGGTAACAATTCCTTGTCGCAAGACAATTCCCCACTATGGGTGATTGATGGATTCCCAATTGAAAATCCTAATAACAATACGATCAACCCCGCTGATGTAGAAACAATTACTGTATTAAAAGATGCTGCTTCTACCGCTATTTATGGTTCAAGGGGCGCTAATGGTGTTATACTTGTTACCACTAAGCGCGGAAAGTCTGGAAGTCCGGTAGTGGCATTTGATGGTTCATATGGCTTCCAGCGAAGTTTAAAATTGATGGAACTGCTAAAACCTTATGAATATGTACAACTTGTAATTGAACGGAACGGGTTGGTTGCAAAAGAGCGTTACACACCAGGTGATCCTGAACTTGACGGACGGCCCGCTTATGTTCCTGGTGGAAGGACAATTGATTATTATAAAACTCAGCCTTATACAAACTGGCAGGATAAATTGTTCCAGACTGCACCTTTTCAAAATTATTCGTTGTCACTTTCCGGCGGAACAGACAAAAGTAAATATTTAATTTCAGGGTCTACCACAGATCAGGACGGGACCATTTTACAAACTAATTTTAAGCGTTATCAGGGTAGATTTGTTTTCAGCCAGGAGGTGAACAAGAAAACAGACTTTAACCTTAATGTAAATTACGCCCGTACCAGGACAACCGGGACATCGCCTTCAAATATACCAACTAATGGCTCTGCATCATTGAGTTTATTATATGGGATATGGGGTTACCGACCGGCCGTTTCACCTTCGTCTTCTGTAGAAGACCAGCTTAACCTGCCCATCGATCCTGATGGACAGAATGCCTATTCGTTTAACCCTATTGTTCAGAACAACAATACTACGATCAATGCGCACCTGAACAATCTGGTTGCTAATGCTGGCATAGATTATAAAATCCTCCCCGAATTGACGTTCCGGGTAACAGGTGGTATCAATTATACACAAAGACTTAGCAATGCTTATTATTCTGCACTTACCTATCAGGGTAGCCCCAGCAGTGTACTTGGACCTAATGGCTTTATTGACAATTATGCGCTCACCAATCTGGTGAATGAAAATACACTGAATTATAAAAAGGTTTTTAACCGGTACCATTCGGTTAATCTGCTTGGTGGTTTTTCTATACAGGGAGCTAAATTAACCACTAGCAGAGCGTTGGCCAGCAAAGTTCCGAATGATATTTTGGGTGTAAGTGGACTTGATGAAGGAACTCCTTATGCCATTTCATCAGGTTCAACACAGAATTTTTTAAGTTCTTACTTTTCCAGGGTAAACTACAATTATAAATCTAAATATTATTTTTCAGGGGTGATCAGGGCAGATGGTTCTTCAAAATTTGCTCCTGGTAACCAGTGGGGTTATTTTCCATCTGCAGCAGTATCGTGGAATATTGGGCGTGAGGATTTTATGAAAAATATCAGTTCAGTTTCGGCACTAAAGTTCAGGGCCAGTTATGGCACTTCAGGTAACAACAGAATTGGTGACTATGCCTACCTGTCGCCCATCAACCAAAGTGATATTTCCAGTACCTATACCTTTGGTAATACTTATATGAAAGGTTCCTATCAATCCGGTCTGGCCAATGAGGAGCTGAAATGGGAAACCACTGCTATTACAGATCTGGGCTTAGATTTTGGATTTTTAAAGAACCGTATTGAACTTACAGTTGATTACTATCGTAAAATAACCTCTGACCTGCTGCTGCAGGCAACGACACCAGGTCATATAGGCTATACTTCTGCGATTCAGAATATAGGTTCAGTAAGAAATTCCGGTTGGGAGTTCTCACTGAATACGGTGAATTCAGATAAGGCTTTGAAATGGTCCTCTAATTTTAACATATCCTTTAACCGGAATGAAGTACTGGCGTTAAGCAGTGGCCAAAGAGGGTTGATTTCTCAGGTTTCCTACAATATTAATCCGGCTTTTCCTTACGTTGCTATTGTAGGAGGCCCGATTTCGCAGATTATAGGCTTTAAATGGCTGGGCAATTACCAATATGAAGATTTTGATCTGCTTCCTAATGGCGCGTATGTTCTAAAAGGCAATCTGCCAACAAATGGTTCTGCAAGGACGGCAATGCAACCAGGTGATATTAAATATGAGGATATCAACCAGGACGGTACGATTACAGATGCCGATAAAGTAGTGATCGGGAATCCCAATCCCTTATTTACCGGAGGATTTTCCAATAATTTTAATTTCAAAAATTTTGACTTGAGTATACTGCTGACCTATTCTTATGGAAATGATATCCTGAATGCAAACCGGTTGATCTTTGAAGGTATGCCGGACTCCTATACCAATCAGTTTGCTTCATATGCCAACAGATGGACACCAGAAAATCAGACTAACTTATATCCCAGAGCTGGCGGTGCAACCACAATTCCGGCTGTTTCTTCCAGGGTGGTTGAAGATGGCTCTTTCTTACGCCTGCAGACCGTTTCCCTGGGATATAATCTGCCAAAAAAAATGTCTGAATCTATCAAAGTAAAAAATGCCAGGATTTATGCTTCGGCACAAAACCTGGCTGTATGGAGTAAATATCAAGGTTCAGACCCCGAAGTATCTACACGTCCCGGCGCTTTGACGCAGGGATTTGATTACGCTGCGTATCCACGCTCTTTTACGATGACTTTTGGTCTTAATTTTTCTTTTTAAATATTGACATATGAAACACAGAGCTTATTTGTTGTTAATAATTATCATATTATTTGCCTTTACTTCATGTAAAAAGCAATTGAATAGTTTACCTACAGATTTTATCACTTCGGTAAACTACTACACTACTGAAGAACAGCTTAATGGTGGTTTGGCTGGCGTATACAGCATTTTAGGTTCTTCCTATTTGTATCAGGATGCCTTATTACATAACATGTCCCACAATAATGATGAGGCTGTTTTTGTATTTAGCCAAGCCCCACTGATTGTTCCGTCAAATTTTAGTTATTCATCCAGTGATCCTAACATTACTGGTATGTGGAATGTATTGTACCAGGGCATTAACAATGCCAATATTATTATTGAAGCTGCAGGCAACCCAAAGGCCCAGGTAAGCCAGGCCGTGAGAGACAATATCCGTGCGCAGGCTTTATTTTTAAGGGCCTATTATCATTTTATTCTTGTAGATAAATGGGGTAAAGTCCCGATGATGCTAGCTCCCGTAAAAAGTTCATTTGATGTTAATCTGGCAGCTTCTTCAATAGCCGAAATTTACGAGCAGATACTCAAAGATATGACCGCCGCAGAAGCGGTTTTACCCCAGGCCTCGGTACTTGGTGCCAATTCGAGTGGCCGTTTGTCAAAAAACACTGCACAAGGTATTTTAGCAAGGGTTTGCCTGAGTATGACTGGATTCCCTTTAAATGATGAATCGAAATATGCAGATGCTCTGGCCTGGAGTTCAAAGGTAATCAGCACCGGAGAGAATGCGTTAAACCCAAGTTATGCTGATCTTTTTGTCAAACAGGCCCGTGATGAGTATGATGTGAAAGAAAATATGTGGGAGGTTGAATTTTTCGGCAATGTTTCGGACAATTATAGAGAACAGGGCTATGTTGGAATTCGGAATGGTATTCAAGCCGCAAACGGAAGGACATTTCCGGGTTTTGGGTACAATTTTTTGCAGGCTTCGGTATTGTTGTATGATAAATACCAGAAGGATCCATTGACCAGTCTTTCTAAAGATTTGCGGCGCGAAAGAAACGTTGCACCTTATCAATGGGTTGGGGGGACTGCGGCAGTACAGGTTATGACAAAAAGTTACTGGCCCAGAAACGGAAACCTTTATCAACGCTGGCCTGGTAAATGGAGAAGGGATGAGGAGTTGCGTTTACCCAGGTTTCAAAACGGTAACGGGACCAACTTTCCGTTGTTAAGGTATTCCGATGTTTTACTGATGTTTGCTGAGGCTGAAAATCATATAAATGGTCCAACTGCGGCTGCTTACGACGCGATGAATAAAGTGCGGGAGCGTGCATATGGTACAGGTTACCGGGTAAGTGAAATTGCCATCACCAGTGGGGGAACAGGCTATACTGCTGCACCGGTTGTTACCATCGGGAGCAGCGGTGATCCAAATGGAGCGAGTACCGCAGAAGCTTATACTACAGTTACAAATGGCGTTGTAACTCAGCTAACCCTGGTAAATATGGGCGGATTTTATACTGCAACACCACCTACGGTTACCATCACCAGCGCAAATGGCGCAGGCTCTGGCGCGACTGCAACTGCCACAGTAAGCCCTATAGTGGTTTCTGAGGCTGATTTGCCAGCCGGTTTAACTAAAGCGCAGTTCTTTGAGCATATTGTTGATGAAAGGTCAAGGGAATTGGCTTACGAAGCCTTAAGGTCGCACGATTTACGAAGATGGGGGAGGTTGGTCTCTACGATGCAGACTTTAGCAGCTATAGGCCCATCGGTACCGGGTGGTGTTATCCGTAATGGCTATACCTCGCCTGCTGTTAACATTACAGCCAAACATTTATACCTGCCGATACCTCCGGCAGAAATTGCAACAAACGCTTTAATTGTCCAAAATCCAGGTTGGTAGCCAGCTGCGTGGTGAGAAAGAAATTATTTAAATATCAGGAAATGAAAATACAGGAAAGTATAAGATTAAACATGCTTTTACTAACGATGTTCTTATTGGCATGCGAAAAAAAAGATATAGAAATTCCACGGTTTGATGTGCAGACAGATGCGGTCAGTTATAAAGCTGGTGAGGAAGTTACCTTTAAATTTAGCGGGAATGCAGAAAATGTTGTTTTTTGGAGTGGCGAAAAGGGACGTAATTACGCTTATAGGGACCGGGCGACAGAAAAGGGTGTTTTACAAACCCTGCAATTTACAACTGCAGCCGGGCAGGGTACACAGAATAACAATTTATCCTTAAAGATTTCCAGGGATTTTAATGGAATCTACGATCCGGCGAACATTGCCAAAGCATCCTGGACAGATATTACCTCGAGAGCGGTACTTGCTCCTAATCCTGCCACGGGTGCGGCAGGAGCAGCAACAGCGTCAGGGAGCGTTAACATCAGTGACCAGGCAACAGCCGAAAATACACCGGTATATTTTGCGTTCAGATACGCTTCGGAGAGTAATGCCTTGAAACCAAGACAGTGGACAATCAGCAGTTTTGTGGTAAGCAATACACTTGCTGACGGTACGGTTAATAACGTAGTCGCAAATTTAGGGCTGGCAGGGTTTAAAGGTGTTGATGTCATAAATCCATCTTTTCAATGGGCATTTACACCAAATGCACTTAGCCCTACAGCCGTAACGGTGGCTGCAGGTAACATAGGCGACGCGGCTAACGAGGACTGGATCGTTTCAGTACCGGTAAAATTAAACCAGGTATCGCTTTCTGATTATGGCATTCCAATCATCTCTATAACTACCCTATCCCCACCAAAAGACTATAAGTATGTTTTTACAGCTCCTGGAGTTTATAAGGTAGTTTTTCATGCATTTAACCAGGATGTAGCGGAAAAGACAGGTATAATCAAGGAAATGACGATTACTATTCTTCCATAGGTTATGTTCATTCATTAAATATGCAACAGCTAAAGAAAAAAGTATGAAAAATCATTTATATAAAATGCCGTTATTTTGCTTTAACTTATTAGTAATGATTGGTTTGGTTTCCTGCAAAGATTTGATGCAGGAAAATGGGAGTCCCCTGAAAATTTCGGATAAAAGAAGTTTGGTCAACATTTTAAGTTCCAATACCCATTATATTTCAAACCGAGGCATCAGTAACCATTCCAACCCTGATATACCATACAGTATTGCCTGGTATCTTGCTACCTATGGAGGTGGTACCGCGGCTGCTCCTGTAACCTATTTTTTAACAAGCGATACGGTCTACAATTGTTTGGGAAGGATTACATTACCTGCCTATGGTCGGATCAGTGAATCAGGTGCCCAAGGCGTAGTACAAGCTGATCCGGCAAACTGGACAGCTGCTGGCGCAGATAATGAGTTTTTCAAAATGAATACTGGTTCTATACTTGTACACATTGAATTGCGTCTTAATTGGAAACCACAAAGAGGCGTGTATATCAAAGATGCCAATGATGTGCAACTAATCGATGTCACCATTCATCAAAGTAAAAAAATTGAACAGTCAAGGTTGATCTCTTCAGTCAATAGTAATAATTTGACTGTTAGGGACTGCTTATTGCGAAGGGCAGGTTGTGATGGCAACGAGTCTAATTTTTCCAGAAGGGGGTATCTCATCATTTTAGAGGGTGGAAGTAATATCATGATTAAAAAAAATAATATGGCCATTTCGCCTTCTTCAGGAATAGGCATCCATTCCTCAACCAACGTTACTATTGATAGCAATTATATCAATGATACGGGGCGGGCGCTAATTGCAGGATATACTTCAGATGGAATAACATCTTATCATAATGAAGCCTCCACAGGTCCGATAAACCGTAACATCTGGATTACCAACAATACCGTAAGGGACAGCCAGAATCATGGCATACATGTTAGCGGCAAAGGCTTTCATATAGAGAACAACAGAATCTACAATTCAGGTAAAAACGGAGGAGGATCCAATATTTATCTTGGTGACTACAAGAAGGATCCTGTTCAAGACTGTTCTGCCGATTGTACGATAAAGAACAATATCTTCAAGAATGTAAATGGAGTAGATAGTTGTCCTATGGGTGGCGGAGCTTCCATAAGACTGGAGCACTACCAACCTTCATCTGTTGTTATTTCTGGAAACACAGGCTGTTTGACAACAAACTATACAGATCCCTCTTGTATTTAACAATAAACCATTAAAAACTATCAAATGAATAAATATGCTGTATTCCTTGTGCTGTTGAACTGCGCCATTGTCTGTGCAACGAATGCCCAGTTGCCTCCGGCCTTTAAGAAGTCAGACAAGGAAGGTATAAAAAAAGATCCGAGAGTTCGTTATTATTTACCTCCGGAAAGGATGGTATGGCAGTCTGACACGACGGGAAAATACCTTCAGCATGCAGACAGGCTGCTAAAAGTTGGCAATGGCCAGGCCGAGCTGATCAACAAAGATTTAACGGTGCTGAAAAACGATAAAAACTCTAAAACAGGTTTTTTAATTGATTTTGGTAAAGAAATTTTTGGCGGCCTCCAAATTACCACTGGTTTGATGAAAACGAAAACACCCGTGAAAGTAAGGGTTCGTTTTGGAGAATCTGTAACTGAGGCCATGTCTGATGTAGGTGGTACTGACGGTGCAACTAATGATCATGCCATGCGTGACTTTATGATAGAATTGCCATGGCTGGGAGGTCTGGAAGTAGGTAACACAGGCTTTAGATTTGTTAGAATTGACCTGCTCGAGGCTGATGCTGAACTTTTGTTAAAGGAAGTAAATGCGATATTCATGTACAGGGATATTCCTTATCTGGGATCTTTTCATTCTAATGACGAACGTTTAAACCAAATTTGGGCAACCGGGGCATATACTGTTCATTTAAATATGCAGCAATATTTATGGGATGGCATTAAACGTGACAAACTGGTATGGATTGGGGATACGCACCCTGAGATGATGGTGATCAACAGTGTGTTTGGTTATAATGAAGTTGTTCCAATGAGTCTGGATCTGGCTAAAGCGGCTACACCACTTCCGGCATGGATGAATGGAATCAGTTCTTATTCTATGTGGTGGGTCCTTATTCAGCGCGACTGGTATCTTCATCAGGGAGATATGAAATACCTGCAGTTGCAAAGGCAGTACCTGGTCGGGCTTTTGAAGCAGTTGATGACTAAAATAAAAGACGGGAAGGAAGCCCTGGATGGCAATCGTTTCCTGGATTGGCCTTCCTCTGAGAATAAACCGGCTATACATGCCGGTCTGCAGGCCATGCTGGTGATGACCTTAACGGCGGGATCGGAGCTGTGCCATATTTTAAAGGAAACTGAAACTGCCCGAAGTTGTGATGAAGCTGTTGCAATTTTAAAGAAAAATGTCCCTGATATAGCTGAAAGCAAACAAGCGGCTGCATTGCTTGCCTTAGCCGGTCTTTTGCCGGCTGAACAGGCTAATGCTGTACTGTCAAAAAGCAATACCGGGGGATTCTCCACTTTTTATGGCTACTATATGCTCCAGGCTAAAGCAATGGCCGGCGACTATCAGGGTGCTATAAATAATATCAGGGACTATTGGGGCGGGATGCTGGACTTAGGTGCCACTACTTTCTGGGAGGATTTTGATCTTTCCTGGAAAGAAAATGCCGGAAGGATCGATGAAATTGTTCCTAAAGATAAAATTGATGTTCATGCAACATACGGGGCTTATTGTTATAAAAACCTCAGACACAGTTTGGCACATGGCTGGGCTGCTGGACCCACTTCCTGGCTTACTACCCATGTACTGGGCATAAAAGTTATGGCTCCCGGATGTAAAGTTGTTAAGATTGAGCCGCATCTTGGCGATCTGAAATCAGTAAGGGGCAGCTTTCCTACGCCCTTTGGATTAATAAAAGTAAATCATTTAAAAATGCCTGACGGGAAAATCAAAACATCAGTTGATGCCCCGAAGCAGGTTAAAATCATTAAATAAATATTCAATCAGATGATGGTAAATAAAATAAACAGTGCCTGCTGTCTGCTCTCCTTATTATACTTTTTTTATGTGACAGACTTAAAGGGACAAAAGGGCAAGGTGCTGAAGGCCGATCCTGAATTATTGAAAATCACAGACTCAGCTTTATCGCGCGCTGCAAGCCAATACCTGCACCTGATTAAAACGGTCCCGGATACCTTGTTTCCCAGAACCTATCAGCACAACAGGCTGTTAACCGCTACTTCTCCCAGTTGGATCAGCGGTTTTTATCCGGGTACACTACTGCTTTTATACGAATTCAATAGCGTTAAAAAGTTGAAGGCAGAGGCTTTGAAAAAACTTGAAGTATTGAAAAAGGAGCAGTTCAATACCGGGACACATGACCTGGGCTTCATGATGTATTGTAGTTTTGGGACTGCAAAAAGATTGTTTAAAACCAAAGCATATGATCCTGTTCTGTTGAACAGCGCTGCATCATTGTCTCAGCGATTTCATGACGAAGTAGGGTTGATCCGGTCCTGGGACCATAAGCCTGAAACATGGAAATATCCGGTGATCATCGACAATATGATGAATCTTGAACTGCTTACCTGGGCCAGTCGTTTGTCAGGTAATCAAAGGTTTTATAAAATTGCAAAAAAACATGCTGACCTGACCATTAAAAATCATTTCCGGCCCGATTACAGCACATACCATGTCATAGATTATGATCCGCAAAACGGAAAGGTATTGAATAAACTTACCGAGCAGGGGTATAGTGATGAATCGGCATGGGCGAGAGGGCAGGCATGGGCCCTGTATGGTTATACTATGATGTACAGGGAAACCGGAGACGCAAAATATCTGGAAATGGCCATGCATATTGCAGATTATATTTTGAAGCATCCGAACCTGCCGGCTGATAAAATTCCCTACTGGGATTTTAATGCGCCTGACATACCTGCTGCGCCCAGGGATGCTTCTGCAGCTGCTGTAATGAGTTCTGCGTTGATAGAATTGAGTGGATTTAGCGAAGGGGATATGGGCAAGACTTACTTAAAGGCGGCCGAAGATATGATCCGGCTGCTGTCATCACCGGAATATCTCGCTCAGCCAGGCACCAATGGCGGATTCATTTTAAAGCATAGCGTAGGTTTTTTACCGGCAGGGAATGAAGTGGATGTGCCATTAAGCTATGCTGATTATTATTATGTGGAGGCTATGCTGAGGTATCGCAAACTTAAAACATGATAAAGTTATGAGAGTCTGTTTATTGGTGTTTTTCTGCTTGTTGTTAAAGATAAATGCCGCTTCAAAAGTTAGATTGGCTGGGGTTTTTGGAGACCATATGGTGCTGCAACAACAAACAAAGATTGTTATATGGGGCTGGGCAGAGCCGGGAAGTGTGGTGTCTGTTAAACCTTCATGGAATTGGCAGGAAAATAGCATCAGGGCTGGCAGCGATGGGAGATGGAGATTGCCTGTACTTACACCCACTGCAGGGGGGCCATATACTATGGTAATTAGTGATGGCAGTGCTTTAACCATACTGGATATTTTGATTGGAGAAGTCTGGATTTGTTCCGGGCAATCCAATATGACCATGCCGGTAAAAGGTTTTCCAGATAATCCTGTAAAGGATTCGGCAGCGGAAATTGAGCATGCAAAGAATGATAAGATCCGCCTTTTTGATGTAGGGCGGTCTGCTTTATTGGGAACCCAGGATGATGTAAAAGGGAGCTGGAAAGAAGTTTCATCAGCTACAGTAGCCAATTTTAGTGCAACCGCCTGGTTTTTTGGAAAAACGCTTCAGGAGAAACTGGGTATTCCTGTAGGATTGATCACAACAAGTTGGGGGGGGAGCACCATTGAAACCTGGATGAGTGAAAAGGCACTCTCAGCTTTTCAAAGCGTTAAAATCCCTAAGACAGCAGACTCCATAAAATTACCCCAGCAAACCCCGACCATATTGTTTAACAATATGTTGTACCCCCTGATTGGATATCGTATAAAAGGTGCAATCTGGTACCAGGGAGAATCAAACAGAAACAATCCGGTGCAGTACCCTTTGCTATTTGAAAGCATGGTAAAGGATTGGCGGCTACGTTGGGGAATAGGTGATTTTCCTTTCTATTATTTACAGATTGCACCTTTCAGCTATTTTCCGAAGGGAGGGAAAGGACTCAGTTCGGCTTACATCAGGGAAGCCCAGATGAAAGCGGAAGATAGGGTTCCCAATACTGGGATGGCTATACTCATGGATGTGGGTGAAGAGAAAATGATCCACCCTGGGGATAAGAAAAGTGCTGGTACAAGACTTGCCTATCTGGCTTTAAGCAGATCGTATGGGATGAAAGAGATTTCTGATACGGGACCAATATACAAAGCGATGACCATCAGGGGCAATTCTGCATTTCTCACTTTCAAACATGCTGAGGAGGGACTGACCTCAAACGGCAAGGAGCTGAGGTTATTTGAAATTGCTGGAGCAGACAGGCTTTTTTTTCCAGCCCAGGCTACTATTACAGATAAGGGTGTGAAAGTGCGCAGTAGTATGGTCAAAAAACCAGTGGCCGTGCGTTATGCTTTTATGGATTTTGTAATCGGGGATTTATTTAATAGCAGTGGGTTTCCCGCTTCCTCGTTTCGTACAGACGATTGGCCTGTAACTAATTAGTTATTTTAACTTTTTGTGCTATATGAACAATATTATGCAATTAAGGAAAGGATTTGTCGGTATCATCGCTGCACTTTTTTGGAGTCTTTTTACCGGTAATGTAACCTATGCGCAAATTGTGCAGCGAAATTTTTTAGATAAGGTATATCGCATGAAAGGTGGGGCTGCAAGCCTGGATGTAAGTTCCTGGAAAGCGCTTAGAAAAATAAACATTGACAGGAATCTGGCATCAGTTCCGGATGCAGTAAAAGCGCATATCCTATCCACTGCACATAAAGTGCTGGAAACACCATGGGAAGTAGCTAAAGCAACTGATTATCTGCTGTTCAATACGGCTGGTAACCGTTCGATATATGAGACCCTTTATTTTACGAGGCGAAAAAAGCTGAACAGATTGGTTATTGCAGAGCTGATAGATGGAAGAGGCAGGTATCTTCCTGAAATTGTAAACGGATTGTGGCTGATCCTGGAAGAGAGTTCCTGGGCCCTGCCTGCGCACATGTATTTACAAAAAGAGGGAGCTGGCTTACCCGATCCTAACGAGGATGTAATCGACCTGTTTGCCGGAGAAACATCAATGTTATTGTCCTGGATAAAGTTTTTGATGAAGCCAAAACTAAATGAAATTTCGCCAATTCTGATCAAACGGATAGACTATGAGTTAAACCGACGTATCCTCATTCCTTATTTACAGCGTAACGATTTCTGGTGGATGGGCTTTCAGGATCCCAAACGTAAAATGAACAATTGGAACATATGGATAAATACCAATATACTCCTGACAGCATTGCTGGCCATTGAAGATCCGGTAAAACGTCAGCAAGTCATCGATAAGAATATAAATAGCGCCGATAAGTTTATCAACAGCTATCCTGCTGATGGTGGTTGCGATGAAGGACCGGGGTACTGGGGCGCTGCAGGGGGGAGGTTAATTGAATATGTTAACCTGTTAACTGAAGTTTCAAAAAACAGGCTTAACTGGAGCAATAACGAACTCATGCACAACATTACTGCATATATCTATAAAGCGCACATCGCTGACCGCTGGTTTGTTAACTTTGCTGATGCGCCTGCAAATTTGGTTCCTGACCCTGCAATCGTTTTTACAGGCGGGCTTATTTTTAAGGATGAAAAGCTGCAACAGTTTGCTGCTTACTTATTTCAGCTCTCCAATTCGGACGAACAGGGCTTTGGTCTTGACCAGCTCAATGTATTTTTAAATAACATTTCTTTACACAATTACTTGAAAGGCATCCCGGCCAGGGCACCCATGGTTCAAAATAATTGGTTGCCAAATCTGGAGGTATTGTTTACAAGGGAAATGCCTGGCAGTAAAAATGGACTGTTTATGGCTGCTAAGGCTGGAAATAATGGAGAAAGCCACAACCACAATGATGTGGGCAGTTTTATCATATATCTGAATGGATTACCTGCCTTAGTTGATTTAGGAGCTGCAAGATATACCAGGGAAACATTTACCCCGGAGCGGTACAAACTGTGGGTTTACAATTCAGACTGGCACAATTGCCCGAGTATTAATGGAAGTGTACAAAGTCCGGGAACATCATTTAGCGCCAGAAATGTATCATTTACGGGTAACAGACATCGCAATACCCTGGCAATGGACCTGGCACCTGCTTATCCCAAAGCCGCTGCGGTTAACAAATGGATCAGAAAACTTGAATTTAATTCTTCTGACAGCAGTATTGATTTAACCGAGGAATATGAGCTAAAAGAATATCGGGTGCCATTTGAGCTCAACTTCGTTACAGCAGTTCCTGCGCGCTTAATGAGCCCGGGCTTATTAACACTGGTTCTCGCTGATTCAGGTGCATTGCATATCAAGTTTGATCCTCAAATTTTTGAAGCAGTTGTAAAAAAACAGCCGAACACAGACCCCGGTCTGGTGATTTGGGGTAAAACAATTTATCATCTGTCTTTACGCTCAAAAAAGAACGCATTAAAGGCAAAGCATAGTATCCGATTTTATAGATAATATATTGAATCTGTCTGACCAATTATAAACCTAAAATATGAAAACAAACCATTTCAATGGGTCAGTAGCCGTAGTGCTCCTGGCTGCAGCTACAGTGTTCTGCTCCTGTAAGCGTGAACTAGCAAATCTTAAATCCGATACGCCCTTAGCCGAGGGGGGAAAGTTGGCTAAACTGCTAACCGGAAGCACCTCAAGTTTGGCTACGGTTGGATCAAGCTATACCATACCCGCGGATACGATTACCGACCATGGGAACGCCGCCACTACAGGTAGTATTGCCTGGTATCTGGCCACGTATTCTGGCGGGTCAGTTGCTCAGCCAAATACTTTTTATTTGCAAAAAGGTTCTACATACATGTGTAAGCGACGTTTGTTTATTCCGGCCAATGCACGGATATCCCAAACGGGCACGGGTACACAAGCGCTGGTTAAAATTGACGCCGCCAGCTATAATGATGCGGGAAGTAACCATGAGTTTATCCGCATGTCGTCAAATTCCATTTTACTGCATTTTAATATTGATTTGAAGTGGATGCCAACCAATGGCATTTTTATACCTACCGGAGCAGATGGTGCACAATTGATAAACATCACTGTTCAGAACGGCAAGCGGATACCTGGAGGAACTTCAACGCTGATTTATATAGTAGCCAACAATGTGACGGTAACCAGATGTCAGTTGAGACGTGCCGGTTGCGATGCGACTGAAGAAAACACCGTTCAGGGAGGACAGATGATATCTGTTTACGGTCAGGATATTGAGATTTCACACAATAATATGGCCGTATCCGCACAGGCAGGAATAGGTATACAAGCTTCTGCGAAAAACATTACCATAAATAAAGACACCATTTATGATACCGGGCGGGCGGCTGCAACCCAGGATGCCATTACTTCTTACCACGTAGGTACAGGTACGACCAACCGGAATATAGTTATTACCAACTGTCTGATTTATAACAACCGTAACCATGGCATACATGTTTCTGGCTATGGTTATACGATAATGTGGAATAAGGTATATAATGCAGGCTATTCCGGCCCTACAGGTGGATACACTGGTAGCCATATGGGGGCAAATATCTGGCTGGGTGATTATAAAACCCCGCTTGATTGTAGCGGTAATAGTACCATTACCAACAATGAAATTGGTTGTTCACTAGGGGGCGGTTATGTATTTAAGGTGACCAACTACCATAGTGCTTCAACAACTATCCAAACCGGCAATATCTGTAACAACAACAAATTGATAAGCGGGACCTGTAATTAAATGAAATATTTAAAACTTACGGCGGTTTATTTTTTACTGGCACCGGTGTGGATGCTTAGCAGTTATGCACAAAAATTTAATGGCAGGATTGCAGAAATGATTGCCGCGGGGAACGTAATCCGGACAAGTTTTACCGATACAGCCAGGGTTAATCTTTACCAGGGAAACGGCCGGTTTGGCAGTTCATATGGCGCATTGGGTTTGCACAATAATCCAAATCATGTAAAGCATACCAACAAGTTTGGACAAACGCAGCATATGCACATTGGCCATTGGGTGCGGGCTAAATTTAATGCTGACTATTTAATACCTACAGTTAGAATTTACTGGGATGAAGAGCCTGCCGCTGTTGTTGGTTATCATCAGTGCCAGTCATTTTACGATGGCTTGCTTAAAACAAGTTTTGAGACTGACAAAGGTAAAGTTGCTGTTGAAACCTGGTTTGATCAGCTCGACAGGGACTTGTCAGGTTTTACAATTGATGTTGAAGGTAAGACTGCTGATGTCATTATTGATCCCATGGAAAACCTAAGTGTGCATTATGGTCAAAAAGTAATCCAGACAGCCAGGATCATTAAGCATGCAAAGTATATCGAGATCCAACTAAACTGTATGGACATTAGGTCTTCTGTTTTTTTATCGACAAATGACAGCACAATTGTAAAAGGGAACAAGTTGGTTGTAAAATTACATTCCGGAAGAAACTGGATACAGCTTGCTTATGGTCGTCCCGCTTCAGCGGGTATAGGAGTGTCAAAAAGCAGAACAGTAAGCTGGTGGAATACCAAATGGGCCCAAACCAGTACAATCATGCTGCCAGATGAAAATGCGCAGCAGTTATGGGTAAGGTCTATGGGATTGATACTTTCTACTGTTAATGAGGATAAAAAAGGATTTCCCGTTCCTATGGGCTTTACTGGGAACTTGTGGCCTTTTTCTTTTCCGCAAGACCTTTCTTATATCCATTCAGCTTTACTCAGCACCGGGAATATCCAGATTGCAAAAGCCTGGGTAGAACAGTTTGCCGCGGACATTGAAGGCATGAAGGATTATACCAAACGGCTTTATGGCATAGATGGTGTATTTTGCCCCTGGGTTTTTCCTTATGGTACTTTTAAAGGTTACCACACACCAGCACCACCAAATATTTTTAATTACGAGGTTCATAATTCGGGATATTTATGCAGGATGGCTTATGAAACTTCAAAATTTGTGAACGACACAGTCTGGACCAGGAGATACGCCCAGGAACTGATTAAACAGACTGCGTTATTCTACAAGAATATAGCAAAAAAAGGAAAAGATGGATACTGGCATTTGTACATCACACCTTCAATGGGACAGGATGAAATGGGAGGGGCCAATCAGCAAGATTATTTATGTGCCCTTTTTAGCGCTAAATATTGTTTTCAAAAAGCAGTAGAACTCAATTTAGATCCTGATGGGATTTACAGGGAGATATTGTTGGATGGCCTTTCATTCCCGACATTAAAATCGGCTAAAGGGGTATATTTTACCAATAAAGCGGGCAGAGATGAAGATTTGGGCAAGCAAAAACATCCTGTTCAGTTGAATGATCTAGTCTTTTTACCTGTTAACAAACAGGCCGATCCGGCTTCACTAACTGCATATCAGAAAAGATATGAAATTACCCAGGATGCCGGTAAACCCCATTTTTATGGATGGACCCTTGGAACGTTTTTGCTGGCGGGTTCAAGGGTAGGTGATGTAGATGGATGGAAAAAGGATTGGGGCAATCTAAGAAAAGCCGATTATACAGATGAGGAATGGATCCAATTGTATGAAACCAGCAGTGCTTATAGTGCCAGTTTTTATACGACTACAAATGCACTTGTAGTGCAGTCTTTAATCTGCAACCTGGTAGACGACTGGTTCAATAAACTGGAAATCTCGAAATGTAATCCCTGGAAAGGAAGTGTTTACTTAACACGGGTTTACTCAATACTGGGCGTACACCTGGATGGTGAAATTAATGGCAGAGATGCAAATTTGAGTCTTACTGCCTGGAAAGACTGTCAGTTTGATTTACACGGTAAGCAATTGACCCTAAAAAAGGGAACGGTTACTCCTGTAAAAATCATCAATGGTCAGCTAATCAGTAATAAATAATTTGATGATGAATTTGAATTTTCCATTTAGTTTTATCACCGTCTGCCTGCTGGCCTGTTGCAGTTTTACCGCCGTATCGCAGGATTTAACACAGTTTAGTAACAAGACGAGCTGGATCACCAGTGATATAGCGCAAGACCAAAGTAATTCCTGGATCGCTTTCCGAAAAATGGTGGAATTAGATGAAACACCTGTCAAGGCAATCTTAAATATTAGTGTAGATTCTAAATACTGGTTGTACATCAACGAAGAATTAGTGGTATTTGAGGGCGGTTTAAAGCGAGGCCCAAACTCCAGGGATACCTATTATGACCAGGTAGACCTTACAAAATACTTAAAAAAGGGTACCAATACCCTTGCTGTATTGCTTTGGTACTTTGGTAAAAATGGTTTTTCTCATAACTCCAGCGGCCGAGCTGGTCTGCTTTTTCAACTTGATATGGACAAACAGGCCAAGGTTTGTTCTGATGCATCCTGGAAATGTACTGTTGTGCCAGCTTATCTCAAGGCATATCATGGCAGTCAGCCCAACTATCGCCTGTCAGAGTCTAATGTAATTTATGACGCCCGGTTAGAACTGGGCAATTGGACTGCTGTTTCTTATGACGATAAGGCCTGGCGAAAACCTCTTGTAATTGGTCAGGCAGGTTGTTTGCCCTGGAATAAGCTGGTTAAACGGCCAATTCCTCAATGGAAAGATTATGGCATTATGAACTTTAATATGAACTTTCCGTTTTATGCAACGGGGGATACAATAAAAATTAAGTTGCCTTACAATATGCAGTTTACGCCTTGTTTAAAAGTAGAAGCTGTATCTGGAAAAACAATTGAAATGTTTACCGATAATTATTTTGGAGGTTCCGCAAACAATGTCAGAGCATCATATACTACGAAAGCAGGTGTACAGGTGTATGAATCTTTGGGCTGGATGAATGGGCATATCCTGATGTTTGTGATCCCAAAATCGGTTAAAGTACTATCGTTGGGATACCGGGAAACAGGATATAATACCACATTTGCGGGTAGCTTTAACTGTAATGATCCGTTTTACAACCGGCTTTGGGAAAAGTCATCACGGACACTTTATCTGAACATGAGGGACAGTTATATGGACTGTCCGGATCGTGAGCGCGCCCAATGGTGGGGAGATGAGGTAGCTGAATTAACCCAGTCCTTTTATGCTTTAGATCCCGATGCAAATTTGCTGGCCAAAAAAGGCATCGATGAGTTGATGGGCTGGCAGAGATCTGACGGAACGTTGTTCTCTCCGATGCCCGCCGGTAATTTTGACCTGGAACTTCCCATACAAATGCTGACCAGTGTCGGATATTATGGCTTTTGGACCTATTGTTTTTATTCCGGAGATCTGAATACTATAAAAGCAGTGTATCCCGGTGTAAAGGCATATCTAAATGTATGGAAAATTGGCGACAACGGTCTGGTTATTTCCCGGAAAGGCGGGTGGAACTGGGGAGACTGGGGGAGCAACATTGATATAGATCTGATGTCCAATGCCTGGTATTACCTTGCTTGCAAAGGTTATTTAGAAATGTCAAAAACCCTAAATCAACCAGAAGAAGTAAAGTGGGCTGAAAATCAAATGACTGTAATTGAAAAAAACTTTAATGCTTATTTCTGGACAGGCGAAGCTTATCGCTCTCCCGGTTACACAGGAAAAACAGATGACAGGTCAAATGCGCTGGTTGTACTGGCAGCCCTGGCAGCACCAGCTAAGTACCCACTATTGAAGAACGTTTTTCTAACGCAAGAACACGCCAGTCCGTATATGGAAAAATATGTTTTGGAAGCCCTGTTTAAAATGGGATATGCAGAGACCGCATTAGCGCGGCTAAAGAAACGTTATACGTCAATGGTTAACAGCAGACTAACTACGCTGTGGGAAGGATGGAAGATAGGGGCAAATGGGTTTGGAGGAGGTTCTTACAATCATGCCTGGAGTGGTGGCGGGCTAATTTTGATGTCTCAATATGTTGCGGGAATAGCACCTGCTTCGTTAGCTTTTGACACCATTAAAATTGCGCCTCAGATGGGTGGTTTAACCAGTTGTAGCGCAACAGTAAGCAGTGTTGCAGGTTTAATATCGGTTAAAAATACTTTCATAAGTAAAAAGGAGTTTAATCAGCTTATTGAATCCCCCTCGCCATTAAAAATTTACTTTCCATTTGAGGTTAACCGGATTAAAAAAATCACGGTCAATAATAAAAGACTGCCCGAAACCTTAATGCTTAAATTCAGAAAAAAAGGCTGGCTTGAACTCAACAAAGGCACATACAATCTATCCGCATTTATAAATTAATTGTTATTAAACAAACCTGAAAATATGGAAAAAATAGCATTCAAAATGAAACTTTTGCCCGGTTTTAAAGCTGAATATAAAAAGCGACATGAAGAAATCTGGGAAGACTTGGTCGACCTGTTGAAAAATAATGGTGTTAGCGATTATTCTATCTTTTTTGATGAAGAATCAAATACCCTTTTTGGGGTTCAGAAAATTTCTGGTACAAATTCATCTCAGGATTTAGGAAGTAATGCAATTGTGCAGCGATGGTGGAAATATATGTCTGATATCATGTATACAAATCCTGATTATTCTCCGATAATAACTCCACTCGAAAAACTATTTGAAATAGAATAACGTGGGGGGCTTTTGATGTAAACATAGTATCATAAGAAATACAACTAGCAAATTATGGATCAAAATAAAGAATTAAGAAGCAGGTACTGGTTGGGTCGTAAAGATGGGCTTATTTTATCACGAGTTTATATAGCTATACTGTTACTCTCCCTTTGCTGTTCCTGGAAACCCGAAAAAAAATATGATGTGGTGGTTTATGGAGCTACACCTGCAGGAATTACGGCGGCTATTGCAGCCGCGCGTGAAGGAAAATTTGTGGTAGTGATTGAGCCCCTTGGCATAGCGGGCGGAATGATGAGTGGAGGGCTGGGTTTTAGTGATTCAAACCAGATGTTCAGATCCACCTTAGGTGGTCTTTTTGAAGAATTTCATAAACGCGTGGAAAAAATATATAGAGACCGCGGCATAACGCTGAACTACCGGGTAGCAGAGAAAGACACCAAACACTGGACCTATGAGCCACACGTTGCTGAGCTTGTTTTTAACACCATGTTAAAAGAAGCCGGAGTTCAGGTGGTGCTCAATGAAACATTGAAATCTGCAAAATTAAAGCAAAAGGCAATCCAGAGCGTTAAGATGAGGTCTGGAAAAGTGTTTGCAGGCAGTGTCTTTATTGATGCCAGTTATGAGGGGGATCTTGTGGCGGCTGCTGGTGTAAGTTATCGTGTAGGCCGTGAAGGCAGAAATGAATTTGGAGAATCCTTTGCCGGAGCTGTTTATCAGAAAAAAGCGGTGGCGGTATCCCCCCTGGATGCCCGGCAGCAAGAGCTACCCCTGATCAGCGGAACAAGTATAACACCAGAAGGACAGGGCGACCACCGTATCATGACCTACAGTTTTCGTTTGTGCCTGTCGGAAGACCCGAGCAACAGGATTCCTTTTACCAAGCCTGAAGGCTATAATGCTAACCAATATGAACTATTCAGGCGCTTCTATAAATTGTCGCCCAAAAGTGGCATCCCTTTCGACCTTTATCCGCTTCCCGGCAATAAATTAGATGGGAATAATGGCATCGGCGGACAGTTATCGACGGGGCTGGTTGGAGAAAACTGGGATTACCCCGATGCCAATCCAAAACGCAGACGGGAAATATGGGACAAACACCGCCTGTATACCGAAGGCCTTTTGTACTTCCTGATGACTGATCCGGCAGTTCCGGAAACGGTAAGACAACGAATGGCACAGCTCGGTTATGCGAAAAATGAGTTTGCACAGTATGGTCATTTTCCACCGGTACTATATGTCAGGGAAGCCAGGAGGATGGTTGGCGAATATTTTTTAACGCAAAAGGATATTCTGGAAAAACGTGAAAAACCCGACCCTATCGGGATTGGATCCTTCCCGATCGACTCCCATGACTGCCAGCGCATCGCCACACCGGATGGTGGTTTCATTAACGAAGGAACGATTTTTCCGGCTAAGACCAGGGTTGAAGGACGAGGCATAGCATACCAGATTCCTTATAGGAGCATTATCCCTAAGGCCACAGAATGCAACAATCTGCTGGTTCCAGTATGCGCTTCGTCCTCGCATGTAGCTTTTTCCTCTTTGAGGGTTGAGCCTGCATGGATGGTGATGGGAGAAAGTGCGGGTATAGCTGCAGCCATAGCTCTGGAAGAAAAGGTGGAGGTGCAAAAGATAAATTTAACCAAACTTACAGAACGTCTGAAGGCCAGGCATCAGGTACTGACATTCTAAACATTTTTACCATTCGTCCCATCATTTGCTTTCATCTGCATTTCTTTTGCCGGATCAATACTTTTATCAAAAAATATAGGATAAAAATACCGATCAAAAAAAATAAAGCTATTTTTTATATATTTAGATGAAAACCAAATAAATTAAACCATCAAAGATCATACAATATATAACGAAGCCGATTTGATTGATTCCTGGAAAAAGGGAAACGACCAAGCTTTCTCCGTACTTTATAAAACGCATATAATACCACTTATGAGACTGGCAATTTCTAAAACAAACAATAGGGAAATAGCTGAAGAGTTGGTTCAAAATTCGTTTGTAAAATTGTATGAGCATAAGAAATCTATTGAAACCAGTACTTCGATCCGTGCCTATCTATATGTAATTTTAAAAAACCAGGTCCTGAATCATTACAGAAATCAACTTGTACGCAATAAATATGAAATGCATATATCAAAGCAGACGCAGGTTGATGATTATTCGGTCATTGAACAGATAGAAAGTAAAGAGTTAGAAATCCATATCAATAAGGAAATTGATCAGCTACCCTTAAAATGTCGGGAGGTATTTATCTTAAGCAGAAAAGAGTTTCTATCCAATAAAGAGATCGCCGCAAAGCTAAACATATCAGAAAACACTGTGGAGCAACACATCAGAAAAGCCATTAGTAAACTTAGAAGCTCCCTGGGAAAAGTAATAGAGCTGAGCGTGGTGTTATACTTTATGCGCTGAAATTGCGCTACTCTCGGAAGTTCTTCACACCCTTCAAGTTCAGATTCTCGCGCAGACCCACACATGCAGGATGCATATGCCCGCTGGTTCCACAACCTGCTTGGTGTTTTCCAATATCCACACCGCAATTTTGGTGATCTCGCCTGTTGTATTTTAACTGGTGCGTGGATAAAAGTAACGAATATCCACTCTTCTTTGCCATTGCGGAGCAGCATCAGTTCTAAGTATAATAATAGAATAGTGCAATTCCTGTTATTGAAAGTTTAACTGCCATGAGATGCCGAACTGATCCGCAACCCAGGCAAATTTTTTGCTAAAGCCATAGTTGTCTAGCGGCATCATAACACTTCCACCTGCAGACAGTTTTTTAAACAGTGTTTCAAGCTGTTTGTCATTTTCACATTCTACCCAATTGGAGATGGCAGGAGTAAAGTTCCATTGGTGTTTCACAAAGCTGTCGCTGCAAATAAATTGTTTGCCGTTCAGTTCAAATGTGGCTTTCATAACTGAGCCTTCCTTGCCCGGGCCTGCTTTATCGTACCGCTGGATATCAATTATTTTTGAGTTCTCAAACAAGCCTACATAGAAATTCATGGCTTGTTCGGAATTGTTCTCCTGGAAGGTCAAAAATGTTGTGATCTGTTGTTTCATATCTATTTATTTACGGTTTTATTTTTTAGGATCAAGGCGCTTACCAAGGCAACTGCCAAACCAACAGGCAGTACTTCCGAATAGGTAATCAGCACCACAAACGCTGGGTTTTTATACATCTCTTTAAATTCTGCCATCTGGGCTGTTTTAGCTGGCAGGTCAGAAGCTGTACAGTTTTTGAGAACGCATGCCGTATAAGCATCTATAAAATCCGGGACAAACAGGTAATAATAAAAAAGCCATATTATTACATACACTGTGGAGCCAACAAAGGCAATCAGGGCGCCTGTTTTAAATGCCCGGCCAAAGGTGATCTGACCTTCAAGCCGCTTATTCCTGTAATTTCTAATCCCAAAAAAGATAATAGAAAAAACAACAACCAGCGCTACATAGCCTACAACATCATTTCCTTTAAAGTCCTTTCCATTATAGATCATCGTTACCATATTTAGCATGTTCGCCGATAAGATGGTTCCTATGATCAGTCCAAAAATCAATACTATTTTTTTCATGTGTCTATATGTTTGTTATTGGAACAGCGGTCGGTAACACCTTGTATCCATTGGACAAAGCTAATATAGCTGCCGAAAATTGTTATCATACTTTAGTACCAAAAGGGAGTTTTGCCCATGTTCGGCACTAAAGTATGAGGCAGTTATTCGATGATTTTTAGCCGCTTTGCTTTATCAACAGCCTGTGTACGGCTTTTTACCTCCATTTTAGCATAGAGGTTGGATACATGGGTTTTAATGGTACTTAATGAAAGGAACAGCTTATCTGCGATGTCGGAATTGCTGTAACCCCTGGCCAGCAGTTCAAGGACTTCCAGTTCCCGGCGGTTCAGATTTAGTTTTTCCAGTTCAGCTTCATTCCTGCAAAATTGCCCGGCGCCCGGTCTTTCAACCACCACGGTCTGAAGTTTAGGTTTTACAAGCTGTGTGGCTATCCATATACCTAAAATCGTAAAAAATACGGCCAGCAGGCCAGCATATATATCAATAGCATTTTCTACAATCAGGAATTCCCATTGCAGCCATTTCAGCAAAAAAACAAGGACCGCTAAGATAAATCCGTACAGGACTACGTGTTTAAAATCCTTTAATCCCGGCATAGTCTAATCATTAACAATCAGTTTCAAAAAAATATTTTTTATATCGGTAAACTAATCCCATAACAGAATTCTTAAACAAGGGATAAAATGTTCTTTACAAATATTATTAAAAGCTTCTTGAATTGTCAAGCGCTTATTACCATTTGTCATAACCCTGGGGCTGTATTTGGGTTTAGCGGTTTGCTTGTTTCTCTTGCCAGGTAATGTAGTTTTCCCATTGCCAGGGCGTATAAATATCAGCAATGGCATAAGCCAGCAGATCACGAAAAATGCTTTCGCCATTGTCGGAATTGGTCATGATCACTATAGCTGTTTTCTGATCTGGAAAAGCGATTGAATAATGGCCCCAGCCCCGATCATTGCCTTCTTTAAAGAAAGCCCGGCCATAGGGTGTCTGGATGATTCCGAAACCCAGCCCATAAGAAAGTTGTATATGATCGTTCAATGTACTGTCTTTCCAGGATAAAGGACCAAACTGTTTGATAGAATGTATGCGGATTTGCGGGCTGGTCATTTCTTTCCATTGTGCCTGCTTTAACCTTTTGCCTTGTAAAAGGGCCGTATAAAACCTAGTATAATCATCTAAAGTAGTAACCATGGATCCGGCGGCATTTGCATCAATACGCCTTGGAAAATCGATGGTATTGCCGTCACTGTCATGGCCAGCTACCAGGTTTTCCTCGAAAGCTGGCTGCCATTTGTAGCTGGTATTGAACATGTTTAAGGGGTTAAATACCCTTTGCTGGGCTAGCGTTTCAAGACCTGTTTTTGTTATTTCCTGAACAGCCACCTGCAAAAGGTACATGCCCTCTCCGGAATAGCTGAATCTGGTTCCCGGTTTAAACTTGATACGGAGTTTTTTATCGGGTTCGAACCAGCGGAAATTTGGAAAACCGGTAGTGTGGCTTAAGCACATCCGTGCGGTAATTTTTTCGTACCGCTTATCACCTTGCAGGTCCCGGTAGTCCTTTAGTTTTCCAGGAAAGGTGTAGGATAACAATGGTTTGGGCAAATACTGCACCAGTGGTTTATCGAGGTCCAGGATGCCTTCGCCAACCAGCTGCATTACAAGGTATGCAAAAACCGCTTTGCTGAAAGACGCACCGTAAAGATAAGCGCTGGCTGTTAACTTCTTTTTATGAGGTAAATTGGCATAGCCAAATGTCTTGGAATAAACCTGTTTGTTGTTGTTAAAAACAGCAATTCCAAGGCCGGTAACCTTTGCCGTATCCATTAGCTGCCTGATATATGTGGTTAGGTCTGTTGCCTTAAGATGCTTTGCATCGAGGCGTTTAATGGTTTGAGCAGGGCATGCTGGTCCCAGTAGCAACATAGCCAATAGCACAGTTGAACAACAAGTGAGAATAGCTTTCATTTCAACAAAATGAACAGGTTAGCTAAAAGGTAACGCTGTTTCCTACAGGGATAACAATGTAAGGAAGGGTTGAGTTTTTCAGGTGCGTAAATATTGATGGAGAAGCTGCTTTTTGAGAAGAGAAGCGGCCGCAAAATATTATATCCATGATACTGGAAGATTGGGAAGAGAATTAATGAAGAGGTGCTAGGGAATGAGCGAGCAGAGTACGGGAAGCAGGTTGTGATTTCGTTATCTAGGCAACTAACCGAAGAATACGGTAGGGGTTGGGATGAAAAACAATTGAGGAGATTTATGCAATTTGCACAGTTGTTTCCTGAGGAGCAAATTGTCGCCACACTGCGGCGACAATTGAGTTGGACTCATATAAAAATACTAATCCCTATTGAAAACCCCTTAAAACGCGATTTCTACATAGAAATGTGCAAACTGGAAAGATGGTCATCCAGGCAGCTACAGGAACGTATCCAGTCTATGTTGTTTGAACGGACAGCGATTAGCAAGAAACCTGAAGAAACTATTCAAAATGACCTGGAAAAGCTTAAGGGCGAAAAGAAGTTGAGCACAGATCTGATTTTTAAAGATCCATATTTTTTAGATTTTCTGGGTTTGGCTGATACTTATTCGGAAAAGGATCTGGAGTGTGCTATTATCGCAGAATTACAGCGGTTTATTATTGAACTTGGAAACGACTTTGCTTTTATGGCACGCCAGAAAAGAATAACTATTGATGATCGCGACTATTATATTGACTTGCTTTTTTACCATAGAAGGTTGAAATGTCTTGTGGTGATTGATTTGAAAATTGGAGAATTTGAGGCTGGATTTAAGGGGCAAATGGAACTTTATTTACGTTATCTCGAAAAGTATGATAAACTGGAGGGAGAAAATGCACCCGTGGGTTTAATCTTATGTACGGGTAAAAAGCAAGAGCATGTGGAGTTAATGCAGCTGAACCAAAGTAATATTAAAGTCTCTGACTATTTAACTGTATTACCGTCACAGAAATTATTGCAACAACAACTCCATAAGGCAGTTGAGCTGGCAAAAGATAAAATGGATCATAAAACAGAACTAGCTAAATTACAAGGCACAGAAAATTAGCGCTGTCTTTTCCATTGAAACTATTCTGTTTAAAATGCGTCTTATGGATATGAAAAAAATACTCATTTTGTTTGTTTTACTCATTGGTAGTAAGTTGGTTAGCGGGCAGGTCCTAAGCGCCAACCCCATGAAATCCAGACTGGATATGGTAGTTGATAAAGCAGCAAAGCTGTATATAGCAGAGAAAGGCAGGTTGGGTCTTTCTATTGGTGTTGTTACAGCTTCGGGAAAGTACCAATATCATTATGGCGAAACTGCTCCCGGAACGGCAAAGCTGCCTAATGACCATTCTCTTTATGAGATCGGTTCCATAACCAAAACCTTTACCGGTTTGCTGGTTGCCAAGGCCATTACCGAAGGTAAAATGAAACTCAATGCCGACATTTGCCAATATCTTCCGGGCAGTTTTCCAAACCTGCATTATAGCGGCGGGGAGCCGGTAAAAGTGGGCTATTTACTAAGCCATACTGCTCAATTGCCCAACAATTTTACAGCAATTGATAAATCGGGGTTTATGAAAGAATTACGGGCATTTAAGCTGGATTCAATAAAACCCTCCAGCTATGCCTATTCTAATGCGGGGTACAAATTGCTGGGTTATGCGCTGGAAAATGTATATCAGCAGGCTTATGCAAAATTATTGGGCACTTACCTCAATAAGCTTAAAATGATCGATACCAGGGTTACTTACAGTGAAAAGGAAATGGCTGCTGCTGGCGGGCTTTCTTCTACCCTTGAAGATATGCTGAAGTATATGGACTATCAGCTAGCCGAAGCCGATGCTGCTGTAAAGCTTAGCCACCGGGTAATATACGGTAATGTAGAGCAGGGGGCGTATGGTTTTCAATGGGCCATAGGAAAAACCCGGAACTGGGATTACTACATCCGGGCCGATGGGGGAACGGAAGGCTTCAGGACCTTTTTTTCGCTTTACCCAAATGACCGTATAGGGATTGTACTGCTGAGCAACAAGAATGACGATAAAGCTGGACAGGATCTTTACAGACTAACCGTAGCAATTTTGGAGGGATGTAGATAAAAGAATTTTTCTTGTAAAAAGAAAATAATTTACCACCTTCCGATTGTCTTTCAGGCTTGTCTTTCAGTACACTGAACTTTTCATTGATGGTAAAATAATCGTTCTTCCGTTTGTTGGAAATGTTTTTTACTTCCTGGGCATAGCCAAGGTTAAAGACGAGGCAAAAAGAAGTTCCAAGTAGCAGGGTTTTCAATTGGAGCATATGATTTAGTATAGGTCGAATTTATTAATAATTCCGGATAAAAGATAAATCGGAATTATTACTATAAATGATAAAATCTATGCTTTGCGCTTACCGGGGAGGAATTGACATTGAATAGGTCTAATAAAACGAATGATGGAAAATGATGGGCTGTGGCCATTTAGCCTAACTTTTTTCGACAAGGGCTTCGATTATGCCTTTCTCTGCAGCAGAGCTTGACCACTTTTGTAGTTCATCCCTCTTATAGATATTTCCTTTCTTTAAATGACTTTTTAACTCATCTAATTTTGACATCATATTTTCCTTTCAACCACTAAGCTACGAATTTATAGTGAATTTTTGCATGATTTTTGACTAAAATTCATGCAAAATGTTGATTGTTTGTTAATGCTTCTATTGTAACACCGGTGGACTTCATATTTTAAGCCAGTTCTTAAATTGTACAGCTTTGACCTTGCTCACTACCACTTTCTCTTCTGGTTCAGGAACGATATTTACCTGTAACCTGCCATTGAAATAATAATGTACATCTTTAATTGCTTTGCGGCTGATGAGATATTGCCTGTTTGCTCTGTAGAACATTTTGGGATCAAGCAGCTCTGCCAGTTCATCCAGACTTTTCTCTTCCAGAATATGAGTGGTGTGATTTGAGGTAACTGCCTTTACCAAACCATTACACAACTCAAACCAGGAGATATCGTTTACGTTTAAAGGAACAAGACGGTTATTAAACGGGATTAAGAAATTCTGTTTATAGGACATTTTAGACTGCAAAAGCGCAGCTATTTTTTCAATAGCCATAGCGTTAGCAAGGTTTGGCTGTCTGTTGCTTAACCGGCTGAATTTTTCCAGCGCGGAGATCAGCTTCTCTTTACGGATCGGTTTCAAAAGGTAGTCAATGCTGTTTAGCTCAAAAGCCTGTACCGCATATTGATCGTAGGCTGTGGTAAATATAACCGGGATGTCTATTTTAACATCTTTGAATATTTCGAAAGAAATTCCGTCGGAAAGATTGATGTCCAGGAAAATGAGGTCAATATCAGGTTTGGATGACAGGTAGGCTTTCGCATCGGTGATGTTGTCAATTACCGGGGCAAAGCTTACGGCCGGATAGTATTCAAGCAGCATCCCTGATAGTTGTGATGCGGCATTTTCTTCATCTTCAATGATCAGTATCTCCATCTTATTCAATATTTTTTAACAAAGGAATGGTAACCATAAACTGGTTGTCCTTTTTGCAGATAACAATGGGCCTATCCGATAAATGGCTGTAACGCTCATCCAGATTGGAAAGTCCGATACCGGTAGATGGCTGGCGCATTAATTTCTCCTGGATGGGATTGGCCACGGTCAATGTTGTCTCATCGGTCATAAAAACAGAAATTGTGAGTGGTGATTTTGTGGAAATGATGTTATGTTTCGCTGCATTTTCGATAAGGACCTGGATGGCCAACGGAGGAACAAACAAATCCAAAGCATAATCCCTTATTGCAAAATCAACCTGTAATTTATTTCCATACCTGGCTTTTAACATTTTAACGTAAATATGTACAAACCCGATTTCCTGAGCAACTGTAACTAAATTTTTTTTGCTGCTTTCCAGTACGTATCGGTAAACGTCGGAGAGGTTGTTTACAAAATCAACCGCTTCTTCTTTATTGCTGTTGATCAAAGCATTAATGGTATTAAAAGAGTTAAACAGAAAATGTGGGTTTACCTGGTTCATCAGCACCTCATATCTGGTCTCTGCATTTGCTTTTAACAATGCCTCGTTTGCAAGTTTGATCTGCTGGTTGTAAAACACCAGCTTGTAAATGTGCGAAATGAGCAGGGTTAACAAGAACTCTAAAAAGAGATGCAGATTAAAGAAAAACCTGAAAAGCCGTTCGCGCAGGTAAGGTTCAAAAAGTGCCAGGTGTAAAGGGATCAGCACTACATAAAAGAAGGCCAATAACACGATATTGTAAATTACTTTCTGGTATATGTTAGCTGGGTTATAATTAACCGGGCCCCATATCAGTTTCCGGCTGCGTAAATTCAGCGCTAAAAAAGCGATGGCAATGATATAGGAATACAGGGACCTGGCGGCGAATTCGTAAAATCTGAAATCGATGTTCAAGCTGTACTTCATGTGACGGAAAACCGCCAGCCTTGGCAGTGAGAACAAAATAGTTATTGCCAGGGCCGTTAAAACTATCAGTTTCGTTTTTGAAGGGACCTGATATATGCTGTTTGATTTCATGCTTCAGATAATATACGAATTTTCAATTTTGAACAAAATTTTTCAGGGCAGGCTGTAGCCCTGAAAAAAATTGCAAATGAGCTCAGTAGCATTAATTGCAGTTGATGGTTCATCTCCGCGCGGGTTGCTTTTCTTTCCGCCTGGCCAGGAATGCCCACCATCCATGGTCAGGTAACAACGTATAGTGGTGGCATTGCTGCAGTCTTTCCAGGCTGTTAGTCTATACTTCTGATCGTTAACAATGACCTGCGGATTTGCTGTGCACCCGTTTTTCGCTGCCCAGATCTTCAGGACAGAATCTACAGGTGGGAAAGTGTAACCGCCTATTCCTACACCCCCTGCATAGGGCACAATGGTATCTTTTATTGAATGGATGTGCATAATTGGTACGGGACGCGAAGGATGAATGGGCCCAGGCAAAACCATGCTGGCACTTACCGGTGCCACTGCGGCTATTTTATCAGGTATTTCAGCAGCCAGCCTATAAGCCATCATACCGCCATTGGACATCCCTGTAACATATACTTTTTTACTATTGATTTTATAGGTACTGACCAAATGGTTGATAAGCTTGCTGATGTACATCACATCGTCGACATTTTGTTCGTAGGCATAGTGGCAGCAGGTACCAGCATTCCATGTTCTGAGTTTTAATACCCCATCGCTTCGTACACCTTCGGGATAAACTACCGCGAACCCGCTGCGGTTGGTTTGTTCGGTAAAGTTGTAGTGCTGTTCAAATTGAGCGGCACTGCCCCCGGCGCCGTGCAATGCGATGACCAGCGGCACTGTATTTTCATTTTTGTAATAATCTGGGGGCAGGTTAAGCAAATAAGTACGGTTGCGGGTTTCAATGGTCATCTTTCCGGCTATCCGGTAAATTTTTTCAGGTTCCTCGTTTTTTGCGCAGCCTAAAAAAATAAACAGGCATATTCCGGCAATGATTGTTTTAAATAAGGGCTTCATGCTATTGTTTTTTAGATTTCAGGTTACTCTTCATCTCTTTTTGCTGTGCTTTGTATCGCTGATATTGTTCCTCATCCAATATTTTTTTAACCTTTTCATCCTTTTCGCTGCTCAGGCTTTTAAATTTCCGGTATTTTGACATCTTTGAGCCAGAGGATTGCCTGAGGCCGGCAAGTCCTTCAAAATAAGCGGTATTGATTTCCTCCATTTTGACAGCCTGCTCTTCGCTAAGGTTTAGCTGAGCTTTGTAGGCTTCATACTTTTCCTTCATTTCTTTTTTCTGCGTTTCTGTCAGTTTAGATTGGGCATGGCCTGCGAGCGAAATTACCATCGCTACTACCATTGTGCATATCAGTTTTCTTTTCATTGCTTTATATTTTTTACCAAAGAAAACCGTCTGTTTACATTTTGGCAATCAGGAATAGCCTGAGCCTGTATTTTTCGGGTCTAAAGCTGAAATTATACCGGCCGAAATTTTGACAGATCTCCAATTGCAAACTATTTGAAAATAGTTCTTGACTCTTACCTTGGGTCATAGCCTACCTTTGCTCAATAAATAATAATTGGCATGAAAAAGCAAGTATACTATTCTGTAAAACAACTGGCCAGACTATCCGGAATTACTGTAAAAACACTGCACCTGTACGATAAGATTGGCTTGCTTAAGCCAGCAGAAAGAACAGATGCACGCTACAGGCTTTACGGGAAAGAAGAACTTTTACGCCTGCAGCAGATCCTGTTTTACAAAGAACTGGACTTTCCGTTAAAAGAGATCCTGCTGATACTAGATGACCCGGATTTTGATCTGATTTTAGCGCTGCAGGGGCATAAGCGTATGCTGCAGGCTAGAAAGGCCAGAATAGGTACGCTAATGAAAACAATTGACAACACCATACATTCAATAAAAAACAAAACCATGTTAAAACTAGAAGATCTATACGAAGGCCTTTCAGCAGATGAGGCCAAAAAATACAGAGACCAGGCTATTGACAGCTACGGAGAAGAAGTGGTAATACATGCCGAAGAACATTTGAAAAGCTTAAGCAAAAGCGATATGCAGGTATTGGTATTGCGGCAAAAAGAGCTGGGAAAGGCCATCTTGCTTTTGAAAGACCTGCCTGCTGATAGTGACCGGGTACAGGGATTGGTACATGAGCATTACCTCAATACCCGCAAACTCTGGGGAACACATGATGCATCAGATAAACAGGCCGAGGCTTATTACGGGCTGGGGCAGCTTTATTTAAGTGATGAGAGGTTTACCAGTGAATCTGGTGTTTTCGGGCCAGAGTTCAGGACATTTATTAGCGAAGCCATTGCGGCTTATGTAAATAGTAAATTGAGATAGCAAACCCGGGCAGCTGAAAAAAGGTGCTCTTTCTTAGCAGTCAGGCTCAAAAAGTACAACAAATGATATGGCAGCTCCACGAACCTACATGTTTTGTAAGGTTATTTACTTTACAGAACATGTAGGTGAGCTGGCGTAGCGATCAATATGCAATTTTCTAGTTGTTTGAATTGATTAAGTTCACAATCACCTTTACCATGATCTCCTTATCATCTGATTTACTTTCGGCAATCATTAAGGTTAAAGCCACCAATGCATTGTCTGCAATTCTTTTTGATCCATCTGGCCGGTACAGTATCCCGTTTTTTTCCAGGAACCATACAAACAGGTAGGCTGCAATGCGTTTATTACCATCAGAAAAAGAGTGGTTTTTAACTACAAAATAGAGCAGGTTGCCAGCCTTCTCCTCTACACTGGGATACAGGTCAATGCCGCCAAAGGTTTGGTATATTGCGGCAAGAGAGCCCTGAAAAGATTGATCTTTTTCATTCCCAAATAATGAGCTGCCTCCGTACTTATTCTTTAAATCCTGAATGGCTTTTATTGCTTCAGGGTAATTGATGCTAAAGAGTTCCTCAGTAGTAGTATGCTCAATAGTTAGTTCCTGATGGTCGTATTTGTCCAGTATATCCAGTGCATAGGCGTAGTCTGTAACTACCCTTAGCAAACCAGTGGCTTCATCGGAGTTTAGTTCTTTGTTTTCAAGTACATTGCTTAGCAGCGTAACAGTTTTTTTGAGGTCTTTTAACTGTTTTTCCTGTTCTTTTAAACGTTTTTCGTTTATGGTGTAACCTTTAACAAGATGTTCTTTGAGAATTTTATTGGCCCAGATGCGGAATTGAGTGCCCCTAGGGGATTTTATTCTATAACCTACAGAGATAATAACGTCTAAACTGTATAGAGCGACAGGTCTGTCTGCATTTGCAATGTGCATTTTTTGCACATTGCTTTTTTCATCTATTTCTTCTTCTTTAAATACATTGTTGATGTGTTTAGTAATTACAGATCTGTCCTTTCTAAAAAGTTCGCTGATCTGTGCCTGGGTAAGCCAAATCGTTTCGTTTTCAAGTTTTACATCAATAGTTGTGGTGCCATCTCCGGCTTGATAAATGGTAATTTGTTCCGTTTGCATAATTGATTTTTTTAAAAGATTATTTCAAGACGGAATTATCTACAAAAAACAATATTCGCTGGTAATAAAAATTAAAATTTATTTTTTTAACAAATTGATAATCAGCAAAATGTTGGATTAAAAATCAATATTTTGAGATGTTCTACAGTTTGCGGGATTGAGTTTGTGATGTTTGCCATCTAAGGCATAAATGGCCCTGCCTGCAGCAGTTTGGTCTTGCAACAACACAAAACCATAGCCCAGGCTTTTTACCCCTTTTTTTACGATGCTGATTTCTTTTACCAGTACATGTCCCCCTTCCGATTTCAGGAGCCCCGCAAAAATAACTACAGGTTAATATTTAATTTTCCCGTATATTACCTTTAATGTCTGATGAGCAATTTTATGATTCGCTGCCGGTACACCGGATGCCTGTTGGCGACCTTTTAACCCGGAAAGACCTGTTCCGGCAGGTCCCTTCAAACTGGTACGTCATTATTACAGATATCAAAAGTTCTACGCAGGTAGTGTTGAGCGGTGGGCACCAAAATATTAACCTGATTGCAGCGGGCAGCATTGTTGCTGTACTTAATATAGCCTTCGGCATGGGCATCAGTATACCTTTCTTTTTTGGCGGAGACGGGGCAACTTTTATTGTTCCGCCATCGGTTATGGATAAGGCCATACAGGCCCTGTCATCTTACCGGGCAAACATATCAATTAATTTTGGCCTGGAGCTGCGCACCGGAACTGTTCCGGTTAAACAGATTTATGCAGAGGGGCATGAGCTGGATATTACCAGGTTTAGCAGCGGTACGTCTTTTTCCATACCTGTTGTATTGGGCAATGGTTTGAATTATGCAGAGAGATTGGTTAAAGGGGCAACATCTCTTTTTGCTGAAGAACCTTTGCCGGAAGTGGAACCCGATCTTAGCGGAATGCAATGCCGTTGGGACAAAATTGCAGCGCCCGAGAACCGGGATGAGGTAATTACCCTGCTGGTTGTAGCCCGTGAGGGCATATTACAGTCGGTACCTTTTAAAAAGGTGATGGATAAGATTGATGAACTATACGGGCCATTGCAGCAAAGACAGCCCATATCTGTTTCGAGGTTAAAACTGAAAAGTTCTTTTAAACAGATAGAGCTAGAAATGCGGGTGCAGTTAGGCAAAATAAAATGGCTTAGTCTGCTGCAGACCTGGCTTCTTAACCTTTACGGAAGGGTTTATTTTCTTACCAGAGATGGAAAAATGTACCTGAAAAGTTTAGTTGAGCGGTCGGACACACTAGTTATAGATGGTAAGATCAATACAGTTATTTCTGGAAAAGCCGTGCAAAGGATGGCCTTGCAACTTTTCTTGGATGAGCTGGAAGCTGCCGGAGAACTGGCATACGGCTTGCACCTGAGCGGGGCCTCGGTAATGTCGTGTTATGTACGCGACCTTAAGGACGACCATGTGCATTTTGTTGATGGTGCAAATGGGGGCTATACCCAGGCAGCAAGAATGCTTAAAATGAAACTACATGCTGGCTAATAGTTCCAGCAACCGTATTTCTGTCATGCTAAATGGAAAATTAGCTACAAACAATTTGTAAACCTCGGGGAGTTTATAATCCCAATTGGCTTCAACGGATTTGCCATGCCCCTGTACAAGATTTGCGGTGTAAAATAAGATGCGGTCTTTGAAATGTTCCTGATTACCTTTTTGCATTTCTACAATGAAGTTTTCATTGTTATCGCCGGTACAATATAAAATAGTTCGCGGATCAATTAAACTCCAATGCTGTTTTTAAGTTGACTTTGTGTTGCTGTTGATTTTCCTGGTCAAGCACGATCAATTTTTTGCAAACAGGTATTACTTTTTTATACAGCGCTTTTTTTGAGTTTTTTAGTTTAACATAAGTAGCATCACCCTGTTTTGTATTACCCAGGGCATTCATTTTACTTGTTAAGATTTGGTCCTGAGCCGCCAGAACGCTGTATAAACCAAGATAAGATTCTAAATGGTTAGCCGTTAATGTTAAGGCCTGATTTAACTTTTCCTCGGCCAGTTCCAGATTTTTGTTGTTAAAGGCGGCTATGCCTTCATTGTAAAATAGTACGGTTTTGTAGGTAATCAGATCTGATAGTGCTTTTTTTGCCTCTTGTAATTCAGGATTGATGAGCAGGGCGGCCCTGAATTGTTTTTCGGCGGTTTCCCAATCTTCCTGCGCTGTTGCTTTTGCGCCTATGTTGTAGGTTTCGATCGCTTTTATAATATTTTCCTGTGTTATATGTTGTTTAACCGGGACATTATTAATCGGTTCTGGCTGCTCTTTACCGGCAGGTACTTTTTGCGAAGCTAAACTTGTTTGATGCCCTGGGTTCTTTAATGCCTCAATAGCGTTTTGAAGTTGAATAAAGTTTTCGTCATTTGGGCCAAAGTTGTATTCAAATTGGAATTCTGAAACCAATTTATTTTCTGCATAGTTTTTGTCTTCGGTCAATGCTGAACACTCAGAAGGGTTTTGCCGGTACTTTTTTCCAACTACTCTAAGTTTTTGGGTTGTTCTAATGTTGAGTACTTTTTTGTTCCCCACGGCATAGACTTCCTTATCAATTTTTTCTAAAATGATATTGGTAAGCGGAATAGAATAGCTGAAAAATGTTTTAGAACTTGGACAAGGGTATTGGGGTAATTGGTCAATTACTTCGGTAGAAAATTCTAAATTGTTGTTTCCGATGGTAACATTTGGAGTGTTTACAGTTAAACCGGGATAAATCAAATGTATTTCCTCCTTAAGGAATGATTTGATATTATTTTTTATTAAATTTTCGGAACTGATGGCAGATGAAGGGTTCGTGTTATTAATTATTTCTTTTTTAGATTTATCATAATTAATGCAGGAAGGCCTGGGTTTTAACTTGCAAAGCAAACAGGTATTATACCTGTTGTCATCACAACCTTCATAAGGTTGTGAGGCCTCTACTTCGTCGTTTCCCAGCATTCGTAAATAACCTACAGCTAAGTAGGGTGTGTTGCCATTGGTAAGCCTTACCAGCATCATACCGTCATCGGTTGAGTTTGCTTTAAGTTCGGTTCTGTACTGCCCGCCGTTTTGTTTAATGTATTCATCCGTTTCCTGGCTCCCGGTTTTTACCACAAAACTAAAAGCAATCTTTTTAGGATAGGTATTTCTGAATTGTATGTACTTGGTAAAATTGGATGCATCGTTGTCCATAGGCCTTGTTCTGAACTGTATGCCTTTGAAACATGCGGTTGTTTGCCATGGCCCCCAGCTGGTAGATTGTGCGAGTATACTTGTTAATTGCAAACAGCAGATAAGTAGCAGCAGGGTCTTTTTCATCAATCTAAGCTAAGTATTATACGAGTTCGTGTAAATAGCTAGCATTAGGTATTTTATTTTAAAATAAATTTCTGGCAATTTATAATTCCATCGTCTTTGTACAAAAGTTATTCGCCTATTATAGAGGTTTCCATGTGCTGATGCTCAAAGGTGAGGTTAACTGAACGTTGGTTTTTTGGCCGGGTTTTGTGCGGCATGCCTTTAGGGATGGTAATGAGTTGGCCGGGATACAATTCAATCGTCTGGTTTTCCAATTCTATGATCAATATACCTTCCAAGCCCAGAAAGCTTTCATCTGAATTGGGATGATAATGCCAGTAGTAGGGACGGGTCATTACACTCATGCGTATCACCTGATCATTTACCACGCTAAGCGCTAGGTTGGTATAGTCGCCAGTAGCGGCCTGGCTAACCTGGTTGATATCAATTGGCAGCAGTTTCATAAAGTTCTTTTTATGTTAACAGCCAGATAGAAGGAATGGTTTATAGTTCGTAATTTATTGTGGTGGCGCAAACTGAGTAACTACCACCCATGCCGCTATATTGTCATTTACAGGTAATTAACAAATTATATTAAATCTGTTTAGGATCCTCGTTCGTTTATTAAACAGAACACGGAGAGACAGATTTGTGAGGTTGAGTTGAGGGTGAACACGCAAAGGTGGATTTGATGAGAGGGGGAGAAAAGCCCGGCTGATGGCCGGGTTTTTCAATTATAACTTAAGCCGCTTACTTTCGGCCAGTCGCATGCTGATCGGGTTGTCAATAAGTTTCAGCAACTGGATCTCTGTCATGCTAAACGGGAAGTTGGCGACAAATAGTTTGATGCTCATTAAAGGGATTCGATTTCTTCTTTTGACAGGCCAGTTAATTCAGCTATTTCTTCGGCAGGCATCTTCCTGGCTTTTAGTTTTAACGCCATTTCTACAGCTTTCTTATGCTCTCCTTTTTCCAAGCCCTGCTCAATACCCTTTCCAAGAATATACTGTTCGTGACTATAATTGTCACGTTTTCTTTTCAGCTCCCGCTGATAAGCATCCATTTCTTCGGGGGTCAAATTCGTTACTTCTGCCACTTCAAATAGTTTTTTGAATGTTGAGTTATTACTCAAAGATACAGGTATTTCCTCAAATTCTGTCATGTGTCTTAAGCAGTACAGCCATTTGTCTTCGTTTGTTTCCAGCTCGTCCAGCGTTTTGGTAAACTTTGGCAATTCAATATAAATGTACCCAAGCTTGTCGTAAAACTGCTTTTTGGTACGCATCTCTACCAGCAGAACGTCGTGTATGTGGTGTTCGTTTGGGCTTTCATCCAATACAAAGTCCATTACGGCAACAAAGTAAATCTCGGGGAGTTTATAATCCCAATTGGCTTCAACGGATTTGCCATGCCCCTGTACAAGATTTGCGGTGTAAAATAAGATGCGGTCTTTGAAATGTTCCTGATTACCTTTTTGCATTTCTACGATAAAGTCTTCATTGTTATCGCCGGTGCAATACACATCAAATACGGTTTTTCTGTTTTGCTTTTGATCGCCTTTGCGTTCGGTTTTTCCTAACCTTACCTGTTTAATCACTTTACGGCCTTCAAACACGCTGTTTAAAAAGTCTCTCAAAAGGTCAAGATGCCCTTCCTTGGCAAAGAAGTGGTGGAAGGAAAAATCGAGCTTAAAATCTATGTATCTGGAGGTAACTTCTTCCGTTGTAGTTGTTGTGGTGCTTACGCTGGTTTCTTGTTGCATAGTTTGGGTTTTATACCACAAACCTAAACAGGTATTTTTTAAGTTGAAAGAACTCTGTTCATTTCAGGAAGCTGTCCGGAAATGGTGGGGTAAAAGAAAATATAGTTTTGTTTTACATGGGGTAGGAGGAAGCTGTAACAAACAATATTCTGTTTAACACTTTAATCCTGGGGGGCATGGCTTTGTTTTTCAGGTTCAGGTTAGCACCGGATGAGTATACAAAACGAAAGACGGTTTTGATGAAAGTAGAAGATAAGTAAGTTTGCTGCAACAGTTAAATCCCTATGTTTGCCTGGAAAAGGATATTTTCAGTACTCTACGATGAAATTTTCATCCTGATCACCTGTACAATACACATCAAAAACGATTTTCCTGTTTTGATGAGATTTGTATATACTTGCGGAAAAGAGTAACTTTAATTAAGAGGATTATCAATAATGAGGGCTTATGGGGGGTACACCGATCAGGAACTGGTTGTTTTGCTTAAGCAAAATAATGAAGCTGCTTTTCGACTTATTTTTGATGCCTGGCACAAAAAGCTCTATCATTTTAGTCTGCGTTATTTGAATAGTCGGGAACAATCTGAGGAAGCTGTGCACGACGCCTTAATTAATTTGTGGGCTTCTCGCGAAAAAATTGACGAAACCCAACCCCTCGGGGCATACCTTTATACCATTTGCAAACGACTGTGCTTAAACAGGATCAGGGAAGCTGCCAGGTTCCATGCTGCAGCAGAAAAGTTATGGGCCAGGTACCAGGATATCAGTCACAGCACAGAGGAAGTTCTTAATCTGGCGGAACTTGAGGCTTTTACTGAACAAGCAGTTGAAAAATTATCTAAACAACAACAACTTGTTTTCAGAATGAGCAGGTACGAAGGTTTAAGTCAACAGGAAATAGCTGATAAACTAAATATTTCGAAAGAAACTGTGAAAAAACACAGTGCCGAAGCGCTTAAGGCGCTACGTATTCATTTTGAAACTTATGGTTTTTCTTGGTTGTTTTTGATTTTTTTAAACAAAATGTAATTGTTGCAACAAATTAATAATCACACTTCAAATCTTTTTAAACTTAGGATATATGGTAATATATACCCTAAATTTAGTTAACAAGAGGATACTTGCACAACATGGCTGAGCGTTACACCATGCATATGGATCTTGTGAGGTGGGCATCGTAATGGTTGTAGTTAAGAAAAATTTAGTTCTACTACTCCCTATTTCATTTTGAGGTGTAATGTATAAAAAGTGCCGCTTTAGGCTACGAAGGAAAATGAATAAGGAAAATATTATCATCCAAAATCTTCTTCAAAAGTATGCTGACCATCAGATCAGCAAGGAAGAGTACGATAAGCTTTTGGCTTACATTAAAAAGCATAGGGCAACTGAGGATTTGGAATTGATTATGGACCGGGATTGGAAAAAGCTTAGTGATGAATTTCCATTTTCTGAATTAAAAAGCGAACAGCTATTTCAAAAAATCATTTCCAATCCGGTTTACGCTGAACCAATATCGGTAAAATCTAATGCCAGAACATTTAAACTCTGGCGGTATGTTGCCGGAGCAGTAGCGGCAGTAGCTGTAATTATGATGGCTGTTTGGATGTACAGCAAAAGCCAGCGGGGTTCAGGATCTCTCCATATACTGACACTGGTAAACGATATCCCGTCTGGCAGCAATAAAGCCACCTTAACCTTAGCTAACGGGAAAACCATAAACCTGAGTGAAGCTAAAACCGGCGTTTTGATAAAAGGTAGCATGGTAACTTATAATGACGGCGCTGCAATTGGTGCGTTAGCTGATGGTGAAGTGGATCCGGCAGGTAGCCGGATCCAAACCATTACTACACCTAAAGGTGGAACCTATCAGATTACATTGTCTGATGGAACAAGGGTATGGTTAAATGCTGCTTCGAGTTTAAGGTATTCTGCAAGCATATACGAACAGGGGTTGCGTAGGGTTAGCCTGGATGGTGAGGCTTATTTTGAAGTTGCAAAAGATAAAGCCCATCCTTTTGTTGTAAGTAGTAGGGGGCAAGAGGTAAAAGTGCTGGGTACCCATTTTAATATCAGTAGCTATTCTGATGAAAAAAGCGTTAAAACAACATTATTGGAGGGGTCAGTCCAGGTAAATAGTGTTTTACTGAAACCTGACGAACAATCTGTTCTTGAGAATAATAAAATCAGCGTCATGCCTGTTGATACGGAGAAAATAGTAGCCTGGAAAAACGGAAAGTTCGTGTTTACCAGTGAAAGTATCGAAAGTATTATGAAAAAGCTTTCCCGCTGGTATAATGTTGAAGTAGTTTATAAAGGGGATTTTAGTGATGAAACTTTTACAGGTTCAATCAGCCGTTACGACAATATTTCCAGGATCTTAGAAAAAATTACGTTTACCCAGGCTGTACACTTTAAGGTAGAAGGAAGGAGGGTTACCGTTATGCCATAGTTATACCTTTTATAAGGTAGCTTAACAAAAAAACGGGAGTGCTTCGATCTACCCCCGTTCTATGTAGTCTGGCCTGCCTTTTCAATTCATTGCGAGAATTAATATCAACTTAACCAAACTATTCAAAATTAATGAAAATTAATGAAAAAATGGGCGGATACCGGTATGCGGAAATCCCCCGGAAATTATTGATGATTATGAAACTCACCACAATCATAATGATGGTATCATTACTTCAGGTAAGCGCAATCAGCAAAGCGCAGATTACATTGAACGAGAGCAGGATATCGATGCAAAAAGTACTTGATAAAATTAGTACCCAAAGCGGTTATGATTTCATTTATTCGGATAAGGACCTTAAAAACCTTAAGCCTATAAGCGTTAGCCTTAAAAATGTAAGTATTCAGAAAGCGCTGCAAGTTTGCTTTGCCAACCAGCCTTTGGTTTATGAGGTGACAGATAAGACTGTTATGATCAGAAAGAAAAGCTTTTCCTTTCTGGATCAGCTTATGTCTGCTTTTACTGCCATTGATGTTCGGGGCACTGTACTTGACGAAAAGGGCCTGCCTTTACCTGGAGCAACAGTAAAGGTAAAAGATACCAAAAGAGTAGCTACCACTAATTCTGACGGAGAATTTCAATTGAACGGAATTAACGAAGATGCAGTTTTACAGGTTTCTTTTCTAGGCTATAAAACAAAAGAAATAGCTGTTGGGCAGTCGCGCATTATTACAGTTAAAATGGAACCGGGTAGCTCCGATCTGGAAGAGGTAACAGTAGTGAGTACCGGATATCAGACACTTCCGAAGGAAAGAGCAACGGGGTCTTTCAATACAATAGGCCAGGAACAGTTGGAAAAACCATCTACTAGTATTGCACAAAGGTTAATTGGTACTACCGCCGGCATGCAGGCCACATTGGATGCTGATGGTAATCCCAGATTTGAGATCAGGGGGCAAACAGCTTTGAATATCAGGAACGATTTCGGAATCCGGAACCAGAATGCAGCTCCTTTGGTAGTAGTGGATGGATTTGCAATACAAGGTGATTTCAGTACAATCAATCCAAACGACGTGGAAAGTGTTACGGTACTTAAGGATGCAGCCGCTGCTTCTATATGGGGGGCTAAATCAGCCAATGGTGTTATCGTTATCGTAACTAAAAAAGCAAAAAAAGGAACACCTTTAAATGTAAACTTTTCAGCTTTCACCAGGATTTCCAGGAAACTGGATCTAGACTATGTGAATCCGTTGGCAACTTCTGCGGAAACTGTTGATTATGAGGTTAAATCGTTTGAAAAGTGGGGTGGGGATATTAACGATGGCAGCCTTCCGTTTGCTGCTTATTTTTCCTGGGCACCGGCAGGAGTGGCGCTGACTGAGCAAAAGCTAGGGTTTATTTCAGAAACGCAAAGGGACGCGCTTCTGGCGAAGTACCGGACAATGAGTAACAAGGATCAGATCCGCGATGAGTTACTTAGAAACCCAACTGTACAGCAGTACAACCTGGACCTATCGGGTTCAACCGGAAAGATGAACAATAGACTGTCTTTACTCTATGAAGACACCCAATCAAATTTTAAAGGCTCGGACAACAAAAAATATATGGTAAACTATAATTCAGATGCTGATATTTTTAAATGGCTGCAGCTAAGTTTTGGTGGCTTAGTTAATTATAACAAAATCAATAGAAATGGGGTGAATTATAATGTAAATCCATACGGCCTTCCCAATCCGCTTGCAGATATCGCTGCGTTGGCCCCTTATGAGATGTTGAGAAATGAAGACGGCTCATTGACGGACCTTTCACCTTACTACAAGCCAGTTCTGAAACGTTCTGTACCGACTGGCTTATTTCCTTATGCTGATTGGTCTTATAATCCTATACAGGAAATTGCCAATCGCAAGTATAAAACTGAGGACTTGAATTTGCGTTTGCAGGCGGGATTGAAGTTTAAAATTATCAAAGGTTTATCTTTCGATACCAAGGTTCAATATGAATTGGCTAATACTTTTAACAGCAACTACAATAATGACAAAACCTTTGCAGTAAGAAATGCAGTGAATACGGCTGCAAGCTGGAATATGGTCACTAATCGCATTACTCCAAACCTGCCAAAAGGTGGCACCTTAGAGCAGAGCAGGGCGCGGACTGAAGCTTATGTGTTTAGGAACCAAATTAATTTTGACAAAAAAATAGGCGAGGACCATGAAATCAATTTTATAGGAGGATCGGAGATCAATAACTTTGTATATCAAACTTTTGAGAATCCAAAAACTTATGGTTATAATGAGGAGACGCTTAGTGTAGGAACTTTTCCGAATGGATCGGGCGGTCAATTTGCCCCGATCCTGGACTGGACAGGGTACCCTCAGGTTTTTTCCTATGCTAATAGATTTTCTTACACTACTGACAGGTATTTCTCTTTGTTTGGCAATGCATCTTATAGCTATAAAAATAAATACACGCTTTCCGGGAGCATACGTACTGATGCTTCCAATTTAATTACAGACGACCCTTCTTATCGTTACGCACCTTTCTGGTCATTAGGCCTGGGTTGGCAATTGGGAAAGGAGCAATTCATTCAGCAAGTTGAATGGGTGGACCGCTTGTCTTTAAGGGCGACTTATGGCTACAATGGAAATGTGGACAGATCTACATCATTCCGACCTTTACTGGGCATGGGAGCTATCCCTAACATTTACACCGGCGATGTGACAGCAACCGTTTCTAGTTTTGGAAATCCAACATTACGATGGGAAAAGACCGGTACCTGGGATTTGGGGTTGGACTATAGTTTGTTTAAGGGACAGCTTTATGGGAAAGTAGATGTATACAATAAATCCGGCAGAGATCTTATCGCTACCCTTTCAATCCCTGCAGCTAACGGAACTACCAGGCAGAACCTTAATAATGCCGCAATGACTAACCGGGGCATTGAGGTGGAACTGGGAACCATACAGAAGATAAAAGGAAATGACATTACCTGGCGTGGAAACCTCAATTTCTCGTACAATAAGAACAAAATCACCAAATTGTTTGTAGCAAACTATCATCCTTCATGGCTTACTTCGGGAGGGTCAATAGCTTATGTTGAGGGACAGGATGCCAACACAATCTGGAGATTTCAATATGCTGGGGTTAAAAATAACCAGCCGACTGTGTATGGTCCAAATGGTGACCAGTATGATTTCTCGGCCTATCCGCCTGGAGATGGAAGGGATTTTCTGTTGAAAATGGGAACTGAAGTAGCACCTTATACACTTGGTTTTATGAACTCTTTTAAGGTTTATGATTTTAATTTGTCATTTATCGTAACCGGAAAGTTCGGTCACAAATTCCAGAGACAAGGATTTAACTATCCGCCAAGTTTTAATAGTAAGATATTGCCGAATAAAAAAGTAACTGAAGTACTTAATGGCGATCCGATGAAGATTGTGCCTCTTCCTTTGAACCAAAATGAACCCAGGTATTATTTCTGGGGCAGGTTTACCGAAAGCCTGAGCTACCTGATCGAAAATGCCTCACACATCAGAATGCAGGAAGTTAACCTAAGTTACAACCTGCCGGCGGCATTGGGTTCAAAAGTTGGTATGAGAAGGGTCCAGGTGTTTGCCCAGGGCAATGATCTTTTTACCGTTGTGGCCAATAAGGCAGGAGAAGATCCGGAGTACCCATTGGGAACGTTGAAACCACAGCCAAGAATCTCCTTAGGTATCAAATGTGAATTTTAAAAATCAAGAAAATGAAAAAAATATACAGGTACTTACCGATAGCGCTAATTTTAGCTACACTTTCCACCTTGCTTTTTTCCTGTAAGAAATTTCTGGAAGAGCCGCCGTCTAAGACTTCCTCGCTGGTTGTCAAAACTACAGCACAACTTAATGCGCTATTGGATAATCAAAATACTTTTTATTCAGAAGATAACCGTACGCAAACTTACGGAACAGATGATTGCGGATTTACAGTTGAGCTCTATAATGGCGGAAGAAATACATTTAGTACGTTATATACCATACAGTTTGCCACCTGGGATACCCAGTATATTCCTGATGCCAGCAGGGATGATTTATGGAATGGTGAGTATGCAAAAATCTTTGCCGCCAACCTGGCGCTGACTAACCTGGAAACGGTATCGGGAACTTCAGAAGAAAAAGCAATTATAAAAGCCGATGCACATTTTATTCGCGCCTATAGCTATTGGATATTGGCCAATACTTATTGTCTTCCATATACGGAAGCGAATAAAAATGAATTGGGACTTCCCATAAAAACCAGTACGAGCTTTGAGGAGCCCATTCAAAGGCAACCTCTTGAAAAAGTTTATCAGTTAATTGAAGCTGATTTGGCCGAAGCCCTCAAGACCCCGGTTTCCCTAACCCAATCTGGCAAGCCCCGCCATTGGCGCGCCAGCATTGCTGGCGTGAATGGTTTTGCTGCGCGTTATTATTTAAACAGGAACAATTATGGGAAGGCGATTGAACATGCAAATGCTGCTTTGGCAGACTATAATGTGCTGGTAGATTACAACACGGAAATGCGTTATGGAAGAGATGGCGTTGTGAATATTAATCCGGGCACGCCACAAGCGCAGACAGTAGCTATCAAATACCCCTATACACATGATAACCCAGACCAGACAGACCTGATCAAATGGAAAGAATTCCTTTACTATCGCGTTCTAAGTAATGGCAACTGGTGGTACATTCCAAGCCAGCAACTTTTAAACCTTTATGATAAAACCAATGATTTAAGATATCAGTACCATGTTGTGGAGAATTATTCTTACGATCGCCGAATGACCAATCCATCTTATGATTATCCGGGATACATTTTCTTCTATAAACAATGGATACCATCTGGGCCTACAGTGGCTGAAGTTTTGCTGACGAAAGCCGAAGCACAAGCCCGTTCCAATGATCCTGCAGCGGCAATGGCAACGGTAAATATATTAAGGGCGAAAAGGATTAAGGCAGGCGGACCGGTGAACCTGGTTGCAGCAGATAAAGCTGATGCGATTAAGAAAGTACTGGAAGAAAGAAGGAGAGAAATGCCTTTCATTCAGCGCTGGTTTGACATCAGACGTTACAACAACAATGACGATCCTGATGATGATGTGGCGCTTAGCAGGACCTTTTATCCATATACCGGAGCTGGTGTACTTTTTAATCAGGCCCCTGTAACTTATACTTTGCCGAAAAATTCGAGAAGGTTTGCTGTTCCGCTCCCTAAACCGGAAATTATTTCGAGCAATGGCGCAATCCAGCAAAATACCTATTAACCATAAATCATTATAATACTATACACATGAAAAATTTTTGTTATGTTTTTAGCGGTCTGCTGCTGATGTCGATAAGCAGTATTGCTCAGGTCCCAAAAAAAACAACTTATGAAATTAATGGCTCAATTAAGGGGTTGAACAATGACAAGGCCTACCTGATCCTTCATCCTTCGGAAGCTAGCCGGAAATTTGATACCCTTATCACTGCGGTTGCTGAGGGCAAATTTAAGTTTGCAGGTAAAGTTCAACAGCTGCGCAGGGCTTCTTTATATTTTGGTGAGCCGCGCTTGCGTAAGGAGGCTGTTGTATATGTGGAGCCAGGAAAGATCCAGGTTCGCGGAAACATCGATTCGTTGAATTATGTAACCGTAACAGGCACTAAAACAAACGATGAGCTTACTGAAGCGCAACGTTATCTCGCGCCTATTTACGAGCGTAGATCCGCACTTTTTCAAAAGAGAAGAAGTTTAGGTGAAAATTCTGCCGAGGCTGAAAAGTTGGTTAAGGAAGCGGAAAGTAAAACAGATTCAATAAACGCCTATAAAATTCGCTTTATGGAAACCCATCCCGCCTCCCAGATCAGCTATGGCTATTTATATGTACTTCAAGATGGTCTTCCTACTGCTACTGCAGAGCGTATTTATAATAGCTTCCCTTCTTCATGGAAAAATTCTCAGGAAGGAAAAGGGATCTATTCCAAACTACAGGCCAATAAAGCTGTAGCAGTTGGGAAGAAAGCACCAGATTTTACCTCAACGGATACAAGTGGGGTAAAGGTTAAGCTAAGCGATTTTAAAGGCAAATATGTGCTGCTCGAATTTTGGGCCAATTGGTGTGTTCCCTGCAGGGCCTTAAACCCACATCTAAAGGAAGTTTATAACAAATTTAACGACAAAGGCTTCACGATAGTTCAATACTCTGTGGATGTAAAAAAGGATGAGCGCAAATGGAAAGATGCAATCAAGCAGGATGGACTAACCTGGACCCAGCTTTGCGACCTGCAAAACGGGCAGGCCCCGGTAGCAGCACTTTATGGGGTGCAGCCTATTCCTGATAGCTTTTTAATTGCTCCGGATGGTACCGTTTTGGGAAGAAGGTTGAGCCCAAAGGCATTGGAAGAAAAGTTAAAAAGCGTGCTAAAATAAGACCTGTCTTTATTTATACATCCCGAAAACTGATAATAAAAAAAAGCTGGACTTGTCCAGCTTTTTTTTATTAGGTATAAGGCCTAAGGATTATTTTGCATCCCAGGGTTTGCTGCCATTACGTTTAAAGGGAACCTTAACGTTAAGCGGTTGTTTTCAAGGGTGTAGGTTGTAGCGGGTTGCCCCGTTACCGCATCGTAGTTGATGTGTTTATACACCTTATCTTTAAATAAAGGATCGTTTGAAAGCCTTCTTATGTCAAACCATCTGAATCCATAAAGTGCAAACTCCCGAACACGTTCATCTATGATAAACCTGATCAGTTCATCTTTGTCATTTATTGTAACCGTAGCTTCTGCCAACGCCATTCTTTTCAGTCTGAAAGCGCTTAATGTAGCCCTTGCCTCAGCTAATTTGTCTAACCTGGCCTCACATTCCGCTTTCATTAGTTCCACATCGGGCAGGCTAACGCCTTGTGCTACCTGGAGGCCAAACGGTCCGATACGTCTATATAATTTTGCTGGAAATATGCCTGTGCCCCCGTAGGGTACGTTTGAGAATGCCTTCAGTCGTTTGTCCGTTGCAGTATACAATTCGTGCACCCAGGGGGCTAACAGTATATTATTGGAACTATTGACCAGAAAACTGAAACTGGTTCTTGCCAGCAGGCTTTCCGTATTATTGCTTCCGGAAGGAACAGACCAGGTAGGCACAGTATAGGTTTGATTATAGTCATAAATTGCCGCTTCAAAACTTGTGGGCATATGTGTTTTACCCAATTTAATCCATTCTAATGCAGAGGAATAATCACCTTTGTACCAATATAATTTTGCCAAAGTCATTTCTGCAGCAGCCTTTGTCATCCGCTGACGGTGTGGCTGGTCAACCGGGATTAGAGGAATGGATTCCAGTAGGTCCGAAATCATGTTGTCGTAAACTTCCTTAACACTGGCCCTTGTAAATGAAGTGGCTGAAACGTCTGCCTCTTTGACCAATGGGATTCCAGGATCAGACGAGGCTGTAGCTGGATTATAAGGTTTCCCGTAATAGTTAACCAATAACATATTAAAGTATGCTCTGGATGCCTTTGCTTCTGCACGTACCCGCGATTTATAGGCTTCGTCACCTTCCTTAGACCCCATAACTTCATTGATGATTTTGTTGTAGATGTAGATGCTTGCGATAGGCGACTGAAGCTCATCCGCAGTTTGTTCAGGTTCATAAAAATCCTTATCCCACCGAAATATTCTTTGGAGCCTTAAGGGCGACGACTCATAATAAGTATTGAGGGTAGCTGCATCATCACCGAGTGCAACCGTTGGAACGTCTGCCCCGATGGCCAGTGAGTTATACATCATGTTTTCGTATTCTACTGTTCGGCTTGCAATTAAACTCCCTTTTGGAGCTACTTCCAAAAAGTCTTTGCCACAGGATGCCTGTAACAATATAATAAATAATCCTAACTGATATTTCTTTAAAGTCTTCATAATCATAATGCTAAAATGAAAGGTTTGCGCCAATTGAAATTGTGTTTTGACCTGTTCTGAGAGTCCTTAGGCCGCCAAAGCTGCCAACGGTTTGAAACTCGGGATCAATCCCTGCATTATTTGCACGCCACAACAAGATGTTGCCAACTTGCGTGAATACCCTTAACTGGTTGATCTTCCATCTGTTTAATAAACCATTTGGCAAACTGTAGCTAAGGGTTATGTCCCTGATTTTTGCGAATGATGCATCCAGTACATTTCGGTCGCCCAGGATATAATAGAACGATGACCTGCGCGAGGAATTGAGGCTGGATACAGGAACGAACGAAGGGACATCAGTGAAGTTTTCATCACCGGGTTGTTTCCATCTGTCTTTAAATTCTGCATGGAAATTATTGTTCTGGGCATTTACACCGGTATATCTGCTGTTGACATCTCTGCGCATCACATGGCCAGCATTAAATATGATATTCATCTGCAGGTCAAAAGACTTGTAACGAAAACTGTTATTAAAGCCGCCGGACCATTTAGGCTGTGTGGTGCCCATATACAGGAGATCGTTAGGTTTTGTAATATTCGGTGTCTTAACAATTTGTCCATCGCTTAAACGGATTAAGGGATCCCCTAAAGCGTCCAAACCCTCAAAGTCGTATGCAAATAGCGGATAGGAAGAAAATCCCTGAACTACCGTTGCAGTACTGCGTACAGCACCACTATTAGACGCTGCAGCATAGGATTTGATAATCTTGTTGGTATTGTAAGCGCCATTCAGCATGGTTCGCCAGGTAAAACCCGGGGTGCTGATATTCACCGTCGTTAAAGACAATTCCACACCACGGTTTTTTAAAACACCGGCATTCCCGAATATAGTTGTCGAGGTGGCAGCCGCGAATGGATTTACCAGCAACTGATCCAGGAGACCCTCCGTTTTTTTCCAATACATATCCAATGAACCACTTACGCGGCTATTGAGCAGCCTGAAATCCAGGCCAACATTATTGGTTTTTGTCAATTCCCAGGTCAGCCTTTTATTCGCAGGGCTGTTAATCCTATAAATTGTTCCTCCAGGTACAGTAAATCCTGAAGGGGCACTTGCAAGCAAGATATCTGATGATGCTGCTGTTCCTGGCGAGGGTGAGTTTCCGGTTAATCCGTAAGTTGTACGTAGCCGGAGTTCGTTAACCCAGGTAATTTTTTCCATCCAGTTTTCCCTGGTGATGTTCCATAAGGCGCCTACGCTCCATACGGGTTTATTCTGTGCTGATTTGTCCTTGCCAAAAAGATTGGACTGATCAATCCGCCAGCTTGCATTGATGCCATATTTCTCTAAGAACGAATAGGCAAGATTGGAATAGTAAGAAAGCGATCGGGTATCTATGCCCTGCACATACAACAAGTCTGGGAAATAATTGCCAAAGCCGCCGGTAGTGGGATAAATTGTTCCTGAGATTCCCGAAGACAGTGTTTTATAATCTATCAGCTGTACTGTATTCAGGTTGTCATCAAATCCCCTTGTTAGTTCGGTAGTATTTTTTACGGTAGAAGACTGTGCTTCATTTCCCGCCAGAACGGTAAGCTGATGCTTATTTTCGAGCCAACTTTTATTATAGGTCAACTGGTTCCTGATCGTCCAGTCTTCCCTGGAACTATTTGTTGTAGTCAACCGTCCACCGGTTTTTGGAAAATTATAGGTCACTACACCCGAAGCAGTATTGTATGTAGCAAAACTCAGAACCTCCCTTCTAACCACAAATGCTTTCTGATCTTCAAACTGTCTGGTATCGTTCTTGCCTCTGACATAACTGTAAGTACCTTCAAATTTCAAACCTTTAAAAATATTGACATTTAAACCGGAGTTCAACCTTACCGAAAGTGCATTACTGTTTGTATAGCCAAAGCCAGCTTCGTCTACAGGTACATAACTCAGGTCTATTTTACCTTTTGATTCTGTAGAGGCCCTTAATTCATCGGTAAGATACCTCCAGGACAGATCCAGGTTATTGCCAGAAGCATCTTGAAATAATTGGTAGGGTGTAAACTGAGCGTTAAATGATGGCCAGGGCCTGGATTTCGATAGGTTGTTTGTGATGTCTGTTACCAGGTAAGCCTGGATACTTTTATTTAATTTAAAATCCTGGCGCAGGTTCAATTTAAAGTTGTCACCTGAATTGTCGGGACGATTACCATTTCCTCGGTTTCCGGTATAATTAAAAGAACCATAGAACGTATATCTGTCTGCACCACCGCTAACAGCAAGGGAATGGTTGGTGACCAGGCTATTGCTGTAAAACAGGGCCGATATCTGATCCAGATTAGAGAGGTTAGACATGCTGTCGAGTTTGGCATTGGCCACATCCTGTGTAATCAGCCCTCTGTTTAAATTATAGAGTACCAGCTCGTGAGGGGCGACAATAGGAGAGGTGCTTCCGTTAACTGTTGCCCAGGGAACCACATTGCCGTCAAACGTTTCCCTTGCGGCCTGGATATATTCGCGGCTGTTCAAAACAGGCATATAACTCAGATCGGGACGGGCCTGGAACCGTACAAAGGTATTGTAATCGACTTTTAGCTTTCCGGCTTTACCCGTTTTTGTTGTAATCACGATTACGCCGTTTGCTGCTCTTGTACCCCATATAGATGCTGCAGTGGCATCTTTCAGCACATTCACGTCCATCACATCGTTAGGGTTGATCAGGTTAATGTCATCGTAAGGGACACCGTCTACAACAAAGAGTGGTGAACGGCTTGTGGTTGGTACTGCAAAACCACCAATATTAATGGTTGTTCCAACAGTTGTAAGGCCACGGATTTGAAACTGATCGGCAGATGGTGCGTTGTTAACCGTAAGCCCCGGAATTAAACCGTCCAAACGCTGAATCACATTCATCGTTCCAACCCTGTCGTTGTAGACCTTCATATCTGGTTTAGACACCGACCCGGCACTTCGTGCCCTGGCAATATTCTGATAACCGGTATTGATGGTAACGTTGATCTGGTTCAGCTGGTTCACAGTTGGTTTCAAATTAATGATCAGGTTACCGGAAGCTGGCAGGTTTTTAGCATTCAAAATAATTGTGGAATTTGTGTAGCCCAGGTAAGATATCACCAGGACATCGTTTTCGTTTACCGTTTGTGTAAACTTACCTTCATTATCCGTGAGTTTTACCTGGCTTCGATTCCGGATTGCAACTGTTGCCCCGGAAAGCGGTCTTCCCAGGGAGTCTAGAACCTGGCCCTGAATGCTCTTACCGGGACTGGGATTTTGCCCGCTATCATCTTTTTGGGTGCTGTTTTTTTTCGAAAGAAAGATGGTCCGGTTTGCCACCCGGTAGCTTATTGGCTGATTGCGGAATATAGCGGCCAGAAATTCTGCCAGAGGCATGTTTTTGGCGGTAATTGAAACCGGATCTACCTTATCCAGAAGGTCCATATTACCAAATACCGAGTAACCGGTCTGTTTTTTAATTTCCGAGATCACTTTTTGCATAGAAATGTCTTTTGCGGAAATGGTTACAGTTTGTGCACCCGCAGTTTTAGCTGTACAAAACAAAACGACAATCAATAGATATTTTGTAATTCCTGCCAGTAATTTTACTGGTTTCACATGCCATGGAAATGGCAGGGCTGGTTGGGCCAAAGTAAAGTTTTTTTGCATACTTTTGTAATGGTTTGGTTTAGTAAAATGTGTTATGACGTTTGTAATCAGGCCAATTCTTCCGGAAGTGGTGATAACACTTCCGGTATTTTTTTACCAGATTATTAAGTTCCGTAATTGACGGATAGGATTTAATTTGCTAAAACGATCAACCTCCTTCCTTCTTCTAATCTGAAACGAACGTGTGCCTCTTCCAATGCGGTAAGTACGTCTGCCAGGTTTTCTTTCCTGCTAATTTCTCCAAAGAACCTTAGTTTCGGTGCAGTGCCGTCGTATTTGACCTCAATGTCGTACCATCGTTCCAACTGGCGCATAATTTCCTTCAGTTCCATTCCTTCAAAGTTGAATGTGCCATTTTTCCAGGCGGTAACTTTTTCTACATCCACATTATTGGCAACTTTTATTCCTGAAAAGTTATTTGAGCGTTTTAACTGCGAAATTTGGGCCTGTTGTCCGGGCTTAAGTGTAACTTTTTGGCCACTATACAACACATTCACTGATCCTTCAAGTAGGGTTGTATTTATATTTTCTTCGTTATCATAACTATTGATATTGAAATGTGTTCCCAGTACAACGACTTCGGCTTTATTTTTTGTGACAATTTTAAACGGCATGTTCCTGTTTTTGTAAACTTCAAAGTAGGCCTCGCCATGCAACTCCACCCTTCTCTCATTGCCAACAAATTGGGTTGGGAAGCGAATTGAACTGACCGAATTTAACCACACTTTTGTCCCATCTGGCAATATTAACTCATATTGTCTGCTTTTTGGGGTATTAATGGTGTTATATACCGGATTAGCTGTTTCCGTTTCATATACCAGCGTTCCATTAACTATTTTTGCCTTCACACCCTTTTGTATTTCTATGTAGCCATTTTTTAAGCTGTCAAGCGATACCTGTTTGCCATCAGCCAGGGTTAATATGGCCCCTTCTTTTCCAGGTGCTATATTCAGCGAAGCAGTAGATGTGTTTTTGTCATTCCCCTCTTTTAAATAGACCTTATTGTAAAAGAAATAAAATAATCCTGCAACCAGGCATGCTGCGGCCCACCAGGTAATTACTTTTTTAATTTTTCGGCTGCCCGGTTTCATTTCAATTTCCACTGTGCTGTCTTCAATTATCTTCTGAAGATTATTCCAGGCACGTTCTTTAGAGATATTCTCATACTTTAGCAGTTCTTTAGTCAGCGTATCTTTGTTTTGAATGCGTTCAAAAACACGCTTATTATGAGGATTTTGTACAATCCATTTTTCTACTTCTTTTTGCTGTTCGGCGGAAATAGTGCCTTTTAAATGCAAAATAAGTAAACCAGCAATATGTTCGGGAAGATAGCCCATCAAAATTAATTTTAATTGAAGACGTTGAAAAGAAAAAAACAACCAAAAAAATAAAATAAAAACTAACGCATGGCTTGGGTATAGAGCATAGCGATCTGTAATAATGCAAAAGAAAGCAGGTTTTGAGGAGTTATTTTAGCTCTGATCAGGCTCAAACCTCTTGTTTTTTGATTGCGGACCGTTTGAACAGATAAATTTAGCATAGCGGCAACCTCTTTGGTAGATTTTCCTTCCAGATAAATCAACTTAAAAATTGATTTGCATTGGTCGGGCAAGCTTTCTATCTGTTCATATACCTGCTGAAGTAGGCGGGCAAAGATTTCTTCACCTTCTATAATGGCGTTTTGGTCCAGGAGTTCGTCCTGCAGCTCTTGAAAAAGCATAGGAAAGCGGGCCTCCTTCCGAAGTAAATCGATACAGGCATTTTTTACGCTACCGAATAAAAACGAGGAGAGGTTCGTAATGGAGATAACTGTTGCCTTCTTTTGCCAGAATTTAGCAAAAACATCCATTACAATGTCTTCAGCCTCAATCATATCACCGGTAAACCTGTTGGCAAAATAAACCAGCTGTTTATAATACTTATCAAACAGAATTTTAAATGCAAGTGAATCCCCGGCTGCAAGCCGAGACTTCAACTGTTCATTGTCAAGATGCTGGTCAATTGCCACAGTTATATAATTCTATTTATCAGTTTGCAGGTTGAAGTGTGGGATTGTCAAATGTAACTATTTTCGAAGAACAACTACAAGCACCTTTGGCAGGCCTTTTTGAAAACTTATTGTTGTTTCACCTTTTTTTGCCAAATTAGCAGATCATTTATTGTTTTACAACAAGCGATTGTCAAGTAGAAAATAACAAAACAGTGTTGATGCCAGGGAAAGATTCATCAGAAGATCGCGAGTTTTCATCGTTGTTTGAGAAATACTATAAGCAGATTTATGGCAATACGCTTAGACTGGTTAAGGTACAGGTAATTGCCGAAGACATTGCCCAGCAGGTATTTTTGAATGTTTGGGAACGCCGCCAGCAATTGGCCGAAGTTGAGAACCCGAAAGCCTGGTTGTTCCAGATTGCAAGGAATTTGATTGCCAGCCGCTTTCGTGAAAAACTTTTAGAAGATAAATACCTTACATTTGCCATGGAATTGCTGGAAAGCAATAGCGAGAGCCCGGAAGATATTGTAGTAAATATAGAAAGGGCTGAACTGCTCGACAAATCTCTGGAAGGCCTGTCCCCTAAACAAAAACAGGTTTACCAGCTAAGCAGGCAGGATGGAAAAACCTATGAAGAAATAGCCACTGAACTTGGCATACGTAAAGATACGGTCAAAGAGTACATACAAATTGCCCTGGCTAAAATCAGGCAATATTTGATAACGCATAAAAACGAGCTCATCTCCATTATATTATTCTCAAATATTTTTTATTAATTTTTTTCTCCATCCCCCCCTTTTTCCGTTTGAGTGCGTCTACTACATATCAAGGGCATATTATCAACTATCCAGATGGAAAAGAAAGAATTTCAGGAACTCTATCAATTATGGCTTCAAGGCAAAATGACGGGCAAGGAATGGGCTTTGTTTCAGAAAGCAGTTACTGATGTAAAAAATGATTTGGTTTTGGATGGGCTGATTGAAGCGGATTTAAACAGCAATGAATTCAATTCTGTTTTATCTGATCAGGAACTGAACTTGGCTTATCAGAGGGTTCTTGAGAAGGTTGATGTAAAGCCTTTAAAATTAAAGGTTAATCATTTCTTTACCAATGCAAAAAAATGGCAGATGGCGGCGGTAGCCTCTGTGCTTATCGTTTTGAGTATAGGCCTGTGGATTTACAATGCGGGGCCTGGTACAGGCAAAAGCGGAACAAACAAGAACAGCTATTCAGCTAATGACATTGCACCGGGGGGGAATAAAGCAACCTTAACCCTGGCCAATGGAAAGACCATTACATTAAGTGATGCTAAAAGTGGAGTGGTAATAGATGCTGGAAAACTTAGTTATAATGATGGATCTCCATTAAATGACGACCTGACAGGAGATGTGAAAGATGAGTTGATGGAGATCAATACACCAAAAGGAGGGCAATATGAACTTACTCTTCCGGATGGGAGCAAAATATGGCTTAACGCTGCCAGCACCCTTAAATTCCCCAAAACTTTCTCTGGCCAACCTGGCAGGACTGTTGAGCTGAGTGGCGAAGCCTATTTTGAAGTAGCCAAGGATAAATTACATCCATTTAGGGTAAAAAGTGCAGGTCAGGAAGTGGAAGTATTAGGGACGCATTTTAATGTCAATGCGTATCGTGATGAGGCTCACATAAAAACCACCTTGCTTGAAGGTAAGGTAAAGGTAAATGACGCTGCTATATTAAGCCCTAATGAGGAAGCGGTAGTGGCGGGTGGAAAGATAAAAATAAACCAGGTTAATGCACAGGAAGCTGTTGCATGGAAAAATGGAGAATTTATGTTCAATGATGAGCAATTGGGGATCATCATGCGGAAAATAGCCAGATGGTATGATTTGGAAATACGGTATCAGGATGAAAATATGCAAACTCAGTTATTTGGAGGAACTATAACCAAGTTCGGAAATGTATCTGACGTTTTAAGAATGCTGGAATTAACAGGGGGCGTGCATTTTAAAATTGAAGGAAGGAGGATAATAGTGAACAGATAACTACCCGCAATGTAAATGCCTGAATAAAAAAGGGCCAGAAGTGGTGGAACACTGCTGGCCAATGCCTGGCATTATTTAATAAATTTTTGGACTATCAACTAACACCAAACTAAAGCAAATGTATAAAATTTATACCAGGAAACGGGGTATGCAATTACCGTGTTTCCAGAAAATCCTGCTCATTATGCGACTTACCACCGTAATATTAATTGCAACCATTATGCAGGTCAGTGCATCCGGCTTTGCCCAAAGGGTAACCTTCAGGTCAAAAGATGGATCATTGAAGCAGTTGTTTACTGAAATTAAAAAGCAAACCGGTTACAATGTTGTATGGAAAACGGCAGAATTAAACGCTGCCAGGCCAATCAATGTCAACTTTATAAATACAGCACTTGATGATGTGCTGAAAACAAGTCTCAGTAATCAATCTTTAGGTTATACCATAGAGAAGAACACTATTGTTATAAAGGCAAAGGAGCCTTCCTTTCTGGACAGGCTTGTTAATGCTTTTGCTGATATTGATGTGCGGGGCCGTATTCTGGACGAGAAGGGTCAAGGGCTGCCCGGTGCTACTGTTAAAGTTAAAGGAAACAACAAAACAGCTTTAACAAATAGTAATGGTGAGTTTATCCTGCAAAATGTAGATGAAAATGCTACACTGGTTATTTCTTATCTGGGTTACAAGACAGTTGAAGTAACGGTTAAAAAAGATATTGGACCGGTAACTTTATTACCAGAAGCAGGGAACCTTTTAGAGGTAAATGTAACTGTAAATACCGGCTATCAATCCCTTTCCAAAGAAAGGAGTGCGGGTTCTTTTGCCAAGCCGGATCAGGAAATCCTGGCCAACCGCTCAACAAGCATGAACGTGCTGCAGCGTATAGATGGCCTTGTACCTGGATTAACCGTTAATAATGCTCCAGGATCTGAATCAATACTGATCAGAGGATTAAATTCGATCAATTCCAGCAGGTCGCCGCTGATCGTTGTAGACGGAATACCTACTTCCAATATCAGTCTTATTAATCCTCAGGATGTTGCTGACATTACTGTACTGAAAGATGCTACTGCGGCGTCAATATGGGGTGCAAAGGCATCTAATGGTGTTGTGGTAGTGACCACAAGGAAAGGCACAAACTCGGAAGGCATCAAAGTAGATTATGATGGTTTTATCAGCTTTCAGGGTAAGCCAGATCTTGGCTATTTACCAGTACTGAACAGTCAGCAATATATCCAGGCCGCTAAAGAGGTCTTTGATCCGGTAACTTACCCCTGGAATGTGACTTCGGCGTTTGCCCTGGGATCAGTAGGTATGCCCCCACATGAAATGATATTGTATAACAAGTACCGCGGCCTGATCAATTCCGCACAAGCCAATAAGAGTTTAGATAGCCTGGCCTCGATGAACAACCGCGACCAGATCAAAGATTTGTGGTATCGTAACGCCGCCCTGATGAACCATACCATTTCCCTTACCGGCGGAGGAAAGGTGCACTCATTTTACGGCTCTGCCGCATATACGGATACAAAATCAAACCGTCCCGGTACGCAAGACCGAAGCTACAAAGTGAACCTGCGCCAGGACTTCAACTTTAATAAAGTATTAAAAGTTTATCTGATTACAGATCTGACAAATAACATCACATCTGCCCCAAGAAATGTAAGCATTGATACCAGGTTCTATCCTTATCAATTATTCAGGGATGCAAATGGGAATTCACTTGCCATGCCTTATGTTGGGGCATTAACTGATTCGACCCGTAAGGCTTCTGAGGCCAGAAGCCGGATCAGTTTGGATTATAAGCCTTTGGATGACATGAACCTGGCAGCTGCCAAGGGGAACAGTTTATTGAACAGGGTTATAGGAGGTTTTACTGTAAAACCAATAAAATTCCTGAGGTACGAAGGAGTATTTGGATATATACGTGGGCATAACAAGACGAGTTTGTACGATGACAATACCAGCTTTGTACAGCGAAACGAACTTGTAAACTTCACTGTGGCTGCTAACCCATCGGTAACGCCTGTGTACTACCTGCCAGTAGCAGGCGGTAAGTATTCTACCAATAACATATTACAAAAGGAATGGACAATTCGTAACCAATTTATATTTGACCACTCCTGGAAACAGTCGCTTCATCAACTGACCGTGCTGGCCGGACAGGAGGCACAGGAGCAAATGTTAACGCTAAATCAAAGCATTGCCAGGGGCTACGATCAGCAACTGCGTAATGCTATTCCCGTAGATTACGCGGTGCTTTCGCTTGGGATCCAAAATCCGGTGGTTCCGAATAACCTGAACAGAAGTGTACTTTCGTCTGATTTCTATTCAGAAACCGAGTCGCAAACCAGATTTTCATCCTATTATGCAAACGGTGCCTATACTTACGCCCAAAAATATTCAGTGAATGCAAGCTGGCGCGTTGACAAAAGCAATCTTTTTGGGTTAGATAAAGGCGCGCAGGGAAAGCCGGTTTGGAGTGCAGGGGCTAAATGGATCATATCTGAAGAGAATTTCATGAAACCTATGTCCTTTTTAAATCACTTGTCATTACGGGCAACCTACGGTGTTACCGGAAATTCCCCTGTTCCCGGAACTGCATCTTCATACAATATCCTGTCATCTGCCACCTCCGCGTCCTTACCCGGCGGAAGGAGTTTCTCTGTAGCCACACCAGGAAACCCGAGTTTGACCTGGGAGCGTACCAAAATAACAAACGTAGGGCTTGATTTTGGTATCCTGAACAACCGTGTTTCCGGATCTTTGGATTATTACAGTAAAATAACGGACGACCTGATAGGACAACTTCCGGTAAATACACTTACGGGGTATTCAGTAATAGTAGGGAATTACGGCAGTCTGAAAAATAAAGGTATTGAAGCAGTTGTCAATTCCTTAAATATTAATACTTCTAATTTCAGATGGACGACTTCGTTAAATTTAGCCTATAATAAAAACGAAATCACGTCTATTAAATACCTCACTCCGCTTACTATCGGACAACAGATGATTAGTCAGCGGTTTTTCCCTGGTTATTCAGCCTTTGCGTTGTTTGCTTACAGGTATGCAGGACTGGATGGTCTAGGCGATCCACAGATTAGACTTGCTGATGGAACTGTTACAAAATCGAGAAATGTATCTACACCAGATGATATGCGTTATATGGGAACAACCCAGCCGCCTTTCAGCGGAGGTTTGTCAAATACATTCTCTTACAAAGGGTTTTCATTGGGTTTAAATGCAGTGTTTAATCTGGGACATGTAATGAGACGCGATGTTGGAAGTTATTTCAGCGGCAGGTTAGTTGGTGCCAACGCACTTGTTCTGGCGGCTGGCCGATATACCTCAGGCGTTAATCTTGCTCAGGGCAATGTCAATTCTATATTTCTGGAAAGGTGGAAACAACCTGGTGATGAAAACAGTACTCATGTACCATCCTATGTCAGCAATAGTTCTCTTTCCAATAGCAGACGCGACATCAATTACTATACCTATGGAGATTTGAATGTGCTGGATGCATCCTATATTAAATTAAGAGATATTACCTTATCCTATCGCCTGCCTAAATCGGTAATAAGTAACCTGAAAGCAAGTAACATTACCTTGAGAATGCAGATTTCAAACCTGATGCTGTGGAAAGCAAACCGTTATGGCATAGATCCTGAATTTCAAGGCTATAATCTTGGTGTTGCAAGTGGGGGCGACCCTGAAACAATTTCTAGTGTAAACCGTGCTATGAGAAGTATGCAGGGTATGGTAACATTTGGCGCACACGCGTCATTCTAAAAATACGGACATGAAAAGAATTTTCAATTTTGCTTTATTGCTATGGTTATCGTTTTCAATGATGGCCTGTAAGCGCGATTTTCTCGAAGTAACCCCTGCGGGTAAACTGATAGCCACTAAAACCTCAGACTATGATTTGCTGCTAAATAGCCTTACGCTTGGAAACCAATTTATGACTTACACACAGGCAATGGGTGATGAAATGGCAGCAATTGAACCTTATTTTGCTGGCACCACTTTGCAGCAACAGAGATCTTTTAAGTGGGAAAATACTATCTATGAACAAAATGAAGATGCTCCGGAAGTAACTTATCCTACCAAGGCACTGTACATATACAATATCGTGATTAACGAAGTGCTTAATTCTTCGGGCGGTAGTGATGTACAAAAAAATGCCTTACAAGCCGAAGCACTGGCAGGCCGGGCATGGACCTATTTTCAGCTTATTAATTTTTTCGCTAAACCCTATGCTGCAGCAACAGCTTCATCCGATCCAGGTTTTCCAATAATTGACAGGGCCAACGTGACATTAAATAATTTCACGAGAGCAAGTGTTAAAGAGGTTTATGATTTTATCATTAAAGATCTGCAAACAGCAATTCCCAACCTGAGCGCTACTCCTATTCACCGCTTTCGTATGTCGAGACCTGCTGCTGAGGCATTATTAGGCAAAGTTTACCTGTCTATGGCACTATATAACGAAGCGCTTCCGCACTTAAATACAGCGATGACAGATATCAGCAACTCAACCTACCCGGTCCGTCTTTATGATTACAACGTTACTTTCGGTACCGGAGGTGCGTTCTTGCCTAATTCTGTAATTGGCCCTACCTTACCTAATTTATATAATTATGAAGAAAGCTTATACTCAAGGCAAACCGCAGGAGATTGGACATCAGCATCAAATGCATTATTGTTATCTCCAGCTACAATGTCTCTATACGGTTCGTCAGATTTGCGTAGAAACTTTATGAAAAACACTCCATATCCAAGTGGGGCTGCTTTCCCTTTGGGAATGGTAAGAAAAGCCGGGCCATTTTCTCCAATTATCGGAATGCTGGTACCTGATGTATATCTGATGCGTGCAGAGGTTAAGGCCAGGTTAAACGATCTTCCGGGAGCGAAAGCCGATGTTGAGGCACTTAGAGTTAAAAGAATGCCTGCCGTTGATGCCCCGGTACCAGGTGTAACTGCTTCGGACAGGGTTTCTATGGTTAAATTTATTCTTGATGAACGCATCAGGGAATTTTCAGCCTTAGGATATCGTTGGTTTGATATGAGACGTTTATCTGTCGATGCTGAATTCCAGTCGACGGTAAAATACTCGCATACGCTGTATACAAGCGGTGGAGCGGTATCAAGTACCTTTACATTGAGGCCAGAACGGTTAACGTTTAAAATTCCACCTAAAGTTTTGGCGGAAAACCCGGGAATGCAGGATAACCCCTAATGCCTTACCCTAAATACTGAATATTTTTAATTACACATGAATAACGATGAAGAAGAAACTAATATTTGCCTTCACGGCTATATTAATGTCTGTTATTGTTTTTGCCCAGGAGGCAAAAACAGTAATTCAGGCACATGCTGAAAATGAATCTGAGGCACAAAAGCTTATCCAAAAGTTGTATGCTGAAACGGACGGGAAAAAAGCAGAATTGATTTCTGCTGAAATTGTGAAAAACATAGACACCAATCCTTTATGGAAAGGGGAAGCAGCTAAACGTGATATGTATCGCGTGCATCCATTATATGCGTATCTGAATGCAGAGGACTTTAAAGGCTTCAAAAAACTGTTGGCTAAATTAGGTGATGTTACCGGAACAGAAAGGATACACTTTGTTTCTGCCGGATATGTACGCCGGGTAGTAAAAAAAGGAATTGATCTGGATTTCGCCAGCGAGTTGATCCAGAAAGAACGGGCCTGGGCAAGAAGAAAGATGGAAGAAGCCGATGCCGCAAAGTCGGATAGGGCATTTGGCTATGCGATGTTTACCGCGGATTACGCAGAACTGCTGTATCGGAGGGGAGAAAAAGATAAGGCCCTTGAACTTTATAAAGAGGCAATGCAGTACAACCAGCATCGGAAAGATGCGGACCTTACCAATGCCTATTTAGCCGTGGCTACTGAATTCCTTTCACAAAAGGAACTGAAAGAAGAATTAGAAAAGTTAGTGGAAAACGGTATGACCACTGCTGAAATCATAACCAGATTAAAGACCATATATGTGGACCGAAAAGGTAATGAGATTGGTTTTGATCACTATTTCGCAGCTTTCAACAAGGATAAGGTCAAAGAGAAAATGGAATCGCTACGAAAAACTATGTTAGACGAAACAGCTCCGGTTTTTAACCTTAAAGATCTGAACGGAAATACAGTAAACCTGGCAGATTTAAAAGGCAGGACTGTAATACTCGACTTTTGGGCAACCTGGTGCGGACCTTGCAAAGCGTCTTTTCCAGCCATGCAAGCCATGGTCAACAAATATAAAAACGACCCCAATGTTCAGTTCCTGTTTATCGATACCTATGAACGTGGTGACGCTAAAGAGAAGAATGCCAGAGATTATATTACAGGGCAGAAATTCACGTTCAGGGTGCTGATGGATAATACTGACCAGGTGGCCAAGGATTACAAAGCAAAAAATATTCCCGCAAAGTTCGTCATTGATAAGAATGGAAAACTACGCTTTAGAGCAGCAGGTTTCAGCTCCGATGCCGACCTGATGGAAGAAATAGAGGCAATGGTTGAACTTGTTAAATAATAAAAGAAATAATGAAGCATATTAAAGTATTTTTATTGTTAACGCTCTTAGGTTGCGCAACAGTGAATGCGCAGGATCGGTATCAAATAGATGGCGTTATATCTGGTAATGTTGAAGGTAGAACTGTTCACTTATTAAGCGGGGGGAACGAAGGAGGTAGGAAACTTGTGGATAGCACTATAATTAGGGGTGGTAAGTTCCAGTTTAAAGGAACCGTGGAAAGGCCTGGGCCTTTTGCGGTCAAAATTTATCAGACAGCTGACCGAAGTAATTTCAAAGAAAATCTGGTATGGATCGGCAGGCCATATGTGCCACTGTTCCTGAGTAACGAAACAATTCGAATTGAAGCAGTACTTGATAGCATCCCGCTGACAGCGCTTAAAACTTTTGGCTATGATTTTAGTAAAGTGCATGTTACAGGTTCCCGCGTGAATGCGGGGTACATGGAGTATATCCAGAAAATGATGAGTTTATTGAACGCAAAAAAGACATTTGAAGCTCCTTACAAAGCCTATCTGGCCAAAAGACCTAATGCTCCTGTGTCTGAAGGACTATCAGCCATAAAACAGATCGATTCAATAGATTTTTTGATAAAGGACTTTGTCAAAAAATTTGTGAACAAGTATCAGGATAACCCCATCTCGGTTTATGCATTCAGAGAAGCAATCATGTCCTCTAACGAAGGCATGTTCACTACAGCAGAAATAGACGATTTGCTGGCTGTTTTTTCTTCAGCAATTAAAGCTACTCAATATTTTAAGAGTACAGCAGCAATTGCCAATGAAACAAAAAAATATGCTGTAGGCAAAAAGTTTACTGATTTGGATTTGGTAGATGCCGGTTACAAGCAAGTGAAGCTTTCTGATTATGTTGGGAAGGGCAAATATGTGCTGCTTGATTTCTGGGGGCCGTGGTGTGCACCTTGCCGCAAAGAGTTTCCTTACGTAAAAGATACCTATAAGAGGTACCATCCGGAAGGACTGGAAATCATTGCTATCTCTGTCGATAACCACAAAGATAGATGGCCAAAGGCCATGCAGGAAGAGAACTTACCATACCAGAATCTTGCTTATCCAAAACATCCATTTGATTTCAAAAATGAAGATGCAGTGAAGGCATATGCTTATTGGGCAATTCCTTTTTATTTACTTATCGCTCCGGACGGAACCATTGTTGACCGAAATGCACATGGTTCATACCTGGACAAAAAGCTAATTGAGATTTATGGGAATAAGTTAAGTGTAAACGGCAAATAGCCACTATTTATTCATCTGTAAATATTAAAATTTGCAAGGCAATCGGTTGAGATAAACGTTTTGAACGTTCCGGTTGCCTAATTATTTCAAGATGTGAAAACGGATGCTTAGATGGTACAGGAGGAAGTCATGCCGCCGCCGGTTTTTTTTAAGACAGTTGGGGTCATTTTGATTAATCTATTTTGGCCTGTTTTTATGCATATTAATTTTAACAAAAGTATCTTGAAGGAGCGGGTTGCTATTGGTTTCCATATAGTCAATAAAGTGTGAAATTAAATTTTTGGATTTAGCCATTTCCCTGAAATAATAAAACGTGCGGTAACTGCTCGGCCAATCAATATCGAAGTGATTATAATCGAATTGGTCCATATTTAAGAGCCATTTGTAGTAATCATGTTTCTCCGAGAATTTTTGAAATCGCTTTGTGCGGGTGTTGATGTTAAACTTAAAGCAAATATTAATTAACGCGTCTAAATCAACATTTCTGTAATCTTTTTCTTTAAAAAAGAGCCTGTTAGTGGGATTTTTTCGAGTAGTGTCAATTTTTGACAAGCGTTTAAATAACATTTTTTCGTCGAAAGGAATGAATTCACTTATCACACTGACGTGATATAACCGCATATTGAAATGACTTTCTAAATGCTGGTTAATCATATTGGAAATGCTAATCCTTTCGTCGGCATCGGCCATCTTATGTAATTGAAATAATAGTTCATAATCAATTGGTTCGTTGCCCTTTTTATTTCTGTCCAAACATCCTGCAACCATATCAGGAATTATTATTTCTGCAGGTTTTTCGGTCAAATTAGAAAGTAAAAAGGCAAGAACTGTATTGCCCTTGAGTTTTGATCCATTATAGAGGGTAATATATTTAGTTAACAGTCGCTGCGTAAAAGCACTGCTTTTTCTAGCCACAAATTGTGTAATTGCATTTTGTGTAATATGATCAATATGATTAGCTTTTATGAATCGCAGTAAAATATTGGCAAATTGATTGACATCTTTATTCTCCAATTCAATTAAGCCTGCCATCGTGATCAAATTTTCGACATACTTATCAAGCGTTGTTCCTAAAAAATCATTGTCTTCGTCTGCAACCTTTTCAAATTCCTTCTGAAAGCCCCTCTTGTTGTTTAATAAGTTCTTCGCCAGGTCAATAAAGTTAATTCCTGGGCTCTTTTTGTCATATTTTAATTGTCTAAGCTCAAATTTTCCGAAGTATTTAAGAATAGTTTTTGTACTTCCATAAAATATAAACTTCTTTATCCATGTATTGTCGAATTCACGGTACGCTCCCTCCTGTTCCAAATTCATTGCATGAGATGCCAAAATTCCTTTAGTTACGAAATTAAATAACTCATCAAAATTTGAATAATGTTCGTACATTATAAAATTGTTGCCGATAAAGAATTCGAGATTGGTAAAAGACTCTATTAATTTCCATACAAAATTGTTCGAACTCCAGCCTCCCAACAGTTGGCTTCTATAATGTTGCACAATTTGTTCTGTTGCATTAGAAATGTCCTGAAAAGCCCAGCTAAAAAAATCACCTTTCGCAATGTAATGAAGTAAATCATAATCTGTAAGTGATTTCAATTTTACACACTCTTCAATTGGGTCTATAAGTTTTAATGACTTCTTATCTTGGTCTGACATCATCCTTCCGTAGAATGGGCTCGATAAGAAAACCCCCAGATGGCTAAGGTTATGCTGAGATATGAAATACTGAATATACTTTTTACTGACGTAGGCCTCATCTCGAATTTCTAATAAAAGATTATAAGTTGCCTTATAGTTTTTTAATTGATACTGGATGTAGGCATGTTTAAATTTTTCGTCAAGATTTTTTGGCGCTACTTCCAGCCTTTTTAGTACTGACATAAAATCGAACCTGGAGTAGGAACATTTCGCGCAGGTACAGAATTCCTGTTTAGCATAATAAACCTTTACCCTGCTAAAATTATCACGGAGGTTTCCTTCCAGATTAAATATGAGGTTGTTGGTTAGTTTTTGTAGTACAAAATCTAGCTTTTCTTTATGATTTTCAACCCCATTAAAATATGCATGGTTAACAATCTTATAATCGTTGTGGGTAGTGTCGATCTTAATCTGCTCGAAAAGGGTTATGAGTTTGCTGTTAATCTCATATAGGGCAAATAAACTATAATATGGATGGATATTCTCAGATTCTCGGAAAGGATAATAGTTTTTAAGCAGATGTACTGGTATAAATGAAATTTCTGCATATAGATCGTGAAACAAATAATATAAACTATCCAGAACATTTTTCTTCATTGAAGATTTGAAGGAAAATTTTTCGTTTTTGGTGATATTTCCAGGGATTAGATTATGCCGATCAATGGAAAAATTAAGCTCTTGAAAAAAATCAGCAAAGAGTTGAAAATAATTGATTTTTACTTTTTGGAAACGGCCTTGAAGATCATCATGAATTTTATTGAGTGGTTGGCCGGGATCAGCAAAGTCGCTATAGTTTGATGAAATAAAATATAATTGAGCTCTGTTATATTGTTCACAATAGATACATGCTGTTCCAATAATTTCCCAATCGTTTTGACCATCAAGCTTTTTATGGAACGGTGCTAGCCTACGCCGATATCGATCGGAAAATTCATTTGTAATTACTTGTGGTGTGCGTAAGACCTCTGCTTTTTTTAATAATTCATCAATTTGAGCAATTTGTTTGTCTAGATGTATGACGTCAATTCTTTCCAAAGCTTGGGTAGTACCTTGTGCAGCATCATCAGTTGTTCCTAATTTTTTCCTTAGAATTTTTTCTTTTCGTGTTTTGTCCTTCAGTTTATGTTTATCCCATTCCTCAATCAGCAATTCATGTGTAATCAATGTTATATTGCCATTGTTAATATGGTCAGTCAGGTCTAGTAAAAATTTTCCATATCCCTGAGAATTGACCAGCTGAAGTAAAGAGCAGTTATCGATTAATAAAATCATTTGGTGATGAACGTTTAATGAGTTGGTTATATGTTGTATGGGTTTCTAATATAGTGAATCATAGTCAATTCTCTTATAGTTTTGGTTGCAGCCAACCAAATACCAACTATTGGGCAAATTAAGGACTGATCTAGGATTCCTTAAGGTTTGAAGGGGAAAAGTACCTTTTATCCCAATAAGTTTCGAAGCAGACTTTAATCAGACCTTGATTTGATATTTACCTGTCCCTATTTAGTCCTGTAGACTACCAAGGCTTCGATCCAAAAGATATCCCAGTAAAAACTTTATTTGGTTTATAACAGCAGATATGCGCTCTAAACAGAATTTAGTTTTGAGGAATTTGATCTCTACCGCAATATTTGCGGAAATGCTAAAAGTGTGTGTTCAATTGATGGCAAATAATGAATTTTGCCGCTCAAGTATCAACCAAATCTATTTCCTGGCATGGGTGTTTACTCGTTCAGCAGGGTAATTTTCAAAAGATTTGGCTAGTTTGATCTCAGTAGGAAGGCCTTTGTACGAGGACTGGAATACATTTTTTAATGCGATGTGCGTGGATGCGGCATTGCAAAATGGATAAAAAATTTAGGTTAACCGCAGGTGTCAATTCCTGCGGTTTTTTATTTTCGTCAGTTTCCCAAAATAATTCAACAACCCGTTATCCCTATAACTGTAATATCCATCCGGTTCCATAACTATATGATCTACCAGAACCATGCTGATGCCAGCGGCAGCAGCAATCAAATTGATATTATAAGTTACATCCTTGCGGTTGGCCTGATAATAATCATCAACGAAATTTACCAGCACTATATTCAAACACTGATGCTCTAGCGCAGTGCGCAAAATAACACCTATATCACCAAAGCCTTCCAAATCATTGCCCAGCTTTTCAGTATGTGCCAATGCACCAGTATCATTAACCAGTAGCCCTGCCTAAAAGCAATAGCTTCTTTTACCATGCAATAAGTGTTATAACTGTTGCCGGGCATATATCTGCGCGGGGCAGGCTTGCGGCTGTAATAAATATTTTCAGGTTCGTTAACATAGCTGGTAGAAAATTCAATTGTTTGGTACATATTTCAGTTTTTTGAGTAAATAATAAGTTCTGTTTAAAGCATTTACGCTTAAAACAAAAGTGCTAAAACCACTGATTAAACACTAATAATTTTAGCATTTTATTTGCAAATAAATATCTCAATAACCTAGCTTTGCAAAGGGGATTAAAACACAATTATGGGCTACCAAAGAAACTACCGGGCAATAACATCAGAAAGGCCTTATTGGCAAAATGATTACAATGATGTAACCGCATTACTGCACGAAAAACTGCAGAACTTTATCAGGCTGAATGCAAGGCTAAGGGAAAACATAGACCGAAAATCGAAGTTTTTACAGATCAGGAATTCTGAAATTTATATCAACCTTAATGAACTTAAGCCCCAGTACCAGTTTAAATTCATCATAGTTGATTTTCAAAAGTACTGCGATAACTTTATTGCAGTGCTGGAACCGGTATTTGCCAGCTTTTTAAGTGAAATACAGCATGATGCGCATAGCTTTATTTTTAAATTCAGCCTGGGGCCCGATAACTGCGTTAAGTATAAAACCATTATGGCGGCCCGGCCGTAATAACTAAGGCCATAAACATCTAAACCCGCGCCATCCACAAAATTTGAAATGTTTTTTAAAATATGAAGCGCGGTAACTGATATTTAAATACCTTCGCAGCCTAACTTAATATAAACAAATAACTGTAGCGCAGGTGCTTGCCTGCAATTGTATGGAAAATGACTTAAGCGTAAGTATTGGCCGGTTCGATAGGGCTAACCACAATACCACGCTCTCAACTAATGAATGGAACCGTTTGCTATGGTTTACAGCTGGCGATGAACTTGTTTTCGTTCCGGCCGGATCAGTATTTGAAGAAGATAAATTTGCAGGGGACGGATGGGTACTGGAATTTAACCAGCATTTTGCGGTGGACTATCTGGAGCGTTATCCTGATCTGCATAACCATGCACTGGTAAGCAACACAGTTCGGGGCCAAATCAGTATGCTTTTAACCGAAGCCTTACGGAGTGAAATGAACGAGCTGGCTATTTTGCTGAACCATGCGCAGGAAAAGGGGCAATCAAAATTATACCTACAAGCTTACGCTGATCTAATCTTTTTAAATGCCAACCAGCTGTATGCAAAGCAAAACGGAAGTGTTTAGCAATTAATCTGGCTACCCCTTGCAACAACAAAACCAATTATTAAACCAAACTAAAACCATAATGACCAAAGCAGAAATTGTTGAGCAGATTGCCGGCAAAACCGGAATAGAAAGAGCCGATGTTCTAGAAATCGTAGAGCGCTTTTTTAAAGTTGTTAAAGAATCTGTAACCGCCGGGGAGACCATTTATATAAGAGGTTTTGGCAGTTTTGAGCCCAAAAAGCGGGCAGCAAAAACAGCCCGTAACATTTCTACAAATACGCTGGTAAATGTGCCAGCTCATGTTGCGCCTAAATTTAAACCGGCTCCTGAATTTGTGAAAAGGGTTAAGGAGAACGTTAGGGTAGAATAATAATGACCAAACCAAAAAAATTCATAGAAATAATTTTTCTTGTAAAAAGAAAATAATTTACCGCTTTCCGATAGCTTTGAAGCCTGTTTTTATACCAAAGTGCCTGATTGTCACTTCGTAAGTTGTGGTTTATTTGTTTCAACATACATAGTTTTACATTTATAATTCGTAAATTGATATGGGAACAAATGCCATGGCTGATTACAGCGGATATAGGGACGAAGAACTGGTTGCTTTTGTAAAAGAAAGTGACAAGCTTGCTTTTGGTGAACTGTTTAACCGTTATGCCGAACTGCTGGTTTCATTTGCTTACAGGAACTTGTACGACAGGGATGATGCCCGCGATGTTGTGCAGGATTTTTTTACAGACTTATGGACAAAACGTTCAGATCTGGACATCGAAAAGAATTTCAGGGGATTTATTTTTATTGCGGTAAAAAATAAAGTATTTGATCGGTACAAGCACCAAAAAGTAGTACAGCGCTACCTTGACCACTACAACGAGCCTACACAGACCCCGGCCGATAGCACCGACCATTTGGTGCGAAAGCATGACCTGGAGGCGCTAATAGCACAGGAGATTGCGGCCCTGCCCGAAAAAATGCGCCTGGTATTTGAGCTGGCGCGCAAAAACAACATGAGCCGGAAAGAAATTGCCGAACATCTGGGGCTGCCCGAAGCTACTGTTAGAACCAATATGAACAGGGCCTTAAAAATATTGAAAGGCAAATTGGGAGCTGTATTTCTTATGCTGTTTTTGTAGCCCGGGGTGCCTTCAGAAATATTTATAACAATTATTTAACTTTTTTTGAGAACTAACTTAACCTTAAATCGACTTGTATTTAATTAGGGATGAAAATGAACCGCATTGAACTAGAAGAACTTTTAAACCGCTATCGTAAAGGTGAGTGTTCGGCAGCCGAACTGGAGTTGCTTGAGGCCCAGATTTTTTATGCCGGAAACAAGCCGTTACTTTCTGAGCAGGAATTGGCACAGGTTAAGGCAGAGTTGGAGGCCAATTTAGCGCCACTTTCAGAGGCTGGTGCTCCTGTAAAAAAAGCGAGGCTATGGCCACACTATATTGGCGCAGCCGCGGCAGTAGCTGCAATTGCTTTCGGCATCTGGTTTTATACATCACGTAATCCTGACACCTCCCTGTCATCCAGAGCGAATGCGAAGGACCTAAATGACATTGCCCCTGGTGGTAACCATGCCACTTTAACCAGCAATGGCAAAACCATAAGCTTAAGCGATGCCAAAACCGGAATAACCATAACTGATAAAGAACTGGCCTATAACGATGGGACTAAAATTAATGCGCTAAACACTGCCGGTGAGCAAACCCTTGTTACCCCGCGTGGCGGAACGTACCAGGTTACACTTCCTGATGGTACCCATGTATGGCTAAACGCTGCTTCAAGTTTAACCTATAGCGCTGCCTTAAAAGAGCGTGGGGCTGTGCGAAGGGTTAAACTAAGTGGCGAAGCATATTTTGAAGTGGCGAAGGATAAAACACGGCCTTTTGTTGTAGAAACTGCAGGGCAAAGTTTGGAAGTATTGGGTACACATTTTAATGTGAATGCTTATACAGACGAGAGTGGAATAAGGACTACGTTGTTAGAGGGTAGTGTGCGGGTTACTCCTGTATTGTCATCCAGAGCGGATGCGAAGGATCTTAACGCAATAACCCTCAAACCTGGCCAGCAATCCCTTGTCACGGGTAGCGCGGGGATAAAAGTGAAGGAAGTTGATGTGGAACTTGCTGTGGCCTGGAAAAACGGTCTCTTTACTTATAGCAATACCACAATGGATGAGGTGATGCGGCAGGTTGCCCGATGGTATAATGTAACTGTTGCTTATCAGGAACCAGAATTGAAAAACAAAAAACTAAGCGGTTCGGTAACACGGTATGATAACCTATCGGCTTTATTAAAAGCCCTTGAATATACAGCGGGGGTTAAATTTAAAATAGAAGGACAGCAAGTAGTAGTTAGCAAATAGGATCATCGGGGCCTAACCAATCCCATCATTATAGCTGTTAATGCTCTCGAAAAGTAAATAACGCTTTCGGATAATTAACAGAGTAAAAACTAAACCAAAAAACTGATGCAAAACATTTTACGACAGCGGAGTTAAAACCAGGGAAAGAAAGGGAGCTTAATAAAAAAGCGTAGAAGTGCTCTAACACCTCTACGCCATATTTGGGCCAACCTAATGAAACAATTTGAGTAGTGTTTAACGTATTAACCCAAACCACAAAAGTATGAAATTATCTGCTTTTAACAGGGATGCTTTATTTAAAAGTGGGCTCCCGAAGAAAATAATACTGATTATGAAGCTTGTTGTAATCATAATGACCACCTGCCTGCTGCAGGTTAGTGCCTCCAGCTTTGCACAAAAGCTTACCTTTAGTAAGCAGGGTGCCAGCCTGAGCGAAATATTTAAGGCGATAAAGCTGCAAACAGGCTATAATGTACTGTACTCACCAGATCAGATAGATGCAGGCCGGAAACTTAACGTAAATTTTAAAAACTCAGACCTTACAGAGGTACTCAAAAGCATACTGGATACACCGGGACAGGAATATTCCATTGTAGATAAGAACATACTGATTAAAGAAAAAGAGCCTTCCTTTCTGGACAAAATTGCATCCGTCATTTCGAACGATAGGAGAAATCTTATTGATATTACTGGTCGGGTTGTGGATGAGAAGGGTGCTCCTTTGCCGGGAGCAACGGTAAAGGTGAAAGATGGAAAGGGTGCGGCGATGACGGATGCACAGGGTAGGTTTTTGATAGAGAATGTGAAGGATGATGCTGTGCTGGTGATATCCTATACTGGTTATGTGACTAAAGAATTACCTGCAAAACAAAACATGGGTAGCATTACGCTTTTGCTTTCAGAAAATCCTTTAGACCAGGTACAGATTATTGCTTATGGTACGCAGACCAAACGCTTGAGCGTGGGTAATGTGACGATGATAACCGCAAAAGAGATTGAACAGCAACCGGTGCAAAATCCTTTATTTGCCTTGCAAGGCAGAGTACCGGGATTAGTTGTAACCCAAAGTACTGGATTGGCCAATGGGGCTTTTAAAGTAAGGATACAAGGGCAAAATAGTATTGGCAGAGGGAGTGATCCTTTGATTGTGGTGGACGGAGTTCCTTTAGCTTTTGAACTGCTTGGATCGAATATGGATTCTTTTGATCCATTGAATGGAGGATCTCCGCTGAATCCGGTTAATAGCCCGATTAATTTTATTAATCCATCTGATATCGAATCTATCTCAATTTTAAAAGATGCGGATGCAACGGCCATATATGGTAGCCGTGCAGCCAATGGTGCTCTACTGATTACTACAAAAAAGGGGAAACCTGGTAAAATTAAAATAGATGTAGGTGTCCAGCAAGGCTGGGGCAGGGTGGGCCATGAGGTAGAAATGCTGAATACCCGGCAATACCTGGAAATGCGTTATGAAGGAATAAAAAATGATGGACTGAATATTAACGATTTCCCGAATTATGACCTCCGGGTTTGGGACACTACCAGGTACACCAACTGGCAGAAAGAATTGATTGGGGGTACTGCTCAGTACAGCAACATCAATGCTTCCGTATCCGGAGGGACAGAGTATGTTCAATACCTGGTTGGTGCAACATTCAATAAGAGTGGAACCGTTTTTCCGGGCGATTTTGCCAGTAAAACGGGGAACCTACATTTTAACCTGAATACAAGTTCAGCAAATCAGCGGTTTAAATTTAGCTTAACAGGTAGTTATGCGGTAAATGGGAATGGGGTTCCGGGCACGGATCTGACAAAAGCTGCGCTTTTTCTTGCACCCAATGCACCTCCACTGTATAATGAGGATGGTACTTTGAACTGGGCTCCCAATGCTTCAGGATCTTCAACCTTTGATAATCCTCTAACCGAAACCGCATACAGAGCATATGAACATGCAGTAAAATCTTTAAACAGTAACGCTCAGGTTGGTTATGTGATTTTGCCTGGATTGACCGTAAAAGGTAGTTTTGGCTACAACAATATTCAGGGGAATTCTTTTTTAAGCACTTCGGCCGAACGTTATCCTCCTGAAGACAGGACAAGCGATCAGCGCTACTCATCTTTTAATAATCTGGGTTCCTTTTCCTGGATAGCGGAGCCGCAATTAACTTATGCTAAGCTAATTGGAAAAATAGCAATAGATGCGCTGGCAGGCGGTACTTTTCAGAAAAATAAGGCGGAACAAAATTTTACTCAAGCATATGGTTTTACCAGCGACCTTCTAGTTAAAAGCATTCGATCGGCGACAAACGTTCGTGCCGGATACGATAATACGATTTACCAATATAGTGCTGTATTTGGAAGACTGAATGCAACTTACGATCAGAAATACGTAATTAATTTAAACATAAGGCGCGATGGCAGCAGCAGATTTGGGGAGAATAACCTATTTCACAATTTTTGGAGTGCGGGCGCTGGTTGGATCTTCACAGAAGAAAAAATCATTGGGAATGTTTTACCTTTTCTGAGTTTTGGTAAGCTGAGAGCCAGTTATGGTACTACAGGAAGTGATCAGATCGGGAATTACCAATACCTTAATAACTACTATACACCGCAGTCTAGGCTTCCTTACCAAAATAGCGCAGTTCTTGCCAGTTCCGGATTAAATAATCCTAATCTGCAATGGGAAGAAACGCGAAAGATGCAGAGTGGACTTGATCTAGGGGCTTTTAAAGGCCGGGTTTTACTTAATTTAACTTATGCCCGCAACCGCAGTTCAAACCAATTGATCCAATACCTATTGCCAAGTGTAACTGGCTCCTACTCACTTTTACAAAATTTTCCGGCTACAGTACAAAATACCAGCTGGGAATTTTCTCTTGTGACAAATACTGTCAAGACGAAGGATTTTGCCTGGACAATAAACGCGAATTTAACGATTCCACGTAATAAGCTGATTGCTTTTCCCGGTATTGAAGAAAGCAGTTATGCAAAAGGCCTGGATGGGGTGATTATCGGTCAACCGCTGGGTGCCCGTCCTTATGCCCGTTTTCTAGGAATTGATCCCAATTCGGGCTATTATTCCATTGCAAATGAAAATAATCAACCAGTAGGCCTTTCGCAAGACGCAGATAGAAATATTCTTATTTCAACACAACCCAGGTTCTACGGTGGTATTGGCAATACACTTAATTACAAAGGGTTTTCTCTCGATTTACTTTTTCAGTTTGTAAGGCAAAAAGGGCCGCGGGAGCTGTTTTTTTGGAATGGATCAGACAATCTACCCGGTGCATTTGTTACCCAATACAGTAATCAGCCGGTTACTGTGCTGAACCGCTGGCAGAAGCCTGGTGATAATAATCTGATCCAAAGATTTGCTACTGGTGGGATATTACCCGTTACTGAAACTGATGCTTGGTTTTCCTATGATGCCTCCTACATACGCTTAAAAAACGTGTCACTGTCCTGGCAAATTCCAGAAAAATGGCTGAAATCGGCCCGGATACAAAATGCCGGTATTTATTTCAGGGGGCAAAACCTGGCTACCATTACAAATTATACCGGCCTGGACCCGGAAACGCAGAATTCTACAACCTTACCGCCTCTTCAAATGTGGACCGTTGGTTTTACGGTAGGATTATAATTGTTTATCAGAATGTTTAATAAAAAGAAAAAACAATGAAAAAGATATATAGATATGGATGGCTGTTAGCAATCTTATTGCTTTGCTCCTGCAAAAAGTTTATAGAAGTACCGGCTCCAGTAAATGTGATCTCTTCAGCTAATGTTTTTACCAGTGACCAGACTGCAATCGCTGTGCTTAGCGGCCTATATAGTGATGTGGGTAAAGGAATTGATAATGCCGGATGTTTTGTAGGCACCAGGGGGTTAAGTTTAATGCTGGGCTTATCGGCGGATGAATTAACTTCATACACTACAGGGGCTAACTATGTTGCTTATTATACCAACATTTTGGCTGCTCAGGGATCAGGTAATGAGTACTGGAGCCCGTTATACAATTTTGTGTTCCGATGTAATGCCGCAATTGAAGGGTTGAATGAGCCCGCTGCTGATGCATTGACTCCCGCTGTTCGCAAACAATTACTGGGAGAGGCCAAATTTATGCGTGCTTTTTTTTATTTCTACCTGGTAAACCTGTATGGGGATCTGCCAATGGCCATGACTACCGATTATAAAGTGAATATGCTACTGAGCCGTGTTCCTCAGGCTAAGGTATACGAGCAGATCATTAGTGATTTGAAAGAAGCACGGGATTTATTGGCTGATAATTATCCTGATGAAAGTTTGCTGAAAACAAGTAATGAACGCGTAAGACCTACGCAATGGGCTGCGCAGGCTTTACTGGCCAGGGCATACCTGTATACCAGGGATAACGCAAATGCAGAACAGGAAGCAACTGCTGTTATTAACAATAGTTTCTTATTTAGCTTGCCAGCCCTGAATGAAGTATTTCTAAAAAATAGCAAGGAAGCGATTTGGCAGGTGCAGCCTACTACTTCTTTCTTTAATACGGAAGATGCGCGCACTTTCATAATTCGTGCTAGTGGACCAACTACTGATTCTAGAAATCCTGTTTTTTTGAGTTCACAGTTGTTAGCCAGTTTTGAAACTAATGATCAGCGCAAAGATTTGGGTAATTGGATTGGAGCGGTTAATGTAGCCGGAACGATTTATCATTATTCTTATAAGTATAAAATTAACCTGGGCAATTTAAATATAACGGGTGCTGCCGCTATGACAGAATATCAGATGATGCTGCGCCTAGGAGAACAATATTTGATCCGTGCAGAAGCCAGGGCTCAATTGAACAACATAGCAGGAGCGCGAGAGGATTTACTGGCGATACGAAGGAGAGCCGGATTGGCAGACGGCACCTTAACAGCGAACGACAAAAATACTTTACTGTCCGCTATTCTTCACGAAAGGCAGGTGGAACTGTTTACGGAATTAGGACAACGCTGGTTTGACCTGAAGCGTACCGGTACTATTGATGCGGTGATGTCGGTTGTTACCCCAATCAAATCCAAAGGCCTTGTTGCATGGAAATCTTACCAGCAACTCTTTCCTTTGCCACAGTCCGATCTGAACAAGGCTAAGAACCTGCTCCAAAACCAGGGCTACTGATACAGTCCTTTAAATCATAAGAATTCAACTCATAAAATATTAAGTTATGAAACAAACATTCACCATACTCCTGCTGCTGAACATGCTGTTGATTTCCTGCAAAAAGGAAGGGGTTGTTAGTACTCCGTTAGCTTCCCTCAATATTGTTAATGCGGTTACAGGAGGTACAGATGTTAAATTACGTGGTGTACCTTCTTATACTTTTTTAAACAATGGTTTTTCTTTTCTTTCCGTTTTACCAGGCAAACAAGACCTGTATATTTACCCAGTAACCGATTCTTTGCGGCCCTATTATCACGGCAACAACCAGGTGGTAATGGATGCCGGTCAGTCTTACTCTTTATTCTTGGGTGGTACACCCGATGCCGTAAGCAGCCTGCTGGTGCACGAAACTTATACCAAGCAGGACAACAACATCCGGGTGCGTTTTCTGAACCTGTCTCCGGGTGGGCCGGCCATTAACGTTACGTTGGCTTCGTCCCCTGCGGTAAATGAATTTTTGAATATTGGTTACAAACAGATTAGTGAATTTAAAGCATTTACAAAATCGGGGACTGATCCTACCTACAATTTTGAGGTCAGAAATGCCGTGACTAATGAAATCATCGCTACGTTTACGCTGTACCCCTACATTGTAACCGGGTTTAACAAGGTAACGCTGGTACTGGGAGGAATATTAGGAGGCTCGCCGGAGCCCGGTTTAACCTTTGTATTGCACAATTAATCAATCAACTAAATAACACACAAATGAAACTTATAATGAAAAATCCTGGGATAGGACAGGCCATGTTATGCCTGTTGCTTTTGCCCGTGATAGTCAGCGCAACAAAACCTAAGTTGACCATGAAGGAAGGTATTCAATGGACAACTGGCCTAAGCTGGACACAGGTAAAAGAAAAAGCGAAAAAGGAGAATAAATATATTTTCCTGGATGTATTTGCCACCTGGTGCGGGCCCTGCAAAGAAATGGATAAAACAGTGTACGTAAATGACAGTGTCGGTAACTTTATCAATGCAGCATTTATTGCCGTAAAGGTACAGACAGATCAGACTAAAGCTGACAACCCGGAAGTACAAAAATGGTATGATGATGCCAAAGAGATCAATAAAGCATACCGGGTACTATCACTGCCTACTTTTATTTTTCTAAGCCCGGATGGAAAGGTAGTACACAAAACCATTGGCTACAGAACCCCGCAAGCTTTTATTGCCGAAGCTGTAGCAGCTTTAAAACCTGGGCAGGCCTATGTTGATCCTTACATCGAATTCGATGAGTTGGAGGCAGATTACAAAAAGGGTAAAAAGGATTACAGCAAAATCTTGTACATGATGCGATCGGCAAAAGAATTGGGTAAGGAAGCATTTGAAAAATTACTGATACAGGATTATTTACAATACCTGGAAAAAGCAAGCGATAAGAAGTTGTATACCAAGGCGAATATGGAATTTTTGAATGCTGTAGAGCTTAAAAGCGACGCAAAGCTGTTTGCTATTTTTTACCCTGATGGCAAAAAAGCGGACAAGGCGGCAGGTTCACCTGGATTTGCTGATAGAATGGTAAACAGGGTGGTGTTTAGGGAAATTATAAGTCCTTTTTTAAAACTAAGCAACGTGGCTACACCGGTTTACTTGAATGGTGTTGCCGCACCAACAGATAAGGCTGAAGCGGATTGGCCTGGATTGTATCAAAAAATCCTGCAGAAGTATCCCAAACCTTATGCCGAAAGGGGCCTGTTGAATGCGAAATTAGCCTGGTATGAACAACATTACAATTATCCGAATTATTATAATACCTACCTGCAGAAACTGGATAAGTACGGGATAGACACGCTGAGTTCGATTGGTTTGGCGATTTACTCAGATATCAATATGAATTGCTGGCAGTTGTTCGAGCGGATTACTGATAAAGCGCTGCTAGCCAAAGCAGCCAAATGGATGCATGAAGTAATAAAAAGAACACCATTAGACCCTAGTCATATAGATACCTATGCCAATTTGTTGTATAAGGCCGGCGAGAAGGATAAGGCGATGGTATGGGAAGAAAAAGCTTTGCGATTGGCTGAAAAATATAAGTATCAGACAGATATTGAGAATTTCAAAGAAGTGCTGACGAAGATGAGAACGGGGGAAAAGACCTGGCCATGATTAGGAATAACTGTATTGATAAACACACAAATAACTAAAAATATGATAAAGCGTATTAATTTGATTAGGCATGTAACCTGTTTTTTGGTGATGCTTGTTTATTCACTTAATGGCATTGCACAGAATGGCGAGGAATATTTATTTAAAGCTATTGCAGTAAGTGGTAAGCCTGCGATGAGCATGAATACGCTAATTACACCAGTGGATCAGATTGGCGAATTTTCTGCGATCAGCAGGAATGGGCGTTATTGCAGTTATGTGATCAATGGACTTAAAGACTATACGATCGTACAATCCATTGAGGGTAAATGGAAGCATAAATTGAAGGGGATGAAGCCTGGTTTCTTTTCAGGAGATAACCGTTATTACATTTACCAAACTGGTGACAGCCTTTGTTATTTGCCTTTGAACGGAAAAGCAATAAAAGTAATCACAGGAGTAGCCAGTTATCAATTGCCCCATAATGATAACCGCAATGAATGGCTTGGGATTCTGTTAATGGACAAAAAGCTGTTGTTGAGAAATCTGCTAACCGGTAAGGAATATCAGTTTAACAGGGCTAATAATCCTGTATTTTCCATGGGGAATAAATGGTTTAGCTGCAAATTGGACAACGCGGATAAAGAGCTGGCTGTCATAAATTTGGCAAATGGCAAGCTGAACAGTTATGTTCATGTTACGGCCTATAGTTTCGATGAAAGCAAACGGGTACTGATTTTACAAACTGAGGAAGGAGCTAAAAAAAGATTGCAATGGATAGATGCTGCTAATGGAAAAGTAACCACAATATGGAAAGGTAATAAAGATGAGATGGTGATCGGTAAGAATTTTGATAAAGCTGCTCAGCAACTGATTTTTATACTACAAACTCAATCGTCAAGAGGTAATAATAGTTCGATCTGGTATTATAAAAAAGGAATGAATCTGGCAGTTCAAAAAAAGCCTTCTGATCTGGAAAATAAGATAAAAGAGCTGACATTAAGCGGCGTTCCGACGTTTACAGATGACGGCCGTTATATCATTGTTTCTATGCGGAAATCCGTGGTCGATGGTCGGAAAGCACGGGTAGGCGCCGTACAGGTAAATGTGTGGAATTACCAGGATACTTTTTTGATGTCAGCACAGCTGGCAGGAGGCGATCATCGTTTGAGCAAGTGGCAAGGTGAGATCATTTATAAATTTTCGATGCCTTCTGAAGAGAGGGGGCAGATTAGCAATTTATCAGGAGAACATGAGACCTTGTATTTAGAAGGGATAAGGGAATACGGCATAATAGAAAGGCGGGTAATGACAGACAGGTTCTGGGAGGATTGGGCTGTACCAGAAGTGCATATAGTGTCCCTCCTGGATGGCAAACGAATTCGATTAAAGAAGGGGATTATGTTGACTCGATTTGCACCAGATGGGACTTGGCTGCTGTGTTATGACCGTATAACAGGTCAATACCTTCGTTACGATATGAGATCGGAGAAGTATACAGATCTGTCCGCAAAGGCTGCTGTCTATTTTGGTGGGGAGATTGAGTTTGATGGCACAGGCAAACAGGCGGGATTACCCCGTGGAATTGTTGGTTGGTTAGATAATGGTAAGTGCTTATTGGTATATGATCATTATGACATCTGGCAATTGGATATAAGCGGAAAAAAGGAGCCGGTAAATTTAACCAATGGCCGCAAGGATAAGATCCGTTTTGAAATTACACCTGATGAGTTTGGTGACAAGAAAATGTTTTATAATGCCTATGATCGGCTGATCCTGACAGCTGTGAATATGGAGAACAAAGACAATGGTTTTTACGCTTTAAATTTAGGAAGGCATAAAGGTGCCGAATGTTTAGCTATAGGGCCTTACATGTTTGATTTAGAGCGGTTGGAATATGGTGGAACCTTTTGGGGCCGTTATTCTAGAGGACGCAGACCCATAAAAGCCAGGGACGCAGACATGTGGTTAGTGGTAAGGCAGTCCACTACCGAAGCGCCTAACTTTTATGTTTCACAGGGATTAAAAACTTTTAAGGCTTTAACCAATTTAAATCCTCATAAAGATTACAATTGGTTAAATTCTGAACTGGTGAATTTTAAACAGCAGGATGGAAGCGCAAGCAAAGGAATATTGTACAAGCCTGAGAATTTTGATCCAGCTAAGAAATATCCGGTATTGATACATTACTATGATCAGTTTTCGATGTGTCTGAACCAATATCCTGTTAATGATTACACAGTTAGTGGCTATATCAATATCCCTTGGTTTGTGAGCAGGGGTTACCTAGTGTTTTTGCCAGATATTTATTTCAATAAGGGGGCGGATGGAAATCCGGGAATGAAGGAGAAAAAGATTCCTTATGGAGAGGCGGCGTTGAATGCTGTGGAAGGCGCGGCAAACTGGCTGGCTGGACAAGCTTATGTAGATAGTACAAAAATGGGAATAGCGGGACACAGCATGGGCGGCGGTTTGACCAGTTATATTTTGACCCATAGCAAGCGTTTTGCCGCTGCCTTTATGGGAGCTGGGGTGACTGACTGGGTAAGTTCTGCCTTACAGCTGGCCAAAGATGATGGCATGAGTCGCTTGGGGGTTTCTTATTATAGTGGGGAAAAAGGCGCTGACATTTGGTTGAATAATGAGAAATACCTTGATAACCCCATACTGCATGTGGCTGAGGTGACCAGTCCGCTATTGATGTTTCATTGCAAGGATGATAGCGGCGTTCCCTTTGAACAGGCGGTTGAGTTGTTTGTAGCTATGCGACGTATGGGTAAAAGAGCATGGTTGTTACAATATGACCATGGCGGGCATTCTACCGATACGCCAGAAGATTGCCGGGACCTAACTATTCGCGCTACCCAATTTTTTGACCATTACTTAAAAGGGGCACTGGCACCCATTTGGATGACACGGGGGGTGCGGGCACAATTTAAAGGGATAGAGACAGGGTATGAATTTGACCAGGAAATTAAGACCCCTGCTGATGTGAAATTTAAAAAGTAAAATCATGAAGAAGAAAATAATACTGCTTATACTATGCCTGGGTATCGCCATCGCCCTGCATGGGCAAACCAATTTTACCGGCAGCTGGAAGTTGAAACAGATACTGCAAGTTGCCGGGCCTGAATACAGCAATGCCATGGCCGAGGCTTTGGTGATCAAACAAACCGCAGATTCGGTTTGGACTGGTAAACGAGGGTTGGCGATGAACGGTACGAAACTGGTGTTTTTTGGAGATGAAAACAGGAAAATGGTGAAAAGCTTTTCCTGGGCTGCAGACAAGAAATCCTTTAAAGTAACCACTGTGATTTATATGCCAGGCAACGACAAGGAAATAGATTTGACCCGAGAAGATACCTATAGTATGGTAGGGGTTGAACTGGTGCTGCAGCGGAAAAGTATAGAGAGTAACAGTGAGAGTTGGGAAACGAAGGGGATTTATACCAAGGAATAAATTTTATATTAACGCAATCCTGCTGATATGAATATTTGGCTATTGAAGTACAGCAGCTAAACTCTTGCACAGGGAAGGTGGCACCAGCCATTATAGCCACCTTCCCGGCAGGGGGATTAAAATGGAAATAAGTAAATGTTTAGCAAACCACTATACGACGAAAATATTGAAGCTACCCTGCGGCAGGCTTATGTATCGCCGCAGGTGGTTTTACAACGCCTGGAAGCTTTGATTGAAGCGAACTACAAAGACAGGAAAGATCCGCTGTTTTACAGCAATGAACTGGGGTATGGTTTACGTACTTTGAATGATCTGTGCAGGTTGCACGAAGGCATTACCGTTTTTGGCCTGGTGCAGGCCCGGATTTTATTGGAGGCTAAGCGGCTGGCGGTAAGTACCGCCATGCCGGTTAAGCTTATAGGTTATGAACTGGGGTTTAACAACCCGACATATTTTTGCCGGTTTTTTAAAAAAGAGACCGGGATGACGGTAGCGGAGTGGAAGAAAAAACGTGAACTGGTTTGATATAATATTTTTATATATTTAATGTTTATTACATTTTGCATTTAAAATGAGCGCTCAATCACAAAATAAATCTGATGAGGCTGACGATGAAGTTCAGCCTATAGTGAAAAAAAAAACCGAAATACAGTCTGGGAAGTTTGATCGTGAAAGTTATAAAAGTGATGTCAAGTTGGCGTGGTTTTATAAGTGCCTAATTGGCGTTGTTCTATCTTTTTTATTCGCTGTTCCTTTTAAAAAAGTTTTAAATGATATCCTCGTTGAACCCATACTTCAATTTTGTGCGAACGACTCTTATTGGATAGACTGTGTCTTAATCGCTTTTTTGGTGTATTCAATTAGGTATACGATCTTGAATATGTCTAAATTGTTAATTCCTACAGGTTCATCTCTTGTGACAATGTTAGGGATCTCAATAATATACATTGGTGTATTTAGACAGAGTGGGGAATATGAGTTTTACCATTTAAAGTTATTATGCCTTGCATGGATTTCTTACCTTGATCTTGTAATTCTGGCGATGATGCTGCGCCTTGCCTCCTATAAAGTTTATAGCTTACCAATTAATGTATTGGAGAGACATTTATCGTTTATTGAGGATGCACCAATAATAGCTACCTATGCAGACTTGTATGGAAATGGCGGATATGCTAAAAAACTAGCTGCCCATATAAATGCAACGACCACTGTAAATGCTTTTGGAATCGGTGTATTTGCGAGTTGGGGTAGTGGGAAAACGGATTATCTGAATCGGTTAGAAGAGGACTTGATTTTGAATGAAGACAATCTGGTCTTTGAATTTAATCCCTGGAGAGTTAAATCAGATGCTATCGTTGATGAATTTTTTAAAACATTATCTGTTAACTTGAAGCCGTTTAATAAATCTATAACTGCAGATCTTAAAGAATACTCTAAGAGGATACTTCAGACAGGCAAGGAAATCGAGTATAGATTTTTAGATACACTGGTTAATAACTGGTCTGACGATGACACCCTTAAAAAGAAACAGGAAGAAATTAATTCTGCTATTAAGTTATCGGGAAAGAGAATCGTCGTGCTAATTGATGATTTAGATAGGTTAACCGGAAAAGAAGTGATGGAGGTGCTAAGGATAATACGAAACACCGCAAATTTTGTCAACACTTTTTTTATAGTAACTCTAGATCAGGATTATATTGTTAAAACTTTGGTTAATACAAAGGATTTTGCAAACGAAAAAGAGTATTTGAGAAAAATTTTTCAGCTTACAATCACGCTTCCAGCATTTAGAAAAAAGATTTTTGTTGAAGAACTTGAAAGGCTATTGATTACTGGTGAAACAAGGCAAAAAGAAGCTGGAATTTTAAAGTTAGTAGTCGAAAAGTTATCATCAGAATCTTTTAATGATTTAAAAGACATATTTGAGAATTATATAGATAATGTTAGAGAGCTTAAGCGTTTTTGTAATTCCTTTAAAGTTGCATTTGAAATCCTTAAAGACGAAGTAGAGATATCCGATCTTTTTGTTCTGGAACTTATTAAAAATAAATATCTTGAGGTATATAATTATGTGAAATCCAGAGAGCCGTTTGATTTTAATGCAGGAGAATCGATTGAATTAAAGGATGAGCGTGTTATATCCAAATTTTTTTTGGAAAACGGTTACGATGTAAATGTGAACAAGTACGCAATGTCGGCGTTTACTTTTCTTGCAAGCAGCAGCGGCAAAAATCAACGGCGATTTTCTAGACTTCGCAACTTTCACCTTTACTTTTCTTACCAACTATTTGACCAGATTTCTTTCGCGGAATTTAATGTATTGTTGACTAAGAGCGCTGAAGAAATGATCGTGACAATTAACAACTGGTCTGAAACAGTTAAATATGGTGAATTGCGGAACTTATTACAGGAAATTGTACCTGAAAATAATAACGAACTAAATAAAATACTTACCGTTTTTCTTAATATAGACAAAGATCGAGTCTTTTGGCTTGAGATTGTAAAAGAAAAGATTTTCACGTCAAGAGTGCAAACAGTCAAGCAATATTTTGAAGAGCATAGAAATAGCTATAAAACCTATCTAATTAAGTTCTTTAAAGACTCGAATATCCCTATACATTCACGGTCGTATTTATTACATCAATTCTTAACATTATTCTTTTTAACTGATGAAGTTGCTAACTATGAGCGAATTTTTAAAGACAAAGTTGAAATCCAAAAGATCCAGATACAATTGCTAAAAGACGAATTTGCAGATGCATCATCAACCAATGATAGTGCAATGTCTTTGCTTAAGTATATCTATGAATCGATAGATGCTAAAACGCATATTGTTACAATATACCAGCCTGCATTGAAATTGATGAAAGATAAGTTATTGCATGATAATAAATATTTTGAGGATTATATTTTAAGTTTTTTCAGACCCTTAGGTATTCCATATCTCGGTGACATTGTACCTGAACCTTTTTTCAATGAGATCTTTTCTGATTTGGAAACTTTTAAAGAAAAATTGAAAGGGTTCCGTTTTGAAAGAATTAACGAGGAAATTTATGAGGTATTAAAGCTTGAAATAATTAATAAAATAGATCATATGCGGCCGGGAGTACCTATAGAAATAGAAAGTGGACATAAACGAATAATTGAAAAGCTTATGATTATGAATGACATGTTGGACAATAATGAACAGACTTAAACTTCGATTAGTAAATGAAATTGATTGAATATGAGAATAAAAAAACTACAGCTTAAAAACGGTTATAAAAGATTTCATGATTTGACAATTGATCTGGGGGAAAGCCCGAAGAGAATTGTTGCATTAATAGGGCCTAACGGATGTGGGAAAAGTAGTGTATTAGATGGAATGTTATACCGTAACAATAGTTTTGAAATCGTTGGTGCCAAGCAAAAAAAAGGCCCCCAATATCATTCTATGAATCAACTACCCAACTTTGATTCTGAAAATATTAATATACAATTTGATATAGCGGGTACTTTCTATCAAATAAGAGAAGCCAGAAAGGTTAATCGTTTGCAGAACACAATTTTTTCTTTTAGAAGTCCATATCGCTATAACAGCAATCTAAAAGTAGATGAAACACGAACCACTGCTGATATTAAGCTTAACACTTATGGCGCAACCGTTAGTTCTGACCTTGACGATAAAATGGAGGAAAATTATCGACGCTTATATGTCAAGTTTAATAAGTATTTAAATGATACGGATTGCCGACCGAGCGAGGCAAAAGAAAAGATTGTGGGAGATTTAAATGCTTCAATTGAGAACTGTCTGGACCTTAAGATAGATAACATTGGTAACATAGAATCAGGACAGGGAACTCTATACTTTAAAAAAGCTGATCATCCAAAACCTTTCGAATTTAATGTATTGTCATCGGGCGAGAAGGAAGTGGTGGACATTTTACTGGATTTGTATTTAAGACAGGATGAATACAATGATACAGTGTTCCTGATTGATGAACCTGAATTACATGTAAACACGTCTATCCAAAAAAAATTGTTACTTGAGATAAATAAGTTAGTAGGGAAGAATTGCCAAATATGGATTGCTACACATAGTATCGGGTTTTTAAGAGCTTTACAATCAGAACTTAAGGAGGAGTGCCAGGTTATTCAGTTCAAAAAAGGAGTGAAGTGGGCATCAGAACCTCAGGTGATTAAACCCATGAAAAATACCAGGGCAAATTGGTTGGAAATATTTGAAACGGCTTTGGATGATTTAACTGGGCTAATAAGCCCTAAAAGGATCGTTTACTGTGAGGGAAAACACAACCCTGGAACTGGAGGCCTTGAGAAAGGTATGGACGCCACTGTTTTCAACAACATTTTTAACGAAAAATACCACGATACACTATTTGTTTCAAGTGGCGGAAACACAGAATTAGATCAAAGAAGTGGAATAGCCTTGGCCATCCTGACAAAAGTGTTCTCTGATATCGAGATCTTGGTTTTTAAAGACAGGGATGTTTCTTCTGGTCGAACGAATACTTTAGCTGATCGTCAGGTCTATCTGGATAATAATCCCGCTAACCATAGAATGATGAAAAGGTGGGAGATAGAAAACTATCTGTTTGATAAAGAAGTATTGATATGTTACTGCGATTCAATAGGTCATAAATTTAATGAAGCAGAGTACGATAAGATAGTGACTGATATAGATAACCAAGATGTTAAAGGTCTGGTAAATCACATCAGGAATTTTTGCGGAATAACTAGCTCCATTAATCCGGATAAATTTAAGATAACACTTTCTGGGCATGTTAAGGAAGATATGAATGTGTATAAGGAATTAGAAGGTTGCATTTTTTAAAAATTAAAAGATTAAAACGGCTTATTTAATGCGAAAAAGAATATCTAATATAATTATAGAATCGAATGACCTACAGCAAGTTTTTTTTGACCACTTGTCTGAAGAAGTTAATTCTAGAATTTTGGTTTCAGGGCCATTTGGTTCAGGAAAATCAACTTTTTTGAGAGATTTTTTTGCTAAGTATAGCCACAAATACAATACGTTTAATTTATATCCGGTTCACTACTCGGTGGCTACTAACCAGGATATTTTTGAACTGATCAAATTTGACATCATAGCAGAACTACTTGTAAATTATAAAGATGATGTTGAAACTTTGAAGAGCCAGGAGTTTTCGCTAGCGCTTAGACTCCAAGCCTTTTTATTGCATAATAATTCTGTTAATATTAACAGTTTGCTTAAGCCATTAATAGCAGCAATGAGCGGTATTGGTAAGCCTGTTCACGAGGTACTAGAAAGCGTGGATAAGCTAGGGGTTGAATTTAAGGATTATTCGGACAAGGTAGAGAACGTTAATGAAATGACGATAAAACAATACCTGAAACAGTTCGATAAATTAAAGGGGAGTATTCGTGAAATGGATGACGTTTCTATCATCATAAGTAACTGCCTAGCTGACTTGCGAGGGAAAAAAGAAGGCAGCCAAAATGTGTTGGTTATTGATGATTTGGATAGGCTAGATCCTGACCATATTTTTAGGTTGTTTAACATTTTTAGCGCTCATTTTGATTCAATAAACGAAAAAAATAAGTTTGGTTTTGACAAGGTGGTATTTGTATGTGACATTGATAATGTGAGAAAGATGTATCAACATAGGTATGGGAAGGATGTAGATTACGGGGGCTATATGAATAAATTTTACTCCGTTAAGCCATTTGTTTTAGATACCAAAGAAGTGATTAAACGGAAGCTGAATGAGTTTTTTAACTCAAAGCGGTGGATTACTGATTCATCCATAAAAGAGCATATAGGTCATTCAGAATTTAAGCGTAGTTTGAATTTCATTCTTTCTGCATTAATTGATAAAGGCCTGTTAACCTTACGTAACCTGGACCATTCACCGCATTTTGTATTTGACCAAAGCAGGCACATCTCTTTTGCCGGAGATCTTTCCCGAACTTATCCGGCTTTTTTGTTTGATTTTATAATTTTGATAGAATATTTAAAGACCTTGTTTCCTGATAACCAAACGCTATTAATGAACTTGTTGATGTTGTCGGAGAGTTATTCTGCAGATTATAACCCGGAAGTAAACAAACATATTTATGAGAAGGGGGCAATTGACTTATATATAGCAAGCGTATGTCTAACTTTTCTCCTGTCGTCAAACAAACTTGCGAATAATAGAGATAGCAGCGAAAATAGTTATTACTACCCATTTACGGATAAATGTTATATTTACTATCGAGTGGAGGCTCGTTCAAATTATAACAAACCGATTGCTACAAAGTTTGGGACGAGACCTGGTCATGGTGGGCCGGATGTAGAATTCAATATTTTTCATATTTTATATGAAACGTTAAAAAAGTGTATGGGAGATGGGATGATTGTTTGACGAGTAATTAGAGGATAACTTGTAGCCTATTGCTAACATGTTTGGTTTCAGATTTTCGGAGCAACTGATTGGTATTTAGCCAATGTTCTTTTTGTTTTTCAACTACCTTAAGCCAGCTTACGGCAGGTATAGCATTGTTAGAATGAATTTCTAATCGGATCATTATACTATCGTTTGGTTCCCGCCTGTTGTGACAATAATGATTGAGCTGGTATTTGCTGATGTCAATATCATTTGCAAAATCCTGTTGGGTTTTATTGATAATTTCCATATACAACTTCAAAAAATAACCGAAGTTATAGTCAGGGTTATAATGATTTCCGGAAATGTAATCTTCTATCAGAAGTTTAAATTGAAGTAACCTGAATTTAAGGTTTAACGTAGGATTGTGTAAGGACCTGCGTTTATTAATGGTTGCGATAAATTCAGCCTCGGCCCCTTCACGTTCCTTTTCCGTTAGGTGAGAAGGTAATACGTATGACTCAGCAATCTCTTCAGGAGTCAAGGTCTCTAAAACTTTCTTTTTAACTGCCATAATAGTATTTTTTTACCATATGTAACAAAGGCTCTTCATCAAGGTATAAGAACTTAGATCCATCAAGCATTCCATATTTAAGTATGTAATATTCTTTGAGTATTGTTTTCGGTACCAAAGAAACACAAGGAAATGGTGCATGTCTTTTAACAGCTTCCCGACAAGCAAAGCCCATTAAGGTACCTGCAATTCTTTGATATTCTTTTTGCCTACCTACATTTTCCATGGAAGATTCAAGCAGCTTAATTTCAATCCAGTGTTGTTCAGAAGAATCTTTAATTGCCATAATGCCTAAAATTTCATCATCATTAATTAAATTGAGCTGGTACAACTCACAATCCTTTGCCATATTACTCCAATCAAATACAAATCGTTCGTTATTAATTTGGACCAGATCTGCAGGTGCGATTCTCTTAACCACAGCAGCCTTTTTTATTTGGCTGGCGCTATGCAACAGGTACATAATTCAAATGTATAAAAAAGTTGACGTAATTTGTCAATTTACTTTTGTTGTTTATCATAATTGGTTTTAAGTTTAGTGGGTATTTGTAAACTTATAAGGTTTTGACACTTTGGCGGTCAGAAATGAGGAAATATATTTCATTTGAGTTTGAAGATCTGAGGATATAATTACTGAAATACAAATTGTGCTATGATAATTCCATATAGTGCAATCTGAAAAAAGCAGCGTTACTGAGATTTGTGTTAGTTGATCAACCTTACTATTTCATTTAAACGTAAGATTGACATTTAATAAAACTAACCAAATTACCAACCATGAAACGACTATTGCTGATCCTGTTATTAGCCCTTCCTTTTTTTACAAAAGCCCAGAATTATATTGTAAACCTGAACAAGGTTAAAGCGAAAATACAGCCTACCATGTGGGGCCTGTTTTTTGAAGACATTAACCGTGGTGCCGATGGGGGTTTATATGCCGAACTGGTGAAGAACCGCTCGTTTGATTTTCCGGATGCTTTTATGGGCTGGAAAACGGTGCCTTCCAGGCAAAGTTATGGCCGGAACGAAGTGTTCCAGATCATTAACCAGGCTACGGTAAATGCGGATAACCCGAAGTATTTACAGGTAACGGTAACAAAGCCAGAAAATGTGTTGCTGCAGAATGAGGGATTTGGCGGGGTAACGGTGAAGAAAGGCTTGGGGTATAAGGTTGGTTTGCGTGTTAGACAGCATATTGAGGGGTTGAAGGTGAAGGTTGAAATTGTTAATAGCAAGGGTAGTGTTGTAGGGAGCGCAGTTCAAGAGGTTTCTCGAGATGCTCGAAATGACGCTGGATTTAAGCTGCTGGAAGGCACCATTACGCCAACTGATACCACGGTAAATGGCAGGCTGGTGCTGCGGTTTGAGGGAACGGGAAAAATGGATATAGATAGGGTAAGTTTGATGCCAACAGATACCTGGAAAGGTTCCGCACAAAACATGCGTGCCGACCTGGTACAGAAGCTGGCAGACATTAAACCTGGTTTTATGCGCTTTCCGGGCGGTTGTATTGTAGAAGGTGATGACCTGACTACCCGCTACCAATGGAAAAAAACAATCGGGCCTTTGGAACAAAGAAAACTGATATCCAACCAATGGAAAGATGGCGGGGCATCGGGCAGGGCCATGCCGGATTATTTTCAGAGCTATGGCCTGGGCTTTATGGAGTATTTCCAATTGTGTGCTGATATGAAATGTGAGCCTATGCCCATACTAAACTGTGGCCTGAGCTGCCAGTTTGGGGCCGGTGAGGTGGTGGCTGCTGATGAGATGGATGAATATGTACAGGATGCAATGGATTTGATTGAGTTTGCCAATGGTGCGGTAAGTACTGCCTGGGGAAAACGGCGAGCAGAATTGGGGCATCCGGAACCTTTTAATATGAAACTACTGGGTATTGGCAACGAAAACTGGGGCCCGCAATATGTAGAGCGCCTGGAATTGTTTACCAAAGCTATAAAAGCCCGTTATCCTAATATACAATTGATTACCAGCACCGGTTATACGCCTAACCCCCAGTTTAAATACATGGATTCGGTATTGCGCAAAATGAAGGTGGATATTATTGACGAGCATTATTACCAAACGCCCAACTGGTTTTTGATGAATGCAGGCAAGTACGACAGTTACGACCGCAAAGGACCAAAGATCTTTATTGGTGAATATGCCTGCCATAGCATCCGGATTGGCAATCCGGGCAATAAAAATACAATGTTATGTGCATTGGCCGAAGCGGCCTGGATGACAGGCCTGGAACGGAATGCAGATGTGGTAACCATGGCTGCTTATGCACCATTATTTGCCCATGTAAACGACTGGCAATGGACACCCAACCTGATCTGGTTTGACAATGTTTCATCTTATGCCACACCGAGTTATTATGTGCAGCAGTTGTTTGCTGATAATGCCGGAACGGAGGTGCTGCCCTTAACTGTTAACGGGGAAAGCATTGCCGGGCAGGACAGTGTTTGGGCCAGTGCCGCGGTTGACCGCAAGGCTGGAGAGCTGATCTTGAAAATGGTAAACCCATCAGGGACTACTAAACTGAAAGTTATTGAGGCAGCTGGTTTGAAAGCAGCTGCTAAAGGTACAATGACAGTGCTAAAGGGGGATTTGAATGCGGTAAACAGCATTGAAATGCCAGAACTGGTAAAGCCTGTAACATCAGCCTTTGTGGCTAAAGGAAAAAAGCTGGAGGTAAAACTGGAACCGCATTCTTTTACGGTGCTGCGGCTGAAAATGAAATAAAGATTTGATTTAATAAGTGGTTAGTAATGGGGATTTGACCTTGCCCCGATAGTATTGCCGCCTTTTTTCCCTTTGGGCGGCGATAGGATTTGAGCTTAAGTACTTTGCTCAGATCTGTTTAGTGTGTGTAACACAAGAATTAGGTTAAACCCAGCCCCTGCCAGGATTGGAGTGGTTGGGTTTATTTGAAACGAAAAAAGGAGATGGAATAGCAGAACATAAATATGGAACAGGAACCAGACTTTAAATTGCTTTATGAAATGGCCCAGCTGGAAATACAGAACCTGAAAGACCAGCTTGAGCGGTGGGAAACCAGGGGCGTGTTGTTGCGCCAGCTGGCCCAGCAGCAGGAAATACTGGCCACACAGGTTGAATTAACGGTGGATACCCTGAAGGCCGGTGCAATAGGTATTGGAAAAATGAGCATAGCTTGATTGGCTGATTTAAATGTAATTAGACATATGATGAAGATGACCATAGGCGAGAAGATGGCCAGGCTACGGGAACAAGCCGGTAAAACCGCAGAGGAGCTTGCAGACTATATGAAAATGAATGTAGAAACGTACGTTAAGATGGAAGACGATTTTATATATCCTAACGATAACCAGATTACCAGACTGGGGAAGTTTTATGGGATGAGCTATCAGGAAGTGCTGGATGTTGGAGAGGAATGAAATAGCTGTACTTCTCGGCGGCTGCATAATTCCCGATGAAGAATCGGGAAAGACGCTAGGCCGCTACGAAGTAAGCAATTTCAGTGTTATGATATGAAAGGTTTAACGCATCTCAATTTCATGAATAAAGTTTAGTTATGAAACCGGGAGCTTGGTCTGCTTCCGGTTTTTTTAAGCTCGCCGGTCATCAAAATTTTTCAAAGAAAGACAGAAATAAGGATAAAATATAAAACAAATCTATGATAGACAAAAACATAATACTGGCCCATTTCTGGGCAAATGCAAATAAGCTGGTAATGCCTGATGGTGTGGAAATAGACCTGCACAATGATGACCTGGTGGTGCTTTCTACCCTGCTGCGCAACGTGGGGCATTACCCTTATACCTTACAGTTTAAGGCAGAGTTTAGCCTGGATGATTTCATTACCGAAATGGAAACACAGCTGCTGGAAGATGTAACCGAAATAAACCTGGATTTGCTGCTGGTGCTGTTTGCAGCTGGCAAAGCCAGTTATAACCTGTTTAAAGATTAAATAGTATAAACTATCCCTGTATTAACCTACAACTAAATTTTAAACCATAAAAAAACCAACCAAATTAAACCATGACTTAACGTAAATCTCACAGCTCTCTTCTAAAACCCATTTTGCGCATACGGCCTTTCTGGCCACTAGCGCAATAAAGCAGGTATAACGCCAAAGCTGATGGAATTGTTATGCCTGTTTTATTGGTTTAATACATTGTAAATCAATTGTTTAATTAAAAATATTTTTTCTAAAAGGGCAACACTGCCCCTTTATTGGCCATTACCTTTGGCTCATCAAACTAACCAAACCAACAAATATGAACATACCTTATTTAGATTTTCCGAATGCGAGTTTTAAAGATTACGAATACATACCCGGGCAGAATTTTTACCAGTGGGCCCGGCACTTTGCCGCATATGTAGACAACTGGCGCAGCCGGGGGCATTGGAACTACCGCCAGGAATGTTTAAGCGGATGCGGGTCCGAAGTGCTGCTAAACCTGGATGGCAAAGGCCCCAAAAACTATGTGGCCATGGTATTTAGTGATTACCTGGGCCATGCCATCCACCCGAAGGTAATAGCAAAGGGGGTTGAGTATATGCAAAAATATGGGATGGGCGTAGCCGCCAGTCCTGCCATAGGCGGACATATGGATTTCCATAGGGAACTGGAAGAAAAGACAGCCGCATTTTTTAGGCGCCAGGCGGCCATATTGTTTACTACCGGCTATACCGCCAACACGGCCACCATAATGGCCTTGCTAAAAGGGGATAGGGCCATTGCTATAGTAGATGCCAGTATACATGCCAGCATGTACGAGGGCATAAGGGGAATAAAATATGTGCCTTTTTACCACAACAATATGGAGAGCCTGGAACGCAAGCTGAAAGAGAACTGCGGCAGGTACGATACCATGATGGTGATAGTAGACGGGGTGTACAGCCAGCCTGCAGATATTTGCCCGCTTAAGGATGTGGTTTTCCTTTGTAAAAAGTATGGTGCCAAACTGGCGATGGACGATGCGCATGGCGTTGGGGTACTGGGCGAAACCGGCCGGGGCGTAATAGAGCTGTATGATGCCTGGCAGGATGTAGATGTGATTACCGGCACCTTTAGCAAAACCTTTGGCCATGTTGGGGGCTATGTGGTGGGTGATGAAGAGCTGATTACTTACCTGAAGTACCAGGCCGGGCAGCACATATTTTCGGTAGCGCCAACACCGGCGGCGGCCTGTTTGCTGAAAAGCATAGACCTGATTGATGAAGAGCCCCAAAACCGGCTAAAGCTCTGGGTAAACATCCGTCACCTCAAGGATGGGCTGCACAGCATGGGCTTTGATACCGGAACTTCGGCCAGCGCCATAGTGCCGGTAAAAACAGGCAACGCGGCCATGAATGCAGAGATATGCAAATGGCTGCTCTATGCCGGGGTGTACACCAACCAGATCGGTTACCCTGCGGTACCTAAAAAACACGCGGTAATACGCCAGAGCGTAATGGCCACGCACGATATACCACAGATGGACCGGGTGCTGGAAGGCTGGGCATATGTGAAAAAGAAATTGGGAACTAACAATTGTAAGTAAGAAAAATTAACGCTTTTATAAATGAGGAACAATAAAAATACCCGGCGCAAACTCTTAAGGGCTGCCAAAGAACACATTAATAAGTACGGCTTTAAAGGTTTAAACTCTAACCAGCTAAGTATTAAGGTAAACATGAAGCACGATGTGGTGCAGCGGGTTTACCAGGGCATGAACAACCTGATTAAGGCCTACATTATTAGTGAGGATTACTGGAAAGAACTGTTTGAGCAGTATACCATGCCCCAGGATTCGGCAGAGCAGGAAGTGCGGCAAATGTTCATTGATATATTGCAGGCCAACTTTGACAAACTTTTTGCACATAAAGGTATGCAGCATGTGATATGGCGGCAAGCGGGTGAGAACTGTACGATGATGCGCCGGATATCTGAAGCGAGGGAAAAAGATGGTGCCCCGTTTTTGGCCTTAACGGACAAGTTTTTTACCGGGCGTAAAACAGATTTCAGAACAGTGGTAATGTATGTGCTGGGCGGTACTTATTACATGATGAACCATGCCAGCAACAACAAAAGCACGATAGTAGGCAGGGATATCAACCGGCCAGACCACAGAAACATGGCGCGGAAGACGATTGAAGAGATCATTAAAAAGCTTTGGCTAATTGAATAAAATATGTTTGAACTGAAATATTACGAAGCCATAATTGAAACGATACACCAGGGTGCTTATGACATTTGTACGCCTGTTGATACGGATGAGTTGTACAAATTGGCCCGGCGCGTTAAAAAGGCAGGCAGGTGTTATAAGGAATGGTGCGGGGCTTTGCTTTTGCGCTGCAAGGATTTGGAAGCTGGCTTGCTGGGCAGTTTTAGGAATTATAGATATATGGAACAGCTGATTGTACTGGCAGTATTGATTGAAATTTTAAATGAGTTATATGAAGGATTTTTACAGGAAGGGCTGGCATAGCCTGGTTATTGAAATAATTTGCTGGGCTTATTTTGTGTTGTTTGGCTATGCGGCTTTTGATAAGCTATTTGCGCTAAACAGGTTTGTAATTACGATGGGGCAAAGCGGGATGTTAACGCCTTATGCAGGGTTTTTAAGCTGGGCAGTGCCGGTGGTTGAGCTGGTACTGGTGCTTATGCTGATGGTTCCTCGTTTTAGGCTGGCTGGCCTGTATGGTTCTTTAAGCCTGATGACGATGTTTACCACTTACATTTTTATAGTACTGGATGTAATGGAAAAGGAGTTGTGTGGTTGCGGGGCTGCAATAGAAGCATTGGGATGGGGTTGGCATATGGTGTTTAATACAGTGTTTTTGGTTATGGCAGCGGTGGGGCTGATACTAGAAAAGATCCCTCGAAACTCGGGATGACAACAGCACTAGGATGACAAAAAGAAAACAACACTTGCTTTGTCATCCCGACTCCGGAGGGATCTGGGATATAAATACACACTAGTATAAAAATATTCAACTGCGCAATGGATCGGGAGTATGCTGAAAATCCCGTAAGAAAAAGAGTAGGCATAAATCTTTAATTTTTATAAACATGAGAAAAGCAATTTTTGCTGCTGTGGCTTTATTAGCCGTAGCTGGGGGAGCCTTTGCGTTCCAGAATTCAGCTGTAACCACTAAAAAAACAGCTACAGCTTACACGTATTACCTGGAAAACGAGTGTAATACACCGGTAACTTGTGATACTGAGTTTAACGGAACGGCTTGCAGCATTGAGTATGACGGCATAACCGTTTACGACGCGCCGAACTGCGTTTCGGGCCACGAAGTAGTTACTGTGCTGGGCAAAAGGCCACAGTAATTAACTTTCGGGGGCAGCTCAGGCCTGCCCCCTGATTTTAAACCAAGAACGCTCAACGCACTATATAAGAACGCTATGAAGAATCTTTACATTACCCTATCTCTGGTGATAAGCCTCAGCATTGCAGCTGTGGTTACGCTCTACTATATACAACCTAAACCGCAAAAGAACGGCTTTAAGCGCGGGCATAGGTACGCCGTGCAAAAGCTGGACGCATTGGAACTGAACTTTGGCAGCTGGTATATTACCTGGCAAGGCGAAAGCCGCATTTATTTAAGTAACTACAGAGCTTTGCTGGCGCTGTTTAGCTGTGATTATAATTTGCAGGATTCGGTTTACGGCAGGCTTAGCTTTGCTGATGGCAGCCGCCTGAGGCGGGATGCCCTGAAAGCGCAGATTGTACGAAAGCTGAACCCGGGCGAAGATGTTTTTAAGACCGATGGTTTTGTGAACCTGGATGAAAGCACAGGCCGTATGGTTTACACCTATTATTACCGTAATGCTTTTGTATACCTGGATACCGGCTTTAACGTATTAAGTACCGGCAGGTTGATTGACACCAATAGTGTTGCTAAAATAGAGCTGGGCACCTATAAAGCTGGCAGTAATAAGACCATACTTACCATGGCCAAACCGGCTTTGGTGGTTAATAAAAAGGGTTATGTAGATGGAGGTTATTTTTACAACCACACTGCACTGGCTGCTGATAACGAAAGCCCGGATGATTTTAACCGGCACGAGGTATTTGATGTATACAGGTTGGATACTGGCCAGTATAGCTATAGCCTTTACGTGCCCAGGCATCCGAAGATGCAGTTGACAGACTTTGCCGTTCGGGGTAATTTGCTGATTGCCCTTTTTGACAGGTATCTGGTTAGTTACCAGCTAACAGGAAAGGAGGTGAGGCAGGCAAGATAATCTGCTTTTAACTTAGGTTAGAAGAGAAGGCCCGCAAAAGTGCAGGGCCTTTATCCAGACTTACGATAGTAATTAAATGCGTAAGGATGATGCACTGGTAATGAACATTTACCGGATGAATGACCGCCGGGGTTGCCTGGTAATGGTTGTAAAGGGCAAGCCCTTGAAAATATTGAATATAACAGAGCCCCTGCATTTTGTAGGCTGGATGAAACAGCTGAGCATAGCTATAGATACCGGGGCCGACCAGAACTGTAAGTACCACCTGAAATGCCTGGACACCGCAGAGCGGGTTTTGAAATGCAGATTTGTGCAAGCGATGGTTGGTTTGGATTTGTGTTTTAAACAGCAGGCCCGAATGAAATGGGAAGGTAGCGCCCGGGAGTTTGCCGCTGCGGTAGACAGGATGATAGCGCGGCTGCCAAAGTTTTATTAGATCCTTCGTTTCACTCTGGATGACAAACTGTGCGCTGAATGACATAGCTGCTATCGTTGCTAACCACAGCTAAAAAAAGGTTGCAAACGCCAATAAACCCATAAAATTTACAGAAATGGGAAAATTAACAGGAGGGATCGATTACGACATGATCGGTCTGTTAGGTAACCACGTTGGTCGCCGTACTAAGGGTGAGAACATCATTGCCATGCGCCCGGCAAAATCAAACAAACCGCCTACACAGGCACAACTAAACCAGCGACTGAAGTTTGCGCTGATGGCCGGCTGGCTAAGGCGGCTTGCAGCGGTAATTAATGTAGGCTTTCAGGAGTACGATGCAGAGATGTCGCCCCGTAATGCGGCACTTTCCTGGAACCTGAAAAATGCCATTGCAGGGGCAAGCCCCAACTACACTATTGATTATGCAAATGTGGTGTACAGCAAAGGGCTGCTGGATTTGCCGCAGGCCCCGCAGATTGCCCCTGCTGCTGGCGCCAAACTGGATTACAGCTGGGGAGCAGTAAGCGGCGATACCAATGGTTTGGCCACAGACAAAGTAACCTTTGCAGTGTATAATCCCGCTAAAAACAAGTTTGTGACGCTGAAAGGCGGAGCGGTTAGATCTGCACTGGCTTACAGCCTGCAGCTGCCACCGGATTGGAGTGGTGACGGGGTAGAGGCTTATCTGTCGATGGTATCGGCTGATGGTAAGCTGGTGAGCGACTCTTATTATGTAGGGCCGTTTACTGTGTTGTAAGGGGAAATTTAGCATTACTCTTCGAAGGCTGCATATCCGCGCTGAAAAAGCGCGAAAACGCTAGGCCTTCTCTGAGAACGCAAAATTTCTGCCTACAACAAGGGGCTGTGCTGGTTAACCGCACGGCCCCTATTCTAGACTTAAAAATTGATTTATGAAAACAATGAGTTTAAAAATGCCGGTAGGTGTGCCGGTTCAAAAAATAAAACCTTACTTAATTGCAATAGTATTGATAATGGTATGGTATACTGCCCCGAATTTTATGGACGCTACCGCTGGCCAGATAGATCAGAGTATCTGGCTACTGGTATTGCTGGCCATTATTTGTTTTTTGATGTTGGTGTGTTTGTGCTGGTGGTTATTAAGGCGCATATGGGTTTATTTGAACCTGCCGCATCTGGCGGATGTGGTTTTACAATTTGATTCATTAAAAATATGGGAGCAGTTAAAATTTGTATTGTGCTTGTTTGCCTTGTTGCTGCTGGCGGCAATTGGGGCTTTGGTTGCGGTGTTGTAGAAGGAGGAGAGAGAATTGTAAAACTTAAAACAGAAGATTATGAAAGAATTATCAGAATTGCCGCCAAAGAAATCGGCGTGGTGGAAGGAGCTCGTCAAAACGATGGTAAAAGAATTAGGGAGTATCTTGGTTACTGTTATATTAAATCGCATGCAGCGTGGTGCGCGGCGTACCTGAGTTTTTGTTTTGGGCAGGCTGGGTACAAGCAACCCCGAACGGCCTGGAGCCCTTCTTTGTTCCCGGCCTCCAGGCTGGTAAAGGAGCCTAAGCCGGGAGTTGTTTACGGGATTTATTTTGCCAGCCTTAAGCGTATTGCTCATTGTGGTTTGGTTGAATTTGTAAAAAACGACCTGGTTTACGGCCTGGAGGGGAACACCAATTTAGCCGGATCTAGAGAGGGCGATGGTGTTTTTCGAAAAATAAGACATAAGCGTACGATATATAGGTATGCCGATTGGCTTGACTAATACGGGTTAAAAGAAAATTACCTTCTCAGAGAAGACCTCGGAACATTGCGCAGCTGTGTCCCAGTCTTCAAAGAGAACGGTTATTTTTCAAATTATTCAAATTAATTTAAAGACAATAAGCGGTTCCGCACCAGTAAACAGGCGCCAATGATGCCGGAGCGCTCGCCCAGTTTAGACATTTTTAGAATGGTGTCCTGATTTACCAGGCTTAAAGAATATTTGTTGATGGCGCTCTTTATAGGTAACCTGATGTACTCTTCTGTGGCGGCAAGGCTGCCCCCTAAAATAACCAGCTCTGGGTTAAACAGGTTAATTAGCAGTGCAATGCCACGGCCTAAGTTTTCACCGATCCTGGCAATGAGCTCAATGGCCAGTACATCATCGTTGTTGGCGGCAGCAATGATATCGTCCATTTCCAGTTCGGCCAAATTGCTATGGCTTTGGGTTAGGATGGAGGATGAGCCTTCCTGCAGGCGCTCTTTAAACATTCGGATGAGTGCCCAGCCCGAAGCCTCGGTTTCCAGGCAGCCCTTTTTACCGCAATGACAGATGATCTCATTGTCGAACAATGGAATATGGCCAAACTCACCGGCATAGCCGGATTTGCCGTAATAAAGTTGCCCGTTTACCAATATGCCCAGGCCTATGCCGTGGTCCAGGTTCAGGAACAGCACATTCTTCTCTGTACCCACTACTCCGGCCGAGAATTCTCCGTAGGCCATGGCTTTGGAGTCGTTTTCAAGGAACACCCGGATGCCTGTTTTTGATTCGATGATCTTGCTGAGGGGCTCTTCATTAAAATAAAAGAAGCTGTAGCTGTAACCGGTTGCATAATTGATGCGGCCCGACAGGTTGATGCCCAGGCCCAGTATTTTTTCTTTTGGAACGGTTAGCTCGCCCACAAAATCGTTGATCAGTGTGCATAAGGCTTCCAGTGATTCTTTGTTGTTGTCTAATTTATAGGTTAGTTTTTCCGATACCTTGATCAGGTTTTTCTGGAGGTCTGACAGGCCGATGTTGATGTGGTTTTGCTTGATGTCTACACCTATAAAAAAGGCAGAATCGGGTACCAGCCCATATAAATTGGGCTTACGGCCCCCGGTAGACTCCACTTTACCGTAATCTTTGATCAGGCCGTCCTGTATCAGGTCGCTTAGAAGGGCAGTTACTTTTGGCGCACTAAGGTTCAGTTCTTTGCAAAGATCGGCAATGGTGGCATTGCCCACATGGGCAAAATAACTGAGCACGTTTTTTTTGAGGCTTACATTTTTATAGGCAACCCCTGTTACGTTTTCACTGTTTAGTTCTTCAAAAAAAGTTTTTCCCATTTTTTATGCTGTGCAAAAATCCTCTACAAATTAAAACTATTTATTTGTAATCGAGGGAACTGCTAGCTGTGTATGTGAGAGCATTACAGGTTAACTTTATTAAAAATAATAATATATATATGTAAGTTATTAAAATATATTTATATTCACAAACTGATTGGCTGCTGGGAGAGGTTTCCGCAGAAAAGTTGGGATGGGCGGTACCCATGCGTATAGCCGGGTTTTTGGGCTAATGTGCTTGTTTTATAGGAAAGTGGACTGCTGGCTAATCAACTTTGTAATAAAAATTAAAAATGAAACTGTTTAAATTAATAAGTAAGGTTTGTTGTTTTTTTCTGCTGATGCTTTTTCATTTGTCGCTGGCCAATGCGCAAGACCTTGTGGTATTAAAATCGCGTTACCTTAAAACGGCCGACAGTGTGCTGGTGTATAAGCCGGTTAACTATTTAAAAGCGCATAAATATCCTGTGGTGTTCCTGTTGCACGGGCATTCGGCCAATTACCGGTCATGGAGCAAGCTTACCGACATTCAGCAGCTGGCCGATACCTATAATTTTATAGTGGTTTGCCCGGATGGCCTCAAAAAAAGCTGGTACCTGAATTCGCCGCAGGCCGATAGCTTGCAGTACGAGGATTTTTTTATGAAAGAGCTGCTGCCTGAAATGGCTGCACGTTACCAGGTAGATCAGAAAAAGCTGTTCCTTACCGGGGCCAGTATGGGTGGCTTTGGGGCCATGTACCTTTTTCTGAACCATCCTGATGTATTTCTGAGCGCAGGCAGTACATCGGGTGTGCTTAACCTGAGGCATTCTGGGTTCAAGAAAACCACCATTGCCAACCTGCTGGGGCCTTATTCGGAAGAGAACAGGGCATTCGATGAGTATTCGCCGGTAAACCGGCTGGAAAAGATCAAAGGCTTAAATAAAACCCTGATTTTTGATTGCGGAACGGAAGATTACCTTTATAAGGCCAATAACCAGTTCAGGCAAAAATGTGACGAGCTGAAAATTAAAGCTACCTATATTGCCCAGCCCGGTGCGCATACCGGAGGCTACTGGTCTAAAAGCATTCATGCCCATTTCCGGTTTTTTAAGGAACTGGCCAAAAACGAAATCAATTGACACCAATACACAAATAAAATATGAACCTTAAAAACTTAAAAACTACACTTGGCCTGGCACTGGTTTGCGCTACGCTGCAGCTAAATGCCCAGGTGCTGAAACCCGAAGATGCCGCGGCTTTATTGAAAGCAAAGCAGGGAAATGTTGTACTGATGAAGGATTTTTTTGCCATCAAACCTGCCGATATCAAATACCAGAAAGTGGTATTGCCTGGCCCGCAGTTCATCATTTCAGACGATCCGGAATACATTCGCATCCCTGAAGGGATTGCTTTGAAAGAGCAGGTAGCACCTGGCGCGGTAAGGTTGTACGTATATAATGTAAATGGCGTAAAGGAGCCGGCAAAAATAGACCGCAAAATAACCGCTGTAATTAAAAATACCGGTAAGCAGAAAATGCACATCCGCATGCTGAAGTATTCCTCGCAAAAGCCAAGTGCAAACTATTTTCTTATTGGCAAACAGGGGCTCGCCGATTATTTTGCTTCGAAAGGATCAGAGCAGATCCGGGAAGTGGCACCGGGGCAGGCCATTGCCATTGATGAGCAGCTGGAACGCAATGTGGTGAAATTTGATGAGCTGACCCATGGCTTTTATGAGTTTGTTATAGACCAGCCGGGCGAGATCAGCGTAATCCAGACAGACCTGAAAACCCCTGGCCCTGTGGCTTTGGGCAGGATAAAATCGGTGATTCCTACCGGACATAAAAATGCTGGCCGCGGTTTGTTTGGCGTAAGCAATTACAAGGTTACTTCAACAGGGGTGCTGGATACGAAAAACGGGGTGGCTGAGCTGGTGCTGGCCGATGGTGACAAAGATCCATGGGTGCTTGGTGTAGAGGGTGTTAGTGGTAAGGAATCTACCCTGGCCGGTAATTACGGGGTAATGTACGAGATTGAACTGAAATGGAAGAGTACAGACGGCAAAGGCCTGGCCCTGGTTACCTGGAACTCGCGTTCTGGCGATAACCAATGGTGCAACGGAATGGCAGCAACCATGGTGGTGAGTAAAGGTAAATTTAACGAGGGGATTATCCAGCTGCCTAACGACAGACTGGTAACCAAAGCTGCGCCAGAAGCAATATTGGTGCAGGTTTTTCCTCCGGCAAAAAACGGGGAGGAGCAAACCATTAAGCTAACCTATTCGCCGCCGGGTGCTTCTTGTTTGCCAACCCCACTGGTATTTATTCCGGTTGATATGGCCGCTGTTAAATAGTAAAAATGAAAAATATGGGGCTTTTAGAGTGGGTACTCTAAAAGCCTTTTTCTAACCAGCAAACAGGCGCCCATTACACCGGAATCTTCGCCAAGCTTAGAAGTTTTTAGCTGGGTGTCTGTATTGACCAGGCTTAAAGAGAATTTGTTGACTGCGCTTTTGATGGGCAGGTGCAGGTGTTCGCCGGTGGCGGCCAGTGCACCCCCGATGATGACCAGCTCGGGATTAAAGATATTGATGAGCAGTGCAATGCCCCGGCCCAGCTTTTCGCCGATCTTGGCCAGTAGTTCTATGGAAAGCACATCGTCATTATTTGCTGCATTGATAATGTCCTGCATTTGTATGTCGTCGGTAGCTTTTTTGTTCAATACAGTAGATGATCCGGCCAAAAGCTTTTCTTTGAACATGCTGATCAGTGCGCGCCCCGAGGCTTCGGTTTCCAGGCAGCCTTTTTTACCGCATTGGCAAATGATCTCGTTGTTGAAGAGGGGAATGTGACCAAGCTCGCCGGCAAAGCCCGATTTTCCGTAGTACAGCTCGTTATTGATCATTACGCCCATACCCAGACCGTAATCCAGGTTCAGGAACAGCACGTTCTTTTCTTCTTTGACTACACCGCAGTTGAACTCTCCGTAGGCCATGGCCCGGGAATCGTTCTCCAGGTAGGTTTTAATGTTCAGTTCCCGCTCCAGGACCTGGCTCAGCGGGTCTTCGTTAAAATGAAAAAAGCTGTAGCTGTAGCCTGTTGCGTAATTGATACGGCCGGAAAGGTTGAGGCCGAGCCCCAGGATCTTGCTGCTTGAAGTGTTGGCTTCCCTGATGAAATTTCGGATCAGCTCGCAAAGCGAGGCCAGCGATTCTGCTGTATTGTTTAAACTATAAGGTACGTTTCTGGATATTTTGATCGGCTTTTTTTGCAGGTCTATTAAACCGATGTTGAGGTGGTTGTGTTTTACATCTACGCCTAAAAAGAAACCGGAATCTGGCACGAGCCCATATATATTAGGCCTGCGGCCACCCGTAGAGCCCACTTTGCCAAAGTCTTTCACCAGTCCATCGGCAATAAGCTCTGTAATTAGAGCAGTTACTTTGGGTACGCTTAAATTGGTTTCCCTGCAAAGGTCTGCTATGGTGGCATTGCCTGCATCAGCAAAATACGATACAATGGTTTTTCTGATGTGAATATTTTTATAGGCAACCCCCGTTAGGATATCATTTGGTTCTTCAAAAAGCGCTGTTTTCATTTAAAATATCTTTTGTACCGAATTTAACAGTTCTGTGCAGAATCTTATTAAAAATAATTAATATATATCTCGAAAGTTATTAAAAACTTATAGATTTATCGCGAAGTTAAATAAAAAATGCTAAGGTTCTCTTTATAAAGTTATACTCATGTTTAAAATGCTATTCAAATTGGCCTCCCTTAAGGCGGTCCTTGCTGCTGCTTTGCTTTCAGTTTTGTTTTTTAATGCCCGGGCGCAAAGTCTGAATCTTATTCCGAAGCCGGTAAGGCTTGAGCCGGGCGAGGGGAATTTTGTGTTGAATGCCAGGACTTCAATTGTTTTGCCTGCGGCAACCGATACAGGTTTTGCTTCGTTATTTGCGGCACGCTTAAAGCTGGCTACCGGTTTTAACCTGCCGCTTGCTGTTGCCAGGAGCCTGGGCCGGGAACCTGTAGCGCATTTAAAGCACCTGAAACCTGGCGCGCGCAATGTAATAAGACTGGTACAGGATGAAAACTGCCTGAAGAGTAAGGGTGATGAGGCTTATGAACTGGAAATAAACAGTGCTGGGGTAACCATAAGGGCTGCCAGGTCTGCAGGCTGGTTTTATGGCATGCAAACATTTATGCAGCTGCTGTCGGTAGGGCTTGTGCAAAATCAAAAGGGCGATGGTTATGTTATCCCTGCTGTTTTTATTGAGGATTATCCGCGGTTTAAATGGAGGGGGCTGATGGTTGATGTGAGCAGGCACTTTTTTAACAAAGATGTGATTAAGCGCTATATAGACCAGATGGCAAAGTATAAATTGAATACGCTGCACCTGCACCTGACCGATAACCAGGGCTGGCGTGTAGCGATCAGTTCTTTACCAAAATTAACGGATGTTGGGGCCTGGCGTGTGCCCAGGACCGGCTATTGGAGGGGGCAAAAAGCACCAGAGCCAAATGAAAAAGCTACCAGCGGAGGTTTTTATACACAGGAGGATATCAGGGAGCTGGTGGCTTATGGACAGCAGCGTTTTGTTGAAATTGTGCCGGAAATTGATGTGCCGGGGCATAGTCTGGCCATGATTGCGGCCTATCCCGAATTGTCTTGCACCAAAAAGCCACAGCAGGTCCTGGCAGGAGATCCCTGGAATGCTTCACGCACCAATGTGCTGTGTGCTGCCAGTGATTCGGTTTTTATAGCGCTTGATAAAGTGATCGGTGAGATTGCACAGCTTTTCCCCTCAAAATATATACATATCGGTGGCGATGAGGTTTCCAGGGCGTATTGGGATAAATGCCCGGTATGCCAGCAGAAGATCAAAGATGAGCATTTGGGAAGTGCCGAGGAACTGCAGTCTTATTTCCTGAAAAGGGTAGCGCAGATTGTACTGTCGAAAGGAAAAAAGCCGATGGGATGGTATGAGAACCTGCCTGGAGGTTTGCCGGATGAAATGGCGGTAATGAGCTGGAAAGACAGTAAAGGTGGCTTGTTATCGGCCAATAAAGGTCAGCAGGTAGTGATGACCCCTGCATTTTTTACTTACCTGGATTTTTACCAGGGCGACCCTTACCTGGAGAATGCCATTTTTACGGTAAACCGGTTGAGTACTACTTTTCAGTTTGATCCGCTGCCAGAAGGCATAAATGCGAAAAATGTATTGGGCGGACAAGGGAGCTTGTGGACAGAGCAGGTACCCAATGAACGTAAGCTGCAGTCGATGACCTGGCCAAGGGCTTTTGCGCTAAGTGAAGTGCTGTGGTCTGCCGGTAATAAAAGCGATTGGAACAATTTTATAAGGCGGGTGGAAAGCCACCTGCCGCTGCTGGACCGCGAGCAGGTGGCCTGTTCACGTTACTTTTATGATGCGATCGTTACTGCAACACCTGGACTGAACAAAGAAATGCTGGTGAAGCTTTCAACCGAAGTGGAAGGACTGGATATTCATTATTCATTTGACGATACAGATCCCGATCAATACTACCCTGTTTATAAAGGCACACCACTGTCTATTCCTAAAGGCGCGCAAAGTATTCGTGTGGTTACCTACCGGAAAGGGCAGCAGTTAGGGCGCCTGCTTAAGCTGCCGGTAACCGAGCTGCAGCGGAGAATGCCGGCTAAATAGTTTTTATGGTTTATTCGGAACATATAGGGTCTTTTAAAAATATTTTAACAAAACGTTCTTAAAGTTTTTAATTTATTTAATAAAGTTCCTATATTTACTGCATAACCAAACCATTATGAACTTAAAATCAAACTTTGCATGTATTCTTATGGCGGGAGCAGTAGTGTTGGCTGCCTGCAGTAAATCTAAAAAGGGTGTTGAAACCGATCCTGAAGCGCCTGTAGTGGTGGTTGATTCCACTCCGCTCATCAGTTTGTCGCCAGCCTGGAAAAAAGCAATACACCTGATGGCTGATTTTCCTAATGGCATCCAGGTTTATCAGAATACAACTGCATTTAATGGAAAACCACTTGTGGCCTACTGCGTTGTTTTTGACCCTAAATCTGATCTGGAGCTAAAGCCATTACTGGCTACCACGAATAAAAAGGTTTCTGCCTTTTATACAGAAGAAAAGGGTTTCAGGTACGCCTGCATTAATGGAGGTTTTTTTGGAACAAATGCGTCTTACAGTCTTGCCATGTACCAGGGAGTGGTAAACGCCATCAATATTAAATCTTTAACCCGGCCATTAAACGGGGTAAACACTACTTATTATCCTACCAGGGCTGCATTTGGAATTTCAGCAGAGGGTGTGCCTGATGTAACCTGGATTTACCATGTAGGGACTGGAAACGGGACCATTTATTCTTATCCGGCCCCGGCCGCCAACCTGATCAATACACCGGCCAAACCCGTACCAACGGCCACAGTTCCGGCGGGTGGCGTTATGTGGAACGTTAAAGCTGCAATAGGCGGTTCGCCGATGCTGATTAAAGATGATAAGATCAATATTACTGACGGGGAAGAGCTGATTGATATCGACAATACCTCGTCGCGCGCCCGTTCGGCCATCGGTTATACCAAAAACAATATGATTGTTCTGCTGGCTGTAGAGGGAAATAACAGTACCGGAGGGACGGGTTTAAATTTAGCTGAACTGGCACAGCTGATGAAAGATATGGGCTGTGTTGGTGCCGTGAATTTAGATGGTGGTGGTTCTACTTCTTTAACTGTAAGGGCCAGGCAAACTGTTAAGCCTTCGGATGGAGCAGAGCGCCCTGTTATGACAGCGCTGATCGTTAAAAAGAAATCTTAGTTATCATGAAGTATATTTTCCGTTTTTTACTGTTCGTCTTTCTTGTTCCGGTTTTGCCTTCAGCAGCCAAAGAATACCAAACGCAGCTGTTGGTTATAGGGGGTGGGGCCAGCGGAACTACCGCTGCCATCCAGGCATCCAGAATGGGCGTAAAAACGCTGGTTATTGAAGAAACCGAATGGCTGGGCGGTATGCTCACTTCGGCAGGAGTTTCGGCTATTGACGGCAATCACCAGATGCCTTCGGGCCTTTGGGGAGAATTCAGACAGAAACTTTATGATTATTATGGCGGCCCTAAAGCGGTGGAAACCGGATGGGTAAGCAATACCCTGTTCGAGCCATCGATAGGCAATAAAAAATTAAAAGAACTGGCCAGCCATCCGAACCTGACCATATGGTACAAAACAGAATGGAAAAATATAAGTCGCGCTGGTAAAAAATGGAAGGCCGAAGTAAGTGTAAATGGAAAAACTGCAGTAATTACGGCAGATCTGATCATAGATGCTACAGAACTTGGTGATGTAATGGCTTTCCTGAAAATCCCTTACCGGGTGGGAATGGACAGCCGCCATGATACGGGCGAGTCTTTTGCCCCTGAAAAGGCGAATGACATTATTCAGGACCTGACCTATGTGGTAGTGCTGAAAGATTATGGTAAGGGCACCGATAAAACCATCCCTAAACCTGAGGGCTACGACCCTAAGGAATTTGAATGCTGCTGCGACATTACCGATCCGGCGGCCGACCAGAGCAAGAGGGCCATTGACTGCAGCCAAATGATTACTTACGGTAAGCTGCCCAACAACAAGTACATGATCAACTGGCCTAAATGCGGCAACGACATATACCTGAACATTATTGAAATGGGAAAGAAAGACCGTGAGGCAGCCCTGAAAGCCGCCAAACTGCATAGCTTAAGATTTGTTTACCACCTGCAAACGCGGCTGGGCTTTAAGCACCTTGGCATTGCCGATGACGAGTTCCCCACCAAAGATAAACTGCCGATGATCCCTTACCACAGGGAGTCCAGACGCCTAAAGGGTATGGTAACTTTAAATGTAAATGATGTTACGGCCCCTTATCAGCAAAAGAACAACTTATATCGTACAGGAATTGCCATAGGCGATTATCCGATTGATCACCATCATCTTAAAAATCCGGATGCCCCGCAGATAGATTTCATCAACATCAAAGTGCCCGCCTACAATATCCCACTGGGGGCTTTAGTGCCAGCTACTGGCGAGGGCCTTATTGTGGCCGAGAAAAGCATTAGCGTAACCAATATTGTTGCAGGTGCAAGCAGACTGCAGCCGGTAGTACTTACCATAGGGCAGGCGGCAGGTGCACTGGCGGCAGTAGCTATAAAAAATAAACTGCAGCCTGCCGAAGTAAACATCAGGGAGGTGCAGCTGGCCTTGCTGGACAGCAAAGCCTATGTTATGCCCTTTATAGATGTAAAACCGGCCGATAAAGATTTTAAAACCCTGCAGAAAATAGGGGCTACAGGCATCCTTAAAGGAACTGGTATTCCTTATAAATGGGCCAACCAAACCTGGTTTTACCCTGAGCAACCTATTAACGAATATGAGTTGGCCAATGGCATGCGTACATATTATGCTATTCCTGCGCAGCTGCATGCTTCAGGTAAACTTGCCGATGCAGGTTTTGCTGCGGAGCTTTTCTCTGCAGCTGCAAAAAGGAAGATCAGTAAAGCAGAGCTACTTGAGGTTTTGAATGCAAGGATGGCTGCACAGGTTAATGCCGACAGCAGCCTGAGCAGAAGGCAGCTGGCTATTTTAATGGATCATTTTTTAGATCCCTTCTCTATTGCGGTCGATTTTAACGGCATGCTTAAAAACAAATAAACCGAACAAGATTATAAATTCTAACCAAACCACATTATGCAACAAATTTTTACAAAGGTTAAAGGCTGGCTACGCGGAGGGGGGTGTTTTGCCCTGCTTATGTGTATTTCTTTAATGGCCATGGCACAGGACCGAACGGTTAACGGGCAGGTGAACGACCTGAAGGGTGAACCGCTGTCTGGCGTTGTCGTTCAGGTCAGGGACCAGAAAATTACGGCCACCACCGATTCTAAAGGAAGCTTTCAGATCAAAGTACCCTCGGGCAGCTCAGTCCTGGTGTTCCGTTACATTGGTTTTGAAGATGCCACCGCCACAGTTGGCAGCGGACCAATGAAGGTAACGCTGAAAGAGTCCGTATCCCAGCTGAACGATGTGGTGGTGATTGGTTATGGTACGGTGAAAAGGAAGGACCTGACGGGATCTGTAGCCAGCGTAAATGTGGCCGACCTGGCCAAGGCTCCTGTAAAGTCATTTGATGAAGCCCTGGGCGGCCGGGTAGCAGGTGTACAGGTAGTGTCTTCTGAAGGTGGGCCGGGCGGTACGGTCGACATCGTGATCCGTGGCGGGAACTCCATCACCCAGAACAATTCCCCGCTCTTTGTGGTAGATGGCTTTCCGATGGAAGACGTGAACAATTCTGCCTTGAATGCTTCAAACCCGCTTTCCTCCATAGATCCGGCAGATATTGAATCTATAGATGTTTTAAAAGATGCTTCTGCAACCGCCATTTATGGCGCCAGGGGTGCAAATGGTGTAGTGGTTGTTACTACCAAACGTGGTAAAATAGGTGCCCCGGCCATCAGTTACAATACTTATTTCGGCTTGCAGAACAACAACAAGCGGATGAAGCTGCTTAATCCTTACGAGTATGTTAAACTTCAGTATGAGATAGACCCGGTTACCACCAAAAGGCTTTACCTTACCAAGTTGAACGATATTGAAAATAACGATGTCCCATTGGATTATTACAAAGGCGTTAAAGGGATTGACTGGGAAGACCAGATCATGCGTACCGCACCCATGCAGAACCATAACCTTAGCCTGGTAGGTGGTACAGAAAAAACAAAGTACAGTGCTTCCCTTTCTTATTTTGATCAGGACGGGATCATTATTTACTCTGGCTTTAACCGTTTGCAGGGCAGACTTACGCTCGATCAGGAAGTGAACAAACGTCTTAAAGTAGGACTGAGCACCAGTTACTCTACTTTAAAACGTTTTGGTACACCACCGTCTCAAAGTACATACCAGAACCAGTTAAACCTGCTGTACAGTGTATGGGCCTACCGGCCAATTCCACAGTTTGGTTCATCGGTAGACCTTATTGAAGTTCCGCAGGATCCGGAGATTGAGCAGGGGCCTTCAGAATTCAGGTTTAACCCGATATTCACCACCAAAAATGAATTGCGTGAGGATGTAGGAGAAACTTTCATCGTAAACGGGTATGCAGAGTATGCCATTCTGCCCAACTTAAAGCTAAAAGTTAGCGGCGGGGCCACAAAAGGTACTACGCAGTTTAATGTTTTCAACAATTCTGGCAGCAGAACGGGCAATCCGAGCACAAACAACAAAATAAACGGGGGTATTACCATTTTCAATTCCATGAACTGGCTAAATGAAAATACCCTTTCGTACCATAAGAAATTTAATGCCGACAATATCCTTGATGTTGTTGGCGGATTTACCATTCAGGCCGGGAAAGGCAGGTCTTTTGGTGCGACGGCAAAATTGCTGCCCAACGAGGGGCTTGGGCTTAGCGGTCTGGACGAGGGTGTTCCATTGGCCATACAATCTACAACAACCAATAATACACTTGCTTCTTTCCTGAGCAGGGTTAATTACAATTACCGGTCTAAATACCTTTTTACGGCTTCGTTCCGGGCCGATGGATCGTCCAGGTTTATTAACCAGAAATGGGGTTATTTTCCTTCGGGTGCTTTTGCCTGGAAGATTGGCGCTGAGCCTTTCATGAAACAATTGAAGTTCATTTCCTCAGCTAAATTAAGGACCTCTTATGGTTTTACCGGAAACAATGGCTCCGGGGATTTTTCGGCCTTCTCTAATTACATTGTACCATTGTCTGCAGGATATTCGTTTGGGAACCAATTGGTAAACGGCAGTTACTCGGCCAGCATGGGCAATGCCGACCTGAGGTGGGAGAAAACAGAGCAAATGGACATTGGTCTGGACTTTGGGATATTGAAAGACCGCATCAGCTTCGAAATAGATGCTTACCGCAAAAATACCAGTGATCTGCTGCTCAATGCCAGTCTGCCTTCCAGTACCGGCTACACCAGACAGTTCAACAACATCGGCAAGGTTAGAAACGAGGGGTTGGAGCTTACAATAAATGCCACCCCTATACGTGGCAAGGATTTCAAATGGGCTACCAATTTTAACATTTCCTTTAACAGGAACAAGGTTCTGGAACTGGCCGAAAACGAGTTGAGCCTAACCTCTGTTCAGGCCTGGGGTGCAGGCTGGGAAACCTTACCCGGCTATATCGCAAAACTGAACAAACCGGTAGCACAATTTTATGGCTACCTATGGGAAGGTGTTTATAAGTACGAGGATTTTAACCAGTTAGGCCCCAATAGCTATATCCTTAAAGACAATATTACGGCAAATGGCGAGACCAGGGCCAATGTACAGCCGGGCGATATCAAATACAAAGACCTGAATGGGGACCTGGTGATTGATGCGAACGACAGAACGGTAATTGGTAACCCGCTTCCTATTCATACCGGTGGTTTCTCCAATAATTTTACCTATAAGAATTTTGACCTGAACGTGTTCTTTCAGTGGTCTTACGGCAATGAGGTTTACAATGCCAACCGCCTGGCCCTGGAAACCGGAATGCTCATCAATACCAATCAGTTTGCTTCCTACGCCAACCGCTGGTCGCCCGAAAATCCGGATTCCAATATGCCCGGCGTAAAGGGGACTACCAATATGGCTTACTCGACACGTGTGGTGGAGGATGGTTCTTTCATCAGGTTAAAAACAGTACAGCTGTCTTACTCGTTGCCTTCGGCCTTTTTAAAACGGATAAAGGTGAAAGGCGCCAGGGTTTATATGGCAGCTCAGAATATTGTTACCTGGTCCAATTACTCCGGGTACGATCCTGAAGTCTCTGTCAGAAGAACGGCGCTTACGCCCGGATTCGATTATTCGGCTTATCCGCGGGCATTTACTACAACACTGGGTTTAAATGTAAACTTTTAAATGAATTAGCAATGAAACGTATTGTAACATATAGTCTATTGGTATCTGCACTGTCGCTAGGGAGCTGCACTAAATTTCTGGATACCAGTCCAACTGATTTTATATCGCCGGTAAATTACTTTAAAACTGAAACCGACATCAACACCGCGCTTGCAGGGGTTTATGATGTTTTGGGTAAAACAGGTACTTACGGGCGGACTTTTTATTTCGATAATGACCAGAGCGATGAATGGTTTGAATCGAGAAGCACGGTAACCACCGGCTTGCAGATCAGCAACATCACTACTGCAGATGGTACAGTAAATACCTCATGGGAGGTACTTTACAATGGGGTGAGCAGGGCCAATCTTTTTCTGGAGAATGTGGACAAGGCAGAGATGGACGCAAAGAAAAAATCTGTAGCCAAAGGCGAAGCCATGTTTTTGCGGGCCTTTTATTATTTCCTGTTGTCTAACAACTGGGGGGATGTGCCTTTGCGCCTGAGTTCTACATCTTCTGTAAAGGATGTGAGCTTTAAAAATACACCTGCAAAGGAGATTTTTGATTTTATTGTGAAGGATATGGAAACGGCTGCGGGACTGGTGAGCGAAAGCAGTGCTTATTCTTACAACAGCAGGATTACCAAAACGGTGGTGTGGGGTATTCTGGCCAGGGTAAACCTGAAGATGGCCGGAGCGCCTTTAAAAGAAACAGCACGTTTTGCGGAAGCCAGAAAATGGGCCAAGATGGTGATGGATGATGGTTCGCACAAATTGAACCCGGATTACTCCAATATTTTCATTAAAATGTGCAGGGATGAATATGATACCCAGTACAGGGAAAGCATGTGGGAGGTTGAATTTAACAAACTGGCTACCGGCGGGCAGGAGGAAGAAGGTTCTATAGGCAGTATTAACGGAATAGGAAATACCGACAGAAATTTTGGCTATAGCTATGGTGTGCCACATGCTACTGAGACTTATTATAATGCTTTTGACCCTTTGGACAACAGGAGGGATTGGTCTATCAGTCCGTACCGGTACGCTACTGTGAACTCGGTGCCAAACAGTAAGGTGCTGTTTACCAGCGCAGAGATTTACAACCGCTTTAGTGCAAAATGGAGAAGGGAGTATGAAATTGCGCTGCCTAAAAACGTGGGTACAACACCTATTAATTTCCCGATATTGAGGTATTCGGACATACTGCTGATGTTTGCCGAGGCAGAAAATGAAGTTAACGGACCAACACAAGCGGCTATTGATGCGGTTAACCTGGTGAGAAAGCGGGCCTATGGCATGGACCTGAACGGACAGGTGATCAAAAGCGTTACTCTGAGCAACCAGGGTTCGGGTTACACCGCTGTGCCAACGCTGACGATCAGCGGTGGTGGCGGAACAAATGCTTCGCTTTTACCGGTTATTTCTGGTGGTAGGGTAATCCGTATCGATATCCTTTCAAGAGGAAGCAAATTTACCACTGCGCCTACCATAACTTTAAGCGGTGGGGGCGGCAGCGGAGCGGTGGCAACTGCCACGATCTCTTCGGCAACAGAGTATGTGCTTCAGGATGTAGGTACCAAAGAGGACCTGCGCGAGGCGATCAGAAAGGAGCGCTCATTGGAGCTGGGTTATGAAGGACTGAGAAAGTTTGACCTGATCCGCTGGGGCATTTACCAGGAAACGATGGAATCCATAGCGAATGTGATCAGGCTGTCGGCCCCGGCAAGTTATAAGTTTGCTGCGGTGTTTGCACAGAATGCAGCGGCCGAGCGTAACCTTTTGCTGCCGATCCCATCGAGCGAGATGATGCTCAATAAACTGATCGTTCAAAATAAAGGCTGGTAATTCATATTTATAGATCAATAATCATGAAGAATAAAAAATATCTTGCAGGTCTGGCCTTATTGCCTTTCCTGGCATTTTGTACCAAAGATGATGTGGTAACCCCTGCTTTTGATGTTACTGTTGAAGCAAGGGAATATAAAGTTAACGACTCGGTAAGGTTCATCATCAAAGATGCACCGGACGTGATCACCTTTTACTCTGGAGAGAAGAACAAGGAGTATAAATACAAAGACCGCGTTGTAGTAGAGGGACGGAAAAAAGAACTGTCCATTAACACACAGGTAACATATGGCAGTCAGACCGACAACCTTAAGCTGATGGTTTCCAATGATTTTACGGGAACTTATGATGAGGCTTCCGTTAAAAAAGCGAGCTGGAAAGACATCACCAGCAAATTTACCTTATCGGTTTCGCCTGCCGGGGTTTTGGGGCCTAAGGTATCCTCGGGTAAGGTGGACATTACGGACGAGCTTGTTGCGGGCAAACCCGTGTTCTTTGGTTTTAAATTTGTTGGCGCTGCATCTCCGGGAACTACCTCTACACAGAGGGGCTGGCGGATCTATAACTTTGACCTGACCACTACCGACCCGGATGGTACCTCTACGGTATTGGCTTCACGTACCAATGCAGGATGGAACCCGGTAAATATTCTGGATGCAGTAAGCGCCGCCGGGACCAGTAAATGGATCTACACTACGGATATGTTTTATTATGACCCGATGAGCAGCCTGGTAGAATCTGAAGGCTGGTACATTACAAAAGGTTTTTTACCAGACAATATGTCGCCCGACAAAGGAACGCCAATTAAAGATTATACCCAGAGGAGAAATACCTACGCCTATGCTTTTAAAGCGGAGGGTGAGTATACGGTTACCTTCGTGGGTTCGAATGTGAATTACACAGGCGAGAAATCGGTAATTAAGGAGTTTAAGATTAAGGTAGTTAAATAGCGGGCCTGAAATGAAGAAAAGAGAACAGGCTTTAGATGCTTTGCGGGGACTGGCTATCCTGCTCATGGTGCTTTCCAGCAGTGTTTCCTTTGGGGTTTTGCCTGCATGGATGTACCACGCGCAGGTACCGCCGCCATACCATGTTTTTAAACCAGATCTACCCGGTATTACCTGGGTAGACCTGGTATTTCCTTTCTTTCTGTTTACCATGGGGGCAGCCATCCCCCTGGCCATGCAAAAGAAAATCACAGAACAGCCGGTACTTAAAACAGCCGGGCAAATTGTTCAGCGTTACCTGCTGCTGGTGGTATTTGCCCTGTTTACTTTTTATGCACGTGCCTGGGTAATGGATGCTGAGCCCGGGTGGCAAGCCCAGCTATTATCTGTAGGTTGCTTTTTGCTGCTCTTCCTGATGTATGCACATTTCAGCAAGCTGCAGCGTAAAGCGCTTGCCATAGGGATAAAAATTGCCGGTTTTGTTCTTGCTGGGCTATTTCTGTATACTTACCCCTTTAAAAATGGCTTTAATTTAGCGAACAGCGACATCATCATTATTGTGCTGGCCAATATGGCCCTGTTTGGTACCTTCATCTGGTGGCTTACCCGTAACCGTCCGTTGTTAAGGATTGGAATTTTACCATTGGTGATGGCCATATTGCTGACCGCAAAAGACACGGGTAGCTGGAACAGTGAACTGTTTAACTGGTCGCCCTTACCCTGGATGTACAAATTCTATTACCTGAAATACCTGTTCATTGTACTGCCGGGAACTTTTGCCGGAGAATGGCTGCTGGCCAGGGCTAAAAGTGATGATCAGAAGATCTTAAAAAGCAAAGGAATTGTTCTGGTTGCGCTATTGTGTCTGCTCATTATGCTCTGCAATGTGGTTTGTTTATACAACAGGTGGCTGGTACCCAATCTGCTGATCAGTGCTGCTTTGTCGCTTTTGCTTTTACAGCTGTTGAAAAATTCTACCGAAGGTGCAGATAAGGTGCTTTACCGCAACTTTGCCCAAACGGGTGTTTACCTGCTGATGCTGGGTTTGTTTTTTGAGGCCTTTGAAGGCGGCATTAAGAAAGATATTTCTACCTTCAGCTATTACTTTGTAACCACCGGACTGGCTTTTCTGACCTTATTGTCCTTTGTTATTTTCGAAAAAGCAGGCCGCTTTACCGGCTTCATTACCTATCTGGGCAATAATGGGAAAAATCCGATGGTGGCCTATACCGCCGGTAACCTGCTGCTGATCCCACTGTTGAAAATTACAGATGGGGATGCGCTTTTAGACAGCCTTTCGGGTTTACCTGCAGGCGGCTTTTTAAGAGGGCTGATCTTTACAGGCATCGTATCCTTAATCACCTTATATTGTACCCGTGCTAAATTGTTCTGGAAAACTTAATTTTAAAAAAAGAGACAGTGCCAACACCTGAAAAGAAAACTTTAAACCCTATATACTGGATCCCGACCACCTGGTTTGCTATGGGACTGCCTTTTGTTGCCCTTTCGGGTGCCAGTTCCATCATGTACAAAAACATGGGCATCTCTGATACACAGATTGCTTTCTGGACTTCCCTGATCATGTTTCCATGGACCATCAAGCCGTTGTGGGGCCCATTTCTGGAGATGTACAAAACCAAGAAGTTCTTTGTGTACACCACCCAGATCTTTACCGGTGTATTGTTTGGCCTTTTGGCTTTAACCTTACAGATGAACCATTTTTTCAGCTTCTCCATTGCCATTCTGACCATTATTGCCATCAGTGGTGCTACACACGATACGGCTGCCGATGGGGTGTACCTGAATGAACTAACACCCAAGCTGCAGGCTAAATTTGTAGGCTGGCAGGGCGCTTTTTATAACATTGCCAAGGTTTTTTCGGGCGGGGTACTGGTGTATTTTGCCGGTCAGCTGGAAAAAGAAATCGGGATTCACAACGCCTGGATGGCGGTAATGTTTGCCTACGGCCTCATCATGGTTTTGCTGGGGCTGTACAATATGCGGGTACTTCCCGAAGGAGGTAAAGCGCAGGAGCTAAGCTCTGTTAAAGAGGGCTTTGCTACCCTAAAAGATGTGATCATTACCTTTTTTCAAAAGAAAAACATCTGGTATAGCCTCTGTTTTATTGTTTTTTACCGCTTTGCAGAAGGTCAGGCCATTAAAATTGTGCCTTTGTTTTTTAAGGCTTCAAGGGCTTCGGGCGGACTGGGCCTGAGTACCTCTGAAATAGGTTTGCTGTATGGCGTTTTTGGTTCCATTGCTTTTGTACTGGGCTCTATAGTAGCGGGTTATTACGTATCCAATAAGGGCCTCACCAGGCGTACATTGCTCATCTTGTGTGCTGTTTTTAACCTACCCTTTGCTGCCTATGCTTTTCTTGCTGTAGCCATGCCGCAGGAACTGTACATCATCGCATCGGCAGTGGCCATAGAGTATTTTGGCTATGGCTATGGTTTTGTTGGCCTCATTTTATTTATGATGCAGAACATTGCCCCGGGCAAATATAAAATGGCGCATTATGCCTTTGGAAGTGGTTTGATGAACCTGGGCTTTATGATCCCTTCTATGATTAGCGGTTTGCTGAGCGATTACCTGGGCTATAAAGAATTTTTTATCTGGGTGCTCATTGCCACCATCCCGGCTTTTGTGGTGACCTGGCTGGTGCCTTTGCTGCCAGTAGAAAAAGAGGCTGAAGACATTGTTGAATGAGGAACGAAATGAAATATTGCATCAAATGCCTGTTTGCCGGGGCTGCTTTATTGGCTTTACCTTTTTTAGGCAGCGCACAAACACAGGCTGGAATAGACAGTAGCTATGCCAACGGGCATTACCTGCAGAGACTCGAATTTTTTAAGCGCATGCCCGACCAGAAAAATGAAATTGTGTTTCTGGGCAACAGCATTACCGAGGGCGGAAAGTGGCAGGAACTGATACCCGGTAAACCTGTAGTGAACAGGGGCATCAGCGGTGATGTGAGCTATGGCATCCTGGCCCGAATGGACGAGGTGCTGGCCTCCAAACCAGCTAAACTTTTTATCCTGATCGGTATCAATGACATGAAGCGCGGCACACCGCAGGAGGTGATCCTGAACAACTACCGTAAAATCATTGCCGGGGTGAAGGCACAATCGCCACGCACTAAAATATACGTGCAAAGCATCCTGCCGGTAAACAAGGCCATGCTCCCCGCTACCTATTCAAAATTGTCGAACGCCGGAATACTGGCTATGAACAGGGAGCTTTTGGCCCTGTGTAAACAGGAAAAGCTGAATTATGTAGACCTGCACCAGGTATTTGCCGGGCAGGATGGGGAACTGAAAAAGGAACTGAGCATTGATGGGCTGCACCTGCGTTCGGCAGCCTATATTTTATGGGCCGGATTTTTAAAGAAAATACATGCAATATAGAATGGGGACAGTTAAATTATGGATAGCCTTGTGTGGCTCCGTTTGTGCAGCGCTGACTGCTGAAGCACAAAATACGCTGAAGATTGACAGCAATTATGCCAATTCCTATTACCAGCAAAGGGTAGAATATTTTAATAAAATGCCCCATGTAAAAAATGAGGTTGTTTTTCTGGGCAATAGCATTACCGAAAGGGGAGAGTGGCAGGAAATCCTGGCGGGCTACCGCTATCCGGTGGTAAACCGTGGCGTAGGGGGCGACAACTCTTTTGGCATCCTGGCCAGAATGGATGAGGTGCTTGCCGCAAAGCCCAGGGCCATTTTTTTGATGGACGGGATCAATGACCTGTTTCGGGGCCTGCCTTATGAGGTCAGCATCCATAATTACAGGAGGATCATCCGTAAGATTAAGCGGGAATCGCCAAAAACAAAGATCTATATAGAAAGCGCCTTGCCCATTAATGAAAGTATGACCACAGCTGCCTATGCTAAAGGACGCAATGCAAAGGTGCCGGAATTAAATGCGCGCATTCAGCAGCTGGCAAAAGAAGAAAACATCACCTATATCAACATCGTTCCTCTTTTTGCAGACGAGCAGGGAAACCTGAGAAAGGACATCAGTCCGGATGGTGTACATCTTAAGGCGAGTGCCTATATTGATTGGGTAAAATACCTACAGGAACAGAAATATTTATGAGGATTACAGGGACATTTATTGACGAGATCTCGCACGACATCCCGCACCAGAACTGGGGCAGGGCAGAATGGGACAGGGATTTTGCACACATGAAATCGGTTGGGATAGATACCGTGATTTTAATCAGGAGCGGCTATCGGCGTTTCATTACTTATCCTTCTACCTATCTGAAGGATAGTTTTGGCTGTTACCACCCACCAATAGACCTGGTGGAGCTCTTTTTACAGCTGGCCGATAAATACGACATGAAGTTTTACTTTGGCTTGTACGACAGTGGCGAGTACTGGGATACGGGCAACCTGCAGCACGAGATTGATGCCAACCGCTATGTGATAGATGAGGTTTGGCAGCAATACGGGCATTACAAGAGTTTTGGCGGCTGGTACCTGAGCATGGAGATCAGCAGGCGCACAAAAGGGGCTACCGAGGCTTTCCGTACACTCGGGCTGCAATGCAAGGGCGTAAGTAATGGTTTGCCCACCTTCATCTCTCCCTGGATAGATGGTAAAAAGGCGGTGATGGCTGCCTCTGCCGAGCTGACCAAACAGGATGCCGTATCGTTGCAGGAGCATGAGCGTGAATGGGGCGAGATCTTTGAGGGCATACAGGGTGCTGTAGATGCCGTAGCCTTTCAGGATGGACACATTGACTACCATGAGCTGGATGACTTTTTTGCAGTGAACAAACGTATGGCCGACCGCTATGGACTGCAATGCTGGACCAATGCCGAGAGTTTTGACCGGGACATGCCCATTAAATTTTTGCCCATCAAGTTCGAAAAGCTGCGACTGAAGCTGGAAGCGGCACGCAGGGCAGGTTACGATAAGGCCATTACTTTTGAGTTTTCACATTTTATGAGTCCGCAGTCTGCCTATCTGCAGGCCGGACATTTATTTAACCGATATAAAGAATACCTACAAGGATTAACAATTTGAGCTACCGATGAAGAATTACAGTGAAATTTACGAACAGGAACTGATCAGCAATGTAATTCCATTTTGGATGAAACATTCGAAGGATGAAAAGGGAGGGGGATATTTCAATTGCCTGGACCGCACTGGAAACGTGTTTGATACCGATAAATTTATGTGGCTGCAGGCCCGTGAAGTCTGGACCTTTGCCACCCTTTATAACGAACAGGAAGCCCGGCCGGAATGGCTGGAGATGGCAAAGCATGGGGCCGATTTTCTGGAGAAGCATGGCCGTGATGCTGAAGGGAACTGGTATTTCTCTTTGGAACAATTTGGCAAACCCCTGGTGCAGCCTTACAATATTTTTTCTGACTGCTTTGCCAGTATGGCCTTTGCTGCATTGTATAAAGCGGATCCGCAGGAGAAATATGCGCAGATCGCTAAGGGTACTTTTCAGAACATATTAAAGCGCCGGCAAAACCCAAAAGGAAAGTACAACAAGGCTTATCCGGGCACCCGTGACCTTAAAAACTTTGCGCTGCCGATGATCCTGAGCAACCTTTCTCTGGAAATGGAGCACCTGCTGGACAAACAGACGGTAGATGACCTGCTTAAAGCAGTTATCCATGAGGTAATGGATATATTTTACCAGCAGGATAGCGGCCTGATTCTGGAGAATGTGAACCTGGACGGCTCTTTTTCTGACTCTTTTGATGGAAGGCTCATTAACCCGGGGCATACTATAGAGGCCATGTGGTTTATGATGGACCTGGGTGTGCGTTTGAACGACCCTAAGCTGATTGACCGTTGTGTGGAAATCGCGTTGCGTACCCTGGAGTATGGCTGGGACAAGGAATATGGCGGCATCTTTTATTTTATGGACATTAAGGGGCATCCGGTGCAGCAACTGGAATGGGACCAGAAATTATGGTGGGTACACCTGGAAGCATTGGTTTGCATGGCCAAAGGTTATGCGCTTACGGGCAATGTTGCTTGTAAGGAATGGTTTATACGGTTGCACGAGTATAGCTGGAAGCATTTCAGGGACGAGGAGCATGGAGAGTGGTATGCTTACCTGAACCGCAGGGGAGAGGTATTGCTGCCCTTGAAAGGTGGCAAATGGAAGTGTTGTTTTCATGTGCCAAGGGCGCTGTTCCAAGTTTCCAGGACGCTTAGTTCAATTGAAGAGGAAAATGACCGTTCTCTTCAACGGCTGCATAATTTCAGTTTTTCTACGGAAAAACTGAAAAGACGCTAGGCCGTTTCTGAGAAGGTAATTTTCCTGTTAAGCAGGGAGGTGAGGGGTATTGAGCATTGGGCGCGTTTAGCGTGCAGTAGAGCGCATTGACAAACAGATAGGGTATGAAACATTTTTTATTGGGGCTGATGATAGCCCCATTTTTTACGCTGCATGGCACTGATCGGGAAGTCAGTTCATCGTTTGGTGGCTGGAAGGATACGCTTGTGCGTAAGCCTGCTTTTTTTGAAGGGGAAGTGAGGCCTGAAAAAAACACGCCCTGCTTTAACGGCGCTTATTACAGGAAAGCGGTGTCCTCTAAGGATGTATGGCTGGGCATTGCAGGTACGGTGGTGCTGCCGAAGATCACATTTGATGCTGGCAGGAAAAATGACAGGCAGCCCGGGCAGTTTCTGGACAATCCATCCGTTTATATGGGTGGAAATATGAACGGGCAGGAAACCGACGTGGGCCTTACCTGGGCGGTAACCAAAGATGAGCAGGGCCGGATCAGTACGGAGCGTAAAGCTTTCCGCCCATTTTTTCGCCGCACGGCCTATACTTCTACCGGACAGAAGGACATCTGGCAGAATGCCCCGGCTTCCAGGGAATACTATTGGTACCCGGGGGAAGAGGTGAGGATGTCGCTCCGTGTGGTAAAGGATGGCAAGCTCAGGATGCTGGTTGAAGGAGCAGGGAAACGCTATGAAGCCGATTTTGATGCCGATGGTTATAAGATGGGTGGTGTTGGAGAGTTTAAGCGCGTAAATGCCATCGACCAGGTGCGGAACGAGGGCAGGCCGGCACAGCCTACCTTAACACGGGTGGAAAATGCGGTATGGAAAGAAACAGTTTTTTTCAGAATGCATAAAGGAAAGGTCATTGCTGTGCCCATGCATAAGGGCCGGTTTACGGATATGCGTTGTCCGGATGTAAAATATTTCAAAATTTCCGCAGATACCAGGCAGGAAGAGCTGGGAGCAGAGACGATCAGCATTTATGGTGGTGCCCGTTAAGCCGATATTTATTACCTTTACGGCACACTAACTAATTATGATCAATATGAAAAGAACAGTTTATCTGCTGTTGTGTTTAATGTTACTGTCCTTCTCTCTCAGGCTGAAGGCAGATGAGGGGATGTGGATCCCGATGCTGATAGGGAAAAACTATGAGCAAATGAAAAAGCAAGGCTTTAAACTTACAGCCAAAGACCTTTACAATGCCAATGGTTCCAGCTTAAAAGATGCAATTGTGCATTTCGGTGGCTTCTGTACCGGCGAGATTGTTTCTGATAAAGGCCTGATCTTTACCAACCACCATTGTGGTTACGATGCGATTGCTTCCAACTCTACACCGGAAAACAACATCCTTGACAATGGTTTTTATGCAAAGAATTATGGCGAGGAAAAACCTGTTGCTGGTTTGTTTGTCCGTTTTCTGCAAAGAATGGAAGATGTGACCGCTAAGGTGAATGCAGCAACCAAAGGTTTGACCGGTGCTGAAAAGGATGCTAAAATGACCGAGGTGTTCAATACCATAGCTAAGGCTGCGGTTACAGGCCCTACCATCGAAGCAAACGTAAAGGATTTTTATAAATCCAATCAGTTTATCCTTTTTGTTTACGAGCGTTTTGACGATGTGCGCCTGGTAGGTACCCCTCCGCAGAACATCGGTAAATTTGGTGGCGATACCGATAACTGGGAATGGCCACGCCAGACGGGCGATTTCTCGGTATTCCGCGTGTATGCTTCTACAGGTAACCAACCTGCCAAATACAATGTGCAGAATGTACCTTATAAACCTAAAAAATTCCTTCCGGTTTCTATCAAAGGCGTAAAGAACGGTGATTTTTCTATCGTTTATGGCTTCCCCGGACGTACCGACAGGTACCTGACCTCTTACGGGGTAGATCTGGCCACGGAAAAGGTGAGCCCTACTATCGTTAAATTGCGTGACATCCGCTTGAAAGCATGGAAAGCAGAAATGGATAAAGATGTGGCCTTGCGTTTAAAACTGTCTTCGAAATATGCACAGATTGCCAATTACTGGAAATATTTCATCGGACAGACTGAGCAATTGAAACGTTTAAAGGTATCGGACGCCAAAAGAACAGAAGAGAAAGCCTTTACCCAATGGGCTGCTCAGAAAACAGAATTTGCAGGTCTGATGGAGCAATACGATCAGATCTATAAGGAAATTGATCCGATTTCTGTACAGCGTACCTATATTAACGAAGGTTTCATGGCTTCCCAATGGGCTGCCAATGCCTCGGGAATGGGCAAGGCTCTGATTGCTTTGGGCAAGAAAAAAGACGATGCAGCTTATGTAAAACAGGTTCAGGGCAATCTGAGCAATGCTTTAGCTGCTTATGAAGAAACTTACAATGAAACGGCTGATAAAAAAATCTTTTCACAGATCCTGGCTTCCTTCTATAAGGATGTGCCTGTAAAATCGCAGCCTAAATTCTTTGCTGAGATTGCGGAGAAATACTGGTCGGGCAACCCTGAGGCTACTTTCGACAAGTATGCCAATTATTTGTGGGAGAACAGTAATTTCATCAAACCGGAGAAATTGAAAGCTTTTATTGCTTCTAACCCATCGGCAGATGCGGTAAACAGTGACCCCGGCTACCAGTACGCACTGAACATTGTACCTGCTGAGTACATCAGGACCAATTTTGGTTCGCTGGTGGCAGATTTTGAAAAGAAAAAAGCAGAATTGGATCATTTATACCTGAAAGCCATTTTAGAAAAGAATTCCGGTAAACTTATGTATCCTGATGCGAACTCGACGATGAGGCTGACTTATGGAAATGTGCAGGATTATTCACCTAAAGATGGAATGGTATATAAAACTACAACTACCATTGATGGTGTGATGCAGAAATACATTCCGGGCGATAGTGAGTTTGATCTGCCTGCGAACCTGATCGAGAATTACAATAAGAAAAACTTCGGTCAGTATGGTAACGATGGTACATTGACGGTAGGTTTCATTACCAATAATGACATTACCGGTGGTAACTCAGGTTCTCCTGTAATCAACGGCAATGGCGAGCTGATCGGTCTTGCTTTCGACGGAAACTGGGAAGCCATGAGTGGTGACATTGCTTTTGACAAGAAATTTAAACGTACCATCTGCGTAGATGTACGATATGTACTCTGGTGTATTGATGTGTTGGGCGGAGCCAAAAACATTATCAACGAACTTGACATCAGGAAAAATGAAGTAAAAGCAAAGAAATAATATTGCTTTGAGTTTTTGAAAGGCCGCAGATTTGTTTTGCGGCCTTTTTTGTTAATTCAGGTTGAAGTATTATGGCGGGAAAGGGACTTAGGCAATCCGGTAGCCGGTCGAATGCTGCCGACAGCCAAGCTGCGCAAGCCTGACGAAGGCATTCTCTCCGGCATACCGGATTGCTCTTGCGCCCTAACCTGTATGGTGTCGAAAAAGTATTTTATTGCTTTTTGCTAAACAATTTTGCTGAACAAATAGCCAATACTGCTGAACAGATAAACAATCCGGTTTAATTTGAAATGCCTATTTTAGTGAGATGAGGATTTTTTTGACCTGTTTACTGTTCTTATTTCACATGGCAACGGCAGCATTTGCACAGCCTTTTCCGCCCACTGTAAAGAAGGTCTTGTTCCTGGGGAACAGCATTACATATGCAGGGCAATATATTGTTGATGTAGAAACCTATTGTACACTGAATTATCCGGGACAGAAGATTGAATTCATCAATATGGGACTGCCCAGCGAAACGGTGTCGGGTTTATCGGAGCCCGGGCATGCGGGCGGTAAATTTGAACGTCCGGATTTGCACGAACGCCTGGACAGGGTGATGAATGTGATTAAACCAGATCTTGTTTTTGCCTGCTATGGCATGAATGATGGTATATATCTGCCTTTTGATAAAGCACGTTTTCAAAAATTTAAGGATGGAATCAACTGGCTGCATGAGAAATATGCAGCTCAGGGCGTACGGATCATCCATGTTACCCCGCCGGTTTACGACGAAACAAAGGGTGGTAAAAAGGGGTATGCTGAGGTACTGGACAAGTATTCGGACTGGTTGCTGAAGCAACGGAAAAGCAAAAAATGGGATGTAGCCGACCTGCATTATCCCATGAAAAAATACCTGCAGAAGGGCATTACGCTTGCTAAAGACGGTATACATCCTGCAGAGCTGGGCCATTGGATCATGGCCAAATCGTTGCTGCTCTATTTGGGTGAAAAGCAGATTGCCCCGGCATCTGAGGTGCTGGCCACAATACGGCATCCGAAGAAAGAAGATATTTTTAGGCTGGTGGGCCAGAAGCAGGCGCTGATGAAAAATGCCTGGCTGACTGCGGCAGGGCATAAACGCCCGATGAAAACCGGCTTGCCTTTGGAGGAAGCTAAAGGAAAAGCTGCTGAAATAGACCGGCAAATTGATATATTGATCAACAATAAAAACACAAAGGAACAAGAATGAGTACAAAAGGTTTTTCAAGACGACATTTTTTGAAGCAGACAGCAATGTTGTCGGCGGCCGCTGCAATAGCCCCCGGTATGCTGATGGGTATGCGCAAAGGGGACATTAGATTGGCCAGCCCCAATGAACGTGTAAACCTGGCCTGCATTGGTATAGGCAACAGGGGCGCGGAGATTATCCGTGATTTGTATAAAACAGGACTGGTGAACATTGTGGCCTTGTGTGACGTGGATATGGGCGCTATACATACACAGGCCGTTTTAAAAGAGTTCCCGGATGTGCCGCGCTTTCAGGATTTCAGGAAGATGTTTGATAAAGTGGGCAACCAGATTGATGCGGTAAGTGTTGGTGTACCCGATTTTTCACATTTTCCGATCACCATGATGGCTATGGGCCTGGGCAAGCATGTCTATGTAGAAAAACCAATGGCACGTACTTTTAATGAAGTAGAACTGATGATGAAAGCCGCGCGCAAGTACAATAAAGTAGTTACGCAGATGGGCAATCAGGGACATTCTGAAGCGAATTACTTTCAATTTAAAGCCTGGAAGGAAGCCGGTATCATTAAAGATGTGACGTCCATAACTGCACATATGAACTCGCCGCGACGCTGGCATACCTGGGATGTGGGCATGCGCGCTTTCCCGTCGGCACAGCCAGTTCCAGAGACGCTGGACTGGGACATCTGGCAGATGGCCACAACTGGGCACGATTACAATAAGGATTTTGTGAACGGTCAATGGCGCTGCTGGTTTGACCTTGGAATGGGTGCGCTGGGCGACTGGGGTGCACATATACTGGATACTGCACATGAATTTCTGGAACTTGGTTTGCCCCATGAGGTGAATGCGGTTAAATTGGATGGGCACAACAATTTCTTTTATCCAATGTCATCTACCCTCTGCTTTAGATTTCCAAAACGCGGCGGTATGCCGGCGCTGGATATCAACTGGTACGACGGTGTAAATAACCTGCCGCCAATCCCGAACGGTTATGGTGTTTCTGGTTTGGATCCGAACATCCCGCCGCCAAGCACCGGTGCAATTGAGCCTGCAAAGCTGAATCCCGGAAAGATCATTTACAGCAAGGACCTGACTTTTAAGGGCGGTTCGCATGGCAGTACGCTGTCTATTATTCCTCAGGAAAAAGCTTTGGCGATGGCTTCTTCCTTGCCGGAAGTGCCTGTTAGTCCTTCCAATCATTTTAAGAATTTCCTGCAGGCCTGTAAAGGTGAAGAAAAAACAAGATCGCCGTTCTCTGTGGCTGGTCCGCTGAGCCAGGTGTTCTGTTTGGGGGTGCTGGCGCAGAAGTTAAATACGAAACTGGAATTTGACCGCAAAAAGAAGGTCATTACCAATAACAAAACTGCCAATGCTTTGCTGGTTGGCCCGCCGCCACGCAGGGGCTGGGAACAGTATTACAAAGTGTAAAAAACAAAGGGCGCATCCTCATGAGGATACGCCCTTTGTTCTATAGTGATCAATTAATTTTAGAAATAGGTATAGTTTCCTTTTTCGCTGCTGATGGTTACCTGTTTTTGTGAAGCGCTTTCTACGCGACCGATAACCTGTGCATCAATATTGAAGCTTTTAGAGATGGCAATGATATCTTCAGCGATGGCAGCAGGGACATAAAGTTCCATACGGTGCCCCATATTGAATACCTTATACATTTCTTTCCAATCGGTACCTGATTGTTCTTGAATCAATTGAAACAGGGGAGGAACAGGGAACAGGTTGTCTTTAATGATGTGTACGTTGTTGTTTACAAAATGCAATACCTTGGTTTGTGCACCACCGCTGCAATGTACAATGCCGTGAATTTGCGGCCTGAATGCTTCCAGTACTTTCTTAATCACGGGCGCATAGGTGCGGGTTGGCGACAATACTAGTTTGCCAGCAGTAACTTCCGTATTTTCGTTGATACGAACTTGGTCTGTCAGCTTTTTTCCGCCAGAGAAGACCAGGTCAAACGGTACGGCAGGGTCATAGCTCTCAGGGTAGGCGTTGGCAACAGATTTATCGAACACGTCATGACGTGCAGAGGTAAGTCCGTTAGAGCCCATGCCGCCATTGTATTCGCTTTCGTAAGTAGCCTGTCCGGAAGAGGAAAGTCCTACGATCACATCGCCGGCCTGGATGTTGTCGTTACTGATGACCTTATCGCGCTCCATACGGCAGGTAACTGTAGAATCTACAATAATGGTACGCACCAGGTCGCCCACATCGGCAGTCTCGCCGCCTGTGGAATAAATGGAAATGCCCTGTTCGCGCAATTCTGCCAGGATTTCTTCTGTACCGTTGATGATGGCAGCAATTACTTCACCAGGAATCAGGTTTTTGTTACGGCCAATGGTAGAGGAGAGCAGGATGTTGTCGGTAGCCCCAACACAGATCAGATCGTCGATATTCATGATGATCGCATCCTGTGCAATGCCTTTCCATACCGAAATGTCGCCTGTTTCTTTCCAGTATACATAAGCCAGGGAAGATTTGGTGCCTGCGCCATCTGCATGCATGATGTTGCAGAAAGCTTCGTCATTACCTAAAATATCGGGGATAATCTTACAGAAGGCTTGCGGGAAAATACCTTTATCTATGTTCTTGATGGCCTGGTGCACATCTTCTTTCGAGGCAGAAACGCCACGCTGGTTGTACCTGTTATCACTCATGTTGCTGCAAAGATAAAAAAATAACCCCTGCCAATTCAGACAGAGGTTATAAAAACTAAAAAATAGTTTACGTATTGAGGTTTGGTTTATTTTAAGAACAATAACTCTCTGAATTTAGGCAGAGGCCATACGCTGTCGTCTACAATCTGCTCTAATTTGTCCGTATGGTAACGGATAGTATCAAAGTAAGATTTAACTTTTTCGTCATAATTGATGGCTTTTTCGCGGCTATCTTCAATAGCGTTAACCTTTTTACGCTGCTCAAGCATGGCATCGATACTGGTTTTAACCACGTTCAGGTGCTCAGATAGTTTGTTGATAATGGCCATCGGTGTTGCCAGGGCATCGCCAGATAAGCCAAGGTCTTTTAAGCCTTTTGCATTTTCGATCAGTGAGTTCTGGTAAGCAATTGCAGCAGGTATGATCATGCTGTTGGTCACTTCGCCCATTACCCTGGCTTCGATCTGAAGTTTTTTGTAATAGCTTTCCAGCAGGATCTCATGACGTGCATGCAGTTCACGCTCATTAAAAATGTTTAATTTGGTGAACAGCTCAGTTGTTTTTTCACTTACGTAAGCATCTAAAGCTTTAGGTGTGGTCTTGATGTTGGATAAGCCACGTTTTTCAGCTTCTGCAGCCCATTCGTCGCTGTAACCATTGCCTTCAAAACGGATATCTTTAGATTCTTTGATGTATTTTTTAAGGATGGTTAAAAGCGCTACGTCTTTTTTCTCGCCTTTTTTGATCAGTTTATCTACTTCAACTTTAAACTTGGTCAGCTGATCTGCAACGATGGTATTCAATACCGTCATAGGTGCAGATGAGTTGGCAGAAGAACCTACCGCCCTTAACTCAAATTTATTACCAGTGAAGGCAAAAGGAGAAGTACGGTTACGGTCGGTATTGTCCAGCAAAATCTGAGGGATTTTAGGGATACCTAACCATAAAGAATCTTCATTTTTAACTTTTTTGATGATGCTTCTTGACGATTCGATCTCATCCAGTACTTCAGCAAGCTGAGAGCCCAGGAAGATAGAGATGATGGCTGGCGGCGCTTCGTTTGCACCCAGACGGTGATCGTTGCTTACAGAAGCAATAGAAGCCCTTAACAGATCTGCATGCTCATGAACCGCTTTAATGGTGTTCACAAAGAATGTTAGGAACATCAGGTTGTTTTTAGGTGTTTTACCTGGCGACAACAAGTTTTTGCCGGTATCTGTAATTAACGACCAGTTATTATGCTTACCTGAACCGTTGATGCCTGCATATGGTTTTTCATGTAAAAGCACTTTGAAGTTATGTCTTAAAGCAACTTTTTCCATTAAGTCCATTAGCAGTTGGTTGTGGTCAATTGCAAGGTTGATCTCTTCGTAAATAGGGGCACACTCGAACTGAGAAGGTGCAACCTCATTGTGACGGGTTTTCAAAGGAATACCCAGCTTCAAAGCTTCATTTTCAAAATCTACCATGTACGTAAATACACGCTCAGGGATTGATCCGAAATAGTGGTCTTCCAGCTGCTGTCCTTTGGCCGACATGTGACCAAATAAAGTACGACCGGTTAAAGCCAAATCCGGACGGGCGTTGTACAAGGCAAGGTCAACCAGGAAATATTCCTGTTCTATACCTAAAGATGCATTTACTTTGGTAATGCTTTTATCGAAATACTGGCAAACATCAACAGCAGCTTTATCCATTGCAGCAAGTGCTTTCAATAAAGGTGCTTTATAATCAAGGGCTTCGCCGGTATAAGAAACAAATACAGTAGGGATACAAAGCGTTTTACCTGCTTTGCTTTCCATAATGAAAGCCGGAGAAGAAGGATCCCATGCAGTATAACCGCGTGCCTCGAAAGTGTTGCGGATACCGCCATTAGGGAAGCTGGAAGCATCAGGCTCTTGTTGAACCAGTGCACTTCCTGCGAACTTTTCAATTGCACCATCACCGCTAGGCTCGAAGAATGAATCGTGTTTTTCGGCAGTAGTACCTGTTAAGGGTTGGAACCAGTGGGTGTAGTGTGTAGCACCTTTACCCATTGCCCAGCTTTTCATGGCTGTAGCAATGTGGTTCGCATCTTCCTGGTTAATCAGTTCACCATGTTCTATTGCAGATACCAGTTTTTCATAAACCTCTTTTGATAAGTAGTCTTTCATCTTCCTCTTATCAAAAACATTCACGCCAAAAAACTCAGAAATTTTAGTCGAAGGAGACTTTACTTCTGGAGAAATTCTTGTTTGCGCCTCTTTTAATGCAATTGTTCTTAAGCTTTTCATCTATTTGTTTAAAGTTTGGTCAAAAATAGGTTTTTTATTGATAGATTTCAATAAATTCTCTGCAAAAATACTAAAGTGGATAATTTTTCAAAGAAATATTTGATTTTTGGAGTGTTTTGTGGATAAAATGAGATGAATTTTACAGAATTTGTTGGAAATTACCTTTTCTTTCCTTGCATCTCATTTATCATTCTGTAGGACAAATAGCCGATAAATGCAATTAATACCGTTAAAGCGCCCCAGATCCAGCTTTTGCTTATAAAAAAGCTGGACTGCTGTTTTGTTAAGGTCTGGGCCGGACTAAAATTCCCAACTTTAATGTAAGGCAGACTTTTCGCAATGCTATCATTAAAGTAATCCAGATCATATCTGGGAAAACTCATGTCTAACCCTCCGGTTTTGATGATATATCGTTTATCTTTCTCAAGATAAGCAGTTAAATGCATATTTTGCTGAAAAGCATCAATTTTTTTTACAGTTAATGGGGTGTTGTCTTCATTTTCTATGATAAGGTATAGTTTTCTATACCTGTTTTGGCCCGTAAGCTCAATTATTGCAGGTTTACCTGATAAGATTACAAAGCTGAGCATCCTGTTATAGGGCTCCCTGTTTCTGCCGGGTTTGAAATTGGGGTTTGGTTCTGCCAGCCAGGCTTCGCGACGATAAAAGCGGAACCCTTCAACAGTTAACCTTAATTTATTAACCTGATAGGCCTTGTTAAACGTTAGGGTGATTAACGATTGTTTGCTGCCTTTTAGTTCCTGTACTTTTACTGTACCGCCGGGTATGTTGCTGTAATGTTCTAAATTAAGGGTGCCGGCGGTGTCTGTACTGTCCGTTGCTTTTCTGAGCAGCCAGGCAATTTCCCTGTTCTTTTCAAATATCCTGATGTCTGCCAGTTCCTCGCTTTCGGTTTTGGCAATCAGGTCGGGCGTCAGGGCAATATTGTAAAAGCCGCTTTTTGCCACTTGTTGGAGCGGGGCCTGCCATTTAAAGGACTGTCCGTTGACAACCAGGCTCCCTAAAAGCAAGGCTATACCTATATATAATTTAAGCCTCATCTTCAATATCTGGTTTGGATGCTGTTACTATCGCTGTGCTTTCCTTGTCGTTGGCCAGGAGCAGGTTCTTTAAGCGCTGGTACATGAACGAGATGACGAGTAACAAAACACCAAGTGAAATAAATGCGGCTATTTTTCCACCTTCAGACAATCCTCTTAAATCGAAAATAAACAATTTGAGCAGGGTAATGGCCAGAATGGTAATAGAAATGATCCTTACATTTTTCGATTTCCATTTCATGCCTATATATATACATAGTAAGGCGAAGCATCCCCATAAAATGGCAAAACCGGTTTTATGGGTGTTACTGATGATGGCGTCAATGTTCTTTTCTTTGCTGTACTGCGACATTACTGTTAGGTGGTCCAGTTCTGCACTGGCTATATAAAGGACAATAAAAGCAGCGAACCATTGGAACGCAATTAAGCTTTTTTCTGAACGGATCTGCTTTTCATTACGGTACAGGGTGTAAATACTCCATGCTGCCAGCGCCACCATCAGGTAATGGAACAGGTAATTGTTCAGATTGGAAGCCCGGCTTTCCAGGTAACTGTCCCTTAAAAAGATGGTCTCGGTGTTGAAAAGCAGTGGATAACAAATGAGGCAGACTGCGGCAAGTGCAGCTACCACAAATTTGAATTCCTCTTTCTCTGCATTGCGAACCGCAATAAGCAATATGGTAATGAATAAATAGCTGTAACAAGCCAATGCCAGTACCCTTAATAAGGGAAAGTAATTATAGGCCTGGTGATTGAGTTCAAAAGCAATGACCAGGTAGCCAATAAGTACCGCGGCCACGGCGAGGATGGTCCTTGAGGTTTTAACCTCGCGGAAAAGAATGGATTTGATCTCTTTTTTAAGCAAGGTTGAGTAAAGGATCAATCCTATAACAGCCACCAGTCCGGTAATAAAGCCTTTGTTCGCAATGGGGTACAAACGGTTTGTGGTGTTGTAAATACTGCTTCCATAAACCTGCTGCCAGTCCATGACCAGGCTGATGCCCATGAGTACCAATACAATTATTGAAGATTGTTTGATGAGGGTGATACCTGATTTTTGCGAAAGCCAGAGCAGCAGAACGCTTTCTGCTGTCCAGAATAAGGTGATTTGATTGCCTTTGAGCTGCACTGGTGCGGCCAGGCTGATGAAAGTAAGCACCAGGCCGATCAGCAGGTAGATCAGGTTCCTGTCAATCTTATCATTCTTAAACAGGGCATAGGCAAATATCAGGTTTACTACCCCAATAAGAGCGGTAAACAAGCCGCGGTAGTCGCCGCCGCCAATATGGTTCAGCACCAGCATCCCTGCGGCATAATATAAAAACGTATTGCTGAGTAAAATGCCAATCTCGAATGCATTGAACTCTGTTTTTTCTTTAATGTTGTTGATGATATTCATAAGCAGGAATATCAGGTAAAATAAAGAGGCAAATACGAGCGCCCCGGCATATGGTGGGTTTTTGCTGTCGGCATCCAGCACTTTGCTGTATAGCCAACCACCATAGAGGATAAGTGTAAATATATAACATACGATATTAATGGCCGGCCATTTTTTATAGTAGGCCAATATGAGCATGCCTATGTTCAGTATCAATATATAAGTAAAGAGCACAATGTAATTGCCTTGGCCGGTACTTACCATAAATGGTGCGCCAAAACCACCCAGTATGGCAAAAAGGGCAAGCTCCATGCGGTTGTAGCTGATGGAAAGCAAGACCGTAAAACTGGTAATGAGTATGGTAAGAATGAAGGCCATTGTCTGGCTAAAAAGCTGGTACTGATGGAAGCCTATGGTTACTGTAAAATAAAGGATGGCTACACCGCCCCCAACCAGCACAGAGCTGAAGGTGGTAAATGATTTTCGCAGTTTGTGCGCCAGACCAATTAAAATGCCCCCGCAGATGAAACCGATGCTTACCCGGCCAATTTCGTTGATCCAGTCTTTATCGATTGCATACTTGAGGAAAAAGCCCATACCTAAAACCAGGATGACGATACCTATTTTATTGAACAGGTTTTCGCCGATGAATTTCTCCAGATCAGGATTACGTTCGCTAAAAGAAGGTTTTGGCGCAGGAGGAACGAATTGAGATGGCATAACCGGTGCTACAGGTTCTTGTACAGTTTTAGGGAGTTCTGTAATTGCCGGTTGTTGGGCAATGGCCTCAACTTTTGGCTCAGGGGCTGTTATTTCTTCTGCCGGCACTAAAATGCTTTCCTGGGGCTCTGGAACAACGGGTGCTTCCGGTTGGACAATATCCTTTGGCTGATAGGCGGTAAAGGGTTTAAATGTTTCTGACTGAACTGTTGGCTGTTCAGCAACTCTTTGCTCAGGTTCGGCCTGGGGCAACTGGGCTTCTTTTTTTGCCAGCTGGGCCGACAGGTGTTCGATCTTTAGATATAGAAATTCAAGTTTTTCTGTTAAGTTCTTTCTCAATTGCAGTACAATGATGAGCAGAATGATGACAAGAATAAATATAACCGTTTCTAAAAACATAGGGGTCAGATGTTAGGTTTAGGATTTAAAGGTAGTAAAATCCCAAACCTTTTTACAGCTTATTTACCCCACCGGTGCCAATTACCGTCTTCTGTATTTCGGGTGATCCGAGGTAGTTGATGTGTCCTGACCCACTAATAAAAGCTTTTATTTTCTTGCTGCAGCTGATGTTTATGCTACCTTTTCCGCTGATTCGGGCAGAGAGCTCGTCAACCTCAAGCGCCTTGGTGCCAAAGGTGCCTGGACCGCTTAAAGTAACACTTGCTTCGGCAGCTGTTCCTTCAATCAGCGCTTTGCCTGAACCACTTACAACGGCTTCGATCTCATCTGCAGCTACATTTGCCCTGATGCTGCCCGAGCCGCTTAAGGTAAGGCTGAAGTCGTTTGTCTTAATTGTTCCTGATACCGTAATGCTACCATCGCCGCTCATGGTCAGCGCGGTCAGTTGCTTTGCATTTACATAGGCTATTATTTTTTTGTTTTCATATTTTTTTGCCCAGCTGATCCAGCTGGTCTTTGGCCGGATAACCAGTGTGCTGCCTTTAACTTCGGCAACCAGGGTAGAGATTGCTTCTGCATCGCCTTCAAACCTTAGGCTTTCTGTACTGCCCATTTTAATGATGACCTGGATTGGACCGCCCGCTACCACATTATCGAAATTTTTTACTGTCCTTTCATCCGATATTGATCTCGAATTGTATGTTAAAGTCGTCATTGCAAAGACAGGTTTTGTAAAAAAAGACAAGAAAAAGAGTGCTGAAAAGGAGAATGAAAGTAACTTTTTCATGATGATTGATATAATAGTATTAAAAATTATACGATTTTATAGAATTGACAGTTATTAGACGAAAGAATGGAAAGATTGTTGCATATACTTGACGAAATATTTTGTTATGCGTACCTTGATGATTATTTTTGACAGATAAGGTATTAAGTGTGACAATTTACTTTTTATTTTAGCGTTAATAATATTAAACGTAACTATTTAACCTCTTAATATAAATTTATATGCACGAGCAAAATTACCCGTATCAGCAATTGTCACTTGATGATCTTAACGGAGAACTATGGAAGGATATTCCCGGCCATGAAGGGTATTATATGATCTCCAACTTTGGCAGAATTAAACGACTTGAACGAGGCGGGGTAGATAAAAGAAAGGTTACCTATATTATCAAGCCCCTTATTTTGAAGCCTACTGTTCATCGTTCGTTAAACACTACAACTGGTGATTACCGTTGTTTATTGCGCATCGGCATTCTAAGGGATAGCAAAATTTATACTTATAGCCCGGCGCGCCTGGTTTACTATTCGTTTGTAGAACAGTTTGAACTGGCTAACAAAGAGCTATTTGTTTTATACAAAGATGGTGACGGACTAAACCTGCGCCCGGAAAACCTGATGCTTGGAACCCAGAAAGATAAAGCGGCCCTGATGGACGCTGCCGGGAGAAGGGGACAGGCGCAGCGTATGACTGCCAAAAAAAGGGAGCAGTACCAGAAAAAGATTGTACGCTCCACCAAGCAAAAGGGGGTGAACGATGTAAGCCGTTACTCGCTTACCGGACAATTACTCGAGACTTATCCCGGCACCAAGGCAGCTGCGACTGCCATGGGGCTGAGTGCTTCTCATATCTCTTCTGCCTTAAGGGGCAATATCCGTATGCTTACCGCCGGTGGATATTTATGGAGATACGGAAAAGACCCTTATGTGGATGTAAAGCCTATCCTGGAGAAACGCTGGCAGTATCCTTCACCATTTGCCACCCTGCAAAAGAATATCGGGCAGTATAACCTGGAAGGAGAACTGATCAATGCTTACAGCTCAGTTAAGGAGGCGGCCAAAGCGGTTAACGTAAGGCCGCAGAATATACACCGTGCCATCAGTGGTAAAGCCTTTACCTCGGCGGGTTTTATCTGGAAAGAAAGTACCAAGGCAAAAATTTCTGTTAAGTCCTTAAGAAATCAGGTTGGGGTTTCCAATATGGCGTATTTGCCTGAAGATAAACAGGTATCTCAGTACGACTTTGATGGCAAATGGATTAAAACCTATGCCACCGCAGCTGAAGCTTCGAGGGTTACAGGCATTGCTGAAGGCGATATTTATAGTGTAGTAAATAATTACCGTAAAATTACTGCCGGAGGTTTTTTATGGCGGAGAGGATCTGCGCTTAGGTTAAATGTAAATACCCTGCGTAAACACCCGCATTACGATCGCTCTGCTTTGGCCAGGCACATGAAGAAAAAGAAGATGATGAACCTTGTTGCAGAGGAAAGCTAATAGATAGGCCCGGGTTTTTCCGGGCTTTTTTTTGCCCTATCATTTCCGTATTAGAGCGTTTTTGTCTAATTATTTAGACGAAATTTTTCAATTCTCTTGTTTGTCTAAAAATATAGACGTAGATTGGCGGTAACAATGGCTATTGAGCCAGTTGAACCTTTTAGAAAAAACAGGCAGATGATGAAAAAACTATTGACTATTATTGGTATATGTGCGGGCCTTTCAGCATCGGCACAGGGATTTTTGGGTAAAAATACCGGGCGTGTGCAAAAGACTATTGATACCGCTTCTTTACGTTGTTACTACCTGTTCAGCAAAAAGACGGAGGGAGCAGACAAAGTCCATCGTACGGATACGATGGTACTCGACATTGGCCCTGCTGTATCTAAATTCTACGACCCGGCCAGACTGGGTAGGGACTCTATGCTGAATGCAAAGCTGGCCAGTATAGACCCGCAAACCATTAAATCTGTAAACGTATACAAAAGCGATTCTGGAAGAGACTTTTCCAGCATGCCCGGATCTACCTATACCGGTACATTGGAAGGAGAAAGCTACCAGATCATTAAGGATAAAAGGGCCCAAAAGATCACGGTACTGGATTATATTGACGCCATTGGCGACAGGTATAAGTATGAAGACGAAACGGGTGCACTGCCATGGAAAATGTCAAATGAAACGGATACTGTTGCGGGTTATACCTGTCAGAAAGCCACACTAAGCTTCAGGGGAAGGGAGTATACGGCATGGTTCGCAGCTGATGTTCCGGTACCGGATGGTCCCTGGAAATTCTGGGGCTTACCGGGACTGATCCTAAAGGTTGAGGATACTCAGGGTTTATTTGCTTTCCGGATGATCGGCTTGCAGCAATTGTCAGCGTCGGCCCCCTTGCCCATAAAGGTCGACGACAGCAGGAGCATAAAATGTACCCGTGCAGAGTTTGAACAGCAAAAAAAGAAGCAGACAGGCGGTATGCTCATTAACATAAACGGAGGGGCTGTAGTCATTGCACAATCGCCCCGCAAAACCGGCTACCTTCCAATGGAAACTGAATGATACGATTTTTAGCTTTTATGTTGTGCTGTCAAGTTTACTTTGTGAAAGCACAGACGGGTATCCAGGGTGTGGTGGGGCACAAGGCGGATGGAAAAGGGCTGGCAGGGGTAAATGTAACTGTAAAGGAAAAAGATGCAGCATCAGTATTGGCTTATGCCTTTACTGATCAGAAAGGAGCGTACAAACTGAGCTTTAGCAGCAAGGCGGATAGTGTAGTGGTTACCGTTTCCGGTCTCGGTTTTAAAAAACTGGCACAGGTTATAGACAATAGAAGCGGCACGTACCATTTTAGCCTGGATGCCGAAGTGATCAAATTAAAGGAGGTCAAGGTCAATCCACCCAAAATTCGCAAGCTGAATGATACCTTAAATTACCTGGTGGATGGTTTTGCAGATAAAAATGACCGTACCATAGGGGATGTGCTAAAAAAGATGCCAGGAATAAGGGTAGCCGACGATGGTTCCATAACGTATAACAACAAGCCCATTAACCGCTTTTATATTGAAAACCTGGACCTGCTGAAGGGGCGTTATGGTATTGCTACCAATAATGTGGAAGCGAAGGATGTGGCCACTGTTCAGGTACTGGAAAATCATCAGCCGGTAAAAGCGCTTAAAAACCGGGAGTTTACCGATGAAGCAGCTATCAATTTAAAACTGAAAGATGGTGCGAAGGGGGTGCTGACGGCAAATACCCAGCTTGGTACAGGGCTGTCGCCCTTTTTATGGAATAACGAGCTTACCTCTACTTACTTTAACAAAGGCAGACAGAACATCAATACCTACAAGGGTAACAATACTGGAAATGATGCAGGGGCAGAATTGAAGTCGTACTATCCGGGAGATAACCAGTTGAGCCCTTATAGTGCTTTGACCTTGCAATCGCCTTCGGCCCCACCCATAAGCCAGAAGCGTTACCTGTACAATAGGGCCAATGCGGCTTCTGCTAACAATTTATGGAGCCTGGGCAAAGATTATCAGCTAAATGCCAATGTTATTTATTTAAATGACAGGCAGGAAAAAGAGAACTTTTCCCGTTCCGTTTATTATCTGCCTGCCGATAGTGTACTGGCCATTGAGGAAAATCTGGCGGCTACTACCCATACAGATTTACTGGAAACGGGGCTGCAGTTGAACAGGAATACCGAACGTTATTACCTTGACAATGCCTTCAGGTTTTCCGGGAAATGGGACCGTGGATCCGGAATTTCAGAGAGCGGAGAGCGTTCCGGAAGCGGAGCGCAGGAGGCGGGTACATCCAACTGGCAAAATATCTTTCAGGATTTAAAACAGCCGGTGTTTAAAGTAGACAATACCTTTAGCCTCATCAGGAATTACAAACGGTTGAGCTTAAAGCTGTACAGCTATAATGGTTACAGCAGTACCGACCAGGAGCTTAGCGTAGAGCCCTTCCTATATGATGCACTGTTTGGTAATGCTGTGGGCTTAACCGCATTGAGGCAATCGGTAGGACAGCGGCAGTTTTCCTCTGCAAACCGCCTTACATTGGGGCTAACAAAGGGAAGCTGGAAACAGAACTATACACTTGCTGCAGATCTTAACCTGCAGCAGTTAAACACGCAATTGCAGGGACAGGAAGCTTCAGGCAATTTCACATCCGCAGTAGATTCTTTAAGTAACGGTCTGACCTGGAATAAATACAGCCTTTCTTTTCAGCCTGATTATACTTATGCAAAGGATAAAATTAAAGTAACGTTACAACTTCCATTGGTATACAACTACCTGTACAGAAATAATGACAACGGAAATGAGATCGAAAGGCACATCAACAGGCTACTCTTTAATCCAAGTATTAACATCAGGTATGAGCTGAATTTGTTTTGGAATATGACTGCCGCAGTCAGTTATAACAATGAGCAAGGGGGAATTGAAAATGGCTTTACCGGTTATATGATGCAGTCGTACCGTAGCCTGCAGCGGAACGAGGGGCAGCTGTCTGAACAGAAAAATCAATCTTATTCCCTGGATTTAGGTTACCGCCACCCGCTGCATGCTGTATTTTTTAACCTGGGTTTAAGGCATGGCCGGAGCAGTATGAATTTGTTGTACGGCTATGCTTATCAGGATATACTGAGTTTCAAAAAAGCCTATTTTATTTCTAACGGAAGTAACAGGTACAGTATTTATGCCCGGCTAAGTAAGGGGATAGATGCTATTGCTTCAACACTTAGTCTGGATGCCGACTACAGCAGCAGTTCGGCATCGCAGATCAGCCAGGATAAGATAATCGATTTTACCGCTGAGAATTTTAATTTGCGGCCTGCAATCTCCTCTAAATTGGGCAAATGGGCTAGTTTATCTTATACCTTTCAATATGCGCAGAGTAGAAATAGGGTAAGGAATAACGCGGGTGACTTCAAACCGATAAATAGCAGCAGGCAGCAGGCGCAACTGAATTTTTTTCCGGTGAAGGCCTTAACCATTAACCTGGGCTATGAGAATTTTTATAACGGTGCGATAGTTTCAGGGAGCCGGGGAATGAATTTTGCAGATCTGGGTATGCGGTATGTCTTTAAAAAGGTAGAACTCAGTGCGGAGTATGCCAATGTATTTGATACCCGGCAGTACATTGCGGCTGCTTACAATGATATCAGCACCTTTTATTCTGTTTATAACCTGCGGCCGGCCCAGCTTTTACTCAAACTACGTTTTAAAATCAGATAGCAGTCTTTAATCTATGAAATTTTCATACATTTATTAAGAAAATGGTACAATTAACAAAAGCGGAAGAGCAGATTATGCAGGTGCTGTGGACCCTGGGCGAGGGTACGGTACAGGATATACGTGAAAAAATGGAAACGCCCAAAGCTGCACGGACTACTGTTGCAACAGTACTGAGCATTTTGGAAAACAAGGGCTTTGTGAAACACAATAGTGTTGGACGTGCCAATGTGTACCTCCCGGCTATCGCAAAAGAAGCTTATTCAAAAACACAGCTGTTCGGCTTGCTGAAGAATTATTTTAACGATTCCTTTTCTTCTATGGCCTCTTTTTTTGCAAAAGAAAGCAATTATACCGTTGAAGAACTGGACCGGCTGATCAGGGATACCAAAGAAGAATTAAAAAAAGAAAAATAAGGATGTTATGGAAGCACTGGCTATTTACTTTCTGAAATCAGCCTTATACATGGCTTTGTTTACCAGTGTATACTGGCTTTTTTTAAAGAATGAAACTTTTTACAGGTTTAACCGTATTTTTTTACTGAGTGGTCTGAGCTGCTCGGTTCTGCTGCCTCTTTATACTTTTACATACCAGATAAAGCTGCTGCCTATGGAAACCGCTGTGGCAAATGTTGCTCCGGTTGCGCTGGCGATGCCTGATCGTTCTAACTGGGCAAGTCTGTTGCTGATGGTTTATATTGCCGGGGGTTGCTTTTTGCTGCTTCGTCACATCATTGGACTGTATAAAATAAGAAGAACTGCCTTAACGCATAAATATACTGTGTTAAAGGGCTGCCTGATTGTTGAGACCCCGGTATTCCGCTCTTCTTTTTCGGTATTCAATTGCATCATCATCAACAGTTCGGCGGATACTTCGGCAGCCGAGAAAAGACTGATACTTGAGCATGAACTGGCGCATGTGCAGCAGCGCCATTGGGCAGATCTGCTGATCTGCCAGTTGTTCTGTACTTTTCACTGGTTTAACCCCCTGGCATGGGTATACCTGAACCTGGTTAAACAAAACCATGAGTACCTGGCAGATCAGGCTGTATTGGAACAAGGAAATTCGGCTGCGCTTTATCGCGCTGCCCTTATTAACCACAGCCTTGGTGTTCCGGTTTTTGCGCTGGCCAGTTCTTTTTCGCGTTACGATCATTTGAAACGGGTTAACATGATGATGAAACCAGCCTCTGCGGCTGTAAGGAAGTTTTCGGTGCTACTGATGTTACCTGCTGTTGCTTTTTTTTTATGGGCCTTTGCAGAGCCTGAATTTATTGTAGAACAGCAGGTCGTAAAGGAAAAACGAAAAGAGAACAAACAGCAGAAACCTGCCAAAGGCCCAAAGTTTGTTAATGAAAAGCCTGTTATGGCCAATGAACAAGTGGGCAGGTCCGTTATCATTAAAAATAAACCGGTAAGAAAAAAGCCAGTTTTGTGGCAAAAAGAGTACGAAAAGACGGTACAACCTACCGCTGTTCCAGATTCTGCAGAGAAGCGCGGAGTGCAATCTTTTGTGCTGAATGGTTTGCCGGCAAAATCTCAGCCCTTAATGTTGCTGGATGGAATAGAATTTCATGCTGGTCTGGCCAGTATCAAACCTGAAGAGATTGAAGCAATTCATGTATTAAAGGGAGCAATGGCGATAGCTGAATATGGAGAGCGGGGCAGGAACGGGGTAATCCGGATTGTATCAAAAAAGTCCGGCCTTCTGATGAAAACCGGACTTGACAGTCGCACAGACTAAATATTGTTAAGCTTATTGCTGTTCAACCCATTTGCGGGCATTAACGAATGCCTCCATCCATGGAGAGACTTCGTCTTTACGTCCTTGCGGATAGTTGGCCCAGTGCCATTGAAACAAGGAACGCTCTATGTGTGGCATCATTACCAGGTGACGGCCAGATTCATCGCACATCATAGCAGTGTTATAGTCAGACCCATTCGGACTGGCTGGGTAGTTTTCGTAAGCATATTTGGCTACAATGCGGTATTGGTCTTCCGCATAAGGGAACTGGAACCGGCCTTCGCCATGTGAAACCCATACGCCCAGTGTACTTCCTGCCAGCGTAGACAACATTACTGAATTGTTTTCTGCCAAGGTCAGAGAAGTAAAGATACTCTCGTGCTTATGGCTTTCATTGTGCAGCATTTTAGGTTTTTCGGCATGGCCGCTGTTGATCAGGCCAAGTTCTATGAACAGTTGACAACCATTACAGATCCCTACGGAAAGGGTATCTGGTCTTTTAAAGAAATTTTCGAGTGCTATCCTGGCTTTCTCGTTATACATAAATGCACCTGCCCAGCCTTTGGCCGATCCCAAAACATCTGAGTTAGAGAAACCACCAACTGCACCGATGAAGCGGATGTCTTCCAGCGTTTCTCTGCCCGAGATCAGGTCGGTCATGTGCACGTCTTTTACATCAAAACCAGCAAGGTACATGGCATTGGCCAGTTCGCGTTCGGAGTTGCTTCCTTTTTCGCGGATGATCGCAGCTTTTGGCCTAGGTTTCGAAGTATCGATAACCGGTTTTTTACCGTCGAACTGTGCCGGGAATTTGTATTTTAATACCTGGTGTTTGTAGTTGTCGTAACGTTCCTTGGCTTTAACCGGCCCGCTTTGCTTTTTATCGAGCAGGTAAGAGGTTTTGAACCATACATCGCGCAGGTGGTCAATGTCAAAATTTAAAGTTTCAGCTGTACCGTTTTTAATGGTTAAAGTAGCTGTATTGCTTACTTCGCCAATTTTATGACAGCTGATGCCTTTTGCCGCAAAGCTGGCTTCAACAGCAGCATCTGCCTGGAATACGATACCAATGTTTTCTGCAAAAAGAAGTTTGATGCTGTCTTGTTCGCCCAGTGCCGAAAGATCAAGGGTTGCACCCAAATCGCGGTCTGCAAAACACATTTCCAGCAGGGTGGTAATTAAACCGCCACTGCCGATATCATGTCCGGCCTGCACTTTACCTTCTTTTATAAGTTGCTGAAGTGTATCGAATGTTGTTTTAAGCTGTGCTGCATCTTTCACATCTGGTGTTTCATTGCCAATCCTGTTCAGGATCTGTGCAAAAGAAGAGCCTCCTAGTTTATAACTGTCGGCAGACAAGTTAATGTAATAGATAGCACCACCATTTTTTTGGAGTACAGGTTCAACAACCTGGGTGATGTTGTTACAGTTACCAGCTGCAGAAATGATTACCGTGCCGGGGGCTATGACCTCATCATTTTTGTATTTCTGCTTCATCGACAGGGAATCCTTACCTGTAGGGATATTGATGCCCAGGCTGATGGCAAAGTCTGAACATGCTTTTACAGCTTCGTATAAGCGCGCGTCTTCACCTTCATTTTTACAGGCCCACATCCAGTTGGCCGAAAGTGAAACGCTTTTTAATCCATCTTTTAATGGGGCCCAAATCAGGTTGGTAAGGGATTCTGCAATGGCTATGCGGCTTCCTGCTGCGGCATCAATTAATGCCGACAGGGGTGCATGGCCAATGGAAGTAGCGATGCCTTCTTTGCCCTGGAAATCCAAAGCCATTACGCCACAATTGTTTAAAGGCAGTTGCAGTGGGCCTGCGCATTGTTGTTTGGCAACCCGCCCACCTACACAACGGTCTACCTTGTTTGTAAGCCAGTCTTTAGCCGCAACAGCTTCCAGCTGAAGTACCTGCTCCAGGTATTCCTGCAGTTTGCCTGCATCATAAGTTACCGGTTGGTATTCCCTGGTTACAGTTTTGTCTTCCATCACCATTTTCGGTGAGCTGCCAAACATGTCTTTCAATTCCAGGTCCATCGGCTTAATGCCGGTGCTGGCCGATTCAAAAGTAAAACGGTGATCGCCGCTAACTGTTCCTACAGTATACATAGGGGAGCGCTCGCGGTCTGCAATTTTCTGTAAGGTATCTATGTGCTGCTGGCTGATCACCAATCCCATACGCTCCTGAGATTCGTTGCCGATGATCTCTTTGGCAGAAAGGGTAGGGTCGCCTACAGGCAGTTTATCGAGGTCTATTTTACCGCCGGTCTCTTCAACCAGTTCGGAAAGGCAGTTCAAGTGGCCGCCCGCGCCATGGTCGTGTATAGAAATGATAGTATTGTTTTCGCTTTCTACCATTCCACGCACCGCGTTGGCTGCTCTTTTCTGCATTTCGGGATTTGAGCGCTGGATGGCGTTGAGTTCAATTCCAGAACCAAAGGCGCCGGTATCGGCAGAGGAAACTGCGGCACCGCCCATTCCAATTCTATAATTTTCGCCGCCCAGGATAACGATCTTGTCGCCTTCGGCAGGTTTGTGCTTTTGTGCCTGACTGGCCTTGCCATAACCTATACCACCTGCCAGCATGATCACTTTATCGAAACCAAGCTTACGGTTGTTTTCTTCGTGTTCGAAGGTGAGCACTGAGCCGGTAATGAGGGGCTGGCCAAATTTGTTTCCGAAATCGGTAGCCCCGTTGGAAGCTTTGATCAGGATGTCCATTGGCGTTTGGTACAGCCATTGTCTTTCTTCTACGCCTTTTTCCCATGGTCGGTTTTCTTCCAGGCGTGATAAAGCAGTCATGTAAACTGCAGTACCTGCAAGTGGTAAAGCGCCTTGTCCGCCTGCAAGCCTGTCCCTGATCTCGCCGCCCGATCCTGTTGCTGCACCATTAAAAGGTTCTACGGTGGTCGGGAAGTTGTGGGTTTCGGCTTTTACCGAAATCACCGATTCAAAGTCGCTCAGGGCATAGTAGTCAGGCAGGTCGGCACGTTTAGGTGCAAATTGCTGTACCTTTGGCCCTTTAATAAAGGCTACATTGTCTTTATAGGCCGATACAATATCGTTAGGATTTTCTTCTGAAGTTTTACGGATCAGTTTAAAGAGTGAAGTTGGTTGTTCAACACCATCAATTACAAATTTTCCGTTAAATATCTTGTGGCGGCAGTGCTCAGAGTTTACCTGCGAAAAGCCGAATACTTCTGAGTCGGTAAGTGCCCTGCCCAGTCTTGCAGAAAGGTCATTTAAGTAAGCAACTTCTTCATCGCTTAAGGCAAGTCCTTCCTGTTTATTGTAGGCGGCAATGTCCGTAACTTCAAGGATGGGCTCAGGCTGTATGTTAATGGTGTACAGGTCCTGATCCAGTTTATTGTATTTTTGGGAGAGCATCGGATCGTAGTCTGAAGCGTGTTCCTCTACTTTGTGGAACTCTTCGATGCGGATGATGCCCTGGATGTCCATATTCTGCGTAATTTCTACCGCGTTGGTGCTCCATGGAGTTACCATTGCTGCGCGCGGCCCAACAAAAAAATCATTTAATGTAGTTTCCTGTTGCAGTTTTGCGCCGCCAAATAACCATTCTAGTTTTGTAATATCATTAGCGTTCAGTTCCCGTTCTGTTTGTAATGCGAAAACTGTTTTGGATTGGCTGGAAAAGAAATAAATCATGCTTTTTTTTTGAAGATGCAAATTTAGCGTTAAAATTTTAAAAGCCCTATTATAGAATGAATAAATTCCCGAATCTGGGATTTCTCCTATCTTTGTGGAAGTCGATATACCATCATTTAACACAAGCCTGACAGAATGAAGAACGCTTTTAGATTTAAACAGTTCGAAATAGACCAGACCGGCTGTGCGATGAAAATCAATACAGACGGGGTTTTGCTTGGTGCTGTGGCCGATAAACCGGCTGCTTTGAGGGTGCTGGACGTAGGGACGGGTACAGGTGTGATTGCGATGATGCTGGCACAGCGCTTTGCCGGGGCAGTTGTGCATGCGGTTGAAATCGATGAGCAGGCTGCGCGTGCCGCCGGAAAGAACGCTGAAGGATCCCCTTTTTCAGGTAGATTGAAAGTTTTTCACTCATCCATAGAAACTTATACTGCTGAGGAGCCTTACGATCTGATTGTTTCCAACCCGCCTTATTTTGTGAATGACCTTAAAAATTCAGAACACCGGAAAGGAATTGCGCGGCATACGGATGCAATTTTCTTTGAGCAGTTGCTGAACCGGGTTGATGCGTTGCTGAGCAGGGATGGCAGATTCTGGTTTATACTGCCGGTAAAGCAGTCTATGAACATCATTGAGCTGGCTGCTACTTACGGCTTAAAGCCAGGAGTGGTGATACACGTTCATTCTGATAAGCAAAAACCTGAGATCAGGCAGATTGTTTGTCTGGATTATTCAGATAAAACTGTGCAACACCAGAGTTTATACATTTACGCAGCAATGGGTGTTTATACGGATGCCTATAAATTGCTGCTGAAAGATTTTTTTCTAGCCTTTTAATACATACAGATGAAGACGATAGGATTGATATCGGACACGCACGGCTTTCTGGATGATGCCGTTTTTAAGCACTTTGACGGTTGCGACGAAATATGGCATGCGGGGGATTTTGGACCTGATGTTGCAGAGCGACTTGAGGCGTTTAAGCCTTTGCGGGGTGTTTATGGCAATATTGACGATAAGGAGATCCGTGCAGTATACCCTGAACATCTGCGCTTTCATTGCGAAAATGTAGATGTATGGATGACGCATATTGGCGGATATCCGGGTAAATATGCTCCGCAGGTGAAACCAGAAATTTACACTAAGCCTCCAATGTTGTTTATTAGCGGACATTCGCACATCCTGAAAGTGATGTACGACAAAAAAATCAATTGTCTGCATATAAATCCCGGTGCGGCTGGAAATTCCGGCTGGCACAGAATAAAAACTTTGATTAGATTTTGTATTTCAGAAGAAAAAATACATACCTTAGCCGCCATAGAAATAGGTAATAGATAACGTATAAAATACACTAAGTAGTATGTCGGGTATAAAAACACTGGGGCAATTCATCATCGAAAAACAATCAGATTTTCCTTATGCAAAAGGAGAGCTTTCCCGTTTGCTCAGGGATATCGGCATAGCCGCAAAGATTGTAAACAGGGAGGTAAATAAGGCCGGCCTGGCAGATATACTCGGTGATGCAGGTACCACAAATATACAGGGTGAGGGGCAGCAGAAGCTGGATGTGTTTGCCAATACGCAGTTTATCAGTGCGTTAACAAGTGGTGGCGAGTGCTGTATTGTAGCTACAGAAGAGGAAGATGAGTTTGTACCTATCGATTCACCGGTTTCTAAAAACGCGAAGTACATTGTTTGTATTGACCCGCTTGACGGCTCTTCGAACATAGATGTGAACGTTGCTGTGGGAACTATCTTTTCGATCTACAGGCGCAAGTCTGTAGATGGTGTAGCCACTTTGCAGGATGTGCTGCAAAAGGGAACCCAGCAGGTTGCTGCCGGTTATGTGATCTATGGTTCATCCACCATGATGGTATACACCACCGGAAAAGGCGTAAATGGTTTTACGCTCGACCCATCCATAGGGGAGTTCTGCCTGTCGCACCCGGATATGAAAATCCCGGAAGAAGGAAAGATCTATTCTATTAACGAAGGAAACTATGTACACTTCCCGGAGGGAGTGAAGAAATATATTAAATATGCCCAGGTAGAAGACAAGGCTACACACAGACCTTATACTTCAAGATATATAGGTTCTATGGTAGGCGATATCCACCGTAACCTCATCAAAGGCGGCATATATATTTATCCTACTACTTCAAGTTCCCCTAACGGGAAGCTGAGGTTGCTTTACGAATGCAATCCTATGGCCTTTATTGTAGAGCAGGCAGGGGGGGTAGCTTCTGATGGTTTCAACAGGATTCTGGAAATTGAACCTACAGAGCTGCATCAGCGTACTTCTATCTTTATTGGTTCTCCAGCTATGGTAAAAGTGGCTGAGGACCTGATGGCAGAGTTTTCGGCGGAAAAGAACAACAAAGCAGTAAACGGAACGGCAGTAAAAGTTTAAAGTAGGGAAGTCCTGCTTTTTTCTGCCTCAAATTCTGAGTCGACACCCAGGGCAATCCTGTTTTTGGAGGCTGCCACTGCAAGCTGATCGCACCTTTCATTTTCAGGGTGGTTATTGTGGCCCTTTACCCATACAAATTTAACATGGTGCTGTTTGTATATGCTTAGGAACTGCATCCAGAGGTCTTTGTTCTTTTTACCTTTGAAGCCGGTTTTGAGCCAGCCGAATACCCACTTCTTTTCTACAGAATCAATTACGTATTTAGAGTCAGAAAACACTGTCACTTCCTGTCCGGGTGTTTTCAATGCATTTAAACCTACAATAACGGCCAGGAGTTCCATCCTGTTATTGGTGGTTAAACGGAAGCCTGCACTCAGTTCTTTATAATGCTGGCCTGCACGTAAAATTACGCCATAACCTCCTGGTCCAGGGTTTCCGCTCGCTGCTCCGTCTGTATAGATTTCTATCATAATGCGCAACAAATCTAGCTTTTTAAGGCAGAAAAGCAATTTTTAGGGCGTAATTTATCCTGGTGTTGAAATTCAAACTATTGAAATTTAAAGGATTAAAAAAAATGTTTTCCGCAATGCTTAAAAATATTTGAAGAATAGGTTTTTAATCGTACTTTTGTCGACACGAAAAAACACGGTGGTTTTAGCTCAGTTGGTTAGAGCGCCTGATTGTGGTTCAGGAGGTCGTGGGTTCGAGCCCCATATTCCACCCTTTATGGGACGAGGTCTTTAAAACAGATTTTTGTCCCATTTTTTTTACCTGTAACTATTTGTTTTTCAAATAAATAAGCTCAGCCGCTTTGTTCATGGAAGTGGTTCGATACAGGGCTCCATCAAAGATCAATTTTTCCGGGTATAGCATCCTTAGTAGATACCTTTTACCCTCTATATCCGCTTTTTCGTAGAATTCATCTAACATTCGCAGGTTGTTAATCGCCTCTTCTGCTATGGGTCGGATGTCTAAAATCACATCGTTTTGCGCTTTCAGATCGCTCAATTTGGCCTCCAGCCTAGTAATTTTCTAATTGCACTGTTATTTTATCGCCCGGTAATCTGCGGACTCGATGTCATTGTTCAACAACAATTCCTGGGCGTTTTCCATTCGCTTAGTCAAACTTATTGATTTCCGTTATCAATTCTTTGCGTTCCTCTCGCTGGAACTGGGATTGAAATTCAATTATTCCAAACCGAAAGATTAGCAGGTTATCCGATTATGCTCGCATTTGCTGACAAAGCCATCCGGATTTTTCCGGATGGCTTTTTTTGTTTGATTTCTTCCAATGGCAGGGCCTAAAACATGAATTTAAAATAAATTTGTGTAACCAAGTGGTTTCTTTTATATTTGTAACCAAATGGTATCATATTATGGAAATGAGAAGAGATGTTTTTCAGGCAATTGCAGACCCGACGCGCCGGGAAATTATTGGTTTGCTCAGTGAGCGTTCCTTAAACCTGAATGCTGTGGCCGGTCATTTTCAGGTGAGTAGGCCTGCAATCTCCAAGCACATTAGGATTCTGACCGAGTGTGGGCTGATCATGGTGTCGCAGAAAGGAAGGGAGCGTTTTTGCAGCGCGGATATGCGTAAGCTGAAGGAAGTAGACCTATGGCTGAGCCATTATAGGAAATTCTGGAACAGGAAGCTGGATGCCCTCGGGGAATTTCTGGAAAGGGATAATGCGGAAGATTCAGTCTTAAAGAATAAAAATCAACCAAAAAAATAACAGCTATGGAAACTAAATCACTGATTGTAGAACGTGTTTACAATGCCCCTATTGAGAAAGTCTGGAAGGCGATAACCGACCGGGACCAGATGAAAGCATGGTATTTCGACTTCGAAGAATTTAAACCCGAGGTGGGTTTCAAGTTTCAGTTTACCGGCGGGGATGAAAATGTGCAATACCTGCACGAATGCGAGGTCCTGGTGGTGGATCCCCCGCATAAACTGAGCTATTCCTGGAGGTATCCGGATTATAAGGGTTATTCGGTTTTAACCTGGGAGCTCTTTGAAGAAGGCAAACACAGAACCCGGCTGAAACTCACGCATGACGGTTTGGACAGCTTCCCTCAGGATAATCCGAACTTCAGAATAGAAAGCTTTACAGGGGGCTGGAATTATTTTGTCAACGAAGGCCTGGTTTCATTTGTGGAAACAGAAGTGATCAGCAAGCAGATCACCATTTCGGCTGCGGCCGAAGCGATCTGGGATATTTTACTGCATCCTGCAGACCAGTGGGGCAAGGCTTTTGGTGAAGGCTCGTTTGTAAAGACGGACTGGCAAACTGGCTCTGAAGTGATCTGGACGGACACCAGTGGGGACATTGGCGCCAGGGGTATGGTCAAAGCGCATAGGCCGCAGGAGTATTTACAGGTAGATATGTACGATGAACTTAACCCGGCCGCTGATGCACAGACCGGAGAATATTCGGAGGTATACCGGTTGGTAAAAGCTGAAAGCGGGGCCTATGAACTAAGAATCGAATCGGGGCCACTGGCAAAAAAATATATCCCTCAGCATGAAAAAATGTGGGACCAGGCCTTAGAGATCATTAAGGATTTATCGGAAAAACGGTAATCCACCATCCGGCTGAACTATGTCCTGGTGGAAGGGCAATATGCTGATTCGAAAACCCACTAACCTCGTGTTTGAAGCTTTCATCGATCCGGAGATCACCAAACATTTCTGCTTCACTAAAGGCAGTGGCCGGCTTAGCTCGGGTGCCAGGGTGACCTGGGAATGGGGAGCGATGTTTTGGATATCCCTAGTAGTGATAAATTTCAATTGACATTCAGATCATTTTCGTGGACGGGAATTATTGGCTTTCATCCGTTTTCCAAGCTCATCAAATTCATCCATATTTCTTTTCAAATCGGCCAACCGCTTTAAATCAGCCACAAACCGAGAATTTATCGGCACCATCAGACACCCGTGAGCCCTTTAAGATATCTTAAAGGGCTTTTTGATTTTTAGTCTGTTCCTACAATCAGAATTAAACAAATAAAGCCGATTTTTGGTTCGATGTGGTTGAATTTTAGTCTAATAAGTTTACTCACCTAAATTTCTTAGTTTCAAATAGAGGAGTTAGAAACTATAGCAAACTAAATCAACCCCAACTTCGTAGCCTTACCAATGAGCATGGCTGTATTTTTTACATCGAACTTTTCTAGCAGGCTTTTGCGATGGGTATTTACTGTGGGTACGCTAATGAAGAGTTTTTCGGAGATCTGGGCATTGGTCAGTCCTTCGGCCACTAATAACAATACTTCTTTTTCCCTACGGGTAATCAAGAGCTGATCAGGAACTGGTTTTCTTAAAGCGCTAAAAACCTCCAAACTATAATAGATTTTTCCTCTAAGCACACTGTTGATAGCTTCCAACAATTCTTCTTTGGTGGCATTTTTTAGCACATAGCCCAAAGCACCATTGTTCATCATGTTTTTGATGATCGTTTGTTGGTTAAACGTACTCAGTCCAAGTACCGCTACTGCGGGGTATAACTGTTTAACTTCCTTGCATAAATCTATGCCACTTTTGTCTGGGAGGTTGATGTCCATTAAGATCACATCAGGCTCCTGCAGTTTCAGGAAACTTAAGCAGGATTCGGCATTGGTGGCATGGCCCATCCAATCGATCGTTTTTTCGTTTTGCAACAAAGATCGAATGCCTTCAATTACCATATAGTGATCGTCTACCACAAAAACGCCTATTTTCATCGCCTGCACTTAAATATTAATTTCTATCATTACCGAGGTTCCCTTACCAGGCGAGGACTGCAGATCAATTTTCCCTTTTAAAAACTCAACACGGTTTTGGATATTCAGCCAGCCCATTCCATTTGCTTGCTTCAACTGATTAGTGTTGAAGCCTTTTCCATCGTCTTCTACTGTTATGGCCAATAAATTTTCCTGCTGGGACTGATGTAGCTGTACCAGTACATTTTTAGCCTGTGCGTGTTTAATACTATTGTTGACCAGCTCCTGTATGATGCGATAAATGGTAACTGAGGTAGTTTGTGCGATGTCGCCGTTGTGCATTCCTATTGACTGATAGTTGATATGGATTACCCCGCTACGGTCCATTTCGGTACAAAATTCTTTCAATGCCGTGTCCAGGCCGTATTTTACCAGCATTTCGGGCATCATATTATGTGCTACCCGGCGCATCTCCTGAATAGAACTGTCAAGCATATCAATACTGCGTTCAAAAGCATGGGTATTGTCCGGGGTCATTACTAAATTCTCTTTTATGTTGCCTAATGAGAATTTTATGCCACTCAGCATACCACCAAGTCCGTCATGAAGGTCCTTTGCAAGACGTGTACGTTCCTGTTCTTCCCCCTTTAGTACCGCTTCTGTAGCAGTAAGCTGTTTTTCGGTTTCCAGTTCATCAATTTTTGCCTGCTGCAATTTCCTGCGGTGTCTGTAATTTCGGTAAGAGAGTAGGGTAATGACAAGCAATGCTATTGCCCCTGCAATCAGGAAATAAATAAGGCTGCTTTTCTGCCGGAGCTGGGCTTGCTGGAGCTTGAGTTGCGCTTCTTTTTTCTCTGTTTCAAACCTTTTTTCTAAAAGGAGCGTTTTATTTTGAATTTCTTCTCCTCTCAATTTGTTTTCGATAACAGATGAACTATCTAAATATTTCTCAGCTGCAATTACATCATGCAAGCCAAATAAAATACTAGACATCACCTTCAAACCTTCAAATTTCTCCAGGTTTAAGTCAAGGCTATCCGCCAGCTTAAGGGATGCTGAAATGTAGTTTTTTGCGGTTTTAAAATTCTTTTTTAAGAGAAAGTGAAGTGCCATGCCCCTTCCGGCTATGACCTCGCCTTCAGCGTCGTTGATCTGCCTGCTGAGGCTCAATGCTGCTTCATGGTATTTTTTCATCCCATCTGCATCATAGCGGTGAAAATAGATATTACCGATTCCGATCAGGCTGGCAAGTTCCAGCGCTTTATATCCAGTCTTTTTTGCAATGGTAATGCCTTCCTTATAACAAACCAAAGCAGAATCGTTATACTTTAGCGATTGATAGTTATTAGCCAGGTTGAGTAAAGCCTGACCCAATTCCATTTCCTTTCCTGCTGCCCTAAAATAATGAACTGCTTCTCTACCATAGCGTGCCCCTTTTTCATACTGGTTTAAGTGGAGATAGACGTTTTGGATCAGGTCGTTCATCCGTGCAGACAAATAGGGGTTGTTTATCTGGTCAAAGTGCTTTTTAGCTATTTCGTAATAATAAACGGCTTTATCATATTGGCCAAGAAAGTTATAGCTGTTACCGGTATTGGCTGTTGTTTTTGCAATACTTACGACATCGTTAAGTGCTGTTGCAATTTGAATTGACTGCTTGTTGAGCAGTAAAGAACTGTCAAAGGATCCCTTTGCATTTAAAATCCCTGTATAGTTTGATATGAACTTTAAGGTGCCTCTTTTGTAATTGAGCCGTTTACTGAGGTTGCCTGCCAGTAAATAATATTTTTGAGCAGTTTTTACATCATTCATTTCGTAAGCATTACCGATATCCAGATACAATAGAACCTTGGCAGTATCTTCTTTTGCAGCGGGCAATAGTCTTAACAGACTATCCTTGTTTATATCGTCTTGTGCCCTGCAAACCAGGCTTGCAAGCCCCGTTAACAGTATCAGCAATAACTTTCTCATTCTTAAATTTACATTTTTTCTTTAAGGCAAAGAAATAACCTTTGGCCCCCTTTTCCTATCCTCTTTTTTAATGGTTTTTTTAAATCACAGGTAAAAAATCATCTTTTTTAATGATTGCCCTGTCTTGTTGCCTAATCTACTTTTGTATTGTAAATTCTAAAATGAAAAAAGCCTTCACCTGTATTGTATTTGTCGTATGCATAGGCCTTTTGGCATGTAAAACCGTACCTGTTACTGGTCGCAAGCAAATGAATTTAGTACCTGATGCTATGCTTACCGCTTTGGCATTTACAGCTTACGATACGATTTTAAGAAACAGTACCACACTTGGCAAAAATGATGAGAGGGCGCAGCTGGTAGAAAAGGTAGGTGCAAAAATTCAGCACGTGGTAGAAACTTATATGCAACAAAATGGGATGGGCAAAGACCTGAAAAACTTTAAATGGGATTATAATACCATTGATGCCGCTACGGTTAACGCCTGGTGCATGCCTGGAGGCAAAGTTGTGGTCTATACTGGCTTGTTACCCTATACCCAAAACGAAAATGCGCTGGCGGTGGTAATGGGCCATGAAATTGCGCATGCCATCGCCCATCATGGTAATGAACGGATGAGCCAAGGCTTGTTGATCAGTTTGGGAGGCATGATTCTTCAGGACGCCTTGAAAGAAAAGAAGGCTGAAACGCAGGCCTTGTTTCTGGGATTGTATGTGGTGGGATCAAATTTGGCATTTTCCCTTCCCAACAGCCGTGCGCAGGAAAGCGAAGCAGATCAGTTAGGCTTGATATTCGCCGCTATGGCAGGCTATGATCCTGCAGAGGCTATTCCCTTCTGGCAACGGATGAATGCTGGCAGCAAAAACAAAGTGCCTGAATTTCTATCTACACATCCTTCTAATGAAACTAGGATCAAAAAACTGGCAACATTAGTTCCTGAAATAAAAAGTAAATATTCCAATCAACCATAAAATTTAAAAGCGATGAAGAAATCATTTTTAGGCCTGTTTTTTCTGTTTTTTGCATTGAAAGCTTCTGCGCAAAAAGATAAATTTGGTATTGTTAATTATACCGCTCCGGCAGCATACGAATTGTTAAAGCAAGATAATGTGCTTACCTATTACAAAGAAGATAAAAGCACTGGTGCCTATTGCAATTTTTTCATTTACAATACCATGCCCGGCCATGGCAGCACATCAAACGATTTCGAATACGCCTGGACCAACTTGGTACAAAAGCCTTTTAAAGTTGCTGGGGCTGCAAATAAGCAACCTATGGCAGTTTTAAAAGGCTGGCAGTTCTTAATTGGCACTACAAAATATGCCGATAACGGAATTGCCACCTTGGCCATGCTCATCACTTTTAGTGGCGAAAACAAGATGCAAGGTGTTTGTGTGCTTTCCAATTCAGATAAGTTTAAGGCCGATGTTGAAAGTTTTATAGCTTCGGTAGATATGGTTAGGGAAGTCACCACCATAGGTGATAAGTCAATATCGAACGGTTCTAATAAAACAAATTCACCTACCTCATTATCTGGTAATATTAAATACGAAGTTTGGGAATGTAATTGTCCCAACCTTGCAACAAACACGCTGATAACAACAAAACTAAATACGATCGTAATATCTCCCAATGGTAAATACTTAACATACATGCCTGAAAATGGACTAAATGGTATTACCCCGCAAAACAGTAATGAAACGGGTAGCTGGGGCAACGTTATCGATAAAGGAAATGTGCTAAGCCTTGTGAATGATAAATACGGTAAAATGGAACTGTACAAGATAGACGCTAATACCAGGAGCAGGTATCCTAACTCAAAAAGCAGTATTTACAAAAAAGTAAAAGCTGTGGACGGGTTGCGTTTTGAAGGCGCTTATTCGCCTGAACTCTCTTATTACAATGGAAAGACAGATATCATTTCAAGACAGATAGACCCGAACAAACGGCCTATTATCTTCTTCAAAAAAGACGGTACCTATATCAATGAAGGCATAACATTCAGCAACATTACCCGTGGTGACGATTTTGCAATTGGAAAAGGTACCTACGAAATCGTAAACTATTCATTGATCTTAGCAACACAAAGTGGAAAAAAGCTACAGGTTGCATTTACCCCTGTGTTAGATGCAAACCCCATCAATGCAGACAATGGCGGATTCATCATCAACAATACGCTGTTTTGGAGACTAAACAAAACATTTGTTCCACATCATTAAAACACATTCCAATCAATTACGTTGGCCAATGGCATCCGCAGTTGGGCAACCTGCATATAGAAATCCTTGAAATAATTGCAACTGATGGTATTGGTCTGGCAAGTTGCAATTTCAAAAAAATCATCTTTTTTAATGAGTAAATCGGCTCTTTAGATGGTCTATTTTTATATCATAAAATTTAAGACAATGAAAAAACTACTCATCTTATCCTTGTTTGTTGTAAATACAATAGCAGTAAACGCACAAACAAAAACAAATACTATGATAACAAAGGAGCAAAATAAAGGCAAAACCATAGATATTAGAGTACCAGTAGGAACAATGAAGGTTGGACTAGTAGAAGCAAAGGTTATACCGGTACAATCCTTAAAAATGAAGTTGAATCCTCAGGTACTTGCTAATCAAAGGTTCGCAAAAGATATTGCCATAGAATTAATTTCTATTGCTTTTGAGCCTGCAAACAAGCGCTATATTCTTAAATGTAGAATTTTTAATGCCGGCACTACCGATATAGATTTAAATCTTTTGAAGTATGCCGTTGCAGGTGCACCTAATCATCTACTTACTGAAGTAACCAGTAATGATCCCAATTTGTGGAATACGTCAACATATCCTCCCGATATAAATTTTCCTTTTGATTTAGAGACAGAGTTGCCAGGTGGCGGAATTTATACTTTAAATGGAAGAAGCTTTTGGCTGAAGGCTTCCGGATGGTTTGCTTGTTTTAGCAGAGATCCAAATGTTAACATCGGAGAAACCTTATACAATAACACTATTCTTAAACCGGGAGAATATGCTTATTCTATGGCAATTGATCGGTTAGTTTGGAATAAAACTAATGGTTCTGGCGGGGCACACAGAATGTATAGCATTAAAATTGATCCCTTGAATAAAATTGGTGATCAGAACCTAAGCAACAATGCGATATACTTTACGATGGATAATATTGATGTTCAATAATTCAGATTATACTTATAGGTGGCTGAATTGGTAAATACAAAATTGATATGAAACTGATGAAAAATATTTTTCTGCTTTCTCAGTTGTTGCTATTGAGCTGTACAAGCTTTGCCCAAAAACAAGCATTTGATGTGGTTTCTTTTGCTCTTCCGAAAGGTTGGCAACAGCAACAAGGCGAGGCAGGCATTCAGTTGTCAACCACCGATAAAAAAACGGGTGTCTACGCCATAGTGGTGATCACCAAATCTATGCTGTCTAATGCAACTGCAAACGAAAATTTTAATAACGATTGGCTTAAGTTGGTAAAAGGCGCGGTACAGGTAAATAGTGAACCCACAATGCAAAAACCTACAAAGGAAAACGGCTGGGATGTTATTTGTGGAAATGCAAATTATACCGATGGTGCCACTAGGGGGGTGGCCACCTTATTAACCGCTACAGGTAATCATAAAGCGGTAAGTGTAGTTCTGATGACCAATACAAAGCAATATCAGAATGATCTGTCAGCTTTATTACTTCTCTGGAATTATCAAAGGCTTTGCAAAATAGTGGTGGTGCTTCATCTCCTATTGTCGGGAAAATATGGGAAGGCACATCCTCAGAGAAATTTACAGGAGCAGGTGCTATGACGGGGCATTATACTGGCGGTTTTTCCTCATCACAATATCAATTTAATACAGATGGTACTTACAGGTTTATTGATGTGCTGGCTTCTTTTTATACCGATACCAAAGCATATAAATACGAAACAGGTACTTATACCGTTAGCGGCAACCAGCTCACCATCAAACCCATAAAAGGTCAAAATGAAGAATGGACAAAAGTGGGCAAAACATCAAACGGTAATAGCGATGCAAGTAACCGGGCAATTAATGAAACATGGGACACGAAAATAAAAACCACTGCAAGAAAATTAGAAACTTATACCTACACTTTTAGTATTGGCAAAAATGGAGATCGAAATGCGCTCATCCTGCAGCGCAGCAGACGTACGGAAAGAGAGGGTGAAGGAAAAATCTCTTATTATAATGAAATGACAGGAGGTAATCCGGTAAAACTTCCTGTCGGAATCAACTAATTATAACCATGAAAAAAATATCACTTTTCTTTTTATGCGCGCTCCTATCGATAGTTGCTTTTGCGCAAAGGCCTTCTAAAGAACAAATGGAAGCCGATAAAAAGCGATTGGCTGAAGCCATGCAAAAGCTCAATGAAACGACTTCTAAAATGGACCCTAAAGCCAAAAAGGGCTACGACAGTCTGCTCAATCAATACGGTGTTGGACAAAAGATGGACAATGCCATAAAACAGGTAAACAAAAGTCAGGCAGCAAAAAATGGCGGTGTTGCCAACGGTCTTATTCCTGCAAGAAACACCAAAGCCATTGCTGGTACACCTTCCGATGCAAATATGAGTGCATTTATCGGCAATACAGGGAATACAACTTTTGCTGCTGTAATGCCTGCTGCAAAAAATAAAGCCAGTGATATCTATAAAGACCTTAAACAAAAGAGAGCAAACACCGAAGAAATGGGCAACGCAGCTGTTGCGCTGTGGGTGGCCGGCCGTACACAGATCGCATTGAGCTTGATGGCACAGGTATGTAAAGACGATGCCAATAACGCCGACAACTTAAATAATTATGCAGCGATGTTAACGATGATGGGCGCACCCAATATGGCCATACCTGTGCTCAATAATCTAAATGCACGATTTAAAAAGAACAGTACCATCCTTAATAACCTGGGGCAGGCATGGTTTGCGCTAGGGGAGATAGACAAGTCAAAAAAATACCTGGACAGCACTTTGCTGATTGCTGCCACCCATGCACAAGCCAACCAAACCCTTTGTCTGATAGCTGAGCACAAAGGTGATAAAGCAGCAGCACTTGCATATGCCAAAGCCGCATTTAAGCGGGGAAACACCGCATCAAGAAAAGACAAGTTAAAACAATTAGGCTATACACCCGGAGCAGAAGATTATACTGGTTTTCCTCGTACTAGCAAAAGCGACGATCTATTGAATCTCGGTAATTTTTCGCCAATGGAATTTCCAAAATCTTATGCGGCAATGAAAATGTACGAAACGCAATGGAAACAATTTAGAGCAGCTATTGATCAGGCAATAAAGCCCTTACAAAAACTTAGCGAAGAGTCGAATAAGCAAACGGTCAAGCGTTTGGAGGAGCAGCAAAAACAGTTTATGAACGTCATGAACAAAACGTTGGTCAATCCTGGCTCAGTAAACCAAAGTAGTGCCATGCAAACTATGGGTATACCCATGTTTTCGGAAAAAATGAATGCCAAAGAGAAAATAGTGCTGCAAAACCTTCAGCTAAAAAAGGATAGGGTACTGCAAAAAATGGCCGATTTCGCAAAAGGAGATGGTGCCATTTACAAAAAAGAGTATGAAGCCACTATGAAAAAGATCAACGAAAGGTGGAAAGACGTTGGACAGGGCGGAACAGAAAATAATGAGGTGCTTTGCAACGAATCTATAAAAGCAATAGATGTTTACCTGAGTGCATACAATACAAAGTGCGAAGAATTGTACAAAGAATATTTGGAGGCGCAAAAGCAGTTTTTGAATGAAATGTCTTATTTATCATTGTACACTACTTATCCCGAATTAATTCCTGGTATCAACGCTGGCCTAAAACAACAATGGCTAAAAGACCTGGCCTTTAAGGCCGAAGTGCTTCAGGTAAGTTACGGCTGTGGAAGTCCGGGTAAAATAAAAGAAGGTAAGCTTACCGAGTTTAAAGATCCCAATTGCACCATCAACAGCGAATTTGGCAGTGCCAGGCTCGGCTTTACCATGACGCTTACCTGCAGTGGCTTAACGACCACTGTTAATGCAGGTGTGATCAGCGGTACGCTGAACCAGGATCTGGATCATGCAGGTTTTGGCGATTCCTTTAAGAATTGCACAGTTAGTATTGGACCTAAAGTAAGTGCCGGCGGTAAACTGGGACCACTACAGGCAAGTGTAAGCGCTGGTGTAGGTGCAGATATTGAAATTGACAGAACTGGTGTAACTGATGTAGTGGTGGTGGGAGGTGTAGAAGCTGCAGCAGAGGTTGGCTCTGCTGGTGCAAGCGCAGGCATGGAAGGAAGAATGAGCCTTAATAGCGGCGCAGGCTCACTAAACGGAACAGGTATCTTTAAATAAACAACAAACGATGAAACAGTTTTTGATTTTTTCAGTAATAGCGTTGGGGAGCATTACCGCTTTTTCGCAGGGAATAAAAAAAATAGCCGATCCACTAACACCCTGTGGTTCACGTGCAGATGTTGACGCTATGCCTGGCATTTATACCGACCATGACAATACAAAATATGGATTTACTTTAAACGGCACACCCGCTGAAAAAACTACGATGATGAAAAACCTCATCGCAGCAGAAAAACTGGAAGAAGCCAGCCGTAAGGATTTTAAATTGACGGGATGTGCCGCCAGGGTAAGTTTTGCCAGGCACGGCAGCAGTAATTACGGCAAAAATGTTTATGCCAGCTATGGGTACAATATGGGGGTATATGCTTTTGTTTGCAATGTATCCCAACACGTTACCAAAATAGTAGATGAATACAGAACGGTTTTCAGGGTTGAGTTTAATCCTACAATAATGCCGGGGAACGTACATGCTGTAGGTACGGGTGAATTTAATATGAAAAATGGAAATCCGATGTATGAAATTCCTATAGAAGCAAAAGCGGGCCCTAATTTTGAAAAAGACAAAAGCAACAATCCCAGCCACGTATCGCAATATATTTCAGAAGCAACGTTGATGGTTGCACGCTCTGATAACTATAAAGATTTTCATGGCGATTTTTTAAAACTCAACAATGGTAACGGTTATGTTGAACACTGGGAAATGGGCGGCAGGTATGATAATCATGGCCCCAATTCGTATCAATTTATAGATCGCCGTTATTTCCTCACCAAGCCGGGGGTGCCTTTACTGATCCCCGTTAGCCGAAAGCAATACCTACAAGATATGCTGGAATATTTTGAAATAGAGAAAGCCAATTTTGAGTATGACAACGCAAAAAAAATTAAAAATATAGGAAATAATAATTCTGAGTCTGCAAAAAGAACAATGGCAGCTTTGGAAGCAGACAAACTTGCTTACCCCAAAATTTATGAAGCAAAAAAAGCGAAAGTGAACGACCTGCTTGCCAGGCAAAAACCGGAATGGTTACAAAAACCTGCGGTGGTAGATCAGGATAGATTGCTAAAAGATGCAAATAAAATTCTGGAAGCTTTGGGTAGGTTTTATGATGAAGAAGGAGAGTATAAATGTGCCCTGTATGTTCTAAACCCAGCCTATTTTGTATCTAATAACGGGCAAGCTGCAAAACCATTGTTGATAGAAGTACAGTTTCGCTATGAAATCACGAAAGATTATGGCTACTCATCAAGACTGTTCAATAATTGGGAAAAGAACTTTGACCTTGGGGCATTAAAAAAAATGTTGGAATAATTATCTAAAATTAAATTCAACCTATGGAACGAATATGTACATTGATCTTTGCCACATTAATTGCAACGCTTGCTTTAACGCAACAGGTTAATGCACAAGATTGCCAGTCGTCCAAAGACCTGGAAACGCTTCCTGGAAAACAAATAGATGCTGCCCATTGCGAATGGCCACAAGAAAAAGCACATTGGCTGGATGCCCTGGGTACGGCAGCTAATAAATCTGCTGCCAATGCCATACTTACAAAAATTGAAATGCTCGAAAAACAAAGCCGTAGCCATTATAACCTAAGGGGCTGTGTGCTCAAAACCGCTTTTTCGGGTAATACCCCTACTTTGATTGCTGGCAAATATCCATTGGCAAGCTATGACCTTAATTTGGGTTGCTATGAATATATCTGTGTCAAAAATAAAATGATTGTCAACAGTGAATATGCGAATGTTTTTCGTGCGTACGTTAACCGTTATACAGGGATAGAAACTGCTTTTTCTTTTCAGGATGAGGCTTATTATTATGAAACTCCCAAAAAATACAATGGGCAGTTCATTGCTTTGTACAACTTTATCAAAATGGGTGCCTCTAAAAACGTGAACAGTGGCAAAGGCTTTTATCAGGATATTCCGGAGACAAGCGTAAAAGACGGTGATCGGAGTATATACATGACCCGCCATTGGTATTTTAACAAGCCCGGCATGTTATCTTTTGTGCCTGTTACGCGTAAAGAATACCTGGAAGCCCTTTTGGTTTATTATGAAAGAGAACGACTGCTCATAGCTGATAAAATAAAGGAGATCGAAGTGGAATGTGCAGGCATGATGAAAGACCCTCGCAAATACCCTCAGCTTTATGAAAACGGCAAACGTAACCTGATTGTAAGAAAGGCTAAGTATCCCGATTGGCAACAAAGGATAGAAACAAAAAAAGCCATAGTACAAAAGGCATTGAAAGAAAATACAGCCGAATGGTTGGCTCAGCCTGCCGTAGTAAAACCTAAGGCAGAGGTATTTTCTTGGAAAAAGAATTATGGCCCAGGTCAGAATGAAAATGTATCTATCGATACTTACAATGCAGATACCAAAGAGGATGCGCAAAGAACGGGTGCATTCACTTTTAGTGGTTTTTGGGATAACAAAGGTGGTGCAGTATTGTACAAATATAATCCCGATTATTTTAAGGGCTCAGAAAAAAAACCGGCAAAACCTTATATGATAGCGCTTACATACAGGTATGTAAAGACCACACTTGGGAAAAATCTGGTAGAAAACTTTACCCAAAATTTCGACTTCGATGCCATAAGGAATATGCTAGAGTAGGAATGTATCCTGCTATTAAGTTTTACTCAATAATCAAAAAAATCATGAAAAAAATCTTTTCAATTTTAGGCTCATTGTTATTTGTAACGGCAGTGAAAGCACAGACCGTAGTTAAAAAAGAAACGGTAAATCCGGGCAGTAGCCAAACCACCAGCAGTTCTGCCCCATCAAAAGATCCCAAAGCAGATCGTGTTGATCCAAAAAAAGAAGCTGAGGCTAAGTTAGCTGCAGAAAGAGCGGCTAAAGACGCGAAAATGGCACAACAAGCCGATGCAAAGACCATACCCGCTAAAGATCCCAAGGCAGATCGTGTTGATCCAAAAAAAGAAGCCGAAGCCAAGCTGGCTGCAGAAAGAGCGGCTAAAGACGCGAAAATGGCACAACAAGCCGATCCAAAGAGCATGCCCGCTAAAGACCCCAAAGCAGATCGTGTTGATCCAAAAAAAGAAGCCGAGGCTAAGTTAGCCGCAGAAAGAGCAGCTAAAAATGCCAATACACAACACAAGGGAAACTAATGCTGTTCAATAGAAATATTGATCAACCGTTGCATATAGAAGTAAGGGAAAGCCTGCTTCATGGACGTGGGGTATTTGCCAAAAGCAGAATACGAAAAGGGGTTCTTATAGAACAGGCTCCTGTTATTTTCTTATCAAAAGAAGAAAAAGAAACCTTAAGGTTTACCAAAATTTATCATTATTATTTTTTGTTAGGCAATCCTGAAAAACAAACTGCATTTAGTTTTGGTTATGCTTCATTTTACAACCATTCGGCTGAGGCCAATGCCTTTTATGCATTTTCCAGAAATAGAAATACCCTTAACTTTTATGCTTACAGAACAATAGAAGCCGGCAGTGAGATCACGATTAACTACAATGGTAAACCTAACGATAAAAGCGAGGTTTATTTTCCCAATTCTGATGAGCCATGAAGAAGAAACTATACCTAAAAACAATAAAAGGAAAGGGTAGAGGTGTCTTTTGCACCGCAACCCTTGCTGAGGGAGAAGAAATAGAAGTTTGTCCTGTTATTGTGGTCCCGGCCAAAGAATTTACGGCATTAAATGCCACTGCGCTGATGGATTATAGCTTTTATTTTGATAAAGAAGCAAATACGCTGTCTCTAACCATGGGCTTTGGCTCTATGTATAACCACAAGCAATATCCCAATGCCACTTATATACTCGATAGAGCAGAAAAACAGATGGTATTTACTGCTCATGAGCAGATAGAAGCACATACGGAAATAAGCATCAATTATGGGGGCGAGTATGGTAGGGATTATAGCAGATGGTTTGTAGACAGGGGAATAGACCCAATTTAGCCTAAAAATCATCTTTTTTAATGATTGACCAGCGCGTGAATTCGGCCTAATTTTATTAGCAGAAAAACAAATCATGAAAAATTAAACCCCATGAAAAAAGTAATTTTGATCTTTTTCCTCACCCTTGGTGTAGGAGGGATAGCGCAAGCACAGATTTTGAGCAAGCTCAAAGAAAAAACGAAAACTGCTGTAGGAAGTTCGGTAGACCGATCAACCGATAAAGTGGTAGACAAGGCTGTAAATAAGACAGCTGATAATGCTACAGACAAAGCAATAAACAAGGTAGGCGAAAAATTGAATAACCTGTTTAAAAAGAAAAACAAGAAAAACAAAGACACTGTGGCACCTGCAATTCCTGATACCAGTAAGGTAGCCATTAAACCATAAACACTGATTATTATAGATTATTTGATGAATTTAAAGCTATATTGTATGCAATTGTCATAGATATTAAAAATAATGAAGAAAATATTTATTTTGGCCATATTATCAGTGATCTTAAATCCGCTCCAAAAAACGATGGCACAACAGGCGACAGAAAAGAAAAAAAACATTGCAGTATTGAACCACATTGCCATTTATACGGCAGATTTGAAGAGCGCTACTGATTTTTACGCCGCTGTATTTGGGCTGGAACTGATTCCGGAACCTTTTAAGGACGGCCGGCATACCTGGTTTTCATTAGGGGCAGCGGGCCAGTTGCATATCATTCAGGGCGCAAAAACAAATATTCTGTACGATAGAAATGACCACCTTTGTTTTAGTGTGGCTTCTATAGAAGAATTTACACAAAAATTAACGGACTTGGGCATAGCTTATGAGAATTGGGCAGGCGTTCGGGGTACGATCACAAAAAGGGTAGACGGTATCAAACAGATTTATTTCAAGGATCCGGACGGGCACTGGCTCGAGGTAAATGACGATCATAAATGATCAGGAGATGAAAATAGACCACATCCACTACTTTTACAGTTGAAAATCTGTATATAAAGGCCCTAATCCTTCATTTCTTCCAATAAAAATATATATTAAATAACAGCATTCGGGAAATATAGTCATCTCAACGGGAAGTAGGGACATTGATACGCTCTCTCATTCCCGGTAGGTTTGTATTGTGATTTAAGCAATAGAATCGAAATAAAACTGAAAACGACAATGAAAAACGCAACAATTGGAAAAATAAGTGGGATGCTGGTGTTTACTACTGCTTTATTGTCCTTTACATCCTGTAAGAAAAGGGATGTTCAAATGGAGCAAATGCAACCTAACAGCATTACCATAGAAAATGTGCTAGCCAGCAAGCCTCTGGTGCAATCAGGAACTTTTATGGGAAGTGGTACGCCTCCGGTGATTTTTCCGGGGCAATCTGTAAGTTTTAGCTTTTATGCGGGGCCGGGCCAGTCGCTTAGCTTTGCCACGATGTACGGTTGGAGCAATGATCTGTTTTTTGCTCCCGAAAACCCCGGTATCAAATTGTATGATGATGCAGGTATGCCCATCACCGGAGATGTTTCCTCGCAAATAAAACTGTGGGACAACGGTACGCGCATCAACCAGGTACCGGGTATGGTGGTAACCCATCCAGGTGTGGCTGAGACATCACCTAAAAACATAACGGAAGTAGTGGGCACGGATGCACAGGGGAATACTTACTTGGCCGCATCACAGTTGATAATGGCAACTTTAGCTTATGATGGTAATTCAAAGTTTACGATTCGATTAACGAATAAATCGGGCGGAACAGCCAATGAAACACCATTAAGTCCCGGTGTATGGACTATTTCTTACAATTTGGGGGGCACCTTGCAAAATGCTATGCCTATATATACAAAAGGACAACTGACTGCCAATGGCCTTACCAATATCGCTGAAATGGGAGACAACTCAGTATCCAGCACCTACCTGACCGGAATCACCGGTATTTTTACACCGCTTTCACCAGTACTGATAGTAGTTTACAAAGGAAACGAAAATCCGTTCTATAAAGTTGGCGAGAAAGATCGCGGAGAGGGGTTGAAAAATCTGGCTCAGATGGGGAATGCAGATATTTTGGCTGAAGTGCTGCGCAAAAAAGCTGGTGTAAAAAGTGTATATGTGCTTAAAGAGCCTACCTCTACTGTACTATTACCTAAAATTGGAGCCGCTATGGGCGGCAAGGTAACACAACAGCTTACCGTTGCTCCTGGCGACCGGATAGCCATTGCAACCATGTATGGATTTAGTAAGGATTGGTTTTTTGCTACTAAAGACAATGGCATTGATGCGATGGCTAGCGGTGATGTAACTTCTTTAGTAGCCCTGTACGATAACGGTACCGCACTTGATCTATTTCCCGGAGCCGGTGGTGCAGCTCTTGCAGAAAGTAAAGCGATACAGGAAGTGCCAAACCCCAATGCTTATACTACACTTCCGGCAATCAATCAACTCATAAAAGTAACCTTAAATAAATAACAGGTTTTTCTAAGACCCATGTTTATGCGCATGACGAAAAAGGACATGCATGTACTGATGCCTGTAAAAAGGCAGAAATGCCTATGCCTAAAAAACCTAAAGCAGCATAGGATGCTTTATTAGTGTTATATTTACGTATAAGCACTATAACCGTTATGACTCCAAAAAATGGAACTATTATTTGAAGATAAAAAAACCGGTGGCTTTCTGATAATGAATAAAGAAAGCCCCGGTTTAAAAGGAGAGGGTATTCTGAAAAGCACGACCATCAATAGTATTGTTTACAATAAGAACGGCCCCCAAAAGGTAATAATAGATGAGGTACCTTATACTTTTAATAGCAACACAGTCCTTACCCTTATGGCCAATCAGCACTTTGTGTTTGAACGACCTGATTTATTGACGGCCTGGCAGTTTAATCGCGAATTTTACTGTATTGTAGATCATGATGTGGAGGTAGGATGCGTAGGATTTATTTTTTATGGTACCAGGCAGCCGCTTTTTACAGCGCTGTCTGATTTAGACAAAACGGAGATAGGGATAATTGAAAAGCTGTGTATTGCAGATATGAAAACCAAAGACCGGATGCAGGGGGAGATGCTTCGCACCATGCTAAAGCGCCTGATCATCAGTATTACCCGGATTGCCAGGAAGGCCTGCAACAATCCTGAACTTTCTGATGAAAAGCTGGATCTGGTACGTATGTTTAACCTGCTGCTGGAAGGTCATTATAAGAATGAACATGAGGTACAGTTTTATGCTCAGGCTTTAAATAAATCGCCCAAAACCCTATCTAATCTATTTGCATTGCTGGGTGTAGGTGCGCCTTCTAAATTGATAAAAGACAGGATCATCCTGGAAGCGAAGCGTTACCTGCAATACACAGATAAATCGGCGAAAGAAATAGCTTATTCACTGGGCTTTACCAGTCCTGCGCATTTCAGCCGTTTCTTTAAACAACATACCGGGGAAAATATTTTAGCTTTTAAGGGAACTGAAGTAAAACATAAATTTAGATAACAATGAACATTAAACAATTTATAACAGGGGCTGTAACGCTTGTATTTGCCCTTATAGGTGCGGCAAAAGCCCAGAACGTTTATCCGGCTAAAGCCGAGGACATAAGCCCGTTGCTTATTGGTGAGCAGCTTCCTTCTGTTTATTTGACGGATGCCGCGGGCAGTATTTTTGAACTGAATAAGGCGCTTGCTGCCAAACCTACCATATTGATTTTTTATCGGGGTGGCTGGTGCCCGTATTGTAATCTGCAACTGTCGGGCCTACAAGAGATAGAAGAAGGGCTGAAAAACACCGGTTACCAGGTAATTGCCGTTAGTACTGATAAACCTGACAATCTGAAGCAGAGTATGGAAAAAGGGAAACTGAGTTATACTCTGCTTTCTGACGCTGATTTGAACCTTGCCAAACAGGTTGGTATTGCGTTTAAAGCGCCTGAGGCCTATCAGAAAATGCTGGTCGGAACAACTGGTGGAAAAGATACAGATATGCTTTTGCCCGTACCTTCGATATTTATCCTGAACAGAAGCGGAGAGATCCGTTTTGAATATATTGAGCCTAATTTTAAGGAACGCATTAGTCCGGAGTTGTTGAAGGCTGTTGCGAAGGCTTTGTATAAGGATTTGTAGAGTAGTGGGTTCAAATGACAAGGCAGGCCACCTTCGGTTTTTGCGACAGCCTGGAAAACCATTAGGAAATCTACGTAAAGAAAATAGTTAAGCCGAGAGATCATATCTTTGTGGCATGTTACAGATCAAACTCCCTAAACTTCCGGATATTGAAACCGATAGACTATTACTGCGTAAGCAGCAGCTTTCCGATGCGCCAGCCTTATTCCAGCTGCGTACAAATCCTGATGTGATGCGTTATATCGATCGGCCGCGCCCCGAAAATGTCAAAGAATCGGAAGTATTTGTTCAAACCGTTAATGAGAATTTCAGTAAAGGCATGAGCCTGGTCTGGGCCATTACACTTAAGGAAGACCCGGAACATTTAATTGGCAATCTGGGCTATTGGCGTACCGATCTGGCCAACTACAGGGCAGAGCTGGGGTATATGTTGCACCCGGATTACTGGCGTAAAGGCATTCTTTCTGAAGCGCTGCGGGCTGTTATTGATTTCGGGTTCAATACAGTTGGCTTGAATTCCATCTGTGCAAACATCAATCCGGAAAATGATGCGTCGAGACAGCTGCTGCTTAAACATGGCTTTATCAAAGAGGCTTATTTTAAGGAAGACTATTATTTTGAAGGAAAGTTTCTGGATAGCGAGATTTATGGTCTGCTTGCATCCACTTCTTCCCTTCGGTAAACCTTGCTACCAGCATAGATGCTACCGTATCTCCGGTGGCATTGAGCAGGGTTGCCATCGGGTCTACCAGAGTGCCAATGATCATGGCCGGTGGCAGCGCCTCTATAGGCAGGCCATAGGCAGAGATGAAGAGCAATTCGCCCACATATCCTCCGTTGGGGATGCCACCTTCTACAATGCTCACCAGAACTGTCATGCCCAAGGCAAGGATGATGGCATCGGCTGTATTAAAGCTTTTGCCAAACAGGGCAAAAACAACGGCCATTTTAACAATGGAAGATATACTTGAACCATCTTTATGTAATGTTGCACCAAGGGGAATGGTTACATTGGCGATATATTCTGGGATGCCCATTTTCTTTGAGGCCTCCAGATTGGCCGGAATGGTAGCAATACTGCTGCAGGTGCCCACCGCAGTTGCAGAAGGGATAAGGTTATTTTTCCAGTATCTTTTGATGCCCTGAATGCCCCCCGCAATAAAAGCATACGCGCTAAACAAGACAATAAAATAGAAAGCGCCGAAGCCATAATACAGTCCCAGTGATTTGGCATAGGTGCCAAACAGCTGCGGGCCAAATACGCCTACCTGGTAGGCAAAATATGCGCCTAGTCCAACAGGGCCAAGTTTCATGATCAGGACAAATACCCCTTTGAAAACCTCGTTTCCTGAATGCAGAAAGCCTGCAAACTGATCAGCAGCTTTACCCGCCCTTAAAGTAGCAAAACCTATTATGAGCGAAAAAATGATCATGGCCAGCATGCTTTTCCTGGAAAGCAGCTCGTAAAATTCTGTTGTGGTAAACAGTTTGGTGATTTGCTCCGCAAAAGGGCTTTCTTCTACTTTTTCTGTAAGCTGTACACTGCTTAAGGATTCATGGATGGGAAATATTTTAACAGCTATTATGGTCAGTGTGGCCGAAACAAGTACGGTGCCTAAAAATACGATGGCAGTAACGCCCATCATGCGGCTCAGCTTATCAGAAGGTTTGATGTTGGCAATAGCAGAGGCAATGGCGAAAAAAACAAGCGGAATAACTGCGGTAAACAAGAGGTTCAGGAATATATCGCCTACAGGTTTTAGGATTTCCACCTTTTTCCCAAATGCCAGACCCGCAATACTGCCCAGTGCAATGCCACTGAGTAACCAGATGATCCCGCTGTAGTTCTTTAAGCTCCCTTTCATTGGCTATTTTTTAGACATCAGGTTTGTTTCAGAAAAAAAATATTTCTTTTTTAAATATATCAAATATTAATTGATAGCCAAGGTGTTCATGAAAAAGTAAAAAAACAGGTTTTTTTGGCATGCTTATTGGCGCGATGCTGAACATAGCTGGTTAAAATTATTAATTTATAGATGAGGTCTTTTTTATATACTCAATGAAAATAAAACAACGTTCTTTTCTGATCATATTTGCAGTCATTGTAATTTTTATTGGTTTTCTTTTCAGGAATTCGATTCTGCAGAGAGCTGAACAAAAGCAAATCCTGAATACCCTCAGTGAACTGGAGATCAATAACCAGCAGATCTCAAAACTGGATACGATTACCTTAAGCTTGCAGGCAGCTGAGAACAATTTCAGGATGTACACTGCCTTGTGGAACCCTGAATATTTTTTGAAATATACCACAGAAATAAAGCATATATCGGGCCTGTTGTCTGAACTGGCCGTAAAAGATCAGGATAACATTTCGGGTATTGTGGGCGATTTGAAAAGCAAACGCCGGCAAATGCTGCTTTACGGGGAAATAAAAAAACTGGCCGACTCGATCACCAATATCAACCTGCAGTTGAGTACGGCCAATATTAGCAAAAGCCTGCTCCCTGTAAAAACCTTTCCAAAACCTGTGGTAAAGAAAACCGTAGAAGTAGAGGAGATCAAGTCTGAACCCGTTGTTCAAAAGAAGAAATTTTTTCAGCGTTTGAAAAATGCCATCTTGAACAAACAGGAGCCTAAAGATACTGCTACCATCCGGAAAACGGAAACCACCTATGAGCCTGTAGAAGCGGGCATTGAGGCTTACAATAAGAAACAGGTAGAGCGGATAAGCGCTTATTACAAAGGCTTACTGGAGGATCAAAAACGCAATCATGCCCGGCTGACGGATAAAGAGCAGACTATTCTGGTATTGAATGAGCGTATTTTTGAACACATCAAACAATTGTTTAAGGAGTATAAAGACAATTCTGCCATAGTTGACGACGCGAGAAAGCTGGCACTTAAAAATAAGGCCAAAAATTCGCTGGATACCATAGACCGTTCGGGTAAACTCAATTTCCTGATCAGTGTACTGGCTTACCTTGGCATCATCTTTATGCTGTACAAGCTTTACCGTGCATATGATAAAACCATTAAGGCCAACCAGCTTGCAGCAGAGCAGGTGGCCAGCAAATCGAGGTTTTTTACCAGCATCAGCCATGAAATGCGCACCCCTTTAAATGCTATCATGGGGGTGTCAGAGCAGTTGAAATCTACCCCGTTAAATGAAGACCAGCGTGCGATGTCTAAATTGCTGGATAATTCTTCGTCCATGCTTTTATCGGCCGTAAATGAAGTGCTTGATTTCTCCAGGCTGGAAACGCGGAAACTTTCGCTGGCCAAAACGCCTTTCCGGTATAAACGGATCTTAAATGAAGTTGAGGGCACCACCAAAGTATTGGCCGATCAGAAAAAACTAAGCCTGGAACTGCTGCAGGAGGGGGCTCCCGATCTGCTGCTGGATGGCGACCCCTACCGTTTGAAACAGATTGTGACCAATCTGACAGCGAATGCCATTAAATTTACAGACAAAGGGAAGGTGAGCATTGAGGTAGAGGTAAAGCCAACGGAGGAAAAGCATGTACTGCTGTTGATCAAAGTAAAGGATACCGGCATCGGCATAGCTGCAGAAAATATCCCGCTGATATTTAATGAATTCTCGCAGGTGATCCATTCTAAACGGAATGACTGGCAAACCGGTTCAGGGCTGGGTCTAACCATCAGCAAAAAACTGGTAGACCTGCATAAAGGTAAAATTGAAGTGCAAAGCACACTCGGAAAGGGGACTACCTTTAGCGTCGAACTGCCCTACTGGATTGCTCCTGAAGAAGAAGAAAACCTGGACCTTCAGCAGGAACAGGTCATCAACAGCGACCGCTTTAAAAATATTCATGTACTGGTGGTCGACGATTCTGAGATGAACCTACTGGTGATCAAGATGATCTTTAAAAAGCTGGGGATCAGTTACGATACGGCTGAAGGTGGAGCGGATGCACTGCAGCATATAGAAAAGAAAAGGTACGATTTGGTGCTTACCGATATACAAATGCCGGAAATGGATGGAATGGAACTTACCAGAAGGATCAGGGCAAATGCCGATCCTAAAAAATCTAAAATACCAGTGATTGCAATTACCGGGCAGATTTCTCCCGATTTCCATGAAATGTACCTTGCTGCGGGTTTGAACGATTACCTCATCAAGCCGATCTCAGAAATGGAGCTGAAAGAGAAAATACTGGATTACATTGTGTAAAAATTGCGCAAACGGTTGTTTTGTGCGATGCAAACGGTTGTGTAAACCTTATCGATTTTAAGCGGATGTTTTTTGGTTAAATAATTCATTAATATTGTTTTACCACTAAACAAAACACAACCAAATGATGAAACTAAATAAATGGCTGCTGCTTGTTACGTTATTGTTTGGCGTACTGCGCTCAACTGCACAATCAGATATTATCCCCCTTCCCAAAAACATCAAAACAAACGGCAGTTCATTTACCTTAAATGCCACCACTAAAATTTATTACGAAAAAGGCCTTAAACAGCAGGCCGAATTGCTTCAGGCTGCATTGGCACCGGCAACCGGTTTCGGTTTTAAGCTTGCTGAACTAACAGGTGCCATGCAAAACGGTATTGTAATGCGTTTTGATAAGTCGTTTGCCGCCAATAAAGAAGGTTATCGCCTAAGTGTAAGCAATAATCAGGTCAGTATAAACGGGGCTACCCAGGCAGGTGTATTTTATGCAACTCAAACGCTCCTGCAAATGCTGCCACCGGCTATTTTCGATACACACCTGCAAAAGCAACAAGTATGGAAAGTGAAAGGAGCTGATATAGAAGATGCCCCTCAGTATGTTTGGAGAGGCATGATGCTGGACGTGGCCCGCTATTTCTTCAGTAAGGAATATGTGTTGAAGTTCATAGACATGATGGCTATGTACAAACTGAATGTGTTGCACTTTCACCTCGTAGACGATTCCGGCTGGAGGCTGGAGATCAAAAAATATCCTAAACTCACTTCGGTAGGCGCCTGGAGCGGTGTGGGGGCTGAGCGTCAGGGAGGTTATTATACGCAGGAAGACATCAAAGAGATTGTGGCCTATGCTACTGCGCGTAATGTAGACGTGATTCCTGAAATTGAACTTCCGGCGCATGTGCTTTCGGCCGTTGCATCTTATCCGTATCTGTGCTGTACGGGCGAACAGTATATTGTGCAGACCCAGCATTCCATCAGCAGGGAACTGTATTGTGTTGGTAAGGAGTCGACTTTCGATTTCCTGGCGGATGTATTTGCCGAAACTTTTGCGCTGTTCCCTTCAAAGTACATTCACATTGGTGGTGATGAAGCAAAATATGACCGCTGGAAGGCTTGTCCGCATTGCCAGAAACGCAAGAAAGAGCTGAACCTGAAAGAAGAAAAAGAGCTGCAGGTATATTTTAATGCGAGGGTACAGCAAATGGTTAAAAAGTACGGTAAAACCATTGTGGGCTGGGACGAGATCATTGAAGACGGCCTGAAAGATAAAGCTGTGGGTATGATCTGGCACAATAAAGAAAAAGCACTGAAAGCTGTAAGTGCAGGGCATTATTCGGTGATGAACCTGTCCGACTACAGCTATTTTGATGCGCCTGAAAGTGACATCCCCGGAGAGCTGAAAGCAGCCACTTGGATCAAGCCCATTTCATTGGAAAAAGCTTATTCCTTAAACCCTATGTTAAACGGACTGGATGAAAAGTACCGTCCGCAGATATTGGGTGCAGAAGGCTCTTTATGGTCCGATCAGTTTATTCACGGCACCGTGTTGCAGGAGCTCAGGCTGCTGAATGAAAACCGCTCGGAGAAATATTTTGATTACCTGGCCTTTCCAAGGATGGCGGCTTTGGCCGAGGTTTGCTGGACCCCGGTGAAAAAACAAAACTGGCCGGATTTTGAACAGCGAATCCGGACGCACTACCAGCGCTACGATTACGCAGGTTATGGCTATCGTGTGCCAGTGCCTAAACTGGCCAGCAATGAAAAAACTGCGGATGGCTATGTGCTGAAACTGGAAAACCTGGTTGAAGGTGCTGAAATCCGTTACAGCACAGATGGCAACAGGGCTACACCTTTTTCGCCGGTTTATACTGGTTCGGTTAAGGTAGCTAAGCTGAGCGACTTTTATGCTATTACGGTGGTGAACCGCAACCAGTACTCGCTGCCATTGTATTTCCCTGAAAAGTATGACAGGTTTAAACCTTACGGGCAGTTGCTGCGGGAGTGGGTTCCATCGCAGATCAAGGGAAAGGAATATGCTGATTTGGAAATCAATGCTACCGGAAAGGTAACAGGCAACGGAACTTATCAACTTTCGTTCTGGTATACCCAGGGAGCTTCACGCCTGGATATACAGGGCATAGAGGTCTTTAAGAACGGCGTGAAAATAGGAGAGGATATACATGAAGGTTACACCGGTAAGGCCGCTAAAGACAACATTTACAAGTTCAAAATAAATGATTACGAAACCGGTGCGGCCTTTACCGTAAAAGCTAAGGTGCGTGGAGAGATCAGTAATGATGCTGCCGGTGCAGTGTTTTTGAGGAAAGAATAGACAATCGGCCGGTCGCAGGACCGGCCGGTATTTATGGCAATTTTTTAAAGGTATTGTTGCTGCCCATGGCTTTGTTATAAAAGGATTCTACTTTGCCCGACTCATAGAAATTACAATAATCTACCAGGATATTGTCCCACCTGTATTCCTGGAACTGTATAGATCTGCCTCCTTGCCCGCTTTGCGAGAAACTGCAATGGGTAATGGAAGCCCGCTGTGCACCCACCAGTTTGATCACTGTGCCCTGCTCGCGGTTTTCCACTTCATTAAAAGTACAATGGTCTATGGTTACAAAGGGGCCTAAAGTACTTTCGTCATTTCCACCACGATAGATATTAATGGCGCCACTCAGCATATTGCTGAAGCTGCAGTTTCTGACGATGGTGTATTCCGCATTGTAGAAACCTTTATCGTCTTTTTCGGCGGAAAGATCGAGACCGGCACCCGACATGTTGTGAAATATCGAGTTGGTTACTACCAGGCTGTCTGCAAATGTGCTTTTTCCCGCCCTGAAAGCCCCGTTGTTGCTTTCGTTATAGTCTGAAAACTCGCAGTTGTCTATTGTCAGTTTGTAAGGCCTGTTCATGGGCAGGTCGGTAGACCTGATCCCGCCGTCGGCTGTTGCATAACTCTGATAAGTACCTTTAAAAGCCAGACCATTCAGTTGTAGATCGCCGCCATTTTCTATGCAGATAAAGGCCGGCAAGGACTTAAAGCTCGCATTCACCAATACCGGTCTGCCTTTGAGGTTTTTAGCTGCCATAATCACCAGTGGTTTACTTACCCTTATTTCTTCAAGCATTTTGTAAGTCCCCTCTTCGGTTAAAATAAGCGTATCACCTGCAATGGTCTTTTTGATGAGGTCGGGTATAGACCCGGCCCGTGCTGCAGTTACCAGAAAATGCTGTGGTTTTCTTGCCGGTACAGCAACCGCAGGTTTATACCAGGCTGCCCCGGTCTGTTCTTTCCTGATGAAAGGCATCCGTTTCAACTCGGCCCCATACTGTGCATCGTAAGGCAGCTCAATGCCTTGTACAGATATCGTACTCGGTTTTATCTTACTGAAGCCTTCAGGTATTTTTCCTCTGAAATCAACTCCCAAAGCATTTTCCGAAAAATGGATACCCCCGTTGTTATTGGCATCGGTAAAGGCCTGATCACCGTCCGTAACGATCAGGTTGCGTTTGAACGAAACGTTTTCCGGCCCCAGCGTCCGCTCTGCATCTTTGCCTGTGCCAAACAGGATGCTTTCACAACTGATAAAGCTGTTTTTTTCGATCAGTGCATCTTTTACCTGGAAATACCTGTTGAGCTGCGAGTTGGGTACGCCGTTCATTACGGCCAGGGTAGCCCTGAAATTGATGCCCTTAAGCTGGTAAAAGACATTGTTGATGACTTTTTGCTCTGGGTTAATGACCCTTACGCCACCGGTAAACGCCTTGTTGTTGCCAATGAAAAAATTCCCTTCTACCACATTACCAGAGCCATGCCGCAATACCAGTCCGCCTTCACATTCATAAAAGGTGTTGAAGCTGACCTTGTTTTCACCCGATTTAATGGATACCACTTCTACCTCGCCATTGCAGCGTTCAAAATAATTGCCGGTAATGCTGGTGCGCGAAGCACTTAAGGAATACCTGGCGACACCAATGCGTATGGTTTCGCCGCCGTTGGCACCAAAGCGCTGCCTGCCTTTAAAATAATTGCTGTCTATGCTGTGATAGTTCTGCTGACTGCGCTCATCGTCCAGCTCGGCTATAATGAGCGGACCTGCGTTCAGTTTGTTGACAAAAGTAGAGTGGTCTACCCGGTTGTGCCTGCCGTAAAAGGTAACCCAGCTGTCGGTTTTAAAGCGTTCGGGCTGGCTATAATCCTCGATTACGATATTGCTGACCCTGCAGTTGCTGGCCAGTATATCGTTATTGATGCGAAAGGAGATGATTTCCCTTTTTGGGCTATGGCCCCGCTTAAAATGAAAACCTTTAAACAAGAGGTATTCCCCGCCAAGCTGCACGTAAGATTGTCCGCTGAAAACCACCCCTCCCGGCGTTTGGGGAAGGATGCTGATAGGCTGCCTGGCCGTGCCTTTACCCTGCAGCTGTATGCCCGCATCAATCCAGGTCTGGTCTTTCAGATAGATGACATCGCCGGGTTTTGCTTTGGCTACAGCTGCTGTGAGCGCCGCGGGGTTATCTACAATAACGGAAGCCGAAAAGGCATTCAGGCTGAACAATAAAAGTGGGAGAAGGAGTTTTTTCATCAGTTGTAATCTGGGTTTTGCGTTAAGTTACCTTTGCTCAGGTCAATCTCTGTCTGAGGGATGGGGAAGATTAATCTATAAGCTGGCACACTGATATTCGGGTTCCCCGTAGCAGCAAGATAAGCATTTAGAATGGCAATTGTACTGCTTTGGTCCATTCTTACAAGGTCGTACCACCTTTCATTTTCAAAGCCGAATTCCAGCTTCCTTTCTTTGATTATAGCAGCCCGGGCTGCTTCTTTAGTACTGAGACCAACACTGTTGTATGTGCTGGCTACTGCCCTTAACCGAACTTCGTTTAAAGGCGTCAATACCTCGCTGTTTGGTGCCGTAAGCAATTCGTTTGATGCTTCTGCATACATCAGGAGCACATCTGCAAAGCGGATTACCGGGAAGTCGTTACCTGCATCCCTTTGCGGCGCTGTAGGATCCAGAAATTTGGTGCATAGGCCATTTGCTGCATTAAAGGTGCTGGCTTTCCTTACATCACCGGTCTCAAAAAGCGCCTGGTAAGGGGCCGAAGCTTTGACGTTCCTGGCATCGCCATTATTGGTGTATTCGTAAGAAAAGGAGTTGCCTTCGCCATTGGCACTGGCTTTATAACGCACTGCAAAAACGATTTCCTTGCTCATTTCAGAGGCTGTGCTGAAAATGGCAGCATAAGATGGGTTAAGCTGATAAGTGCTGCCCTTAAAATTGCTGCCGACCAATGAAGCCAGCTGCAGTTTAACATTCGGATAGTCCCTGAGTGTGAGGTAAACCTTGGCTAACAATGCCTGTGAAGCACCTTTGCTAACCCTTGCTACCTGCGCAGTTGGCCAGGATGGCGGGCAGTAATCAACGGCAGTCAGCAGGTCGGTCTTGATCTGATTATAGATCTCTGTTTTGCTGATGCGCTTGAACTTATCGAAGTCGTCGAATTTAATGGATGCGGTTAGTAAAGGCACATCGCCATACAGCCGCACCAGGTTAAAATACATTAGCGAGCGGATAAATTTGGCCTCGCCTTCAAAATACTTCTTTTTAACCGGGTCGCTTACGTTGTCGATGTATTTGAGCACCAGGTTACAGCGGGCTATGGTGTTATAAGCGCGCTGCCAGTAATCGAGCAGGAAAAAGTTGGAAGGGCCATCCCTGAAGAACTTAATAGCGCCCCAGTCGCCCTCCAGTGATACTCCAGAGGTATTATCGGCCCGTATTTCTGTAAGCTTAAATTCAATGTCGTATACTTTTTGCAATCCATCATAACAGGCAATTACCCCAGTTTCCACCTCTTCGGTATTGCGGTAATAATTCTGCTCTATCAAATTGGAGATTGGTTTTTCATCCAAAAACTTTTTGCAGCCGGTAAAGCTCAATACGACTACCAGGGCTGTTAATATGTTGTATCTCATTTCCGTAAGTTTAAAAGTTAGCATTGATACCAAAAGTGATGTTTCTGGTCACCGGCGCCGATCCACGCTGATAGCCATTTTTTAAAGGGTCGTCGGTATATTCGTTCACTCCTTCAGGGTTGTAGCTGGAATAACCTTTGGCAAATTTGTACCACAGGTTGGCCGTAGATACGTAAACCCGCAGGTTGCTGGCCTTAATGGCGCTCAACCATTTTGCATTCAGGGTATAACCTACATTTAGGTTGCGCAGGGCGATGAATGAAGCATCTTCTATGGCATAACGGCTTTCGGTTTTGTATTTGGTTTTGGCCTGCAGGTTGGCAGGAAGGCTCAGATAAGCCGAAGTACCCGTGGCCGAGAACTGGGTTTCGTAATAATTAGGGTCAGCATTGAACACACTGGCGCCCTGCGACCCTTGTAATACAAAGCTCAAATCAAAATCTTTGTATTTGAGGTTACTGGTCAGTCCCCAGGTAAACTTCGGGGTAGGTTGCCCAAGTACCACGCGGTCCAGATCGTTAACCACACCGTCGTTATTGATGTCGCGGGCAATGACGCGGTCGGAGTGCACATTGGTAGGCCAGAAATTTCCCCCTACCTCAATATCACTGTCGTACTCATAGCCATAGAACTGGACCAGCGGCTGGCCCACCTGTGCCAGAAAATAGTTGGGCCTTTTTGGATCGCCCACACCAATAATAGAATTGCTGTTGCCTAGGGCTTTTACTTTGTTTTTGTTTGTTGCCCCATTGGCACTTACACTCCATTTGAAGTTTTCCTGATCAATGATCTTTGCACCCAGCTCAATTTCCAGTCCCTGGTTTTCCACTTCTCCCACGTTGGTCCACACTCCGTTGCTTCCGGTAATGGTGTTGATGGGCAGGAAGAAGAGCAGGTCTTTGGTGGTAGAGCGGTAGGCATCTACCGTTAAGGTAAACCTGTTTTTCATGAAGGCGAGGTCGGCACCGGCATTGAAGCTGAAGCTGCGTTCCCAGCCCAGGTTGGGGTTATCGTAAAAGCTGGAGTTGAAGCCCAGGCTGGTGGCATCACCCAGTATGGCACCTACGGTATTTACGTTGGCAAAGGCCCTGTAATTCCCGATGTTGTTGTTGCCTGTGGCACCATAACTTGCCCTTATTTTTAAATCGTTCACAAAAGCTGCTGCAGGATAAAAACCTTCATTGCTTACCCGCCATCCCAGGGATGCTGAAGGGAAGTAACCCCAGCGGTTGTCCTGCCCAAACCTGGAACTGCCGTCCCAGCGGGAGCCTACAGACAAAAGGTATTTGTTGTCGTAAGCATAGTTTGCCCTGAACAGCACCGAGGCCAGCGCACTACGCTCTTCTGTTGAGCTCAGGGAGCTTAAGGTTCCGGCGTTAAGGGTAGGGATATCGTCTGTCGCAAAATTGGTAGCTGCAGAATTGCTGCTGCTGATTTTAGTAGATTGTGCGGTAAAACCTGCAATTACATTGAGATCATGCTTACCAAAGCTTTTGGTATAGTTCAGTATGTTTTCGTTCAATACATCGATGGTCTGTGTATTGGCGAGTGTGCCCCGGGTAGAGGCCTGTGCCACTGCTGCGCCCTGCAGGAAAGGATCGCGCGTTGCCCATGATTTCTGGAAGAACTCATTTCTGGAATTGTTGATGAATGCACCACCCGATACTTTCAGGGAAAGCGCTTCGGTAAAGTTGTACTGTACATTGGCATTGGCCAGCGTTTTTACGGTATAAGTGGTGTTGTCGATACCATACAAATTGGCGTAGCCGTTGTTATTGGCTGTAGCCGAAAGGTTAATGCCTTTGTAGCGGGTATTGGCCGCGGGGTCAAATGCACGCTGGTGTACCAGGTTACCTACCGGTAAACCGGTGGCCTGCGATATGCTTTCCGTAGCATAGAGCGGCAGCCAGGTAGCAAAGCTCCGCAGCAGGTCGTGTATTTTATAATTCGGGGTTTGCTGCACGGTGTAGGAAGGGGTAAGGCTGATGCCGATCTTCCATTTCTTGTTCGGCGTAATGTCTACATTGGCTTGTCCGCCGTAGCGTTTGTAATCGTTGGTTACAATAACGCCCTTATCCAGAACTGCTTCGCCCGAAACGTAGTATTTAACGTTGTCGCTGCCACCGCTTACATTGGCCTGCAGGTTTTGAAAAGCCCCTTTTCTGAAAACAATATCCTGAGGATCTAGCGGTACATCATATTGCTGTGCAGCAATAATTTCGGCCGACAGGTTCCCATTGTTAACCGATTTGACATGAGCTGCCCATTGAGAAAGGGTAGGAAAGTCGAGCCTGCGGTACACATCTTTAAAACCGGCGGAAGTATTTAAGCCCACTACCGTTTTACCGTTTTTACCGGATTTAGTAGTGATGAGGATAACCCCATTTGCACCGCGCGAGCCATAGATGGCTGCCGATGCCGCATCTTTCAATACCTCTATACTTTCCACATTGTTCATGTCAACTGCCGAGAGGTCGGTAGGTACCGGGTAACCATCAATGACGATGAGCGGATTGGTACCCGCAGTAATGGAGGCGGCACCACGGATCTTGATGACCGGAGCAGCACCTGCGGTGGCGTCTGTAGTTTGGATCTGCACACCGGCAAGTTTACCGGCCAGCGCCTGATCGGCCCTGGAAACCGGAATCTGGTTCAGGTTGTCGTTGTTGAGCTTGGCAACCGAGCCGGTAACCGAAGATTTCTTTTGCGTTCCATAACCAATCACTACTACAGTGTTCATGGTATTTTCCTGTGGTTCCAGGCTGATGGTAATGTTTTCGGTTTTGGTTACAGCATAGGTTTTGGGCTGATAACCCAGGTAATTGATAAGCAGGATCTGACCGGTTTCCACGCTCAGTGAAAATGCGCCCTTCTCGTCGGCTACAGTACCTTGCTTGCTGCCTTGTACGGTAACAGATGCACCGGGCAGTACACCGCCCTGTTCGTCTTTAACAATACCCTGAACAGTTACTTTGGTTTGAGAGAATGCCGGTTCCAAAAACAAAAAACAGGACAATACAATGGGGAGTATACCCCGTAAGTAAACTTTCGAATTCATAACGATATGGATTTATATTTGGTAATGCAGGAGGCTTAGACCTCCTGCAAGTATTTTTAGGTTAAGAAAAATTCAGGCCGCCATTGATGTCAATGTTGGCACCTGTAATGTAGCTGGATTGATCGGAAGCCAGGTACACCACCAGGTCGGCCACTTCCGATGCCGTCCCTTCCCGCTTCAGCAAGGTAGCGTTGGCTACGTTAACCCTTACCTCGGGCTTACTGAAAGTATCGTGGAAAGTAGTGGCAATCATTCCCGGCAGTACCGCATTTACGCGGATATTTTTAGGTCCGAGCTCCTTGGCCAGGGAACGGGTATAGGTCATGATCCCACCTTTTGCCGTAGCATAGGCACTGGCGCCTGGTCCGCCGCCGTCCCTTCCCGCCAGGGAAGAAAGATTGACTATAGCTGCGCCCGATGTCATGTAGGGAATGCAGGCTTTGCAGGCCAGGTATACACTTTTCAGGTTCAGGGCCATCACCTCGTCCCAGAAGGCTTCGTCGAGCTCAAGGGTAGGTTTCCTTGCCACCATGCCGCCTGCAACATTGGCCAGGATGTGGATCTCATCGCCAAAGGCTTCCCTTGCTGCGGCTACCAGCTGGGTCACATCGGCCGATCTGGTTACATCGCCTTTAACAATAATGGCTTCGCCGCCATTGTCCTTTATCATTTTTAAGGTTTCTTCTGCATTGGCAGCATTGCTGTGGTAATTGATGACCACTTTGGCCCCTTCCTGGGCCAGTTGGACTGAAACTGCCCTGCCGATATCCCTTGACCCGCCGGTTACTATTGCAATTTTATTTTTTAAACGCATATTCTGAATATTTATTGATGAATTACTTTTTTAGCTGTGATGTATTTGATGCATATCCATGTGATGGGTACCAGCACTGCTGCCAGTACAAAAAAGGATACATAACTTGTTTTGGTGATGATAGGGACAGCCCAGGTAGTGAGCAATGTGCCTGCTACCGCTGCAGTGCCGCCCATGCCTGCTACAGTACCCACGTTTTTGCCATGGAAATAATCGCTGGGGAGGGTCTGTATGTTGCCGATCAGGAACTGAAAGCCAAACAGGGTAGTACCTATGAGCACCATAGCCAGTGTAGGGCTATCTTTCAATCCGTCCAGGAAATAAACAATGACCGTTAGTGAAGCCAGCATAACGATGCAACCCAGCGTAATGGAATTTTTTCTGGCCTTCACCGCATTAAGGCCCCGTTTTACCTGCCGGGAAGAATGGTAGCCACCGGCCAGACTGCCTATGGCAGCAAAGAGGTAGGGCAGCCAGGTAAAGGCACCAATCTGTTTGATATCGAACAAAAACTGCTCTTTTAAGAAAGTAGGCAGCCAGGTCACGAACAGCCACCATACCGGGTCTATAAAAAACCTGCCGCTGATGATGCCCCAGGTATTCCTGAATTTCAGCAGTTCTTTCCAGCTCAGCACCTTTGTAGCTACGGCTTGTTTGCTGTCCTGCAGGTCGGTATCCAAAATGTGCTGCTTTTCTTTTTCAGTAAGCCATGGGTGTTTATCTGGGGCAGCCTTGTTGATCATCAACCAGGGGATCACCCAGATCAGTCCCAGTGCCGCAATCAGCACAAAGGTCATTTTCCAGCCAAAGGCTATATACAGCAGGGCAATAACAGGTGCCGATACCACTGAACCGAGTGAGGCACCTGCACCAAAGATGCCCTGGGCTATAGCCCTTTCTTTAGGAGGGAACCACTCTGCATTGCTTTTGGTGGCACCAGGCCAGTTGCCCGCCTCTGAAAAGCCCAGGAGGAACCTGAAAATGTTGAATGACAAAAGCGTACGCGCGAAGGCATGCAGGGCAATGGAAACGCTCCAGCTGATGATAGAAATGGTCATACCCAGTCGTGTGCCCACCGCATCCATCAGCTTACCGGTAAAGGTTTGCCCCAGTGCATAGGCAATCATAAAAAAAGTGGTAATGAGGGCAAGCGCACTTTTATTGTCGGCATCTGCAATGCCAAATTCCTTATAGATGTAGGGCCACATGATGTTGATGGCGCTGCGGTCAATGTAATTGATCACCGTTGCCACCGCAATCAACGCTATGATATACCACCTTAGTCCTTGAACTTTCATAAGCCAAGCCCTTTCAGAAAGTCCATAATTTTAGCGTTCACCATCTTGTTGTCTTCAGAAGAGAACTTGCCATGCTGTCCGCCTTTCACAGTAATGAACTCATTTTTTACGCCCAGCTCGTCTAGTTTTGCCTTAAGGGCAACAGACTGCTGGTAAGGTACAATGGGGTCGGCATCGCCGTGCACAATAAATACCGGCGGACTTGTCTTCTTAACCTGGTAAAGTGGGGAGACAGACCTAGCGAAGTCTTTATCCTTTGCCTTATCGCCCAGCCAGGCGGTGGCCGATTTGCTGGTTTTTATGGGGCCATATCCCCAGTCCCACACATCGGTTATGCCATATTTATCGATAATGGCTGCAACTTTAATGTTTTCTATGCCCCTGCAATTGGTATCAAAAATGTGGTCGTTTTCGAGCAACCCACCCATTAAGGCAAGGTGCCCACCAGCAGAACCACCCATAATGACGATCTTATTGGGGTTAATGTTCAGTTTTTTAGCATTGCTGATCAGGTAGATCAGGGCGCATCGGGTGTCTTCCACAGCCGCCGGAGCAGTAGCTACACCGGTTAAGCGGTAGGCAATATTGGCAACTGCGTAGCCTCTTTTAAAGAAGTCGCCAAAGCCCGTCTGGGATTCTTTGTTGCCCTTGTTCCAGCCGCCGCCATGGATATTGATGACCAGCGGACTGCCGCCATTTTTTACCGGCGGCAGGTACAGGTCCAGCTTGCCTTCCCAGCCATTTACCCTGGTATACACTACATTAAGCTGTTCAGTAAAGCCTGCAGGGTAGCTTACTTTTTTGATTACCTGTGCGGAATCCTGGGCAATAAGGGTCTGACTGGCCAAAAAAAGCCAGCAAATTAATGTAATATGTTTCATCTTATTTTAGCTTATAAGGTTAACTTTTAAGGAAATCTTCGCGGTGCGGAGAAAAAACATCTATTAAAATTCCAGGTTTAATGCATACACAGCCATGCCATACATGCGGGGGTGCGTAAAAGCCATCGCCTTTTTTGATGATCTTTTTTTCATCACCAATGGTCATTTCAAATACCCCGCTCTCTACATAGGTGACCTGCGAGTGGCGGTGTTCGTGCAGCACGCCTACAGCATCGGCCTCAAATTTTGCCTTCACCAGCATGATCTGATCGTCGTAACCATAAATCTGCCTTTTGATCCCGTTACCCAAATCTTCCCAGGGCGTTTCTTCATCTATTTGAAATAAATTGTTCTGTAACATGGCGTATTAATTAAGTTTTATAAAATTCTCTTTGTTCTTGTAATTGATCTGGTAAGTATAAGGTTTGTTTTTCACTTTAAAAGAAACCCTGACCTGTTCTTTACTGCTGCTGATGACCCTTAACTCGCTAACCATAGCGGTAGCCCCGGTAGTGGTTTCGCTAATGGTATTGGTATTGCCGTGGGTTTCTACGATGTTGAAGAAGACCTGGTTTTGGGCCTCTGGGACCGAAAGCATAAAGGCTTTACTTTCGATCAGGCTCAAGTCGGGGTCGTTTGCACCCAGGCTCAGTATCTTTAAATTCAACTTGCTCTCGCTGGCAAAATGGACCGTATAAAACCTTTTGTTATTCAAAATACCCAGGTAACCCGTATTTTGGGCAACAGGCTGTTCAGCATTGAGCCAGATGTGCTGGTAACCATCCTTAGTGCCAAGGGGTATCAGCCGATCTGTAAAAGCGCTGATCTTTTCTGATGAGGCAATGATATGCCCCTTGTACCAGAAAGGAAGGTCGTACTGATGGGGCTGGTCTGATAGTACCTGGAAAATATCAATTACAAGCGGTTTTTTGAGCGCATCTACTTTTAGCAGGGCGGATGTTCTGGTCATTTGTACACCCGGATAGGCCTGGCGTTCGGTAGCGCTAACCGCTTGCAGGTTTTTGTCGCTTTTAAAGTATAAGATCTCAGGATAGTTTTGCTGTGCTACACCCGGATTGCCATTGGAGTGTGAGGTCTGATCGACCACCAGAGTGTTGTGAGCAACCGTTTGCTTGGCCCAGGTTTTATTTTCTGGCAGGTAGTCGCCCCCTTTTTTTGATTCGATGTTGATGAACCTGGCGGCTCCGTAATCTGGAAATATTTCTGTATTGTTGTCGTAATAAAGGAGGTTAAGGCGGTCGAAATGCCCATGTCCCATCCCTTGCGAAGCGGCTTTGATGAGCAGGGCCTGCTGATCGTCGTTGCTGCCATAACGCAGTATGCCCAAACCACCTTCATTACCTTTTGAACCATCTTTTATCAATTGCGACCGGTAAGCAAAAGGTTTGGCTTTGCCGGCCTGGAGATCGGCCGCTACTTTAAGTCCCGCATCTGATACAACCACCTCGTCCTGTTTTTCTGCTATATCCAGCAGGTCTGGAGCCGCTTTGATGTCGGCATAGGCAATGTCGACCCCATATACCAATTCAGCAGTTTCGTAGGTCTTGCTTTTTATCGCATCATTGATTGGGAAAAACGTCCCATCGGTGTAGGTCAGTTGCAGGGAGGTGTTGATGGCTTTGGCCAGCAGCTGGTCTCTGTATTCGAATATCTTTAAGCCCGGCTGGAAATTGTTGATGGCCTTTGCAAAAATGACAAAGGGCAGCAGGGCATATCTTTGGTAATAAGGACCTTCAGTATAATAGCCATCGGTTGAAAACAGCTGGTCTATCTGGGCCAGGTAACCTGTTTTGCCATCTTTTGCAGAACCTTTGATCGCTTTTTCTACATACTCAGGCTTGTTCAGTACATAGCCGGTCATGCCTACTGCAGCAATGTCCCAGGTACCGTGGTTATGGATCTTGTCGAAGGTATCTTTACAATCTATAGTAAAGAACTTAAGGATGGGCTCAAAGAGGCCTTTGGTAATGGTTTCCCTGTTTTTAGGAGAGATGGCATCGTAAGCCATATCGTAACCCTGTATGGTGTACACCTGCCATACAAAATCATTCAGGCTTTGCCAGAAGATTCTGCCGGCCGGGTGGTTCTCTTTTCTTTTGGGGTGCAGCGGCCATTTGTTATAATCGGCCGCGTATTTGAGCAGTATGTTTTCTACATATGCGGCATATTTTTTGTCACCCGAGATCTGGTAGGCAATACCGCAGTTCAAAATATTGGTGTAGTTTTTTTTATGCTGTTCATGTGTAGCACCGCCACCTGCATCTTTAGGGGTAGGTACCTCAATGGTCTCAGTTAAAGCTTTATCTGCATCGGCCTTTACTTTCAGCCATGACTTTTTGAGCAGGGGGTAGGTTAGTGTTCCCTTTCTAACAGCTTCAATATTTTTTTTGGTCAGCATGATGCCCGGATGTTCCTGCGCCATCAAGGACGGGGATAACATCAGACAAAACAATGCCATTACCAACTTTTTTAAGTAGTTCATATTTGTTTAAAGAAAAGGGAATCGTTCTTACTTACTGGTCATTAATTATTCTTTGAGCAGAAAATCCGGCTCTGCTAATCTGGAACATATCGTTAAGGTGTGCGGCTACCGCATTTTCGGCAGCATCAATATCCTGGTTTTCTATGGCTGTTAATATATTTCTATGCTCGGCCATGGCCAGTTTGCCACGGTTGTCGCCACAAATTTTACTTTCTACAATACTTTTAATGAGGTCTGGTATCAGGATCAGGATCATGGATTCAATCACAGAATTTTTTGATGCCCTGGCTATGGCGATGTGGAAAAGCATGTCTTCCTCAACTGCATCCTGGTTGTTATTGGTTTTGGTCTCGTAATCAAGCATGGCTTCCTTCAGGTTAATGAGGTCCTGCTCGGTCCTTCTTTCTGCGGCCAATTTTACTGCATCCAGTTCCAGATAATACCTTGCTTCCAAGAGTGCGTTAAAATCTTCTTTGTTAAACTTGATGATGTCGGTAATGATGTTGTCCAGTACCTTAATGCTCAGCCCAGATACATACGTTCCGCTTTGAGGGTTTGTTCTGAGCAATCCGTAAAATTCAAGCTTTAATATGGCTTCACGTACGTAGCTGCGACCCACACCGAATTTTTCGGCAAGGATTCTCTCAGCTGGCAAACGATCGCCAGGCTGCAATTGTCCGCTGGTAATCAGTTGTTTCAGCTGACCTATGATCTTGTCTACCGGTGATTCTACTTCTATGGACCGGATGGTCTCTATAAATGATTTCATATGCTATATTTGGTCGACCAATTATTGGTTAACCAAATATAGGGATTAAAATGAATTATCCAAAAGATTTTTTGTGGCAGATTTAAAAAAGAAAGCCATGATGAATGTCATGGCTTTTTAATTGCATTAACCGATCGTTTTAGGTGTGTATACTTTTACTACCCCATCGCCTTCGCTACTGACCACAAGCAGGCTTTTTTTGGTCGGACTGTCTTTGGCCGGGATGAAGAGTAAACCTTCAGGTGCATCTCCGCATTTCAACAGTTTAAGGAACACCGGACTGGCAGGATTTGTCAGATCATAAACAGCTACTGCATCTGCACGTTCCATGCCTACAAAGGCTACTTTTTTATTACCGACTGTACCAATCGCTATGCCTTCAGGCTCTACGCTTTTATCGTCACTTCTGCCATCATCATAGGTTTCTGCTTCAACTGTTTTCTTGTCAAGCTCGTTTTTACTGTCGAATACCAGACTGCCGTTGCTTCCGTTCCATACACTGAAAGACCGGGCACCAAGCGAGTACAGTTCATCCAGATCTCCATCTCCATCAATATCACCTAGGGTAGTGGTTATGTTAAGCCTTCCTAGTTTGCCATCTTTCTTCAGCTCGGCCCAGTCAGGAAACTTAGTTGGATCTAGCGTAATGGTTTTGTCTTTTACCCGTTTTACCTCTACAAAAGTGTCGTACTCACGGGCATCGCCCTCATTAGCTGTAAACAAATATGGAATGCCGTTGCTTTCCAATACAGCAATGGCATCTGGCATATAAATTCCTTTTACTGGCCATTTTGCTGCAGCATAGGCCTTGTTGTCGTCGGTAGGGTCTATTTCAGTGCCATCAAGGCTATAGTCTTTAAAGCCTAGCGGAAAAATATTGCTGATGGTTTTGGAAGGGATATCTATTTTAGCGATGCCGTTGTTCTCCTGCAGGGTTACCCAGGCGGTTTTGGAATCTGAAGATATAGTGATGTATTCCGGTTCTATGTCTTTCACAAATGTACTGTTGGGGCCAAAGATGCGAAAGCCTTTCTGCATCAGTGCATTTTGCTGGCTGGCCATGGAGGAGAAGTTTACTGTGGTGACGGCGTAATTTTCATTTACTGAAATGATGGATACGCTGCCTTCCGGATCGATGGTGTATGTTGCATTTGGTTCGCCCTCGTTGGCGCTCATGATGTATTTGCCATCCGGCGAGAAAGTAACCATATCCGGCAAGGCACCTACTGTAACCTGACTGATGACGCTGTGGTCACTGGTTTTAAATACCACTATTTTACCGTTAGCCGTTTTATCTCCGGCTTGTATAGCGGCCGCAAGCTTACCGGAGTGTACGGTCAGACTGTTTACTGCACCACCAAATGGCTCCATGCCAATGTCGCTGATGACTGTCATTGCTGAAGGATTCTTGAAATCGATTACTTCGATGCGGTTAACCTGGTTTGGCAGACCCTCGTTCTCATTTTTTACCACAAAGAGCTTTTTGGTCTCGGGATCGTAGGCAGATATTTCGGCAGCCCCGGTTTCGCCAATATCAATTGTGCCAATTTCAGCGAAAGTAGCCGCGTCTTCATTCACAAAAAAATCGGGCTCTTCACCTGGGGTTTTGTCTTTTTTGCAGCTGGTAATACCAATTGTTAAAGAAAGTGCAAATAGTAAAAATCTTCTCATATCTATTTCTTAAGTTTAGCTGCGAAAGTATTATCAGGATGTAAATAGCAGGTAATGTTAGTGTTACTAAACTGTAAAGAAGAAATCAGGTAAGGGTATTATGAAATAATTTTAAAATGAATATGATAGTTATTTATAAAAATAAATATCTTAGCATTTATAAATCACCAAACCAAACTATAAATTATACAGATGGCCAACATCACCAAAGAGAAAAGCGCGGCAGCATATCTGTTTAGCGCCCCTGTTATTGTAGCCTCATTAGGCTATTTTGTAGATATCTACGATTTGCTTTTATTTGGCATAGTCCGCATTCCAAGCTTAACCGAACTTGGCCTCAATGAGGCTGCTGTTTCAATAGAAGGCGCAAGCATTTTAAACTGGCAGATGACCGGCTTATTGCTTGGTGGGATTTTATGGGGCATCCTTGGCGATAAAAAAGGCCGTCTTTCGGTGCTGTTTGGTTCCATTATTACTTATTCGGTAGCCAATTTTGCCTGTGGTTTTGTACATGACGTTACCATCTATAAAATATTACGCTTTATAGCAGGGATAGGTTTAGCTGGCGAACTTGGCGCTGGCATTACCCTGGTGTCTGAAAGTTTACCCAAACGACTGAGGGCTATTGGCACCTCGGTTGTAGCTGGTGTAGGTTTGCTTGGTGCAGTAGTGGGTTATTTTACGGTAGAGCTGTTTAGCTGGAGGAATGCCTATTTTATTGGCGGGGGTATGGGTATTTTACTGTTGTTTTTAAGGATAGGGGTGTTTGAGTCGGGCATGTTCCATGCAATGAAAGAAAAACACAATGTGGCCAAAGGGAACTTCCTTTCTTTTTTTACAAAAAAAAGCCGCCTGGTTTTGTACCTCAAATGTATCGGAATTGGCTTGCCAACCTGGTACGTGATCGGAATCCTGGCCACATTCAGCAATGAGTTTGGCAAGGCCCTTGGGATCAGCGAAGCGATCAAACCTGGACTGGCGGTAATGTGGTGTTATGTTGGACTTGCAGCGGGCGACCTGGTGAGCGGACTGGTAAGTTACTGGCTGGAATCGAGAGTGAGGGCAGTAACCTACCTGATGATCTTTACAGCCATAGGGGCCATCATTTACCTGTACGGTGGCATCAGCTCGGCTACTGGTTTATATGCCATGTGCCTGTGGATCGGTTTTGGCATAGGTTATTGGGCAATGTTTGTGACGATAGGCGCCGAGCAGTTTGGTACCAATGTAAGGGCTACTGCGGCTACCACTATTCCCAACATGGTAAGAGGTACAGTGGTGTTGATGACCACCATATATACTACATTAAAGCCACATGTGCTGGAGCTTCATGCGGCTGGTATCTTAGGCTTACTGTGCTTTGGAATTGGTTTTTACTGTATCAGGACCATCCCTGAAACGCACCATAAAGATCTTGATTTTGTAGAGGACTAATCCAGCGCAAAAACCGTCATGCCTTTTGGCCCGTGCGCACCCAGCACGAGCGACTGTTCTATATCGGCTGTTTTTGAAGGCCCTGCTATAAAACTTCCAAAGCCATAATCGGCGGTGCCTATATTTACATAGGCATCGTGCATGGTTTGTACAATCTCCTTTTTGCTGATCACCACGGCCAGCTGCTGGCAGATAAAGGGAACGGCCCTTTGTTGCATCAGGTCTTCCGTAATCCAGATGGCAGCATTTTCTGCTACACCGAAATGGCCTTTGATGATGGCCAGGTCTACATTGGCATAGCTATGCGGGTCCTGGTTTTCCCAGCCTTGCTCCGATATTCCGGCCAGCTCAGGCAGGGTGGAGACGATGCGTCCGCCGAAATGTGTTTTGATGTATTCCTGTATTGCCTGGAAATCAGCGACCTCAACAAAAGCCCCACCAATTGCTGTTAATACGGTTGCAAATGCGGTTACTGGGTTTGCAGCCGGAAATGCTGTATGGAGGTCGGCCGGAAGTGGTTTCATGTCGGGCTGGTTGTCCAGCACCCTGGCCAGTATCTGTTCTCTGCTAGTCATTTTTCTTGTTCTTTTTATACCATTCCCCAAACGATTGTGCCGGTACCTGTGGCATTTCGCGGTGCTGGTACCAGAGGTTTAATTTGTTGTTTACGGTAAAAGGCGCATGTTTCATGAACCATCTGCCTGCCTTACCTGCATTTCTGTAGATAGCCGGACTGGACAGTGTAAATTCCATTGCTTTCATGGCCATCTTTTTCTTCGGGTCGGCGTAGCCTTCTTTCACAATTACCTGTCGCCATTTATACAGCTGTTCATGTATATTGATTTTTACCGGGCATACATTGCTGCAGGACCCACAAAGGGTAGAGGCAAAGGGAAGATCGGCATAGTCTTTCATGTCCAGGTTAGGGGCCAGGATGGAGCCAATCGGGCCGGCAACAGCAGTATGGTAGCTGTGGCCGCCGCTGCGTCGGTAAACCGGGCAGGTGTTCATGCAGGCTGCGCAGCGGATGCATTTGAGTGAGTTCCTGAAATCGGGCCTCCCCAGCTGGGTAGTCCGGCCATTGTCGACCAGCACCAGATGCATTTCCTGTCCGGGCCGTGGTTTTTTAAAGTGACTGGAATAAGTGGTAATGGGTTGTCCCGTAGCGCTGCGGGTGAGCAGTCTTAAAAATACGCCCAGGTTCTTTCTTTTGGGGATGATCTTTTCGATACCCATACAGGCGATGTGCACATCGGCCAGGTGTGCGCCCATATCGGCATTCCCCTCGTTGGTACAAACCACAAATTCTCCGGTTTCGGCAACCGCAAAGTTTACGCCTGTAATGGCGGCTTTACGCGTTAAAAATGTTTCGCGGAGGTGTTCACGTGCTGCTGCAGTTAAAAACTGCGGGTCGGCCATACCTTCGGGGGTACCCAGATGTTCATGGAACAGGGCTCCGATCTCTTCTTTCTTTTTATGGATGCAGGGCAGTACGATATGGCTTGGCGGTTCTTTGGCCAGCTGTACAATGCGTTCACCAAGGTCGGTATCAATAACTTCAATTCCATTTTGCTGCAGGTATTCGTTCAGGTGGCACTCCTCGGTAAGCATGGATTTGCTTTTGATGAGGCGGTCTACCCGGTGACCCTTCAGGATTGCATGTACAATGCGGTTGTGTTCTTCGGCATTGGCTGCCCAATGCACTTTTACACCATTCTGCTGTGCTTTTTCTTCAAACTCGAGCAGATAATCGTGCAGGTTGGAAAGTACGTTGTTTTTGATATGGGAAGCAGCTTCCCGCAGGTTTTCCCATTCGGGTATGTTGTGTGCGGCTTTGTCGCGTTTGGCACGTACAAACCATAAAGTCTCGTCGTGCCAGTTTACCCTTGCTTCGTCCTTGTTGAAAATGTCGGATAATTGTGCGTGGTCTTTTGTTCCTGAATTCATAGTAATGTATTGCTGGAATGGGTGACTATTGTGCGTTTAATATTTCGGCAATATGCAAAACCTTTACGTTGCTGTGCTGACGGCGAAGGATGCCTTCCATGTGCATCAGACAGGACATGTCGGCGGCTGTGATGTATTCTGCGCCATTGTTGATGTGGTCTGCAACCCGGTCTTTGCCCATTTTTACAGATACTGCCTCTTCTGCTACACAGAAGGTTCCCCCGAATCCACAGCATTCATCGGGTCTGTTTAGTTCAATCAGTTCCAGACCTTCTACCATTTTCAGCAGCTGCAGGGGCTTGGAAAAAGGGGCATCTACCAGCTCGGTCATCTGCGAAAGCATTAAACCACGTTGTCCATGACAGCTTTGGTGCATGCCTACCTTATGCGGGAAGCGGGCAGGCAGCTGCTCTACCTTCAGTATATCTGTTAAAAATTCCGTCAGCTCATATATCTTTTTCCGGATTCCGGATGCTTTTTCTTCCGCTTCAGGCGAATGCAGGTGGTCTTTAATGTGCAGCACACAACTCCCGGAAGGGGAAACGATATAATCGAATTCAGCAAAGTTATCAATGAAAAGATCGTTACATCCCTGGGTTAAATGTTCGAAACCAGAGTTCGCCATGGGCTGCCCGCAGCAGGTCTGGTTGACAGGATATTTTACTGTTATGCCAAGTTTGCTTAATAGATTTAGCGTGGCAATGGCGGCATTTGGATAAAACTGGTCGATATAGCAAGGTATAAATAGGCCTACGTTCATTTATTATAGGGTTTTGGGCTTAAATATACTGTTTTAAAACAATCAGACCATCCTGTGCTGTCATAGTACAGGTAACAAAATGGCTAATTTCTGAAAACGTTTTCATGTAATTGAAAAAAATGTTAGCTTGCCAAATATTTGCTTTTATGGCTACGGGAAAAAAAACTTATCAGAATACCATACTGGATATTGCAGAAGCATTAAGACTTTCTCCTGCAACCATTTCACGTGCTTTAAATAACCATCCCTATGTGAAGGAAAAGACACGCAAGGATGTCATAGATATGGCCGCTAAGCTCGGGTACCGACGCAACCATATGGCCTCGGGCCTGAGGAGCAACAAAAGCCGGACTGTAGGGCTTATTGTACCGCGGGTCTCGATGTTTTTTCATGCCGAGGTGATTACTACGATTCAAAACGATCTTCATAAACAGGGGTACAGCCTGATCATCTGCCAGTCAAACGATTCGGTAAGTATGGAAAGGGAACTGACCGAGACTTTATACGCTTCGAGGGTGGATGCTTTAATTGCTGCTTGCACCCTTCAGACCGTAGATTTCAGCCATTTTGATAAGTTTACCGAAAACGGTACCCCGGTGATATTTTATGACCGGGTACCTGTTGAACCTTACCGGGCCACAATAGTTAAGGGAGACGATTTTAACGGGGCTTATCAGGCCACCAGTCACCTTATTGCGGCCGGATGTAAAAAAATAGCACACATTTCCGGGCCGCTAACCTCCAATTTATATCAGGACCGGGCTGCGGGTTTCGCTAAAGCGATGGAAGAGCATGGGTTGGAGTTGATACCGGACTGGATCTTCCACCAGGAGCTGAGTGCAGAAAATGCCATGCGTGCCATGCGGGAAATGTTTGCGGGCGGGGAGGTTCCTGATGCTTTGTTTGCAGATAATGATACCACAGCCATTGCAGCGATACAGTTTGCCATCGAAAAAGGCATCACCGTACCGGATGCGCTTAAAGTAGCAGGTTATTCCAATGACCCCAGGACTGCCATTATTACACCGCCGATCACTTCGGTAGAACAGTTCCCGGAAACGGTGGGCAAGCGGATTGTAGAGGCGCTGACAGCGCTATTAAACAGCGATCCGGCCGAACCTGCGTATATCACCAAGGCTGTTGTTGTTCCCGTACAGCTGGTAAGCAGAATGTCTACAAGTACAATAAATAAAAATACAATATAATGAAAACATCTTTTGAAAGCCGCTATGCAGTAAGTCCGGGTGAAGCGAAGCAATTTGATACTGCCGCTTTGCGTAAGAATTTTTTAATGGAGAGCCTGTTTGAGGCCGATGCCGTTAAGCTGACCTTGTCGCATTACGACCGTTACATCACCGGTGGTGTGATGCCGGTAAATGAGACAGTGGAATTGTCTAACCCTGAGAACCTGAAGGCCGCTTATTTTCTGGAAAGGAGGGAACTGGGTATCATTAATGTTGGAGCGAAAGGTAAGATTGTTGCAGATGGGGTAACTTATGACCTTGAATTTAAAGAGGCGCTGTACCTTGGAAAGGGTACCCAGACGGTAAGCTTTGCATCCGAGGATAAAAGTAATCCTGCCAAATTCTATATCAACTCCGCGCCTGCGCATCATACCTATCCTAATAAAAAGGTTTCAAAGGCGGATGCAGAAATTGTTGAATTGGGTAGCCCCGAGACTGCCAATCACCGTGTGATCAATAAATTACTGGTGAACAGTGTACTGCCAACCTGCCAGCTGCAGATGGGAATGACCGAGCTGAAAAGCGGAAGTGTATGGAACACCATGCCAGCGCATACACACGACAGAAGGATGGAAGTATATTTTTATTTTGAGGTGCCGCAAGGCCAAAGCGTTTGTCATTTTATGGGCGAGCCACAGGAAACCAGGCACATCTGGATGCAGAACGAACAGGCCGTCATCTCTCCGAACTGGTCTATCCACTCTGGCGCAGGTACCAGCAATTATACCTTTATCTGGGGGATGGCTGGTGAAAATCTGGACTATGGAGATATGGACCACTGTGCAATCAATGATTTGAAATAATAAAGATCAATATACAATGAAAAGAATATTAGGTGTTTTATTGCTGTTACCGGTACTGTCTGTACCTGTAATGGCGCAAAGCGGGGCTGCAAAAGCTACGATTACAGTAAGCAACCCCTTAAATGCAGATCGCAACAATGCAGTTGTGGCTGTAAGCTGGACAGCTGTAACCGCGAAATATCCGGGCATTGATACGGCTAATTTTAAAGTCATCAGTGCGCTAACAAAAAAGGAGGTTCCCTTTCAGCTGGAACATGGTGGAGAGCGCGGAGGAAAGAGCATCCAAAATCTGCTCGTGCAGCTTAGTCTGAAAGCCAATGCCAGCAGCAAATTGCTGATCGTAGCCGGTAAACCGGCAGCTGTTGTAAAAAAGACCTATGGCCGTTATGTGCCTGAGCGTTATGATGACTTTGCCTGGGAGAACGACAAAGTGGCTTTCCGCATGTACGGAAAGGCGTTGGAGACCAGAAAAGACAATGCTTTTGGAACGGATGTATGGGTGAAAAGAACAAATAAGCTGGTGATCAACGATTGGTACAAAACCGGTGATTACCATACTGACCATGGAGATGGAATGGATTATTATAGTGTAGGACTTACCCTTGGGGCAGGCGATATTGCTCCCTTAGTGAAAGATTCTGTTTATTTCCCTTTAAATTATCACCACTGGAAAGTGCTGGATAATGGTCCGCTGCGCACTACCTTCCAGTTGGGATATGATGCCTGGGATGTGGCTGGTAAATCTGTAACGGTAACGAAGACCATTTCACTCGACGCCGGATCGCACATGAACAGGATAGAGGCTGTATATACTTATAATGGTGATGCCCTGCCAGTAGCTGTGGGTATTGTAAAAAGAAAAGAAGCTGGTACCATTTTAATGGATGAGCAGAAAGGAATTTTAGGTTATTGGGAACCCCAGCATGGACCGGACGGGATTACTGGTGTAGGAACGATCGTTACCGGGGAACCGGTGGTTATGGGTGCTGATAAAAAGCATTTGCTGACTTATACTTCGGCAAAAAACAATCAGGCTGTTGTGTACTACAATGGTTCGGCATGGAGCAAGGCCAATGAAATTACAAACGCGGCGGCCTGGTTCAAATACCTTGAAACCTTTAAAAAACAATTGGAACAACCTTTAAAAGTGAGCGTGCAATAGCACCCTATAAAAGAAATAGAAAATGGCAGTACTAGATTTATTTAACCTGAAAGGAAAAACAGCTTTGGTAACAGGCTGCAAACGCGGTATAGGCAAAGCAATGGCCGAGGCCCTGGCTGAAGCAGGTGCAGATATCATTGGGGTATCGGCAAACCTGGAGCTGAGTGGCAGTGATGTAGAAAAGTCGGTTACAGCGCTTGGTAGGAAGTTTTATGCCTATCAGTGCAATTTTAACGACCGTGAGGCGATCAGATCATTTTGTGAGCAGGTGAAAACCGAGCATCCGGTGATCGATATCCTGGTGAACAATGCAGGAACTATCCTGAGAAAGCCTATTGCCGAACACCCGGATGAATTCTGGGATGAGGTAGTGGCTGTAAACCAGACTGCACCTTTTATCCTGACCAGGGAAATTGGCAGGGATATGGTTGCAAGGGGAAGCGGAAAGATCATCTTTACAGCTTCATTGCTTACTTTTCAGGGCGGTATTACCGTTCCCGGATATGCGGCAAGCAAAGGCGCAATAGGACAGCTGACCAAAGCATTTGCCAATGAATGGGCAGCCAAAGGCGTAAACGTAAATGCAATAGCTCCGGGGTATATCTCTACCGACAATACCACGGCTTTAAGGGCTGATGAAAACCGAAGCCGTTCTATTATGGAGCGCATTCCGGCAGGCCGCTGGGGCGAAGCAGAAGATTTTATGGGACCAATAGTGTTCCTGGCTTCAAAAGCATCTGACTATATGCACGGTACAGTGATGACCGTTGATGGTGGTTGGATGGGCAGGTAATATTCCTACTTTTTAATTTATTTTTAAAAGCAGGCTATTTTTGGTCTGCTTTTTTTATACCTTAGATTAAACACTAAGACAAGCACATGAAACCAAATTTATTCTTCGCCTTCCTGTTATTTTTTACTGTAAAATCTGCTTTCGCCCAAACCGAAAAAAACTACAAGATCTGGAACCCTGCAGGTGAAGCCAAAAGCATGGTAGCCGGACAGGCCTGGCCTAAAGAGGCTCAGGATTATTACGATCGTTTACCTGCAAGGGCAGAGGCCGCTGTGCGTAAGCCGGTATGGAACCTGTCGAAAAACAGTACGGGTATGAACCTGCGTTTCAGATCGGATGCGGAAGAGATTGTGGTGAAATACCAGGTAAAAGGCAACCTGCAAATGCCGCATATGTCGGCAACAGGTGTGAGTGGGGTAGATTTGTATGCCAAAGGCGGCGATGGGAAATGGCTTTGGGCAAGGGGTGCTTATTCCTTTAAGGACACCATTGTATACCGTTTTACCAAGTTGCAGGCAGCTGGCATAAAAGAACCTGAATATACTTTATATCTTCCCCTTTACAATTCCGTAAAGTGGTTGGAAATCAGCGTTCCGGAAAAAAATACTTTTGTTCCATTGCCGGTGCCTCAAAAGCCGATCGTGGTGTACGGAACTTCCATTGCCCAGGGGGCCTGTGCCAGTCGCGCCGGTATGGTCTGGAGTTCTATCTTAAGCCGTAAGCTGGAACAGCCCTTCATTAACCTGGCATTTTCAGGTAACGGGCCTATGGAAAAGGCAATCGTAGATCTGCTGCCCGAAATTGATGCGAAACTGTATGTGCTTGACTGCCTGCCGAACATGACCGGTGAGTATTTTACGGATGAGGAAATCAACAAACGAATTGAATATGCTGTTGCCGAGTTGCAAAAGAAAAAGCCAGGGGTACCTATTTTACTTACTGAACACGATGGCTACACGGATGAAGGCTTAAATCCGGAAAGGAAGCGTGCATATGAACGGGTAAATGCGGTAATGGATAAAACTTTCAAGGCCATGAAAAGCAGGGGCCTGAAAAATATTTATCTTTTGACGAAAGCCGAGATTAATCAGGACATCAACACCATGGTGGATGGTACACATCCAAACGACATCGGGATGATGCGCTATGCCGAGGCTTACGAAAAGGCCATTCGAAAAATCAGGTAAGCTATTTGCTAAGGTAAGATTTCTGATAGGACAGGGGGCTTTGCCCGGTAATGATCTTAAAATGTTTATGGAAGCTGGCAAAATTATGAAAGCCGCTTTCATAACAGATCTGTTTTACATTCATGTTGTCTTCTATCAGCAGTTTGCAGGCATGTCCAACCCTGATCTCACTGATAAACTGTGTATACGTTTTTCTGGTCCGTGATTTAAAATACCGGCAAAAGGAATTCGGACTGATGTTGGCTACTGCTGCCATCTCTTCCATCTGTATCTTTCTTTTGAAATTGTTCAGCGAATAATTGTAGATCGCATTGATCCTGTCGTTCTCTGTTTCTTCAAAATCGTTGCGGAAGCCTATAGAAGAAAGGGGCTTGTCCTGTGCACTGCTTTCAATAGCCAGCAATGCTTCCATCAGCAGGATGATCCTTGCCGGACCGGTAGCTACCAGTATCTGTTCCATCAACTCGCCAATCTGTTTTTTATGATTTTCCCTGATCTGAACCCCGCGCTGTGCTTTCTCCAGCGTTGAGCGGATGCCCTTATTTTCGGGAAGGGAAAGGAAGTGGTTGCCCCAGAAGTTTTCGCAAAAATGGACCACTACGACATCGGCGTTGTCTTCCTCCTCAGCGGTAAAGTAGCTGTCGTCAAATTTCCAGTAATGCGGTAAATGTGCACCAACCAGCACAATGTCTCCAGAATTGAAACGCTTAATGCTATCGCCAATAAACTGTGTACCATTGCCTTTCTTAAAATAGATGAGTTCTACTTCGGCATGGTAATGCCAGCGGTTGTTGATATAAGGCACCCTGTCTCTTCTGGCGCTAAACGAATTTACCAGGTTATTGGAAACTTTCAGCAGTTGAGGCTTCATCTCTATTTGGTTAGTTGTATTGACTTAAAAATAGAAAAATGTTTTAAAAATACCTAATATAAGACAAAATCGCTATAGATTATGCCAAAATCGCTTAATGATGCAAGAGGAAGACGTAAGCTACTTTTTCTGCCGGGCTAAAAAAATGAGATGAGAAGAAAAAGAGTTGAAAAAAGTGTGTTTAAACTTTCATTTATTAAAAAAGATAATTACATTTGGGCTTACCCTTTCGAGGGTATGTTTTTCATAGGTAGATGTAGGGTCGAAAATTAATTTTTCGGCCCTTTTTTATTGTCTTCTTCTGTATATTTACCCCTTCTATGAACAAGAGAAAACTAATTGTTGCGGTTACCGGGGCCAGCGGTTCCATCTATGCCAGGCTGTTACTGGACAATTTGCTGAAGTTATCGGATCAGATTGACCAAGTGGGAGTAGTAATGTCAGACAATGCAAAAGAGGTGTGGCGCTTTGAGTTGGGTAACCAGGATTACAACAATTATCCTTTTACTTTTTATCCAAAAATGGATTTCAACGCGCCCTTTGCTTCGGGTTCTGCAAAATATGACACCATGATTATTATTCCCTGTTCGATGGGGACTTTAGGGCGCATAGCGCAGGGAATTTCAAACGATCTGATCTCAAGGGCGGCAGATGTGATCTTAAAAGAGCGCCGGAAACTCATTGCAGTGGTGCGTGACACGCCTTTTAGCCTGATCCACATCAATAACATGAAAACCATTACGGAAGCAGGCGGAATCATCTGTCCTGCAAACCCTTCTTTTTACAGTATCCCCAAATCCATTGAGGAGGTTGCGCAAACTGTAGTAAGCCGGGTAATTGATCTGGCTGGCCTGGAGCAGGACAGCTACCGCTGGAATGAATAGATTTTTCCTATCTTTGCAAATTCAATGAAGAAAGTTGCATTTTATACCTTAGGCTGTAAGTTGAATTTCTCGGAAACTTCAACAATTGGCAGGCTATTTACCGACGCAGGTTATGCTGTAGTGGATTTTACAGCTGGCGCAGATGTATATGTGATCAATACCTGTTCTGTTACGGAGCATGCTGATAAAAAATGCCGCAAGGTTGTTAAGGAAGCGCTGAAGTATGCACCCCATGCCTATGTTACCATTGTAGGTTGCTATGCCCAGTTAAAACCAACCGAAATTGCCGAGATAGAAGGTGTGGATATGGTTTTAGGTGCTGCTGAAAAGTTCAGGATTGTAGAATACATTTCAGACCTGACCAAACAACCTAAAGCTGTGGTCCACCAGCAGAACATTGAAAAGGTAAACCATAACTTTATTGCTGCTTATTCTATTGGCGACCGCACCCGTACCTTTTTGAAGGTACAGGATGGATGTGATTACCCTTGTACGTATTGTACCATTCCGCTTGCCAGGGGTGGAAGCCGGAGTGATACCATAGAAAATGTACTCGGCCGCGCCAGGCAGATCGCCGAAAGCGGTGTAAAAGAAATTGTGCTTACCGGGGTAAATCTGGGCGATTTTGGCATCAGGAATGGGCAGCGGGAAGATAAATTTTTCGACCTGGTAAAAGCGCTGGATGAAGTTGAAGGTATAGAAAGAATCAGGATTTCGTCTATAGAACCCAATCTGCTAAGCAATGAGATCATAGAATTCGTGGCTTCCTCAAAAAGATTTGTGCCGCATTTCCATATTCCGCTGCAGTCGGGCTCCAACAAAATCCTTGGATTGATGCGCAGACGTTATCAGCGCGAGCTGTACACAGAGCGTGTAGCCAAAATAAAGGCAGTAATGCCCAACTGCTGTATTGGGGTAGATGTAATTGTAGGGTTCCCGGGCGAAACACAGGAAGATTTCCTGGATACCTATCAATTCCTGAATGAATTGGATGTTTCTTATCTGCATGTGTTTACCTATTCTGAACGCGAGCAGACCCCGGCAGCCGAAATGAAAGGCCGGGTAGCAGGCAGTACCCGTGCTGACCGGAGCAAGATGCTGCATATTCTTTCTGATAAAAAGAGAAGGGCCTTTTACGAGGCTCAGCTGGGTGCTGTTGGCGAAGTACTTTTTGAGGATGACCAGAAGAGCGGATTTATGCACGGCTTTACCAAAAACTATGTTAAGGTAAGGGCGAAATATGATCCTGTAATGGTTAATGAGATCAAAACCGTTAAGCTGGTAGCACTAACTGCCGATGGAGAGGTAGAAGTTGCAGAAACAGAAGAAGTATTAGCGCATTAATCCTATATTCGCATAAAACTTTTTTTCATATATGTTTCCTACCGTATCTCATTTTATAGAATACCTTTTTGGTATACAGGTTCCGCTTCCATTTAACACTTTCGGCGTTTTTGTAGCACTGGCCTTTATTGCCGGTTACTGGGCCTTTACCAAAGAATTTAAGCGTAAAGAAGCCCTTGGTATTTTACATCCTGTAAAGAAGACGGTAACTGTAGGTAAACCTGCCAGTACCCTGGAGTTGATATCTAACGGTATTTTTGGTTTTCTGATCGGCTATAAACTGGTTTATGCTTTTTTAAATTATAAGCTTTTTGTTAATGATGCCCAAACGGTACTGCTTTCTGCCAAAGGGAATATATTGGGTGGACTGTTCTTTGCAGGTTTGTTTGCCTATTGGGATTACCAGGAAAAGAACAAAGTAAAGTTGCCTAAGCCTAAAACGGTAGAAGTAACCCAGCACCCTTATGAACTGATGGGCAGCCTGATTGTGTGGGCTGCAGTATGGGGCTTTTTAGGGGCCAAAATATTCGATAATCTGGAACACTGGGACACTTTTGTACAGGACCCTATAAACAGTCTGCTTTCTTTTAGCGGGCTGACTTTTTACGGTGGACTGATCTGTGGTGGTGCCGCGGTGCTGTACATAGCCCGTAAAAATGGCATCAAACCGCTGCATATGCTGGACATTGGCGGACCGGGGATGATGCTGGCTTACAGTGTTGGCCGTATCGGCTGTCACATGTCGGGCGACGGGGATTGGGGCATTGTAAATGTGCATCCAAAACCTGCCAGCTGGATTCCCGACTGGCTATGGGGCTATACCTATCCAAATAACGTGGCCAACGAAGGCGAACGTATTGCGGGCTGTGTGGGCAAATTCTGTAATGAACTTCCGATGCCGGTATATCCTACACCTATTTATGAGGTTGTAGTTTGCTTTATCCTTTTCCTGATCTTATGGAAACTGCGCGACCGCATTAAATCACCAGGAATGATGTTTGGTATTTATTTAATGCTGAATGGTCTGGAGCGCTTTTTTATAGAGTTGATCAGGGTAAATACCAAATACGAGGTGGCAGGTATCCGTTTTACCCAGGCAGAACTGATCTCCAGTCTGCTGTTCCTTTCTGGTCTGCTTCTTGTAGCCTATTCAGTAAAAAATAAAGAAAAACTGGCCAACTATTAAAATCTATCAGATTTGAACTACGAAATATTGTGTGCTAAGGTAATTGCCATAGCCAGGCTTACCGGCAATTTTATCAGAAAAGAATCCATGAATTTCGATGCCAGTGCCATCGAGTTCAAAGGTCTGAACGACCTGGTCTCTTACGTGGATAAGAATGCTGAAAAACAGCTGGTGAGGAACCTGACCAAATTGTTGCCTGAAGCTGGTTTTACCACAGAAGAGGAAACGATTAACAGTAAAGGGACTGTATACAACTGGATCATTGATCCACTTGATGGCACCACCAATTTTATTCACGGCATACCCACCTATGCCATCAGCATTGCCTTGTACGAAGAAGACAAGCCGGTAATAGGCGTAGTGTACGAGATCAATCGCGGAGAGATGTTCTATACCCATAAAGGAGGGCCTGCATTTCTGAACAATAAGCCCATCAGGGTTTCTTCGAGGGACAAACTTTCGGGTTGCCTGCTGGCCACCGGATTTCCGTACCATCAGTTTGACAAGCAGGCGCAGTATATGGAGCTGTTTGCAGAGATGATGCGCAGGTGCCACGGTTTGCGGCGTATCGGTTCGGCCGCTGTTGATCTGGCCTATGTGGCCTGCGGCAGGTTCGATGCTTTCTTTGAATATAATCTCAACTCATGGGACGTGGCTGCAGGAGCTTACCTGGTGCAACAGGCCGGCGGACAGATCATGAATTTTGATGGGGGAGATGAATTCATAGTGAAAAGGGAGATTTTAGCTACTAATGGGCATATTGATGCGGAAGTTTTGGAAACTATAGGAAGGCATTTTAACGCTTAGTTATAAATACTTGCTGATGCTTCGTTATACCCAATTTCGTAACAGGGTTGGGGCAGAATAGGGCTTTGTTCGCAAAAGGGCATGTGTTTTGCGAAGCTGTTCCAACTTTGTGTTAAACTTTTTATACACCCCGTCTCTCTCCTCTCTGAGGAGAGATCCCCGTAGGGGAGAGAGAGGAATAGCGTGAAATCAGCTAATTGCCTCCCGCCATATTCCCAATGATTATTTTACCGGAATTTTGATGCTTGAGTTAAGTACGAGTGTTTATTTGGGAGAGCTGATTGTGGTATAAGCTTAGTGAGAAAACTACAAAAAAACCTGCATATTTAAAAATATTTGGGTTATAACTAGTCCTTCACTTTATGGCAGTTGTATTTGATATGGGTTAGGTTGTACTAATGACTTTTGAAACTAACCTGGTGCATGATGAAAAAGATCAGTATTTTGGTTCTTGTTGTGGTGCTGCTTGTTTTGCCTTCAGGTGTTTTTGCATACAACTATGGAGAACATAAATTAATAGGCGACCAGGCATTTACTAAATTTATCAGTTCACTTCAGCATACCAGTGCTGCTGCCACTTTCCGCTCCTTGCTGAATTTGAAAGCAGGTAAGGCTGGCGGCCCCTATGATTTTCCAATGTCGCTAAAGACAGTCAATGCGGCCGTAGAAGAAAAAAATAGAATTTCTTATGGAACCTTAAATGGGTTGAGCGGGGATCATTTACGCGATCCCTATACATTGATTGAATTTCTTTCTGACAGCAGTTCCGCAGTCTACAAGATCATTACCTTGCACGAGGAATATATCGCTGCGGGTTACAGTGCGGCTCCGGATGGTAAGTTGGTTAAACTTGATTTTGGCTATGCCCTGCTGGCAATGAAGAATCTTTCGCATTTTTATCAGTATGGTAAACCTTTCCAGGAGCAATTGCATGCTTTTGATAAAGACGTGATTGGGCAATGTCAGCGCCCGGAACTGGCAAGACAGGCCTTTACCAGGCTGAATAAAACAAATGCCATCAATATGTATGTCACATTGCACCTGGTGGCTATGGATTGGGCTGCACAAAGCGGCAGGCTTAAAGGCAACCCCGAGCAGGCAAGGACCTTACTGATGTTTGCGCTATTGTTTAATGGCTTTGCAGATCACTTTTTGGAAGACTCCTTTTCTTCGGGACACCTGGTGGTAAAAAGGACTGTGGCAGCATCGGTAGTGAATAATAAAGCACTGCATGATTTTTATTCTGCAAACGGTACGATGGTGCTGAATAGAAAGGCGGAAATTTGGAAAGCACATGGAGATGGGACATTTAATAAGCCTGAATTTATCAAAGAATCGGCCAGGGTACTTGAAGCTGTTGAACTTTCATTAAACGATTTATGGATAGCCTATGAAAATGCAGCCTTGACAGGCAGGGAAAGTGATTTCCTGATGCGTATTCCTGAAGGGAAAAAAATGCAGGAAAACTATCTGCTCAATAATCTTCCTGCGCTTAAGCTGGTGCCGATCCCCTATAACTCCGATCTGCCTTCTTTGTTTGAAAACACTGAAGTAACGGATTCCATGAAAAAAACAAATCAAATACTGCCTTACCGTAATTTTGTAAGGAGCAGGATTGGGAACTCGGTTGTTATTGGAATAAACGGGCCGTCATTTTCTACTAAAAATTATTATCGTTCATTCGATTTTAGAATCAATGCGGGATCTATTTCAAACCGCCATACTTTTAATTCAAAAGGAGGGAAAAAGGGAGTATGGGATTATTGGCATGGATACACTGTAGCATACAGCTGGGGCGAAACAGGCCCCTACAGGGATGAGTTTCATAAGGGGGCAACACATCAATTCAGGGTTGGGATCAGGAGTAATTTTGATTACTGGCTGAATGATAAAAAATTTATTGGGATTTATGGATATATGGAAGGGGGTATTCAGTATGGAAACCGGGAAACATCGCCCATTTTCGTGCCTTCAGCAGGATTGCAGTTGGGATCCTTACTAAACATTAACTATTACAATATGCCCGGCTGGCTGCGTTTGCCCGCTCAGTATCTGTTGCCACTTAAGTTTAGACAAGGGGTGGTTTTAACTGTAAAACATCCACCGAAATATTTTTACGGTTTTGAAATGGATTTTGTCTTGTAAAACAAATGGATTAAGGAGTTGGCTTGATGATATAGTATTCATGTTCATTTAAGCGCAGCAAACTAAAATTCAGCGCCGCTGAACTGTAGTATTCCAGCTTCTTTTCTATGCAATTTCCTAAGTTATCGGAATGCGAGAAAACACTGTCTACCTTAATTTTAAGGATTTCTTTTTGCAAGGTAATATCGTAATACCTGTTGCCATTGTATTTCAGTTCTTTCAGGTTGTTGCAATGGAAAGGAGCTGTTTTGTTAAAGTACACCATGTTTATATGAGTCTTACTTTCGGCCAGGGGTACAAATACCCAATCATTGCTTTTAACGATCCGATCTTTAGCTTGCCTGCTGGTGTTACCGTCAAAAATCCAGGTGATCAGCGCCTTGCCCGAATGGTCGGTCAGCAATCCGTCGGCCTGCAATACGAGCGGAAAAAAATCTGCAGATATAAGTGTCTGTGCATTTACTGAGTTTATCAATTTACCGTTCTGGTCCAGTTTGTAAATACGTTCTACAGGAGGTAAACGGTTGGAACCGCCGGATATGGAAACCAGAACCAGTTCCTGCTTGTGGGCTAGGAGGTAAGGTTTATCAAGGATGGTCCCCGGTTCGGAAACCGGCAGTTGCTCAAGTTCATAATGCTTTAAATCTTGGTTTTCGTTTAAACTTTTATAGAGGGTATATTTGGGGTCAAGCCTGGGCTGGTCAATCAGTTTTACCTTGTAAACGGCGAACACACTCAGTACAAAAGCAAAGATTGTGGCCACAAGAAACAGCAGGTTTTGACGAAGCAGCAACGCATCTGTTATGCTGTCTTTTTGTGGTGGAAAGGAAAAAGTCAGACTGGTTAAAGTGGTGCAGACAGCGATATATAACAGATGCCGGGACGTAAAATTGCTTAAAATGGCGAGGAAATCTTTGGATGAGCCAAAAGGTTTGACCTCAATGAAGGCGTACACCAACCAGCTGAGCAGCGTAAGCGCAACAAAGGGAAGCAGCATACGCAGGGCTATATTAGGATAGAATTTATGTTGTATGGCATAACCAATAAATTTTGTGCCGAAAAAATAGATTAGGGCAATGATCAACACCAGTGCCGCTGTTCCTGCTGCAGCACCAAGGGACAGAAAATTCAATGGCTGCCTGAGGTAAAAAACGTAAGTGAACAGAAGCAGGACCAGGGTTAATATACCTGCTTTTATATTTATGCTTTCCATAGGGTTGAGTTTCTGCTAATATAATACAGGTAAAATAAAAAAGGCCTGATTTACATCAAGCCTTTTTGTATTTTTTAAATCTAAGCTTAAAGTGCTTCCGACACTACCTCTTTTACTTCAGGTACCATGCGTTGCAGCAGGTTTTGTATGCCCGATTTTAAGGTAATGGTAGAAGAAGGACAGCCACTGCAGGATCCTCTGAGCTCTACGGTAACTATGCCATCATCAAAAGATTTATAGCTGATGGCACCGCCATCCTGTTCAACCGCAGGACGGACATAGTCGTGCAGGATCTGCTGTATTTTAATTTCCAGGTCACTCCCTTCAAAAACAGGGGCTTCTGCAGAAGTATCTTCTTTAATTTTGTATTCTGATTCGACCGCACCTTTCACAAATTCCTTCAGGATAGGTTCAATATCCGGCCATTCCGCATCTTCTGTTTTGGTGATGGTCACAAAGTTGCTTGCGAAAAATACACCGTTTACGAAGCTGAATTTAAAGAGTTCCTTTGCAAAAGGGGAATGCTCAGCACTTTCTTTAGTCGCAAAATCCTCACTGCCATTGATCAATAATTTATTGATCATGAATTTCATGGTAGCCGGATTTGGGGTTTGTTCTGTATATACGTTGATCGTCATTGCCTTAAATTTTATACAAAAATAAATAATTCATTGCTGCAATTTCTTTTAGTGGTGTCTGTTTTAGGTCATTATATCTTAGCTGACCATTGGACAACACTAAAATATACCGGTATAATTGAACGGGGTAATCTGTTTCAGTTCCTTTTTGATGTCGTCGTTTACATTCAGTCCGTCAATAAAATCGGCCATGGTTACTGCTGTAATCTTCTGATTGGTACGGGTAAGGTCTTTCAGCGCTTCGTAAGGATTCGGATAGGCCTCTCTTCTTAGCACCGTTTGTATGGCTTCGGCTACTACCGCCCAGTTATTTTCCAGATCGGCATTAATGGCTTCTTCGTTCAATAACAATTTGTGTAAACCTCTTAACGTTGAAGCAATGGTAATTGCTGTATGCGCCATTGGTACGCCTACGTTGCGCAGTACTGTAGAATCTGTAAGGTCCCTTTGTAAGCGAGAGATAGGCAGCTTGGCCGCAAAGAACTCAAAAAGGGCATTAGCTATCCCGGCATTGCCTTCTGCGTTTTCAAAATCAATAGGGTTCACTTTGTGTGGCATGGCCGATGAGCCCACTTCTCCTTCTTTTATTTTTTGCTTGAAATAATTTTTAGAGATATAGGCCCAGATGTCCCTATCCATATCAATAATAATGTTGTTGATCCTTTTCAGGGCATCGCATTGCGCAGCAAACTGATCGTAATGCTCTATCTGGGTGGTATGCTGTGCGCGGTTAAGTCCTAGTATGTCGTTTACAAAGTTATTGGAAAAATTTACCCAGTTGATGCCTGGATAAGCGATATGGTGTGCGTTGAAGTTTCCGGTAGCACCACCAAATTTAGCGCTGTTGGGAATGCTTTTTAAGCCATTCAATTGAATTTCCAGTCGTTCTGCAAATACCAGGAACTCTTTGCCCAGTTTGGTCGGGGATGCCGGTTGTCCATGCGTATGCGCCAGTAAAGGTACATTGACCCATTCGGCAGCAAGTTCTTTTATTTTATCAATAAGGCTGGAGATGGCAGGATAATACACCTCGTCCAGCGCCAGTTTAAAACTATACGGGATAGCAGTGTTGTTGATGTCCTGCGAGGTTAAGCCAAAGTGGATAAACTCTTTATAATCGGCAAGTCCAAGCTGGTCGAACTGCTTTTTAATGAAATACTCTACGGCTTTTACGTCGTGGTTAGTATTTTTTTCAGTGTCTTTGATCTCCTGCGCGTGATCGTCATTGAATTGTTCATGGATCTGGCGGAGCTGGGTATACTTCGCTTTGTCAAACTGATCTAATCCTGGTAATGCAGCCTCGCACAAGGCGATAAAATACTCGATTTCTACAAAGACCCTGTATCTGATCAGGGCTGATTCTGAAAAATATTTTGAAAGGTTCTGCGTAGTGTTTCTGTAACGGCCATCTACCGGGGAAATCGCTTGAAGTGGAGTTAAATTCATGAATGTAATGATTTTTTACAAGCGCAAAGGTAACATTAATTAAATTTTGGGCAATAAAAAAGGCCCGGGAATATCCAGGGCCTTTTTTATAAGTTTTACACTTGACTAGTGAGCTGGAGCAGCTGGTTTAGTCTCTTCAGTAGTAGTTTTAACTGTAGTGTCTTTTACAGTTGTATCAGTAACTGTAGTATCAACTGTAGTAACAACAGCAGAAGTATCAGTTAATGTAGTGTCTGTAGACTCACCAGTTTTTTCAGTTGAGTTACAAGCTGCTACTGACAAAGAGATTGCTAAAGCTAAAAAGCCAAATTTAAATGCGTTTTTCATTCTAATTCTATTTTAAATAATTAATTAATTTTACAGTTAATACCCGAAAGTTTAAAAGGTAACCCAGTTATTTCAAAAAAAAGTGAAATTATTTTTAATAATTGTTCTTTTAATTGTTAATGTGCTGTTTTACAGCTTTGTAAGTTTTTCAAATAATTTCCGCGGCGCAAATATATCATCATTTATTTATTCTTTTCAAATTTATCTTTCTTTTTTTAAGCCGGCCAGGTTGGGGGTTGAGCTATGGGCATAGCTAGTGGAAGCGCATTATAGCTAAGCTGGCTATCAATTGATCTGATGGCGAATGACTTGGTACTCTTCCGTAAACAAAGCCGGATCAACTGCCAATTCCAAAAGCGATAAAATTCTGTTGAATTTCGGTTGAAGATAAAAGCCTTTATGTAAATCCAACTTTCTGTTGGAATAGTATACGGTTGCTATTGGTGTTTGGTATTTTCCAACCCTGATCATATCTACCTTTGTCACCTCACTCCAGGAAAAAACATGTTGTTTTAAACCGCCTACAAAGCGAACGCCTGCATTCGAAATGATCAGCTTAAGCTTGGTGTAAATGAACATGGAAATGGCAATCAGAAAAATCAATGGGAATAAAAAAATGATTTCAATGGCCATATCTTTAGTCGTGAGCATATTAATTCCCACAAACAACAGGATAATACTGAAGACGTAACATATAATTTTTAAAGAGCCCGGTGCAGAAAAGGATTCTTCAGTTGGTATCTGTTGCATTGGGCAAAAATATGAATTTTAATATTCTAAAATAGGGAAATGAAATGAGGGTAAAGACAACTCCATAATCAAAACTCCCCAAATAGATGCCATAAGGATTAAGCGGTAGTACGCAAAGTTCGCAATTTTACCGCCGAAAGCCTTTAAATAAGTATGAGAGGTGTACAGGTGTTTTCTATTGTCCTTATATTGAAAATCATGATGATCAAAACTACAAAATGGTTTTATTGTTTGCTAAAACCTCATATATTCCGAATTTTTTGTTTTTCCAATCAAATTGGTTTTAACTGCTATTATATATTAAATAGGTACGGGTAAATTTAAAATATGGCATTTGGCTCTAAATTGTAGGTGAATTGATTAAGGCAAAGATATAATGGTACAATTTTTAATGTCTAAATAAAACCTTGAAAGAATAAATGTCACACCGAGTTTATATTTATAATGTCGCTGCACCTGAACAAATCAGGCAATCCAATTGTATGTTGACGGAATGGGGTTACGATGTCCCATTATTGCTGCAGCCTTTATTAATTGCTAATGGTTTTGTGTCCGGTAATATTTACAACACGCATACCGACCCTGAAAATTACGGGCTTTATTATAATGCACCTGAAGGGATAAACAACCTCAAACTTTTTTACGAATTCTTAGAGCGGCATCAGGACGAAATGATAGATGATGTTGAAAAGTATCAACTAGCCAAGCAATCCTTGTTTGAATTTTTAGGTAAGCTGGAACAGCCGTATTTTCATGTTGATGCCTGGGATGTATTCAACATGGGCGACCAGGGGCACCAGTGGCAGGCTAATGAGCTTCTAAAAAATATTGCAATTAATAATGCTGTTATTGCCAGGGCTATTGAAAATGATGATATTTCACTTCTGGATGTTTCTTTATTCAATAGGGAGTCTGTTCTTGGCTTTACTGATTTTAAGTCCTTGTTGAATTATCCTGATTATGATTATGGTTTGAAGCATATCTTCGAACTGGAAGTGGATGACAATGATCAGACATATGGTGAAGTAGAACATTTTCAGCAGAATGGGCTTTGGGGTTTAAAAGATGCAGAAGGGAAAGTGCTTGTTGAACCCATTTATGATGAGTTTTATGGATTTGCAGGCGAAAATCTCGCTGTTGTACTTAAGAATGAAAAATATGGATACATCCACAAGTCTGGAAAAGTCCATATTGCTCCTGTGTACCAGGACGCCTTTGATTTCGAAGGGGGAGTGGCCGTTGTTAAGCAAGATCAGAAATATGGGGTTATAAATGTACAGAATGCTGTTGTAGTCCCCTTTAAATATAATGAAATACACACGCTGGACGATGAAGGTAATTTTACAGCAAAGCAGCATGATAAATGGGGTATTATAGATAGTAAGGGTAAGACGATCTTAGCATTTGAATTAGAGCATCCTGTTGAGGAGGGAAGCGGTTATTTTCATTCGAAAGTTACTGGAAAAAGAAACCAGATTATCCTTAACCAATATTTCAAACCTATAGGAGAATTTCCTCCTTCTGCTATTGAATACCTTGGGGAAGGCTACCTTTTGGTTAACCCACACAAAGATTCAAACCAGGCAATGCTGTTTGGCAGGGATGGAACAATGCTTGAAAAAGGTTTCGAAAAGATCATCAGGCAAACGAATTTTCCAAATGCACTCATTTTGAGAAAGGGTAAAAAATATGGTACATTGGGTTTGCAGCAACAAAAGGTTATTTTACCTTATGAGTATGATACGCTTACCGATCTGCTGGCTTATAGAAATCAGAAAACAACTGATTTCATTCTGGCCCAAAAGGGGGATCAGAAAGGTATTTTTGATGGTAATGCAGAAAATCCAAACTGGCTTATCCCGCTTGATGATTATCAGGATATGATTTGGTTGCATGAAGACTGTTTCGCTATGCAGAAGACAGGGAAATGGGGAATTTCCAATATATCTGAGAACTGGTTCTCTGATTATGAATTTGATGCTGTAACAAGAAAAATGGCCGTATATGGCTTTGCTTATGCATTCAAAGGATCAGAGGTATATGTTGTTGATACGAATGAGATTTATCCTGCAGATAAAGAAATGGTGCGCGAAGATATCCAGGGCAGATATAGTGACTATTATTTTAATGCAGAAATAGTTGCCCGGTTAAAAGTATATATCAAGAGCTGATACTGTAATTTTGATATAGGTCGTTACTTCTTATAGAGCGGGCAACGTTTAAGCAAGTATTCCAAGGAGCTGGTATACGAACCGTCAGTATTGCTCAAAAATGCTTTATGGCTCTGGTTATAAATACTGGCATTGTTGTCCATATATATGTGCAGGCTTACGGCAACATCATAACGCTGGACGGCATTGCTATAGTTGGTGTTGTAACCTGAAACACTTTTGACCTTATCATTTGAGGTCCCGCTCGAAGATGTCGTAGCATATCCTTTATTCTGGGTAACAGCACCATCAATTACATATTCTACGCCTAAAACATCGCAGATTTCTTTCATGGTAAATCCAATCATTTTGTCCCGGGTGATACCAGCTTTGATGAGCTTGGCATTGGTGCTTCTTGGATCCAAAATAGTTTACCCGGCTGAGTGCTTCGTTAGAAAATCATAGGTATCCTGCTGGGCCCTCATCCCTACTTCTTCCGATCCGGATTGATTGTCCATCATAAAAGTGAAGGGCAGGATGGCAATTCTGTTGTGGTGATCTGCCGGGGATGCAGACATGGTAACGGCGTCATTCTGGCGGTTCTGCGCCGCCGTAGCCGGCTGGCTGAGATTTTCAACCCTGCCACTGGCATGGGTAATTAAATATAATTAATATTGCTGTAAAGGCCAATGGTAATTTTACCATTGGCCTTTTTTTACAGGCAACACTATAAAAATGGACTCGCAGAGACCATCATATGCGGGCTCAGACACAATAGGGATTGATCTTGATCGGTCATACTTATTAATTCCATTAGGTTTTTTTTCTTTTGGAGATCATGCCAGCTTTCGAAAAAATTATGATCCATCCATGCCATCCCTTCAACAGCATGAAGGCCGTTAATGTGGAAGCCGCTTTGTATAAATTCATTCAAAAGCTCATCAGGACGGTGATAGTAGGCACATTGCAAAATACCATTCAGGTCATCTGGTGCATGATGTTCGCCTGTTAAAAGCTCCGAGCTGCACATATGGAAAATTTGAGTATCGTGAATCATTCCATTATGCAAGGCTGCAAGCGCCGATGCCGAATGGGTGATTGCAAAACCTAATACCATTCCTCCTGGCCGTACAATTCTACGGGCTTCTTTAATTGCCAGCAACCGGTCGTTTTGGCGTTGCAGATGATACAGCGGCCCATGAAGGATGACCAGATCGAAGCTCGCATTGTTGAACGGCAGATGACGGGCCTCCCCAAGGATACATCGAAAACTGCCTGTCTTACGTTTAGCTTTTTCGATGTGTTTGGGGAGTGGATCTACTAGTGTTACTTTGTGGCCCAAGGCACTGAGCCAGCTGGCATAATGCCCGGTACCTCCGCCAATATCTGCAATATGCAGTGGGCGGGTACCTGCATAACGGTTAATCAGGATTTTGTTTCTCTCAAATTCTAATGGGCCCAGGCCTGTTTGAAGACGGGTGTCTTCGTTGCTTTTATTATAGAAATCAGCAAGTGCCGAATTTATCAGTTTCATATGGCTTGTTAAAAATTAAACATTATAATACATGCGGGGTAGTTAAGGAAACTCTCCCGGGAAGCAATGGCAGATTTTGCCCTGCCGATAATGATATGTTTAACAAACTTTAATACTACAAATTAAGACAGTTTTTGCTGATTATGCAAATTAGCCTTCGATTTCCTTGTGCGTACTGATGGCGATGCGGTTCCAGGCATTGATGGTAACAACCGCCATAATAATTTCTGCAATTTGATTTTCATCAAAAAACTGAAGGGCATTTTGATAGGTTGCGTCACTCAGTCCTTGCTGATGGATCAGGGTGATTTCTTCTGTCATTGTTAATACAACTTGTTCTTCAGCTGTGAAAAATTTGGTTGCTTCTCTCCAGGCACTTGTTAAAAACAGGCGTTGAACACTTTCTCCTTCTTTCATCGCATCTTTGGTATGCATATCTATACAAAAGGCACACCCATTGATGTGTGAGGCCCGGATCTTTATCAGCTCTTTTAAAGTTTTGGAAAGGGAGATCTGGGCGAGGTATGCTTCCAGTGCCATCATCGCTTTGTAGGCCTTTGGCTGTTCTTCAGGGGTGATGTTGATACGTTTTTTCATCTTTATACTGTTTAAATTATTAAAGTTTTCAGTTACAAAGTTGGATACTAAAAAACGCAAAAAACTTAAACTGGCTTAAGAAATGCGTTTCTTTTTTATTTCACTTAAATATTCGGGGGTAATGCCTAAAAAGGAAGCCAGAAGGTATTGCGGCACGCGTTGGATAAAAGCTGGGAATTTTTGATTAAAATGATGATATAGTTCTTCTTTAGAATACCCGTATAGCAATTTGAGCCTGATTTGAGCAGCGGCATATGCCCGTTGAAATGTACGATGGAAGTACTCACTTAATTCCGGTACCTGCTGAAGCAACTTGCACTGCTGTTCGTAAGTGATGGCCAGTACTGCTGTGGTTTCTACAGCCCGGATGGAAAACTGTGAAGCGGTATTTTGCTGAAAAGCCATAAAGTCTGATGTCCACCAATTTTCTATCGCAAAGTCGATGGTCTGTTCTGTACCGTTTTGCTTAAGGTAGAAAAGGTTTGTGCAACCTTTGATGATAAAAAATTTTTCATGACAGCGCTGTCCTTCGCTTAACAGCAATTTGTTCTTTTTGTAAATCCTGTATTCAAAAAATGAGTCGAGTAAATCTAATTGATCTGGCTTAACAGAACAATGATTTAGGATATGTGACAGAAGAACATTGTTCATACCAAAAGTTTGTTCTTAGCTCTATTTATCATCAATACCTTTTCCGTCTAAAATCTGCTGATAGTATTTTTCAATTCTTGCTGCTCTGGTTTTTGACTGTTTGGGCTGGTTGAAATAAAACAGGTATCCTTTTTGCCGCCCCGGAGTTAAAGCATAAAATGATTTGTTTAAAGCCTCGTCTTCTGCCAAAACACCCTGAAATTCATCAGGGACAGGGTAGTCCGCAGCTTTTTTCATTTCTACTTTTTTTCCTGATTTTTCGATTTCCAAAGCTTCCTTAATGTATTTCGTAATCACAGGCCTTAGTTTTATGATTTGGCCTATATCGGTAAACCTGAGCTGCCTTGCCGCCTGTACATTTTTGGTCTGCTGGATTAAGATTCCTTCAGTGTTTTGCATCAAAGCACCTTTATAAAACAATAATGCACAATAATTCTTAAATCCATGAATAAGAACAATATTTTTTCCCTGAAAAGTATAACAGGGATGCATCCATTTATAATCCTCCTCAAGCAACTTGTTCCCGATCACAATTTCCCGCAACAAATAAAACTCTTCTTTCCATTTATGGGCTTTCTCAAAAAAGTGTTCGGCTTGTATGTTCATAAGATTAAATGTAGGTTTGAAATAGGCCTGAAGTGGTTTACCCGGGCCTTATTTAAGTATTAAACGAAATTAGAGAAAAAAAAATATTTTTTTTAGCTAACATTGGGTTACCATTCACCTATAAAGGTATTAATTAGTGAGTAATAAGTTAAGCAGTTCAGTTCCAACGGATAGAGAGGTTGTTTTAGGCATCTTAAATAACTCAGAAGAAGCGCTGAATAAACTGTACACGGGTTATTTCCCGATGGTTTTACAGTTTATTTTGAATAATAACGGTAATGAAGATGATGCAAAAGATGTGTATCAGGAGGGCATAATCGTTTTATATAACAAGATAAAAGGCGGCAATTTTGAATTAAGCAGTAAACTTAAAACGTATATATACTCTGTTTGCAGAAGAATTTGGTTAAAGAAGCTTTCGCAGCAAAGCAAGAAATCAAATGACATTGCAGATTTTGAAGATGTGATAGCGGTGGAGTCTGATGTAGAACAGCATGAAGAAAAAGACCAGCAATTTGAAAAAATGCAGTCGGCCCTTCTTCACCTGGGTGAACCCTGTAAAACTATTATTCAGGATTTTTACATAAATAACCTTTCTATGCAGGAGATCTGTGAAAAGTTTGGCTATACCAATACAGATAATGCCAAAACACAGAAATACAAATGTTTACAAAGGTTAAAGAAATTATTTTTTCAATCTTAATTTGATATGAGAAACGAGATAGAGTTAGAAGGTATAATAGAAGATTACTTAAACGGTAAACTGAATGAGACAGAAGCCAAAGCTTTCGAGCAATTGCGGTTAAACGATCCTGCAGTTGACCATAAGGTCGTTTCACATAAGGTTTTCCTGGAATCTATGGATAACTATGCCGCCATATCTGATTTAAAACACAGAATGAACCAGGTGCATGCCGGTATAGATGTGGAAGGATTGAGCAAGCAGCTTGGCCCGCACCCATCTTTCATTGTGAATTTATGGCGTAAAAATAAAGCTGCAATTGCTGTGGCCGCTGCCTTTATTTTGTTAACCGTAGTCACTATTTATTCTATACAGCAAAATACACAGCAATACGGTTCTTATGAAAAACTGAACAAAGAGATGAACAATCTTAGGAGTTCAACCAACAGTTTAATCAGAAATGTGAAATCGAACCAGAATGCCAGTAAACCTAATGTAAATCCGGGAAAATTTGGTGGTACAGGCTTTGCACTTTCATCCAATGGTTACATTTTAACCAGTCATCACGTGATTGAGAAGTCTGATTCTGTTTATGTGCAAAACTATAAGGGCGATTCTTATAAAGTTAAAATGGTATACAGTGATCCTGTAAATGACATTGCCATTTTAAAAATTACCGACAAAGAATTTTCTCCGCTGGCAGCTTTGCCTTATTCATTAAAGAAAAGCAGCGCAGGTATGGGCGAACAGGTTTTTACTTTAGGCTATCCTAAAGACGATGTGGTATTTGGAAAAGGTTACCTGAGTTCTAAAACAGGTTTTAATGGTGATACACTGGCTTACCAGGTGGCCATTAATGTAAACCCCGGCAACAGTGGAGGGCCATTATTAGACAATTATGGAAATGTGATCGGCATTATCAATGCCAAAGAAAGTAATTCAGATGGAGCCGCATTTGCCGTAAAATCTAAATACATAGCAGAGGCCTTAAATGCCATTCCTCAGGATTCTTTGGTAAGGAGAATAGCCACCACTAAAAAGAACCAGCTACAGGGGCTGAAGGTGACCAAACAGATTGAGAAGATGCAGGACTTTGTGTTCATGATAAAAGTTTATAATTAATAATTGACACATAAATTTGAAGACCCCGAAACTTTAACTAAGTTTCGGGGTTTTATTTTATATAGACTTTCAATATGGATTTCGGAAAGGTAGCAGACAGCCAAATCAAAGATGTAGATTTTACTTTACCCCAGGACGGTAAACAAACTTTAAAAACACTGGCAGGCCTCAAGCCTGTTGGCCATCCTGCGTTTTACATAGGCTGTGCAAAATGGGGGCGTAAAGAGTGGGTTAACATGATCTATCCCCCAAAAACAAAAGAAGCCGATTTTTTAGACGAATATGTCAAACATTTCAATTCTATAGAGTTGAATGCGGTTTTCTATAGCATCCCTAATGCTGAACTGATCCGTAAATGGAAAGTTAAGGCCGAAGAAAACTCGGACAACGGCTTTGTGTTCTGCCCCAAATTCTCCCGGACAATCAGTCACATTAAAAGGTTAAAAGATGCAGAGGTACCGACTGATCTCTATTTATCAAGTATTTCAGAATTTGGAAAATTCCTGGGGCCCTGCTTTTTGCAGCTTGGAGATAATTTTGGTCCAAAGAATTTTGATGTGCTTGAAAACTACCTCAAACATTTGCCTGTTGATCTGGAGGTTTTTGTGGAGGTAAGACATGAGGACTGGTTTGCTGACGATGCCGTCCGCCCGCATTTTTTTGAAATGCTCGCCCGGCTCAAAAAAGGTGTGGTAATTACCGATGCCAGCGGCAGGCGGGATTGTGTGCATATGGAACTGACCATACCCGAAATATTTATACGATTTGTAGGGAACGGACAGGCGCATCAGGCGTCTGACTTTGCCCGGATAGATGAATGGGTTAGCAGAATTAAAATCTGGTTGGATAAAGGCCTCCATAAAGTATACTTTTTTCTGCATCAGCATGATGAAAAAGATACACCGATCCTGGCCAATTATACCATTCAGCAGTTCAACAAACATTTGGGGGCCAAGGTGCCTGAAATTGATTTCATAAATAAGCCTGAAGAAATTACAAAACAGGGAGAATTATTTTAAATACTATACTTAATTTGTAGACATTATTATTTATCTTGTTAATGCATTTGTTTACACCTAAAAATATAAAATTATGAGTTTAAGAATAGGGGACACAGCGCCCAATTTTAAAGCGGAAACTTCTATTGGCGAAATTGATTTCTATGAATTTCTTGGAGACAGCTGGGGCGTGCTGTTTTCTCATCCCGCAGATTATACTCCGGTATGTACCACAGAGCTTGGCCGCACATCGGCACTGAAATCGGAATTCGAAAAAAGGAATGTAAAAGTGCTGGCCTTAAGTGTAGATTCTGCGGAGTCTCATAAAGGCTGGATCAAGGACATCAACGAGACCCAGAATACGGAAGTAGACTTTCCGATTATTGCTGACGAGGATAAAAAAGTGGCCGATCTGTACGACATGATCCACCCGAATGCTTCTGAGACTTTAACCGTACGCTCATTGTTCATTATATCGCCAGATAAAAAGGTTAAATTGATGCTGACTTATCCTGCTTCTACGGGGCGTAACTTTAACGAGGTGCTAAGGGTCATCGATTCCCTGCAGCTTACCGCCAACTACAGCGTAGCCACCCCGGCCGATTGGGAGGATGGGCAGGATGTAGTGGTTATGAACAGCATCAAGACTGAAGATATCCCAGCCAGGTTCCCCAAAGGGCACAAGGTGATCAAGCCTTACCTGAGGACAACACCTCAACCTAATAAATAATAAAAAGGGGCTGTAAAGCCCCTTTCTGTTTGCCGGGGTGTGTTAGCCCAGCGACCTTGTAAAAGTATCTTCGAGTTCCTTAAATCGTTTTTTAACTTGCAGGTTTAAGTCTGGTGCATCGCCTTTTGAAGTGAGTTCGTCTAAATTGCCCAATACATACATGCCCAGTTGTATATCATTTAGTGAAGCCATTTGCAGACGCGGCTCCAGTGAGGCAATGTAAGTGAGTTCCTGATCTAAAAAAGAAAAAGTTTGTCTGGTTAGCTGGGCGGCTTTTGTTTTGTCATTTAAGCCATAAAGGATATTGATGGTTTCGAGCCTGTTTAAGGTATCTTGAATGGAATACAGTTTTAAAGGCAATTCCTTTAAGCTTTTTGTCATGATTTCTCCTGCTTGCTCATTCTTGCCCTCCCGCATCAGGTTTGTGGCCAGCGTATTTTGAAAAGCCCAGGTATCATGCGCAACCCGTCTGCTTTCAGGATCCAGGTAACTTGCTTTCCTGAAAGCAGAAAAGTTGAGTTTATGCATGGTGTTACGGTACATCACATCGGTATTGGCCAGTTCTGTTTTGTCACGTTTATCACCCACCTCTCTTTTAAGGGGTAACAAACGGTAAGCATGGCCTTCGAGATACAGATATTTATCGAGGCCAACGTAGGTGTCCGCAGAAAGCGATGATCCGAAGTAAACTGGTCTTTCCCAGTTGTTGTGCACCAGGATGTCAAAAATGGCGAGGTCGGCCTTACCGGCAAAATCCTTATTGAAGTTCCATTCCATCTGGGTTGCTATTCTGCCTTTATCTTTTGCTGCAATAGTATTGGTCCTGATCAGCTGATCGGGATCAATGCTTAATTTTAATTTTTGCGTAGGCAGAAAGTTTTCAAAAGAACCGCCCTGCATTTCTACTTTGTCTTCCTTATTATCTGAAGTAAGTACTGCCAGCAGGTCTTTCAGTTCTACACTGTCCTTAAAGCCGTAGTCTATATAGGGAAGGTAATCGCGTACCCCTTTTTGATACTTATCAGCCTCCATTGCAATAGGGAGTGGTGCTGAGCGGTAGGCTTGTTTTTTCATCTGGTTGATGTAATCGGCATCTGCTAAAAACTGCAGGTTAACTACCCTTACATCTGTCCGGATCCCTTCTACTTCCTGGGCATACCATAAAGGATAGGTATCGTTATCTGCATTGGTAAAAAGTATCGCATTGGCTGCGCAGGAGTTAAGGTAATTTTTAGCAAACTGTAGTGCCGTTTCTTTATCCGAACGGTCGTGGTCGTCCCAACCCTGAACGCCCATGATTGCAGGGGCCATCAGCATACTGACTATACCAGCGATGGCCAGGCTTAATTTAGGCCCTGCAATTCGTTTTAATGCTTCTTTAACGGCCAGCACACCAAAACCTATAAAAATGGCAAAGGCATAAAATGAGCTTACATAAGCATAATCCCGTTCCCTGACCTGTAAGGGGTCCTGGTTCAGGTAAAGTATAATGGCCAGTCCGGTGCAAAAGAAAAGTGCGCTCAGCACTATAGTAATCTGCTTGTTTTTCCTATACAGGTAAATGATACCGGCAATGCCCAGCAGCAGTGGCATGCCATAAAATGCATTGTTGCCTTTGTTGGCAGTGATGGAAGGAGGGAGTACAGATTGCTTACCCAAACGAAGGGCATCCAGTGGCTTTATTCCTGTGATCCAATTGCCTTCCTTAAGGTTTCCCTGTCCCTGTATGTCGTTTTGTCTTCCTGAAAAGTTCCATAAGAAATAACGCATGTACATAAAGCCAACCTGGTAAGTGCTAAAAAAGTCCAGGTTTTGTACAAAACCCGGTGTTTCTCCTTCTCTTAATCCGGCCCATTGACGGTAAAATGCAGGATGGCTGCCTTTATTGCTATGCATACGCGGGAACAACATGTTCTTATCGTAGGTTGCTTTATAAGTTTTACCAGATTCTTCGTATTGTTTTGCCCCTTTCCGGTATTCGGTGCCGGTTTCTTTGATACCTGTTTGTTGGGTATCAAAAGTACGTCCGTATAAAAGCGGTGTATCACCATAATTGATACGGCCAAGATAGCTGTACAAGGAAAAGGGATTGTCGGGATTAGACAGGTTGATATTGGGTTTGGCGTTGGCCCGGATGATGATCATAAAATAGGAACTAAAGCCAAAAAGTACTGCTGTTAAACATACCAGTGCAAGGTTAAGCTGGTATTTATGATACCTGACCGAATGGTAAATGCCATAAGCAATAATTGCAGCAAGCAACAGGATAAAGGCAAATGCCCCGGTTCCAAATCCGTATCCAAGCGTGTTTACAAAGAATAGATCAGATTTTGCTGCCGCCAATACCAGGTATTGAACAATACCAAACTGCACGATGCCAAGCAGCAGGCAGCCGAAAAGAAATGCCTTAAGTGTTCCTGTGAACCCGGTATGGGCCGATGTTTTAAAATAATAGACCAATGCTATTGTTGGAATGGCAAGTAAGCTGAGCAGGTGTACACCAATAGAAAGACCGATCATAAAGGCAATAAATACCAGCCAGCGGTTGTCAGGCTCATTTTCCCATTTCAGGATAGCCCAGAATACAATGGCCGTAAATAGCGCGGAAAGCGCATAAACTTCGGCTTCTACTGCCGAGAACCAGAAAGTATCTGAAAAGGTATAGGCCAGCGCACCAATGGTTCCTGCTGCTATTACAGCAAACGTTTGGGTGTTGCTTTTTTCTTTAGGGTAGAGTTTAGTGGCCAGGGCAGTGATGGTCCAGAACAAAAACATAATGGTTGCAGCGCTAAAAATGACGGAACTAAAGTTGATCCAGTAGGCTACTTTACTGGTATCACCCATGGCAAGTAAGGAAAACATCCGGCCAATCATCAAATAGAGTGGTGCTCCGGGCTGGTGCCCTACTTCAAGTTTATTGGAAGCAGCCAGGAATTCCCCGGCATCCCAAAAACTGAGGGTGGGTTCCATTGTAAGCCAGTAGACAAGGCTAGCCAAACCAAAGAGTATAAATCCGGTAAGTTTGTTAAGGCGTTGGTAAGTCATGGTATTCAGGTTTGATTGATGGGTTTAATCAAAAGTACTGAAACCGTCAGTATACCAGCAGTTTGTAAGTGTTAAAGTATGTTAAAGAATGTTAAAATATCTGGTCAGTAGTGCTGCTCAATAGTGGCGTCAATTACGATATAACCATCTGTTTTGCTCTGTGTAAAGAGCAGAAATTTGTTGTTGTCGGCTTTGATCTTGTATTTTTTAACCAGGTTTTCTGCTTTATCGCGGTAATTTCTAACGATGACATTACCGGTTAGTGCTTTCTCTTTTTTCAGTTCAGCAGCTGTCAGGATGCGGTTGATCTTAAATATTCTGCCAGGGAAGCGGTTGTTGAGTACCTCAGCCGTATAAAGCTGGGTCTGGCTGTCCAGCTTTTCCAGTCCGTAAACCTGCGCAACCAGGTTAAAGGCCCCGCTTTTCAATAAGGCGGCATCTGGTTCGTACAGGTAACCTGAGGGTGTTCCATTCAGCAATTGCGCATGGCTGATTTCCTCATCCCCCTTATAAAAACTGAAACTTTTATGGCTTTCATTGATGGTGCGGCAAACAATTTTAACAAGGCCCGCATTGGCCTCCTCTATTACCCAAAGTAATTCCTTTACTTCGTTTCTTACACTTACGATATGGATTTCTGATACATTTTTCAATTCCTTTAAACCTGCAGTGAGGTCCAGCAAAGGCGCTGTCTTTATAACAATGCGAGGGGAACGGGACAGCAGCAAATCCAGGTGTTCTACCACATTGGGGCTGCAGTCCTTTAGCATAAAAACTTTGCCTGCGGTAGTCCTTCTTGCAGGATCCAGGTAAATGGCGTCAAATGTCTGTTTGTTGTTTTTAAGGAAGTTCATTCCGTCAGTTGCCAGGAACTGAATGTTGGTCGCTCCCAGCAACCGGGCATTGTGTGCAGCAATTTCAGAAAGGCCGGCATTAAGCTCGCAATGGGTTACGGATTTAAACCGCCGGGCAAAGTAAAGGCTGTCTACCCCAAATCCCCCGGTCAGGTCAATCAGGCTTTCTCCATCTGCCAGCGTGGCTTTATAGGCAGCGGTGCGTTCCGATGAACATTGTTCTACAGAAAGGAGCGGCGGGTAATAAATGCCTTCCTTTGCGTACCAGAGCGGTAATTTTTTTGCAGCTTTATTTTTTCCAGCAATCTGAACTGCCAGTTCCCTGGCTTCAATGCCCTCAAAAGGACTTTTGGCCATAGCAATCTTATGTACATCATCATTCAAATGACTGTTGATGTATTCCTGAACGGCTTTATCTAAAATGAGTTTGTTCAATAGCTTTTTTACTTATCGCGCATTACAATCTGGCAGGTATTTCTACTTTTTACTTCCAGCAATATATTTTTATTTACCGTTACCCTGTCTATTGTTTCCTGGTTGTAATACCTGATGGTCACCAGCTCTACACCGGTATTGTATTTCACCTTATAGTCCTTAGAAAGATCAGCCATCAATTTATCCAGCTTCCGGGCATCATAATCAAAACTGATAGAAAAACTGATGGCCGAATTGAGCATCGTATTGATCTTTACCCTATGCTTGTGGAACAAGCTAAAGATCTCGCTCAGGTTTTCTTCAATGATGAAGGAAAAATCTTTAGGGAAAATAGACAATAAAGCCTGGTTTACCTTAAAAATAAAAGAGGGTACAGGCAGGTGGTTCTTAAGATCTGTGATGTCAGTACCCTCAGCATCAGGTTGAAGGAATGAACGCACGTACAGCGGAATACTTTTGTTCTGGATCGGTTTTATGGTTTTAGGGTGGATGATGGTAGCCCCGTAATAGGCCAGCTCTATGGCATCGTGATAAGAGAGCTGCGGAATGCGCTCCGTTTCATCGAACCACTTCGGATCTGCATTTAAAACCCCAGGAACATCCTTCCATATGGTTAGCGACTCTGCGTTAAGACAAGCCGAAAATATAGCTGCCGAGTAATCAGAACCATCGCGCCCCAATGTGGTGGTAAAGTTTTCACTGGTACTGCCAATAAAGCCTTGTGTAACCGCGATGTTTTGCTGTAATACAGGTACCAGGTTTTTTTGTATCTCTGCTTCTGTTTTCTCCCAGTTTACCAGCCCTTCGCGATAAGTGTTGTCTGTATGCACGAAACTACGTGCATCCAGCCATTTTACATCAGGGCGCAAAGTCCCCAGCCAGGCGGCCAGTATTTTAGAAGAAACCAGTTCCCCTATAGAAACAATCTGATCGTATATGTAATCAGGTGCATCATCGGGTTCTTCTTCTATCAGCCAGTCAATCTCTACAAATGTGTTCATTACATCGTCAAAGACAGGATGACTATGATCCGCAAAAAGCTCATGCAGCACATTAAAATGGTACAGCTTTATTGCTTCAAATATATGTTGAACATCGTCCTGGCCGTTCAAATAGGCCCTGGTAAGCTCTTCCAGCTGATTGGTTATTTTTCCCATTGCCGAAACAACAACCAGTAATTCATTGCCATTATGGCTATTGATGATGGATGAAACGTTTTTTACACCTTCGGCATCTTTAACAGATGCGCCTCCAAATTTAAATACTTTCATCTGTTAATTTTCGCGGTTTAGTAAGCGGTTTGGTCTGGCAATTTCTTTTAATTCGCTAAATGGGACCAGCAATTCTGTAACACCAAATGCATACGCTTTAATCTCATAAGGATTATAGAGGAATTTTAATCCTTCCCTGGTAATGCTAAAGTTCTGGTTTAGGGCAAACTTGTCGTTTTCGAAGAAATAATTGTCCTTTAAGCTTTCATTAGGACCTATTTTCTCATTTTTTCTGAAAATCTGCTCTGCAAGGGCAGTTAACTTAGGCATGGTGCCAGGTAAGATCAGCGAATCCAGTATGATTTCCTGATGGCTTACCGGATTATAGTTGAGGTAAGTAAAAACACTGTTGGGATGCGCACCGCCTTCATAATTCACATAGGTATACAGAAGCGATAAATATTGCGGCTGCTGCTCTTTGACTTCCACTTTCCCATCCATAAACCAGGTCTGTGCATAGGCTTTGTTTTCTTTGCTGAAATCATCGAAGTTCTTAATAAAGGCGTTGGTGAATTCATGATAAGAAGTGTAATGTTCACCTTCACTGGCAGAAGCCATTACCTTTTGTTCAATAAACTGGTTTATTTTTTCGTCTGCAAATACCGGATAGGAAATTACTGCCTTTGAGGTATCTTTTCCATTTTCAGCCGGAACAGGATATTTGCTGTATACTTTTACGGAGTCATAGGTAAAGGTCAATTGCGCCGTTGCACCTTTGACTGTTGCAGAATCACTATTTCCGGTCATTTTTTGTTCGCTGTTGCAGGCAGCAAAAGAGGCTGCCAGCAGCAATATATAGCGTTTTTTCATGCTGATTGATTTTATTTGCTATTCTTCAGATTCTTAACCTGCTGTAGTTCAGTTACTTTTTCCCTGGAAAAAGAAGCATTCAGCCAGCCTGGTTCGAGCTGGGCATCATATTTATTATAAAAATTAATAGCCGGTTCATTCCAATCCAGCACCTGCCAGGTCATCCCATTAAAATTTTTTTCGGCTGCATCTTTTAACACCGCTTCAAAAAGCAGTTTACCTAAACCCCGGCCACGGTAGGCCTCGGTTACAATAAAATCTTCGAGGTACAGCCTGCGGCCTTTCCAGGTAGAATACCTGGTGTAGTAGATGGCAAAGCCGGCAATAAAGTCATTCTCTTCGGCAACAAAGGCATCCCATACCTTATTTTCGCCGAATCCGGCCTCAATAAATTCTTCCAGCGTTACGGTCACTTCCTCGGGTGACCTTTCATATATGGCCAGCTCATTTACCAGTTCCAGTAAGCGTACGCAATCTTCCTTTTTTGCTGTCCTGATGTTAATGCTCATTCTACTGTGTAATGTTTAATTCGTCTTTTGCCAAAAATACTGCTACCAATACGCACCATCGTACTTCCCTGGTCCATAGCCAGTTTATAGTCGCCAGACATGCCCATTGATATCTCCTTAAAATAATCTGCTTTTCTAAAAAAACTCACCTTGATGCCATCAAACAATACCTTGAGTTCTTTAAATTCTTCCAAAGTCTGTTTTTCTTGTGCATGGTTGCTTGCAATGCCCATCACGCCAACAATACGTACATTTTGCATAGCTGCAAATTCATCAGAGCGGAGCAGTTCTACAGCCTCGTCAAAGCCCAGTCCGAACTTGGTTTCCTCATCGGCAATATAGATTTGCAGCAGGCAATCAATTACCCTTTTATTCTTAGCTGCCTGTTTATTGATCTCCGTTAATAATTTTAAACTGTCTACCGATTGAATCAGACTGATGAAAGGGGCTATGTATTTCACCTTGTTTGTTTGCAGGTGACCAATGAGGTGCCATTCTATATCTGTAGGTAAAACGGCTTGTTTTTCCACCAGTTCCTGTACTATATTTTCACCAAATACCCGTTGCCCGGCATTATAAGCTTCCAAAACTGCATCTGCTTGCTGGTACTTGGACACTGCAATTAATTTAACAGATGCCTGGTCCAGTTCGCTTTTATATTTTAATAAGTTATCTGCTATACTCATTTATCAGTATTTTTGGTAAAATTAATAACCTTAGCGAACTTTGGCTAAGAAATAATGATGTTTTAACATAATGAAGAATTTTCTCTGTATTGCAATGGTCTTTTTTTTTGCTTCCGGGTGCAAGCCTGGTATCCCCAAGGATATCATACAGCCTGAAGAGATGGCTAAGGTATTGCAGGATATTCACATTGCCGATGGGTATGTGACCAATACACCACATCCCGATTCCATAAAAGTACTGGCAGCATCTTATTACAAAGGTATTTACAAAAAATACAATATAGATTCTGCATTATATGCCAAAAGTATGGAGTATTATAACACAGATCCTAAAGCCTTGAACGATATTTATTTAAAAGTGACGGCCGAGCTCACGAAGGAAAAAAACAGCATTCTAAAGGCAGATTCTTTATTTAATGCAGGGGAGATAGCCAAGGCCCGGTTAAAGCTGGTCAGGGATTCGGCCCGGAAAGCCGATTCAGCTTATTGGCGCGAGCTGATACTAAAGCCGGTTGCGAAACCGAAAGATACGGCCGCAAAAGATACAGTGAAAAAGAAAATAGACGTGATCAGATTAAAAATGGACTATAAAGGTCTGAATGATTTAAAATAAGTATGTTGTATCCGGAGAATTGTTTAGAGCGTTTGGGGTTTAATGAGGTAAGACAGCTTATTCATAAACACTGTTTAAGTCCGATGGGACAACAGATGGTTGCCAAAATGCAGGTCATGACCAAATATGATCAGATCAATAAATTTTTAAGGCAAACGCAGGAATTTAAAAGTATACTGGAAAATCAGGAACCCCTGCAGATCAGTACCTTTTTTGATATCAAAAGCCTGGCGGACAAAATCAGGGTAGAGGGAACTTACCTGGTAGAAGAAGAGCTGCATCAGATGTATGCATCCTTGCAAACGGTATTTTCCGTGCTGCGTTTTTTTGACGAGCGCAAAGAAATATACCCAAACCTGGAGGCCCTGTTTGAACATCTCCCTGTAGAAAAGAATATCCTTAAAAAGATAGAAACGGTGCTTGATCTCAAAGGCAAGATCAAGCCTAACGCCTCGCCAGCGCTGCAAAATATCATCGGCGAGATTGCCAAAACAGAGCAGGATGTGCGTAAGCGCATGGACTCCATCTATAAACAGGCGGTAGGCAACAATTGGGTAGCCGATGGGAGCCTGACCATGCGTGACGGCAGAATGTGTATACCGGTACTGGCCGAGAACAAACGTAAACTGAAGGGATTTATCCACGATGAATCTGCCAGCGGACAAACCGTATACATAGAACCAGAAGAGGTCTTTACCTTGAATAATAAACTGCGCGACCTGGAGTTCGACAAGCGCAGGGAAATTATCCGGATACTGATTGCGCTGACTGACGAACTGCGGCCGTTTACCCCTTTGTTACTTTCATACCATGGTTTCCTTACCAAACTGGATTTTGTAAGGGCAAAAGCCTTGTTTGCCATTGAGGTGGAGGCCGATATGCCCATATTGATCCCAGCTGCCAAAACCAGGCTGGTGAATGCCAGACACCCTTTACTGTACCTCTCATTTAAAGAAGATAAGAAAACGGTTGTTCCATTAAACATCCATATTAACGAAGAACTGCGGATCGTACTGGTTTCCGGACCAAATGCGGGAGGCAAATCGGTATGTATGAAAACAGTAGGACTGCTGCAGCTGATGGTACAATCGGGCCTGCTTATTCCTGTACACGAATCGAGCGAGGTGGGTGTATTCGATAATATTTTTGCAGATATTGGCGACGACCAGTCGATAGAAAGTGACTTGAGTACCTACAGTGCCCATTTAACCAAAATGCGGTATTTTGTGGCACATGCCACACCAAAATCTCTGGTACTGATTGATGAGTTTGGTACAGGCACCGATCCGCAGTTTGGAGGCCCTATGGCCGAGGCTGTGCTGGAGGTGCTGAACAATAAAAAGGTAAGGGGGGTAATTACCACCCACTATTCCAATTTAAAGCTCTTTGCCGGCAATACACCCGGACTGGAAAACGCATCTATGTTGTTTGACAACGACAGGATGAAGCCGCTGTATGTGCTTGAAATTGGTAAACCCGGGAGTTCCTATGCTTTTGAAATTGCACAGAATATCGGCCTGCAGAAAGAGGTACTGGAATTGGCACGCATTAAAACAGGTACCAACCAGAACAGGATAGACAGCTTGCTGGTAGACCTGGAACGCGAGAAAAAGCAGATCTATGATACCAAACTGAATTTATCTAACCAGCAGAATAAGGTAAAAAACCTGGTTGCCGAAAATGAGAAGCTGAAAGCGTTTTTGGAAGATAATAAAAAGACACTGATCAAGGAAGCAAAGCTGGAGGCCCAGTCGATCATTAAAAGCGCCAATAAGCTGGTTGAAAATACCATTGCAGAGATCAAGGAAAAACAGGCTGATAAGACGGTGACCAAACAATTGCGGCAAAACCTGCAAAAGGTGCTGGTGCAAAACCAGGTTAAGGAGGAGCGGAAGCCTGAGCCTGCAATCCCTGTAAATCTAAATTCGCCAATAGAGGTGGGTGATTGGATACAGCTGAAAGACAGTGAAACCACAGGACAGGTGGTAGAGATCAACCGCGACAACCTGGTGGTAGCTTTGGGCGATCTGCGCTCAGTATTGAAGAAAAACAGGGTGTTCAAAATCAGCAATAAGCAGGCAAAGAAGGCGGCAATCAATAATTCCTATACCGGAAGTGTTTCTGAGGCCATCAGTAATTTTAATGCAGAGCTCGACCTGAGAGGGATGCGTGGTGAGGATGCTTTGCACGAAGTAGAGAAATACCTGGACAAATCCATCATGCTGGGCTTTCCTTTTGTAAAACTCATCCATGGAAAAGGAGACGGGATACTCAGAAAACTTATCAGGGAATACCTGAAAAAATACAGCCAGGTAAACCGGGTAGAAGATGAGCATGCTGACAGGGGCGGGGATGGCATTACCTATGTTTATTTTAATTAAACATATTTAAAATGAGTATGTTATATTAGAGGATGGGATGCTCCCTCTGATTTAATGATACTGATATGAAGACCCTAGCCATCAGCATTTTTGCCTTGCTGCTCTCGATGTATGCCTGTAAAAAGAACAAAACGCCGAATAACCAGGGAGAGCCGCTCCCGGATGTAGAACTGAAAACCCGTACCGTCAGCAGCGGACTTTCCCATGTATGGGAAATGGTTTATGGACCTGATCAGCAGCTGTGGATTACAGAACGGGCCGGGAAGATCAGTCGTGTAAACCCTCAGACTGGTGCGGTTACCTTATTGTTTAATGTACCGGATGTAGTGGCTAATGGCGAAGGCGGTTTGCTGGGCATGGCCCTGAACCCGCAGTTCAATACCAATCCCTGGGTGTATATAGTTTACAACTACAATTCAGGCTCTGGATATAAAGAAAAAGTAGTACGGTACACCTATTCGGCTAACAGTTTAACCAGTCCGCTTACCATTCTTGATCTCATTCCGGCATCCTCCATTCACAACGGCTCCAGGTTACTGGTTACGGCAGATCAGAAACTGCTGATTACTACCGGAGATGCCAGTGAGGCTTCCAGCGCGCAAAATACAAGCTCTTTATCAGGAAAAATCCTTCGGGTAAATATGGACGGAAGCATACCTTCAGATAATCCAATTCCCAACAACAGAATATGGACGTATGGGCACCGTAATCCGCAGGGGTTGGTGCAGGTGGGCCAAAAGCTTTATGCTTCAGAACATGGACCTAATAACGATGATGAAGTGAACCTGATCTTGAAAGGACGAAACTACGGCTGGCCAAATGTTGAAGGTTTTTGCGATAAAAGCGGGGAGCAGAGTTTTTGCAGTGCCAACAATGTAGTGGAGCCATTAATGGCCTGGACACCTACTATTGCCACATCAGGGTTAACTTATTACAGTGCTGATCTCATTCCGCAATTTAAAAATTCCTTGTTGTTGCTAAGTCTAAAAGGTTCCAGGCTTACCCAGCTGAAACTGAATGATGCAGGCGATAAAATTAGCGGCAGCAAAGATTTTTTTATAAACGAATTTGGCCGCTTAAGGGCTATCTGTCAGTCGCCCGACGGTAAAATATACATTGGCAGCAGTAACGGTGGCAACGATAAGATCATAGAAATTGCCAAATAAGTTGGTCGGTACGCCGGATATAGTATAATTTAGCGTCAAAATCTATATGATATGATCAATAAAGTTGTTTCAGGTGCTGAAGAGGCAATAAAAGACATCGAAGACGGAAGTACCTTAATGCTGGGTGGATTTGGTTTATGCGGAATTCCGGAAAACTGTATTACTGCGCTCGTGAAAAAAGGGGTAAAGGAACTGACCTGCATCTCCAATAATGCAGGGGTTGATGATTTTGGGATTGGCCTGATGCTGCAGCAGCGCCAGGTAAAGAAAATGGTTTCTTCATACGTAGGCGAAAACGCAGAGTTTGAGCGTCAGTTGCTGAGCGGAGAGCTTGAAGTAGAGCTGATCCCCCAGGGCACGCTGGCTACCCGTTGTATGGCTGCTGGCTATGGCATGCCTGCTATATTTACTCCTGCCGGTGTTGGTACCGAAGTGGCCGAAGGTAAGGAAATAAGAAACTTTAAAGGGAAAGACTACCTGATGGAATATGCCTTTGATGCCGATTTCGCAATTGTTAAAGCCTGGAAAGGCGATACGGCTGGAAACCTGATCTACCGGTCTACCAGCAGGAATTTTAACCCGGTAATGGCCATGGCCGGTAAAATAACAATTGCAGAGGTAGAAGAACTGGTAGAGGCAGGGGAGCTTGACCCTGATCAGATCCATACACCAGGCGTGTTTGTACACCGCATTTTTCAGGGTGCAAACTACGAGAAAAGAATAGAACAACGTACAGTCAGAACTAGAGGATAATCCTATAAAATATTAATATGCTGGATAAAAACGGAATTGCACAGCGCATCGCAAAAGAGATACGCGACGGATATTATGTAAACCTGGGTATCGGTATTCCAACCCTGGTAGCCAATTACATTCCCGAAGGAATAAATGTGGTGCTGCAGTCGGAGAACGGCTTACTGGGCATGGGGCCTTTCCCTTTTGAAGGTGAAGAAGATGCCGACCTGATCAACGCAGGAAAACAAACCATTACCACCCTTCCGGGGTCTTCTATCTTTGATTCTGCGCTTAGTTTTGGGATGATCAGAAGCCAGAAAATAGACCTGACCATTCTGGGGGCAATGGAGGTATCAGAAAATGGTGACATTGCCAACTGGAAAATTCCTGGCAAAATGGTAAAAGGTATGGGAGGGGCTATGGACCTTGTCGCTTCTGCCAAAAACATTATTGTGGCCATGCAGCATGTAAACAAGGCCGGCGAAAGCAAATTGCTGCCCAAATGTACTTTGCCTTTAACCGGGGTAAATTGCATCAAAAAGATTGTAACGGAACTTGCTGTGCTGGATATATTGCCGGAAGGTGGTTTTAAACTGATAGAAAGGGCGCCGGGTGTAAGTGTTGACTTCATCAGGCAATCGACCACGGGAAAGTTGCTTGCAGATGACAATGTACCTGAGATGGTACTGAGCTAAACGAAAAAGGAGCGGTAAGCTCCTTTTTCGTTTAATCTTTTTTACAGTATTCCTTTTTCAGATCTGCAGATATTTCTTCGGTGATCCGGATGATCTCTTCCGGTGTATCGTTATTGTTTATAACAATGGTGTCGCAATTGCCTTTATAGGGCAGTAAAAACTCCTTATAAGCAGGTACCACATGGTTGTGCCATTTGTACAGCACATCATCCTCCGGATAACCACGCTCCATGCCATCACGCCTGATGCGGCGCTGCAGGGCAACCTCTTCTTCAGCCTCAACAAAAATACGGTGGTTGAGCAGGGCCGCAATTTCTTTAAAATGCAGGATAAAGAGCCCCTCTACAATAATGATAGGAGCGGGATTGATCTCCAGGATCTTGGTAACCGCTAGCGGATTGTTAAAATTGTATTCTTTCTTATAAATGACTTCACCGTTAATCAGTTTCCTGATATCAAACAGGAACTGTTGATCGTCTATGGTAGAAGGCAGGTCGAAATTATAGAGTTTGTTCTCTTCCGGGGTCATCTCGCCGGCAGGGAAATAATAATCATCCTGTGAAACAAGGGTGACTTCATCATTTTTAAAGTGATGCAAAAATGAGTTTAAGAAAAAAGTCTTGCCCGAGCCGCTGCCCCCCGCAATACCAATAATGAATGGCTTATTGTTCATTGTCTTGTCCGCCGTATGTTAAATTGCAATAAAATCTCTTGTCTAAAGCACCCAGTGCATCAGCAACAGCTTTAGTCATTACAATGATAACATCTTTTGTGGATTCATTCTCCGTGAATTTACCAACAACTTTGGCGAAGGTAGAGCGATTGGTCATAGGGTTTGTAATTTTCATCACTGTTCCTATCGGTGCAGTACGGTGCAGTACCAGCATCTTTGAAGGATCAAGATCAGCGTCTGCAATCCATACCCCTGTGCCTTTCTCATCAACCTGGTTCAATCCATACCTGCTTGCAGGGTGCCTTAATGTAGGCTCCTTAATGGAATTTAAAGTATCGGGGTGTGCTGCTGCAGGTGCATATGCGCTTTTTACCGGATATTGCCCCCTGATCAGTAATTTTTGTCCAACATGAAGTGCGTTGTCTGTCAGGTTGTTCTTGGCCTTTAACTGGTCCATCGTCATCTTGTAGGTGGTGGCAATGGAATAAATGGTTTCGTTAGAGGCTACGGTATGTTCCAGAAATTCTTCCTGCTTGGCATTGGTACTGGCCTGCTGTTCTTTCCTTGCAGGTGTTTCTTCTGGTTTTTTATACCTGTTTTCGGCAGGAATGTCCGTTTTTACCGGTGTTTCCTGTTTTTTAGGCTGTACCACAGGAACCTGCGCACTTTGTACAGGTGTTGTTGGCTGCTGCTCTTCAGCTGCCCTCCCTGGTATTTGCAGTACCTGACCAATCTGCAGGTTTATCGTTCTGAGGTTATTTACTCTCTTTATTTCATTTACCGTAGTACCATACTTCTCGGCCAGCATGTTCAGGTTTTCTTTTTTCTGCACCACGTGTTCGGTTAAACCTGTCTCAGTACTTGTTGCTGCAGTGGCAGGTTGGGTTCCTTTTGCTGCACCAACTGTCTGTGTCCCGAAAGGGATATTGGTAGGTACTTTTACGATGACACCAATCTGTAAGAATTTGCTGTCATTAAAGGCCATGATGTCTTTCGGAAGTACGTTATAGCGGCGGGCTATAGAGTAATAGGTGTCTTTAGCAACAACCTGGTGTACAATCAATTTCTTTCCGTTGTGGTTTTCTACGCCTATTGAATCCCTTGTGATGGCATGTGCAGCCGACAGGTTTAAAAGCAGGGCGAAAACGGATACTATATAATATTTATGCATTAATGTCTTTGTAAAATTTAAACGGCAATTATACGAATAATATAAATAAAGCGTCGGATTCGATTATTAAACGTTCTTTTTTTTGTGGTATTGCTTTCTGTTTACACATTTTTAAAACCATTTTTTAAGTTAGCTGTTGTCCATTCACACGATCCTGTTTTCGGGAACAAAATTTAAAAATAACATCATGGACGCAAAAGAAATTAGTTTAGACGAAAAGCAAGTAAAACCTGTAGTTGATATGTTAAATGATTACCTCGCCAATTATCATATCCATTATCAGAAATTAAGAGGTTGTCACTGGAACATCAAAGGCCAGAACTTTTTTACCTTACACATTAAATTTGAAGAGTTATATACCAATGCACAGTTAACGATTGATGAAATTGCCGAGCGTGTGCTGACACTGGGCAAACCGCCGCACAGCCGTTTTGCAGACTACATAAAGGAATCATCGATTAAGGAGATCAATACCATTGGGATGAAAGATCTGGATATGGTAGATGCAGTGCTGGACGATATGGCCAAACTCATAGAACTGGAACGGGAACTGCTGGAGGCTACAGACAAAGCCGGTGATGATGGCACCAATGATATGGTAAACCGGTTTATGCAATTTAAAGAAAAAAATACCTGGATGCTGCGCTCGTTTGCCGGCAAAAAATAATTGTTTCTTAAATACTTCGTTTTTAGGTGTTCCGTCATCTCGAGCCGCAGGATCAATCTTTTCCCAGCGTTTCGGGATGACGGTTTTATATCCAGGCTCCTTTGCAAAATTGAGACTTAAAACCACAATTCTTTAATATCTTTGGCTGTAATGGGATATCAAAGTTTAGCGGCATGTGTTGCCGACCTCGAAAAGCATGGTCATTTGATCAGAATAAAAGAAGAAGTAGATCCTTACCTGGAAATGGCTGCCATCCATTTACGCGTATATGAAAAAAAAGGACCTGCATTGTTTTTCGAAAATATTAAAGGAAGTAAATTTCCTGCAGTATCTAATTTATTCGGGACCCTGGAACGCTCCAAATTTATGTTCAGGGACAGTCTGCCCAAAGTCGAACAGCTGGTACAGCTGCGTTCCGATCCGATGAAAGCACTCAGGAACCCACTTAAATTGCCCGGGATAGGCTTTACGGCCCTCACCGCATTACCCCTGAAACAAAGCTTTAAATCCGTATTCAGCAAAACTGCAATCAGCGCCCTGCCCCAGATTGTAAACTGGCCCATGGACGGCGGCCCTTTTGTGACCATGCCCCAGGTATATACAGAAGACATCGATAAACCCGGTATATTAAACGCCAACCTGGGTATGTACCGGATACAGCTTGCCGGAAACGATTATGAGCTGAACGAAGAAATAGGTCTGCATTATCAGATCCACCGTGGGATAGGTGTACACCAAAGTAAAGCCAATGCCAAAGGACAGCCACTTAAAGTAAGCATTTTTGTAGGCGGACCGCCCTCACATCCACTTGCTGCGGTAATGCCGCTGCCGGAGGGGCTGTCAGAAATGACCTTTGCCGGCGCCCTGGGTAACCGGCGTTTCCGTTATTTTTATGATGAAGAGGGTTTTTGTATCTCTGCTGATGCCGATTTTGTAATAACCGGCACAGTATATCCGCATGAAAACAAACCGGAAGGGCCTTTCGGTGATCATTTGGGTTATTACAGCTTAACACATCCTTTCCCTTTAATGAAGGTACATAACGTTTACCACCGTAAGGGCGCAATATGGTCATTCACTGTAGTGGGCAGACCTCCGCAGGAAGACACCAGTTTTGGTGCACTGATCCATGAGATTGCCGGTTCGGCCCTGCCTAAAGAGATTCACGGTTTAAAGGAAGTGAATGCGGTAGATGCAGCCGGTGTACATCCCTTGCTTTTTGCGATAGGCAGTGAAAGGTATACCCCATACTTAAACGAACGCAGGCCGCAGGAGATCCTGACCATCGCCAATCATATTTTAGGAAAAAACCAGCTGAGCCTGGCCAAATATTTATTCATTGCTGCCAGGGAAGATGACGAGCACCTGGATACGCATAACCTGTCGGGCTTTATGCAGCATGTGCTTTCAAGGATGGATTTCAAAACTGACCTGCATTTCCATACACATACTACTATTGATACACTCGATTATAGTGGTGATGGGCTGAACAGCGGTTCTAAGGCGGTTTTTGCTGCCGCGGGCCCTCAAAAAAGAATCCTTACATCGGGCTTGCCTAAAGATTTTGCAATCCCTGAACCTTTCAGCCAGTTTAAAATGGCCATTCCGGGTGTAATTGCCATTAAGGGACGCACTTATATCGATCAGGCACATGCTGAACAGGAAATGCTTGCACTTGACTACTGTTTAAAGGAGCAGGATTTAGCTGGTCTGGCTTTGATCGTGTTGTGTGATGACCATGAATTTACCGCTGCTAGTATCGATAACCTGGTTTGGGTTACCTTTACGCGCAGTAATCCCGCCTCGGATATCCATGGGGTAGGGAGTTTTATCAGTAACAAACACTGGGGCTGTACAGGGCCGGTAATTATTGATGCCCGTAAAAAACCACACCATGCACCCGAGCTGATCAAAGATGAAAACGTAGAAAGGAATATAGAAAGGTTAGGTGTAAAAGGGGCCTCTTTGTACGGGATATTGTAATATTTAGGCATTTAAACAGAAAAGGCCAGGAATAGTCCCGGCCTTTTCTGTTTAATCTGATTTTCGTTTAAAAACGGATTCCAAAAGTAAGGAATATGTTATTGTTGCCATTTTTAACTGACGCTACCGGCTCAGAGCCATCATTTAATACATAAGGGCTTAAGCGGTTCTGCGATTCCACACGCTGATAAGCGACGTCAAAGTAATATTCATTGATACGATAGCCCAGGCCGCCGCTGTAGTATTTGGTGTCAAAGATCTTATCATCATCATTCTTTAGCGGACTACCATTCAAACCATAACCAGCGCGCAGGCTCAGGTTGTTGAACTTATATTCACCACCTATACGGTAATTGACTGCTGAAGTATACATATCTTTAATGTCTGCATTGTTATTTACGATCGTTTGATCAGGGGCACCACCTCCGTCCATAGAGAACCGAGTGCTGGCATAGTCAATAAAGTCTACATCTGCAGAAAGCATCGCCTGTCCGCCAAAAACATAGCTGGCACCCAGGGAACCCTTCATCGGGGTTCTTAAACGATAAGTATAATTATAGTTCAGCGGGCCAACACTGTTTGGTAATTTTGAACCGGATAGGGTGGTGTAAATGTTTTCAGAGAAATTGTCCTCTACATAGAGCCAGGTAGGTGTCTGAAAAGTAGCCCCGATCCTGAAACTAGCTACTGGCCTGAAAATTAAACCCAATTTACCATTGATCCCTGAGCTTTTGGTTTCCTGGCTGGTCACATACGAAAAGCTATAGTTTTCTTCGCCTGTATAACCAATAGGCCCCTCTAACGGATCATCATTATATGGATTGACTACGCCGCTTTCTATATATTCTGCGTCTCTGACATACCTTCCATTAACCATGCCTATCGAAGCCCCGATATAAAGCTGGTTGGAAATGTTCAGCGCTCCGGAAAAATTCAGTTCTGAAGTCCCGCCGGCAGCTGTTGAATTTTGCTGCTGTTTATTGGCTGTAAAAGGATCGGCAGTATAGAAAGTGGGCTGCCCCGCAGGAGTGATCTTATTGATCAGGTAATTCTGGAAGGCCATGTTTTCGAGTGACTTTGAATTCAGGTTCCCTGAGTTGTTTTTGTTGAAATTGGCCTGTTCCGCAAAATAGTCACGCATTGAGGTTACGGCATTGTTTCCTGAATAGCTGTAATTCTGGGTAAAGTCGTTATTACGGTTAAAGCCGATGCCAAATACGGCACTTAAAACACCTTTTTTGGTATCCCGGCCCTGCATTTTATAGGTAGGATTATACCATACCACCCCTGCCTGATTGATATTCAGCTTGTTGTCTGAACCGCTGCTTTTCTGTCCGAGGTAATCTGATTTGGCTGTCGCTGCATTAAATTCGGGTGTAAAACTAAACTCTGAACGGGTGAAAAGGCCTAATCCGGCTGGGTTACCGCCCAATGAACTCATGTCTCCTCCCACACCAATCTGGGCATTACCCATCCCTTTAAATCTTGCAGAACTTCCGTAGTTTCCATTAGAGAACCGTACAGCATCACCTGCGTACTGGGCGTATGTGGTGCCTGTGGTAGCTACTATAGCTACCATTAGCATTTGTGTAAATTTCTTCATTTGTATGTTTCGCTTAAATTACCTGCCGCCGCCTCTTGATGGTCTTGTTGTTCCACCACTGCTACCACCACCATAACTGCCGCCGCCACGTGAGCCGCCATCGCTGCTGCCCCTGGATGGAGGAGGATTATAGGTTGGAGGAGGCGTATAAGATTCCCTGGTAGGTCTTGTCGATTCGCCTCTGCTTGGTCTTGTACTTTCAGTTGTAGCTGGTCTGCTGCTGGAGCCAGTGTTTACGGTATTGCCCCTTGAAGGTCTCGAACCTACTGCCACAGGACGGTCAGCACTTTGTCCTCTTGAGCTGGAGCGTGGTGATAAATAATTGCCTTCTCCATAGTTACGGTTTCCGTTATAGCCATTAGCGCTTCCACGTGAAGGCCTTGCCCTGTAATCGGGTACGTTAGTGGTTCTTCCGGTATAAAAACCGCCACCCCAATATCCGCCACCCCAGTAGCCTCCGCCATAATAACCTCCACCATAGTAGTTGTTCCAGCCCCAGTTGTTATATCCCCAGAACGGCGAATAATAATTTCCCCATCCTCCATAGTACGGAGAATTCCATATTGATCCGTAAAAAGGATTGTATCCAAAGCCAAAGCCCAGTGACATGCCGTAATTGCCATACCATCCGCCATCAAAGTATGGATCATAATAGCCTCTCCAGGACATATTGTTATTGTAAAATCTATTGATACGGGAAGAGTAATCCATATCGTAGTAAGGATCGCTGGTACCGTAGTACTCATCGTCCTGAATACTGTCTTCAGACTGTCTTACAGGCACCTGCTGTCTGTATTCCCTGGCCTGGGCCTGGGAATTATAAACATCATCATTCGTATTCTGCTGCGCTAACCTGGGCGCAGAGCAAGACACTGCAACTACAGTTGTCAGTGCAAGCATGCTGGTGAATAAATTTGTTGATTTCATAACTATATCCCTCGTTTGTGTGTGTTGCGTTTTTTTGTAGGTATAAATTTATAAATTTGTAGCCTACTGTACAAGTCATTTAACACAAAAAACGTTCCAAACAAGCTATGAGCAAAGGTATTACTAGTAAAAACGAAGATTATTCCCAGTGGTATAACGACATTGTTATAAAGGCCGACCTGGCCGAGCATTCATCTGTTAAAGGATGTATGGTCATAAAACCCTATGGATATTCCATTTGGGAGAAGATGCAGGCGGTTTTAGACCAAAAATTTAAAGATACAGGCCATAGCAACGCATATTTTCCCTTATTCATCCCTAAGTCATTTTTTTCAAAGGAAGCTTCCCACGTAGAGGGTTTTGCTACAGAATGTGCCGTTGTGACACATTATCGTCTTAAAAATGATGGGAATGGAAACATCATTGTAGACGAAACCGCCAAACTGGAAGAAGAACTGATTGTGAGGCCAACCTCCGAAACCATTATATGGAACACCTACAAAGGCTGGATCCAGTCGTACCGCGACCTGCCGATCCTGGTCAATCAGTGGGCCAACGTGGTGCGCTGGGAAATGCGTACCCGCCTGTTTCTCCGCACTACCGAGTTTTTATGGCAGGAAGGGCATACCGCACATGCTACTGCCGATGAGGCGATTGAAGAAACCAAAAAAATGCTGGACGTATACGCTGATTTCGCTGAGAAATGGATGGCCGTTCCGGTAGTAAAGGGCGTAAAAACCCCTAACGAGCGTTTTGCTGGTGCATTGGATACCTACTGTATCGAAGCATTGATGCAGGATGGTAAAGCCCTGCAGGCAGGTACCTCGCACTTCCTGGGCCAGAACTTTGCCAAAGCTTTTGATGTGAAGTTTACGAGTAAAGAAGGGAAATTAGATCACGTATGGGCCAGCTCCTGGGGTGTATCTACCCGATTAATGGGCGCTTTAATTATGGCACATAGTGATGACGCCGGGCTGGTGTTGCCACCAAAGCTGGCACCGATACAGGTGGTAATTGTTCCGATCTATAAACACGATGAAGAACTGCAGAAGATCACTGCTTTTGCAGATGAACTGATGTCTAAACTGAAACGCATGGGTGTTTCTGTAAAATATGATGATCGCGACACCCAGCGTCCGGGCTTTAAGTTTGCAGAGTATGAGTTGAAGGGCGTTCCACTCCGCATTGCCATAGGTGCACGTGACATGGAGAACGGAACGGCAGAGCTTGCCCGCAGGGATACCCGTGAAAAACAAACTGTCATTCAGGATGGCCTCGAAATCCACATTGTACAATTGCTTGAAGAAATCCAGGAAAACATCTATAAGAAAGCCTTGGGTTTCAGGGACGAACACATCACGGAAGCCAATTCTTATGAGGAGTTTAAAGAATTGCTGGATGGTAAGGCAGGTTTCATTGCAGCACATTGGGACGGTACGCCTGAAACAGAACAAAAGATCAAAGAAGAGACTAAAGCGACCATCCGCTGCGTTCCTTTAGGTAATAAACTGGAGGATGGGCTTTGTATTTATTCGGGTAAGCCATCTAAACAGCGGGTATTATTTGCAAGGGCATACTAAATTTTAAACATGGATACCACGGAAAACTATCAGAAAATATTAACTGAATTTGAAAATAAAGCTTCCTTAAAACAGGCCATTTACAGAAGTACAACGGAAGTGTTCGGACTGCTGAAAAAACAGCTTGCAGCCATAGCACTCAAACTACAGCAGGACTATACAACCAAGGATCCATCAGTAGAGGTTCATTTTAACGAAAGTAATAAGTTTGAGGCACAGCTTAAATTTTCTGGAGATATGCTGATGGTATCTATGCATACCAATATATTTACGTTTGACCCTTCGCATTCCATCTACCAGACTAAATACGTCAAGGACGATGATTCTTTAAGTTATTGCGGGATCATTTACATCCACAATTTCCTTGCAGATTCTATCAAATACAACCGTCTGGCTGATGAAGGCTCACTAATTGCCCGCATCCTGATCAATAAGGAAAAACATTTTATGGTAGAAGGAGAGGGGGCGCTGGATTTTCTGTACCAGGATTTTGCCAATAATGTGGTGACGGAGCAAAAACTCAATGAGATCATTGAACAGTCAATCCTGTTTTGCCTGGATTCCGACCTGCTGATCCCTCCCTTCGCGCAGATGAAAAACGTAACTTTAAATCAAAAACAATCTATGCTGGTGGCCAGCGGTTACCCTACAGGTAAACACATGGGCTATCAGTTTAAGGCAGAAACAGAGCAAAACAACAACATATGAAATTTGCAACAAAAGCCATTCATGCGGGCCAGGAGCCCGATCCAACAACAGGGGCAGTAATGACCCCCATATACCAGACTTCGACTTACTGGCAAAAATCGCCAGGCGATCATAAAGGCTTTGAGTATTCAAGAGGGACTAACCCTACAAGAAAGGCACTGGAGGCTTGTCTTGCTGCTTTGGAGAACGCCAAATATGGCCTGGCCTTTTCAAGTGGTATGGGCGCTACAGATACGGTAATGAAATTACTGCAGCCTGGTGATGAGGTGATAACCGGTAACGATCTGTATGGCGGTTCTTATCGTATTTTTACCAAGGTGTATGCCAAATACGGCATTAAATTTCATTTTCTGGATTTGTCCAAGCCAGAAAATATCGTTCCTTATCTGAACGATAAAACCAAGCTGGTATGGATAGAAACACCAACTAATCCTACCATGCAGATTGTAGACATTGAAGGGATTGCTAAAATCACAAAAGCGAACAAGGTATTGCTGACTGTAGATAATACTTTTGCTTCGCCCTACCTGCAAAACCCAATTGACCTGGGCGCTGATATCGTGATGCATTCGGCCACCAAATATCTGGGTGGTCACTCTGATGTGGTTATGGGTGCTTTAATGTTAAATGACGAGCAACTGTACAAAGACCTGTGGTTCATCTACAATGCCTGTGGCGCAACACCCGGACCTCAGGATGCATTTTTAGTGTTAAGAGGAATCAAGACCCTGCACCTGCGCATGAAGGCGCATTGCGAAAACGGGGCCAAAGTAGCGCATTTCCTGAAGAAACATCCGAAGGTCGACAAAATCTACTGGCCGGGATTTGAAGACCATCCTAACCATGATGTTGCCAAAAAGCAGATGCGTGATTTCGGAGGTATGGTGTCTTTCACTTTAAAAGGTGCGGACCTGCAGGAAACCTTCCGTATTGCCGGCTCATTTGAAGTCTTCTCTCTTGCCGAATCACTGGGCGGAGTGGAATCGCTCATCAACCACCCGGTAAGCATGACCCACGGTTCTATTCCAAAAGAAGAACGTGAAAAAGTAGGGGTAACCGATAACCTGCTCCGTTTAAGTGTCGGTGTTGAGGACATTGATGACCTGCTTGCCGACCTGGAGCGGGCACTTAAATAACCAGCATTGGAATTTTTAGAATTAAAGGATTTTTTAGAGGTAAAGGTAACACAGTACAACCGGCCTGATTTTATCGAGAATGATCCGATCTGCATTCCACATCGGTTTTCAAAGAAACAGGATATAGAAATTGCCGCATTTTTTGCGGCAATTTTGGCCTGGGGCCAACGTAAGACCATCATCAATAAATGCAGGGAACTGCTGGGAAGAATGGACAATGATCCGCATCATTTTATGCTGGAACATACCGACGCAGACCTGAAGCGCCTGCTGGGTTTTAAACACCGTACCTTTAACGATACCGACCTGTTGTATTTTGTTGCATTCTTTCAGCAGCATTACCGCCAGTCGGATAGCCTGGAAACGGCTTTCCTTTCGCCAGGCAATAGTTTTCAGACAGATTTTATGTCCACGCAGGTCATTGGGAATTATGCTGTATATACCTCGTCCAGCTGCATGCTTTCCGAACTGAACCAGCAGGTGCCCAAGATCGAGCAGGCGCTCAATTATTTTCGTTCCTATTTTTTCTCTTTGCCCGATTATCCGAGACGAACCATCAAACACATTTCTTCTCCCTCGCAAAAATCGACCTGTAAGCGTTTAAATATGTTTTTAAGATGGATGGTGCGGCGAGACGATAAGGGTGTTGATTTTGGGATCTGGAATACTTTAAAGCCCGCTGATCTGATCTGTCCTTGCGATGTGCACGTAGATAGGGTAGCACGCAGGCTGGGCATAATTGAAAGGAAACAGACCGACTGGAAAACTGCTTTGGAATTAACCGAACGTTTACGTGAGTTCGATCCTGATGATCCTGTGAAATATGATTTTGCTTTGTTTGGTTTAGGCGTCGAAGAGAAGTTCTAATATTTATTTGTCGTATTTTTAAAAAGGATTGTGATGTTCAGACTGGAATTATTTGCCCGCTTCGCTAAATGGGCAAATCTTCCTATGTCCTCACATTAACAATCCTTTTTTTTGATGCAAAAACATCCGGGAAAATCATAATTTTAACTTTCATATACTTCAATTCATATGATAACCTTTAAAGCAGAAATAGAGCGTTTCGATGAAATGGGCGAAAAATCGGGCTGGACCTATGTGTTTGTTCCCCAGGTTGTTGCCAATCAGATCAAGGCCGGTTGCCGAAAAAGCTTCAGGGTAAAAGGAAAGCTCGATCAGGTTCAGATCGAAGGTGTATCGCTGGTGCCAATGGGCGAAGGCGATTTCATTATGGCATTGAACGGTACATTGCGTAAAAAACTCAAAAAAGAAAAAGGCGCTGTACTTGAACTCCAGCTGGAAGAAGACACTACCTTTAAAATAGAGATGCCGGAAGACCTGGAGCTTTGCCTGTCAGATGAGCCACACTTGCTAAAGAACTTCCTGAAACAACCGAAATCACACCAGAACTGGTACATCAACTGGCTCAATACTGCGAAGACAGAACCAACACGTACCAAACGGATCGTGAAGATTGTTGCTGCGATGGATAAGGACTGGGATTTTGGTACCATGATGCGCGATGGCAAGCCTAGGCCGGACGATCGTACTTCCTGAACCAGCTCCAGACCTTCATCTGGATTACCCCAATAAAAGCCTCCCTGAAAATCCGTGTACTCATTTTTGAAACCCCTTCTGTGCGGTCTGTAAAGATAATCGGTACTTCTACTACTTTAAACCCATATTTAATGGCTGTAAACTTCATCTCTATCTGGAAGGCATAGCCTACAAATTTGATTTTATCCAACGGTATGGTAGCCAGCACCTGGCGGCGATAGCATTTAAAACCTGCCGTGGCATCCTGTATATTGATGCGGGTAATGAGCCTTACATACATGGAAGCAAAGTAAGACATCAGTACGCGGCTCATAGGCCAGTTCACCACATTTACGCCGTTTACATACCTGGAGCCTATAGCCACGTCGGCGCCGTTTACACAGGCATTCCTGAGCCTCACGAGGTCTTCAGGGTTATGCGAAAAATCGGCATCCATCTCAAAAATATATTCGTACTGGGTGCGTTCCAAAGCCCATTTAAAACCATGAATATAGGCCGTTCCCAATCCCAGCTTACCTGTTCGCTGTTCAAGGTGCAGGGCGGGGTATTCCTGCTGCAGTTTTTTTACAATATCAGCCGTGCCATCAGGCGATCCGTCATCAATAATTAAGATCTCAAAAAAGTAATTCAGTGAAAAAACCTTTCTGATGATCTTTTCTATGTTTTCTTTTTCGTTGTAGGTAGGAATAATAATTAAACTGTCTGACACGGAAAATAAATTAAGTAGCGAAATTATGGATTCTAAATGAAAAAACCCGTAACCAAAGCAAGGTTACGGGTTAAAATATGTTAAAAGTAAAGCCGTTAGCTAACTTCCTGCATCAGCTTTTTAACCACAGGCGAAATAACAAGCAGAATTATACCTGCTATTAAGGCATAAATACCCAATTGTTTATATCCCTCTGTATAGGTCATCAGTTTTTGTACAAGAGTATCATTTTCACTTGCTTCAGCCATTCCTGCGCCTAGTAAACCGGCCACATACTGACCATATGCGCTGGCCAGGAACCACATGCCCATCATCACACCCTGCAATTTAACCGGGGATAATTTGGTCATGATGGAAAGCCCGATAGGAGAAAGGCAGAGTTCACCAAATGTCATGACCAGGTAGGCCATGGTAAATACGTCCAGGGATGCAATACCTTGTCCATTGGTAAAGAAACGTGTGCTATAAAAAATAAAGAACGATCCTGCAAGAAATAAAAAAGCAAGTCCGAATTTAACTACCGTATTGGGTTCTATTTTCTTTTTGGCCAAAGCTATCCAGATCAGACTGAACAGGAAAGCAAAAATGATCACAAAGAGGGAGTTCGCAGAATTATTGACCCCATTGGGGTCAAGTTTGATACTACCTAAAACCGTATTGTCGAGGTTTCGTGCCGCAAACAAGCTCAGCGAGCCGCCACATTGCTCAAAAAACGCCCAGAACAACACAGAAAAGAAAATGAATACCAATGCTGCGATCAGCTTTTTGCGCTCCGCCCAGCCATACCTGCCCATTTCATAAAGGAGATAGAGTAGAGTGGCCGGACCGATGGTATACATGAACCAGTCGGTATACTGGGTTTTGGCGACCATGATCATAATTACCGGAACAATAGCAAGCGAGCCGATATACACGGCGTAATCGTACCATTTTTTATTTACCGATCTGCGTTTCACCTGTACAGGCTCCGTCATCACTTTGTCGTCAATACCTGCCAGGTTAATGTCGGTAATTTCTTCATCCTCACCGGGAGGCAGACCAATAGGCCCCATTTTTTTCTGGGTAAAAAGAAAAGTGATCAGGCTGATGGTCATTACGATAGCAGCCAGGCCAAAGGCCAGGTGCCAGGAATATTGTTTTCCTATAGTTATACAGGCATAACCGCCCAATAGAGCGCCAATATTGATACCGGCGTAAAAAACCGAGAAACCGGCATCCCTGCGGGCATCACCAGCCTTATACAGTTTTCCTACCATTGTCGAAATATTGGGTTTAAAAAAACCTGTTCCTACAACAGTAAAGCTAATCCCCAGAAAAAAAAACTGGTGTGGATCATAGGCCAGAATACCACTGCCTATGATCATCAGGATGCCACCCCAGAACAGGGATTTGCGGAAGCCGAGTATCTTGTCAGCAAATAGGCCACCTATAAACGTAAAGGCGTAAACAAAAGCCTGGGTTGCGCCATACTGCAGATTCGCATCAACATCCTTCATAAACAGTTGCGTAACCATAAAATAGGTCAGCATGCCCCTCATTCCATAAAAGCAGAAACGTTCCCACATCTCTGAAAAGAAAAGCGCCCAAAGCTGCTTAGGGTACTTTCCTTTAAAATTCTGAATTTCTTCTAAAGACAATTGTTTAGCCATGTTCTGATTATCTAACGCCGTGCATTAACCGTTTAAGCAATGGATGCAACAGCATCACCAGGAGGCCCAGGCCAATTGGCACTAGCGTAAAGATCAGGAAGAAAGTCGAAAGCGAATATTTCTGTGTGATCTCGTTAATCATTCCGCCCATTGCACCTGCAGTTTTGTTACCGATGGCGATGGCCAGGTACCAGATACCGAACATCACACCGATCATCCTGGCCGGAACCAGTTTACTTACGTATGAAAGTCCGACAGGCGACAGGCACAATTCACCCAGGGTGTGGAACAGGTAGGCAAAGATCAGCCAGATCATGCTCACTTTAATGGAAGCATCCGGACCGCTGATGGCAGATGCGCCATAGGCAAGGGAAGCAAATCCCAGTCCAAGCAAAGTCATACCAATACCGTATTTAAACGCTGCTGGCGGGTTGTACTTGCTTTCCCACACCTTCGACACCAGTGGTGCAAATGAAATGATAAAGAAAGAGTTCAGGATACCGAACCATGAAGCGGCGACAGTGGTGGTTTCTTTCTGGAACTCAATTTTCAACATCCAGATCACTACGCCCCAGATCACCACAAAGCTGGTTCCAAGGATAAAGTTACCCAGAGGGAACTTTTTAAAAGTTTGTGTGAACAGCTTCCACAACACAAAAGTGATGATGCCCAATGGTACAACGGTAAGCAGGGTGTTGACGATTTTAAAAGCTGTAGCCGCACTTCCCGAGAAGTCGCGCTGGGTATATTTATCTGCAAAAATGGTCATAGAACCACCTGCCTGCTCAAAAGAAGCCCAGAAGAAAACAGTAAAGAAAGCGAAAATGGTTACGGCAATCAAACGGTCGCGGGTTACTTTAGCGTAACGCAGGATCCTGCCCACCAATAAAATTAAAAACAGGATTACACCCGTAACAATGGTAAAGCTAGGACCCGATAAACCCAATGCAGTAAAATTAAGCAGGTTATGGCCACTGATTTTAGAATAAGGGTCGTTCAGGATCCAAACCAGTCCTAATAACAAAGCTGCAACCATTAAAGTAAGGTCAAACCCGGTAAAAGGTACTCTTTTGTCTCCATCATCATTGCTGGCTTTTTTAAGGTTATCTTCTTTGGTTGGTTTTTTACCTACATCGCCAAATATGCCTTGGGTAAAATAGAATTGCAGCATTCCAAAAAACATGAAAATCCCCGCCAGTCCGAAGCCCCAGCTCCAGCTTACGGTTTCACCAATATATCCGCAAAGCATGATACCCAAAAACGCACCCGCATTTACACCCATGTAGAAAATGGTATAGGCACCGTCTTTCTTTTCAGGATGATCTTTGTAAATGTGCGAAACGATAGAAGTCATATTAGGCTTGAAAAAACCATTACCAAAAATTAGCAGGCCAATCCCTAGATACAGGAAAGTCGGTGTTTCAACGGCCATGCTGGCATGCCCCATGGTCATAAGCAGGGCACCGATAACTACAGCCCAGCGATAACCAAGGTATTTATCGGCCAGGTAACCACCCATAATGGTAGTTAAATACACCAGTGAGGTATAAGTGCCATATAAAGCAAGGGCATTTTCTTCCGGCCAGTGCCAGCCGCCTTTATCCAATGAAGAGATCAGGAACAATACCAATAAAGCACGCATTCCGTAATACGAAAATCTTTCCCACATCTCGGTAAAGAACAGCACAAACAATCCTGCCGGATGTCCTAGTACCTTGTTTTCAAAAAAGTTATTTGGGGTGTCCAAACTTTGTGTATTCATGTTAGTTTTCTTGTGTAATAAGTTTAGTTAGTTTTTCTGTTTTTTATTTTCTTAAGCTGCCGGGGCAATTCTTATATATAAGTTTGTTGTTTTACAATTTAGCGGAATGTTATTGCTATAAATCACCCCGCAAGATAGGTACATGGAGGCAAACTCACAAATTTTTAACAGGTATTGGGTTTGCTTCTTCATTTGCTAAAGTTTTTTGGGTGCTTTGATACTTTTGTCTTTTGGATCGGCATAGAACTCGTCCATCGCATTGGGTTCGTTCTTAAGCTCCACATTTTCAACCAGCTTTAGCCTTCCGCCGCTAAACTTGTAGGCATCGAAACTCAGGTCGGATGCATAAAATTCAAAGTTCCCCGCCATATCGGGTGTAAAAGGGGCCAGGTGATCAAACACAATCATGCCTACATTTTTATCCATGGTCAGCGTCATCGAATTTAATTTGTTGTACTCAAACACCATCCGGTTTTTGGGCGCCGAACCTTTCGCACCATCAAAAACCGCTTTCCCAAATACCGGCTGTTCTGCACGGTCAAAAGAAAGGATCTCTATTACTTTTTTGGAGGTTTTGCTATTGTTGCCCTTCCATCCTATAAGTACATAATAGGGCTGTTGTCCGTTCACTTTAACAGGAATAATCTCATAATAACGGGCACCAAACCAGTTTTTATTACCCGTAACCTGGTTGTTGTCCTGAATACCGGCTGTCCCGTCAATCAGGGGGAACATTTTTAAGCTGCCGTCTTTGGTAGCCATTTGAATGGTGCCAAAAAAGCGGTAAGTACCGTCATCATTGGGGACATACCAGGTAAAAAGCCTTAAGGCATTGTCGGGTGATTTCAATACTGTTATTTTTTTTAGTGAGTCAAAAGGATAACTGAAAGAAGAACGGGTTTTTAACGCGCTCACCAGCGTTTTGATAAACCGGGAATTTGCTTCCAGCCGCTGCTGGTCGTTCTCAGCAGTATAAACGGCATTACTTAGTCCCAGCAGGGTATCCTGGTATTTTTTTAACGCAGGAATATTGGTCAGGTCAAAGCTATGCTGCGCCCAAACAGAGGTTCCGACGCAGCAGAGTATTAAAAAAAGTAAAGCTTTTAAGGCCTTAATCATTTTTACAGTTTTTCGATAACCAGGGCGCTGGCACCGCCACCACCGTTACAAATTCCGGCAACACCTATTTTGCCATTGTTTTGGGCCAAAACAGAAAGGAGCGTAACCACAATCCTTGCACCTGAAGCACCCAGCGGGTGACCTAATGATACCGCACCACCATTTACGTTCACTTTTTCGCCATTTAATCCCAATTCTTTATTGTTTGCCAGCGAAACTACTGAAAAAGCTTCATTGATCTCAAAGTAATCTACATCGGCAATCGTTTTTCCTGCGCGTTGAAGTGCCAGCGGGATTGCTTTGGCAGGAGCAGTGGTAAACCACTCAGGGGCTTGCTGTGCATCGGCATACGCCAACACTTTTGCCAATGGGTTCAGTCCAAGTTCTTTTGCCTTATCAGCACTCATTAAAACCAAAGCTGCCGCACCATCATTTAAAGTAGATGCATTGGCGGCAGTTACTGTGCCATCTTTTTTAAACACAGGTTTCAGGCCCGGTATTTTATCAAATTTTACTGCGAAAGGTTCTTCATCCTTGTCTATCAAGGTAATATCACCCTTACGGTCTTTCAGCTCAATGGCAATCACTTCAGCGGTAAATTTGCCCTCATTCTGGGCGGCCTGCGATCTTTTATAGGAACTGATGGCAAAAGCATCCTGCTCTTCGCGGCTAATGCCGCATTCAGCAGCACACAACTCAGCGGCCGAACCCATGTGGTAGTCGTTATACACATCCCACAAGCCATCCTTTACCAGTCCGTCTGTCAATTGACCATGTCCCAGTCTGTAACCGTTACGGGCTTTATCCAGATAATAAGGAACATTGCTCATGCTTTCCATACCGCCTGCCAGCACAATATCGTTCTGGCCAAGCGCGATGCTCTGGGCCGCCAGCATAATGGCTTTTGTGCCCGAAGCACATACTTTATTGATGGTGGTTGAGGGCACATCCGGTAAGCCTGCAAACTTAGCTGCCTGTGTGGCGGGGGCCTGGCCCAGATTCGCAGACAAAACATTGCCCATGTAAACTTCCTGAATGTCGCCAGGTTTTATTCCGGCTTTTTCAACAGCTGCCTTAATCGCGAAACCACCAAGTTGTGGCGCAGAAAAACCCGATAACGAGCCTCCGAAACTTCCGATTGGGGTTCTGACAGCGGATACAATGACTACTTCTTTCATTAATGTTTTTAAGTTAGTTAAAAGCAAAGTTAATTAATTACCGTGTACCGATGGTTAAACCGCAGGTAATTTAACGTTTACAATAGAGACAAGAAGCCCGCTTGGTATGGCTTAGTTAAGCCTTTGCTATGCCTTTGTTCGGAAAAAGTACCTGTTTTGCGGGCCAGGGCGGCACAAGCCCCGAACAAAGGCAGACAAAAGCCCGGCAAAAGATAGAAATTTATACTATTTTTGAGTAATAATCAATTGACATCACTTTGGCTAAGATCAGAAAGAATTCGCATAAGGTCCTTTACAGGAAGTATTCATCCAACATCAAATACATCATGATGGTGCTTTCGGTAATCATTATTACCGCTTTTTTGCCTAAACAACCCAGGTTCCGTTATGAATTTGAAAAGGGTACCATATGGAAAAACAAAGACCTGGTATCGCCTTTCAGCTTTGCCATTTTAAAAACGAGCCCTCAGGTAACAATTGATAAAAAGGACGCGCTGGACAATGTATTGCCAATATATAAGTTCAATAAAGAACTGATCAATGTAGTTGAAGAGGCTTATTCGAATGAATTTGATGTAAAATGGCGAACAAATGCCTTTCCTGAAAATGAAAAGCAGAATTACAGACAGTCGTCTTTTAAACTGCTCGAATTCATTTACAACAAAGGCATCATTGCATTGAATGTGAAGCACCAGAAGGGGAGCAATGCCGGTTACGACTTCTCTTTACTGAACAACAACATCAGTAAAACGGTAAATACACAGGACGTGTTTACAGTACCTTCTGCACTTAAATATTATAAGGATAATTTCCGGGCGGTTGACCTTAAGATCAAGGAGATGATCGTTAACCTGGTAGAAGACCATTTGCAGCCCAATATTGTTTTTGATGAGAAACTGACTGGTATAGTACAAAACAATACGGTGAACAGCTTATCTACCACACGCGGTATGGTACAGAAAGGTGAGCTGATCATTTCCAAAGACAATGTGGTTGATGATGAAGCTTATCAGAAGCTGCTGTCGTTTAAAGAAGCTTATGAGGCACAGACCAAGACCATTGGCGATAGTAAACTGGTGTATTTGGGGCAGATCCTGCTGGTAGGCTTTATTGTAAGCCTGCTGATGGTGTTCCTTAAACTGTTTAGGAAGGATATTTTTGCAGATAACAGGCAATTGTCGCTCATTCTGCTGGTTATTACTACCATGTTGCTGGCTTTAACCTGGGCCATTAAACTTAACCTGCCCAGCATTTATTACATTCCATTTTGTATTGTGCCCATCATTATCCGCATTTTATTTGATACCAGGCTGGCATTGTACCTGCACCTGCTGGTGGTGCTGATTTCCGGTTTTTTTGTGGCCAACAGCTTTGAATTTGTGTTTTACCAGGTTACTTCGGGTATGGTGGCCATTTACAGCATCAGGAACCTGATCAAAAGGGAGCAGCTGCTGTTGTCGGCCTTGTTCATCCTTTCCGCTTATTTTATTTCTTTCCTGGGGATTGCCTTGCTGCGGGAGGGATCCCTGAGCCAAATAGAGTGGATCAATTTTGTGCCTTTTATTGTCAGTGTGCTGCTTTCGCTGCTGGCTTATCCGCTCATTTATGCATTTGAAAAAATGTTTGGCATTACTTCCGATGTGGCGCTGATAGAACTCACCAATACCAATAACAAATTACTGAGGGAGCTGGCTTTCAAAGCCCCCGGCACGTTTCAGCATTCGCTGCAGGTAGCCAACCTGGCCGAAGCTGCCATATTTAAAATAGGGGGGAACTCTTTGCTGGTAAGGGCAGGGGCCCTGTACCACGATATCGGGAAAATAGAAAACCCGCAGTATTTTATAGAAAACCAAAATACCGCTTTGAGCCCGCACGACAAGCTGCCTTATGAACAAAGTGCGCAGATCATTATAAAACATGTGCATAAAGGCATAGAGATTACACGCAGGCACCAGCTGCCCGAAAGCGTGATCGATTTTATCAGGACGCACCACGGGAATACCCGGGTAGATTATTTTTACCAGTCCTTCTTAAAAAACTCGCCCGAAAAGTTTGTAGATGAAAACATTTTCAGGTATCCCGGGCCTATTCCTTTTTCTAAAGAAACCGGGGTGCTGATGCTGGCAGATTCTGTGGAAGCAGCCTCCAGAAGCCTGAAAAATCCGGACGCGCAGAGCATAAATGACCTTGTTGAAAGGATCATTGACTATAAGCTGGAACAAAATCAATTAGATAATTGTGATATTACATTAAAAGATCTTGAAACTATAAAGCTGATATTCAAGACTATGCTTATGAGCATTTATCATGTGCGTATAGATTATCAACAAACTCTGTAATTTTATTTTGCAAACATCAATCACGTTACTATATTTGCACTCCCTCAGCGAAGATAGCTGAATGGAAACGGAGAGGTGCCTGAGAGGCCGAAAGGAACAGTTTGCTAAACTGTCGTACTGGTAACGGTACCGCGGGTTCGAATCCCGCCCTCTCCGCAGAAGACTCAAAAGCACTGGTAATCAGTGCTTTTTGTGTTTATAAGCTTTGATCTTTTTATAATTTCAAAAATAAGCTGTATCCTTACCGTTCAGATGAACAATCAACATTTGAAATAATATGGCGACCGGGGTCCGGGATTTTAAACAGTTGTATCTCGATTTTTATGCTGCACTTTGTTACTTCGCATTCAATATTGTAGGCGATCAGGACGAGGCGGAAGATATTGTGGAAGATGTTTTTCTGAAATTGCTGCACGGTAAACAAAAGGATACAGCTGATGAGAACATCAGGGCCTACCTTTATACTGCAACACGGAATTCATGTTTAAACCACATCAAAACAACCACCAGGGCCAAAGAGCGTCAGTGGCATTACAATGCAGAGCTGCCGGCAGAAGAGCAAGCATGGGTTAACCAGCTCATCAAAGCAGAAGTGCTGCGCGAAATCATGATCGAAATTGATAAGCTGCCCGGACATACCGGAAAAATCATTCGAATGAGTTATTTTGAAGGCATGAAAAATGAAGAGATCAGCGAAATGCTGGGGATTTCTATACAAACCGTAAAAAACCTCAAATCAAAAGGCATCAGCAGTTTAAGGAGTTGTTTGAAGCCGGAAGTTTTTGCACTTTTTATGCTGGTTTATGGTTTTAAGTCCCTGTAATTTTTATCGGTACTTTTCCGTGTTCATGTGGTTTAAGTAGTAAATCAAATATGAACAAAGAACGAAACAAGACCATGATGAAGTCCTTAACCATGATCGTTATGCTGCTGCTGACACATGGAGCATTTGCCCAACAGGTTTTACCGCTTTATCCGGATGCCGTTCCAAACAGTAAGGCCCTGCTGAATGAAAGGGAGCAACCAACCCTAACTGTTTATTTACCGGCTGCTAATCGTGCCAGTGGCACAGCCATCATTATATTTCCGGGCGGCGGGTATGGTACACTGGTAACCGACACAGAAGGGACACCCATTGCCAGGGCTTTTTTGGAACAGGGAATTGCTGCTATAGTTGTAAAATACCGCTTACCTGATGCACAAAAGATGGAGGATAAGAGCTTGGGCCCTTTAATGGACGCACAGCAGGCGATGAAGACGGTAAGGGCACAGGCGGCCGACTGGCATATCAATCCCTCAAAGATCGGGGTGATCGGCTTTAGTGCCGGGGGCCATCTGGCCAGCACGCTGGGCACCCATTACAAAACCAGCTATGTTCCTAATAAAGAAAATATAAGCCTGAGACCCGATTTTATGGTGCTTGTTTATCCCGTAATCAGCATGGATACTGCACTAACTCACATGGGATCGAGGATTAACCTGCTGGGTAAAGAGCCAAGCCAGGAGCGTGTAAGTTTGTTCTCTAATGAAAATCAGGTTACCAGGGATACCCCACCTGCTTATCTTACCCATACAGGGGATGATCAGGTGGTAAAAGTGGACAACAGCATCGCATTTTACAGGGCTTTACAACAGCATAAAGTTGATTCGGAACTGCATTTATTTCCAAAAGGGGATCATGGTTTCGTGCTTAAACTACCTCCCGGTGAATGGATGCAACCCATTTATCGCTTCATGGAGAGACAAGGCTTCTGAATATTTTTTATAAAATGACAATAAAATAAATTTTTGACGGTACTTTTTAGCAGCTATGTGGTTTAAGTACTAAAAGCGCAATTTAAACATCAGCATGAGGCAGGATTACGAAAAGGTCATTAAATTAATTGGTAACTATAACGCAGGGACAATAGATGATCCGGGAAAAAAGGAATTGGAACAATGGCTTGGATCTGATCCTGAAAATCAGTTGCTGTTTAATCATTTGACATCGGAAGAGGGGCTAAGGACGGAGCTTAAAGTAATGCATCACTTCAATGCCGCTGCCGCATTTTCCAGATTTGAAGGCAGGTACATCCGGCCGGTTCAAAGGCTTTGGCTTAAGATTGTGGCTGCCGCTGTTGTGCTGATGATTGTGGGGCTGGGTGGCTATTTTTATTACGATGCCGGAAATTCTGGTGTAGAAAAGGCCTTGCTGAGGGCCCAGGCAATTTCCCCGGGGAGAAATGCAGCAACGCTAACGTTGGCGAACGGTAAAAAGATAGTATTGGATGAAGCAGGAAGTGGTGCACTGGCAGAGGAAGCCGGTGTGGTCATCACAAAGCGCAAAGAGGGGCAGCTCATTTATGAAATTAAAGACCGGGGCCGACATGCCGGAACTAAAAATAACAGCCTCAGCACAGCCAGAGGAGAAACATACCGGCTGCGGTTACCGGATGGCACGCTGGTATGGATCAATGCGGCAACCACATTAAGCTACCCTGCTTCTTTTGCGGGGATGAAAACACGTACGGTGAAGTTGAATGGAGAAGCGTATTTTGAAGTGTCAAAAGATAAGTCGCATCCTTTTATTGTAGAAACGGCTAAACAGCAAGTCAGGGTGCTGGGTACCCACTTCAATATCAACAGTTATGCTGATGAGGGGCAAACTTTGACTACACTATTGGAAGGTGCAGTAGAAATAAACGATAAGACGGTTTTGAAGCCGGGTGAGCAGGCCCGTCTGGCTGACAACGGTAACCTAAGTGTGGCTCAGGCTAATGTAGAGGAGGCCATGGGCTGGAAGAACGGATTTTTCCTTTTTGATAAAGATGACCTGCCAACAGTAATGCGTCAGATTTCGAGGTGGTACGACATTAATGTGAAATATGAAGGGGCGGTTCCTAAGGCTAGTTTTGATGGTAAGGTGTACCGGAACCTCAATTTGTCAAAGGCACTTGAAGTACTTAAATATGCCAACGTCAGGTTCAGGCTCGAAGGAAAAACCATTATTATATTGCCGTAAAACAATAATTAATACAGAATTAAAACAAAACAATAAATAACCAAATAAACCAATATGAAGGAAAAGCTACGAATGGGGCCTTAATGCTCCCCTTATTGGCGTCCGGTAAAAACCGCAAAGGTGTTCGAGCACCTTTGCGGGAATAGCCTGGGCCAGCCCTTCCCGGAAAACCGGGATAAATCTTTTATGAACCGATTTAGGAATTAGCCCAAACCAATCAAAAGTATGAAATTAAATGCTTTTTACCTAGGCGTGCCCCCACTATGGCTGCCACCCAAACTATTATTGATAATGAAGTTGATCATTTTTATACTGGTCTTATCACTGGCACACGTGCATGCCAGTTCTTTTGGCCAGCGTGTCAATATCCATCAAAAGAATGTTCCCCTGAAGATCGTACTGAATGCTATAGAGCAGCAAACAGGGTATGTTTTTTTGAGCAGGGATTATGACATGGACAAACCCAGGGTAAGTGTTACGCTGCAAAACGCAGCTATTGAAGAGGCCGTACAGTCAGTACTTAAAAACCTTCCTCTGGAATATAAAATTGTAGATAACAACATCATCCTTTTTAAAAAATCCCCCTCGTTCCTGGATAAGATAAGCAGTTTCCTTTCCGTGGTCAACGTTCGCGGAAAAGTAACCGATGCACAGGGATTCCCATTACCCGGAGCCTCTGTAACAATTAAAGGTACCAAAACTACCGCCAGTACAGATAAGGAAGGCAGGTATACCATTCAGCTGCCTAAGGGCAATGTTGTGCTGGTGTATTCCTATATCGGCTATGTAAGCCAGGAGATCAGTATCGGAAACACCGATCAGGAAGTGAATGTGGTACTGAAGGAAAGCGATCAGTCGCTCGATGAACTGGTGATCCTGGGCTTTGGACAAACGCAGAAAAAAATTGCCCAGACAGGTTCTTCTGTTTCCATCGGTTTGAAGGAACTCAAGCAAAGTCCTACGGCTAACATTACCAACGCTTTAGCGGGAAGATTGCCAGGTCTTACGGCCATACAAATTAGTGGAGAACCGGGTAATGATAAGTCTCAGTTGCTCATCAGAGGCCGGGCTACCATGAATGGCCAGGAGCCATTGATTACCATTGACGGGGTAAAGAAAGACTACAGTGCTATTGCTTTGCTCGACGTAAACGAAATTGATAACATCACCATCCTAAAAGATGCATCGGCTACAGCGCTGTACGGTGTAAAGGGGGCAAACGGTGTGATCATCGTAACGACCAGAAGGGGCAAACAAGGCAAACCAACGGTTTCGGCAAGCGTTCAGCGTGCTGTGCAGACATCTATTCGTCTTCCTGAATATCTGGATTCCTATAACTATGCTGTTTTAGCTAATGAAGCTTATCTGAATGATCATCCTGGAGGTACAGCCCCTTATGATGTAGCGGCACTGGAAGCATATCGAAGCGGCTCAGATCCTTACAAATATCCTAATGTTGACTGGTTGGGCGAGATGATGAAGCCCGCCATGCAGACACAGGCCAATTTTAACATTGGTGGCGGCGGACAACAGTCCCGTTACTTTGTGAATGTAGGTTATACGGATCAGGGAGGTATATACAAAACGGAAAAGGACCCTAAATATGACCCCACGTCCAATTTTAAGCGTTATAATTTCCGTTCTAATATTGACATCGATTTCGACGATAATTTTTCTATGGCTTTAAATTTATTTGGTGCTATAGAGAACAAAAGAGATCCTAATGTTTCGGTTGCCGACCTTTTCTGGACTTTAAACCAGATACCTCCAAACGCCTTTCCTGTAAAATATCCGACAGGAAGTTATGGAGAGCGGTTGTTTCTGAACCCGGCCCGTTTATTAAACCAGACCGGGTTTCGTGAATCTTTTAACTCTTCGTTATCGGGTATGCTGTCTGTCACCAGAAAACTGAATTTCATCACTCCTGGATTAACAATTAAAGGGAATTATTCTTTTGATGGTTATTTCCAGAATGATTTCAGAAGATCGAAGTCGGTAATGACTGCTGAATACAAAGGCACGGGAGATTATAACGATCCTGCCAATTATACATACAAAGGTACGGATGCCCCGCTTTCTGCCCCGGTTTCAGGTTTTAACCAGAAAAGGGACGTGTGGATGGATGTGTCCCTGAACTATACCAAAAAGTATAAAGACCATGATTTTACAGCATTATTGCTTGTAAACCGTGCACAGGAAGTAAGAGGTAATCAAATTCCTTATGTATCTCAGGGCATTGTGTCCAGGTTGACATATAACTATAAAAACCGGTATTTTGCCGAGTTTAATGCCGGATATAATGGAACGGATAACTTTTCCGAAGAAAAAAGGTATGGTTTTTTTCCGGCAGTATCGGCAGGTTGGGTGCTTTCTGAAGAGTCCTTTTTGAAAGGAAATTCCATTATAGATTTCTTAAAAATAAGAGGCTCTTACGGCTTAACAGGGAATGATCAGTTACCCGGCAGGAGATGGTTGTTTAGCTCGGAATATGTGAGAAGTGCAGGGAATGGTTATTTGTATGGTGACCAGCTTGTTGGAATAGAGGGGATTTATGAAGGGGCAATGTCAAATCCGGCTGTAACCTGGGAGACTGCACATAAGTCAAATATTGGTTTTGAAGTCAAATTGCTGAAAGATCTTTTCTCAGTGACCGCAGATTTTTTCACAGAAAAAAGGTCGGATATCCTGATTACCCGTAAATCGCTTCCTACGATGCTGGGGATGAGCGGGGATAACCTGCCGCCAGCAAATATGGGAAAGGTAAACAATAAAGGATTTGAGGTAGAGCTTACGCATCGCAACAGGTTCAACAATGGCGGATACTTTTTGAGCGGTAATTTTGCCCTGGCAAAGAATAAAATCATCTTTATGGATGAGGAAAACAGGGAGTATGCTTATCAATATCAAACCGGGCATCCACTTGGACAGATTTTTCTTTTAGAAGCAGAACGTTTTTTTAGAGATGAAATGGATATCCGTCTGAGTCCGGCACAATACGGACGCTTAATCCCGGGGGATGTAAAGTATAAAGATTTGAATGGAGACGGGGTGATCAACGACAACGATATGGGACCAATGGGAAGAAGTAATATTCCTGAAATTACTTTTGGTTTGTCTGGTGGGGTGAACTGGAAGAACTTCGACATCAGTTTCCTTTTTCAGGGTGCGGCAAACAGCAGCAGGACACTGGTAGGAGGGATGTCATGGGAATTTTATGAAGGAGGAAAAGCGAGAACCCAGCACCTGGACAGATGGACACCTGAGACCGCAAATACAGCGACCTGGCCTGCACTTCATTATGGCGGAAATAGTAATAACCACCGTATGTCATCGCTTTACCTGGAAGACAACAGTTATATCCGCTTGAAAAATTTAGAAATAGGTTACACTTTTAAAAATATCAGGCTGACAAAGAAAGCGAATTTATCCAGTTTCCGTATTTATGGGAATGGTATGAACCTGTATACCTGGACGAAGGCCCAGCCTATGTTTGATCCGGAATACTGGCAGCCAAATACGATAGGTAACGTGTATCCTGCACAACGGATCATCAATTTTGGTGCATCTCTTAGTTTCTAACCCTATAACTTATTATCACATGAAATTTAAATTAATAGTGATTTGCATTCTGGGAGTAATTGCATTTTCGGGGTGTAAAAAATTTGACGAATACCTGGATAAGGCCGAAACAGGGGGCTTATCGGAAGAGGAGGTCTTCGGAGACTATGTTCAGACTGAAAGATATCTGGCCAATGTTTATTCCCAGCTATCGAATGAATGGATGCCGGTAAATAGTTTTACCTATGCCGCAGCCTCGGACGAGGCTAAATGTCCGGTTGTGTATTTTAACGGGCCTCAGGTTTTTACCCGGGGCCTGATCAGCCAGAACCATAATCCTGTTGATGTATGGGCATCGCTCTATGCGGCTATTCGTAAAGTCAACCGCTTTATTGAAAAGGTAGATGCAGTACCGGTAAAAAATGCCACACAGACTGCCGGTAAAGTGCGTATGAAAGGAGAAGCTTATTTCTTAAGGGCTTATTTTTATGCTGAATTGCATAAGCGTTATGGCACTGTTCCTGTAATAGACAGGGTTTTGCAAATTAATGATAACCTGAATATTCCCAGAAACTCGGAAGAAGAGTTAGTGCGTTTTATTGTGGACGACTGTAATGAAGCAGCAGCGAACCTGGTTCCGGTAAATACTTCGGCAAATATTGGCAGGGCGACTAAAGGGGCTGCTTTAATGCTGAAGTCACGCGTCCTGCTCTATGCGGCGAGTTTATTACACAATCCTACTTCTGATGTTCAGAAATGGGAGCGTGCAGCTGAGGCAGCTGAGGATGTGATGAAGCTTAATTTATATCAGGTTGACGGTGATTACAAGGGTTTGTTTCATAAAAGAACTGCCCCGAACATTATATTTCAGTCAACAATAAACAATACCGCCTGGGTTCAGCAGATGTTTGTCCCTAGTCAGGGTGGTTTAGCATGGATTCAGCCGTTGCAGAACCTGGTTGACGATTATGAAATGAAAAACGGGTTAAAGCCTGGTGATGCCGGTTCAGGATATGATGCCAATAATCCGTATGCCAACCGCGACCCCAGGCTTGCTGCTTCCATTCTTTATAACGGCAGTACCTGGAGAGATAATGTTATTGAAACTTTTGTCGATGGTTTAGATGGACTGGTTTCGGCAGAAGGTGCCAAAACTCAAACCGGATATTATCTACGTAAACTATTGGACGAAAATGGAAGCATGACTCCTGACAACAGACCTGGAGATCATTTCTGGGTTTATATGCGCTATGAGGAAACCCTGCTGAACTTTGCCGAAGCCAGAAATGAGGCATTAGCAGCTCCGGATAATAGTGTTTATGAAGCCGTGAATGCTGTGCGTAGCAGGGCTGGTGTGAATATGCCTGCTTTACCTGCAGGGCTTAACAAAGCGCAAATGAGAGAGCGGATCAGAAGGGAAAGAAGGGTAGAGCTGGCCTTTGAAGGTTTCCGTTTCTGGGATATCAGGAGATGGCGTATCGGTAAAAGTGTAATGCGCGAAGCCAGAGGTATGCGTATCGTAAAACAGGGTGCAGGAAGTTTTTCTTATACACCTTTCCTGGTAGAGTCAAGGATTTACGAGGATGCATTTGACCTGTACCCCATTCCACAGACGGAGCGCAATAGAAATACTGCGCTGGATCAAAATTATGGTTACAACTAATGTTAAGGATATTTAAGATGAAAAAATATAAAGCAATGAAAGCCATTTTTTATGGTGCTACGCTACTGCTTCAATTGGGACTGGCCTCGTGTAAAGAACAGTTTTTTGAACAGACTGATGACAGTTATACGCACAATAGTAATGCTCCTTTTGTGATCAGTAAATTTTCACCCCTTGAGGGAAGCGAAGCTACTGAGGTAATGATCTATGGTGACAATTACAGCAGTGCTTTATCGGACATCAGTGTGAAAATTAACGGAAAGCCGGTAACTGTTCTGGGTGCCAATAAAAACCGGATGATTGTTAAGATACCTGCTGCACTTGGTTCAGGGAAAATCGAAGTGACCATTGCAGGAAAAACGGTAACCAGTACGGAGCCATTTGTTTACACTTTAAAAAGAACGGTTAGTTCGTTCGCAGGGGCTGGTGTTGCCGGTTTTTCGGATGGAGCAGCGGATGTGGCCAGATTCGATTTCAGAAGTAATGCAGGGATGGATATTGATTCTAAAGGGAACCTTTACGTAGCCGATATTTTTAACAATTGTATCCGTAAAATTACGCCTGCCGGTGTGGTGAGTACTTTTATCGGTAAACCTGGCGTGGAAGGGTATGTAAATGGCAATAAAGATGTCGCGCTGTTTAACCACCCTATGGATGTAGCAGTTGATAAAGATGATAATCTTTACGTTGCTGATGCATGGAACTGGGCTGTACGGAAGGTTACACCTGAAGGTCTGGTCAGTTCTATCCGTGGGCAGGCATTTGCCTTTCCGCAGGGAATTGCCATAAATAAAAATACAGGAGTAGTTTATATCAGCAGTGCATTGGCCGCAAATTATCACGGTGGGAAAATTTATGAATTTTCAGCTTCGGGGGTATTAAACGAGCGCGGGGTTGATGTACCAATTTTCTCTGGAGGAATGGCCGTTGACAGCAAGGGGAACCTGATTATTGCTGATAATGTGAGCTCGGTGATCTATAGCGTCAATACCACGACATGGGCCCGTACCCCAATTGCCGGTGCTGCTGGAGAAACAGGTCTGACAGATGGAATAGGTGCGGTGGCAAGGTTTGACCACCCATGGGGTATTGCCGTGGATGCTAAAGATAATATTTATGTTGCGGGTTGCGGACATAGGTTTGAGGGACCGGATATTTCGGCTTCAGCCTCTAATATCAGAATGATTGAAGCGGGAACAAATAAAGTTTCGACTATCGCCGGTGGCGATACGCAGGGCTTTACCAATGGTTTGGGTGGAGTGGCCAGGTTTGCAGTGCCGACCGGCATTGCTATCGGGACTGACGGTGCAATCTATGTACTGGACAAGGGAAATCACCGCATCAGAAAAATTGTATCGGAATAACTAGTTCATTTAATTTAACTGATTATGAATGCTGGATATTGTATCAATAAGGGGCGCTTTGCGCTCCTTATACTAAGTTTTTGTGCTTTTATTTTTACCGGTTGCCAGAAGTTTATCACAGAAATGCCCGGAAAAGATATGGGCAGGGCCGATCAGGCGATGTTGTTGAATGGTGTTGAAGAGGGGATGCCAATAGGTATCTATATCGCTCCTCCGTTTGAGTTTACGACTAATTTGCAATATGGAGCAATTAGTGAGGCAAATATCGATGTGATACAGGATATTGCAGGCTGGATATCGCCGGTTGACAAGCTGACGATGCTCGACATGGCCAATAGCCATGGTTTGAAAATGGTAGTTGCCGACAACAGGGTAAACGGGACTAATGCAGACATTACCGCCATGGTGAATACCTATATCAACCACCCGGCACTTTCGGGCTATTATGTAAAGGATGAACCAACAGTAAGTCAGCTTCAGGACGCAGCTAATCGTTATCAGAAATTGCTTACGCTCGACAATAACCATGATCCTCATGTGAATCTTTTCCCGAGTTATGCTACCGGTGCGTTGGGAAGTATCAACTATGAGCTGGATTATGTGGAAAACTGGATACAGAAGGTAGTAGCTGCTAATCTGCGCTACCTTGCAATGGATAACTACCCCTTTATGTTGAACGGAACGTTCAGGGATGTGCCTTATTTTCATGACCTGGATGTCATCCGGCGTGTTGGATTAAAATACAATATTAAAACTTCAGGGTACCTGCAATCTATAGGGAACTCAACGGACCTGAGAAGACCGAATGCGAACGAATTGAGGTATAGTGCTTATTCGCACCTGGCTTATGGAATAAAAAAGCCTGTGTGGTTTAGTTACTGGACACCAACAGGCGGAGCAGAAACCTTTACCAATGGAATAATAGATGCTGCGGGAAATAAGACCGACCTGTACCTTCCTTTTAAAGCATTAAACTTTGAAATGAAGCAGCTGGGCAAAACACTGGTGAAGCTGAATGCCAATGCTGTGTATCATACCGGAACAACAATTCCCACCGGCACTGTAAGGCCGGCGGGAAATTTTATCTGGCAGCCCCAGAATGCTGCCCAATCTATGATCATCACCCAATTTATAGACCCTGTTGCGGGTAAGGAATATATTATGGTGGTCAATAAATCTTTTACGGGCAGTAATACTTTTGGTTTTACAACAGCAAACCAGGTAGCAAATGTTAAGGTTGTTTCCAAGGTTACAGGTTTGGAAGAAGCTACCAATTTTGCAGTCGGCAGTCATTCCCTGTCAGATACTTTTTTGCCAGGTGAAGGAAAGTTGTATGCTTTGGAAAAAGTTGCTTACACGGCAACTGTAAGTACTTTTGCCGGTGCAGGAGTTGCTGGTTTCTTAAACGGACAAGGCACAGTGGCTAAGTTTGATTTTGTGACCAATGCGGGTATCACGACGGATAACAACGGCAATGTTTATGTGGCTGATATCAATAACCATTGCATCAGAAAGATTACTCCGGCCGGATTAGTCAGTACCTTTGCAGGTAATCCCGGTGTTGCCGGCAATACCAATGGCGTAGGTACGGCAGCTTTATTTGACCATCCTTCGGCTGTAGTTGCAGACGCGAACAACAATATTTATGTAGCGGATACCTGGAACTGGGCACTTCGTAAAATCACACCGGCGGGTACAGTAACCACTGTGCTCGGCTGGGTTATCCCTTTTCCGCAGGGCATTACGATGGATAAAAATACCGGTAAATTTTACCTGGTGAGTGCTTTGCCTTCTGCAAGTAACAATAAGCTCTTTGAAGTGAGTCCGGCAGGGGTGATGACTACAAGGACACTCAGTGTTCCGGTCGTATCCGGAGGGATTACAATGGATAGTCAGGGGAATCTTGTGATTGCAGATAACGGCAGTTCGAATGTATACAAGGTAAATACGGGCAATTGGGCTGTTACCCAAATTGCCGGCCTGGCAGGCACAACGGGGCAAACAGATGGGATTGGCCTGAATGCCAGGTTTGAACATCCATGGGGTGTTGCTGTTGATGCCAGTGACAACATTTATGTTGCTGGTTGTGGTCACTTATTTGATGCGCCGACGATAGCCGCCAATGCTTCCAATATCAGAAGGATTGAAGCAGGTACCAATAAGGTCACCACCATTGCAGGGGGAGCTGTGCAGGGTTATTTAGATGGATCCGGAACGGCTGCCAGATTTACGGTCCCAACAGGGATTACAATTGCCCCGGATGGAACCATGTATGTGGTAGACAAAGCAAATCACCGCATCAGAAAAATGGTCTCGCCCTGAAATTAATTTTACCATAAAACATTTCTTCCTCCTGTTTTTTGGGAGGAAGAAATTACTACCTCACACCTAAACCAATATCACGCAAATGAACAGGTTAATTAAATCATTATTAATGTGTACCGGTATGCTTGTGCTTACCGGGGTATGCAGTTGCAGTAAAGCACAGACTGAAAAAATAAAGCCGGACCCGGTTAAGCCTCCGGTTGCTGAAGTAAAGGACGACATGATGATTGGCATTTATGTATCGCCGGGAATCGGTTACATCACTGATCATCATTTTAAGAATATCAGGGAGGCGAATGTTGATCTGATCCAGGACATTTCATTAAGCTATTCCCAGACAAACAAGCTGGCTATGCTGGATATGGCTGCAGCAAATCAGTTGAAAATGTTTGTGGCCGACCAACGTGTTGACGGGACAGATGCAGATATGGCTGCGATGGTAAATGCCTACAAAAATCATCCGGCAACTGCAGGCTATTACATTAAAGACGAACCCCGTGTGCCTGATCTGGCCGATGCAGCCATGAGGTATAAAAAACTGATTAACCTTGATCCGGAAAAGGTACCTCATGTGAATCTTTTTCCGAGCTATGCCACTGGTGCTTTGGCCAATGTAGAATATGAAAAAGAATATGTTGAGCAATGGATAGAACTGGTTGGGGCGGTAAACCTTAAATACCTGTCATTTGACAATTACCCTTTTATGAAAGATGGGACTTTAAGGGAAGTTCCTTATTATAAGGACCTTGATGTCATCAGAAAAGCAGGGTTAAAATATAAGGTCAGGACTTCTTCGTATTTACAGTCGATAGGCAGTGACATTGGTCTAAGAAGACCTGATGCGAATGAACTCAGGTATAGTGCATTTACGAACCTGGCTTACGGTATTAAATTGCCGGTATGGTTTACGTACTGGACCCCGATTGGTTCTACAGAAAAATTTACCAATGCGATAGTGGATGCTCAGGGAAATAAAACCGATCTGTATGAACCTTTTAAACTCATCAACGGGGAAATGCGGCAGCTGGGTAAAACGCTGATGAAACTGGATGCAATGGATGTTTTCCATGCGGGGTTAAGTATCCCTTCCGGTACCAAAAGAACACCTTCAGATTTTATCTGGAAAGCTGAAAATGAAAATGAGTTTATGCTGATTACGCATTTTGTGAACCCGGCGAACAACCGGGTTTATATTATGGTGGTAAACAAGTCGCTGACCGAAAATAAAACATTTGCATTTAAGATCGGTACGGCAGTTACGAACGTGAAAGGAATTTCCAAAGCTGACGGATTGGAAAAGGATATCGATTACAAAGCTGCCGATCATAAATTAACAGATAATTTTTTACCAGGTGAGGGTAAATTGTACGCCCTATATAAATAATAAACTGCTTTAGATATAAACTATTAATGCATGAATAGATTAATGACATTATGGATGGCTGTTTTTATTGTTTTTAACAGCACGACAAAAGCGCAGCATCCATCGCGACAACTTTCAATTATTCCGGAGCCGGAACTTGTAACAGTAAAGCCGGGAAGCTTCGGGTTCAATAGCGCTACCGTTATTTTATATGATGACCGGAATACCGCAATGAAGTTTATCGGGGATCAGTTTTCCGAAAAAATTAAAGCCTATACGGGAAAAAAAATCCCTGTTAAAAAAATAACTGCTCTGCCGGGCAAAAATCAGATTGTATTTAAACTTTCGGATCAACTGCAGGGAATAGGTGCCGAGGGTTATATGATGGATATTGGTTCTGGAGGTATTGTGATTACCGCAAAACAACCTCAGGGCTGTTTTTATGGGATGCAAACTTTACTGCAATTGTTACCTGTAAATCCGTTGGAGGGCGCAAATGTTCCGGCACTTCACATACAGGACCAGCCACGTTTTAGCTGGAGAGGCGCTATGCTGGATGTGTCAAGGCATTTTTTTACCGTTAAACAGGTAAAACAATACATAGATTTCCTGGCAAGCTATAAACTCAATACTTTCCATTGGCATTTAACGGATAACCAGGGCTGGCGGATTGAGATTAAAAAATATCCACAGCTGACTTCGGTAGGTGCATGGAGGAAAAGATCACTGATCGGACATTTTGAAGAACAGCCGGAGCGTTTTGATACATTACCTCATGGTGGGTTTTACACACAGGAACAGATCAGGGACATTATTGCTTATGCGCAGGGGAAATATATTACAGTTGTTCCTGAGATAGATCTTCCGGGGCATTGTACTTCGGCGCTCGCCGGCTATCCAGAACTGGGCTGCGGTGAAAAGCCGGGGCCTTTTGAAGTGAAAGACAAATGGGGGGTATTCGACGACGTGTATTGTGCCGGGAAAGAAAATACATTTAAATTTCTGGAAGATGTGTTTACAGAGGTGGCTGCACTTTTCCCCGGAAAGGTGATCCATATTGGTGGGGATGAATGCCGCAAAACGAATTGGAAAACTTGTACGTATTGTCAGGCACGCATGAAAAAAGAGGGTTTGAAAGATGAGCATCAACTGCAGGGGTATTTTATCAATCGTATAGCCCAGGTACTGAAAGCTAAAAATAAAAGGGTAATTGGCTGGGACGAGATCCTGGAAGGAAACCGGCTTACTTCAGATGCACTGGTAATGTCTTGGAGAGGAACATCCGGGGGTGTTACTGCTGCTAGAAAACACCACGATGTGGTGATGACGCCGACTACCTACCTCTACCTGGATTATTACCAGGGTTCACCTGAGCTGGAACCGCTTACCATTGATGGCTTTAATACACTGGAGCGTGTTTACAATTTTGAGCCTATACCTGCAGCGCTGAATGCTGATGAAGTTAAATACATAAAAGGAATCCAGGGGAACATCTGGACTGAGTTTATTCCGGACTTCCATCACTTGCAGTACATGGCCTTCCCGCGTTTATCTGCCCTGGCAGAGGTAGCCTGGTCTACACCGGAAAAAAAGAACTGGGAGAAGTTTAAACACAAAATGGAAACAGAGTATAGCCGCTACGAGGCTTCGGGAATCAACTATTCAAAAAGTGCCTATCAGGTAAGTTTTGAGTTTATTAAGGGAGCGAGGACACAAAAAGCACAAATCGCATTGAAGACCCAAAGTTACAATCCTGAAATTTATTATACGCTTGACGGAACAGAACCCGGTCAGCATTCAATGAAATATATGGGCCCGTTTAACGTGAATCCCAATGTGAAAGTTAAGGCTGCAACTTTTAAAAATGGTGTACAGATGAGCAAGGCCACTGAATACGAACTGAGATAGATGGTGTCTTAAAAAACCAGGAGATTTATGAAAAGATTTAAATATGGAATGGCGGTCGTCGTTCTGTTGTTTCTTGCTGCCGGAGTTGCAGATGTGGGCGATAAGGGGAACTGGGGTTTTACCGGAGGTACAGAAGGGCAAACCAAATATGCTTCACTGGAGCAAATTAATAAAAACAACAACTGAAACCAGGTATCGAATGACTATCTATAAATATTTAAGCATTGCCGTACTTTTACTGCTTACAGTAAATGCAAATGCGATTACTGAACCGGTAAATTTAACTTGCAATCATAAAAAAAGTCCGCTTGGGGTGGAAACGGACAGGCTCGAATTCAATTGGAACATCAGTGCTGACCAGCAATCATTTCAACAACATGCCTGGCAGCTACAGGTTTTTAGCAGTCTTAATGCTGTGCTGCTGGGTAAGGCAGATCTGTGGGACTCACAAAAAATGAATGCCGGTACTGCGATGTCAGCAGTTTACGGAGGAAAGTTGCTATCCTCCGGAAAACGTTACCATTGGCGGGTCAGAGTCTGGTCTTCGAACGGAACCGTCTCTGACTGGAGCAGGCCTGCAACATTTTCTACCGGTATTTTACAAACCAAAGAATGGGACCAAAGCAGGTGGATAGCTTACCAGGTATTGGAAGATGCTAGGAAAGTTGTCCCCGGATTACATGGAGATGGTAGTTTATTGGGTGAAAAAGCTGTACAACCTGCTGTTGTTCCTTATTTTAGAAAAACTTTTGATATCAACAAACCGATAGCGGAGGCATATGTGTTTGTTTCGGGGCTGGGGCACTATGAGTTGCAGCTGAACGGTAAGAAAGTAGGAGATGATTTTCTGGCCCCCGGATGGACCAATTATTCCAAAACAAATCTGTACAGTACCTATGACGTAACTGCTTCATTGGTTAGCGGAAAAAATGCATTGGGAGCGATTGTTGGTCCGGGGTTTATGTATATAAACCGCGAGCGCTACCGTAAAATGGCAAGGGCTGAAGCTTTTCCAATGTTGAGATTAAAACTGATGATCCGTTATAAAGATGGCAGTACTACGGAAGTGGTAACGGATGATAGCTGGAAAACAAGTCCTTCGGCAGTTGTATACAGCAGCATCTATGGTGGAGAAGATTATGATGCCCGTAAGGAACAAACAGGTTGGGATAGAGCCGGATTTAATGACCAGTACTGGAAAAAAGCAATTTACTTAAGGGGCCTGGAGGGAAAATGAAAGCAGAATCCAGCTATCCTTTAAAAGTGATGCAGACATTTGAGCAGCAGACACTCAGAAAAATAACGGATAGCAGTTATCTATATGATTTTGGTCAGAATGCATCAGGAATTATCCGTTTAAAAGTTAAAGGTAAGAAAGGAGACCGGATACGAATTGTCCCTGCTGAAATTTTAGATGACCGGGGAATGGCAGATCAAAGTGCGTCGGGAAGTCCTTATTATTTTGATTATACGCTTAAAGGTGGCGATGAAGAAATCTGGGAACCACGTTTTAGCTATTACGGGTTTAGGTATGCTTTAGTGGAAGGGGGTGTTCCAGCCGGACAACCTGCAATATCGGGAAGACCAACAGTAGAAAGGCTTCAAATGTTGCACACGCGCAATAGCGCGCCAGAGGTTGGCACCTTCAGCTGTTCAAATACGCTGTTTAATCAGACTTTTAAGCTGATTGACTGGGCAATGAAGAGTAATATGAGTCATGTAAGTACCGATTGTCCACATAGAGAGAAATTGGGATGGCTGGAGCAGACACATCTTGTGGGGGGATCGTTGAAATATAATTACGACATTCAGCTCTTCTACAATAAAATCATAGAGGACATGACGGAGTCGCAGCTTTCTTCTGGTCTGGTGCCTGACATTGTTCCTGAATATGTGGTATTTGAAGATGGTTTCAGGGATTCTCCGGAATGGGGTAGTGCTGCTGTTATTATACCCTGGTATTTGTATGAATGGTATGGCGACAAAAAAGCAATTGAAAAGGCTTATCCCATGATGAAGCGTTATATCAGTTACCTGGAAAGTAAGGCGGATGCACATATTCTGTCGCATGGTTTGGGGGATTGGTTTGATCTTGGGCCTAAAAGTCCGGGAGAATCGCAGCTTACCCCGAAGGCTTTGACAGCCACTGCAACTTTTTACTACGACGCTGTGTTACTGGCTAAGGCCGCAGGAATCCTTGGAAAAACAGAAGAAGCAAAAGCTTACCAGAAATTAGCCGAACAAATTAAAATAGCATTCAATAAAAAGTTTTTTGAGCCCGCGACGGGCGTTTATTCGACAGGAAGCCAGACAGCTTATGCTATGTCGATTTATATGGGATTAGTAGATGAACCATTTAAAGAAAAGGTGTTTGCTAACCTGAAGGAATCTATAAGGACCAGCGGGTATGCACTTACTGCCGGTGACATTGGCTATCGTTATCTGATCAGAGTGTTGGAAGATGGCGGTGCATCGCAACTGTTATATCAAATGAACAACAGAGATGATGTGCCAGGTTATGGTTATCAGATTCGTAACGGGGCAACTGCGCTTACAGAATCCTGGCCGGCCTTAAAGAATGTTTCCAATAACCACATGATGCTGGGACACCTGATAGAGTGGTTTTACAGCGGACTGGCTGGAATCAAACAACAGGCAGATGATACTGGTTTTGGTAAGATCTTAATTGAGCCTCAATTTGTAGAGGGGGTTGATTGGGTTAAAGCAAGTTATAAAGCCATTACAGGGGATATTGTAGTGGACTGGAAAAAGGAAAAAGGCAAATCGGCTTTGCAGGTGAGCATCCCGGCAAATACAGAGGCCCTGGTTGTTTTGCCTGTTGTTAAAGAAAAACTGTTAAATTTAAATCAAAAGCCTTTAAGTCAGCACAAAGCCGTTAAAAAACAATACATGGGAAACGGTAAACTGAAAATTGTATTGGGGTCTGGGTCCCATACATTGAATTGGACAAATAAATAATGATGATGAAGAAATACCTGATTATACTGTTGGTATGGTTTGTTTCGGACGTAGAATTGGCTTTAGCTACTGCTGGGGAAAGTAGTCTGCAACCTGAAAATTTACGTTGTGAGTATTTGGAAAATCCAATTGGATTAGATGAAATGAGTCCGCGTTTTAACTGGACCCATAAAGCTGGGAATGTGGCGGCATTCGGTCAAAAACAAACAGCCTATCGGATTATTGTAGCCTCTGAGGTACGGTTACTTCATCAAAATAAAGGGGATGAATGGGACTCTGGCTGGGTGAACTCTGATCAGATGCAGCAAATTGAATATAAAGGTAAGGTGCTTAGGTCCGATCGTTATTACTATTGGAAAGTAGTTGTTAAAGACGAAAAGGGACTGGTCTCAGCCTGGAGTAAAACTGCATTTTGGGCAACGGGTTTACTTCAGCAGAATGATTGGAAAGCCAAATGGATCGGAACAAATGAATTGTTTGACCCTTCGCAAAAAGATTGTAATATCTCTGATCCCTGGCTGCGGAAAACTTTTAACTTACCACAAAAGCCGGGAAAGGCAGTGTTGTTTCTGGCATCGGTAGGTTACCACGAGCTATATGTGAACGGAAAGAAGGTCGGCGACGATGTATTGTCGCCGGCAGTAACGGATCATACCAAACGTGCACGTTATGTGGCCTATGACATCGCGGCTGCGCTAAAGCCCGGGAAAAATGTAATTGCCATTTGGTTGGGGACTTCCTGGTCAATTTTTGGTCCTTACCTAACAGCAGGCAGACCCAATACACCTATTGTGATCGCGCAAACTGCCATTTACAATACAAAAACACCTGTTGCAGGAGCAAAACCTACACTTGTTGTGCAAACCGACGAAAGCTGGAAAACACATGCAAGTCCGAGTAAGTTGCTGGGAACCTGGGATTTTGCAAAAATGGGAGGCGAGCTGTGGGATGCCAATCAGGAAATTGCGGACTGGAATACCATCACCTGCGATGAAGCAAAATGGAGTAAGGTAACTGTTTACCAACCTGATCTGATTTTATCAGCGCAAACTGTTGAACCAAACCGGCTGTTCGATGAAATTAAAGCCATTGGCATTGAGTCCAGACCGGATGGTTCGTACCGGGTGGATATGGGTGTTAATTTTGCGGGCTGGACGGAGGTTGATCTGCGGGGGAATAAAGGTGATAGAATAGCGTTTGAATATTCGGAAAGAGAACAGATGGATCAGACTTTTAACCTGCACAGTGCTTATATCATTGGCGCAAGGGGCAAAGGAACTTTCCGGAACCGTTTTAACTATAGTTCTGGCAGATGGATTGTCATCCGGGGCTTAAAGTATAAGCCGCAATTAAGTGAAATCCGGGGTTGGATGGTGAGAACGAATTTTCAGGCGGCGACTAATTTTGAATGTTCTGATACCTTGCAGAACTGGATCTATGATAAAGTAAAATGGACTTTTCAAAACCTTTCTATTGGTGGTTTTGTAGTGGATTGTCCGCAACGCGAAAGACTGGGTTATGGGGGTGATGCACATGCAACCTGTGAGACCGGAATGTACAACTATAAGCTGGGTGCATTTTATACCAAATGGATGCAGGACTGGAGGGATGTACAGGGAACGGAGTCTATTGTTGGTAATATGTATGATCCGGAATTTGCGAGAAAAAAGGTGATGAGCGGACGGCTGATGAACAATGGGGTTTTGCCACATACCGCGCCTACTTATTCTGGTGGTGGCGGGCCCGCATGGGGAGGTATAGTAGTATCGTTGCCCTGGTTTGTTTATCAGCACGAAGGAGATAAACGCATACTGGAAAAGAATTTTGAGCTGATCAGGGGCTGGCTTTCGTTCCTGGATTCACATACCAAGGATGATATTTTACAGCGTTTTGGAGGCGACTGGGATTTTCTGGGCGATTGGTTATGGCCTGGTGCAACAGCGCAGGGCATGAACAACAATAAGGAGGAAACTTTATGTTTAAACAACAGTTACAGGGTATTTAATTTACGTACCGCGGCAAAAATAGCGCGGGTAATCGGAAAAGATGTGGAAGCGGAACACTGGGAACAGCAGGCGGAACGCTGCAGGGCTGCGATTCATGCAAGGTTTTATCGTGCCGCTGATCATAGCTATGCAGACAGCTCCATGGCTAACCTGGCAGCAGCGTTGCTGGCAGAAATACCTCCTGCAGATTTAAGGGCAGCTGTCATGAAACGATTGGAAAAGGATATTCTGGTTTTGCATAAGGGACACATCAATGTGGGCATTACAGGAGGGGCGATGTTGTTCAAGTTGCTGCGACAGGAAGGAAGAGATGACCTGATCTATTCCATGACCTCACAAAAAGATTACCCAAGTTGGGGATATATGAAGGCCAATGGTGCTACTACCATCTGGGAAATGTGGGAAAAGGACCTGCCCGGGCATTCCCTGCTGCATAGCTCTTACCTGTATCCCGGGGCCTGGTATATTGAAGGTCTGGCAGGAATACAACGGGATCCTGCCAGGCCTGGATTTCAGGATTTTATCATAAAGATGCCGGGCCTGGATCAGAAACAACTAAGCTGGGCAAGAGCAAGTTTTGATTCCCCGGCAGGTCAGATCAAAACTGCCTGGCGGCGTGAGGCCGGCAGGACGGAGCTTGAAGTCACTGTGCCACCGAATTGCAGGGGCCGGTTAAATCTGCCGGAGCATATGCTTCGTGAGGTGATCGGAGAACGCAAATATATAAAGATTTTGGAGGTTAAAAACGGATATGGATTGGTATTGCTTTCCTCGGGAAAATATATTTTTAAAATGTAATTTGCGGCAATATGAATTATTTCTATATTTGCGCCCTAAGCAATTGAGGGCATAAAAAAAATGAATTTAATTGTTGAACAAAGTAGGAATTTTCATTTTAATGTTGTTACTTTGCAATCCCTTCGAAAAAGGGAATAAAGGATACCAAGTTCGGGGTGTAGCGTAGCCCGGTATCGCGCCACATTTGGGATGTGGAGGTCGTAGGTTCGAATCCTGCCACCCCGACAAAAAACACTCGGAAGCGTGTTTAGTATACTGAAAAAGAAGATACCAGTTCGGGGTGTAGCGTAGCCCGGTATCGCGCCACATTTGGGATGTGGAGGTCGTAGGTTCGAATCCTGCCACCCCGACAATATAGAAGTCAAATTCTATCGAAAACCCTCTAAATTTCACAGTTTAGAGGGTTTTTTCGTTTTAGTCATATCAGGGAAAAGTAAAGAATATCGAGGTTTTTATGCCCTGTTCTACACCCTGTTTTTTTCAACTATAAATCTATTGCACTGTAGCTATTTGTATCTGTTTCATCAAAACAATCCCTCATGTGCCGAAAGGCACACGAGAGGTTGCTAGCATAATGTTCGCCCATATCCGGATGATTGGATTTTAACGCGACATCTCTACCATGGCTGAAAGTTCCTTAACCGCAGCTTCATCTGGCCACACCAATCCACTTTCCTTGAAGCGTATTTTGCCGTAGCCATCAATGATAAACTTTGCTGGAATTCCCTTCACGCCAAATGAAGACACTGCAGGGTTACTTTTTGTAGCCGGATTTTTAACATCCATGTACAAAGGCAAATCCAGGTTGTGTGTTAGCAAATAATTCACAGCATCCGATCTAGGATCTTTAACAGTCTCCCATGTATGTATAAAGAGAAACACTACACTCGGATCATGCTTGTATTTATTGACCAGCATTTGCATTGCTGGAAGAGATTTCTTACAAGGTCCGCACCAGGTCGCCCAAAAATCAAGAACAACGATTTTGCCCTTAAAATCTGACAATGACACTTCTTTGCCTTTGATGTCTGTAACTTTAAAATTTGGCGCCTGCTCATCGAACATTTTGGCAGCTATTGCATTCTTGTATTTTTCTTCAACCTGATTGGTCAATGCTGAGAGGTACGCATATGAATCTTTTCCCGGATTTACTTTTGCGTAGGCACTTTTTAATTCGGCCTTATAGTCATCATCGGCTAAACCTGCCAATACTGCTTTTTCCAGCTCTGGAAGCGCCTCCTTGTATCCGCCTGTTTTGCTCATTAGGTAGTAATACTCTGCAACCAGGCGCGCAGGTTTTCTTACAGCCTGCTCATAACATTCTTTGATAGCAGCAAAGGCTTTTTTATAATCTCCTTGCTTACCCATTACCTGACTATACAGATGCAACAAGAACTGACGGTCTTCCGGAGCATTTGTTGAATTTGCCAGTTCTTGCTCAATTAAAGTTTCTGCAGCTTTCAAATCGAAGGCCATGATTCCTGTTGCCACCGATCCAACATACATGATCCGTGCAGTTTCTGCAATCTGATTAAAATGGAATAAAGCTTTTGCCGAGTTCTTTGCCACAACAAAATTATCTACAAGTGTAGCTCTGTATTGGTCAAAACTATCGCCAGGGTGCGCTTTCACCAGTCTTTCAAGAATCGCTTCCTTTTTTAAAGGATCAATAAAGATCTTCAAAGAATCAAGACTTGCTTTATAGGCGGGTTCTGCCTGCTGACTGTATCCTGAATATCCTGTAGACAGGATTGCGATGAGCATAAGTAATTTTCTCATATTCGTCTACAGATTTTGCCTGGCCTGGGCAACTTGAACAATTTCACCAAAGCCGGTAAATTTCTTATCATAAGTACCGTTGCTGAATTCTCCCTGACCATTGATGCTGAAATAATATACTTCACCCGCTGCACCATTGTTGACTCCGATTACCAGTTGTTTGCTGGTGCTGCGCAGCATCTCAATGTCCTTGATTACGTATCCAGCTGGGAAAGTGTAAATCAGGCGTGCTGATTTTGCAAGCATGTCGTACAAATACACCTTATTGCCAACAGTATAATAAAGTTGCTTTAAGATGGAGGAGGTTGCAAATTTATTTGCGCCGCCAATTTCCGGACTATTTATCATTGGTTGATTAACCCCGGGCTGGGTATTGCCGAAGTTATCGTAGGTCAAGGACATTAAGTAGCGGCCGTTATTATCTTCCATGATGAAATACCACTCAATTTCTTCTTCAAATAGGGTTGATATGCCACGATCATAAGCAATCATTTTTCTTCCCACATTTGCCATGTCAAACGAGCTTGTTGTTGTAGCAGGTGCATCTTCCAGAATTCTTGAAAAAATACCCATTCGCATAAAGCGCATTTTGGCATTGTTATAAAAATAGGTCAGGTTATAAGTGTTAGGAAACACACCCGGGAATAGGTCATAGTCGCCAGGAATACGTTGGCTGAAAGGCTTCACATTGTCTGAAGTTGAGCCTGAAATGCCGGCATATAAGCCGCCGTCCGCAACAATGAACTGGTCAAATTTCGAGGTGTTCATGATAAAAACTGGTGTACTTTTAAATGGAAGCGGTGTAGCCAAATTCGGAAGTATAGAACTCTTATCACCAAGCTCCAGCCAGTCGTTCATGTTAAACCGATACACATTTTGATCGGTGAAATAATAAAAGAAACCACCTTTTCCAAAATTATATAAGCCTAATGGCTTTCCTGGATAGGTTTTATTGTTGGCCACTTCCATGGGGTTTTCAAAAATCACATCATCGGTACGGATCAACGAGACCTTACCCTTTCCATCTTTACTACTGACAATGTACCAGCCATTGGGATAGACTCCGGTTACGACAACCGTATAACGCTGTAGCGTATAAATGCCATTTTTATTACTCGTTACCTTATAAGTTATCAAATATGTACCTGGACTTAAGGTAACTTTTATGCGCAAATTTTTAGATTGGGCAATCACTTTTGAATCAATGGTCCAACTGTAGGTAAATGAATCGCCTGCAGGCATGGTTTCTGCTAATGTTGGTGTAATGATCAGCGAATCCAGCTGAGGTATCGTAAAACTGGTTGTTGCATCGGTAATCTTAATGTCGTTAATTTGCTCATATTTAGATAGGTTATTATCTTTACTACAGGCAAATGTTAGCAGGATTGCAACAATCATGCTAAGCTTTAAAAAATGTTTTAAGTGCATAATATCTAAATTAAGGGAAAGAAATCTTTTGACCGTTCTCATCTAACAATGGACCATTTGCGGCTTCATAAGTAGCCAGTGCATTTCTTAGTGCAACAGGAAAGTTCAGCAAACCATCAGGGCCGATCTGCTCATAAGAAAAATCTGTTATACCTAGTACTTTAACCATGAACTTATATTTTACGGCACTGAATGCCCCAAAATCCGCGGCAAGATATACCTCCCAATAAGCAGGCTCAATGTATTGGGCGGTCACATCTATCTTCAGGTATCTAAAGTTTTCCTCCGTACCCTGGTTAACGTTATTGTAAGGTGTCTGGCCTAAAGTACCCAAAGTAAAGTCCTTGGTTTCTGCCGGCTCCAACACAATTCTATACACATTACTTGCCATTCCAACAGAGTTGATCAACACAAGAGGGTAGTTAAATATGGAGACCCCAGGCGGAATGGCCACTTCTTTTAGCTCAAAATCCACGCCCGCAGTAGCGGTTGTTCCTTGAGCTGTTTTTAGCAATACGGTACGTGGCTGATCAGATAGCTTTCCGGTAATCCTCAAAGGTATATACATGGTATCCCTTGTTTTTACAGTGCTTTGAAAGGCAAAAGAGTAACTTCTCGTCGCTGTGGTATGTAATTGTTGATAGGTGTAAGCAAAAAAGCTCACGCCATCTTTTCCTTGATAAGTTTCTACCGCTTCTTTTTTACAGGAAAAAAGGGAGAAGACCATCGTCACATATAATAAGTATTTCATAATACGAGTGTGATTAATTAGCATAATTCGGATTAAATTGAAGTTCAGCAGCTGGAATTGGCAGCACGTACTGCTCTGGCGCCATGTCAATATTACGGAACTGCATTCTCAATGTTTTAGTTCGTTTATAGTAAAAGAACAATTGGCCTTCCGCATAAAATTCCTTCTGGTACTCCTTGGTGATCGCTGCGGTAAGTGCAGTAGCTGTAATGGTTGTTGCCAGATTGGAAAGCCCCCTGTTTTGGCGCACCGTATTTAAATATCCGACACCAACAGCAGGCGTCTCCGCAGTTTCAGCCAGGATATAATACATCTCCGCAAGGCGAATACCAGGCACATACTGATCCAGTAAATTGTCGGTAATTGTCGTTGTAGCAGTTGAGGCCTGCCAAAATTTAGAAGGAAACAAACTTCCGCCATCCTGCTCAAGGCGGTATAGGTACCTGAAGTCTGTGCCGCCGCCCGATGTGGTTTCATACAGCGTAGTAAAGTTAGCAGAAGTACGTGTGAGGGTTTGACCTAAGGCCCCCCTAAATCTAAAATATCGTTGTACGGTGGGTAAGATATCCCTAACCCTGATCATAAAGACCTGTTCGTTGAAATATAGACGGTCGCGTACCACCAATCCTGAGCTGACCGCACCTGCAGCAGCCTGGGTGACAAATGTATATTTAGTAGAGTTGATCACTACATTTGCGGCAGCAGCAGCTCCCGCTTTATCACCACTGTATAATTTTATTCTTGCTTCCAGTGCTTTTACACCATAGTAATTCAGCTTAATCCGTCTGCTCCTCAAATCGCTGGTTACGATCGGATCAACCGGCAGCAATAAATTTGCGGCCTCCGTCAGATCAGCTAAGGCGAATTTCACCACATCAGCAGTAGTAGACGGTATAATTGCGTTTTCGTTGACATCCTTTTTATAAGGGATGGCTTTTAAATTGGCACCTGCAGTATATTCGGGTCCGAACATGCGCAATAAGTCAAAATGTAAAAATGCCCTTAAAGCTAAAGCTTCACCGCGCAATAATGCGTAGGAACTATTGCTTAGCAAAGACCGGTTTGTTTCTGTATTTGCAATTATTTTATTCGCTGCAGCAATTGTGCTGTAACTGGTAGACCAGATGGCATTGGTATACCCTGCCACTTCTGCTGAAGCATAATTCAGGACTTGTGTTTGTTGCAGTGAAACATCTGCATTGCTATTAAGTGTCGAATAATTTTGTGCCAGCGCAGATACAAAACCCATGGAAAGGTTATCTCCGTAAAGACTATTGCTGGCCAGTTGGCCATATACACCAGATAACGCCTGCTGGAAACCAACTTCTGAAGTAAACAATTGTTCTTCTGACAAACTTGTTTTTGGCGTTACATCCAAAAATTTTTTACAACTGGAAAACACCGCAACTATTGCCAGAATTCCTATGATTAATGTTGTTCTTTTCATTGGGATATGAAATTTATTTTTTGAATTTAAAATCTTGCACTCAGACCAAATGTATATTCTCTGGCAAACGGATTGTCTGTACCGCGTTCAATTGCAATGGTGCTGAAGTTGGCCAGGTTATTCGTTGTTGCACTAACAGTCAGATTCTGCAAGCCCAATCTTTTAACGAATGGTGTTTTGAATTGATAGCTTAAATTAACTGAGCTGAGCTGAATGTTGTTGTCGCGCTGCACAAATCTTGAAGTAAGTTGTGTTGGTATTGGCGTACCGGAAGTAATCCTTTTGTAAGGACTGACACTACCAGGTCCCGTCCAGCCAAGATCATATGCTCTTCTGTCCACATTGTTGCGTGCATCAACAGCTTCCACCCGGTTTAACAGTGTACTGTTGTACAGATCAGCACCATAATTATAATTGATGCTAAAGTTTAAGGCAAAACCTTCATATAGAAAATTTGAAATTACAGCACCTGTCCACTTTGGGCGGGTATCGCCAACATAGGTCTTATCATTAACGTCCCACATAAAGGTTGGGGTACCATCCAATTTAAGATAAATTTCCTGGCCCGTAACAGGATCAATACCCAATGACCTCACGGCATAAATAGCTGTCGTTGACCTGCCTTCAATAAACTGGGCATTTTCAGCGGTCTGATTGGGGTTGTTGGTATTTAGTGCAGCATTGAAGGCTTTCAATTTCTCAGAAATTTCTTTTAACACAGATTTATTCGTGGCTGTGTTCACAGAAACATTCCATTTTAAGCCTTTACGAGGTTGAGATAGTATGGTATAACCCAGGTCGAGCTGCAATCCCCTGTTCTGAATCTTACCTAAATTTTCGGTATACGATGGAAAACCTGTACTAGGTGCCAGCGATACAGTAGTCAGGGCATTCTGGGTGACTTCGTTGTAAAATTCAGCATTGAAAGTCAAACGGTTGTCCAGAAAGGCTGAAGCAATGCCAACATTCGATTTCAATACCTGCTGCCAGCTTAAATTCGGGTTCCCAAGTCCACCAGGGAAAGCACCCACTTCGCCAAAATAGCCAGTCGACGTGCCCAGGTTGTACCTGAATTGTGCTGCATATGGATTTTGTACAGAAGTACCGGTAGAACCGTAGCTGCCACGAATTCTCAACAGGTTGATTGTTTTGCTATCCTTCAGGAATTTCTCATTATTTATATTCCAACCTAAACCTGCAGACCAGAAGTTACCAAATTTATTATTTTCTCCATAAGCAGAAGATCCGTCTCTGGTATAGTTGAAATCGGTAAAATACCGGTTATCATAAGAGTAGTTCGCACTTCCGGTATAAGAAAGATTGTTTATGGTACTTTCTGTCCCCGTAGGCCTGCTGTTTAAATATTGCGCAGCAAACAGGATGTTATCTAACCGATCAAAAGGAAAACCCTGAGTAGATACGGCATAAGAATTAAGGCGTGCGCTGGCGAGCCTGACTTCCGCATATACTGTCACACCGTGCATTCCAAAATTTTTGTTGTAATTTACCGATCCCTTGCCGTCCATTACAAACGCTGTACTGTTGTCGATCGAATAGGTACCACGCGCACTTAAATCTGAGACACCATTGAAACGGCTATCGAGCGCTGAGTAGAAATTATCTACCGTGCCATTCACTTTTGTGATGCCCAGGGCACCATTGAACCATAAAGATTTATTGGCATCGTAACGTACAGAGGTATTGTTCCTCAAATTAAAATTCTTATTTCTATTGTCGATGGTATTGTAGGTAATATCCATCAATGGATTCAATACAATGGAACTCCCTACGCCGAAGCCCATGTTGATGTTTTCCAGGTATTTGTTGACATTACCGTTTTCATCGTAAGGTTTCCAATAAGGATTCAAATCCAGGTACTGACTAAATGAGCCATAAGGAGAATCGTTGGAATTTACCTGTGTAGCTATGGTATTATTTCGGAATGTTAGTTTATTTGTTCGATAACTCAGCATAAAGCTTCCGGAATAATTTTTCCTGTCCTGGCCCTTCATTACCCCCTGTAACAAATTTCCACTAAAGGTTAGGTTAAAAGTCAGCGACTCGTCTCCCCCGCGTAAAGACAGGTTGGTTCTGTTGTTTATACCCGTTTGAACAGGAATAGATTTCCAGTCGGTGTTCACACCGCTAACCACGGCTTTGTATCGTTCCGAATTGATAAAATCACCTCTATAGCTGTTCACTAATCCTACACGCCGCTCAAAATCCAGTTTTTCTGTTGCATTCAGCATGTTGTAAACAGACAGATCCGGAGAAGATAAAGTTAAATTGTTGCTGATAGTAACTTCAACTTTTCCTCTTGGTGGCAGGATAGTGGTCACAACCATCACCCCATTACCTCCACGGGAACCATACATCGCAGTAGCCGAGGCATCCTTCAATAAAGTTACTGAGGCAATCTGGTTCATATCTAAATCAACAATCGCTTGTAATGAAACCTGAAATCCGTCAAGAATGAACAAGGGTGTGTTGGGGTTTCCAATCAATTCTGACCCCAGAGTTGGATAGGACGTCTGCCCACGCATAGTCACTTCCGGAAGTGCATTGATGTTCCCTCCTATTTTGTTATTGGGAATCATCCTGAAAGATGGATCAAGCACAGCAATACCAGCAAACACATTCACCGGGTTTACTGCCTTTAACTCAGCGGCAGTCATGGTTTTGGCTGCCCCGGTATAGGTGCTGAGCTTCCTGTCCACCATCCCCGTAATCACCGTCTCATTCAATGAGAGCTGATCTTCTTCCATGTAAATGGAATAGTTAGAATTGGGTGAGATGGGTACATCGACCGTTTTATAACCTATAAATCTGAATTCCAAAGATTCAGCACCTTTGGAAATGCTTATGGTAAATTTTCCGTTTTTATCCGTCTGTACCGCAGACTTTGTTCCCTTGATAGACACCGTAACGCCAGGAATAGGTTTTCGGTCTTTGGCGTCACCTACAAAACCGGAAATAACTTCCTGACTGACCTGTGTGCCTGCTTTGACAACGACAGTTTTGTTGCGGATAATAAAATCCAGGTTTTGCCCGGCAAAAATCTGGGTAAGGACAGCTGGTAACTCAGCATTTTTAACGTTGATGGTTACCGGAGATGAATTTTCCAACAAATTGTCCGTATAAAAAAAGTTGTAACCTGTCTGCTGGTTCAGTTCCTTAAAGACAGATCGGAGTGAAGCACTTGATTTGGTTAAAGTCACTTTTTGGGCAAGGCTCGACGCACTTACCTGCATAAAGCATGCTATTATTATTACGATGGTTAAGCGCATAGTCAACAATAATTTTAGGTACAGCCGCTTAGGCATACCAAATTTCCTTGATTTTTGATACATTAGTAGTCGGTTTGGTTAAGCAGTCTCTTTTGCGTTGGACCGTAGAGAGAACTGCGGTTATCACTTTGATTTTTAATTGAAATGTTCCAAACTTTTACCAGGTTCTGATGGCTAATCGGGGCCTGGTTTCGTTTAAACATCTTTGGCTATTGTAGTTTTCTTTTCATCTGATGTAGTTCAAGGTTATCATTCTGTTAATTATTATTTAGGTATTATTTTGATACATATATGGTTCTTCCCTTTACTTCAAAACGGGCTTCTCCGGTTGATTCTACGATCTCAAGGACTTTTGATAATTTATCAAACCTTGACACTTTACCACTGAACCGCTGGTTTGTTTTTTCGCCAATGTAAATAACCTCCACATTATACCAGCGCCCGATCATTTTCATGATGGTTTCGATGTTTTCACTTTCAACTACAAATTCATTATTTTTCCAGGCAACGGCGAGGTCGGTATCTGTTTCATTGATCTGTATTTTACCATCATACAGCTTGGCTTGCTGGCCTGGTTTTAATACTTTGGAATTGCCCGATGCAGATAATTTAACGCTTCCTTCCAGCAACGTAGTTTTTTCTACTGCGTCATCGGCATAACTGTTGATGTTAAAATGTGTGCCCAAAACTTCTATTTGCTGTCTGTTTGTCTTTACAATGAATGGGTGCTGCTTATCTTTCGCTATTTCAAAATATCCTTCACCGATCAGCTTCACCACACGTTTTCCATCCTGCATCAGCGCAGCGGTATAGGTAAGGCTTGAAGCGGCATTTAGATAGACCAGTGAACCATCAGGCAAACGTACCTGGTAAGTCTCCCCTCGGGCGGTAGACAAGGTATTCAAGGTATTTGGATCAGCAATATTTTCATCAACTTCATACACCAGTCTGCCATCACCGGATTTGGTGATCGTCAATCCCGCTTCTCTGCCAATTACGCCTTTCGAAGCATTAGCCAAGCTGATCTTCCTGCCATTTGCCAGGGTAAGTGTGGCACCAAAATCACCGGGCTTAACATCATGTACCGCAATTGGGGCAACAGTGTCAACCTTTTCAACCTTTTTCGATTGGCTATTGAAAAAATAAATGCCTGTGAATGCAACAACCAAAACAGCAGCAGCACCAGCAATTTGTAGCCATAGTTTAAGGGTTTTATTTTTTCTGACGGGTATAACCTCAATGGAGCCTTTAATCTGAAAAAATAAATCGCGGTCAACTTTTGCCAGTACTTCTGCAATGGCAGCGTTAGTTGCGTAACTTTCGTCCTCCATTTCTAAAACATCTATGATGATGGCTTTCAACGCTTCCTGATCTTCATCAAGTTGAAAGTAATTCATCAGAGACTGTGTTTCTTCCAGGCTAGAGGTGTTGTCCAGGTATTTTTTGAAGAGGATATGGAGTTGGTCAGATGGTCTCAAGGTTCAATTTTTACAGCTAATACGGAGCTGAACAAAAATATCCTTAGTCGGTTAACAAAAAAATAACAATTAATTTCCAAAAAATAATGATCAGTATCAAAAATTTTTAAATAAAGCGCTTAAAACCAGTGAAATAGTAAATGTAGCTGAATCTTTAAAATATGCCCTGAGAAATCTATTGGCTTGCAGCATATGGCTACTTATAGTTTTTGCATTGATTCCCATAATCTCCTCTACTTCCTTGTAAGATTTACCTTCTAATTTGCAGAGTGTGAATACCATTTTACGCTGTGGAGGCATCAAGTCTATGGCATGCTGTAGCTTTTGAGCCTCCTCTTTATTCAGCATGTCTTCTTCAATGTGCAGGTACATTTCTGAACTGGATGCTACGATTTTGGCCAATAAACGTTTGTCTTTTGCTACTTTCCTAAAATAATCATGCACCATGTTCTCAGCGATCCGAAAAAGATAAGATTTAAAAGATTTTTCAGGATCAATCTGAGTTCGCGCTTCCCATATTTTAAAAAAAAGCTCTTGCAGAATTTCTTTGACCTGGTCCTCAGATTTAAGGAGTTTAAATAAGTTTCCAGCTATCCGAAATTTATAAGTGTTGTAAAGCATTTCAAATGCACGCTCGTCTCCGTTCTTCAGTTGCAGCAATAAAGCCTGCTCATCAGTTTGATTAACGTTGACCATTCGTTCTAAAAATATAAGTTTACTAAAAGGCAAGGTAGAAATTTTTTTCGAGTTCTTGCAGGGTGACAGAATCGATAGCCCCTGTCCGGCATATATAATCTCCAATATGCGTGTATGCCAGCAATCTAACCAAAATATTACCCTTATATTTGATGAAAAGATAAATTATAGCGATACAGTATGCGTATACAAACCTACGATATCATCCCGGTTCTGCAGGCTTATGTAAAACTGATATGTACCATGGATTGTGACGATGATACCGAGACAAGCCATATTCGTGTACTTCCCGATACTTGTGCGGAACTGTTTTTAAATTATACCAATACGCCTGTTGCCCACATTGGTGGCGAATTACATCAACGCAGTATAGTTACTTTCCGGATGAACCAGTTTATGGATGTACAGATGCGTAAGGGTGCAGGGGTTGTTGCCGTTTGTTTCCATCCGGGTATGGCATATAGGTTTATTCAAATCCCGATGCATGAATTGTCAAACACTACAACCGCCCTTGCTGATGTATGGCATGATATGGCCACAGCGCTGGAAGAAAAGATGGCATGTGCCGGATGTAATGAGGATCGCGTAGGCCTTATCCAGCAGTACTTGTTTGGGCAACTGGCTTATGCTAAGGATGATTTGCATATGACCCAATGCCTGAGCGCAGCACAATCTTCTGGCGGATTGGTCCCTGCAAGGCAGCTCGCATTTGATACTGGCCTTAGCCAGCGTCAGCTTTCCAGGAAGTTTCAGGAACAGGTGGGCTTGTCACCAAAGGAATACCTTCGCGTCTACAGGTTCATACGTTCACTCGATCACCTGAAAAGGCATCCTGTACTTTCACTTACCGAAATAGCCTGCAAAAGTGGTTATTACGATCAGGCCCATTTTATTCGCGATTACAAGGACTACACAGGTTATACACCGCGACAAGTAGCGTTGAACCAGGATATTTTATTTTGATGTCCGTTTTGTACAATTAACTGCAATTGAACCTGCGCATTTTTGCAATATAAATATAAACAACATGCGAAAATTAATATTAGGATTGGCCATCACATTGGATGGGTACATTGAAGGGCCCAATGGCGAATATGACTGGTGCTTTACTGATCAGGACTATGGATTAAACGAATTTTTTAAGCGCATCGATGCCATTTTTATTGGCCGTAAGAGTTACGAAATGATGCAGCAGTATAGTGAAAGTGTTGATGGAGAGGTAGTACCAGGGATGCCTGCATTTACGGAGTATGTATTCTCTACAACGTTGAAAGCTGTAAAGGAAGGGGCGACACTGGTATCGGGAGACAGTATTTCGGAAGCGAGAAGGTTAAAAAATCTGCCAGGGAAAGACATCTGGCTGTTTGGCGGTGCTTCGTTATTTAGCGCCTTGATGAAGGAGGGGCTGGTTGACGAATTGTGGCTGTCTGTGCACCCGATTTTGCTGGGCAGCGGCAAAACCCTGTTCGGGAAGCAGGGTGGAAGGCGCAAACTCAGCCTTCTGGAAAGTAAAACATATGACACCGGGTTGGTGTCTATACGTTATAGTGTCGAAAATACTTAACTCCTTTGCTGTACTTTAGTTGCGCCGTTGTTGCAGAGGAAAAGGTACTGACTTCAGTCGCACTTTGGTCGTCATTTACCGAATCAACGCCCTGTCAACCCCCTGTCAACTACGACGCAACTAATCTATAACATAGGGATGTCCTATACTGGAATAAGTTTACAATATGTCCGATACTGAATAATAATGAAAAGACTGAATAGGGTTACTGAGAGAGCTCAAATACAAATTTCGGGTTCTGATAATTGATAGGCGCATTTTTCCTGAAATAGCGCATGTTCATATAAATTTCTGTCTCACCTTCACCCATAATCAACCTGTGCCCTTTCTTTAGTAAGGCTATTGGAATGGTATGCCAGGTTTCTATTCCATAATGGCGATAACGATAGGTGCCTCTCAGTGTATCACCTTTTATAATTCCTGTTACATTCCCGGAATCTGTATAAAGTCCTTTATAGTTGATCTCAAGCTGACCATAAAATTCTTTTTCAGTCAGATGGATATTGAGCATAGCGGTATCTGTTGTATGGATAGCACGGTACAGCGTTTTATGATCAGGAGCTCCATTCCGGCAAGCACATAATACAGCAACTATAACTAAGCAAAGCGGTTTTATCATTTTGTTAAGTATCGTTCAAATATAGATGATTAGGTGCAGGGTGCCAATAAGAATGTTTGTTCCTGATTAGGTGTATTAGCGGTCAATTTTTTTTTCGCTGCCGGTGAAGGCGTGTCAGAGTACAGGAAAAAATATTATACTTGCACTTTCGTACCCGGTATTTACCTATGCTTTACAGATAATGGTCAACAGTGCTGTACTTTCTGACACCGAACTCACCGCCTTGCTTAAAGAAGGCGACCTGCAGGCTTTTACCAATATTTATAACAGGTACTGGCCCCCACTTTTTCTCCATGTGAGGCGCATGCTGAGCGATGACGATCAGGCGCAGGACGTATTGCAGGATATGTTCGGCTGGCTTTGGCAGCATAAGAGCGAACTTCATTTCAGCAGCTCCCTGGCTGCTTACTTGTATACCGCCACACGAAACCGTGTATTTAACCGGATCAAACATGAAAAGGTAAAAACAAACCGGCTGGAAGACATCAGGTTGTTTATGCAAAAAGGAAGTTATGAAGCAGATGAAGCACTGCGGTATAAGCAACTTGCAGCCATTGTGAAGTCTGAAGTAGAGAAAATGCCGGAAAAGATGCGGCAGATATTTGAATTGAGCCGTAACCAGTACATGTCGCACAAGGAAATTGCTGAAATGCTGAACATATCCGAGCATACCGTACGTACACAGGTACAAAGAGCCCTCAAAATTCTAAGGAACAAATTAGGGGTGTCCCATGCGGTGTTGCTGACTATCATTGCCATGATGGATTAAAAAAAAATAAATTCATGTAGTCTATCCCGGCTTCACAGTTGTCTTGTAATTTAGGCGAATGCAAAACACATGACACAAGAGGAAGTTATAGCAGCAATAGAACGGTATGAACAGGGCAGGGCCACTGCCTCGGAGCGCGGGTTATTGGAAAGCTGGTACAACCAATATGCGGATCAGCAGATTGCTGCTGAATTCCCTCAGGATCTGTGGTTAAGAAAAGAAAATAGTTTAAAAATTGTACTTCGTCAGGCTATCCCTGATATACAGAAACCGGCCCGGGTATACCGTTTGGGTAGGATAGGTATTGCAGCAGCTATACTGTTGGTATTTTTTGGGCTAAGCTTCTGGTTTTACAAATACAATCCAAATCCGGCGGTAGAAAACAGCAGTGCGCTGGTTGCAGGGGTTAAAGACAGCCTCCAGGTAAGGAAGGGCGTAACACTCACTTTTTCTAATGGCAAGGTGTTGCAGCTGAATGCAGCAAAGTCTGGAATTGTAATAAAAGGCGATAAATTAAGCTACGACGATGGCTCATTTGTGCAGGGCACTGAAGCCAGGCTCCGGGAAAGTGAAGACCTCAGCATACAGAGCGATGAGCTGATTGTCAGTGTGCCCCCTGCCATGCAATATCATGTTCAGCTTGCTGATGGAAGTAAGATATGGCTGAATGCAGATAGCAGATTAAAAATTGCTGCATCATTTAATGACAATTTTGCAAGAACGGTAGGGCTTGTTGGAGAGGCTTATTTCGAAGTGGCCAAATCAGCCAGGCAATGGCAGGGAAAAAAAAGAAAGCGGCCTTTTTATGTGCTGGGTAAAAGGCATAGCATAGCTGTGCTGGGGACATGCTTTAATGTCAGCAGTTATCCTGCCGAACCAGCGCAGATTACCCTATTGGAAGGGTTGGTAGAGGTAAATAGCCGGATTTTAAGGCCGGGGGAACAGGCTACAATATCGCGCAGAGGTGGTGTGGCTGTTAAGGTGGTCGATATCGAAGATGCGGTATCCTGGAGGAGCGGTTATTTTAAGTTTAAGAATGAAGAGATGGAAAGTATCATGAACAAAATATCAAGATGGTATGATCTTAATGTTCAGTATGAAGAAGAAAGCTTAAAACATGAATTGCTATCTGGTACAGTTATTCGTTACAACCGTATTACTGATGTTTTAAGTACATTGCAAAAAAATGCCACATTTAAATTCGAAATCAATGGTAAAAGACTTTTGGTAAAAAGGTTGAGGTGATTTTCAGGGATGATTATCATGATTCCCATTTGCAATGAGCTCATCTAACCTGGCAGCAGACTGGCACACGATTTCGTCCAGTTCCTCAATACAACGGTCTATCATCGGATAATATTTGCCTTTTTCCAATTGATCATCGGTTTCCCTGATCAATGCAGACAGTCCAAGTATAGAGGCCAGTGGCTTCCGTATTTCATGAGAATTTACCCAGGCAATTTCTTTTAGCATGGTGTTTTGTTCGTTGATGAGTGACTGCTGTTTTCTGCTTTCTTCCAGGCTTTTTTTCAGGAAGTCGAGGTTTTTCTTTTGGCCCCTGTGGTAGAGGTTGATCAGATATTGCAGCAGCAAGGCACTAATGCCAATAAACAAAAAAGCCTTTAAGCTGTGCATCACCGCCCGATTATGGGCCGGCATTCCATCAATCCACACTGAAATGACCTGATCGCTCAGAATTACCCATATACTTCCGATAACCAGATACAGCAATACGATGTAGTTTTTGTTTTTCATGGCAAGCGTTTTTTATTCACCTGAAGTTAATCTTTTTAAATGTAAAAAAACGCAAGGGGATTGGAATCCTGACGAGCTATTCTTACAGCATGATATTCCTTTTAAAAGCACAACCTAACTCAATTATGGAATCGGTTTTGGCAATGCCGGGTATGTTGTCAATTTTTTCATAAAGGACCTGCCTCATGTGTTCATGATTCTTGGCAACGATCTTAACATATAGGGTATAGTTACCGGTAATGTAATAACACTCAGTAACCTCAGGGATTTTTTTGAGCTCGTCTATAATGCGATTGGAATCATGGTCTTTTTCTAGCGTGATGCCAGTAAAAGCCCCCCAGTCGTAGCCTATTTTTTTTTCATTTAAAACGGGTTTGATCCCGGTTAGAATACCTTGTTCGGTTAACCGGGCTATCCTTTGGTGAACCATGGTATTGGATACACCCAGGGCAGTTGCAATAGCAGAATAGGCCATCCGTCCGTCTTGTTCCAGTTGCTTTAAAATTTGAACGTCAAATTCATCTATGTGCTCCATTAATAATTAAGATTAGGTTTTAGCTAAAACAGCTATTTAAGTTAAATTGACTTTTATGCTTTTTAATAAAGTCAAATTTAGCTTTTTGACCCTTAAAATAATAAATTTAATTACCTTTGCCTCACACCAAATACTTCAGCAATGGAAATCTCAGCGAATTTAAGCAAAAGTGAAACGCTAATTGAAAAAGAAAACAGGTACGGCGCACACAATTACCACCCTTTACCGGTAGTTTTGGAAAAAGGTGAAGGCGTTTTTGTCTGGGATGTTGAAGGTCGGCGTTATTATGATTTTCTTTCAGCATATTCGGCTGTTAACCAAGGCCATTGTCATCCAAGGATTGTTGATGCCTTGAAACAGCAGGCAGAAAAGTTAACCCTTACTTCCCGGGCTTTTTACAGCGACAAATTAGGTAGTTTTGAAGAATTCATTTGCAATTTATTTGGCTTTGATAAAGCCCTGGTGATGAACTCCGGGGTCGAGGCAGTGGAAACCGCCATAAAACTTTGCCGTAAATGGGCTTACCAGGTAAAAGGTATTCCAGCCAACCAGGCAAAAATAGTTTTTGCAAACGGCAATTTCCATGGCCGAACCATTTCGGTCATCTCTGCATCCGATGACGAAAGCGCCAGGAAAGATTTTGGTCCTTTTGTAGAGGGGATTGTGCAGGTTCCATATAACGATGTCGCTGCCTTTGAAGCATTGTTAAAAGCAGATAAAAATATTGCAGGCTTTATTGTAGAGCCTATACAGGGAGAGGCTGGTGTTGTTGTGCCAGACAGCCATTACTTAAGCCATATACAGACTTTATGTAAAGCGCACCAGGTGCTGTTTATTGCAGATGAGATCCAAACCGGTATTGCCCGCACCGGAAGCATGCTGGCTTCATACAATGTGGGGGCTGATGAGAGCAGCAAGCCTGATGTTTTGATACTGGGCAAAGCGCTCTCAGGTGGTGTGTTGCCTGTTTCGGCAGTATTGGCCAATGATGAGGTCATGCTCACCATTAAACCTGGAGAGCATGGTTCTACGTATGGCGGGAACCCGCTTGCCTGTGCGGTAGCCATGGAAGCGCTCCAGGTTGTAATTGATGAAAAACTGGCAGAAAATGCGCACCGGCTTGGCGGATTGTTCAGGACAGGCTTAACTGAAATTGCAAACAGAATTGGCCTGATCAGTCTGATCAGGGGAAAGGGCCTGCTGAACGCCATCGTGATCAACAGCGAAGAAACGTCTGACCTGGCCTGGCAGATCTGCATGAAATTTAAAGAGAATGGTTTGCTGGCAAAGCCTACCCATGGCAATAAGATCCGTTTAGCCCCTCCATTGGTTATTACTGAGGCGCAGATCAAAGAATGTCTGGCCATCATCGAAAAGTCTTTGATGGAATTTGCCTAGTATTATATGAAAAATCCGATCAGGCTCATCAAAAACAGATCTGATATTGGTGCTGGTACCCGGGGATCTGACATGGGCATAGATGCCATTGAAATCGCTGCCATCAACAAGGGAAGTGAATATTTTAACAATTTTCCTTTTGTTGATGTAGAAACCCACAATGAGACGATCTACAATAAAGACAGAAATTCATTTGCCAAAAGAATAGAGCATGTGCTGGAGCAATGTACCCGTGTAGCCCGAACTGTAGAAAACACCTTAACAGAAAACTATTTTCCACTGGTATTTTCGGGCGATCACTCCTCGGCTTTAGGTACCATAAGCGGTATTAAAACCGCGTATCCGGATAAAACACTTGCTGTGATCTGGATAGATGCCCATGCCGATCTGCATTCGCCTTTTACCTCGCCTTCGGGAAATATACATGGTATGCCCCTGGCGGCTGCCCTGGCCAGCGATAACCTGAGTTGCAAGGTGAATGAGGTTGAGGTAGAGACCGTATTGCTGTGGGATAACTTAAAGAAAATAGGAACTGCTGAACCTAAACTAAAACCCGAACACCTGATCTATTTCGGGGTCAGGGACACGGAAGCAGCAGAAGATACCCAGATGCAAAATTCAGGTATCAGAAACTATAAGGTAGAAGAAGTCCGTTTCAGAGGACTGGATATCTGCGTAGGAGAGGCATTGGAGAAAATACGGGAATGCGATCTGATCTATATATCCTTTGATGTGGACAGTATGGATTGTGACCTGATCTCGGATGGGACCGGCACCCCGGTTTCAAAAGGTTTTGATCAGTATGAGGTCATGGCTGTTATAGAGACAATTGTTGCATCTCAGAAAGTTGTATGTTTTGAAGTGGTAGAGGTGAACCCCTTGCTCGACAATAAAGGGAATAAGATGGCCGAAACTGCTTTTGAAGTATTGGAACAGGTGACCCGGGCTATCGAGGCATACGCGTAACATTATATAATACAAAGTTAATATCTTACGGCTTGTTTAATTGCGGAATTTTTCCGGAACTTTATCTTTTATAGTATTAAGCGAGATATAAGAACCATGGCGGCCTACGGCACACTTACTGATGAGGAATTGACTGACTTGCTTAAAGAAGGAGACCATGCTGCCTTTACAGAGATTTATCAGCGGTATTGGAAAAAACTGTTTTACATCGCCGGAAAAAAACTGGGCAATCTGGAAGAAGCAGAGGAAGTGGTTCAGAATATTTTTATGTCGCTCTGGAACCGGAGAGCGGTCATCGTGATCACGACTACTTTGGGTGCTTATCTAACCACCTCAGTAAAATACTGGATCATTAAAATACTGGACAAGCAGTACCACGAGCAAAAATATACACAAAGTATTGCCAACCATGTGCTCGACGATTCTACCCAGCAATGGCTGGAATTTTTGGATCTGAAAGAAATTCTTGAGCGGTACATTTCTGAACTGCCTGAAAAATGCCAGTTGGTTTTTAACATGAGCAGGAACCTGAACATGTCTCAGAAGCAAATCGCCAAGGAGCTCAATATTTCTGAAAAAACAGTGGAGGCGCATATGGGAAAGGCGATAAAAACTTTACGGACAAGGTTTAACCAGTTCTTTTTGACTTTATTGTAATTTTTTTTGAATATAACTAAGGGATTTTCATTTCAGGATGGATATTATAATTACAGGCCCTAAAAAATGGAACATTCAGAAGAACTACAAAGATATAGATACCTTGCCTCTAGATGGCTGGACCATAGCATTACCGAAGATGAGCTCAGAGAGTTTAATGAATGGTATACTTCAAACCTGGATACCCCATTAAATATTCCGGCTTCTTTTGCAGCAGCTGAGCCGGTGCTGGAAGCAAGGATTCTCCAAAAACTAAACGATAAACTTGAAGCTGAAACAACAGCAGAAATCAATAGTCATACATTACAAGGCAAGGCAAAAAATAGCTGGTTCGCTCGGGTTGCGGTTGCGGCCTCCATTCTGATCGCCCTATGTGCCGGATTGTGGTTTTATCAGAACCGAACAATGGAATATCCATTGCAGAATGTAACCCAAAACGACATCCCTCCTGGCAGAAATACGGCTACGCTGACCTTCTCAAATGGAGCGGTAATTCAACTCAGTGATGCCAGAAAAGCTGTTTTCATTAATCAGGACAAATTGAAATACAATGATGGCACTGTGGTAGGCATGCGTACCGAAGCCAGGGGGATTTTATCCGGTGAAATGATCACAGCGGCCACTCCAAAAGGGGGGACTTATCAGGTGATTTTATCCGACGGAACCCATGTCTGGTTAAATGCCGATAGCAAATTGTCATTCCCTTCACAGTTCGCCGGCAATGACCGTACAGTAACGCTCAGTGGAGAAGCATATTTTGAAGTCGCTAAAAATAAGACAAAGCCATTTGTAGTGAATTATGGTAAATCAGCAGTAGAGGTTTTGGGTACCCATTTCAACATTATGGCCTACAAAGATGAGTTAGCCAGTAAAGTTACTTTACTTGAAGGTGCAGTTAAAGTAAACAGGGGAGCAGAAAAAGTTTTGCTGAAACCAGGGCAGCAGGTTGAAATTTCGGAACAGGAAGGGGCAGTAATTGAACTGAATAAGGATGTAGATACCGAACAGGTTGTAGCCTGGAAGAACGGATATTTTATGTTTGCCAATGAGCCGGTTGAGAGCATTATGCGTAAAATATCCCGCTGGTACGATGTAACTGTTGTTTATGAGGACGACCTGAAGGACAGGGCCTTATGGGGTACGGTATCGCGTTTTAAAAATGTATCAGAAGTCTTAAAACGCCTGGAACTTACAGGGGTGGTACGTTTTAAAATGGATAACCTGAATGCTAAGGGGAAAGAAAGGAGGATAATTGTTATGAAATAGCTATACATCATTTCAGCATAGTTATCTAAAAAACCAGGAGCGATTGCAGCGCCCCCGGTTTACCCGCATCAATGCGGTTTAGGTGATCATTGCCTTTAGAGACATTATAATAAGATCGAACAAATTATTAAACCAACCTAATATTCAAAGATATGGAAATTTATTCTTATGAACTCTGTAGTAAAAAATGTTACAGGGCTTATAAACTATTCTTGATCATGAAACTAATAGTTTTTTTTCTTCTCACGGGTTTGCTGCAGGTAAGTGCAAGCGGCTTTGCCCAGCGGGTAACGTTGTCAGAAAAAAATGCAAAGCTGGAGCAGGTTTTCAGTAAAATCCGCAAGCAAACCGGTTTTGATTTTTTATGTGATGCAGACATCATCAGGCAAACCAAACCGATTACGCTGGATGTTAAAAACAGCCCCCTGACCACGGTGCTGGAGAAGTGCTTTGAAGGACAAAAGGTGTCTTTCAGTTTTATAGACAACATGATTGTAGTCAGAAAAATGGCAGGAGGCCAGCTCCCTGAATTAAAAATAGTGACTATAAAAGGAGTAGTAACGGATACCAAAGGCCAGCCCTTGCCTGGGGTGTCGGTTAAGCTGAAGGGAGCTTCTTCCGGAGGTGCAAGTACCAATCGCTCAGGCCAGTATACCATAACGGTACCTGAACCATCAGGCAGCCTGGTTTTTTCTTTTATGGGCTTTATCACAAGGGAGGTTCCGGTAGAAGGAAGAACCAGTATTGATGTACAGCTAACAGAGTCGAATACCGCATTGAATGAAGTGGTGGTAGTGGCTTATGGCACGCAGACCGCCAGGAACCTGGTGGGATCTGTTGCAACATTATCTGCTACAGATATTAAAGACCAGCCAACGGGAACATTTGCAGAGCGGCTAAGCGGAAAGCTGCCCGGTGCCCAGGTGGCACAAACAACAGGCCGCCCAGGGCAGGGTATGGACCTGCGGATACGCGGGGCGGCTTCATTGGGGACCAACGTCAGGCCCTTAATTGTAGTTGACGGACAGCCCATGCCGGCAAATCCAGACAATATCAATAACATCAATGCCGACGAGATCGAGTCGTTCACGATTCTGAAGGACGCCTCGTCAACTGCTTTGTATGGTTCAAGGGCAGCAAATGGGGTAATTATCATTACTACAAAAAGAGGAAAAGTGGGAGGTACGCAAATAAATTTCAATTCTTATTATGGTGTTGCTTCCCTCATGAAAGAACTCATTCCTCCGGTAATGAATGCCAACCAGCTGGCTACCTACATGAAAGGGTTTTATGAGGATAAGATCAAATATGAAGGTTTTACTGGTTCCGTTCCGTCAGTTTACCAAAATCCTGAACAATATGGGGTGGGTACAGACTGGTTTGATGTACTGACCAGGAATGCGCCCGTCCAAAACTATAGCCTTTCCATCAACACCGGAAATGAAAAATCCTCTTTTAGTCTGATCGGAGGCTTTTTTAACCAGCAGGGCATACTTAAAAATACAGGCTACAAACGCTTTTCCCTAAGGGCCAACGGCGACATCAATTTAAGTAAAAACATCAAAATCGGTTTTGGTGTGGCGCCATCTATCCAGCTGGAGCACAACAACAGGCAGGGAACCGGATTTAATGTCGACGGTCAGCGGAATATATTTGCAGCCGCTTCAATGATCCCTACTATGGGTTCACCCTATAATCCGGACGGCTCGCTGGCACTGGGTATTACAGGTTTTACCAATCAGTTTGTTTGGGCAAATCCACTCCGGCAGCTGCTGGAGGTACAGGATGACGCCAACAGGATCCGCGTACTGGCCAATGTGTTTACAGAAATAAAGCTGACCAATGATTTAACTTTCAGGACCTCAGGAAGTGCTGATATAGGAAATATGACGCGCAACAGGTTTATTCCCTCTACCTCTATGGGCGGTTTTAACGCTGTGCCTATTGAAAACCCTCCGCCGGGTAACAATACCGCGCTGGGTCAGGCATTGAGCAATAGTGACTATACCTGGCTTAACGAAAACACACTTAATTATCAAAAACGTTTTGGGCAACACGCATTGCAATTACTGGGTGGTCTCAGCATTCAGCGCTCAACCGGTCTGGCAAGTGACATGGTAGGGCGCGATTTCCCGGACGATAAGATTACCTATTTAAGTGCAGCCACACGTTTTACCACCAACACTTCGAGTTTTAACGCCTGGTCGATGATGTCTGTGCTGAGCCGGTTAAATTACAGTTATAAAGAGCGTTATATTGTACAGGCCACCTTGAGAAGAGACGGGTCCTCCCGTTTTGGCAACAATTACAAATGGGGTACTTTCCCATCGGTTGGTGCCGGCTGGATTGTGAGCGAAGAAAGTTTCCTGAAAAATGTTCCAAAAATAAGCTTTCTGAAATTAAGGGCCAGTTATGGATTAACGGGTATGAATGAAATTGGTAATTATACTACAGCAGCCAGTATAGGGAACGCCAATTACACCTTTTCCGGCGGCCTGGCCCCGGGAAAAGTACAAAACAGTCTGGGCAATCAGGACCTGGCCTGGGAGCGTAATAAGCAGTTTGATGCCGGGCTGGACCTGGGGTTGTTTAATGACCGCATCAATTTCACTTACGATTACTACAATAAACTGACTTCAGGTTTATTGTTTTCGGTTCCTGTACCGCAATCTTCAGGCTTTACCACGGTACAAGATAATCTGGGTGATATCAGCCAGTGGGGACATGAGTTTGTGCTGAGCTCTAAAAACATGACGGGTAACTTTAAGTGGAATACAAGTTTCAACATTTCCTTTAACAGAAACCTGGTTAAACGGATCGGATTGAACAATATTTCTTTTGCAGATTCACCTACAACGACACTCAGCGAATTTACGGATTACAGGACACTGGTTGGCAAGCCCGTTGGCCAGTTCTATGGTTATATATTTGACGGGATATTTATGAACCAGGCCGAGGCTGATGCCGGACCTAAATATTATGGTACCGGTACAACCACACTTTCCCGTGCAGGAACAGTAAGATTTAAGGATCTGAACGGTGATGGTAAAATCACTTATCCGGAAGACCAGACTGTGATTGGTGATCCCAACCCAAAATTTATTTTTGGCTTGAGCAATAACTTTCAATACAAAAATTTCGATCTGAGCATAGCCATCTCAGGCACTTCCGGAAATAAGCTGAAAAACGGCATGCAGGAAAGTACTTATAACCTGGATGGGGTGTTTAACGGGCCTCCGGAACTGCTCAACCGCTGGCGGTCTGAAGAAGATCCCGGCAACGGCAGGATCGCACGAACTTTGGCGGGTACCACGGCAGCTTACCGTACAGACAATACCTTGTTTATTTACGATGCCTCGCACCTCACCATCAACAATGTTGCCCTTGGTTATACCTTTAAAAAATGGAGAACGCCCTACATCAAAAATCTGAGGATATATACTTCTGTGCAGAATGCCTACATTTTTACCAGCTATCCGGGCAATCCGGAGGTAAGCGCCGGAGGGCTCGGATTCGTAACCCAGCAGGGACAGGACCTTGGGGCTTACCCACTTCAACGGACATTTACGTTTGGTTTAAACCTCGACCTTTAAAAACCGATTAAAATGAAAAAGATTACTTACTTCATCCTAATAGTACTGAGTTTCCTGGAACTTTCGTGTAAAAAGTTCCTGGACGAAACCAATCCCAACAACATCACATTGGGCAACTATTTTAAAACTGAGAATGATTTTAACCTGGCCGTCAACGGTGCGTACAATCAACTGCGTGGACTTTACAACAGCAGAAGTGCCTGGACGATGGGAGAAATGCGCTCAGATAATACGCATTACGATTATAAGTCATCAGATCAGGCCGTTGCTACTGTTAACCGCTGTGCGGTCGCTGATTTTCTGGACGATAAATTTAACAACCAGACCCCACCCAAATGGAATGCGGGTTTCAATACCATTTCGGCCGCCAATGTCATTATAGACCATATTGATGACATTACTTTGCCCGATGCCAGCCGCAATTCCATTCTTGGGCAGGCTAAATTTATCCGTGCCTTAGCCTATTTTGACCTGGTGCGTTATTATGGCGGATTGCCCATTTATCCACGTGCACCTCTTACACGGGCAGAGACCTATGTTGCGCGCTCCTCAGTTCAGGAAGTGTATAACCTGATTATTGCCGACGCCACAGATGCAGCAGCGATGCTGGGTGCGCCTGCTTTTCCTCAAACCGGTCGGGCAACAAAAGGTGCAGCTTTAACATTGCTGGGCGATGTTTACATGAGCTTAAAAAAATACGATCTGGCAGAGCAGGTATTGAAGCAGGTAACCGGAATGGGGTATACCCTGTTCCCGAATTATGGGGATGCCTTTCAGCTGGCTAACAAAAATGGAAGGGAATCTGTTTTTGAGATACAGTTCAATACCGCCCTGGCCGTGCCACAGGCAAATGTAGAGGGCTCTGTTTATAATTTTTTACCACGTATGGTGAACACTACGGTGGTTACAGGTGTAAATTTTAACAATGTTACTACAGTTGGAGGTTTCAACACACCTACACAAGACCTGATCAGTTCTTATGAGGCTGGGGACCAGCGTTTGGATGCTTCGATTGCTATTGCTGAGGGTACTTTCAATGCAACAGATGACTTTACGGCTACTGCTGTAAAATCAGTAGTAGGGTATACCGCACCTGCGGGTAAGGTAGGACGTCCGTTTCCGAAGAAATTTCTGCATACCCATACTATCGGCGGGCAAACCAACGACAACTGGCCGGTTTACCGCTATGCAGAAACTTTACTGCTGCTGGCAGAAAGCCTGAACGAGCAAAACAAAGGGGGAGAGGCGCTGCCTTATCTGAATGCGGTAAGAAGCAGGGCTTTTGGCAATGCCACAGCTAACATTACAAGCACAGACCAGACGGTACTGAGGGCAGCCATCCTGAAAGAAAGAAGAGCAGAACTTGCCTTTGAAAACAAACGCTGGCTGGATCTGGTGCGGACGGGAAATGCCATAACGGTGATGAATGCTTTTGGTGTGAAGCAAAAAGTGCTATACAGTTACCTGCAAACGGGAAGTTACAATGTTACGCAAAACCGCCTGCTGTTCCCGATACCCAATGCAGAGATATTGCTGAACGAAAAGCTTACACAGAATGAAGGCTACTGACCAATAAACACACCGACATGAAAAGAAACCTCATTTTATGTGCTTTATTTACCGCAGGACTGATTTGGTCCTGCGGTAAAAACAATACTGCAGAACCACCGGTTGTTAAACCTCCTTTTGTAAGCAAGCCGCCCGAAGCTTTTGCTGGATTTCTGACAGTGCTTACCAATGATGCGAGCAAAAAGATAGAGATCTATGATCCGACAATAGAAAACTGGAATTCAGCTGAAGCAAAAAAATGGTCATGGGCACCTGCTACTTCATTGGGTTTTGTGACTGCCGATGTCAGCACTTTTGGCGGAGGGACAGATTTTAAACTTAGAAAGGTGCCGGTATGGAACAGCGCCGAATACGCGGCCATTACTGATAACAGTTTTGCCGCCATTGTTGAATACCCCTCCGGACAGCGGAAATGGTCAAAGCGCCTTAGCGGGAACCTTCATTCGGCAGAATTATTGCCAAACGGCAATGTTGCCATTGCAGCATCTGATGGGGGCTGGGTAAGGCTGTATGCCTCTTCACAAGGCCCTGATCAGGAATATTATGCTGAATATCCGTTAATTTCCGCACACGCGGTTTTGTGGGACCCCACAACGAATGTGCTCTGGGTTACCGGGCAGCACTCCACAACCAAAGCGCATGTCCTCACCGCCCTTGCCATTACCGGTACAGATGCCATGCCTGAGCTTACAGAAATCGTTTCCTGGAGAACTACAATCCCATCGGCATGGGGGCACGAAATATCTCCATATTATGGCAACAGCAATTTACTTTGGGTAACCAGCAATGGCGGAGAATATCTGTTCAACAAAACCACAAAATCGTTTTCGCTAGCACCAACGGCAGGCCTCACCTTTGTAAAAGGAATGGGTAACCAGCTTAGTGGACAAATTGTACTGACCCGCCCGGATTACAATAAAATCCCAAGGCCAGCTATGAGTTGCGGATTGAACGACTGGAGTACAAGTACGGTGGATTTTTATTCGTCCGGCGGTCAACTGGATGGAACCAGGGTAGTAAACGGAGCGTGTTTTTATAAAGTCAAACTGCTGAACAGCAACTATCAGTAGCCGGTCTTTAATTCATCCCTATTATTCAAAGACAATCAGAACTTATCAAGATGAAAACATTGAATGCTAAAATTATGTTCTTTTTTTGCTGCTCAATTCTATTTTCAGCATGTAAAAAAGATAGTGGACAACAGGAAGCAGATAAAGAAGCTCCTGCAAAAAAACAATCGAATGCTAATGTCGCCTTAGCCACTTGTTGCTGGATTGGTACCACAAATCAGGCCAGCGACACGATGGAGGCTTACGATCCTGCTGTGACCAGCTGGGCAAGCCCCAAATGGTCTTTTAAGCCAACCACCGCTTTAGGGTATAGCTCTACGGCAGAAATACCCTTATGGGGAGATGCCGTTGATCTGAAAGTAAGAAACAACAACCATTGGGGCTCTGGTCAGGTGATAGTGGCCCATGCAAACAGGCTATCCGTAATTGCGAAATATCCGGGCGGGCAGCGGATATGGGCAACAGGATTCCCTACTGATGCGGGGATTCACGGTATTGAAATCCTTCCGGATGGAAATTGTGTGGTTGCAGCCGCGGGCACAAGTGCCGGTACTGGTGGCAATTACATCCGGATTTATTCTTCTTCTCAGGCCGCACCCAATCAATATGTAAACACCATATACCCGCTTACCTCTGCCCATCAGGTGCTTTGGGACCCGTCGCAGAATTGTCTCTGGGCCATTGGGGCTACCCTCAATAAGTACGCGTACAATACTGCTGCAAATGGTGGAACGGTTTCCAATCCTAAGCTGTCTTTATTGATGAGTTATTCGCTGAGTACCATTACGCCCTGGGGGCACGATATTGCCACATATGATGGAGATACCAATAAGCTGCTGGTTACTACTAATGGAGGCGTTTATGTATTCAGTAAATCTGCTGGTGCATTTATTCCGGGAGCAATAACCGGAGCTGCACAACGCCCTTTTGTGAATTCGGTAAGCACCCTTCCGGGCCAGAACATTATGGTGCAGACTTACAAAGACCCGGGGTGTACCTTTAACGGCTGGTGTGCTAACCATGTAGACTTTTACAATTTGGCTACAGGTGCATTTCTGTATTCGCGTACTGTGAGTACTGCAGCTTTTTACAGGGGGAAATCATTTGATCCGAATTATTAAAGTTGTCTGTATATGAGATTAAAAGTAAAAGCCCTTTTTCTGGTATTTCTGTTTTGTGTTATGGGTGCAAAGGCGCAGGATGCAGGGTTGCGGAGCTCCATCATCCCGGCACCGGCAAAGGTTGAGAAACTTGAGGGTGAATTTGTGTTTAATGACCAGACAGGCATCACAGCAGACGATATGCAGGCGGAGCCCATTGCGCGTTTTTTTAAAGCATACGTTTCGGATCGCAGTAAACCTGGTAGTGTACAAAGTAAGCGCAATCGAATAAGGTTTACCAGCAAAGGCGCTGATGGTTTGCCAGATGAAGGTTATAAATTGAACATTACACCAGAAGGTATAATGATAACGGGCAAAAAAGCAGGATTGTTTTACGGCATGCAATCGCTGATCCAGCTGTTTCCAGTTCAGGCTTCGGATAACGTAAAGCTCCCTTGTATGAACATCACGGATTATCCCCGATTTGCTTATCGTGGCCTGATGCTGGATGTGTCGCGCCATTTTTTTACCGTAGCCCAGGTTAAAGATCTGCTTGATATCATGGCACATTATAAATTAAACCGCTTTCACTGGCATTTAACCGACGACCAGGGCTGGAGGATAGAAATCAAAAGTCTTCCAAAACTTACGCAGATAGGGGCCTTTAGGGTGCCACGTAACGGAGATTTTGGCGCTATGGAAGCTCCACGTCCGGGCGAAAAAGCTACCGATGGTGGTTTTTACACGCAGGAGGAAATAAAGGATGTGGTTAGGTATGCTGCGGAAAGGAATATCCAGGTGATGCCTGAAATAGATGTGCCGGGACATTCCATGGCGGCAATTGCCGCCTACCCGCATCTTTCCTGCACACAGGATACCAGCATCAAAGTGAACCCGGGTAGTAGTTTTGCCAAATGGTTCCCTGATGGGAAATATGAAATGTATACAGACAATACACTTAACCCCGCAAGTGAAGCAACTTATGTGTTCCTGGATAAGGTTTTTACAGAAGTGGCAGCCCTGTTCCCCTACGAATACATACATATTGGTGGCGATGAGTGTTTTAAAGGATTCTGGGAGAAAGATGCCGGGGTACAGGCCTTCATGAAAAAAATGAATATAGGCAGCACACATGAACTGCAGGGCTACTTTATCACCAGGCTGAATAAGATAATCCTGTCGAAGAAGAAAAAGCTGATCGGCTGGGATGAAATATTGGAAGGCGGACTGAACGAGCAGGTTGCCATAATGAACCGGTTTGGAGAGAAAGGGGCAGTGGCCCAGCTAAAAAAAGGGCTAAATATTGTGTTGGCACCGGGAAATAATGGTTTGTATTTTGATTATGCACAAAGCCGTTCGGACATGGAACCTATAAACCATGGTGGTTTTTCTCCGGTCTGGAAAGCTTATGGCTACAACCCTGAATATGGAGGGTTGAACGATGACGATAAAAAACACATTATGGGTGTTTCCGGTTGTGTATGGACTGAACACATCCCTTCTGTTTCCAAACTGCAATACATGGTATTTCCAAGAATGTTTGCCCTTGCAGAAACGGCGTGGAGCCAGGAATACAACAAAGATTATAAAGTTTTTGCTGAAACCGCTTTGCCAAAGCACCTTGGGAAGCTGGATAAATCGGGCTACAATTACCGTGTGCCAACGCCTTTTGCCTATACCGACACGACCATGACTGGAAAACACTTTTACTTTGACCTGAAGGTGCCTATGGCCGGGGCTAAGATATATTATACGCTGAATAACCGTTTGCCGGGCGATGCAGACCATGAATATCGGGAACCGGTAAGCTTTGATGTTCCGGAGGGAAAGAAAAGGGTATTGAAAATAATTGTGATTTCGCCCTCCGGCAGAAGGAGCGTAGTCACCAGTATAACATTGGATAACAGCATTTAAAGAAACACACAAATGAAATTAAAACAACCATTAATCCTTATTCTGGCAATGGGATTGTTCTGTCTGGCAGGCTTTCAATTGAGAAGGGAGGAACAAACCAATCCCGGCAGTTTTGAAGTATTGAAAAAGAGTTTTAAAGACCCGGTTAAGGCATATGGTACAACGCCCTTTTGGGTTTGGAATGCTAAGGTAAGCAGGGAACTTATAGATTCGATGATGCTCGATTATAAGAAAAACGACTTTGCCGGGGTGATCGTTCACCCAAGGCCCGGACTGATTACCGAATATTTGTCAGAAGAATGGTTCAGGCTGTTTGATTATACCATGCAGTTGGGCAAAAAGCTGGGGCTAAAGGTATGGATCTATGACGAAAATTCTTATCCTACAGGCTTTGGGGGCGGCCTTGTCCCCGATCAGATGCCGGAATCGTATAACCAGGGCCAGATGCTTTACATGAGCGAGGTTGAACAGCTTCCTGACAGCCCCGCAGATATTTTCATCGCATTGAAAGCCGAAAACGGAACATACATCGATGTAAGTTCAAACCTGAATGCAGTGCAAGGCAAAAAAGGAAAGTACCGGATTTTCAAAAAAGTGAATTACGAAAAGTCAAACCGGGGTACGGTGGCAGGCCCTATTGGTTCCTCTTATGTAGACCTGATGGCCAAAGGAGTAACCCAGAAGTTCATGGACGTTACCTTTAAAGGATATGAAAGAGTTGCGGGTCATGAATTTGGAAAAACTGTTCCGGGTATTTTTTCTGATGAACCGACCATTATTAATGAAGGAAGGGACTGTGTGCGCTGGACACCAGATCTGTTCGCTAGTTTCAAAGAGAAATGGGGTTACGACCTGAGCCTTCAGCTCCCTTCACTGTTTGAGGAAACCGGGAACTGGAAAAAAGTACGGCATAACTATTATCAGACCTTGTTACAGCTGTTTATAGACCGCTGGTCGAAGCCGATGTTTAATTATACGCGGCAGCACAACCTGATCTGGACGGGGCATTACTGGGAACATGGCTGGCCCAGTCCATATCATGGGCCCGACAATATGGCCATGTATGCCTGGCACCAGATGCCTGGAATAGATATGCTGTTTAACCAGTATAATGAAGAAAAGCCGGTGCAGTTTGGCAACATCAGGGCTGTTAAAGAGCTGGGGAGTGTTGCCAATCAGCTGGGTAAGCAACGCACACTATCTGAAACCTATGGTGGCGGCGGTTGGGAACTTACATTTAAAGACATGAAGCGACTGGCCGATTGGGAATTTGTATTAGGGGTAAATTTTATGAACCAGCACCTTTCGTTCATGACCATTACCGGGGCCAGAAAATACGATTACCCGCCAAGTTTTTCTTATCATGAACCCTGGTGGCCATTTTATAAAACACTGAATCAGTATTTTGCGCGCTTGTCGTTGTGCCTGGCCAGTGGTCAGCAAAAAAATGATGTGCTGGTTATGGAACCTACCACTTCTGCATGGATGTATTATTTTAGGGGTAAGGAAAACAAACGCTTCTTTGAAATCGGAAAAAGTTTCAATGATTTTGTGACCACTTTACAAAAAGAACATGTAGAGTACGATCTGGGTTGTGAAAACATCATCAAAGACCAGGGAAGAATTGAAAATGGAAAGTTCGTTATCGGGCAGCGTGCCTATAGCACGATAGTTGTTCCGCCAGGTATGGATAATATTGATGGCCCTACATTTAACCTGTTAAAAACATATGTCGGCCAGGGTGGTAAAGTCATCCTGTTTGAAAAACCTGCTTTTGTAGACGGAGGTGCCATTCCTGCGGATAATTTTTTCGCAGCTGGTAAAATAAATGTGCTGCAGGTTACAGCGGGAGCGCAGAAGCAGATCATCAGAGAACATCTGCTCCCGAAAGATTTCAGGATCGCTGCTTCCGACAGTCATGGGCTGGGAGGTAACCTTTATTATCAGCGCAGGCAGTTATCTGATGGACAGCTCGTCTTTCTTTCTAACGTCAGTATGGACGGGACGTCTAAAGGTAAGGTGCTGCTTAACGGCAAAGATGCATTGGTTATGGATCTGTTTACCGGAGAAATACGGGATTACCCAGACAAAGAGGGTAAGGGTAAAGTGGAGTTCAGTTTCGAGATTCCTCCAGCCGGAAGCATGATGGTCTTTGCATCGGATAAGAAACAGGCTGGCTTCAGGGCAAGCGACCTGTTACTTCATCAAACGCTTGTACAAACAAAGCCGGCCGCAGTTCTCCGTCCGGCTGAAAATTCATTGATGATCGACTTTTGCGATCTGGAATTAAAACGGCCCGACACTGCATACCGGGACCTGCATGTTGGTGTAGCTTCGAATACAGCTTTTAAGCATTTTGGGTTTAAAGACGGGGTTGGCAATCCATGGAATAACCGTACGCAGTTTAAGGATAAGATTGTTGCCCGCGACACTTTTTCTGTAGGCACCGGGTATACGGCAACTTATCATTTTGAACTGGCCGGGAATGTAAATCTCAAGCAATGCCGTGCTGTGGTAGAACAGCGCGGCCTTTGGCAGCGTGTTACCATAAATGGCACACAAGTAAATGTCTTGAAAGGTGAGTGGTGGCTCGACCGCTCTTTTGGTGTTTTTGAAATTGGTAAATACCTGAAGCCGGGCAAAAACAGCCTGGCCTTGTCGGTTTCGCCTATGCGTGTATATGCAGAGATAGAACCGGTTTATATTCTGGGCAATTTTAACCTTGCCCCTGCTGCCAGAGGCTGGAAGATTGTATCCCCCCAAGCGCTGACTTTCGGTCCATGGAATAAACAAGGACTGCCGTTGTACGGGCAGGGCATTAGGTACATTAAGGAACTTCAGGTTCAAAAAACTGGAACGGAGTATATCCTCAGACTGAAAAAGTGGAACGGCACAGTTGCTGCGGTAAAAGTTAATGGTGTCCCGGCCGGAATTATCAGCTCAGAACCCAATGAGCTGAAGATAGGCCATTGTCTTAAAAAAGGTGGCAACCGTGTTGAGGTTGAAGTGATCGGAAGCCTGAAGAATTTACTGGGGCCGCACCACAATAAGCCTTTGCCCGGATTGGTAGATCCCGGTAAATGGTATAATGTAAAAACCTATCCTTCAGGAAGTGATTATCAGACCTATAGTTATGGCCTGGAAGAAGATTTTGTTATATTGAAGCAGGTTAAATAGCTTACCTGTTCACCATTTTTTTTGTCACAAACTCATTGAAAAAGAAATCCCTATAGATATTGCCTATAGGGATTTCGTTTGTACCTATGTAAACTGTATTGTTATCCATAGAACTGATATGCTTAACATTGATGACATAGGACTTGCTTACCCTTACAAATATATCTTTTGGCAATTGATCGTAGATAGTTTTGATATTCATGGCCGTAATTACTTTTTGATTTTCGCTGTGCATAACGACATAATCTTTTAAACCCTGAATAAAAAGTATGTTATTGAAATAGACTTTAAAAATTCTTCGGTCTGCCTTCACAAAGAAAAAATCATCTGCTACCTTTTCGATGTTATTATTGGTATAATCTGTTTTGAATAATTTGGAATAACTGCGGGCTTTTTCAATCGCCTTTTGAAAACGCTCCAATTTTAAGGGCTTTATCAGGTAGTCGATAGCATCTACTTCGTAGCTGTCTGTAGCAAATTCAGAATAGGCGGTTGTAAAAATCACAAATGTTTCTTTCGGAATGGTTCTGGCAAATTCAATTCCATTAATTCCAGGCATTTGTATGTCAAGAAAGATCAATTCAACGGTATGGCTTTCTATAAAACTTACTGCGGTTTCAGGGCTGTTGAACAAACCAATTAAATCTAAACCCTCTGTTTGGTTAACCAGGATCTCTACGGCTTCTCTTGCCAATGGTTCATCATCTATAACAATACAGTTCATAGCTTTAGGGTTAAGGTTACGCAATACCATTCCGTGTCTTCTTCTATGTTTAAACGGTGTGTTGCAGGGAACAAAAGCTCCAGTCTTCGTTTAACATTTGCCAAGCCCAATCCGCCTGTATCATTGATGGATTTAAGCATAGATTTGGAATTGATGCATTTAAAGAAAAGTTCATCATTTCTGACATCAAAATACAGGTTTACATAAGAGGTTCTTGTGACATCGTTATTGTGCTTCACCGCATTTTCAACGAACGAAACAAGTAGCAAGGGAGGAATTTGTATGCCGCTCAAATCTCCCTCTTTTGAAATCAGGAAATCAAAACTATCCCGCCGTACTTTTTCCAGGTTTAAAAAATCCTCTAGGAAATGGATATCTGAGGTCAGCAACACCTTATCTCTTGCGCTGTCATAAAGTTGATAGCGCAGTAAATCGCTCAACTTCATTAAAACCTGCGAGGCTTTTTCGGGGTCTTTCTTTGTAAGCACATTGGCATTGTTTAGCATGTTAAATAAAAAATGGGGGTTGATCTGGTTTTTCAATTGTTCCAATTCTGCATAGGTTTTAGATTGTTCCAGTTCGTAGATCAATTGCTTATCTGTCATTCCCTTTTGAAACAGTTTTATAGAGGAGGAAGCGGCCAGCAACAGCACGGTAAGAAAGGAAAAAAGCGGGATATTCAGCCCATGGTCTTTGTCAAAAGGATTGAAAAAATAACCACAAACTGCCACTACAACAATGATGCTGAGCACAGATAAGCAGTATTCGATATTCTTGTTCCTGGACAAAAGTTTTGGCACCAGCAGGTACATATTTACATAGAACAATAGAATAAAATATACAAATATCGCTATCGGGTTGTCAATCTCGGATCTGCTGTTCAACAATACGGCTCCAATAAAAACAATGAGCAGCAGGTGCCGGAATATCCTGCGGTCAGGTGAAATCAGGAAACGAAAAAGTGAGTTTTCGTTAGTGAACTGCTGATGAGGAAAGTCATTCATTCATAAAGTTTTATAAAACAAATCTAGACTTAAATTTATGATATGGCCTGCTTTTTATACCAAAGTACATCCTTTTTATACAAAAGCAGGAAACATCTAAGAAACGCTTAAATCAAGAAAAATATTTTGGTAGCGCCCTGGCATGCTTTGCTATAATAAATGCACCGTTTGGTATAATTCAAAAAAAAGCTGTTATCCCGAAGGGTAGTTTTACATCCAAAATTGTAATCGTTAAACCGATTTTTAAAGGATGAGAAACGAAATAATTTGTACACTGCTGTTTATAGCGATTTCATTCGGGGCCTATTCGCAGGAGAAAGTCACATTGAGTGGAGTAGTTACCATAAAAACAAACACCGAAACTATAAGCGGTGCAGGCATTTTTATTCCTGAATCAAGAGTTTCAGCAGCTACCAATGCATATGGTTTTTACGCGATCACCCTGCCCAAAGGAGAATATACAATCATTGTCAGCTGTGTAGGATTTGAGAATATTGAAGAACATATCTCTCTGGAAGAAAATACTAAGAAAAATTTTTCGATGCTTGAAAAAAGCAAAGCTTTAGATGAGGTCGTGATAAAACACAATGGTTCAGCAAGCAACATCCGAAAACCGGAAATGAGCGTGCATAAACTCTCTATCTCGACCATCAAAAAGATGCCGGCAGTTATGGGCGAAGTTGATATTTTGAAGGCTATTCTGCAGCTTCCGGGTGTTTCTACTGCACAGGAAGGAGCTACTGGCTTTAATGTTAGGGGCGGTTCGGTTGATGGCAATCTGATCTTGTTAGATGAAGCCGTTGTTTACAATACTTCACACTTGTTTGGTTTTTTCTCCGTTTTTAATGCTGACGTGATTAAAGATCTGAAATTGTATAAAGGCGGGATACCTGCTAATTTCGGTGGGCGCACTTCGGCTGTCTTGGATATTTATCAAAAAGAAGGGAACAATAAAGAATATCACCTAATGGGTGGAGTTGGGGCAGTTTCGAGCAGATTACTGGCAGAAGGCCCTATTGTAAAAGATAAAGGTTCGTTTGTAGTTGCTGGTCGCACCTCTTACGCCCATTTGTTTCTGAAACTGGCCGACAACCCTAATGCTGTTTCCTTTTATGATTTGAATGCCAAACTGAATTATAAGGTCAATGACAATAACAGGGTTTTTCTTTCAGGATATTTCGGCAAGGATAAAATGGATTTCAGCAATTTTTTCAGTAACAATTATGGAAACTCATTCTTTAATCTTCGTTGGAATCATATCTTTTCCAAGAATTTTTTTTCCAATGCATCGGTCATTTACAGTAAGTATGATTATGGCCTGAAGATAAAAAATGTTGGCATTGATTGGGTATCAGACATTCGTAATCATAATCTGAAGTACAATTTTAACCATCTCCTGTCGGATAAGCTGGTATTGAATTATGGTGTCAATTCCATCTATTATCAATTCAATCCGGGCACCATAAAACCTATGGATGCCACATCGCCGATCAATGCCGATCAGATTGAAAAAAAATATGCCTGGGAAAATGCATTGTATATCAGTGCCGAACAAAAACTCACGGATAAGATATCATTGAATTATGGACTGCGCTATAGCAATTTCCAGCGGTTGGGCGAACAGAATGTAAATACTTATGCCAATAATCAGGCAGTAGTTTTCAACCCCGGGTTACAAATTTATGAGAAAGGAACGCCCGGCGGTACAATACATTACAACAAAAACAAGAGGATCATTGGTTTTGGGAATTTAGAGCCTCGGTTGGCAGTTAGTTATGCCATCAATGACAATCAATCCATTAAGGCGAGTTACAACCGGATGAGCCAGTATATCCATTTAATTTCCAACACAGCTTCCGTCTCTCCGCTTGATATATGGGCACCGAGCGACCAATATCTGAAACCAGAAATTCTTGACCAGGTTGCATTGGGCTATTTCAGAAATTTCAGCAGTGGAAAATATGCTTTGGAAACTGAAGCTTTTTACAAGAAAATCAAAAACAAAGCAGATTACATTGACGGGGCCGAATTGATTGCCAACGAGGCCCTAGAACAGGTATTGCTAAACGGGGAAGCAAGGGCTTACGGACTGGAGTTGATGCTCAAGAAAAATACAGGAAAGCTGACCGGCTGGCTTTCTTACACGCTATCCAGGGCAATGCAACGTACGCCGGGAAGAAATGCGGATGAGCCTGGTATCAACAATGGCGAATGGTACCGGGCCAATTATGATAAAACACATAACCTTTCACTTACAGCCGCTTATCAATTAACGAAAAAGTGGAGTTTTGGGGGCATTTTTAGCTACCAGACCGGGAAAGCAGCAACCTATCCCATCGGCAAATATCAGTACCAGGGAATTACGGTTGCGAATTACGGAGCGCGAAATGTCAACTCGCTTCCGGCTTATCATCATCTGGACCTATCGGCCACCTACCTGCCAAAGCCCGAAAGCAAAAAAAACTGGAAAAGTGAGTGGGTATTCAGCATTTACAATGTTTACAACCGGGGTAATGCTGCATCTGTTATGTTTGAACAAAACAGGGAGACGGGGCTGAGCGAAGCAAATAGAATGTCAATTTTCGGTATCATCCCGGGTGTAACTTACAATTTCAGATTCTAATTTCTAATCCTGCAAAAATGAAAATTATACTTAAATATCTGGTTGTTTCCTGCTGTTTTTTTCTTCTGTCCTGCACAAAGGTGATAGAGATTGACTTGGAAACGGCCGAACCTAAATTGGTCATTGACGCATCGATTGATTGGGTAAAGGGTACAACCGGCAGTGCGCAAAAAATCAAACTTTCTACCACAACAGGATATTACAGTACAATATTTCCAACAGTTTCTGGAGCTGAAATAGTGGTCACAAATTCAGCAAATGCTGTCTTTAGTTTTATAGAAAGTCCTGGCACGGGAGAATATATCTGCTCCAATTTTCATCCGGTTATCGGGGAAACTTATACCTTAAAAATAGTTTTAAATGGAGAAATCTATGCCGCAACCGAAACTTGTATGGGTGTACCGAATATTGAAAATAAAATTGAACAGAATAATAACGGCGGATTTGGAGGTGATGAAGTGGAAATTACCTACTACTATCAGGATAATGGCAATGAGGAAAATTACTATCTACACCGTATTATATCACCTGTATCAACGTTTCCGGATTATAAAGCGATAGATGACGAGAAAACCCAAGGCAATTTAATGCAGGAATATTTTTCTGATAAAGACCTGAAGGCCGGAGATTTGATAAACATCAGGTTGTATGGCATTTCCAGAAGATATTACGATTATTTCAGAAAGGTGTTAGCAGCATCCGGGTCTGGGAACGGGCCATTTCAGATAATACCTGGTTCGGTGCGGGGGAATGTCGTCAATCAGACCCATTTTGCAAACTTTGCTTATGGATATTTCCGGGTATCGGAAGTGGAGGTAAAAGATTTCGTATGTAAATAAGTCCAGCCATAAATCCAGTCGAGCTGCTGAATTTGCTTGCAAATAAAGAAACCAATTAAACGGTCGCGGAACCATGCAGCTATTGGATTTGTCTTAGTTTTGGTATTGCCTATTTTTCTCGCGCTTTTTATTACTTTTTCTACCCTGGGCTGGCGCTCGGATTGAAACATCTGAAACGCTATTCTATAGTCATCATATGATTTTAATAAGTCAGCAATTACAGCTGTATCTTCTAATGCGAGTGACGCCCCCTGTCCGATATGTGGAGAAATGCCATGTGCAGCATCTCCAATGAGACAAACCCGGCCTTTATACCAGTGCGAAAGCTTTGGGACATCATAAATAGGGTAAGCAATAATTTCATGACTGTTTTTGATGATTTTGGAAAATAAAGGATCATCGTTCCTATGAACATTTGCTAAATGGTCCTGGATTTCAGTCTTTAGTGTTTGCTCAATTTTCTGTGGCTTTGGTTCCTGCGCTCTGAAGTAATTATTGAACCACCAGACTTCGCCCTTGTCAGAAACTGAATACGCAAAAAATCCCCTTTCGCCAAAGGTCATCCGTATGGAATCCAGCGGTTTTGAAAGTTCAGGAATCTTTGCATAACCACCGGTAGAGATCAGTTTTGTGTACCTGAGTACGGCTGCTTCAGGGAACAATTGGTTTCTGACCTCAGAAAACATTCCATCACAGCCAATCATAATATCTCCGGTGGCTTTTGTTCCGTCTACAAAGCGAGCCGTTATCTGTTCATTTGTTTCATCATATCCGATAAATTTTTTGTTGTACCTTATGGTTATGCCGGCGTCAATGGCTGCTTTCCGGGCATATTTATTAAGATTTGAGCGTTTTAGCTGAATTGTTTCTACACCATATTGCTGTTTCTGGTAAGCCGTACCCAGTTCTGCTATTTGTTTTCCCTTGGAGTTGAAAAATTTCATTGAGCCCGGAGTGTAATCTTCTTTAAGCGCTTCCAAATCAACAAATTCTTTCAATACATTCAGGCCATTAGGAGTGAGCCCTAAAAAGGCGCCCTCTTTTGTATTGTATTCTGATCTTGATTCAAATATTTCAGACTCAAAACCTATTTTTTTTAGTTGTAAAGCCAGTATTGGGCCCGCAACACCGGCCCCTATGATGATTGCTGTTTTATGCATTGTTTTGCTCCTTTATTTTTAATCCCGGTATCAGTAAAAGGTTTAGTACAAAAAATATCGCCACTCTTATATAATTTAGATTGCGCCAATGCGCTGCTTTTTGTTGTAAAAACACATCAACAGTATTTGTACAAGGTAATGCCTGGAATTCTATGATTGCTGGTGCGAAATACATCAATGTCCAAGCCCTAACTGCAATATGTCCGGCAAGAATCAATAGAATTAAATTTCTCCGTTTCTTTACGTTCCAGTTAAAAACCAAAGCTGTAATAAATATCAATTCATGTATCCCATGTGTTATTATCCAGAACACCTTAAAGTCCAATCCATAGGGTTTTTGAAAAAAGATTAACGAAGCAGGAGGGGCTGCTGTCCATGCCGGAACCATTAGCACGGTTTCCCAGACCTGTGCTCCATTCATTATAAAATAAGCGCAGATGGAATAAAATAGCCATTGGGTAGCTCTGGGGTATTGGTATATGTTTTCCATGTTTAAATTTTAGTTTTACCGTCACCAGGCGACGTTTTTTTTCAAAATTATTGGACGATCAGGAAACGAGCTTGCAAAAAAAGGAGTTAAACTAGTAAATTAGGGAGCATGGGATTTGAGTTAAGAAATGACAGCAAGGCATTTAAAATGGCCTTCGATGAAAATGATATCAATAATCAGGGTTTTAAAGAAGACACCTTTAAAATAGATATCCCTTTTGGACAATTAAGGGCTAAACAATGGCTTTTTGATGGCATCAGAATCCTGTACTCCGAAACTGATCTTGACAAACCAGCCGAACTGGATTGGAAAGGAGATACAGAGCAGATAACCATGCACTTTAATTTGCAGGGAAGAACTTCTATAAAACAGGATGGAATGGGCAATTCCTTTGAGTTGAACGGGAACCAACATAATTTATTCTATGGCACCAAAGCCGAAGGCAAAATGAAGTTTGATGAACTGCACATGAAATCATTTATGATTCAATTTGAAAAGGATTCTTTTTTGGCGATATCAAAAGATGGAAATGAATCACTTAAGCAATTTGCAGACAAAATAGTTTCGGGAACACCCGTAGCTTTTTCGAATGCTAATCTAAATATTGATCTGCCTTTACAGACCTGTATTTATTCGATTTTGAACTGTGACTATTTGGGAGGGTTAAAGCGGTTATTTTTGCTTTCTAAAACGATTGAACTACTTGTTTTGCAGGCGGAATCATTTCATAACTTTCAAAAATCAAAATCTGAATACGTCAAACATGATTACGACAAAGAACGGATTGTATTTGCCCGCGATTATTTAGTCAAAAATATGGAGTCGCCGCCTACGCTGGTAGAATTGGCAAAAATAGCAGGGATAAATGAATACAAACTGAAGCGGGGGTTTAAAGAGATGTTTAATCAAACAGCTTTTTCTTATTTATCTGACTTGCGTTTGGAGCTGGCAAAAAAAGATTTACTGGAAGGCAAAAAACAAGCTACTGAAATCGCATTTAAATTGGGGTACTGCTCATTGCAGCACTTCAGTAATGCATTCAAGAAAAAGTACAGCATTAGTCCAAGCCAGGTGAAGTATTGAGCTGAAATTGTACAGCTATTCAAGGGTAAGACAAAATGTAGAAGCCGATTTTGTCCAAGATTTGAGCACAAGACAATGTGAAGACTTAAATTACTGTGGCATTAGTTTATGACCCAATTGGTGAAGGGGTTGGCCTGCAAGGTAAGCAGTGTGTTATCACCTGAAAGAAGCCGTAACAGGAGATGGTCCTGATTATGGCATTGATTTTAAAAAAGCAGTTTTAGCAGGGAGAACTGATATCCTGGATACTCGAGGTGCTGTGCCTGATAAATGCGGTGCTGAACATTAAATGGGAGAATTTGCCGACATCGGCTTTTAATAGTGATAACGTAGGGTAAGGCAAGTCTTATCATTTACAACCCGGCAAAGGAGTCCTTTGTAATTTTAGAAGCTGCCGCACTAAGGGGCGATAAGGAAGTGGTTTTATAATTGCCGGAAGAATTTGTAGGCGATGCCCTGGATGCATTATGTGAATGTGGAAGGTAAGGCGTTAGTACTTGCGTGTATAAGGGGAGCAGGTAATAGCTGGTTAAATAAATTTATTCTTTAAGAACCGAATAACTGTCATTTAGCGTCATGGTTCAAAAGCTATTAAAGTGTAAGGTCACACCAGCAAGAGTGCTATGGTTTCAAGATCATTTCTGCGATGGATTTGGATAGATAATCATGTCGCCACGGTGGTGATAAATTTAGTTGAAGAGGAGTGGTCCGGTTGTCCAGCAGTTATTTGGTCAGTAAGCGAATTTAATGTTCAGAGCTTTTTTAACATTACTTTCAAAGAGTTCCAGATAAGCTTTAATGTTGTTGACATCTCAGGTTCCAGGCTATCTGCAGTCATGCCATATACGTCTTGAGTAAGTTTGACAACATACCCGTAATAAAAAAATTGAGTGCTTCGTCGCATCACAAGCAGCCAACGCTGTCGGAAACTGAAAACATTTTCTCTTACCGGTGGTTAATTCATGGCCAGGCCACACATCATCCGAAGTGCATCGTAGCCTGGAACTGATTTAAATATAATCACATGAAACAAGGGGTTTTTAACATCCGGCTGGAATACAGAACGGAAGAAGTGACTTTAACTATTCTTCCCAGGGAAAAGTATTATAAAGTGATCTATTTTGGCGGGATCATGGGGGCAGTCTATTGCGTTGCCGGCAAATGGAACTGGATAGAAGCCAAAGATCTGGAAGGAGGCGACCTGCCCATGTATATACCCGACCAGAAAGCCGATCGGTTAGAGCTGGTTCCGGATAAACAGGTGGTTAACTGCATCGGGCGGGAAATTGAATTGCATATTAATCCAAGCGATAAAACCTATGGAAACAAATGACCTGATGCGCAATAAAAGAACAGCTCAAAATCAAAAAAATGTTACATACGCAAAAAAAAAATTATACGTTTGAGTACATAGTGTGCCTAAAGTAACACCAGATTTTGAAGCTACATCAAATTAATATATTTATTAACTTAATAATTAAGCATCAGGTATATGCTAAGCAATACAATTAAAGAAGCGACCAGAGAAGCACACCAGGACCTTGAAAAAAAAGTAATACTGAAAATGAAATCCATTCGCAGCGATTCAGATTATGCCGATTTCTTAAAGCACTTTTATGCCTATTTTAATGCGGTAGAGCAGAGAATTGCACCATATATCACATCCGAATTGTTGCCCGATCGCGCCGCGCGCCGCAACTCTTCCTATCTGAAAAAGGACATTGAGGAGTTGGGCGCAAATGTAAGTGAGCTTCCCGCTGTAAAGGTCCCTGAAATCACTAACACCATTCAGGCACTGGGTGCGCTTTATGTAATGGAAGGTTCGATCATGGGTGGACCCATTATCGTAAAAATGCTGGAGAAATTTGGCATCACCAGGGGTATTTCCTTCTTTTCAGGATATGGTGAAGCTACCGGACAAATGTGGGGCAATTTTGTAGCAATCATGAACGCACAGGCGGGCGATGCTATAGAAGAGCAGCAGGCTGTTGATGCAGCCAATGCAACATTCTCCAATTTTGGATCCGTATTTGGAGTTCTGGCTGTGGCCTGAGCACGTTTTTTTAATGAAAAGCAATTAGCACCATAAAAATCTATTTTTTTATTAACTGGTTCGACATGCGCTTAAAGAAATAAATATTGAGCAGGAACTGTGTATAACCATATACGGCGTCTTCCAGCGGGATGGTAAGTATACGGATGTTAAGGAAGGCCCTGGGATTGTAATTTACAATAGGCGCCTCCAGTCCGGTACCGGTGAGTACCCCGTTTACCGGAAGGAAACCTAACATTAAAATGAAAAATACCAGCGAAGCTTTACCAATCCATTGTGCCCTTACAAAAAAGTGTAGAAAAATAAGTGTTAAAGTGGTAGCTGCAGCAGTTACAAAGGTGTAGATCTTATCGTAATGCAATAAGGCAATTAAGGTTAAAGTGATTACACTAACGAACACAATGATGGTATTAAATGCATCGGCCCAGCTCAGATCAAAAAACTTGTCGATACAGAAATAAGTAAAGACACAGGAAAATGGAATGCAAATAAAAAACAACCATTCTTCAGCCGGTAGGCTGAATAAAGTTATACCGGTTGTATAGCCAGTATTGAACCACCAGACACCCATCTTGGTAAAATAAATATCCCAGGCTATGAAGGGAACCGCTACCAGTAAAGCTGCTTTAAAAAAAGCAGGAAAGTGTTTGTAGAATTGTATTCTTTTATCGAATGAAAAAATGAAACATACGATCACAGTAAGAAAATTGATCAGCAAATAGGTGTAAGGCTTCATTTTTTATTTTTGTTAAAATACATTCTGAAATATTTTGGAGGAACCCACAGAAAACCAAAGCATTCTCCGTGATGTTTTACCACATGCTTATGATGCTGCTTATGGGCCCGTCTGATGGCCAGCAGGTAAGGGTTTTGCGTCTCACGCAGGAACCTGATACGCTGATGTATAAAGATGTCATGCACAAAAAAATAGGCCATCCCATACAGCGTTATTCCAAGACCAATGTAAAACAGGGCACTGAAATGGTTTATGGAGCCTGTATACATGAGTGCAATGGCAGGTAAAGCAAAGATGATAAAGAAATAATCATTTTTTTCAAGCGGTCCCTCGGTGCTGTGGTCATGGTGATCGCGATGTAAGACCCATAAAAAGCCGTGCATCACATATTTGTGGATGAGCCAGGTGGCAGCCTCCATCGATATAAACGTCAATAGTGTTGTGATAAAATTCATAGTTCTGCAATCATTTTTTTTAACCGGGCAGAAGTGATTTTGTTTTCGTTGTCACGAATGAATTGTTTATCCTGCGCAATATGGGCATTGTATCCCAAAAATGAAGGACAGTTTTTTTGTACAGATAAGCGAATGAAGCGTATTTCAACGTTGTTGTGCGCTTCTTTTACGGCATTTTCGATATCTTTTTTACCCTTGTTGAAGGTGCTGAACTTTGCAATAGGGTTGATGATGTGCCTGGCCCATACCACTTTTAAAGCACCTAAATAGGCCAGATGAACGGGGTTTCCGGTTTTTGTCCTCAATTCCTCAATCATAGCCTTGCATAGTTTTTTGTCGGAAACAGCCTTTGCATAATTTGTACGGATATGCTCCATATCTTCTGTATTGGCGTTAACTATGTGCACATGGAGAAACAATATAGTTAATACAGTAAGGAATTTCATAACACCGCAATTTTATATCGTAAATAACTACGCATGGCCAGCGAAAGTTTTTCTGTGTTGGGAATACGGATGCGCTGCTGCATTATTTTCTCTGCCGGGGTATTTTTGATCTTTTTAAACAATGACCGGTAGTATTTATAGGCAAGATATACCCCGAACCTGGATTGGACGGGTAATTTTTTAATACCTTTCAAAGCCTCATCAAATTCAGCTTCAATTTCATGCTCTATTTCGCGCTTGGTCTCATTGCTGAAAATATTCATTTGGATATTAGGGAAATAGCTGCGCCCCAGGGCCTGATAGTCTTCTTTCAGGTCTCGCAGAAAATTTACTTTTTGAAAAGCCGAGCCTAGTTTCATGGCGTATGGCTTAAGTCTTTCAAAGGCTTCTCTGTTTCCCTCAACAAAGACCTGCAGGCACATCAAGCCAACAACTTCTGCAGAACCCAGGATGTACTCTTTATAAAGTTCGGAATTGTAATTAATTTGCTGCAGATCCATTTCCATGCTGTGCAGGAATTGTTCGATCAGCGATCTGTCAATGTCAAAACGATTCACTGTTTCCTGAAAAGACTGGAGTATGGGGTTAAGTGAAATTCCTTCGTCCAGAGCATTCCAGGTTTCGGTTTTAAAGCGCTCCAGTAAGCGCGCCTTGTCATATTCGTGAAAACTGTCAACGATTTCATCTGCCAGACGTACATACCCGTAAATGGCATAAATGGCGGGGCGTATAGCAGACTTTAAAGCCAGGATACCCAGGGAAAAGCTGGTGCTGTATTTTTGGGTAACGGTTTCACTTACTTTATAAGATAACTCATCAAATAGCTTTTTCATGCCTGTTAATTTTAAGGGTGTTTACTTCGTTAGCTGCAATTTTACCTGATATAATGGATGGGGGTACGCCCGGGCCAGGTACGGTTAACTGGCCGGTATAAAATAAATTAGACAGGTGCTTGTTTTTAATAGATGGTTTCAATACTGCCGTTTGACCAAGGGTATTGGCCAGACCATAGGCGTTTCCGCCATAGGCATTGTAGTCGGTTACAAAGTCGCTTATACAGTAGCTTTTCTTGTAAGCTAATTTGGAAGACAGATTTTGGGCTCCGGTATGTTGTTCCAGTCGTTTGAGCATTTCAAGCAGGTAATGCTCACGTATATGTTCATCATCTGTAAGGCCGGTTGCCAATGGCATGAGTAAAAACAGATTTTCATGCCCTTGCGGTGCCACTTGCGGATCTGTTTTTGACGGGCAGCAAACATAGAACAATGGGTTGTCAGGCCATTTTTTTTCATCATAGATGCTTTTAACGTGTTCATCCAGATCATGCTCAAAAAATAGGGTATGGTGTTTAAGCCCTGGGATCTTTTCTTTAAAACCGAGGTAATAAATAAGGCAGGAAGGGGCAAAAATGCGTTTTTCCCAATACGCTTCCTTGTAGTTCCGAGTTTCACTGTCCAGCAGGGTTTCGGTATGGTGATAATCTGAAGAGGCTATGACCGCATCAAATTCCAGGTAGGTGCCGTTCGTAATTATTCCTGTTGCCCTGCCTCCATGTGTAACGATTTTTTCTACATTCTGGTTGAAGTGAAAAACAGCACCTTGTTCTTCCGCAACTTTTTTCATTGCGGTTACCAATTCGTAAAAACCTCCCATAGGATACCAGGTGCCCAGGGCATATCCGCCATAATTCATTAAGCTATACAGGGCCGGGATCTTTTCCGGAGATGCGCCAAGAAAAATGACCGGGAACTCCATAAGTACCCTCAGTTTTGGGTGTGAAAAATACCGGCCTACATAGTTTCTGAAACTGGAAAGCAGGTCTAGCTTTAACGCACTGCCTGCTATGCGGGGTGACATAAATTCCAGCCAGCTGTGACAAGGCTTGTTCACAAATTCACGCATTCCCACTTCGTATTTATACCTGGCGGATTTCATGAAGGTGTCCAGCTGCCTGCCCGCCCCCTTCTCTAATGCTTCAAATATAACTTTGAGTTCGTGGTACGACTCAGGTACGCTGATATTTCCGTCTTTAAAGATCATTTCGAACTGCGGGTCGAGTGAGACCAGCTGGTAAAAATCGGCAGCCTGGTGCCCGAAGTCATTAAAAAAATCTTCGATAATGTCGGGCATCCAGTACCAGCTGGGCCCCATGTCAAATGTGTAACCATTATCGCTTTTCATTTGCCTGGCCCGGCCGCCAGGTTGATCGTGCTTTTCAAAAACATGGACTTCATTACCCGCCTTTGCAGCATATGCTGCAGCCGACAGACCGGAAATACCAGAACCGATTATGGCGATCTTGTTTTTCATGTCTGCTGATTTTTTGAAAGACTATAGGTTGCTTTATTTAATAAATCGCTGCTTTCCATATGTTGCGAGAAAATAGGATGATGAAAATCATTAAGCTTACCAAGTAGCCGTATAAGCTCCATTTTTTCCGCATACAACAGGTTTCCAGTAACGATTGTAGTGGCCTGGCGTATTTTATCCATTTGCCGGTCCAAAGATTCGAGGCCAGCCTGGGTTATGGAAATTACCTTACTGCGCTTGTCTGTTTCAGAATTGGTTTGTGCTACCCAGCCTTTTTTTATTAGCCTGCCGATGATCTGCATGCCGGTGGGTTTATCCTGGATGTTTTTTTTGATCAGGTCCATTTTTGTCATGGCCCCAAAAGCCCTGAGATTGATCAGGTAGATGAAATCTTCCTGTGTGGTAAAGTCTGAATTGTGTATGGCTGCACGTGAATAAGTTTTTGCATACCTGTTCATATGAACCAATAAAGTACTGATCACACTTTCAGGACTTCGTCCATGCGCTTTTCCTTCCCAAAGGGGTTCGTCGGCCGGAAGTGCCTTTTGTTTTTCATTATCGTAAATCCAGCGTTTAAAGCCATTTACATCTTTAGGATAAGAACCGGTGCTTATGCCAGTGTCAAATTGCTCAACCAGCCGTATTACCTCTTTTACGATTTCATAGTTCATACACATATACATATATAGTATGTAAATATACTATAAATATATATATAAAGTATTTAAATATTCTTTTTGTTTGTGCGGATATTGGCGCCGGCCCCTGCTTTAACAAGGGCCGGTACTTTAGCATTTTTGCTACTTTTTAATGCTCTTTAGCATTTCTTTCACGGCCATTTCTATTTGGGTGTCTGTTCCGCTCAGGTAATCTTCGTATTTAACAGGTACCTTAATATCTGGCTCAACCTGTAAGTTTTCGGTTGTGCGGTTTTCTTTGCCTATGGTACCAATCATCGGAATCCCGAAAACCATGGTAGGGTCAATCTGCCGCTCCCACCATACTGCAGTTCCCGTTCCGGCAACCGGCATTCCGATCAGTTTGCCCAGGCCGTTTTGCTTATAGATGTAAGGAAAAATAAAAGCATCGCTGTAGTTGGCTTCGTTCATCACCACGCAGGAAGGTTTATACCAGCGGGTGTTCGGCTCGCCGCCTTTTAACCTGTTGCCCTGAGGCGAAAATTCTAGGTATTTTTTGCCGGAAAGGAAGGTGTTCAGGTCGTCATGCAGCCAGCCACCTCCGTTAAAGCGCGTATCCACAATAAGAGCTTCTTTTTCCATGTTTTTACCCAATACCACATCAAATACTTCTCTGAAACTGGCATCGTTCATCCCCTCAACATGTACATAGCCAACTTTTCCTCCACTCAAACGGCTCACCATATCTTCCATCTTTTTGATCCACCTTTTGTACATCAGGCTGTTTTCTTCGGCAAGGCCGATGGGTCTGATCTTCTCCGTCCAGCGGGTTTTACCTGCAGGATCGAAGAAACTGAGCAGGATATTTTTGCCTTTTTTATTGTTGAGCATTTTTGCCCAGTCTGCATCGGTACTTAAGGGAACCTGGTCAATGGCTTCAAGTATGCAGCCTGCTTTTACCTTGCTGGTATTTACCGCCAATGGCCCGCCAGCTATAACTTCGGTAATTTTAAGCCCTGTATTGCTGTAAGTCTCGTCATACAGCAGTCCTAATGCTGCAGTCTCATCTGCATTGGGCAGGCCAGGGGTATAGCGTCCGCCGGTATGTGAGGCATTGAGTTCGCCAAGGATCTCGCTCAGCATTTCCTGAAAATCGAAATTGTTGCTGATGTGCGGGAGGAATCTGCTGTAAGTATTGCGGTACATATCCCAGTTTACACCATGCAGTTCCGGATCGTAAAACTTAGCTTTAACCTGGCGCCATGCATGTTCAAAGATAAAGGCCCTTTCGGCTGCTGCGTCCAGCGTCATGTCGCCATTGATGCCAATAGGGCTTACCCTGCCGCTTTCACTTTCTACTTTTACCAGGCGGCCACGGTTGCTTACAAAAAGGCTCTTGCCATCTTTACTCATTTCCAAACCACCCGGAGCGCCCGAAAGCTTGGCTAGTATTTTGGTTTCCCTGCTGCGGGTATCGGTAACCCAAAGATCGTACCCGCTTTCAAAGGCTGCGAGGTAATACAGTTTGCTGGCATCAGGGTTAAGGGCATATCCGCCCAGTGAACTGCTGTTTATGGTGAGCTTTACCCGCCTGTTTTCAAGATTGCTGAAATCGGGCACAAAGCCTTTTTTAAGGGTGTCTGGTTTTTTAGGCTTGGTTTTATCGGCTATGGTATCCTTTGGAGCTATGCGTTCGCGCTGCTGCCTTTCTTTAAACAGGTCGTAATCAGCTTTGCTCATACTGGCCTGATCGTAAGCTGCCTGGTCAAAAAATACCCCAAAGATATCCATTTCGCGGTTGCCCTGTATGGCCAGCGATTTGCGGCCATACTGGCCACTGGCCCAGGTCATCATTTTTCCGTTGAGGGCCCATCTGCCCATGCGCTCGCCAAAGCCACTGTTTATAGGATATAATCTTTCGCCAGATCCATCGGCCTTAATGATGGCCAGGTTGCTTCTGGACATATAGCCGTTCTGATCGTCGGTAAGGATGTATTTGCCGTCGGGGCTCCACTGAAAGCTCCAGTCGCCATCACTATAAGAATGATTGTGGCCTTTAGGAAGCAGGGTGCGGCTCGATTTGCTTTTCAGGTTATACACCTTTAAGATGTTGCGGTCTTCCACATAGGCTATTTCTTTGCCATCGGGCGAAATTTCTGGCTGGAACTGCTCTGAAGTCCCTTCAATCAACGGTTCGTCTCTGATCACCGTAGCTGCGTAAAAATAAGGTTCGTCTTTCTGTACAATGATGCTGCGGTAAATGTCCCAGCTTTTGTTCCTTTCCGTAGCATAAATGATTGCCTTACTGTCGGGCGACCAGGTGACCATCCTTTCCTGCTGCGGTGTTTGGGTGATTTGCTTGGTTTGTCCATTGTCAACACTGGTTACGAACACTTCACCACGGGTTACAAATGCAATTTCCTTTCCATTAGGGCTCAGCGCAAATTCGCTGATATCTCCATTTACGGGATAGGTTTTAACCAGGTTGTCCCGCCCGTCGTTAAGGATGCGGATCTGGACTTTTTCTGGCTTTCCATTTTTTAAGGTATAGATCTCCCCGTTTTGTGAAAAACAAAGGGTATTGTTATGGGAACGGCTAAGGTGACGAACAGGATTGTCTTTAAAGCTGGTCAGTTGTGTATAACTACCACCGCCCTTTACCGGCATACTGTATAGGTTCTGATTGCCATTTTTTTCGCTCAGGAAATAGATCAGCTGATCATCGGCACTGAACAGCGGGTTCCGGTCTTCGCCTTCAAAGTTTGAAAGCCGGGTGTACGTGTTGGAAGGAATATCCATCAGCCAGACGTCGCGCGTTACAGATGAGGTATGGTGTTTTCTCCAGGCATCTTCAAAGCCTTTTTTATCTTCGAAAACAAGCTGTTTGCCACTGCTGCTAAAGCGTGCGTTTTCTATGCCCGCCGCACTAACAAGGATGGGTTTGCCCCCGCCAAGCTTTACCGAATAGAGGTTCTGGAAAACCCTTGGGCTATGGAACCTGGCACTTTGTGCAGTGCTGTTGCGCGAACTACCGAACAGTACCTGCTTGTTATCTGGTGTAAAATCGTAAGGATAGTCGTTTGCACTGTGGTAGGTGAGCCTTTCTGCTGCACCACCGCTTACAGGAACGGTAAATACATCGAAGTTGCCGTAGCGGTTGCTGGCAAATGCAAGGGTTTTGCCGTCGTGGCTCCATACCGGCATCATGTCATGCGCTTCGTTCAGCGTTAAAGGGATCGCCTGTCCGCCGCTGCTGCTTACCAGGTAAATATCGCCTTTATAACCAAAGGCAATCTGTTTTCCATCCGGAGAAATGGCCGGATAACGCAGCCACAGCGGGCTATCCTGTGCCTGCAGTATAAAAGCCGAAAATACGAGAGATGCGGCCAACAAAAGTCTTTTCATTTCCTTATAATTATTTTAATGCAACAAAGATGCATTATATATGGCGGATGAGCCAAATTTAAAGAGGGGTTTACGTGCAACTTTATTGCTACAGATAATCAGGTGAAAGCTGATGTAGCAGCAGATTTAAGTTGTCCAAGCCTTTGCTTAGCTTTTTAAAACATTTATGGTATAGACAGTCATCAGTAATAAGGTCGTGTCCTGGTTTTTCAGCAGGTACGCCTTAATGGTCTGAAGCGATTTGGTTATGTGGCTGTTTACCGTTGCAACAGAAATGCCCATAATGCCGGCAGCTTCGTCATAACTCCGGCCCTCAATTTTACAAAGCTGGAATGCTTGCTTTCGCTGAGGAGAAAGCTGGTCGATGGCCTTCTGTAAAATACCCGCTGTTTCCTTGTTCTCCAGCAATTCCTGTCCATCCAGATAATGGTCGGCCGAATTGACAATGAGTGATTGGATCAGGGATTGATCATTGGCTACTTTCCTGAAATAATTGTACACCAGGTTTTGCGCCACCGTATACATATAGGCCTGGAAAGATTTTTCGGTATCCAGTGTATTGCGCTTGTCCCACAGCTTTATAAAAAGTTCCTGAAGCAGCTCGTCTGCAATGTCTGCATTTTTTACCATGCGGAGCACCCTGTAGTAAAGTGGTGGGCTATAGGCTTTATACAGTGCATTAAATGCCTGTTCGTCGCCATGGCTCAGTTTTACTAACAAATCTTTCTGATATGTTTCTTCCAGGATTCTCAAGCTCCAATGATATGTATTTACAAATTTAACACATTTTCGGCGTTTTTTGCGGTATCCCAGGTTTTGTAAATGAGGTAAAAATATTGGTCTGATTAACAGGTTGTTGTGTTTTTGTTTTGATTTTTTTTCAGTAAGGGTCATTGGATTTGCGCTTGGCGGTGTATTAGCTATCAAATTACCGGAAATGAAAGCCTCTGTAAACCATCTTTTTCATAAATATCTGCTCAATAGCTGTAGCGAAGAGGAAATTAAGCTACTGCTTGAACACTTTAAAACTGAAGATGAGGCAGGACATTTAAAAGCACTTATCATTGCCGAACTGAGGCAGCAGGAAATACCTATTAATGCGATAGATGTAGCCGGAAGGCTGGAGGGGATTTACCAGAAAGTAAATGTCCATATCCAAAGTAAAAAGGGCATTACCAAGTTGCAGAATAATAGAAAATGGATCTATACCTCCATCGCTGCATCTATTACTATCATATTAAGTTTCAGCCTGTATTTTTATAACAATTCAGATAAACAGCAACAACCCCGGCTGGTGGTGAACAATGATATTGCTCCAGGCAAAAAATCTGCAACACTAACGTTGGCAAACGGAAAGCAGATTGTACTTTCAGCTCAAAGCAGCGGGCAGCTGGCCAGGGAAGCAGGGGTCAGTATATCAAAAACGGCCGAAGGCGAACTGCTCTATAAGGTAGTTGCAAGTGATAATGTGAAACCGGGACAGATGAATGTTTTATCTACCAGCAGGGGAGAAACATATGCAATAAGTTTGCCAGATGGAAGTAAGATCTGGCTAAACGCTGCGTCCTCAATCCGGTTTCCGGCGTCTTTTGCTGCTTTAAAACAAAGAAAGGTAATGCTGACTGGGGAAGCTTATTTTGAAATTGCAAAGGACAAACTGCACCCCTTTATTGTGCAAACCGATAAACAGCAGACTGAAGTTCTGGGAACCCATTTTAACATCAATAGCTATAAAGAAGAAATGACTACAAAAACTACTTTGCTGGAAGGAAGTTTACGTGTCACATCCTTGGCTGCCGATAAAACCCATGGAAAAATCTTAAAACCAGGAGAAGCCTCCATATTGACGGCGGACAATGGTATTAAAGTAGTGCCGGCAGATGCCAGGGAAACGATGGCCTGGAAGAACGGGTTTTTCCGTTTTACGGCACAGCCTATCGACAAGGTCATGCAGCAGATTAGCCGCTGGTATGATATTGAAGTAAGTTATGTTGGTAAAATGCCCGAAGAGCAGTTTAATGGCGCCATCGCCCGAAACAAAAACATCAGTGAAGTGTTGAGCATGCTGAGCTACGCTAAGGCTGTGAAATTTAAAATAGAGGGAAGGAGGGTGACTGTAATGAAGTAAAATGCTACACAACAGGCCACAAAAAAACCAGCCCGACAGCAATCGGACCGGTTTAAGTACGGTGGCAGTAATTAATACGAATATCAACTCATTGCTGGATGCCGCGAATCTGGAAAATACAAGGCAGACAGCTTAACAACCGAACCTAAACAAATGTACAAAATTTGCACCCAAATGCTGTGCGCATCGCAGGCACAGTATAAAATATGGAGAGTTATGAAGTTAACCACTCTGCTCTTATTTGCAGTGATCATGCAGGTTAGCGCCGGAACGTACGCGCAAAGGGTATCCTTATCATTTAAGGAAGCCAAACTACTGACTATTTTTGATCAGATCAGTGACCAGACAGGCTATAGCTTTGTGGTTACCAATTCTATTTTGAAGGATGCTTCAACAGTGACCATAAATGTAAAAAATGCAGCGCTTAAAGAGGTGCTGGAACAGGTATTCAGAAATCAGCCTTTTGAATTTACCATCAATAACAATTCGGTATTGGTGAAGAGAAAAGAAACATCTGTTATTGATAAGCTCATCGGACAGTTTACAGCAATTGATGTGAAGGGAAAAGTAGTAGACGAAAAAGGTTTGCCGCTGCCCGGAGCAACTGTAAAAGTAAAAGGGGGCAGCAGACAGGTGCTGACCAATACTGAAGGAAATTTTACGCTGAACAGTGTCGACGAAAATGCGGTGCTGGTCATTTCCTTTCTGGGTTATAAAAATAAGGAGGTAAATGCAGCAAAAGATCTGGGCACAATCAGCCTGGAGGTCTCGGCCGGGGAACTGAACGAGGTAACCATATCAACAGGTTACCAGACCTTGCCAAAAGAACGGGTAACCGGTTCTTTTTCCAGTGTTTCTGCAAAGAGTCTGGAGCAGCAAAGGCTAAGCAACATGGGCTCCCTCCTGGAAGGCAGGATCGCGGGTTACAACAACGGCCTCATCAGGGGTACCACTTCCATGACACAGAAATTGTATCCGCTATACGTAGTTGATGGCTTTCCTATTGACAATATCAACCTCAATTCAACGGAAAATGCTACCAACGGCATTCCGGGATTGAACCTCGAGGATATTGAGAGCATTACCGTACTGAAAGACGCTGCTGCCGCATCTATTTATGGGGCCCGCGCAGCCAACGGTGTTGTTGTTATCGTTACTAAAAAAGGAAAAAAAGGCAGGCCGCAGATTGCTGCTTCAAGTACCTGGACAGTGTCACCCTATCGCATGTACAATGATAATTTTACAAACGCTGCCGATGTGGTAGATCTGGAAAGGGAATGGGCAGCCAACAATCCTAACCTGAAAACGGCAAATGCAGCTACTTATGCGGCAAATCTACTGCAGAATATAGCCTATCCAAGCCAGGGGATCAATTCGATTCTTCGTTATTATGCCGGTCAGACCACGCAATCTGCCATGGAAACAAAACTGAACGAACTGGCATCGGCAGGTTATCAGTATTATGATGATGTAGCGAAATACAGCAAACGCAATCCGTTTTATCAGCAATATAACCTGAACGTGGGCACGGCAACCGAAACGAATGCCCTATATGCATCTGTAACTTATCGTAACAATAAAGCTGAAGATAAATACGCGGGCGACGAAACCATTGGTTTTAACCTCAACAATTCTACTCAGATCAGTAAATGGTTGAATATGCAAATAGGAACTTACTTATCCTACAATGAAGAGACCAGACAAAGCTACAATACACTTTCTCCGGGCTATGCATATATGCCATACGACAGGTTGATTAACCCTGATGGCAGCCATTTTACATCGCTGGCAGCTTCACGTATAAGTGCCAATAACATGACCGTTATCCAAAACAATGGCTTATACAGCATGGACATTACCCCGCTCGACGAACAGTCCATGAACCTTGGCAAGCAAAAAAATATGAGTGGCAGATCATTTATTATGCTGAAAGCAAAAATTGATGACTGGATCAGCTATAATGCGAGTTTTCAATATGAATATGCCACTGGTCGTTTAAACCGCCTGTACGATAAAAACACTTATTATGTACGTAGCTATGTGAACAGCTTTGCAACCGGAAACCCGGGAACCACTGCAACATTCAATGTGCCTTATGGTAACATCAATTACAACCAGACCAGGTTCAACAATTCCTACAACTTCCGTCAGCAGCTGAATATTGATAAGACCTTTGCTGAAAAACACAACTTAACAGCAATTGCCGGCACAGAACTCAGAAATTCTAAGTTGAATACTGATGTTAAATATCTTTATGGCTACGATCCCCAGACATTGACGAATATTTTGCTGAACGAAAAACTGCTCGGCAGTTTTGGGGGAGGTTTGTTTGGAGGTAACAGTTTCAATAGCGGTTCCAGGACTGAAGATATTAACCGCTTCATTTCCCTGTATGCAAACCTGAGTTATGCCTACGATAGTAAATACCTGCTGACGGGCAGTGTGCGCTGGGACAGGTCTAACCTCTGGGGTACAAGTTCCAAGTATCAGAATACACCGATATGGTCGTTTGGTGCGGGCTGGAATATCTATAAAGAGTCCTTTTTTGATGCCGCCTGGGTAGATGTGCTGAAGCTTAGGGTATCGCATGGTATCGCTGGTAACGTAGACCCTTCAAACGCACCTTTTATGACCGTAAATTATTATCCCAACAACAATGTAGGCGGTGTATACGGAACGATAGGCTCCAGGCCAAATCCATTATTGTCCTGGGAAAAAACAACTACAACCAATGCCGGTTTAGATTTTACCTTGTTTAATAACCGCTTAACAGGAACCTTGGATTACTATTACAAACAGGGCAAGGATTTACTGGCTAACACTATGGGCGTACCCACAGAAGGCTTTGGTTATTCAACTTATGCCATTAATAACGGGCAAATGTCCAATAAAGGTATCGAGGTATCGTTGTCAGGAGATGTTGTCCGCTCAAATGACTTAACCTGGAACCTGGGCCTGCAATATGCAAACAATAAGAACAAGGTAACTTACGTAAACGTAGAGGCCCCGGTGTATTTCCTGCAACTGGATTATCCGCAGGCTTACCCTCAGATAGGAAATCCATACACCGCCATTTACAGCTATCGCTGGGCCGGACTAAGCTCAACGGGCTTGCCACAGGTATACAATGATAGAGGTGAAAAAGTGCTGGCTTCCCCGGCCAACCTGCAATCTGTACATTATGCCGGTACAACTGTGCCGGTTTACAGCGGTTCATTAAATAATATGCTGGAATATAAGAATTTTACGTTTTCGTTCCTGCTGACATTTGAAGGCGGGCATAAAATGAGAAATACTTTCCTGCCGGTACTCGGTTCTGCATACAACGGGGCGCTCGGCGGATGGGTCACCCAGATCAGTGCTGTAAATAAAGACATTGTGAACAGGTGGAAAAATCCGGGCGACGAAGCCTGGACCAACATTCCAAGGCTTGTGTTTGGCGAAGACCCTGCATACAATAGTCAGAGCATGGATATTTACCGGAACGCCGATATCAACGTTATTGATGCATCCAATCTGCGCCTGAGAAATATTTCATTGGCCTATAAACTCCCTCAAGCCATCGCTAAAAAAGCGGCCATGAGCAATGTAAGGTTCCAGTTTAATGTAGAGAATGCATTCACCATTGCCAAAAGTAAAGAAGCCAAGTATTTATTGAACGGCTATCGCTCGCCAAACTATGTATGGGGTGTTTATGTTAATTTTTAAGTGATTGAGATATGAAGACAATATTTTTAAATAACCTGAAAATGTCAATTTTGCTGTTATTGCTCATCAGTTTCAGCGGCTGTAAAAAGTTTATAGATGTTATTCCTCCCGGGAAAAAAATCCCTAAAACTTTTACGGATTATGAGGCTTTGATGCGTGATGAATATGGTAACCACCGTGCAGTGATTACCCAGGCGCTATTGTTGCAGAACGATAAGTTTGAGGCCAGTTCAACCTTAAATTTTTACCCATTGTACACGGCAAACTATTTCTGGAATGAAAGCGCAGACCGGATAGCCATGAACAATGCAGATGAAACCACGTACTATGCCACTTATGGGGCCATTTCAACCAGCAACCTGCTTGTTGAGCATGCTGGCGAAGCTACTGAGGCCACACAGGCACAGAAAGATGAGCTGATTGCGCAGGCAAAGGTTTTAAGGGCACTGAATTACTACATTCTGGCCAACTATTATGCCGATACCTATGAAGAAGCAAATGCAGCCAGTAAACTATCTGTTCCGCTGATACTGAGTGCCGATATCGGTGCCGCATATACCCAGGTGAGCATTAAGGACATCTATGCATTTATGCTGAAAGACATCGATGAGGCCATCCCGGCCTTGCAGGCCACCAGCGCTACAGTATTGCACCCTAACCTTGGAGCGGCATATGCTTTGAAAGCGAGAATTAACCTAACCATGGGCAGGTACCAGGAGGCCTTGAATGCAGCTAATGAAGCTTTAAAGTACAACGATAAACTGTTTGATTGGGTCCAATACTACAATACGTATAAGGCACAGATAGAAGCACCTAACGTATATACCAACGCACCATCTCCAATGGGCCATAACTACGTAGAGAATTATTATTTCCGCCACGGAGCTACCCATCAGCCTGGTCGTGAGGCTGCAATCCGCTTAGACCGGGCAACGCGGTTCGAAAATGGGGATGCCCGTTTTAAATCGAGGTGGAAACTGAGGACTGTAGGTGCTGATACCTATCATACCAGCATCACAACAGGGTTTTACAATATTGGAGGTCTGACCACCACTGAAGTGTACCTGACCAAAGCAGAATGCCAGGCCCGTTTAAATGATGTAGGCGGAGCAATGGGTACACTTAATGCGGTACGTGTAAAACGCATATTCCCGGCAAATTATGTAGCACTTAGCGCTGCAAATACTGCCGATGCTGTAAAACTGATACAACGTACAAAGGCCAATGAGCTGATTTTTAGCATTACTGTCTTTGCCGATGCCCGCAGGCTCAATAAAGATCCGCAATATGCAAGCACATTGACCAAAACAGAGAATGGCAATAACTACAGTCTCTCGCCTGCATCGCACCTGTGGACCATGCCTTTCCCTTATGGCGCAATTAAAAATCCGGGTAACGGCACACTGAAACAAAACGTAGACAAATAATTTAACAATTCCATATGAAATCAATTAAAATGGGCGCAACATTAGTATTGCTATTGTTGTCCATACTTACAAATGCTGCAGTTCTTCAACAGGGATACCACATCAGTGGAATATTTACCGGTCTGCAGGACGGTACCGTACTGGAACTGATCCCGGCTGGTACACATGATGATGAAAAAGCGGTGGCCAATGCAGTTGTTAAAGCCGGTAAATTTAGTTTTAAAGGAGCGGTAGAAGGGCCCAGGTTGTTCCGTATTTCTGTAAAAGGTAATTTTGGTGGTTGTCAGTTAATGGTAAACAATACCAATATCTCGGTTACTGCAAAAGCAGCCCTGGTAGAACAGAATGGTGCTAAGTTTTTAGATCTGAAGGGGCTGAAAATTACCGGAAGCCCCGTTCATGAGGAATACCTGAAAAAAGTTGTTTACAGGGAAATGCTGAACCGGGATTACGAAGCCTATCATAAAAGCGGAGAGGACATTGTGAACCAGATTAGCGCGGCTAAGAACGCGAAAGATTCTGTAAAAGTGTCAGAGTTAATGAAATCTCCTGCTTATCTGCAGTTCGCAGCCGAAGAAAAAGCATTTTTTGATAAGGTAGCCAAAACCTCTACAGATCTGATTACGGCCAATAAAGATTCCTGGTGGGGGGCTTTCCTGATGCTGAATGCTTACAGTTATTTTACACCTGAGCAGAAACCGCTGTTTGAATCTTTATCTGCAACGGCCAAGAATAGCTACTATGGCCGGAAAATAAAAGACGAACTGTTTCCCAAAGGATTTTTAAACCAGAAAGCGCCGGTTTTTGAGGCTGTCAGCAGCGCAAAAAAAGATGCAGCGCTTGGCCAGCTGATAAAAGGCCATAAATATACACTTGTAGATTTCTGGGCTTCCTGGTGTGCGCCTTGCCGAAAGTCTATTCCAGCGCTGAAGGCTTTATACGAAGAAATGAATAGTAAAGGGTTGCAAATTGTAAGCATCTCTATTGATAAAAAGGAATCCGATTGGCTGAAAGCTGAACAGGAGGAAAATTTGAAATGGCCAAGTTTTCTGGACAAAGGTGCTACTGCCGCGGCCTGGAAAATCAGAGCTATTCCGGCCATGTTCCTGTTGGATGAAAAAGGCGTTGTAGTTGCAGAAAACCTGAACCTTGAGCAACTTAAAGCTAAATTAAAAGAAAACATATAATTTTTTTTTGCTTAATTGACCATATTTAAGGCCTGAAGCATATGACGTTCGGTATGGTATACCATAAAACGGAGTGTATCGCCCATATTCAGTTTAATGAACCGGCTCAATGCAGTTTCAACTTTTGACTTATTCAAGTCAATGTAGAGGCATTGTTTTAGCAAAGCTTTCAACAATTCCTGCTGTTTCAAAAAGCGTTCAATTGTAAGGGTATCCAGCAGTCCGCCTTGGGCTGTCATATGCTTCATGGCCTTGTATTTTTTAACCTTATTACCTTTGACCTGTATCATATTGGCGAAATAGTTGCCCAGCATTCCAGCTTTAAAGCTGAGTTTGCCGCTAACTGGTTTTTGCGTCAGAATCTGAGCTTCGATTTTGGGCAGATAAAAGTCTCCATACAGGTTTAAATGTTCCAGGCATTGAAGTGCATTCCATTGGTGATGATGGTTTTTGAAATTCAGCTGTTCGCTGCTCAATGTTTTAAGATAGACGGCCTCCGAGATTGATTTTTCTGTGATGCTTAACAATGTTGTTATCAGCGCTTGGTTTTCTGCTTTCATAATTGATCTTTGATTCGATGCAAATTTGAAAAGAACGGATTTTCTGACCCTTGATTGAAATCAAGAATTTCGGATCCGGCTTAGGGTCTCGGGTGCCATCCTTAAATAGGAGGCGATGTACTTCAAAGGGATGTGCTGGAAAAGATCCGGACTGCGTTGTAAAACCCTGTTCAGTCGCTCTGTAGGCGATAGTGTAAGCAGGTCAATCTCCCGCTCCATTTGTTGGACGATGACGGTTTCCATTAAACCGAGGTAAGCTTTCAGGCGGGCTTCATCCTGTTGGGCCAGCTTTAAGACTTCCTCCTTCGAAATTACTTTGAGTGTAGTTTTACGGATGGCCTCTATATAAAAATCAGAAGGCTTGCCGCTAATGTAGGAGGGCAATGAATTGATCACTGAGCCCGTATAGCCAAACCTGATGGTTTGTTCTTCATGCTCTGATAACAGAAAAACCCTGATGGCACCGGATGCCACATAATAAAGGTTTTTTTCAACTTCTCCCTGTTTCAAAATAAAATCCCCCCTGGCAAATGATTTGTCGGTTCCGAAAGTTTTTATCGCCTCTAAAAGCAGACCGATAAAAGGAAGTTCATTACGCATAACAGGTTTAGAATAAAGAAGACTGCAAAATACAATTTACAGCCTTCTTTATCACATTTTATTTGGCGAAGTAGTTTCTCAATTCGCCGGTATACTCTGCATAATTCCAGCGGATCTGGTCTGCTTTCCCATCACCGCTAATATCTGCAAAATAGAAATTGGTATTTGCGCTTTGCGAGGTACCCCTTAAGGAATAGATGGGGCCGCCAAAAGCATTTCCTGTAGTTGCAAAATAAGCTTTTATTTTACCTAAGTAGAGGTCTGGCCTCCAGTAAACCTTATCAGCCCTGCCGTCACCATTGATGTCGGCAAAATAGAATACAGTTGATGCCGAAACGCTGGTAGCACCGGAGTTGCTGAATGTGGAGGAAGCGGTAAAGGTGCCGTCACCATCCGACAGATAAACCATGGTTTTACCAGAATTCAGTGTAGGGTGCCATAGTATTTTGTCTACCTTTCCATCACCGTTTACATCAGCATAGTAGAAAATAGTTCCCGCAGTAGTACTGGCACCTTCGGAGCCATTTACTACCGAACCGCTGAAGTTCCCGCCAGAGGTAGCCAGGTAAACCCGGGTTTTTCCGGAATCGAACGTTGCGTTCCAGTATATTTTGTCGGCTTTTCCATCTCCGTTTACGTCTGCAAAATTATAAACAGTTGTTGTGCCTGCGCTTGTTCCTTCGGGGTTATCTACAACGGTTGCACTGAAGTTGCCGCCGGTTGTAGCCAGATATACACGCGTATGTCCGGAGTTTAAGGTTGGGTTCCATAAAATCTGATCGGCTTTTCCATCGCCATTTACATCGGCATAGTGGTAACGCGTTGTGCTGAGCGTTGATGCGCCGGCGGCATGCACCACAGCCGGTGAGGCAAAGGTGCCATTACCGTTAGACAGGAATACCTGTGGTCTGCCGCTATCGTAGGTGGGGTTCCAGTATATTTTATCCTGTTTACCATCGCCATTTACGTCGGCAAAGTAAAAGTTTGTACTGGCGCTGGCGCTTTTACCATTGGCATCGGTATGCGGACCGCCAAATATACCAGGTACATAGGTGGCAATGATTGGCCAGTGGTCCGAAGGCCAGTAACCCCCATAGCTGGTGGTAATTACACTGGAAGACGTAAAGGCCATACTCCTGTCACTCATGATCCAGTCGAGCTTTGAATTGCCGGTAGCATCCCAGCCATGGAAAGTATAGTCGCCGGTACTGTCGCCCAGCGCATCTACTACGTCAAGACCGCTTTTAAGATTTCCGATTTCGGTTGTGCCCGGCTGGGCATTAAAATCACCAAACACAATTACCGGCAGGTTGTCGGTATTGTATTGGTTCACCATATCAACCAATGCATTGGCGTTGGCAATCCGCGTAGGCTGTGAGTCGAACTGCCAGTGGCTGTTGCTGATGAAATATTTGTTGGAGGTGGTATTGTCGAGCAATACTACCCATGTGGCTGTATTGATAATGGGGGAGGCGCCAAGCCTTACCGTACCGCTCCTTTCTAGTGTAAACCTGGATGTTTTATAAAAGATGGCTTTAGGGGTGGTGGTGATGGCGGTGCTGTAATATTCTCCATAACCCAATGCCGACATTTGTCCCCTGAACCAGGTTTCAAAGAAATCGTCAGAAAATTCCTGCACACCAAAAACATCCGGGTTATTGTCAACGATGATCTGGCGGATGTTTCCTTTGCGCTGGTCGAGTGATTGAGGGTCACCGGCATCGTCGTGCCTTACATTAAAGGAAAGGACTTTGAAAGGGCCTTCACCGGCCAGCAATGCGGCATTTGACAGGGCTTGAGGAGGCCTGCCCTTGGCGTCATCTTCCGGTTTGTTCATTTCGGCCTGCTTGCATCCTGCAAAACAGAGCGCAGCAGTTAAAGTCAGGATTGACTTTTTCAGGCCATAACGGCCTAAGTTTGTTTTCTTCATTTTGATGTAGTTTAAGTGATATTTAGTTTTTGGTTACGAATGCGTTTAAAAATAACCCCAACTCACGCTTGATGTATTTTGCTGCTACTGCCTGACCTAGATACCGGTTACATCAAAATCTTTAAGAATAAAAAATATAATTTAATATTTTTTAAAGCACTAATATAATATTTTTTAATAAATTGAAATGTTATGTAATTAAAAAATAAATGTTATGAAATTTACAAAGGCAGTTTTCTGCACCGTTTGCTCAAAAAACAAATAAACCTTATCTTGCCGTTCACATACAAACCTGCCATTTGGATCATCTGGCTTAAAATGAACCTAAAAATGTTATTGAAAGAAAATCTAATGCGTAAAAACTTCCTTGCCCTGGGCATAGGCTGTTTATTGATGACTGGTACAGCTCCGGCCTTGCAGGCATCTGAAAATTCTACACCGGTTAACATCCATACGGCTGCAGAGGCTAAAGAGTTGATCGGGCGCTGGGACCTTACCGTTGATGTTAATGGTAAACCGGTACCTTCATGGCTGGAGGTAAAACTTTCAGGCTTTAAAACCCTGGTCGGTTATTTTGTAGCAATGTCGGGCAGCGCAAGGCCTGTAGCAGAAGTAAAGTTCGACAATGGTAAGTTCAGATTTGAGATTCCGCCGCAATGGGAAAGCGGAAGCCAGAACATGATCATAGAAGGGGAGCTCACCACTACAGGTATGCAGGGTAGCATGACCGATTGCGATGGAAAAAAATATAGCTGGAAAGGTGTTAAAGCACCTTATTTAAAGAGAACAGCAGCCCCGGTATGGGGTAAGCCTGTTAGCCTGTTTAATGGCAAAGACCTTAAAGGCTGGAAAGCCAGTGGCGAAAACCAGTGGGTAGTGAAAAATGGCATATTAACGAGTCCGAAAGCAGGTTCAAACCTGATCACCGAACAAAAGTTCAATGATTTTAAACTGCATGTTGAATTTAAATATGGCAAGGGTGGCAATAGCGGTGTGTATTTGAGGGGGCGTTACGAAACGCAAATAGAAGACAGTAAAAAAGATGCGCATCCAAACAGTGTATTGTTTGGCGGTATTTACGGTTTTTTGACGGCCAATGAAATGGTGACCCTGGGGCCTGATCAGTGGCAAACTTATGACATCACCCTGGTTGGCCGTATGGTAACCGTAGTGGCAAATGGAAAAACAATCATCAGCAACCAGGAAATCCCGGGCATTACCGGCGGGGCGCTGGACAGCAATGAAGGCGAACCAGGACCAATTTATCTGCAGGGAGACCACCAACCCATTGAGTTCAGAAAAATTGTGATCACTCCGGCTAAGTAAAGCTACTTTTCAATAAATATGAAACTCCCTGTCAACACCATTTGGCAGGGAGTTTTATTTTGCACTGTCTGCCGTTTCCAGGTTTGATACCAGGTGTAGCTGCGTTCGGGATGCGCCTGAGTTTGCACATGGCTTAAGCAGGCGTTAGATAGGGCTTGGATAAGCTGTTCAGTATGCCAATGCCTAACCAACCCCTAACTAAGGCTTATCCAATGCTTAACCAACCAAGGGCAGATCCCCAATGCACACCAAACATGTTTCAGGCATGATCCATCTGTCTTACACTGTTTTTATATATTATACGGTGATTTCAATCAAATTCAAAAGTATTTAAAACAGAAGTGAAACTGTTCGGCTCATGATTTTCATAAATTCGTTTGAGTGGTGTGAAAGAAAAACAACAATCTAAAACGAGATTATGAGGATAACAATCTTATTTGTGCTATTATTTATTTCGGGCAATTTATTTGCTCAGAAAGATCCTTACCAGACTACATTACAATCCCTATGTGATGTACTGCTTAGCACGCAAATCAACGAGAGCTCCGATCCAAACTTTGGTGCCCTGGTTTGCAGGTCTACCAATCCCGAAAATCACCCCATACATTCGCGGGCAGCAGAGGCTGTGTATCCCTTTGCTGTTGCCTATAAACTTACCCATAAAGTTCAATATCGTGATGCTGCCATTAAACTGGGCAACTGGCTGGTAAAAATCCAGGAAACGAAAGGCAAAAATGCGGGGGGCTGGAGCGAGAGCTGGCCCGATCCTGAACAAAAAGGCTGGCATGGAACTACTACCGATCAGCTGATCTCGCTGGCCGGTGCCTATACCATTCTGAAACCCTGGCTCAATGCAGCAGAAATTGAGAACTGGAACCAGAGCATGAATGCAGCTGCCGATTATATCGTAGCAACATTTCCCCTCGGAAATATCAATTATAATCCTACCGGTGCCGCTACTTTGCTTTATACCTATAAAGTTGCCGCCAGGCCCAAAGAGCGCTGGCTCATTAAAGCCGATTCCCTGATGAACAACAGCACTTTAAACTTTGTAACCAACGATAATTTTCTGAGTGGTGAAGGAAAAGGGATTGATCAAGGTTACAATATCGCGCAAAGTATAGGTTATATTGCACTTTATGCCCTATTGAAAGACGATCCAAGGATCAAGCAGATTGCGGCCAACCTGCTTAAAACGCATAGGCTGTTTGTTTATCCCAACGGCTCTATCGACAATTCATGGGGCACACGCTCTTTTAAATGGAATTATGAAAGCGGAACAAAAACTGCTCCTGGTGTTTATTTCAGTTTTGCCCTGCTGGCCGATATGGACCCGCAATTCGGGGCTGCAGGATTAAAATGCCTGGAATATTTAAATACCTGCGCTATGCAGGATGGATGGATTGGTTACGGCCCGCATGCTGCAAATCATAGCAGCAGTTCCCCGCCCTGCAATTACTCTACTTTTGCAAGGGCACAGAGCATTGCACTGGCTATTGAATATGGTGCTAAAACCAAGGCCCGGGAAAAAGCCTTATTGCCGGCACAGCAGCTCAGCTGGTACCAGTTTTTTCCGGATATTAAGGTGGCGGTTATCCGTACCCCTAAAATGATGGCCACAGTATCTGCCTATGGGGAAATAAGAAGATATCCGCGTGAATCTGTTTGCCGTGGCGGCAGCATTACCAATCTTTGGTACGATGGCTTCGGGAAAAACGGCTTTTTACAGTCTTCCTCTGTTTCTGCCTATGATAGGATTGAAGCCATGCACATGCCAGTTGAAAAGAACCTGCTTCCATTGACATCCAGGATTGAGTTTACAAAAGATACCGCCTACTACGCCAATATATTTGAAGCCGAAGGCGAGATGGACGTGCTGCAGGAAACTGATCATGTTAAAGTAAGCACAGTTGGAAATATGCAAACCATAAAAGGGGTAGAATCTGCCAGCAGCTATCTTTTAACTAACCGTTTCTATGACAGTTATCTTGTAAAAGAGATCACTGTAAAAGGAGAAAGTCAGCAATACAACATTGTTGAGCCTATAGTGAAAGATAAGGGGACTACGTTACGGCTGAAAAACGACAGCACGGTCATCATCAAGACAGCAGTTCCAAATGAAGAATGGGAGTTAAAAGTGCTGAACAGCACCGTGCCCTATAAAATAACGCTGGGCAAAGATGCAGACCGGTATTGGTCGCCCTTTCCTGGTGTAGAAGCTTATCCGGTGGTGATCAGTTTCAGTACAGGTTCAGCAGCTCCTCAGACCCTAAAAATAGCCCTTGGTAAAAAATAAATACAATTATGATCCTAAGAACTCCGCTCATCTCTTTTTTAATTCTGGCTGTATCCGGACTTTCAAGCTTTGCCCAAAAGCCTGATAAACCTAATGTTTTGTTTATTGCTATAGACGACCTGAAGCCGCTTTTGGGTTGTTATGGTGATGGGCTGGCTAAAACGCCCAATATAGACCGTCTGGCCAGAATGGGTACGGTTTTCAAAAGCAATTACTGCCAACAGGCGGTTTGCGGCCCAACCAGGGCCAGCATCATGACCGGAATGCGGCCTGACGTGACCAAAGTATGGGATTTAAAAACGAAGATGCGGGACGTGAATCCGGATATTCTGACCATCCCGCAATATTTTGCCAGCCAGGGTTATTCTACCCAGGCTATCGGCAAAATTTACGATCCGAGATGTGTGGATGAAGACCTGGATAAACCCAGCTGGACTGTTCCGCATTATAAAACAGACAAAAGTTATTATGCGGCTTCTACTGGGCAACCTGTTCTAAATTATTACCAGGCAAAAGATACGAAAGCACTGGTGGAAAAACAGAGGAGAGCAGCTGGCGAAAAGACCTTGACCGATCAGATGCTGCTGGCTACCATACGGCCTTCAATGGAATGTGTAGATGTACCTGATCATGCCTATATCGATGGGGCCAATTCGCTTCAGGCAAAGGACATTTTGGCTGCGCTTGAAAAGAAAAACAAGCCCTTCTTTTTCGCAATAGGTCTGGCCAAACCGCATTTGCCTTTTAATGCGCCTAAAAAATACTGGGACCTTTATGAACGGGACAAGATGCCGGTAGCTGCGTTTCAGGAGCAATCAAAAAATGCAGTGGATGTGGCTTATCAGAATTCGGGAGAACTGCGTGCTTACTCCGATATTCCGGCCTTACTGGCCTTTACCGATCAGAAAAGCTATGGAATAACATTGCCTGTAGAGCGGCAAAAGGAACTGATACATGGATACTATGCTGCTGTTTCCTATGCCGATGCACAGATTGGTATAGTGCTGAATGCCCTGGACTCACTCGGCTTAAGTAAAAATACAATCATAGTGCTTTGGGGTGACCACGGTTGGCATCTGGGCGATCATAACCTATGGTGCAAACACTCCAATTTTGAAGAAGCCACACGCAGCCCGCTGATCTTTTCAGCACCTCATATTAAAGCTTCTGCCACCAAATCCCTTTCAGAATTTGTAGATATTTTTCCTACGCTTTGTGAACTGAGCGGTATTCCGGTTCCTGCTCACCTGGAAGGTAAAAGCCTGGTACCGCTGATGAAGAACCCGAGTGCTTCGGTAAAGGAGTTTGCGTTAAGTCAGTACCCGCGAAGTGCCAATGCAATTGAAACACAACGCATGACAGACGCTACAGCTAAGATTATGGGTTATTCCATGCGTACAAAAAGATACCGTTATACCATCTGGGTAGAAAATTTCAGGACTGACAAGCCCTTTAAAGCATCTGCTGTTGTAGGCCAGGAACTGTATGATTATGTGCAAGACCCGCTGGAAAAGGTTAATGTGCTAAATGATAAAAAATATGCACAGACGGCCAGGCAGTTGAAAGCTGAAATGATCCGGTATTTTAAAAGTAAGGAAAAGCATTGAGCCATACCCGCAAGGAAAAAAGGTGTTACAGATTGCTGTAACACCTTTTTTTTTGTGGTTTAAGGGTTCCACCACAGTTTGGTAGTGACTTTATCCGGACCGCCCAGCTTGCTGATGCCCGATGCCAGTCCACCGGCATTTGCAGAGGCTTCAATAGGAGGGTAGGTTAATCTCTTTACTGCTCCCGGATCACCGGCAGGAGCATCGGTATTGTCAGAATTTAAACGGGGATACAATTTAGGGAAGCCCGTTCTTCTGACTTCGGCCCAGGCTTCCAGTCCGTAGGGATAAAGTGCCAGCCATTTCTGGGTACCTATTTGCTCTCTCTGTACGGCTTCTGTGCTGCCAAAGGCAACAGGAATGTTAGTCATGGCCGGTGTATTGTAAATATCGCCCAGGGCTGCAGGTGTGCTGGTTCCGGTTTTGTAATTCCCGATCACCGTAGCATCTGTTACACCCCATTGTGCCATAGACACGTCAATACCCTGCTGATAATAATTTTGCGCCGTACCTGTGCCCACGGTCCAGTTGTTCAGTTTGGCTTCGGCCATCAAAAAGAAGGTTTCTGCCGCGGTAAAAAGCGTCCAGGGGGCTACACCGCGGTTGGCAAAGCCAAATGAAGAATTGATGTTGCTGTTGTTGGCTACGTTGTTTTGGGCGAGGCCAATCTGCACCTGCGATAAGCCGTTGCGGATGCCTTTGTACACACCGCCACTGGCAGGGTCAAAAAACTTCTGCAAACGAGGGTCGTTATAGCCTTTTAATACGCTTTCCATAGCTGCACTCATGCGGAACTCATTAAAAGAAGATATAGATGCCGTAAGGTGCGGGGTGGTAGTACTCACTTTCATCAGTGCATTGTCGGCATTGGTCGTAATCATACCACCTGTGGCGGTAATGGCCGCTTCGGCCTGCAGGCGGCCCAGCGCAGGATCTTTTTTAGACACCCGCATGGCAGCCCTTAACCAGAGGGAGTTACAGAATTTTGTCCATTTCTTTACATCACCACCATAAATCAGGTCCCCTTTTTCAAAATAACGGGTGGTACCGGTATAGGCAGATAAAGTGGTATTGGCTTCTTTCAGTATTTTAAAGAAATCTTTATAGATGTCTTCCTGGCTGTCGTACAATACTTCAGTATTGCCATTGCCGGCCTGCGAATAGGGAATGGCGCCCCAGTTGTCGGTTACCGGCATAAACATAAATACCTTCCATACCTTGGCGATGGCGTGTTTTATAGGATCCTGCAAGGGACCGCCCGCTTCGGTTTGTTCCATCACTACGCTAAGCTGTGCGTTTGCATTGCTGTAAAAATGGTTCCAGCCATCGTTAAGCCAGTTGCCCACCATCACGTTCCTGTCCGACTCGGCAGATTGCGACGTATTGGAAAAATATTGGGCCTGTGCATCCGAATAGCGGTTTGCGAAACGCTGAAAGGGGGTGGCACCGGAATTGGTGGTATTCGGTCCAAAACAGCCCCGGTATTGTGCTGCAGAAAAGATATACTCCAGTGTGGCATTATCGACTGTCGAAATTTTGGTTTTATCTGTATTCAGGTCTTCAAAATTTTTGGTGCATGACAGCATTACTGTTGCCGCCAGTAAGGTACCTAATGTCTTTTTTATATAATGTGCTTTCATCATGTATATGAATTATTTCGGATAAGTCCGGATTAAAAAGTAAGGTTTAACGAGAGACCGAATGAGCGGGTGGTTGGCGGAGCAAAAGCCTCGATACCAACGGTAGAATTTCCGCTTCCGATCACCTGCTCAGGATCAAAGCCCTCTGCACGGTTCAGCAAAAAGAACAGGTTACGTCCTGTTAGCGAGATGCTGGCCGATTGAAAAGGCTTTCCGTTTAAAAGTTTGCCGCTCAGGTTATAGCCCAATACAAATTCCCTTAAACGGATGTTAGATGCGTCGTAGGTAAATACCTCACCTGCAGGGGTGTTCCTTCCACCCACTTTTTTCCAGTACTGCTCTGCGGTAATCTGTTTGTTGTTTTTGCTGCCATCGGCAAATACGCCGTCAAATATAAAACCATCGCGGTTTTGGGCTGTTTTTGCGGCTACACCGTCGGCATAAATATTGGCATTGGTAAATGAAGATACCACACCACCCATGCGGGCGCTGATGACAAAGCTGGTAAAGAAGTTTTTGTACGAAAACCTGTTGATCACACTACCTGTCCAATTGGGCCGGGTATTGCCTACATATACATCCTGGGCACCGCTGATGACCGGAAGGCCATTGGCATCAACAATGATCTGACCGCCGGCATTGCGCAGGTAACCACGACTATACAGCTCACCGAAAGGTTTGCCTTTTACAATTTTGACCGTATTCATAAAGTCGCCTGCGGTGGTTAATAGAAATTCATTCAGCGTAGGCGAGATCTCCAGCACTTTATTGTTGTTTTTAGAATAGTTTACTGACACATCCCATTTAAAGCTGCTGGTTTTTACGGGGGTACCGTTCAGCGTAAACTCTATACCGTCGTTTTTAATGTTACCGGCATTGATGTACTGGCTGGCCCATCCCGAGCCTGCCGGCAGGGTAATGGCCAGCAATTGATTTTTAGAGTTGCTGTTGTACCAGGTAAAATCAAAACCTAAACGGCTGTTAAAGAACCTGGCCTCCAAGCCCAGTTCCTGGGCCGTGGTAATTTCCGGTTTCAGGCCAGGTATTGGCTTGGTCGCATCCCTGCCAATAGTTACACTGTTTCCTCCCTGAAATGAAGTATAGGTTTGGCTAAGGTTATACGGATCGGCATCGTTACCTGTTTGGGCAAAGGATCCCCGTAATTTTGCAAAGCTGATGAATTCCGGAAGTTTATACATCTCGGAAAGCAGTGCGCTAAGACCTACCGAAGGGAAAAAATAGCTGTTGTTTTCTTTAGGCAGGGTAGATGACCAGTCGTTCCGGCCGGTAACAGTTAAGGTTAAATAGTTTTTATAGCTCAGATCGGCCGTTGCATAAAGCGCTTGTTTTTCTTTCTGATAAATGCCCCTAGTTGGTGTTGAGCCATTGGTATTGCCTACCGTAAACAGGTTTTCGATGATGAGGCTATTGTTCCGGGTGCCGGTGGTTACAATGTCATTCTTTTGGATATTTCCGCCAAAATTAGCGCTTAAGGTAAAAGCTTTAGATAGGTTTTGATTGTAAGAGAACAGGAAGTCGTGGTTAATCTCTCGCACATCCCTGGTATTGAGCTGATAGTCACCCTGAGGTGCTATAACATAGGTATCATTATACCATTTAAATTCTCCGTTGTCCGTGTACCTGTCAATACCGGAGCGCAGCATTACATTTAATGAGGGTAAGATCTTGTAGGTCAAAGAGGCAAAGCCGGTAAGCCTGTTTCTTTCTTCATCGGCCAGGTTTCTGTTTTTTGCCCAATATGGATTGGCAGCAGCAGTGGCACCTGGGTTCCAGTAGTTTTGACGTAAAAAGCCAGAGCCATTAATATAGTCGTAATTCAGCAGATCTTCAGGGGCAATATTGATGGGCACGCGGTAGATGCCCAGGTTGGGGTTGTCGTTACCACCTCCAACACCTGAACGGTTTATGATGTCCTGGTTCAGGTAAGTAGCTTTGAGGTCCGCAGTAAAACGCTCCCCAAGTTTTCCACTGGCCCTTAAATTAAAGTTATGGCGTTTCAGTTTGTTGTTGTCTACAATACCCGTTGCGTTGGTATTGGTATAGGAAAAATACACCTGTGCCTGTTCTGTGCCGGTATTTAAAGCAATACTGTTTACCAGATTGGTGCCGTTGCTGTAAAAATCCCTGAAATTATCCGGGTGCGCAACATAGGCATTGGTCTTGCCGGCATCGGCAGGATCCTTACTCCAGGTAGGAACCATTTTACCATCCAGCTTTGGGCCCCAGCTTTGTTCGCCTGAGGCACTGAAGATGCCTGAAGCGCCCTGCCCGTATTCGGTCTGGAATTTCTGTAAAAAGATAGGCTGTTCTATCTGTAGGCCAGCGGTATAGCTAATGCCTACACCTTTACGTTGTTTTCCTTTTTTTGTGGTGATGATGATTGCCCCATTAGAAGCCCTGCTTCCGTACAAAGCCGTAGCAGAAGCACCTTTTAAAACGTTTATGGATTCTATATCATCCGGATTAAGGCTGGATATGCCATCTCCCGAATCCCTTCCGCCGTTAACCCTTCCGGCCTGGGCCGTGGAATTATCCAGCGGCACACCATCTACTACCATAAGGGCTTGGTTATTGCCACTGATAGAGCGGTCGCCCCGCAGGGTTACCCTCGATGAACCGCCCAGACCTGAGGAAGAGCGGACAACATCAAGTCCGGCTACCTTTCCGGTCAGGGAGTTCACCACATTTAGTTCCCTGGCCTTGCTGAGTTCTTCGGTATTTACTGTTTGGGTAGCATACACCAGTGTTTTCTTCTCCTTAGTGATACCTAAGGCAGTAACTACTACTTCATTCAGGGCTTTGCTGTCGCTTATTAATACCACACGCAAAGTATTACCATTTACTTGCTTTTCCTGGCTGATATAGCCAATGTAGGAGAACACAAGTGTTGCATTAGAGGGCGCATTGATGGAAAAGGCTCCATTGGGATCGGTTGTAGTAACTGTTTTGGTATTTTTTACAGTTACGGTAACCCCGGGTAAAGGCAGCTGCGTTTCGTCTACCACAGTGCCTTTAACCTGGGCAAGTGCAATCGTAGCCAGGAAACAAAGTCCAGATAATAAGGAAAGTTTTCTTTTCATACATTTAATAGTTTGGTTATCAAATCAAATCTATCTTTCCGTATGCGCTTTGGGTTTCGCTTTTGTTTTTTTTGATTTAAGTTTTGACCAGTTAACCGGGATATTTGCAAATGATAAGGTGCTGTCGCTGACAGTTTGAACTGATCATTTGTTAATGCCGATTCCTTGGGGGGAATAAAAAAAACCTGACTCACTGTTTGTAAGTCAGGTCGGATATTTTTACAATTGATCCTGTTTTTTCAATTAAGACTGGTTCAGGGTTTTCAGGTCAATCTTTTTCAGCGCTGCATAACGTTTTAATGCTTCAAGGAAATAATAATCGGCATAATTTAATGGGGTGTCAATCTCTGAATTGTACAGCAGTGCACCTACGCTATGTTTCAGGATAAAAAACTTGTTCTCACCCGGTTTGGCCAGGTATTCATCAGAAGATAGCGTTTTCAGGATATCCTCTGCATATTTAAAATATTTCTGTCCATCTTTAACCTGTGTGCTCAGGTCTAACAATGCCGAAGCAATTACAGCAGCAGCAGAGGCATCCCTTGGCGACCGGTCGCGGTTATGTACATCAAAGTCCCAAAGCGGAATTTTGTCGGCCGGCATTGCAGGATGGTTCATGATAAAGGCTGCAATGTGTTCTGCCTGCTCCACAAATTTTTTGTCTTTGGTGTCTTTATAGCTCATGGTATAACCATAAAGGCCCCATGCCTGTCCGCGTGCCCATGCCGATTCGTTGGTGAGGCCCTGGTGGGTTTCGCGCTGCAGTACTTTTCCGCTCAGGGTGTCGTAGCTGATGACGTGATAAGAGCTGTAATCTTTCCTGAAATGGTTTTTCATCGTAGTTACGGCATGTGTTTTAGCTGCATTAAACCATTCCGGTTTATTGAATTCTTTACCGGCCCAGTATAAATATTCCAGGTTCATCATGTTGTCGATGATCACAGGATATTGCCAGTGGCCGAAATCCCAGGAGCGGATTACGCCTGCTTTTTTGTTGAAACGGGCATATAAGTTGGCTGCACCATTTTCTAAAGGTTTAAGGTAAATTTTATCCCTGGTTATTCTCCATGCATTTCCATAAGAGCAATACAGCATAAAGCCCAGGTCGTGCGTATCTTTTACATATTGTATAGAATCCAGTGCCAGGGTAAATCTTTTTGCTTCGGTGGCCATATTTTGATCTCCCGACAGCTCATAGCCATACCAAAGGCTGCCCGCAAAGAAACCAGTGGTCCAGTCGCGCAGCGGCGCCAGCCTTACCGTACCATCCGGATTGATGGACCTCGGATTCATTCCCGGTGTATAAGTCTGCGCAGCTTTGGTTAACTGGTATACTGCAGTTTTTGTAGATTTCTTTAACCAGTCATCCCCGTTGCCTTTCGTGACTGCCATACTATTTACTGAGCCCATCAAGGCGATAGCTGCAGCAAACGTACTGAGTAGTGTTTTCATATTCCGATCTAAGTTTTGTTTTTAATGTTGATGAAGGTAGGGAGCCTGAAAAGGACATGCTTTCAGAATGGGATATATTCATTTAAAAATTGTTGAATCCTGAAAAAAATTGTTCCACTGCAGGAGGTAGCCATAATGATGAAATAGGTTATTGATGGAAGAGCTTGTATTTTTGTAAAATAAAAGGGGGATTAATCAAAAGTGATAGTATTTTAAACAATACCTAAATCCATTCTTATTATACTGTTTTACATTCGTTTTGTCAATAAAACCAAATTATGTAAATCCAAAAATGTTATGAAACGATTTTTACTGCTATTAATTATTGTTGCGGGTAACCTTACGCTCTATGCCCAAAATATAAGTGTTAAGGGGGTGGTTACCGACGAAGCGGGCAACCCGCTACCCGGTGCCACAGTGACCGAGAAAGGTGTTGCCAACGGAAAAGTAACCGATAACAATGGCGCGTATGAAATCAGGGTAAAGCAGGATGCCATACTGGTCTTTTCCTTTATAGGATCGACCACTACCGAGCGGGCTGTTAAAGGGCGTAGTGTGATCAATGTAAAACTTGCTGATGACAACAAAAACCTGAACGAGGTGGTTGTGATTGGTTATGGTACAGTGAAACGGAAAGACCTGACCGGGGCAGTTTCTTCTGTGAAAGGGGAAGAAATAAGTAAAGTACCTGTGCCAAACGTAGCCAGTGCTTTGCAGGGGCGCGTTGCAGGGATGACGGTTGCGCCATCTGATGGAACTCCGGGCGCCCAGCCTACCATTACCATAAGAGGTGGTGGTTCCATTACCCAAAGCAATGAGCCTTTATATGTTGTGGATGGTATTCCGCAAACAGATGGACTAAGCTTTCTTGATCCTATGGATATCGAAAGCGTAGATGTACTGAAAGACGCTTCTGCCACTTCTATTTACGGTGCCCGTGGTGCAAATGGGGTAATCCTGATTACGACCAAACAACCTAAAGCCGGAAAACTGACCATAAATTACGATATGTATTATGGTGCAAAAAAGATAACCAGGGAACTGCCTTTGTTAAACCCATACCAGTATACCTTATTACAATATGAAAGGGCATTGGGTAATGCAACCGAGATGGATCGTTACACCAGGACATTTGGCGATTTTTCCAGAAGAGATGAGCTATATGCCGGAAAGGCTGGTATAAACTGGCAGGATTTGGCATTGGGCAATACGGCAAACAGTCAGTACCATAAAGTAAGCTTGAGTGGAGGAAGTACTGAAACCAGGTTTAACCTGTTTTATTCCCATAACAACGATGAAGGCACGATGCTGAACAGCTCGGCCGAGAAAGATGTGATGAAACTGACCGTGAACCATAACCTGGGTAAAAAATTGAAGGTAAACGGAATTGTAAACTACTCTAACCAGAATGTTTATGGTGTGGGTACCAGAGAAGGCAATAACCGTTTTAACCAGCTGCAAAATATTTTGCAGTACAGGCCAACATTTGGCATTGGTGGAACGGATGATGACCTGATCAATCAGGATACCGATCCTTTTCTGGATGAGAATTCAGGAAATGTACTGCAAAACCCCATTACCAATGCCGAATCGCAACTGAGATCAGCCAATAGCAAGCTTTTGAATTTGAACGCTTCTGTAGATTATGAGATTTTTCCGGGTTTAACTTATCGTGCTTTGGTAGGCTTTAAGACGGCCAACAACAAAACAAAGCTGTTTAATGATGCACGTTCTATGAATGCCAAGCGTGCAAATGGGCCGAATGGCTCTATCGCTCAGGCCGATCAGAACGGCTGGAACTACAGCAATACTTTGACTTATGTCCCTAAATTAAAAAAATCACATAGCCTTACTGTGATGGCGGGCCAGGAACAATTGTACAACCTGTCGGAGAACTTCTCTATGGCAGCAAGTAATTTCCCTAATGTGAATTTAGGACTGGACGATATTGGCCAGGGTGCCGTATTGGGACCGTTGAGCTCCAGGAAAGAAGATGACAAATTATTCTCTTTATTTGGAAGGGCCAATTATTCCTATAAAGACAGGTACCTTTTGTCGGCCAGCTTCAGGGCCGATGGCTCATCCAAATTTGGTGCGGACAATAAATTCGGTTATTTCCCTTCTGCAGCTTTTGCCTGGAGGATAAGTGATGAGGGCTTCATGAAAAGCATCAAACAGATTTCCGACCTGAAACTGCGTGTAAGTTATGGGGCTTCAGGTAACAACCGTATTGGTAACTACTTGTCGCTGGACCTGTTCCAGTCTGGTTTTTATCCGCTGAACAACTCCAATGTGATTGCTGTTTTCCCGAATTCATTGCCTAACCCGGATCTGAAATGGGAAACGACCATCTCTAAAAACCTTGGTCTGGACCTGGGCTTATTTGGTCAGCGTGTACAATTAACCGTTGATGCCTATGATAACCGTATTTCTGACCTGCTGTTAAATTCAGTGGTTTCGGGTGTATCCGGATTTAACAATATGCTCATCAATGTGGGCTCAACCAGCAATAAAGGGATAGAGTTTACTTTAAATACCGTTAACATTAAGAAAAGCGATTTCAGCTGGAACAGTACCTTTAACATTGGTTTCAACAACAACAAGGTAACCAGTCTGAACAAAGGTGATAAGTTTATGCTGGCAAATTCAGGATGGGGAGAGAACCTGGAAAATGATTATATCGTAGAAGTAGGCAAGTCTGTAGGTCGTATGTATGGTTACAAAACCAATGGAGTTTATACGGTTGATGATTTTGATTACAATCCAACTACTCAGGTGTTTACTTTAAAAAGCGGTATTGCCCAGGACCCAAGTAATCCGGCAAAACCAGGTACATTGAAATATCTGGATGTAAACGGGGATGGGGTAGTCAATGCTGATGATCGTTCGGTAATCGGAAATGCTACACCAAAATTCATCGGAGGTTTAAACAATAACTTCAGCTATAAAGGTTTTGATTTAAGCGTGTTCATCAACTGGTCGTATGGCAATGACATTTACAATGGAAACCTCCTGAATAATAGTCAGACCAATCTTAACAACATCAATACCATGGCTTATTTTGCGGACCGCTGGATTACGGTAAATGCTGCCGGGCAACGCATTACCACTCCTGAGGAAATGACCGCCCTGAATGCAGGTAAAACCATACCATCATACACCGGTAGGGGTGCCGCTTTGCGCCTGTACGATAAAATGATCGAAGATGGCTCTTTCCTGCGCATCAGCAATGTAAGCCTGGGTTATACCTTCCCTAAAAACTGGGTGTCCAAATTAAAAATGAGCGGTGCAAGGGTATATTTAACAGCCTATAACCTGCATACCTTTACCAAATACAGTGGTTATGATCCGGAAGTAAGTACGGCTAACCCAACCCGTTTAACACCGGGTGTAGATTTTGGTGCTTATCCCAGAAGCCGTTCATTTGTGGCCGGTGTAAATGTTTCCTTCTAAAATTCAAGATTAAGATCATGAAAAGATATATTAAATTAATGGTTGTAGCCTCGGCTATATTTGTTATGCCAACTTCCTGCAAAAAATGGCTGAAAGAAGAACCTTATTCGCTTTATGCAAGTGATACTTTTTTCAAAACTACTGATGAAGCAGATATGGCCGTACTTGGGGTTTATCAGCAAATGACGGGAACAGCCGGCTATGGTTTCTACATGTCAATGGTATTTGATATCGATACAGATATTGCCCAGATGCAGGGGACAGCGCTTAGTGACGGCCCCAGGCAGGTTGCCCATTATGGCATACCTACTGCCCATTCGTATATGCTTGATACCTGGAGACAGATGTACAGGGGCATCAACAGGGCCAACCTCGTAATTGAAAAGGTGCCGCAGATGGACCTTTATAAAAACGGTACCGATGCGCAGAAAGCGATCCTGAACAAGATATTGGGAGAAGCTAAATTTTTAAGGGGCCAGTATTATTTCGACCTGGTGCGCTTGTTTGGTGATGTGCCAATGAAGCTTAAATCTACCGAAGCTACAGATGACGTATTGCTGCCCAGGACAGACAGGTACGAAATTTATACCCAGATCATTAAGGACATGACCGAAGCAGCTGCACTTATTCCTGAAAACTCTGCAAAATCTAAAGACGAAAGGTTAAGCAAGGGAGCAGTGAAAGGTATGCTGGCGCGTGTGGCTTTATTTGCCGGAGGCTGGTCGTTAAGACAAAGCGGTCAGATGGAACGTCCTTCCAACTATAAAGAGTACTATGCCATTGCACAGAAAATGACTTCAGAGGTGATGGGCTCAGGTGAACATGCGCTGAATACCAGCTATGAGCAGATTTTCAAAAACCATTGCAAATTTATCCTGGAGCCTAAAGAATCCATGTACGAAGTGGCATTGTTTAACGCAACGGGAGGAGCCGGAAACAGTGGTGTGGTAGGTACCTGGAACGCACCTATTGCTGATGCCGGAAACCCTTACGGCAGGGCCAACTCTTTTTACAAAACTACGGCATTGTTCCAAAAGAGCTATAAAACTGGTGATCTGCGTAGAGACGTGGCCGTGTGTACTTATAAACTGGATGTAGCAGGTAATCAGGTACCTCAGCTTACTGGCCGCCTGGATGAAGGTTGGGCCCCGGGAAAATGGAGACGTGATTGGCAGAATACAGGGCCTAAAGACCTGAACAATACAGACATCAACTGGACCTTGTTGCGCTATGCCGATGTACTCCTGATGCGTGCCGAAGCTGAGAATGAGCTGAACGAGGGACCAAATGCTGCAGCTTACGATGCCATTAACCAGGTAAGGAGAAGGGCATATGGTAAGCCGCTGAACACTGCTGATGCAACGGTTGATTTACCTGCAGGCTTGAACAAATCAGACTTTTTTGAAAGAGTGAAACAGGAGCGCGCATGGGAGCTTTGCTTTGAAGGCATGAGAAGGATGGACCTGATCCGCTGGAATATTCTTGGAACAAGCATCCGGGCTACGCAGGCAGCTTTGAAAGCCTACCGTAGTAACTATGCTTATGTAGCAGCAGATAATTTTAAAGACAACAAAAATGAACTATACCCGATCCCTCAGATTGAAAGGGATTTGAATACGAACCTATCGCAAAATCCTAAATACTAAAAATGGTTAAACTGAAACTGATCTTTTCAGGTTTGATTGCTGGCATGGCTTTAGCGTCATGCCAGCAGCCTAAACCTGCTGAAAGTGCCAGAAGGCCGAATATTGTGTTCATCATGACGGATGACCATACCATTCAGGCCATGAGTGCTTATGGCAGTAAGCTGATTAAGACGCCAAACCTGGACAGAATTGCCAATGAAGGGATGTTGTTTAACAACTGCTTTGTGACCAATGCAGTTTGCGGCCCTTCCAGGGCAACCATTCTTACCGGAAAATACAGCCACCTGAACGGCCTTACCGACAATTCAAAGGTGTTCGACAGCACCCAGGTCATTTATCCGCAGTTGTTAAAAAAAGCAGGCTACCAGACCGCTATGATCGGTAAATGGCACCTGGGCTCTAATCCTGTAGGCTTTGATTATTACAGCATTTTGCCCAATCAGGGACAATATTACCAGCCTGAGTTTATAGAGAATGGTAAAGTGGTGAAGGAAAAAGGATACGTAACAGATCTGATTACTGATAAGGCTATTCGCTTTCTGGAAAAGCGGAACCAGGACCAGCCCTTCCTGATGATTTACCAGCATAAGGCTCCGCACCGGAACTGGCTGCCTGCACCACGCCACCTGGGCATGTTCGACGATAAGGTTTTTCCTGAACCAGCAACACTGCTTGATGATTTTAAAGGCAGGGGCAGGGCTGCGAAAGAACAGATGATGAACATCTCTACCGATATGTGGCCTGCATGGGACCTGAAAATGATGTCGACCGCCCAGCTGGATTCCATGGCTAAACTGCCCGTTAAGGCTAAGTTTAAAGATGCCAAAGGCGATGATTACAAGCAGGCCAACGACCCTTCGCTGGATAAAAGCCGCTTTTTCGAGGTTTATAACCGCATGGACGAGCAGGAAAAACAGCAATGGAAAAAAGTGTATGACAAACGTGTAGCCGAGTTTAACAGGCTTAAACCTAAGGGTGACGACCTGGTGCGCTGGAAATACCAGCAGTACATGCGCGATTACATGGCCTGTGTGGTTTCGGTAGATGAAAACGTAGGCCGGCTGATGGATTACCTCAAAAAGATAGGGGAACTGGATAACACCATTATTGTATATACCTCCGATCAGGGCTTTTATCTGGGCGAAAATGGTTATTTCGATAAACGCTTTATGTATGATGTGTCGTTTCGTACACCTTTGCTGGTAAGATACCCGGCTTCAGTTAAAGCAGGGTCGATAAGCAATGCTTTTGCCATGAACCTGGATTTTGCACCTACTTTACTGGATTACGCCGGCGTAAAAATCCCCGGAGATATGCAGGGCGTATCGCTAAGGCCGGTGCTTGACAACGCAGGTAAAGCCCCTGAAAACTGGCGTAAAGCCGTGTACTATCATTATTATGAATACCCGAGCTGGCATATGGTAAAAAGGCATTATGGCATCAGGACAGAACGTTATAAGCTGATCCATTTTTACAATGATGTAGACGAGTGGGAGCTGTACGATATGCAGAAAGACCCGCAGGAACTACACAATTTGTACAGCAATGCTGCATATCAGCCTGTAATTAATGAGCTTAAAGCGGAAATGAAAAAACTGCAGCTACAATATAAAGATACAAATCCAACGGAAACCCTTTCAAAATAGACAACGATGAAATTTAGCCATTTAAGATATATTCCGGCAGCACTGGTCCTGGTGCTGACCTGGGCATCCTGTTCCTCACCGAAAAAAAAACAGGAGCGTCCGAACATCCTCATGATCATGTCTGACAACCAGTCCTGGAACCATGTGGGCAGTTATGGTGACAAAACTGTACGTACTCCGAATATGGACCGCATTGCAGCGGAAGGTGTACGTTTTACCAATGCTTTCTGTAGTTCGCCTTCCTGTACCCCTGCAAGAGCGGCGATGTTGACCGGACAAGATATCTGGCGTTTAAATGAAGGGGCAAATTTATGGGGCGTATTGCCTGTTCAGTATAAGGTTTATCCTGATCTGCTCGAGGAATCGGGCTACCAGATCGGTTTTCAGGGTAAAGGTTGGGGGCCCGGTAGTTTTGAGGCCAATAAGAGGCCAAGAAACCCGGCAGGAAATAAGTTTGGCAGCTTTGCAGAATTTTTAAAGGGTAAAAAAGAAGGTCCGTGGTGCTACTGGGTTAGCAGTTTGCACCCGCACCGCCCTTATGTAGAAGGTTCTGGTGAAAAGGCTGGCATTGATCCAAATAAGGTAACTGTTCCGGGCTATTTGCCCGACCATATCAGTATCAGAAAAGATATTGCCGATTATTATGCTGCGGTTGAAACCTTTGACCGTGAATTGGGGGAGGCCTTACAACAGTTGAAGGCGAGTGGGGAGCTAGACAATACGGTAATTGTGGTGTGCAGCGATAACGGCTGGCAAATGCCAAGGGGTTTGGCCAATCTTTATGATTTCGGTACACATGTGCCTCTGATCATTTCATGGCCAGGCAAATTTAAACAAGGTGTGGTGGCCGATAACCTGGTTACCCTGAACGATCTGGCACCTACTTTTCTTGAATTGGGAAAAACGAAGGTGCCAGCTGAAATGACGGGTAAAAGTTTATTGCCCGTTGTAGAAAACGGAAAAGAGGAAAAATCAAGAGATTTCGTTGTACTTGGCCGCGAGCGTCATGCCTTTGTGCGCCAGCATGGTCTGGGGTATCCTGGAAGGGCCATTCGTACTAAAGATTACCTGTACATCAAAAATTATGAGCCAGACAGATGGCCTGCAGGCGATCCGCCATTTTACGGAGATATTGATCCTTATATGTTCAACTGGCCCGGTGAAACTAAATATTACCTGATAGAACATAAAAATGATCCGAAAGTTAAGCCGCTTTTTGAATTGAGCATGGGCAAGCGTTCGGCGGAAGAACTGTTTGATATTCACAAAGACCCCGATCAGTTGCACAATCTGGCAGCGCTTCCTGAATATCAGAAAATAAAACAGGAATTGGCTGCTAAAATGCGTAATTACCTGGTAGAAACAAAGGATCCCAGGGAAACAAACGGGAACTCAAAGGTTTGGGATACTGCTGATTATTTTAGTGAGGCAGATAAAACACCTAAGCCAAGCAAAGAGATGCAAAAACGTTTTAAACTGGATTCTGCCTATAATTATTTGAAGTAAGAAATATGAAGAAGTACACAATAAAGGGATGGATGTGTACGGCACTGCTTGCAGCTGCCCTACATGCAGGGGCCCAGGCTCCAAAATCTTCCCGGCCAAATGTGATCATCATCATGACCGATCAGCAGACGGCCGATGCGATGAGCAATGCAGGAAATAAAGACCTGAATACTCCTGCAATGGATGTATTGGCCGCCAATGGCACCCGCTTTACACGGGCCTACTGTGCGCAACCCTTGTGTACGCCTTCCAGATCGGCCATTTTCAGTGGCAAGATGCCGCACGAGACCGGCTTTACAGGAAACTCACCTGAAAAGGATGGGCAATGGGCAGACTCCGTACTGATGATGGGAAAAATATTTAAGGCAGGGGGCTACAAAACTGGCTACGTCGGCAAGTGGCACCTGCCTGTTCCTGTAACCAAGGTTGCACAGCATGGTTTCGAAACCATTGAAAATACCGGCCCGGGCGATTATACAGATGCAGTTACACCATCGCGCTGTGCAGCCTTTATCAAAAAGAACAAAGACAATCCTTTTCTGCTGGTGGCTTCATTTCTGAACCCGCACGACATCTGTGAATGGGCCAGGGGTGATGAATTGAAAATGGATGTACTGGATGCTGCACCCGATACTTCGCAATGCCCGAAATTGCCTGCCAACTGGCGTATCCCAACACATGAACCGGCAATTGTAAGGGAGCAGCAAAAGTCGAACCTGCGTACCTATCCATCTGCTGTAGGCTGGAACGAGACCCAATGGCGCAAATACCGCTGGGCTTACAACCGCCTTGTAGAGAAAGTAGATAACTACATTGCCATGGTATTGGGCTCTCTGAAAAAATATGGCATTGAAGACAATACCATCATCATTTTTACCAGCGATCACGGCGACGGCTATGCTGCACATGAGTGGAACCAGAAACAGGTGCTTTACGAAGAATCGGCAAAAATACCTTTCATCATTTCCAAAATAGGGCAGTGGAAAGCTAAGACAGACGACCAGCTGGTGTGTAATGGTATTGACATCATTCCAACCATATGCGGCTTTGCCGGCATTCCTAAACCCCCGGGCCTTAAAGGTCTGGACCTGGGCAGGCGCCTGGACAACCCGGACTTAAAACTGCGGGATACGCTGGTTATAGAGACTGACTTTGCAGACAATGAGCGTTTGCTGGGCATTAGGGGGCGGGCAGTGATTACCAAAGATTTTAAATATATTGTTTACGATAAAGGAGAGATCAGGGAGCAGTTGTTTAACCTGACAAATGATCCGGGAGAGATGGATAACCTGGCGGTTAAGCCGGCAGCCAAAAAGATCCTGAGCCAAATGCGCAGCTACCTGAAAAAGTGGGCCAAAACGCATGGCGACTCCTTTAATGCTTTGGTCAGATAGAGAAAAAAGCGTATATTCAACGATTTTAAACGTGGGGTATCATGAGAAGGGCTGCTTTATACGGTTATGGTTTGCTGGTGTTACTGGCAGGGTTGGTTTATACCGGCTTTGCTCAGGATATGCCCGTGAATGGGGTAAAACGTTATTTCAGGGGTATTTCTGTAGATAAGGGACTTTCACAAAGCACCGTATTTGCCATTGTTCAGGATACACTGGGCTTTATGTGGATGGCCACACAGGATGGGCTTAACCGTTACGACGGAGAAAGCTTTGCCGTTTACAGACCGTCAAAAGGCGACAAAAACAGTTTACAGTCTAACTACATCCGCAGTATTTACCTGGACCATAAGGGGGCGCTTTGGATAGGCGGCAACCAGGGTGTCAGCAGGTACGATTATACGAGCAATAACTTTCAGAACTATAAACTTCCGCGGAAATCCGGAGAATGGTACATCTCCTCAATTATCCAGGATGCAGGTAAGCTGGTTTGGGTCAGCTCCACATCAGGTGAATTGTTTTACCTGGATCGGCAGTCGGACCAGTTCAAACAGGTGAATTTTGATGCATCGGCCCATGGCATAAAAAGCGTCACTCATCTGGCTTTGCTCAAAAACACTTTGCTGGTAGGTACAGACGTAGGCTTATTTAAAATGAACGCAGGTACACGTAAACTTTCTGCGATAAACCTAGGCGCAAGCAAACCCAGGATCAACGAATTGTTTATGGAGGGGCAATGGCTGTGGATAGGAACGGAGGGCAACGGCCTGATTAAATACAACCTGCTGAACGGAAGTACCAGTCAATATCTGCACCAGGTGACCCAAACGCAGAGCCTGGCCGATAATGATGTAAGGGGCATCAGCAAAGATACCCAGGGAAACATCTGGCTCGGTACTTTCAGGGGGCTTTCCATACTTGAGCCTGAAACAGGTATTTTTCAGAATTATTATCACCAGTCGTCCATACCCTATACCCTTAACCAGAATTCGGTACGCTGCATTTACCGCGATAAGCAGGATGGCATGTGGATGGGGACATTTTACGGGGGCATCAACTATTACCATCAGAACGATATCAAATTTAACCTGCTGAACCAGAATACAGGAGGGGTGTCATTGAACGATCAGGTGGTCAATGTCATTCGCCAGGATAAAAGCGGTAACTTCTGGATCGGTACCAACGATAAAGGCCTCAACTACTGGAACAGAAAAACCGGCAGCATTAAATATTATACCTATAAGGAATCAGGTACGGGGTCTTTAAGCTCAAATAACATTAAATCGATCGCTTTTGACCCCAGCGGAAAATTGCTGGTCGGTACACATAATGCAGGTTTGAATTTACTGGACCCTGCCAGCGGCAGCAGCAGGGTATACCGGCATTCGGCTGCCAACCCGGAGAGTATTAGCGGCGACATGGTATATGCTTTACTGAAAGACCGTCAGAACCGGATCTGGGTAGGTACCAGGACCGGTTTCGACCAGTTCAACACAGGCAGCAACTCCTTTTCCCATATTTATATAGACAAGGCCGGGAAACGTTTAACTTCCGATGAAGTGACCTATTTGCTGGAAGATTCCAAAAACAGGATATGGATAGGTACTACAGATGGAGTAAATATTTTTTACCCTGACAATATGCTTTTTGACCCTTTTCCCGGCAGTATATTGAGCAATGATGTGGTCAATTGTATTGCCGAGGATAAAAAACAAAGGATTTGGGTGGGCACACGTGACGGATTGAACCTTTTTGATGAAGGCACCCGTTCTTTTATCAGTTTTAATACGCGTAAGGATTTTCTGAAAGGTACCATTTATGGCATTCAGCCGGATGATGAAGGACTGCTCTGGATTTCCACAAACAAAGGCCTGGTTAAATTTAACCCCGATACCCGGCAGGTTCAGGTATTTGACAATAAGGATGGCCTGCAGAACAACCAGTTCAACCTGTATGCCTTTTGCAAGGCATCAGATGGTATGATGCTTTTTGGCGGTATCAATGGGATTTCCTATTTCTATCCTAAAGATTTAAAACAAAACAAGCAGCAGCTGAAGGTGACCTTTACCGGATTGGAAGTGTTTAACAAAACTGTGGTGCCGGACGACGGCTATGATGTGCTGGACCGGCATATAGACCAGGCAGAAAAACTTACTTTCAGACATGAACTGAAACAGTTCAGCATTTTTTTTAATGCTTTTAACTATATCGCCCCCAACAAAACGAAATACCAGTATAAACTGGATGGTTTTGATACGGACTGGCAGCTTACAGAAAATGTGTCTAAAGCCAGTTATACCAATCTGCAGCCCGGAACGTATAAGTTTCATGTAAAGGCTGTTGGTCCGCTGGGTGAAAGCAGTGCGGTAAAAAGCCTGGAAATTATAGTGTCGCCGCCCTGGTGGAACAGCAACTGGTTTTACCTGCTGGTATCTATGCTGGCAGCAGGGGCAGGATATATGGTCTATAAAGTGGTTTCTGAAAGGATCAGGACATTACACCAGCTGAAACTCGAAAGGATGGAAAGGGAAAAAGTAAACTACATCAACCAGATGAAGATGGACTTTTTTACCAATGTTTCCCACGAATTCAGGACACCTTTAACGTTAATCCTCGCACCGCTGGAAGAGCTACTGAGTAAGCCTTCGGCTGATAAGTCGCTCCGTAAGCACCATGAAATGATGCTGCTTAACGCCAAGCGGCTGTACCATCTGGTAGATCAGCTTTTTGAGTTTAAGAAAACCGAGCTGGGAACCAAAAAGCTAAAGGTAAACAAGGCCGATATGGTCAGCTTTATCCACGAGGTATACAGTTCATTTGTCACCCTATCTGATAAAAACCACATCAAATACACCTTCAATTCCACTGAGGCCAAACTGTCTTTCTATTTTGATAAAGACGCTATTGAAAAGATCTTATTTAACCTGCTTTCCAATGCATTTAAATATACTTCTGCAGGGGGTACAATTGCTGTAGAGCTCTCTAAAAAGAATGGAAATGCGCTGATTAAGGTCAGCGATTCGGGAATAGGGATTGATCCTCAGCATCAGGGCAGGATATTTGACCGTTTTTACCAGGTAAACGGACAGGAAATGAACCTGGGCTCGGGAGTTGGGCTTGCATTTACCCGGCGTTTGGTAGAATTGCATCACGGCCAGATCACCGTAGACAGTGCATTGGGCGAGGGGGCCAGTTTCCTGGTAAGTCTACCGGTGGATGATGAGCAATATGATGCTGATGAGCATACAGAGCATGTAAATTACGCACTTTCTGTAGAGAATGAGCCTTATAAAACCGAAGGGCCGGAATTGGTTGAAACTACGGAGTCAGATCCTGCCAATGAAAAGGAGAAATTGCTGGTCATAGACGATAACCGTGAAATTGTAGCATACCTGAGCAACTATTTTAGCAATACCTATCGAGTCAGAACGGCCTATGATGGGCGGGAGGCCCTGGAGCTGCTGGAAGAAGAACAGGTAGATCTCATTATCTGCGATGTGATGATGCCCGAACTGGACGGTATCCATTTCTGTAAAAAAATAAAACAGAACATCCAGACCTGTCATATCCCAGTTGTCCTGCTTACCGCTAAAAACGAAACCGATCACCAGATCAAAGGCCTGGAAGTAGGTGCGGACGACTATGTAACCAAACCTTTTTCTATCGCGCTGCTGGAAGCCAAGCTGCAGAATATTGTCCGTTCCCGCAAAAGACTTAAAGAATATTATTCCAGCTCTACAGAGATCATTCCTGAAAACATTGCCTTCAATACACTGGACGAAGACTTTTTAAGGGAGGCTATTGCCATTATTGAAAACCACATTACAGAGTCGGATTTCTCTGTAGACAAATTCAGCAGGGAGATTGGCATGAGCCGCTCTAACCTGTATCTGAAGTTAAAGGCCATTACCGGAGAGTCTGCTACCGATTTTATCAAAAGGATCCGCTTTAAGAAGGCTGTGGAGCTGATGGAATCCAGGCAATATACCATTGCACAGGTGGCTTACATGTCGGGTTTCAATTCCCCATCTTATTTTTCTACTGCCTTTAAGCAATATTACGATTGCATGCCCACCGAGTACCTTGCTAAAAAGGATCTAGAGCGTAATCCCTGAGCTTTAACACAAAATCTAAATCATAAAAGACAATATTGAAACCCGTTTGCGGGCTTTCGGGGTAATTTCGATTTTATAAACCTTAGAAAATTGAAAAAATCTTACGCTATCGGAATTGATGTTGGCGGCTCATCCCTAAAATGCGGACTAGTAAACAGCGCCGGAGAAGTTATCTATTCTTTTTTATTTCCGTTGAACAATGTTTTAACCGAAGGAGAGGTCATTGCCTTTATCCATGCGGCCATACGAAAGTGTATTGAACAATCACCAGAAAAAGTACTGGGTGTAGGCATTGGCTTTCCGGGTATTGTAGACAACAATATTGTAATTGGCGGGGCCGACAACCTTCCTGGCTTTGAAAACCTGGACCTGGGCAGCATCATTGCGGCTTCTACACACCTGAATGTGGTGATCGACAATGATGCGAATATGATGGGCTGGGGCGAACTGATCTACGGATCGGCAGGCAACTGCTCGGACGTGGTTTTTATTACGGTGGGAACCGGTATAGGCGGGGGGCTGATCATTGAAGGGAAACTGTACGGGGGCTATAAAAACAGGGGCACTGAGCTGGGGCACATCACCATACAGCATGGTGGTGCAAAATGCAGTTGCGGGGCATCTGGCTGCTTTGAGGCCTATGCTTCTGTAGCAGCGCTGATTGAGGATTACGCCGCGATGCATCAGACTGATGCATCGGGCATTACCGGGAGGATGATCGTAGAGAATTACCGGGCAAACGAACCTCAGGCCCTGAAAGCGATGGGAAAACATTTTGACTATATGGCCGCCGGTGTTGCCAGCTTTATCAATGTTTTTAGTCCGCAAAAAGTTGTAATAGGCGGGGGCATCAGTGAAGCCGGTGATTTTTACATAGAGGAGATCAGCAAAAGGGTAATGCAGATCGCAATGCCCGGAACTAGCCAATATACCCGCATTGTAGCCGCAAAATTAGGCAACCAGGCTGGCTTGCTGGGCTGCGCGGCCAGGGTGTTTTCAAATTTTAACCATTTAAAAAATTAAATATGCAGCGTAACAATTTCCTGGTCGGCGTGATTTTGCTCATCTGGTTTGTGATTTCCTTTGTAACCAATATTCTGGGGCCTTTAATGCCCATCATTATCCAAACCTACAAACTGAGCCTGACAATGGCAGCATTTTTGCCTTTTTCATTTTTTCTGGCCTACGGGATCATGTCTATCCCATCCGGGATCATGATTGAAAAGCTGGGCGAGAAGAAATCGATGCTCATTGCTTTCTCCCTGAATTTTATTGGCGCTATCGCCTTTGGCTTATATCCGCAATATGGCATAGCCCTGGCTTCGCTGTTTATTATAGGCATAGGGATGGCCATGCTGCAGGTAATCATCAATCCATTAATGCGTACGGCAGGCGGCGAAGAGAATTTTGCCTTCTTTTCGGTAATGGGGCAGTTGGTGTTTGGCCTGGCTTCTTTTATCAGCCCTTTTGTATTTTCGTACCTGCTTACCGAACTATCGGCAAGCCAGGTTCAAAACCCTTTTATTGGCTTGCTGGCAAGCCTGGTTAAAGATGGCCTGTCCTGGACAGCTTTGTACTGGCTGTTTAGCTTTATCTTTTTACTGATCCTGGTATTGCTTTCCTTTATAAAAATGCCGGTGGTAGAATTAAAGGACGATGAGAAATCGGGTGCTGGCAGTGTTTACCTCGAACTGTTAAAAAACAGGGACGTAATCTTGTTTTTTCTGGGGATTGTAGCCTATGTAGGTACAGAACAGGCATTGGCCAACTGGATGTCGGAATTCTTAAGGAGCTACCACCAGGTAGATCCCAATAAGGAAGGTGCACAGGCGGTGGCCTGGTTCTGGGGGCTGATGTCTTTCGGCTGCCTGCTGGGGCTTGCCCTGTTAAAACTATGGGACTCCAGGGTAGTGCTAAAAGTGGCTACCCTTATTGCTGTAGCGGTGCTTTCAATAGCCTTATTTGGCAGTAAGGAACTAGCGGTGTATGCTTTTCCGGCTGCAGGTTTTTTCATTTCTGTGATGTTCTCCATTATCTTTTCACTGGCGCTGAATTCTGTGGCACAGCACCATGGTTCCTTTTCCGGGATATTGTGTTCAGGCATTTTTGGGGGCGCACTGGTGCCTTTGATCATCGGCTCGCTAGGCGATTGGATAGGGCTGCGCTTTGCCCTCATGTTCCTGTACATTACGCTTGCTTATATCCTGTTCCTGGCTTTTTATGCCAGGCCTATTGTGAACAACAAAACGGTTAGCCTGAAACAGCTGCTGGGAAGAAAATAGAATCTAAATGCGATGGCAAGAAAGGGCAGCCCGTATACCCATGCGGGTGCCAATAAACCTGGCCTCAAACGCTTCCGGGATTCAGAGTTAATAACTATATTGCCAAGCTCTTTTCCGAATATCATTTTGGAAAGACAGCATAATAAACGTAACTCAGAGAACTGTCAAACATTAATTAACCGGATATGAATTTATTAAAAAATAGATTTGCTTTAAAATTACAAACAACAGCTGTCTTATTGGCTTGCCTTACCGCTTGTAAAAGTGTAAAGACAGGCGCTTCTAATGCTTCCACTAAAAATCCTGAGGCAAAATTAGGTTGGGAACTTGGTGCCCAAGCCTATACTTTCCGACTATTCACATTTGCCGAGGCAATTAAAAAGATCGATAGCTGTAACTTAAGGTACGTGGAGGCTTACCCGGGCCAGAAGATTGGTGGTGGCATAGAAGGAACAATGGGTCCGGATATGGATGAGGCTAAAAGGAAATCTGTGTTGGCGAAACTTAAAGAAAACAATGTAAAAGTTGTGGCATTTGGTGTTACAGCCGCTAACAGTGAAGCTGACTGGATTAAGTTATTCGAATTCTGCAAGACAATGGGCATTCACACCATTACTTCAGAGCCTAATGAAAAAGATCTGCAGTTGATATCGGATCTATGTGATAAGTACCAGATCAATGTTGCCATTCACAATCATCCGGATCCCTCTCATTACTGGAATCCAGAGGTGGTTTTAAAGGCCATTAAAGGAAAAAGCAAACGCTTAGGCGCATGTGCTGATATAGGTCATTGGGTGCGTTCAGGATTGGATCCTGTGGAGTGTCTGAAAAAACTTGACGGACACATATTGCATTCACACATGAAAGATCTTCATCAAAAAGGCAAAGGGGGCCATGATGTGCATTGGGGAGAAGGTGTTTCTGACATCCCTGCTGTCATTGCAGAGTTAAAGAGACAAAATTTTAAAGGGGCTATCTCCGCTGAATATGAATACAACTGGAAAAGCAACAGCGCTGATGTTGCCGCTAGTGTAATTAACTTCCGCAACCTGGTATCAAAATTGTAATTGACCATCGCTTACCAACAGATACTACCGAGGTAAAGTATACCAAGGCTACAGGAAAGTAAAGGCGTCTTTTTTTTAATTTTGCAGTATGACTCAATTACATCAGAAAGCTGCGACCTTACAAGATGTTGCCGATAAGACAGGATTGTCCAGATCCACTGTATCTAAAGCATTAAGGGACAGTCATGAAATTAGCGGAAAGACAAAGAAATTAGTTGCCGACTGTGCAAGGGAGCTGAATTACCATCCGAACCTTGCGGCAAGGAGTTTGAGGTATGGGCGTAGCCGTTCAATAGGTGTTGTTGTTTCCGAAATAGACAACCCGTTTTTTGCCCAGGTAATCAACGGTATTGAGTCTGTAGCTGATGAAAAGGGCTACAGCATTATCATCACGCAAACACATGAGTCCTATGAATATGAATTGCGTAGCCTAAGAGATCTCTACAGCAAATCAATAGACGGGCTTTTGATTTCTGTTACGACAGAAACCCAGGATGCGGAACATTTACTCGAGCTGAAAGCCAGGGGCCTGCCGATTGTACTTTTTGATCGGGTAAGCGATAAAATTGAGGCGCATAAAGTTATAGCCGATAATCTAAAAGGTGCCTACGCGGCTACCTGCCACCTGATTCAGGCCGGATACCGGAAAATAGCACACATTACCAGCTCTGCCAATGCATCAATTACCGCCGAACGTTTACAGGGCTATAAGCTTGCCTTGCAGGAACATCACATAGAATTGAATGAGCAGCACATTAAATATTGCCCGCATGGCGGAAAAAATGACGAGGAGATAAAAGAGGCCCTGGCAGAATTGCTAAACTCCGGGAACAAGCCAGATGCCGTTTTTACTGCTTCAGACAGGATAACGACCACAACATTGGCATTGCTAAGAAAAAACAGGATCAGGATACCCGAAGAGCTCGGGCTCCTGGGTTTCACCAATACCCACCTGGCGGATATTCTGAACCCACCATTAAGTTCTGTATTTCAGCCTGGATTTGAAATGGGGGCAAAGGCCACCCAGCTCCTGATCGGCCAGATTGAAAATAAACGAACGGAGGAGTTTGAAACGGTGGTTTTTCCAACTTCATTGTTCATCAGAAATTCAACGGAGCCTGGCAGATAGATGCTGACGGCTGAGCGATGATAAAATCGTATAGAATTTTGGGGAAATGCTACAGGAAAGCCTGAACGTAGGGTATTATATTTGAAATTCGCAAAATAACCAAATATTTCCGGAGGAGTTTTTTCATCTGGATTTCCTGAAAAACTGTATGGAATGAGAAGATTTCAGCTATTGATTTTTACAGCCCTTTTGTTCATCGGCATCACTGCATCAGCTGCTCCTGGTGCAGAAAAGCGCAGCATTTTAATTCCGGTACAAAGTAATCCAAGAGTGAAGTTTGCCGCAGAAAGGCTTGCAAAAGCTTTGAAATTAGCCGGTTATCATGTTAAGATCGTACAGCAGGATAAAGCTCCTGAAACCGGCGGCTTCATACTGGTGGGCGTCAAAGACGATCGCTTACTGGCTGATTTACGAGCCAGTGATAATAAGCGGCCTGGAAAGGAAGGGTTTATTATAGGGTATGCACAGCACAAAAATCTGGTTGTGGAAGGCACCGACCCCTCAGGAACCTTATACGGCTGCATGGAACTTGCAGACAGAATTACAAGAAATGGTAAGCTCCCGGAAAATATTTCCATCAGCGATCAGCCGGAAATGGCATTAAGGGGAACCTGTATTGGTTTGCAGAAACCCGATTATTTGCCTGGACATGATGTTTATGAATACCCCTACACTCCGGAGAGTTTTCCCTGGTTTTATGACAAGGCTTTATGGCTCCGCTATCTGGACATGATGGTAGAAAATCGTTATAATTCCCTCTACCTTTGGAATGGTCATCCTTTTTCATCACTCGTGCGACTTAAAGACTACCCTTATGCAATTGAAGTCGATGATGCCACTTTTAAAAAGAACGAGGAAATGTTTAAGTTCCTTACAGAAGAAGCAGATAAAAGGGGGATATGGGTGATCCAGATGTTCTACAATATTTTAATTCCCAAGCCTTTTGCTGAAAAGCATGGCCTTAAAACACAGGACCGAAACCGGCCCATTATTCCACTGATTGCCGATTATACAAGGAAATCTATTGCAGCTTTTGTTGAAAAATACCCCAATGTAGGCTTGTTGGTTGCATTGGGAGAAGCCATGGAAGGTGTGGGGCAGGACGATATCGACTGGTTTACCCAAACCATTATTCCGGGCGTAAAAGATGGATTAAAGGCCGCAGGCATCAGGAATGAGCCACCCATTGTGCTGCGCGCGCACGATACTGACGCCCCGGCCGTGATGAAAGCCGCTTTGCCGCTGTATAAAAATCTGTATACCGAAAATAAGTTTAATGGTGAAGCATTGACTACTTACGAGCCCCGTGGGAGCTGGGCAGAACTGCACAGGAAACTAAGTGCAGTTGCGCCGGTACATATTGCCAATGTACACATATTGGCCAACCTGGAACCTTTTCGCTATGGATCGGCAGATTTTATACAAAAATCTGTACAGGCTATGAATAAAATATATGGGGCCAAAGGTTTACACTTATACCCACAATCGGGTTATTGGGACTGGCCTTATACAGCCGACAACACAGGTACAAGACAGCTGCAGCTGGACCGGGACTGGATCTGGTATAAGGAATGGGCCAGATATGCCTGGAACTCAAACCGCAGGAGAGAAGACGAGATCAGCTATTGGGGCCAGGAACTGGCCAATAAATATGGTACAGATTTAACCGCGGGAAAAGCCATTTTAAATGCTTATGAGCAAGTCGGAGAAATTTCCCCTAAGCTGCTGCGCCGTTATGGGATTACAGATGGGAACAGGCAAACGCTTACTTTAGGTATGCTGATGACGCAGTTGATTAATCCTTACCGTTACGGCCTGTTCACTTTAATGTATGAATCGGAAGCCCCTGAAGGAGAGATGATTATCGAATACGCTGAAAAAGAATGGAAAAAGCAGGGGCATATTGGCGAAACGCCGGTACAGGTGGCCCGGGAAGTGGTGGCACATGGAAAAGCCGCATTGCAGTCTATCTGTGAAGCTTCGCCCGCAGTAAGCAGGGATACAGCAGAATTCAGAAGATTAAGAAATGATATGTATTGCTACAATGCCATGGCAAACTTTTACGCAGAAAAGGTGAAGTCGGCCCTTCTGGTATTGCGCTACAAATATTCAAATGATGTTCGCGATCTGGAGCAAGCATTGCCTTTTCTGCAAAAGAGCGTGGATCACTATGCTGAGCTGGTAAAACTAACTTCCGGAACTTACCTGTATGCCAACAGCATGCAAACCAAGCAGCGTAAAATTCCTATGCGGGGTGTGGATAAAACCTTTATTCACTGGAAAGAAATGCTTCCGGTATTTACCAAAGAACTGAACCACTTTAAAAGAAGTATAGATTCCTTAAAATCAGCAGGGCAGGGGAATGAAAATAAGCTAAAAGCATTTGATAATGCACCGGTAAAGCTGTTGTCTGGTCAGGAACGTTATGCGATTACCAGAGGTACCGTAGTTTATGCAGATTCAATGATCCGTATCAAAGATGTTGATGGACAGCTGCTTGGTCTTAAGGGCATAAAATTAAACAAGGCACAGCAAATAAAATCGGGCACTACCCTTAAATTCAGTAACGCTGCTGCCGTAAAAGTTCTGGTGGGTTTTTTCAATAAAAAAGATGCTGCTTATTTGAAAGCCCCTGAACTGGAGACCGATGCCAGCGCCAACAATTACGGACAATCGGAAATAAAGATTTCCAATGCACTGGTTTTGGAAGGGCATCCGCCAGTTAATATACACGCATATTCGTTTGGAGCTGGTATAAACACATTAACATTAGGAAAAGGTGCCTGTATGGTTTTGGGTTTTATTGATGACCGAAAAGCAATGCGTATTTACAATGCTGGCCTGGATGGAAAAGGAAAAGATATCGACTGGTTATTTGAATAAAGATGAAGAGAAAACACTTGATAACAATGGCGTTATTCCTGTTTTGCGGGCAGGGAAGCTTTGCACAGTCGTCCGCCGCAACGGAAAGACTCAAAAAATATGTAAGCTATTTTAATGCTATTGATACAGAAGCGGTAAAGAACTTTGTACCCAATGCACTCGCTTTTGATTGGTTAAAGCAAAATGTACCGCTGCTGGAATGCCCCGATGAGGTAATAGAAAAGAACTATTATTATCGTTGGTGGTCCTTCCGCAAGCATCTGGTAAAGACACCAGAAGGATTTATTTTTACTGAGTTTATTGAGCCAGTAAAACATGCCGGCAAATACAACGCTATCAGTTGTGCTGCAGGACACCATATTTACGAAGGTCGATGGCTTAAAAACAAGGAATACTTAAAGGAATATATTGATTTCTGGTTGTACCATGCTGATGTGGGGCAAAGTAAACCGCGTTTTCACCAGTTCAGCAGCTGGATAGACGATGCAGTTTATCAAAATTACCTGGTTAACCCTGACAAGGAATACCTTAAGCGGATTTTACCTGCACTGGATGCCGACTATGGCAAATGGGAAAAAGAAAGACAGGTAAAAAGTGGCTTGTTCTGGCAGTTTGATGTAAAAGATGGAATGGAAGAATCCGTAAGCGGGTCCAGGAAAGAGGAGAACCGGAGGCCAACCATCAGCAGTTATATGTATGGAAATGCGAAAGCGCTGGCTGCTATAGCCGCAATTACAGGTGATCAGCCACTGGTAGAAAAATACCGGGCTAAAGCGGTGCAGCTTAAAAAGCTGGTGCAGGATAGCTTGTGGGACAGTGGCAGCAGTTTCTTTAAAACCAGGACGCCGAAGGGACAACTGGTGAATGCACGTGAGGCCATAGGTTTTGTGCCCTGGGACTTTGATTTGCCTGCTGATGAACCGCAATATGCAAAGGCCTGGGACCAGCTGCTCGATACTGCAGGGTTTAAAGCGCCCTGGGGCCTGACCACCGCCGAAAGGAGGGAGCCGACCTTCAGGACAAGAGGTTCGGGCCATAGCTGTGAATGGGACGGTGCATTATGGCCTTTTGCCAGTTCACAAACTTTAAAAGGCCTGGCCAACCTGCTGACCAATTATAAAAACCATAGCAAAATGAAACCGGCCGTGTTTTACAAGGAGTTGCGTCAGTATGCGCTTTCCCACCAGAAGAATGGAAAGCCATATCTGGGCGAATATCAGGATGAAAAAAATGGGGAATGGCTGAAAGGAGATAACCCAAGAAGCAGCTTTTACAACCATTCTACTTTTTGCGATCTGGTGATCAACGATCTGATCGGTATTAAACCCAGGGCAGATGAAGCGCTGGGGTTCTATCCTTTGATCCCCGAAGGGAAGTGGGACTGGTTTTCACTGGAAAATATCAGCTATCATCGGAGAACACTAAATATACGCTGGGATAAAACCGGCAAGAAATACAATAAAGGAAAGGGATTGTATGTATATGCCAATGGAAAAGAAATTTATCATAGCACGAGTTTAAAACCCGCAGTCATCCAAATCAATAATAAATAACCGAAATGAAGTACTACAGCCTTTTAGTTGCATTTTTATGTTTCGTGAACCTGAATGCCGATGCACAGGTTTATTACAATGTGCTGAAATATGGCGCAAAAAATGACAGCAGCAAACTGGCTACCCAGGCCATAAAAAAAGCTATTGATGCAGCATCAACAGCTGGCGGCGGAACAGTTTACTTTCCTGCAGGTAAATACCTGACGGGTGCTATTCACCTGAAAAGCAACATCACCATTTTTATAGATGCCGGAGCTGAACTGCATTTCAGTGATAACTTCGACGATTACCTGCCGATGGTGAAAAGCAGGTATGAAGGAGTAGATGTAACCAGTTTCTCGCCTTTGTTTTATGCCTATAAGGCAGAGAATATCGCCATTAAAGGCAGGGGAATTATCGACGGGCACGGTAAAAAGTGGTGGGACTTTGTGGAAGGCTACAAAGCTGATCAGCCACGCTCCAAATGGCAGCACCTATTTGATGAACTGAACAAAGGCATACTATTACCGGATGAGCCTAAGCAAATGACCCGAGGTTTTTTACGTCCGCCGTTTATACAACCCTTGTATTGCAAAAATGTACTCATAGAAGGGATCACCATACGCAACTCACCATTCTGGACCGTAAACCCCGAATTTTGTGAAAATGTAACCGTACATGCGTTAACGATTAGCAATCCGGGTGCTTTTGCGCCAAATACAGATGGGATTAACCCGGAATCCTGCAGCAATGTACACATCTCTGATTGCCATATCAGTGTTGGGGACGATTGCATTACCATTAAATCCGGTAAGGATGCGCCCGGCCGGAAGATGGCTGCCCCGGCGCAGAATTATACCATTACGAATTGTACCATGCTGTCGGGGCATGGGGGCGTGGTAATTGGCAGCGAAATGTCGGGTGATGTACGCAAAATTACCATCTCCAATTGTGTGTTTGATGGTACCGACAGGGGTATCCGCATCAAGACGGCACGTGGCAGGGGCGGAATAGTGGAGGAGATCAGGGTAGATAACATTATCATGAAGAATATCCGGGAACAGGCAATTGTGCTGGATATGCAGTATGCAAAAACAAATCCGGAAGCGGTTTCTGAACGTACGCCGCGTTTCCGGAATATCCATTTCAGCAATATCACCGGAGAGGTGAACCAGGCCGGCTATTTAAATGGACTTGAAGAAATGCCAATAGAAAACATCAGTTTTAATGACATCAATATGGAGGCTAAAACTGGTTTCAGCATCAACCATGCAAGTCGTATCGAGTTTCACAATGTACAGGTAAATACCACTATTGGCCCTTCATTAAAAGCAAATGAAGTGAGTGATTTAACGGTTAACGGGTTAAAAACCTATACGCCACATGCCGGTGTTCCGGTGGCTGAATTCAGAAATGTAAGCCGGGCCTTTGTGTATAATGCTTTTCCTGCATTGGGAACTGACAGATATTTGAAAATTATCGGAGAAAAAAGTAAGGATATCACGCTGGGAAACAATAACTTTAGGCAAGTTAAAACTCCTGTAGTAACGGAAGGGAAAGTTACAGAAGCAGTAAGGGTTATTTCGGGGGATCCTCTAAATTAATTTTTAATCTGTATCTCATGGTTCACGCCTTAAAAAAGCTGCTGTTTGCAGTATTTTTCTCTTTTCTTACTGTGACAGCTGCTGCTCAGCAGCCCGATTATCAACTCTGGTATACTAAACCCGCCGTAAAATGGACAGATGCCCTTCCCATAGGGAATGGTCGCATAGGTGCGATGGTATTTGGGGGAATAGCAAAAGACCGCATCCAGTTTAACGAAGAAACCTTATGGACGGGCGGGCCAAGGGATTATAACCATAAAGGCGCAGCTGCTTACCTGCCTCAAATCAGGAAATTACTATTTGAAGGCAAACAACAGGAAGCCGAGCAGCTGGCTGCTGAAAAGTTTATGGGCAGTATGAGCGGGGCAGGCGACCGCGACAAGTGGGTTGCGGAAATGAAAGCCGGGAAAGGCCTTCAGGGAAATCCTGCACAGGAGCATTACGACGATCAGTTATGGAAAAGCATTAAGGTTCCGAGTTATGAAGGCTGGGAGTCCGTTGGTCTTTCGGGATTGGACGGAGCGGTGTGGTTCCGTACCACCTTCGATGCGCCCGACGACTGGCAGGTTAAAGATCTGGTGCTCGATCTGAACCGGATCCGCGATCAGGACCTGACTTATGTAAACGGAAGCCTGATCGGCAATACAGATGGTACAGCGCCAAGAAAGTATACCATTCCAGCCAGCCTGATAAAAAAAGGAAAGAATACCATTGCCATACAAGTGCTTAATTATTTCGATAAGGGCGGTTTGGCCGGTTATAAAGATACCAGCAAAGCCATCGGAGTTTATGCCAAAGACAAGCCTGAAAATATGATTTCCCTGGTTAAGGAATGGAAGTATAAGGTGCAAAACGACGAAGCTCCTGTTGTACCGCAGTTCCAGGCCAGCTATCAGCCGTTTGGCGATTTGTACCTTGATTTTAAAACAGATGAGATGGCGGCTTCCGGTTATAAGCGAAAGCTGGATTTAAATACAGCAACAGCTGCTACTGCCTATAAGCTGAACGGTACCAGTTACCTGCGGGAGTATTTTGTGTCGCAGCCGGATCAGGCCCTCGTGATCCGGCTGACGGCAGATAAAAAGTCAGCCATCAGCCTGGATGCCTTGTTGTCCAGTCCGCATAAATACCATGTCCTGAAAAAGATAAGTGCCAATACTGTTGCCCTGTCTTTACGGGTAAAAGGGGGTGTGCTCAAAGGTGAAGCCCAGTTGCGCGCCGTAATTACCGGTGGGAAATTATTGGCGGGCCAAGACAAAATCAGCATTACGGCTGCCGATGCAGTGACGCTTTACCTTACCGCAGGCACCAATTTTGTGAACGATAAAGACGTAACGGGCATTCCGGCAACAGCTTGTGTAAAAGCCCTTTCGGGTTTAAGTGGCAAAAGCTATGCACAGGTTAAAACTGCCCACATTAAAGAATATCAGAAATACTATCATACTTTTTCGGTAAGTTTTGGAAATGATGCGCATGCGGATATGCCTACAGATGAGCGCATAGAGAAATTCGCAGGCTCAGATGATGCTGCCTTTGCGGCATTGTACATGCAGTATGGCCGGTATTTGCTGATTTCAAGCTCGAGGCCCGGTACGCAGCCTGCAAACCTGCAAGGGATCTGGAACGATTTACTGACACCCCCCTGGGGCAGTAAATATACCACCAACATCAACCTGGAAATGAACTACTGGCCAACAGGGGTACTAAACCTGGGGGCAATGAACCAACCCTTGTTTAAAAAAATAAATGCACTGGCAAAAAATGGGGCACAGACCGCTAAAATACATTACAATGCCAATGGATGGGTGCTGCACCACAATACTGACCTCTGGAATGGCACTGCGCCTATCAATGCTTCCAATCATGGTATTTGGGTAACTGGGGGAGGTTGGTTATGCCAGCACCTCTGGGAACATTATCTTTTTACACAGGATTTTAATTTTCTGAAGAATGAGGCTTATCCCATTATGAAGCAGGCTGCGGTATTCTTTAACGATTTTTTAGTTAAAGACCCAAAAACGGGCTGGCTGATCAGTACCCCCTCCAACTCGCCCGAGAACGGCGGATTGGTAGCGGGGCCAACTATGGACCATCAGATCATCCGGACCCTCTTTAAAAATTGTATTGCGGCAACTGAGCTATTGGGAACTGACACGGTTTTCAGGAAAACGCTTCAGCAGAAAATAACGCTGATAGCACCTAATCAGATCGGTAAATACAATCAGCTGCAGGAATGGCTGGAGGATAAAGACGATACCACCAATAAACACAGGCATGTTTCGCATTTATGGGGCGTACATCCGGGAAATGACATTACCTGGGATACCCCTGACCTGATGCGGGCGGCACGGCAGTCTTTGATTTACCGTGGAGATGAAGGAACGGGCTGGAGCCTGGCCTGGAAGATCAACTTCTGGTCAAGGTTTAAAGATGGAGATCATGCGATGAAAATGGTGAAAATGCTAATCAGTCCGGCAGCACAGGGGGGAGGTGCCTATGTAAACCTCTTGGATGCACATCCGCCGTTTCAGATTGACGGGAATTTTGGCGGTGCAGCGGGCATTGCAGAAATGCTTTTACAAAGTCATACCCAGTTTGTTGAGTTGCTGCCGGCTTTGCCTGCCGGTTTACCTGATGGTGAAGTTAAAGGGATAGGAGCCCGAGGAGGCTTTCTGCTGAATATTAAATGGAGCAAAGGGGCGTTGACAGCGTTTGAAGTATATTCGAAAGGGGATGGCGTTTGTTTATTACGCTACGGAAATAAAATAACAAGCATTGCCACACAGAAAGGCATGACCTATAAGTTTAACGGAGATCTGGAGAAATTATGATGAAAAGAAAGCTGAGCGCTTTTCTGATTTGCTTTTTGATAACAAGTACAGGATTTACACAAACAGGATTGCGTAAAAGTATTTCATTGAACAATAAGTGGCAGACTGTTGCCAATGATACCGACATTAAAGCATACAAGGGTTTTGAGGCCCCAGGATTTAATGATAAATCCTGGAAAACAGTAAATGTTCCGCACAACTGGGACCAGTATGAAGGCTACCGCCGGCTGCTGCACGGCAACAGACATGGTTATGCCTGGTACCGTAAAACATTTGTGCACAGGGAAAATAAAGCCGGCAAGCGGTTTTTTATATATTTCGAAGGGGTAGGTTCTTATGCCACCATATGGCTCAATGGCAAACAGGTGGGCTATCATGCCGGAGGGCGAACGACCTTTACACTGGATGTAACGGAGGGTATAAAGCTGAACGGTGAGCCCAATGTCCTCGCTGTTCGCGCAGATCACCCGGCAAATATCAGGGACCTGCCCTGGGTAGACGGGGGCTGTTCTACGGAAAGGGGATTTTCTGAAGGTTCACAGCCCATGGGGATTTTCAGGCCGGTGCAATTGATGGTAACCGGGGATGTCAGGATTGAGCCTTTTGGAGTACATGTGTGGAACGACAATAAAGTCTCAGAAAAGTCAGCCGTGTTGCAGATGGAGACCACACTTAAAAACTATAGCGGAGCAGTGCGGACCATTACGCTCAGCAGCCAGCTGTTTGATCGGTCGGGTAAAAAAATAGCTGAAATTAAAACAGCTGAAAAACTTATGCCAGGTGCCGTTCTTGAGCTTAAGCAACAAACGGAAGCATTTAAAAATGTACGGTTATGGTCGCTTGAAGATCCTTATCTCTATACTTTAAAGACTACCATAACCGAAGGGAATAAAATAATTGATGAGTTGCATACGCCTTATGGCATCCGCTGGATCAGCTGGCCTGTAGGCGAAAATCCAGCCGATAGCAAACGCTTTCTGCTGAATGGTAAACCTGTTTTTATTAATGGTGTTGCCGAATATGAACACCTGTTAGGACAAAGCCATGCCTTTAGTGATGAGCAGATCCGTTCGCGTGTGATGCAGATCAGGGCTGCCGGATTTAATGCTTTCAGGGATGCGCACCAGCCGCATAATCTCCTTTATCAGGAGTATTGGGATAAGCTGGGCATCTTATCCTGGACACAAATGGCTGCCCATATCTGGTACGACACACCTGAATTCAGAAGGAATTTCAAGAACTTGCTTACTGACTGGGTAAAAGAACGCAGAAACAGTCCTTCTGTGGTATTGTGGGGACTGGAAAATGAAAGTACGCTGCCCGAGGATTTTGCCCGGGAATGCACGGAACTGATCCGACAGCTGGATCCTACAGCTTCTTCACAAAGAAAAGTGACCACCTGTAATGGCGGTAAAGGGACGGATTGGGACGTACCACAAAACTGGACAGGGACCTATGGCGGTGACCCGCTAGCTTATGGCGAAGATGTACAACGACAGGTGTTAATTGGTGAATATGGTGCCTGGCGTACCTTAGACCTCCACACCGAAGGGCCCTTTATGCAGAAAGGTCCCTATAGCGAGAACAACATGAGCCAGCTGATGGAAACCAAGATACGGCTGGCAGAAGCTGTGAAAGACAAAACAGCGGGGCACTTTTTCTGGTTGTTCAGCTCACATGACAATCCGGGCCGGGTGCAGGGGGGCGAAGGTCTAAGGGAACTGGACCGGATAGGACCCGTGAATTACAAGGGGATGTTTACCCCATGGGAAGAGCCTTTGGATGTTTTTTATATGTTCAGGGCAAATTATGCGCCTAAAACAACTGAGCCAATGGTGTATATCGTGTCCCATACCTGGCCGGCACGCTGGCTGAAACCGGGTATTAAAGACAGCATCACCGTATATTCCAATTGCGATGAGGTAGAATTATTTAATGATGTGGATGAAATATCTCTTGGAAAAAGAAAACGTGCTGGAACCGGTACCCATTTTCAGTGGGATGGTGCAGATATCCGCTATAATGTACTGTATGCCATAGGATATGTAAACGGAAAAGCAGTTGCCAAAGACTACATTGTTTTAAGTCATTTACCCGAAGCACCCCATTTTAACGAATTTAATAGAACATCGGCAAATGTGACCAAAGGAGCCGGGGGCTACCATTATCTGTACCGGGTAAACTGCGGCGGACCGGAATATAAAGACCGGAACGGACAGATTTGGCTGGCCGACAGGGCCCTGGTTAGGGGCAGCTTTGGCTCCAAATCCTGGACGAACGCGTTCCCGGGAATACCGGCATTTTTCGCCAGTCAGCGCCGCACCTTTGATCCCATCAGGGGAGCGGAAGACTGGCCCTTGTTTCAGACCTTTCGATATGGACGAGATCAGCTTACCTATCATTTTCCTGTACCCGACGGGGAGTACCTGATTGAACTGTATTTTATAGAACCCTGGCTGGGCACCGGGGGAGGGATGGATGCAAGCGGCATGCGCTTGTTTGATGTAGCGGTAAATGGTAATACGGTATTCAGAAATGTGGATATATGGAAGGAAGCGGGGCATGATGCCGCTTTGAAAAAGACCATAAAAGCTGAGGTTAAAGGTGGCATGCTGGTCATCTCCTTCCCGCAGGTAAAATCCGGTCAGGCTTTAATTTCAGCTATTGCCATCGCTACGCTAAATAAAAATATTCGCCCGGCACCCGAGCCGGCTTCTATTGTTACGGCTGCAAAAGGTATGAAGGCCGCGACCTGGATGGATTTGGGCGAACGGCATTATGCGGATGAAAAGGTGTCCTTTGTTTCCCTGCCTTCAGCCTTATATGGTGCAGAGTGGCTGCAAACGGCAAACCGCCGGGCAGAGGCATTGCAGTTTAAAGTCAACACAGATGCGGATGTTTACCTGGCGGTGGATGCTGCAGCACAGCCTGGCTGGTTAAAAGACTACGAAGATACCCGGAACAGCATCACCAACAGCATTGGCACCACCTTTAAGGTGTACCGCAAAGCATTCTTAAAAGGAGCCCTTGTGCAGTTGCCGCCGAAGGCCTCAAATGCCAGCGGGTATACGATTGCAGTTGTACCTAAAACCAATATGCAACCCGCCTATGACCTGAAAAACATTACGACTTATAAAGCCATTGATGCCGGTTTAAAAGGGAGCGGACTGGTTAAGGAGGTCTTGATGGAAAAAGAACGCGTTACCTTTAAAAAACCGAAAGACGATGTATTGGAGTTCGTCATTAATGTAGGCGTGGCTGATACCTATTCACTTACCCTGAAATACCACAATCCTTTTGAACATCTCCTGAAGGGCAAAATAGAACTGCTTACAATGGATGGAGTGGTACTTAAGGCTGCAGAACGGATTGAATTCAATCCCACCAAAAAAGGCAAATGGAATTACTTCAGTACCAATACCGGGACAATGATCAATGCCGGGAGTTATCGGGTCCGTCTGATCGCTGATGACGCATCAGGCTTGAGTGTCGATGCCCTTGATGTACAATAGTCGGGCTTTAGGTTAAAAATTGAAATGAAATAAGATAAGATATTACAACATATAGCGAAAATATTATATTAATATAGGAACCTGCAAGTAGATATTTGCTTTACCAATTTATAAATCAATCTATCGCTAAAATGAAGGGGCTCCCCGTTTTCGATCTTGTGATAATCGTCATTTACCTTATCGGGATGATATTGGTAGGGATTTATTTTTCCCGAAACAACAAAAATTCTGATCAATTCACCAAAGCGTCCGGACTTATACCCGGTTGGGCAATAGGCCTTTCCATATACGCTACTTTTTTGAGCAGCAACACTTTTCTGGGGGTTCCGGGTAAAGCTTTTGGCAGTAACTGGAATGCTTTTGTATTTAGTTTATCCATGCCATTGGCCGCATGGGTGGCTTCCAGGTATTTTGTTCCATTTTACCGCAGTACCGGAGAAATTTCGGCTTATACGCATCTGGAACATCGCTTCGGTGCCTGGGCACGTACCTATGCAGTGGTCTGTTTCCTGCTCACGCAGCTGGCCCGTATGGGTTCTATATTTTTTGGGATTGCTTTAAGTCTGCAGGCGCTTACGGGGTATTCTATGCAGATGATCATGATCGTGATGGGTATTTGCATCATTATTTATACGGTAATGGGTGGGATTGAGGCCGTGATCTGGACCGAGGTGGTGCAGGCAGTGGTCAAAACATTTGGCGCATTGCTTATTCTTTACCTGATTGTCAGCAATATGCCAGGAGGTGTTTCTAAGATAATCGAGATCGGGAAGTCGGCCGGCAAGTTTAGTCTGGGTAGTTTTTCTCCCGATTTTATCAGTTCCTCTTTCTGGGTGGTGTTGTTATATGGTTTTTTTATCAACCTGAATAACTTTGGAATGGACCAGAACTACGTGCAGCGCTACCATACCGCATCTTCATCAAAAGCAGCATCCAAATCTATCTGGCTGTGCGTATGGCTGTATGTGCCTGCCTCGCTCATGTTCTTTATCATTGGTTCAGCGCTATATGCCTACTACGAGGTGAATCCTGAGCTGGTGCAGGCAGTCAAACATCAGGTAGCGGTAGAAAGGTTGCCACTGCAGGCATCGGCTGCCCAAATACTGGAACTGGAAAAGACACTCCAGCCTGCGGATTATGGTGATAAGATCATGCCTCATTTTATGGTAACCAAAATACCTGCAGGCCTGGTAGGGCTGATTGTTTCGGCTATCCTTTCTGCGGCGATGAGTACGATCAGTTCAGGGATGAATTCATCGGCCACTGTTTTTACGGTTGATATTTACAAGCGGTACTTTAAACCAGGCATTACAGAGCAGCAAAACCTGCGCTTGCTGCATCTGGCTACAGTGGCTTTTGGCTTATTGGGCATGGGGGCCGGAATTGCCATGATAGGGGTAAAAAGTATACTGGATGTGTGGTGGGAGTTGTCGGGCATTTTTGCTGCCGGGATGCTGGGCTTGTTCCTGCTGGGGATGATCAGCCGGCAAACCAAAAACCATGAAGCTCTTCTGGCAACGCTCATCGGTATAGCGGTAATTGTATGGATGACTTTTTCTGCACAACTGCCGCAACAATATGAGTTTTTAAGAAGCCCCCTGCATAAAAATATGATCATCGTAATCGGTACACTCAGCATTTTCCTTGCGGGTATATTGCTTACAAAATTGAAGAATAAGAATTTAAAAACCGCTGATTGAAGCTTTCCGGTTTAAGCCGGTCATACAGAAATTTAACAGAAAAATATCAGAATAAAATACAATGGAAAACTCACAAAAAGGGTTCATCCCGGTCATGCTTACGCCTTTTTCTGGCGATGGAGCAATAGATTATGCCGCACTGACGCAGCTTACAGAAGTGTACTTAAAAGCAGGTGCAACCGGATTATTTGCCAATTGCCTATCGAGCGAAATGTTTGAATTGAGCAATGATGAAAGGCTTAAAGTGATCAGCCATGTAATCGAGGTTGTGGATGGGGCTGTACCAGTTGTAGCTACAGGTACATTTGGAGGTGCAATACCAGGACAGGCAGACTTTGTTAAAAGAGTAAATGACCTTGGAACTGAGGCTGTAATTATGATTGCAGGTTTATTGGCTGAAGAGCAGGAAGCAGATGAGGTATTTGATCAGCGTGTATTTGATCTGTTTGATCAGACTCCAGGTATTCCCATGGGCTTTTATGAATGCCCTGTGCCTTATAAAAGAACATTAAACGCCAGGCAATTGCAAAAGTTTGTGGAAAGTGGAAGAGTGATTTACCATAAAGATACCTGTCTGGATCTTGGGCAGATTAAAGAAAAGCTGGAAGTAACAGCAGGCTATCCTAAGTTTGGTTTGTACGATGCTTATATGGTGCATGCTGTAGCATCTTTAAAAGCCGGATCGGCAGGACTGTCCTGCATTCAGGGTAACTATTTTCCTGAGCTGATTGTGTGGCTGTGCGATCATTACAATGATGCCTTGTTAGCTGCAGAGGTGAACAGGGTGCAGCAGTTTCTGATCGACAACATGGATGTGATGCATGAGGTTTATCCCATAGTTTCTAAATATTTTCTGCAAAAAAGAGGACTCAGCATTTCCACATTTACCAGGAGGGATGTGGGCACATTCAATAACAGGATTGTAAAAGAAGTAGAGGCTTTGTTTCAGCGTTACGATCTGCTAAGAAATGATCTTGATATTAAAATGTTGATCTAGGCTATTCATTCAGGTATTTTCGTTTGTAATCAAGCGGGGTTAGCCCTGTTACCTTTTTAAAATGCCGGTAAAAATTAGATACATTGTTAAACCCGCAGTCAAAACAGATCATTTCGGTAGGCAGTTTATTTTCAATTAAAAAACGGCAGGCATGGCTTATGCGGATCTCAATCAGGAAATCATAATAGGTTTTTTTGGTCATCAGTTTAAAGTACCGGCAAAAAGAAGTGATACTCAGGTTACTCAGCGATGCTATTTCTTCCAATGTGATGTCCTTTTTATAGTTGGTCATGGTATAAGTACAGATTTTGTTGATGCGCTGCGTCTCCGACTCATTGCTCTGGTAAAAAGTGTTTTTTCCGGTTACAATGCTGGAATACTCGTCTGTTTCTGCCAGGGTCTTCAATATGGTTAACAATATAATGATACGATCAAGGTTGGTCGCTTCTATAGAAGAGCTCATCAGCTGGGCAATTTTTTGCTTTGCTTTACCATTGATAACCATTCCGCTTTTGGCTTTTTCAAACAGCTTGGGGATCAGGTAGGCTTCAGGAAGGGTAAGCAGGTATTTTCCCAGGCAGTCCGGCAGGAACTGGATTACCATCGCTTCCACATTCAAATCCGGGTTGCTTTGAAAATATTCATCCTTGCAGCGCCAGGTATGTGGCAGGTTTTCACCAAGAAGGATCATTTCTCCTGCTGTAAAATTACTGATGTTGTCGCCAATAAACCGTACGCCTTCACCTTTTATGACATAGTGAAGTTCAAGTTCAGGATGGTAATGCCAGATGTTCCCGAAATCGGATTTAACGTCGTGACGGATACTAAACGAGCTTTGAGGCGAGCCGGGGATTTTGTGAAAATGAGGCTTCATTTTATTTTTATATTTGAATATTATATTTATATTTAATTATTGAAAACGCTATTATAGCAAATAATAAAGGTAATATTATTAAAATTAGTGTATTTTATGATAATATCATACAATTATTTGATAATAAGCATTAGTAAATGAAACACGCTATTGTGGAGTTTTGTATAAAGCCCATCAACGGCTATAACCAAATATTAATTATGAAACGAGTTTATCTATTCATGTCATTGGTGCTCTACTGTGTTGCCGGTGCATTTGCACAGCAACCTGGCCTACCGGCAGAAAAAGAAGCCTATATGGAGGTTATTACCCAACGTGCTGCAAAAATCACAGCTGCACTTCAGCTCAATGATGTTGCCAGACAGGAAAAGGTAGCAAATATCATCAGAGACCAGTACAGCAACCTTAACGATATTTACACCGAACGTGATGCAGCTCTGAAAGTGATTAAGGAGAAACTACAGGATAAAGCGGCAATAGAAACTGCTGTAAAAGCGCAGGCCGTTAAAACGGATGCAAAACTGGCTAAACTCCACAAAAAATACCTGTCTAAACTTTCATCGCAGCTGAATGAAGAACAGATAGAACAGGTTAAAAATGGCATGACCTATAATGTGCTGCCAAATACCTATAAAGCATATCAGGAACAGATACTGACTTTGACCGATGACCAGAAAAAACAAATTCTGGCATGGCTTACAGAGGCACGCGAGCATGCCATTGACGCGGAGTCGGCAGAGAAGAAACATGCCTGGTTTGGCAAATATAAAGGGAGGATCAACAATTACCTTTCAGCTGCGGGCTATGACCTGAAAAAGGAGGGGGCCGAGTGGGAGAAGAGAAGAAAGGCAGCCGCTGCAAAAGTAAATTAAACAAAACAACGCACTCTTGGTTAGATGATTACGCTCATTCGTTCTTTATTTGGTTAGGAATTCCGTTACCGGTTATTTCAATTGGTAACGGATCTTTCTTCTCAACAGAAACTAATTTATAAACCTAATACCAATTCTATTCGATCAGACTTCTACAACTAAAAACAAATTATCAGCTAATTACGAAATAAACCAGTTGTTTTTGTTTAAGGGAAGGACTAACCGCCTTCAGTCTTAAATAAAAAATTAAACCAATTAATACCAACCAAGTATGAACTTTAAACTTTTACGAACGTTAAACGGGATAATGCTATTGTCCTTGCTTTTTTGTGCTTCGTCGTATGCGCAAGTAAAGAAAATTACCGGTAAAGTTACCGACGGTAGTGATGGCGGGCCAATACCCGGAGTAAACGTCAGCATTAAGGGTAAACCCAGCAATGTAAGTACCAATGCTGACGGTATCTATACCATTCAGGCCGATCCGGCAACTGATGTGCTTGTATTCTCTTATATCGGCTACACCAGGCAAACCATTTCCCTTACAGGCAGGTCTACATTGAACGTTGCGCTGGCTTCTTCAAACGCTGACCTCGATGAGGTGATTGTAGTGGGCTATGGTACCAAGAAGAAATCCGAGATTCTGGGCTCTGTTGCAAATATCAAAGCTGAGGACATTCAGGATCTTCCAGTACCCAATATCGCAGCTGCGTTAAGAAACAGGTTGCCAGGTGTTGGTGTAAATGCAGTTTCTGGAAAGCCTGGTTCTTCAATTACCATTAACATTCGGAATTCGACACGATCGGAATCTGCCCAGCTACTTGGTGTGACCAGTGAGCCTTTATACGTAATTGACGGGATTACGGTTACCAGAGATGAATTTGATAATATTGATCCTACAATGGTTGAAGATATCTCTTTTCTTAAGGATGCTTCGGCAGCTATATATGGTGCTTCAGGTGCTAAAGGGGTAGTCTTAGTTACAACAAAAAAAGGTCGCAAAGGTAAGCCTCAAATTTCTTATACTGGGTTTAGGGGGGTATCAGATAATGCTTCGAACGTAGATATGCTGTCTGCTTACGATCACGCAGTCCTGTTGAATGATGGTTTTCGAGTTGCCAATGCAAGTGCATCTGCATTCTTTTCAGACGCGGACTTGGAGTTGTTAAAGAATAATAAGATAAAAGGATGGTTTGATGAACTATGGAAGACTTCTGCAGTAAACCGCCATAACATGAATATTTCTGGTGGATCTGATGCCATTACGTTCTTTGCCGGGGGAAATTACTATGACGAATCTGGGAATTATGGGGGTATCAAATACAGCAAATACGCATTCCGTTCGGGAATGACGGCAAAGATCATCGACGGGTTAAATGCAACAGTGACCTTAAATGCCGACTTTTCCAAAAAAACAAGTGACACCTACAAAAATGGTGGTGAAAATGATCAGGCATTCTTTCAACAACTAATTACCACACCTAAATGGGTACCTATGCAAATTGATGGTAAACCGGTAAATTATAACAATAAAACAAATCCATATGGAGTAATGCAGGCGGGTAACAACATATGGGATAAATCTCAAGGCTTAGCTTTAAATGCTTCGGTTGATTACAAACCCAAATTCATTCCGGGTTTAACCGCCAGGGTGCAGTTTGGTAAAAATAATCGAAGCGGTAACAATAATCAGTACATTCCTGCCTATAACGTATATAATTTCCAGATGACAGGAAATAACAGTTTATTATACACCAATACACTTGCAACTGTAGATCCGGTTATACAAGCTATTAGTCCTGCAAACGCACAGTTGCTTACGGGTACAAGTCTTGGATCCAGTTATCAGGCAATAGCTTCTCTGAGTTACGATAAAGCAATTGGTAAACATAATTTGAATATAATGACAGCGTTCGATCAATCAGAAGGGCTTAATGAAAGCCTTCAGGTTTACTGGAGAAACCAGGTTCTCGAAAATATTGACGAATACTGGGGTTTTGACAGATCGTCTTTTACTTTGCAAAATAAAAGTGTTTTCGAAAGCGTACAGCGGTCCTATATCGGTAGGTTAAATTACGATTATAATAAAAAATATTTCGTTGAAGCCATAGCACGTGCTGATGCCTCTTCTAATTTTGCGCCTGGTAATCGTTGGGGGGTATTTCCAAGTCTGGGCTTAGGATGGGCAATTAGTGAGGAAGAATTTTTTAAGCAGAATGTAAAATTTGTTAACCGTTTAAAAGTTAGGGCAAATTATGGTTTGGTAGGTGAGAGCCGTGTAAACGCACGTTTATGGCAGTACCGTTATATTGTGGATCCTAATGGTTATCTGTATAATGAAACACTAACGGGAGGGGCAAACCCATCCGCAATGCCCAATCCAGATATTACCTGGGAAAAGGCCCGTACGCTTAATCTTGGATTGGATGCTTCCCTTTTAGATAACAAGATTAATTTTACTTACGAATTTTACCATAGATATTCTTACGATGCCTATGATACAGGGAGTAACGAGAACTTTCCGATGTATGCAGGTTTTGAGGCCCCCACTATCAATTACCAGCAACGAACCAGTTGGGGATCCGAATTTAGTATTGGCTACCGAACCAAACTTGGTACAAACTGGGGTATCAGTACTGATGTAATGTTTGGTTTTTCAAATAACCGTATTGACAGGATGTTTTATAACGAATTTCAGTTATGGGATATCACTTATCCCGACCTGAAATATCAATTTGGTACAGATTCAAAAAAATACAATAGTGCTAATTACGGACTGATCTCAAAGGGCATGTTCCGTACCCAGGCAGAAGTTGATGCTTTCCTGAATGAAAATCCAACCTATACCATAAATAATAAAATACCTCAAGTAGGATGGCTGTATTATGAAGATACAAATGGTGATGGTAAAATAACAGAAAAAGACCAGGTTCCGATGTTCAATAACACCAATTCGTTCGGCGTTGGTTTCAATGTAGGAGTAACTTATAAAACTTTTAGCCTGAGCACTAACTTTGTCACCAGGTTTGGGGGCAAGGAATTCTACGACAGTAAATCAAAAGCACCTGCGAGTACTACAGTAAATGTACCCGCATATTGGAAGGACCATTGGACGCCAGAAAATCCAAATGCGAAATTTCCAAGATATGACGATGCTTCCATAGGGGCAGGTTGGAACTCTGATTTCTGGGCTGTAAGTGGCACTATGATCCGGATAAACAGCATGACATTGACCTATAAGATGCCAAAGTCTTTCCTTAACAAAATTGGTATAGCAGATTCCAGACTGGTATTAACAGGGAATAATCTTTGGACAATCATTAATCCTCTAAAATATAAAGACCCGTATTCTTCCACAATATATGATTATCCTACTTTGAGGACAATATCTCTTGGGCTAAACGTAAGCTTATAATGGTCATTAATTTCAAAACTGTAAACATGAAAACTCAACATAAAACAACATTAGTTCTGGCAATAGCTTTATTAATGTCTGTATTTACAGGTTGCAAAAAGGATTTTTTTGACCTGAAGGACAGAAATGCACTTGATTCCCAAATCTGGAACAACGAAGGAGCAATACAATTTTTGCTAAATGATACTTACGATGTAGTGATGCCGGAATTTCCATATGAATATTCAGCAAATAATGTGATTTATGCCAGCGATGAGGATCGTTTTTCTTCAAGTGATGCCATCATGAGAAAAGCAATTGGTGTAAACGGCTCTTTAGTATCCAACGATGTTAAATTTATAGCTACCAAATACCAGGGTACAAAAGGTGACAATAGGTATTTTGATATAGCACGATGCAATACAGCTCTAAAAGAAATACCAGGAGGGAATCTTGCTCAGGATATTAAAAATAAACTTCGGGGGCAGTTTTACGCGCTACGCGCACTATCGTATTTTGAACTGGTGCGTTTATATGGAGGGGTGCCTTTAGTGTTGGAACCACAAAATCCGGATAATGTGAAACTGGAAGGCAGGGCAAAAGCTGCAGAATGTTTTAAATCTATTGTAAGTGATCTCGATTCTGCAATGACATTGTTAAATGGCGTAACATGGAATGATGCAACTGAACGCGGTAAATTCACACGGAAGGCAGCTGCCGCACTAAAAGGTAGGGTATTGTTGTATTGGGCCAGTCCGCAATTTAATCCAGTTAGCGACCCTGCTCATCCTTATGATGCAAGCAGATGGCAAATGGCCTATCTTGCATGCAAGGATGCATATGATATTTGTAAGGCTTCGGGAACTGCGCTGATGCAAAACTATTCGGATGTGTTTCTGAAAGAAGGCACGGTAAATACAGAAGCAATTATTGTAAGATCTTATTCCAGCGGGGTTGCCAAAAGAGGACAAAATGTAGAAGCGAAAGTAAGACCAGGGCAAGAGGGTGGTTCAGCATCTGCTTTTCAGCCAACGCTTCAACTTGTAGAAAGCTATCCAATGAAAGATGGAGTGCCAATAGGTCAGGGGTCTTCATACACTTATGATCCTGTATTGTTCTGGTTAAATCGTGATCCAAGGTTTGATGCCACAATAGCTTATAATGGATCGAATTGGAAACTAAGTGGGAATGCCGCGCGCAGGCAATGGAATTACCTTAAGAATGCGTCTGAAGGAAGTACTGGGATTCTGGGCTTTTATATGAAGCGTTTCGCAAATCCTGATCTGGCTAAGGGGTCAGTTAGTTATTCAAATGATTTTGGCGGGAACGGCATGGATTGGATAGAATTACGCTATGCGGAGGTAATCCTGAACTATGCAGAATGTGCTAATGAAGTAGGGAACCTTACGGAAGCCAAAAATCTGGTAAGGGAAATACGAATTCGTGCGGGTATACAACAAGGTGCCAAAGATTATGGTTTGGCACTGGCAACAAATACAACCCAGATGCGTGATTTGATTATGGAAGAAAGAAAGATTGAATTTGCATTTGAAGGTAAGCGTGGTTACGACCTTAGGCGCACACGACGTTTTCACTTGTTAGCAGGCCAGATGCGCATACTTGTTTGGGAAACTAAAACGGATGCGCTCAGAACCGAGCTGGAGGCCATAAACCCTGCTACGGGTGCGATGTTCCGTGAGGGGGTTAATGTAAACGATAAGACGACTTTCGAAAAGTATTTCAAAACAACTGTAAACACGGTAGGCGTAACTGGTTTTAGTATTCCCGAAACTTATTATTTTTATGCCTTACCTTCTACTTTTATGAATTCCAGTCCTTTGCTTGAGCAAACAATCGGATGGGACGGAGGAACTTTCGATCCTTTGTAAAGTTATTTGGTCTAACCACTAAAAAAGATGATGATGAAATCAATTTATAAATATTTATATCTGGCAACAATTGCCGGCCTTATATTCACCTCCTGCAAAAAGGAAACTACGAACATCTTTAACATGTTTGATGATGTTAAGGTTACCTATCATTCGAACAGCCCCTATGCGGTTACTGATTATAAGGAGTTAAATCCGGGTGATAGCGTATACCTGGAATATACTATTGAATCTGCAAAAAAAGATATGTATGCTGTAGCTATTTTTGAAACTTCAGCGGCTATCCCCACCAAGATCATGTTGAAAGACAATGAGCGTAGAAGCTATTCCGGCGTAGTAAAATTGAAGATGAACACGCGTGTAGGTAAAATTTCCTATCGCATCTGGGCCTTGGACAAATCGGGGGTATATCTGGGGGATGGCTATAAAACCATTACTCTAGATGTAAAATCCGATTATAATTACTGGGCCGGGCGCGAACTTAAAATTCCGGATACACTTGAAAAGATGAACAATTGTTATTACGCATTGTCTACCGGTGAACTGTTTAGTTACACGTCCGGAGCTACTAATTCGGACAAAATTGATATGGGCTTATTTAGGGTTCCTGTGACAGAAGCTACCACAGGTAGAATTACTGGTTATAAATACGATGTATACGCCTTAAATTCAAATCCTTTGCCCTTTACTGCGTACGATATCAGTTCCTGGACTAAAAGGGCAACTTTATTTGCAGCGCCAAAAACCGGACAAGCCAGTGCATTCCTGAATTTAAGAACAGGTGAACAGATCATTACTGCAGGTAAAAGCGCAAAGCCGACGCTAACGCGCACGAATACTGGTTTGATTGCGGGGAGTTTATTTTACTTCCTTACTCCTGAAGGAAAATATGGTGCCATTTATGTGAATTCAATTGAAACCAATAATGTCGGAAAAGCAGTATTTATGAATGTTGATGTAAAGGTGGCCAGATAAAAACAGGGTTTAAAAACGAATGAGATTGAATTTATACGGGGACAGACAAACAGGTTTGGCCCCGTATTCTTGTAATGTTAAGATGATATATGTTTTAGCTAATATCCTACATTAAAAAGTAGAAATAGCAACTAGCTTTGAATAAGCCAAATATTAAACGTGTAAATGACTGTTATTCCCGATGTTTTTCGTCTGTTTTGTGTGATTCCATAGTTTTATTCATGTTTTTTGTTGGTTTTAATTTTAAAAATACTAACCAAAAACCTCATATAAATGAAGCAAATTTTACAAACCCACCGTTACTCATTTAGATTGAACAAGGTGTGGAAGCCTTTTCTGGCCTCTATGTTGTTGTCATCGGCGGCTTACAGCAGCCCAATGAGTTCCCCTGCCAGAGACGCCAGTCCTGCCCGAAAGCAATTTATGCAGATCGTGGTTACCGGTACTGTCAAAGACGGAAAACAGCAAGCCATTCCTGGTGTAAGCGTAAAAGTTAAAGGAAGTAATGCTGGTACCAGTACCGATGTTAACGGCAATTACCGCTTAAACCTGCCATTGGGTACTGAAACCCTGATTTTTAGTTCAATAGGCTTTGGTACAAAAGAGGTGGCTGTATCTGGCCGAACAACCTTAAATGTTACCCTGGAAGAAGGTACAGCCGGACTGGACGAAGTTGTGGTGATCGGTTATGGTACTACCAAAAAACGCGACCTTACCGGATCTGTTGTATCGGTAAAATCAGAGGAAATCACGGCCAGGCCAGGTCCGAACCCTATGGAATCTTTACAGGGTAGGGTAGCCGGGCTTGACATTACGCGTTCATCCGGACAAGCCGGAGAGGGCGTTAACCTGCAGTTACGCGGAACCAGGTCAATTGCCGCCAGTGGCTTGCCTTTATTTATCATCAATGGCTTGCCGGGTGACTATGCTACTTTAAACCCCTACGATATTGAAACCATTGATGTTTTAAAAGATGCTGCTTCAACCGCTGTGTATGGGGCCGCAGGAGCAAATGGTGTGATCATCATTACTACAAAAAGTGGAAAAGCAGGAAAATTAAACATCGATTTCAACTCTTATTATGGTAATAATGGCTGGTCGGTTGTTCCGGAGGCACTTAGCAAAGAACAGTACCTGGAGGCCAAAAGAGAGGCCTATAAATATAACTTTGATGGTGCAACCAGAAAATGGGTAACCACTGCAGTTACTGCAGCAAATGGATTTCCTCAAGCTGGTCCGCCTCAATGGCAATCCCCGGCAAACGATGAAGCCATTTTCGGGCCGGAAAGATATAAACTGTTCAATGAAGGCAATTTTGTGAATTGGGCAGATGTTTTCATGAGAGACAACGCGGCTTTGCAAAATTACAGCTTAGCTGCTTCCGGCGGTACTGATGCTACAAAAGCATACGTTTCATTTAATTTAAACGATGAAAAAGGCCAATATATCGGAGATGATTATAAACTCTATTCCACAAGCATGCGTCTGGATCACAAGATCAGAAAGTGGCTTTCTATTGGGGCTAACCTTCAGGCTTCTTATGTAGACAGGAATAAAGCGCAGGACAAACTGGAAAATGCCATTGTTACTGATCCTCTGGTACAGCCTTATAAAGCCGACGGATCTATAAACCCTGATTTGGGTAGCAACGTATACAATCTTTTACTCGATTATCAGCCTGGCGTTTATGGAAATGTAGACAACAACACAAAAGTCTTTTTTAATCCATATGTAGAAATCAGACCTGTAAAAGGACTCACCATTTTAAGTCGCGGGGGCGTGCGTATGGATTACTTAAATACTTATCGTTTTGATGGGGTGGGTTCTGTGAATTATACTTATGTAAATGCGAACATTGCCAGAGCCAGGATCAACCAGAACCGTTACCAGCAATATCAGTGGGAAAACGTGCTGACCTATAATTACCTGCTTGGAACAGACCATGACTTTACCTTTACCGGTGTTACCTCTTATTTTCACACTCAGGACACAAGAACTGAGATGGGCCAGGCCGTGGCCAACAATAAATTTAAATGGTACAGATTTACCCCCGATGTGAACAGTACCACCACATCTTCTTATACAATGTCTAAGACCTTCGGTTTAATGGGACGTGTCAATTATGCCTATAAAGGGAAGTATCTTTTTTCGGCTTCAATACGCAGGGACGGATCTTCGGTATTATACGAAACCAATAAGTGGGATAATTTCCCGGCACTGTCTGCTGGCTGGAGGGTTTCTGATGAGAAGTTTATGGAGGGTACAAAAAAATACATCAATAACCTGAAAGTTCGAGCCACCTGGGGTATTGCCGGAACCGCTTATATCCCTGCTAATTCTTCTTCCAGTTTTGTAGAGCAGTCCAATATGTCTTTAGGTGGTGAGCTTGTACCCATTTACAGGAGTTCGCAGTTTATTACCAATCCAAACCTGGTGTGGGAGAAGTCTAAAACATTGAACCTTGGTATGGATCTGGGATTATTTAACAACCGCATTGATATGGCGCTGGATTATTACAATACCAATACTGACGGAGTTATCTATAACTTCAATTCACCTATAATCTACGGGGCATACAGATCCGGCAGTACGCCTTATCAAACTTATCTCAACATTGCAAAGACCAATAACAAAGGTTTCGAACTCACCATGAATACACGTAATATTGTGGGTAAGAATTTTGAATGGAGCTCTTCAATTGCTTTCACGCGCAATAAGGAGAAAATTTTAAAACTGTCAGATGGTACTGCCAACAATATTACCAATAATGTGGCGGCAGGAGACAACCGTGCAGGGGGAAATTACGCGTTAACGATTGGCGAACCCATTGCTACATTTAGAAACTACAAAATTGATGGGATCTGGCAAATTGGCGAGGAAGCTGATGCCGGGGCATTTGGAAGACGTCCGGGAGACTTAAAGGTAAATACACCTGGTCTTGTTAAACTGGCCGACGGCGTATTTAGAAGAGAGGGTACAGACCTTTACTATTATACCAACCTTGCTGATGCGCAGCGGTTTAACCCTGCATTAACAGCTGCATCTTCCCTTTACACCTATAACAATACAAATGATTTTCAAACTATAGGACACAATACCCCTGATTTTTCACTGGGCTTCCAGAATAATTTTAAATACAAGAATTTTGATTTAGGGATCTATTCTTATTTGCGTTGGGGGCAAACCATCAACTACGTGATGATGGGGTGGTATAACCCAAGTGCATTGGCAACAGTTGCCAGTCCGCCAAGAACCTTCCTTTCCAGTTTTAACTATTGGACACCAGAAAATCCATCCAATGATTTTCCTGTAATGAATGTTCTTGCGTCCCCTTCAAGTATGACCGGATTTTCCGGACTGAATTATGTAGACGGGTCCTTCTTTAAAATCAAAAACATCACCCTGGGTTATACCTTGCCAGAAAACATTGCAAAAAAGATTGCCATGCGTAAAGTGCGTTTTTATAGTACCCTGACCAATCCATTGGTGATTACAAAAAGCCACTTGCTAAAAGACTACGATCCGGAAATGAATGGCGAGATGGATTATCCGTTAACCAAACAGTTTGTGTTCGGTTTAAATGTGTCATTTTAAATAAAAAATTAGTCATGAAAAATCAATTTATAAAGAGCGTATTTTGTACATGCGGATTAGGCATACTGATGATATTGAGCATATCATCCTGCAAGGTAGACGAATATAATCCTAATGCGTTGTCTGAAGAGGAAGTAATTAGAGATTTTAACGGTTTCCGGTCATTTCAATCTAACATTTACACCGGGCTCTGGGGCTCATTAATCGGCATGCCATACGGATTCTTAGCTGAAACAGGAACGGATTTATGGACATCACCAACCAATAGTGTGAGTAACAGACAGGTGATGCGGTATGAGGAGTTTACCAATAATTTTAACCTGGTTACCAATACCTGGGATTTTGCCTGGGGTTCCATCAAAGACTGCAATAAGACCATTCAAATTGCTCCCCTGATTAAAGATGGCAATGCGGCTGATATTAAAACCTTGGTTGCAGAAGCAAAGGCAATGCGGGCTTACTACTATTCTGTACTTGTGGTACAGTTTGGCAATATCCCGCTGATCACAACTGATGACCCGGTGAAAAATTTAAATCCTACCAGAAGTACCGTTGCCGAAATTTACACCCAGATCGTTGCAGATCTGACTGCAGCAGCACAAGATCTTCCTGTAGTACCTTATCAGAACAATCTTCAGCGTGTGACCAAAAAAGGAGCGCTTGGTCTGCTGGCCCGGGTATACGCACAAGGTGGGGGCGAAGGATTGATGGAGGGAACAAAAAGTTACTGGCTGAGGGCAAAAGAAGTGGCTGAAGATCTGATTACAAATAAAGGAGGATATGGTGCCACGTTATATACTGATTTTGCCCAGGTATTTGCTTATGCCAACAATAGAAATAATGCGGAAGCCTTGTTTACCGCTTATGGCCTGAATCCCTATAGTCCGTCGTACGATGCTTTTACAGGCAATTCAAAACCCAATTGGTACCTGCATTTTTATCCCTCACTTGATAACGCATTTGGCGCAGGCACAGACCTTTTAAAAAGGGGTGCTGGCTCCAATACTTCAAATGCCTATTACGGACGCCTGAACCAATCATTTATTGCGCCTACAAAATACCTGATCAATTGTTTTAATGCGACATATGACAAGCGATGGGAGAATTCCTTTCAGACAGCATTTACAAACTATTCGGGCGTGCAGGCAAAAACTACCAATCCAAGCCCGCCCGGTCCTGCAAATGTAAGCTATACCGATGCTACAGTTACGCTAACCGCTGCAATGTGTACCAAATATGGTATCAATAGCGCATTTATCGGCCAGAAGATCTATCCTTACGTGGATGTAGACGCTAAGAATGCTTCCGCGAATGCAACCTGGCAGTATCCGCCAAAAGTATGGCCAAAGGGAGTGACTACCGGCGCCATTGCTGCTTTACAGACCGTTGCAAATGCGAATGTCCACCCATATCCACTGGATGTTGACGAAGACAGGTTTTTCGTTTTTTTAAGTAAAGATCCGCTAAGTCCTGCAGAAAAGGCACTCCGCAAATATGCAGTAGTCAATATCAACGACCTTTTTGATCCTTCCGATGCGACCGGGTCTAAATACAAAGACCCTACAGGTAATGGATTAACTCCTATAAGTATGGCCAACCTTTTCCCGGCTTTAAGTAAGTTTAACCACAATTTTGATGGTGGCTGGCTGGGTGGTAATTTCCAGCAAAAACTGGGTAATATTATGGTGATGCGTATGGCAGAAGTTTATTTGCTTGCAGCAGAAGCTACCATTAAATCTGGTGGAAGTGGCGCTATAGCTGCAGGATATTTAAATGAACTCCGCAAACGCGCATGCCGTAATCCTGCAGATTTTAACGTAGCCACCGGCATGCAGCTAACCAATGCAACAATGAACGATGTTTTTGATGAGTACGCACGTGAATTGTGCGGTGAATTTACCCGTTGGGCACTTTTAAAACGTCATAAAGCATTCGAAACACGCCTGGCGCAATATAACGGCAGGGCTGCCGCCAGCTTTATCTCTGCGAAACACTACAACAGGCCTATTCCTTTTTCTTTCCTGAATACCATCAATAATGGAAACGAATTTGGCAACAATGGTTACTAGCAGACAGTAGACCTTAAGTATAAAAAGCTGATATCGAAAGGTATCGGCTTTTTTATTTTATTACCACAATACGCAGATTAATCGTTATCATTGTAACATTAGTGATGCAATAACTTATAAAAATGAGTTTAGTTTCAGATGCTGCTTTGATTGAAGGACTGAAGGCGGGAGGATCACAACGTCAAATTTTCGAAAGAGATTTGTATAAGGCTTATTTTTACCTCATCCAGCATGGCACAAAGAAGTACGGCATCACTGCCGAAGATGCTGCCAGTGCCTATTCAGATGCCATTATCAGCATCATTCAGCAGGTGCTATCAGCCAGGTTCGAAGGCAGATCTACCCTGAAATCATACGCCTATCAAATATTTTCCAACAAATGTGTTGACCTTTTGCGAAAAGAAACGACTAATAAACGAAAGGCCGATCATGGAATGTCTATAGACAGCCTGGTAATGGAGCTGCCAGACGGCGCCAGGAATGTGGTGCAGCAACTGATTGCGAAAGAACAAAGGACAAGTCTGATGCTAAGGCTTCAGGAAATAGGTGAAAAATGTAAGCAGGTACTGCTATTTTTTGAAGATGGTTACAGCGACAAGGAAATTGCAGGCATAATGGAGTACAATTCGGCAGAGGTGGTAAAAACCAGCAGGTTGCGCTGTCTGGATAAATTAAAAAAACTAATGACAGGTAGCTCAATATAAAAATGGAGGAACAGGCATACATAGCAGCTTATTTTGAAGGTACATTGCCAGAGGAAGAAAAGACAGCGTTTGAAGAGCGTTGCCTGAACGATCCCTTATTTGCGCGTGAAGTGGCAGACTATGTGATGATGCGCGATGCCTTGCGTGAGGAACTGCATCAGCAAAAACACCAGCGTTTCGCTGAACTATATCAGGAGGTGGCGGCTGAAACAGCAACAAGACATCCGTATTTTGGGATTAAAAACCTGGTCTGGTATGCTGCTGCCTGTATTGCTTTAATTGCGACCTGGCTTATTTTCTTTACCAACACGCCACCGAAGGATCTGGCCAATGCTTACGCAGCCACTCACTTTAAACAATTGGGGGTAACCATGGGCGCCGGGGAACAGGAAAGGATGCAGCAGGGAATTGCCGCCTTTAACAACAGGCATTTTACCGAAGCATCCAATATTTTTAAAACCTTAAGTAAGGACAGTTCCCTGAAGGCGGAAGCGGTTAAAAATCTGGGTATTACCCAATTGATGGCAGGCGACTATACAGGAGCGGTTGATAGTTTTGATGCACTCGCCAGGATGGACCTGTTTACCAATCCGGGACTGTTCTACAAGGCGATAGCACTGATGCAGCGTTCGGGACCTGCAGACATAGAAGCTGCCCGCAAATGCCTGAAGGAGGTTGTTGAGCAGGACCTGCCCGGAAAAAGTGAGGCTGAGGTCTGGTTGAAAAAACTATAATGGTTGAACCCTATATCCCTAATCCAAATGAACCACCAAAATGAAAACCCGAAACGCCCCGCAGGACCAGCCTGGATCAGCCGGAAGAACCTGAAACTGGAAAGATTGCTTAGCCAGTCGTACCGCAAGGATGAGTTACTGGTCTTTTACAAAAGAAAACCGACAGAAAAAGATGTAAATACCATCCGTGAGTCTTTCCGGAAAGCTGGTTTTAAGGCTGATAACATTCAAATCGGCAGTTGTGGCAATTGCGATATCCCGGTACAGCGCTGGAGGGCCAAAGGGATCCATACCCTGCTCAGCGGCAATTCCATCAGGGCCGGATCGGGGCCTGCAGCTACCACCGTAGGGGAATCCTATTCCCTGAACTTTTTAAACCAGGTGCCGGCCCCCTCAGTAAACGAACTTGACGAAGGCCTGAAGCGTAGAATTGAAGCAGGAAGAAAACATAACCCACAGCACAAGAAGCATGAAATTGTGATTGCGGTACTGGATACCGGCTTCGATCCTAAACTGGCAGACCCGCAATATCTTTGGGGGGAAGCAGCTGGAACGAAAGGAGAAAAATGTTATCAGGATGTACATGCCGGCTGGAATTTTGTGCAGGACAATGGCAATTTTGAAGACGATAACCCTGCCCGGCATGGTACAATAGTAAGTCAGTATATCATCAACCAGTTCAAACATTCCAAAACCAATGGGGTAAAAATCATGGCCTTGAAAACCCATGACCGGAATGGTGTGGGCGACCTGTTCAGCATCATCTGCGGTATCAATTTCGCCATAGCCAAGGGGGCAAAGATCATCAATGCCAGCTGGGGCTTTTATTACTATTTTGATACGCCGATGCCTTACCTGAAAACGCTGATTACAGGTGTACTCAGGAAAAAGGGCATTCTGTTTGTCACTGCTGCGGGCAACCAGATCGCGGCCGACGATTTAATTGCCCGGCAGATCTATCAGGCAGAATACGGGGTCACCTTAACAGACGATCAGCTGCGTAACCTGGCCATTCATAACTTTTATCCCGCCCAGCTCAGTACGGCAACCAATAGTGTAATTGTGGCTACAACTACCGATGGACGCACCGTGAGCGCTACGCAAAACTATTCAAACAAGTTTGTGGAACTGGGCGTAATGGCCGATCAGTTTACAAGGCTGGGAATGGATTTTGAAGTGCCCTTTGAAGGTGTGGTGGGTGCTTTTATCAGTGGTTCATCTTTTGCTACGGCAATTGCCAGTGGTACTATAGGTGCCAATTGTGATCCCGCACTTTATGTGCCTGGTATTCAGAAACAAGCCTTTTTACAATCGCTGAAAACAATTGGGCTTGCTGATGGCAGCGGAAATATCCTGACAGACCTGCCCCCGCTTAGCAAAAAGTATGTGAAAAACGGATCCTGTCTGAAGTAAGCGTATGCGGCCTTTTCACCGGATTTGTATATTGTTGTTGATCTTGCTGGCCCCCAGGATAAATGCAGCGCCTGTGCCCGATAGTCTAGTGGTTAAAAAGGTCAATGCAATCCATGGAGACCTGAGTTATAGTCCGGCGAAAAAGATAAGCCTGTTCAAACAATTGCAGGAACGGCTGTTCCGGTCCCATTACCCTAAAAATGCGGCGTATGCATTGCTCGTACACCGTCTGGGCGATGCTTTCGATAAGGCTGGTGATCCTGAAAAGGCTGTGTTTTACACCAGGGAAGCAGTAATGGTCAACTCCTCGGGAGCGCCGGATACTGATCCTTCGTTCCTGGTCAACAGTTATTTTAACCTTGGGGTCTTCTACAAGCGTTTACATTTACTTAAAGAGGCCCATCATTATTTTACGCGCTGTATTGCCACAGGCAGCAGGTTTCCTGATAAATACTTTATCGTTTTCATGGCTTTTGAGCAACAGGCCTATGCCTGGTACCAAACAGGAGATTACCAGGAAGCGGTGCAAGCTGCAGATGAAGGCCTCAGGTTTGCTGCAATAACGGGCGACCAGAATGCGCGGGCCGCGTTATTGGCCCAGCGCGCCCAGGCAGCAGGAGAACTTTCGCACTTTGAAACGGCAGAGGCAGATGTGAATATGGCCATTGCGCTGCTGGAAAAATCAGGAAACGATCCCGTACATCTGGCCACTTGCTACTCGGTATATGCAGCCATCCTAAGCAAAAGCCATAAACCTGATCTGGCGATACGGTATTACCAAAAGGCTTTCGCATTGAACAAGGCCAATGGCAATCTGGAGCAAAGTGCAAGGGACCTGCAGGATATGGGTTGTGTATATGCCGATGTACTGAGGCAGGGCAAACAGGCACTGGCCTGTTACGCCCAGGGAATTGAACTGGCTACAGCAGTTGGCGACGTATACCAGCTGTCTGCTTTGTATGCCAATATAGGGGTAGTACATGGATATGCAAAAGACTATACCCAGGCTTTAAAATATTACCAGAAAGCGCTGAATACCCTGCCCATAAACTTTAACAATACAAGCCTGAGCGTCAATCCCGATGTTCAGCAGTTGAAACTGGTGGCCAACGATTATTTTATGGTGACCATCCTGTCCAACAAAGGCGCTGCGCTGCTCCAAAGATATAAGCAATTGCAGAAAAGGGAAGACCTCCTGCTGTCGCTGGCCACCTTTGAGCTGGCAGACCAGTCGCTCGATTTCATGCGCTGGAAACAGAGCGCCAGCGAAAGTAAATTGGTATGGCGACAAAACACCAGGGAAATGTATGCGCATTGCCTGGAGGTATGCTATCAGCTGAAAGCGGTTGATAAGGCCTATTACTTTCTTGAAAAAAGCCGGGCAGTACTGTTAAACGATCAGCTAAACCAGACGGTAGCCGAAAGCCTGTTACCGGAAAAGGAGCGGAGCAAAGAAAAGCAGTTGCGCATAAAGGCAGGTATACTGAGCGGGCAGTTACTGGTCAATTCGTCAAAAGGAGCAGATTATGCCCGGGCAAAAGAAAAATGGCTTAATGCCCAGCAGCAATGGGAAAATTACATTGCTGCCCTGGAACGAAAATATACGGCCTATTATCGCTATAAATATGACCGCTCGGTCTATCCCTATGCAGGTGTAAGCAGTAAAATGGGCAAGGATAAAAGTACTTTCGTTTCCTATTTCCGGGGTCAAAAGATCATTTACGCTTTAATGGTCTCCGGGCAAAAGCAAAGGCTCCTGAAAATTAATTATCCTGATTATGAACAGCAAAGCAGGTCGTTGATGGCCTTATGCGCTTCGCCCGCATTGCTGAACCAGAACTTTACTGCATACCGTAAGCTGGCTTTCAGGTTGTATACCAATTTGTTTAAATCGCTGGCAGTGCCAACCGCCCGTGTTGTTGTTTCGCAGGACGGACATTTTATACCCTTTGAGGTCCTTGTTTCTGATACCGGTGCAGCAGCAGTAGCCTACCTGGCCAGAAAGCATGCTTTTAGTTATGTACCTGCTTTCAGGGTATTAATGAAAAAGCAGCAGGAATTTGTGGCTTCAGGAGATTTTCTTGGAATTGCGCCTTTAAATTATGCTTCGGGATCCGGTCTTTCCGATTTGCGGGGATCTGATCTTTCATTGCGCAAAATTGCCGCGCTGTTTAAGGGACCACTGTTGCTAACAGGTGCGCAGGCCACTAAAGCTGCTTTTTTGAAAAATGCAGATAAGCATGCCTTGGTTCAGCTTTATGCACATGCAGATGCCAGCAGCTACGATACGCCGGATGTGAACATACAACAGCTACGGGAACCGGTTTTGTATTTGGCCGATGCCCCGGTCCGCCTTTCGGAAATACAAAAACTTCAGTTTAAGCACACCCAGCTGGTACTGCTTTCTGCCTGTAATACGGGTATTGGAAGGCAGGCAAGCGGCGAAGGGGTGTTCAGTATGGCCAGGGGCTTTATGGCTGCGGGTGTTCCTGCAAGCATTGCCAGCTTGTGGCAGGTAGACGATCAGGTCACCTATAAACTTACAGAATCTTTTTATGCGCACCTGCGCGAAGGGCTGCCCAAAGACGTGGCCCTGAATACCGCAAAACTTGACCTGATTGGGGACGAGGGTAGGATGCACACCCTCCCTTACTACTGGGCAGCTGCAATTTTGGTGGGAGATGCTGCCCCATTGCCTCCTGCAGATCATAAAAATCTATATTCCTGGATCGCGGGATCCCTGCTGATTGCTGTTTCAATGCTGTTTTTCTGGCTTAAAAGAAAAAAATAAAAAAAAGTTTAAAATGTTGTTTCCCTTCTGGTAAAGACCACGACTAATGTAGTGTGTCTAGACAACATAGAAAATTGAATTATTTAAACCTTAAAAAACAGAAAAAATGAAAAATCTATTCATCCCATTGTGTGCAGCTTTAATTGTTATGTTTGGAACTACGGTTAAAGCTCAGCAGGAAACTGCAAAAGGTCTGATCGTTAATACTTCTTCACAGGCCGAAGTTGACAAAATCCTGGAAAGCTTAAAAGGTCAGGATCCCTCTACCTATCGTTTTACGGTTACCAATTCAAAAGGCGGCCGTTTAAGCTCCAAAACTTATGGTACAGCAGCGCTCGGCAGTATCGGTAAAATCGGTGGTACTTCAAGGCCGGTTGGCGGTGGCGTGGCAGCTAATGACATTGTGATCCTGGTTAAAAACGTATTCTCGGGCAAGGAAATACAGGATGCTGTAATTTCTAAACTGAATACCAATCTGTCGAAGCAAGCGATTAAAACCGTACAGATCAACAGGACGATGAAAGTAATGAGATAAAACGACCCTTACATCACCTATTGTGGGGCGGGCGATACGGCCCGCCCCTTTTTAATCCCAAAACCAAAAATCATGAAAAATCTACACCTAAAATTGTTTTTCGGTATACACTTGCTGTTTGTTTTTGTTGGTTCAAACCTGTTTGATTACAAAAGTAAATTTATAGACAGTATTGTACTGCCATATGCATCCTATACCGGCGGTGGCTTTGGTTACAGTTTCTTTTCGCCTAACGTAGGCAACCAGACTGTTGTTAAAGTTTATACCTTAAGGTCTGATAAAACCCTGCGGCAGGATGCCTTTGGCACCGGGACCAGCATGTTCGACAGCAGGTTCGGAGCTGCCATCCACACTTTCCGGAACAGAAAGGCCTACGAACTGATGTCGCGTATTGTGGCCAGCTATGTTTTTGCCAAATACCCGGGCTCTGCTATAGCCCATATCTCGGTGGGTGAATACCAGGTGCCTACGGTTACAGCCTACCGCTTAAACCAATCGTCCGCCACCTACAGGGAGGTTTACACCGGTACCTATACCCAATAAACCCTTAAACTTTACCATCATGAAATCTCTTCAGCTTAAACCAGGCTTCCAGCTGGCCATATTACGCATCGGGGTTGCTATTGCAGTGCTTTTTAAGATCTTTGCCGAATTTAATGATCTGGACATGCTTTTCAGCCAGCAAGGTATTATTCAGGGGGTGCTTTCCAAGCCAATGGCCGTAAAATATGCATTGGCACTTCCTCTGCTGACCGATTTTTTTCATATTCATAATGAGCATCTTTTTCTCAGCATCACTTATATTGTTTTTGGTATTGCTGCTTGCACATTGTTGCTGGGCTATCAATCCCGGATCAGTGCTTTTATCTGTCTGGTTATTCATATGATGATTTTTAACGGCTATAACCTGCTGGCCTTTGGCTTCGATGGTTTTCTGTTCTCGCTGTTGTTCTACACCTTTGTTTTTCCGGTAGGCAAGGTCTATGCAATTGATGAGGTGAGGGGGCAGGCCGGTCCGATAAATGCCGAAAACCTTAAACTTTACCTGCTGGTGTTACAATTGCACCTTTGCATGGTATACCTTACAGCAGGGGTTTCTAAAAGTGGTCAGGACTGGATGGGAGGGACTGCGATCTGGAAGGCCATCAATCAGCCACAGTTTTATACGGATTTTACTCCACTCTTCCGTAATCTGTTGAGTTTTCCGGGCATGTCGGCGCTTTTAAGCTGGGCTACGCTTTTTATAGAAGCATTTTTTCCGGTACTGATATTTATACGGTTTATGCGTATCAACCAGTTAACGCTTATTGCTGCTGTAATGATGCACCTGTTTATCGGCGCAGTAATGGGGCTGCAGTTATTCGCCTGGATCATGATCGTATTTGATCTGAGTGCTTTTGCCGGTGTATTTCTGCAAAAGAGGACGGCAGAAGCTGTTGGTTTGCAGAGCGATAAGATTAGTAACTATATGTACCTGACAGGAAAGCGATAGCCTGATGGTACAGCGCTAACAGACTAGCCTGGTTGTGTCCATTCCTAAAAAAAGTTTACATAAGAAAGTTTTCAAAACTTAAGAAAATGAGTATTACAAATGAATTACCCCGTAAGGGAAAATTAGGAAAAGAATCTATCCATTCTGATAGTTTCAGGATCCAGGTAGCTTTAGAGTATTTAGATGGCGAGTACAGCCAGAGTCAAGTTGAAAAAAAATACGGCTTACCAGAACTGTTTATCGTTTTGTAAATTGGTATAACGATAATGTCCGATACTGGAATTGGTTTACATTATAAAGATAATGTACAGCCAAGAGGCAGCAATAGTACAATATAATTTTCTCTGTATGGTTTATTTCTTTTAAAAGCTTAGACTTGTAAAGTTTTTAGATAAATTTATACCGGGAGTTGATACGATGTCTGCTTACAGTAAACTTAACGATACTGAACTGATTGCTTTATTAAAAGAAGGCAATAAGCAGGCTTTTGCGGCTATTTTTGATAAATATAATAGCCTGCTTTTTGCCCATGTCTATAAAAAATTACGCGACAGGGAAGAAGCAAAGGATATTGTGCAGGAAGTTTTTGCAGCTTTATGGTTAAAACGTGATCAGTTGAACCCCCAGAGCAGTTTGGGTGGATACCTCATGCTGGCCGTAAAACATAAAACACTCGATCTTATTGGTCATAAAAGTATTGAATCAAGGTATTTTGATTCACTGGCAGGCTTCGCCAGCCATACTGAGGGGGCTACAGACCACCGTGTGCGTGAAAAACAGCTGCAGGATATCATTAGTCGTGAGATTGCTGCGCTGCCACCAAAAATGCAGGCGATCTTTCTGATGAGCAGGGTAGATCAGCTTAGTCATAAGGAGATCGCACAAGAGCTCAAGGTTTCGGAAGAAACGGTAAGTACCCAGATAAAAAGGGCTTTAAAAGTACTTAGGGTCAGGCTCGGACTAGTCCTTTACCTGGCCATGTTCTTTAAGCTGTAAGCACAGCTAATTTTTTTTCATTTCTTGTCACCCCTCTGCCTTACTTATTCTTTATGGTAGTAATTGAAGATAAAAAAGCTGTCAGACTATGACCAATGAAGAAGCAAAGGAACTGATCTTAAAATACAATACCGGACAGTGCACACCTGAAGAGCAGCAGCTGGTGGACCAATGGTACCAGCAGTTTGCTGTTGATGAGCACACAGGATTGTCGGAAACAGATTTTGAGGTCCTGAGAAAAGAAATGTGGGCTGCTGTACCTACAGAAGCACTTCCCTCAAAAACGCACAAATTATGGCCACGTATTGCAGCTGCGGCTTCAATCATATTGCTGGCAGGTGTCGGACTGTGGCTTGGCAGTTCCTATATCCCGGGTTTTCAGGACAGGACTGCACAATATGCTCATGATGTTGCGCCGGGCAGGAACAGGGCAACCATCACGCTTGATGATGGTAAAATGATAGACCTTAGCGACGGTAAATCAGGAGTGGTTATGGGCGATGGAAAATTGAGCTATAATGATGGTAGTCCGGTAGCAACTGCGTCAAGGGCAAGTCGGACGGCAATGGCAAGTGTGGTAACCCCGAGAGGTGGTACCTATGAAGTGGTGTTACCCGATGGCACTAAAGTACAGCTTAATGCATCTTCTTCTATAAAGTTCCCTTCCAGCTTTAAATCGTTGGCCGAACGTAGGGTTGAGTTAAATGGTGAGGCTTATTTTGAAGTAGCCAAAAATAAAAAGCAGCCTTTTATTGTAAAATCCAGAAACCAGGAGGTGCGGGTGCTGGGCACGCATTTTAATGTAAATGCCTATGACGACGAAGCGGCTACAAAAACTACCTTATTGGAGGGTTCTATCCAGATTAACCATAAAATACTTAAACCTGACCAACAGGCTGTACAGGCAGCTGGAAACATCAGTATCCGGGAAGTGAACGCAACAGATGCGGTAGACTGGAAAAATGGTGAATTTATATGCGACAATGAACCGCTGGAAAGCCTGATGAGAAAGATCTCCCGTTGGTATGATGTGGAAGTGGTGTACAGTAATCCTGAGCTTAAGGAACGTACTTACAGTGGTTCCTTATCGCGCTATGACCATGTAATTGGTGTGTTGAAGGCGCTGGAATTTGCAGGTACAATAAAATTTAAACTGGAGAACAGAAGAATTCAAATCTTATAAAATCATAAAACCTAAATCATGAGCAGAACTTTACCCTAAAAACCCTTCGGGTAGGCAAAAAAGAAGCCGGAAAGTGGTGGAACACAATCCGGCGGAAGTTTGAGCCAACCTTTCCCCGCGGGCGGAACCGCAATGGGATAAATAAATAGAACGACTATTCCTAATCAACTCAAACCATTACAAAAGTATGAATAAAAATGCTTTTTATTCAGGTTTGCTTCATCTGAAGCTGCCTGTAAAATTATTGTTAATCATGAGGCTGACCACTTTCATATTAATACTGTCGCTAACCCAGGTCAGCGCTGCAAGCTTTGCCCAGCGGCTGAACTACGTGAAAAAGAATGCAAGTTTAAAAGAGATTTTTGCTGAAGTAAAGAAACAAACTGGATACCATGTGTTTTATGCCGATCAGGGCATTGATGTAAACCGCAGGGTAGATGTGAGTTTCAGGAATACTGATCTTAAAACAGCTTTAACCTATGTAATGAATGAACAAGACCTGGAGTATGTGATCGATTCCAGGAACATCATCATCAAGGCCAAAGTACCTACGATACTGGATAGGATCATCAATGTATTTAAAACCATTGATGTTACAGGCCGGGTTGTAGATGAAGAAGGAAAGCCATTGGCGGGGGCAACAATTATTGTGAGCATGGAGCGCGATGCGATTGAAATTGTCAGGACCGGAAGCAATGGCATTGCAGTTAAGTTGAAGAATGCAGTGGCCATAACCAATATCAACGGAGAATTTACATTGAAAAATGTAGATGAACGGGCTTTTATTATTGTCTCTTTTCTTGGTTACAAACCACAGCAGTTAAGGGCTGCAAAAGATCTGGGCAACATCACTATGGAGCTCGATGCCGGAAAACTTGTAGAAGTTAACATCATGGTAAATACCGGTTATCAGACCTTATCTAAAGAAAGAAGCGCCGGTGCTTATGCCAAGCCGGATATGAAAATTCTGGAAGCGCGCTCCGGAACAACAAATGTGCTCCAACGCCTGGACGGGCTGATCCCAGGGCTGGTGATCAACAATTCTTCCAGCCCAACCGGAAACGGTGGTGTTGGAAAAAGTTCCAGTGGTAATTCTGTAATGATCAGGGGACTGAACACGCTGAATGCCAACCGCGACCCGCTGATTGTTTTAAATGGTGTTCCTGTTGATGACGTTGCAAAGATCAATCCCAACGACGTTGAAGATGTGACGATCCTTAAAGATGCAACATCTGCATCAATATGGGGTTCCAAAGCAGCTAATGGCGTTATTGTGATTACTACAAAGAAGGGCAGGGCCAGGGAGGCCCTGAGCATCAACTACGATGGCTTTGTAAACCTGCAGGGCAAGCCAGATATCGGAAACCTGAACATGTTGAACAGCAGTCAGTTTATTGAGGCTGCAAAAGCGGTTTTTAATCCGGCATTAAACAGCTATGCGACAATTTCTAAGCCCCAGGGTGCTGGTAAAGCCCCGGTAATGCCACATGAAACCATTTTGTATAACCTGGATAACCTGACCCAGGATCAGGTTAACGCCAAACTTGCGCAGCTGGCGTCACAGGATGGTGTAGCACAAATGAAGGAATTGTTCTACCGCAATGCAGTTTTGATGAACCATTCCATTTCTTTAAGCGGTGGGAACAATAAATACAGTTTTTATGGTTCGGGTTCTTATACCAATACCCAAAACAGCAGGCCAGGTGATAAAAACAGGAATTATGGCGTAAACCTTCGCCAGGATTTTCAACTGAACAAGCACATTAAATTTTACCTAGTTGCCGATCTGATCAATAATGACCTTGGCTCTCTTAATTTTAGCCAGCCTACGTCTGCATTCCTGCCTTATGTATTGTTTAAGAACCCTGATGGCAGTAATGCCGATTTATCGTGGGTTTATCGTGACAACGCCAACAGAACAGGCTATGAAAATAAAAGTCGTGTAAGCCTGGCCTACAGCCCGCTTGACGAAATGGGCAGGGGACGAACCAAGAGCAACATATTTACAGGAAGAGCCAATGCAGGTACTGTCGTAAACCTGCTAAAGGGGCTGAGGTATGAAGGAGTATTCAGTATCAGTAAGGCCCAAACCAAAACGGTAAATGATCTCGATCAGAACAATTATGATGTGCGGGCAGAACTGGCATCCTTTACCCCACTGGATGGATCAAAACCTTATCTTCCCGAAACTGGAGGTCGGCATAGCACATCAAATGCACTTCAAAGGAACTGGACCGTGAGAAACCAGCTAATCTTTGATCAGGCCTGGAAAAATGGCCAACATCAATTGATCTTATTGGCCGGACAGGAGGCACAGGAGCAATTTTACAATTTAAGCAGTTCTGTTGTAAGAGGATACAACAGCCAGCTGTTGAGTAACGCAATTATCGACTATAACTTACTCTCAGTCGGCGTCGGAAATGTGGTAATGCCGACCAGTTCAAGCGGTACGAGCTCGCTAAGCCCTGATTTTTACAGCGAAACAGAATCAATGGTCAGGATTTCTTCCTACTATGCCAATGGTGCGTATACTTATAACAATAAGTATACTTTAAATGCGGCAACACGTATAGATCAATCCAATTTATTTGGCAAAGATAAATCGGCCCAGAACAAACCATTGTGGAGCTTTGGCCTGGCGTGGCAAATAGGCAGAGAAGAATTCATGCAAAAAATGCCCTGGGTAAGTAAACTGGCCCTGCGGGGCAGCTACGGGCTTACAGGTAATTCCCCAAATCCAGGAAGCGCAGCGTCTAAAGATATTCTGGCCAAACTGTTTACCGGATATGGGATTCTGTATCCCGAGGGCACCGGACTGGAAATGTCTACCCCGGCCAATAAGAAGCTAACCTGGGAAACCACCCGCAATTTAAATGTCGGCATAGATTTCGCAATTTTAAAAAGTAGGCTGAGCGGCTCTATCGATCTCTATAACAAAAAAACCGAAAACCTGATCGGTGAAATGCCGGTTAACATACTTACAGGTTATGCCACCATTACTGGTAACGCCGGCAACATGACCAATAAGGGGATAGACCTGAACCTGAACTCCGTAAACATCAGTACTCCTGATTTCAGGTGGACCACCTTACTTAATCTGGGCTACAATAAAAATGAAATCACCTATGTTAACCGTGCTACACCTATCATCCGTGGCGATCAGCTGATCTCGAACCCTTATGTGCAGGGCTATCCGGCTTTCGCCGTTTTTGCCTACAATTATGCCGGTCTGGACAGTAAGGGAGACCCTCAGATCAGGCTTAAGGACGGTACAGTTACCAAGGCCAGATCGATTGCAGGCATAGACGATATGAAATACATGGGAACATTTCAACCTAAACTGAGCGGAGGGCTCAGCAACAGTTTTGGCTACAAGGATTTTGTTTTAAGCCTGAATGCAGTATATAACCTTGGATATGTGATGAGAAGGGATGTAAATTCCTTTTTTGGTGGACGTGGCTTAATTGCGAACAGTGGTTTTAACGCGATGTATACTGGTAACATCAATGCAGAATTTTCGGACAGATGGCAAAAGCCCGGAGATGAGGCCTTTACCGATATTCCGGCATACACAACTGCCCCGGTTACCGCTGCCCGTGGTAGCATGACGTATTATACCAATGCCGACCGGAACGTGCTTGATGCTTCCTATGTTAAATTGAGGGACATTACGCTTGCTTATAGTTTGCCAAAAAGTATGCTGGTAAAGCTGCGCGCCGATGCTGTAACATTTAGGGTACAGCTTTCCAATGTGATGTTGTGGAAAGCAAATTCACATGGCATTGATCCTGAATTTATGGATGCTTATGGCGGATGGGATGGTTCTGCAAATATCATTGGCATTTACAATGGTGGTTACCGGAAGGTGCCGGTTAACCAGCATACCATAACGTTTGGAGCCCATGTTACCTTTTAATCTAAATTTTGATCAAGATGAATATTCACATTAAAATATACCTCGTTATACTCCTGGTTACAGGCCTTAGCTCCTGTAAAAAGAGCTTCCTGGAAGTAGACCCGAAAGGAAAGGTAATTGCAAAAGTTACAAATGACTACAACCTCCTTTTAAACAATTCTTCCTATTACACCAATGGACAATTTAACCATGTGGTGATGGGAGATGAAATCGTTTCAGTAGAACCATACTATACCTCTATAGTTTCTATTCCAGCCAAACTTTCATTTCAGTATGCAGACGACATTTACCTGCCTACTGAAACCCCTGTAGAGGCTGCTGCCTTACTGAAATTATTGTATACCTACAATAAGGTTATCAATGAGGTAATGGAATCTGAAGGTGGTACGGAACAACAAAAGCTGGCCATTAAAGCAGAAGCTTTAACCAACAGGGCATGGATTTATCTCTGGCTGATCAATTACTATGGTAAGCCCTATGCTGCGGCCACAGCTGCAAATGACCCAGGCTTTTTCATCATTACTACTTCTGATGTAAACGTCAATAAATTTGAACGTGCTTCCGTACAGGCGGTTTATGATTTTATCCTTAACGATTTAAAAACTGCCATTCCAGAACTTTCACTTTCATTAGGTAGTAGAATGCGGGTGTCAAAATCGGCTGCCGAGGCTTTGCTCGGGAAGACCTATTGGTTTATGGGAAAATATGCTGAAGCCCTTGCACAGTTTAACAATGCGTTCACACATATGCCTACCAATTTTTCCATGGCTTTGTTCGACTATAAGGTAAACCTTGCCCCGGGAGGCGCATGGGGATATAATCCGGTGAGCAGTCCGGATGGATACGTTACTGGTCCGGCCAATGAACCGCAAAACCAGGAAGTCCTTTTCTATAAATCGATGCTGAGCGGCTATGCCTACTTTCAGAATGACTTTATGTTATCTCCGGCAACAATGGATTTGTTTAAAACAGCTGGTAATTCGGATGAAAGGCTGAAGCTTTATAGCGATAGGCAAAACGGCGGTGGTTTGATTGCTACACCAAAAGTTAGAAGAAAAGCAGGGTTCCCTTATATCCAGATTGGCATTACCTTGCCAGATCTTTACCTGATGCGTGCAGAATGCAGGGCCAGGGCAAATGATGTTGCTGGTGCGAAGTCGGACCTGGAAACGCTACGAAAAAGCAGGATGTCTGCCACCGACGCTACCGTTAACCTGACAGATCCCATGGATATGTTAAAGTTTGTTCTGGACGAGCGTATCCGTGAATTCGCTTTACAGGGCCATCGTTGGTTTGACATGAGGCGTTTGTCAACCGATCCGCTTTTTAACAATAAGACCTATACACACCAGGTCCTGTCAAAAACCGGAGATGTCATTGCCAGCTTTCCTTTGAAACCGGAACGGTTTACTTTCCGGATCCCTGGAAAAATCATGGATATGAATCCCGGAATAGTGAACAACCCTTAAACGAGATCCCAATTTAATTCATAAATAACATGCTAAAAACATTAATTATTGCAGCGCTAGGCCTTACAGGTCTGGCTGCACATGCACAAAATGCTTTCCTGATCAATGGAAAGCTCTCCGGAAACCAGGAGGGAAAGCAGGTGATGCTAACCTATAATGCCGGTGGTCAAAGATTGAAAGACTCGGCCCTGGTAAAAAATGGCAGCTTTTCATTGAAAGGCAAGGTGGCAGATGCTGTAAAGGCAAAGCTTAGTCTGAAAGACCCTGCCGACAAAGGCCCGATGACCATGGAAAAGAGGCTTGCTCAGGACGAGCAGGAGTTCTTTCTGGAAAACAAAAATTTCAGCGTGGCAGGTGCCACCTTAAAGAACGCGCTCATTAAAGGCGGAGCTGCACAGGCAGATTACCTGCTGTTGCAATCGCAGTTAAAGCCTTTGCAGGACAAGATGAAGCCGCTGAGTGAAAAAATGCAGCAATATTTCAAGGAAAAAAACGATAAAGCCAGGGAGGAACTGTTCCCGCAGTTAAAGGCCATCCGTAAAGAGATGACTGGTGTTGAAGATGCTTTTATGAGCCGGCACCTGGATTCTTACGTTACGCTCGACCTGCTGGAAGGCAGGAGCGTGGTAATAGATGTAGAAAAGACCAGTCCGGTGTTCAATGCAATGAGCCAGCGGATGAAGACCTCGGTTCAGGGCAAAAAGCTGGGCGAGCGCTTAAAGGTGGCCATGAAAACAGACATCGGTAAACCCGCGCTCAATTTTGTTCAGAACAATACGGAAGGCAAACCGGTTTCCCTGGCATCATTCAAAGGTAAATATGTACTGATTGATTTCTGGGCAAGCTGGTGTGGGCCTTGCAGAGCTGAAAACCCTAACGTGGTAAAAGCTTATCAAAAATTTAAGGACCGCAATTTCGAGATCATTGCCGTATCGCTCGATGATAAAAAAGAACCCTGGTTAAAGGCCATTGAAACTGATGGACTGCCATGGATCCATGTCAGCGATCTGCAGGGCTGGAAAAATGCGGTGGCTGGTATGTACGATGTAAAGGCCGTTCCTCAAAACTTTCTTATTGGTCCGGACGGCATTATCCTGGCAAAAAACCTGCGTGGCGAAGAACTGGAAAAGAAACTAACTGAATTGATAAAAAAATAATTAAATCTAATATGAAAAAGTATGTCTTAACACTATGCTGCATCCTCAGTATGTTGAGCTGCATTGCACAGGAGGGTTATACCCTTAAAGTGAAAGTGAGCAATTTTAAAAATTATACGCCCTATATCGCCTATTCAGAAAATGGTAAATATGTGATCGACACCAGTTATACAAGGGAAAACGACTGGATGGTTTTTAAGGGGACAGTAAAGGAACCAGTGCTGGTCAGTTTTGGCCTGAGGCGTAACCCTGCATCTTTCATTGCAGCAGGAAAGGGCCTTATTCCGGGGCCTGCACTTCAGTTTTTCCTGACCAATGAAGAAATAAAGGTAGAAGGGGATGCCGATAAGATCTACGTGGCCAAAGTAACGGGCGGAAAGGCCAATGCAGAATGGGCAGCCATTAAACCCAGGTTAAATGAACTGACTGATCAAAGCTGGATGGCAATGAAAAGTGCCTATGCTAGTTTTAAACCTGGTGATGATTCTGTCGTTTTTATCAATGCACACAAATTACGTTCCGGCAACTCTGCTAAAGAAGAGCAACTGAAGCTTGATTTTATGAAAAAGAACCCAGGTTCACTGGTCAGTATGTATTTTTTATCAGGTATGCAGAATTCACTTACTTTTGATGAACTGAAAGCTGCTTATGGAAAACTGGGCAATACCCATAAAAACAGCAGTTTTGCCAAAACTATTGCCGGTAAAATAGCCAATATGGAAGCTACAGCTATCGGCAAACAGGCCATAGCTATTCAAAAAAAAGACATCAATGGCAATCCTGTAAACCTCGCAACCCTGAAAGGAAAATATGTGCTGATCGATTTCTGGGGCAGCTGGTGCGGGCCCTGCCGTTCCTCACATCCACACCTGAAATCATTATATGCCAAATACAAAGCTGATGGCTTTGAGATTGTAGGCATTGCGCAGGAACAGGGGCAAACGCTGGAATCTAGTCGGAAGGCATGGATCAAAGCCATACAGGAAGATGGGATAGATTGGATACAGGTACTGAACAATGAAGATGTAGCGCAATTTGACGCGGTTAAATCTTATGGGGTTACGGCTTTTCCAACCAAGATACTATTGGATAAAGAGGGAAAGATCATTGCCCGGTACGTAGGGGACGGAAGCGAAATTGATGCAAAACTAAAACAGGTTTTTGGTAAATAATTTAATCTTATAATGATGAAGAGATATGTTTTAGTGGCTTGTCTGATGATGTTTACAGGTAAGCTTTTTGCCCAGGGAATTGAATTTAGCCATGGTACCTGGAAGGAAGTACTGGCTAAAGCCAAACAGGAAGATAAGTTGGTATTTGTAGACGTATATACCAGCTGGTGCGGGCCTTGTAAAAAAATGGTGGCCGAGGTTTTTCCATTAAAAGAAGTGGGTGAGGTGTTTAATCCCAACTTCGTAAATTATAAAATTGATGCAGAAAAGGGCGAGGGTATAGAAATTGCCAAAAAGTTCGGCGTGAAATCTTATCCAACATATCTGTTTGTAAATGGTGACGGGGAGCTGGTTTACCGTTCGGGGGGGTATAACCTGCCGAAAATATTTCTGAATGAGGCTGCTATTGCCATTAAGGAAAAGCATGACCCGAAACCTTTGGCCAAATGGGAAGATGAGTATACAGCCGGAAAAAGAGATAAGGATTTTCTGAAAGGCTACATCAGGAAACGTGCAGTGGTGAAAGTACCTAACGGGCCCTTGCTGGAAGAAGTTTTTCCGTTGCTGACAGCAAATGACCTGTCTGACAAAGATTTTATGGGAAGCGTATTTGCCTTTGATCCGAACATGACTTTTGTACCGGGTGGAAAATTTTATGGTCATGTGGTGGCAAACCATGCTGCACTTGATCAATTGCTCGGGAAAAGAGAAGGTTATGTGCTGAGCCTGATGGACGTAGGTACACAGCAGTATTTCAATACAGATATCATCAAAAATAACAGGGAGCAGCTGCTGCCGGTAATGTTGGCTACAAAACGTAAGTTGATGGAATTGATGAAGAGGGACGAAATTGATGTAGAACTGAAGGGGTTGGTGATGAACTACTATAAAGGTACCAAGAATGCTAAAAAGTTGGTGCCAGCGGCCCACGACTACGTAAACAATAGCTTGTTGAACCTGGACATCCAGGCAAGAATAGCTGCTGATAAAGCTGCTTACCAGAAAATGCGGGAGCCTTATTTAAGCGGCAAACAGGATTCAACGAAAGTAGAGAACTGGGCATCCATGCAAAGGATATCTGCCAATCAGAAAATGGTTGATTTCTCTTATAAACTTCGTTCGGCTGCCCAGGCTGTTTATGCACTGGTAGACGACCCTAAAATCCTGACTCAGGCAATAGAATGGGCAAAAATGGCAGAAAGCTATTTTCCGCATTTCTCTACAGAAGCGGTCTATGCAGGTTTGTTGATGAAAATCGGCAAAAAAACGGAAGCTGCTGAAATGATGCTGAAAGCCAGTAAAGATGGTTTTATACAAGGCAACGACAAACAAAAGCTGTTGCTCGCCAACGTAGAAAAACTGAAGAAGGGTGAGGCCCCGGAAGAGCTTTGGTAAAATTCTAAACGAAAAACCCCGCTTCCACAAGAAGCGGGTTTTTTTGTCTGCAATAATCAAGATGCTTCATCCAGGAAGTCGGTCATAGCAACGGTGCCGATTTCGGAGCTGTTAACTGAAAATCGAGAGGAAAGGTTGAGGAGATTATGAACTTAAATTCAGATAAACCTGTTGATGATGTTTTCCAGCAACTCCTGCTGTCCGCTGATTGTTGCAGGCTCACCTTTTTCAATAGCGTACGCACGCAGGTCTTCCAGTCTTAATTTACCCTGCTCGAAATCCCTTCCTTTTCCACTATCAAATGAAGCATATCTTTCTGTTCTGATTTTCCTGTAGTCCGAATGCTGAAGGATCTGGTCAGCCGTAACCAGGGCGCGGGCAAAAGTATCCATCCCCCCAATGTGCGCATAGAAAAGATCGGCGGGATCTGTTGAGTTCCGCCTGATCTTGGCATCGAAATTCACTCCACCGCCCTGCAAGCCATTTGCCTCCAGAATGATCAGCATCGCCTCCGTAACTTCATTGATGTTGTTTGGAAACTGATCGGTATCCCAGCCATTTTGATAATCGCCCCGGTTGGCATCTATAGAACCCAGTAAACCTGCATCTGCAGCCACCTGTAGCTCGTGCTGGAAAGTATGTCCCGCTAGTGTGGCGTGGTTTACTTCCAGGTTCAGTTTAAAATCTTCCAGTAAACCATATTCACGTAAGAAGCCAATTACGGTAGCGGCATCATAATCATATTGATGTTTGCTGGGCTCACATGGTTTTGGCTCTATAAAGAAGGTACCTTTGAAACCCTGTGCTCTTGCGTAATCTTTAGCAGCATGAAGAAATCCGGCCAGATGTTCCTGCTCACGTTTCATTTGCGTATTCAGCAAACTCATATAACCTTCCCGGCCACCCCAAAACACGTAATTTTCACCGTTTAGCGCAATGGTAGCATCCAATGCAGATTTTACCTGGGCGGCGGCGTGGGCCAGTACATGGAAATTTGGATTGGTGGCAGCCCCGTTCATATATCTACGGTTGGAAAATAAGTTAGCCGTTCCCCAAAGTAGTTTTACACCGCTTTCAGCCTGCTTTTCGCTGGCATATGTCGTAATGCTTTGTAAACGTCTTTCGTTTTCCTCGACGTTATTTGTATAATCTACCAGGTCTACATCGTGAAAACAATAATAGGGTAGGTTCATCTTGGTCATGAATTCAAATGCAGCATCCATTTTATCTTTTGCACGTTCTATGGGATCTGCTTTTTCGTTCCAGGGACGGATAATGGTGCCTTCGCCAAAAGGGTCTCCGCCGGTTGCCACAAAGGAATGCCAATAGGCACAGGCAAAGCGCAGGTGTTCTTTCATGGTTTTTCCTGCAATGACCTTATTTTCGTCATACCAACGGAAAGCCAGCGGATTGTCAGATTCAGTCCCTTCGAACTGAACTTGTCCGATTCCTTTAAAAAATTCTTTTTCTCCTGTTATTATTTTAGTCATTTCAAATGGTGTTTAGGTTATTGTTGTTCTTTTAAAAGTTTAAGCCAGTCCTGATAATTGGGCTCATACTCGTCCGTTAATGAAGGTGCTATGAACTGTAAAGGTTTTAATTGCTGAAAAGCCTCGGTACTGCTGCTATATGTTTTTGCACCGATTCCGGACCCCAAAGCCGCACCGGTACTTCCATCATTTTCATACAATTCTACTGGAATACCAGTGCTGTTTACAAAAGCTTCAAGGAATAGGTTGCTGAGGAACAGGTTAGCTTGACCAGCACGGATTACTTTAGGGGCAAGCCCATTGGAACGCATGATGTCAAGTCCGTAGCGGAATGCATAGGCAATCCCTTCCTGTACTGCCCTGAAAATATGCTCCTTTTGATGTATGTTCAGGTCTATATGCCCCATTTGTGCACCAATGATCCTATTGTTGAGCATGCGTTCTGCGCCATTTCCGAATGGAAGTACACGTAATCCTGCTGCGCCTATTGCTACTTTCGCTGCCGAAGCATTGAGCTGTTCATAAGTTTCTCCCGGTGCCAGGTTATGGCGTACCCACCGGTTCATACTTCCTGTACCATTAATGCAAAGCAGAATACCAAGCCTTTTTTGGGCTTCTGTGTCATTCACATGTGCAAAAGTATTGATCCTGGACTGTGGGTCGGAAACCAGCTGATCGCTCAGACCATAAATGACACCGGAAGTGCCTGCTGTTGCCGCAATTTCTCCTGGCTCCAGTACGTTTAAGGAGAGCGCGTTGTTGGGTTGGTCACCCGCTTTATAGGTAACCGGTGTTCCTTCCGAAAGCCCCGTAAGTTGGGCTACGGCAGCAGTAACTCGGCCATGTTCAGCAAATACAGGCCTGATTTCAGGGATAAGCTCGGGGCTGAAGCCATAATAGTCCATTAGCGGGGCAGAGATGCTGTTGGTCTTAAAATCCCAGAATACCCCTTCAGATAAGGCAGAGACAGTGGTGGTGATCTGTGAGGTGAGTTTCATTGCAATGAAATCCCCCGGAAGCATAAATTTATCGGTTCTGGTATAAACCTCCGGCTCATTCTCTTTTACCCAGGCCAGTTTTGAAGCGGTAAAATTTCCAGGAGAATTCAGCAAATGTGACAGGCAGTAATCTTGTCCTAGTGCTTCAAGAGCGCGCTTGCCTGTTTCTACTGCCCGGCTATCACACCAGATGATACTATGACGTACCAATTGTTGTTCTTTATCTACCAATACCAGACCGTGCATCTGATAGGCAATGCCAATGGATGCAATGTCCCGGGGCTGAAATGTGGCTTGGGCTTTGCATTTGTCAAAAGCCAGGAGCATATGTTCCCACCACATTTCGGGCGATTGCTCTGCCCAGCCGGTTTGCACAGAAATAATTGGACTTTCCTCCTCAGGGTATTGTGCAGCTGCGACCAGCCGCTGCGTTTCCGCATGGATGATGGCAACTTTAACAGATGAAGTGCCTATGTCTATTCCTAGTAGGAGCATATGTTTCTTTTTTATGATTTTTCAAATCTGGTTACTGAAACGAAAATAGTAGAATATTTTTATTTTGCAATCGATTGCCTTATTTATTTTTATCATTTTTGTATTCCATATGGAACGTCAGAAGAGAACTACCATTTACGATATTGCCTTAAAGCTAAACCTGGCGGCTTCTTCTGTGTCCAGAGCCCTGAGTAACAGCAGTAAAATCAATGCGGAGACAAAGGCCCTGGTGCTCAAAACTGCAGTTGAAATGAATTACCAGCACAATGCGATGGCTTCAAACCTGCGGAAAGGAAGCAACCCCACAATAGGGGTGGTGGTGCCACGGATCAATCAGGATTATTTTTCTAATGTGATTGCCGGAATTGAAGAGGTAACCTATAGCAGGGGTTACAGTTTGATTATATGTCAGTCCAATGAACAGCATGCCCGTGAAGTAGATTGTGTCAATGCACTGGTAAACCAGCATGTAAGTTGTGTCATTATTTCTATTGCTGCAGAAACCGGGACCTATGGGCATTTGCAGCAGGTGTTAGATAGGCAGATCGGCCTTATCCAGTTTGACCGCGTGGTAGATGAGCTGGACACTTTTAAGGTGATCAACAATAACGAGACAGCCTCATTGGAAGCCGTGTCGCATCTTATTGAGCAGGGGTATCGTAGGATAGCCCTGTTGGAAGGTCCGCAACAGCTGGATATTTTCCGGCAGCGCAAGGCAGGCTACCTGGCTGCGCTGAGGCAACATAATATTCCCGTACTGGAGGAGCTGATGTATGAAAATGCCTGGACCAAGGAGCTGGGGGCTGTTGCTACGGCTAAATTACTGGACCTGGAAAACCCACCCGATGCGATATTTGCTTCCACCTCAGATTTTTCTGCTCTGGGTGTACTGGAAGTTGCCGCGAATAAAGGCATTCAGATTCCAAAAGAACTGGGCATCTGCGGATATTCCAATGAGCCTTTTACAGAATTGACCAGTCCTTCCATTACCACTATAGATCAATATAGCTTCAAGATGGGTAAAACCATTGCAGAGCTATATTTCGAGCAAACTGAAGGCAAAGCACAGATTAAGCCTAAAACAATCAGCATTAAACCAAAATTGATTGTCAGAAAATCTACCCGCAGGAAATAACTTTTGTTTGAGCATGCCTGGTCTCATCTGCAATGGCCTCAAAAGCCACAAATATATAAGCGGTAAAATCCTTTCACAACTTTTGATCATTATCTTAGCTGCTTCAATGCTGAAATTTTAAGATGATGATTGTAAAAACACACCAGCCCATAGGGGAAAACCCTGTCAAAATTGCAGAAGTTATAGCGGAGGGGATACTGATCAACACTCCCGAAGAGGCATTGCAATTGATGGTCGACCTTTATTACCAGGATTTTGATCGCATTGTCCTGCATGAGGGCAACATTACACCTGATTTTTTTGACTTGAAGACCGGTATTGCCGGGGAGGTTCTTCAAAAGTTCAGCAATTACAGGATAAGGCTGGCTATTGTCGGTGATTTTTCAAAATATCCGGGCAAAAGTATCCGGGATTTTATTTACGAGAGTAACAGTGGACGGTTGGTTAATTTTGTAGGCTCAACGGAACAGGCCGTAGAAAAGCTGATGAAATAGAAGAAATGGGGGGGGAACTTTTCTGAAATAATTAATTATAATTATCAGCTGTAACCTTGAGCCGGAGGCAACTGCAGGTTGTAATATTTATGCGACATAAACGTTATTTTGACGTATAAAATGCAATCTGATAAGATCGTACAATAGATGGCGAAAATGCTATAGTAAAAGCCATTTTTTAGATTGCATTTTTGGGTTAATATACAATCTAACCAAATTTTATTAACCTGAAATACCTTAAAAACTGAGCCACGTCCTTTATGTCATTTTTAGAATTTTTGATCTAAAAAATAATTGCGTACTTTTTGGTATATCTATTATCCGAGACAAAAATGAAAACACAATTTTTGAAATTTGTATCTTCTGCAAAACGACCTGCGGCATTGTTCATTGCGCTGGTTTTTGCAGCACCTCTCGCCTTCGCCCAATATCCAAATATACCTCCAGATATTAAAAAAGCTTCCGACGATATGATGAAGGAGGCCTACCGACAATCGGAAATAGCCTGGCAGAAAGCCCTTCCGGTTATAGAAAAAGAAGCCAGAGAAGGAAAACCCTATATCCCATGGGCCGGCAGACCGGTAGACTTGCCACAGTCAGACTTATTGGCATTTCCAGGGGCAGAAGGCGGAGGGGCGCACAGCTTTGGCGGTCGCGGAGGCCGTGTGATTGTGGTGACCAATCTGAACGACAGCGGTCCTGGTTCTCTGCGTGATGCCTGTGAACAGGGAGGGGCAAGGATCGTGGTATTTAACGTTTCAGGTATTATCCGCATCAAAACCCCTCTGATCATTCGCGCACCTTACATCACCATTGCGGGGCAAACTGCACCGGGCGACGGGGTTTGTGTAGCAGGCGAATCAGTTTGGTTAAATACACATGATGTGATTGTGCGTTTTATGCGCTTCAGAAGGGGAGAAACCTTCGTAGGACGCAGGGATGATGCGATTGGCGGAAACCCGGTTGGCAACATCATGATAGACCATGTTTCCGCAAGCTGGGGGCTGGATGAAAACATGTCAATGTACCGCCATATGTATAATGACAGCACCGGGAAAGCAGAAGTTAAACTGGCTACGGTAAACATTACCATCCAGAACTCGATTTTTTCTGAGGCTCTGGATACCTGGAACCATGCTTTTGGCAGTACCCTGGGCGGAGAGAACTGCAGCTTCATGCGTAACCTATGGGCAGATAATGGTGCACGTAATCCATCCATTGGTTGGAACGGTATCTTTAATTTTGCCAATAATGTGATTTTTAACTGGAATAACCGCTCTACCGATGGAGGCGATTATACAGCTATGTATAACATCATCAACAATTATTATAAGCCAGGCCCGGTAACCTCATTGAAAGACCCGATCAGTTACCGGATCTTAAAACCGGAATCGGGCCGGAGCAAGTTGCCTTATGTCGTATTTGGACGTGCGTATGTAGAAGGAAACATTATTGAAGGCAACGCGAAAGTTACTAAAGACAACTGGGACGGTGGTGTACAGCTGGAGGATAAGAAAGGCGAGCTGATGAGCTATGAACAAGCTAAAACTTATTTTGCGGCTATGCGCGTGAAAAAGCCTTTTCCTATGGCTCCGATGACCATTTTACCTGCTATGGATGCCCATAAATATGTACTGACCAATGTAGGGGCTACCCTGCCTAAACGCGATCCGGTAGATACCCGGGTGATTGAGCAGGTAAGAACGGGTAAAATTACCTACCCGGCAAATGTTAAACTGTCAGACAAACCGGATTTTGAACACCGCAGGTTACCAAAAGATTCCTATAAAATGGGCATCATTACTGATGTGAGCCAGGTAGGTGGTTATCCTGAGTATAAAGGTACACCCTATAAAGATGCTGATAATGATGGTATGCCCGATAGTTATGAAATCAAAAACGGATTAAACCCTAAGGATGCTTCAGACGCAGCAAAGCTCACCAAAAGCGGTTATTCGAACATCGAGGTATATTTAAATAGTGTTGTTCCTGTAAACATTGTGAAACCATGAACAGATCGGGAAGATTTTCGATAATGCTGGCTATTTCACTCTCCGGTTTAAGCGGGGCAGCACTTGCGCAATACCCGGTAATCCCCCCTGCATTGGAAGCCAAAGCAGACTCAATAGGGGCTATAGCCAGGAAGCTGTCGGATCTGCAGTTTGAAAAAATTAAACCGCTTATCGAGCGTGACGCAAAAAACGGTAAACCTTTTGTTCCATGGGCTGCCAAACCTTCTGATCTTCCGCAGGCCAGAATCCCCGCCTTTCCAGGTGCAGAGGGTGGCGGCGCCTACAGTTTTGGCGGTCGTGGCGGTAAGGTTTATGTAGTAACTACATTGGCAGATTCCGGTCCTGGTTCGTTGCGTGAAGCTTGTGAACAGGGCGGTGCACGTATCATCGTATTTAATGTGGCCGGTATCATCAGGCTGAAAAGCCCGATCAGCATCCGTGCCCCTTACATCACCATTGCCGGACAAACAGCCCCTGGAGACGGGGTTTGTATTGCCGGAGAGTCCGTATGGATAGATACCCACGATGTGGTGATCAGGTACATGAGGTTTCGCAGGGGAGAAACAGAGGTGACCCGCAGGGATGATGCCATTGGTGGCAACCCAGTGGGCAACATCATCATCGATCATGTGTCTGCCAGCTGGGGGCTGGACGAAAATATGTCCATTTACAGGCATGTTTACGACGCAGAGGATGGATCGAAACCCCTAAAATTGCCAACGGTAAATGTAACCATTCAAAATTCTATCTTCTCTGAAGCGCTGGATACCTATAATCACGCTTTTGGCAGTACCATCGGTGGACTGAACAGCACTTTTATGCGTAACCTTTGGGCCAGTAACATCAGCAGAAACCCTTCTGTAGGTATGTATGGCGATTTTGGTTTTGTAAACAATGTAGTTTTTAACTGGTGGAACCGCAGTGCCGATGGGGGCGATAACAATTCATTGTACAATTTTATCAACAATTACTACAAACCAGGACCGATCACGCCACTTGATCAGCCCATAGCTTTTCGCATACTGAAACCCGAAAGCGGTCGCGACAAACAGTTTTCCCACACCTTTGGACGAGCCTATGTTCATGGGAACATTATTGAAGGATTTGAAAAGGTAAGTAAAGACAACTGGGATGGAGGCGTACAGATAGAGGGCATGGCCAACAAGAAAAAGATACTGGATTCTATGCGCGTAAACAAGCCTATGCCTATGGCAAAGGTAAGTATAACTGACGCCCGGACTGCTTATGCCTACGCGCTCGCCAATGCGGGTGCTACCCTGCCTAGGCGGGACGCCGTAGATCAGCGGATTGTTGAGCAGGTGAAAACAGGTGTGGTAAAATATGCCGCTGATGCCAAAGCGCCTGCGGGCGGACAGTTCATCAAAAGAAGGCTGCCGGCCGATTCGTATAAAATGGGCATCATATCAGACATCAGCCAGGTAGGCGGGTATCCTGAATACAAGGGTACGCCTTATAAGGATGCAGATAATGATGGGATGCCGGATGCCTGGGAAGTTAAACAGGGATTAAACCCGAATGATGCATCGGATGCTGCAAAGATTGCAGGAAACGGGTATGCCCATATTGAAAATTACATCAACAGTGTAGTGCCACTAGCCACTGTGAAACCGTAAAAAATGACCTGATGCTGAACTGCCGTAAATATCCACATTTATTTCTCCTTGCAGTATGGGCTTATTTTAATCCATGCCTGGCTATTGCACAGAAAGTAAAAACGCAGGAACCGCCCAAACCTATATTTAAGGATAAGGATGGCCGGCTGGCCTATACGCCTGATGAAAAAGGGAACCGCATTCCCGATTTTTCCTATTGTGGCTACATGGCCGGAGAAACTGCCATCCCTGATGCTGTGGTAAGGGTAGTGGTACCTGTTAAGGACGGCGACGCAACCTTAAGGATACAGTCGGCCTTAAATTATGTGGCTACTTTGCCACTGGGTAAAGATGGTCTGCGCGGCGCCGTATTGCTGGAAAAAGGAAAATATGAAGTCTCAGGATCGCTGAAGATCAGCGCTTCAGGTGTAGTGTTGAGGGGCAGTGGCAGCGCAGAAAACGGTACATTGATCTATGCTACGGGCCTCGACAGGATGGGTGTACTCCGCCTTTCGGGTAAGGCAGACCGGATTGACGGGCCATCTGTACGCGTAACAGATAAATACGTTCCGGTAAATGCGATGAAAATTACCGTAGCGAATGCAGCAGCATTTAAAAAAGGTGATCAGGTAATGCTGCACCGCCCATCAACCAAAAACTGGATAGAGACTATCGGAACAGCTCATTTTGGAGGGGGAATTACCGCTTTGGGATGGAAGCCGGGGCAGCGCGATATTTATTGGGACAGGACCGTTATGGCTATTAATGGAAATGAGCTGACGCTTGATGCACCGATCACTACCGCACTCGAGGCTGCTGATGAAGCAGATTTGTCGAAATACACCTGGAACGGGAGGATCTGCCGCTCCGGTGTAGAGCATATCCGGTTCCGTTCGGCTTATGATACTACAAATCCAAAGGACGAATACCACCGCTGGACAGCGATCTCCATGGAAAATGTTGCGGATGCCTGGGCCCGACAACTTGTATTCGAACATTTTGCGGGCTCTGCAGTAAATGTGCAGCAAAGCGCAAAAAGGGTTACTGTTGAAGATTGTAAGTCACTTTTGCCAGTTTCAGAAATTGGCGGAGAGCGTAGAAATACTTTTTTGACCTTTGGTGGACAAACACTTTTCCAGCGTTTGTACTCAGAATACGGTTACCACGATTTTGCCACAGGTTATTGTGCTCCTGGTCCCAATGCTTTTGTGCAATGCCAGGCTTATTTGCCGTTTAGCTTTAGCGGTGCAATAGATAGCTGGGCATCGGGTGTACTGTTTGATATTGTAAATATAGACGGACAGGCACTGAGTTTTATGAACCGCGGACAGGACGGGCAAGGTGCTGGATGGGCTGGGGCCAACAGCGTTTTCTGGCAGTGTACGGCGGCAAGGGTAGATTGTTACCGGCCACCGGGTGCACAGAATTGGGCTTTTGGTACCTGGGCACAGTTTGCTGGCGATGGTTACTGGGATATGTCTAACGAACAGATCCAGCCGCGTAGTTTATACTATGCCCAGTTGAGGGACAGGATAGGTACACAGGCAGACATCAGGACATTCATTATGCCTGTAGAGACAGAAGCATCGAGCAGTCCCCCTGTTGAAGTAGCTATGAAACTGACTAAGCTGGCAGTAAAGCCTGCCATGTTGCTTACGGAATATATAGACCAGGCCGCACAAAGACAGCCAATCCCTGTTAACGCTGTGGGCATTAAAAGCATTGATCAGATTGGTGTGGAAGCGCTGCCTATGCGCCGCAAGATAGCTGTAATGGAAGTAAGTAATGGTTGGTTGCAACGGGCTCATACCATTGTTACCGGCAACCGGCAGGAAGTGCAGTGGTGGAATGGCAGTGCCAGGCCCTATGGGTTAAAGAACAGCAAGGCACACATTACCCGCTTTGTGCCCGGGCGCGAAGGTATGGGCTTGACAGATAACCTGGAGCAGACTACAGACTCCATGCAGAAGGGAACGGTGAAGATATTGGAGCATAATTATGGCCTTTGGTACGATCGCAGACGCGATGACCATGAGCGCATCAGGCGGATGGATGGCGATGTATGGACACCCTTTTATGAATTGCCATTTGCCAGGAGCGGGATAGACAAGGCCTGGGATGGACTGAGTAAGTACGACCTTTCGAAATATAACCTCTGGTATTGGGACAGGCTCAAGACCTTTGCCGGACTTGCCGATCAGAAGGGCCTGGTTTTGGTTCATGAACAGTATTTTCAGCACAATATTATTGAGGCCGGGGCACATTATGCCGATTTTCCATGGCGTACGGCCAATAACATCAATAACACAGGATTTCCGGAACCTGTACCTTATGCCGGCGATAAGCGGATATTCATGGCCGAACAGTTTTACGACATCAGTAACCCTGCCCGAAGAGCATTGCACCGTGCCTATATCCGCAAATGCCTGGATAATTTTGCAGAAAATACAAGTGTGGTCCAGCTGATTGGGGCGGAATTTACCGGACCCCTGCATTTTGTGCAGTTCTGGATAGATACCATTAAAGAATGGGAAAAAGAAACCGGAAAGCACCCGGTTATCGGACTGAGTGTAACCAAGGATGTGCAGGATGCTATCCTGGCTGATAAAGAAAGGGCTGCGGTGGTAGATCTGATCGATATCCGCTACTGGCATTACCAGTCGGATGGAACGGCCTATGCCCCACAGGGCGGACAGAACCTGGCACCACGCCAGCATGCACGTTTACTGAAACCAAAAAAAACTTCTTTTGAACAGGTATACCGCGCAGTTGCTGAATACCGTGCCCAATATCCTGAAAAGGCAGTGAGTTATTCCGCCGACAGCTATGATGCATTTGGCTGGGCCATTTTTATGGCAGGGGGATCGCTTTCTAATGTTCCCGCGATTAGCCAGTCCCTGCTTGCGGCAGCAACGGCCATGAAGCCCTTTGCTCCCCAAGGCAATACCCAGGGACAATATGTGCTGGGCAATCCGGGTAAGGCTTATGTATTGTACAACAGCAGCGATGCTTCCATAAAACTTGACTTAAGCCAGCATACCGGAAATTATATTGTTCAGCACATCAATCCGCGCAGCGGAAAAGTACTTAAGGAAGAAAAGATCAAAGCTGGTACTGTGGCCACCTTCAGTAAACTTTCATCAGCAGATGAGGTCATTTTCATCAGTAAAATTTAAACCGTATAGCCATGTATCAAAAGGTAATTTTATCACTTGTTATCTCGTTAACCCTGTTTGCCTGTGCATCAGACCAAAAATCTGATCAACTGAAAAAAGGCCTGCAGGTTTCTGAAAATGGACGCTACCTGACCAAGGATGGTAAGCCTTTTTTCTGGCTGGGCGATACCGGCTGGCTGTTGTTTAATAAATTGACGCGGGAACAGGCTGTTGAGTACCTGGAAGACAGAAGCAAAAAAGGCTTTAATGTAGTACAGGTAATGGTATTGCATACAGTACCTTCCGTAAATATTTATGGTGATTCATCCCTGGTTGGAGGTGATATTTCCAGGCCATTGCAGACCGAAGGGAAAAATTTTACAGATTCCACCGCGTATGATTTTTGGGACCATATAGATTATGTAATCGACAAAGCGGCGGAAAAAGGGATTTATATGGCTTTGGTGCCGGTATGGGGTACCAATGTAAAAAATAAAAAGGTTAGTCCGGAGCAGGCCAAAAGCTATGCGGAGTTTCTGGCCAAAAGGTATAAAGATAAGTGGAACATCATCTGGTTAAACGGTGGCGATATCAGGGGATCGGAAGTAAAGCAGGTATGGGAGGTCATTGGCAACACTTTAAGGTCGAATGATCCCAACCATCTGATTACATTTCATCCAAGAGGCCGTACCGGCTCTTCAGAATGGTTTCATAACGAAAAATGGATGGATTTCAACATGGTGCAATCTGGCCACCGCCGTTATGATCAGGATACCAGTTCTAAAGAAAAATGGCACTATGGAGAAGACAACTGGAAATACATAGAAAAAGACTATCAGTTAAAGCCCGTAAAGCCCACTATAGACGGGGAGCCTTCTTATGAAGGTATTCCGCAAGGGTTACACAATCCGGCGGAACCCCGATGGACCGATGCAGATGTGCGGAGGTATGGTTACTGGTCGGTTTTTGCCGGGGCCTTTGGTTATACCTATGGGGATAACTCGGTAATGCAGATGTACAATCCGGCAGACAAGGATGCAGCTTATGGCGCAACCCTGTCCTGGCAGCAGGCTTTAAATGACCCTGGTGCAGGGCAGATGGTACACCTGAAAAACCTGATGCTGTCTAAAGGCCCGGAAGGTTATCTCGACAGGCAGCCAGACCAGTTGCTCATAGCCGATGGCAATGGTGAAAAATACAGCAGGCTGATGGTCACGCGTGGGAAGGACTACATCTTTGTGTACACCTATACAGGAAGAAATATCCCGCTGAAAATGGGTGTGATTGGAAGCAATCAGGTGAAGGCTTCCTGGTTCAATCCACGTGATGGCAAAACTATTCCGATAGGTGCTGTGGAAAATAAGGGAACACACCATTTCGATCCGCCGGGAGAAGAAAAGGACGGTAACGACTGGGTATTGGTTATTGATAAAATATAATGAGGACGGGTTTAAAGCAGTTTTTTCATTTCTTATTCCTATTTGGGCTGATGGCTGGTTTCAGCGCCTGCTCAAAAAAAGCCTATGTGTTTACCTCTTTTCACGAGCCGGCAAATGAAGGTTTGCGGATGCTGTACAGCTATGATGGTTATAAATGGACCGACCTGAACAGAATTTTTTTAAAGCCGGAGATCGGTAAACAAAAGATCATGCGCGACCCCTCAATGGTACAGGGACCTGACGGTGTTTTTCATTTGGTATGGACCTGCGGCTGGAAGGGCGAAAGAGGCTTTGGCTATGCGAGTTCAAAAGACCTTATCCATTGGTCCGGGCAACAGTTTGTTCCGGTGCTGCAAAATGAACCGGCTACCGTAAACGTATGGGCACCCGAAATTTTTTATGATGACATCAAAAAAGAATACATCATTATCTGGGCATCTACCATACCCCACCGCTTTGCAAGAGGGGTAGAGGATGAAGACAACAATCATAGGATGTATTCAGTTACGACCAGGGATTTTAAGGTTTTCAGTGAAGCCAGGCTATTTCTTGATCCGGGGTTCAGCATAATTGATGCAGTGATAGTAAAAAAGTCGGCAAAGGATTATGTGCTGGTATTGAAAGACAATACCCGCCCTAACAGGAACCTGAAGGTGGCTTTCAGCGAGGACCCCATCGGACCTTATGCAGATGTTTCTGAGCCTTTTAGCGGCAAGCTGACAGAAGGGCCGACGGTAGTTAAACTGGGGAACAACTGGCTGATTTATTATGATGCCTACGGGGAGAAAAGGTATGCCGCTGTAAAAACCAGCGATTTTAAAAGTTTTAAGGATGTTTCTGCAGAGACAGTAATTCCGGAAGGGCATAAACATGGAACCATAGTAGAGGTGAAACGCAAAATCATTGAAAGGCTGAGGAAATGAGGAAGATATATATTAAAATATGGATAGCTGCAGGCTTGCTGACGGCAACACAGGCATCAATGGCGCAGGATACACTGCGTTATACCGGCAGCACCATAGTGAATGCAGATTATCACCATGGGCAGCTTACACCTGCAATAGGTGTGCACAATATACAAACCTTCAGAGCAAACAGGGAACACCCCGAATTGTCTGATGGTCTGAGCTGGACCTATAACCATGCCCCCATGCTGGCCTACTGGAACAGGACCTTTTACCTGGAGTACCTTAGTGACCCGGTAGGAGAGCACATTCCCCCAAGTCAGACTTTGCTGCAAAGCTCTAAGGATGGATACAAATGGTCTAAACCAGAAGTTATTTTTCCTCCTTATAAGATACCCGACGGATGGCGCAAGGAAGGCCATCCAGGTGTAGCAAAAAAACTTTATGCGACCATGCACCAGCGCGTAGGCTTTTTTGTGTCGAAAGCCGACAGGTTGTTTGCGCTGGCCTATTATGGCATAGCTATGGATAAAACCGACGATCCGAACGACGGAAAAGGTATAGGCAGGGTGATCAGGGAGATCAAAAGAGACGGAACTTATGGGCCCATTTATTTGCTGAGGCCAAACAAGAGCTGGGACATGAAACATACGCTTTATCCTTTTTATACGACCAGTAAGGACAAAGGACTTGTACAAGCCTGTAAGGAAATTCTGGGCAGTCCGCTGATGATGCAGCAAATGGTAGAAGAAGCAGACCGGAATGACCCTTTAATCCCATTAAACAGACCGGTAAAGGCTTTCAGTTATTATCACCTGCCCGACGGTAAAGTGGTAGGGCTATGGAAGCATGCCTTAACATCTGTAAGCAACGATGGTGGTAAAACCTGGCAATATAATCCTTTAAGGGCGCCGGGTGTGGTGAACAGCAATGCGAAGATCTGGGGCCAGCGTACCAGCGACGGACGTTTTGCTATGGTATATAATCCTTCAGAGTTCAGATGGCCACTTGCAGTATCTACCAGTAACAATGGTCTGGATTATAAAGACCTGTTATTGGTAAACGGCGAAATTTCGCAAATGCGTTATGGTGGTAACTATAAATCCTACGGGCCACAGTACATCAGGGGTATTCCTGAAACAGATGGCAAACCTGAAGACGGGAATATGTGGTTAACCTATAGCATGAACAAAGAAGACATATGGGTGGCCAAAGTACCGGTTCCGGTGATCTCAACAGTGTCTGGCCCGGTGAACGAGGTATTTAATGCACTGCCTGATGGTCAGGAACTGAAATACTGGAATATTTTTAGTCCGCTTTGGGCCCCTGCTAAAATTGAAAAAGCGGCAGATGGTACAAAGGTGCTGACGCTCCGTGACAAGGACCCTTACGATTACGCGAAAGCAGAAAGGATGATGCCAGCCGCGAGAAAAGTAAACATAGAATTTACGGTTACCCCCGCGCAAAACAATACAGGATCCTTGCAGATCGAGTTTCAGGACGCAAAGGGCATTGCCGGGGTAAGATTGATATTTGATGCAGATGGTGAGCTGAAAGCCAAAGTGGGTTATCGCAATTCGGGAATCACAAGGTATGAGGCTGGAAAAGCATACCATATCCGTGCAGAACTGGATATGGACAAACGCATGTATGATATTTATGTAAACGGGGAAAACAAGGGCACACGCCTGATGTTTGTGCCGGTGAGTGCCTTTGAAAGGGTAACTTTCAGGACGGGTGATGTCCGCCGTTTTCCGGATGTAGATACCCCTACAGATCAGGATTTTGACCTGAAAAACCCGGGAACACCCCTTACAGAAGCAATTTATTACATCAGGTCCCTGAAAACAGAAAAAATAAAATAAGCAGGTCTTTAACCATGAAATTTACGCCGATCCTTTCTTTTGTTTTGCTGATGCTTTTTGGCCCGGTCAATGCGCTGTATGCCCAGCAGACAGCGCAGCTCTACCTGTCGGGTACCGGAAACGACCATACCGTTAACTGGGATTTCTTTTGCACTGCCGGGATGAATTCCGGAAAGTGGACCAAAATAGCCGTTCCATCCAACTGGGAATTGCAGGGCTTTGGTAAATATGACTATGGCTTTGCAAAGGACAGTGTAAGAGGAAAGGAACAGGGCTTATATAAATTTAGTTTTAAAGTGCCTACCGGATGGAAAGGGAAAAAAATCAATATTGTGTTTGAAGGCGTAATGACGGATGCAGAGGTAAAGATAAACGGAAGAACTGCGGGCCCTGTGCACCAGGGTGCTTTTTATGTTTTTCGTTACGACATTTCAAGACAGTTAAAATATAATCAGGACAACCTCCTGGAGGTAAAGGTATCTAAACATTCCGCTAATAAATCGGTGAACGAAGCGGAGCGCAAAGCCGATTTTTGGATTTTTGGGGGCATATTCAGGCCGGTATACCTGGAGGCACTGCCGATGCAGCATATAGAAAGGCTGGCCGTAAATGCACAGGCCAGCGGGCAGTTTAATGCCGAACTGTCTACCACGGGAGAGGCCGATAAGCTCGGTGTGCAATTGTATGGGGCAGACGGCAAAAAGTATGGGAGCGAACTGAGCAATAGCATACAAAAGACCGGTAGGGCCAGTATATCAGGACGTTTTTCATCGCCTCTGCTGTGGTCGTCTGAACTTCCCAACCTTTATACTGCCGTATTTACCCTTTATCACAAAAATAAGGTGGTACATACAGTTTCCAAAAAAATCGGCTTTCGGACCATTGAGGTAAAACCAAGGGATGGTGTATTTGTAAATGGTGTAAAAATTAAATTTAAGGGGGTAAACAGACACGCTTTCCGGCCTGCTTCGGGCAGGGCGCTCAGCAAAACGAACAGCATTGAAGACGTCTTGCTGATGAAGGAAATGAACATGAATGCAGTACGCATGTCGCACTACCCGCCCGATGGGCATTTTCTGGATGTCTGTGATTCCCTTGGCTTATATGTAATGGATGAACTTGCAGGCTGGCATGGACACTACGACACACCAACCGGAACAAAGCTGGTAAAGGAAATGCTGAGGCATGACGTAAACCATCCTTCCATTATTTTCTGGGCTAATGGGAATGAGGGAGGGCACAACCGAGACCTTGATCCGGTTTTTGCACAGGAAGATATTCAAAAGCGTTCTGTTGTCCATCCCTGGGAAGATTTTAACGGTTTTGATACCCAGCATTACCGCGAATACAACTACGGCATAGGGAATTATCGTCATGGGCACAGCATCGTGATGCCTACGGAATTTTTACACGGTATGTTTGATGGGGGGCATGGGGCGAGCCTGGACGACTACTGGAACGACATGCTGTTAAACCCCTTATCGGCCGGAGGTTTTCTTTGGGATTTTGCAGACCAGGGCGTGGTCCGAACGGACAAGAACAACATTATTGACGCCGATGGCAACCGGGGTGCCGACGGCATTGTAGGCCCTTTTCATGAAAAAGAGGGTAGTTTTTTTACCATTAAAGAAATCTGGAGCCCGGTATTTTTTGAACGCCGGGAAATGACCGCCGGTTTTGACGGGGTATTTAACCTGGAAAACCGCTATCACTTTACCAATCTGAATACCTGCAGGTTCGACTGGAAACTGCTGAACCTGAAAACAAACGAAAAAATAACTGGCAATGCCAAGGCTCCCGATGTGAAACCATCAGAAAAAGGCCGCTTAAAGATCAGCCTGCCATCAAACTGGATAAACTATGATGTACTCTATATAACGGTCACAGACCTGCATGGAAAGGAACTGTTTACCTGGAGCTTTCCCATTATACTTCCTGTTAAGGAGGCTCGGCGACTGACCGGTGACAAAGCCGGGACGACAGTAACATTGAAGGAGACAGATTCTTTGTTTATTGCAGCTGCCAATGGCCTTCAGCTCAGCTTTAGTAAAAAAACGGGCGTACTTCGTGAAGTGAGGAACACAAATGGCCTCATTCCATTTGCAAATGGACCGGTTGTACAGGAAGGGGCTAATAATTTCAGTAACATTACACACCGTATGGAAGGGGAGCAGCTGGTTATCGAATCTGCTTTTGATCGAAAATCAGCCTACAATACGTTGAAGTGGACAATCTCTCCATCAGGAGTGCTTAAACTGACCGTAAAATATTTTCCTTCGGAGTACCTCAGCAATTTTGTGGGACTGAACTTTTCTTTCCCGGAAAGCCAGATGAAAGGGGTGGAGTATATGGGCATGGGCCCAAACAGGGTATGGAAAAACCGCCTGAAGGGAAACAGTTTCGGCATATGGAAAAAAGAATATAACGATACAGAAACAGGCGAAAGCTGGGTATATCCCGAGTTTAAGGGCTATCATTCCAATATGTACTGGTGCAAATTCATCACGAAAGCCAAGTCTTTTACGGTGGCAACCGAAAATGAAGACGTTTTTTTAAGGCTGTTCAGTGCGGCGTTTAAAACGGATCAGTGGCACAATTATGAGCCCCTTTTTCCATCGGGCAATATTTCTTTTATGCAGGGCATACCTGGCATTGGTACCAAAACACAGCGGGCCGACAGAAGTGGCCCTATGGCTATGAAGAACATCTTTTATGACTACGAAAAGGATCCTGCAAGAGCGCTGGATATTACATTGTATTTTGATTTTTTATTGAAGGATTAATTGCGTAAATTGAATGTAAGAGCTTGAAATAATGAAACTTAAAATAAATATATTGTTACTTGTCCTGCTCATGATCAGCTGTACTGCCGTCTTTGCGCAGGTGTCTTTGCACAACCTGCGCTGTGAGCTGCTGCAAAATCCACAGGGTATAGACATGCCCAATCCGGCATTGAGCTGGGAGCTCAGTTCCGGAGCAGGCGGAGCGCGTGGAGACTATAGGGAGCGCAACATTCAGCAGACCGCCTACCAGGTATTGGTGGCTTCTGCACCTGATCTCCTGACAGAGGGCAAGGCAGATGTCTGGAATTCAGGAAAGCTAAGCTCATCGGCCTCAATTCACATTATCTACAAAGGCAGTGCATTAAAAAGTAAAAACAAATATTACTGGACGGTTAAAGTCTGGACCAATAAAGGGGATAGTGTATGGAGCAAGCCTGCATCATGGTCGATGGGGCTGCTTCATTATAAAGACTGGGAAGGAAGGTGGATAGGCTTTGACCGTTTTTTTGCAAATGACAAGGAAAGTGAAGGGCGCTTATCGGCCCGGTATTTCAGGAAGGAATTTACAGCTACCAGGCCGGTTGCTTCTGCCACTGCTTATATTATGGGTATGGGCCTTTACGAACTGTACATTGATGGCAAAAAAATAGGCGAACAGGTGCTGGCACCTGCGCCTACCGATTATACCAAAAATATCAAATATAATACGCTGGATGTCACCACACAGTTGAAGCAGGGTAAACATGCGATTGGCGTGATATTGGGCAATGGGCGCTTTTTCGCTATGCGCCAGGCCAAGCCTTATAAAGTAAAAACCTTTGGATTTCCCAAATTGCTGATGCAGCTGGTGATTAGATACACCGACGGCAGTACTACTGTTATAAAAACAGACGACAGCTGGAAAGGTACTGCTGATGGGCCTATAATGGCCAATAATGAATATGATGGTGAACTTTACGATGCCCGCAAAGAGTTTAAAGGCTGGAGCGAGCCCGGTTATGAAGAAAGCAAATGGCTGAAAGCAGCATATGTACAGGAACCTGGTGGTACCTATGAAGCGCAGCTTAACGAGCCTGTAAAAGTAGTGAAGACCATTGCGCCCCTAACTATTGTTAAGCGGCCTGGTGGAAAATATATCCTGGATTTTGGGCAGAACTTTGCCGGCTGGGTAAGGTTTAATGTAAAAGGACCGCGGGGAACGGTGGTTTCATTACGCTTTGCAGAATCGCTGCAGGCCAGCGGAGAGCTGTTCAGAACTAACCTGCGCGATGCCAGGGCCACCGACACTTATATCCTTAAAGGCGAGGGCATGGAAACCTGGGCACCGAGGTTTACTTATCAGGGTTTTCGTTACGCAGAACTGAGCGGTCATCCCGGTACGCCGAAGAAAAGTGATTTTACCGGCTGCCTGGTGTTTGACGACATGCAGACCACAGGCAGTTTTGAATCTTCAAATGCCTTGTTGAACCAGATCTTTAAAAACGCTTGGTGGGGCATTGCTTCCAATTATAAGGGAATGCCGGTCGACTGCCCTCAACGCAATGAACGCCAGCCCTGGCTGGGTGACAGGACCATAAGCGCCTATGGAGAAAGCTTTTTGTTCGACAATACCGCATTGTATAAAAAATGGCTTGGTGACATCCGCTATGCACAAAAAGAAGATGGGGCCATACCTGATGTGGCCCCTGCGTTCTGGCGTTATTATAGCGATAACGTAAGCTGGCCCGGAACCTTGCTTTTTGTCGCAGATATGTTGTACCGGCAAACCGGCGATCTTGCTGTATTGCAGAAAAACTATCCCGCTGCAAAAAAGTGGCTAAGCTATATGCAGACCAGGTACATGAACGAAGAGGGCATTATTAGTAAAGACAGTTATGGCGACTGGTGTGCACCACCCCTTACCGCAGAAGCAGGTAAAGGTGTAAATGCGGATCAGAAGCATCCTAGTGCATTGATTGCTACTGCCTATTATTACCAGCTGATTAAGATGATGACTACCTATAGCGGGCTTACCGGTAACGAACAGGACAGTACCTTGTATGCTGACCTGGCTATAAAGCTGAGAAAGGATTTCAACAGAAAATTTTACAATGACCAGGGCTATTATGGCGGCAATACCTTAACCGACAACCTGCTGCCGGTGTATTTTGGTCTGGTGGAAGAAGTAAATAAAACCAAAGTAGCCCGGGAAATTGCCCGCATCATTGAAGAGAAAAATAATGGCCACCTCAGCACAGGTGTGATCGGAACAAATTTCCTGATGCGTACGCTTACCAGCATAGGCAGGGCCGATCTCGCTTACCGGATCGCTACGCAGAAGACCTATCCTTCCTGGGGCTATATGATTGAAAACGGAGCTACAGCCATATGGGAACTGTGGAACGGAGATACCGCCGCGCCAAAGATGAACTCCCAGAACCATGTGATGATGCTGGGTGACCTGCTGATCTGGTACTATGAAAACCTGGCGGGCATCAAGGCGGCTGCACCTGGCTTTAAAGAAATTGTGATGAGGCCCGAAATGATGAAAGGACTGGATAGTGTAAATGCAACTTACCGTTCTGTTTACGGAATGATCAGCAGCAGCTGGTCCAGGTCGTCAACCAGCTTTAAATGGGAGATCAGCATCCCGGCCAATACCACCGCCAGGATCAGTATTCCCACGAAATCTGCAGAGCATGTAACAGAAAGCGGCCGCAGTGCAAGGAAAGCAAAAGAATTGAAATTTATACAAATGGAAGGCAACCGGGCTGTATTTGAATTGGGCTCAGGGGATTATTCATTTACAACTGAACTATAATATGAAGATGAACAGAGGAATATATATATTGACACTATTGATTTGCCTGACCGGAACAGGGTTAAAGGCGCAATCGCAAAAATGGCGTTCGGGAATTGTTACAGACGAGTTTCTGTATGATAAAGCACCTTTTCCTTCCTGCCATTCCGCTACCATTGCCGAAACCCCGACGGGGCTGGTTGCTGCTTATTTTGGCGGCACCAGGGAGCGCCATCCTGATGTGGAGATCTATGTCAGTCGCCAGCAGAACGGAACCTGGCTTGCGCCAGTTTCGGTGGCCAACGGTATTCAAAGTGATCAACAGAGGCTGCCTACCTGGAATCCGGTATTGTACCAGGTGCCGGGAGGCGATTTGCTGCTGTTCTATAAAATTGGCCCAAAACCTTCAGAATGGTGGGGTATGATGCGCAGTTCCAAAGACGGGGGCATTACCTGGTCGGAAGCTACAAAACTTCCTGAAGGGTATATAGGGCCTGTTAAAAACAAACCGGTGCTCCTGAACAACGGAAATCTGTTTTGCCCTTCAAGCAAAGAAGGCGATGGCTGGAAGGTTCACTTTGAGGTGACTAAAGATAATGGCAAAAGCTGGCGAACCGTTGGTCCTGTTGCGGGGGGCGGACTGGATGCCATACAGCCAAGTATTCTCGATCACGGGCAGGGGAAATTACAAATTCTGGCCAGGAGTCGGAATAGGGCGTTGGTAGAATCCTGGTCGGACAACAACGGAGAAACCTGGTCGCCCCTGGCCAAAACCAGCTTGCCAAACAACAATTCCGGTACCGATGCGGTGACCATGAAAGACGGCAGACATGTGCTGGTATACAACCATGTGCTGCCTCCGGGAAACCTGGCCAAAGGACCGCGTACCCCGCTAAATGTAGCGTTATCTAAAGATGGGAAGACATGGTATGCGGCGCTGATTCTTGAAGATTCGCCCATCAGTCAGTATTCCTATCCTGCCGTAATCCAGACTTCAGATGGAATGCTGCACTTCATTTATACCTGGAGGAGGGAAAAGATCAAACATGTGGTGGTTGACCCCGCCAGATTGAAGCTTAAAAAGATAGTGAATGGCATATGGCCAAGCGTAAAAGGCTATACTGCACCGGTGATTACCGAAACTAAAAATGAGGAGCCCTGAGATGAAACACCTTACTTTATTTTTGCTTTTTGGAGTTTTGCTGTTTTTAAGCCCTGTAAGCGCTCAAATGCAAAATTCTGATTCATTATACCGCCTACCGCTTAAAACTGTTTTAGCGGAAATAGAAAGCCGTTTTAAAGTAAAAATAAAATATAATGACAATCAGGTAGCAGATCGCTGGGTCAATTATGCGCTGTGGCGGTTTCGGCCGGGTGTGGAAGAAACCCTTGCCAGTGTGCTGGCTCCCCTGGATATGAAGGCGAACAGGGAAAAGGAGGGGCTTTATAAACTGAAGGAATACGAATATTACCGCTGGCAGGTACAGGAAGGACAGGAAATGCTCAATTATTTGTCGACCCTGTACCAAGACAAATCGAGCTGGGAACAGCGTAAGGCACTGATCAGGCCCTGCCTATATGCAGCACAGCAATTGTCGCCCATGCCTGCAAAGCCTGTTGCAAAACCTATCCTTACACCAAAAAGAATGATGGAGGGGTATACGGTAGAAAACATTGCGATTGAAATATTGCCGGGCCTTTATGTGAACGGGTCTTTATATAAACCTTTGCACATGCGAGGTAAGGTACCGGTGGTATTGAGTCCGGATGGTCATTGGGGACAGCAACGTTACCGGGCCGATTGCCAGATCCGTTGTGCCATGATCGCCAGGATGGGTGCAATGGCCATTAGTTACGACCTGTTTGCCTGGGGTGAATCATTGCTGCAGTTCAAGGCCGAAGACCATAGGCGCAGCCTGGCTCAAAGTATACAGACCTTGGGCGGTATCAGAATACTGGACTATGTGCTATCGCTCAGAGAAACAGACCCGGATAGGGTAGGGATCAGCGGCGGTTCCGGAGGTGGAAGTCATACGGTGCTTTTGGCAGCCATGGATGACAGAATTAAACTAAGTATTCCGGTAGTCTCTTTATCTTCTTCATTTTATGGTGGTTGTCCTTGTGAAAGTGGCATGCCTATACACCTTTGTGCCGGCAGTACAAACAATGTGGAACTGGCGGCTATGGCTGCGCCTAAGCCTCAGCTTGTGGTATCAGACGGGAAAGACTGGACCGCAAGTGTACCCGATCATGACCTGCCTTTTCTGAAAAAAATCTATGCTTATTATGCTGCGCAAAGCCAGGTACAGAACGTACACCTGCCCGAAGAAGGACACGACTTTGGCCCTTCAAAGCGCAGGGCACTGTACGACTTTCTGATCGAACATTTTAAGCTGAACGGAAAGGCAGTAAAAGATAACCAGGGTAACTATGATGAAAGTAAATGCAGCATAGAGAAAGAACCTGCGATGTACGTATTTGGCGATAAGGGCGAGCGCCTGCCCGCTAATGCAATAAAGGGGTTTGAACAACTGGAAAAGGTATTTAAAGCAAGTATATCAAAATGAGTAAAGCAGAGAACAGACGTGATTTTATAGGGAAAATGGCCCTGCTTGCAGGGGGACTGGTGCTTAGCGGGCCCTATACGGCACTTATTGCCGGGGTAAATGGTAAAAAGCCACGTTATAAGGTTGCCGTAATAGATTTAATGCTTTTGAAACGCCAGAAACTGGGTGCCTTTGAGCTGAGTAAACAGATTGGTGCGGATGGGCTGGAACTGGATATGGGTGGGTTAGGGACCAGGGATACTTTTGACAATAAACTGGCCGACCCTATGCTAAGGCAGCAATTTATGGATAAAGCAAAGGAACTCGGGCTGAAGGTCTGTTCACTGGCCATGACCGGCTTTTATGCTCAATCGCTGGCTACCAGACCTACCTATCAGCAGATGATCGGTGATTGTATTGCTACGATGAAGGCGATGAAAGTAAAGGTAGCTTTCCTTCCGCTTGGGGTTCAGGGCGACCTGGTTAAAAATCCCGGGTTAAGACCAGCCCTGGTAGAACGTTTAAAAGTAGCCGGAAAAATGGCTGAGGCCGCAGGCGTGGTGATTGGTATTGAAACCGCACTAGATGCCAAGGCTGAGCTCCAGCTGTTAAAAGACATAGGCTCAGGAGCTATCAAAAGTTATTTTAACTTTTCCAACGCCATCAAAAATGGCCGCGATGTGAGCACAGAACTTCGCATACTGGGTAAAAAGAACATTATACAGATCCATTGTACCAACGACGATGGGGTATGGCTGGAGAATGATCCGAAAATAGACCTGAAAGCCATACGGAAAACCCTGGACGACATGGGCTGGCGGGGCTGGCTGGTGGTTGAACGTTCCAGGGATGCCAAAGACCCCAGGAATGTGAAGTGGAATTTTACTGCAAATACAAAATACGTGAAGTCTGTTTTTCAATAGGATATCCATGAGAAAAATGAAGATCCGGGTTTTCATGCCTGCATTGATGGCTTTGCTGCTGATGGGAAGTACAAACCTGTATGCTGTGGATATCTATGTCTCCCCGATCGGGAGAGATGACAATGAAGGTACAAAAGACAGGCCACTGGCTACACTAAATCACGCCCTGCGTAAAGTACGTGAGCTGAGGCGTTTAAACGACCCTGCCGTTAAAAGCGGAATCCGTATCATTATGGAAAACGGAATTTACAGACTGGCAGAACCAGTAGTCATCCGCCCTGAAGATTCGGGTACGGCCGATAGTCCCACACGCATCATTAAACCTGCAGGTGCAGTAGCCGTGTTGAGCGGAGGAAAGCCATTGAAAGGATGGGAAAAAGTACAGCATGCGTTGCCTGGCGTCCAGAATGAAGTTAAAGTGAAACTTTGGATGATTGATATAGCTGATCTGGATGACAATAATTTAGAATTCAGGCAACTTTGGATTGACGGTAAAAAGGCCATAAAAGCAAGAGACCGTAACCACGGCGAAATGGAGCGCATTTTAAGCTGGAATTTTCCCGCAAAAACCTGCAGGATTCCTTTGCCGAATGGAAAAGATCTGGGCAATGTAAGCGGAATGGAGATGGTGATCCAGCAATGGTGGGCCATTGCCAATTTGCGCATAAAGTCTGTAAAAATACAAGGAAGGGAAGCAGAGCTGAGCTTTATGGAACCGGAAAGCCGTGTACAGTCGGAACATCCCTGGCCTGCGCCCTGGATCTCTGCCAAAACCGGCAATTCCCCTTTTTATCTTAGCAATGCCATACAGTTTCTGGATGAACCGGGTGAATGGTATGCAGACCGGCAGAAAGGTAAACTCTATTACTGGCCGCGGCAAGGCGAAAACATGCAGCAGGCTGAGGCGGTTGTACCCTACCTGGAGACCCTGGTGAAAATGGAAGGTACAATAGATCATTCGGTAAGCTATGTATTTTTTGAGGGTATATCTTTCCAGCACGCAGGTTGGCTCAGGCCCTCGCGTTTTGGTCATGTACCGCATCAGGCTGGAATGTACATGCTGGATGCCTATAAACTGAAGATTCCGGGCACACCCGGTAAAAAGACTTTGGAAAACCAGGCCTGGGTAGGTCGCCCTGCAGCCGCAGTAGAAGTGAGTTATGCGCATCATACGGGATTTGAGGGATGTAGTTTTGAACATCATGCCTCTACAGGGCTGGATTATAAACGCGGTACATACAACAATAAGGTGAACGGTAACCTGTTCAGGGATATCGGAGGTAGCGGCATCCTGGTGGGCACCTTTTCTGATGAAGCAACTGAGGTGCACCTGCCTTACAACCCAAAAGATGAAAGGGAAATCTGTACCAATGAAAGCATTACAAATAACCTGGTTACCGATGTGACCAACGAGGATTGGGGATGTGTTGGTATAGGCGCAGGTTTTGTAAGGGGAATCAATATTGCAAATAACGAGATCAGCAACGTAGCCTATTCAGGCATCAGCATGGGTTGGGGCTGGACACCCACTGCCAATGCCATGCGCAACAACACCATCCGGGCCAATAAGATCCACCATTACGGTAAATATCTCTACGACGTATCCGGCATTTATACCCTTTCTGCACAGCCAGGTTCAGTGATCTGCGACAATTACATTGACAGCATTTACAAAGCCCCCTATCCACACGATCCGGAGCACTGGTTTTACCTGTATACCGATGAAGGCTCGGCTCATTTTACGGTAAGGAACAACTGGACCCCCGCAGAGAAATATCTGCAGAATGCCAACGGGCCGGGAAATGTCTGGATCGGTAACGGACCTAAAGTATCCGATACTGTTAAACTTAAAGCTGGTATTCAGGATAATTATACTTATTTGTTGAAATACAGAAATTTAAAATTATTTGATCAACCGGTAAACAGTGTTGAATCCGGGAATGGAAATGAGATTGTCATAGAGCTGATACTGCTTGTAGGTACTGCACAGTTTAAAGATCTTGTAGCTGAAATATGCCGGGAAAAAGGCGTGCCGGCATCGGCCATTTACAGCTGGAAAAACCGCCTGCTGGTGTATGCAACTATCGCCAATCCTGAACCGCTGATGAACCAGTTCAGGCAAAGGATAGCAGGGGCAGAAGTGCGGCTGTACCAGGATCTGGTTTACAAATTTGAGACTAAGGTACACTGCGGCAGGGAACCGGTAAAGGAGTGGGACAACATTATTTTGAGCACTAACCTGGTTAAAAACAAAAGCCTGCAAAAAGAGTATCTGCGGTACCATGCTACACAGTTTGAAAAATGGCCGGAAGTGGCCAGTGGTTTTTGCAATGCAGACTTTCAGCAACTGCGCATATTTAAGTTGGACAGGCAGCTGATGCTGATCATCAGCATCCCGAAAGGGGCCAGTCTGGACGAATTAAACCCCCGTACTACATTGAACAATCCCAGGGTGGATGAATGGAACGGGCTGATGAAGAAATACCAGGAGGGGATTCCCGGAACAAAACCCGGAGAAGTCTGGGTGTTTTTTGATAAGAATAACTAGAAAATTGATATGTTGAAATTAGGAATATTAGGCCTGGGAGAAGGCAGAAGCACGATGTCGGCAGCACTGGCAAGTGATAAACTTGAACTGGTTATGGTGTGCGATGCGAATGAGGAAGTATGCAGGCAGCGGGCAAAGGAATTTGATTTTCCGCATTATACCACGAGTTACGACGTTATGCTGAATGATGTTTCAATAGACATCATTGCCATCTATACGCCCGATCATTTGCACGCAGATCATGTTAAACAGGCATTGTTGCATGGAAAGCATGTGGTTTGTACCAAACCTTTTATTGATGATCTGGGCAGGGCGCAGGAATTGCTGGAGGTTTCTGCCAAAAGCGGGAAAAGGGTATTTGTAGGTCAGAGTTCCCGTTTTTTTGAGCCCTATAAAAGGCAGCGTACGGATTATGATGCCGGCATTATAGGCGAACTGATGACAGTAGAATGCCATTATAACGCAGACCACCGTTGGTTCCTGGAAAAGAAATGGGCGCTGGAGCCATCCTTTAAATGGCTGTATGGTGGCTTAAGCCATCCTGTTGATTTTATCCGCTGGTACCTGCCGCAGATAGCCGAAGTGATGGGTTATGGAATGATCAGTGCCAATGGCCGGAAAGCAGGTCTAAAGAACGAGGATACCATGCATTTCATTTTTAAAGCAAGGGATGGCAGGGTAGCGCGGGTAAGCGGTTCCTATACAGGGCCCATCCAGCCAGCCTATCGTGAAAGCGAAATGAGCTGCGTGCTAAGAGGTACAGAAGGTGCCAGTCAGGCCGATTACCACGAGCTGCGCTATGCAGTAACCACAAATACCGGTGAAGAGCAGTTGATCACCTGGGGAGACGCCAAACTGAAACATTTCTTCCGTTTTGAGGGGCAAAGCCACCATGCAGGTGAGTACCAGAATTACCTGGAATATTTTGCGGAAAGCATTGAACATAATACAGTTGCCTATCCTGACCTCAAGGAAGGCTTAGGTACTATTGCTTTACTGCAGGCCATGGACAGGTCGCTGCAAACGGGGCTGCCCGTTAAAATAAACGACATATTAGACGAATACGGCTTGTCATGGGAAATATTGTAGAACGTCTGACCAGTCTGGATTACTTTATTGTAATTGCCTACCTGATCATCCTGATGGTGATCGGTTACAGGGCCAGTTTCTCCAAAAAAAACAGCGAAGGGGAAACACTCTTCCTGGCCAGTAAATCGCTGGGCTGGGCCAGCATAGGCTTTAACATGTGGGGTACCAACGTCGGGCCATCTATGCTGCTGGCTTTTGCCAGCATAGGCTACAGCACAGGTATTGTGGCGGTAAATTTCGATTGGTACGCCTTTGTGTTCCTGTTTTTGCTGGCCATCGTTTTTGCACCTAAATACCTCGCTGCCAAAGTCAGTACGATGCCCGAATTTATGGGTAAGCGTTATGGCAACTCCACCCAGAATATCCTGGCCTGGTATGCGCTGATCAAGATCCTGATTTCCTGGTTGTCGCTTGGCTTGTTTGCAGGGGGCTTTTTAGTCAGGCAGATCCTGGGCATCCCGATGTGGCAGTCGGTCATAGTACTCGTTGCCTTTGCCGGGCTTTTTACTTTTTTTGGTGGATTAAAGGCCATTGCCCGGGTGAATGTGTTCCAGATGATCCTTTTGATTGCCGTGTCACTCGCGCTTACCCTATTGGGATTGTATAAAGTTGGAGGTATTGAGGCACTGTACAGTAAAACCCCTGGTCATTACTGGAACCTGATCCAGCCGGCAAGCGATCCGAAGTACCCCTGGTACGCCATTTTACTGGGTTATCCTGTGGCTGCGGTAGCTTTCTTTTGTACAGACCAGGCTATGGTGCAATCTGTGCTGGGTGCTAAAAACCTTGAACAAGGGCAATTGGGTGTCAGCTTTATCGGCTGGCTCAAGATCCTTTCGCTTCCGCTGTTCATCATCACCGGCGTATTGTGTTTTGTACTCTTTCCGGGATTAAAAGATCCGAATGAAGCCTATATGACCATGGTTACCAATCTGTTTCCTCCGGGAATGAACGGCCTGGTTATCGTGGTACTGATTGCTGTACTGGTAGGCACCATTGGTTCTTCCCTGAATTCTCTGAGTACCGTTTTTACCATGGATGTGTATGTAAAGAACATCAATCCACAGGCCAGCAATAAGCAGATCATCAGGGTGGGCAGGCTTTCGGTTATTGCGGGCTGTGTTTTTGCAGTTATGATGGTGCTGGCCATTGACAACATCAAGGGCTTAAACCTGTTCGACGTATTTCAGTCGGTACTCGGCTTTATTGCGCCTCCTTTGTCCGTAGTTTTCCTGCTTACGGTTTTCTGGAAAAGCACTACGCGCAAGGCGGTAAACTTTACCCTCTCTGCAGGCTCTGCTTTAAGTTTGGGTACAGGGGCAGCCTATCTATGGGTACTTCCTCCGGATAAATATCCCTTCTGGCCGCATTATCTCATTCTTTCCTTTATCATCTTCGTGGGCTTGCTGCTCATTGCGGTACTGATCTCACTGACCGACAGAAACCCTACTGTATATACCATCAATGAACTGGATAAAAGTACAATTGAAAAACCCACAAAACGCGTATGGGTTTCGTGGATTGCCCTTGCGGTAGTAATGATTGCATTGTACCTTTTCTTTAACGGACATTAATTTTATCATTTATGAAATTATCTTTTACAAAATCAGCCATCTTCATCGCACTATTATTTGGTATGAAGGCACAGGCGCAACAGGCTTCCTGGATCTGGTATCCGGGCGATCTGGACATCTGGGTATCCAATAAAATGCAAAACCGCAGAACAGAAAGAGGCGCTTTTTTACCGCCATTCTGGAAAATGGACAGCCATTATGTGCTGGTAGAGTTTCATAAGGAGTTCAATCTGGCCAGTGCCGAAGAAGTGAGCCTGTATGTAGAGGGGCAGTATAACGTAAAGGTAGACGGGCAGGCCTTCCCGGGCTACCCAACAAAAATTACCGTGCCTGCAGGTAAGCATAAACTGAGTTTGAAGGTGTATGGACAGGATAAGGTACCGGCTATATACGTAAAAGGGAAAAACATTGTTTCTGATGGTACCTGGCTGGCCACGTTTGAGGATAAGGAATGGATAGATGCCAGTGGAAAGGCCTCCGACAAGTCGGGCACTACTTATGTGTCTGCAGGTTCATGGAATTTAACCGACCCTTTGCAATTGCCGTCACAGTTTAAACTGTCTACGAAGCCCTTGGAAGCGGCAAAAACCGAACCCTTGGACAAAGGCCTTGTTGCCGATTTTGGCAGGGAAACCTTTGGTTTTATCAAGCTGCATGGTTTAAAAGGCAAGGGCAGGCTTCATATTTATTACGGTGAATCAAGGGAAGAAGCTTTATCGGCAGGTCATTGCGAAACACTGGACCTGCTGGAAATAGACCTGAAAGGAAAAACAGACTCTGTGATTGGTTTGTCAAAGGCCTTTCGCTATGTAAACTGCCAGCCCGAGGGCAATGTAACGCTGGATAAGGTCAGCATGCTGTATGAATATGCTCCGGTCCTGGAAAAAGGAAATTTCCGATGCTCAGACGAGCAGGTCAACAAAATATACGATGTCGCCAGGTATACCTTTCATTTAAACACCCGTGAGTTTTTTATTGATGGGATTAAGCGCGACCGCTGGGTATGGTCGGGAGACGCCTACCAGAGCTACCTGATGAATTATTACTCCTTCAATGAATCGCCAATTGTAAAACGAACCCTGCTGGCCCAGCGGGGCAAAGATCCGGTAACCGCACACATCAATACCATTATGGATTATTCCTTTTACTGGTTCCTGGGTATTTATGATTATTACCAGTACAGCGGCGACCGGAAATTTGTACAGGACGTCTACCCCAGAATGAAAAGTCTGATGGATTATGTGCTGAACAGAAGAAATAAGGACGGCTTGCTGGAATGGATGCCTGGCGACTGGATCTTTATAGACTGGGCCGATAAGCTGAGCAAGGATGGAGAAGTGAGCTTTGAGCAGCTGTTGTTTTGCCGTAGCCTGGAAACCATGGCGCTTTGTGCAGCTATGGCCAATGATACCGAAGCTGCTGCAACGTATAAAAAGCTGGCTGCTGAATTGAAGGACAAGCTCTTTAAATTGTACTGGAATGAAAGTAAGCAAGCGCTGGTGCACAGCAGAATTAACGGACAGCCAACGGATAATGTAACGCGCTATGCCAATATGTTTGGTATATTTTTCGATTATTTTACGCCTCAGCAAAAACAGGGTGTAAAGCAGCATGTACTGATGAACGATAAGATCAATAAGATCACTACACCGTATATGCGTTTTTATGAACTGGAAGCCCTTTGTGCCATGGGCGAACAGTCGTATGTATTGAAGCAGATGAAAGATTACTGGGGCGGTATGCTGGATCTGGGTGCTACTTCCTTCTGGGAGGAATACAATCCTGATAAGAAGGGGGCAGAACACCTGTCTATGTATGGCAGGCCTTTTGGTAAAAGTCTGTGCCATGCCTGGGGCGCCAGTCCTATTTACCTGTTGGGTAAGTATTATCTGGGCATAAAACCACTTACTGCGGGCTATGAAACTTACCTCGTAGAGCCGGCACTGGGTGGACTGGAATGGATGGAAGGCAAGGTACCTACACCTGGGGGAGAAATTTCGCTGTACTGTAGTAAGCAGGAGATCAGGGTCAAATCTGATGGAGGATCGGGTGTACTGAGGTTTAAGAGTACCGTCAAGCCTGTTGTTAAAGGTGGGGCAGCAGTTGAGGTTGGTAAAAGGACTTATGAACTCAAGCTGCAGAAGGGGATAGCTTATAAAGTAAACTATCAGAAGTAATTGAAAAAAATCTTTCTATCTATATTTTGTTAAACTTTTAAAATTTAAATGCTAAGTTGGACAAATATTTAAATATTTGAATTTAATCTATTAATTTAGTCGAGTAATTTAAGGCGATTTAAGTAGGGTTTTATTAAGGGGATATTTTATTAAATTAGTTTCAAAGGGGGACAATGTCTAAAGGCCTGATCAACGAAAAGCATTTAATAACCAGTTTAAACAACGGGGATGAAAGTGCTTTTGTAAAACTTTTCGAAATGTATGCTCCGGTTTTGCAGTCTTTTATGCTGAAATTAAAAGTAGATTCAGAGGACGTCAATGATACTGTGCAACAGACATTTCTTAAAGTTTGGGAAAACAGGGAAAAACTTGATCCCAATGTGCCTTTAAAGAATTACATCATTACCATTGCCAAAAATGACTTGTACAATAAAGTTCAGAGAAGTATAGTAGCAAAGAAACATAACGATTTGCTAGGAAGCCGCCATCAGGTTTTTGAGCCTTCATTCTCCGATCTTACAAAGGTTCTGAATGAAATTCTGGATAGTCTTCCGGAAAAAAGAGCTAAAGTGTTTAAAATGAGTAGGATTGAGGGTTATTCCAACAAAGAAATTGCGCAGGAACTGGGTATATCTAAAAGTACGGTAGAAAATCACATCAATAATTCCTCGGCGATAATTAAAAAATTATTGAAAAACTTCGGGTTTTGGACAACTTCTTTATTTTTTCTTATTTTGCCTTAGGTGTAAATATTCTTTCAACTGTATAGTGTGTAATTAGATTGAAAAGTGAGCAAAAAATTATTAAAACGGTATTTCGAAAAACAATGTTCCGCAGCTGAATCGCAAGCTGTTGAAGAATGGATATTGGATTCGAACAATCGTGCCGATTTTGAGAATTTTTTGGTAAACGAATGGGACGGCCATGTTGATCAACATCTTCGGGATGACGAAACAGTTATGAAAAGCTCTGGCACATTTAAATGGTGGGCAGCCGCTGCAGCAGCAATAGCTGTGGTAGTTGGTTTTTACCATTATAGCAGCGGGCCGGAAAAAACAGAACGAACCACTGTAACAGCTGCAGTTTCTCAACCCGGGCAAGTTGATACCAGCGCCGGAAAAGCCCAGACGCACATTTTTCATTCAGGTATAAACACTAAAACTATTACCAGTTATGAAAGAAAAACCATCAGAAACAAACCAGCTCAAACCCTAGCCAAGATCGATACAGTAAATTTGGAGAAAAAGCCTCTTTTCGTGAAAGCCACTAAGCTAGAGAATTTTATGGTCAACAAGGTAGCACTACGCAAACTGATCAATGACATAGATTCTAACAAGGTGGTCCTGCTGAACCTTGATGTTCATGATATCACTTTTCAACGGCTGGCAGTTTTACTGCGTGAAGAATGTGGAGTGGTATTGGAACCATGTGCCGGAACGGGTGTAGCAGGAATTTCGAAAACTTATACTGCGCGGTTTGAAGCAATTTCCCTTCCTGATTTATTGAATGACATGTCTGAAAAGATGATGTTTTCGTATTCTGTCAAAGACAACAAAGTCAAGATCTGCTTTAATTAAAGACCTTCACTTTTCGTGTTTTAACAACTGGATTTTAGCCCAAAGCTAAATCTGAACTGGATATTTTCAAAAAAATGTCACAGGGCAATCTGCTTATGCCAAAATCTGCCGAAAATATAACCTAAACCACAACATATGAATAAAAATTTTACTTTAAGCGTTAAAAGGGCTATGCTCAGTCTTGCAATTCTCGGACTGGCTACTACGCCGCAACGACTGTATAGTCAGGTGCCGGCAACGCAGTTCCAGGTTGTTTCCAAAATTCTGGGGAGAGTGATCGATGCGAATAAGCAGCCTTTGCCCGGTGTTAAAATTTCTATAAAAGGAAATCAGAAAATTGCAACCTCCACCAACAACTCAGGGGAGTTTATCATTTCACCGGATAAACCGGGGGCAACGCTGCTCATTTCCAGCATTGGATTTAAGAGTCAGGAGATCGTTTTAACTCCGGACACCAAATTGCCGCTGATCATTAGCCTGAAAGAATCTACTGATGAACTGGATGAGGTGATTGTAACCGGTTATACCAAAAGGACTAAAGAGAGTTTTACAGGAAGTGCATCTACTTTTAGCGGAGAGGACTTAAAAAGGGTAGGAAATAAAAATATACTACAGAGCTTACAAAATCTGGACCCTTCTTTTGTACTCACAGAAAACCTGTCGCTAGGCTCTAACCCGAATATACTTCCGGATATACAATTAAGGGGCCAGGCAGGCCTGGACGATGTGCGTGGTGAATATTCTGGAAACCCAAATTTACCATTGTTCATTTTAGATGGCTTTGAATCAAGCCTGCAGAAGATTTATGATCTGGATATGAACCGTGTAGCATCCATAACCATATTGCGTGATGCATCTGCAAAGGCAATTTATGGATCCAAGGCTGCCAATGGCGTATTGGTTATCGAAACGATCGCGCCGAAGGAAGGTAAGCTGCGCATTACCTATAACAACAACTTTAACCTTGAAGTGCCTGATCTTACTTCCTACCACCTGACCAATGCGTCTGAAAAGCTGCAGGTAGAGAAAAATGCTGGAAGGTATACATCCGGCTCACCACTCATCCAGCAATTCCTAACCGAACAGTACAACGCTATAGCAACTGATATTGCACGTGGTGTAAACACCTACTGGCTTTCCAAACCCTTAAGGGTAGGCCTGGGTACCAAGCATGGCTTGTACCTGGAAGGTGGCGACCCAAATATGCGGTATGGGATAGACCTGAATTATAACAATCTGGTGGGTGTAATGAAGGGCTCAAAAAGGGACAACATGGGAGGTTCTGTCAACCTGTCCTACAGAAGCGGAAAACTGATTTTCAGAAATATTCTGAACCTGAATTTCAATAAGTCCGTGAATTCGCCATACGGAAGTTTTGGCGAGTATACCCGTTTAAATCCTTATTGGGCACCGGTCGATGAATTCGGTAGGATCAACAAAGTGCTTGGAGAATTTAAATCAACCCCTTCCGGTGCAACTACATATTATTATAACCCCCTGTATAATGCCACGCTCAATACCAAAGATTTTTCTACCTATACGGAGGTAACTGAAAACTTTTATACAGAATGGCAGGCTTCTAAAGATTTAAGGATCACTGCACGTGTCGGGTTTACACAAAACCGCAATTCCGCTGAAGTTTTTTATCCGGGAGACCATACGCGGTTTACAGAAATGACTGGAGAAAATTTTTACAGAAGGGGCTCCTATACCATGACAGACGGTAAGAGTACGAATTTAAATTCAGATGTTTTCGCTAATTGGACAAAAATGTGGGATAAGCACCTTGTGTTGGTAAACGGAGGCGCCAATATAGGCGCCATACAAGGCTTAACTCATGGCATGGCTGCAGAAGGCTTTTTAAACAACAGGGTTGATTTTATATCTTTTGCCAGTCAATACGCCTTGAATGGTGTACCATCCGGTACAGAGAATGTTCAGCGCGAACTGGGAATCCTGGCTTTTGGAAGTTATGCTTATGACAACCGTTACCTCATAGACGTAAGTGTAAGGAGGAATGCTTCTTCTGTTTTTGGGGCCAACAACCGTTGGGGGACTTTTTGGTCGGTAGGCCTTGGCTGGAACCTGCATAATGAAGGTTTTATCAAAAAGACGGGCCTTTTTGATATGCTGAAATTAAGGGCTTCGAAAGGTTCAACGGGAAGTCAGAATTTCAATCCCTACCAGGCTATGGCAACTTATACTTTGTTTACCAACAGCAACTACGATAACATTTCCGGTACTTATTTAACGGCATTGGCTAACGATAACCTGCGCTGGCAGCAAAAGATTGATAACAATATTGGTGTCGATATCAATATTAAGAAACGTCTGAATGTTCGTTTTGACTATTACCTGAGCAATACCAATAACCTGCTTACTGATCTTACCCTTCCACCATCAACAGGCTACAACAGTTACAAGGAAAACCTGGGTGCATTAAGAAATACCGGTTACGAAGGAACAGTGAGTTACCAGGTGTACCGTAACCCAAAAACCCAGTCATACCTCTCAGTTTTTGGTTCATTGGCCCACAATCAGAACAAAATCACAAAGATCTCTGATGGGCTGAAACAGCTGAATAAAGAACAGGACGAGCGTGCCGGTGCTTCCAACGCTCCGGTTACCCGTTTCGAAGAAGGCCAGTCCCTTTCCTCAATCTGGGCTGTTCCTTCTTTAGGAATAGATCCGGCTACCGGCCGTGAAATGTACCGTGCAAAGGATGGCAGTACAACTTTTGAGTGGAGCCCGAACGATCAGGTGGTGGCTGGGGTTACAGATCCGCAACTGCGTGGCAATTTTGGCCTTAATATGGAGTATCGGGGCTGGGGATTGAGCGCAACTTTCAGGTATACCATCGGAGAAGATTATTACAATGCTACCTTGGCCAACCGGGTAGAAAACGTGAACATTGCAAATAACGTAGATACAAGGGTGTTTAACAATACCTGGCTCAATCCGGGAGATCGGGTGCCGTTTAAAAGGATTTCCGTTAATGCAAGCCAAACCCGCGCTACCACACGTTTAGTTCAGCACAAGAGCGATCTGACCCTTTCTTCTGTAAATGCTTATTACGACTTTAAATGGAAAAACCTGAAGCGCTTCGGGCTTCAAAACCTGAAATGTTCAGTTTTTATGAATGAAGCCTTTGTGCTTTCAACCATTAGAATAGAGCGCGGAACTGATTATCCTTTTGCGCGCAGTTTTTCATTCTCTTTACAAACCACTTTTTAATCTAAGGACATGAATACAAGATTTATATATTTAATATTGCTGTGTTTTGTTTCCGGACTGGTATCGTCCTGCAACAAATGGTTGGATGTGGAGCCCAATTCACAAATTAAATCTTCCGAACTGTTTAAAACAGAATCTGGTTTCAAGGAAGCCCTCGCCGGTATATATACACTGATCACAGATCCGAAATTGTATGGCAAGGAGCTACAATATGGCATGATCGGGGTACTTTCGCACGAATGGTCGGCCTACGCTACGGCTTACAATGAGGACGGGGAGTACGAGTACGGGAGCACTGCGGTGCAGGGCCGCATTAACGATGTATGGCTTGGCCTTTACCAGGCCATTAGCAATGCCAACAACCTACTGGATCAGATTGATGCGAAGCAGCAGGTATTTTCGGGCGATAATTATGCAATCATAAAAGGGGAAACACTGGCATTGAGGGCATTCCTGCATTTTGAGCTGGTCAGACTTTTCGGTGCATCATACCTGATAGATCCGAATAAACCAGCCATCCCTTATGTGTTTCAATATGCAGCAAAACAAACTCCGCAATCTACAGTTAAGGAAACCTATGTTTTCATATTGAAGGATCTGGAGGCAGCTAAAGCATTGCTGAAGGCAGACCCGATCTTTACCGGAAAGGTAATTACTGAGGGAGTAGATAACGGATATCTGATCAACAGGCAGGTACATCTCAATTATTATGCAGTGGAAGCCCTGATGGCCCGTTTGTATTACAATACAGGTGAATATGACAAAGCCCGCACTGCGGCAAATACGGTTATCAATTCAGGTAAGTTCAGTTTTTCAACCCAGGCAAATTTTCTTAACGGTGTTGATTTTACCGGTGCCCCTGAACATATTTTTGGACTCCATATTTTCAATCAGTTCAATTATGCCATACAAAACTTGTCACAGGAGGGTACCAATGTTTTTTCTTTAAACGCAACCACGCTTGGTTCCTATTACGAAAACAATTCCAGCGACTACCGGTTCAGCTATCTTTTTGCTCAGGGAACGGGAAGCAGTGCCAGTAACCGTTACCTCCTCAAATACAGTGAACCTACTACCCAGAATCTATATTACCGGAACAAGAGTGCGCTTGTTAAACTGGCCGAAATGTATTTCATCATTGCCGGCTCAAATCTGGCAGAAGGAAAAGGCATTATAGAGGCATTAAATAAAGTGCGCCAGGCCAGGGGAGTTGCGGCACTGGGTGCAGAGCCTGCAGACCCTACGGCCACCTATCTTACTGAATTCAGGAAGGAGTTTTTTGGCGAGGGACAATTGTTTCATCAATATAAGAGGTTAAACAAGGCAATCATTGCCGGTACGGGCAAAGATCTGGTTGCCATAAAAGCCTACATCCTTCCTTTACCTGTATCTGAATATGATGCGGCCAACCGCAACAGTAACCGTTAAAAAATAAAGAGATGAAAAAAAGATATATGATCCTGCTGTTGTTCATAGCCCTGGCAGGTTGCAAAAGGAACGAATTACAGTATTTCGAAGAAGAAGTTCCATTTTTAAATATCTGGTTAGGTACAAGAGGAAGTGTACTGGACAGTATAACCCATAATTTTGCCTACAGTTCCGGAAACAAAGATTCTATATTGTTTTATTACCGTATTGCGGGTTATCCTGCTAACCAGGACCGGAAATTTGAACTGTCCACTTCCGACAATGATGCCAAACTCCTGAATTTTTCTTTTGGTTCCTATAGCGTGCCTGCCGGAAAATCGGAAGGGAATTTTGTGTTGTATGTAGATAAGCCTATCGACAAGAATTTGTTTCTTAATAAGGACCTGAAAGTTACTTTTCAGGTGAAGTCAACAACTGTATTTCAGCCTGCGGTAAAAGAGCAATCCAGCTTACGTATCATCTTCAAAAATGCTGTTACCAAACCAGATAACTGGGAAAATGCTGCGCTGCCTTACCTGCCGCTACGCAACTTCTTCGGGGTTTACAGCAATGAGAAATACAAATTTGTGATTCAGGTCACAGGCATGTCCAACTTTGCAGTATACAGAACTGTTGCGGTGAACCCTGAACTGGAGCCAAATACGATTACCGAAATTCATGCCAGGGCCTTGCAGAGCCAATGTAAAATAGCATTGGAGAAATACAAGGCCGACAATGGAAAGGATTTACTGGATGAAAATAATATTCCCATTGTATTTCCATAGCGCTATACAAATGAACATGTTCAATCATTAAAACTGCAGAAAAATGAAATTGATAAATAATATAGCCCTATGGGTATTGGGGGCCAGCCTTTTTTGTACTTCCTGTTACAAAGACAAAGGGAATTATGATTATAAACCTTTGGAAGAAGTGCTGATCGACACAGCAAATAGAAACATCAAGGAGTCTTATGCCATATACAGGTACGATGAACTGAACATCGACCCTAAAATTTTTTTTAACGGAGCAGAAATAACCAGCCCAGACCAGGTGAAAGACAAGTTGCAATTTACCTGGGCAATTTATCAGGGTACCTCTGGTGGACAGGTATATTCACGTGATACTTTGTCCAATGAAATCAAATTGCGCAAGCAAATCTCAAAACCGGCCGGAAGGTGGATTGTCGTGCTGGGTGTGAAAAATATGGGCACAAATGTAGAAACCTATATGAAATTTAATGTTCAGGTGGATGAGCAACTTTCGGATGGCTGGATGCTGCTTTATGAAAAAAACGGAAATACCGACGTGGGGCTGATCGTAGACGACTGGACAAAGAAAGGGGTTGTACAAACACGGACTTTTGCCGACATGATTGCTGCTTCCAATGGTGCGGCGCTTTCCGGTGAACCCCGTGCGCTGTTGCATTCTTCAGCACCAATTGCTACAGCAGAAGTACTCATCGCATCTGCACGTGATTTTGTAGCTGTGGAAAAATCGTCTTTCCTGGTTTTTTATCCTATCGATAAATTGTTCTGGAACTATATGCCAGGTGGTGAAATTCAAAGTGTATCGGCCAGTAATGGCCGAAAAGAGGTTGCCATTTATAACAACAGAATACATGCGGCAAATTACAACCAGTCGGGCACCAGCAGGGTGAATTTTTTCGGCTCCCCATACAATGGGAATTATGGAGAACTTGAAAAATGGTCAGCCACGGCATTTGGAGCCAGCTACGAGGCGGTAGTTTATGATAAGACGGCTAAAAAATTCCTGAATGTACCTGCCAGCGGAACAGCGGTGCAGTCATTTGCCACGCAGCTGCAAACTGCGCCTTTTGATGTCAATAATGTTGGGCTGGATGCAGAAGCTTTTGACTGGGGCCGGGGCAATGGTACCCCAGCAGTTGGTTATGAATATAGCATCATGAAAAACAGCACCGACCGCTATCTGCTGGTCAGCAATTTTACCACCGCTGCAGCAAACCAGATTGCAAGCGGTAAATATAATATAACCGGTATTCCAATTGCCACTCCGGTAAGAACACTCGCTGCTGCTTTTGGCGGAAACTATACGCTAATGGGTACTGCCAATGCAGTTTATCTGCACCGTTATATGCAAGGCGGAGCAGCAACGGTAGAATGGAATGCCCCGGTTAACGAGGAAGTAACCTGCGTGCGCCTACAGAAGTTTTACTACAACGCAGCGGTAACAAGCCTGTTATTGCCCCGACCAAATACAGTGGTTTATATAGGTACCTGGAACGGCAGCACCAAAACAGGTAAAGTCTATGCCTATGGCATTGACCCAACCAGCGGCACTATCAGCAAATCTACAGAGCGTGTTTATACGGGATTCGGAAAAATTACCGACATGACCTATAAATGGAGTCTCTAATACATCCAGCATATCTAAGAATAATAAGCATAAATATAAATGAAAAGAAAAATCACATTAACGCTAGCCTTGCTTTGCAGCGTTTTAGCCGTACAGGCCCAAAACTATAGTATTAAAGGGAATTTAGCCGGGCAGGGAAACGAAAAAATCATCCTGCGCGGCACAGAAGGTGCCATTACTGTTGATGCCAGAAACAATGAATTTGAACTGAGCGGACCGGCTGGAGATGAACCTTTTGTAACTTCCATCAATACCAGTGTAGACCGCAACCTGTACCTTGGTGGTGGCAAAACCGGTATGTACCAGCCTGCACCTCCTTTGGATATTGTGCTCAGCAAAGGGGCTAAACTAAGCATTAGCGGTTCGGCCCTTGAGCTGAACCTGGCTTCGGTAACCGGTGATGCACTGAACGATAGTTTTACGCAGTTCCGTAAAGCTGAAGAGCCTTTGATGAAACAAATGGCCAGTTTGCAGAAACAAATGGTGGAATCCCGGATAATGGGGGTTAAAGATGCCATGAACGAGATCGGGCCAAAAATGCTGGAAAACAGAAAAGCAATTATGGACGGCCGTAAAAAGTTCATTAAAGCACATCCTGAAGCTTTTGCCAGTTTGTATTATCTGTCTTTAACCGCAAAGGATTACAGCGCCGCAGAACTGGAAGCTGCCTACAACGGGTTGGCCCCGACGTACAAAAATACACGCTATGCCAAGGGCCTTGCCGAGAAGATCGCTTCTTTGAAGGTGATGAACTCGGGCGGTCCTGCACCAGATTTTACCAAGCCTGATGTAAACGGTAAGCCGGTAAGCCTATCGCAGTTCAGGGGCAAATATGTATTGCTCGATTTCTGGGGAAGCTGGTGCGGCCCTTGCCGTGCGGCAAACCCGCATTTAAAGGAGCTCTACACAAAATATGCAGCAAAGGGTTTTGAGATTCTGGGTGTGGCGAGCGAAAAAGTAAGCGGACAGGCACAGGCCGAAAAAGTCTGGAAGGAAGCTGTTGAAAAAGATGGGCTGACCTGGACGAATGTTTTAAACAATGAAACCGGCATGAAACAGGATGTTGTACAACTCTACAGTATTGATGCGTATCCAACCCAGATACTGCTGGATAAGGAGGGGAAAATCGTAGCCAAATGGGTTGGTTCAGGCGGTAAAGAACTGGATGCTAAACTGAAAACCATTTTTAACAACTAGGATGCAGCAATACCAGCATAAAGCAATATACGTATTGCTTACCATAGCATTACTGTTTTGCGGTGTACCTTTAAAAGCGCAAACCGCTAAAACACTGAGCATAAAAGGTAAGGTCACATTTTTAAATCCCGATATATTTAAGAAATATAACCTGGTATGGCTGTACAAGGGGATAGGTAAAGGTAAAAAACTGGTCGATTCTGTTAAGGTAAACGCAGACGGCACTTTTAGCCTGACAGTAAAACCAAAGGCTTCCGGCCTGTATCAGCTGGATATTTTGAAATGGCAGACCGCGACTTTCTGGTCAGATCAAAATGTAAGCATTAGCGCCCGCGGATACGATACTGCGCGTACCAAGGCTAAAAACTCCGGTTTTGTGTTGGTGCAAAGTCAATCGTCCCGCACACAGCTGATTCAGACTGCCATACATCAGAAGTATATGGCAGACCAGGAAATGGAACTGCTTACCGGAGAAATGCTTGCAGCAAGAAATTTTATGAAAAAGGATACCACATGGTATAATTACCTGCGGTCAAATGGGCTGATTATGCAGAAAGCGAAATTTGAGCTGCAGCGGCTTAAACAGCTCATAGGTGCCAATTCAACCAATCCGGCGCTGGTGTATTTGTTAAACATGCTGCCCGCTGATAAAGAAGCTGATTTTTTTTCCGCAGAATTGGCCAGACTTATTGTACAGTACCCTCACCTGGAGGAGGCCAGGCAGTTAAAAAAGGAATTTATGGAGCAGAATGCCATTAAAAACGCCTTAAAGAAGGGGAGTGTAATACCCCAGATTGTTTACAGTGACCCCTCAGGCAAAAAAGTGGACATCAGTGGTTTTAAAGGCAAATACGTATTGATCGATTTCTGGGCAAGCTGGTGTGGCCCCTGCCGAAAAGCAATCCCCGAAATAAAGGAGTTGTATGAGCAGTATAAGACCAAAGGCTTTGATGTGCTGAGTGTATCTGTAGATACCGATATCGCGGCCTGGAAAAAAGCCATGGCAGAAGAAAACATGCCCTGGACGCAGGTGTTGAGCCCGGATAAAAACAAAACCCTGGCTGATTTTATGATTGTGGGCATCCCAACGCTCTATCTGATAGACAGGGAAGGAAAAATAGTAGAGAAGTACACCGGATTTAGTGCCGGACTGAAAAGCCAGTTGCAAGCAATATTTGGTACATTGTAACCGCTGTTAGTCTGCTCCTGGCATTGTACAACACCCGTACTTACACCACCCATCTTCCCCCTTTGCTCGGAGATTATGCTGCCTTTGCTCCAAAAAAGTACCTTTTTCCGAAGCAAAGGCAGAACCAGCGCATAACCATGGCCCTGTCAGCCCCATACCAGGCCAATGCAAGGCGTTTACCAGGGCCATTCAGTTTGCATCAATAAAAAAGGGGCTGCAAATATTGCAGCCCCTTTTTTATTGATAAATTCAAAAGAATATTAAATGCCTTTTTTCATTTTGTCTAATGTAGCCTGATACTCACCTTTTTTATCAGCAGGAACCAGATCTACTGCTTTCTGTTGCATAGCGATTGCTTCATTTTTCTTACCTGATTTATGAAGCAGGTTGGCGTAGGTATCTAAAAACATAGGCTCTTTCTCTTTCGTTTCATCCACACTACGTTTGCTCCATACCAATGCTGAGGCAACGCAATCCGGATCTTTGCAGTTCTCAAAAACAGCCCATGCAAAGTTATTTAGCATTTCGGCATTTACTTCTGTACCATATTTTTTCATATAGGCCATTACAGCAGGCTGAAATTTATCCCATTTTTTTGTGCCCTGATAAAACTGAACCTTCAGGAGATCGGTAGATTTTGTGATATCAACTGTAGGATATTTGGCTGTAGCTGCTGCAATTAATGAATCAATATTCGCAGTTGGCTTTCTTAAGCCCGGATAAATGTTCTCCTTAAGGATGACACCGCCCAGGATTTCATTTGATTTACCTTTTCCAAGTACAGCATCTACTTTCTTAGGATCTTTCATGATCAGTTCAAAGCCTTTGCTTTTGCTGTCTTTGATGTACTTGCTCAAAAACTCCAGGTTGGCCTTCGTATACAGGTCTTTCTGTGTAGCCAGGTAAGCAGCTGCATATTTCGAAGCATTTTCTTCATCGTAAGCATCTTCTGCAACGGCAACAAGTTTTTTCAGGTCTTCCGGGGAAGGTTTACCTTTATCGTATTTTTTCAGCATGGTGTAATACTGCGTCTCAGGGTTCAGGGCCTTTTGTGCTTTGGCAATAAATCCATCTGCATCACCACCGCCAACAATTCTGTGTACCAGTTCACCTTGTGGCGAGAAGATCAGGAAAGTAGGATAAGCCCTTACGTTGTACTCCTTACTCATAGCCTCTGCATCGGCATACCAGCTTTTTACTTCTTCGCTGTCATTCTTGGTTTTATCGAACTGAACTTTTACGTTTACAAAGTTCTTGTTAAAGAAATCACCCACTTTTTCCTGAGGAAAAATGGTACTGGTCATGTATTTACAAGGACCGCACCAGGTCGTAAAACAATCCACAAAAAGATATTTGTTCTCTTTTTTGGCTTTTTCTTTTACCTGTTGCCAGGATAGTCCATGTTCAAAATGGGTTCCTTTATCCTGCGCCAGTCCCAAAAACGGGAGGAGCATAAATAATAAAATTAATTTTTTCATTGAAATGTGATTTATAAGTTAGTTGTAAAGTTAGCTGAAGATACGCAATTATATTGTCTGGACGATAAAATTGGTGGTTTTAACATATTTTTAACAGGATGGCCTTCGTGTAATTAGGTTTAAAGAGATTAATGGCCTGAAATAAAAAAAGGTGCCTGAGCCCCTCAACTCAGACACCAACCCTTATATTAAAACTATGAAAAAATTCGAATTGATAGTTTAAAGGTACATAGCGGATAATGCTATCCAAATGGAGGATAGGCAGAAAGGCAAATGCTGTAGTTAAACGGGCAATATAGCCAGATGTAACCAGGATTGTTTCTTAACTTAGAAAATCTATTTTCCTCTATTGTCGGCCGGCAGGTTTTTAACAAAAATTTCCTGCTGGGCAAAGGGAATAACTATGCCTTCTGCTTTAAAGGCGGTAGTAATCCTGGATATCAGATCGCTTCTCAAAGCAAAATATTCCTTAATGTTCCTGACCCAGTAAATCACTTCTATTTCTACGGCATTGTCACCAAATTCCTTGAAAAAAGCATCGGGTGCAGGGAAATGGAGGATTCTTTCATCATCCTGCAAGATCTGTTTGAGCTGGTTGCGGACGTTTTCAAGGTCACTGTCGTAAGCTACACCCACCATGAGACTACATTTTTTGACATTTCTGCTCATGCTGTAATTGATAAGCTGGTTGCTCAGCAGCTCGCCATTGGGTATAATTACATTGGGACCATCAGAACTTGTAACTATACTGCTCCTGAAACCGATAGATTTCATGGTGGCAATTTTTCCGTTGATCTCTATGATGTCACCCACATTTACAGGTCTTTCGAAGGAGATGATCAGTCCGCTAATCAGGTTGTTGACGAGCCCCTGCAGCCCCAAACCTACACCAACGCCCAGCGCCCCCAGTACAATTGCAAATTTATCCAGCGGGATACCTGCAGCTGCAAAAGCAAAGAAAAGGCCTATGGTAATGATGAATATCCTGACTATGAGCAACCAGCTGCCAAGCGGTTTTTTAGGTTTTTCTCCGGATTGATGAAAAGAATCGGGTTCCGTAGCAAAATACGATACCAGTCTGGAGAGTACAAAGGAACAAAACAGGATCAGGATGAAGACCAGCAGGCCCATAATGGAAAAGCTGTAGCTGCCAATTGTCCTGTCGGAAGTTAAGAAATCAATAACGGGAACAGAAAAACGTTTAAAGCTATAAAAGTTGCGCGCCACCAGCGTAATCCATCCCAAAACAAATACCAGGTACAATGGCCAGGGCGTGTTTTCGCCTACGCGCTCAAAATTTACATAGAATAACTGAGCACTGGGTTGTTTATAGGCTTTGAAGGCCAGTGTAAGGCCCTGGTTAATGAGACGGATGACCCATAAAAAAACAATTGCGGTAACCACACCGATATATCCGCTTATCAACAGCGTTTTCGAAATGTTGAAACGCCCGAAAAGATTAAACAGTATAGCGCTTACCTGCAGAATGAGCAGGAAGATAATGGCATATTTTATTTTTTTCTCCCTGAGTTCAATCCTGTGAACGGTAGTAAGGATAAAAGCTGCATAAATGCTGCCACCGACAGCAAGTGCAAGCATCAGGTAACGCTCTGGTCTGGAGGCCTGTAAAATGAAGTTTTCGGCACTTGCCAGCATAAAGAGCAGCACAATTACTGTCCAGAAACGCTGCCAGTAAGGACTGATGTGCTGATAGAAAATGAACCACAGGCATAGGGCTGAAACCAACCAAAGCACAGTATTGAATATAAAAGGCGGTGAAGGAAAGATGAACTGAAAGATTGAAATGACGATAAGAATTGCGGATAACAAAGGGTACCGTACAACCAGCTGTTCATTATAATCCTGATTTAATAATGATTCCTGTTGGAGCTGGCGTTTAAGCGAGCGCAGGAAATACCAGGAGCAAAAGATCAGTGCAAAGAGGAGCAGTAAGGAAAGCAAATGGTTTTCCACATAAAACCTGAGCATCATACTTTCCTTGGCAATGGAAAAAGCGAGTATTTCAGCAAAAGGTCTGGATTTTGAGGGTGGGGTCCAGAGATAGGGAAATTCCTGGTTAAAGGTCTGAGCTGACAGCCTGGAACTGTAAATGTCAATATCGCCCTGTGCAGAACGCAGCTCATAAGCCATAAGGTCTGTTCTTAACTGTAGTTCTTCCAGGCTGGCTGTTGCTTTTTCAAGGGCAGAATCCACCGGGGCCATTTCTTTGGCCGTTACATACATCCTTTTTACATACTTGATCAATCCTGCTGAATCTGAAGGCAAGGCATAAACAGAGGGATCGTTTGAAAGCGAATCTATTTTCAGCTTTATGGTTGTAAGCTTAGCTGCATAGGCATCGAGCAATTGTTTTTGTCTGGCCAGTCTGGCAGAAAGCTCAGTGAGTACTGCGGCAGATACCGTAAGGTTGCGCTGGGTCTGGTTGCTGCCGGGATTGATCCAGATGCCATCCTTTACAATTTCGAGCGAATTTTTAGTATCCCTAAGAAACTGGTTCAGGTAATTGGTATCTATAGCTTTTTTGAGCAGCAGTTTGGCCTGCTGGTTCAGGTTGCGGGCATAGCCAAGCATGATCCGCTGCCTGTTGGCCATTCTCTCTTCACTGAATTCCTGCCGGCTTTTAATGGCACCGTCGGTAGCAATTTTTTTTAATTGTTTTACCAGTGGGGATTCCTGGGCTTTCTTTTGCAGGACAGTATCCTGCTGTGCGGCAAGATGGCTGGAGATCGCTAAAAGAACGAGCAAAAGAAAAAGATATTTCATAGAGGGAAATTTACCCTTAAGTTAAGTAAATAAATTGAATTACAAGGCAGGTACTCCAATGCGCTCTTCGATCTTTTTGGCCGATTTAATGGCCTCTGCCAGGATATCCTCATTATCTATATCCTTATTGGTATTTAAAGCGGTGAGGCTGGATACGGTTAGGCAAGCGATGACGCCGGTGCTGCCCCGGCCGATAGGAACGGAAACATCTATTACCCCGGCTGCCAGATCACTGGTCCTGACGTAAGCGCCCTTTTTCTGTATCTCTTTTAATGAGCTCAGGAACTTTTTCTTATCCTTATCGGCGTAGCTGTTGTATATACTGTTGCCGTTCAATACAATTTCTCGCTCAGCATCGGGCATGTAAGCCAGTAACACCTTTCCTGAAGCGGTTAATGGAAGAGGGAATAAGTTCCCCTCTTCTATGGAAAGGGCTATAGGGCCCGGACTTTTGGCGTGGATAATGACCATCAACTGGTTCATGTACAGAATGCTGAGGTGACAGGACTGCCTCACGGTGTTGGCCAGTTCTTCCAGCGGGTGCTGTGCAGCTTTACGAAGTTCGTCTACAGGAGAATGGCGGTGCGATAGGTAAAACAATTTTAAAGACAGCCTGTACTTCCCAGAAACCTCATCCCTTAAAATATAGCCCCGGCCTTCCAGGCTCATCAGCATGCGATAAATCTCGTTCGGACTTTTATCTATACCTGTGGCAATCTCTGTTTGCGAAAGTGGGATAGATTGAGCAGACAAATATTCGAGAATATCCAGCCCTTTATCCAGTGCCGGTGCCTGGTATTTCATTTCCTTTTCTTTCATAAAATTAGCTCATGATTGGTTTCGTTAACAAACATACTAAATGCTTTTTAATGCTTCTCCTCTAAAATAGGCATAAAAGTTACCTAAATATATGTTTTCATATTTGAAATAAATATTTATATTTGAATTATCAACCATTTATAAACCGATGTGCTGTTATACATCCCACTAAAAAGCTAATTTAGTTTTAACAGACATTAACCTTATAAACAGCATGAGCAAACTACTGTATTTCCTTGGTTTATTTTTTGCAGCATTCCCGGTTTTAGCACAGCCGCGTGTTTCCGCATTGCGTTGCGAATACAGGGTAAATCCTTTAGGTGTGGAATCTTTATCGCCAGCATTGGCCTGGAAGATCAATGCTGAAGGTAGAAATGTGAAACAAACCGCTTACCAGGTGCTGGTAGCAGATGATGCGGCCGTGCTCGCAAAGCATGTCGGCAACATCTGGGACTCTGGAAAAGTAAGCAGTAGTCAGTCTGTCCAGTTGCCTTACAAAGGTAAGACACTGCAATCGGGCCGTACTTATTACTGGAAGGTAAAAATATGGGATAATAAAGGCAATGCGTCTGCCTGGTCTGAACAGGCCAACTGGCAAATGGGCCTTTTGAGTAAGGCCGACTGGAAAAATGCGAAATGGATTGCTTACGAAAAAATGCCGGATTCTTTGGTCAGCATACTGCCATTGGATACCAGGAAGGATAAGCCTTTGGCTGCCAATGTACTGCCCTTGCTGCGCAAGGAATTTAAGGTTGCCAAAGCTGTTAAAAGTGCAACTTTATATTTATCCGGACTGGGGCATTTTGAACTGCATTGCAACGGTGCCAAAGTGGAAGACCATTTTCTTGATCCGGGATGGACGAAATACGATAAGGAAGCATTATATGTAACTTTTGATCTGACAAATAAGTTGAACAGGGGAGCGAATGTGCTGGGGGTAATGCTGGGTAATGGGTTTTATTATGTTCCCCCCATTAAGGGACGCTATAAAAAACTAAGGTCTTCTTTTGGTTATCCAAAAATGATCTGCCGTCTGGCCATAAGCTATATTGATGGAAGCAAGGAAGACATTGTGAGTGATGAAGGCTGGAAAACGGCCGCATCCCCAATTACTTTTTCAAGCATTTATGGCGGTGAAGATTATGATGCCCGCCTGGAGCAGAAGGGTTGGGATAAACCAGGCTTTTACGATAAACACTGGAAAAAGGCCTTGCCCGTTGCCGGACCCTCGCTGAGTGCACAAAAAGCAGAACCGGTAAAACTATTTGATCAGTTTAAACCCAGGTCCATACGGTCTGTTACAGGGGGCGAATGGGTTTACGATCTTGGGCAGAATGCCTCTGGAATTATCGAATTGTGGGTAAAAGGCAAAAAAGGAGATACCATAAGGATCAGTCCGGCCGAACTGCTCACAGAGGATGGTACTGTAAACCAGAAACCTACCGGTAGTCCAACTTATTTTCAATATATTCTGAAAGGCGAAGGAACGGAAACCTGGAGGCCGCGTTTCATGTATACAGGGTTCAGGTACCTCCAGGTGAAGGGCGGGGTTCCTGAAGGCGCACCTAATTTGCAGAGTAAGGCACTTTTGATTCATTTAAGTGCATTTCATGTACGTAATGCTGCGGCCACAGCAGGTTCATTTAAAAGTTCCAGCGACTTGTTCAATAAAACCAATGAGTTGGTGAACTGGGGCATCAAAAGCAATATGGTAAGCGTTTTTACCGATTGCCCGCATCGCGAAAAGCTGGGCTGGCTGGAACAGTTGCACCTGATGGGCAGTTCCGTACGTTACAATTACGATGCAGCACCACTGTTTAAGAAGGCGTTGCAGGATATGCGGAACTCACAGACCGAAGAAGGGCTGGTACCCGAAATATCTCCGGAATATGTAAAGTTTGAGTATGGGAACGGGATGTTCCGCGACTCGCCGGAATGGGGCAGCAGCAGCATCCTCTTGCCCTGGTATTTATATGAATGGTATGGAGAAACGCAGGCGCTGACCGAAAATTACGACATGATGCAACATTACATCAGTTACCTGGGTACAAAAGCAAAAAACAATATACTGTCGCAGGGGCTTGGCGACTGGTATGATCTTGGGCCTAAGCATCCGGGAGTATCCCAGCTGACCCCCATGGGCGTAACCGGAACGGCCATTTATTATTACGACCTGAAAATCATGGCGAAAATAGCTGAAATGCTGGGCAAAGCGGCAGATGCAGCAAAGTACAGGCAGCTGGCCGTTGAAGTACGCCGTTCGTTTAACGATGCTTTCTTTAATAAAGCGACTATGCAATATGCCAGCGGAAGCCAGACGGCCAATGCAATGGCGGTATATATGCAGCTGGTTGAGCCTGAGTATAAGGATGCAGTGGTAGCGCGTCTGGTTAAAGACATCAGGACCACGAATAACAGTCTTACGGCCGGCGATATTGGTTACCGTTATGTGCTGCGGGTTTTGGAAGAGGAAGGTCGGTCAGATGTGATATTTGACATGAACAGCCGGAGTGATGTACCCGGATATGGTTACCAGTTGGCCCAGGGAGCAACTGCACTTACAGAATCCTGGGCTGCATTGCCTACGGTTTCCAATAATCATTTTATGTTAGGGCATATCATGGAGTGGTTTTATAGCGGACTTGCCGGGATCAGACAGGAGCCGGGCAGCGTAGCTTTTAATCACATACGGATCTATCCAGAACCAGTTGGTGACTTACACAGTGTCAGTGGAAATTATGGGTCGCCCTATGGAATGATCTCGAGCAGCTGGAAAAAAACGGCCCAGGGATTTGAGCTTAGTGTTGCTGTTCCGCCAAATGCCCATGCTTCGGTTTACCTGCCTGCGACTGAAAGCAGTGTAATTACCGAAGGGGGAAGTGATATAAAAGGCCAAGCCGACATTAAAACGTTAGGTTTTGAAAAAGGCCGGCGAATTTTAGAGATTGGTTCGGGCCATTATAAATTTAACGTACAAGCACATTAAACATGAAATTCAGCACGGCTTTACTCTTTGTTTTTTTTACTGTGGCAACAGGTTTTGCGCAACTATCAAAAAACATTCCCGATGAGCGGATGCAGGAGATCTATGAAGAGGTGAAAACACCTTATAAATATGGGTTGGTGATGGTACCTGAGGATACAGACCATAAGATGGATTGCCCTACGGTTTTCAGGGAAGGGGATACCTGGTACATGACTTACCTGGTTTATAGCGGACGTGGTTACGAAACCTGGCTGGCCAGGAGCAAAGACCTGCTGAACTGGAAAAATATGGGCAGGCAGCTGTCATTTGGCGATGCCGGTAAATGGGACGACAACCAGAAAGCCGGGTATAATGCCCTTGTAAGTACGGTTTGGGCTGGCGATTATAAATTGGGCAGCTTTAAAGGCAAATACTGGATGTCGTATTTTGGCGGGAAGGAAAAAGGTTACGAAACGGAGCCTCTGGCCATAGGTATGGCCTATACCAGCAAAAAGCCCTGGATCGTCCATGAGTGGAACAGGCTGGAGCAACCTGTGCTTACTTCGGCAGACCCGGATGTACGCTGGTGGGAAAACCGCAATAAGCTTTTTAAGAGTACCGTGATTGAAGATAAGGGGCGGTTAACAGGACATCGTTTTGTGATGTATTACAATGCAGTAGGGGATTCGCTGTTGAACAACAAAAAAACACGCTGGTATGAACGGATCGGTATGGCGGTTTCTGATGATATGCTGAACTGGAAGCGTTTTAAAAAAGACCCTGTGGTACATCATCCGGTGGGTATTACAGGCGACGGGGTGATCCAGCGGATAAACGGTACCTGGGTGATGTTCTACTTTGGGGCTTTCTGGCAGGACAGGGCAGGTGCTTTTAACCGCTTTGCGGCGTCAGATGACCTGTTGAACTGGACCGACTGGAAAGGCGATAACCTGATCAGCTCTTCAGAATCTTACGATGAATTGTTTGCCCATAAGTCCTTTGTATTGAAACACAAAGGTGTTGTCTATCATTTTTATTGCGCGGTAAATAAAAAAGACCAGCGGGGGATTGCGGTGGCTACATCGAAGGACCTGGGAAAAAGTAAAGTTGAATTTGTTCCATTGAACATTAAATAAGTAAAAGATGTTATTAAGAAAGAACCTGGTTTTATTGATGCTGATGTTGATTATTGGTCATGCTGCTTACAGTTTGCCTCGTTTACGTCAGCCTTTTAACCAGGACTGGAAGTTTTTTTTAGGTGATGATGCCGCGGCAAAATCGCCGGGTTTTAACGATGCGGACTGGCGAAGGCTTACTTTGCCGCATGACTGGAGCATTGAAGGTAAATTTGATGAAAAGAACCCTGCAAAGCCAGAGGGCGGAGGTTTACCTACAGGTATTGCCTGGTACCGTAAGGCATTTACACTTCCGGTATCCATGCTTAAAAAGGACGTTTTCATCGAATTTGATGGGGTTTATAAAAACAGCGAGGTATGGATCAATGGCCATTTACTGGGCAAACGCCCCTATGGCTATATTTCGTTCCATTACGAACTGACAAAGTATTTAAAAGCGGGTAAAAATGTAGTGGCTGTCAGGGTAGACAATTCTGCCCAGCCTGATTCCCGCTGGTATTCAGGATCCGGCATTTATCGCAATGTATGGTTAACCGCAACCAGTAAAGTGGCCATAGACCATTGGGGGACTTTTTTAAGCACGCCATCGGTAAGCAAAACGAAGGCCGAGGTAAACCTTAACATACAGATCAGGAACCAAAATGGTTTTAAAGGTAGTGTCAGGGTACAGTCGCAGGTTTATGATGCCCAGGGCAAACTGGTGAGCTCCGCAAGTACGGATCGGGTACTGTTAACAGAAAAATTGACCGGGTTAACACAGGTTGTCAATATCAATAATCCAAAATTATGGTCTGTAGACCGGCCTGATTTATATAAGGTAATTACCCGGATTTTCATCAATAAAATGGTCTGTGACAGTTATGAAACCCCATTGGGCATTCGTTATTTTAATTTTGATGCCGCAAAAGGTTTCTCGCTGAATGGTGAATACATGAAAATATTAGGGGTCTGCCTGCACCATGACCTGGGTGCTTTAGGTGCTGCCATTAATATAAGGGCGATGGAACGTCAGCTCGAAATATTGAAAAACATGGGCTGCAATGCCATAAGAACTGCGCATAACCCGCCTGCACCGGAACTGCTTGACCTGTGTGATAAAATGGGTTTCCTGGTCATGGATGAGGCATTTGACATGTGGGCCAAAAAGAAGAACAAGCAGGATTATCATTTAAACTGGGAGGAGTGGCACGTCAGGGACCTGCAGGATATGGTAAAAAGGGACAGGAACCATCCATCGGTTATTTTATGGAGCATAGGCAATGAGATCAGGGAGCAATTTGACAGCACAGGGCTGGCCATGACAAAAGAACTCGTAAAACTGGTTAAAGACCTGGATACCACCCGCCCGGTATTATCGGCATTGACCGAAACCGATGCAAAGAAAAATTTTATTTACCAGGCTGATGCATTGGATATGTACGGACTGAATTATAACCATAAATTGTATAAGGATTTTGCAAAGAATTATCCCGGACAAAAATTACTGGCAACGGAAACCACCTCTTCTTTAGATACACGCGGATTTTACGAGATGCCATCCGACAGCATCAGGAGGTGGCCAAAAGATGGAAAAACCAAATTTACAGGGGGAAATGCTGAATTTGCGGCTTCTTCCTACGATAATGTATCTGCTTACTGGGGTTCAACACATGAAGAAACCTGGAAGGAAGCCAAAAAGTATGATCATGTTTCGGGTTTGTTCGTGTGGACCGGTTTCGACTATTTAGGTGAGCCATTGCCGTATCCATGGCCGGCAAGAAGTTCTTATTTCGGCATTGCAGACCTGGCCGGTTTCCCTAAAGATGCCTATTATATGTACCAAAGCGAATGGACCAGTAAGCCGGTGCTGCATGTGTTCCCGCACTGGAACTGGACACCTGGTAAAACTGTGGATGTATGGGCATATTATAACAATGCTGATGAGGTAGAGCTGTTCCTTAACGGAAAATCTTTAGGAACACGCAGCAAACAGGGGGATGATTTACATGTGGTATGGAAAGTTCAGTACGAACCGGGCACGCTAAAAGCCGTTTCAAGAAAGAATGGCAGGACAGTGCTGGTCAAAGAAATCCATACCGCGGGCAAACCTGCAAAAATTGAATTGGTTGCAGACCGCAGGGCAATTGCGGCCGACGGCAGTGACCTTTCTTTTGTAACGGTAAGCATACTGGATGATGAAGGCAATTTGGTGCCTGGTGCCGATAACCTGGTGAAATTCAAACTTGAAGGCGGAGGCAGAATTGCAGGAGTAGATAACGGGTTTCAGGCCAGTCTGGAGCCCTTTAAGGCAGATTATAGAAAAGCATACAGGGGGCTTTGCCTGGCTATAGTCCAGGCAGGAAATAAAGCAGGAAAGCTAAAACTGACGGCTGTATCTGCAGGATTAACATCAGCTGTGGTAGAGATCAGTGTGAAAAAAATAGATTGAACATTAAAATAAAGATAAGCGGAGAAGGTCATGACTGACAAGATTAATTTAAAAGGAATAACATGGAACCATAGCCGGGGCTTTACCCCAATGGTGGCTACAGCGCAGCGTTTTTCGGAGTTGAACCCCTCGGTAGAAATTACCTGGGAGAAAAGAAGTTTACAGCAATTTGCTGATTTTTCGATACAGGAACTGGCCGAAAGGTTTGACCTGTTGGTTATAGACCACCCATGGGCAGGCTTTGCGGCCAAAACCGGGTCAATTCTTCCTTTAGATCAGCACCTTTCTGCTGACTATTTAAAAGACCAGGAGATGAATTCAGTTGGTCATTCGTACGAAAGTTACAGTTATGATGGCCACCAGTGGGCCCTGCCAATTGATGCCGCAACACCAGTGGCAGCCAGCCGGCCCGATCTGCTGGAGCAACATGGCCTGCAATTGCCTGAAACCTTTGAAAACCTGTTGAGCCTGGCCGACAAAGGCCTGGTTGCTTTTGCAGCGATCCCTATAGATGTACTGATGAATTTTTATACTTTTTGCTGTTCACTGGGGGAAGACCCCTGTCAGCAGGAAGACCTGATCGTATCTAATGAAACGGGGATCACCGCGCTCAGGATGTACCGGGAACTGGCCGCCAAAATTCATCCTGCTAATTTTAACAGGAACCCGATACAGGTATATGAAGCCATGACCCTTACGGATGATATCGCTTATTGTCCCTTTGCCTATGGCTATTCCAATTATTCAAGAAAAGGATATGCACGCAAGCTGCTGCATTTTCATGACATGATCTCCTTAAATGGACAAACCAAGCTGCGGAGTACCCTGGGAGGCACAGGACTGGCCATATCATCCAAAGTTAAAAATATAGCGGAGGCTGTAAAATATGCGGCTTATGTAGCGTCAGCGGCCTGCCAGCAGACCGTTTTCTTCGGGAACGGCGGACAACCGGGACATTTAAGCGCCTGGAACGATGCGGAAGTGAACAGACGTTCGGCCGGTTTTTTTAGTGGCACCCTGCCCGCCCTTCAACGTGCATTTCTTCGCCCGCGTTATCATGGGCACATGTTTTTTCAGGATCATGCGGGTGATATCGTCCGCGATTACCTGATGCAGGGTGGTCCGGAGCCAAAGGTGCTGGAAAAGCTGAACAGTTTATATGTTGAATCGAGAAGCCTGCAATTGTCATGAAAAGACCGCTTGAAGGAATATTGGTATTGGAGTTCTGCCAGTTCCTGGCAGGCCCTTCTGCAGGATTAAAACTGGCAGATCTGGGCGCACGTGTGATTAAAATTGAACGGCCCCTAAAAGGTGATGCCTGCCGGCAGCTCGCCATTAAAAATCTTTTTTTGGAAGAAGATAGCCTGCTGTTTCATACCATTAACCGGAACAAAGAGTCTTACGCTGCTGATTTGAAGAACCCCGAAGACCTGAACCTATTGAGGAAGCTGATCGCGAGGGCAGATGTGATGACCCATAATTTCAGGCCCGGTGTAATGGAAAAAATAGGACTGGATCAGGTGTCTGTCAGGCAAATCAATCCAAAAATCATCTATGCCACTGTAACAGGATATGGGAACGAGGGGCCCTGGGCTGCAAAGCCCGGGCAGGACCTGCTGGTACAATCTGTTTCCGGCCTCAGCTACCTTTCAGGAAGCAGTGTAGATGGCCCTGTACCCTTTGGGCTGGCAGTTACCGATATCATGTGTGGCAACCACCTGGTGCAGGGTATTCTTGCTGCTTTGATTAAGCGTACGAAAACCGGTAAAAGCGTACTTGTTGAAGTCAGTCTGCTCGAATCGGCATTGGATGTACAGTTTGAGGTGCTGACTACTTATTTAAATGACGGTGGTCAATTGCCGCAAAGGAGTGCAGTCAACGGCAGTGCACATGCCTATTTAAGTGCACCCTATGGAACTTATCCGACTAAAGACGGCTACATTGCGCTTGCTATGGGCGATCTGAACAGGATCAGCAATATCATTGGCTGTGACATTTCAGGAGTTTACACAGATGCACATTCTTCTTTTGACAAAAGAGATGAACTGCTGCTGCTGCTGGGACAGACTTTCAGAACCAATACCAATGCGCATTGGCTGGCCCTGCTGGAACCGCATGACATCTGGTGTGCACCAGTACTGAATTACAAAGAAGCTACTGCACTGGAAGTATTTAAAAGTCAGCAGATCAAACAGGAGCTGGATCTGGGCGGTGGTAAGAAAATTTATACCACAAGCGCACCTTTTCAGATAGATGGCCAGAAACTTTGCTCGGCCAAACCAGCACCAAAAATTGGTGCTGACAACCAGAAGATTAATGAAGAATTTGATTTGAAATTTGTATGAAAGCGCTGGAGGATTATTTAGTTGTAGATTTTAGCCAGTTCCTGTCGGGTCCTTCGGCCAGCCTCAGACTGGCAGATATGGGGGCAAGGGTAATTAAAATAGAGCGTTTGGGCATAGGGGATATTTGCCGCACCCTTTATACTTCCGATGTGATCATGAACGGAGAATCGTCTGTGTTTCATGCCATCAACAGGAATAAGGAAAGTTTTGAAGTGGATTTAAAGGATCCGGAAGATTGTAAGATGGTACGTGAACTGCTGATGAAAGCAGATGTCATGATCCATAATTTCAGACCGGGTGTAATGGAGCGGCTGGGCTTTGATTATTTATCTGTAAAACAGATCAATAGCCAGATTGTTTATGCCGCATTGTCTGGTTATGGAGAGGACGGGAACGGAAAAGGAAAGCCCGGTCAGGATTTGCTGCTGCAGTCCGTAACCGGCTTAACCTGGCTTAGCGGAAATGCAGGTAGCGGTCCGGTAGCGATGGGCCTTTCTATTGTAGACATGCTGGCCGGTTCGCACCTGGCCCAGGCTATTCTGGCCTGTCTTTTCCGCAAAATAACCAGTGGCGAAGGTGCACTGGTGGAAGTCAGTATGATGGGGTCTGCGTACGACTTCCAGTTCGAAACCATCACCACCTTTATGAACGATGGCGAGGCGCTGCCTGAGCGTACAGCAAAGAACAATGCACACGCCTACTTGGGTGCCCCCTACGGAATTTACAGAACCAGCGATGGCTTTATTGCCCTGGCCATGGGCTCTATACCTGTACTGGCTGGTTTGCTGGATTGTGAAGCACTGAATGCCTATCCAATGCTATCTGAAGCCTATGATAAGCGCGATGAAATAAAAGCTGTGCTGGCCGCCCATCTGGAAACAGATACGACCAGAAAATGGCTTTCCATACTGGAGCCTGCAGACATCTGGTGTGCCGATGTGTTGAACTGGAAACAATTAATGGAACATGAAGGTTTTAAAGCCTTGAACATGATACAGGAAGTGGAAATGAACGACGGCTATACCTATCGCACAACCCGGTGCCCGATCCGTATCGATGGTGAACTGCTGGTTTCAGCTAAGGGCTCGCCCAAACTGGGGCAGGACAATGAACAGATCATTAATCAGTTTATTAATGTAAATTCGGATATCCATGAACAACGAGCCAATTAAAATAGCCGTCCGTAAATTCGGGCCTTTCGAATCTGCCATGCAAAAGGTGTGGGATAACTACTGTGCCTTTTCCGGCTGCACTTTAAAGGCTGAACTTGTGCCTCTGGACCTTCATGACCTGCATGAGGCTACGCTGCTGAACGATGGGTTGAAAAACGGAGAATGGGATGTGGCGCATATCAATACCGATTGGCTGCTCGAAGGAATTACTACTGGTGCTTTTGAAGATCTGAAACCCTATATCACAGCTAATCCCCCCTCAGCATTCCCGCTGGGATGGAGCAATTCATTATTGGCTTCCCAGCAGTTCGGCAACAGGATAGCGGGACTTCCTTTTCATGACGGACCGGAGTGCCTTATCTATAGAAAAGACCTGTTTGATGACGTTGTTGAACAACAACGCTATCTTGAACAGTATGGGAAAGCTTTAAGCGTCCCTAGAACCTGGAGCGATTTTGTGCAGGTAGCCCGTTTCTTTAACCGCCCCGAACAAAACCTTTACGGAACCGTATTTGCCTGTTACCCGGATGGACACAATACGGTCTTTGATTTTTGCCTGCAGTTATGGAGCAGGGGCGGGACACTGGTGGATCTGAACGGGAAGATCAATGTCAACACCCCCGAAGCGGTTGAGGGACTTGATTTTTACAGGCAGATGGTTAAGGATAAAACTGCTGTCCATCCTGGCGCTGTTAACTACGACTCTGTACAGGCAGGTGCAGCTTTTGCGAGGGGAGAGGTGGCCATGATGATCAACTGGTTTGGTTTTGCCGCTGTTTGTGAAGTAGACCAGGCTTCAACTGTAAAAGGAAAGGTGGATGTGGCCCTGCTGCCCGCTTCGGAAGGATGTAAACCTCCATCTTTAAATGTTTACTGGCTTTATACCATTGGATCGGGCAGTATATATAAACAGGTTGCCTATGATTTTATCCGCTTTGCGGTAAATGAAAGCAATGATAAATTACTTACACTGGAAGGTGGGATTGGCTGCCGTATTTCTACCTGGAAAGACCCGGAAATAAACCAGGTAGTACCTTACTACCATAAACTGGAACAACTGCACGAAACTGCACACACCCTTCCGCAGAAAAGCAATTGGGCAGCTATTGCGGCCGAAATTGACAGAATGGTGCTAAAGGCCATAAATACAGATCAATCTGCACAGGAAATTACAGCAACTGCACAGAACAACTTGAATTCAATTGATGCATAACACATGATAAGCATACCCTATAAACCCCAGCTACCCAATACCATTCAGCCCATCATCATTATAGGTGCAGGGGGCATTGTAGCTGATGCCCATCTTCCGGCCTATAAAAAGGCAGGCTTTAAGGTTCATGGAATTGTGAACCGGACAAGGGAAAGGGCAGAAAAACTGGCGGCAACATTCCAGATCCCCAATGTATATGGCTCGGTAGCCGAAGCAGTAGCACAGGCACCCGAAAATGTAGTGTATGATCTGACCATAATGCCCGAACAGTACCTGGAAGTGCTCGGACAGTTGCCCGATGGGGCAGCCGTATTGATCCAGAAACCAATGGGAGATGATTTTGGGCAGGCCAAAGAGATCGTGCAACTTTGCAGACAGAAAAAACTGCTTGCCGCCATCAATTTCCAATTGCGCTTTGCACCCTTTGTGAGTGCTGCACGGTATATGGTTGAGCAGGGCCTGATTGGCGACCTCTACGATATAGAGGTGAGGGTAACCATTAAAACACCATGGGAGATATTCCCGCACGTGATCGTGCACCCACGCCTGGAAATCCAGTACCATAGCATCCATTACATTGATATGGTCCGCTCTTTTTTGGGAGAACCTGAAAGTGTATTGGCCAAAACCCTGAAACATCCGGCCAAAGCATTGTCCTCTTCGCGCTCTACCATATTGTTTGACTACGGCGATACCCTGCATGCAGTGATCAACACGAACCACGACCATGATTTTGGGCCGCATAACCAGGAAAGTTTTATCAAATGGGAAGGTACAAAAGGAGCCATAAAAGCGAAAATGGGTTTGCTGATGGACTATCCGCATGGAGTACCCGATGTATTTGAGTATTGCCTTGTGGAAGAAGGTAAAGCGCCGGAATGGAAGGTTCTGGAACTGGAGGGTTCCTGGTTTCCTGAAGCATTTATAGGGACGATGTCCAGCCTTATGTGTTATAAAGAAGGCTCTTCAGCCATATTGCATACAAGCGTGGAAGATGTGGTTAAAACAATGGCTGTGGTAGAAAGCGCTTATCTGTCTAGCGACAGGGGTGGCGTAAGACCCGCTGAACAACTGAACAACAATTAAAAATTAAAACAATGTATTTCAGATCGATATTTTTTGAGGATTACCTGCTGGAGGAAAAGAGGATAACACTGGGACGGACCATCACGGAAACAGATTTCGTAGTCCATGCAGGCCATACAGGCGATTTTTTTCCGCACCATATGGATGAAGAATGGTGTAAAACGCAACCTTTTAAACACCGCATCGCCCATGGTACCATGGTGTTTAGCATTGGCATAGGGCTTACCGCCTCTGAAATCAATCCCGAGGCTTTTTCCAAGGGTTATGATCGACTGCGTTTTGTGAAGCCGGTTTTCATTGGTGATACCATCCATTCAGAGGTTACGATTTCTGAAAAGGCTGAGGCCAAAAAACCTGAGTATGGAACAGTAACCGAGCATGTTGAGATCAAGAACCAGCACGGGGAAGTAGTGCTGGTATGTGACCACCTGCTGCTGGTAAAAAAGAAATAGCATTAACCTAAAACCAAAAACATGAACCACACCACACAGCCTGAAGTAATTGCCGATGCTGGTCCTGCCGCAGGTAAAAAATACCTGGTGCCATTTATTTTTGTGATCAGCCTGTTCTTTTTATGGGGAATGGCGCATAACCTGGACTCCAGTTTGATCCCACACTTAAAAAAGGCCTGTAACCTGAGCAATACCCAGTCCATGCTGATTGATACCTCGGTTTTCCTGGCCTATTTTTTAATGGCGATACCTGCTGGTATGATCCTTAAAAGATGGGGCTACAAGGCCAGCATGATTGCAGGCCTGCTGGTGTTCGCCAGCGGTGCATTTTTATTTGTGCCAGCGGCCAATCAGCTGTCGTACATCACTTTTTTAATTGCACTGTTCATTATTGGCTGCGGTTTGACCATTCTGGAAACTACAGCAAATCCCTATGCTGCTGTTCTGGGCGATCCGGCAAAAGCAACAAGCCGGCTAAATCTGGCTGCCTCATTTAATGGCCTTGCGGCAATGGTTGCAGGTTACATTGGTACCCGTTTTATTTTGTCTGGTAAATCTTATACCAAGGCAGAACTGGCTGCCATGACCGAAATCAACCGGAATGCCTATTTTATGGAAGAGGCTTCCTCTGTGAAAATGCCTTATATTATTCTGGGCAGTATTTTAGTGCTCATCGCTGTAATCTTTTGTTTCGTCCGTTTTCCTGAAATCAAAACCAAAAGTATAGACGGCGAGGCGAAGGGGAGCTTTCTGGGCGCATTGAGGCACAAACATTTGAAATGGGCCGTAGTAGCACAGTTCTTTTACGTTGGGGCGCAGGTATGTGTAACCAGTTCCTTTATCCGTGCTGCCCAGCAGGGTGCAGGTTTCACTGAAGCAACTGCAGGTGGTTATTTGATTGCTTATGGCTTCCTGTTTACGGTAGGCCGCTTTGCCGGAACTGCATTGCTGCAGTTTATTTCTTCTCAAAAGTTACTTTCCCTGTATGCCGTCATTTGCATCCTTCTATGTCTGGTTGCCGTTTTGGGAACCGGTGCATATGTGGTTTATGCTTTGGGCGGATTGGGCTTTTTCATGTCGATTATGTTTCCCACCATTTTTGCGCTGGGCATTGAGGGCATTGGGGATGACACTAAACCAGGCTCATCATGGCTCATCATGTCTATTGTTGGTGGTGCCATTGTACCGGTTTGTATGGGTGCATTAATAGATCATTATAACGATCATGTTCAGCTGGGCTATGCCATCCCGCTGTTATGCTTTGTTGTCATTTTATATTTTGGTTTAAAAGGTTATAAAATAGCTGCTAAATAGTTATGAGGGGGATGTCTGCAAAGATCGTATCATTTGCTTTGCTGTTTTGTTTCTGTTTTGCGAAAATTACAGTTGCCCAGCAAAACGAAACAACAAGGCCCTGGGTGCTGTGGTACTGGATGCAGGCAGGGGTTTCAAAGGCCGGAATTACCGCCGATCTGGAAGCAATGAAAACTGCTGGTTTGGGGGGAGCCTATATTGCCTGCATTAAAGGCGCAGCCAATCCGCCAGTATTTACACCGGTAGCACAGCAGCTTAGCCCGCAGTGGTGGGATATGATAAAGTTTGCTGTAACTGAAGCAGGGCGTTTGAACTTAAAGCTTGGTTTGCATGTAAGCGATGGTTTCGCACTGGCTGGAGGGCCATGGATCACACCTGAGCTTTCCATGCAAAAGGTAGTGGCCACACAGCTGAATATTAAAGGCGGGACTAAAGTTAAACTGAAGTTACAGCAACCGGAAACTTTAGAGAATTATTATAAAGACATTGCAGTTTATGCCTGGCCATCAACTGAAGGTACGGGCGTAACAACGCAAACTATAGTCCCTGAAATTACAACGAGTACCGGTGCCGATGGAAGCGGACTGGTAAAACCAGGCAATACCAAAAACTTTGGCAGCAATGAGCCCTGCTGGATCCAGTATGCTTTTAAGGAGCCTTTTACCTGCCGTACTGTAACCATCCGTACAGGTGGAAACAATTACCAGGCGCAGCGACTGGAAGTACAGGTAAGTAATGATGGAAAAACTTTTCGTTCTGCTGCCCGCCTGCAGCCCCCACGCCATGGCTGGCAGGATACTGATGCAGATGTAACTCATGCAATTCCGGCGGTTACTGCAAAGTATTACCGTTTTGTTTATGATAAAAGCGGATCTGAACCTGGTTCGGAAGACCTTGATGCCGCCAAATGGAAGCCATCTTTAAAGCTGCGTGGTCTGGAACTTTCGGCCGAACCAAAGATCAACCAGTTTGAGGGCAAAGCTGGGGCCGTTTGGAGAGTAAGCAAGCGTACAACAAAGGAAATGCTGGACGATAAATCCTATGTCCCTTTAAACCGGATGGTTAATCTGAGCGATAAACTTAAAGCCGATGGAACGCTGGACTGGGCAGCGCCACCGGGCAACTGGACCATACTGAGGATGGGCCATACTTCAACCGGGCATAAAAATGCTACGGGCGGTGGGGGTATGGGACTGGAATGCGATAAATTTAACCCTGCTGCGGTTAAACTACAATTTGATAGCTGGTATGGGGAAGCGCTGAAAAAAGTTGGGCCTGAACTTGCTAAAAAAGTGCTGAATTATTTTTATGTCGACAGCTGGGAGTGCGGCAGCCAGAACTGGTCGTACTTATTTGCTGCTGAATTTAAGCAGCGACGCGGATATGATCTTATGCCTTATTTACCGGCTATGCTGGGCATACCGCTACAAAACAGTGAAGTTACTGAAGGCTTTTTATATGATGTCAGACAAACCATTGCTGAATTGGTAGCAGATCAGTTTTATGTTACCCTGGCTGCGCTGGCCAAGGAAAAGGGCGTAAATTTTGCCGCTGAAAATGTTGCGCCAACCATGCTGAGCGATGGTTTGCTGCACTTCAAAAATGTTGATGTACCCATGGGAGAGTTCTGGCTCAACAGCCCAACACACGACAAGCCAAACGACATGCTGGATGCCATTTCGGGCGCACATATTTATGGAAAGAATATCATTCAGGCCGAAGCATTTACCACACTGCGGATGGACTGGAACGAGCATCCGGCCAATATGAAGACATTGCTGGACCGGAACTATGCCCTTGGCATCAATAAAATGGTGTACCATGTGTTTACACTTAACCCATGGACAGACCGCAAGCCAGGCATGACCCTGGATGGGATAGGCCTTTACTTCCAGCGTGATCAAACCTGGTGGAAACCAGGCAAGGCATGGGTGGCCTATGCTGAGCGCTGCCAGGAGCTATTGCAGCAAGGTAAGCCAGTGGCTGATATCGCTGTATTTACCGGTGATGAACTGCCAAGGCGGTCAGTTTTGCCAGAAAGGCTGGTAAATGCATTGCCCGGGCTGTTTGGAAAAGATGTTGTGGAGGCTGAAGCCAGAAGATTGTCCAATACCGGTGAACCTGTACGCCAGAAACCGGTTGGTGTAACACATTCGGCAAATATGGCCGACGCGGAGGACTGGATAAACCCGTTAAGGGGCTATGCTTACGACTCATTTAATCCGGACGCCTTGTATACTGCGGTTGTTAAAAATGGAAAAGTAGTATTTGAAAGCGGTGCTACTTATAGTGTACTGGTTGTTCCTGGTAAAATGGCCTTGAACCCAAATTACGAATATGTCAATTTTGAAACCGTAAAGAAATTGCTTGAACTGGTTAAAGCAGGGGCCAAAGTGCTGCTGAACGAAAAGCCGCTTTACCAGCCGGGTTTAAAACAGGCCCCCGGGTTTAAAAAAATTGTTGATGAACTGTGGAGCGGTGGAAATATTGGTGCCGGACAGGTGGTCATTGGGCCGTATCAGCAGGAGACTTTAGATCCATTGGGTGTAACACAGGACCTGATCATAAAAGAACACACCGGCAGCTACGCAAAAAAGATGACTTATACCCATCGCACTGCACCCGATAAAGAAATTTATTTTATTGCCAATCAGGAAAATAAGGAAAGGATATTGCAGTTTTCATTCAGGACGTCGGGAAAAATTCCTGTGTTGTACGATGCGGTAAACGACCAAAGCAATCCGGTAAAGAACTGGAAAGCAGAAAATAACCGTACGGTGTTTTCGCTTAAGCTGGCAGCCAATGCCTCAGTTTTTGTCCTGTTCAAAGATAATGTCAGTGCAAAAGAGGTATATACTGGTAACAACTGGCCGGAATTGCATCAGCTGAGTACGATAAACGCGGCATGGAAGGTTGCTTTTGACCCCGCTTATGGTGGTCCTGCAAAACCCGTTGTATTCAAAGCGTTGAGCGACTGGAGCAAACATCCGGATAGCCTGATCAGGTATTATTCCGGGACAGCTGTTTATACCAGCAATTTTAAAATTAAAAAGGAGGCCGGACAAGCGTACTTTCTTGATCTGGGCAACGTAGGTTGTATAGCAGAGGTAAAAATGAACGGAATTTCCTGCGGGGTGACCTGGACAAGCCCCTACAGGGTAAACATTACTGCCGCTTTGCGCAGCGGAAACAACCAGTTGCGTATTGAAGTAACCAATACCTGGGCCAACAGGCTGATGGGCGACCAGCACCTCCCTGAAAACAAAAGGATCACCAAAACAACGGCCACATTGCGGCTGGAGGGTAAACCTTTGAATGAGGCTGGTTTGCTTGGTCCGGTACGTGTGTTTAAGACATTGGAAAATTAAAAAAGAAAAAGATGATCAATCTGCAAAAAGTAATTGTTTTAGGATTTTGTTTTATCCTGTATGTGGGGTTCAGTAAAGCCCAGGATAAAAGCCTGGTAAATACCTCTCAAAGCAAGTATGTTAAGCTGCGCAGTCTGAATATGAGCGATGTGAGCTGGACCAAAGGTTTCTGGGCAGACCGGTTTAAAGTAGCCCGCGAAACGATGGTGCCTAACATGTGGGCCATTTATAATGATGCAAACATCAGCCATGCTTTCAAAAACTTTGAAATAGCCGCGGGTTTGGATACAGGATCACATAAAGGCCCCTCTTTTCATGATGGCGATTATTACAAAACTTTGGAAGCGGTGGCCAGTCTTTATGCTTCAACACCTGATCCGAAATTAAACGAAATGATGGATAAGGCCATTGCTGTGATTGCCCGCTCACAGCGTGACGATGGTTATATATACACCAAGGCCATGATTGAGCAGCGGAAAACAGGCTCCAAGAACCAGTTTCAGGACCGCCTGAGTTTTGAAGCCTATAACATTGGCCACCTGATGACTGCTGCCTGTGTGCATTACCGTGCAACCGGTAAGGTTTCGCTCCTCAATGTGGCTAAAAAGGCAACAGAATATCTGTACAACTTCTACAAAAAAGCTTCTCCCGCTCTGGCCAGGAACGCCATTTGTCCTTCGCATTATATGGGGGTAATTGAAATGTACCGGACCACCAGGGACCCGCGTTACCTGGAGCTGGCCAGACACCTGATTGCCATCAAAGGAAAAATAGAGGATGGTACAGATGATAACCAGGACAGGATTCCTTTTTTGCAGCAAACGAAAGCAATGGGCCATGCGGTAAGGGCCAATTACCTGTATGCAGGTGTAGCCGATCTGTATGCTGAAACCGGTAACGATTCTTTAATACGTACCCTTAATCTGATGTGGGAGGATGTAAACCAGCATAAAATGTATGTAACCGGCGGCTGCGGTTCTTTGTATGATGGCACTTCGCCAGACGGCACCTCTTATAACCCTGCTGAGGTGCAGAAGATCCATCAGGCTTTTGGCCGGGATTACCAGCTGCCTAATTTTACGGCACACAATGAAACCTGTGCCAATATTGGCAATGTACTCTGGAACTGGCGCATGCTGCAGATTACAGGTGATGCAAAGTATGCAGATGTGATGGAACTGGCCCTGCACAATAGTGTATTGTCTGGTATCAGCCTGGACGGGAAGAAATTTCTGTATACCAATCCGCTGAGTTATTCGGATGACCTGCCCTTTAAACAGCGCTGGTCCAAAGACCGTGTTCCATACATCGGTTTGTCCAATTGTTGTCCGCCAAACGTAGTACGCACAATTGCCGAGGTCAGCGATTATGCTTACAGCATTTCAGCTAAGGGTTTATGGTTTAATTTATACGGCGGAAATAACATCAACACCACTTTGGAAGACGGATCAAAACTGAGCCTGAGCCAGGAAACCAATTATCCCTGGGATGGAAACATCAGGATCATTGTAAAATCTGCTGGCGACAAGCCTTTCGCTATGTTTTTCCGGATACCGGGCTGGGCAACAAAGGGGGTGTTAAAGCTGAACGGAAAGGAAGCGGCTATTGCCATTACTCCGGGTACTTATGCTGAGCTGAACAGAAAATGGAAGGCTGGAGACCAGGTAGAGCTGATACTGCCAATGGAGGCACAATTGATAGAGGCCAATCCCCTGGTTGAAGAGAACAGAAACCAGGTTGCTGTGAAACGTGGCCCGGTTGTTTACTGCCTGGAATCCCCGGATATGCCTGGTAAAAGGATTTTTAATGTGTGTCTGCCTTCCGGCATAGAGCTGAAGGCCACTCCTATAAAAATTGATGGGGCAGATATGATGAGCCTGGAAGGCAATGCTACCTGGATTGAGCAAAAAAACTGGAAAAATGTATTGTACAGACCGGTTACGGAGGCCAAAACTACCGTTCCTGTAAAACTGGTACCTTATTTTGCCTGGGGCAACCGCGGGCATTCGGAAATGTCGGTTTGGCTACCGTTCAGCAGATAACAACAAGACTATGGAAAGAATAACTGCAAAATATTACATAGAAACACCACTGGATCTGGAGAAGTCGGCCGCCGTACTTGCAGGTGAGCAGTCTTCGGGCACCTTTATTGCCGTGCCGGGCGAAACCGAAGAATTGAAGCAGCGCTTTGCAGCCAGGGTAGAAAAGATCACGGTTTTAGATACTGCCGATGAACCGGCTATACCTGGTGTGCTTGTCTCTGGTGGAAAGTACCAACGGGCGATGATCGAAGTTTCCTGGTCGATTGAGAATTTTGGCTACAACCTGCCGGTGATGGTTTCTACCCTGCAGGGCAATTTGTATGAGCTGACCCAGTTTACCGGCCTTAAATTAATGGATATTGAACTGCCACCTTCATTTGCAACTGCTTTCAGGGGGCCGGTATTTGGAATTGAAGGTTGCAGGAAACTAACCGGTGTTTACGACAGGCCGCTGATAGGGACCATTATTAAACCCAGCATAGGCATGAGTCCGGAGCAAACCGCCGAACTGGTAGGTACACTGGCAGCTGCAGGTATAGACTTTATCAAAGACGATGAACTGCTGGGCTCATCGGCCAACTCAGCTTTTGACAAAAGGGTGGATGCAGTTATGGAAGTGATCAACAGGCAGGCCGACCGCAGTGGAAAGAAAGTAATGTACGCTTTTAACATCAGCGATGATATAGACCAGATGCAGCATAACTACGAAAAGATTGTCAACACCGGTGGAACATCCGCAATGATCAGCTTAAACAGTGTGGGGCTCTCCGGAGTAAAAAAAATAGCCGATATGGGTGCGCTCGCTATTCACGGACACCGTAATGGATGGGGGATGTTAAACAGGCACCCTTTGCTTGGAATCGAGTTTCCGGCTTATCAGCAGCTCTGGCGCCTGGCAGGAGTAGACCAGATCCATGTAAATGGCATTCAGAATAAGTTCTGGGAATCTGACGATTCTGTGGTGCGCTCAATAGAGGCTTGTTACAGGCCTATGTTTGGTGGCTATTCGGTATTGCCGGTGGTCTCGTCCGGACAATGGGGCGGGCAGGCACCGGAAACTTATCGCCGCATTCAATCTGTAGATCTTTTATACATGGCAGGAGGAGGGATTATGGCCCATCCCGATGGCCCGGCCGGGGGAGTAATTGCCATGCAGCAAGCATGGCAGGCAGCAGTAGATGGACTGTCGATAGCTGAAGCTGCAGTAAAATACCCTGAATTTGGACATTCTGTAACCGTATTTGGCAAAAAATAATAGAAGCAATGGACAATAGCCGTTTACTAATGGCCTTTTATGGCGATGATTTCACAGGATCTACCGATGCACTGGAATTTCTGGGGCGCTCCGGCATCAAAACTGTGCTGTTTATTGCTGCCCCATCGGAGGAACAGCTGCAGCGTTATCCGCAATTGCAGGCTATCGGTATCGCCGGAACGGGGAGGACCATGTCGCCCGCTGAAATGGACGAACAGCTCACACCCGTATTTACTGCCCTGGCCCTGTTAAATCCACGACATGTTCATTACAAAGTCTGCTCTACCTTTGATTCTTCCCCTTCCATAGGAAGCATTGGTAAAGCCATCGATATTGGCGCAGAGGTATTCCAGACTGGAGTTGTACCTTTACTGGTTGCTGCCCCGGCATTGGGCCGTTATTGCCTGTTTGGCAACCTGTTTGCCCGCATGGGAATTGGCAGCGAAGGTGGGATTTACCGTCTTGACCGGCACCCTTCGATGCGCAATCACCCGGTGACGCCTGCTGATGAAAGTGACCTTCGTCTGCATCTGGGCAGGCAAACCGACAAAAAAATAGGTCTTTTCGATATCCTTGAGCTGCGCCGGTATCAGGAACAGGCTCAAAAACCACATCTTGAAACGCAGGAAGTGCTGCTTTTTGATGCGCTTGAGCAGGAAGACCTGAAAAGTATCGGTGCAATTATAGATGGCATGACTGTGGCAGAAAAACCGTTGTTCTCTGCAGGATCTTCCGGCATTGAAATGGCCCTTGGTGCACATTGGCGGGAAAGGGGAATGTTAAATCACCAGGTATCCTGGCAGCAGCCAGACAAATCAGGCCCCCTGCTCGTGGTATCGGGCAGCTGCTCATCGGTAACTGCAGCGCAGATTGCCTATGCGCTTAAAAACGGATTCACCGGAATCGGCATAGATACAGCGGCTTTGGCCGCCGAAGCTCCGGCCGGAGGCTTTAGCACAAATGCCGGTTTTATTCATACTGCGGCATTAAAATATGCAGCACAGGCCTCGGCACTAATCGCTGATGGGATAGATGTGCTGCTGCATACCAGCCTGGGTATGGACGATCCCAGGGTTGCCGCAACTGATGGACTATTTGACGAAAAAGGATTTGGAAAAGCAGAGACCGCACAACTCTATGGCACTTTATTGGGAATGATAGCGCGTTTTACTGCTGGACAGGTGCCCATTCAGCGCATCATTGTGGCCGGGGGCGATACCTCCAGCTATGCTGCCAGGGCAATGGGTATTGAAGCGGTGGAAATGATTGCCCCACTTAGTCCCGGCGCCCCGCTTTGCCGGGCATATGCACCAGGTTCAACAGTAGACGGCCTGCAGGTGGTATTCAAAGGTGGCCAGGTAGGAAAGGAAGATTTTTTTAAATGAAACAGATATAACCTAAAAATATGAAAACTAAAACACTTGGACTTGTCCATACCTCAGCTACACTGGTTCCTGTTTTTCAGCAGCTATGCAGCCAATATTTACCTGATGTCAATGTGTTTAATATTGTTGACGACAGTCTGATTAAGGACGTGATCAGGCGCAATGAACTGACAGCGCTTACAGCCAGAAGAGTAGTGGACCATGTAGGCTCGGCAGCCGATGCGGGTGCAGATTTTATCCTGGTTACCTGCTCCTCAATTGGCGCTGCCGTTGAGGCTGCGGCCGGGTTAACCGCTGTACCTGTGTTAAGGGTAGACCAGCCCATGGCTGATCTGGCAGTGAAAACAGGGAAAAAAATTGGTGTGATTGCTACCTTACCTACCACACTCGGACCTACCAGTGATCTGGTAAGACGGCGCGCTGCAATTGCGGGAAAGGAAATTGAACTCCGCTCAAAACTTTGTGAAGGTGCGTTTGAGGCGCTTATGGGGGGCAACCCAGAAAAACACGATGAAATGGTGGCAAAGGCATTGATGGAATTGTCTGCGGAGGTAGATGTGATTGTCCTGGCCCAGGCATCTATGTCGCGGGTGGTAGATGGCCTGCCGGAGTCAGCCAGGCGCATCCCCATCTTAGCCAGCCCGGTACTGGCCATCCAGCACCTTGCAGACTTGTTTAAATAGGAATTATGAGAACCATCCGCAGGTTTTTCCTGCTTGCCGCATTACTTGGCCTTATTGTGCTGCTGCTGGGGATTTTTCGCAATGATGCCCATTTGTGGCAACCAGCTTCAGTTGTACTGGCTGTAGGTGCAGCTATTGGGATCGGCGCGGTCGGGCCGTTGAAAAACTATCAGTATACTGCTTGGATCATTGCTGCTGTCGTAGCGGGAATGGTATACCCTGCAGCTTTTTTAAAATGGGGCGATTTCGACCTCAGAAACAAGTGGCTCATCTTGGTAGTGGTGCAACTGGTGATGTTTGGTATGGGAATCCAGATGGGTATCCGTGACTTTACTGGCCTGGCATCTACCGGCAAGGGTGTGGTTATTGGTCTGCTCTGCCATTTTTCGATCATGCCCTTAATGGGTTTGCTGCTAACCCGTGTATTTCATTTTGAGACTGAAATTGCAGCAGGTATCATTTTAATTGGTTCCTGCTCCAGTGGCCTGGCCTCCAATGTAATGGTTTACATTGCCCGGGCAAACCTGGTGCTTTCGGTTGCAGTTACGGCTATGGCCACCCTTATTGCACCCTTCATGACACCTTTACTGATGAAGCTGCTGGCGGGAACATTGATTGAGATCAAATTCATCAATATGATGATGGAAATCATTAAGATTGTCATTGTTCCAATTGGGGCGGCACTGATCCATGATTACCTTAAAAATGCAAGCCCTTCGGGACAAAAAAAAATGAACCTGATTGCCGCAGGCTGTATTATTTGGCTTACAGCGCTACCATTTGGCTTATGGAAAAGCATGGAAGGAGTTTTACCTGAACAGGCAATGGCTTCGGCCGAGATCCTGAGTTTTTTTGCAGGGGCAGTACTAACCGGAATGATTTACCACTGGTGTGCCATAAAATTTGATAAACTGGATGCGGCTATGCCTTATATTTCCATGTTTGGCATCGTTTATTTTACTACAGTGACTACAGCCGCAGGGCGGGATAACCTGATGCAGGTTGGTTTTTTGCTGTTCCTGGCTTCGGTGATCCATAACGGGGCCGGATACTTTTTTGGCTATCTCCTGAGCCGTTTGTTCGGTCTGGATAAAAAGTCGTCCAGAACAGTCGCATTTGAGGTTGGACTGCAAAACGGAGGAATGGCCTCGGGGCTGGCCGGATCAATGGGCAAGCTGGGAACTGTTGGATTGGCAGCGGCTGTTTTTAGTCCATGGATGAACATTTCGGGATCTATACTCGCCAATTACTGGCGTAAAAAGGCAATAAAAGAAGAAAAGGAAGAATTAAACCAAACTTCGCATGAATAAAATTAGCTTCAATGTCTATAGGACAATACTCACCTTACTCCTGGTTTTACTATCCGAAAGCCTGTCTTTTGCGCAGGTAAAACTGGCTTCAATTTTTACCGATCATATGGTATTGCAGCAAAAAACGGAAGCCGCTTTATGGGGCTGGTCAAAACCCAATGGAAATATTACCGTTGTGCCGTCATGGGATAAGAAGAAATACAGTATAAAAGCGGATGCTGCCGGAAAATGGAAGTTGAAAATAAGCACGCCAAAGGCCGGAGGACCGTATGATATCAGTGTCAGCGATGGCATCACCCTTGTTTTAAAGGATATCCTGATTGGGGAAGTATGGTTTTGTGGCGGGCAATCCAATATGGAAATGCCGATGAAAGGATTTAAGGGACAGCCTGTGCTGGGCTCAAATGAGGCCATTCTGAAGTCCGCCAATCCGCAGATCAGGCTGTACACCGTTCCGCGTTCTTCGGTTACAGAAAAGCAGGACAACAGCAAGGCCTCGGAATGGAAAACAGCTGCACCTGAAACAGTAGCTAATTTCAGTGCAACGGCTTATTATTTTGGCAGGCTGCTCAATGAGCTGCTGCAGGTACCTGTAGGATTGATTAACGACAGTTATGGTGGATCCTCTATTGAGGCCTGGATGTCGCCCGAACAGCTGCAGCCTTTTACGGAAATTAAAATCCCTGTAAAGACCGATACGATAAAGGAAGTGAGCCGCACCCCAACTACTTTGTATAATGGCATGTTGTATCCGGTTATCGGTTCTGGCATACGCGGAGCCATCTGGTACCAGGGCGAATCCAATTACGAGCGTTCAGACGGTTATGAAGCACTGTTCCCTGCGATGGTGAAAGCCTGGAGAGAGGGATGGGGCGCAGGGGAATTTCCTTTCTATTATGCACAGATTGCACCCTATAACTATGCTCAGCTGCCGCCATACCACAAAGGCGGTAAATACAATTCGGCATTTATCAGGGATGCGCAACGTAAATCCCTGGCCAAAATACCTGTTTCGGGTATGGCAGTGCTTATGGATATTGGTGAAGAAAATTCCATTCATCCTGCCAATAAAGAAAAGGGAGGAACGAGGTTGGCTTACCTGGCCCTGGGCAATACCTACGGCATCAAGGGCTTTAGTTATGCCAGCCCAGCCTATGAATCTATGAGTATAAAAGACAATGCTGTAGTGCTGAAGTTTCAAAATGCAGCAAACGGCCTTACATCTTTTGGTAAAAGCTTAACTTTATTTGAAATAGCCGGAGCAGATAAAAAATTCTTTCCGGCTGTAGCGAAGATTTCGGGGAGCAGCATTACTGTTTCAGCAGAGCAGGTAAAAAATCCGGTAGCTGTGCGCTATGCATTTAAGGATTTTGTGACCGGCGATTTATACGGAACAGATGGCTTACCGGTATCTTCATTTAGAACGGACGATTGGGACAATTGATGAAAGGAATTAAACAATATATCGTGTGGCTGTTTTTGTCGGCAGGCTTTCTGTTTGGTGCCAAGGCACAAAGCAGGGCAAATCCTGATGAAAATGTAATATGGACAAGTCAGAGTGCCAATGCTGCGGCTTCTATGCCTTGCGGCGGGGGTGATGTTGGCTTAAATGTATGGGTAGAGCATGGGGAACTGTTCCTTTATATAGCCAGAAGCGGAACCTTTGATGAAAACAATACGCTGCTTAAGCTGGGCAGAATGCGGTTGAAACTGAGCCCGAACCCTTTTGATGAAAAGTCTTCATTTAAACAAGAGCTTGTTTTGAAAGATGGTTATGTTAAAATTACAGGCGCCAGGGGCAGCCTACGTACAGAAGTAAATGTATGGGTTGATGTATTTAAACCTGTGGTGCACCTGGACGTAAAAAGTAACCATAAAACCATCGCAGTGGCGGGATACGAAAGCTGGAGGCATAACGATCGCATCACCAAAGGAAAGGAAAATAACCAGAATTCCTATAAATGGGCACCACAGGGCGAAGTGAAAACCTTTAGGGACAGCATCACATTCAATAACAAAACTGTATTGTTTTTTCATCAGAATAAGGCCGAATCTGTTTTTGACGTTACGGTAAAACAGCAGGGAATGGAAAGCCTGAAAGACGAGCTGTTTAATCCGCTGAAGAACCTGGTGTTTGGCGGCTCAATGCAGGGCGACGGAATGATGGCCGACGGTAATTATAGCGGCAGTTATGCCGGGGTACCTTTCAAAGGCTGGAAGTTAAAAAATACCCGGGCACTGAAATCCATTGGCATTACAATCGCACTGCATACAGCGCAGGCCGGTAGTGTGCAGGAATGGCTAAAAGGCCTGGCCCAGACAAAACAGAAGGCGGAAGATTTTGAGCGTGACTTTAAAGCCAGTAAAAAATGGTGGAATGCCTATTGGCAGCGCAGTTTTATTCACATGAACAACGAGGAGGAGCAACTGGTTACACAGGCTGGCAAAAACTATCAGTTGTTCCGCTATATGCTGGGCTGTAATGCTTTTGGTACTTACCCTACAAAATTTAACGGCGGGCTTTTTACCTATGATCCGGTTTTTGTAGATACAACATTAAATTTTACACCTGACTTCAGAAACTGGGGCGGAGGGACCCATACCGCACAAAATCAGCGCCTGGTATACTGGCCCATGCTGAAAAGCGGGGATGCGGACCTGATGAGGCCGCAGTTTGATTTTTATATCCGTCTGCTGAAAAATGCAGAAATAAGAACAGCCTTTTACTGGAAACACAAAGGGGCCAGTTTTACGGAACAACTGGAAAATTTTGGACTGCCTAACCCGGCTGAATATGGCTGGAAACGACCGGAGGGCTACGATCCGGGGATGGAATACAATGCCTGGCTGGAATACCAGTGGGATACCGTACTGGAGTTCTGCCAGATGATGCTGGAAATTCAAAACTATGCAGGTAAGGATGTAAAGGAGTACCTGCCTTTCATTGAAAGCTGTGTCAGTTTTTTTGATGCGCACTACACCATGCTGGCCAGGCAAAGGGGCAGTAAAGCACTGGATGCAGATGGACACCTGATCTTGTACCCGGGATCTGCTGCTGAAACCTATAAAATGGCCTATAATGCCAGCTCAACCATTGCCGCATTGAAAACGGTTTTGGGGAGTTTGCTGGCACTGGAGGGTATTTCTGAACAGCAGCGTACAGATTGGACAGCCATGCTGAAACGCATACCGCCCCTCAGTTTCCGTGATTTCGGCGGACATCCAACCATTGCCCCTGCAAAAACATGGGAACGGGTAAACAATACCGAAAGTCCGCAATTGTACCCGGTCTTTCCATGGGGGATATACGGCATTGGCAGAAGCGGCCTGGATACAGCAATCAATACCTTTAAATACGATGCAGATGTCCTGAAATTCAGGAGTCATGTAGGCTGGAAACAGGATAATATTTTTGCAGCAAGGCTGGGGCTGACTGCAGCAGCTGCTGAACTGAACCTTTTAAAGCTGAAAGATTCGGGCAGGCGTTTTCCCGCCTTTTGGGGGCCCGGATTCGATTGGGTACCCGATCACAATTGGGGCGGATCAGGGATGATGGGCTTGCAGGAAATGCTGCTGCAAAGCCATCATCGAAAAATCTATGTGCTGCCGGCCTGGCCAAAAGAATGGGATGTGCATTTTAAGCTCCATGCACCTGATCAGACTACGGTTGAAGTGATGTTCAAAAAGGGGAAGCTGGAACTGCTCAGGGTCGTCCCCGAGTCCAGGAGGAAAGATATTATACTGATGATGAAATAAGATTTTGGCAACGATTGCGTAGTTATTTTGGCCCTTTTACTGCAATCCCAGCCTAAAACTATGTAGAATTGTAAGAACCATTTATAGCATGACAAATGAAAAAAAGAATCTCCCTTATATTTAGTCTGATAGTTTGTATGGCTGCTGCCTCACAGGTCAGGGCTCAGCAAAGCAATCCAAAACCCCTTTCCGAACAGATGGCGGCCACCGTAATGGAGATCTGGCCGGAGCGCGCAAAAAAATGGTCTTATGATCATGGCGTGGTACAGGACGGGATGGCTGCCCTATGGAGGCGTACGGGGAATGCGGCCTATTTCAAATATATCCAGAAAGATATGGATGCCTTTATATCTGCAGATGGGGCGATAGACACCTACAGCCAGGAACATTTCAATATCGACAATGTAAAAAACGGAACAGTTTTATTGAACCTTTATCAGGTAACCGGGCAGGCCAAATATTTTAAAGCAGCCACATTGTTGTGGGAACAACTGCAAAAACAGCCCCGCACCAAACAAGGCGGTTTCTGGCATAAGCAGATCTATCCCAACCAGGTATGGCTGGATGGTTTGTATATGGGACAGCCATTTTATGCAGCGTATGCCACATTGACCGGCAATGCAAAAGCCTTTGATGATATTGCCAGCCAGTTTATCTGGATTGAAAAAAACACCAGGGATGCAAAAACAGGATTGCTTTATCATGGCTGGGATGAATCGAAGATCGAAAAATGGGCAGACCCAAAAACGGGTCTTTCTCCGCACATATGGGCAAGGGCTATGGGCTGGTATGGCATGGCCCTGGTGGAAACACTGGATTATTTCCCTCAGAACCATCCACAACGCAAAGAACTGATTAACATTCTAAACCGGCTTGCAGTTGCCATTAAAAGTACGCAGAACGACAAAACGGGGGTTTGGTACGATATTCTGGACCTGCCTAACGAAAAGGGCAATTACTTTGAGTCATCAGCCTCTGCCATGTTTGTGTATGCCCTTGCAAAAGGTGTACGCCTGGGTTGTTTGCCTGCAAGCTATTTTGCTGTTGCCGCTAAAGGTTACAAAGGTATGCAGCAGGAATTTGTGGAGCAGCGCGGCGAAGGTAAGGTTAACCTGAAGGGGACAGTCAGCGTATCGGGCCTGGGCGGGAAACCCTACCGTGATGGTAGTTATGCGTATTACATGAGCGAAAAGGTGGTTAGCAATGATCCGAAAGGAGTAGGAGCCTTTTTATTGGCTGCCAACGAAATGGAAATTGCCGCAATGCCTAAACCCGGGTTGGGCAAAACTGTGCTGCTGGATTCCTGGTTCAACAACGAAAAGAAAAAAGACCAGCAGGGCAACGAGGTTTCCTGGCATTACAAATGGGAGGAAATGGCTGCCGGTGGTTTTTCGCTGTGGGGAGAACAGTTTCGCAATGCCGGTTTCAAAACCGCAACTTTAAATGCGGCGCCCACCGCCCTCAGTTTAAAGAGTGCATCGGTTTATATTATCGTAGACCCTGATACGGAAAAGGAGGTGCCTAAGCCCAATTTTATCAATAAAGACCACATTAAAGTCATTGCAGATTGGGTAAAAGCTGGCGGTTTGCTGGTTTTGATGGCCAACGATACAGGAAATACAGAACTGGATCATTTCAATACCCTGGCAAAAACATTTGACATTCAGTTTAACTACAATAGCAAGGGACGGGTAGTCAACAACCGTTTTGAGATGGGTAAAGTATTGGTACCGGAAGGAAATGCAATTTTGAAGACGGCCAGACAGCTGTATGTTAAGGAATATTGCAGTCTGACACTGGGAAGCCAGGCAAAACCGGTATTGAAAGATGAGGACAGTGACAATGTCATTGCTGTAAGTAAATATGGTAAAGGGACGGTATTTGTGATCGGAGATCCATGGTTGTATAATGAGTATGTAGATGGAAGGAAGCTGCCTGCGGAATATGAGAACTTTAAAGCCGGGCAGGACCTGGTGAACTGGCTGGGGAACCTGCCGGGCAAACGATAATTTACAAGATCATGGAGAAGATGAGAACATTGGTTTGCACCATGCCCGGAGCATTTGAATATGCAAATGCCGAAAAACCTGTACCTGGTTCGGGCCGTGCAATAATACGGATCAAAAGGATCGGGATATGCGGAACCGACCTGCATGCCTTTGAAGGTACACAGCCTTTTTTCAGTTACCCCAGGATATTGGGCCATGAACTGGCAGGAGAACTGGTGGAAGCGGATGGCGCCCCCGGTTTTGAGCAAGGTGAAAAAGTAACTTTTATCCCTTATTTCAACTGCGGGACATGTATTGCCTGTCGCTCTGGCAAGCCAAATTGCTGTACAGACATTAAAGTATGTGGCGTGCATGTAGACGGGGGGATGGCAGAATATCTTTCGGTGCCTTCAGTTTCTTTGATCCAGGGGGAAGGCCTGAGTTACGATGAACTTGCCCTGGTAGAGCCGCTGGCCATTGGTGCACACGGGGTACGTAGGGCGGGTATCCAAAAGGATGAATTTGTGTTGGTTATAGGGGCAGGTCCTATTGGTTTGGGTACTATGGAATTTGCACGTATAGCTGGTGCAAAGGTTATAGCGCTCGACATCAATTCTACCCGATTGCAGTTTTGCAAAGATAAGTTGAAGGTGGCACATGTGGTGAACGCGCTTGATCCGGACGTATTGGAGCAATTACAGCAGATCACAGCCGGGGATATGCCTACAGCCGTTATAGATGCCACGGGGAGTCTTAAAGCGATAAACAATGCTTTTCAATATATGGCACACGGTGCGCGTTTTGTTTTGATCGGGTTGCAAAAGGAGCCAATATCCTTTAGCCATCCCGAATTCCATAAGCGCGAGGCTACCCTGATGAGCAGCAGAAATGCCACAAGGGAAGATTTTGAACATGTGATTGCCAGTATGAAGGCCGGACTGCTGGAACCGGCTACCTATATTACCCATAGGGTGATGTTTGACCAGGTTGCAGATCAGTTCAAAAACTGGCTTGATCCGGCGAATGGCGTGATAAAAGCTATGGTTGCATTATAAATTAACGCCCGGATAGGCCGGTTCGGCTATCGATTTTGCCTTTATAACGATGCCATATTTCAGAAGAATACCAGCGGCGCTACCTTTAACCCGTCAGATGACTCATGTCTGACTTTGAAAGGAGGGCGTATGAAAACGTATAACGAATGGGACTGGGAGATCAGCATGCTGTTTGACAGGAACCCTAATGGCTGTGAAAGATGCTGCCACTGTGTGCACCCGGCAGGCGACTGTGGCTGTGCAGATTGCCAGAAAAGGCATGGCTACAGGACTTATTTTAGCCCGGTATTAGGCAAATACCAGGAATACAGGCTCAATTAAAGAAAGGAAAATCCTTGTGCTCGGTATGTTCATTTTGCATGATTTTCCTGATTTTGCTGACCACCTCAGGAAAGGCTGAAGCCAGGTTCTTTGTTTCGCCCGGATCATTAGCCAGGTCGTATAGTGCAATAGCACTATACGGATTTTTAATGGCTTTTTCACGGATACCTTTCCATTTGCCCATTCGGACGGCCTGCCGGCCGCCATCTTCATGAAATTCCCAATACAGGAATTCATGTTGCTGCTGTTGGCCCTTGTGGAGCAGAATAGGTAAAATGGACAGTCCATCTGTATGGCCTTGCAGAATTTGCCCGGTCAGTTCAGCAAAGGTTGGCATAAAGTCCCAGAAGGCGCCCACATGATTGGAGACCTGCCTGGCTTTGATTTTTCCAGGCCAGCTAACGATCATCGGTTCCCGGATGCCACCTTCCGAAAGCTGACGTTTTATGCCCCTGAACCCCGCACTGCTGTTAAAGAAGGCAGGTTCATTTCCTCCTTCTTTGTGGGGCCCGTTATCGCTCGTGAAGATGATCATGGTATTTTTGTCCAGTCCTAATTTTTTTAACCGGGCCACTACTTCGCCTACATAATTGTCGAGTTTGGTTACCATAGCCGCGTAAGCTGCATGGGAATAGGCCTGGGGCTGATAGCCTATGCCATTCCAATCTTTTATAATGGTTTTTGGCTGTTCCTTGAATTTCTTTTTATAATGCTCAAATACCGGGTCAGCGGCAGGCAATTGCAGGGCTGCATGAGGTAGGGTGTAAGCCAGGTACAGGAAAAAGGGATTGGATTTATTCTGCTCTATAAAGGTCATGGCCTGTTGCTGGATCAGTTCCGGAGCATAATCGCGTTGTTCGGTAAGCGTATTGTTCAACACTATCCGCTGCTGGTTGTTCCACAAATGATCCGGGAAAAAGTTATGGGACTGCCTTTGGCAATTGTAACCGTAAAACTGGTCGAATCCCTGTTTTATAGGGTCGCCTTCCGATCCGGGATAACCCATGCCCCATTTGCCAAAGGCCCCGGTTTTGTAGCCTGCAGCTTTAAACATCTCGGGTATGATACAGGCTGAATCGGGTAAGGGCAGCTGTCCTTCAGGTTTGATTTCGTAATTACCCCTGATAGGAGTATGCCCTGTATGCAGGCCCGTCATGAGCGAAGCCCTGGACGGTGCACATACCGATGTACCGGCATAGAACTGAGTGAAACGCATGCCACCTGCAGCCAACCGGTCTATATTTGGCGTTTCAATAAGTTTTTGTCCGTAGCAACCCAGGTCGCCATAACCCATGTCATCGGCCAGAATAAAGATCACATTGGGCTTTTGCTGTGCAGCAGCAGAAAAGGCCAGTGAAGAAAGCAGTAGGGTAAAGAGTGCAAGAAGTTTCAACAGCATAATCCTAAAGTTACAATAAAGTAGCTAAATGCAAATTGGTAAATAATCAGGTATGAATTTTTGAGCAATAATTTCCGGCTTTGGGTAACATAGGTAACGGCTCCTGCAGTCCTGATTGTAAAAAATAGTGCCTGGCGATGTTTCCCGTAACTGGCCTGAATTTTGTTTAGCACCCCAGGTAAAACCAAACCAGATTATGCGAGTTAATTTTGAATGTCTGTATTTTTTAGACAATAATGACCTGTGCATTATTGAGATTAAAAAATATGTCCCTGATGATGCGGCTGCTGCACATAAATTTCAGTGGCTTCTGATTAACAAAAAGAACCTGGCGATCAAACCCTTGCAGTTCAGATCGATGGATGCATCCGGTGATCTGGCCGAACGATTTTTTGACCTGGGCTATCTGAAGTTCGATCCCAGGAGCGGCATTTTTATTGAGAAATTCAATTCCGGTCAATATTCCCTTTGTAACAAGACCTGTGAAGAGGTGCCCGATGAATATCTGAATGCGATAGCTGAATTTTTAAACAATAAAGAAGTATCTTTAGCCTAAAGAATGATTTAAGCTTGGGGCAATTCTTCATGGTGGTTTACAATACCCTTTCTGATGGTGAATTGGTTGTGCTCTTGAAACAGGATGACCGGAGTGCATTTACTGAAATTTATAACCGCTACTGGAAAAAGCTATTTACAACAGCGGGGCAAAAGGTATTTGAACTGGAGGAGGCCCGTGAAATTGTGCAAAATATTTTTATCAGCTTGTGGGAACGTAGGGACAGTCTGAAAATAGAAGGGAGCCTCTCGGCCTATCTTTCAGTTTCTGTAAAATATCGCATTATCAATTCGCTGGATAAGCATTACATCCGTAAAAAGTATCTGGACAGTCTGCCAGTTGTTTCCGAAATTGACAATTCTACCCAGGAATGGCTGGAATTTGAGGAACTGAAAGAACGGCTGTCAGCTTTGGTTGCCGATTTGCCCGAAAAATGCAGACTTGTATTTACCATGAGCCGTGAGCAGGGCATGTCGCAGAAGGAGATCGCGCAGGAACTGGACATCTCCGAAAAGACCGTTGAAGCCCACCTGGGTAAGGCCATTAAAACATTGAAAACAGGCTTGAAAAGCTTTCTCCTTAGTCTGCTCTAATTTTTTTTTAATGACCACTAAGGGATTTGTTCTGCTGAACTGACATATAGGTAAAAGCAGCAAAAAATGAAGCATCCCGACAACAAGGAACGGTATAGCTACCTTTCAAATAAATGGAAAAACGGAGCAGCAACCAAAACCGAGGAAAAAGAACTGATGGATTGGTTAAATGCTTATGCAGTGCAGCTGGAGGTACCCCGGCATTTTTCTGCATCCGAGTCAGATCTGCGAAAAGAAATCTACAGCAATATCAGCCGGGCAATAGCAGAAAAGCCAAAAAGACTGAAGCTTTGGTGGAAGGGGATCGCGGCAGCGGCTGTATTGCTGATCGCATTCGCTGCGCTATTTCTGTATATTAACCAGGGACCTGCCACATTGCTTACCTACCAGCACAACATCAGGCCGGGGCATAACTCCGCAACGTTAACCCTTGCCAACGGCAAAAAGATAAAGCTATCTGATCAGGTTAGCGGCGAAATTATAAAAGAAGCTGGTGTATTCATCCATAAGGACAGGGATGGGAAACTTGTGTACTCGATGGGGAACGCCTATAGTGCACCCGGAGATGCACCACGTTTCAATACGCTTTCAACCAGTACCGGCGAAACTTACCAGGTACATTTGCCCGACGGAACAGATGTTTGGCTGAATGCGGGATCCTCAATAAAATATCCTGCAAACTTTGCGATGGGGACAGAACGCCGCGTTTCCCTATCCGGTGAAGCTTATTTTGAAATTGCAAAAAATAAGGACAGACCTTTTTTTGTTACTACAGACAAACAGGAGATTAAGGTATTGGGCACCCATTTTAACCTAAGCAGTTATGAAGATGAGCCCATAACCAAAACTACTTTACTGGAAGGAAGTATAGGTTTGCGTGCTTTAAACAGGGAAGAGACTGCAGTCCTGAAACCTGGTCAGCAAGCCATTCTCAGCAGCGAGAACCTAAGCCTTAGCCATACCGATGCAGAGAAATCCATAGCCTGGAAAAACGGGAAGTTTGAATTTGTAAGTGAAGATATTGGAAGCATCCTCCGCCAGATTGCGAGATGGTATGATGTGGAAATTGTTTACAAAGATGAATTACTGAACAGACAGTTCAGTGGCTCGTTCAGCAAATTTGACAATGTGGCAAAGGTGCTGCGCACAATAGAGCTGACCAATGATGTACATTTTAAAATTGAAGGAAGGAGGATCCTGGTGATGAAATAGTTTTACCTGCTTAAAAAGAGATCCTTAAATAACCGGGAGTGCTTCGACCTACTCCCGGTCTTTGTTTGGATCTATACTGTTAATTCTTGCAATCAACTGAAACAAAGCGTATAGCTTAGACAACCTGCGCTTTGTGAAGAATAAACCTAAACAATCAAAGATAATGAAAAAACTATTGCGTGTGATGCGATTAACTATCATCATAATGACGGTGTTTTTGATTCAGGTAAGTGCGGCCAGCCGGGCGCAGGTTACGCTGATAGAAAAAAACGCCAGGCTAAAAACCATAATGGAAAGCCTGAAAAAGCAGACGGGGATGGATGTGTTTTATAACGATTTTAACATTGGAAGGGCAAATCCTGTAACCCTGAACCTGCGGAATGTATCGCTGGAAGAGGCCCTGGAAGCCTGTTTCAAAGGACAGCCCTTAACTTATACCATCGAAAACAGGACCATCATTATCAAAAGCCGGGAAAAAAACTTCCTTGACCGAATGAGCGGCTTTTTTACGGCCACGGAAATAAAGGGCCGTGTGGTGGATGAAGGCGGAAAGCCGGTGGGCTCGGCTAGTGTTAAAGTAAAAGGGTATAACAAGGTTGTGGTAACCGGTTCGGATGGACGTTTTACGATCACCGTGCCGGAAGAGGGTGCCATGTTGGTCATAAGCTACGTAGGTTTTATGACCAGGGAGGTAGCCGCTCAGCAGAACATGACCATTGTCATGCAGCTGGATCCCAATAAACTTAACGAAATGGTGGTTGTAGGCTATGGCAGCACCCGTAGAAAAGACCTTACCGGGTCCGTAGCGTCAATAAATGTGACGGAAGTGAGGGATGTGCCTTTTGCTACGGTAGACCAGGCACTGAGCGGCAAGGCTGCAGGTGTACAGGTGGTTCAGGCCGATGGCTCACCGGGTGGTGTGGCCAAGATCAGGATCAGGGGCGGGACTTCCCTGATGGGCGGAAATGACCCTTTGTACATTATCGACGGCATACAGGTACAAATCCAGAACAGGTATCTGCAAAGTGCGGCAGAAATTCTTAGCCCGGTAGAAGGCTATGGCCCTAATGCCAGTCAGACCATCTCGGGCTCTTTTGCACGCGGATTGAACAGTTTGGGGGGGCTAAACATCAACGATATAGAGACCATAGACATCCTGAAGGATGCATCTGCAACGGCGATTTATGGCTCGAGGGCTGCAAATGGGGTGGTCATCATTACAACAAAGAAGGGCAAACACAATCAGAAACCAATCTTTGAAGCCAATTATTATGCAGGAATCACCAGCCCCATTAAAGAAAAACTTCTAAACAGGGATCAGTACATCATGATCATGAAAGAGGCTGCAAAAAACCTGAACGATGCCCGGGCAGCATTGGTTCCGGCACTTGCACCAGACCCAACAGCCACCAATATTTTAACCAATCCGGATTTTCTGGGTACAGGAAATACAGACTGGCTGGATCTGGTACTGCGAAATGGCATTACCCAAAATGCAGATATTGCAGTAAGAGGTGGCGGTACGGGTTCCCGGTACTACACTTCCCTGGCCTATAATAAAAATAATGGTACCATCGTAGGCACAGATTTTACCCAGATTGCAGGGAAAGTAAGCCTCGATAATGAAATTAACAGTCGTTTACGGATCAATACCAATCTGGATTACGGCTTTAGCACCAATAACCTTACCAACGGGATGTATTCGCAAGCCTTATTTGCACCGCCTACCCTGGACGCCTACAATCCCGACGGCAGCATAAAGGTAATCAGTGCAAACGAGAACGGAACTTATGGTTTTGAAGGTTATCAGAATCCATTGTTGTTGCTTAAAGGCATCAACAAATCCAACAACATGACCCTGCTGGGGTCTTTATCGGGCGAATACGATATCCTTAAGAACCTGAAACTCAAATCTACTGTATCGGTTAATTACAACAACTACCGCCAGACCAATTATGTACCCAGTACGGCGCAGATCTCGGGAAGCGGTGGCTATGCGAGTGGCTCCAAAAACGGAGTGGCCACACAGGCACAATCACAAAATGTAGACCTGTTTTATGAGAACACGCTGACCTGGGACAAGCAGTTTAATGAAAACAACAGGATCAATATCCTGGCCGGGACTTCCTGGCAGATTACACGGAGCAATTCCTTTTCGGCCAGTGGCCAGGGCTTTCCGGACGATAATTACCTGAATAACCTGTCTTCTGCAGCATTAACTTTACCGTCTACCGGTATTTCGGGGCAGAATTCACTGCTCAGTTTTTACATGCGTGCAAACTACGCATGGTACGAAAAATACCTGTTCACTTTTACCGGACGTTCAGATGCCTCCTCTAAATTTCCGGAAAAGAACAGGGTGGGGTATTTCCCCTCGGGTGGTGTAGCCTGGCGTATCTCTGAAGAAAATTTCCTGAAAAATGTAAAATGGATCAGTGAGATTAAACTGAGGGCAAGCGCCGGCTATACCGGTACGCAGAACATAGGAGATAACCTGTTCTATACCCTTTATTCCCCCGTTTCCTATGCCGGACTAAACGGACTGGCCCCAACCCAATTGGGTAACGATAGGATCAAATGGGAGTCTACCCTGCAAAAAGATGCTGGTATTGATTTTGCCTTCTTCAATTCGAGGTTAAGCGGGGGCATAGGGTATTATGAGAAATCTACCGACGGGATTTTGTTTCCGGCAACCGTAGCACGTAGTTCGGGTTTTACCGGGGTAACGGCTAATATTGCCGACATCAGGAACAGGGGGCTTGAACTTTCACTGCGTGGCGATTTTATACGCAGCAAAAACATCCATTGGTCGGGTACTTTTAACATATCCGGCAACAGGTCTAAAGTGCTGGCACTGTCCAATGATTTTTCTGATCCTGCCAATCCGAAAACCTATACTTATGGGAATAATGTGCTCAAGGTAGGCGAACCTCTGGGTTTATTGTGGGGTTACAGGTTTGACGGATTATTGCGGACGCAGGCAGAAGTAGACGATTATAAGAGTAAAAACCTGTTTGCCCAGTTTGGGCAGTATCCTTATCTGGGGATTGGCGACACCCGTTATATACTCGACCCGGCAACACGCTTCAATAAAAGTGAGATCATAGGGCATGCCGAGCCAAAATATTATGGGGGGTATACCAATAGCCTTACCTATAAGAACTTCAGTCTGATTACGCTGGCCACTTTTTCTTATGGCGGTGACATTTATTACCTGGCGGATGTACAAAATGCAGATGCGGGTACCCGTACCAACAAGGGCATCAGAATATTGGACAGATGGACACCGGAAAACCAAAATACCGAAAGGCCAAGGCTGATCTTGGGCCAGGGTACCAATGTGACCGGAGCGAGCAATAACGTATATGACGCTTCTTTTATCAAGCTGAAATCTGTAACACTGAGTTACCAGCTTTCCCCTTTGCTGATGAAAAAACTGAAACTAAATACAGCTTCTGTATATGTTTCAGGAACTAATTTGCTGACCATTACCAATTATCCCGGAGCAGATCCGGAGGTAAGTAATGATCCGTACAGCCTGATTGGGGGCTATAGTGATGCAGGGGGATACCCAACAGTAAGGCAGTTTAGTTTTGGACTTCGTTTTGGATTTTAATACACAGAGAGATGAAAATATTAATCTATAAATATATTGCGATAGCAGTACTCTTCATCAGCTGCTATGCTTGTAAAAAGGAACTGGGTGCACTACCCAAAAATGCTAAGGTTGATGCAAATACCATATTGGATCAGGCTACAGCCCAGATTGCATTAAATGGTGCTTACTACCGTTTTGCCAACGCAACCATTACCAAAACCGGTTGGCAGAGCCATCAGATCATCCCGCCTATGTTTGCAGGCTACCTGGGGATGTACTCCAGCATATTGCCGGAAGAGGAAAACCGCAATGACCGGGCCAGCAGTTCGTATTGGGCAGAATCGTACACGCTGCTCAACGCCGTAAACGGAGTGATTAGTGGAATAAATGCCTTGCCAGCCGAAAAATTTACTGCGAACAGGAAGAAGGAGATGATTGCCGAAGCCCGTTTTTTAAGGGCTTATGCGCACTTTAAACTGCTTACTTTTTACGGGGAATGGTACAAGGCCGACAGCCCCCGGGGGGCACTGTTGCGCGATGAGCTTTCAACCCTCAGCAATATCCCAAAAAAGCGGAGTACGGTAAAGGAAAGCTATGATTATATCCTGGCCGATCTGGACGATGTGATCATTAATGGCCCGGCAACCAATCCTAACCATTATGTCAGCAAATGGGCAGGAATGGCTTTAAAAACGCGGGTATTGATGAGCAGGGGCGGTGCTGCAGATTATGGAACAATCATTACGCTGGCCAATTCCCTGATAGCCGATAGTCCCTATAAACTGGAAGCCATAGCTGAAGATGTTTTTCATAAGAACGGACTGGCCAGTAAGGAAGTGATCCTGGGCATCAAGCCACAGGCCAACCAGGAAAAAGAAACCTACAGCACCAGTGCCCAATACTGGCCGGGCGCATCTTCCCTGTATGTCGCAAAGACGGCTTTGAAAACCATGTACGACAATGATCCGCGCCAGGCCTGGATGATTGGTAGCGTAAGGCCACGGCCGGCCTATTTTTTCTTTACCAAGTACATGAAGGAAAACGGTGTGCCATCGGCATTATCTGAAACCTATTATGTGTTGCGGTTAACCGAAGTTTATCTGTTAAAAGCCGAGGCTATTGTACGTTCGGGAGGTAATCTGGCCGAGGCAAGAATACCGGTTCATCAGGTGCAGGAAAAGGCAGGGATTACCGCTACGGCAAATAGCCAGCCTTACAACGCGGTAGAAAATGCCGGCACACCGGCTACATTGCTGTTCGAGATTTACAAGGAAACGGTAAAAAGCCTGATCGCAGAAGACGGCATGGAGTGGATGGCCTTGCTGCGCCTGCCATTTGAAACGGTAAAGCAGGTAAAACCGACCATAACCAGTCAAACGCAATATATTTTACCGGTACCAAAAGATGAATTTTTATACAATCCGCTGTTTGGTGACCAGAACCCCGGTTATTCTAAAAACTAACAAAGCAGATTATGTTAAGATATATCATTACAGCTATCCTCCTGTTGGGGATCGCGATCCCATCGGCCAATGCGCAGGACAAGGCATTGAACGACTCCATCAGTAAACTGAAAAGGCCTGAGCGCCTGAAGTGGATCACTGAATACATCAGTGCAAACCCGGCTTCGGTTTCCGGCCCTTATTTTCTCAGTGAGTTCCTGAAGTTTGATTACCAGACCAGCTTGGAGCAACAGGAAGCACTGATGGAAAAATTTACTGGTGCGGCAAAGGAAACTAAAAGTTATCTGGCAATGGAGTCCGTACTGGAAAAGAAAAGAAAGCTGAAGCCTGGCAATCTAGCCCCCGATTTCAGCCTGATGATGCCCGGTGGGAAAAAGCTAAAGCTTTCGGATACACGCGGAAAATATGTGCTGATCGATTTCTGGGCCAGCTGGTGTGTGCCTTGCCGAAAGGCCATACCGCATTTGAAAGCCGTTTATGCGAAATACAAGGCCAAAGGCTTTGAGCTCATCAGCCTCTCGGCCGATCAAAGCCAGGAGGCCTGGAAAAAGGCACTGGAACAGGAAAAGATGCCCTGGCTACAGGTAGTAGATGAATTTCCTGAAAAGTTTGCCCCTTCAGTTGTAGGCAACCTGTACGAGATAAAGTTTCTGCCCTTTTATGTGCTGCTGGATAAAGCGGGGAAAATCCTGGTATACTCCGGCAATGAACAAGAGGTGGAAGCACAACTGGAAAAGGTTTTAGCGGTAAATGGTGTAGTGCATTAAATCCTGCAAAAGGACTCCCCGAAAGGAGTCCTTTTGTATTTTGCTTCAGATTCGGTGGATAAAATTTTGTGTGCAAACGATTGCGCAGGGGAATGCTTTGCAGGCATAAATAATTATAGTTAAATCGCTAACATTAAAGTAAATTTAATTACATGAACAAGTTAGCTTATTTTTTTACCCTGTTTGTATTAATGGGAAACCTGAATACCCAGGCGCAGGCGCCAAAGCCATTTTTACGTGTAGGCCTTATTGCCGATATTCAGTATGCAAATGCTGAAACAAGAGGTACACGTTATTACAGAAACTCATTAAACAAACTGAGGGCCTGCGTTGAAGACCTTAACCAACAAAAGGTGCAATTTTCACTTAACCTGGGGGATGTCGTTGATAGAAATCCAAAAGACCTGGATTCTGTATTGTCGATTTTAGACAGACTAAAAAAGCCGGTTTATAACACTACGGGTAACCATGACTATCATGGCGTAACAGAAAACAAATCCTTGTTTGCAAAACTGGGCATGCCATCCGAGTATTATTCTCTTGAAAAAAAAGGCTGTCTTTTTATCCTCCTCAATACCAATGAAATTGCATCATACGCTAATGTCACCGGAACCTGGAAAGAAAAAGAACTAAAGAATATGATGGACAGTATCAAGGCGGTTAAAGGGGTTAATGCCCAGGAATATAACGGGGGAATCAGCAGCCGACAGTTAAAGTGGGTCGACAGTTTACTGGCCAAAGCGCAAAACCAAAAGCTGAAAGTATTTATCCTTTCACATCATCCACTCGATTTTTCGAGAGGATTTACAGCCCTTAACAGTCAGGAGATCCTTCGTGTTATAGATAAATACACTTGTGTTAAAGCATTGCTTGCGGGACATCATCATATTGGAGATTTTGGAAATCATTTATCCATACCATGTATCACACTTGAAGGTATGGTGGAGACATCAGATAAGAATGCGTATGGCATCCTGGAAATCTATACTGATCATTTTGAAATTAAAGGTGTTGGACGTACCAAATCCTATAAGTTTTCAATTTAGTGACAATAGCATTTTGAAAGATGGTAAAGTCTAAACGAATATTAGAACAGGCAGCACAATTGAACATGCTGCCTGTTTCATGAAATGTCAGACTGTATAACTTACCAGAACTTTACATACAGCGCCCCGATAACCAGTAAGGTTACCACAATCAGTATCATGGTAGATGGCGCAACTTTAAACATAGATTTGTCCAGTTCAAAAGCCTTCTCATTTACTTTAGGCCCTGCCATACTCATGGCAATCATAATCAGCATGGTAAAGGCGAAAGACAGTCCCATACAAATGTGGAAAGGAATTTCATAGCTGCCTGCTCCGTTTGGATAAGCCGTATACAGCCAGGTTTCGTTGCCCAGCATACGCGGTGCCATTTCATTAAAGAAAACCGACAGTAAAAAACCTGCCAATACACCTGCAACAGCCGCCGCACCGGTAGTCCTTTTCCAGAACATTCCCAGGATAAACATGGCAAATACACCCGGACTGATAAAGCCCGTATATTTTTGTATAAAGGTAAAGCCACCTTCGCCACCTATACCCAGCAGGTCATCCCAGGTAAAGAGCACAGCCAGGATCATTCCCGCAAATACCGTAGCCCTGCCCACCAGTACCAGGTTCTTTTGTTCTGAACCTTTGCTGAAATAGCGCGAATATATATCGAGTGTAAAAATAGTAGAGATACTGTTTACCTTGCCCGCCAGCGAGGCTACTATAGCTGCAGTTAAAGCAGCTACCGATAGGCCTTTTAAACCGGTAGGCAGGAAAGTGAGGATAGCCGAGTAAGCCCCGTCTTTACCGCCAATAAGCTGGGGCAGGTGCCCGCCTTTGTACAACACATAAGCAGCAATGCCAGGTAGCATTACAATTAAAGGCATCAGCAGCTTTAAAAAACCTGCAAACAGGATCCCCGTTCGGGCGGTATGCAGGTCGGCACCCAGGGCCCTTTGGGTAATGTACTGGTTGCAGCCCCAGTAGTTCAGGTTAATGATCCAGATACCGGCTGCATAAGAGGCCAGGCCCGGAAAGGTGAGGTACTTGCTGATCTCTGCCTGTTCAGACGCTGCGGTAGGCTTTGGGATCATCATCCGGAAATGCTCTGGTGCCTGTTCCATCAGTACATTAAACCCTGCAATGGCATTGGCGCCCACACCAAACTTTTGCCCAACTACCGTTAACGCAATGTATGTGGTCACCAACCCGCCAAATATCAGCACGGCAACCTGAATCACATCTGTATAGGCCACTACCTTCATTCCGCCGAGGGAAATGATGAGTGCAAAAACAGCCAGGCCAACCATAATTACATGCAGGTAGTCGCCGCCAGTTAAGCCGTTAATGGCTACTGCACCCAGGTACAGGATGGAGGTCAGGTTTACAAAAACATACAGGAACAGCCAGAATATGGCCATGATGAGTGCTACCGATTCATTATACCTCGTTTTGAGGAATTGCGGCATGGTGTAGATCTTGTTTTTAAGGTACACCGGGATAAACCAAACGGCCACAATGATAAGGGCGATGGCCGCAATCCATTCGTAAGCTGCTACAGCAATACCCAGAAAGAAACCTTCGCCGCTCATGCCAATGAACTGCTCTGCAGAGATATTGGATGCAATGAGCGAAGCGCCTATAGCCCACCAGGTTAATGTGCCTTCGGCCAGGAAAAAGGCTTTGGCATCGTGCTCGTTCTTTTTACGCTGCCGGTAAATGTAGTAGCCATAGCCTGCAACAACTATAAAATAGATGAGGAAAACTACATAGTCTGTGGTAACTAAACTGTTGTTCATATCTGGTTATCTATAAAAGGTTTCGTTCCAGTGCAGCTCATTTCTGAACTGGTTGATGCTGGTCTCTTTGCCAATGTTAACATACTCAATGCCTGCGATATTTGCAAAATCCAGCAAATGTGCAGTCGTAAGGTTCTGGCTGTAGGCCGTATGGTGTGCACCTCCGGCATAAATCCAGGCTGCACAGCCTGTTTTCATATCTGGAAGCGGTTTCCATAATACCTGTGCTACAGGTAGCTTGGGCAGTTCATGCTGCGGTTCCAGGGCTTCCACTTCATTGACCAGCAAGCGGAAACGGTTGCCCATATCCACAATAGAAGCGTTGATTGCATTGCCGCCGGCTACATTAAAAATGAGCCTGGCCGGGTCGGCTTTTCCGCCTATACCCAAGGGATGTACTTCCAGACGTGGTTTACCACTGGCCAAGGCTGCGTCCACTTCCAGCATATGCGAACCCAGTACCATTGCGTTTGCAGGGTCGAAATGATAGGTGTAATCTTCCATAAATGAACTGGTGCCCGGCAGCCCGGCACCCATTACCTTACAGGCCCTTACCAGGGCGGCAGTTTTCCAGTCACCTTCCCCTGCAAATCCGTAACCCGCTGCCAACAGGCGTTGTACCGCAATCCCGGGCAGCTGTACCATGCCGTGCAGGTCTTCAAAGGTATCGCTGAAGCCCTTAAAATTCCCATCTTCGAGGAATTTCCGGAGACCCAGTTCAATTTTTGCAGCCTGGTAAACCGAATCGTGCCTTTCCCCACCTTTTTTCAGGTCGTCAGTCATGGTATAGCTGGCTTCATATTCATCCAGCAATTGCTGGATAGCATTTTCAGGGATGCTGTTAATTACGGCTACCAGGTCGCCGATGCCATAGGTATTCACCTCAAAACCAAATTTAAGTTCGGCTTCTACTTTATCACCATCCGTTACAGCTACATAACGCATGTTGTCACCAAAACGCACAAACCTGGCGCCCTGCCAGTCGTGCCAGCCTGCGGCGGCGCGGGTCCAGGTGTCAATTTCTTTAATTACTTCTTCGTCCTGCCAATGACCGACTACTACTTTGCGGTCTTTGCGCATACGCGTTACCATAAAGCCGAACTCACGGTCGCCATGGGCGCTTTGGTTCAGGTTCATAAAGTCCATATCAATACTGCTCCATGGAATGTCGCGGTTAAATTGGGTATGTAAATGCAACAAGGGCTTTTGAAGGATATTCAAGCCCCTGATCCACATTTTTGCAGGCGAAAAAGTATGCATCCAGGTCATCACTCCAATGCAGTTTTTGCTTTGGTTAGCTTGCTGCAGGGTATCAAAAATCTCCTGAGGTGTTTTTACAATAGGTTTGTAAACTATGCTGACGTGGATGGAGTTGGCCTCATTAAGTGAGGCTGCAACCTGCTGTGCATGTAAGGCTACCTGTTTTAAGGTCTCTTCTCCGTATAGGTCCTGGGTTCCGGTAATGAACCATACTTCCAGATTTTTTAAATTGATCATTGTTGAATATTTAGCGTGATTTTATTGTCCGTAGTACGCATCTGCACCATGTTTTCTTTCATAGTGTTTTTTGATTAATGCTTCTTTTAATTTGGGCACTTCTTTTCGTATTTGTTCGGTTAAGAGGGCCATTCGGCCCACTTCTTCCAGTACTGCACTATTGTAAACTGCCTTTTCGGCTGTTTTGCCCCAGGTGAAGGGAGCGTGGTTGCCTACCAGGATCATTTCTACTTCTTTGTAACTGAGGCCAGTTTCCTTAAAGTGATCCATGATCTGGAAACCTGTTTCGTATTCGTAATTCCCTTTGATCCTGTCGTCGACCATAGGGGGGGCGCAGGGAATATCTACCGTGAGATGATCGGCATGGGTAGTACCATAAATTGGAATAGGGCGTTGCGACTGTGCCCATGCGGTACCATAGGTAGAGTGGGTATGTACAATGCCCCCAATTCCTTCCCAGTGTTTGTACAGTACCGCGTGGGTTTTGGTGTCGGATGAAGGGCGTAAAGTTCCCTCAACCGTATTGCCCTCAAAATCAACAATCACCATTTTTTCGGGGCTTAGGTCTTCATAAGCAACCCCACTGGGTTTAATGGCAAAAATGCCTTTGGACCTGTCGGCCGCACTTGCATTGCCAAAGGTGAACAGCACCAGCCCCAGTTTGGGCAGCAGCATATTTGCATGGTAAGCCTGTTCTTTGATGTCCTGATAATTACTCATGGCTATAGCTATTATTGTTTTCCTGATTTAACATTCTCCAGATAAACACCGAGTGTTTTATATTTTGTAAAGCGGCTTGCGTAATAAGCTACATTTTCGGGTTCAGGGAGGTATTCTTTGTCGAACCCACTGCCCATGCCTGTCATGGCTGCTTCTACGGTTGGGTAAATACCGGCAACTACGGCAGCAAACATCGCGGCCCCTAATGCGCAGGTGTGTTCAAACTGGTGTATGCGGATGGGCATGTTTAAAACGTTAGCCATGGTCTGCATCACAAAGGGGGATTTTTTGGCCACGCCTCCTATGCCTATAATGCCTTTCACCGGTACACCTTCGGCTACAAAACGTTCTACGATGTTTCTGGCGCCAAAACAGGTGGCCTCAACCAGCGCCCTGAATACCCTTGGCGCATCACTGCCCAGGCTAAGGTTACTGATAGCTCCTTTGAGCTCCTGGTTGGCATCAGGTGTCCTTCTTCCGTTCAGCCAGTCTATTGCCAGCTCATCATCTTCTGTTTTTGGAAGCAGGGCTGCCTGTTTGCTCAGTTCAGGGATCATTTTGTCCAAAAGTTCCTGCTCCAGGGTTGCTGCGGCAATTGCATCAATAGCTGAAGTATTACGCAGCAGGTTTTTAATAGGCCAGGAAAGCAGCTCTTTAAACCAGGCGTAGGTATCGCCAAAGGCCGATTGTCCGGCCTCAAGCCCCAGCATGCCTGGTATCACAGAACCATTTACCTGCCCGCAAATGCCCTTAATTAATTTGCCCTCAATATCTTCATTGGGAATAGCCAGGATATCACAGGTAGAAGTACCCATTACTTTACTCAAATGATAAGGTTCTATTTGTCCACCTACGGCACCCATATGCGCATCAAAAGCACCTACACCAATTAGCACATCTGTATTTAAACCCAATCTTTCGGCCCATTCCGGGCTGATGGTACCCGCAGGTACGTCGGCAGTATAAGTTTCCGTAAACAAACGCCCGGTAAAACCGTCCAGCAATGGGTCTAGCGCAGCAAAGAATTCATTCGGTGGTAAGCCATTAAATTCTTCTGCCCATAAAGCCTTATGCCCGGCAGCGCAGCGGCTGCGTTTCATTTCAGTAATGTCTTTTCCCCCGGTAAGCAGAAAGGGGATCCAGTCACAATGTTCTACCCAGGAATAGCAGGCTGCTTTTACAGCCTCGTCTGCCCGTAAAATGTGCAACAGCTTTGCCCAGAACCATTCAGAAGAATAAATGCCGCCGCAATATTTAAGGTAATTGGTCTCGTAACGTGCTGCGTGCTTGTTAATCTGCATGGCTTCCTTCACAGAGGTATGGTCTTTCCAGAGCACAAACATAGCATTTGGGTTTTCTTCAAATCCGGGAAGCAGGGCAAGGGGTATGCCCTTTTGATTTACAGCAACAGGAGAGGAACCCGTAGTATCTACAGCTATGGCCCTGATGGCTGCCGCGGCAGTTGTGCCACCTGCTTTTTGAATGCAGTGCTTTATGCTTTGTTCAAGCCCTTCTATATAATCTAAAGGGTGTTGTCTGAACTGGTTTTTTGAAGGATTACAGTACAAACCCTTTTGCCAGCGGGGATAGTAATATACAGATGAAGCCAGTTCAGCTCCATTTTTTGCATCAATAATCACGGAACGCACAGAATCCGACCCGTAATCGACCCCAATCACATATTGATCTTTGTTCATATTTAGTTAAATAAACGTCTAATTAACGTTTATTTATTTTAATAAAAGAATTTATTTGAACAAAGCTTTAAAAGCCGCTAAAAAGCTATTATACAGTAAGTAATTTATCGGGGTTAGGGATGAAGTTCAGGAAGGCCTGGAAGTTTGCCTTGTATTTTTTCTTGTCCAGCTTAAAATAAAATGCCCCTTTTTTAGAGCCCGATTTGTCCTTCTCGTCCAGTTTAATCAGCAGTTTGGTCGCAGTCAGTTTCCGGATAAAGTTCCTGTTGTCTATTTGTGTATTGTAAACATCTTCGTAAAGGTTCTGCAGCTGTGGTATGGTGAATTTCTTAGGTAAAAGCTCAAAAAGGATAGGATGCAGGGCTGCTTTGTATCGTATTTTCTTTTTTGCGGCTTCTACCATATCATCATGGTCAAATATCAACGGCGGGGCATCTTTAAGCAGAAACCATTCTGCATGGTACTGGTCGTTAAGCTGAGTTTCATATTTATGGATGTCTATCAAGGCAAAATAAGTTACAGAAAGTGTTCTTTCTATCGGGTCCCTTAAAGGATTGCCATAAGCCTGGATCTGTTCCAGGTATACCCCTTTAAGTCCGGTAAGCTGGGTCAGCACCCGGTTCGCGGCATCATCCAGGCTTTCTTCTTCGCCTACAAAACCGCCCATCAGGCTCCATTTGTCTTTTTCAGGTTCAAAGCCCCTTTTGATCAGCAGGATTTTTAAATGTTCACCATCAAAGCCAAATACAATACAGTCAACAGCAATTAAGAAACGGGTTTGATTGGTGTATTTTTTCATATATTTATAATTATTTTTTATTTGTGGTGATGCTGTGCTATGGTTAACATTCTAAATCTGCAAATATTAATTGTTATTTTGACATTTAATATTCTTTTTCTACATTAGATACCAGTCAAATATAAAAACAAACTTATGAACAACAGACTAAATTCCATTTGCCTTTCTTTGATTTTCCTGTGGGCACTAAGCAGCTGTACCAATTCGGCAAATAAAAGTGCAGCATTTAACGATAGCACTGCCGTACAAAACATAGTCTTGCCAGATTCACTGGCTTTTAAAGGAGATGTGAACGGGAAGGTAGTGGGTTTATATACGTTAACCAACAAAGGAGGGGCGAAGGCGGTAATTACCAATTATGGTGGCCGATTGGTTTCTTTATGGGTACCTGATAATAAAAATGGCTTTACAGATGTGGTACTGGGGTACGATAGCCTGAAATCCTATCAGAAAAAAGGGGAACCCTTTTTTGGGGCAACTATTGGACGTTATGGCAACAGGATAGGAAAGGGAAGGTTTAGTCTGGATGGAAGGGATTACCAGTTACAGTTAAATGATGGTGTAAATACACTTCATGGTGGTTTCGATGGTTTTTTTGCACAGGTATGGGATGCGAAAAAGGTAAATGATCAAACGCTGGAACTGACTTATTTTTCTAAAGATGGTGAGGCCGGATATCCTGGCAATTTAATAGTTAAGGTAACTTATGAACTCACAAATAACCATGAACTTAAATTAAGCTATAACGCATCAACCGATAAAAGTACAGTTGTAAACCTGACCAATCATGCTTATTTTAACCTGAATGGTGCAGGCGATGCTACCATTACTGATCATTTACTAAACATTGATGCCGATAGCTATACACCGGTTGATTCTACACTGATCCCAACCGGGAAGATAGAAAATGTTGCAGGTACACCTTTTGATTTCAATATACCCACAAAGATTGGTGCCAGGATTAATGACACCAATGCGCAGCTGAAATTCGGAAAAGGCTACGACCATAACTTTGTGTTAAGGAAGGCAGAGGGATTACAAAAAGTAGCGAGTGTAAGCAGTGAAAAAACAGGTATTGTAATGGAGATTCTGACTGAAGAGCCCGGCCTGCAGTTTTACAGTGGTAATTTCTTAACCGGTGCAGAACGCGATGGCAAGGGCCAGCTAAGCTATCCGCACCGTTCGGCATTTTGTCTGGAAACCCAGCATTTTCCTGATTCACCCAATCAGCCATCTTTTCCTTCAACTGTATTGAAACCCGGAGAAGATTACCATACGGTTACCGTGTATAAGTTCAGTGTCAGGAAATGACAGCGTTGCAGCCATAGTGCAAAGGATGCTTTTTGTAAGGGGGCGATAGCGAATGTGGAAGTAAAACCTTATTTTTACACTGAACCAAATTGCTGCACATGTCGCCATTATTTTGCCGGATTAACCTGTTGCTCCTGGCGGCCCTGATATTGGGCTATGGCGTGGCTTATGGCCAAAAAACCAAGATGAGTTTCAACCATCTGACGGTAGAAAACGGACTTTCCCAAAGCAGTGTCCTTTCTATAGCGCAGGACAGTATGGGCTTTATGTGGTTTGGGACCAAGGATGGTTTGAATAAATACAATTCCCGCAGTTTTGAGATCTACAAGCGAGAAAAGGGGAATAAAAGTTCATTGAGCAGCAGCCAGAACATCAATGCACTTATTACCGATCGCAAGGGAAATTTATGGGTGGGTACACAAAAGGGATTGAACCGTTACCTGCCTGAAAAAAATGCCTTTAAACGCTACCTGCATAATGCAGAAGATAGGAACAGCCTGAGCAACAATATCATCAGGAGCCTTTACGAGGATAAAAAAGGCAACATCTGGGTGGGTACCGACAGCGGTTTGAACAAGCTGGGCAATGATGGAAAATTTCAACGGTTCTTGCCTGGAAAAATGGGCTCAGGCCTGGCACATCAGCTGGTGAAGACCATTTGTGAAGATCATGAAGGTAACCTTTGGGTGGGTACCCTGCAGGGGCTTACCAAAATCAGTCTGCAAAAAGGTAATTACCGCTTCGAATCTTATTATCATAAAACAGGCGATCCGAACAGCTTGATAGATAACGATATCAGTGTGGTTTTTGAGGACCTAAAACATAATCTTTGGGTGGGTACACATAATAATGGACTTGAATTGTTCAACCCAAAAACCGGTGTCTTTAAACATTTTACAGCCAGAAGAGGTGTACCTGGCAGCATCAGCAGCAATGTGATCCGGAAGATCAAGGTTGACCAGGATGGGCGCTTATGGGTATCCACCCTAAACGGGATCAATATTTTTAATCCTGAAACCGATACATTTACCGTACTTAACCACAATCCTGAAGATGCCTCAAGCCTGAACCAGAACTCTATTTACGATATTTTAAAGGATGCTGCCGGATCTATGTGGATGGGGACTTATTACGGGGGGGTAAATTTTTATCATGCCAATTCAACCCCTTTTAAAGGTTACAAATCTACCTTAGGCAAAAATGGTCTTAGCAGTAATGTGGTCAGTTCTATTGTAGAAGATGAAAACCATAATTTATGGATAGGTACCGAGGCCGAGGGACTGAACTATTACAACAGGACCACAGGAAAGTTTACCAGCTTTAAGCACGATCCGGAAAATCCGAGTTCTTTAAGCTCCAACCTGGTTAAAGCCATCTCCATAGATCAAAAAGGGAAGGTATGGATAGGTACTTATGAAGGAGGACTGGATGTATACCTGCCAGGCACCAACAGTTTTAAGCATTATAAACCCGACCCATCGAACCCCAAAGCCTTGAATTCAAACAGGATTGTCTGTCTGCTGCACGACAGTCAGGACAGGCTGTGGGTGGGTACCAGGGCCCATGGTTTATTTTTGTATAATGAAAATGAAGACAATTTCAGTCCGTTTAACCGGCAAAGTAACCAGCAGGACCTAAGGTTTACCCGCTACCTGTTTGAAGATTCAAAAAAGAACATCTGGATTGCAACCAATTCCGGAACCTATATCCTGGGGCCAAATGCAAAGCAGGTAAGACGGTTTACGATAGCCGATAAGTCCACTGCTTTTGATGACATCAACCTGATACAGGAAGACATAACGGGTACCATCTGGCTGGGTAGTTACGATTCCGGCCTTATCCGCTACCATCCTGCGCGTAACAAAATAAAATTCTATACCACAGCAAACGGCCTGCCCAGCAATGTGGTGCTCGGCGTTTTGGAAGACAATCATGGTTACCTGTGGATCAGCACAGCCGACGGGCTGGCCAAATTCGATAAAAAGGTATTCAAAACATTTACCGTTCAGGATGGCTTGCCAGGAAACGTGTTCAACTACAATTCCTTTTTTAAAGACAGCAAAGGCGAGTTCTTTTTTGGAGGTTACAATGGTTTGGTCAGCTTTTTTCCCGATCAGATCAGAGAAAATAAAAAGGTACCGAAAGTTATTTTTACAAGGCTCAGGCTTTTCAATAAAACTGTTGCTATTGGCGATGAAAGCAATTTGCTGAGCCGCAACATCAGCCTTACCAAAGAGATCACCTTTTCCCATTCACAAAATATTTTCAGCTTCGATTTTGCTGTACTCAACTATATCAAATCGGAAAAGAACAAATATGCCTATAAACTTGAAGGAGCAGATAAAGACTGGAATTTTGTAACATCGCCTACAGCTACATTTAACAATTTACCTTCAGGCACCTATAAATTGTTGATCAGGGGTGCCAATAACGATGGGGTCTGGGCAGATTATCCGGAGGAGATGATTATCCATGTACTCCCACCATTCTGGAAAACCTGGTGGGCCTATCTCATTTACGGGATCTGCCTGTCTGCCATACTTTTCCTGGTGTTCAGGTTTTTATGGATAAGGGCTTTGTTAAGGAAAGAACACGAAGTATACCAGATGAAAATGGACTTCTTTACCAATGTTTCGCACGAGATCCGGACGCCATTAACGCTTATTGTTGGCCCGCTGGAAAACCTGATCAACGATACAAAAGAGTCGCCACGCCTAAACAGGCGACTGCTTACCGTTAAGAAAAATGCTGGCCGGCTAACGCGCCTGGTTAACGAACTGATGGATTTCCGGAAGGAAGAGGCAGGTAAGATGACCCTTAATGTTTCACCCGAAAATATTGTTGAATTTGCCAAAGAGATTTACCTTTCGTTCCAGTACCTGGCCATTAAACACCATATTGACTACCAGTTTAACAGCAGCGAGGACAATATTGAAGTCTATTTTGATCACAGTCAGTTGGAAAAGGTGTTTTTTAACCTGCTTTCCAACGCCTTTAAATTTACTCCCGATTATGGGGTAATTGTACTTTCTGTAAAGCGAGGTGAAAAAGGTTATGTGGAGATTAGCGTAATTGACAATGGTAAAGGGATACCGGAAGATAGCCGGGATAAAATATTTACCAATTTTTACCAGGTAAAAGACCCGCTTTCCAGGCACAGCGGAACAGGAATAGGACTGGCACTTTCAAAAAAAATAGCCCGTTTACATCATGGTGATCTGCTGTTGCTGTCTAACCAGCTGCCTAACGGGACCAGTATGCAAACCTGCTTTTGCCTTAAACTAAAAACTGGTAGCCAGCACTTTAAAAAAGAAGAGCTGATACCGCAGTACGTAAATGTTGAAAGTCCGGATCTGTACCGGCTGCCGCAGGAAGTTGCCCTGGAAGAGGAGCCTGCCTTCACAGAACAAAGTATAGCCGAAGAAAGGGTGACTTTGCTGATCGTTGAAGATAACCCGGAAATACGTGATTTTGTGAAAGCCTCGCTGAAACCGTTTTACCATATTCTGGAAGCTGAAGATGGAGGAAGGGGAGTGGAGGTCGCCTTTGAAAAGATACCGGATATCATTGTCAGCGATGTAATGATGCCTGTTATGGATGGGCTTGAGCTGTGCCGCACGCTGAAAACAGATCCCCGCACCAGCCATATTCCTATTATCCTTCTTACAGCACGTTCCGGGAACATCCACGAAGTAAGTGGGCTAAAAACCGGAGCCGAAGCTTATATCACCAAACCCTTTAGTATAGATGTGCTACAACTCAACATCAAAAACCTATTGTCGCTGCAGGCCAATATGCGCCGTAAGTTCAGTCAGCAGATTACCTTGCAGCCTTCCAACATCCTGATCGAATCTTCCGATGAGGAGTTTCTGAACAAGATCATGGGTATCATTGAAAACAATTTTAGTGTAGATGATTTTAATGTAAATATCCTGGCCGCCGAAGTGGGGATGAGCACACCTATTTTATACAAAAAAATCAAGACCCTAACAGGGCTTACTGTCAACAACTTTATCAAATCTGTACGTTTAAAACGTGCGGCACAACTGCTTAGACAGGATACCTATACGGTTTACGAGGTGGCTTATATGGTGGGCTTCAGTGATAGCAAGTACTTTAGCAAAGAGTTTGTGAAGCAGTTTGGAAGAACACCGAGCGACTATATTACGGAGGAATTTTAAAGCCTATGGAAATGAAGAAGCATTTGAGGACAATTTTTATGCTTTTGTTTGTAGGGTTCGGCAGCGTTGCCTGTGCCCAGAACAAGATACTGGTGTTTCAATCCGACTTCGGTTTAAAAGACGGTGCGGTATCTGCAATGAAGGGGGTGGCCATGGGCGTATGCACCGATCTGAAACTATTCGATCTTACCCACGAGATTCCTGCATACAACATTTGGGAGGCAGCTTACAGGCTGGTTCAAACGGTGCCTTATTACCCGGCAGGAACGGTATTTGTATCTGTAGTAGATCCCGGAGTGGGTACCGAACGGAAATCTGTAGTGTTAAAAACCAAAACCGGGCAGTTTATAGTGACACCAGATAATGGCACCTTAACACTCATTGCAGAAGAGCTGGGCATTGCAGGGCTCAGACAGATTGATGAAGCCATCAACAGGCGCAGCAATTCGGGCCAGTCCTATACTTTTCACGGCCGCGATGTATATGCCTACACCGGAGCACGTCTGGCATCGGGCAGGATTACATTTGAGCAGGTTGGGGCAGCGCTGCCTTTAGCCGTGGTTAGCATTCCGTACCAAAAAGCAGTGCTTGAAAATGGAAGGCTAAAGGGCAATATTGCTATCCTCGATATCCAGTATGGCAACGTCTGGACAAACATCAGCCAGCAACTGCTTAAGAAAGCAGGTATTAAATATGGTGATGCATTGCAGCTCTCTGTTTTTCATAACGGCAAACAGGTATACGAAGGGGATATGCCATTTTTGGAAACTTTTGGGGCTGTGGCTACAGGAAAACCGCTGGCTTACCTTAACAGCCTGATGCAGTTGTCTTTTGCGCTGAACCAGGGCAGCTTTGCCGATGCCTTTAAAATTGGCAGCGGACAAGAGTGGAGTGTGACCATAAGCCAAAATCGCTGAATAAAAGGCCAAAAATTTGAGGGCTAACCCGTCCTGAATCCAGTATCTTTGGTGAGGATGCTAACCAGATATCAAATTATATTGCTAACAGCTGTATGGGGCATCATTACCATGCCCCGCGGAAGTGCCCAGATCAGGCATACCATCTGGGATACCAAAGAGATTTACAACATACCTTCTTATGAGACGGTAAGTACCGATTCTGCTATAGGTATCATTTACAAGGGGCTTAGCTATAAAGGGCAAGCCAAAAATGTATATGCCTTTTACGCCAGTCCGGGTACCCTGAGCGGCAACCGCTCGGCCGATAGGCAATTGCCTGCGGTAGTGCTGGTTCATGGCGGTGGGGGTACTGCTTTTAAAAACTGGGCCATTATGTGGGCCAAAAAAGGTTACGCAGCAATTGCTATGGACTTACGCGGTAATGATTTCAATAAAAAACATATTGCTGGTGGTTTTGATGAGCCAGGTTCGGGAACTCCTTATTTTACCATCACACCAAAGTTAAATGAGCAGTGGATGTACCAGGCTATAGGCGATGTGATACTAGCGCATAACCTGATCCGCAGTTTTAAGGAAGTAGACAGCAACCGCACAGCGCTTACAGGGATCAGCTGGGGTGGGATCATCAGTTGTGCTATAGCCGGTATTGACAACCGGTACAAAGCTGTAGTACCGGTGTATGGCTGTGGTTATCTGTTTTATAATACCGCCATGCGTAACGACCTGGCAAAACTGGGTAAGACCGATAGCGCTACCTGGGTTAAACAATACGATCCATCTCAATACCTAAAGAAAGCAAAAATGCCCATGCTGTTTGTAAATGGTACGAACGACAGCCATTTTTACCTGGATAGCTATGCCAAAACCTACAGCTCGGTTAAAAACAGGAACCTGTCCGTGAAAATCGGCCTCAAACATAACCATTCCTATGGCTGGGCAAACAAAGAGATTTTCACTTTTATAGATAGCTATCTGAACAACACAGCGCCTTTGCCGGTTATGCAGGCGCCAAAGTTTTCCGGAAAAAAAATTACTGCAGGTTTTAAAGCTGTTGTACCTGTTGATAAGGCTTATCTGAATTACACTACAGATGCATCGGCTTTGCTAAAAGATAAAAAATGGGAGAGGATAGAACTGAAAACTGAAAATAACAAAATAACTTTACCAGACCTGCCTGCCGGAACAAGGATATGGTATTTGTCGGTAACCGACAGCCGGGAGATGGAAGTATCGGGCGATTTGCAATGGAAAACGGTGATTAATCACTAAATTTATAATAGACAATTGAACTATGCCTTACAACCAATTAACTGATGAGGAATTGGCTGATCTCCTTAAAACCGGAGACCATATGGCATTTAGTGTTATTTTTGACCGCTTTTACGGCTTACTTTTTATACATGCCTGTAAGACCATACGTGACGAAGAAGAAGCGAAAGATGTGGTTCAGGAGTTGTTTGAGACCTTATGGATGCGCCGTGAAAGTATCACTTTTGAACAGAGCTTATCGGCCTACCTGTATGCGGCCATCCGAAACCGCATCATTAACCGCATTTCGCACCGGCAGGTAGAAAATAAATATATAGAGTCGCTCCGCGATTTTATTGACCGCGATACCTATATGGCCGATTACAGGCTTAGGGAAAGAGAAATGAAGCGGATTGTAGAGCGGGAAATTTCGTCGTTACCGGCTAAAATGAAAGAGATCTTTGAACTCAGCAGAAAGGATTATCTGTCTTATAAGCAAATAGCGGTTAAACTGCAGCTTTCTGAACATACGGTGCGGACGCATGTTAAAAAAGCCCTCAGGATACTGAAGCCAAAGTTGAGTTTGATTACCTATTTGTTCCTGGTTTATTACCTGTATTGATTTGATTGGAAAACCTCAGTTTGATGTGCATGCAGTGCGCGCCCGGGATGCGGCTGCCCTGTTCCAGAATACCTTTTCACCAAAAGTTTTTTTGCAGCCTCTATAAACAATTGATCATTTTTAAATTTGAATAATTTTCCAGGCTCTGAAAATGTTTGTAGTTTTAGCATACACAAATGTTTACTATGAACAAGAACGCTTTAGCAGCTGTTTCCCTTACATTTTAGCTAAGTTTGCATTAAGGATGGAGGATTACAGTGAACTTTCTGATGAGGAGCTGGCTGACTTGCTGCGGAGCGGGGATGAACCGGCGTTTACTGTAATTTACCACAGGTACTGGCGCCTGATGTATGCGCATATCTATAAAATGCTACGTGATGAGGACGAAGCGAAGGACCTGCTGCAAGACTTGTTTAGTGGTTTATGGATTAACCATGCTGGCTTTCCGGAAAAGGTTAATTTGTCGGGGTATCTTTATGTGTCTGCACGTAACAAAGTACTGAACCTGATACGTAAACAGAAATACCGCGACGATTATCTTGGCTCGCTCGCTACGTTTGCCAATGAAGCCAGTAACGCGACCCTGGATTTGCTGAACGAGCGTGACCTGATGGAAGCCATTGAGCGCGAAATCCGAAATCTGCCACCCAGAATGCGCCAGGTTTTTGAAATGAGCCGCAAGGAAAACCTGAGTCATAAAGAAATTGCAGCACGTCTGGGCACATCAGATGAGACCGTTAAAAAACAGATCAACAAATCGTTAAAACAGATTAAACTGGGCTTAAAAGACGCAGGAACTACCGCTTTGGCGCTGCTGTTACTGTTAAGGTAGCCTGCTGGTATGGCAAAAGTAAAAATATTTTGCCAGGCAATACCCCCAGTCCGTTTTTGATGTGTTTTGTTATTAAAGGCCATATAGGGAGGCCATGTTATCAATGAATAAAGAGGGAGCAGACAGAATCTTAGAAAAATATTTGGCCGGCCAGGCTAGTGCAGAAGAAACTGCGCTTATCGAATGTTGGTATTTAAATGCTTCGGATGAGCGAAAACTGACCGATATGGATAGTTTTGAAAGACTTAACGACGAACTTTGGCGGGGTACTATAGAAAGGGCTGGACTGCTGCCAGCTAAAAAACCGGTGAGAAAGCTTTGGCTGCGCATGGTTGCAGCAGCCTCTGTTATTTTGGTAACCCTGTGGTTTTTCAGGGATAAGCTACCCGGCTCAAATCCCGAGCTGGTCATTGCAGTAAACCAAACCGCTCCAGGTCACAATCGGGCTACCTTAACCTTTGCCAATGGCGAAATCATTCAGCTTAGTGAAGCACAAACAGGAGTGGTAGTCCATAGGGATCAGCTAAGTTACAATGATGGCAGTCCGGTGAACACACCGCAAGAGCCAAAAACAGCTGCCGAAATCCAGCTGACAGCTGCTACCCCGCGTGGCGGCACCTACCAGGTAACCCTTCCTGACGGCACTCGCGTCTGGTTAAACGCGGCCACTAAGCTTGTCTTTCCTTCTAAATTTAATGACAGGGAAAGAAAGGTACAGTTGAGCGGTGAGGCTTACTTTGAAGTAGCAAAGAGCAGAGAGAGAATGCCATTTATAGTGATCAGTAAAAATCAGGAGGTAGCAGTGTTGGGTACCCATTTCAATATCAGCAGTTACCCTGATGAAAATAATGTAAAAACCACCTTGCTGGAGGGGCGCGTGAGTGTGAGAAACACCCTGTCGAACGAACAGAGCAGTATTATCCTGAAGCCAGGGCAACAAGCTGTTGTTGGCTCTGGTTCGGGCATAAAAATAACCGAGGCCGATCTGGAAATGGCTATAGCCTGGAAAAACGGGTTGTTCTATTTTAAAGATGCTGACCTGAAAACCATATTGCGCACATTTTCACGCTGGTATGATATCGACCTCATTTCAACAGAACTTCCCGCCGACAGGAAATTCTCGGGCAAGTTATACAGAAACATGGATGCCCCTCAGGCGCTGCAGGTATTGAAACTCCTTGACGTAGAGCTGAGCCTGGAAAAAGGCATGCCGAAAGTGCCTCAGAAAAATATTGTTAAACCTTAAACCAGAAAAAGAATGATTAAAATACTAACCTGAGCCATACTTAGGAATGGAAAATTGCGGAGGTGTTACCAGCACCCCCGCATAAGCGTCCGGACCAATCCCTTAAGGGAAAAACAATTCATCTAAACCATTTTTTATTAATCCAAACTTTACAAAAGTAGTGAAATTAAAATTTCTAGTAAGAATTATGAAGCTTACCACCTTGATGTTATTTGTAACATTAATGCAGGCAAGTGCTGTAGGATACGGCCAAAAGATATCTTTATCGGAGCACAACGTGCCGATAGAAAAGGTCTTTAAAGCAATTGAGAAACAAACGGGCTATGTGTTTCTGTACGACAACAATATTTACAGGCAACGCGTAAGCATCCATGTAAAAAATGCCGGTATAGAAGAAGTGCTGAACACGCATTTCAAATCACTTCCCTTAACGTTCAGCATTGTTAACGGCAATAACATTGTTGTAAAACAAGCGCCTCAATCGCTCGCGGACAAGGTATTGAACCTGTTTAACCAAAAGAACCCCGTTAAGGGCAAAATTACCGATGAGGGGGGACGTCCGATACCGGGTGTCACCATCTTAAACCAAACGACCGGAAAGGGCACCATCTCTGAGGGGTCTGGTGCTTACAGCATTGAAGCCGATAAGGGCGACTTGCTGGTGTTCAGCTATATTGGCTATCAGCAAAAGAGGGTCGCTGTTGCCGATCAAACAACCATCAACATTTCCCTGGAGCCCGAGACTTCGAGCCTGGACCAGGTGGTGGTAGTGGGATATGGCAATACTAAAAAGAAAGACCTTACCGGTTCTGTGGCTGTAGTAAATGCGGCAGATATCAAAGACGCACCTTTTGCTACGGTAGACAATGCACTGGCCGGCAGGGCCAGCGGCGTGCAGGTAACCAAGGCCGATGGTTCTCCGGGTGGCGCCGTGCGCATCAGGATCAGGGGATCCAGCTCCTTACTGGGCGGAAACGATCCCCTATATATCATCGATGGTGTACCGGTGCAGATAACCAATAACTTCGTTAACCCGGGATTTGATGTAGGCAGCCCGGTCGGCAATGAAATTAACGGAATGGGGAGCATGAACGCTGGTTTATCTACTGCCTTTACCAATGGTCTGAATAGTCTTGGTGGCCTGAATGTAGAGGACATCGAATCCATCAGTATCCTCAAAGATGCTTCTTCCACTGCAATTTACGGCTCAAAGGCTGCAAATGGGGTAGTCATGATTACCACAAAAAGGGGTAAGAAGGACATGAAACCGCAAATCTCTGCAAATTATTATTCCACCTTAACCACACCCAAACTGCCCAAATTGTTAAATGCAGAGCAGTACAGGATGTTGCTTACCGAATCGGCACAGAATTTATTTGATGCTGCCGAGGCGGCAGGCGATGATTATATCCCGGAAAATGTAGAACAGATACTGAATAATCCCAAGGACTTTTTCGGCAAGGCCAACACCAACTGGCTGAAAGAAGTAACGCGCAATACAGTGTCGCACAATGCTGATCTTTCTGTACAGGGAGGTGGTGCTGCATCCAAATATTTCAGCTCCATTTCCTTTAACCAGACACCTGGCGTGCTAAAGTCTACCAACTATGAACGTGTAGCGGGCAAGCTGAACATTGAGAACGAGATTGGCAGCAAATTCCGGTTCATCACCAATTTAAACCTGGGTTATACCAATCAGAACATTGGCGATGGAGCTTACGGACAGGCATTAAGGGCAAGGCCCGATCTTGCACCGTACGATGAAAACGGCATGCCGGTTTCTTTCGCAGGACGAGCGGGCGAAGATTACATGGGTTATGAAAACCCTGTTGGCCTGTTGCAGGCCACTAACAATGCCAAAACATTCAGTATGCTGGGCTCATTGTCTGCAATATACGACATCACTAAAGCACTGGAGTTTAAGAGCACGGTTTCTCTGAACATGCAAACCTATAACCAGCGCAATTACATGCCCAGCTTTATCCTTACCGGAAATTATTTTGGCAGCACTTCTGGAAATTCCGGTATTGGCAGTAATTCCAACAGCAGGATGAGCAACTGGTTCCTGGAAAACACACTTACCTATAATAAAACCATAGCCGACATTCACGACATCAACGTGTTGGCCGGTACATCTTATGAAACCAGGAAGAACAGCTTTTTCAGTGCCACGGCTTCGGGATATCCAAATGATCATTCCTTAAATAACCTTTCCTCTGCCATAACACCCTTGTTTACGCGTGGCGATGAACCAGGCGGGCCGCAGAGTTATTTGTTGTCCTTCTATTTGCGTGCAAATTATACTTTATTGGACAAATACCTGTTCACTTTTACCGGGCGGACAGACGGTTCCTCCAAGTTTGGTACCAACAATAAATTTGGCTATTTCCCTTCGGCGGCTTTGGGCTGGAGGATCTCCAAAGAGAACTTCCTGAAAGATGTGAAATGGATAGAAGACATTAAGCTGAGGGGAAGTTACGGACTTACCGGAAGCCAGAATATTGGCGACCAGATGTACCGTACACTGTATACACCTAAGGCCTACGCCGGTGCCAATGCACTAACGCCAACTCAACTTGGTAATGAGAACATCAAGTGGGAGAGCACTAAATCTGTCGATCTGGGATTGGATATTTCCTTGTTTGACAACAGGTTGCAGCTTACAGCCGATTATTACGATAAACGCACCAATGGCGCCCTGCTTAACCTGCCGATTGCACCAAGTACCTCATATTATACATTGCTCGCCAATACGGCCGATTTGAAAAACAGAGGTTTTGAGTTTAGCATACAGGGTGATATTATAAAGCACAAAGATTTCAGATGGAATGCTTCCTTAAACCTGACCTGGAACAAAACTATTGTGACCAGGCTGGATCCGACAGCCAGTTTGCGTCAGATTGGAAATATGACTGGTCTGGAATGGCAGAACACCCTGATGAGGGAAGGGATGCCGTTGGGAATGATGCTGGGCTATACCTTTGTAGGCATCATTAAAACCCAGCAACAGCTGGATGCCTATAAAAAAGAGATCGGCCCCCTGCAGCCTATCCTATATCCTTATCTGGGCATTGGCGACCCGATGTACCAGCTGGATTACGAGTATTTTAAATCGCGCAATTCCGCCTTTGCCGATCAAAGGACGATCATGGCGCATGCGGCACCTAAGTATTATGGGGGAATGAGCCAGGCTTTCAGCTATAAAAACCTGGACCTGCAATTGTTCTTTACCTTTTCGCAGGGAGGCAGGTTGCTATGGGGCGATCATGTGAGCAGTCGCCAGTTCTCGGGTGCGGCCAATGCCAATGTGATTATGCTTAACCGCTATCATGCCGGCAATACCAGTACCGACCGCGAGCGCCTGGTGCTGGAGGGAACCATGCCGATGCCTTCCAGCATCGATGTGTTCAGTTCTTCGTACATTAAATTAAGGACCATGAACCTGAATTACAGGTTTAACAAAGCAAAATGGATGCAGCGCGCCGGACTGAACAATACCTCGGTCTTTATGTCGGCCACTAATCTGTTTACCCTTACAAAATATCCCGGAAATGATCCTGAAACTACCAATGATACCTATAGTGTGGGTGGTGGTTATTTTGACGTGAGCAATTACCCGGTAGTGCGCACATTTTCATTAGGACTTAAACTTGGATTTTAACACAACATTGAAATGAAATACATACAATTCAGATTATTGCTGCTATTGCTGGTCGCCGGTACTTTTATCTCCTGCGACAAGCAACTAAATGTTTATCCTACCAACAAGCTGGTAGATGGTAATGTGATCATAGACCTTAAAAGTGCCGAAACCGTATTAAATGGTGTTTATTATGCCTTTGCCTATGCAGGTACAGATAACATTACGGGAATAGAATCTGTGAGGTGGGCTACCGTTAACGAAATCATGCCTTCAGAACTGGCCGGAACTGTAGCTTATGCTTACGGACAGGATGGATTCATGAATATGGCCTACCGCAATCCCAACAATATCCTAAGTTCTAAATGGGAGTATGGCTACGATATGGTAAACGCAGCCAATGGTTTTCTAAAGAATGTAGCACCAGTAGAAAACATCCCGGCAGAGCGGAAAAAGCAAATGATCGGAGAAGCGAAGTTCCTGCGTGCTTTTGCAAATGCAGACCTGCTCCTTTATTTCGGGCAATATTATGACATAAACAGTAAATATGGGATTATACTGAGGGACGAGTTTGTATCAGCAGAACAGATACGAATGGCCAGAAGTTCTGTAGCGGCTTCTTATAATGCGATACTTAAAGATCTGGACGACGCGATTGCCGGTTTGCCCCCGAGAGGCAGTAAGATCCACTATGCCAATCTGTGGGCAGCCAAAATGTTAAAGGCCCGTGTGCTGATCAACCGCGGGGCAGCAGGTGACTATGAACAGGTAGTTGGCCTGACCGAGGACATCATTCTAAACAGTAATTTTAAACTTGAACCAAATTTAAAGGACCTGTTCCATGTAAAGGGTTTCAGCAGTGAGGAGGTGATGCTGGCAGTACAGCCTTTTCCGACTGAGCGTTACAAATTTTACCTGAACAACACGAGCGTAGATTTTTATGTCACACCGGCTTTGAAGGATTTGCTGGCCAACGATCCGAGGAAAGACTGGATGTATAAAGACGCCAAAAACATCAATGGCATCCTGCCTTCCATCACAAAGTATTTTTCAGGAAATGTGATGGCACCGCTTAAGGCCCCCTTGGTATGCAACAGTTATGCTTTCCGCTTAACAGAGGCTTACCTTACCCAGGCCGAGGCCATTACTCTGGCAAAGGGAGACCTTACAAAGGCAAAATCAAATTTGAAAACAGTGATGGGGCACGCAGGGCTAACTGATTTCAGTAAAGTAGACGAAGCAGTTACACCTGACGCCCTGCAATTGCTCATTGTACAGGAAGTAAGGAAAAATTTCCTGCAGGAAAGCGGACTGGACTGGTTGGCTATGCGCAGGCTTCCTATGGCCACGCTGCAGGGCATAAGGCCTGCCGTTAAATCCCGCTTCTCTTTTATACTTCCAATTCCGGTGGCCGAGATGAGCGCCAACGGTCTGATGGAACCAAATCCTGCTGAATAATGATGACTAAATTCTATACATTAGCCCTGATCCTGATTACAGGATCAGGCATCAATGCTCTTGCACAAACTCCAGCAACAGCAGAAAAAGTTGTTTTTAAAGGCAAGGCCGATGTGAAATACAACGGGGAATATGTTTACCTGTTTTCTAATCAACCAAAAATGGTCCGCGACAGCGCAAAAATCAGCAACGGTGCTTTCCGCTTTTCGAGGCCATTTACAGAGGCTGGTGAATACGCCTTTTACAGTGGTTACGAGAAAAGAACCACTGGAGATTATTCGGTGCTGATCATTCCTTTCGAAAAGGCTTCAGAAATGAGCATCAAGGCAGATATGCGGCGTTTTAATCTATCGGAAGTAAAGGGGAGCAGCGGTTTTTTTATTTATGATGCATTTGCAAAAGCCACAGACCCCGTTTACGAAAAGCTGATGAACGATCTGATCAATAAATACGGTAAGGCATACCTGTATGATATGAAGCGGGATACCACGGCGCAGAAATATAAAGATATGATTGCGGAGTATACCACAGGAAAAGCAGTCTATAATGAACTGTTGAAAAAGCATTTGATCAGTACAGTAAATATGTACCCAAACTCCTTCGCTTCGGTGCTGTTGATGCAAAGTTATGTAGAGAACCTGGATCTCCCTACTGCGGAAGCCTTGAGTAAAAAGCTCGCTCCCATGGTAATGGATAATTTTTTTGGCCATAATTTACTGAGTCAGATCAATGGCCGTAAGAATTCCGTTATCGGCAATTTTATAGAAGATTTTACTTTAAATGATCCGCAAGGACAGCCGTTAAAGTTCTCTTCGCTAAAGGGCAGGTATGTCCTGATCGATTTCTGGGGAAGCTGGTGCGGTCCATGCCATGTAGCTTTTAAGGAGCTGCGGACCTTATATGCCAAATACCAGGGTAAGGGATTTGAGATTTTAGGGCTGGCTACAGAAAACAGTAAGGCTGCCTGGCTCAAGGACCTGGAAAAGGAAAAATTGCCCTGGTTGCAGGTGATAGATGAGCAGGGCAATAAAAGTGTATCCCTGGAGCAATTTGCAATTAGCAAATATCCGACTACGGTGCTGGTCGACCCGACGGGAAAGATCATAGGCCGGGACTTAAACATGAAAGCGCTGGAAGCAATATTGGATAAATTGTAGGCTTCTCCATTTGTCAAATACCAACCCTGAAAGGCAAGACCGGCCGGGGTTGGTATTTTTTTTTATTTTTTTTAAAAACAGAGTACCCTATACCCCCGGAGTTTCCTGTCATACTGTTATAAAACCAAAAAACAGGTAAACGGCATGCAAAAGGACCCGCATAAATTATTGGAAAAATATAAATCCGGTAATTGCTCTGAAGAAGAAAAAGCAATTGTGGAAAGCTGGTACCTGGAACTGGAGCGGCAGCAGGCACCTGCGCATGAGGTCATCACGAAAAGCAAAGATCAGGTCTGGACCTCACTGGCTGAAAAGACTACCAGGCCTTTAGAAAAAACTGCCTCCGGAAAGGTATATCTTTTTAAAGCTGCTGCCTGGGCAGCTGTAGTGTTTTTAGTGGTGTCAGTTGTGTATTTAACCGGCAATCGCCAGAAAGATGTACCTATGGCAAATGGCAGCGCAAAAGATGATGTCGTGCCGGGCGGGGATAAAGCTTTTCTGACCCTGGCCAATGGCCGGAAAATTTCCCTTACCGATGCTGCCAATGGCGAAATAGCCAAAGAAGCCGGATTAAGTATTACTAAAACTGCAGACGGACAGTTGGTTTATACAGTAAAAGAAGATACTGAAACCAGCACCAATTTATTGAATACTATTGAAACCCCTAAAGGGGGCAAATACCAGATTAATCTTCCCGACGGTACCCGGGTTTGGCTAAATGCAGCCTCTTCATTGCGCTACCCTGCAAAGTTCGTGGGAGATAAGCGGATGGTAACCCTAACCGGAGAAGGCTATTTCGAAGTAGCAAAAAACCGGGAAATGCCTTTCATCGTTAAAACCGCCGGTCAGGAAGTACATGTACTGGGTACCCATTTTAATATCAACAGTTATGCCGATGAAGGCAGTGTTAAAACTACCCTTGCTGAAGGTTCAGTTCGTGTAATCCCGGCTGCGGAAGCTGAAAAGATAACTTTAAAGCCAGGAGAACAAAGCGAATTGGACAACAAGGGCATAAAGGTGAAGAAAGCAGATCTTGAAGCAGTGCTCGCCTGGAAGCAAGGTGACTTTATTTTCGATGGGGAAGACCTGAAAAGCATCATGAGAAAGGTAGCCCGCTGGTACGATGTAGAAGTAATCTATAAAGGCGTATTCGACCACCTTAAATTCGGAGGATCCATATCGCGCTCAAAAAATATTTCATCCGTATTGGGAATTATGGAAGAAACCGGCAGCGTGCATTTCCATATAGAAGGCAAGCGTATTACCGTAACAGATACAACAAAATAAACAGCAAAACCAAAAATTTAAACAGCATGAGAAAAAGAGATACGATATCGGATAGTCCCTAAATTGAGGTGATGATGCCATAAAAAAACCGGAAGTGTAGCAACCACCCCCGGTAAAAAAATGGCTGGGATTGCCCTCCAACAGTTAATTTTCGTTTAAACCCCAACTAACCAAATGTATGAACTTTTACACACAATCTGTATGTAAGCCAAGGGGCTTTGTACACAAATTTCTACTGGTGATGAAAATAGCCACCATATTACTGGTCACCGTATTTTTGCAATTTGCCCAGGCAAGCAGGGCACAACGCATCACTTTGTCGCAAAAAGGTGCGCGACTGGAACAGTTATTTAAGGAAATCCGCAAGCAGAGCGGATACGATTTCTTTTATGACCTGAATGCATTGAAGAATGCCAAAAGAATAGATCTCTCTGTACAAAATGAGACGTTGGAAGAAGTGCTGAAACGCTGCTTTGAAGACCAGCCTTTTACCTTTGTGATTAAAGACAAGGCGGTAATTGTAAAACCAAGGGAGCGCCAGTCGGCCGTAAACGACGCTGCTGTTGTACAGCAGAAAATAGACATTAAGGGCAAGGTAACTGACGATAAGGGTGGGCCGCTGCCGGGTGTAAGCATCAAGTTGAAAGGCAGCAATACCGGAACCATGAGCGATAGCAATGGTAATTTTGCATTGACACTGCCCGACGGTTCAGGAACGCTTGTTTTTACTTTTATTGGTTTCGCCCCACAGGAAGTCCAGGTAAACAACAGGACCAGCTTCAATGTAGTCATGAAGGAAGAAGATAAAGCGCTTACGGAAGTGGTAGTGGTGGGCTATGGTACCCAGAAAAAAGTGAACCTGACAGGAGCTGTTGCTTCTGTTTCTGGTAATGAGCTTACCACCCGCCAGGCACCCAATACAACATCTTTGCTACAGGGCCGTATGCCTGGTGTACAGGTAACCCAGAATTCCGGACAGCCGGGAGCGGAGGCCGCAAGTATCCAGATTCGTGGTATGGGCACGTTCAGTAAGGCCAGCAATAACCCACTCATTTTAATTGATGGAGTTGAAGGGGATTTAAATAATGTGAACCCCAATCAAATTGAAAATGTATCAGTGCTGAAAGATGCCGCTTCTGCAGCCATTTATGGATCCAGGGCAGCAAATGGTGTAATTTTGGTGACCACAAAAGCAGGTAAGGCCGGCAGGTTAAATGTCGACTACAACTATAATTTTGGTAGCCAGCGTGCCACTTCCATGTACGACAGGATTACCAATTCTGTAGAGTTTATGGAATTGCTGAACAAGGCAATTGATCATACCGGAACAAGTACCAATCAGCGTTATACGCCTGCACAAATTGAAGCTTATCGTCAGGGTGCGATTACCAATCCTGCTCAGTACCCTAGTTTTGATTGGATGGATGCGATTTTCCGTAAAGCGCCTATGCAGCAGCACTATCTGAGTGTAAACGGAGGTAAAGAAGGTACAACCTATAATTTTGGTGCGGGCTATCTGGATCAGGATGGTATGCTGATTGCCACTGGTTACAAACGTTACGATGCACAATTTAACTTCAAAACGGAGCTGAACAAAAGGGTAACTTTCGGAACCAATATTTCCTTCTCAAAAGGAAAACGTAATGAAACGGCACTAAACGGAAATTTTGATGGGAATTCCACCGAAGATCAGATCCTGAGCGCCCTTGCCGCTCACCCTACATTTACCCCTAAGTTACCCGACGGTAGCGGAAGATATGCCGCCAAAGCCTATATATTTGAAGGCGGTAATAAAAACCCGGTAGCCATGGCCGAAAACGGTGGGAGGTACCTGAATAACCACTATGCTTTGGCTTCTGCTTATTTGAACGTGGACATCCTTCCAGGCTTAAAAGGCGAGATCAAAGGTGCCGTAAAATACAATGAAAGAGAAACCAAGGTGCATATCGTTGGTGTTCCAGGATACATGTTCCTGCCAGAAACCAATGGCAGCTACTTGTACAACACGCAGTGGAATGGAACGGTTGGTGAAAACAACCTGACGGTCCGCGATGACAAGGACGTACAGTACACGATTTTCGGAACCCTGAACTACAACAAAAAAATTGCAGAAAACCATAACCTGAATGCATTGCTTGGCGTTAGTCAGGAAACCTTCAGGTACGACCGCTTGCAGGGTTTTAAAAGAAATGCACCATCAGATGACCTGCTGGACCCAAGTATTTTTGAACCAGGCGGACAAACCGTTGAAGGCTTTAGCTATGAGTGGGCCTTGCAATCCCTGTTTGGAAGGTTAAACTACGATTATAAAGAAAAATACCTTTTAGAACTAAATTTCCGCTATGATGGTTCTTCACGTTTCCCAACAGGAAATAAATGGGGCTTTTTCCCTTCGGCATCAGCAGGATGGAGGATCAACCAGGAAGATTTTCTTAAAGATGTAAACTGGATCAATAGCCTAAAAGCAAGGGCATCCTGGGGACAGGTAGGTAACCAGAACGTAAACCGTACGCTTTTAGGGGAAGCGATGCCTTATCCATATCAATCGGTTTTAAACCCTTATCTCTATTTTATAGGGGGTAGTTTACAGCAGGGGGTTACCCAAACCGACCTAATCAACCGCAATGTACAATGGGAAACCACAACGGTTACCAATTTAGGTCTGGATTTCAGTTTGTTCAACTCAAGTTTGTCTGGTTCGGTAGAATGGTACAACAAACGGACTACAGATATTTTAAGAGAACTACAGGTGCCTGATTTTATTGGTCTTGCCGGGCCAACGGTAAACAACGGAGAAATGAAAAACACTGGTTTTGAGTTCCTGCTGGGCTATCAGGGTAAAATAAATGATTTCCGTTATAAGGTACAGGGTAATTTTGAAACCTATAAAAATAAACTGGTAAAGTTTGGCGCACGTGAAATAGACAATTCCAATGGTTACATCAGGCAGGAAGGCTTGCCTTACAACTCTTTTTATATGTACCTGTTTGATGGGATTTATCAGAATCAGGCAGAGATTGACAATGGACCGACTCCATTGGTAAAACCAAAACCGGGCGATATGAAGTATAGGGACGTAAGCGGGCCGAATGGTGTGCCAGATGGTAAAATAACAACGGATGACCGTGTAGTGGTGGGCGGGGCTTTTCCCAAATTTAATTACGGTTTAACAGTAAATGCCGATTACAAAAACTTTGACCTCAGCTTCTTTTTCCAGGGGGTACAGGGACGTAAAATTTATGTAAGGGAATGGGGAATTGCGCCTTTCAGACAAGCGGGGCCGCCACCTACTTTCTGGAGAAATGCCTGGGACGGCGAAGGGACTTCCAATACCATTCCACATATTTTTAATGAGCTCTATGCGCCGAATACACAGGTTTCTGACTGGTGGTTACAGGATGCTTCTTACCTGAGGTTAAAGAACCTGCAGCTGGGTTATAACCTGCCAGCCAAATTGCTGAACAAGGCAAAAATTCAGGCCCTAAGGTTATATGTGTCGGGTGATAATCTGCTTACCTTCACCAATTTCTTTGAAGGAAGTGACCCGGAAAGGGCTTCGGCAAACGGAAGGGCAGCCATTTACCCGCAGGCAAAAATTTATTCATTCGGACTTAAGGTTACGCTTTAAACAGGAATAACATGAAACTAAAAATAAAAACCGGAATGCTGTTGATATTGGCTGCGCTGGCCATATCCTGCAAAAAAGAACTGGACAAGGATCCGCTTTCCAACCCTAAAGAAGAGAACTACTGGCGTACAGAGGGAGAGGCCAATAAAGCCCTGGTAGCTTGCTATGCCAAACTCAAAGAACCTATTTTTTCCAATGGCAAAAACCAGAGTGGAAATGGCCTGTATTGGGAAGCACTGTCGGACAATGCCTCGAATACATCGGGTTATGAGTCCTTTGATGTGGTGATGCGGGGCGATCACAACTCTGCCACAACTGGTATTATAAGCAAGACCTTTACTTTTGGCTTTCAGGGGATTGCAGCATGCAATTATTTTCTGGCCAATGTAGACCGTGTGCCAAATCTGCTTGAGTCAACCAATAAAAAGATGAAGGCCGAAGCGATGTTCCTGAGGGCTTATTATTATAACGAACTGACGCAGCTTTATGGCGATCTGCCCCTGATTTTACAACCTGCAGTACCAGGGGGAGATTTTTTAAATACCCCACGTTCGCCGAAAGCTGATGTTGTTACCCAGATCCTCAAGGACATTGACTATGCCATTGCCAATCTGCCGCAAATTGCCTATACAGACGGGCGTGCAGTTAAAGGTGCGGCTATTGCTTTAAAAACAAGAGTGCTGTTAAACAATGAGCGTTTTGGCGAGGCGGCTACCACAGCATGGAGCCTGATTGGCGATCCTGCCAATCCTTTCCAGCTGGCACCAGATTATGCAGGTATTTTCTTTGGCGGCCAGGCCAACAATAAGGAAATCATGTTCTCGGTACAGTTCCGTGCCCCAGATGATTATCATTCGCTGGATCAGGTAATCGGCGGACGTATGTCTATATTTCCAACAGTAGAAATGAGAAACGCCTATGAACCCAACGATCCGCGCAGGAAAATGACCATTTTCGAAGCGGGCGATCCATGGGCTTATAATCCCGCGGGTTTTAAACAATTGGGAAGTACAGCTGAGGGGCAGATCCCTTATACCGGGATGGCCATTAAAAAATGGGTAAACCTTTCCATAAATAATGCTTCTGGGGCAACGTTGAGCGATCAGCACATGATAAAGATCCGCTATGCAGACTTTTTGCTGATGTATGCTGAAGCCATGTTTGAAAGCGGGCAAGGCGCAGACAGCCGCGCGTTGAAAGCCTTGAACGATGTAAGGGCAAGGCCTGGTGTAAATATGCCGCCTAAACTGGCACTCACTCGCGAGATCATCAGAAATGAGCGCCGCGTGGAGCTCGCTTTCGAAGGTTTGCGCTATAACGACCTGATCCGCTGGAAGATTGCAGCCCAGGTTATCCCTCAAATACCTTACAATAACGCGGGGGCAAAACGTAAATTCAAATCTTACCTGTTCCCGATACCTCTCGGGCAGATGGATATCATGAGGAACGTTTGGACACAGAATCCTGACTTTTTGTAAATATATTTGGTTATGGTTAGGATTAATTACCTGCTTTTGCTGCTGCTGTTGGTGGCAGCAAAAGCTTCTTCACAGACCAATATTGTGGTAAAAAGCCCCAATCAGAAAATATCGTTTAACCTTTCTGTACAAAAGAACAAACTAAGCTATTTCATTTCCGGCAATAATATCAAGGTAATTGAACCTTCTGCTATCAGCATGGCTTTGGATTTAGCCACCATTACAGAGGGGGTAACTTTGGGCAAGGCCGAAGTTTATGAGCTCAACGAACAATATCCATGGTATGGCGCACATTCAACTGCCCGTAACCATTATAAAGGTGCAAAAATCCCTGTTTCAAAAGGAAGCCTGAATTATTTTTTAGACGTGCGTGTTTTTAATGATGGCGCTGCTTTCAGGCTAATCGTTCCAGGTAAAGAACAACAGAAGAGAATTGCAGACGAGGCTACGGTATTTACCTTGCCAAAAGGCACTGCCGCCTGGTATCACGACTTATACATGCATTATGAGGGTGTTTATGAAAAGAGGTTATTGGATACGGTAAAAGCCGGGCAATGGGCAGCACCTTCAGTTACGTTTCAGCTGCCTGGCAGCAAGCTATATGTGGCTATAACCGAGGCAGATCTTAAAAATTATGGTGGTATGGCTTTGCAAAGCAATGGAAGACGGGGAATGGTGCTGCGCTTGCCGCAAAACCAGCCTACCTCATATCCTTATAAACTGCGCTATAGTCCGGAAGACACCTTGAAACGTTCAAAACCCGCGGCAATTACCGGAACCATTCATACACCATGGCGGGTAATTATGATTGCAGAGAACCTGAATAGCCTGGTCAACAATGATATGGTGCATAACCTTTGTCCGCCACCCGATAAACAACTGTTTCCTGAAGGAATCAAAACAGCATGGATAAAACCAGGGCCTGCAGTATGGAAATACCTGGACGATGGCGGCGAAAGTAGCGTGGCCAATATGAAGGAGTTTTCAAGAATGGCTGCAGAACTAGGGTTTAAGCACAATATCCTGGAAGGGTTTTGGAGGCGCTGGAGCGACAATGAACTGCAGGACCTGGTGAATTATTCAAAAGAAAAAGGAGTGGGGATCTGGCTCTGGGAACATTCAAAAGATTTATGGGATGCGGGCAAAAGACAGGCCTTCTTTAAGAAGTGCCATGACATGGGCATTGCCGGTCTGAAACTGGATTTCTTTGACCACGAAGGTAAGGATGTAGTAGACCTGTACCAGGACATCCTTAAAGAAACAGCGGCTTTGCAGCTGATGTTAGACTTTCACGGGGCAAATAAACCTACCGGTACAGAACGTACCTGGCCAAATGAACTCACCCGTGAAGCAGTTAAGGGGATGGAAGCCAGTAAACTGGCCGATAGGGCCGGGCATAACGTAACCCTTCCTTTTACCCGTTTTATTGCCGGACATGCCGAATATACGCCGGTACATTTTGGTGAGCGACGTAAGAATACCACATGGGCACACCAGATTGCTACAGCTGCAATTTTCAGTGCCCCTTTGCTGACGTATGCTGCCAGTCCGCAAAACCTGCTGAACAACCCTGCGGTGGAAATGATCAAAAGCATTCCATCCATTTGGGATGAAACCATCGTTTTACCGGGATCGGCAATAGGAGAGGCTGCAGTTTATGCCCGTCGGAAGGGCGATACCTGGTTCCTGGCCGTAATAAACGGTTCAAAACCTAAAAAACTGAATATTCCTTTGTCTTTTCTTGTTCGTGATGCGTATCAAACCTTGGAGGTGAAAGACACACAAGGGAATACAGGTGCATTAACACTGGAAAACAAAACCTATGGTAAAGCCGACAGTATCGAGCTTGAGCTCGGAGAAGGTGGTGGATACATAGCCAGATTTGGCCTGTAAATAATCTGCTTTGTGATTTATGCCAAAATCACTGAATGTAATGCCAAACTGAGCAATTTCTAATGTATTACATTTGGTTAGAAGCTAACCAAATGTAATACCAAGATAATTTAATCATTTTATGTCGGTACAGCACTTACATACGGATGAAGAATTATTTGTGCTGCTCAGAACAGGGGATCACGAAGCCTATAAGCAGATTTTTGAACGTTTTTATGGCGTACTCTATCTCCATGCCCTGAAAATCCTTCGCGATGAGGATGAGGCTAAAGATATTGTTCAGGAACTCTTTGAGATGTTATGGCGAAAAAAGGATACCCTGTTACTGAACGGGAGTCTTTCTGCTTACCTCTACGCTGCAACCAGGAATATGGTACTGAATCTCATTGAACACAAGAAAGTGAAAGTACGCTACCTGGATTCGCTTAAGGAATTCATTGACGAAGATCCCTGCCTGCCCGATGTACTTGTGCGGGAAAAAGAATTGAAACATATGATTGAAAAGGAAATCGAAGCTCTTCCTGTAAAGATGGGTGAGATTTTCAAACTGAGCCGCACTGAGCACCTGTCTCACAAAGAAATCGCAACACAGCTGCAACTCTCCGAGCTTACCGTAAAAACCCAGGTAAAAAGAGCGCTCAAGATATTAAAACCCAAATTTGGCTTCATCATTGGTTTAATTACCACATTTATTTCCTGATTTTTTCATTCCACGTACCCCCAGTGGTATCTGCTTCCTGTCATACATGTTGAAAAACCAGAATGGTAAATTAAATGATGACAAACGATCCCGAAAAGCTGTTGAGCAGGTATAATGCAGGTTTATGCAATGAAGCGGAAAAAGCGATGGTGGAAAGCTGGTACCTCAAACTTAGTGCAGAAGAAGCAGCGCAATTGGATAAAACATCTGCTCTGAGCAATAAAGAAGCAATATGGACGGAACTCAGTGCGAATAAAGCCCGAAAATATAGCCGGAGGTTAAAATTTGCTGCTGCAGCAGCATTGTTACTGGTCGGAAGTATAACTGCACTATATTACAGGCAATCGGAGACCATAAAACCTGCTGTCAGCGGGCAGGCGAATCTTACTGCCATTGTGCCCGGTGGCAACAAAGCTTTTCTTACCCTGGCCGATGGGCGGAAAATTTCCCTGACGGATGCTGCCAGCGGTGAAATTGCACAGCAGGAAGGATTGAGTATCCATAAAGCAGCGGACGGGCAGCTCGTATATGCCGTAGCCGATCAGAAAAAAAGAGATCATAAAGGAGCATCAGCCTTTAATACCATAGAAACGCCCAAGGGAGGACAATACCAGGTGAATTTACCGGATGGTACAAAGGTCTGGCTGAATTCGTCTTCGTCCCTGCGTTATCCGACAAGATTTGAGAACGAAAAGCGTGTGGTACAGCTAAAAGGTGAGGGATATTTTGAAGTGGCCAAACGTAAAGTGAAATTTATGGTGGAAACAGGCGGACAGGAAGTGGAGGTGCTGGGAACGCATTTTAACATCAGTAGCTATGCTAATGAGAAAAATATTCAAACAACGCTGCTGGAGGGTTCTGTTCGTGTAAATGTTGCAGAAGGGGCTGAAAAGATCTCCAGGCTACTGAAACCGGGTGAGCAAAGTACGGTTGCCGGAAGCGCAATTGCGGTAAGAGATGCGGATATCGAAGCCGTCATGGCCTGGAAGAATGGGGATTTTGTATTTAAAAAAGAAGATCTGAAGAGCATCATGAACAAAATTGCCCGTTGGTATGACGTAGAAGTGGTTTATAGCGAAAATCTGGATCACCTGAAGTTTGGGGGATATGTGTCCCGATCTAAAAGCATCAGCTCGGTACTCAAGGTAATGGAATCTACCGGCAAGGTGAAATTTAGCATAGAAGGAAAGAAGGTCATTGTGAGCAGGCCATAAAAACAACAAATAATAATAACCAAATAGCAAACAAGTATGAAAAAAATGAGACAACAAGCAACTTAATTAAGGTTACAAATGCCAGGGCCTGTGGCACGCTGCAGGTCAAAAAAACCGGAAGTGCTTGGAACCACCTCCGGTAAAAATGGCTGGGATTACCCTCAAACTGTTAATTTTTCGTTTAACCCAACTAACCAAATGTATGAACTTTTACAAACAATCTGTAGCTAAGCCACCCGGCTTACGACAAAAAATACTTATGCGCGTTAAATTTACCAGCATTTTATTACTCAGCGCCTTTCTCCAGTTTGCACAGGCCGGAATGGCCCAGCGCCTTAGCCTTTCACAAAAAAATGCTACGCTGGAAGAGATATTTAAGGAAATCAGGAAACAAAGTGGCTATGACTTCTTTTATGATGAAGCGGATCTCAGAACAGCCAAACGGATAGATCTTTATGTAAAGAACGAAACAATGGAGCAGGTGCTTGACCGTTGTTTTGCCGGGCAGCCTTTTACCTATATGCTGAGTGAAAAGACCGTTGTGATCAAAGAGAAGCTCAGGGAAAATAACATCAATACAGTAGTTAAAATAGACATTCGCGGCCGGATTACAGATGAAAAAGGCGGTCCCCTGCCTGGTGTCAGTGTGAAGCTCAAGGGGACATCAACAGGTACCGTGAGCGATCAGAATGGAAACTACGTATTAACCATACCTGATGCCAAAGGCGTACTGGTATTCAGCTTCGTTGGCTTTTCTACACAGGAAATCTCTTTAAACGGAAAGACCACCATAAATGTTCAACTGGCAGAGGAAAACTCCAGCCTGTCGGAAATTGTCGTAGTAGGCTATGGCACGCAGAAAAAGGTAAACCTGACGGGCTCGGTATCCACCGTAGCTTCTGCCGAACTGATCAAAAGACCCGCACCAAATGCGAACTTATTGCTGCAGGGCAAAGTTCCGGGACTGCAGATCATACAGAATTCTGCACAGCCAGGCCAGGAGAACCCTTCTATACAGATTCACGGTGTAGGTACCTTTGGGGCTAACGGAAATAATCCGCTGGTGCTGATCGATGGTGTGCCGGGTTCACTGAGCAATATCAACCCCAACATGATAGAAAACATTTCCGTTTTAAAAGATGCAGCCACTGCAGCAATTTATGGGGTGCAGGGAGCAAACGGGGTAATCCTGGTAACCACCAAAATGGGCGCGCAGGGGAGAATGAATATTGAATATGGCTACAACTATGGCATACAGCAGCCTGCAGGGGTACCCGATCTGATCTGGAATTCGGTTGAATTTATGGAGCTGAGCAATGAAGGTATCAACCGTACCGGGCAAAATGTGGCCAAGCTGTACAGTCAGGCGCAGATTGATGCTTACCGCAATGGAAATGGCTCTGCACAGTTTCCCAATACCGACTGGGCTAAACTGATGTTTAAAAATGCACCTATGCAGCAGCATTTTCTCAGTGTTAACGGGGGCGAGGGTAAAACCACTTATAACTTTGGCCTGGGGTATCTGGACCAGAAAGGTATCCTGATCGAAACCGGGTATAAAAAGTACAATGCCTCCCTGAATTTCAAGACACAAATGAGCAAAGTGGTCACTTTCGGTACCAATATCAGTTTTATGCAGGGCGACAGGAGGGATCCGGTAGACAATGCAGAGAACCTGGTATTGAGCATCTATGCCCAGCATCCGCTTTGGTCTCCCTACCTGCCCGATGGCAGTGGAAGGGTGGTGAGCAAGGCCTACGATTTTGAGACAACCAACCAGAATGCCTATGCTGTAATGAAGACCAGCAAAGACCTGAACAGGGAGTATGGCATCACGGGGATCAGCTACCTGAACTTTAACCTTGCCAAGGGGCTTACCGGCGAGATAAGAGGGGCAGCGAGGTACAATACCGATCTGCAGACTGCACAACGCATTCCTTTGCCTACATTTCTGTTTCAGCCTGATGCACAGGGTGTATATAAGCCTCAGCAGAACTACCTGGGCAACTTTATTACCCTACGTAAAACCAAACAGGAATCTATCAATTACACAGCATATGCAACCCTGACCTACGACCGGACCTTTAATGAAAAACATCATTTTAGCGCTGTTGGGGGATACAATCAGGAAAGTTTTGATTATGAACAGCAGGCAGGTTTCCGCAGGGATTTCCCTTCAGAGAACCTGCGAGACCTGAATGCGGGGGGCAGCGATGCACAAACCGCCAATGGTTATGCCTACCAATGGGCCTTGCAATCGCTTTTTGGCAGGGTGAATTATGCTTACGATCAACGTTATCTGTTTGAGGCTACCTTCCGGTACGATGGTTCGTCCAGGTTCCGCAAAGGTAAACGCTGGGGGCTCTTCCCGGCAGTGTCTGCCGGATGGAGGATATCACAGGAAAGCTTTCTTAAAGACGTGGAATGGATAAATAACCTCAAACTTCGCGGCTCCTGGGGGCAGCTGGGTAACCAGAACATTGCCAATTACCCTTATCAGAACCTGCTCGACTATGGAACCTATATTTTCGACGGCCTCACAACAGGCGTTGTATCGCAGAATCTTTCGGATCCCAACATCACCTGGGAAACCACAACCGCTGCGGGGATAGGACTTGACTTCGAGATGTTTAAAGGTAAACTTAGCGGCACACTCGACTATTTCCATAAAAACACCAAGGACATCCTGCGTGTGGCACAGCTGCCCGATTTTGTGGGCATGGGTGCGCCTACCATAAATTCAGGGGCCATGAAAAATACCGGTTTTGAATTTACATTATCGCATAAAAACAAAATTGGTAATATAGGCTATGAAATTGGTGCCAATTTCTATACCTACAAAAATATAGTTACCAAATTTGGTCCTGAAGAGATCCAGAGCAACAAGATCAGGAGGGAAGGGTTGCCATGGAATTCCTGGTATATGCTGGAATCCATTGGGGTTTTCCAGAATCAGGCACAAATTGACGCTGCACCAAAGCACCAGAACAATCCGAAACCAGGTGACCTGATCTTTGCAGACCGTAGCGGTCCAAACGGTGTGCCTGATGGCAGGATAGATCCTTTTGACAGGGTAGTGATCGACGGGCAGCACCCTGATTTTAACTATGGCTTCAATGTTGGGCTGGAGTATAAAGGTTTTGACCTCTCTGCCTTCTTTATGGGCGTAGCAGGCCGAAAGGTATTTACCAATGAATGGGGCTATGGAGCTTTCAGGCAATGGTCGCCACCGCCAACCTTCTGGCGCGATCGCTGGACACCGGAAAATCCAGGCAATAAACTGCCAGGGATGTATGTTGACAACTACGCACCCATTACTACAGCATCGTCTTTCTGGCTGCAGGATGCGTCTTACCTGAGACTTAAGAACCTGGTCGTAGGCTATACCTTCAAAACAGATTTTATTAAAAAGATAGGCATGCAGAACCTGAGGCTATATTTTTCTGGCGATAACCTGTTCACCCTTACTGATTTTGTAGGGGATCCGGAACGTGTGATCCTGAACAATACCAGCGGTCGTTTTGCAATTTACCCGCAGGCCAATGTATATACCTTCGGAATTAAAACCACCTTTTAATTTTTAAGACGATGAAAGTAAAAAATATAAAATATATGCTGCTGTTGTTATCAGCAATGGCATTTGCAGGATGTACCGACGAACTGCTGGACAGGCAGCCGACAGATAAACTGACCAATGAAGCTTTCTGGACCTCAAAAAAGGATGCAGACCTTGCGCTTGCAGGCTGTTACAGTACCCTGCGCACACCTGCCTTCTCCATTGATGTCAGTTCTTTTTCTTCCATGCAGTTTGAAAGTCTGACCGACAATGCTTACAGCAATTCCACGCTCGATAGCTATACCGATATATCCAGAGGGATCCTCACGTCTGCAACAGGAGGCATCCAGTCTAGAATGTGGACCGACGCTTACCGGGGCATAGCCCGCTGTAACTGGTTTTTGGGCAACCTGGATAAGGTGCCTGGACTTGAGCCATCAGAGAAAGCACGCATGACGGGTGAAGCTTATTTTTTAAGGGCCTTTTTCTACAATGAGTTAACCATGTTGTACGGAGATGTTCCTTTGGTTACCGAAGAACTGGGCTTTGGTCCGGAGGTATTTAAAGTAAAGAAATCGCCAAAAGCTGAGGTTGTTGCAAAAATAATTAAAGACCTGGACGCGGCAGCCGCAGGTTTGCCAAATACGGCCTACGGCAATGGGCACGCGGTTCGTGGTTCGGCACTTGCGCTGAAGGCCAGGATCTGTCTGTACAATGAAATGTGGCCTGAAGCCGCTGCTGCTGCAAAGCTGGTCATAGACGAAAAGAAATTCAGCATTGCCAGTAGTTATGAGGGGATATTTTTCGGCGCGCAGAACAACAATCCGGAGATTATTTTTTCGATCAAAGCGCTTAGTCCGAATGCAACGCATAACCTCGACCTCCTGTATGGATCGCGTTTCTCGATGGTGCCGCTACATAGCCTGGCCGATGCCTATGAAATGCGCGATGGTACAAAACCGGTGGCTCCAATAGTGCCTTCCTCCTATAACATCAACGACAGGATGCGCAACGATTTTTACCAGAACAGGGACCCAAGGCTAAAGCTGACCATTTTTACACCAGGGGCGCAATGGGCCTACAATACGACCATTGGCTTCAATAATGTAGATAAAGGAAAAGCTGAATCGCCCTCTGTAAATAACCTGGGACTGCGTAAATACATCAACATTAATGTGAACGATGGTAATGCCGGGGCTACCGGGAGCGAGCAGGCCATGGTAAAACTGCGTTATGCAGATGTATTGCTGATGTATGCGGAAGCTGTAACCGAGATGGGCGGAGGAACCACTACAGATGCAATTGCGCTGAAGGCACTGAACGATGTGAGGGCAAGACCGGGGATCACTATGCCGGCAAAAACCGTGCTGACCCGCGAGCTGGTGCGCAATGAAAGAAGGGTGGAACTGGCTTTCGAGGGACTGCGTTATTACGACATCAAAAGATGGAATATCGCTAAGACGGTAATGAATGGTTTCAAAGACCCGGGGAATGTAACCCGTGTATTTGAAGACAAACATTACCTGTGGCCGATACCACAATCGGAAGTGGATAAAATGGGTCCTGATTTTCAAAATGCAGCTTATCGTTAAGACTATGAGATGGTTTAAGAGAAATATACTGATCATCGCTATAGCGATTTGTCCCGTCTTTTTACGTGCACAGGTAAAAGAAAACCCAAAACTGTCGAGTGCCGATTGGGGGGGCATGGAAACGAAAGTGTCTGTGAGCAATGGACAATGGCTGATCAAAGGAAAACGCCAGGAGGTGAGCTTAAATGCAAATGACCTTGCACTTATGGTGAAAGCTGGGCCTGCCAGCTGGACTATGGTGCCTTCCGGTGGGGATGACATGACGGTGAAAGCCGGTGGCAACATGCAGAAGGTAAGGCTGGCAGATGCCCGCGACAAAAAGATCATCCCCTATGATGCGGGTTATAAAACAGGTATACAGCTGATCTTTAAAGACTGGCCGGGACTCGACCTGACGCTTTATCTGACGGTATGCCTGGAAGGGGATCAGGAAGACCTGGTTTTTGATGTGGCGGCCGAAGAGCATGCCGTAACCGTAAGGGAGCTGAACTGGCCTACTGCCCTGGATGCAAGAGAAATTGACCATACCCTGCTGAGTAATGTAAGAGGTGTATTGCTACCCCGCAACTGGCCTAAACCCTACCATCCCATCCGGACCTCGGATGCAGATGGTTCCATCTCAAAAAGCGACCGGAGCGAGCTGCAAAGTAATGTCATCGAAGACTGGTGCATGTCGTGGTGGGGTTTTCAGAAAGGAAAATCTGCCATGATGGTCATCGTAGAGACACCGGATGACGCCGCATACCAGTTTAACCATCCGGCTGGCGGACCTACAGTGATCGGTCCGCGCTGGCGCCCGCAACTGGGCAAATTAGGCTATCCGAGAACAGCCAGAATGTGTTTCTTCAATGAAGGCAATTATGTAGATATGGCCAAACGCTACCGTAGTTATGCGGTCAATACCGGTCTTTTTGTTTCACTTAAAGATAAGATTGCCAGAAAGCCGGTTGTTGCAGAACTGATCGGTACACCGATCATCCGGTCGGGGATACTGACCAATTACAAACCCGAAAGCGCCCGCTGGAAAAGAGATGCTGACACGAGATACAAACTGGTTAGTTTTGACCAGCGCGCTGAAGAGTTTCGCCGTTATAAGGCTATGGGAATTGATAAATTGTGTGTGGTACTTACCGGCTGGCCAAATCTGGGCTACGACAGGCAACATCCCGATGCGATTCCACCCGCACCAACAGCCGGGGGATGGGAAGGTATGAAAAGACTGGCCGAAACCTGCAAGGAACTCGGCTACCTGTTTAGTTTGCACGACCAGTACCGCGATTATTACCTAGATGCTCCATCCTACAATACGAAGTTTGCCATTCATGCTGAAGAAGCAGGTGGCAGGGCCAATATGTTTCCGGGAACAAGGTTTGGCGACAGCAAGGAAGGCCGTATTCCTTTCATGGATTACTGGGATGGCGGAAAAATGGCTTACCTGAGCGGACGTTTTATGCTGGGCCACCTCAACAAAAATTATCAGTGGCTGTTTAAACGGGACATCCGCCCTCAGGGAAATTACCTGGATGTATTCGGGTATGTACCACCGGATGAAGATTTCAATCCGGAGCATCCTTCAACACGTACAGACGGATTAAACGATCGGATCAAATGCTACAACTGGTCCAGGAATAACCTGGGCTTTGTAGGCACAGAGACCGCCTGCGACTGGACCATACCTTATGTCGATTTTTCATCGCCCCTTAAATCTAAAAATGGCATTAGTCTGCCATTATGGGAATTGGTTTATCATGATGCGATCCTGACACCCTATCATCCCGACGATCTGCATGGATTGTTGTATGGCGGCACACCTCAGGTTTCTTTCAATAAAGGGATTGACGCTTCAACCGTGAAACTGATCAATCGTATGAGCGAACTGAGCAAGCGTGTGGCTTTGCTGGAAATGACAAAACACGAGTTTCTGGATAAAAATTACAGACAGGAACGCAGTACTTTTTCAGACGGTACGACGGTCACGGTAGACTGGGATAAAAATACAGTAGCCATTTCACCTGAACTGAAAATAAAATGAAGAGCAAATTTATAGCAATAACAATGGGCCTGGCCCTGAGTGCCGCTACGGTATATGCGCAGGCTCCTCCGGCCATATCCTCCAATCCTTCCTCCATGATCAGGGTAGATTATAAAAAGCTGGTTTCAAGGGCAGATCTGGATTACTCCGAGCCGGTAAGCCGGAGTGAGGCCGGAATGCCAATAGGTAATGGAACCATGGGGACCCTGTTATGGACAGGTCCCAGTCAGCTCCACATGCAGCTCAACCGCGTAGATGTTTTTGCTTCCAATTCAGCCAGCAATAACTTTTTTCAGCGCAATACTGATTATTGTGGCGGGACGGCCTATGCAGATTTGGATTTTGGGATGCCTTTGTTCAATAAACCTGATTTTAAACAACAGCTGTCCTGTTACGAGGGCTTGTCTACATTAAGGGGAAAGGATGTTTCGGTTAAAGCTTTGGCCTGGAACAAAACCGATGTTATCGCATTGCGGGTTAGTGATAAAAGACCTTCTGGCGCTGCTTTTTCTGCTGCGCTGCGGATGTTGCGGTTACCTGTTACCCGTCGCGGTAATCATACTGCGGTTTCCAGGATAGCTGTCCATGGGGATTACATCGTCCTGACGCAGGAATTTAAGGAAGACGATTATTACTGCGGTTCTGCTGTGGTGATGGGCATCAGCGGAACGGGATGCAATGCAGAACTGAGTAACGAATCAACGGCCAGGCTGCAGGTCAGCACAAAGGGGCAAAAAGACTTTACAGTTTATATGTCAAGTGCAGCTGGTTTCGATCCTGCCGAAGACTTGGTTAAAACAGCTATTGTTAAACTTGAGCAGGCCCGAAAACTTGGATTTGAGGGCCTGTATGCATCGAATAAACAATGGTGGGCAGATTTCTGGTCCAGATCCTTTGTGAGCCTGCACAGTAAAGACGCGGAAGCGGATTTTGTAGAAAAGAATTACACTTATTACCTCTATGTAATGGGCTCCAGTTCCAGGGGTGCTTATCCAACCAAGTTTAACGGGATGTTATGGACCACAGGTGGAGATCAGCGCAAATGGGGGGCTAATTTCTGGGGTGCCAACCAAAGTTGTTTATACAATGCCCTGTTTCCCACCAATCACCTGGAACTGATGGATCCCATGTTCAACATGTATTCAAATGCATATCCTTCGTTTGGTAAAAGTGCTGAACAACAATGGGGCAGCAAAGGGATTTACATCCCTGAAACAGTCGGTTTTGACGGAGAGCCTGTCCTTCCGGATGATATTGCTGCCGAGATGCGGGAGCTTTACCTGAAAAAAAAGAACTGGCAGCAGCGTTCACAAAGATTTATAGACTATGCCGAAACCAAACAACCCTTTCTGAGCCGCTGGAACTGGAAGAAAGATACCAGCTGGGTAGCAGGGAAATGGCCCTTGGCCGACAGGGGATCCGGTCCCTACAGCCCGGTAAACCATATCTTTTCAAGGGGGGCAAAAATTGCCTACCAGTACTGGCAAAGGTATGAATATACAGGTGATATGGATTGGCTGAGGCAACGTGCCTATCCCATGCTGAAGGGAATTGCGGAGTTCTACCGGAATTTTCCAAACCTGAGGAAGGAAAACGGCAGATACCACATTTATCATGTGAATGACAATGAATCCATCTGGGGCGGACACAATACCGTAGAAGAGATAGCCTCAATGAAGGGTATTTTTCCGGCCGCAATCAAGGCCGCTGAATTGCTCGGAACAGATCAGGAACTCAGGAAGCATTGGGAAAGTTTTATCAGCGATCTTTCACCATTGTCCAGCAGTAAAGCTTACCCTGAAACAGCTGCACAACCCGAATATTGGGTAGGATCTTTACCGCCGCTGTTGAAAGGGAACGGACAGCGCAGGCCTGACGGCAATACCATGCCCGTTTGGTTTTTTGATTTGTGCAACCCGGGAGGAGATCCCGAAATGCTAAAAATAGCACAGCAAACTTACGATGGTTATTTCAGGGAAGGGGGCATCAAAGCCTATCAACCCTATGTGTTGTCCAAAATTCCCGCTGCCGGAGCTGTTCTTGGCAGATCCGATGCTATAAGATACCTCGTGCCCAGCCAGATCAGGAGAAAAGCAGGCGATGAAGTGCTAGCCAACCGGATGGACCTGAGCGAAGGTTTTTACACTACGAATATCCAGCGTTTGGGAAGGGCTGCCGATGCATTGCATCCGGGGTTGCTGCAAACTGCCCCGGAAAGCCCGGCAGGTGACCCGGTGATCCGCCTGTTCCCGGCTTGGCCAAAAGAATGGGATGCGGCTTTCAGCTTGTTGGGCAGGGGCAACTTCCTCATTACATCAGCTATACTTAACGGCGAGATCAGCTTTGTAGAACTTCACTCCCAGTTGGGTTCCGAATGCCGCATCAGAAATCCCTGGCCGAACAGTAAAATAACTGTCTATAAAAATGGCAGGCAGACTGTATATAATGAAGATTTGTTGGTGATACAAACCCAAAAAGGCGACAGACTGATCCTCTTGCCTGAAGGCAGGACCCCAGAACAAGCAAAACTTCAGATTTAAAGGATGAATATGATAAAGTTCAGAATAGTGATCATCTCAACCCTGTTGTTATATGGAAATTTCAGGACCAGCGCACAGGAGATTTATGCCGGTCGTTACAAGGCTGTATTTACAGCAGCGCCTAAAAAAGTACCTACAGCTAAAACACCTGATGGCCCCTTAGCGGGCAACGGAGATATCGGCCTTACACTTGGAGGCAGTCCCGATAAGTTATGCTTTTACCTGGGAAAAAATGATTTCTGGCGCGCTTACCCCGTTTACCCCGGTGGCGGGATTGCATTGCCAGGATGGTTAGAAGTGAAGATCAGCGCCCTTCGTGGCGCTGATTATTATGCAGAACAAATACAGGATAAAGCATTAATTACCGGACGCTTTACAAAGAAGGGACTGGGAGTTGACATGAAAGCCTGGGTTTCTGCCACCAGCAACACTATTGTTGTGGAGTTTACTGCGACGGAAGCCTGTACATTAAAACCACAATTAAACGCAACACAGGGCAATACCGCCGTCAACACCGCAGGTACTACAGCCAGAATAAGCTGGGTAACCAGGGCTTTTGAACAAGGCCCTTTGCTGGAATGGCCCTGCCGGGTGGCGATGGCGATGAAGATACTGGGTGCAAAAGCAGCGGCTGATGGCAGTATCCAGCTGAAACCAGATCAAAGAATAAAACTGGTCATCACCATGTATACAGATCAGGACGATAAAAACTGGAAGGAAAGAAGCATTAAAGAAGCACAGCAACTTAATGAACCTGCACTGGCAAAACTAAAGGAAAAACATGAAGCCTGGTGGAAGGATTTCTGGAGCCGGTCAAACGTACGCATTGGAGATCCTTTTATGGAAAAGTATTACTATGCCTCACAATATCTGTTTGGCGCTACCTCCAGGGGAGGTAAATTTGCTCCTGGCATCTGGGGGCCATTTGTTACACGGGATTCTTCCGCCTGGGGAGGCGATTATCATTTGAATTACAATTACCAGGCACCTTACTGGGCGGCCTATTCATCCAACTATATTGATCAGACCGATAATTTTGACCAGCCCCTGCTCGATTACATGGACAAAGGCAGGCAGCATGCCAAAGACCTGCTGGGGATGAAAGGTATTTATTATCCGGTAGGAATAGGCCCAAAAGGCCTGGTTACCACCAGGTGGCCGCTTACACCGGATGAAATGGAAAAACGTTATGCCACACGTGAGCATACCATCGATGGGGGCTATAAATTTCTGGGCCAGAAAATCAATGCGGTATTTAGTGTAGGCAACATGCTGATGCGATTTTACAGCACTTATGATACCCGTTATGCAGAACGGATTTATCCCTACATGCTGGCTTGTGCAGATTTTTGGGAAGACTACCTCAAATTTGAGAACGGACGTTATGTGATTTACATGGATCATTATGGTGAAGTTATGCCTAACCTCCGGAACAAGGGCATTTGGCGCGATATGCTGGGAGATTTCAATTCTACACTATCTGTCGGACTGGTTAAAATGTTGTTCAAAGGGATGATAGATGTCAGTAGTTTTTTAAATAGGGATGCAGGCCGGCAGGAAAAATGGCAGCATATCGTTAAACACATGAGCGATTTTACGGTGGCTGAGGTAAATGGAAGGTTGAGTTTAAAAAGCGTAGAGAAAAGTCCCTCGCCATGGCACAGCGGTGTTAATGGGTTGGCCAGGGTTTCTATCCACGGCCTGATCTTGCCTGGTGGCGTATGCGGACCGAAAACGGATTCTGTTTTTAACCAGATATTGCTTGGTGATGTAGCCGCCTGGAAAGAAAAGATGAAAGGGACCGGCCAATGGGCCAATACTTTGGGCAATGGCATAGAGACCTGTTTTCCTGCAGCAGTGCGGGTAGGTTACGACTCAGATGAAATCCTAACATACTTGAAAGACAGGATCAATGTCCAGTCGCTACCTAATTTATGGATCACTGCTGAAGGTGGTGGTATAGAAACCCTGGCCGCTGTTCCGCTTACCATCAATGAAATGCTGATGCAGAGTTATGAGCATGTGATTCGTGTGTTTCCCAACTGGAACAGGGCGAAAGATGCAGCCTTTGATCAGTTAAGGGCTTATGGTGCATTTCTGGTTAGCAGTAAACTGGAAAAAGGGCAGATATTATATGTGAGGATGTCAAGTGAAGCAGGCCGGAAATGTATGATGGATAATCCATGGCCAGGAAAAAGGGTTCAATTGATAAGAAATGGCCGGAAAGCTGAAGTGTTGAACGGTAAAACCTTTTCTTTTGATACCCAGGTGGGTGAAAAGCTGGAGTTAATTGTGGTGCCCGGATCATAGGTAGGGCTAATATGATTGAATAAATAGCTAAACCGGCAGAATTAATCACGAAATAAAGAGGATACCTTAACCAATGATATCATTTATTCTTAAAGGCATGAAATTAGGTCTTATTTTTTGCATTGCCATTCTTCCTGTAGTGGCTACTGCACAGCAGGTGGGTATTTCAGTGAAAAGCGAATGGGTATACCCCAACAACAGTGGGAAATTAGCTTATAAAACCCTACCTGGTGGCGATAGGATCATGGATTTTTCCCATGCAGGTTATATGGGCGGCGGGGTTAAAATACCTAATCCTGAAATAAAGATAACAATAGCTCCCATTGAGGGCGACAATACAAAAAACATCCAGCAGGCCATAGATCAGGTTTCTGAAATGAAACTTACAAGGGGTTTTAGGGGCACAGTACTGTTGAAAGCAGGTGTTTACAATTGTGAAGCCCCCATTATGATTAACGCAAGCGGAGTGGTGTTAAGGGGCAGCGGGTCAGATCAGAATGGCACATTGATCAATATGACAGGCAAGGCCCATCCCTGCATTGTTGTGCGGGGCAATGTGGTTTCGAAAGCAGCGGGCAAACCTGTTGCTTTTTCAGATGCTTATGTGCCTTCAGGGACTTACTCATTTGATCTCACCAATACGGCCGAATTGAAGGTAGGAGATACGATCAGGATCAGCCGGCCGGTAACGACTGCCTGGGTTAAACTGATGGGTATGGATACGCTGGTGCGGGATGGTAAAAAACAAACCTGGATTACCGGGGAAATCACAACCGATAGGATCATTACTAGAATAGATCATAAAAAGGTTACCGTAAATATTCCGCTTACAGACAGCTACGATCCAAAATACCTGGGAAAACAAGGAACAACAGTAGTGAAAATCTCTTCTACAGGTGAATTGTCGCAGGTAGGAATTGAAAACCTGCGCATGGTATCGCCCGATCAGACAGGTACGATCAACGAATCGCATCATAAAGCCTTTACCATGAGTGGTCTTGCCGACGGCTGGGCCCGTAATATCGAAGTGTTCAATACAGTGAACAGTGTAAGTGTAACGGGCAGGCGTATTACTGTTGATAATTTAAGCATCGCGCATAGGCTGGCAACCACAGGAGCGGCAAAGCCTGCTGATATCAATGGAAGCGGCCGGCAATTGTTGTTTAACCGTTGCCGGATAACGGGCGATAATATGTTCTTTTTTGGCACAGGAGCAAAAGTTACCGGTCCGGTTGTATTGCTGAACTGTGTTTTTAAAGGAAATGGCTGGATACAACCGCACCAGAGATGGGCCACTGGACTGTTGATCGACAATTGCGAAGTGCCCGATGGCGGCATAGATTTCATGAACCGCGGCGCTATGGGCTCCGGGCATGGCTGGTCTATAGGCTGGGCCGTGGCCTGGAATTCAAAAGCGAAATCCTTTCTTAACCAGCAGCCGCCCGGTGCCGCGAACTGGGTAATTGGCGGACAGGGAGAAAAACAAAAGAAAGCCCAGCCATTTAACAAAGATCCTTTTGTTGCCGAAGGAATATATGATGCCTACGGGACACCCGTTACCCCGGGAAGTTTATACCTCGCCCAGCTTGCTGAGCGACTGGGGCCTGCTGCCCTTATTAACATTGGGTACTAAAAAATAAAGCAGGCATAGGGCCTGGAATACATTCGAATCACAATTTTTAAATATGAAGAAGCTCAATTTTAAATCATTTTTACCGGTACTTGCATTGTTTTTGTTGTTTAAGGACTCCCTGAAAGCTCAGACCATGGATGAGATGTGGGACACCCGTTCGTCGGGCAAAGAACATCCGAATATCCAATGGTTTAAGGATGCCAAGTTCGGCCTGTTCATCCATTGGGGTCTTTATGCCAAACTGGCTGGTGAATGGAAAGGAAAACGCTATTATGGAAGTGGCGAATGGATCATGAACCAGGCCAGGATTCCCGTTGCGGAATATAAGGCCGTAGCTCAGACCTTTAATCCAGTTAAATTTAATGCCGATGAATGGGCTCAGCTGGCCAGCGATGCCGGGATAAAATACATGGTCATCACCGCAAAACACCACGAAGGGTTTGCGATGTACAACTCCAAAGTAAGTGATTTTAACATTGTTGCTGCAACGCCTTATAAAAAGGATCCCATGAAAGCCCTGGCTGCCGCCACCACAAAACGTGGCATACAATTCGGCTTTTACTATTCCCAGTTTCAGGACTGGTATGAGCCCAATGGCGGAAGGAATACCTGGGACTTTGAGGAAGGTAAAAAGGATTACGAGAAATACTATAAAGAAAAGGCTGTTCCGCAACTGAAGGAACTCATGACCAATTACGGTCCCCTGGGAATTGTCTGGTTCGATACCCCGGGTGGCATGACAAAGGAACAAACGCAGGCTTTTGTTGATGACCTGAGAAAATTGCAGCCAAAGAGTTTGTTCAGTAGCCGTGTTGGTCAGGGACTGGGTGACTATAAAGACTTTGGCGATTCTGAAGTGCCTTCTACCCCGATTAAAGGTGCCTGGGAATCCATTTATACCCATAACGATTCATGGGGTTACATCAAACATGACATGAATTTTAAGACCCCTGCGGAAATTATCCGCCTCCTGGCCAATGTGGCTTCGAAAGGAGGGAACCTGATGCTGAACGTGGGCCCCGATGGCGAAGGAAGGATACCCGAATACTCTGCTAAATTTTTACGGGAAACGGGGAAATGGCTCGATAAAAATGGAGAAAGTATTTACGGTTCTACCTACGGCCTGGTCCCGGCCCAGCCATGGGGGGTGAGTACTTCCAAACCAGGTAAACAATATTTACATGTCGTAAACAGACCAGAGAATGGCCGTTTGCTGGTACCTGGCTTTAATGGTACCGTCAGTAAGGTGTACAGCCTGATCGGTAAGGAAGCACTTGAATTTAAAACAGAAGGGAATGATGTCTGGATTACCCTGCCTGAGTTTGAAAGCGGCAGCGCCAATACCGTTTTTGTAATGGAATATTCGGGCAAGGTTTCAGACTATGACCTGAATGTTCCGGTAACCGTTTCCTCCCAATTCAAAGAAAACAATGTAGAAGCTGTTTTTGCGAAACTAAAAGGAAATCCAAAAATTCAGAGTTTAACCTACAGCCATTACTATGGCGATTGGAAGCACACGGTTTGTGTAACAGACCTGAAGGATACCACAGATGAGGCCGTTTTCAACATCAGGGTTACTGAACCCGGAGATTATAAAGTTGCACTCGAATATTCCTGTTCTCCGGAAAGTGCCAGACAGGAAGGACGTCTGAAAATCAATGATCAGGAGTTTTTGTTCCGGACACTGCGTACTTCCGAATTTGATAAGAAGGCCCCCTTGCCATTTATCAGACATGTAATTGCTACAACTACGTTCAGTAAGGCAGGTGAATATACACTTCAAATAACACCATTACAAAATGGGAAAGAGTTGTTCCGCCTAAAGGCAATTGTGGTGGAACCCGCAAGGTGAGGTTGGTGAACATAGGCGAAAACAACTCAAATAGGGGGAAATTTAAGAATTTCCCCCTATTCATTTAAGATTTTTACCCCTTTTCTATTTCGTTCCGGTCTAATTTAGCTATACCAAATGTAATGTGAAACAGACATGCCAATGTCTTTTTTACCTGTAAAGTAAATGAGTCGACTATGAGCAAGCATGTCTCCTTACATCTGGTAAACTAAACATTAACCAAACCAAATGTATTGATCATGAAAGCACAACTACTTAAAGTATCAATGGAGCCAGCGCAGTCATTCAGTGTTAGGCAGGATCTGGAACCTTCTATCAATAATAAATGGCATTACCACCAGGAAATTGAACTGATCTATTTTAATAAAGGCAATGGCACGCAATTTATCGGTGATAGCATCAAACGTTTTAAATCGGGTGATATCGTATTGCTGGGCGCAAACCTGCCGCATTACTGGAGGTTCGATGAGGCCTATTTTACCACAGATGTAAAGCCGGCTCCTGCAGATGTAAGGGTATGTCATTTCAGTGAGAACCTGTTTGGCGATTGTTTTTTAAACCTTCCAGAAAATAAACTGTTAAAAGACATCCTTGAAAAAGCCAAAAGAGGGGTAAAGGTGACCGGCAAAAACAAAGCCCTGGTTGCCGAGCTGATCACCAAAATGCTGAAAGCAGAAGGTACGGAAAAGATCATCATCCTGATGCAGGCCCTGGTAGAAATCGCCAAATCATCGCAGCTCGAAGTACTTTCTTCAGTAGGCTTCCACAATGATCTGGAAATGGTTGAAAAGGACAGGATCAATGATGTTTACGATTATACCTATGCCAATTTTAAAAATAAGATCTATCTGGAAGAAATTGCCGAAGTGGCCAGGATCAGTCCGAACTCTTTCTGCCGCTATTTTAAATCCCGTACACGCAAAACCTATTCCCAGTTTTTAATCGAAGTTAAAGTTGGGCAGGCCTGTAAGTTACTGATCGAACATAGCCAGAACCTGAAACAGGTATGCTATAACAGCGGCTTCAATAACTTTGCAAGTTTCCACAAGTGCTTCAAAAAGATAACAGGCAAAAGTCCGCTATGTTATCAGAAAGAGTTCATTAGCGCCTGCGCATAAATCAAAATAATGCCCCTTTTTGAACGGCTGGTGCATACCAGCCTGGAATTGTTTTGCCAAAATAGTTGATGAATAAGCTAAAAGGGCGAAACGATTACAATAAGCTAATTCGCAATTTAGCTGATTCAGAGACGTGCAGCAATCAAGTATATTTTTATTTTACATTAATTAAGAAGTGAAGAGAGTTAAGCTGGTATTTTTATTAGGATTGCTTGTTTGCAGTCAGTACGTTTTTGCGCAGAATAAGCAAAGGTTAACCCACAATTGGGAATATTTAAAAGGAGATCTTGGGGGGATATGGGAAGCCATAAGGCCTGTTAAAGAAGGCAATCCGGAAAGCGTTCCCTTATGGGAGAAAGTAAATTTACCCCATTGTTTCAATGCCCTGGATGGAGTGGACCCCGATGTAAATTATTACCAGGGCCCCGGATGGTACCGAACCTTGCTGGACCTGAAAAATCCCTATACTGAGGGGCGCAGCTTATTGCATTTTGAGGGGGCGGGACAAAAAACGCAGGTTTACATCTACGATAAAAAAGTCGCAGAGCATGTTGGGGGATATGATGAATGGACTGCCGATATTACCGATGCGGTAAATGCCTTTAAAAAAACTGATGTCTTTCAAAAACAGTTCAAAGGTAAGGTGCCGCTGTCCATCAGGTGCGACAACTCCCGAGACCTGGAAATGATCCCATCCAGTTTATCCGATTTTAATGTATATGGCGGTCTGTACCGCTACCTTAACCTTGTTTATACCCCAAAGGTGGCTGTCGACAAGATTTTTGCGGCTGCAAGTGTAGATGCAAAAGGCAGTCTGGGTAAACTGAACATCAGCGGCCGCCTGCTGAACCCTGAAGGTATAGATACCGTTAGCCTGAAAATAGAAGTAAAAGACCCCGAAGGCAAAACACTGGGCAGCTGGGAAAACCAGATGAAAGCTTTTAATGGCGATAAAGCATTATGGGAAACCAGTATAAAAAGCCCAAGGTTATGGTCGCCCGAACGCCCTGTGCTTTATACCGTGCAAACTACCGTTACGGCCAGGGGCATTGCACATGTGCATACAGAAAAGATCGGCTTCAGGAATTTTGAATTCGTTAAAAAAGGCCCCTTTATGCTGAATGGAAAGCGCTTGCTGCTCAGGGGCACGCACCGTCATGAAGACCATGCCGGGGTAGCAGCGGCCATGACGGAAGAGATGATCCGGCAGGAGATGCAGATGATGAAAGATATGGGTGTCAACTTTATCCGTCTTGGCCATTACCAGCAATCCAGGATTGTCCTGGATCTCTGCGACAGCCTGGGCATCCTGGTGTGGGAAGAAATTCCATGGTGCCGCGGTGGTTTGGGGGGAGAGGTGTATAAGGAGCAGGGACGCAGAATGCTGACCAATATGATTGAGCAGCATTATAACCATGCCTCGGTAATCATATGGGGATTGGGCAATGAGAACGACTGGCCGGGCGATTTCAATGAATTTGATGAGCAGAAGATCAGGACTTTTATGAAGGAGCTGAACGATCTTTCCCATAAACTGGATCCCTCACGCAAAACTGCCATCCGCAGATGCGATTTTTGTAAGGACATCGTTGATGTTTATTCACCCTCTATATGGGCAGGTTGGTACCGGGGCATCTATACCGAATATAAGGAAGCTTCGAAAAAAGAATTTGAAAGGGTAGAACACTTCCTGCACGTAGAATGGGGAGGCGATAGCCATGCCGGCCGTCATTCTGAAAGTCCGGATAAGGCGCTAAGCGCTGTTCAGACAGGTGTTGGTACCGATGAACGGGATGGTGATGCTTCCTTGTTTGGCGGCAGTGCCAGGGTGTCTAAGGATGGCGACTGGAGTGAAAGTTATATTGTGAACCTGATCGACTGGCACTTAAAGGAGCAGGAAAATATGCCCTGGCTAACGGGAGCTGCCTACTGGCCTTTCAAAGATTTCTCTACGCCTGTACGCCCGGATAACCCGGTTCCATACATGAACCAGAAGGGGGTCGTTGAACGGGACTTCAGCAAAAAAGAAGCGTATTATGTATTTCAGTCGTACTGGACAAAAACGCCTATGGTGCACATTTACGGACATTCATGGCCGGTAAGATGGGGCGATGCAGGAGAGCAGAAAATGGTTAAGGTGTACTCCAATTGTGCTGAGGCAGAGCTGTTCCTGAACGGCAAAAGCATGGGCAAAAAGAAAAGGAACAGTCAGAGCTATCCGGCAGCAGGTTTAAAATGGATGGTGAAATACCAGCCCGGTAAAAATGAAATTAAAGTTGTAGCCACTACTAAAGATGGTAAGACCATCAGCGATGAGATCGTACAGGAGTACCAGACCGAAAAATGGGATAAACCGGCTAAACTGGTACTGGAAAAGCTTTCTGAAAAGGATAACATTGCTGTGATCCAGGTGAAATTACTTGATAAAAACAATATATTGTGTTTAGACGCACGCAGCTATATCACCTTTGGCCTTACAGGTGATGGTAAATTGATTGATGACCAGGGGACTTCCAGCGGGTCACGTAAAGTCCAGCTCTATAATGGCAGGGCCCTGATCAGTGTTGACCTCAATAAAGGCAAAAGCGTGGCGAGTGTTAAGTCAGATGGACTGCCATCTGCATTTGTAGAACTTTAAAATAATGATGATTAAAAAGCTCCTGGTATTTGTACTGCTAACTGGAAATTCGATAGCATTTGCGCAAACAAAAAAGAACGATGGTACCCTGAAATTGTGGTACAATAGCCCGGCCGAAAACTGGAACGAGGCCCTGCCCATTGGCAACGGCCGGCTTGGCGCCATGGTTTTTGGTAACCCATCTAAAGAACAACTTCAGTTAAACGAAGAAACCGTATGGTCCGGAGGTCCCAACAGCAACATCACTTCGGCCTCTGGTGCAGCAATCCCGGCGCTTAGAAAGCTGATCTTTGAAGGAAAATTTGAAGAAGCACAAGCCCTGGCCGATGTGGAAATGTTCCCTAAAAAGAACAGCGGGATGATCTATCAGCCCGTAGGTAACCTTTTTTTACAGGTAGAGGGGGCAGAGAAAGCATCGCATTATTACCGCGATTTAAATATAGAAAAAGCGCTGGCTACGGTTACTTACCAGGCCGGGGGTGTGCATTATAAAAGGGAGATCTTCTCTTCTTTTACCGATCAGGTTATGGTAGTCCGCTTAACGGCAGACAAGCCAGGCAAGATCAGTTTCAATGCCGGTATGGATACCCAGCAAAAAGGCAGCGTACGCACGGAAAATGGTAAACTGATCCTGTCCGGCCTCACTTCAGATCATGAGGGCGAAAAGGGGCAGATCAGGTTTGAATCCCAGGTAAAAGTTTTGGCCGAAGGCGGCAGGGTATCCCTGCAAAACAATGCCTGGATAATAAAAAATGCAAATGCGGCCACCGTTTACATTTCCATAGCCACCAATTTTAAGAATTACCACGATGTAACCGGAAATGAAGGTGCCAAAGCTGCATCGTTTTTAGATCAGGCCGTCAAAAAGAAATATGCAGATGCTTTAGCTGCCCACATTAAATTCTATCAGCAATATTTCAACCGTGTAAAGTTCAACATCGGTGTTACCGAAGCGGTAAATAAACCTACAGATCAGCGTATTGCCGAATTTGCCAGAACAAATGACCCGCACCTGGCGGCTTTGTATTTCCAGTTTGGCCGATACCTGCTCATTTGCAGCTCGCAACCAGGAAACCAGCCTCCAACTTTGCAGGGCATCTGGAACGATAAAATGCTGGCGCCCTGGGACAGTAAATATACCATCAACATCAATACAGAGATGAATTACTGGCCTGCGGAGGTGACCAACCTTTCGGAACTGCACGACCCGTTATTTAAAATGCTGAAAGACCTATCTGTTACCGGTCAGGAAACCGCCAAAGTGATGTATGGCGCCAAGGGCTGGGTAACACACCACAATACCGATCTGTGGCGCATCACAGGTCCGGTAGACCGCCCATATGCAGGTTTATGGCCTATGGGGGGCAACTGGCTGAGCCAGCACTTGTGGGACCACTACATGTTTACCGGCGATCAGCAGTTTTTAAAAGAATATTACCCTGTTTTAAAAGGGGCTTCTGAATTTTACCTGGATGTATTACAGGAAGAGCCTGTACACAAATGGCTGGTGGTAACGCCCTCCAATTCCCCTGAAAATACCTATGTAGCAGGAAAACGCATTTCTATAGCGGCAGGCACTACAATGGATAACCAATTGCTGTTCGACCTGTTCACCAAAACTGCTAAAGCTGCCGAAATCCTGAAAACCGATAGGGATTTCCAGGCTAAGCTGAAAGCCACCTTGGCCCGTCTTGCGCCCATGCAGATCGGAAAGCACAATCAGCTGCAGGAATGGATGCACGATTCGGACCGTACAGATGACAAGCACCGTCACGTATCGCACCTTTACGGTTTGTACCCAAGCAACCAGATTTCGCCATACCGGACACCGGAGCTGTTCGATGCAGCAAGGACTTCCCTGACTTACCGGGGCGATCCGGCTACAGGCTGGTCTATGGGCTGGAAGGTGAACTTATGGGCCCGTTTCCTGGACGGCAATCATGCCTATAAACTCATCACAGATCAGCTTAAACTGGTAGGTGGAAGGATAGATGGTGTGAATACTACCGGTGGGGGAACTTATCCGAATATGTTTGATGCACACCCGCCTTTCCAGATAGATGGCAATTTTGGCTGTACCGCCGGCATTGCCGAAATGCTGCTGCAATCGCACGATGGTGCCCTGCATATCTTACCTGCATTGCCTGATACCTGGCCTTCGGGAGAGGTTAAAGGCTTGGTTGCCCGGGGCGGTTACGTGGTAGACATCAGCTGGAGGAATAAGGTAATTACCCATTTAAAAATAAAATCCCTCCTTGGCGGCAATTGCCGGCTGCGTATCAACAGCAACCTGAAGTTAAATACAACAGGCCTTACTGATGCATCAGGTCCGAATACCAATGCTTTTTATGAAGTCCCCGAAATTAAAGCGCCATTAATTTCAGCTGCTGCAAAGCTAAATCCTGTTGGTATCCCGTCATCAACAGCATATGATTTGAAAACTGTGGCAGGTAAGGACTATACTTTTAACATAAACTGATATGACCAGAGCTAAACTGCTTTCCTTTTTATTGATCTGCACTGCAGGGAGCATTTCTGCCCAGCAAAAACAGCATAATGCCTTAAAGCTGTGGTACAACCAACCCGCTAAAATATGGGAAGAGGCCTTGCCGCTGGGTAATGGAAAAACCGGTGCAATGGCATTTGGAAGGGTAAACAGGGAGCGTTTTCAGTTGAACGATGGTACCTTATGGTCGGGTGCCCCTGAGGCCGGAAACAATCCTAAAGGCCCGGCAGCACTGCCACTGGTCAGACAGGCGGTTTTTGAAGGGGCTTACGATAAGGCCGCTGAAATCTGGAAAAAGAACCTGCAAGGCCCTTATTCTGCACGCTATTTAACTATGGCAGATCTGTTCCTGGATTTTAACCTTAAGGATTCCGTCCCTACTGCTTATCGCCGTGAACTGGACATCAGCAATGCGGTAAGCACCGTAAGTTATACACTGGCCGGGGTAAGCTACAAACGGGAAACTTTTATCAGTTATCCCGAAAAGGCAATGCTGATCCGGATTACCGCCGATAAACCGGGTTCCATCAGCTTCCATACCAGCATCAGCAGTAAGCTCAGGTACAGCGTAGCCGCTACCGCTGCAGATTACCTGGTACTGAAAGGAAAGGCCCCCAAGCATGTAGCACATCGCGTATCGGAACCACAACAGATCATATACGACGATAAAGAGGGGATGAACTTTGAAGTTCATGTGCGGGTAAAGGCCGAAGGCGGAACGGCCAAAGCAGCAGGAAACGGCATTGCCGTAAACAAGGCAGATGCCGTAACCATTTACCTTACAAATGGCACTAGTTTTAACGGATTTGATAAATCCCCCGGACTGGAAGGTAAAGACCCATCTGTAGCACCTACAGCAGAACTGGCGAAAGCTTACGCAAGACCTTATGCAGCAATCAAAACTGCGCATATAGCCGACTATAAAAAACTATTTGACAGGGTTTCTTTTCAATTGCAGAATGATCCCGAATTGTCGAAACTGCCTACCAATGTCAGGCTTTCCCGGCAGGGGAAACTGGGGAACGACCAAGGCCTGCAGGTGCTGTATTACCAGTTTGGCCGCTATCTGATGATCGCCAGTTCAAGACCTGGCTCACAGGCTACCAATTTACAGGGACTTTGGAACGACCATGTGCAGCCGCCCTGGGGCAGCAATTATACGGTCAATGCCAATACCCAGATGAACTATTGGCTGGCAGAACAGACCAATCTTTCCGAACTGCACCAGCCGTTATTTGATTTAATTGGCCGTATGGCAGTTAATGGGGGCAAAACGGCAAAAGTCAACTACAACATTCAGCAAGGCTGGGTGGTGCATCACAATAGTGACATCTGGACCAAAACCTCCCCTTCCGGAGGGTACGACTGGGACCCTAAAGCCGCACCACGCTGGTCGGCCTGGCCCATGGGGGGAGCCTGGTTAAGCACCCACCTGTACGACCATTACCTGTTTACAGGAGATAAAGTATTCCTGAAAGAAAAGGGCTATCCGCTCATGAAAGGTGCGGCAGAATTTATGCTGAAATGGCTTGTAAAAGATAACCAAAGCGGGTATCTGGTCACCAATCCCTCTACCTCGCCCGAGAATGTATTTAAAATTGATGGTAAGGAATATGAAGTGAGCAAGGCTACAACTATGGATATGGGCATCATCCGCGAGCTGTTTACAGACTGCATTGCAGCCTCAAAAGTACTGGGCGCAGATGCCGCATTTCGTGCGGAGCTTGAAGCCGCAAAAGCAAAGCTTTATCCTTTCAACATCGGCCGTTATGGCCAGCTGCAGGAATGGTTTAACGATGTAGACGACCCTAAAGATACACACCGGCATTTGTCGCATTTGTTTGCCCTGTATCCGGGCAACCAGATTACCATACAAAATACACCAGAACTGGCAGCAGCGGCCAAACAGTCGCTCCTGCATCGTGGTGATGTGAGTACAGGATGGTCTATGGCCTGGAAAATCAACTGGTGGGCCAGGCTCCAGGATGGAAACCATGCTTTAAAAATACTCAAATCCGGACTTACACTGATCGATCCGGCCAAAACCCTGGAACCTGAGAAAGGTCCTTCAAAAACGATGGCGCAGCTTACCAATGTGCAAATGAGTGGGGGCGGAACTTATCCGAACCTCTTCGACGCACATCCACCTTTCCAGATCGATGGCAATTTCGGGGCTACCGCAGGTATCACCGAAATGCTCCTGCAAAGCAATACCGATGAGTTGCGCCTGTTGCCCGCTTTGCCCGACGAATGGACAAAAGGTAGCATCAAAGGCATAAAAGCAAGGGGCAATTTCCGGGTAGATCTGGAATGGAACCAGGGAAGGTTAACCACCGCAACGCTATATTCAGGCTCGGGCGGCAATTGCCGCATAGCCACCAACCTTCCTGTAAAAGTGGAGGGTGTTACCGCCAGACCGGCTGAAGGGCCCAATGAAAATCCTTTGAACGCCACATCAGAAAGACCAGAATACCGTAAAAATAAAGAAGCGAAACTTCAGGACCTGAACCTGAAGCAGAACTATACCATTGATTTTCCTACTGAGAAAGGTAAAACCTATAAAATAACCGTCTTGTAAATATGATACCTGCTATGAACCGATTTGTAAAATATGCCTCCTGCGTCCTCCTTTTGTTACTATGTACCAGATTGTCTGCGCAGGAAATCCAATGGGAAACTGTTGCCCCTGGCGTCTGGAAGGGCACAATAGGGAAACCTGAAAGTTATAACCTGCTGACTGCCGCGGGCGCAAAACCTGCTTTAGAGGGGTTGAAAGCGGCGGGAGATGCCGCATTTCCTTTGTCCAAGGATGAGATTACGGCCAAACTTGTCGATGGTAAGACCTATTTAAGGTTTCCGCTCGATAAAAAAGAACAATTGTATGGCTTTGGCCTGAACTTCCAGACCGTACATCAGCGCGGTAAAATACTGCAATTGCACGTTGACCACTATGGGGGCAAAGACAATGGCCGTACACATGCACCTACACCTTTTTACGTATCCTCCAATGGTTATGGCGTATTTGTCAATTCGGCACGTTATTTAAACATTTATGCGGGCTCAGCTGTATTGCGCGAGGGAAAGAATGTACCTGAAGCCAAAGACCGTAATACCGATAAATCCTGGTCCTCAAGACCGTATTCGGATGGCGTAGAAATCCTGGTTCCGGCAGAAGGGGTAGAGTTTTACGTATTTGCCGGTCCGAAGCCACTCGATGCAGTGCGCAGGTATAACCTGCTGAATGGCGGAGGTGTATTGCCACCGCGCTGGGGATTGGGATTTACGCAGCGTGTAAAAACTTTATTTACTGCAAGCGAGGTGGAGGCAGAAGCAAAGGCTTTTGCCGATAAAGGCTTCCCGCTCGATTTCATCGGACTGGAGCCAGGCTGGCAGAGCAAAGCTTATCCATGTACTTTTGAGTGGGACAAATCACGTTATCCTGATCCTTCCGGCTTTGTAAAAAATATGCTGAACAAAGGCATCAGGTTAAACCTCTGGAGCAATCCCTACGTTTCGCCACAGGCGGGTATCTACAACAGCATCAAACCTTTTACAGCCGACCATACGGTATGGCTGGGTGCAGTGCCGGATCTGACCATGCCCCAGGCAAGGGATATCCTTTTCGGGCAACTGAAAAAAAGCCAGGTGGATATTGGCATCAGCGGCTATAAATTCGATGAAGTGGATGGCTACGACCATTACCTCTGGCCGGATGTGTCGCTGTTCCCTTCCGGACATAGCGCAGAGCAGATGCGCCAGACCTATGGTCTGCTGATCCAGAAATACAGCGCCGATATGTACCATGAGCGTAACCAGCGTACCTATGGACTGGTACGTGCATCCAACGGTGGTGGTACTGCATTGCCTTATGTCATTTATAATGATTATTACAATCATGAAGATTTTATTACGGCGCTGATCAACAGCGGCTTTTCAGGCGTATTGTGGACTCCGGAAGCCCGTGCCTCTAAAACTGCCGAAGAATGGCTGCGCAGGATGCAGTCGGTAGTGTTTTCGCCAATGGCGATGATCAACGCCTGGTCCAGCGGCACCAAGCCATGGTCTTACCCGGAAGTGGAAAAGCAGGTAAAAGACATGGCCTTACTGCGCATGCAAATGATGCCTTACTGGTACAGTGAGTTCGCAAAATATCATTTCCAGGGCATTCCGCCATTCCGGGCCATGAACCTCGAGGATGGTTACCAGGCTGAAGTGAAAAAAGAGATAAAAACCACCAACCTGGAAGAAAATCCATACGTGGAAGCCATAAGCAAAGAAGTAAAAGACCAGTACATGGCCGGTGAATACCTGCTGGTAGCGCCCATGTTCGCGGGAAAACAAACCCGTACAGTAATATTGCCTAAAGGCAAATGGTTCGATTTCTATACCGGCGAATATGCCGGTGACGGACAAGTGATCAGCGTAAGCCCTGGTCTGGATAAAATACCTGTGTATGTTAAAGATGGCGGCATCATCCCTATGGGCCCTGCACTGATGCATGCGCCAAAACCATCAGAGAAAGTAGACCTGGAGATCAGGTATTATGGTAGCAAACCGGGCAAATACATGCTGTACGATGATGACGGTGAAACATTCAATTACGAAAAAGGCGCGTACAGTTTCAGGACCATCACGGTTTCAAAAGATGCCGGCGGTAAACTGAAAACCTTCGTTTCTGCAGCCGAAAAAGGAAAGCCGAATACACTGAACAAAGTAAGCTTCAAGGCTATGACCAAATAAATGCGATCATGAAAGGATTTATTTTAACCGCTTTAACATTGGCACTGCTGATCGGAAAAACACCGGCAGGCAGGGCCGCAGAAAAGGAAAAAGGACCTGCAAATAGGGAAGTTGTCAAAACCCTGAGCGCACTGATCCTTAAAAATGCCGAATGGGCCATGCAGCAGGAGCCGGTTACTGTAACAGCCGAAAGCACCGCCAGAAGTGCGGGCGGTAAACATGATTTTTATTCGGAAGGCGACTACTGGTGGCCTGATCCGCAAAATCCGGATGGGCCTTATATTCAGAAGGATGGGATGACCAACCCCCAGAATTTTGTGGCCCACCGCCTGGCCATGATCCGTTTCAGTCAGATCATAGGTGCCCTGGCATCGGCTTATAGGCTTACTGGCCAGGAAAAATATGTAAAGCAGGCCATGCTGCACCTGCAGGCATGGTTCATTAGTCAGGGAACCCTGATGAATCCAAATCTGCAGTTTGCACAAGCTATAAAAGGCCGCTTTACTGGTCGCGGTATCGGCATCATCGATACTATCCAGCTGATGGAAGTGGCCCAGGGTGTAATCGTCATGCAAAAGGCACTCGCGCCGGCGGTGCTGGCAGGGACAAGGAAATGGTTTGCTGCCTACCTGCAATGGCTAATGACCCACCAATACGGCAAAGATGAAATGAACGCTGCAAATAACCACGGCACCTGTTTTACCATGCAAGTGGCCTCATTCGCCAAATTATGCGGCGATTTGAAACTGATGGATTTTTGTCGCGAAAGGTATAAAACGGTATTGCTGCCCAGCCAGATGGCTGCTGACGGCAGTTTTCCAAGGGAGCTGGCACGTACCAAACCCTACGGCTATTCTATTTTTAACCTGGATGCCATGACAACCCTCTGCCAGATCCTATCCACTAAAAATGATAACCTGTGGACTTACCAGACCACCGATGGAAAATCCATAGAAAAAGGCATTAAATACCTCTACCCCTTTGTGGCGGATAAAAACAAATGGACTTTAAAACCTGATGTGATGTATTGGGACAACTGGCCTGTGGCTCAGCCCTTCCTCGTATTTGGGGCCATTGCGTATAAAAATAAAGAATGGATGACCACTTGGGCAAAGCTGGACCACGACCCGAAGGTTGAGGAGGTGATCCGTAACCTGCCGGTAAGAAACCCTTTGATATGGCTGGATTAACAGAGAAATAAAAGCATGAAAATTAATATAAAACATAAACAGGTATTTTTCCATTTGGCCTGCTCAGCCTTACTGCTAACCCATACAGTTGCCTTTGGGCAGGTAGCCGGAGATGAGGACAAAGAGATGTTTAACCGCGCGCAGCAGCGCGACCAGAAAGCAATAGACGAAGCACGCAGCGGCTGGTGGAAAAATGCTATGAAAACCCATGATGAACGTATCCAATGGTGGCGCGATGCACGCTTTGGTATGTTTATTCATTGGGGCATTTATTCCGTTCCAGCCGGCGAATGGAAAGGGAAAGAAGTAAAGGGCTATTCTGAACATCTGATGCGTAAAGAGAAGATCAGCAGGGCAGATTACCTGGCCCTTGCCCATACTTTCAACCCTGAAAAATTCAATGCCGATGAATGGATCTCAAGGGCCAAAAAGGCAGGTATGCGCTATTTCATCATCACAGCAAAACATCACGATGGTTTTGCTATGTACAATTCAGCGGTGTCCGACTTTAATGTGGTTCAGCAAAGTCCATTTAAACGTGATCCCATGGCCGAACTGGCCGCGGCTGCAAAAAAGCAGGGCATGAAGTTTGGCTTTTACTACTCGCATGCGTTCGACTGGGAGCATCCAGATGCGCCGGGCAACGACTGGGAATACAACAACCCCGGAGGGGATAAACTGCTGGGCGGTGCAAACTGGTTCGATAGTCATCCCGAATGGCTGCCTAAAGCTGTAAAGTATGTAGACGAAAAAGCGATCCCCCAAATCAAAGAACTGATCAGCAAATATCATCCTGATATCCTATGGTTCGATACCCCGCATAAGCTGCCTTTGTCTGAAAACATCAGGATTTTGAAGGCCATCAGGGATACAGATCCCAATATTGTGGTGAACGGCCGCCTGGCAAGGAGTGCTACCGGAAACTTTGGTGATTATGTAAATACGGGCGACAGGCCGGCAGAACTGCTTACCGTTAATGGTGATGCAGAAGCCATTCCTACCACCAATGAATCCTATGGTTATTCTCTACACGACAACAGCCATAAGTCCGCAAAATTCTTTATCCAGCTGCTGGCCAACTCCGCGTCCCGGGGTGCAAATCTATTGATGAACATAGGCCCGAAAGGAGATGGCAGTTTCGACACCAGGGATACGCGGATACTCGACAGTATCGGAGGCTGGTTAAACCAGAATGGTCAATCCATTTATGGTACCGCGCGCGGACAACTGCCCATCCCGGCCTGGGGCGTAACCACACAAAAAGGAAAGCAGATTTACCTGCATGTATTCCACTGGCCGCAAGACGGCAATTTAGAGCTTGGTGGTCTGAAAACCGAAGTTGGTAAAGTCTGGTTGCTAACCGATAAATCCAAAAAGCCGTTGCAGGTGAAGCGCCTGGATGCCACAACCCTCAATATTGGCCTGCCCCCGAAATCTTCTGGCAGCCCGGATTTGGTCATTGTACTGGAAACCAAAGGCAATATAGAAGCCGATGCTGCAAGGCTTGTTGCCGCTAACATTCCGGTAAACAGGTTCCTGGTATTCGATGCAAAAGTACATGGCAAAATGGGCTTTGGCGATGGAAAAACCGATAAATATTATGTAACCGGTTGGAAAAACAGAACAGATTACCTCTCATGGGATTTGAGGTTGCTGAAAGCCGGCAAGTATAAAATTATTGCAAAGTATATTGCAGAAGAAGGCGGTTCAACTTACGAAGTTAAAATCGATGGTTTCGCTCAGCAGCAGCAGGTGATCGCTTCCAAAAAAGGAGCGGTAGTGAGCCAGGAAATTGGCGCCGCCGAACTTAAACCCGGACAGCAGGAACTGATAGTTAAAGCATTGGATATTAAAGGTCCGGAACTGATGCGCCTGCTTGAAATTCAATTGATACCCATGAAATAAAAACAATAGACAAGATGAAAACATTATCAATCATATGTACGGCCCTGCTTTTTGCAGGAACAAGCTTTGCCCAGAAAGTAGATGTAAAAAAAGCCTTTCAACATGCCGATCAGCAAACCCTGGTGATGCTGAAAGAAATTCAGAAAGTTAAAGCCGCAGGGGCCAAAGCCGACCTTGTAGCCCCCCGGACTTTAGAAGATGGAAACCTGAAACTGGTTGCCTCGCGCGACTGGACCAGTGGCTTCTTTCCCGGAGAGCTCTGGTTCCTTTACGAATATAGCGGTAAGCAAAACTGGATGGCCCAGGCAAAGGAATTTACGGCTAATATAGAGCAGGAGCAGTTCAACGGAAAGACCCATGATATGGGCTTTAAGGTGTATTGCAGTGTAGGTACAGGCTACCGTTTAACTAAAGACCAGCATTATAAAGCCGTCATTATCCAGTCGGCCAAAACGCTGGCTACCCGCTTTAACCCCAAAACAGGCGTAATCCTTTCCTGGGACCACAGCCGTGATAAATGGGTAAACCCGGTGATCATCGACAACATGATGAACCTGGAACTGCTTTTTGAAGCCACAAGGTTAACCGGCGATTCTTCTTTTTACAAGATTGCCGTAAGCCACGCCAATACCACCATCAAAAACCATTTCCGGCCCGACTACAGCTCCTATCATGTGATCGACTATGATCCCAATACAGGTGCGGTGCTGAAGAAAAATACCCATCAGGGCTACAGTCACGAATCGGCCTGGGCAAGGGGACAGGCATGGGCCCTGTACGGTTATACCATGTGTTACCGCTACACCAAAAATCCTGCCTATCTGAAACAGGCCGAAGGCGTTGCGGGTTTCATCCTTAACCATCCGAATATGCCGGCCGACCTGGTGCCTTACTGGGATTTCAATGCACCAGAAATCCCGAAAGAACCACGTGATGCCTCAGCTGCAGCGGTAATTGCTTCAGGCTTATTTGAACTGAGCGGTTACAGTACAAACAAAAAGCTTTATTTGCAGAAAGCCGATAAAATGCTGTACAGCCTGAGCACCAAATACATTTCGCCTGTAGGCCAGAACAAAGGTTTTATTCTGCTGGAAAGCACGGGCTCGAAACCATCCAACAGCGAGGTAAATGTACCTTTATCGTACGCAGATTATTATTACCTGGAAGCATTACTGAGATATAAAGCTTTGAAAAGATAGCGTGTATTGTTTATTGATGAGCCAATTGCGCTGAATATTGGCACATTGTTATTCTTTATTTTAGTATTCAGCATGGAAACCAAATTATAAGATCACATCATGTATAAACGAAAAATACTTTTAGCAGTAACCGCCTTTTTCCTGGTTGCGCAATCTGCTTACAGCCAGAAAACACTGACCAAAGACGAACGTATGGCCTGGTGGCGCGAAGCCAAATTTGGCATGTTCATCCATTGGGGCATCTATGCCCAGTTTGCCGGGGTTTATAAAGGTCATGAGCAGCTCCGCGGGGGAGCAGAATGGATCATGAACCGCTCTAAAATCCCCGTTGCCGAATACCAGGAAATGGCCAAAAGCTTTAACCCTGTAAAATACGATCCGGATGCATGGGTAAAAATGGCAAAAGATGCAGGTATGAAATACCTCATCATCACGGCAAAACACCACGATGGTTTTGCCTTATTCAATTCCAAAGCCAGCAAATGGGATGTTACCGATGCTACTGCCTATGGTAAGGACCTGCTGAAGCCTCTGGCTGCGGCCTGTAAAAAATATGGCATCAAACTGGGCTTTTATTATTCACAGGCGCAAGACTGGAACAATCCGGGAGGCTCTGCTGCCAGGAAAGTCATGCGTGAGGGCTGGTTGAACCCCGATTCCGCAAAGGTAGATGCCTATACAGCTGCAAACAACGGCCACTGGGACCCGGCACAAATGACCAGGACATTTGATCAGTATATCGATGAGGTATCGGTGCCGCAGGTTAAAGAACTGATGACAAATTACGGTGATATTGCCGTGCTTTGGTGGGATACCCCAACCAATATGACAGATCAGGCTGCACTTAAATTGCAGGCCGCTTTGAAAACACAGCCGCAGATCATTACCAACGACCGTTTAAAGCGCCCCAATTTTCCAGGTGATACCAAAACACCTGAACAAAAGATCCCTAGTCAGGCCGAACTGGATGGGATGGATTGGGAAACCTGCATGACGATGAACGGAACCTGGGGTTACAGAACTTCAGATCACAAATGGAAATCGGCAGAAACCCTGATCCGCAATCTGTGCGACATTGCTTCAAAAGGAGGTAATTATTTGTTAAACGTCGGGCCTAAACCCGATGGTACTTTTCCCCAGGAAAGCATAGACCGGCTTAAAGCCATTGGCGACTGGATGAAAGTGAATAGTGAGGCAATCTATGCCACAAAATCAAGTCCCTTTGCACCATTAAGCTGGGGCCGCTGCACCCGTAAGGAAACTGCCAGGGGTACAACGCTTTATTTCTCCGTGTTTGATTGGCCTGCAAATGGCAAGCTGGTTGTTCCCGGTGTAAAAAATAAAGTGCTTTCGGCTACTTTACTGGCTACAAAAGCAAAGCTTAAGACTGCTTTAAATGGCAATGACCTGTCTGTTATTTTACCGGCGAATGCACCTGATCCGATTGCCAGCGTAATTAAGGTGGAGTTTGAAGGCGCTGTTGCCCATCAGGCTGATACCGCACCTAAAAAGGAAATGAAAAGCGGGGCTTTAGACTGAAAAATAACCATTCTCTTCGAAGTCTGGCATCTTTTAGGCTCCCGAAGGGGGAGCAAAAAGCGCCTAGGCCTTCTCTGAGAAGGTAATTTTTCTTCCAGGCTTGGGGGATAGGATGAGGCGTTAGAGAAGGTAATTTTTCTTCCAGGCTTGGGGGGATAGGATGAGGCGTTAGAGAAGGTAATTTTTCTTCCAGGCTTGGGGGGATAGGATGAGGTGTTAGAGAAGGTAATCTTCTTCCAGGCTTGGGGGATAGGATGAGGTGTTAGAGAAGGTAATTTTTCTTCCGGGCTTGGGGAGATAGGATGAGGTGTTAGAGAAGGTAATTTTTCTTCCGGGCCTGGGGGGATAGGAAGAGTAGTTAAAGAAGTTGTTTTTTAGCAGCATATAATTGAATTATTTATTGAATTGAAATGAGAGGTATAATTAGGCCGGTTTTTGCCTGCTGTTTGTTGTTTTCGGTAAGTGCACAGGCTCAGAAAGTGGCACCCTTGTGGGAGGATTTTGTAAAAGCCAAAAAATCAGGAAATACACCGGTATTACCTGATTTTTCTTATGCAGGATATAACTTTTCTGAAACGGCCATTCCTGCTGTAAGCGGGAAAAAGGTTTTTAAGGTTGACGATTATGGTGCCAGGCCCAACGATGAGCAGTTTGATGATGCTGCCATCCAGAAAGCTGTTGCTGCTGCGGAAGCCAACCCGGGTGGTGGCGTTGTATTTTTCTCTCCCGGAAAATACCTGATTGCAGGCGATGAAGATGCCAAAAAGCAGATCAGGATTTCTAAAAGCGGCATTGTTTTAAAAGGCAGCGGCAGCGGTACGGATGGGGCTAAAACTGTTACAGAAATCTACCAGGCCAATATGCGCATCAATGGCCGGCAGTTTCTTTTTAAGCCTGATGACAGTGCTGCAGATAAGTTAACCACCATTGTTCAGGATGCCGGACGGGAGACTTTTGCCGTGGTGGTAAAAGATGCATCCAAACTTAAAGTAGGGCAGGACATCGTGATCCGGCACCGCAGTGAGGAATATACGCGTATGTATTTTGGTCATCTGGCGCTTAAACCGGAGTGGACCCGGCTGTTTGGTGATAACGGAGGGATGCAAATCTATGAAATTCACACCATTAGCGGTATTGATGGCAATAAGGTAAGCTTTAAAAACCCTTTGCATTACGACATCAGGATGGTGAAATCTGCCAGCTGGAACATAGAAGCTTATCATGCCCTCGAGGAATGTGGTATTGAGGACATTTTGTTTAGTAGCAACTGGAAAAGCTACCCTGAAGAATTTATCCACCATAAGAACGAAATCCACGATTATGCTTATGAAGCTGTGGGAATGGAATATGTAAAGAACAGCTGGGTGCGTAACTGCGAGTTCCACGACTGGAACGAAGGGATTTTTATCCGCTCCGGATACAAGGTAACAGTAGAAAATACACATTTCAGGGGCAAAAAAGGACATGCTTCCGTTCATGCCCGTACAGGTTATGGGGTGCTGATCAGGAATTGCACATTTAATGGTGCGCAGCACCATGGTGCAGGAACAGGATATGCTGCAGCAGGTACTGTGGTTACCAATTGTTCCTTGGGTACAGATCAGAACTTCGATATTCACTCCGGTCAGCCCAATGCAACGCTGTACGACAATATTGATGGTGGTGTTTTCTATAACCTTGGCGGCCCTCTTGGCGGGCATCCACATCATGGGAAATACCTGGTACTCTGGAATTTTTACCATAAATCGGATAAGGAGCAGCACTACAATTTCTGGGACATGAGCCGAAGAAGGAATTACACCATTGCAGAACCTATCCTGGTCGGTTTTCGCTCCAATAAACTGGTTACTTTTGAAAATGCAGGAATCAATGAGCTGCAGGGTAAAGAGGTATTGCCAAAATCATTGTTTGAAGCGCAATTAGTACTGAGAATGAGAAAGTGATAGGTACCCCTGCCTGGTCAAAAAATAACCATTCTCCTCGAAGTCTGGCATCTTTTAGGCTCCCTGAAAGGGAGAGCAAAAAGTGCCTAGGCCTTCTCTGAGAAGGTAATTTTTTAAGCCAGGGCAGGGCGGTTAGTTGGAGCGTTATGCAGGGTGATAAAAAAGAACGACCATGCGAAAAGGCTAAATAGACAGATGGACCAGTAGAAAGCTACAATTAATATAAGAAAAACAGAAATTATGCAGCCGTTGAAGAGAATGGTCATTTTTTATCAGATAAATTACATACCATAACGACGCACATTTATATTCAAAATGAAGCATCTTTTTAGATATTTTATAATCAGCTGCCTGTGTTTTGCTACAAACACCGGTTTTGCCCAATCCAAAATTCGTATTGCCTGTATCGGCAACAGCATTACCTTTGGTTCTGGTTTGAAGGACAGGGCAAAAGAATCTTACCCGGCTCAATTGCAGGCTTTGCTCGGACCGGCTTATGAAGTGCTCAATTTTGGCGTAAGCGGCGCTACCATGCTTAAAAAAGGCAATAAACCTTACTGGAAAACACCTGAATATGAGCAGGCACTGGTAGCAGCGGCAAATGTATATTTCGTTAAGCTGGGCACCAATGACAGCAAACTGATCAACAGGCCTATGATGGGGGATTACGTCAACGACTACCGTGATATGGTCAGGACACTGGCCAAATTGCAAAGCAGGCCCAGGATCATTTTGCTAACGCCCATTAAAGCCTTCTCTGATGAAAAATTCGGTATATCAGGTACTTATTTGAAGGATTCTATTATCCCTTCCATACAAAAGCTGGCCTATGAGGAAAACCTGGAAGTGATCGACCTGCATTCCCTGTTTGCAGATAAGGAAGCCCTGCTGGCCGATAAAATTCACCCGAATGCAGAAGGGGATGGCTTTATCGCCAAACGTTTATATGAATTGATTGCGCAGCAAACAAAAAAAACTGGCGCCACAGGCAGTATCCCTAAGCTCAATCTGCCGGCAGAAAAAAGTTCCTTTTATGGCTACAACTGCTTTCAGTTTAAGTTTAAGGAGCGTAATGCTAAAATCGCAGTGCCTAAAAGGGAAGCGGCAGGCAAGCCCTGGATCTGGCGGGCCAGGTTCTGGGGCCACGAGCCGCAAACGGACATAGCCTTGCTGGAAAGGGGTTACCATGTGGTTTATTGCGATGTGGCAGAGCTATTTGGAAATAGCGAAGCCATCAACCTATGGAATGGTTTTTATAACCATTTGCAAAAGCTTGGCTTCGCAAAAAAGGCAGTCCTTGAAGGAATGAGCCGGGGAGGAGTGTATGTGTACAACTGGGCGGCAGCGAACCCTAAAAAAGTGACCTGTATTTATGCCGATAACCCGGTGCTCGATTTAAAAAGCTGGCCCGGAGGAAAAGGCATAGGTCCGGGCAGTAAAAAGGAATGGGCAACTTTCCTGAAAGATTATAGCTACCAGACTGATGAACAGGCGGCGGCCTTCGCCGGCAGTCCCATCGATAAGATCAAGGAGATCGTTAAAGGCGGTTACCCCATGCTGCATGTATGCGGAGATCAGGACGAAGTAGTGCCCATATCGGAAAACACAAGCCTCTTTGCCGAAAAAATAAAACAGGCCGGAGGCAATATCAGCATCATTCATAAGCCCGAAGGGAAGCACCACCCGCATAGTTTGCCCAATCCACAGCCTATTGTCGACTTTATTCTAAGGGCCGCGCAAAAATAATTACTGTTTTTTGGTGATATTTGATTTAAAATGCCCACATACTATCAAACATAGTAACCATGGATGCAAAATTAAATACAGTCACAAGCAATGATCGCGAAGCCTGGCTTACGGCATTGTATAAAAAAGTCTTCCCCCTGGTCGCAAATCACATCAGCAGGATGGGTGGTTCATTTGACGATGCCCGGGATATTTTTCAGGATGCCCTGATCATCTATTACGAAAAATCTGCAGCTTCTGCGCTGACCCTGAAACATAGCGATAAAGCTTACCTCTTTGGCATTGCCCGCTACGTGTGGAACAAACGATACAAAGAAAGTAGCAAGCAATTGTCTATCGATCAGCTGAATGCAGATTTTGATGAACAGTCCGGACTGTTTGCTGCTGCTGAAAAGGAAATTTCAGCTTCAGGCCTGTTGCGGCTGCTGCAAACCGCAGGTCAGAAATGTATGCAGCTGCTCAGCGCATTCTATTATGAAAAACTGAACATGGATGAAGTTGCAGAAAGGTTTGGCTTTTCAGGCCCCCGCTCGGCCACTGTACAGAAGTTCAAATGCCTCGAAAAAATAAAGGAAACCGTAAAAGAAAAATCAATACAATATGAAGACATCCTTGAATGAGCTCCTGCTGATTGAAGATTTTCTTTTGGGCGGCAATAGCGAAGGAGAAAGTACCTTAATGCAGGCCCGACTGCTGCTGCAGCCATCGCTTAAGGAAAGCATCTCCTGGCAGCAAAAAACCTATCAGCTGGTCAATACCTATGGCAGGGGACAGCTGCGGCAGGAAATCGCTCAGGTACACCAAAAGCTGTTTTCGGCACCTGAGCACCTTTCATTCAGGCAAAAGGTCATGCGTTTCTTCGCTAAGTAAACCATTTCAATATAAATACACTAATGCCCCAAAAAGGGCAGGGGCCGTGCTATGCCCAATTTAATCTAAAAAAGATATGAGCAACAATGAATTTCGCAGTTACGCAGTAAAGCACCACCGCATCAATAGTTTGTATGTAGACAAATACATCTCCAGAACATCATCCATGGCTGCTCCGGTAGCCATGACGCCCTATATCACGGAAGAAAGGCAATTGAATGTTGCCCAGATGGATGTGTTTTCAAGGTTGATGATGGACCGCATTATTTTTCTGGGCGAGGCAGTTGACGACAGGAATGCCAACGTGATCCAGGCCCAGCTGCTCTTCCTGCAATCTGTAGATGCCGAAAAAGACATCCAGCTGTATGTCAACTCCCCGGGGGGAGCAGTTTATGCCGGACTGGGCATTTACGATACCATGCAGTTCATCGCACCCGATGTGGCCACTATCTGCACCGGTATAGCACTTTCCATGGGCTCAGTACTGCTTTGTGCCGGAGCCGCAGGAAAGCGGTCTGCCCTGCAGCATTCCCGGGTTATGATCCATCAGACTTCGGGAGGAACACAGGGAACAGCCATGGACATGGAAATCTCCGTTAAACAGGTACTCCAGATACAAAAAGAACTGTACCAGATCATTGCCAACCATAGTGGCCAGCCTTATGAAAGGATCAATCAAGCGGCCAGTCGCGATTACTGGATGACTGCGGCTGAGGCGAAGGAATTTGGTATGATCGACGAGATCTTATCTGCATAAATAAGCTGGTTTCTGTCATTACTTATCCTAGGTCAAGACTTATATTTAACCGGCTTGGTAATTTTGCTGTATAAAAATAAGAAGATTATGGAATTAGGTATAGGTATGTTCGGCGATTTGTCAGTTGATCCGCAAACAGGGAAACCAAGGTCTGCACAAATAAAGCTGCAGGAAATCCTGGAACAGATTAAACTGGCCGATGAAGTTGGTCTGGATGTCTTTGGCCTGGGCGAGCACCATCGTCCTGATTATGCGGTTTCATCACCAGAAATTGTACTGGCAGCGGCAGCAGGCATCACCAAAAATATCAAACTGACCAGTACAGTAACGGTATTGAGTTCTGCCGAGCCGGTAAAAGTATATCAGGATTTTTCTACCATTGACCTGATCTCCAACGGACGTGCAGAAATAGGGGTAGGCCGGGGAAGTTTTATAGAATCTTTCCCGCTGTTTGGTTACGACCTGAAAAATTATGACCAGCTTTTTGAAGAGAAACTGGACCTGCTGCTCAACATCAATAACAATGAAGTTGTAAACTGGAAAGGTGAACTTCGCGCCCCACTTATCAACCAGATGGTATTGCCAAGGGCCAGCAACAATGGAAAATTACCCATATGGATTGCTGTTGGCGGTACCCCGCAGTCTGTGTTGCGTGCTGCAGTACTGGGACTTCCATTGGTTGTTGCCATCATCGGGGGTATGCCCAAACAGTTTCAGCCCCTTATTGAGTATTATAAGGAACAATATGTAAAACACGGTCACGATGTCAGTAAAATGCAGATCGGTATCCACTCGCATGCATTTGTCAGCGATAATGAAGCCGATGCAGATGCCTATTATAACAATTACTCCGCGCAGATGGACAGGGTAGGGGCCACGAGGGGCTGGGCACCTTATACCAAATTGCAATACGATGGTGGACGTTCTAAAGAAGGCGCCCTGTTCATTGGAGAAGCCAATGCAGTAACAGAAAAGATCCTGTACATGCACGAATTGTTTGGCATCACCAGGTTCATCGGCCATATGGATGTCGGCGATCCCTCACATAAAGAAATGATGAAATCAATTGAAATATTTGGCAGCAAAGTGGCACCAGCCGTAAGGAAAGCATTAAATAAGGCAGTTTAATTTTTCCTGGCTTTAACCTGCGCTTTGTATAGGGAAGCCGGCTGAAGGTTATTTTTATTCTGCCCTTCCCACTCTCCATCAGGTTTGCCATCCAAACGCCCTTTTAACTTTTGTCCCTGAACACCTATAGCGTAATTTTTGCCGGATACCCATGGGTTTTGTATGGCCGCGCCTTTTACTTTACAGTTCCAGACTACCTGTGTTACGCCAGCCCAGCCATGGCCGCTGCCCCAGTTTCCCCTGTCCTGTATATTGATCTCCCCATCGGTATCAATATTGTCGTACAGGGTGCCGGTAGACCAGCGGTGGTGCGGGCCAATATCGGCATGCGTATTTTTTGATCTGCAATTGTAAAAAACATTCGGGCCACAGGTTTTTGCACCCGTTACATAATCGTGCCTTCCTTCCGTCGTTTCCAGGTTCATGAACAGGTTCTGCTGTCCGTTGTTACTAAAAGAATACCTTCTGCTCCCGGTAATCACCGATTTGGCATCCAGGCATTTGGAATCCATTACGGTGATGTTCTTTGCAGCGCCGTTTAAGCTCACACAGGCATAGCCGAAAAAGCGGGATGTCAGGTTTCTTGCCCAGCCATTTTCTATCTGGTCAAACTCCACAGCAGTCCAGCCATGGTCTTCATCCGTGTCACCGGCATATGCCGATTCAAATAAAATGTTTTCTACACCCACCTCTTTTAAACGCCCCGCAAATTCATATTTAAAGATCTCGCCACCACCATAAAGTTTTTCCATAGCCATTACTATCGGATTGTCAATACTGATCTTATTGCCTTCAATGGCCGTAATTTCCCGCTCAAAATTCAGGTTATATTCACTGGCTTTCCACTGTTTGGTGCCGCCCCTGTCTTCAATTTTATCCATCTGCAGGTCATGGATCCAGTTTTCTGTGCCAGGCCGGAATACCATGATCCTGTCGCCCACCTTAAAATTATTTGCTGATGCAACCTGGAACGATTTTGCACCCGCAGGTACATAGGCATCCGTAATTTTTACCCGGCTGCCAGACTCCGTTATTTTCCCCTTACCGGCAATTTTAACCAGTGAGCGCTGGCCCTTGCCTGCCGCAATCAGTCTTGTACCCCCGGTCTCATTCCCTTCGCCCCTTAAAACTATACCATCGGCATTAATGTTCAGCGTGCCGGCTATGGCGTAATCGCCTTTTTTGAGCAGGATAGCACCCCTGAAACCATCTGGTTTCAAAGGCATGGCCGATACCTCATCAATTGCAGCCTGTATGGTACTACCTGCATCGCCCTTTACCGGGCCTACCGTTTTAACCACTTTTATTTCCGGAATTGGTTTCAAGCCATGATGATAGCCCACCAGGCTAAAATCGGGAATGGTATTCCCTTTTTCATCCGGGTGATAGGTGATGCTTCCGTCCTTATTTACCGTAAGGAACCTGGAATGCCATATGTTGTCTTTTACAAAGGAAAACATTGCCCCGCTGATGAGCAGGATAACAAATGCAAAAACTGATCTGATTTTCATTGAATTCTGTGTGCTTTAACCCACTAAAAGATAGCTTATGCAATTGCGGAATAATATTCCGCTTTTTTATAAACGTTATTAGCACACTTATAAATTCAATTGTCAGTTTACAGTTTCATCTGCTGGATGCGCACTGCGTTGAGAATGGCCAGCAGGGCCACACCCACGTCAGCAATTACAGCCTCCCATAGTGTGGCTACGCCACCTGCACCTAAAATCAGCACAATGATCTTCACACCCATAGCCAGGGTAATATTTTGCCATACAATGTTCCTCGTCAGCTTTCCAATCTTTATGGCTGTTACAATTTTTGAGGGCTGATCGTTCTGGATCACGATATCTGCAGTTTCTATCGTCGCATCGCTGCCCAGGCCACCCATGGCAATCCCCGCGTCGGCAAGTGCCACAACAGGGGCATCGTTTACCCCATCGCCCACAAAGGCCAGGTGTTTTCCTTCCTTTTTAAGCAGCTCAACCTTTTCAACCTTATGTTCGGGTAAAAGGTCACCATAAGCTTTATCTATGTCCAGTAACCTGGCTACTTTATCCACTACCGTTTGTTTATCACCACTCAGCATTACCGTTTCGATATTTAACCTGTGCATAGCTGCTATGGCCTGCTTTGCATCTTCCTTAATTTCATCGGCAATGGTAATGTAACCTGCATATTTACCATTCACGGCTAAAACCACAATGGTGTCTGCTTCCGCATCTATGGAATCATCGTAGTCAATGTTGAATTTTTTTAGAAGTTTGGTATTCCCGGCAAGCAGGGCTTTCCCGTTTATGGTACCTTTAAGCCCATGCCCCGAAACTTCCTCCACATCGGCAATTTTCGCATTGTGAAAAACATCACCGGCATAACGCACAATGGCCAGGGCTATGGGGTGGGTAGATTTACTTTCTATAGCGGCAGCCAGCAAAACCAGTTCTTTCTCATCAAAACCATTGCCCACTACCTTCTGCACCTCAAAAACACCCTTGGTCAATGTGCCGGTTTTGTCCATTACAATGGCATCTACCTTGGTCATTACATCTAAAAAGTTGGAACCTTTAAACAGAATCCCGTTTTTAGAGGCCAGGCCTATGCCGCCAAAATAGCCAAGTGGGATGGATACCACCAGGGCACAAGGGCAGCTGATCACGAGGAACACCAGTCCCCGGTACAGCCAGTCCTGAAAAACATAATCGGCCACAAAAAAATAAGGTAAAGCCACCAGCAGTACGGCCAGCAGAAAAACGATAGGGGTATATACTTTGGCAAAGCGCGATATGAACAATTGCGTTTGCGATTTACGCGCCGTGGCATCCTGTACCATTTCCAGTATCTTGCTCAGTTTACTGTCCTTAAAAGCTGCCTGCACCCGTACTTCCGAAACCTGGTTCAGGTTAATCATACCGGCAAGCACGGCTGCTCCCTTAGCTTTATTATCAGGTTTGCTTTCGCCGGTAAGTGCCGCTGTATTAAAAGTGGCCTTGTCCGACAACAGTTCCCCGTCCAGGGCCAGCTTTTCACCGGGTTTGATCTGGATCACTTCTCCAATGGCCACTTCGGCCGGTGCCACGGTCTGCACTTTTCCTGCCCTGATCACATCAACTGCATCAGGCCTGATATCGAGCAATGCCTTAATGCTCCGTTTGGCATTGCTTACGGCCGAATCCTGGAACCATTCACCAATAGAATAGAAAACCATTACGGCCACACCCTCACTGAAAGATCCAATGGCAAAGGCCCCAATGGTGGCCACGCTCATTAAAAAGAATTCGTTAAAGAAGTCTAACCTCATGGCTTTTCTAAAGGCCATTTCCAAGACATTCCAGCCTGCCAGTAAGTAGGCAGGTACAAATATGATGAGCTGTATGGTCGTATTAAAAGTAGTGCCAAATCCATATTCCAGCACCATCATGACCACAACAACGGTCAGTGCAGTAAGCAGGGGCCAGTGGCTCAGCCATCCCGTATCTTCTTCGGCACCATGGTTATGGCCATCATCGTCACTATGCGCTTCCTGCCCATTGGCAGTATGGTGGTGTTCTTTATGTTTATCTGTTTGAACTGCTGCACCGCTGGTTTCCTCAGCGGCACAGCAGTCTTTATGTATGTTCGATGCCTTCATAATGGTAAATTACTACAATAAAGTTAACCTGTTTTTCTTATTAATGGCTATGCTCGGCAGGGCCCGAAGCTTTGGACTGCAAATAAAAGGCCCCTTTAGTTACCACTTTCACATCAGCAGGTAATTTTTGCAACAGACTGATCTGAACATAACCCAACTCCGAAACACCGGTTTTAACCTCTACCTTTTTAAAGTGTACCGATTTTTCTTCTTTTTTGTCTTCTTCCTTATGCTTTTCATCGTGGGTACCCGAGGTCTCTGATTTTGCTTCAGCGGCATGTTCTTTTTCATGTGCAGCTTCAGCATCGGTATCTACAACAAAAATAAATTCCTTGCCTTCCGAACGCACTACGGCGTCAACAGGCACAGCATCGCTCATGGCGGTACCTACGGCAATCAGTCCGGTAACATACATTCCGGGGATGAGGTTGGCCCCGGGCTTTTTGATAACTGCATGCACCACAACGCCTTTACTGTCGTTTTCAAAGGATTTATTGATGCCATAGATTTCACCTTCAATCTGCTGGTTTTTCTGGTTGGTCAGTTGAAATTCTACACGCTGGCCTACCTTAATTTTGGACAGGTCTTTTTCAAATACGATCAGGTCGGCATGGATCTTAGAATTGTCTACGATGTCCATAATCGATACCCCGGGTTGTGCATAGGAGCCTGTTTCCGCTACGATCTTTCCTATCGTTCCGTTGATGGGAGAGCTTACAGGCACCTGAGAGGTGATGTTCCCGCTGCTGATGCGGGCCGGGGAAATCCCATATTGCAGCAGCTGGCGTTCCAGGGCTTTTATCCTGGCCCTTTCTGCGTTATAATTGGCCTCTGCCTGCTGATGGGCTTTACCTGTGCCGGCATTAGCCGCTTTGAGCTGCTGCTGACGGTTGTATTCACTTTCAATATAGCTGAAACCGCCTTTTGCACTCAGGTAATCCTGCTGCAGCCTGATCAGGTCCTGGTTCTCTATCGTTACCAGTACCTGTCCCTTTTTTACCTTCTGTCCTTCTATGACACTGATTTTCCTGATGATGCCCCCGGTCAGCACGTTGATCTGGGCAGCATTCTGTGGCGGCACAGCCAGCTGTCCGCTTGATTTAACCACAGCGGTCAGGTTTTTTTGTTCTATATTGCCTATAACAATGCCCACCGCATCCAGCTGCTGCTGGCTGAGTTCAAGGCCTTCCTCATGTTCGTCATGCTCGTGGCCCTCAGCATGCCCATGCGCTTCTTCGTTTGTGCTTTTCGGTTTTCCACCATCGCTACAGGAGCTGATGCTGCCCAGGATAAATGCCGCGCAGATCAGCCCGGTCAGGTTTCTTTTGATATATGCTAGTGCGTTCATTGGATTAGTTCCCTTTTAAAAAATGTAATTGAATAACTGCTTGGTTCAGCAGGTTAACCGTCTGCAGGTAATTGAGCTTGCTCTGTACGGCGAGCGACATATTCTGAATGAATTCAATATAGCCAATTTCGCCCAGATCGTAGGAGACCTGTGCGATACGGATCTGTTCTTCCGCCTGTTTTAAGCCGCCTGAGATAAAATAATCGACCATGGCCTTATGTTGTGCATAGTTTTGCAGCTCCTGCTGGTACTGCATGGCCAGCTGGTTCTTTGTGCGTTCATAATCTGTCTCGGCAATCTGGGCTGCAATCTTTTCATTGTTTACCCTGGCCCTTCCTGCGCCATTGAACAAAGGTACAGCTATCCCCAGCTGAATGCCTGCTATGCGGGTCCCAGGTGTATAGGTACGCCCAATATTCGCCGGATCAAAAGACCTGATCACAAACTGCTGCGCATAGCCCAGTGTCAGGTCTGGCATGGCACGGGAGCGTTCCAGGTCTATCCTGGCTTTGGCTACTTCAATCTGCTGCTCGTAAACGGCAGTAAGCGGGTTGCTGCCTGCAGCGGCCTCAGACCCATCATTTAGCGGCAGTACAGGCAGTTTTTTCTCTACAGGAACAACAGCGCTTTTCAGGTTCAGCAATTGCTGAAGGTTAAGCTGCTGACTGGCCAGGTTGGTTTCTACGGCCTTTTTTAGGGCCTGTACTTCCTGGTATTTGTTCCGTGCGGTGATCAGTTCCAGGTTAGAAGTCTCGCCAACTTTATAGCGCAGCTCCGATTTCCGGATAAAATTGCGGTAAATGCTGTCCTGCAGTTCCAGTACTTTTAAAGTATTGATGCTGTACAGCAGCTGGTAATAGGCCTGACGTGTGTCCCTGCTCACTTCCGCCCGGGTATAACCTGCATTTTTTTCCATCAGCCCGGTTTCACTCGTCAGTACTTTTTTCTGGTTCCTATAAAATCCGGGCCAGGCAAAGCTCTGCGAAACAGAAATGGAGTTGTCGTTACTGCCGCCGCCGGTGGGGTCCTGGGAAATGGTAAAAGCCGTTTTGGCAGGATCGAAGGCCGACTTTTGCATGGCTTTAGACTGGTTAACGGCCAATCCGCTGGATTTCACCTGCAGGTTGTGCTTCAAGGCCATGGCAACGGCACTGTCGGCCGACAAGGGCAGCTCCTGAGCTTTTGCAGGGGTCAATCCCAGTCCGGCAAATAAAATCACAATTACTGCTAAAGGTTTCATAGGAGTATTTTTTGTTTTTTTATGGCTACTAACCAATATGTAAAGGCAAGGCAGTACAAATAAAGTCAGCAGCGTGGCCGACAGCAGTCCGCCTATAACTACCGTTGCCAGTGGCTTTTGCACCTCAGCACCTGCACCCCCCGATAATGCCATAGGCAGAAAGCCCAGCGAGGCAACAGCGGCGGTCATGATCACCGGCCTTAACCTTACTGCTGTTCCCTGCATCACCCTTTTATATACGTCAGCGATGCCTTCTTCCTTCAGCTGGTTGAAATAGGAGATGAGTACAATTCCATTCAGTACCGCCACACCAAAGAGTGCGATAAAGCCAACACCTGCCGAGATGCTGAAAGGCATGCCCCGTACCAAAAGGGCCAGTACACCACCGATGGCCGACAGCGGAACGGCAGTAAAAATGAGAATGGTCTGGGTAAATGACCTGAAAGTAAAATACAACAGCCCTAAAATCAGGAGCATGGCCACAGGTACAGCAACAGATAACCTGCTTTTGGCTTCCTTGAGGTTCTGGAACTGCCCGCCATAAGTAATGTAATATCCTGAAGGAAGTTTCAGCTTCGCGTCCATAACCTGCTGTATTTCAGCTACAGTACGTTCCACATCCCTGCCTTTTACGTTAAAGCCCACGTAGATCCTTCTTTTCCCATCCTCGCGCGAGATCTGGGCGGGTGCTTCCTTCAGCTCTACTTTGGCCACCTGGTTTAAGGGTACTTTATTACCGGAGGGCAGGGGAACGTACAGGTTTTCTATGCTGGAAATGTTTTCGCGCAGGTCGCGCTGCAGGCGTACCACCATATCAAAACGCTTTTCACCTTCAAATACCACGCCCGCCACATTGCCGGCAAAAGCAGTGCTTAAAATGCTGTTGATGTCGGCTATGGTTAACCCATATTGCGCAATTTTATCCCTGTCATAGGTCACAATTACCTGCGGCAGGCCGGTAACCTGCTCTACAAAAGGTTCACTAACCCCTTGTACAGGTGCAATCAGCTGTGAGACTTTTTTGGCCTGCTGCGCCAGGACGTCCAGGTCTTCCCCGTAAATTTTAACGGCAACATCCTGACGTACACCCGTCATCAACTCATTGAAACGCATTTGCATAGGTTGGGTGATCTCTACATTTACACCGGGTAAAACAGACAGTGCATCCTCCATCTTTTCCGACATTTCTTCCTTGGTCTTTGCGGATGTCCATTCTTCTTTAGGCGTCATGGCCACCATCATATCGCCCCGCTCTACAGGCATAGGGTCTGTAGGAATCTCTGCACTTCCGATCCGGGTAACGATCTGCCTGATTTCAGGGAATTTATCTTTCAGGATCTTCTCTGCCTTTCCGAAGGTTTCCACCACCTGGCTAAGCGAGGTGCCTTGAGACATGGCAATCTCCACTGCCAGGTCGCCCTCTTCCAGCTGGGGAAGGAACTCACCACCCATATTGGCGAACAGCCATAGTGTAAATCCAAAGCATACCAGGGCAATGGCTACAACCAATTTCTTCATACGCAGTGCTGTTTCCAGCATGGGCGTATAAACACGTTTAAAGAAATCCATGATCTTATCGGATACATTCCGTTTGTGTTCCGTCTTTTTGCTCAGGAACAGCGCACTGACCATCGGTACATAAGTAAGCGATAAAATGAATGCCCCAACAATAGCAAACACTACGGTTTCGGCCATGGGTTTAAACATCTTTCCTTCAATACCCACCAGCGAGAGCAGGGGCAGGTATACAATCAGGATGATGATTTCGCCAAAAGTGGCGCTCGCCCTGATTTTGGAGGAAGCCGTAAACACCTCCTGGTCCATTTGCTCCTGGTTCAGTTTAGGGAGCCCTTTAAACAGCTTGCTTTCGGTAAGCCTGAAAATGATGGCTTCCACAATAATGACGGCCCCATCTACAATGAGCCCAAAATCTATGGCCCCCAGGCTCATCAGGTTTCCCGAAACACCAAACAGCCGCATCATGGCAAAGGCGAACAGCATAGAAAGGGGAATTACCGAAGCCACGATCAGGCCGGCACGCCAGTTGCCCAACAACAATAGCAACACGAATATCACAATGAGGGCACCCTCTATCAGGTTTTTCTGCACAGTACTGATAGAGCGCCCAACCAGTTCTGTACGGTCTATATAAGGCTCTATAACCACGCCTTCGGGCAAGGACTTCTGTATCTGTGCAATCCTTTCCTTTACATTTTTGATCACCTGGTTAAAGTTTTCGCCTTTCAGCATCAGGGTGATCCCAGCCACAACCTCGCCGGTACCATTGCGGGTTACCGCCCCATAACGCGTTGCGCTGCCAAACTGCACGGTACCAATGTCCCTGATCAGCACAGGCACACCGCCCGAATTTTTGACCACTATTTTTTCAATGTCGTCGAGCGACTTCACCTGCCCGATCCCACGGATGGTGTAGGCATTGCTTTGCTGCTCAATGTAAGAGCCGCCGGTATTTTCATTGTTGTTTTTCAATGCCGCATAGATTTGTGAGATGGTCACATTGCTGGCATTGAGCTTCTCATTGTCGAGCGCAATTTCATATTGCTTCACAAAGCCGCCCCATCCGCTCACTTCGGCTACACCTTTGGTGCCCGCCAGCTGGGTCCTTACCACCCAATCCTGCAAGGTCCGCAGGTCGGTTGCCGAGTATTTGCCTTCATAGCCTTTTTTGGTATGCAGCACATATTGGTAAATCTCGCCAAGCCCGGTGGTAATGGGCGCCAGCGAAGGCGATACCAGTCCGTCTGGAATATTGCCTTCCGCTTCTTTCAGCTGCATTTCTACCTGCTGCCTGGCCCAGTAAATGTCGGCATCATCTTCAAAAACAATGGTAATCACCGATATACCCGAGCGGGATATGGAACGTTTTTCAATTACATTAGGGATATTGGCCATGGCCAGTTCAATAGGAGCGGTGATGAACTGCTCCACTTCCTGGGCGCCTAAGCTGGGGGCCTGGGAAATCACCTGTACCTGGTTGTTGGTAATGTCGGGTACCGCATCAATGGGTAGCCGTGTCAAGGAATAAATCCCCCAGATCACTAAAGCCAGGGTCATTATACCAATTGCTAATTTATTCTTTATGGAGAATAAAATAATCCTGTTAAACATAAATATTTAGTTGTAAAGCGTCGTATAGCAGTATTTGCTATTCAGCCGCAATGGTAAATAATAAAGAAACTGAGCGCAGGCTCAGGACGGTAATTATTTATACCAGTTTAGGCGGCTGCCAGATATCGCCCGGGATAAGAATTACGGGCTGTACGTGATGTTCAGGAAAGCTGTCTTTTTCGTCATTCAGGATCAGCGCTGGTGCTTTATTAACTGCAGCTGAGGCTACAAACCCATGATAAGTACCAGAGTGGAAAAACGGAGAACAGGCATGGGCACTTTCATGATTGTTATCTGCATGTTTTTCTGAGGAAACAGCCTGACAAAGATCTTCATGTTCAGTGGAAAGACTGGTTTCATTACTACAACATGGCCACATGGCAAGGGCCATTACATAGATAGTGAGTATGAAAGCCAGATACTTCATATTGCAAACTTAATCTTTTTTTAACAAAAACAAATCATTCTGCATTTGTCTCAACGCTTTTACATCCTTAAACATTTCTTAATACAGGCTGAATATTGCAGCGGTACTTTTGTAAAAAATGTCTGTCAAAATAATTGCTGCACCTCTGAGTACCGATATGGTTACTTCCTTAAAAAAGGGAGAGGCACAGGCTATGGAACAGATCTATAAGGACCACTGGGCCGATGTTTTTGACAGCGCCTGCAGGCGCGTACGAGACAAGGATGTGGCACAGGATATTACCCAGGAGATTTTTATTTCCCTATGGACAAACCGTCAGCGCCTGGCCATCAAGGGAAGCCTGCGCAGTTACCTGCAGGCGGCCGTAAAATACAAGGTGATCAATTATTTTAAGTCAGCCATAGTTAAAGACAAATACCAGGAAGATATGTTTTTTTTAGCTGAAGGGCAAATGGAACTGTCGGCCGAAAACAAGTTGATGGTCAAAGACATGAATAAGGAGATCGATGAGGCCCTGCAGGCTCTGCCCGAAAAGATGCGGCAGATTTTCAGGATGAGCCGCATGCAGGAAAAAACCATCCGGGAAATCGCTGCAGAGTTGGGCCTTTCGGTCCAGACGGTTAAAAATCAGATCTCCGCCGCATTAAAAATGCTGAAGGAAAGGTTGTCTTACCTCCCGTTTTTAATCCTCATTTTGTTGTTTATATAAACTTAACACAAACTTAACCTTTTTTGCCGGTACCCATCTTCTTTTGAACTGACTTGTAGATGATGACAAAAGAAGAAAAGGCAAAAGCACTGTTGGAAAAATACGCAGCAGGGGAAGCCACACCGGCCGAACGGCAGCATGTGGATACCTGGTATGCCAGCCAGGAACACAGGGAGTTTCCTATCGGGGCAGCCCAAAAAGCCGCCATAGGGGCAGCAATTTTTCAGGAACTCCAGCGGGAAATGCAGCAGAGCCAAGAGGCAGGGTTTATCCACCTGCAAAAATGGTACAATGTGGCAAAAGCTGCTGCAATATTGCTGCTGGTCGCCGGTACAGCCGTACTGCTCTGGCCGGCAGCTGGAGGGCAAGGCGGAACAGCCGGTCTGGCTGCTGTGCGCACCACTGCTTCGCAAAAGAAAAATATTGTGCTGGCAGATGGTTCTAAAATCAGCCTGGGACCTTCTTCATGCTTAACTTACCCGCTAAAATTTTCAAACAGAAAGCGTGTGGTCGAACTGAATGAGGGGGAGGCTTTCTTTGATATTGCGCACGATGAATCCCGGCCCTTTACCGTAAAAACTACAAACGATCTGGAAACCAAGGTGCTGGGTACATCGTTCCGCATCCAGGCCCGCGCGGTATCGCCGGTAGTTAAAATTACAGTGGCAACCGGAAAAGTAGCTGTTGGCAATACAAAACAGGTGTTTGGTACATTGGTAAAAGGGCAGCAGATCACTTACGATAAAAAGCAGGAACGGGCACTGATCGATTATACACCGGCCCCTGTATATGTAAACCTGGTATTTGAAAAGGAAAACCTGCTGCAGGTTTGCAGTAAACTGGAATATGTCTACGGCATAAAGATCAACCTGAAAGACCAGGCCCTGGGCAGGCTGAAATGTACGGCAACATTCAATACCCGGCAGGCACCGGAAGAGATCATGGACCTTCTGTGCAGTCTGCACCGCATGAAATTCAATCAATCAGACGACCATAAAACCTTTAATGTATATAAAAAATGAGTGTATAAGGAAGGATAAACAAACAACCGGCACTGATCAGATCAGCACCGGTAATTTTTGAAGCCTGGTGTCTAAGGCCAATTGTACTGCCAGGCAAATTTTAAAACAAATTCATGTTAAAAAACAAATAAATATATGAAACAATCCTCATATAAGAGGTCAGCAGCTCTTTATAAAGCCATGAAATATTCACTTTTAACTTTTTCAATCCTATGTACCTTCTGCGGTGCCATGCTGGCATCGCCGGGTATGGCGCAAAAGCTGGAAAGAAGCAGGATCAGCTTAAAGGTAACAAAGGAACGGCCGGCAAGCCAGGTCCTTAAAGAAATCGAAGCCAGTACGGGCCTGCGCTTCATTTACAACCCCGATGCGCTTTCGGAGGGTAAAAGGCCAATTAACGAAACATTTAGAAACGAGAAGGTAGAAGAGGTACTCCGGAAAATGGGCTACAGCTGTACGGAAAAAGGAGATTACATCATCCTGAAAAATATTCCGCTGCCGCCAAAAAAAGCCGACAGACTGATCAGCGGTGTGGTTAAAGACTCCACCGGACTGGCCATGCCCGGCGTATCTGTGAAGGTACTGGGTACTGCAAAATCGACCACCACCGATGCCAATGGCAGGTACAGTATTACCGTTGAAGAGGATGCAGTGCTGTCTTTTTCTATGGTAGGCTATAAAACCAAACAGGTTAAGGTAAGTGAGGGACAGGTATTTAATGTTACCCTGATGGAAGACAAGGCCCTGCTGAGCGAGGTGGTTGTGGTAGGTTACGGCACGCAGAAAAAAGCAACCCTTACCGGGGCCGTAAGTACTGTGGCGCTCGACCAGCTTTCTTCACGCTCTGTAAACAGCGTTGGCGAAGTGCTGGCCGGTAAATCGCCGGGTGTTATTGTAACCAATGAAGGGGGGGATCCAACTTCTGGCCCGCGTGTGAACATCAGGGGTGCAGGGGGGATCAATGGCGAGAGTGTATTGTATGTGGTAGACGGCTCAATTGTGATTGGTACACCAGTACTGAACCCGAACGACATTGAATCCATATCTGTGCTGAAAGATGGTTCGGCCGCAATTTATGGGGCAAGGGCATCCGGCGGGGTAATCCTGATCACGACAAAGAAAGGCGAAAATGGCGCACTTCAGATCAATTTTGATGGAAAGATAGGTACCCAGAATGCCTGGAAGAAGCTGCAGCCACTCAATGCCGAACAGCGCGCAATGGTTGCGGTAACTGCCGCAAAGAATGGTAAGACAGACCTTTTACCTGCTTTTGACGCTGCAAAATACCCGGAAGGACAGATTACCCGTACCAACTGGATGGATGAGGTATTCAGGACCGGTAAAACACAGGACTATAACCTGGGCATATCCGGCGGTACAGAAAAATCAAATGTTTACCTCAGCTTTAATTACCGTCAGGCCGAAGGCATTGTACTCAATACCAAAGTGCAGCGTTATAATTTCCGCGTTAACTCCGATCACCAGCTTACATCCTGGTTAAAAGTTGGGGAAAACCTTTCGTTCAGCAGCACGAACGGACAAGGCGCCAATACCAGCAGTGACTATACTGGTGCTTTGCTTTCTGCCATTTATTATCCTGCAAATGCCACACCTTATAATCCTGATGGTTCATTTGCAGGCCTGCCGGGCGGACAGTATGCTGGCGATTACGGCGATATCATCAACCCGGTGGCCGAACTGCTGCGCACCGATATCAATAAGCCCGAAAATATTTTAATTGTTAACCCGTATGCCTTATTCAGTTTAGCCAAAGGCTTAACGTTCCGGTCTAACCTGAGCGTAACCAAAGGCTTTTACCATTCTAAAATTTTTACACCAAAACGCCCGGAAGTGGGCAAGCCCATGCTCTCCAACTCACTGGAAGAGAAAGACAGGGTTTTAACAGATATCCTTGCAGAACAGGTGCTGGCCTGGAAAAAAGACCTGGGCCTGCATCACCTTGATTTTACCGCTGGCTTTTCTTTCCAGAAAACAAAATACAAAGGCTTTTCTGTAATCGGAAGGGACTTTGATGATGAGGCCCCTTCGAAAAGGTACCTGGTGAATGCGACTGTTTTTGAACCGGCATTGAGCGACCTCGTGTCGACCGCGCTGTCATCCACTTTCGTACGTGCAAATTACAACTATGCCGAAAAGTACCTCTTATCGCTGATCGGTCGCCGCGATGGTTCCTCACTGGTACCTAAAGCAGAGAACAGGTTCCGTAATTATTATTCCGTTTCTGCCGGATGGGTGCTGAGCAAAGAGAACTTTTTAAAAGAAAGCACCTGGTTAAATGAACTGAAACTGAGGGGCAGTTACGGACTGCTGGGCAACCTTGCCCAATTGCAGCCTACGGATGTGAGCCCGCTCCTGAGCAAAACAAAGGCTTATTTTGGCCAGGTGCCCACCCTGCAGAACGGATTGGTATCTACTGTGCTGGAAAACCCCGACATGAAATGGGCAGAGTCCAAACAAACCAATGTGGGTATCGACCTGGGCTTCCTGAAAAACAGCCTGACCTTAACAGCCGATTATTTCATTAAGGATATCGATAAGATGATCCTGACCAAGCCCTTACCCGGAACGGCAGGACTGAACTCCCAGACCATCAACGCCGGTCTGGTACGCGACAAAGGGATTGAACTGGGTATCACTTATACCGCTGACAAAAATAAAGCCTTTACCTATTCGGTAACTGCATCCCTGACCAAGATCAACAACAAGGTGCTGGAACTTGCACCGGGACTGGAGAACATCGCCGTATCCAACAACTTCAGGAATGAACTCGCTCCTTTGTTCATCAAAGTAGGACAGCCCCTTTACAGCTATTACGTACGCAAAACCCAGGGTATTTTCCAGACCCAGGCCGAAGTGGACAACCATGTGAACTCCAAAGGTGTAAAGATCCAGCCTAAGGCGCGTCCGGGCGATTTCAGGTTTGCCGATCTCGACGACAGCGGATCTATTGACGGGGGCGACCGCTATTTTGCAGGGAGTGCCTATCCTGATTTCTCCTACGGATTGAGCTTTAACGCCGCCTATAAAGGATTTGACATCAATATTTTTGCACAGGGTGTACAGGGCAATAAACTATTCAATGCGGTTAAACGTACCACCTACAGCGCCAGCGGCCCATCCTACAACAAACTGGTGGGCATACTCGATGCCTGGTCGCCCGAAAACCCCAATGGAAAGGTGCCGGTCATTTCTACAAAAGACGACGATAACGGAAACTTTAACGCCTCCGATTTCTATGTAGAAGATGGTTCTTACTTACGTCTACGCAACATTACGCTGGGTTATACCCTTCCTAAAAACCTGAGCAATAAAATTAAGGCCGGTGCCATCCGTGTGTATGCCACTTCAAATAACCTGTTCACCATTACCAGGTATTCTGGTTTCGATCCGGAAATAGGAATGGACAACTATGGACTGGACACAGGCCGTTATCCGCAGTCCAGAAGTTTCCTCATCGGTCTTAATGTGAATTTATAATCTGTAATACAATGAAAATGAAACAAAGTATAAAATACATAGCCCTGGCTGCCTTTGCCCTCTTAAGTTCCTGCAAAGACCAGCTGAACATTACACCCGAAGGTGCCCCATCGGCACAAAACTTCTGGAAAACCAAAGAGGATGCCCTAAAAGCTGAAGCGGGACTCTATGAAAAATACAATGAAGAAGATTACTATGGCAGGGGAATGTTCTGGTTTATCAATGCCAGCGACGATATGGTAACCGGTCGTAACAAACCCGAGGCCGATAACATCAAGAACTTCAATAAAAACTACATCGGGGGCGGATATACAGAGTCGCAATGGTCTATGCGCTATGCCATCATTAAGCGTGCAAACGACATCATCAAAAACGTTCCGGGTATCCCTATGGACGAAGAACTGAAGAAACAGATCATTGGTGATGCTTACTTCAATGCCGGTCTGGTGTATTTCCAGCTGGCAGCGAATTATGGAAATGATAAGGCTGGTGTGCCCATTGTTACCCCCGAAACAGATGCCTCGGCTGTCATTCCCAGAGCAAAAAATGTAAATGAAAATTACGATTACATCATTCAGTTACTGGAAAAGGCAGTAGATCATTTACCTTACTTTACAGATATGAAGCCGGCCGACTATGGCAAGGCGCACAAAACTGCGGCATGGGCCTATATGTCGAAAGTGTACCTGTACAAAAAAGATTATGCCAATGCCAGAAAATATGCAGATCTGGTGATCGGGTCAGGCAAACACGAATTGGTGCTGACCGGCTTTGCAGATGTGTTTAAAGCCACCAATAACTGGTCTAAAGAATACATCTGGTCGGTAGTGTGCTCTCCAAGTGTAGGCGGTACAGGCTGGGGCAGTAAGCTGCCGGGGGTAATGCTGACCAATAAAGGCTGGAACATTTACAATGGCTGGGGCTATTACCTGCCCACCAAAGAACTGTACGATTCTTATGAGGCGGGCGATCAGCGCCGCGAAGCGACCATCCTGAAGACAGGCGATAAGTTCATGTATTTCGGGCAGGAACGCAGCTTTACCAAAGACGGTGGTGCCACATCCGATTACCAGTTTAAAAAGTACATGGAGCCTTTTTCTTATCCGAATCCTATTCCTTTGCATGTAAACCCGAATGGGGATAACGGGACTACCGACCTGAACGTGCCGCTGATGCGCTATGCCGAGGTACTGCTGATCAAGGCCGAAGCTGCGATCATGACCACCGGAGCCGGGTCTGGTGATACAGAACTGAACAAGATCCGCCAGCGCGCCGGCTTAGGCATTAAAACAGGCATGACCATGACCGACCTGAAAAGGGAACGCCGCAATGAGCTGGCAGGGGAGTGGGCCGACCGCCACCGCGATCTGGTACGCTGGGGAGATGCAGAAGCTACCTATGCCAAACCACTGCACGACTCGCAGGGCAAGGAGATCTGGGCCGCAAGGGCATTTAACCCTCAGGTACACGATGTATGGGCTGTGCCGCAAAGAGAAATTGACAACAGCGGCGGGGTAATCAAACAGAACCCGGGCTGGTAGGTCTTTTAATAAAATGAGGGTGTTTTACAGACATCCTCATTTTCTGTATTTTAGTAAAACCATTAACCAAGCGCTGATGAAGCAACTGTTTTATTTTACCCTGTTTACAGGGCTGCTGCTTTCCTTTAACACCAAAGCACAATCCGGCTTAAGCCCTAACCAGGGGCATAGCCATAACGATTACCACCAGAACATCCCCTTGCTTACAGCATATTATGCCGGTATGGGGTCCATTGAAGCCGATGTTTTCCTGAAGAACGGCGAACTCTATGTGGCACATGATACCAGCGAGATCAAACCCAATGCCACGCTTAAACAGCTGTACCTGGATCCCCTGGCTGCTCTTTATCAGAAAAACGGGAACAGGCCTTACCTGGATACGGCCATGAAACTGCAGCTGGTGATAGACATCAAGAAAAACCACCAGCAGGTATTGCCCCAGCTGATCAAAGCCTTAAATGTTTACGGTGATGTTTTTAAGTCGGACCATAACCCACATGCCATCCGCATTGTATTGAGCGGCGATATGCCCTCAGCGGAAAATTTTAAAAACTACCCGGGTTATATTGCTTTCGATGGACGACCTTATACTACTTATACCCCCGAACAGCTGAAACGCGTAGCGATGATCAGCGATGACCTTAAGAAATATACGGCCTGGAATGGAAAAGGCACGCCCACAAAAGCTGATGAAGCTAAATTAAGAACTGTGATTGCTCAGGCCAGGCAAAAAAACAAGCCCTTTCGTTTCTGGGCCACACAGGATAGCCCCAATACCTGGATTGTGCTGGAAAAACTCGGGGTATACTGGCTCAATACCGATCAGCCGGAAAAGCTACGCAGTTTTTACCTGAACCGTAAGAAACTCAGTTACAGCAACCCGCTTGCTTACCCGGTTTATACACCTGATTATAAAAGCGATGGACTGAAAAAAACAGCTAAAAATATCATCCTGCTGATTGGGGATGGAATGGGGCTGGCACAGATCCACGCCGCCACCGTTGCCAACCATGGCAGCCTGAACATTGGCCAGATGCGCAATATTGGCTTCTCCCAAACAGCAGCTGCCAATGCAGACAATACCGATTCTGCAGCCGGCGGCTCGGCCATGGCCATGGGCGAAAAAACAAACAACCGCTATATCGGTATGGGTACGGATAATAAAAAACGTACCAATCTGGTAGATACCCTGGCTGGCTATGGCATAAAGAGTGGCATCATCAGCGTGGGCGATATTACCGATGCTACCCCGGCCGTGTTTTACGCGCACCAGACTGACCGCTCCATGAGCCAGGAAATTGCCCGCGACCTGCTCAATAGCAAAACTGAGCTCCTGATCGGTTCCAACCAGAAAAGCTTTCTGCAGAATAAAGATGCACAGCTGATGGATAAACTGAAAGCGCAGGGCTTTACCCTGAGTACAGGCCTGGATGCTTTTTTAACTCAAACTTCCGGCAAACAACTGGTATTGCTTCCAGACGAAGCTACCCGCCCGGTAAAAGATGGCAGGGGAGATGTGTTAAAGCAGGCGCTGCTGCACAGCATCCAATTGCTGCGTAACCCTAAAAAAGGCTTCTTTATCATGGCTGAAGGGGCGCAGATAGATTATGGCGGGCATGCCAACGATCTGCCTTATGTCATTACCGAACTGCATGATTTCGATAAAACAGTAGAGGCCGCCCTGCGCTTTGCCGATCAGGACGGGGAAACCCTGGTTATTGTTACTGCCGATCATGAAACAGGGGGCTTAACGCTGCTGGACGCCAGTACAGAAAGCGGAACCCTAAGTGGCGAATTCAGTACCAACGACCATACCAATATCATGGTGCCGGTATTTGCCTATGGACCTGGTGCCGAAACCTTCAGGGGCACCTATCCCAACAATCAGCTCTTTCATAAAATATTGCAGGTGCTGGAACCTGGCAAACGCAAATAAAAAAAGGCCGCTTAGCGGCCTTTTTTTATTTGTCATCCAGCGTTTTCAGAAAGGCCACAATATCCTGCATTTCTTTTTTACTCAGGTTTAAAGGATCAGGGGCTAAAGTCTGGTTGTCGAGCACTATACCAATACCGGCCCCGCCACCACGGTTGTAAAAGTCGAGCACTTCTTCCAGCGTTTTGTACACCCCATTGTGCATGTAAGGCGCAGTTTTGGAAACGTTGCGCAGGCTGATCGTCTTAAATGCATATTTGTATTGCGGGTAAGGGTTTAGCGTATAGCGTCCTTCATCCCTATCGATAGAAGCATTGATGGTATCCGGACGGGAAGGTACACCCAGTACTTCGGCCTCGCTTTTCTGGAACAATGGTGCCTGGGTACCATTAAACAAAGGTGCAAAATGGCAGCTTCCACATTTGGCCTTCCCCATGAACAGGTTAAAACCTGATTTTTCTTCAGTATTTAACTGTTTTTTATCACCACGCATGTATTTGTCGAGCCGCGACGAAAATGGTGAAAGCGAACGGATGTAGGAAGCCAGGGCATGCTGGATCCGCCATGGGTCTGCCTGGCCTGCCTTATCTTTAAAGGCTGCCGCAAAAGCCGCAGTATAGGTTTTCTCACTGTTCAGGCGTTTGGAAGCTTCGTCCAGCGATCCGTCCATTTCGTTTTTATGGTGCACCACATCCAGGGCCTGGTCTTCCAGTGATCCTGCTTTCAGGTCGTAGAAAAAGCCGCGTTGTAAGCCTGCGTAAGTTAAGGTTGGGGTGTTCCTTAAGAGCATTCCTTTCAAACCAGAGGCAGTGGCAAGTCCGTCGGTAAAGGCTTTGGCCTCATGGTGACAGCTGGCACAGCTTCGGTTGCCTGCATTGGATAGGACACTGCTGTTGAACAGGGTTTTGCCCAGCGCAATTTTTGCGTCCGACTGGTATTCGGTATGGTTTCCGACAAATCTGTTGACATTGAAGGCATCTTTTTGAAATAGGCTTACCGCATCGTCCTGCAGTGCCGAGCCACTTGCTGCGGTACTGATTTTCCGTTTCCTGCGTAGCTGATCAGTTTGATTGCCAATGGGCTGCAGATACGCCGTAATGAAATTCAGCCGGTCGAAACTATTGAAATCTTTGGCCGCTTTGAGTACTGCAATTGCAGCTTTTAAACTTGTGTGCAGGTCGTCGCCGGCCCCGTAAAGACCTAAAACATCCATGATCCCGTTTAAAGCGGCAGCGGCCTCGGGTAAAGATTGCAAGGCTGCAGGAGTGTCAAAGCCGGTAATACCCAGGCTGGTGATGCGAAACAGCTCCAGTCGGATGGCATCAAACAGTTGTGCATCAGTGATTTCGTACTGCTGGTTGTAGCGGTCCATTCGTTTTAGATTCAACTGCATCTTTTTAACTTCGTTAAGCAGTTCGTTCCGGCTCTCAGTGGTAGGGGCCTCATAGATCAGTTCTTCCATTACCTGGAAGCCTGTGGGTTTTTCTACCAGGTTTTCGCCGAGTTCAATTTCGTCAATAGGGGCACCGTTGATCATCACCGAACTGGAAGGGAAGAAATATTCAACATAGTATTCTATTTTTTTATATTGCGCCCTTGCAGCGATAAAAGCAGTTTTTATTTTTTGCTCATCTTTTTGCTGTACCGCGGTAAAAAGCCGCTGGTCTACCTGCGACTGCAAGCCAGCCAGTTCTTTGCTGAAAAGCGCCTTCACCTTTTCTGTGGGCGTTTGTTTTTGGGTACAAAAAATAGAGAGTAAGGTGGTAATGGTCAGGATTAGCAATAACGTTGCAGCTTGTTTAATACTGGTCATGTTCTTTTTATAAAAATATCCCTGCCCGTATTTAAACAGGCAGGGATCAATAGGATACAGGGATAATTATCTTGCTACTCCGCGAACAATTACAACTTGTCCGCCTTCACTATTATCTGTTAAACGGGCCGAGCCCCCATCTGCATTTTTATATTTTGCATCCTGCCAGGTGTGCGGGTGCAGGTTTACGATAAACGTATCGGGAATACCCGTTAAATTTGAAATGTCGTACATGGCACCATATTCCCAGCTGCTCAGCAACTGACTGTTTACAGAGTTGTATTTTGCATTGAAGGCAGCTTCATTTCTGCGGTGGTTCATTTGCAGCATTGGTTTCAGTGATTTGCTGGCAATGCCAAACTGCCAGATCGTACCGTCATGGTCATTGTTTTTATAAAATGAGTCTCCGTCTTCCTTTATGTAAACATAGTTTTCCGTAACGCAGAGGTTATCCGGGTTTACGATACTTTTACCAGGATTATCGCCACCATCAACAGCAACTTCCAATTTTCCTTTTAAAGGGTTGCCTTCGTCAAAAACAAGTTTGTAAACGCGTCCCCACATAGTCCTGCCAGCTACAGGTGTTAGTTTGTCGGCCTGGCTCACACCTGTTGCCGTAAAATAAACCTCACGACCATTGGCAGCGCTACCTTTTCTGTAGTCAATATCTTCCACACGGGACAGTGAAAGTGCCTTTTTGTCTATTGTTTGCTGTTGTAGCTGGGCACCCGTGCTTGTTTTTACATTGTCCAGTTCCACAAACTCTACATCATAGCTTTGTCCCTTAGTCATATTGGTCTCAACCGGGTCGTTATTTGTACGTTTCAATACATATAGCTTCCCGTTTTCCAGGTCGCCAGGCGTATTGGAAACATACATGGCCAGCTGTCCGTCTGTTTCATCTTCACCAATCATGATGACGGTTTTACCTGCAAAAGCACCTTTAGGCAATGGAACAGCATTCTCGGCGCTCCATCTGCCCAAAGCTTTTACTGTACGCTGGTTGTTTTTCTTATCGGCAGGGGCAAGAGGGTCAATCGCGTGGATCATAGACTCAATGCCGCTTTCACCGGCGGTAAGAAACAAAGGTTTAGAAAAACCATGTTCTTCAGGGGTTGCCATTGTTGCAGAGCACAGACGGGTCATACCACCATCTGAATCCACAATGTATTCTCCTTTAACAGGCTTAAAATTCTTATCAAGATATACCCTTGATACCGACTGCAGGATCTCGTGGTTATTGATCATGATAAAGCCTTGTCCGTTGGGGTTTCTGATGATCCCGGCACCATCTGGTTGCGCACCAAAGATAAAGTTTGGCGATTCAGGTAAAACATCGTCAGAACTGATCAGTGTAGTGATTTTAAGGCTTTCAAAACCACTCAACGCTTTAACTAAAGATGGGTTAACTGAATAATCCTTCAGATCTAAAGGATCATCGTTTTTCTTATCTTTCTTACATGCGGTAACCGCTACGGCTGCAGCTACAAAACCTGCTACGGCAAATGCCAGAGTTTTTCTTTTGAATAGATTTTTAGTCATAGTTTGTTTTTTGTTTTCTGTAACAAACTTAAGACAGGAGTATTGCCTCAAATTTAAGGCTATGTTAAGTGTAACGCAGCTGGCTAATTTAGAACAGTTCTAGCCATTCTTGATCAGGATGGTCTCCAGTACATTGGCTGCGTCATCGCATTTATCGCTGGCCGTTTCCATCATCTGCAATACTTCTTTCTGTTTGATCAGCTCAATGGCATCCCGTTCGTGGTCAAACAAGCTGGCCACTTCGGTATTGCAGATGTAATCGGCGCGGCCTTCTCCGGCATTGATCCTTAAGCATACTTCGGCAATCAGGTCTGTATTCCTGAAACTGCGCAGTTCTTTAATGGCGTTGTGCAGGTCGGTACACATTTCGAGCAGCAGCTCGGCCAGACTGATCATGGCCTTGTTGATGGTTTTTACATTGTACAGGTCCAGGTTCATTCCTGCTGCATAAATGTAATCTGCAATATCATCTATTGAGCTGGCCAGGGCATGGATGTCTTCCCGGTCAAAAGGCGTGATGAAAGTTTTTCCGAGACCTAGAAAAATGGCGTGTGTAATATCATCGCCCGCCTGTTCCAGCTTTTCAATTTCCTTAACATGGGCTTTGCGTTGTTCCTGTCCGGGTGTATTTACGGCACTTACCAGGGCCCCTGCTATAGACACCAGGTTACTTCCAGCCTGTTCAAACAAGGGCTGGAACAATTTATCTTTAGGGGTAAAAAAATTGAAAATACTGTTCATGACATTTTTGCTTTTGATCAAAAATATCGTTGCAATGTTAAGGTATTATAAAGCCGGCGTGATCAATGGAAGCGAAAAATAAAAAACAGAACCTTTGCCAGGCTCGCTTTCTATCCAGAATTTGCCCTCGTGTTTTTTTAAGATCTCAGCAGAAATAAACAAACCTAAGCCTAGCCCTTCAAACCGCATTTTGGCATTGTCTACCCGGTAATAGCGTTCAGCAATGTACTGCAGGTCGGCCGCTGCAATGCCAATTCCAAAATCCTGAACAGACACCACGATCTCATTGTTCATGACCACACTGTTTATCACTACCCATTCTTTTGTAGGGGAGTACTTGACCGCATTGTTCAGAAAATTGCTGACCACCTGCTCAAGTCTGATCTTATCCCCATAAAGCCTGGCAGGCTCATTCTTTTTAAAAACCAGCTTATGCGATTTTGTGACCAGCTGCATGTTTTCTATGGTCTGTTTCAGCATCTCATCAAAGCTGAATTCTTCCATGCTGTACTGCATTTTTCCGGAATTGATCCTGGTCACATCCAGCAGGTCGTTGATCAGTTTATTGAGGCGCCAGATGCTCTCGGCCGATTTGTGAATAAAGCTGCGGTGTTTAGCAAGGTCATTGGTCTGGTCCATGAGCTGGTTAAATGCCTGGATACTGGTGAGCTGGGTTTTCAGCTCATGACTGGCAATAGACAAAAACTCGTCTTTCTTCTTTTGTTCCTCTTTCAGTCGTTTTTCTACCCGCACCATGGCGGTCACTTCAAAAGCGAATACCAGGATGCCGTCTATATTGCCTTTGTCATTGTGCCTGGCCTGGTAAATGAAATTAAAGTAACGGTCTTCAATGAGGTCATTTTCTGTAAGCACCTGCAGCACATGGTGCCTGTTGCCTTCAAATGGTTTGCCGGTGCGGTAAACATCTTTTAAAATATCTAAAATGGCCTTGTCTTTGAGCTCCGGAAGGGCCTGTACCAGCGAATATCCGGTTAAGTGCCGCCCCGGGAAAAGCTGCTGGTATGCCGGGTTCACCATTTCAAAAATAAACTGAGGCCCGTCCAGAATACAAATGCCTATGGGAGATTGTGTGAAGAACCTGGCCAGACGCTCGCGCTGGGCCACCCTTACTTTTTTGGCCAGTTCCAGTTCGCGCGTACGCAGGCCTACCTGCTGTTCCAGGTTGGTGTTAAAAACCAGTAGTTTTTGACGGGCCTCATTCAGTTCGGCAGTAATTGTGACCAACTCTTCCATACTGGCTTTAGTCTCTTTATTGGCCCTTTCCAGGGCTTCGTTTCCAGTCAACAGCATTTGTTCCTGCAGTTCTATGTCTTTTCGGGCATATACGAGTTCAGTAACATCATAAGCAAAACTGATGAGGCCGTTGATCTCTCCGTTCTCATCCAATCTGGCCTGGCACAGAAAATTGAAATAGTGGTCAACCAGCGGCTGGCCTTCAATGTTTTGCAGGGGTATGCAGATTTCCTTTGCCTCGTAGGTGATGCCCGTCTGGTAAACTTTACGCAGCTCATCTACTATCGGATGCTCCCTCAGTTCAGGCAGAGCCTCAATTAAAGGTTTGCCGATCAGATCGCGGGAGCCGAAATGTTCGTGATAGCTGGGGTTAGTGTATTCATAAACCAGTCGCGGCCCTGAAAATACAGCTATCCTTGCCGGCAAATCGGCAAATAATTTCTCCAGCCTTTTGTTCAGTTGGGCAACCTGTAAGGTAACTGTCTTTTGTTTTTGCAGATTGATACTCAGCTTTTTTTCGGCCATAACCTGCTGGGTTACTTCATTGGTCGAATGGATGATGTAACGGATGTCGCCGGCATCATTCAGTACAGGGGTGTTCAGCGTATGCCAATAGCGTTCTGTTTTTACGCCCTTATTTTCAGGATCGGGCACATCAAAGCGCGCCACAGGAAGCTGAACAGGCCTTTTGCTTTGCACCACATCCAGCAAAGCACTCCTTAGCCTGAATGAGTTTTCTTTTTTCTCATCTATAGGGAAGGCATCGAAAATATACCTGCCCTGGATAGCCTCAAGGGTTTTACTCATGGCCTGCAGGTACAAATCACTGGCCGTAAGGATAATCAGCTCTCTGGAGAGCACAAGATACATTCCCGGTAAGGTTTCAAATACCTTTAGCATCTCGGGGCTTATTCCCCTCCGCTTATTTAAATCCATAGAAACAAAAAAGTTAAGCAATATAGCAAGTTTTTTCTATGATTCTAAGGCGGGACAGGCATAAAAATGCTAGATTAAATTTCCAATATATCGAAGTATATTATAGAATGCTGGTTAATATTTCTTTATAGTGAAATAAAATGCAAATAATTATATAATTTAATTCTTTAAAAATTAAATTATATTTCTTAATGTGAAATATAGTATTTATGTTTGGCCATCAAACTAAAACACTATGGCTTTAAATCTAGACGAAAAAGACATTCAGATCCTGATGTGGCTCCAGCAGAATTCAAGGATCAGTTTAACGGAACTCTCAGACATTTTACATATACCAGCAGCCGACATTGTTGAGCGGATGAAGAAACTTGAGGTGGATGAATACCTCAAAGGCTATGCGACTGTATTGAGCCGGTCGAAAATTGAAAAGAAGTTATTGTTCATTGCAGGTATACGCTTGTATAGCAATAAGGATGAGCATGTATGGGCTTTTCGGAAGGAAATAGAAGGTATACCCCAGATTGTTAACAGCTACCGTGTAAATGGTTGCTTTGACTTTTTATTCCACATTTTGCTTAGCGATATGTACGATTTTCACCGCAATGTAGCGAGTAAGCTAATGGATATGGAAAATGTGGTGTCTATGCGCAGTTTCTATATACCGAATGAAGCGCGGGAGGTTGAGCGCAATCAGCTCAATGATATTTTTAACAGCAATAAGACCGATAACGGGCTGATAAATTAAAAATGTCTGGCCGTACCTATTGGTTTATCGCTTTCCAATTTTGCGGCAGATGTTTTTAGGGATGTTCCGGTTTCTGGTCCCACCGGACATCCCTTTTTTAAGGCTTAAGAAATTTTCTAAATAGAAATAGAATGGAACCAATTTTAATCAGTTATGTCATTACCGAATTTTTTGCTGAAGTATCTGTAACGGATCAGTTTCGGATAACCGAAATACAACAGCAGCAAGCTATACTCAGCTTTTTCACCGAAGCTAATGAAAACCTAACCTTAATAAATAACCAAGCTAATTACTCATGGGAAAATTAACCAATACAGACCATAAATATAAGTTGCCTAAACAAGATAAAGCGCTATTTAAAGCCACATTTGAGGAATATTACGCGCATATTCTTCATTATTTTTATTCTGGTATACGAAAGTCTTTAAAAGATTTCAGTGTTGTAAAAGACTTAGGTAAAGAGTGGCACATTGCACATATAAAATTTAACAAAAATACAGAGGTAATAGAGCTATATATTATTGTCAAGCTGTTTTTAACCGATTTTCAAACAGAATGGTTCCTGTTAACAGCAGAGCTTCAAAAGCTAAAAAAGGATAACCTCAAACAAAAAATAGAGCAATATAACCGGCGTCTTACCGCTATTCACGGAAGGGAATTTTATGGCGCAACCACGGCACAACAACTCAAATCAGAAAATGAAAAACACAGCATTCATGCTGCCGAGATAAACAACAGGTACAAGACCTTGCATATATATGATCATAAAGAAATGCGGCTGATGACTTTCCGGTTTATTGGAACCAGTACTGAGAAATAAATGGGTGTTGCTCAAAATGAGAAGATTATGCGTATTATTTTTACTGCTGGTTAGCCTCAACGGCCTTGCCCAGGAAGATGAAAAGATTAAGGACATTATAGAAAGCCTTGCCGAAAATATACCGGAGGATGCTGACCTGTCTGAACTAACCGAAAAGCTTGCTCATTTTCGCAAGCATCCTATTAACCTTAACCGCACCAAGCCCGAAGAATTAAAGAACCTGGTGTTTCTGTCGGCAGCACAGATAGCCAGTTTCTTTAATTACCTAAACAGTAATGCCAAATTGCTGGATGTATTGGAGTTGCAGGCCATACCCGGCTTTGATATCACAACCATTAACAGGCTTTTACCTTTTGTATGCCTGAGTTCAGCCGAAGACTATGCGCAGTTAAAAGCAAAAAATCTGCTAACCGGAGGTAGTCATGACCTGATTGTAAGGTATAGCCGGTTAATGCAGCAGCAAAAGGGATTTAAGGCGCTTCCGGGGAGCAGGTATTTAGGTAGCCCCGAAAAGGTATTGCTAAGGTATAAGTACCAGTTTTCAAATATACTGTCGGCCGCGCTGGTAATGGAAAAAGATGCCGGAGAAACATTGTTCAACAAAAAAACAGGTATGGATCACTTGTCTGGCCATCTTGCATTTTTTAAGCTGGGCAGGCTTAAAAAGCTGGTGCTAGGTGATTACAGCCTGCAATTTGGCCAGGGATTGACCCTGTGGTCTGGTTTTGCATTTGGCAAAGGGCCTGATGTAACCAGCGTAGCTGCCAAAGATATGGGCCTTAAGCCTTATACCTCGGCCAACGAAGCCTCCTTTTTCCGGGGCACAGCCAGTACCATTGATCTGGGTAGGAATATCCACATCAGCCCTTTTGTTTCCTACAGAAAATTGGATGCCAGTTTAAAAGCCTTACCTGATGGGAGCTTTACCCTTTCAAACATCAACATCAGCGGCCTGCACCGTACGCAAACAGAACTTAAAAACAAGCGGACCCTGGGCCAACTGGTCTATGGCGGGACATTACAGTATCTAAGTGATAACCTGAATATGGGGATTATTGGCTATCAATCTGCTTACCAACACCAATTTGTAACCGGAACGGCTTTGTATAATAAATATGCCTTTACAGGTCAGCAATTAACCAATACCGGCCTGCATTACAATTACACATTCAGGAATACCTATTTTTATGGTGAACTTGCATATAGCCTCGGCAGTGGCTGGGCTATGGTTAATGGGGCAGTAGCAACTTTATCTCCTAAACTATCTGCGGTATTGTTGTACAGACATTATAGCAAAGATTACCATAATTTTTTCAGCAGTGCTGTGGGCGAGGGTACTGAAGCGAATAACGAACAAGGCTGGTATGCGGGGATAAACTACAGCCCCATCAAAAGCCTAACCTGGTCTGTTTATACCGATTACTTTAAATTTCCATGGTTAAAATATAGGGTAGATGCTGCTTCCTCTGGGTACGAAGGTTTAAGCCAGCTCAGCTATATCCGGGCAAAGATATTCAAGGCGGTCATAAGGTATAAGCGGGAACAGAAACTGCAAAACCCTGATGCAGCGAGTACAGTAAAGGGGCTGCTAAAGGTGATTAAGCAAAGCTGCCGGCTGGAGGGGAACTGGAAACCCGATAGAAAATTCAGCTTTCAGCAAAGGGTGGAAATTGTCCAATATCAGAAGGGAGATAACCCAACAGAAACAGGCTTTCTTGTGTATCAGGATGTAAGCTACGCACCTATGTCTTCCCGCATATCTGGAAATATGCGACTTGCTTATTTCAACACTCCATCCTATAATAGCAGGATTTATGCTTATGAAGACGATGTGCTTTATGGTTCAGGATCGGGCAATTATTCTGGCAAAGGCATCCGTACTTACGTTAATGTGAGGTACCGGCCATTCAAAAAAGTAGGCATATGGGGAAGGTTTGCCATTTACAGCTATGGTGGTGTAGAAACCATAGGTAGTGGTTTAGACGAAATTGAAGGTAGTAAGAAAACAGAAGTTAAGTTACAGCTAAGGTGCCAGTTTTAAAGAACTAACCGATTGGCTGCTAAGGTGGTTTGTAAATGCATTCTTGTTTTTAACGGCTGTTCTTATTATATTTAACTGCTGAACATAGCTAGATTTAGGATCTACGCTCCTCTATTCAAAAGCCCACTCTAAAACGCACCCAATTGCTTTCCAACAGGAAACGCCGCTTGTCCTCTCTCGTAATAACGAGTAGTAAATCACATATAAACAACAAGAAAACAACACAATTGGCTTACCGTTGGAATACCCTTGACTTACCCTTGGAATATGGTTGGTTTACCCCATAGGGTATTGCAAGGGTAAGCCAACCCTATTCCAAGGGTATCTCAACTATGTGATTTACTAGTGATTTATATGGAAATATCTTGTCATTACTAGTTGAGAAAGTACTGGTCAAAAGGGATTTAAATATAACTTCAAGGAAATGCCCGCGGATTTGCGGAGAAGATTTGACCAAATATAAACGAATTTTACAATCCGGGCCTTTAGGAGCCTTTCCAAAATAAAACCGGGCCCCTTATAGACGGTGCTGTAACTTATAGGGTTAGCCGGTTGTGATATAGCTTTCGTATGATTTATTTTCATTTTTAGAAAAACACTGATTATATGAAGTTATTTTTAATATGGAATGGTGGTTATGTGGTGGAGTTTCCTTAAAATTGTATTAAAGAATTGTTAACGTAACTTATATAACGCTGGAACAGAAAAGACTATATGCGCAACAACTGGTTGCAGATGCATTGACCATAATGCGTAGAGAAGGGGTAGATTCTTATCCTGTGTATGATAATGGAGTAATTATTGGTAAAATCAGTTATGATGAACTGATGGCCTTTCTGGAATACAAAGAAGGGATGGGAGCCATGCAGGCCCATAAACAGCACTTTGACCTGAACAGTGCTTTGGCTGCCATCAGGGATATGCGGGTTGATGAATATAAAGTGGCTAAGAAAAAAGACATGACCCACAAGCTGATTGCGGGCTTTAGCTCCGTTGCTGCGGTTGCCGCCATATTGTTAGGCTTAAGCTGGTTCTTCTTAAAACCAGCCCCTGCTTCAGATAATAATAACATAGTGGAGGCGGTTACGGACCGGATTACGTTAACCCTGGGTAATGGTAAGAACATTAGCCTAGATGAAGGAAAAACCGGTGTTGTTTTTGCAAGCAATCAATTGAAATACGATGACGGCAGTAAAGTAGAAGCTGATTATGAAGGTAAGCAACTGGTAACCCTGAATACCCCAAAGGGTGGCCTTTACCAGGTGGTACTTCCCGACGGGACCAGGGCGTGGCTAAATGCTGCCAGTCACCTGAAATTCCCTTCTACCTTTGCAGGTGCCATGAAACGTAGGGTAGAATTAACCGGTGAAGCCTATTTTGAAGTAGCGAAAGACAAAAAACATCCTTTTATAGTGGCCAGCAAAGGTCAGGAAATAGAAGTGTTGGGAACCCATTTTAATGTAACTGCCTACGGTAACGATGGCAATATTAAAACTACTCTACTTGAAGGAAGCGTACGTGTAACACCTTTCCTTAAAGTAGACAAACGGACTGCCGGGACAGACCCTGCAACTATTGACCCGCTTTGGGCGTTAGAAACCCGTGTGGATGAGGGCTATATACAAGCTGGCGAAGCGGTGGTGTTGAAGCCCAATCAACAGGCTGTCCTGACGGGAAAAAACATCGATGTGAAGGCAGTGGAAGCCGAAGATGCCATAGCTTGGAGGCAGGGCGAATACATATTCAGGAATATGCCATTGGAAAGTGTGATGCAGGTAATTGCCCGCTGGTACGATGTAGATGTAATTTACCAGAACAAAACTGTAGGCGATGCCCTGCTGGGAGGTTCGGTGTTGAAATCTGAAAATGTGAGCGATGTACTTAAAACGCTCGAATTAACCGCAAACGTACACTTTAAAATTGAAGGCAGGAGGATTACCGTTACACAATAATGCATTTAAAAGGGGGAACTGTTATTTTCATGCTCTTACTGTTTGGAATGGCAGCGCGTGCGCAAAAGTTAAGCTATTCGGGTAAGAACGTATCGTTAAACAAGCTTTTTAAGGAAATCAGAAAACAAACCGGCTTCAGCATAACCTGGAATGAGAAGGAATTGGATGTTGAGCAGCGCTTTGATGCTGGTTTTCAGAATACTGAGCTGAAAGTGGTATTGGACTTTATTTCGGCCAGGTTTCAATTGAATTATACCATTGTAGGTAAAATGGTGATCGTAAAGAACGATCCGGTTGTTTCGGCCAATGCTCCGCCAAAACCTAAGGTCTCCAATAGGCCAGACAGCAAGCCAGAGGTGCCCGATAAGGAACGTGTATATGACTTGCAGCAGGTTGAAATCGTGAGTACTGGTTATCAGAGACTTCCCAAGGAACGCGCCACGGGAAGTTTTGTGTTGGTAGACAGTGCGCAACTGAACCGCAGGGTAAGCACTGATATTTTAAGCCGGCTGGAAGGAATTACCAGTGGGCTTTTGTTCAATAAAAATACGATGAGCAGCAATACGGGGAGCCTGGATCTATCTATCCGTGGCAGAAGTACCATTTATGCGAATGATCAGCCTTTGATTATTCTGGATAATTTTCCTTTTAATGGTGATTTTAATTCCATTAACCCGAATGACGTGGCCAGCATTAACGTGTTGAAAGATGCAGCAGCGGCCTCTATCTGGGGTGTTAGGGCAGGTAATGGCGTTATTGTGATTACAACCAAGAAAGGAAAGTACGGACAAGCTTTGAATTTAAGTTTCAACAGTAACCTTACAGTTGCTGGTAAACCGGATCTGTTTTACAACCCGAATTACTTATCGTCTAAAGATTTTATAGAGGTAGAGACATTTTTATTTAACAATGGTAAGTACGATGCGGCCCTGGCGGATAAGGTAAATTATCCCGTGGTTTCTCCTGTAGTGAAAATTCTGGACAGACAACGTTCCGGGCAATCGGCCGCTGAAACGCAAAGACAACTGGACGCCTTGAGGGGCAATGACATCAGGAATGAAGAACTGAAATACTTTTACCGGAAGCCGGTTTCGCAACAGTATTTTATAAATGCCAGTAAGGGAACTGATAAGTCCAGTCATTATTTTTCTGCCGGATATGACAAAATTTTGTACACTTTGGCAAATAATGAGAACAATCGCTATACTTTTAATACGCAGCATACAGTAAAGTTGCTGAAGAACCTGGAGTTAAGTGCAGGTTTAAATTATATTAGGAATAAGGGGACTATTGACAGTACGATAGTGGTGACTTCTGGATTGAATTTTACTCCTTATTATCGGTACAAAGATCAAAATGGGAACCCGACTGTCTATGAGCGGGATTACAGCGCGGAGTTCAAAAAAATAGCTGTTTCACAAGGTTTTATGAATTGGAATTATGTTCCTTTGAATGAATTAAGCTATCCGCCGACTAGTGTGAAAGGAAATGATCTTCGTTTTAACACCGGATTGAAGTATGAGATATTACCCGGTCTGAGTGCAGAATTGAAGTATCAATATCAGAAAATTAGTAACAATTCTGAACTGGTTAGTGGTCTAGATGCTTATTTGACCAGAAGCTTGATTAATCAATATTCGACTACGAGTGCCGGAAAGGTAAGTGGATTTAATATTCCCGTAGGTGCTATTCAAAATCAAACCTCAGCTAAAGCTGTGGCCCAGAATTTCAGAGTTCAGTTGAATTATGACAAACAATGGAACAGACATGCGGTTTCTGCTATTGCAGGATACGAGCTTTCTGAATTTGATACGCAGGCTAATAAATATACCCGTTATGGTTATGATTCAACCACTGGGAAATCCGTTGATGTGGATACTGTGACTACTTTTAACTTAAACCCATCTGGAAGGGCTAAGATTAATTCTGGTGCAGATCTTTTCGGCAGGCTTGATCGGATTCGTTCTGTTTTTGGAAATGCAGCCTATACTTATGATTATAAGTATACTGTTTCTGCCAGTGCCAGAATGGATGGTTCTAATTACTTCGGTGTTAAAACCAACCAGAAAAATGTACCTTTGTGGTCGGCAGGTGCTTTATGGCATTTGGACCGGGAGAGCTTTTACAAATTGGACTGGCTGCCAGTATTGAAGTTAAGGGCAACTTATGGTTTTAACGGAAATCTGGATAGAAGTAATACAGGTGTTACTACTTTCAAATATAGCGTGGTCAATGCAATGTATAGCAATTTACCCTATGCCAGCATTATAAATATCGGTAACCCGGAATTGCGTTGGGAAAAGATTGGTATTGCGAATTTTGGAGTTGACTTTGGTTTACGGAATCAAGTACTTACCGGCAGAATAGAATACTTCTTTAAAAACGGTTTAGATATGTTGGGGGATAAATCATTTCCATCAAGAGCTGGGATAAAGGTATTAAGAGGAAATTATTCAAAGATGAAATCCAATGGTTTTGATATTGCTTTAAATTCCAAGAATCTAAGTGGCAAATTGAAATGGCAAACAAATGTATTGTTTTCTACAGTGCATGATGAAGTTACCCTTTATGATGTGATTGAACCCAATACCATTTATTATGTTGGAAGTTATAATGCGACTCCTATAGTAGGAAAGCCTGTTTATGGAATTTACAGTTATCGATGGGCTGGCTTGGACCCTGTGAATGGAGATCCGAGAGGCTATGCTTATAACGAGGTCACTAAAAAAATTGAAATTAGCAAAGATTATGCAACAATAATTGGTAAAACCAAACCCGAAGATTTAGAATATAGTGGTTCTGCGAGACCTACTTTTTTTGGTGCCCTGAACAATACCTTTACTTATCGTAAATTTACCTTTGGGGTTAACATCAGCTATAAAATGGGTTATTATTTCAGAAAATCATCCGTAAATTATTCCGGTATGTACAGTACCAGCTTAAGCAGGTTTATGCATAAGGATTTTGCCAATCGCTGGCAAAATCCGGGAGATGAAAACCGGACAAATGTACCTTCAATGGGGAATTATGGAGCTGATGAGGCCAGGGACAAATTTTACAATGGTTCATCTGCAACAGTACTAGAAGGTGATCACGTCCGTTTGCAGGACATCAGTTTGAGTTACGACTTTGATACCCGTAATTGGGCATCAATTCCAGTGAAGCAGATTCAATTGTATCTTTATGCAAATAATCTGGGGATTCTTTGGAAAGCCAATGATGCAGGTTTGGATCCCGATTTGATTGCAGGACAAGGAGAACGATTGGTAAATCCATTTCCGAAGAGTTTTTCATTTGGTTTGAAAGCTAATTTTTAATCAACAGAATTGAATGATGAAAATAAGTTCAATCAATATTTTTTGTTTCCTGTTACTTTTCCTGATTCTTCAATCGTGTAAGAAAGAATGGCTGGCAGCAAAACCTGATAAATCGTTGGTGGTTCCTGAAACCATAAAAGATTATCAATCTTTATTGGATAATGTTGGGGTATTTAATACTGCACAGGCTTGTGGGCTTGGCGAAGTTGGTGCGGGGGATTTCTATATTGCTGATGCCAATTGGTCTGCAGTAAATGTGAATCAGGAAAAGGGTGCTTACACTTGGGCAAAGACAGAAGAATTTTATAATGGAGAACTAAGTCAGGATTGGGAAAGCGCATATAGAAGAGTATTGAATGCAAATGTGATCTTAAACGGGATAGAGAAAATAAAGCCGCAAATTTCTGAACAGCAAAACTGGAATAATGTAAAAGGAAGTGCGCTGTTTTTTAGGGCTTTTGATTTCTTTAATCTGGCGCAAGGATATTGCGTTAATTATAATTCTGCTTCTGCAAATCAGGATTTAGGGTTACTTTTGAAATTGGAATATAATATAAATGCTAAGCATAAGCGCAGCACACTCCAACAAACTTATGATCAGATAATAAAGGATCTTGAAACAGCAGCTAATTTATTGAATACCAAGTCTGCTGTTAAAACAAGACCTTCAAAGGAAGCCGCTTATGCTTTATTAGCCAGAACTTATCTGGTGATGGGAAATTATGAAAAGGCTGGTCAATATGCAAACTTAACTCTTCTGGTTCAGGACGATTTGCTGGATTATAGCAAATTAAACAGTGCCGCCGCTTTCCCCATAACAAGATTTAATACTGAAGTTATTTTTCATAGTCTTTTTTATTTCGGTATTTTTAATCCCAACCGAATGACTGTAACACCTGGATTATATAGCGAATATGTTGCTGGTGATTGTCGGAAAACCATATTCTTCGGTCCCACAGGATTAAATTTCAAAGGTAGCTATAACGGTGACAGGAGTTTGTTTGGTGGTTTGACTACCGGAGAAATGTACCTGATCCGCGCGGAAGCCAGGGCAAGATTAGGAGAACTTATGGGGGCTTTAAATGATTTGAATACTTTGAGAAGAAACAGATGGATTGGGATTTATGCGGATTTAAATAGTGCAGATGCAGCTACAGTATTAGATTATGTAATTAAAGAACGACGTAGAGAGTTGCCTTTTAGGGGAATTCGTTGGTCTGATTTAAGGAGGTTAAATACTGACAGTAGATTTGCAGTAACTTTAACCAGAACAAATAATGGCAATACTTATACTCTGCCGCCGAATGATAAAAGATATGTTTTGCCGATAGATGAGCAGGAAATTCGATTAAGCGGGATTCAGCAAAATGAGCGTTAAATACAAAAAGAGACTGTCTAAGCCTCTTTTTGTATGGTGTTACATAAGTTTACAAATCTACATGACCGCTATATACCGATCCTGTTTGGAAGGTTACCCCTGTTGTAGGTAGAGGTTCTCCATCTCCAACCGGTGGGATGTGTGTTCCGATATCCCATTGGGCTGAACAGGTATTGCCCCCTGATGCGCACATATCTCCAGAGTAATAAACATAACCTCTTGGGTCATTTGCATTTGGATAGGTTGTATCTACTTTATAATAAATCAATACACTTCTTTTTTTTACTGTTGTGAATGCGCTGAAGCCAAATGCCAGGCCAGCTACCAGAATACCGAATGCGAGTCTCTTAATCTTGTTCATAATAGTGCTTTTTTTTGTTTTTTAATCCTTACTGTATTTTCTTGTCAGGCTACAGCTTTACCTGTTTTTTATGTGTAGTTCTTTATTTTTTGTTGGCGGTGATTCCTGCAATGGCCAGGGCTACGAAGCCCAGGTTAAACCAGATGTGTTGTTGCCAGGTCATGCGGCTGATGACACCTCCGCAGTGACACGGTAGTTCTACTCCTGAGAAGACCATGTACATCAAATAGCCTGTAAATAAGGTCATCAATGCAAAGGATGCGTACAAGCCAATTCTCTTAGCAGAAGGCACAATCAGCAATAAACTGATCTGTACTTCAACCGTTGGAATAGCCCAGGCTACAAACAGGCTGTAACTACCGATGAGTGGCGATTTGGCCAATGTGCTGGCAAATGATTTAATGGTAAGGAATTTACTTGCTGCTGTGTACATGAAAAGTGCAACAAACAGGTAGATCGCAATATCGGTAATGATCTCCCGGTGCTTAGCAGACAAATGGAGGCGTGGCTGGTTGTTTAATGAGATTTGCATATGGATCTTGAATTATTTTCTGATCCAAAGTTGCGGCTCATTTTTTACTTAAAAAATGAGTAGGCCTGCCAAAATATTTACGTAGTAAGTGGCAGAATATTCCCCTTGATTTTTTTTAACCAATTTATTTCCAAATGTTTGAAAACTAAAAATGCGCTTTTTTGGTATGCTTTCGGATGTAAAATTCCGGTTTTTTTATGGTAAAAAAAATGGAATAACCTGCCAATCTATGTATAAAATAGTTTGCAGGTTATTCTACCTTACAATTTACATGCCGATCTTCTGTGCGGACGTAATATGTATTTTGGGGCTACTCCATAGTGCTTTCTAAATGCTTTGCTGAAATAATGTCCCTCTTTGTAGCCACTTCGTTTGGCTATTTCATAGATCGGATAATTTGTAGTGATGAGCTGTTCTAAACTGGAGCACATCCTGAAGTTAATCACTTTCTCCCGTAAAGGGGTGCCAAAGGCTATTTTAGCCAGGCGGGCCATGCTTCTTTCGGATACCATAAAGCGCTGGGCAAGTTTAGGCAGATCGTCTACCAGTTCTGTAGCAAAATTTTCTTCAATAAAGGCTGCTATTGCCTGGGCTTTGTGCTGGTGGTAGCTGGTTGTGGCATTCCTTGAGCTCAGCTTATGGTAGTATTTATTAAAGCATTTGTTGACAAACACATGCACATCGGCATCTATATTGAACTCATTTGTTTTTGAATCCAGGCTTTTGAGCGACTTAAAAATGTTTTTGGCTATACCAAAGGGGGGAAGGTTGACGGCTGCATATCCGGTATCGCCGGAAATTTCGTTAAAGGGTTTGAACTCTGCCAGCTTGTGACATTTTTTATTTAGCCATTCTGTCTGGAATGAAATGAGCAAGATCTGGTCATTTCCGGCGGGTAGGATTCTGCGGTATTTTCCGGCGGGCTTATAACTCATGCAGCAGGTATTTTTACCCAATACGATTTGCATAAAAAACGAGGGTCGTTCTATAACGAAGTCTATCTTGCTGTCCCTGATTAAATTGTATTCAAACAATTCAATGTGCGCAATGTAATGATTGATAGACTGGATAAGAAGATATCCATCATCAGTAACGATTCGTTGGGCTTCTGCTATTTTAAGTGGCAGACTGCTGATTAACAGGAGAGCATCAAGGGTCAGGGGCTCAGTTGGAGCCAATTGAAGTTTGATGTGTGATTGCATAGTTTACCTTATTATGAACATTAAGGTAGATGATGCCACAAAAGAAATATTTTCACATTAAAACCGGTTATCCCTAACGAAAAATTGGATTTTAATATTGCTGGGCATAATGTTAAAATAGCTAAAAAAGCTGAAATGTTTTAAGTAAACCTTATCAATCAGGTTTCATGGAGCAATAACTGCCTTTTCAACTGGCTGATCTCATCCTGCAGGCTACTTACTTTGTTCAGCAAATGCCGGATGGCGTCAATCCCTTCTATATTGATGTGCAGGTCATAATGAAAATGTATGTACCTGTCAATTTCGGCAAACTGGGTGGTATGTATAAATTTTTCCAGGCCTACGTTAGTAAATACAATAATGCCGGATTCTTCCAGGGAATTGATGAATAAAGGATCAATCTCGTATTTTACACAATATTCTGTTATAGTGATGAGTTCGTTGTTCATGATTCCAGTTTTTGTAATTCTTTAAACAGTTCCTGTTGTTTTTCGTTGAGTGCGGCAGGGATTTTTACCGTAAAGGTTACAAAGAGGTTCCCGAAATGCCCTTCTTTTTTGTAAACCGGGAAGCCTTTGCCCTTTAGCCTCACTTTTGCTCCGTTTTGGGTGCCTGGTGCAACTTTTAATTTCACCATCCCATCCATTGTATTTACTGTAACGTCGCCGCCCAGCACTGCAGTATACAAATCGATCTCTTTGTTGAGGTATACATCATCATTTAACCTCTTAAAAACAGGGTGGGCTGCGATGTTGAAAGTGATATACAGATCGCCGTTTGGTCCGCCATTCCTGCCCGGTCCACCTTGTCCGCCCAGTTTGATCACCTGTCCGTCGGCAATCCCTGCAGGAATAGTAATGCGCAGGTTCTTTCCATTTACGGTCAGCGTTTGTTTATGGGTTTTATAGGCATCCATCAGTTCAAGCTGCAGCTCTGCCTGGTAGTCCTGCCCTTTGTATTTAACCTGACTGCCGCCTCGCCGTCCAGCACCTTTTCCAAACATATTTTCAAAGAATTCCGAGAAATCGCCGCTTCCGAAATCCTCGGCAGTATAACTGCCTGAAGTGCCGCCACCGAAAGGATTTCCGGAACCCTGGTATTGCTGCTGCTGTGACTGTGCCCGTTTGGCCTGCTCAAACTGCTCTGCATTTTTCCAATGCTCGCCATATTCGTCGTACTTCTTCCTTTTTTCCGGATCGCTCAGCGCTTCATTGGCTTCATTGATTTGCTGGAAGCGTTTGTTGGCTTCTTTGTCGTTAGGGTTCAGATCGGGGTGGTACTTTCTGGCCAGCTTGCGGTAAGCTTTTTTGATATCATCCTGGGAGGCTGTTTTGTCAATTTCCAGTGTCTGGTAGTAATCTATAAATGCCATATATTGTCTTTAGCTATTACAAGTTAACAACAAATGAAAACATAAAATAGTTGTTCAATACAAAAAGTAAGCAAATTATTACTGAACCTGAAGCTTTGACTTTGGTTTTCCGGCTTTCTGAATGCAGGTGTCCAGAAAATGATCGATCCCTGTTGTGGCATAGCCCAGCAGCCTTGAGTTTTCGCCAAGCTCGGAAGAGAGGATAGTGGTCCGCTCCCTGATCTGGGTCATGCAATAGGTATTGATGGCCTGTTGCATGGGCAGGGTAATGTATTGCTTGGCCTCTGCAATTTTTCCGCTTAATATGATGAGTTCGGGGTTAAAGAGCTGAATGAGCATGGCGATACCTTTACCCATATAGGTACCGATATTGGAGAGCAGCTGGATGGCATACTGATCGCCTTTGTTTGCTGCTTCTATAATCACAGCAGGTTCAATCCTTTGCAGTTCTTCTTTACTGAGTTTGTTGAGCATGGAGTTTTTGCCCGCTAGTATGCCTTCTTTTGCCATTTCTGATAAAGCGTTGCCGGAAGTAATGGTTTCGAGACAGCCGTGTTTGCCGCAGTAACACAGGGCCCCGTTCTCTACGAAGGGGATGTGGCCCAGCTCGCCCGAAAACCCGCAGGCACCTTTTCTTAATTTGCCATCCATAATGATGCCGAGCCCGACGCCCAGGTCCATTAACAGGATGAGGACGTTCTGCTTGCCTTTTGCCATGCCGTGCGTAAATTCGGCCATAGACGATCCGTTGACATCATTCTGGATAACGACAGGGAGTTTCAGTGTTTTCTCAAATTCCGTTGTGAGCGAGATGTCTTCTTCATCACTAAGAAAATAGCTGTAGCTTTTTCCTTTTTCAGAGTCGACCAGGCCCGGCATACCTACGCTGCAGCCAATCAAAGTTTCTTTGCTGATGTGATGGTCTTTCAGAATATCCTGTACATGGCCGCTTAATATATGGAGAAAATCGGACCGGGTGCTTTTGGAGATGGGCAGGGCAATGGTCTGGGCCTCTACTATGTAATTATAATTGTTGTCAATAATGGCTATTTTGGTGTGGAACAAGGCGATGTCAATACAAAGGATCAGGATCTTTTTATCTTTTAAGCTGTAGAGATCGGGTTTCCTGCCGCCAAGAGATACGCCATAACCTTTCTTTTCTATCCAGCCTTCATCTGTTAAACCACTGATCAGTTTTAGAATACTGGGGGTGCTCATGTTCATGGTACGGCATAAGGCAGAGACAGAACATGGGCCAAGGTTAAAAAGATGTTTGACCAGCTGGTATTTGTGTATCAGCTGCTTATCTTGCATTGGTTTTGTTATGTGATTTAATAGACTAAGATTCATGGATTTGATTGCTCTATTTGGTTAAATATAGAGAACTTATATTAAAAATTTATAAAAGTATTTTTAATACGTAAATAATTAAAGGATGTTTTGTGTTTTTAACAATTTCTCCCTAATATTAACCATGCAAGTACCGAATTTTTGATGTTTGGAAAAGTATGAAGGATGATAACAACACAAAGCTGACATGAAACCCAAAGAACCACAACAAGCAAACTCCAGAAGAGATTTCATTAAAAAGACTGCGGTAGGATTGGCCGCATTTACCATTGTTCCGCGATATGTATTGGGCGGACAGGGATTTATTGCACCAAGTGATAAGCTGACCAAGGCCGTTATTGGTGTTGGCGGCATGGGCCGTAACCACTTTCCTTACGAAGGCACACAGGTGGTTGCGATCTGCGATGTAGACAAAAGGCACATCGCCAAGTCGCTGCCCATGCTGGATAAAGGGGTAAAGACCTTTAGCGACTATCGTGAGATGATCCAGCTTCCGGAGGTAGATATTGTGCACATTGCGACACCACCGCACTGGCATGGCATTATGGCTGTGGATGCGGCCAACGCTGGTAAAGACATTTGGTGTGAAAAACCCATGACGCATACCATAGGCGAAGGAAAAAAGGTGATGGAGGCCGTACAGGCCAATGGCAGGATCTTCAGGTTAAATACCTGGTTCCGTTTTAAAGATACTTTTTATGGACTGGGTACTACCGTTAAACCGGTGAAAAAATTGGTAGATAGCGGTTTGCTGGGCTGGCCTTTAAAGGTTACGGTAAGCAGGCATACGGGCTACGACTGGAAATTTTTCTGGGTAGGTAAGGATAATTTGCCTCCTGAGCCGGTGCCTGCAGAACTGGACTACAATTCCTGGCTTGGCCCTGCGCCTTATAAACCTTACAGCACCCACCGCGTGCACCAGACTTTCAGAGGCTACTGGGATTATGATGGTGGTGGTTTAAGTGACATGGGACAGCATTACCTGGACCCGATCCAATACTTTTTGGGTAAAGACGATACCAACCCAATATCTGTCGAAATTGATGCCCCGCAACAACATACGGATGCTGTAGGCATCTGGCGCAGAATAACCTATACTTATGCAGATGGCTGCCAGATTATTTTAGATGGTGAGGCTAAGGATGCGAATGTACCTTATATAGAAGGACCAAAAGGAAAGCTTTACCCAGGGTTTAAATCGGATATCCCTGATCTGGAACGCAAGCTTGCTGCATTCCCTGATCCGGCACCACAACTCACCGATTTCAGCGAAGCGGTAAGAACAAGACAGCAGTTTGCCTTAAATGAGCAGAACGGGCACCGTTCATGTAACATCATTAACATAGGCCTTGCTGCCCTGCGTTTGGGACGTAACCTGAAGTTTGACCCGGTTAAACAGGAATTTATTGATGATGAAGGCGCAAACCGATTGATTAACCCGGTTATGCGTGCCCCTTTTACCATTTAATTTAATCCTTTTAAATATTTAGAATTAACCTTTTACCCTTACTATAATGATAAAAAAGATATTCTTTGTCCTGCTCGCTGCCGTAATGCTGCAATATCAGGCCTTTGCGCAGGACAAAACAGACCAACGTACCATCACCACCAGAATTGCAGATTTACTGGCGCAGCTGCCTGCCAGGGATGCCAAGCAGCTAAAAGCCAACATGCAGGAAATTGCCAGCATGGGCGAAGATGGTTATGTAACCCTCATCAGTGGTTTAACCGCCCCAGGCAAAGGAAATAATGCCCTGCTGGAATATGCTATTGGCGGATTTTCGGGTTATGTGACCCAGCCCGGACAGGAAGCCTGGAGAAAAATGAGCGTAAATGCTTATTGCAAAGCCCTGGCCAAAGTGTCGGACAAACAAAACAAATCCTTCCTCATCGCTCAGCTGGAAACTGTAGGTAAGGACGATGCTGTGGCTTGTCTGGAAGGCTATTTAACAGATGCCCAATTGGCAGATCCTGCGGCAAGGGCCCTGGTTAAAGTGAATTCGGCGGCTGCAAAAACAGCTTTGCTGAACAGTTTAGCTAAATCATCAGGAGCTGCCCGTCTTTCTATAGTTGAGGCATTGGGAGATAGCAGGAGCAGGGAAGCCGCCAAAGCTATAGCAGGTTTAACTACCGGCGCAGATGACCTGGCTAAGATGGCTTTATATGCACTGGCTTATATTGCTGATCCGGCTTCGGAGAGCGTGATGGCCACTGCTGCCGAGAAAGCAGGCTTTAAATACGATAAAACAAATGCTGTTGCAGCCTACGGTATTTACGCCACTGAGCTGATGAAAGGCAATGATAAGGCTTTGGCCAATAAAATAGCCAAACAGATCCTGGAAAAGGCTACGGGCGACAATCAGGTACATACACGTACTACCGCATTGAAGATCGTTTCTGATTTCAGTACACAGCAGAGCGATGAATACCTGATGGCCGCGATGGACGATAAAAGCTTTGAATACCGCGCTGCGGCATTGAAATTTGCCTTGCCTAAACTTACGCCTGCAACTGCAGAACAATGGGTTAAAAAGGCTGCCAAAGCAGACCCTGAAACACAGGTGGCCATTTTAAATATGCTGGGCGAGAGTAAAGTTCAATCGGTATTGCCTTCGATCAGTAAACTATTTAAAAGTAATGATGCTGCTGTAAGGGCTGCCGCCTTTGCTGCAACCGGTAATATTGGTGAAGAAGCATCGCTGCCAGCCTTGCTTAAAGTAATGGGCAAAGGTGATGCGGCCGACATAACTGCGCTTTCCAATACCATTTTAAGAATGAAAGGTGAGGGCATGGGTGCTAAGGTTGCTGCCTTTATCCCTAAAGCAAAGCCAGAAGTACAGGTGGCTTTAATCAATGTATTGGCCGCGAAAGCGGCAAACGCCCAATTGGGTACTGTTTCTGCGTTACTGAAAAGTAAAAACCCGCAGGTAAGGCAAGCCGCTTTTTCGGCGCTGAAACAAACTGTAATCGGCGATAACTTATCGCAGTTGTTCACTTTGCTGAACGAAACCAGCAATCAGGATGAACTGGTAAAGGTTCAAGAGGCTGTTATTGCGGCGGTAAAAGGTACGCAAAACAGGGACCAGCAGGTAGATGCAGTTTTATTGCAAATGGCTGCAGCACCTGATGCCAAAAAAGAATTATATTATAAAATGCTGGGCAGTTTGGGTGGAGAGAAATCTCTGAAAGCGGTTTCCGAAGCTTTTAACAGGGGCAATGAACAAACCAAAAAGGCGGCAATTGCAGCTTTATCGTCATGGACAGATGCAGGTGCAGCAGGAGAACTGATAAAGATCAGCCGAGAGCCCGCCAATGCCGCCTACCTTGAACAGGCCCTTAATGGTTACCTGCGTTTGGTAAGGACAACAAAATACCAGCCGGAGCAAAGGCTGCTGCTGCTTCGTGAGGCGATGGCTGTTGCCAAAAATCCGGCCCAGCAGGGACAGATCTTAAAAGACCTGGAGCAGGCCAAATGTTTTAATTCCTTGTTATTTGCGGGCAGGTATTTAGACAATGCCGCTTTACAGCAGCCTGCTGCCAATGCAGTAATGAACATTGCCCTGGCCGATAAGTCGTACAAAGGAACAATTGTCAAAGACCTGCTCAATAAAACCATCGCTACCATTAAAGGCGGTGATGCTGAATACCAGATTGAGGCCATGCGTAAATACCTTGCCGAAATGCCACAGGGCGAAGGTTTTGTACAGGCATTTAATGGCACCGATCTTACAGGATGGAAAGGCCTGGTGGCTGATCCGATAAAAAGGTCGAAAATGGATGCCAAAACCCTGGCTGCTGCACAGGAAAAAGCAGATGCATCGGCTCGCGAAAGCTGGAAACCGATGAACGGTGAGCTGCATTTTATGAGCCATGGCGACAACCTGGCCACGGTAAAAAAGTATGGGGATTTTGAGATGCTGGTGGACTGGAAGATTATTGACGATAAAAAAGGCGAAGGTGATGCAGGTATTTATCTGCGCGGTACCCCACAGGTACAGATATGGGACAATGCCCGCGTAAAGGTGGGTGCCCAGGTAGGTTCTGGCGGTTTGTACAACAATAAAGTTCATGAAAGCAAACCGCTTCAGGTTGCCGACAACAAATTGGATGAGTGGAACACCTTCCGCATTTTAATGAAGGGTGACCGTGTTACCGTATATCTGAATGGCGTACTGGTGACTGATAATGTGATCCTGGAAAACTACTGGGACAGAAACCTGCCGATCTTTGCCGAAGAGCAGATCGAACTGCAGGCCCATGGTTCGCCGGTTGCTTACCGCGATATTTACATCCGGGAGATCCCGCGTCCGAAACCATTTGAGCTGAGCGCACAGGAGAAGAAAGAAGGTTATAAGGTATTGTTTGACGGTACCAATATGCACAACTGGACTGGTAACACTACGGAATACATTATTGAAGATGGCAACATCTCTATCCGCCCGAAACCGGGAAAGGGCTCTGGCGGTAACCTGTTTACCAAAGAGGAATTCAGCGATTTCATTTTCCGTTTTGAATTTCAGCTGACCCCCGGAGCAAACAATGGCCTGGGCATCAGGGCGCCTTTAACGGGTGATGCGGCTTACCAGGGTATGGAATTGCAGATCCTGGACAACGATGCACCTATTTATAAGAACCTGCACGTTTACCAGTACCATGGCTCTGTATATGGAACCATCCCTGCTAAAAGAGGTTTCCTTAAACCTGTAGGCGAATGGAACTATGAGGAGGTAATTGTAAAAGGCCCTAAAATTAAGGTGATCCTTAACGGTACCGTAATCCTGGATGGCGACATCACTGAAGCACGTAAAAATGGCGCCGCTGATGGAAAACCACACCCTGGCTTGCAGCGTGAAAGCGGCCACATTGGTTTCCTGGGGCATGGCTCGCCTGTGCAGTTCAGAAACATCCGGATCAAAGACCTTAGTGCAAAGAACGAGAGCGTTAAGAGCGTTAAGAAATAGAAAACATATGGTATCGGGTTGTAAATTATGATGGAAGAGAAAAAGGATTCTGCAGCAATCAATTCAAGAAGAAATTTTATTAAGACTGCAGGATTGGCTGCAGCCGGTTTTATGATTGTGCCGCGCCATGTATTGGGCGGCAGGGGCTTTCTGGCACCGAGTGACCGCCTGATGGTTGCCGGTATTGGTGTAGGCGGTAAAGGCGAGAGTAACCTGGCTAAAATATACAATGGCGGTAAATCCGAGATTGCATTTTTATGCGATGTGGATGACCGCAGGGCGGCCAATTCTGTAAAGGCTTTCCCAAAGGCAAAGTATTACAGGGATTACCGTGAAATGCTGGACAAAGAGCAGAAAAGTATAGATGCGGTAGTGGTATCGACACCAGACCATAACCACGCCATGATAGCCATGGCGGCTATGCAGCTAGGCAAGCACGTGTATGTGGAAAAGCCCCTGACGCATGATATTTATGAAGCACGTAAGCTGAGAGAGGCTGCTGAACGCTACAAGGTAGTTACCCAGATGGGTAACCAGGGTTCATCAGGAGAAGGGGTGCGGCAATTGCAGGAATGGCTGGACGACGGCCAGATTGGCAAGGTGCATACGGTATATTGCTGGACAAACAGGCCTACCTGGCCGCAGGGGCTTTTATGGCCTTCGACTCCAGGAGTAGTGCCTGCTGAACTGGACTGGGACTTATGGCTGGGTTCTGCACCCTATAAACCTTATATAGAAAAGCTGGTGCCTTTTAACTGGCGAGGCTGGTGGGATTATGGGACAGGTGCCATTGGCGATATGGGTGCCCATTTGGTGGAGCCTTCAGTAAAGGTATTAGGGTTGGACACTCCGCTTGACGTGCAATGCAGCGTAGGTACCTTATACCTGGATGAATTTAAAAGGGGATATTTTCCGGACAGTTGTCCGCCTTCAAGTCATGTGATCATGACTTTTGAGAAAACGAAAAAGACCAAGGGTAACCTGAAAATGCACTGGATGGATGGGGGCATTAAGCCTGAACGTCCGGAAGAATTGCTGCCAAACGAATCGTTTGGTGACAACGGTGTGTTGTTTGAAGGTACAAAAGGAAAGATGATGTGCGGTGTGTATGGAGCCAATCCGAAACTGCTGCCGTTAACCCGCAACAATGAGGTGCGTACCAAAAAGAAGCTGCCACGTGTACCTGGTGATGTTGACGGGCATTATACACAATGGGCAGAAGCGGCGATTGCAGGTTATGGAAAGATACAGCTGAGCTCGCCTTTTGATGTTGCAGGCCCGCTTACCGAAACTTTGCTGATTGCCAATCTGGCCATCAGGGGCACAGACGTGCCGCGCACAAAAGCAGATGGTAAGGTGATTTATCCGGGCAGGGACATTAAACTGCTTTGGGACAAACAGAACATGCGGGTGACGAATTTTGATGAGGTAAACCAGTATGTGAAACGTGAGTACCGCAAGGACTGGAGTTTAGGCATATAATTTTAAATTGAAAGTATGTCTGTAGGACTAAAAAATTTAAGGGTATTGGTAGTGGGCTGTGGCAATATGGGGGCTTCCCATGCTACAGCCTACCATACACTTCCCGGATTTGAAATTTGCGGCCTGGTATCCACAGGGAACAGCAAAGTGGTTTTAAACGAAGCACTTGGCGGCGGTTATCCCTTGTTTAGTGATTACGACCAGGCCCTGGAGCAAACCAAACCTGATGCGGTATGTATTTCCACCTATCCGGATACACATGAGGCTTTTGCCATTAAGGCGATGGCGGCGGGGGCACATGTATTTATAGAGAAGCCACTGGCCGACTCTGTAGCCGGTGCGGAGCGTGTGGCCGAAGCCGCTAAAAGGTACAATAAGAAATTGCTGGTGGGCTATATTTTACGTTACCATCCTTCCTGGGAGAAGTTTATTGAACTTTCCTCGGAAATGGGCAAGCCGCTGGTAATGCGGATGAACCTGAACCAGCAGAGCCAGGGTGCAAAATGGACGGTACACCGCAACCTGATGAAGAGCCTGAGCCCTATTGTGGATTGCGGGGTGCATTATATTGACGTGATGTGCCAGATGACACGTTCCAAACCTTTACAGGTAAGCGCCATAGGGGCAAGGCTGACGGAAGAAATCCCGGCAGGCAATTACAATTACGGGCAGCTGCAGATCCGTTTTGAAGATGGTTCTGTAGGCTGGTACGAGGCGGGCTGGGGACCGATGATGAGTGAGACTGCATTTTTTGTAAAAGATGTGATTGGCCCGAAAGGTTCGGTATCCATTGTAGCAAAACAAGCGGGTGCATCAGGCAATTCGGACAATATAGATGCGCATACCAAAACCGAGTCGATTAAAGTGCATTATGCAGCACTCGACGCAGCAGATAAGTTTGCGAAAGCCGACAGCTGGGTAGACCTTACGGATGAACCCGGTCATCAGGAACTGTGTAACCGGGAACAGCGCTACTTTTTGAAGGCGATACTGGAAGATATTGACCTGGATGAGCCTACAGCCGATGCCATCAACAGCCTGAAGATTGCCTTTGCCTGTGATGAGTCGGTAAAAACCGGGCAGGTTGTGCAGCTTACCTGACAATTATTAATGTATTGTTAATACCGGCTTATGGTTAAATTTATATAGCTGTACTAGCTTGCAACATAAAAATCGTTAAGGTTTTAAATTATTTTTTCTTATTATTGATATACCGTTCAGAACTTCATCATAATAACCAAATAATTGAGCAGCAGCGAAAAGTTTTAAAAAAAACTATTGAATGATGTTTAGAGAAACAGATAGAGATTTATGGACTTCATTCATTAACGGGGATACGGAGTCCCTGAATTCGCTGTATAAACAATTTGTTGATGTGCTGTATGCTTTTGGTTTGAGGTTTACCGAAGATGGGGAACTGGTGAAGGATGGGATACAGGATTTGTTTGTAGACCTGTTTAAATACCGTAAAACTTTGGCCCCAGAGGTAAATGTAAAATCCTATCTTTTTACTTCACTTAAGCGTAAGATTTGCCTGGTGCTAAAGAAACAGGCAGCAGAGGCCAATCATAGTTTTGAAGTGCCTTTTTTACTTTCTGGTAATGCCGAAGAACAGATCATTCAGGACGAGCGGGAATCGGCGCTTTTGCTGAAGCTGAACAAACAGCTGGAGTTGTTGCCCAGCAGGCAGAAAGAAGCCCTTTACCTGCGGTTTAATTCTGAACTGGAATATGAAGAGATAGCAGCGGTGATGAACGTTTCACTGGAGACCTGCCGTACCCTGGTGTACCGTGGTGTAAAGCAGTTGAGGGAGCGTATGGTAGTGAAACATCTCTATAAAATACTGGCCTGAAATGCATCAGGAAGAGATTTTTGTTTTTTTTAAAATAATCGTCTATAAAATCGGGGTTCCTCACTCTGTATACACTATAAAGTGTATAAATGGATTCAAAGAACAATTATAAAGCTGAAGATTTTTTATCGGGCGGTATTCCGGAGGGAAAGGAACACCTGGTTTCTGACAGCGAGCGGGAGCTTGGCGAAGAAATCAAGGCAGCTGTAAAAAATGCCGGTGGAGAGAAATTGACGGCGCTGGAGGCAGCGGGCCTGTGGGAGCGGATTGAGCAGGAGGCAGCAGCTAAACCTAAGCGGCACACCTGGAAACTATACCTGCAGGCAGCGGCAGTTTTGTTTGCTGTACTGGGTATAGGCATGTGGCAATACCAGCAACATACACCTACACATAAGCTGATGGAATTTGCTGCACAAAATGTGACCAGGAAGAGTGCAGTGCTGAATAAGACAGCAATAAAAGGACAGCTTCAGGCATCCGGCACCGTAAATGAAGAGGAGAACATCATTACGACCAACGATTTTAATACCCTGGTGGTTGGGGATGCCCAGCGTTCGGTAATTAAACTCCCTGATGGTACGAAAGTATGGCTGAATTCTGGTTCCAGGCTGATTTATCCGGTTGTTTTTTCGGGTGACAGCAGGGAGGTTTATTTAGAGGGCGAAGCCTATTTTGATGTAACGCACGATAAAGCACATCCATTTTATGTAAGGGCCGGTAATATGGACATTAAGGTTTTAGGAACCGAGTTTTACGTGAGCTCGGATGCGAAAAGCGAAAAGAATTATGCTGTTCTGGTTAAGGGAAGCATCTCTTTTTCGACAGGCAACTGGTTAAATAAAGTGGAGAAGAAACTGGTTCCCGGTCAGCAGATCAGTTATGATCTTAAAGCAAATAAGCTTCAGATTGCGGAAGTAAAGACAGCAGAGTTTGAATCCTGGAAGGAGGGCTTGTTGCATGTTGAACAGGAATCACTCGAAGAAATTGTACAGAAGGTAGCAAGATATTATCGTATTGAGATCGGTACACAGGGGCTCGACCTGAGCGAAACCTTTTCTGGTACACTCTATTTTCAGCGTGCGGCAGAGGATGTATTGAAGGTTTTATTTTCGGGAACGTCTTATGTATACAATAGTGCAGAAAGGAGGGTGGAACTGAGAAAACGCTAACTATTGATGAAAAAAGGAGATGCGCCAACATCTCCTCCAAACAATAACCAATTCAAGCTATTATTTAACTCATTAACAAAAATATGAAAAAACTTCATGTATGTGAACCTCATGCATTCTATTTAAGGCTCAAAACTAAAATAATAAGAACTATGAAAGTAACAATGGTTTTATTATGGATGGGAATGATGACCGCTTATGCCAATACTAAAGCCCAGGTTCGGATGAACATAGACCTGATCAGAGGGAATTTACCGGACTTATTTCAGCAGATTCAAAAGCAGAGCGATTACTTAATCATTTATAAAGACGATTTCATTAAACTGAACAGGTATGAAGAGCTAAACCTTAAACTAAACAATAAAACCATAAAAGAGATTTTAGATAAGGCTTTGAAAGAAAGTGGGCTTACTTATACGGTTTCGGGCCGTCAGATTGTGATTTTTGCCAAGGAAAGAACCGAAAACAGTATACAGGATAGCCTGCTGACCATTAGAGGACGCGTATATGATACGCATGAGCCGCCTTCAGCGTTACCTGGGGTGAGTATCAGGATAAAAGGTTCTGCTACCGGTGCCACTACAGACGGTGATGGTTATTTTACCATAAAAGCCAAAAAAGGCGATGTGCTGGTATTTTCTATGATCAGTTTCCTGAGTTTTGAATATACGGTTGTTAAGGCCGACCGAAGCCTCAACGTATCGCTTAAAGAAAATGTATCTGCATTGAACGAGATCGTTGTGGTGGGAATGAACGAACAGCAAAAGAAACACATTGCAAGCTCACTGGCTACCTTAAATGTAAAGTCTAATATAGAAGGTAAACCCATTACTACGCTTTCGCAATCCTTACAGGGCGGGGTAACAGGGATAAATGTTTCGCAGGGCTCTGGCTTGCCGGGCGGTGATGCGGCTACCATAAAGATACGGGGTATCAGTACCCTGGGAAATTCAGATCCGCTTGTTCTGGTTGACGGGATCCCGATGGACATGAACCATATTGATCCGGTAACTGTAGAAAGCGTGACGGTATTGAAAGATGCTGCGGCGGCTGCAAGTTATGGATCGAGAGGGGCAAACGGCGTTATTGTGGTTACCACCAAGAGGGGCGTTGCCGGTGAGATCGCGATCACTTATGATGGCTATTATGGTGTACAGCGCTCTTCCACTTTACCGGAAACGGTGGATGCACCTACCTATATGCGTATGTATAATGAGGCCAGTTTTAACAATAACCCAACAAATGCCTTGCCTTTTACGCAGGAACAGATAGACAATACCCGTAATGGGATGGACCCGGTGGCCAATCCGACCCTGGCTTATGCCAATACTAATTGGCTGGATATGCTGATAGACAACGCCGCCCCGATTACCAGCAATTCGCTTTCTTTAAGCGGCGGGAGTAATATTGCCAGGTTTGCGCTGACAGGGAACTATACTTACCAGAAAGGGATCATTCCCCTTAGTGATATGAAAAGGTTTAACATCCGCGCCAATACCACCATTTCCTTAAGCGATAAGTTCCAGGTAAACCTTGACCTTTTGGCGATAAGAAGGAATACCCAGCAGCCCAACAGGCCAAGTGCATCGGGCAATACCGGAAACCGGCTTTTGGAAGATATGTACCGGGTGCCACCGACCGTAATTCCGAAATTTCCGTTGAAAGACGGGCGCGTATTTTATGGGCAGCACGTAGATATTGTAAACCCGCTTGCCTATGCAGAAGTAGGGGGCACGCGTGCATTTGAATTCGGACAAACGAGCATCAACCTTCAGCCAAGATGGGAAATGGCAAAGGGGTTGAACCTTAGGGGGCAATTTAGCTTCAGGTTAAACAGTGATGTAAGCCGGGATACCCGGGAGAATTTTAACCATTTTGATTACTTTACGGGAAATTTGCTGAGGACCTGGACCCTGCAAAGGGCAACTACACTTGCAAGGACCACTTATTACTATGTAGGAACGACCCTGGATTATACCCTGAATATTAATGACCACAGAATCTTTGCTTTGGCCGGCTATTCTCAGGAAGAAACGAACAGCGGCTCCTGGGATGTGTTTTCTATGGTGTCTGGCTATGCCAAACTGAACTATTCTTATAAAGACAGGTATTTGCTGGAAGGTACGGTACGTACCGACGGCTCATCCCGTTTTGGACCGGGAAATAAATTTGGTGTTTTTCCATCGGTTGCTTTGGGTTGGAACCTGCACAATGAGAACTTTTTGGCGGGATCAAAAATCATCAACAACCTGAAATTAAGGGCTTCTTACGGAAAACTTGGCAATGACAATATCGGGCTGTACAAATACCAGACCCTGATCAACAGCAGCAGTGGTGTGGAAACTACCTATGGAAACCCGAACATCACCTGGGAATCCGTAAATATGCTGGACATTGGTCTGGACCTGGGGCTGCTAAAGAACAATAAGCTGGAACTTACCTTTGATTATTACGATAAGAAAACCAATGACATCATTCTTTTTCCTGTGCTGCCTTTGGTTGGAGGGTTTGAGGCTGACGTGCCGGTGAATGCCGGTGAGGTATCGAATAAAGGCTGGGAAGCGTCTGTAAATTACAATGAAAGGATTGGTGAGCACCTGAGCCTGTCGTTCAGACCCGGACTGTCGTACAATAAAAATGAAGTGCTTAAGCTGCGGGGAGGCTCTATTATAAGCCCGACCGTAATTACACAGGTTGGTTCGAGCATCAACAGCATTTATGGTTATAAGACCAATGGTTTGCTGCAGCAAAGCGATTTTGATGGAAACGGTCAGCCGCTGATCCCGGTGCTGCCAAATGCAAAGCCCGGAGACATCAAATACCTGGACCTGAACAATGACAATGTGATTGGCGCTGAAGACCAGGGGGTAATTGGGAACCCAATACCGAGGCTGAACTATTTTGCCAACCTGAGGGTGGCTTATAAAAACCTGGATGTTGAAGCGCTATTTCAGGGCGTGGGCAATAATGATGCTGTTTTGTATGGCATGTTTGCACAGCCTTTGGATTTCAGTGCCGATGGCGGGATACCTACTACTTATTATGCAGATCACTACTGGACACCGGAGCGTACAGATGCACGTTTCCCGAGATTGTCTATTGCACCTGCCAATAATAAAGTTTCGTCGGATTTCTGGTTTCAGAACGCTGCCTATCTTAGGGTAAAGTTTGTACAGCTGGGTTATAATTTTAAACCGCTTATGGCAAAAAGGCTGGGTGTAAGTGCAATCAGAGCATATTTCAATGCCCAGAACCCTTTTACTTTTACTTCTGTTAAAATTACGGATCCTGAAAGTCGTGGCTATCAATGGACTTATGGAATTGTAAAACTATATACAATAGGTTTTAATGTTAAATTTTAATTCATTGAAGATGAAAAAGATTTTCTATATCGTATGTGCGGCAAGCCTGGTTGTATTTTCAGGCTGCGAAAAATACCTTACCCACGACCATCCTACGGATGTTTATGATGAAATATGGTGGAACACGGAAGCCAATGTAACGGGAGCGCTGAATTCTGTATATGCCGGAATACCGGATGGTGCTTCAGGCCGGCAGCTGATGTTTTTGGATGCAATGAGTGACAATGCCGTGGCCAGACAAAGTACCAGGGGCGACTATGAATCTTATACCAAAGGAATACAGGGTCCCAACTGGGCAGTTGGGACCGGAATTTGGGATGATGATTATCGCGATATCAGAAGGGCGAACCGTTTCCTGGAGAATATGGGTAAAGCCTATATCACCAATGAGGACATTAAAAACAGGTATCCTTATGAGGCAAGGGCATTGAGGGCTTATTACCATATGGAATTATCGATGTTTTTTGGCGGAATAACCATCATGAAGCAATCGGTAAGCACCGAAGGAAGTTATTTGCCAAGAAATACAGCAAAAGAGGTTTATGATTTTGTGATTGCGGAACTGACTGATTGCGCAAGTAATGGCCATCTTCCGAACAAGTATGTGGACAATGCCGATTTAAAGCGGATGTCTGCTGCCACTTGCTGGGGGCTGATCTCAAAATATGCGCTTTATAACAAGGATTATGAGCTGGCAAAAAGCGCGGCAAAAAAGATCATAGATATGGGGGACTATAGTTTGCGCAAAAGCACCAATGTTAAAGCAAGTTATGCAGACCTATTCCTTTATACCGGTGAAATTAATAATGAGCGTATTTTTTTCAGGGAAAATACCAGCGGGAACCAATGGCTTACTTTTGCCCCGCTGGGTACCGGTGGTAAGACCGTGGTCTCGCCAACAGCCTCTATCGTGAATGCTTATGAAACAAAGCAGGGTAAAACTCTTGCAGAGCTAGGCCCCGATTCTGTTGCAATCTATACCAAAGATCCGAATTACCGCAACAACAGGGACCCAAGGATGCTGGCTTCTATTATATTACCCGGGACAACCTATACGGGAGTAGTGCTAAATCCCTTTGCAGGATCGAGTATGGATAAAATAGGAAACCAAAATGCAACTGCTACTGGTTTTTGGGTGAATAAGTACCTGGACCCTAAAGATAAGACCGGAACAAGAACGCTTGATTACATGATTATGCGCTATGCAGAAGTATTGTTGAACTATGTAGAATGTTTGATTGAAACGGGAGATTACGGCAATCCCGATGTAGTAAAGTATTTAAATGAAATCAGGAACAGGGCCGGGATGCCTAACGTGAACGTTGCTGTGTACAATACCCAGGAAAAACTGAGGGAATTGGTAAGACGCGAGCGGCGCATTGAACTGGCCTTTGAAGGCGTACGTTATTACGACATCAGGAGATGGGGGATATTTGAAGAAGTGATGAACGGTCAGGTTTATGGTGCGGTAGATCCTGCAACAAACCAGCCTGTAAATGTTGAAGTGAGATCGGCTAAAGCCAACAGGGATATGGTTTGGCCTATACCGCAAAAGGAAATACTGGCAAATCCGCAGATGACACAAAACCCGAATTACAATTAATTTGTACACGGCCTGAGTATAGAAGGCAGAATCTGAGCGCACAGCGTCATGCTGTGCGCTTTTTTAATTAAATACGGGATAAAGTACTTCTCTTTTTACTTCATCAATTACAGGTAATGATTTTACTTCGGCCAGGTTGGGTAGATAGCCCAGCTTTTCAGTGAGGAAATAGTTGAAGGAGGCCATGTGTTCTACCACTGCTTTAATGTAAAAATCGAAATGTCCGGTAATATGGAGGCATTCCAGAACTTCTTCAAAATCTGATACGCTATGCTTGAAAAGATCGAGTGCCTGCGAAGAATGGTCTTTTACCCGTACAAGTATACAGCTGATGAACAAACTATTTAATTTTTTATGGTCGGCAATGGCGACATAGTTTTTAATGATGCCATTTGCCTCCATGCGGTTTATACGTTCTGCAATAACAGATTTGGAGCGATTGAGCAGCATGCCAATTCCTTTGCTGCCCAGTCTGGAATTGCGTACAAGAATCTTTAGTATTTCAAAATCAAGCGTATCAGGGTTGGGTGTTGTTTGGTTAGGGGTGGTCATTAGTAGTAGTTTTTATGGTTAGTTAGCTGGTGTCAAATATATATTTATACAGGTGATTTTATTCTTAACGAAATTTTATTTTGTTTAAGGTGTTTGTTTTTATTCAAAACAAACGTTGTATGGTAAACGATGCCTAAAACCGGACACTTTCCGGAAATTAACGGAGTTGTCAACTATTCAGTTTTAGCTTGCGAGTTTTGTAAAAAACAAGGAGCATAAATGATATGAGACAGTTAAAGATAGCACAGTCTATTACCAGGAGGGATTCAGATGCTGTTGAAAGGTATCTGAGGGATATTGGTAAAATTGAACTGCTAAATATGAATGAGGAAATTTTGTTGAGCAGCAAGGCGCGTGATGGCGATCAGCAGGCACTTGGCAAATTGATAGAGAGCAACCTGCGTTTTGTAGTTTCAATTGCCAAGAACTATGAGGGAAGAGGGCTGGGGCTTTGCGATTTGATCAGCGAAGGTAATTTAGGATTGATGATCGCGGCCCAGCGTTTTAATCCTACTATGGGCTTTAAGTTCATTACATTTGCGGTATGGTGGATCCGTCAGGCTATATTAACGGCTATTGCGAAACAGAAACGCCTGGTGCGCCTGCCTGCCAACCAGCTGGCTGCATTATCTAAAATCAATCTGGCAGGTTTAAAACTGGAGCAAAAACTGGAAAGGTTGCCTGGCATTGAAGAACTGGCGGAGGCTACAGGATTTACAAAAGAACAGGTAGCAGCCTGTAGGAATATAGGTATTGCATCTTGTTCTCTGGACCAGCTGGTGGATGGAGAAAGCAAACTGACCTTGATGGATAAGCTGGTGGATAAAAGCACAAGAGATACAGACCATCGTACAATAGATGAATCTATACGAATTGACCTGAACCGGGCGATCAGTCGTTTGCCCAAACGGGAGCAAAAAATTCTGATCTTGTTTTATGGAATGAACGGCTACGCGCCAACCCCGCTGGAAGATATGGTAGCGATATTCAGTATAGGGAAGGAGCGGTTGCGGCAGCTTAGGGACAAAGCGCATAAAACCCTGCGGTTAAAATACAGCAGGGCTTTGTCTGATTATTTTTAACATCTGCTGGTGCAAAAAAATATGTGTATAAATATTCATTTGGTGAAAATCCAATAATTATTAACTTTAGCACGTTATATCTTATATTTAAAAAATCTTAAACGAAGAAAAACATGGAAAAATTTTCAAAACTTAAACAACTAATTGCTGGTGCTGAAGCTGATGCAGACAAATTCTATAATTCAGGTAATGGTGCTGCTGGTACCAGGGTACGTAAAGCTATGCAGGATTTAAAAGGTCTTGCTCAGGAAATCCGTACTGAAATTACTGAGAAAAAAAATGCAAAGTAATCATCTTTGATTTTATGAGAAAGGCCCCGAAATATCGGGGCCTTTCTCATTTAGGCTTGATAAATGGAAGGTAGCACCCAATACCGTAAGATTATCCATGTGGATATGGATTCATTTTATGCTTCGGTAGAGCAAAGGGATAATCCTGACCTGCGGGGCAAAGCCATTGCCGTGGGCGGATCACCTGAAGGCAGGGGTGGAGTGGTTGCCACCGCAAGTTATGAGGCAAGGGCCTACGGGGTACATTCAGCCATGCCCTCCAAACAGGCCATAAAATTGTGCCCTCATCTTATTTTTGTCTATCCCCGGTTTGCAGTATATAAAGAAGTGTCAAGGCAGATCAGGGAAATATTTCGTCGCTATACTGATCTGATCCAACCGCTTTCCTTAGATGAGGCCTATCTGGATGTGACCGATGATAAGCTCGGGATCGGCTCTGCTATAGACATTGCAAAGCAGATTAAGCAGGCAATAAAAGATGAACTGCATTTGACAGCATCGGCAGGGGTATCCATCAATAAATTTGTTTCCAAAATAGCTTCAGATATCAATAAACCGGATGGCTTAACCTTTATTGGGCCTTCAAAAGTAGAACGTTTTATTGAGCAGCTGCCGGTTGAAAAGTTTCATGGTGTGGGGAAAGTGACTGCTGCAAAGATGAAAATGCGTGGGTTACATAACGGTGCTGATCTGAAAAAACTGTCGGAAACGGAACTGGTGAACTTATTTGGCAAGAGTGGGAGGTTTTTTTATAAAATAGTAAGAGGGATAGACAACCGCCCGGTAGAACCTAATCAGGAGACGAAATCTATTGGTGCAGAAGACACATTTTCGTATGACCTGACCGAACTTAGAGAGATGCAGATTGAACTGGAGAAGATAGGAAAGGTAGTCTTTAACCGTATTAAACAAAACAATTTATCAGGGCGGACCATCACGCTAAAAGTGAAATTCAGTGATTTTAAACAGCTAACCAGGAGCAAATCTTTTGCTGAGGGGATAGTTGATTTTGACAGGATGATGGAGGTAGTGCAGGCGCTGCTGCAGACGATAGATTTTACATCGAGAAGTGTGAGGTTGCTGGGAATTTCGCTCTCCAATTTTGAAAATGGAGCGGGGAAAATAAATAATGTTTACCAGCCGAGGTTATTTCCTTAGCATGGGGCGTTAAATTTTTTTTCCTAAACTCGAAGCAATATCTTAAATTGTATATGATTACCTGTTGGTCGGGTAAGCAAATTGGAAATCAACGTATAAAAAAAGGACTATGAAAAAATTACTATCGTTAATTGCTATCCTGGGTTTATGTGTAAACCTGAGCATGGCGCAGACAGCCGCGGTATCAACTGCGAAGAAAGAAACTGCAAAAGCTAAGACTGATGCGAAGAAACAGGCTGCTAAAGTTAAGGCAGATGCGAAAAAGGCAGAGGATAAAACAAAGGAAGCCGGGGTTAAACTTAAAAAGGATGGCACGCCTGATAAACGTTATGCCAATGCAAAAGCGGTTGAAAAAGAAGTAAAAGTAACCACTACCAAAGCTGCAGCTAAAGAGGCTGCAAATGCACCGGGTTTGAAAAAAGACGGTACGCCAGACAAGCGTTTTTCGGCAAATAAGGAAAAAGTTGAAGCTCCGGTAAAGGCCGCGAAAAAGGAAGTTGCGGCAACCAAAAAGCAGGCTACCTCTGTTGCCACTACCGCCAAGGAATACAAACCTACGATTGACAGAAGTTTGCATGGCCCTAACGGGGAGCAAATTTTAACCGGTCCGCGTGGTGGAAAATATTATATCAATAAAAACGGCAATAAAACTTATATCAAAAGAGAGGCTGAATAGGTTTTTGAGGCTGATTAAAGGAAAGGGTGCAGCAATTGCTGCACCCTTTCTGCATTTAGGGAACATGGCCCTATTTATGTTGGGGAATATGTATTTTTAAAGAAAAAAGAATATGGAGAACAAGCAGATCACTGCCGTTACTGAATTGGACAGGGCGCATTATAAAACCAAGGTATATTCGGGAGGACATTTTATCTACGCTGATGAACCTGAGGATATTGGTGGTACCGATGAGGGCTTGTCACCAGCCGCTTTATTACTGGCCAGTTTAGGAAGCTGCACCGCAATTACCATAAGAATGTACGCCGATAGAAAGGGCTTTAACCTGGAACACATTAAAATTGAACTTGCGATTTGTAAGGAAGAGGAGATGGGCAAGGAGACGACAATTAAACGAAAAATTACATTTACCGGAACGTTGACCGATGATGAACGTGCACGTTTAATGTTAATTGCCGACAAATGCCCTATTCATAAGATATTGAATAATCCAATAAAAATTGAAACGAGTTAGGGGGCTGTCAGCTCATGAGTTATAGTTGAAATATTTTAATGAACTTACTAATATTATTAGCATATTTGAGCTGTTAAACTGAGTAAAACTGATTGTTGATGTTGTATGCTGTTGTAGATATTGAAACTACCGGAGGGTTTGCTTCGGGTAATGCAATTACAGAGATATCGGTGTTGGTATATGATGGGCAGGAAATCATAAAGCGGTTTGAAACCCTGATTAACCCGGAAATGGATATTCTACCCTATATTGAGGCACTTACCGGGATTAGTAATGATATGGTTAAAGATGCGCCACGATTTAAAGAAGTGGCTGATGAACTCTATGAATTGCTGCTGGACAAGGTATTTGTTGCGCATAATGTGAATTTCGATTTTTCATTCATAAAACATCATTTGAGTTTATCTGGTTATGAGTTAAATGCGCAAAAACTATGTACGGTAAGGTTGAGCAGGAAGTTATTTCCGGGACATGGTTCTTACAGTCTGGGCAAGCTTTGTGCTGCTTTAGGTATCCCTGTTCACAACCGTCACCGGGCAGGCGGGGATGCGGAAGCAACCGCGATTTTGCTGGGGCTGCTGATCAAATCTGATTTGGAGGGGTTGATTGCGCAGACCTTAAACCGGAAAGCTAAAGAGCAACTTTTGCCGCCAAATCTCTCCAGAAGCCAGATAGACCGGCTTCCACGTGTACCAGGTGTTTATTATTTCAAGGACCAAAAAGGGGAGATTATTTATGTTGGAAAGGCAAAAGATATTCAGAAGCGGGTTTATTCTCATTTTACGGGAAGTAACATAGGAAAACAGCGGCAGGAATTTTTAAAGAACATTCATTCGGTTGATTTTGAAATCTGTGGTACCGAATTGATGGCTTTTATATTGGAAGCGGCAGAAATTAAGCGACTCTGGCCTGAGAATAACCGGGCATTAAAGCACCATGAGCAAAAATATGCTTTGTATGTTTTTGAAGATCAAAACGGGTATATGAGGTTGGGTATAGACAAATACAAAAAGCAGATGCCGATATTGCATAGCTTCAATACCTTGTTGGAGGGACATAACTTATTGAGGTCTTTGATAAAGGAGCATATTCTTTGTGAAAAGTTATGTTATGTTCAAACCAAAAGAATTGCCTGTACGGCGCATATAGAGGGGAAATGCAGCGGGGCCTGTGTAGGAAAGGAATCGGCAGCATCGTATAATGTACGCGTAAAATATGCTATTGAGTATTTGAAAGGAATGTTGCCAACTTTTGCGGTATTGGATAAGGGGAGGAATGAAGAGGAGCAGAGCTGCCTTTTGGTAGAGCAGGGTAAGTTTTACGGCATGGGCTATATTTCTTACCATACAGATATAGAAGGTCCGGAAATGCTAAAATCTGTATTACAACCCTATCCTTCTGATAATTACATTTTAAATATGATCAGCAATTATACGGCGCAGTTCCCACAGAAGAAAATAGTCATTTAAATTTGCGTGTTTACTTCCTAACTTCTATCTTTGCCGCTCTTAATAAGAGATGCCTTGGTAGCTCAGCTGGATAGAGCAACGGTTTTCTAAACCGTGGGTCAGGGGTTCGAGTCCCTTCCAGGGTACATCAACGGAGTGAATATTTTCAGAAATTTTCACTCCGTTTTTTTTGCCTTAAGTTTCTGTAATGTGTGATTCTTCCAACAGCTTCTGAGCTATTTGTAAATTCCCAGCATCTATTGCTATGCACTTTAGCATACCGATCTCATTTTGTATCAGGATCACTGATTTCAGTTCTTTTCCTATCCATATTTTATCCGGATAAGAGAAAGGGTTAAAAAACTGGTTCCAGTTTTTTTTTATTCTAACATACATTGCATATCCTTCGAGACGAAATTCCAGTTTGCTACTGGTATTTTCCGCTATCCAATTCACATATTCGGTAAGCAATAACGTAGACAAACTGAATTCAAAGGATTCCCATTGCGCTTTGGTCTTGATGTATACCATAGGATCATCAGCGAACATGTGATCTTTGCTTACCATAAATAGATCTGCTACCCGGTTGTTAAAGATGAATTCGATTGTCGATTCGCTTTCTTCCCTGAAGGCAAAAAATGGATATACATTTTTATTCAAAGATGTTGCAAATGGGTAGAGAACATCAAAATAGCTTTGATCAGCTTCATTGTTATCCAGTGCCTCTTCAGAGAAGAGCGTCTGGTGTATGGTTTGTAGCTTTTCTTTAAATTCTGGAATGGTCATATTTCTTGTTTTATTCTTAATGTGTCATAAAAATCCCCATCACTCTCCATTTGATCTATAATTTTTTTACTCAGTTCTGTCGGACGTAAGTTGGGAGATGCTTGCCCAAAGACCAGATGGATAGCATAATTCATCTGTTGATGATTTTCTTTTCAATAATTACCTGAAAAGTTTCCTCAGAAGTAATTGCGTTAAGAAAATTCTTTTCTCTTTTTAAATAATCTGAGTTTTGAATATTTTGCTTTTTCATTTTAATACATATGATTAATTAATGATGAACATCCTCAGCTGTTTATGCTAACATGGAAACCACCAGTGCATAAAGGTTACTTTCCCATTCTCAAAAAACAGTTTGATATGTCCGTAAGAAATTCCTTCATGATCTTCTCTTAATTGAATTACCCAGAGTTTTCCTTCCTTATCCATTCCCAGTCTTCCGCTTACAGCGGTCGGAAACAACTGTTTGATATCATTCATCGTAGTATTGGCATCTATCCGGATACCTTTATAGGTGATGAAATTTCCGTTCAGAAACCAAAACTCATCAACAGCCACCCTGTCCTTGCTGGTTTCAAAGCGGGAACCGTCTTTGTATACATATTTATCATCCGGGGCTTCAGTGTTGAAAATAGTGATACAGGGGGCTTCATCTTTCAGCATTTGTATGCTGTCTGGCTTGCCAAATACTTTTTCAAACTCAGCCATGGTAAAAAACCGTTTCAATTTACCATTAAATCTTATATCGGCTTCCTGCATCACATCTCTTTGTTCATAACCGGTTCCGGGTTTGACAATTGCAGCTTCAGCGCCACACAATTTATAAAGATCATACCTTTGCAAAAGGGTGGTGTCATATTGTAAAACCAATGGTTTATCGGGGTCATTGGTAATGTCTGTCAACCGCTTGTTTTGCCTATGGAATTCTAACCAGCCCACGGCATTTTCTGTTAGCTTTTTATTTGCCGGATCTTCCGAAATATCACTGAGCACATATAATTTAATCCTTGCTTTTTCAGCTGTAAGGTATTCAAGGCGGACTTTTACAAGGGTATCACTAAAATGTTTCAGCGCAACTGCATTGCTGGATTTTACGATGGCTGACAGGAATTGGTCGCAGGACATTTCTTGATCATGCCTGGTAATAGTTGTTTTTGTTGTGTCGGATGTACTGGCCGCTTGCGATTGATGACCAGAAGGACTCTGGCATGAAAGCAACACCAATACCATAAAAAATGCTGAAAATCTTGCTATATGATTGTAGTTACGATCCTTAACTTCATAGGTTTCGTTGATGGTTGATTTTATTTCTTTTGCCCGTTTCATCTTTATACTTTATTTTTCAGTGGTCAGTTTTATTCCCAGCGCCGGGTTGCGTTACATTGATAAAACCTATCAACCTCATGCTGACTGATTATTTTCAGCTCAAAAAACAGATGATCTAAGATCTGTTCTGCAATTTCAATATCTTCTGCACTGCCCGTATTTTTCGCCAAGAGTATTAGTGCTTCATTCACCAAATCCTGTTGATCTGTTTGAGACAAATCCTGCGTCTGTTTAATCCTCACAATAAGCTGCTGAATTTGTTGTTTATTGATTTTATTTGTTTCGTACTCTTTATCGCTACTGGTAACCTTTACAGTATAGAAGTTTTCGAAAATAACCCTGATCCTGTCGAGTTCTTTCTTATACTTTTCCATAACCAATATTATTTACTTAAGTTTAAGTATTCCCAACTTACTGTTATAAAAATAATTTCCATTTTCTGTAATTAAATAACACTCTGATGTAGACTTAAACTTTTTTCCACCAAGTTGGTAATAAAACATTTCGTGCATGGTTCCAAGCCTGCCGGTATTTGTCCATTTACGGATAATGCTTTTGTCAAACTCATCCAGTTCGTTTAATTTTTCATCCGCTTTTATATCTGTAGTTTTCTTTGCAAAGGCTGTGTCTGCTGGTTTTTTTGAGGTGTAATCAGGGGCTAAGAACATGACATCATTTATGATCACATCATTATTTTTATTTATGGATACCAGTGATTTTGAATGTAACGTTTCTGAATGATACGTTTTGCCATTAAATACATTTTTAAGCGCAAAGCTGTTTTTTATGCTTACCTCAGTCGCCGTTTTTTCATTACTGCCTGAGTTTTTTGTCTCTGAGTAGTTATGATGTGATGTTTGCGTTAAATAAACTGAGTCGTTTAAAAACGTGATGAAAGGAGATAGTGAAACTGAATCTTTTTTCTCGATGAAAATAACCTCTCCGTTTTCAATTAGTTTTTCCAGGGTTAAAACATCAGGATGCTTGTCTTTGCTGGTGCAAGATTGAAAAAGAAGGACTACTGCCCCAAGTAAGGTGATTAAAATTTTCATAGTTATTCTAAAAATATAAATTCTCATATCATGAATATGGGATGGTTTTTACTATACAACTAAACTGCAAGAATAGGAATAAAGGTTAAATGCGAATTAGGTGTTTTCTCTACGGCAATTTTGAAATTTTCTGTGCAAAAATATGTCCTAATTGTGGTGTTCTAAATTACATCACTCTCATTCCAGCCTGTCAAATCTAAACTGATATGGTTACATTCATCATGAACCTTTTTGTCTCTGTCAATTACTACTCTTGCGGTGTCGGCTGGTGAAATAATCCAGATTTCATCCATTTCATTGGCAAGTAGTTCATCATGCTTTCCTTTCAATATAAAGTCTTCAGGTTCAACAGATTTAGGCTTACGAGGTATTGGTTCTTCTATTGCCCAATTCTGCCAGTCAATAGGTATTATTTTTTTCTTTTTACCCTTCGAGAAATCCAGACCTTTAAGATCATATTTTTCCAACGTTTGTTTTATGGACTCAACAACAGCAATATACTTGTTATAGGGGTAAACAGCTGGTAAAAATGTCCCTATCAAAAAAATATTTCCGTAATCTCCCCATGAAGCTTTTCTATTCCTTATTAGATAAAAATTCATAGTTAATGTTTTTATGGATGATATCCATAGGTCCTAATATGTGTACTTACTGTTTCAAATTCTTTTAAACTGCAATTGAACCGTAAATTCTTTTTGTTCTTGAATATAAAAATTAATTTTCCATCCTTATATTCCAATTGGATGTCTTTTATGGCTACCATTCCCTTGAAGAGGCATCGACCACAAATATTGAAATTGATCTTTTCCGAAACGAAATCAATAGATCCGCAGGGCAGGTCATTTGTTTCAATATTTAGCCGAAGGTAGTGCTCCGTTATATTTTCGTGTGATGCGATTTCGGGAATTGTTGTCATATGATCAGTGATTTGATTTTGGATTCATCAGCTTTTATCATTCAGCGACTAATTTTTAAAAGCAGACAAATCATCTTTGTACGCTTTCTTGTACAGTTCAATGATCTTTTCTAATATAAGGGCCCGTTCATCATCAGAAATTTTATTCCCGCTGTCCCATCTACGAATAGTCCTGGGATCAATCACTGCATGTCTGGCAGATATTTCACAAATTAAGGCATCATTACCCTTTTGAAAAAAGAGTTCTTCACCTCGCCCTAATATTTTAATCTTATAAGTAATCCCATCTTGTTCCTCAAGTTCATGGGCTCCTGTAATGCTTGATTTTATTTCTTTTACATATTTCATATATCAAAATAGCCTATTTCTGCTGTGGCCGACTCCAGTTTTACTGAGCTGGTATTGATTATTCTGTCTGTCATTGGTTCCTGGTTATTTTGCCATTGGGCAAAACCTCGTAGGCTTTTGTTTTCCTGACCGGCCCGTTCTCCATCCAGCTGATTTCATCGACTATAATTTTATCCATTGTCAGCAGGCTTTCTTTCCAAAATTGTGATTCTGCAATTTCATCATAGGCGATATCAACCTTACCGAGAATATTATAATCCCTATCATAATTAATAAGTGTAGTAATCAACTCATGTTCGTTGGGATGATAGCTAATGACAACAGATTTGAATTTAGTGGAGAATGGAACGGTATATCTGGAATAAAATCCCGTGGCTCCACTGTATAGGGTATTTAGTTTTAAAATACCAGCTTCCCGGTTTGTCAATTTTCGGGATTCCTTAAAATTAAAATTATCAAAATTTGTAGAGTCTTTGAAAGGCAGCCCTATGGACTCAATCGACTGGAATAGAGAGTTGGAAGGAACTATTGAATCTTTAACTTTGGTTGCTTTTAACCTGACGATAGTTGTGTCTTTTTCAATAAAGTTGTATTCAGTTGTTTCACCTGCCTGATGCCATACACTTGCAATGGTGTCAGTTTGATAGCCATCCTTGATAAATATTAACCTTCCCAGCCAATCCGGACTTCTATCCAATTTAAAATAGCCGTTTTTATCTGTTGTGGTCTGTTTCTCCTTCCTGTCTTCTTCAGTTACAATGACACCTTCAAGAGGTTTATTGTTCAGGTCTATGACCTTTCCCTGATAAAAATTATTTACCCTTGGTTTACACGAAAAGAGCAAAAACAAGAAGAGGGTATAATGCAAGTTTTTCATTTAGTTTTCCGTTCTTTTTATGGTTCATACGTGATCTTGACTTTATAATATTCAAACACTTCGCCTGTTTCTTTATATTGAATGACTTCTGTAAAGTAAAATCTATTGATCTTTTATTAGGCTGTTCTTTTTTATATCCATTGATTGTACAATTTGTTACTCCTAGAGTTTGCTTTCTTTATCCTCAGGGGCTTTTACTTACTGTGGGCACAATTCCTGTTTTTTATCATTAAAATGTAGTGCCCGGTTTATTTTGGTTCTTTTGCAGCTGATTGTTTTACGTTCTGAAAACACAATCCAGCTACAGTCACTTATTTTGCAGCGATCAAAACCTGAGCCATTTTTTGCCTAGGTTCTTCTCATTGGTGATTCGTTTTAGATAATTTTAATAAGCAGTTGGTAAATAGAAAGGAATCGATAGGTGAAAATCTTCTCTAAGGTAAACGAAAGGTATTTTTTTACTCTTGGGCATTCTTTTTAAACAGAATTTAAAAAAGCTTAGGCAGATCGATAAAAAAGTTTTATCATTGAAAGAAACTATTGTTTGCTTGAAAGCTATAAAAATATTCTTGTCGGCACTGTTACTGGTTGCTGCAGCTATAAGTTCTTCACGGCAAAAGGATACTTTGCAGGGAAAGGTTCATATTGAAGAAAAAAACGGAAAGTATATCTTGTATAGGGATGGAAAGCCTTTCTATATTAAAGGTGCATCTGGTAATGCGCATTTTGATGTCTTGAAAAGAGCCGGAGGGAATACCGTAAGGGTATGGGATACCCTGAACCTTGCTAAGGTATTAGATAGTGCTGCTGCAAATGAAATTGCTGTAGTGGTTGGCTTGCCGGTTTTTAACAGTGACTATATGGCCTTTTACAATAACGGAAGTAAGGTGGCTAAGCAATATGAGGCATTTGAATCGGTAGTATCCAGGTTTAAAAAACATCCGGCCCTGTTAATGTGGTGCATAGGGAATGAGCTGGATTTTCCACATAAGCCGGCTTACCTGAATTTTTATAAGGCTTTTAACGAATTGACGGAGATGATTCACCGGGAAGATCCTGACCATCCGGTTACCACAACAGTAATGAATTTTAATTCCAAGAACATCTTCAATATTAATGCGCGCTGCAATGTTGACCTGATCTCTTTTAATATTTTTAGCAGGCTTTCTTTTTTAAGGGACGAGCTAAAAGGCGTCTCGTTGTTTTGGAATGGTCCTTTTATGTTGGCTGAATGGGGTATAAATGGCCCCTGGGAGGGGACAGAGCAGACTGCCTGGGGGGCTTACATTGAAGACAACAGTACAAAAAAGGCAGATATTTACCTGGAAAGGTATAAAACATATATGCCTGTAGAAAATCCAAGATTTTTGGGAGCTTTTGCCTTTTATTGGGGTAACAAACAAGAAGGAACGCACACCTGGTTTAGTATGTTTGATGAGAACGGGGCAGAATCTGAGGTTGTAAGTACCATGCAGTACATCTGGACGGGCAAAAGGAAAGAATATCCTTTTCCACAGATTAAATACATGCTTCTGGATAAAAAGGGGGCAAGAGACAATATCATTTTATCGCCCGGAAATCACTCTTCAGCTGAAGTATTGATGTTGGAAAAGGCAATAATAAAAACAGTAAAATGGCAGATTTTTAAGGAAGATTGGTACAAGAAAAATAACCTGCACAGTACCAGAAAATTAAAACCTATTGCAGGACTTATGGAGGACGATCAGGGATTAAATGTAAACTTTAAAGCACCAACTGACGAAGGACCGTACCGGATTTTTGCTACGATTTATGATGAAAATGGCCATTTCTCTACTGTAAATACACCTTTTTACGTAATTACTGACAAATGAAACCTGTCCTGAAACCTATTCATCTGGTGTCGCCGCCTACGAGAATGGAGCGGTTTACATTGAGGCTGATGATTACACTTGGATTGGCGGCTATGGTCTTCTTTCTTTATAACATGCTTGTGCCGGAGGTAAGGGGCTGCCCGCCGTTGTATTGGATGCTGGTAGTTACGTTTGTATTCATGTGCCTTAAAACAATTCATGAGTGGTGCCATTATCTTTTTATCACAATTCCCAAGACCCCTCTGCATGAAAAGGTATATACGGTAGATATATTTACTACCTATTGTGCCGGAGAGCCTTATGAGATGATTGAGGAGACATTGAAGGCTATTCAGGCCATTACCTATCCTCACAATAGTTATCTGTGCGATGAAGCTGATGATCCATATCTGAAAAAATTATGTAAGGCGTTGGGTGTAAACCACGTTACGCGCATAAAAAAGATAGATGCCAAGGCGGGAAATATCAACAATGCGCTGGCGCGATCTTCAGGTGAGCTTTGTGTAGTGCTAGATCCGGACCATGTCCCTTTTCCTAATTTTCTTGACCCTATTGTTTCACATTTTAACAATCCTGAAATCGGTTTTGTGCAAATTGTACAGGCTTACAAAAACAATGATGAAAATCTGATTGCCAAGGGGGCGGCGCAGCAAACCTATCAGTTTTATGGGCCCATGATGATGACGATGAATAGGTATGGTACCGTATTGGCTATTGGTGCAAATTGCACGTTTCGCAGGACTGCGCTGGAATCTATAGGTGGGCATGCTGCAGGGCTTGCGGAAGATATGCATACGGCCATGCAATTGCATTCCAAAGGCTGGAAATCGGTATATGTGCCTAGTGTTTTGGCGCGGGGACTTGTCCCATCAACACTTTCTGCATATTATAAGCAACAGTTAAAGTGGTCCAGGGGTGTTTTTGATTTGCTGCTTACTGCCTACCCTAAGCTTTTCAAGGGATTTACCTGGAAACAAAAAATACATTATGCGGTTATCCCTCTCCATTACCTTTCTGGACTGATTTATCTGATTAATTTCCTAATCCCAATTATTTCGTTGCTTTTTGATGTCAGTCCGATGCGAATGAACATTGCCAGTTTCGGGTTGGTGGTATTGCCTTTTGTTGCTTCTACACTCCTGATTCGTCATTTTGTACAATGGTGGGTTATGGAAGATGAAGAAAGGGGCTTTCATGTTGTCGGAGGCTTATTGATGATCGGCACGTGGTGGATATACATCCTGGGATTGGTATATACCATTATTGGAAAAAAAATACCCTATGTGCCGACACCTAAAGATGGTAATGAAGCCAATAATTGGCCTTTAAATGTGCCAAACCTGGTTATGCTGGCGTTGTCTGTTATAGCAATAGGATATGGTTTATGGGTGGATTGGAATCCCTATAATTTAATTATGGTCGGTTTTGCAGGTTTGAATAGCTTTATACTTTGCTTTAATATTGCTGCAAGCAGACAGCAGCAGTATCAGTTGCTAAAAGAGCGCTACCCACAGGCAAATGCTTTTATGAGCTGGGTAAAAAGTGTAAAGATAGATTTTTGGCTAATGAGACGGCGCTTATATGCCGGGGTAAGAAGCGCATCATTGATTATTACCATTATCCTGGCATGTACAATATTGTATTTTGCTCAGTTTTCTGGTCAAAAGACAATCATGCCGGCTGTCCCCGACCATAAGTCAAAGTATTTTATTACTGGTGTATTTTCTCCTGCAGGCTTTAACGGACTGTCGTCACTTAAGCAGGTTAACCAATTGGAGCAACAGCTGGACAATCATTTTGATCTGGTATCTGTATATATTCCCTGGGGAGATGAAGGGCATTGCAATTTGCCAATAAAGACTGTTGATTCTATTTATAGAAAGGGATCGGTTCCGATGATTACCTGGGAACCATGGCAGAATTTATTCGGGGATTATGGAAACAAGAAGGCGGATCAAAAGGTATTCAAAAATATAACTGCGGGGAAATACGATCAGTATCTGCTGAAATTTTCTGCCCAGGTTAGAGGGTTGCAGCGCCCTGTTTATCTGCGCTTTGCGCATGAAATGGATAATCCTGCATATCCGTGGTCTGCAACTGGTAACAATAGTTCTTTTGAATTTAAGCAGGCCTGGAGATATGTGTATGATTTCTTTTATGCTCATGCTACTTACAATGCAGTGTGGGTGTGGAACCCTTGGAAGGCAGAAAATACTACTGCCTATTTTCCCGGAAAACAGTATGTGGATTGGATTGGTGTTACCAATCTGAACTATGGCGCTTTAAATTCAAATAAAAGATGGACAACTATGGAAGAGCTTTATCAGCCTTTTCATCAAAATGCAATTTTCCGCTCTGGGTTACCGGTTATGCTGGCAGAGATGGGCTCTCTTGCCGATGCGGGAGATCAGGATAAGTGGTTTAAAGAGGCTTTTAGGGTGAGAAAGAAATTCAAAGAAATCAAGGGCTTTGTTTTCTTTAATTCGGATTTTGACAGAAATGTACCGGGCAATGCCAGGCAGACTGCACTGAACTGGAGTATTCAGCATCCTGAGGTTTTAAAACAACTTTTGTTGCCTGTTGCCGCAGAAAACAAAGACAAGCCTGTTGGTGCTATATTGGGGATACCACAGGTAGATCAATCTGCCCCTCAGTCTGTATCCCGAAATGCAAAGAATTTGTTTACAGGACTTAAAGGGATAAATTATAACCGGGGTGGAGACTGGACAAATAACTATCACACGGTAACCATTTACGATATGCTGAACGATTTCAAGGAAATGAAAGCTATAGGGATCAATGTGATTAAACGTTATGGCCCTGATATTTATGACCGGAACATACTTAAAGCTGCCAAAAGTACTGGTATCAGCATACACTATAGCTACTGGATTTCGGATGAACTGGATTTTTTAGCTGATGGGAAAGAATTGGATAAATTACAGACCAAAATATTGAAATCTGTCAACTCCCTAAAAAAGGAACCTATGATTGTTTCCTGGAATATAGGAAACGCTGTCTTTCAAAAACTCGACTTATATTATTACAAGCCGGAATTGATTTATCAGCAAAATGCCTACTTAAACTAGCTCAAGGAACTCGTTGTCAACATTCGGAAAATTGATCCTGAAAGACCTATATCGGTTGATGTAGAAGTTTCTGAAAACCTGAATTTTGCGGTTGATAGGCTTAAAATAGCTATCCCTCAGATTGATGCTTATGGACTGGTTTCGGATGATAAACCGGAGATAAAGTCATTTGCCCGAAGTTTAAATGTGCCTTATTTTTATAGTGATGTGCCGGTGTATACCTATACTGGTATAGGAACGGTTACAGAGGGAATATTCATTTCGAACTGGCAGGATGAAAAGAGGGTTGATCGGGTGATGGTAAATGGGATTAAGGATGGTCAGGGTAGGGAGAAGTTTGACTTTATGCAACTTGCTCATCTTTGGGTAAAAAGCCCGGTACGTTTTGAGGTACCAGAAGTTAAAATTCTGAAACCTGCTCTGGGAACTTTTGAAGGTGCAGCATTAAAATATCACGCGTTGATCAAACACAACAATAGATGGATACTGACTGATTCTTTAAAGCACGGTTTTGAATTTGAATGGAACCTCTCCAGGGTTGACAGGTTTGAAAAGCCGGTTTCTATGGAGCGTTTTGCAACAGGAAATTCGGTTGTCCTGAACGTTCCTAAGGATCCGGTAATGTATAGGATTTATTTATATGTGATCAAGGAAGGGAAGGTGTTGAAAATTGTAAAATCCAAACTTAATACGCCTTTGATTGTGCAATGAGGTTTTACCACATCTGGTTTTCTTTTTAGTTTATTTTTTATCATTTGTTTTCTGGATTGGTCTGACGTTTTTTGGATTAAAATTTCCAATTTGACTTTTTTTGTTCTTTTTTATTGCTTTTTTGTTATGATGGCATAATTTTATTTATTTAATTTGTGTTTATTATTTACTCTATATGAGTAATTTTTTACTCAAAAATCTACAATTTATTTTTTTTTCTGGAGCGGTGATATATGGTGCCTTTATTAAAAAGTGCCTTTATTGTATAAATTAAGGTATTTTTTTGGTGATATGATATTTTTGGCTTGATTGTTATTAAAAATTTTATTTTTTTAATGGAAAAGACATGAATTCTATTTAATTTGCTAGAGGTAAATGAAATTATACTTATAAGAAATTTTTGTTTGCTTGTGTTGACTTTTCTGATGGGTTTGTCTCTCTTAAGAAAATAATCACTGTGTCAGGTAAGAAGTTTTTTTAGTAAAGTTAATGTAAACTGAATTTATGCTAAATGCGCTCAGGTCTGATGTGCTCTCATCTCACAGAGGTAAATTCTGTCTGGGCATTCTTGTTTTTTTATTTTTTAGTTTGAATGTATTTGCTGAAGGGAGCAGGGATCTTTATCCTAGTGGGCAGATAAATGGGAGCAGGGCTTTTTTATACTGCAACACCAACACCTTTCATACGAGTTCATGGCCATTTAAGACAACAGGTACACATTTTGTATATGCAAAAATTGGAGAAATTATAGCTACAGGGTCTAGTGCGCAGGGTATTAATAATGGAATTATCCGTATCACTGCCCCTAACGGGCAGGTTTATGCTTCTACATCAGGTAGTTCAACCGGACGCATTAGCGATCGTGCAGCTGAACTGGCGGGTCCGAGAAATGGTGCTGCCGGAGATGCAAATCGCTATATTCCTTTTGAGGTTAGTGTTAATATAGAAGGGGTATGGACAGTAGATTTTTTGCCACCGGGCGGAGAGACGGGAGACAATAATTCAACGGTTCCGGCAAGATCAGCTACTGATACCTGGACACAGGGAACGACATCAAGTGGAAATCCCAACGTCATTGCTGCATGGGATGTATCTGTAAGGTTTGGTACTTCCTGGCTGATTGGTCGTACCTATACAAATGTTTTGAATCTTTTGCTTAGTAACTCCTCAAATACTTCTTCTACCGCTTATTACGCTACGCATTATGTGCTAACAAAAGATGGTAGGGCATATCGTGTTCGTACAAATGGGAATCAGGGTATTGGATTTACTTTCTTCTCGAACAGTAACGGTTTTGCTGTGAATTCAATACCTACTTACAAAAGTCTGGATCTTTCTGAAAAGGCGGATATACTTCCTTACACTCATGACCCCAGGCTGCCAGATGCGGGTAACAATGTAACCCATAAAATTTTTTATAACAAACCTAATCCTGATTTGCCCGCGAGTGCTCCAATGTATATATCAGGAGTTTCTGGTGGTACAACATGGCTTAAAAATACGGCTGTGTTACCACAGATTACTGGGTTGAAAGTAATAGGTGCAGAGGGTACATTGGGGCAGGTGAGTAGAAAGGGGGGGAACATTACCTTTAATTCCAGCACAGGGGGAACTTATAAGATTACCATTCCAGTACCATCAGGGGCCGACAGAGTGATTGTAGGTGTAGCTTCTGTTGGCAACAACACTGTATTTTGGGATGGAAAGGACGCAAATGGAAACTACGTGCCGGCTGGGACTTCGGTAAGTCAGTTAAAAACTAGGTTATTGTCGGCAGAAGTTCATTTTCCTTACATTGATATGGAGGTAAACCCGCAGGGCGTAATTATAGAACTAACCGATAACACAACTGATTATAACCTTCAAACAGGTTCCGCGGATGAGGGGGTGTATAGTAGCAGGGTCTACTGGGATGATAGTAATATATCTGGTGCGGGGTCAGCAAGTGGAACTCCGAACCCGGTGAGTAATGCTGTCACAGGTGTTTCAAGTTTAACCAATGGCCATAAATGGGGAGTATACGATTCGAATTTTGCCAGTAATGGTTTTGGCAATAATAAATCTATGGATACCTGGACTTATATCCAGGGCAGTGAAGAATCCCAGCCAATTGCAATGGTCATTAAATCTTCTGATCTGTTGGTTGAAAGTATTACGCCAACTGTTGATACCTATTTTACTGATCAGAAGGTAAGTTATAAGATAAGGGTTAAAAATGATGGGCCAAGTGATATTTCTGGTTCTACCTTCGATTTTAAGGCGCCGACAGGGTATAATATCAGTTCTGTTGTACCAACGATAATCAGTGGAACTGGGACTGTGAGTAATGCCGCTGTTTCGGGAAGTACATACCAGTCGAAAGTAGCTATGAACAATCAGACTGTGATAGAATTTACGGTTACAGGAACTGTTGTTGTACCGCTCTTAAATCAGCCTTTTGAAGTTGAAGCCAGTATTTTGAGACCGCCCGATGTAACGGATCCGGATGCTACGAACCCTATCTCTGCTATACCTGTGGATCCGCACCAGGAGTGTTTGAACGGTTCAACCATTGAGGGTTGTAATAACATTAAGTACAATACTTTTAATCCCCAGCAATTTTGTATTGGATCTTCCATAATACCAATTGTTTATACTGTAGGTACAATTGGTGGTTTTCCGAGTTTTAGCACTGGAATGCCATCTGGACTGATTACTACCTTTGATAATACAACAAACATAGTTACTCTTAATGGAACGCCAAGTCAGGCAGGTCTTTTTAATTTTACCATAGGGACTTTTGGCAATGAAAGAAAAAAAACTACTGTTTTATTATCGGTGAATTCAAACCCAGTTATTACCAGCGGACCATCTGATATCACTATTTGTGAAGGCACCAATGGCTCAACAACTGTAGTCTCGTCTTCAAGTACAGATACTTACAGGTGGCAATATGAAGGCTCAAGTGGCTGGGTGGATTTTGTTGCCGCTAATGGTGTTTCTGATTTCGGTACGGCAACGTTAACAATAACAAATGCTCCTTTGGTTTTAGATAAGGTTAAAATAAGGGTGATAGTATCTTCAGCTGCTGGATGTACTACTGTATCTGAGGTAAAGACAATAATAATATACCCATTACCTCCTGCACCAACAGTTACAGCCTCAGGACTAACAACATTCTGTACTGGCGGTTCAGTAACCTTAACTTCGAGTGCTTCGACTGGTAACCAGTGGTACAGGGATGGGGTGCTATTGGCAGGAGAAACGGGACAGACTTATGTAGCGAATGCTTCAGGTGCTTATAC